>CBDBEU010000005.1:0-2182813 GCA_965204565.1 Hyphomicrobiales bacterium
ATGAGTGGCCCAGCGCGTATGGCCGATTCCGATCTGTCCTGATAGCGGCGCTGTGTTCAGTTTTTCAGAAAGTTTGGCAAGCTTTCCTTCCGCGCGGCATCGATCAAGATGTCCATCCACCAGCGTTGCGATGCCTGCTGAATCATACCCGCGATATTCAAGCCGTCGCAGCGCTTCGAGAATATTCTCCGCCACCGGTTCCTTGCCAATTATGCCGACAATGCCGCACATTGCGTGCTACTCTCCCTCGTCTTGGCGATTGCTGCCTTTGTTCGCACGCGCATGCAGGGCACGAAACTTGTTCGCCCAATCAGGTTTGTTATCCTGCCGGCCACGCGCAACCGCCAACGCATTGTCTTCGACATTGCCTGTCACCACACTGCCCGAGGCGATATAGGCGCCCTTGCCGATCGATACCGGTGCGACAAGCGCACTGTTCGAACCGACAAACGCACCGGCCCCTATTTCGGTGCGGTGCTTGTGGAAACCATCATAATTGCAGGTAATTGTCCCGGCACCGATATTGACGTCAGCGCCGACGCTCGCATCTCCGATGTAGGTTAGATGGTTTGTCTTGGCCCCTTCGCCAAGTACTGCATTCTTGATTTCAACAAAATTTCCGACATGGGCTTTGTTGGCGATACGTGCACCCGGGCGGAGCCGCGCGAACGGGCCGATGATAGCGCCCTTACCGACCTCAGCATCCTCAAGATGGCAATTGGCGCGGATGCGCGTGCCCTCACCGACGCTGACGCCGGGCGCAAAGATCACATTGGGTTCGACCACAACATCACGCGCCAGAACAGTATCATACGAAAAATGGACAGTTTCGGGCGCGATCAGCGTTACACCGCCCTCCATCGCGCGGCCTCTCAGCCGCGCTTGCATGTGCGCTTCGGCAACAGCAAGCTCAGCGCGCGAATTAACGCCGATTACGTCGATTGAATCGACGTCGTGGCATGCTGTCACGAGGCCGCGTGCATGTGCGATCTCGATAATTTCGGTGAGATAGAGCTCGCCTTGTGCATTGTGCGGCTGCAGGTCATCAAGAAGCTGCAGCATGGATGCAGCGGAAAACGCCATCAATCCGGACCAGCAAGATGAAATGGCGCGCTCTTCTTCGCTGGCATCTGCGTGTTCGCGAATCGCCACTACCTGGCCGGAGGCATCCCGCACAACACGGCCATATCCAGTGGGGTCTTCAGGGCTGAAAGCCAGAAGGACAATATCTGCATCTTCCATGCCCTGTTGCATCGCCAAAATGGTCTCAGGTCTGACCAGCGGTGTGTCACCGTAAAGGATGAATACCGAGCGCATTTCTGGCGCGATTGCGGGCCGTGCGGTCAATACCGCATGGCCGGTGCCGCGCCGGTCAGCCTGCATCACAAAGCTGGTCTGTCCTTGATCGCCTTGCGTAAGAGATCTGACCTCATCGCTCTCGGGACCGGTGACCACGATATGGCGGCCAAGCCCCGCCTTTCGCGCCGCATCCAATACATGTGCAAGCATCGCTTGCCCCGCGACTTCGTGCATCACCTTGGGCCGCGCGGAATGCATCCGCGTCCCGAGCCCCGCCGCAAGCACGATAGCAACCGCATTTTCGTCAATCATTGTCCGATCCGAGAAAGATCCACACCCGAGCGCCACCGCTTGCCGCACTAGGGTCTGGACTCATTATAGCCACGAGATGAGGGCTGCGGCGAGCGCGATAGCTGCCATGACGTTTTTAATGTTGCGCTCGAAGCGAGTTGCGATGCGGCGCCGGTCCTTGAGCGGTGCGAACATGTTCTCAACCTTATGGCGCTGTTTGTATTGAATGTTGCAGAAGGAAGCGGGTGCCTTTCGTCCTGTTCGGGGCGGAATGCATGGGGTGATCCCCCCGGCTTTCAGCGCCGCGCAATAATCGTCTGAATCGTATCCCTTATCTGCGATCATTATAGCTTTGACGCTATCACAGAGACCCGGATACAAGAGCTTCGCACCGATATGATCCGACAGCTGGCCAGCCGCCAGGCACATGGCCGGCGGTCGTCCGTCGCCATCGCAGACGGCATGGAGTCTGGTGTTCGGCCCGCCTTTTGTGCGCCCGATGTGGCGGGGAAGACCCCCTTTCAGAAGGCTCGACGCGGTGCGATGAGCCTTCAAGTGTGTTGCATCAATCATCAGCGTATCGGGTGGCCCGTCGGAAGCAGTCAGGTGACTGAAAATCTTGTCGAACACACGGAGTTCGGTCCAGCGTCGAAAGCGATTGCAGAGCGTCTTGTGCGGGCCGCAGGTGCGTCCCTCTCCATTGCAGCCCGTGCTTCAGCACGCAGACGATGCTTGACACAACACGACGATCATCCCCCCGGCAACTCTGTGGGACCTGGGAAAGAATGGCTCGATCTTCGACATTTGAGCGCGTGAGAGCAGAAACAGATCCGGCATGGCAAACGCCTTTGCCATCCTGAATCAGAAATCGCACTTCAATGCAAATTAATGGGTCCTGAGCCTAGTAAGCATAAGCACTTGTGCTGATGGCCAAGTCTGGATCAAGTGGCATTGGAGGCTGACATCTCCCGCAACGCACGTGCCACCAGCTGTTTGGTAATGCGGCGCCCCTCGGCGAGGCTGAGCCAGTCAACGCATTCGACCAGCGTGCGCGCGGCGCCAAACGAGCGCTCCATGCGGGCGATTGCAAAACCGGCAATATCGGAGCTCATGTCGATCTGGCGGTCGGCGAACAACTTAACCAGAACGGCCTTTATCAACTCATCGTCGGGCGGGTCGATCTGGACCAGAGTCGCGGCACGCAGACGAGAGATCAGATCGGGCAAAATCAGGCCGAGACGCGCGGGCGGGACATCGGCGCTGAACAGCAGTGCGCCATCCGATTCAAGGCAATGATTGAAGAGATGAAACAGACTGTGTTCATCAACACTGCCGCGGCCGCAATCCTCGATCACCAGACGCAGCGGCCGGTCTGGTTCGATCAGCATCAAATTCGCTTCGCGGGCAGCAACGATTGTAGCACCTAAACGCTCGGCCCAGATGCGCGCCAAATGGCTCTTGCCGCTTCCAGAAGGTCCACACAGAAATGTCGCAGGATGCGGCCAATGAGGCCAGGCGAGCAGAAATTCGAAAGCCGTCTGATTGGCCTTGCCTTGCATGAAATCGGCGAGTCCGCGCGCTTCTCCATGCGGCAGATCAAACACCAACTGGGCGCTTCGATCAGACGGGTCGGCTGACAATGTCATGCCCCCTTCGCGCCATCATCACCATTGCTTGGCTGCCCGGTAGTACCGAGATAGAGCCTGCTTTGAACATACTGCGCCAACAGGAAACGCATAACCACTGCGATCGCGGCTGCGGCTGGAACAGCAACCAGCATGCCGACAAAACCGAACAGATAACCGAACGCAAACAAGGCAAACATCAACGCCACGGGGTGGAGGCCGACACTGCCGCCGATCATGCGCGGCGAGAGGATGTTGCCTTCGAAAAACTGGCCAACTGCGAAGACGCCGGCAATCAGGGCGACAAAAAGCCAATCGATGCCAGGCCAGGTCTGGGCGATTGCCATGCCAACCGACAGCACCAGCCCAACCGTTGATCCGACATAGGGAATGAAGCTGATGGCACCAGAGGTAAAACCGATAAGCAATCCGAAATCGAGCCCGGCGGCGGTCAGGCCTAGCATGTAGAAAATGCCAAGGATCAGACAGACCACGGACTGGCCGCGCAGGAAACCGGCAATCGAACCATCGATATCGGTCATGATCTGACGGATGGTCGCAGCATGGTCACGCGGCAGCCAGCGGTCGAGATTGGCCACCATATGGTCCCAGTCGACCAGAAGGTAGAACGCTACCACCGGGGTGACGACAAACAGCGAAATCAGGCTCAGCAGCGCCATGCCGCCGCTCCAGAGCGACTTGATCACGGCCGCGAGCCAGCCAACGCTCTGCTTGACGATGTCGCTCATCTGTCCATCAAGGCTGATCTGTTCGCCAAGAATAGTGGATAGCCAACTGTCGGGATTTTCCAGAAGAGTTTCGATTTCGGCAATTGCTTGCGGGATCAAGGATGCAAGGCGCGCTAATTGCTGGCCCAGAAGCGGCAGCACGAACACAAGCGTCAATGCGAACAGGAGTAGCGCCAATCCAATGATCAGCGACGTGGCGAAGCCCCGCCCCAAGCCTGCGCGTTCAAGGCGGTCGGCTACCGGGTCAAGCAGATAGGCGAGCCCCATACCCGCCACAAACGGCAGAAGAATGCCTCGCAACAGGTGGAGTGCGGCAACAAAAACGATCAATCCGATCGCCCAATAGATCAATTGACGCTGCGCGGTCATTGCGCTAACATCTTCCTTTGCCATTGGTTCCGAGCTGGTAGGAGTTACAGTTATTGCCCGTTTTCACGCGGGCCGGGCTTGGCCGCAGGCGAACCGGCCAGATGCCGCGTCCAAGCTGCGAAATAGACAGCCCAAGACAGCCCAGTCAACAATGCAACTGAGATGATAGCGGATTGTCGCAATTGATCGGGGAGTTCGATCATGACCGCCAGATCAGCCAAGGCACCTCCCGCCAGCACGATCTGAAGGGCGGTATTGGCCTTGCTCACATTGAGCGGACGCACCTTGATCGGGCGGCCAACCAGATGGGCGACGCCAAAGGCAATTACGATCATCAGGTCGCGGCTGACAATCAGGACGACAAGCCAAGATGGCAGAGCATGGACAATCCCCAGCGTCACGAACACGCCAACCAGAAGCAGCTTGTCGGCAACCGGATCGAGATAGGCGCCAAGCAGGGTCGCCTGATCAAAGCGCTTGGCGATAAAGCCGTCGACCGCATCGGTGGCGCCGGCAAACAGGAACAGCCAAAAGGCCAGCGACACTTCACCGGTAATGATCAACCAGATCACCACCGGTACCAGCACCATGCGAAGCAGGGTGAGTATGTTGGGAATGCTCACGCTCTAGGGTCCGGACTCATTATAGCCATGAGATGAGGGCTGCGGCGAGCGCGATAGCTGCCATGACGTTTTTAATGTTGCGCTCGAAGCGCGTCGCGATGCGCCGCCAGTCTTTGAGGCGGCAGAACATGCGTTCGATGATATCTCGCTCCGTGTAGATGGTCTGTCGTAGGGATATCGGCTCTTGCGGTTCTTTCGCGGCGGGATGACGGGCCCGGTCCCGCGCTCTTCAAGCCATTCGCGCAGTTTCCGGCCTTCACGGCCTTTGTCGGCGACAGGTTCGGCGGATGGCGGCATGGCCTCGATGCAGCGCTGTGCGACCTTGCAATCATGCACGTTGCCGGGCGTCGGGAGCAGGACGCAATTGACAAAAACATGGGGCGGCCCTTGTGGTCGCGGACGGTGTGGAGCCCGGTGTTGCGTCCGCCTTTGGTGCGGCCGATACCATGGGCCCCAGGGGGCCCTTTTCCGCCGCCGGCGCAGCGATGAACCTTGATGCAGGAGCTGTCGATGAACAGCCGGTCAGGCGTATCCTCGGCGCCTGCCGGAGCGCTGAAGATACCTTTCCATATAGCGCGCCCGGCCCGGCGGACGAAGCGGTTGCAGAGCGTCTTCTTCGGCCCGTGGATAGCGGCGCAGTCGGCCCGGCGACCGCCACAGTGCAGCGCATGGACGGTCCCGCTCGGCACACGACGATCATCAACTGTTTCCGGGCGCTTCTTGCCGCGCACATCGGTCGGCAGAAGCGGCGCGATCCGGGCCCGCTGAGAATCGGAAAACCAAGAGAAATCATACATCTCGTTACCTCCTCATCGGAGGCAATAAACCATCCTCGGATCAAATCGGGAAGACAATTATCGGGGCCGGACCCTAGGCTTTAGCCTTTCCGCGCCCGTCAATTTGTTCTGATGATCCAGTTGGTGCCGTCGTCGTATAAAAACAGTCCCTGAATTTGAAAAGCACTGGCCAACTCACGAAATCCACCAGAATAGGTGACGATAATCTGAGCCTGACCGGCGCTGAGAGAGCGCACGTCAACATTGTCGACGCCCGGTGCGGTTTCGATGCGGCCGCGAATGCCGACCCACTCCTGCAAGTTACCGAAGGGAACGCCGATCGCCACCGACTGGCGCGCCTGACGCGTGGGATCAGCTGCAACGGCCGCGCGCCATTCCTGGTCGAGGCGCACAAGCAGCCGGTCGGCCACTACCGCCATGGCTTCGGCTTCCTGACCAACTTTGATCTCCCCAATTTCGCGTATGTCGACGGGCCCGCGCGGCCCGCTGCCCGCGAGTGCAGCCTCAATGCGATTCTGTTCAAAATCGAAAGCGACCAGCGCCACAAGCGCCAGATCCACCCCATAACGGCCGGCCAAAAGCTCCAGAGCCGCCGGATCAGCAGTGACCAGGGCTTGCGCATCGATCAATTCGTCCGCCGCATCGCCCAATGGCAGGAGCGCCGGTACCAGACGATTATCAAGATCAATCCGCTCCCAAACGGTGCGCCAAGAGTTTTCTCCACCCCAAATCACCGTACTCCCCTCTGTCCAGAGGATCGGAATGATGAGAGCGGGAGGCGCCTGCTCAACAGCGATGCGAACGTCGCTTCGCGACAGCAGGAACTCTATCGCATCGCCATTGAACCTCACGGTCAGGTCGGCAAGATAGTCGGTAGCGGTGGTGCGCTCATTGTCGAGACTGTAGCCCGCCACCAGCGATTGCAGAGTGGCGGGATTGGCAGCTGGGACAAATGCCGCATCCTCCGGCGAGGTCAGGCGGCGAACAAGCTGCGCAAACGCCTTGGCCTGTCCCTCGGCTATGGCGATGGCCTTGGCCTCGACAGCAGACTCACCGCTGGCGGCAATCTCGATTCCCGATACAGTGAACATGTTGGCGGCTGCGGGGGCACCGGAAACGGTCAAAACAATGAGCAGACACAGAAAATGCCGCATTCTGGTCCTCAAGGCGGCTTGAACGAGCCGCGGCGATCGACTACCAAGCCGACAGAGCAATAATTTTATCGGGCAGCGGCCATCCGATGCCAAAAGGGCATTCACCTGCGGGCCCGGATCGGCTCACCTACCGGCAAAGCGGGGTTGATATCGCTGCCGGTGACGCGTTTGTCAAGGTTATTGCCCGGCTGACTAGGTCGACAAGACGACTAGGAGCGGACGGGGATATTGGCGGATTTTCTGGTCTGTTCGATCTGAAGGCTGCCGGATTCAGAGATCCGCTGCTGGTTGCGGCGACCGACGGGGTGGGCACCAAGCTCAAGATTTCAATTGAAGCTGGCAAGCACGACACGGTCGGCATTGACCTGGTAGCGATGTGCGTCAACGACATTGTGGTGCAGGGCGCTGAACCGCTGTTTTTTCTTGATTATTACGCAACAGCGCGGCTTGAGCCGGAGATCGCGGCGGCTGTGGTCGCGGGTATTGCCGAAGGATGCCGCCAATCTGGCTGCGCACTGATTGGCGGCGAGACAGCGGAAATGCCGGGCATGTATCAGACTGGCGACTATGATCTTGCCGGATTTTCGGTCGGCGCGGCCGAGCGCGGCAGGCTATTGCCGCGAGACGACATGGCGGCGGGCGATGCCCTGATCTCGCTTGCATCAAGCGGCGCCCATTCCAACGGATTTTCTCTGGTTCGCCGATTTGTGGAAGCTGCGGGCACCGGTTACGACGCACCGTGTCCCTGGGCTGGGGAACAATCACTCGGCCACGCATTGCTGACGCCCACCAGAATCTATGTGCGCCCGATCCTAAGGGCCAAGGCAGACACCGGTGCGATCAAGGCGCTGGCGCATATTACCGGCGGCGGCATTGCCGGAAATCTGTCGCGCGTGATGCCGGACAATTTGTCAGCGCGGGTCGACCTTTCCGCCCTGCCCCGTCTTGACCTTTTCGGATGGCTTGCCGGGTCAGGCATGATCCAGCTTGATGAGATGCTGGCGACATTCAATTGTGGTGCCGGCATGATCGTCGTGGTCGAACAGAGCGCTGCTTCGGTGGTTATTGAGTCTCTGAACAAGGCCGGTGAACAAGCAAGCGTTCTCGGCGCCATCGAGGATCGCACCGATCAGGAAGCGGTCACATTCCAGGGCCAGCCATGGTGGATTGATTGATTGCCAAGCGGCCCATTAGCGTTTTGATTTCCGGGCGTGGCAGCAATCTGAAAGCCCTGATCGAGGCGACGCAGAAACCGGATTTTCTGGCCCGGATTGCGCTGGTGATCTCAAACCGCCCGGACGCGCCGGGGCTCGATATTGCGCGCAAGGCCGGCATTGAAGCCCAGGTTATTGACCACAAGGCTTATGGCGAGCGGCCGGAATTTGAACAGGCGCTCACAGAAGCGCTCGAGTCCGCTGGCGTCGAGATTGTGTGCAATGCCGGGTTCATGCGGCTCCTGACCGCACATTTCGTCGAACACTGGCGCGACCGCCAGCTCAATATCCACCCATCGCTGCTGCCCGCCTATCGCGGCCTCGACACCCATGAGCGGGTGATTGCGGACGGCACACGGATTTCCGGTTGTACCGTCCATTTCGTGCGTGTGGACATGGATGCAGGTCCGATCATCGCCCAGGCAGCGGTGCCGGTGCTACCGTCCGATACTCCCGAAAGTCTGGCCGAACGGGTCCTGCAGGCCGAACACCTGCTTTATCCGCATGCGCTGGAGCTTGTTGCCGGCGGTCACGTTCGCGTTGAAGGCGAACGTGTTGTTGGCGACGACGACGCCAGCCCCGAGATACTGTTTTCACCGGAGCTTGGCGGCACCAGTCGTTAGATTGACTGCGGCTTGATTCGCACCAATCACCAGCCTGTTTGCCTAACCAACGATTTCGCTGTCATCGAAAAAGAAGTCGATTTCGATCTTGGCGTTGTCGGCGCTGTCGGAGCCATGGGCGGAATTTGCTTCGATATTCTCAGCGAAATCTTTGCGGATCGTGCCTTCGGCAGCTTCGGCCGGATTGGTCGCACCCATCACATCGCGATTGCGCTGCACCGCATCCTCGCCTTCAAGCACCTGCACCACCACAGGGCCGCAGGTCATGAATTCCACCAGACCGTCAAAAAACGGACGTTCGCGATGGACCGCATAAAAAGCCTCGGCGCGCTCGCGGGTCAGCTTCAGACGCTTTTGCGCCACCACCCTGAGCCCTGCGCTCTCCAGCCGGTCGATGATCTTGCCGGTGATATTGCGCCGGGTCGCATCCGGCTTGATGATTGAAAGTGTGCGTTCAGATGCCATCGGGCTCGGTCCATCCATTGAGTTGGTGCTGATTGCCGGTGCCACCGGCGGTCCGGCTTATAGTGGTGTGCGGTGATACCATCAAGCTTTGCCGCAGTGGCAGCCACATTTCAGCGGTTTCGCGCAACTGCACAATGCGCTAGAGCGTCCTGGATGCAAAAGCGTTTACATCCAACCTTTATTGAAACCGGGCTGAGCCGGCCTTGACGAGACACCCACCTATTCGCGCGATGACATGCTGCAAATCAGCAATCTGACATATCAGATCAATGGCCGACCCTTGTTCGATGGCGCCAGTGCGGCAATTGCGCGCGGCCACAAGGTGGGTCTGGTCGGACGCAACGGCTCCGGCAAAACTACCCTGCTGTCGCTGATTTCTGGTGAATTGACGCCTGATGAGGGGTCAATCGACATGCCGCGCAATGCGCGCATCGGAAAGGTGACGCAGGAGGCGCCCGGTGATGAGCGCAGTCTGATCGACTTCGTGCTGGAAGCCGACGAAGAGCGCGCAGACCTAATGGCGGAAGCTGAGCACGCGCAAGACCCGCATCACATTGCAGAAATCCAGGTGCGGCTGAGCGACATCGGTGCCCACGAAGCACCGGCACGTGCGGCAACGATCCTCGCCGGTCTGTGCTTTAACGAAGCAGCGCAGAAACGCACGCTTTCGAGCTTTTCCGGCGGCTGGCGCATGCGGATTGCACTTTGCGCGCTGTTGTTTCGCGAGCCCGACCTGCTTCTGCTCGACGAGCCCACCAACTATCTCGACCTTGAAGGCGCGCTGTGGCTTGAGGCCTATCTGCGCCGCTACCGCCATACGGTGATCATTGTCAGCCATGACCGCGATCTTCTGAACGGCGCGGTGCAGTCGATCATCCATCTGGAGCGCACCAAACTTGTCACCTATTCTGGCGGCTATGAAGGCTTTGAGCGCCAGCGGCGTGAGAACCAGGTGCAGCAGCTCAAACTCAAGAAGCGCCAAGATGCAGCGCGCCGGCACATGGAATCCTTTGTCGAACGCTTCAGGGCCAAGGCAACCAAGGCCCGGCAGGCGCAGAGCCGGCTAAAGGCGCTGTCGCGCATGCAACCGATTCCCAATCTGGTTGAGGGCCGGATTATTCCGTTCCGCTTTGCCGGTCCGGACAAGGCATTGGCACCGCCGCTGATCCGTCTGGAAGGCATCTCGGCCGGCTATGGCACTGATACGGTGGTGCTTGACAATGTCGCGTTGCGTCTCGATCCGGATGACCGGATCGGGCTGATTGGCGCCAATGGTAATGGCAAGAGCACTTTCGCCAAGCTGCTGGCGGGCAGGATCGCGCCGCTTGGTGGCACAATGCTGACCGACCGGCGCATGGTGGCAGGCTATTTCGCCCAACATCAGTTGGATGAACTCAATGCTGGCCAGACCGCTTTCCAGCATCTGAGCGCGCTTATGAGTGAAGCGGGGGAAACGCAAGTGCGTGCCAAACTCGGCTTTTCCGGTTTTACCGCGGCGATGGCCGACACGCCGGTGGGCACGCTGTCGGGCGGCGAGAAAGCGCGGCTGTTGCTGGCGATCGCATCACACGCAAAGCCGCATTTGCTGATTCTCGATGAGCCAACCAACCATCTTGATGTCGACAGCCGCGAATCCCTGGCACTGGCGCTTGGCGAATATGAAGGCGCTGTGATCTTGATCAGCCATGACCGACATCTGATCAACGCGGTCGCAGACCGGCTATGGCTGGTCGATCAGGGCACGGTCACACCATTTGACGGCGATCTTGATGATTATCGCGTGGCATTGTTCGACCAGCCGCGCAACCGCACTCAAGCTGACAAGAATGAAAAGGCGAATAGCGGCACCAAGCACGAAGATGCGGCAAGCCGCAGGCGCGAGGCAGCGGCGGCGCGGGCGCGCATCGCACCGCTGAAGCGAGCGGTGGAGCAGCAAGAAAAGCGCATTGAGATGCAAAAGCGCAATATTGCGTTGCTTGATGACCAACTCGCCGCCGGATCTCTTTATACGCGAGATCCCGATCGCGCGAGCGAACTGGCGCACCAGCGCGCTATCGCGGTGCGCGCACTTGGCGAGGCTGAAGATACATGGCTAAAAGCATCGGAACACTATGAATCTGCCAGAGACGGTGCTGAGGTGACAAACGATGGCGGTGCCAACCCATCGTGAACACCGCCACGAAGTTCACGAACGATGTGCGAGTGGTGTATGAGAGCGCCCATGCGCACCAATGCACTGGTCGTATTCATTTTTGGCCTTGCCGCGATATTGGCCTATCCGGCCTCGGCACAGCTTGGCCCGGGCGATTTACAGCGTGCCTACGCGCTGACCGCCAATATGGCGGGTTGGGTGGCATTGCGCACTGCGATGAAGTTGGTCGTCGAAGATGCCGGCATTGCAGGCAGCAACGCCACCGAAACCGCCGATACGCTGGCGGTGCTGCTGGCGCTTGAGGATGGCAACGGACGGCTTGATGCGGTGATTGTCGGGGCGGCGCGCGCGGCGTTGACCGCACATGGGACACGCGATCCACAAATCGCCAAGCTTTTTGCCGAACAGGGCCTCTCATTCGGGCGCGCCAAGGCGGTTGCGTGCCTGGCATTCGGCCAGGCTCCTGAGCGGCGGGCGGGCATTGTCGAGCCATTGGACTTGTCTGAACATGACGTCCAGTCGTGCCCGCGAGCTTATGCACAATTTCGCACTCACTGGCTCGCCAAAGCCTCATTACTGCGCAATCAGGCGGGCGGCTCATTCAAATCCGGACAAATCGAACTGGTGCCTGCGGGCGGCGCCATGGCTAGCGCCCGCGCGGTGCTGATCGCCGGGCGAACGCTTGATGAAGTGGCATCCTTCTACGCCAATGCCGTGAGCTATTCCGGACAAATCGCCATCAGAGCGCTTGACTGCGAGCAGACACAAACGCTGGCTGAAATAGACGAAGTGCGGGTGTGCTACCGACTTGTCGGCGAACTCGCCTCGGGCATTGAACGCGGTATTGTCGCCGGCAGATAGTTTGGCACTCTGCCGGCGTGGCGCCTTACCGATATTCTGAAAATTCAGGCCTGTTTGACCCAGCGCCCACTTTCGTCCTGCTTCCAATAGGTGACGTTGTGGCCGTTCTGCGCCGCCGCTCGCCAGTGCGAGCGGGCGCGCTCACGCTCTTCGGCGTCCTGACCGTTGAACAGATAGACCGCTCGTTCATAGCCTGAAATGTCGCTGATTTCGGCGCCATCGACAAAAAAACGGACAGCCGCTTGGTTGGGGTTGTCATCGCCATCCGACAGATAGACCGGCTGAAGCTGGGCATAACCGGTAGCTGCGGTACCATGGGCCAGAAAGGCCTCATCGCGGTAGGTCCACAGATAGGCATCAAGCACCTCGACGCGCTCGCGAGAAGCGGCCTGCACGACCGCGTTCCAGCCACGTTCAAGGCAGCGCTCAAGCAAGGATGTGAGGGCGCTCTCAAGACGTTGGCGGTCAAGTTCGTAGAAAAGAACCTCCGTCATCAGTAAGTCGTGTCTATGCTGGGCCGCACAAGGTGACGCAAAGGCGCGGTCCCAGACCTCAGGCTCATGTCAAATCTATTTCTCATTGCATTTGCCAAGACGCTGCTTCTTGCGGGGATCATATTCTGGTTACCCCCGGTCCGTACCGGCCTGTTCAACAAGCTTGCCATCGCCTACGGAGTTGGCTCGATATTTGGCCTCGCCTTCTTTGCGCTTTTTTACATTCTCGTGCCGGCAATCGCCTATCACCATGAACTCACCTTCGCCTTTGTCACAGCCAATGTGGTACTTTCCTATGGGGCAACCGCAGCGACAGTAATGCTGTTGCCGTTCGATCTGAAACCGCGAAATCGGGAACTACCTCTCACCCTCGAGCGAGCCTATTTTGCGACGACGATTGTGCTCGGTTTCGGCGCATTTACATTCACGCAAAGCGAATTTGTGCGCGCCTTTTCGACCGGCGTCATATTGATGTCGCTGGCTGAGATCGCAGCACTTGTACGCCTTCTCAGAGGGCCAGTGTCGCGCATGCTGCGCGGCGAATTCAAGCCGCTTGGCATAATCTTGGCCGCCTCAGCCCGGATTGGGCGTGTTATACGAATGCCTCAATCTTGCATTCCCGGTCTGGGAATGGGTTACACTTGCCGGTCTACCTGCGGGCGCGGACATCGCAATCATGATGTCAGTGGGCTATATCGTTCTGATCCACCCGCTATTCGTGGTGACCAAGCTGTTGGTTACACACCCCGATCAATGTTTTTCATAGTGCTCGGCGGTGGGGCGTTCGAGCAGGCGGACGCCAAAACCCGTGCCCCAACTGCGATTGATGTCGGTTTTTGGTGCATCCATCGCCACACCGGCAATATCGATATGCGCCAAGGGCGTATCGCCGACAAATCTGGCAAGAAACTGTGCCGCGGTGATCGCACCAGCACCGCGTCCACCAACATTTTTCATGTCTGCCACCGTCGAGTTGATGAGTTCATCATATTCGCCGGCCAGCGGCATGCGCCAAACCTGCTCGCCAGTGGCGGTGCCGCAGGCGGCCAGCCTTTCGGCCAGGGCATCATCGCTGGCAAAAAACCGGCGCGGTACTTGCCGAGTGCCATGACGATGGCGCCCGTAAGGGTTGCAAGAGCAATCATCGCCGCCAGTTTGAACCGTTCCCTGGCATAGTGAAGCACGTCGGCCAGAACGAGCCGGCCTTCGGCATCGGTGTTCAAGACTTCAATTGTTTTGGCCAGACATGGGTGTGATCACATCGCCCGGGCGCACAGCATTGCCGTCGGGCATGTTCTCAACCAGACCCACAAGCCCAATGGCGTTGGCCTTGCGCGCAGCAAGTGCCTGCATCAGTCCGGCAACGCATGCGGCACCGGCCATGTCACCCTTCATCGAGCCCATGCCGGCAGAAGGCCTCAACGACAGGCCGCCTGAATCGAAAGTCACACCTTTGCCAACAGAGGTGATCGGCGTCTGTTTTCCTCCGCCGGCATAGTTCATCACCGCAATCATTGGTTCGCGACGGCTGCCGGCAACCACGGCAAGCAAGGCGCCCATCGCCGTGCCGTCCGGGCGCGTCTTCCTGCGCCCTTGCTTGAGCGTCCAACGCGCGTCGCGATCCTTTTGCGCCGGTTTCCGGGGAATTGGCCTGCCAATCAGGCGGGCCCCCCGTTTCCATACCTCTATGCCCTTGACGATCTCCTTCCCGGCATCGGTCATGCGCCGGCGCGGGGGCCGCCACGATGGCGGCATCGACGATCTGCCCGCCCATGGCGAGATATCCGGGCGAGATATCCGGCGTCCTTAAGATGCGCGTCTAACCGGGCGAAGAGTTTCTCCACTGTGCCGGTCCGCGCCCAGGGCTTCCCGGAATCGCCGGATGGTCGTCTCGTCCGGCGCCCGCGCGCCATCATCGAGGCCGAGGAAACGGCCAAAGCTGCACCGGTCCATGATTTGCAACGTCGCCTGCGCATCCGACAGACCGTAGAGCGCCTGGATCACCGGCGCCTTGAACATGAGGACCGGGTCCATCGGCGCCCGCCCGCCTTGCCTGCCATCGGAACGATCGAGCGTCGCATCCAACTCTGGCCGGAAGAGCTAGCTCGAAGTCGATAACCCCGGCAGGCCGCTCCAGCGGGATCTCCCGCCTTCGATAACGCCGCGTAGCGCTCATCCGGATCGAACAACCCGCGCTGTGCAGCCATCGTACCCTCCGTCGCCGATATCCCCACGGGATCACGCCAACACGCTCAAAGCCAAGGGGTTTTCAGGGCGTCCGGGTGACGACGAAATCGGCAATCCCGGCGCGATATACGCCAGCGTCATCGTTTTCGATGTCCATCGATCCCCCACGACGATGGCCGTCATCCCGTGAATGTCGGTTTAACCATCACTGATGGTCTTGATCTTGCGTGAACTTTCGGCGCATCGGCATAATCACACGATGCATGCTGCAGGCGGCATGAGGCGGGCGATTTCGCGGAGTCTTGGTGAAAATTTCATGCCGGGATGCCGCAAAATGCGCATTTGGGCGCCATACTCGCTTTGAATCCGGCGCTGCTGGGGGCACGCTGGGAAGCGGCGGGCATCACACCAAATCGGCTATACTGGAAGGCGCGAAACCTCTTGCGCACCGCGGCATCCTCTGCGACCAAGGGGCACCATGTCGCACAACACATTCGGTCATCTGTTCCGCGTCACCACCTGGGGCGAGAGCCACGGGCCCGCAATAGGCTGCGTGGTCGATGGTTGCCCGCCGCTGATCGAGCTGGACGAGAGCGACATTCAGGTCGAGCTCGACCGGCGCAAGCCCGGCCAGTCGCGCTTCACCACCCAGCGCAAGGAACCGGACGCGGTGCGCATCATGTCTGGCGTGGATGGCCAACGATGCCGGGCGCCAAGTGACAACCGGCACGCCGATCGCTTTGCAGATCGACAATGTCGACCAGCGCTCCAAGGACTATTCCAACATCGCCTCGGCCTACCGCCCGGGCCATGCGGACTACAACTACATCGCTAAATACGGCGTTCGCGACTTTCGCGGCGGCGGGCGCTCCTCGGCGCGCGAGACCGCGATGCGGGTGGCGGCGGGTGCGATTGCGCGCAAAATCCTTGACGACGTCACCATAAGGGGCGCGCTGATCCAGATCGGGTCGCACAAGATCGACCGGGCGCGCTGGGACTGGGAGGAGACCGGGCTCAATCCGTTCTTCTCACCCGATGCGCAAATGGCGGCTCAATGGGCCGATTATCTCGACGGCATCCGCAAGGCCGGCTCGTCCATCGGTGCGGTGATCGAAGTGGTGGCAGAGGGCGTCCCTGCGGGCCTTGGCGCGCCGGTTTATGGCAAGCTCGACCAGGATCTGGCATCGGCGATGATGTCGATCAATGCGGTCAAGGGCGTGGAGATCGGCGCCGGCATGGGTGCGGCGAAACTGACCGGCGAGCAAAACGTCGATGAAATGCGCGCCGGGGCGGATGGTCCGCAGTTCCTGTCGAACCACGCAGGCGGCGTGCTCGGCGGCATATCCACCGGCCAGCCGGTGGTGGTGCGTTTTGCGGTCAAGCCGACCTCGTCGATCCTGACGCCGCGGCGCACCGTGGATGAGGACGGCACCGAGACGGAAATCTCGACCAAGGGCCGCCACGATCCTTGCGTCGGCATCCGCGCGGTACCGATTGGTGAGGCGATGATGGCGCTGGTGCTGGCCGATCATCTGCTGCGCCACCGCGCGCAAGTCGGGTGAGGTTCAGAAAGCCTTTGCGAACACCATCACTTTGGACAAGAACGCCGTCCATGAGGCGGTGAGTACAAGGCCTTGATCGGCAAAGCAGGCTTCAAGATCATCCTCGATATAGCTCAGATAATAGGGCTCGTTGAACGAGCGCTCAAAGCCGTCGAGAATGCCGTCCCAGTCCGGCCGGTCACCGCGCTGCAGTGAATCGATCAGCACGAAAGGTGCGCCGGGTTTGAGCACCTGCGCTGCCTCGCGCGCGACATCACGGCGGACTTCCCCGGGTAGTTCGTGAAACAAGAAGATCGACACACCGGCATCGATTGCCTGATCGCCGAGCGGCAGCGCCTCGCCCGGTGCCTGCATCAGGCTCACGCCGCGCCAGGAGATCAGCGTGCGCTCGGCCTCGCGCAAATAGGTGGGCGAGAGATCAATGCCGATTGCGTTGATCGCCGGTAGCGCCTGCTTGGCCTGATGGATGAAGCGCCCGGTGCTGCAGCCAATGTCGACCAATGTGGCGTGGCGCTGGTCGAGCTTGGCGAAATGCTCAACCAGCGGTGCCAGCGCCTGGCGGCGCATGGCATTGGCGGCGCCGATAAACAGGGTCTCGACCTGGGTGTCATAGAGCTTTGCCGAGGTCTCGGTCAGATAGCCGCCCTGCTGGTAGTGAAAATCGGTGAGATAATAGTTGGGCAGCGCTTCGGCGCCGGGCAGTTGCGCGGGATCCGCACGCCCCTTACCGGCGCGGCGCGCGCCTGCCGGTTCGATATCGGCCAGAAAAGCGCGCAGCCTGACAATGCGGCGGGCGGGGCTGCCATCGCCATCGTCGGGCGCAGGATAAATGCCTTTTGCGATATTGGCGGCATCGCGGGCAAAAAGGCGCGCCAGATCGGCGAGAAGATCGGAAAAGGAAGGTGTAGGCTGGCACGGCGCGTCTTGCGTCTCATTTGATGTCACTTCCGGCGCCCCCGGCGGCGGCGGAACGTTGCGCCCCGCCCTGCGGCCGGCGGCGCGGTGGCCCATATACCAGGCGATACGGGCTGATTGACCGAGCGCATAGGCGCCAAGCTCCACCATGCCGGCTCGCCTTGTCATGACTGCACCGCCACAATCAGCCATTCGCGATTGCCGGATTTGCCGGCCAGCGGCGAAGCCGTGTGGCCGGTGAGCTGCCAGCCGGATGCCTCCAGCCAGTTCGTGACATTTTCGAGCGCGCGCAGGCGCGCCGCCTCGTCACGCACCATGCCATCCTTGCCGAACACCTGCGGCCCAAGTTCGAATTGCGGTTTGACCAGCGCCCCACCAGCCGCGTCTGATCGGTAGCGAGCGCCAAAGCGGCGGGCAGGGCTTTTGCAAGGCTGATGAAACTCACATCGGCGGCGTAGATGCGCGCGCGCGCCGCGTTCGAGCAGCGCCTGACAAAAACCGCCGGTCGAGGCACCAATATCAAGCCGACATTCACGGGATATTGCCGATTTCGTCGTCATCGGGACACACCTCGCCTGTGGTTCTTGCCGGACTGCATGACAACCGGACGCGTCACGCCGGCACCGGCTGCGGCCGAAGTTCGGCGATCAGCCGCAGGATCTCGGCGAACAGGCCCCCTGGCACCGCGCCCTCGGCCAACCGGGCCAACTGGACTGGAACGTGACGTACCGGCCGTGTGTGACGATTCCGGCGCCGATCCTGAGAAGTTACCGGGATTGCAGACGAGCGCATGAAGCCGGAGCCGCACGGCATTGTTCCGGAACCTCCGGCATGACAGCTGGGTCCGCACAATCGTGTTCCTGCCTTCCTCGATGTGCTGCCCGGCCGCGCCGGTTGCAGGAGGCGACCACGCGCCCGGCAGGGCGGCCCAGCCTGGTGACGATGAAGCCGACGCGCGGGACACGTTCGCCCGGATGCCGTTCGACCCTGGCGACGACCCGACGCTTCTTGTCCCATGAGCCTGCCCGATGGCTGAAGCCGGCATGGGTGCGGACCATGTGATCGGGTGGGCGGCCGACGGGTCGGGTCGGAAGGTAGGCGATGCTTTGCCGAAGGATCGCGTCGGCTTTGAGACCGATCGTATACCGGTCGTCCTCGGCTGCGTTCCGGATCGCCGAACTGCCGGATCGCCGAATCGGTTGAACAACAAACAGCGGATGGCAGCGGGTGCAGGCGAAGTGCCCATTCTAGGCGGTGCCTGCCTGATTGCCATGGAATCCATGTCGAGCACGACAGCCTTGGGCGGATGCCGCGCGTGCCCCCGGTCAATCCATTGTCCCGACAGATCGGCCGGTGCGGGGAGGTTCTCGTCACCGGCAAGGAACTCTGTCTCCAATCGCCCCATCCGGCCGTT
Source organism: Hyphomicrobiales bacterium (assembly GCA_965204565.1). Taxonomy (GTDB): domain Bacteria; phylum Pseudomonadota; class Alphaproteobacteria; order Rhizobiales; family TMED25; genus CBDBEU01. Next base: position 18,795 of record CBDBEU010000005.1, read on the forward strand.
GCACGCGGCCTGCCCGGCTAAGGCGCGCCCGCCGACAATCCATCGCATCGCGGGATCGCATCCCGGGCGATCGGCGTCGTTTACGTCCTCATGGCCACCGAGGCGACCGAAGACGGATCGGCGAAACAGTCCCGTCATCGCGTGCCGACCGTTCTTGCCGGTGCGCGGATCGGCAGGCTCATGGCCGGCCATGTCCGTCAAGCCGAGCGCGTCATCAAGCTCGCGGCCAGGCCGGCCATCCGGCGTCGGTGGTGATTCCGCAACCGTGGAACGCGAGCTTCAGGCGGCGGTCGAAATCGAGACGAAGAGGCACCTCAACCGGTTCACCCGCGCGGGCTCGCCACATGCCACGCCCCGTCAATGTTCACAGCTCCGATGGCCGGGAAAATGTGCTCAAGCCGGTGTTAGCGCGATATGCAGATCGTTGGATCTTGGGTAAAATGGTTTTATCTCAATACCCTCAACAGCGTGACGCTATCAAGTCAAAAATTTCTTAATCGGAGATTTTTACGTCTACGGGAATTCATTTGGTGCTTGAATTGGTCCACTCAACAACGTGGTCCTCCAGCTCTTCACTGGCCACTTCAGTCTCCAGAACGACCCTATTGCGCACCGATATTCCCGCCAAATGCACGGTTTCCACGTTACCCGAAACCAAAGGGTGCCACCAATATAACTCATGTCCTTCAGTGATCAGGCGGTAGGCGCAGGTCACCGGCATCCACTCCAAATCAGCAATTGAATCAGCGGAGAAAGTTACGCAATCGGATACCAACTCCTGTCGATCGGGATATGAAGTGCACCGGCAACTGTCGCAATCGAACAAATGGCAGGCGACATCGGTAAAGGCGAGTTCGCCGCTGTCTATGTCCTCAAGTTTGATGAGACAGCACCTGCCGCATCCGTCGCACAGCGATTCCCACTCCTCGGTCGTCATCTGTGAAAGCGTCTTGCGTTTCCAGAAGGGAGTATCACCGTCAGATTTTTGCCCGATTTGTTTCATGTCTTACGGCTTCCCAACCGCTACAATATCAAGTTTATACTGTTTTGCATCGATCATCATAATACGGGGCCTCAGGTGGCAACTCCACGGCAGATAAAACGCCTTTGGAACCAAATTCTCGACATCGATTCAGCAATTGATGCGGGATTTTACGGTCTGACCCAGTGGTTTGCAGACCGATGGACCAGGCTATTCGGAGCTGGTTGATCGGATGCGCATCACCGGTCTGAAGCGGGGTATTTGTCGACATCACCTCCGATGGCATCACCTATGCGACAGGTATCACCTTGGTCTTTTATGTCTGGGCCCTGCCCCAGACGCCCGACCAGGAAGAACTGCGTGCGGGAGCGCGTCAATATGCTGTTGTGTTCACTGACCGCAATGGCCGCTATATCGGGCGGCGCGGTGTGCGCCATAGTGATGCCATCCAGCTAGAAGACATCCCTGACAATGTCATCAACGCAGTTCTGGCAAGCTGAGGATGAGCGGTTCTATCTGCATTTTGGTGTCGACGTCATCGGCACGCTGCGTGCCATGTTCGAGAATGTTAAGGCCAATGACATCGTTCAGGGCGGCTCGTCTTTGACCCAGCAGGTGGCAAAAAACCTATTCCTGACGCCGGAGCAGACGATTGAGCGCAAGATCAAGGAGGCGTTCCTCGCCTTGTGGATCGAAGCAAGACTGACCAAGCGCGAAATTCTGGAGCTCTACCTTGACCGCGCTTATATGGGTGCTGGCGTCTATGGCATCGAAGGGGCAGCGGAATTTTATTTCGGCAAATCTGTGCGCGACGTCAATCTCGCGGAATCTGCAATGCTCGCAGGACTGTTCAAGGCACCATCACGATTTGCTCCGCACAGAAATCTGCCGGTGGCGCGCGAGCGGGCGAACATTGTGCTCGCCCGGATGACAGATGCCGGTTTTATCACTGAAGGCCAAGCACGTATCGCACGTCTCAATCCGGCCAAGCTGGTCGAAGTCACTGACATCTATACGCCCGAGCACTTCCTCGATTGGGCATTCGATGAGGTTCAGCGCATCGTGGGTGGACGGGCGCATGTTCTGTCGGTGCGCACCACACTCGATCTATCAATGCAAAAAAAGGCCGATGAAGCCGTGCGTGCAGCACTTGCGCGAGCACGGGCAAGCCCGTAAGATCGGCGACGCGGCGCTGGTGTCGATGAATGTTGATGGTGCCGTGCGAGCGCTCGTTGGGGGTGAGGATTACGGCGAAAGCCAGTTCAATCGGGCGGTCAACGCCAAACGCCAGCCCGGATCGTCGTGGAAACCGTTTGTCTATCTGGCGGCGCTCCAGAATGGGCTTTTCGCCCAAATCAGTGGTGGTTGATGCGCCCTTCTGCCTGCGCGGGCTGGTGTCCGCGGAACTATGGGCGCAGCTATCGGGGGCGTGTCAGTCTGACCGCGGCGCTGCAGAAATCGATCAATACCATTCCGGTACGACTGGCTCAGAGTATTGGCCGCAAGAAAATCGCGGAAACGGCGCGTGACGTCGGAATCAACACCGAAATTCGGCTCAACCTGTCCATGCCGCTTGGCACCAACGAAGTGACCCTGCTTGACATGACGGGGGCCTATTCGACCTTCGCCGCCGGCGGCCTCAAGGCCACCCCATACGCTGTCACCGATATCCGGACCCAAGCCGGTGAGCTTATTTATCTGCACGAGCGCGATGCGCCCGAACAACAGCAAGTGGCTGATCCGAAAAAGATCAAACAGCTCAACATGATGCTGAACCAGGTGGTGGTCGGGGGAACCGGCAGGCGCGCCAATCTCGATTTCACACCGGTCGCCGGCAAGACCGGCACCAATCAGGCCTATCGCGATGCCTGGTTCGTTGCCTACACGGGCAAGATCGCGACCGGGGTGTGGATGGGTAATGACAATTTCCTGCCCACCAATCGTGTTACCGGCGGCAGCATCCCGGCGCAGGTCTGGCACGACTACATGAACCAGGCGATCAGTGATCGCTATGCCAAGAACATCCCGGGCGTGAAACTCTATGGCACGCCAAAACCGGTCGAAAGCGAAGAAACCAAAGCCCGCCGCTTGGCGCAGGCAGAAAAAGATCGCGCCCAGCTCAATCGCAAGACGATGTTTCTTGATGAACTGAACCAGCTATTCCAGCATGGCATGCTTGGACCGATTCCAGCACCGCTGGAAGAAACCGAAGACGAGCGCGCCGATGGCGATGAACACGGTAAGATCTACCAGGCTCGGGTTCAATCTCGTGCGGGCGAAAAGGCCGTGGCTCAATGACACTGACCAGCCCAACTTTTTCGCCCGCACCGATACAGAAAGCACACGCGATGTCGACGCTGGTCGTTGAGCGACGCTCAAGGTCGCGGCGCGGTCCGGTTGCGGAGAGCCCACTGCGGTCGTTTGCCCGTTTTGTCGTCTATCTTGGGCTCGGTGCTTTTATCGGATTGGGCTCGACCTGGTATGTACTCGAAAATGGCATCAGTCTTGATCGCATAACATTGGGTCCCTGGGTGATGCGCGCTGACGCCGGCCAACCGATCGCCGACCCGTACACAAGTGCCTATATCGCACGCACTGGTCACATTCCCATGCGGTTTGATGGGGCGATGTATTTTACCGCATCGACCGACGGAGATGGCGCAGCGCTCCAAGGCGATTGCTCATATGCGGTCTATGGCACCGCACCGTCAGGTGCGTGGTGGACATTGTCGCTGCAAGATGGCAGCGGCAATCTGGTTGAAAATCCTGCCAAACGTTATTCGTTCAGTTCAACCAATGTGCTCTACGAACAAGAGGACCAATTCAGGATTTCAGTCTCACCAACGGCGCGCGCCGGTAACTGGCTGCCGACTGGAGGGCCAGACCCCTTTGTCCTGATGTTGAGGATTCATGGCCCCGATCCGGACTATGTGCGGGATCCAGCATCCGTCGTGATGCCAGAGATCGAGACGGAGCAGTGCTCATGAGGGATGGTGTCTTCTGGCTGGGACTTGCGGTTATTCTGGGGGGCATCGTGCATATCGCCGCTATGCTGGTGATCCCGGCATTGGCACCGAAGAGTGGTTATAGCCGATTTGAAGCGGCGATTGATGCCAATGTGCCGGTGGTGCGCGGCCCAGCAGCTCCGGGATCTGAGCCATTTCCGTATTCCAGCCCCGACACGATCTATGTGATCTGCAGATATGATGTGGCGCAGGACCCGGTCCGGTTCATGGCCAAGCTACCCGATACCTATTGGTCGCTGGCACTGACCGAAACCGATGGCGGAAACTACTATCATCTGAATTCAATGCAATCGCCTACCGGTCAGCCTGACCTCGTATTGCTGGGCAGGGGACAGGAATTTGAACCGGACGCCGACCAAACGGTTATCCAGGCGAGCAGCCCGCGCGGACTGATGATTTTGCGGATATTCCTGCGCGACCGAACCCTAGCGCCATCCATGGCTGAGGCGGCGACGGGCGCAACGTGCGCACCGCTTGAAATTGGATAGTGAACGGCACTTGAAATTCAGCAGGTACGCGCGATCGAGCGGTTGAGACACCGGGGCTCGCGCGGCAATGTCATAGCGTAGCGCCCCTCATTGTGGCGAAGCTCCGCTTCAGGGCGGCAAACCGGCGCTTGATGTTTTCGAGCTCCTGGGCCGCGCCGGCACGGCTGCGAAGAGCACTGATAAAAATTGCATCGCCTAGCGCAAGCTCGTATCCGGAGATCTTTTCGGTCAACGCGACCATGGTATGCTCAACAATCTGGCGATTTTCCGCAATGCGCACAGAAACTGAGTGTGCGACCGGTTCGGACGTGGCAACCTGGTCAAGGTCAAGCAATCTTGCACCATCGGCCGCTCGCAGCAGGTCCTCTTGGAAGTTCGTTTTATTGAGGCCTTTCGTGATTCACAGCGTGAGGTAGGCATCAACTGGCGGGTGGTCGGTGATGATCTGAATTTGAGACTCGGTACATTTGGCGCCACTACTCTGGTAAGCGGGACGGTTCCCTTTGGTTCGCTGCCGGGAACCACCCTAACCGGTGGCGTAAAGGTGGATGCGCCGATTCAGGCGTTGGAGCAGCGCGGACTTGCGCGCCGGCTGGCTGAACCAAACCTGATCGCTCTGTCCGGCGATACCACAACGTTCCTTGCTGTGAGAACGCCGGAGCGATACTCCCCCGGTGAAGCGGCCTGATCGGCCGGAGTGATATTCCACCATTGACAGCTTTCGTGCCTTTGGCAGAGGGCGGGGGATGAAGGGTGTGGCGTGCGGTTTTTGTTGAAGGGATGAGCCGGCGCGAAGCAGCGGGATTGATCGGCGCACGGTCGACAGGATGCTGCGGTATTCGGTGCCTCCCGGCGATCGGCGCAAGAAGCCTCCGGCGTGCCCGAAGCTCGATCCGTTTGTCGGCATCATCGACCGGATTCTCGAGGAAGACGGCCAGCGCCCGAACAAGCAGCGTCACACCTCGAAGCGGATATTCGAACGCCTGCGCGATGAGCACGGTTTTGCCGGTGGCATCACGATTGTGAAGGATTATGTCTTTGCGGCGCGATATGTATGTGCCGCTGTGCCATGGGCCGGGTCATGCCCGGGTGGACTTCGGTGAGGCGCTTGCGGTGATCGCCGGTGTCGAACGCAGGATCCACTTCTTGGCGATGGATGTGCCGCAGAGCGATGCCTGCTTCGTCAAGGCCTGTCCGGCCTCGACGACGGAAGCGTTCCGCGATGGCAATGTGTCGGCTTTTGCCTTCTTCAGTGGCGTGCCGCTATCGATCCTCCACGACAACACCGGGATTGCCGTTGCCCGCATTATGGGCGAGGGCCTCCGGCAGCGGACCCGGGTCTTCAGCGAACCGATCTCCCATTATCTGTTCGAGGATCGTTTTGGCCGTCCGGGCAAAGGCAATAACAAGGGCAGGGTCGAGAGATCGGTTGGCGATGCCCGTCGCAACTACATGGTGCGACTGCCTCGGTTTGAGAGCTTTGAGGCGTTCAATGCCCGGCTCGAAGCACAGTGCCGGCACCGGATGCAGGACAGACTGCGTGGTTACCTGGAAACGATCGGCAAGCGGCCGGAGCAGGATCCTGCCCGTTTCCGGGATCTGCCGGCTGATCCTGCGATGCCTGCGACAAGCGCACCGCCGGGTGAGTTCTCCGTCGCCGGTTCGCTACCGCGGCAATGACTACCCGGTTCCGACAGCCTGCGGGCACCGCGAGGTTCCGGTCCGCGGCTATGTCCATGAGGTGGCGATCTCCGGCGGTGCCGAGGTCATCGCCCGCCATCGCCGGTCTTGCGAGAGGGAAAACTTCGTCTTCGACCCGCTGCACTCCCCGGCGCTCATCGAGCATAAGATCAATGCTCCGGACCGGGCTGCCCCACTGACCGGCCGGGAACGACCCGATACCTTTGCCGCATTGCCGCGCCTGCCGGAGGCCCGCATGGATAAACAGGGCAAAGGCGAGTTTGTCCGGATCCTGCGTGTGATGGAGACCTTCTCGCCGGAAGATGTCGATGCCGGCATTCGTGCTGCGCCGGAGCGCGGTACGATCGGCTTCGATGCTTGTTCCGTGCCGGATCGAGCGCCGGCCGGTGGACGCTCATGAGTGACACGCCGCAGCTCCTGCTTGCCCATCATCTGAAGATCCTGAAGCTGCCGACGTTCCTGCGCGACGACGACAAGGTCGCCAGGCAATGCGCTGCCGAGGGGATCGATCATACCCGTTATCCCCTGCGCCTTGCCGGGCCGGAGCCGATCGACCGGGAACGGCGCATGGTCGAACGGCGGATCGAAGCGGCCCGCTTCCCGACAACCGAAAGCCTCGACGGCTTCGATTTCAAAGCCATCCCGTCGTTGAACGAGATGATGATTCCGGAATCGGCACGGTGCGACGACATCACCCGCAATGAGAACATTATCGCTGTCGGCAACTCGGGAACCGGCAAGACCCACATCGCGCTCGGGCCGGCATCGGCAGCCTGTCTGAAGGGCCTCACCGTCGGCTTCATCACCGCATCAGCCCCGGTCCGTGAACTGCCGGAAGCCCGCGACGAGAAGCGGCTTCTGCGTCTGCTTGAAGCAGCTCACTGAATACCGGCTGCCGATCATCGATGAACCAGGATATGTGCCCCCTGTCGCCGACCGGCGCCGAAACTCCTGTTCGAGGTGTTCTCCCGTCGCCATACATCCAACCTGCCGGTCGTGATCATCCGCAGGCTAACGCTACGGCTTGCCAAAGGGGATAGCGAGTTCGAATGTCAGGCCCCAGCTCTCGAAATCGGACCGCCCGATCCCGTCATGGGTCGCTCCAAGCGAGAGCCGCGTTCCATGCTCGGTCGTCATGCCGACACCGGCCTTCAGGCGCGCACGCCACCCCTCGACTTCGGGCCCGTTCGTATTGGTGAGCGTATCGCCGGTATTGTATATGCCCTCGACCTCCAGGTAGGGCGAGTAGGTCCGACCTTCCGGACCTTCGAACCGTCCGGTGAATGTGGGGCCGATCTTGATCTGGCCAAGCCGCACGGTCTGGCCGGGGATTGTTGCCCCGACGCTGTCGACGTAACGCTGCTGTGGTTCCTCGAAATAGGACAGGCGCGCATGCGGCCGGATCGTCCAGTTGCCGTGCTGAGCCTCGCCGGTCAGGCTCGCCCTGGCAAGCCAGCGCCTGGTCGAGAAGGTGTCGGTATAGGTGTCGAACAGGCTGATCCGGTTATCCGATCTGCCAACTGCGACATGACCGTCGAAATACAGATTTGAGGCCAGCCGCGCCGTCATATAGGGCCCGAACATGTAACCGAAGCCACTGACCGTGCCGGTATCGGTCAACTCTTCCATCGTGTCGAAGGATACGAGCGCGCCAACCAGGACATCAGGCGTCAGCAGGTAATCCACCCCGGTATGGGCGATGGCGAAATCACCATGCTCATCCGCACCGCCGCCGAATGTCCTGTATTGTGCTTCGAACCAGGCATCGAAGCGGTGGTTTTCGACGTAAGCGACTTCCCCGGCCGATCCGGAGACCAGCGCGACGCTCGCAGCCGCTTGGCGCGCCTGCAGCAGGCTGGTCGAGAACTCGAAATTACCGTTGCCGCCTTGCTGCCCCGTGAACGGCACGAGCGCCTCAAGGTCCCCGTTCGAGAAGCGCAACGTGCTGGTCTGGCCCGAACCGTGTTTCAGGCGCTCGAATCTGCGGTTTGGATTGGATTCGCTCGACAGGATCAGGTCCGCCCGGCGGGTCAGGAAGCTGTTGATCGTCTCGACCGTCGGCTGAACCGAGGATCGCGCCGTGAGCGTGCAGGTGACGACTTCTAAGGCACCGACTGTCACGGAGATCATCGCCGCAGACACATCGGCGGTGCTGTCCGTGTCATCGCAGACCATTGCCGTCAGCGCGACGCCCGTGGGCGCCGCCACTGCGACTGAATAGCTATCCGTCGCGACCGGGAGTGCGCCTGTGGATCCAGTCCCGCCCTTGACGTCAAGAGAGATGGTCAAAACCGGTTCGGCGGATGAGAAGCTGAAGATGCCGTCGGTATCCGATTCCACATTAAAGGTGACTATCCCCGCCCCGGCCGCATCGACCGTCAGCGTCGCCGAAGCGGCGGTGCCGGTGCCCAGCGACGAGGTCACGGTCTCCGTGGCGTTGGGATGGCTTCCCGCAACCGCGGAGGTCACATCGACGATGAGCGTACAGTCAGCGCCCGCGCCAAGCTCACCGTCGGCAAAGGCGATCGTGTCACCGCCCGCCGCAGCCGTCAGCGTGCCGCCGCCGCAGGTCGTCGCCGCGTTGGGCTCGGGTGCCACCGCCACATCGGCGGGCAGCGTGTCGGACAGCGAAATCGACGTCGCCGCGACCGCCGCATCGTTGCGCAGACCATAGATCAGAGTGGAGACCCCGCCCTGAGCGATTGTCGAAGGCGAAAACGACATTGAGGCGATAAGCGGCGCTTCATCGACCGTCAGCGTGGCTTCGGCGCCCGGCGCGGCAACGGGCAGGTCCGAGGTCAGTTCGCCCGACATGCTGGTCAGCGTCCCGGCCCGCAGCCCCCGCACGTCGACGGAAATCGTGCAGCTTGCCCCGGCCGCGACAGCGCCGCCGGTGAAGGCAAGCGAGACATCCGACGCCCCGGGCGCGAACGTCCCGCCGGTGCAGGTGGTCGACCCGTTGGGGGTCCCGGCCACGACAAGACCGGCCGGGAAGGCGTCGGTAAAGGCGAGACCGGCGGCTTCGATGGCGTTGGCCCCATTGTCGATCGTGAACGTCAGCCTGGAAATCCCGCCCGGATCGATCGTCGAAGGCGAAAACGCCTTGGAAAAGCCGGGCGCGTCCGCCGCGTTCACCGTAAGCGTCGCCTGCACGGGCGTGCTTGCGCCCAGCGACGAGGTCACGGTCTCCGGGCCGTTGCTATAGCTTCCCGCAACCGCGGAGGTCACATCGACGATGAGCGTACAGTCAGCGCCCGCGCCAAGCTCACCGTCGGCAAAGGCGATCGTGTCACCGCCCGCCGCAGCCGTCAGCGTGCCGCCGCCGCAGGTCGTCGCCGCGTTGGGCTCGGGTGCCACCGCCACATCGGCGGGCAGCGTGTCGGACAGCGAAATCGACGTCGCCGCGACCGCCGCATCGTTGCGCAGACCATAGATCAGAGTGGAGACCCCGCCCTGAGCGATTGTCGAAGGCGAAAACGACATTGAGGCGATAAGCGGCGCTTCATCGACCGTCAGCGTGGCTTCGGCGCCCGGCGCGGCAACGGGCAGGTCCGAGGTCAGTTCGCCCGACATGCTGGTCAGCGTCCCGGCCCGCAGCCCCCGCACGTCGACGGAAATCGTGCAGCTTGCCCCGGCCGCGACAGCGCCGCCGGTGAAGGCAAGCGAGACATCCGACGCCCCGGGCGCGAACGTCCCGCCGGTGCAGGTGGTCGACCCGTTGGGGGTCCCGGCCACGACAAGACCGGCCGGGAAGGCGTCGGTAAAGGCGAGACCGGCGGCTTCGATGGCGTTGGCCCCATTGTCGATCGTGAACGTCAGCCTGGAAATCCCGCCCGGATCGATCGTCGAAGGCGAAAACGCCTTGGAAAAGCCGGGCGCGTCCGCCGCGTTCACCGTAAGCGTCGCCTGCACGGGCGTGCTTGCGCCCAGCGACGAGGTCACGGTCTCCGGGCCGTTGCTATAGCTTCCCGCAACCGCGGAGGTCACATCGACGATGAGCGTACAGTCAGCGCCCGCGCCAAGCTCACCGTCGGCAAAGGCGATCGTGTCACCGCCCGCCGCAGCCGTCAGCGTGCCGCCGCCGCAGGTCGTCGCCGCGTTGGGCTCGGGTGCCACCGCCACATCGGCGGGCAGCGTGTCGGACAGCGAAATCGACGTCGCCGCGACCGCCGCATCGTTGCGCAGACCATAGATCAGAGTGGAGACCCCGCCCTGAGCGATTGTCGAAGGCGAAAACGACATTGAGGCGATAAGCGGCGCTTCATCGACCGTCAGCGTGGCTTCGGCGCCCGGCGCGGCAACGGGCAGGTCCGAGGTCAGTTCGCCCGACATGCTGGTCAGCGTCCCGGCCCGCAGCCCCCGCACGTCGACGGAAATCGTGCAGCTTGCCCCGGCCCCGACAGCGCCACCGGCAAAGGTGAGCGAGGTCGCCGACGCGGCGGGCGCGAACGTCCCGCCGCAGGTCGTCGACCCGTTAGGGGCCCCGGCCACGACAAGACCGGCCGGGAAGGCGTCGGTAAAGGCGAGACCGGCGGCTTCGATGGCGTTGGCCCCATTGTCGATCGTGAACGTCAGCCTGGAAATCCCGCCCGGATCGATCGTCGAAGGCGAAAACGCCTTGGAAAAGCCGGGCGCGTCCGCCGCGTTCACCGTAAGCGTCGCCTGCACGGGCGTGCTTGCGCCCAGCGACGAGGTCACGGTCTCCGTGGCGTTGGGATGGCTTCCCGCAACCGCGGAGGTCACATCGAGGGCGATCGTGCAGTCAGCGCCCGCGCCAAGCTCACCGTCGGCGAAGGCGACCGTGTCGCCGCCCGCCGCAGCCGTCAGCGTGCCGCCGCCGCAGGTCGTCGCCGCGTTGGGCTCGGGTGCCACCGCCACATCGGCGGGCAGCGTGTCGGACAGCGAAATCGACGTCGCCCCGACCACCGCATCGTTGCGCAGATCATAGCTCAACCTTGAGACCCCGCCCTGAGCGATTGTCGAAGGCGAGAACGACATCAAGGCGATAAGCGGCGCTTCATCGACCGTCAGCGTCGCCGAAGCGCCCGGCGCGGCATCCGGCAGGTCCGAGGTAAGTTCGCCCGACGTGTTCGGGTAGCTTCCGGCAACCGCGGAGGTCACGTCGACGGAAATCGTACAACTTACCCCGGCCGCGACAGCGCCGCCGGTGAAGGCAAGCGAGACATCCGACGCCCCGGGCGCGAACGTCCCGCCGGTGCAGGTGGTCGACCCGTTGGGGGTCCCGGCCACGACAAGACCGGCCGGGAAGGCGTCGGTAAAGGCGAGACCGGCGGCTTCGATGGCGTTGGCCCCATTGTCGATCGTGAACGTCAGCCTGGAAATCCCGCCCGGATCGATCGTCGAAGGCGAAAACGCCTTGGAAAAGCCGGGCGCGTCCGCCGCGTTCACCGTAAGCGTCGCCGAAGCGGCGGTGCTTGCGCCCAGCGACGAGGTCACGGTCTCCGGGCCGTTGCTATAGCTTCCCGCAACCGCGGAGGTCACATCGACGATGAGCGTACAGTCAGCGCCCGCGCCAAGCTCACCGTCGGCAAAGGCGATCGTGTCACCGCCCGCCGCAGCCGTCAGCGTGCCGCCGCCGCAGGTCGTCGCCGCGTTGGGCTCGGGTGCCACCGCCACATCGGCGGGCAGCGTGTCGGACAGCGAAATCGACGTCGCCGCGACCGCCGCATCGTTGCGCAGACCATAGATCAGAGTGGAGACCCCGCCCTGAGCGATTGTCGAAGGCGAAAACGACATTGAGGCGATAAGCGGCGCTTCATCGACCGTCAGCGTGGCTTCGGCGCCCGGCGCGGCAACGGGCAGGTCCGAGGTCAGTTCGCCCGACATGCTGGTCAGCGTCCCGGCCCGCAGCCCCCGCACGTCGACGGAAATCGTGCAGCTTGCCCCGGCCCCGACAGCGCCACCGGCAAAGGTGAGCGAGGTCGCCGACGCGGCGGGCGCGAACGTCCCGCCGGTGCAGGTGGTCGACCCGTTGGGGGTCCCGGCCACGACAAGACCGGCCGGGAAGGCGTCGGTAAAGGCGAGACCGGCGGCTTCGATGGCGTTGGCCCCATTGTCGATCGTGAACGTCAGCCTGGAAATCCCGCCCGGATCGATCGTCGAAGGCGAAAACGCCTTGGAAAAGCCGGGCGCGTCCGCCGCGTTCACCGTAAGCGTCGCCGAAGCGGCGGTGCTTGCGCCCAGCGACGAGGTCACGGTCTCCGTGGCGTTGGGATGGCTTCCCGCAACCGCGGAGGTCACATCGACGATGAGCGTACAGTCAGCGCCCGCGCCAAGCTCACCGTCGGCAAAGGCGATCGTGTCACCGCCCGCCGCAGCCGTCAGCGTGCCGCCGCCGCAGGTCGTCGCCGCGTTGGGCTCGGGTGCCACCGCCACATCGGCGGGCAGCGTGTCGGACAGCGAAATCGACGTCGCCCCGACCACCGCATCGTTGCGCAGATCATAGCTCAACCTTGAGACCCCGCCCTGGGCGATCGTCGAAGGCGAGAACGACATCAAGGCGATAAGCGGCGCTTCATCGACCGTCAGCGTCGCCGAAGCGGGCGGCGCGGCATCCGGCAGGTCCGAGGTAAGTTCGCCCGACGTGTTCGGGTAGCTTCCGGCAACCGCGGAGGTCACGTCGACGGAAATCGTGCAGCTTGCCCCGGCCCCGACAGCGCCACCGGCAAAGGTGAGCGAGGTCGCCGACGCGGCGGGCGCGAACGTCCCGCCGGTGCAGGTGGTCGACCCGTTGGGGGTCCCGGCCACGACAAGACCGGCCGGGAAGGCGTCGGTAAAGGCGAGACCGGCGGCTTCGATGGCGTTGGCCCCATTGTCGATCGTGAACGTCAGCCTGGAAATCCCGCCCGGATCGATCGTCGAAGGCGAAAACGCCTTGGAAAAGCCGGGCGCGTCCGCCGCGTTCACCGTAAGCGTCGCCGAAGCGGCGGTGCTTGCGCCCAGCGACGAGGTCACGGTCTCCGTGGCGTTGGGATGGCTTCCCGCAACCGCGGAGGTCACATCGACGATGAGCGTACAGTCAGCGCCCGCGCCAAGCTCACCGTCGGCAAAGGCGATCGTGTCACCGCCCGCCGCAGCCGTCAGCGTGCCGCCGCCGCAGGTCGTCGCCGCGTTGGGCTCGGGTGCCACCGCCACATCGGCGGGCAGCGTGTCGGACAGCGAAATCGACGTCGCCCCGACCACCGCATCGTTGCGCAGATCATAGCTCAACCTTGAGACCCCGCCCTGGGCGATCGTCGAAGGCGAGAACGACATCAAGGCGATAAGCGGCGCTTCATCGACCGTCAGCGTCGCCGAAGCGGGCGGCGCGGCATCCGGCAGGTCCGAGGTAAGTTCGCCCGACGTGTTCGGGTAGCTTCCGGCAACCGCGGAGGTCACGTCGACGGAAATCGTACAACTTACCCCGGCCGCGACAGCGCCGCCGGTGAAGGCAAGCGAGACATCCGACGCCCCGGGCGCGAACGTTCCGCCGGTGCAGGTGGTCGACCCGTTGGGGGTCCCGGCCACGACAAGACCGGCCGGGAAGGCGTCGGTAAAGGCGAGACCGGCGGCTTCGATGGCGTTGGCCCCATTGTCGATCGTGAACGTCAGCCTGGAAATCCCGCCCGGATCGATCGTCGAAGGCGAAAACGCCTTGGAAAAGCCGGGCGCGTCCGCCGCGTTCACCGTAAGCGTCGCCGAAGCGGCGGTGCTTGCGCCCAGCGACGAGGTCACGGTCTCCGGGCCGTTGCTATAGCTTCCCGCAACCGCGGAGGTCACATCGACGATGAGCGTACAGTCAGCGCCCGCGCCAAGCTCACCGTCGGCAAAGGCGATCGTGTCACCGCCCGCCGCAGCCGTCAGCGTGCCGCCGCCGCAGGTCGTCGCCGCGTTGGGCTCGGGTGCCACCGCCACATCGGCGGGCAGCGTGTCGGACAGCGAAATCGACGTCGCCGCGACCGCCGCATCGTTGCGCAGACCATAGATCAGAGTGGAGACCCCGCCCTGAGCGATTGTCGAAGGCGAAAACGACATTGAGGTGATAAGCGGCGCTTCATCGACCGTCAGCGTGGCTTCGGCGCCCGGCGCGGCAACGGGCAGGTCCGAGGTCAGTTCGCCCGACATGCTGGTCAGCGTCCCGGCCCGCAGCCCCCGCACGTCGACGGAAATCGTGCAGCTTGCCCCGGCCCCGACAGCGCCACCGGCAAAGGTGAGCGAGGTCGCCGACGCGGCGGGCGCGAACGTCCCGCCGCAGGTCGTCGACCCGTTAGGGGCCCCGGCCACGACAAGACCGGCCGGGAAGGCGTCGGTAAAGGCGAGACCGGCGGCTTCGATGGCGTTGGCCCCATTGTCGATCGTGAACGTCAGCCTGGAAATCCCGCCCGGATCGATCGTCGAAGGCGAAAACGCCTTGGAAAAGCCGGGCGCGTCCGCCGCGTTCACCGTAAGCGTCGCCTGCACGGGCGTGCTTGCGCCCAGCGACGAGGTCACGGTCTCCGTGGCGTTGGGATGGCTTCCCGCAACCGCGGAGGTCACATCGAGGGCGATCGTGCAGTCAGCGCCCGCGCCAAGCTCACCGTCGGCGAAGGCGACCGTGTCGCCGCCCGCCGCAGCCGTCAGCGTGCCGCCGCCGCAGGTCGTCGCCGCGTTGGGCTCGGGTGCCACCGCCACATCGGCGGGCAGCGTGTCGGACAGCGAAATCGACGTCGCCGCGACCGCCGCATCGTTGCGCAGACCATAGATCAGAGTGGAGACCCCGCCCTGAGCGATTGTCGAAGGCGAGAACGACATCAAGGCGATAAGCGGCGCTTCATCGACCGTCAGCGTCGCCGAAGCGGGCGGCGCGGCATCCGGCAGGTCCGAGGTAAGTTCGCCCGACGTGTTCGGGTAGCTTCCGGCAACCGCGGAGGTCACGTCGACGGAAATCGTACAACTTACCCCGGCCGCGACAGCGCCGCCGGTGAAGGCAAGCGAGACATCCGACGCCCCGGGCGCGAACGTCCCGCCGGTGCAGGTGGTCGACCCGTTAGGGGCCCCGGCCACGACAAGACCGGCCGGGAAGGCGTCGGTAAAGGCGAGACCGGCGGCTTCGATGGCGTTGGCCCCATTGTCGATCGTGAACGTCAGCCTGGAAATCCCGCCCGGATCGATCGTCGAAGGCGAAAACGCCTTGGAAAAGCCGGGCGCGTCCGCCGCGTTCACCGTAAGCGTCGCCGGCGCGGCGGTGCTTGCGCCCAGCGACGAGGTCACGGTCTCCGTGGCGTTGGGATGGCTTCCCGCAACCGCGGAGGTCACGTCAACGGAAATCGCGCAGGTGTCGCCCGCGCCAAGCTCACCATCGGCAAAGGCGATCGTGTCACCGCCCGCCGGGGCTGTCAGAACGCCGCCGCCGCAGGTCGTCGCCGCGTTGGGCTCGGGTGCCACCGCCACATCGGCGGGCAGCGTGTCGGACAGCGAAATCGACGTCGCCCCGACCACCGCATCGTTGCGCAGATCATAGCTCAACCTTGAGACCCCGCCCTGGGCGATCGTCGAAGGCGAGAACGACATCAAGGCGATAAGCGGCGCTTCATCGACCGTCAGCGTCGCCGAAGCGGGCGGCGCGGCATCCGGCAGGTCCGAGGTAAGTTCGCCCGACGTGTTCGGGTAGCTTCCGGCAACCGCGGAGGTCACGTCGACGGAAATCGTACAACTTACCCCGGCCGCGACAGCGCCGCCGGTGAAGGCAAGCGAGACATCCGATGCCCCGGGCGCGAACGTCCCGCCGGTGCAGGTGGTCGACCCGTTGGGGGTCCCGGCCACGACAAGACCGGCCGGGAAGGCGTCGGTAAAGGCGAGACCGGCGGCTTCGATGGCGTTGGCCCCATTGTCGATCGTGAACGTCAGCCTGGAAATCCCGCCCGGATCGATCGTCGAAGGCGAAAACGCCTTGGAAAAGACCGGCGCATCCGACGCGGTCACCGTAAGCGTGGCTTCGGCGGGTGGAGAATTGACGATCCGGCGGTTGTCAATGGTCCCTTGGCGCGCCGTCAGTTCACTCGTCGTATTGGTGTAATCGCCCGGGGGCAGGTCAGCTGGAATGGTAAATTCGACAACAAGTTCGCATCTGCTGCCGTTCAGCACCGTTACTCCTGCTACGGACAAAACCAATTCGCCGGTCGAGGCGGATGTCGATGCATTTGATCCCAAATCGCAAAATCCCCTTTGAGGCAGGTTGGTCACGGTCGGAACGACACCGCGCAAGAAGCCTGAAAGGTTGTCGGTAAATTCGATGTCGAAGGAATCGCCCACACCTGTGCCGTCGATCGTGAAGGTCAGCGTGGAAATCCCGCCCGGATCGATCGTCGCCGGGTCGAAGACCTTGGCAAAGCCCGGCGGCGTCTGTGCGAAAACCGACGAGGCTTTGAATATGGCAAACCCCGCCAGGAGACAGGCTATAATGAGTGATCCGGCGGAAAACCGCATTGCGCACCTATGGGCTTATCGGTCAGCCCGACGGCAGGGCGGTTTTGCCTCTGCCGGGGCCTCCCGGATTAAGCGGGGCGGGGGGATAACGCATTGTCATTACTTGATCTATTACGCCTGCGCGGCCTGCCGCGCAAGTGCGTTGCTGCTTGAAACATGCAGACTCATGATCGAGATCGCGGACCGATTGATTATCCGACAAGCTCTTTTGCGCGTTGACGTATGAATCGCATCATCATGAACCGTTTGGGAAGGGGAACCCCGATCTTTCCAAGACCTGTCATTTTCAAGCATCAAAGTTCCGTGCCCTGAACTCCGTGCTTCCGGCTTGGCGGCGGCATCTTCCGTCGGGAACGACCACCGCGTTTCGATGGATTTCCGGATCGTCCTGTTCGGGCTTTCAATCGCCTTCCTCGTATAAATGATTCCGCGGGTCGCCGGACCGAAGGCGAAGAACGGTGTGACCTCTTCCCGGACCCTGCGCCGGACGGGGGCTCAATCGCCGCCCATTCTTCGTCTCCCGGATCGAATCCCGCCATGGCCGCCGCCTTTTTTCGGCTCGGAAACTTGAATGAGTATCGAGAGATCGACGAATCGGGGTCGCACCTTAGTGTGGTTTCCTCGTTTTGTGGTTGGTGCGCACCACCATCAAAACGGACAACCACCATCTCCTTCAAGAGATGCGCCGTCCCCTGTTCAGCTTGCTGTGAAGGGAGCGGTGTCAGATCACATTGAGTGTCAACGGCGGATCAAAAGCCGGTCAGTTTGGTGTGCGCGCCTTGGAGCGTGCGGCCCTCCAATAGCATGCGCTGTCAGGCCAATTCCTGGAAGATCAATTTCCGGAATTGGCGATGCGGGCGCGGCTTTGGTTCAGGCGATAGCTTTCGCCGTTCATCTCGAGGATGTTGACGTGATGTGTCAGCCGGTCGAGGAGGGCGCCGGTCAGGCGTTCGGTACCGAATGTTTCCGTCCATTCTTCGAACGGCAGGTTTGATGTGATGAGTGTGGAGCCGCGCTCGTAGCGCTGCGAGATCAGTTCGAAGAGGAGTTCGGCACCGATCTTGCTCAGCGGTACGAAGCCCGGTTCATCGATGATCATCAGTTTGACCCTGGCCATTTGGCGCTGGAGGCGCAGCAGACGCTTCTCATCGCGGGTGTAGCGTGACACCGGTTTTGATCACAGTGCAGGTCACCTGTAGCGGCCGTTTTTGTCATATCGGCGGTGGCCAGGTATTGGTTTTATCGCTTCCGATCGTCTCTCTCTCTCTCTCTCGAACACCTTTCAACATCCATTTGAAGGCCCCTCATTTCTTTGGCGTCTCCGGCGCTTCGACCTCGATTGTGGTTTATGAATCCCGCCGAGCGTTCAAATGAGTGTGCGACGGCTCGTGCGCGCCACATGCCATTCTCCGCGGGTCCGAAGCCGCTGGCGATCACATCGGCTTCCGCGGTTGCATCGACACGGCCATATTGGGTGAAGTGTCCTTCCGCGCGTGCCCGGTTCAGCCTGGTCGCCTCGGCCT
Organism: Hyphomicrobiales bacterium; assembly: GCA_965204565.1. GTDB lineage: Bacteria > Pseudomonadota > Alphaproteobacteria > Rhizobiales > TMED25 > CBDBEU01. The sequence continues at coordinate 36,979 of CBDBEU010000005.1, forward strand.
TCGCGCCCTGCCTGGCGTCTTCCCTGTTCTTGAAATGAGACTTGATGGTGCGGATAGGCCCCTTGCCGCCGGTGTCGACCGTTTCGAACCTGGTCTTTCCCTCCTTCGGATCATGCCACTTGGCGACCACCTTGCCGTAGCGCGGACGCGGCTTGCCAGAGATGCTCCAGTCGCGGCATTCCGGCCGCGTGATCAGAACCGGCGCAAGAGAGCCGCCGGAGCTCTTTTTCCGGCTACCGCGCGACACAAACAGGAACCTGCCGCCACCGGCTTTGAAAATGGCGTTGTGGCGGTCTGCAAGGCGGGTGGCGAAGTCCAGGGGCGATTGGTCGCGCCGGGCTTCGTATTCGATTTCGATGCCTGACAGTTCGCCGTCGACCTCGATCTGCGCACCATGCTCGCCGAATACCTTTTGCAGCATCGAGCCAAGCGTGGTGTCATCGAAATGTTCGGTCTTCTTCTGCTTGAGCTCCTCGCGGATATCCGCAGCGTGGGCGGTGACGGTCAGCAACAACCCGTCCGGTCCGCCGGCAGACGTGTAGCCGTCGACCACGAATTTGCCCATCGAGGTGAGCGCGCCGCCGGATAGCCGAACAGGGGTTCCAGAATGGCGCCCTCGTTCGGCAGGGCGATGGCATAACCGCGCCAGTCGAAAGTGCATTCGAGCGTATCGCTTTCCTGTCCGCTTTCGTCCCTGATTCCGCACGAAATGAGCCTGGAATAGAAAATGCCGTTGACCGGCGAACCGCCTGCCAGCACCCTGATGACCGGACGCATGGATCAGCCCCATAGCCGGTTCGGGCCGATCGGTGTTTCCGTCTCGGCATCCGGCATGACAATTTCGGTCCCGACCGGCACGTTGTGACTCACTTCCGCCAGGCCCGGATTGAGATCGAAGATTTGCTCGACATAACCGGAGAGCCGGGCGGCGCGGTCCGGGTCGTCAGGATAGAGTTGCTGGCGAAACTTCCAGGCGATTTCCTCGATGCCCATTTCGGTGCCGGTGACCTTGACCGTCGCCATCAGAACAGCCCCCCAAATGCACCGCCCCCATAGGGGGAGACGGTGACCGGGAATTCCAACTGCTTTCCCGCGCCGCTCCGGTCGATGTGAAATTGCGTGTCGGAAACCGTCTCAATGATGACCAGGCCGAAGACACGCCCCGGTGTCGCGCCCGAAAACCCGACCATCATCACAGGCGATCCGCGCGATTGTGTCGCGCGGATCGCCTCATATTCACCGCGCCCGCCGAATTCGTCGGGAAACAGCAGCCCGTTGACGGTCTGGCTGTCAGGTCCGAGGCCGGTGAACTGCCGCGCTGCATGGCCGCCGAACCGCTTGATCGCCGGCCATACGGCCTGGCTCTCGCGTTCGAGCTTCTGATAGTTAAGACCTACGATCTCGAAGATATGCGGTCCGAGCGCCAGCAAAGCCATTATTCGTCCACTCCGTCATGCAGGGCCGCAGCCTTGTTGCCGCCGCCCCGGCCGGCAGAAGCCGACACCCGCACATTGACCGATGCCTTCCTGATCTGCACCGCCGCCGCCCGGCCGATTGCCGTTCCCACAGTCGTTGCGGAGGCGCGCAGTTTCTGTTCCGCCGTATTGCCAAGCTCATTTCCGGCGTCCGATGCCGACGATCTGAGCTTGTTTCCGGCCCGCTCCGCTCCAGCCTCGAGTGCATCGCCGACACGACCGGCATCGGATACGAAATCGGTGAACGCCTCGCCGATCTCGCGCACCGCTTTTTCTTCACCGATCGGTCGCGGCGTCGGCAATGCCGCGCGCTCCCGGAAGGCGGTAAGGGCCGTTCCGAGTTCGCGACCGGCTGCGCTGAGCGACACGGACTGAACAGCCTGCGTCACTCGATCAAACCATTGCGGGTTCGGTTCGGTCAGTCCGGACCCGTCCGATTTCGGCGCAGCGGGCTCTGGCGCAGGTGTCTCGGACGGTGCCGATTGTTCCGGCTCATCGACAAAGCCGGCCTTTTCGGCGAGCCATTTCATCCAGCTCGGCGGCTCCGGCCAATCGATATCGAATGAGATCAGCTCGCCAAGGGCATCAAACCTTGTACTGAACCAGTCTGTCAGGCCGGACCAGGCTTCTTCCATGCCGTCAATAATGAGCTCTACGATCAAAGTGCCAAGAGTGAACCGATATGTGATTGCCGACCGGATCGCGTTCCCGAGCCACTTGCCGATGCGCCGGCCGGCCGCTTCGACCTCGCCCTTCTCGGCATCGCCGAGCTGCTCCTGCGTGAACAGGTCGGAAAAGAAATTGTCAACGGCGTCCCTGGCCCTGGCAAGCCGGGCATCAACGCCGGAGAAGTCGAACCAGCGGTCGAATGCGGCCATCGCCGCCTCGGCGTCTATTCCGATTATCTCGGCGATCTCGTCCACCCAGCCACGAACATCCGAGACAAGGCTTTCCCACCTGCCTGAAATCCATTCGATATCGGGTGCAAAAGCATCGTAAAAGCCGTCTCCAAAACCCTTCATGAACGCTTTGAAACGCTCCCGGTATTTGCAGAGCAGGAAGACAGCCGCTGCGATCAGGACGATGGTGAGAACGACCGGCCATCCGGCAGCTGCGATCGCCGACAAGGCCGCAACGGCAGCGGTGCGCAGACCGGTAAACAGCGTCGCCAGAGCCGTTCCCTTGCCGAAGGTCGCAAGCATGTGCAATCCCGCCAGTGCGCCCTTGATCCGCCCGGGTGCGATCGATGCCAGAAACCAGCCGGCAGAACGGGCCAGACGACCGAATATCCGGCCGGCGCCGGCAAGCATCCTGAGTGGCCCGGCCAATAGCGCCACATTGCGACCGGCGCGGCCAAAGCGCATGAACAGGCCAAGAAACCTGAACAGTCGCAGGCCGAACGCTGCCCAGAGGAAACCGGCCACGCGCGATGCAATGCCGAAGGCCAGCATTGCGGCTGCGCTCTGCACGAGCACGCTTGCCGGTTCCGGGTTGGCCTGTGCCCAGGCGGCAAACTGATCGGTTACGCCCCCGACGGTTTCCGCGAGCTTCAGTAGTGGCGGCAGCAACACCGTTCCGATCAGGATTGTGGTGTGAGTAAGCCGGTTTTTCAGCAGATCGAACTGCCTTGTCGCGCCAGATGCCTGTTTGCGGGCTTCCTCCACAGCCGAGCCGGCGTATGCGGCCGCATCACCGGTAAGTTCAAAGGCCTGTTTCAGCAGTTCGGGATTGCCGAGGAACTTGGCGAAGTCGTCGGCGAAGTCCTGACCGACCAGGGCGATAAGGGCTTCCATACCCTTTTTGCTTTCGGCCATTGCCGCAAACAGGTTCCGGATCTCCGCCGCGCCGTCTGTATCCAGGTCCCCCAGGAACTGCTCACGCGAGGTGCCAAGCACCTCGAATGCGTCCTCGACACCCTTGGCGTTGGCCTCGACCCGGGTGGCCATGGCGTTGAAGCCGCGCGCCGCTGTCTCGGGTATGATGCCGGCTGCGATCATCGCCGCGCCAACCGAGCCGGTCTCGATTGCCGTCAAATTGAATATCTTCGCCGCGCCCGCTGCCCGATTGGTAAAATTCGTGATCTCCGCTGCCTTTGCCGCCATGTTGTTCGACAGGTGATTTGTCGCGTCGCCAAGGGTTTCCAAACCCTCCCGATTGAGGCGATAGACATTGCGCAGCCTGGCGAAACGCTCGCCGATCTCCGCGCCGGCCATGTCGAAGGCGACGGCTGCGTTGGCCACATAGAGCGAGAAGGCTTCCAGTTCATTGACCGGCACGCCGCCCTGGGCGGCCTCGGCCATGAGTTCGATAATGTCCTTTGCCGCAACCGGGACAATGGCGCTGGTGTCGAGCGCGAATTTACGAAGCTCCTGAAGCCGCTTCAATGGGGCATCGACGACCTTTTCAAGGCCCTTGAATGACTGGTCGGAGTCAGCGGCGAGTTTCACCGGGGCGGCAAGCGACAGCGCCATGCCAAGCGCGCCGGTAAGGCGGGAACGTGCATGTGAGGCGCGGGCTTCAAGGCGGTTCAGATGATCGCCGAAGGCTCGCTCGTCAAAGCGGGTGGCAAGACCGGATGTGACGACCTCTTCCAGGCCGCGACCGAAATCGCGCACGCCCGTGCGCATCCCCTGAAGCGTCCTTTTGAATTTGGACGCTTCCGCCGAATATCGGTCTATCAGGGAGACAATGACCGAGACGTTCATGGATTGCCGCCTCCGTCGGCTCCAGCTTTCAGAGCACCGGCAATTGCATTCAGAAGCCGGCCATTGTCCCGATCGGCGGCGGCAAGCGCCTGTTCGTGCCAGAAAGCAAGTTCGTCGAGCTCAAGGTCACCGATCTCCAACGCGGACCAGCCGAAGCGGCCGGCTATGTCGCCTGGCCCGAAGAGGAAGGCACTTGCGTCAATGTCTCGAGCGCGGGAAAAAATCGGCTAGGGCCCTTCCGATTGCCGGATAATCGGCCGGATCGATCAAAAGGAATTGCTCCGGTGTCACGCCGAACAGCTTCGCCAAAGCCGCCGCCAGGGCGTCGAGCTTGTGGGCATCCAGAAGCGAAGCGATCCGACCGACCAGTTCGCTATCCCCCGATTTGAGCGCGGCGACCTTGTCCTGCATCCTGTCCCCGTCGCCCGACAACAAAATGGTCACGATGTCCTTGCCGAACAGCTTGATCAGTTCCAGGACGTTGGCGGTCTTCGGGCGGCTGATCGTCAGCTTTGAGATCGCCGCATTGCCCTCCAGTTCGATCGGAAAGGTGAGCCTGACGTCTACCGAGCTTGCCGCCTTCGTCATCCGCCAACCCTCAGGATGCGGCGATGATCGTCACCGACGCCCGTGCCGTTGAGAATGGTCCAGCCGCCAAGCCGGAAATTGAACTCGCGTATGACCTTCTTGTCGTGCACCTCGGAATACCAGGTCACTGCCGAAAGCATGTGATCGTAGCCGGCCTTCTCGCCGCCCTTCATCTGTTCGGGATCGATCTTCATCAGACGGGCCTTGATATCGACCGTCACCTCGATTGCGCGGCCGCTGTCGTCCTCATCGTCGAACAGCGACTTGACCGCCGTGAACGAAGTGCGCTGCCCCGGCGGACTACCGAACAGCACGTCCATGCCAGGATTGTGCGAGACCAGCTTGAAGGGCAGTTCCAGCTTGTTGGTGATGCCGAGCGGGACCGCTGTTTCGCCGGTGCCGCCTCCCGGCGTGAAGTCGAAGCTTTTTTCTTCCAGGACCGGAAGCTTCATCTCCTCGATTTCGATGGTCAGCGCCATGGTGTCCCCGGCAATCAGGGTAAATCCGCGAAGCAGGCGAAGATTGTTCATGTCGGTTCTCCTTATGCTGCGCGATCGAGACCGGTCAGAATGTCCTCGGCCAGAACGTTGAAGTAGACCGAGTTGCGGCGGGAACCGAACTGCAGGTCATTGAGCGGCGGCGCTTCCTCGGCGTCGAATTCAACGCGCAGGATGCCGGACCGCAGCGACTGGGACGAGTTGCGCGCCTTGTCCCAATAGGCCCGCCCCCCGAGGATGGCGCCGGCTGCCTTTAATTCGTCCAGAAAGATTTGCAGCGACCGGATGATGGCGATGCCGAGCTGTGCCGACAGGTTTTCGTCCATTACCGAACGGAACGCCGGTGCAATGGCCTTTTCGATCGCAGCCCGCGTCCGCGTCACGTTGATGAACCGCCACAGAGCATCGGACGACGTGGTCTCGCTGCCCCAAAGGATCGTTCCGTTGGCGGCTACCGCGCCGCCTGCGCCCTGAACGGTCACGGCCGGGATGATTGTATTGATACGGTTTTCGTTCAGATAGTTGGCCTCATGGCTGGCCTCGCCATCGAAATAGGACACCGGTCGCGATGTGCCGACAATGCCGCCGATCGCCTGATTGGACGGCGACCAGTATGGTCCGCCCCTGTCCTGGTCACGCTTGACAAACAGGCCGGCAACACGCGCCGAGGCAGGCGCAACCACATTGCCCGCCAGCTTGACGGCCGGCTCGACCAGATAGGTGTACCGGTCGGAGAAATCGGCGCGATAGGCGAGCGCGCTTTCCTTGGTCGTCGCCGGGCAATCGCCGATCTTGACCGCCTTCAGCGCCGCTGAGATGCCTTCGAGTTCGGCCATGACCGGGTTCTTGGCGTCGCCCGGCCGCTGCGAAGTGTAACCGGGAACGATCAGAAGTCCCGGCTCGACACCCGTGTGCCCCTTGGCATAGCGGAAGGCATTGACGCCGGTCATCGCGGCGCTCGACCCGGCCAGATTGGCCAGGGTAGCGTCGGTATCGACGCCTTCGGCCACGCGGACCAGCACGATGGATGCGACGACACCCTGGTCGCTGATCGCGTCGATGGCCGCCCTGGCGGTTCCCGTTGCGCCGAGATCCACGATCTTGTCGGTGTCGTTGGAGTAGAAGTGAACAGGTTCGTTTAGCGGAAATTTGCTTGCGTCGGCAGTCTCCGCGACTACCGCCATGCCGATCGGAGACAGATCGGCGGCAGAAATCGGAAGTTCGATTTTACCAGCGTCAAAGACGCGGACGCCATGATTGTAAGGGGCTGTCGCCATGGTCGATCCTTATCTTTCTTGCACCCACCTGGCGCGGGTAGACCTCGCGGCGCATTCGGATTTCACGGTTGGCTTCGCCGATCTGCGTCTGGATCGAGACCGCCATCGGCTACTCCTCCGTCCTGCCGATCGTGTCGCCATTCAGCCCGCGCGTCCGCTCCACCAGATCGAGCGGCCCCTCGGCGGGATTCTCCGCCCGGTCCGGATGGAGGTCGTAGAAAACCTCTCCGCCGGCATGGCGGAGGATGATCGCGATCCGCGCGCAATCCGCGCGCTCGGTCACACACAGCGCCAGCCCGTCCGCGCTCATGCCGACACCGCCTTTTCCGGGCGGAACCGATGCCGGTCGATCAGCCGGTAGCCAACCCCCACACGGCCTTGATTTGCACGCCGGACGGCCCCGGCCTCCGACGCAGATTATGGATCTGGGCATCGACGATCTTCGGATCGGGCCATGGCTCCGGTCGGTCGCTGACGATCACCTGATAGATATGCTCTTTCGCCGCCACCTCATGCGCGACCAGGCAGCGGAACACCATCTGCAATTGCGGCGGGAGATAGACGCCCATCGGAAACATCGTCACCCAGGACGGCGCCGCGCTTGATCTCGCCGTATTTCAGCTCCCATACCTCGCGATAGGTCGAGACGAATTGCGCCCGGTCCAGCACCGACAGATCGTTGCAAAACAGATTTTCGACAATCTCGATCAGTGTCGCCTCGCCGTCGGCGGAGGCGCCCAGATCATCGATAGGGCGACGGTGAACAGGCCGGATTTCGCACGGCCCTCCGACGCCAGAATGAAGGCCACGGATCCGCACAGCGTCGCGCCGAGGATCAGAAAAACCGCCAGCGAGATCCAGGCGCTCATCTCCGCGCCTCCGCTTCGGGCTTCTCCGACCGGTTCATCTGACGTAGAGCCCGCAAAAGGTCGACAAGCTGAAAGCCGAGCGTTGCCGCTGATCTGAGCGCTAAGTTTCTACCAGCTACAATTAGAGCCTGTGCCCGTTTTGAGGCCCAACGCCGGGCGTGATGGCAACAACCGTGTTTGCCGGTTGATCCAGTCCCGATCCCGGCCGGGGTTTTGTCCCCGAGGCTCGAGTGAGGCCGGAAGTGATTGTAGTCGTGCCGCCAGGCTTCGAGTTCCCGGCGGGCATGGGTCGGGCTGGTGAAGATCGTCTCGTTCAGACATTCGTCCCTGAGCCGCGCATTGAAGCTCTCGATGAACCCGTTCTGACAGGGCTTGCCCGGCGCGATAGAGTGCCACTCGACATTGCGCTCCTTTGACCGGCGCCCGATCGCCATGCCGGTCGGTTCGGTGCCGTTGTCGCTGACGATCGTGCCGGGCCGCGCCATTCGCTCGAAGATCGCCGCATCAGGCTCGCAACCGACCCTTGCGCCGGAGATCGACGTATCGGCAATCAGGCGCACGCACTCCCGGCTGAAGTCGTCGACCACGGCGAAGATCCGGAACCTGCGTCCGCAGGCAAAGGCATCCGACATGAAGTCCAGGCTCCAGCGCTGGTTCGGTCCCTGCGGTAACACCATCGGCGCTCGTGTCCCCAATGCCCGCTTGCGCCCGCCACGGCGACAAACCTGCAAGCGCCGACAGCCGAACCGGCGGCGCTCGCCGGCCAGTTCCCTGATACGTGTCCGCGCCTCGGTGTCGTCAGGGCGGCAGCTGATGTAGCGCACCGTCGTTCGGTCCACGCCCGGCACCGGGCGTCAGAACTTTTTGCACTGATCTCCCTGAGCATTGCGTTGTCCAGCATCGAGCCCGCCAGCAGCTTCTTCAGCTGCGCATTCTCCTGCTCCAACTGACGAAGCCGCCGGGCATCGGACACCTCAAGCCCGCCATAGTTCGACTTCCACTTGTAAAAGGTCGCCGGGCTGATCCCGTGACGGCGGCACACATCCGCCGTCGGCATCCCCGCCTCCTGCTCCTTCAACACAGCGATCATCTGTTCCTCGCCAAACCTGCTCCGCTTCATATCGTCCGTCTCCTTGTCAGCGCCGGACGCTCATTATCATTGGAGAAAATCTAGGGGCGCAGACCACCGAGTGCGCAGACCCTTGTGATTGCACTTTGCCCTGTCCCCTCGATTTGAAGCCAATCAAGCTAAATCGCTGCCCGCCACAGGAGAGCGAGAGCTGGGGATGCGATCGCAAGATCATGGGCTCTTATCTCTGCAACCGTCCTTTGAGGTTGGTCTGCGATCCGCCGCAACAGGCGGAGCAGTGGCGCAGGCGCTTCTGGATCACTTTCCTTTAGCTCGAAAATTGCGTGATCCTCGACTGCTTCCAGGATTGCGGTAAGCACTTCGGCCGCGTTCATTCGAGCAATGGAATTGGTTTCTTCGGCTCTATCGATCACAGTTTGGAGGGCGCGCATCGCCTTAATCGCTGCGTCTGAGGCGAAGACCTGTAATCACTCAACGATCTCTTCGGGGGTGCAGTCCGTCTAAAATTCTCTGTGTCGCTGCGTTTGACTGCGGAATGAGGCAGATCTCCGATAGTATTGACTATCCTCGCAACGTATCACGCGACTGCATATATGCTCTTGGTGGTAGATAGGACTTCATGTACTCAGGTTGAGTATTTCCGCTAATGACCCAAAGAAGACGGAACACGAAAAAGAACCTCCGAAATCACCATTGCCGAGCCAGACTGCTGTTTTTGACTGATAACGGGGGACCAACCTCACATGGGCGGTCAATTTGGATTATCTCGGCCAAGCAGAAATTCCTGAGCGTACCCATTCACATGCAGTCGGTCTCAATGGGTTGGTGCGGGCAGCTGGTTGACAAGTGTGGACGGACAAAGGTATCGAGTTGCACAGTTGAAATTTCAGATTCTAGAAGATGGCCCGCCTCAATCTAGACAGCATCACTGATCAGGTCCGCGATATCCAAGAGGGCAAACTTCCCCTCTGGGACGAGGATTTACGGACAGGAAATGGCGATCGAGCTTTGGAATTAGCAAAACGCCGCTGCGCCTGGCCATCCATCAATTGAAAAGGGACGGCATTCTCGTTGTTGAACCGAGAAAGGGCATCTACGTCGCGCTGCCAACGATGAAGGAAGTGATCGAGCTTCTTGAAATGCGCGAGGTGCTTGAAGGGCTGGCCGCACGCAGGGTGGCAAATGGGGCGAGTGCACAGATAGTCAGAGAATTGCGAGAGTGTTTTGCCGGGATTGACGAGTCCAGTCTGAATGACCAGCGTATTGAATTTGCCTCGGCGGACCACCTTTTTCATCAAACGCTCGTCGAGGCATCCGGCAGTGAAGAGCTGGTAAAAAAACCTCTCCACCCTCAATATCCGCATTCACATGATGGGACTGCGAACAACCGCGGTACGTGAGCATGATCTGCGGCCATTCCACCGAGAACATCTTGGCATCATCAACGCTATCGAAGCTGGAGATGGTGAGGCGGCGGAAAGCTTGGCGAAAGCTCATGTGCGCTCCGTGCCGTGGCAATCGCTGTTCATTACCAGTGGCGCGTTTGACACAAGCGCGGAATCACAACCGAGCGATCCCAGTTGAACTATCACCGAAGAATGCTGCCAGTTCTATCACAAGTAGCTAATCAAATTACAGATCCAACGAGAGGCGTATTGCAATGAGCGAAACAACCTCCGAAAGCAGTGTATCTGATCAACTTCGTTCAAGCCCGTGCAGGCCGGTTAAGATGGACGCGCCAGCAAGTGCGTGGCCGCACTACCCTGTCGCGGTACGCGGTGGAGGGTTCGTCTTTGTGTCCGGCGTCCGCGGAGGACGTCTTGGACATGCCCCGGCGCGCTATTCAGATTTGCCCAAAGCTCTTGCCGAGCAGGCTCAAAACTACACGCTGATCGATAGTTTGGAAGGGAGTGTTGCAGCCGATGCATGGGCCGCACATGACAATTTGAGCCGGATTCTTGAAGCCGCAGGAACACGGGATGATCAGATTTTGCATCAACGCATGTGGCAGCGCGACAAGCGCTTTTTTCCTGTCTACGAGCGCGTGCGCAAATACCGCCAGCCGGCCGCCGCCCCAAGCAGCGGCCTTGGCGCCTCCGCCGTCGGCAGCCAGTTCGGGCGCTGGATCGGCATAGAAAGTATTGCTGTGGACGTGGAGGACCCGGACAATCTTGGCGAGAGGGTAATCCTGACCCGCCCCGATGATAAACGCCTTCCCTCGGCATCAATCTATTCGCAGGCCGTCTCGAGCGGACCGTTCGTGTTCATGGCTGGCCACATCGCGGTCAAGACGGCCGAACCAGGAATGCCCTCAGTGGTGTCATTCGATGACATTCTAGAAGAAGGGAGATTCTTAGCGACGGGGCGCAGCCATCCCGATTCCCGAGACGGCCCGATCGCGGCACAATCCTGGTTTATCTACAATGAGATCGCCCAGACGCTGAAAAATCACGGCATGACAATGTCCGACATTGTTCATGTCCGGGTTTATCTGAGTGATCTGCGCGATCTGGCGACCTTTCATCGGGTTCACGAGCATTTCTTTGGCGAGCAGGCACCGGCTCTTTGTGTGGTGGGGTTCGATGAAGTTGGCCACAAGGGCTGCCGGATCGAAATCGAGCCCACGGCGCTGATCCCTGGAAAACTGGTGCGGCGTGACGTGGGCTGGGTGTGTGATCCACCCCATGCCGGCCCCGCCGGGGTTTGCGCAGGACCACTGATGTTTGTTGCAGGAATGTCCGGGCTCGGACCGGACGGCCATCCGGCCATGGATGCCTCCTCGGTTGATACGCACGCGCAAGGTTTTATCCGCGCGCTTGAGGACAAGGCGAGCGCTCCCTGGGTGCCGGCGCAAATCTGGTGCGCCTGGCACCGACTTCAACAAACCTGCGCTAGCGCTGGCTGTGGCCTGGAGGCACTCGCCAAGACCGTTGTTTATCTGCGGGATGAACGTGACCTGGAGATTTATGAAGTGGTCAGGTCCATGTTTATTGATGCCGATTTGCCGGCATTCGATTGCGTAATCGTTCCAGGTCCTGGACCGATCTCGCAGCTTGCAGTCCAAATAGACGCGACCCTGATTACTCAATAACAGCTTCACAATTCACACGTGAGCATCAGCACACCAACAACCTGGGTGTGATTAATGTTGGCCGCGCAATCAGACGATTGAACGTGTTGAACTGGTATCAGATTAGCGCTCGCGCGTTCATTTTCGACTGAACGAACTGAAAAAATTGCGCTAGCTCTCTTGTCGCTCGTGGCAGCTACATCGAAGCGATAAGAGCGCTTCCTCCTCGATCAACTGCACCAAGCGGATGCATGCGCAACCATACGGCCTTGACGGGCACTTTCTGCATGATACACTATATTTGAAATTTCAGATGTAAGGCGTTACATTAAGAATCCTAATGAATGTGCTCGATCGCACATATGAAATTGCCCATCAGAGCTTGACCGAGCAGTGCTATGCGGCGCTGCGGAAAATGATTGTAGCCGGCGAGTTGTGTGCCGGTGAGAGGCTCTATGAAGGCCGTTTGGCTAAGGGTTGGGGCGTTAGAAAAACGACAATCCGCGCAGCGCTTTTGCGGTTAAGCCAGGAAGCGATGGTGGAGTTTCAGGAACGTCGTGGGTCCTTACTAGTATGCTCAATATCTTCCTAGGATATACGCGAAGTTGTCGAGGCGCTTGCTGTACGCAAGCTGGCGGCGTGTGCCCCGATCCGGTAACCATCAAGGCTCTGCGCGGTTGTTTTGAAGGCATTGATACAACCAATCCGCACCCGGCAAATCCGAATTTCGTCAACGCCGATTGTGAACTTCACCAACTGCTGGTGGATTCAGCCGACAGCACTTTGCTGCACCGCATGGCGTGGGCTGCTGGATATTCCGATACAGATGTATCTGGTCTGCAGGCGTGATCCCCGCCAGCCACGATAAAAGTCAGCTCCACCACGAGCATATGGCGATCATCGATGTGATCGAACAGGGTGATGGCGTGCGCGCTGAAGCACTGATCCGCGAGCATATCCGAGATGCGTGGCGTTCATACGGTGATGGTCAAGACCAGGGATTGGGAAGTGCGACTGCGGTATTGGGCGCAGCCAGCAAAGCTGAAGAACCAGCTGACAGCCCAACAAATCAACAAAAAAGGCCATCGTAATGGTCGAGCGATACTTTCTAAACCCGGATGATATGTGGGCAAGAGTGGAGAATGGCGAACTCCTCTATGCTCCCATCACCGTCATCGCTGACGATACACATTCTCACATTTATCTGTCAGGACAGACCGCGCGGCTGGCGAGTGGCGAGCACGGCGCCAAGGATATGCGCGGCCAGATTGGGCAGGTCTGCCAAAACATAGGCCGCGCCCTCAATCACGTCGGCGCTACCTATGATGACGTTGTCACTTCAACGACTTATGTTCTTGATTTGAAAGAATATTATCGCCATTCCGACGAGAGATTCAAGTACTTCGAGAACAATCGCCCGGCGAGCACGCTTATTCAGGTTTCATCGGCGAGTATTCCAGGAACATTGATAGCAATTAACTGCGAGGCAATCATCGAAACCGAACGCCTGCGCGTCAGCTAGTGCGGCAAGAAAAGCAAAATACAAACCTAAGATAGCAGGTTTGGCCATAAAACAGGGAGGCGAGCGAAATGCTCAAGCGTATGTTTATCAATCCGCCCAATCTGTGGGCACGGATCGAAAAGACCGAAGAGTGCCCTGAAGGGGAGTTGCTCTACACGCCGATAATTGTGGTGTCCGATGACACTCACACCCACGTCTACCTGTCCGGTCAGACCGCGCGTCAGGCCGACGGTTCGGTCGATACCGACGACATGCGCACCCAGATCCGCCACACTTGCGAGAATATCGGCATCGGCCTCAATCATGTCGGCGCAACATTTGACGACGTGGTGACGTCGACCACCTTCGTGCTCAATCTGCAGGAATATTATGCGGCTTCAGACGAGCGGTTCAAATTTTTCAAGAAAAACCGCCCGGCCAGCACGTTGATCCAAATATCCGCACTTGGTCTTCCAAGATGCAAGATCGAAATAACCTGTGAGGCGATCATTGAAACCGAAAGATTGACCGTCTAAATGAGGTTGATGGCGCGTGTTGTGAGCCATCATTGATCGCCATCTGACCCTTGAGTGCCGGGTTCAACAGATCGAGCCAGCTGTTGACTTCCAATGGAGGAATGTCCAAAAATAATCCATTGCCCCACGCGCAGCATCGCCAGAGGGCGCGTATCGGCCGGCACAAACTGACGGTGCTGAATATCAGAACTAACCAGGGAGGATGAAGTCATGTTGGATTATTTGATTGCCAGGATGCGCAACTCCGCGATGATTGCGGTGTTCGGTGCCGCGGCTCTGGCGGTGTCCGTGAGTGCAGCAGCAGCGCAAACAGTATCGCAGCCATTATACGCGGCAGGTGCTGTGGTGGTCCCCATCCTTGATGAGTTCTCACTCAGCTTCGGGACGGAGGAGCAAGAGCAACGCTTCTACGCCAATTATTGCAGAATCTTTGGTGGCAGGTGCTGTGTTGGTCCCCGTCCTCATGTTTGCTGAATATCAGAACTAACCAGGGAGGATGAAGTCATGTTGGATTATTTGATTGCCAGGATGCGCAACTCCGCGATGATTGCGGTGTTCGGTGCCGCGGCTCTGGCGGTGTCCGTGAGTGCAGCAGCAGCGCAAACAGTATCGCCGCCATTATGCGCGGGAGGTGCTGTGGAACGTGCTGCGGGGGTCTCCGGTTCGTTGCCGCGGCACTGGCCGTGGTGTCCGTAAGTCGGTGCAGCAGCGCAAACAGTATCGCAGCCAGTAATTGCAGCAACTTGCGTGGGAGGTGCTTCAGCTTCGGGACGCAGCAGGAAGAGGAAGACTTCCACGACGAAGACGAAGACGAAGACGACATCGGCAAAGTATACGTAATGAATTGCTGAATATCAGAACTAACCAGGGAGGATGAAGTCATGTTGGATTATTTGAGTGCCAGGATGCGCAACTCCGCGATGATTGCGGTGTTCGGTGCCGCGGCTCTGGCGGTGTCCGTAAGTGGTGCAGCAGCGCAAAATGCTTGCGACGACCCAAGGGCCAAATATGCGGCCAAGGAAGGTGAGTTGCTGGTGGTCTCATCCATCTTCGAGACGCCGGAAACTCAAGACGCCCACGAGACGGCCTTCAAAGCATATTACTGCCTGCCGGACGAGTTCGACGTTAAGTATCAAATTCAGAACACGCCGAGCACAATCGCCCGCATTGAGGCCGAGGCCGGCGCCGGTATTCCGATTTCCGGTGACGTGACCACCATGCCAGCGATCACCTGGCTGATGGAAGCGCGCGATCGTGGCCTGCTGATGGTCTACGATTCGCCGAACTACAAGTACATGGAACTGCCGGAAAAGATCGGCCTCAACGATCGGCCCTATTGGACGTCCGACATGTACATGTTCGTGCCGATGTGGAATTCGTCCTGCCCGGGCATGGCAGACATCGAAGTCAACAGCTGGCTCGATCTGTTGAACCCGGCACTCAAGGGTCAGATGGCGATCAATGATGGCTCACAACAAATGTCGACCGCCCTGGCGTTTCATTTCCTCAAGGGCCGTCTGCCGGATGGCTATTTCGAGGACTTGGCGGCGCAGGACCTGATCATCACATCGACCTCACTGCATGGCATGGAAATGCTCGCCTCATGCGAACGTCCGCTTTATGCGATGGGTGTTTCGGCGGATGCAAATGTGGAATGGACCAAAGGCAATCATTGGATCCGTACCGGCATTCCAAAAGAGGGCGTGATGCTTCAGGAACAGGCAACGGCTGCTTTTGCCGATGCGCCGAATCCGAATGCCGCCCAGCTGTGGATCGATTTTCTGAGAAGCGAAGTCGGCCAACCGATCTTCGAGAAGAACGAAGGCCGGGTACCAGGTCGCAAGGGCATTCCAAGCTCGACACCGGAGACCACCCCGGATGCCGATACGCTGTTTGAGGCCGCCTTTGCGCCTGACTATGCCGAGACGGTGCGCGATCCGGAATTGGTGCGCAGAGCGCAGGAGGAATGGGGATCGATATTCCTCAAATAATACGTTCGATTCCTCCCGGCCGTCATTCTTGAAGGTGTCGGGTCTTGGCTAAACGCGCCCCCCTCGCTCCTCAATTCTGGTGAGGGGGGCGCGGCAATTGTGCGGCCGCCGGGAAAATCTCTGCCTATGCCATAGCTGGGGCGCACGCCCGGTAGCGCAACCACAGGGTCAATGTTTCCGAGGGGGTTGAAACGTGACTGGTTTTGTCACGGTGTCGGGATTGCGCAAGCGGTATGACGACGTTTGGGCGGTTGACGATGTCAGCTTCGAGATTGACGAAGGCAAACTCCTCGTCCTTCTAGGCCCAAGCGGGTGTGGGAAGACGACAACACTCAGATGCATTGGTGGGCTTGAACAGGCCCAGGCCGGTGAAATCATCATTGACGGCCAGATCGTCACCAGCGTGCCCAAGGGCGTCTTTCTGCAGCCCGAAGCTAGGGGCATGGGCATGGTCGCCCAATCCTATGCCATCTGGCCGCATATGAGCGTTTATGAAAACATCGCTTTCCCGCTTCGTATGCGCAAGGAAAGCGGCGAGACCATTACCGAACGCGTTCGTGAGGCGCTCGAGGTAGTGCGTCTTGGCGGTCTCGGCGACCGCAACGCCACCGATCTGTCGGGCGGCCAGCAGCAGCGCGTGGCGCTGGCGCGCGCCATTGTCGGGCGGCCCAAGGTGTTGCTGTTCGACGAACCGCTTTCCAATCTCGATGCCAAGCTGCGCGAGCAGATGCGCTACCTGTTAAAGGACATTCAGCGCGAAATCGGCATTACCGCGGTCTACGTCACCCACGACCAGTCCGAAGCGATGGGGTTGGGTGACGAACTTCTGGTGATGAATCTCGGCAAGATCGAGCAGCGCGGCAGTGCCCGCGCGCTTTATTGCCAGCCAGCAACCCGGTTCGTCGCCGAATTCATTGGCGTTGCCAACATGCTTGAAGGAACTCTGGTCGAAACCGCATCGAGCAAAAACGGCATGGTCCATGTCCGCCTTGGTGAGGATGACGCAGCACCGGTGATCCAGTGCCTGGGAGGTGCAGTCGAGCTTGGCGCTCATGTCGCGGTGCTGGTGCGGCCGGAGTGGTTTGGCGTCAGCGCTAGCCGGCCGAGCCAAGTCGACAATGTGATCTTGGGCAAGGTGCACACCGCACAGTATCTGGGTGAGCGGGCAGAAATGGTGGTCACCACCAGCCTTGGCGAGGTGCGCATAACAGCAGGCGGTGATGCAGCCTTCGATGAAGGCGCTGAGGTCTATCTGACGATTGATGCGGCCAAGGCCATCGCCCTTCCGGCCACGTCGTGAGTAGCCGCATGCGATATGCAGGTATGCATCGGTTCTTGAGGAGGGCGTCGTGACAGCAACTGCCGACAGCGCTCCCATCAGGCGGCGCATCCTGCGGCTTCCTTCCGTTGAATTGTCGGCATTCTGGGTCACCGCCGCGCTGATGACCGTGGCTATAATTTTCCCCGCGGCGATGGCTGTCGACGCAGCATTCAGGGTTGATGGCGCCTTTTCACTGGAGGGCTTTGAACGCCTTTTCAGGGCCCCGAGGATCGGCCGCGATGTCGTCACCACGCTGATATTTTCTGCCGGCGCCACTCTTGCTGCTACCTCCATCGGTGTGAGCCTTGCCTGGGTGATCGCACGCACCAACGTTCCAGGCCGCCGCTTTCTTGAAGTGATGTGCGTCGTGCCGCTGTTCATGTCGGCGTTTGTCGGCGCCATCGCCTGGCGGCTGATCCTGGTGCCGCGCGCCGGCATGCTCACTCGTCTTATCACTGACTGGGGCGTGCCGGTGGAGTGGATTCCGAATGTCTACTCGCTGACATCCATGTGTCTGATCCAGGGCATCTTCTATTCGCCTTTCATGTATCTCTACGCAGTCGCCTCGTTCCGCCAAATGGATCCGAGCCTTGAGGAGGTTGCGCGCATTCACGGCGCCAGCGGATGGCAAACGCTGCGCCGCATCACCCTGTCGATTAACGGACCGGCTTTGCTGTCCGGGATGCTGGTGGTTTTCGTGTTTTCGATCGGCACACTGGAGATACCGATCGCGCTCGGCGTGCCGGGCGGACATTACGTTATCTCAACCCGAGTCTGGCTGCTCTTGAAGGACTACCCGCAGGATGTCCCACAAGCCATGGCGCTCGGTTTCATGGCGATCTTGATGGCGGCGGCAGGCATTTGGCTACAGCGCAAACTCCTTGGCGAGCGCAAATTCACCACCGTTACCGGCAAGGGATATCGCGCCCGCCGGATCGAGCTTGGCAAATGGAAGTGGCCGACATTCGCAAGCGCCATGGCTTACGTCCTGATCGCCGTGGTCATGCCAATCGTGGTGCTGTTCCTGATCGGTCTGCAAAAAACATGGACCGGCTATTTCAGCATGGAGCAATTCACTCTCAACAATTTCTATGCCGTCGGCTACCTCATGGACGTGACCTCGCGAGCGATCATCAACAGCCTGATTGCCTGTTCGATTGCCGCGACCATTTGCATCGTCATTGCAACCATCCTGTCGCAAACCAAATCGCGCACCGGTGAGGCTTGGATGGGCATGCTGGTGCTGCTGCCGATCGCCATTCCCGGCGCCATCTTCGGTGTAATGGTGCTTTATGCGTTCATCAGAACGCCGATGTACCAGACGCTCTCGATCATCATTTTCGCCTATGTGATCGGAAATTTCTTCATCGCCTACCGCACCATCTATTCGGTGCGCCTGTCGATCCATGCAGAACTTGAACAGTCGGCGCGGATTCACGGTGCCAGCTGGTGGCGAGCGACCTATCTGATCCTGTTGCCGCTATTGAGGCCCGGAATCTTCTCGGCCTGGCTGATGTCGTTCGTCATTTTCATGCGCGAGTTCTCCTCGGTGATGTTCCTTTACTGGCACGGCACTGAGGTCATGTCGGTGGTGTTCTTCCTGCTGATGGAACGCCATTCAGCAAGGCTCGCAGCCTTCATGATCATCCAGGTGATGCTGCTCTTGATCGTCATGGCGATCTATCAGCGCATCAGCTACCGCAGCTCGGGCGGGGTGACGATGTAGGGCGCAAAGCCCGCATCTAAAGGAGATCAGATGGCCGCAACATCAAAGCAGAATAATTCAAAGCTCAGATATGTGCGTCATCCCGAGGCTCCTGCCGGCGCGCCGCCAATCGCCGTCAGAGTTGGCGATCTTGTCTTTGTCGGTGGCCAGCTTCCGGTCCATCCGCTCACCGGCATTCCGGCCGAAACGCTACTCCATCCGGGAATGCCATTTCATGGATCGCTGATCGAAAAGCAGCTGCGCTACATCTACACAAATCTCGAAAAGCAACTGGCCGAAGTTGGTACTTCTCTCGAGCAGATCGTGAAGATCAATTCCTTCCAGCTCCATGGAGAGGATATCGACATGGCGCTCAGGGTGCGGCGTGAGTGGTTCAATCGCGAAGCCCCCGGGCCCAGCACCATGGGGCTGGTCGAGGAGCTTCCGGCGCGCGGTGCACGGGTGATGATCGATCTCATCAACATCGCAGAAGAAGCGGCGATGCCGATGACGGCGGTCAAGATCACCAAATCACCGGCCATCGCCCAGGCAAGTTCGATCGGCTGGCCGGTCTACTCGCAGATCCTCAAGGGTGGTGGTTTTGTATTCACCCGTGGCACCACTGCGCAGAATGAAAACGGGCCCCTGCCGGAAATGGCCGAGGACCATCCTTTTCCATATGCCCATGATCCGGTGGCCTTCCAACTGCGCTATCAGCTTGAGCGCATGAAGGATCTGCTGGCAGATACCGGATGTACGCTGGCTGATGCAGTCAGGGCTGAAATCCTGCTCTCCAACATGTCCGACATTGCCGCGGTTGATGAGGTCTGGGCAGATTATTTCCCCGTCGACCCGCCGGCCAGGGTAGTCATTCCGATCCCAAAAATCCCGCCAATGGTGATCGAGTCCGAGCTCATCTGTGTCGACCCCAATGGCCCTTACAAGAAGGAGATCGTTCGCACAGACAAGGCGCCGACACCGCTGGGCGCAGAACCGCAGGCGGTGCGCGCCGGACCATTCCTGTTTATTTCAGGCCAGATGGCGACCGACTACAAAACCGCCATTGCACCCGAAGCGCAGAGCGATCCAGCATTCCCGTTCCACGGCTCGGACGCCAAGTTGCAGGCAAGCTACATCCTCAAAAATGTGGAGGCCCTGTGCCAGGCAGCCGGCACCAGCACCGCCAATTTGGTGAAGCGCCGTATCCACCACACCGACCTCAGCGACATGCCAAGGGCGGAAGCCGTGTGGCGAGCACATCTGGGTGATGACCGCATACCGCCAACCAGCACTTTTCGGGGGCGCGGACCGCTACCGGTGCCGGACTGCTGCATTCAGTACGACCTGATGGCGCATATCCCGGACTAGTGCGGTGTCGAAAAAGCAAATTAGCAACGAGTCACCGCGTCAACAGGAGCAGCTCATGGCGTTCTACCGCGTTAGTGACAGGAAGGACTTCCCCGACCCGGCGCGGCTGGTGGTCCCAGGCGAGCTGATCAAGGCCGGTATCGTTGCGCTCAATCAGGGCGAGGAGACCGAACCCCATTTCCACCCCAATGAAGAGCAATTTGTCCTGATCCTGGAAGGTAAGCTGGAGATGATGGTGGGTGATGAAACCGCCGAAGTCGGTCCCGGCGATATGGTGCACATTCCGCGCAATACAATGCATGGCATCAAGGTGCTGGAAAGCCCGATGGTGTGGTTTAACTGCAAGAGCCCGGTTGGCAATGGTGATCTCAAGCAGGACTACAACGAGGCCCCCAACTGCGCTGAGATAAAAGACCTTCTGGGGCGCGATTGATGCGCTTGCCGGTAACATACCAGCAACCGGTGGCAACTAAATGAACGCTGCTGACAAGCTGGATTATCTGCGTGACCCGCGCGCGCCGTCCGATGCGCCGCCGCTGGCGGTGCGCGCCGGCGATCTCGTCTTTGTCGGCGGACAGATGCCAGTTGATCCGATTGCCGGCATTCCTCCCGAAACGCTTCTGCACAGGGGCATGCCGTTTCACGGCTCAAAGATCGAAAAACAGCTGCGCTATCTGTTCGACACGTTGAATCCCCGGCTGGGCGAAGTTCAGGCCTCGCTCAAGCACATCGCCAAGATCAACTCCTACCATGTGCATGACGAGGACATCGACATGGCGCTGCGCATGCGCCGCGAATGGTTTGATCATGAAACACCGCCGCCGAGCACGCTGGTGATGGTGCCTGGGCTGACCGCCCGCGACGCACGCGTGATGGTCGATCTGATCAATGTCGCTGAGGACGCAGACCTGCCGCTCACTGCGGTCAAGATCACCAAAGCGCCGCCGATAACCCAGGTTAAATCAATCGGCTGGGCGGTGTTCTCACAAATCTTGAAGGGCAGCGGGCTCGTTTTCACGCGAGGAGCCACTGCTCATGACGAAAACGGGCCTCTGGCCGAAACTATGCCCGATCGTCCATTTCCCTATGCCGTCGACCAGGTCGATCTGCAATTGCGCAATGAGCTCGACCGCATGAAGGACCTGCTCGCCGATGCCGGCTGCACCATGGACGATGTGGTGCGCGCCGAATTGCACATGACCGACATGAGCGATCTTGCTGCGGTCGATGAGGTGTGGGCGGAATATTTCTCCGAAAACCCACCGGCGCGGATCATCACACTGGTGAAGCTGCCGGTATTGCCGATGCATATCGAGATCGAGCTGATCGCGGTTGATCGGGCCGGGCCCTATCGCAAGCAGACCATAAAAACCGATCAGGCGCCGATGCCGCTCGGACCCGAGCCTCAGGCGGTCAAGGCGGGGCCCTACCTGTTCTTCTCCGGCCAGATGGCGAGTGATTATCAAAACGGTCTTGCGCCCGAGGCAAGCATTGACCCCGCATTCCCGTTCCACCAGTCGGGAGCGAGGCTTCAGGCGGCGTACATATTGGACAATGTCGAGGCGATTTGCGCTGCCGCCGGCACCTCGTCGGCAAATCTGGTAAAGTGCCGGATCCACCATTCAACAATGAGCGACATACCAAGGGCTGAAGCGGTGTGGCGCGAGAGGCTTGGCGCGGCCCTGCCGCCGACCAGCATCATACCGGCATCCGGTTCGCTGCCGGTACCTGACTGCACAATCCAATACGGCCTGATTGGCTATGCGGACCAATGACCGATGCGTGTCACTACAATTCCGCACAACCGACATTGAACTCTATGGGCATCCAGTTGAAGGCATATCGATCATGGCAAAAACATCCAAATTGAAATATTTGCGCTACCCCAATGCAGCGGCCGACGCGCCGCCGGTCGCGGTCAGGGCCGGCGATCTGATTTTTGTCGGCGGACAGATGGCGGTTCATCCCGAGACCGGGGTTCCGGCTGAAACGCAGCTCCACAAGGGAATGCCATTTCACGGATCGCTGATCGAAAAGCAACTTCGCTATCTCTACGGCAACCTCGCCGATTGGCTACCGGAACTTGGCACATCTTTAAAGCACATCATGAAGATCAACTCGTTTCACCTTCATGGCGAGGACGTTGACATGGCGCTCAGGGTGCGGCGCGAATGGTTTGACCGTGACGCGCCGCCGCCAAGCACACTGGTGTTCACACCGGAACTGGCGGCGCGTGATGCGCGGGTGCTGATTGATCTCATCAATGTGGCTGAAGACGCTGCCCTGCCGATGACGCCTGTAACATTGACCAAATCGCCGCCGATCGCTCAGGTCAAATCAATCGGCTGGTCGGTTTTCTCCCAAGTGATCAAGGGCGGAGGATTCATCTTCACCCGCGGCACCACCGCCCACAATCAGGACGGCCCGCTGCCCGAGACGCTACCAGACCGTCCGTTCCCTTATGCCGAAGACCAGGTTCAGTTTCAGCTTCGCTACGAACTCGACCGGATGAAGGATCTTCTGGAAGACGCCGGCGGCTCGCTCTCCGATGTGGTGCGCGCCGAACTGCACATGACCGATATGACCGACATCGCCGTTGTCGACGAGGTATGGGCTGAGTATTTTCCCGAAGATCCCCCGGCACGGGTGATCATTCCGGTGCCGCTGGTGGTGCTGCCGATGCGCATCGAGTCCGAAGTGATTGCGGTTGATCCAAAGGGCCCCTACCGCAAGAAAGTGATCCGGATGAACAATGCGCCCCAGCGCCTCGGCCCTGAATCGCAGGCCGTCAAGGCGGGACCTTACGTGTTCTTGTCTGGCCAGATGGCGACGGACTTTGAGAATGGCCTCGCGCCTGATGCGCAGGGCGATCCGGGATTTCCGTTCCACACATCGCCCGCGCGCCTGCAAGCCGAATATGTCATCAAGACCGTTGAGGCACTGTGCGAGGTGGCCGGCACGTCGATTGAAAATCTCGTCAAGCGCCGCATTCATCACGTGGATATGAATGAAATCCCGCGCGCCGAAGCGGCCTGGAATGAACGGCTTGTCGGGCATTTGCCGCCGACCAGCGTGTTCGGAACCTCAGGCCCGCTTCCGGTGCCCGACTGCACAATTCAATACGACCTGATCGCTTATGCGCCATGACCCGCGCTGGCGGCCAGTAGCTACCAGCAAAAAGAGGCAATCATCCGGAGGGCCCTGATATGAGTTCGATCAGCTTGAAAAGAGGACGCGCTACAGAGCTCCAGCCAGTGCCCGGTTCGGTGCGCGCAGGCGATTATGTCTTCACCTCTTCGATCTATCCGGCAGATGGATCGGGATATGCGGTTGGCATCGATGCCGTGCGTGGCGAAATGGGCCCTGCGCTGATCGAGGTGCAGACAAGAACTTGCCTCAACACGCTTGCCGAGATTCTGAAAGAGCATGGCAGCGCGCTTGACCGCGTAATCAAGGCCTCGGTTCATCTGGCCGATGCCGCCGACTACCACGAGTTCAAGCTCGTATGGCGGGAACACTTTCCGAAAAATCCACCGGCGCGGACCACGGTCGAGGTTGGCGATACGCTTCCTCTAAGCGGTGCCAGGATCAGCATTGACGCCATCGTCCTGGCTGGTGATTCAAAACTCAAGCCGGTTGCCCTGTTTGATCCCCAAGGCAGCGACCCGATGGAGGCCGAATGGGCACCGCACGCGGTGCGCGCTGGCAGTTTCGTGTTTTGTTCGGCCTTGACTGCGAGCGATCTGGAGACCGGCCTTGCTGTCGGTCGGCCACCCGGATTTCCCAATTACGGCAGCAACGCCGCCATGCAGGCCAATTTCGTGTTCAAGCGGCTCAATCGCGTGCTTGCCGGGGCGGATACCTCACTGCAAAACGCATTGGAGGCCTATCTCTACGAGCCTGATCTGCAGACCTTCAACGATATCGACACGGTGTGGCGCGAATTCATGCAGCCGCCGCCCTGTCGCTCCTCCATGGGAATGGCCGGTCTGCTGGTGCCCGGAGCCTGCTTCGTCGCCGATCTCACGGTTCTGGTTCCGGACAAGAACCGGTCCAAACAGGAGTTTCGCGAAGGCATTGAGTATCACCCGGTCGAGCGGCGCAAGGTCAATTTTACGCCGACCCTGACCGCAGGGCCTTGGCTCTTCTATGCCGGCAAGACCGCGGGCGACATGAACACTGTCCATACCGCGCCCAAGGGGCTGCCCCATCACTTCAGCGATATCGAAGTGCAAACTCATCATGTGCTCGACAAGCTGACGCCACAGATCGAAGCCAGCGGTAGCAACTGGGAACATTGTCACCATGTCAGGGTGTGGCTGGTGGAGCCGCGCCGCGACTATCGTGGTTTCATGCGCGCCTGGCGCGAGCGCTTTCCGGACCCTGCCAAGGCGCCGGCGCTTGCCTATGTGCCATCCACCGGGGTGATGTATCCAGGCCCGCTGATAGAGATCGACCCAAGCTGCGTGGCAAAATAAGGCTGTGCTGGCGGCTTGGAGACCACCCGTTCACAGTTTTAATCCGCCAGCGGCCGATACCGGTCGGCTCCAGTTGCGGCTTGCCCCTAAGCGGGCGCAGCAAAGTGGCAAAGGCGATACTGTGAGGTCTCACCTGCAACGTTCCCCGGACCATAGTTCACCAAACAAGCAGACTGACATCCAGCGCGACGTTTCCAATGTCCGCTTCCGGGAGCATTCCGTTGAAAAAGTTGCTGGGACACCCTGCAGCCCCCTGTCTGCTGCCTGGAATCGGGTAACGAGAGCGCCTTTACGGCCGCGATGCGGGTCGGCCCTTTGCCTGGGTTGTGGTTCGGGATTCGGTTTCGCCGGGGCCGGGCTATGCCACGGCGCCTTTGCGCTCCCGGAACAGGAGCCGTTTCATGTTGACTGCGATCATGGCCATGCCGATCCTGGCCCTCGCCCGGTCGAAGCCGATGGTGCGGACGAAGAGCCCCATTCGTGCCTTCATCCCGGCGAAGGGATGTTCGATCGCGGATCGGACCTTCGACCGTGCAGCATTGGCCCTCTCGTGATGCACGGGCATCGGCTTCCTGGGCGGGCGGCGGAAATGGACCTTCGAGGTCAGCCCGGCCCGGGCGATTTTCTTCTCGTTGTTCTGCGACCGATACGCCGTGTCCGCCCAGACAGTCGAGCCGGTGGAAGTCGAGCCGGTGTTCGCCTGATCCGCCTGCTACGCGTCCGTCATGCCGGGCGGCGTCGGTGACGATCCATGTCCGGACGAAGCCGTGGCGCCGGTCGGCATTGATATGGGATTTGCAGCCGAACACCGGCGTGGCGATTGCGCCCATCGCCGTGCCGTCCGGGCGCGTCTTCCTGCGCCCTGGCTTGAGCGTCCAACGCGCGTCGCGATCCTTTTGCGCCGGTTTCCGGGGATTGGCCTGCCAATCAGGCGGGATGCCCCCGCCCTTGACGATCTCCTTCCCGGCATCGGTCATGCGCTGGCGCGGGGCCGCCACGATGGTGGCATCGACGATCTGCCCGCCCATGGAGATGCCCGACCAGGTCGACGAAGTGCGCCGTCGGTTCGTCGCCTGTGCCCGAGCGGCGGTCGAGGAATCGGATGCCGAATTGATCCTGCCGCTCGGCTATTCGATCGTTCCGCTGACCCAGAATTCAGCCGAGCTCGCCGAAGAGATCGGCGTTCCGGTTCTCGATCCGCTGTCCGTCACCATGCGGCTTGCCGAGGCTCTCATCGCATCTGGATTCAAGAACAGCCGCTCGACCTACCCGCCGGCGGTGTTGCCATGAGCTCGGCTGACCTCAAGCCGCGGCTGCGGATCGGCTACGCAAGGCCGCACACGCTCAACGACACGCTGCAATACGACTTCTACCTGATGGCGCCAGCGGGCATCATGATGATGACCGCCGGTCAGGAAATCAACGACTACAGCCGCGAAGCCGTCGAGGATCAGCTTCCGGTGCTCGACAAACGCATAGGTTCGCTGATGCGCCGCGGCGCGCAACGCATCGTCGTGTCGGGCGTTCCGGTCGCGATCTCGCTTGGCCGGGAGCGGATGCAGCAGCTGCTGTCGGACATCCAGGCGAAATGGGGCGTCCCCGCCAACACCGACCTCGAGGCGATCATCGCGGCCGTCAAGCACCTTTGCGCAGCCCGGGTGGCTCTCGCCACCCGCTGGAAGGACCCGGTCAACCAGAGCCTTTCCGCCTATCTCGCCGAGGCTGGGCTGGAGACCGCAGGTGTTGCCAATTCGGGCCGCTCTATGGCGGAGAACGCAGGCCTCGACGACGAGACCGGTATTCGCCTTGCAATCGATCTCGGCCGTGAGGCGATAATGAAAGACCCAAGCGCGGAGGCGGTGATCATGCCGGGAGGCCGCTAGGCTGACGCTGGGTGCGGTAATCGAGCTTGAGCGGGAATTCTCGATCCCCGTGGTGGTGAATCATGCGGCGAGCCTCTGGGCCGCCCTGAACGCCGCCGGTATTCGAGAACCAATCACCGGCTGGGGCTGGCTCATGTCGACGCTCAGCCCCGACGCATAGCGGCACGCACTGGTGTGACTGGAAAGAGTACAACACTCAGAGTTGCGGAGTTTGCGATAGCTCCCTGTCACGAAGCGATCGGCAAGGATGTCGTGCATGCGGTGCGCCGCGCCATTCTGGACTCGGTGGGGGTTGCCGCTGCCGGCACGCGCCATCCCGCATCCGCGAAGGTTATCTCGATGATCGAGTGCCTTGGGGCGGCCGGGGAATGCCGCATTATCGGCTCGCCAGTGTGCGCTGATTCGGTCAACGCTGCCCTCGCCAACGGTGTACTCGCGCATGTCTTCGACTGGGACGACACGCTGCTGCCGACCCGCGCCCATTTTGGTGCCGCCCTCCTGCCAGTTCTCATGGCAGCCGGCGAGACGCGAGGTTGGACCTTCGCGCAGATCATCCCGGCCTTTGCAGTCGGCTTCGAGATTGCAGCCCGCACAAACCTGTCAGTCTATCCCTCCATACACATGCGGCGCTGGCAGGGCACGGGGATGGCCGGAGGTGCCGGCACCGCCGCCGCCGTCGGCCGACTGCTCGGACTTTCATCCGAAGAAATCGAGCATGCGATGGGCATCGCGGCCACCAACGCTTCCGGCTTGCGCGCAACATATGGCTTGATGTCGAAGCCGCTCAACATCGGACGCGCCAGCGCCTCGGGCCTGCAAAGCGCGCTTTTGGCCTCGCGCGGCTTCACGTCGCACCCCGACGTTCTTGGCAGCGGCCGTTTCCTCGAAATGTAATCAGATGCGCCGAAGCACGAGGTGCTCACCGAGCGGCTCGGCGAGCAATGGTCGGTCCTCGAGAATGGATACAAGCCCTATGCGTGCAGCTTCGTGGCGCATGCGACGGTCGATGCGGTGCGCGATCTGCACCGGGAGGCGGGTGAAGGGGCGCAGTTGGCGCGCTTGCGTCTGCAGGTCTCGCCTGAGTCGACGCGCCTCATGAACAAGACCGATCCGAAAGACGAGCTTGAGGCTAAATTCTCGCTTGTCTACGAAGCTGCTGTCGCATGGACCGAGGGCAATGTCGCGGCGAGAAACGTCACACAGCACGCGGCTTGCCAGAGATGCTCCAGTCCCGGCATTCCGGCCGCGTGATCAGAACCGGCGCAAGAGAGCCGCCGGAGCTCTTTTTCCGGCTACCGCGCGACACAAACAGGAACCTGCCGCCACCGGCTTTGAAAATGGCGTTGTGGCGGTCTGCAAGGCGGGTGGCGAAGTCCAGGGGCGATTGGTCGCGCCGGGCTTCGTATTCGATTTCGATGCCTGACAGTTCGCCGTCGACCTCGATCTGCGCACCATGCTCGCCGAATACCTTTTGCAGCATCGAGCCAAGCGTGGTGTCATCGAAATGTTCGGTCTTCTTCTGCTTGAGCTCCTCGCGGATATCCGCAGCGTGGGCGGTGACGGTCAGCAACAACCCGTCCGATTTCGGCGCAGCGGGCTCTGGCGCAGGTGTCTCGGACGGTGCCGATTGTTTCGGCTCATCGACAAAGCCGGCCTTTTCGGCGAGCCATTTCATCCAGCTCGGCGGCTCCGGCCAATCGATATCGAATGAGATCAGCTCGCCAAGGGCATCAAACCTTGTACTGAACCAGTCTGTCAGGTCAGACCAGGCTGCTTCCAGGCCGGCGATAATGTGTTCGACGATCAAAGCGCCAAGAGTGACCAGATTTGCGATTGCCGACCGGATCGCGTTCCCGAGCCCCTTGCCGATGCGCCGGCCGGCCGCTTCGACCTCGCCCTTCTCGGCATCGCCGAGCTGCTCCTGCGTGAACAGGTCGGAAAAGAAATTGTCAACGGCGTCCCTGGCCCTGGCAAGCTGGGCATCAACGCCGGAGAAGTCGAACCAGCGGTCGAATGCGGCCATCGCCGCCTCGGCGTCTGCTCCGGTTATCTCGGCGATCTCGTCCACCCAGCCACGAACATCCGAGACAAGGCTTTCCCACTTGCCTGAAAGCCATTCGATATCGGGTGCAAAAGCATCGTAAAAGCCGTCTCCAAAACCCTTCATGAACGCTTTGAAACGCTCCCGGTATTTCCAGAGCAGGAAGACAGCCGCTGCGATCAGGCCGATGGTGAGAACGACCGGCCATCCGGCAGCTGCGATCGCCGACAAGGCCGCAACGGCAGCGGTGCGCAGACCGGTAAACAGCGTCGTCAGAGCCGTTCCCTTGCCGAAGGTCGCAAGCATGTGCAATCCCGCCAGTGCGCCCTTGATCCGCCCGGGTGCGATCGATGCCAGAAACCAGCCGGCAGAACGGGCCAGACGACCGAATATCCGGCCGGCGCCGGCAAGCATCCTGAGTGGCCCGGCCAATAGCGCCACATTGCGACCGGCGCGGCCAAAGCGCATGAACAGGCCAAGAAACCTGAACAGTCGCAGGCCGAACGCTGCCCAGAGGAAACCGGCCACGCGCGATGCAATGCCGAAGGCCAGCATTGCGGCTGCGCTCTGCACGAGCACGCTTGCCAGTTCCGGGTTGGCCTGTGCCCAGGCGGCAACAACTCACACTGCTGATCGGCAAGCACTTCGGCAATATTCGGATGCCGGTTGAAAAATATCTGCCCAAACCGGTCATCGATCCGCTCACGATCCGCATGAGCGAACTTATGGAGCAGCGCGGCAAGACCAAAGGCAAAGAGCCGGGTGAAGATGGCGATGTGTTATGACCACGACCGTCGAACGCATCGGCACGCTTTCAGTCGGCCGGGTTGATGCCGTCACCGCCGAAGAGTTGTGCATCGCGCTTTTCAATGAAACTCCACAGGCGACCGCGTTGAATACCGGCACGCCTACCGGTTTTCCGCGCGTCAATGCCTATGTACTGATACCGAACGAGATCGGCGCGGTCGTTGCGGTAATCAAGGAAATCTGCATCGTTCGTGCTAAACCGGCTCCCGGAAAGCACGACGATGCCCTTGTGGACCTTCCATATCCTGCCCGGACTAGTTTTGGCCATTCCGTTCGGCACACTGCTGCTTGAGGGAAATGACGGCGACGGCCAGCCACGCTATGCACTGGAACGCGGCATCCCGGTGCTGCCTTCGGTTGGCGATCCGGTTCTCCTTCCAACGGCAATGCAACTTCGTTCCATCGTCGAAGCCAAAACCGACGACCGCTTGATCCGGATTGGCTCTGCTCCCTTTGCCGACAACGCTCATGTATGTGTACCCCCGGACAAGCTGTTTGGCCGGCATCTTGCCGTCCTTGGCAATACCGGCAGCGGGAAGTCCTGCTCCGTTGCCGGTGTTGTCCGCTGGTCGCTTGAAGAAAGTGCGGCGGCGAAGGCCTCGCAAGCGACAACGCAGAAAGGTGAAAAAGCCCAGCCGACCAATGCCAGGTTCATCATTCTAGACCCCAACGGCGAGTATTCACAGGCCTTTGAGGATGGCGCGTTGCCGGTCAGGCGCTTTTCGGTTGGCGGTAGTGACGGCGCGATTCCACTCACAGTGCCGGGCTGGCTTTGGAATGGACAGGAGTGGCGGCTTTCACGTCCGCGCAACCCGGAGTTCAGCGCCCCGTATTGCTCGGAGCACTGCGGCGGTTGCGCAATGCAGGTTCGACCGCCTTGACGAAAAAAGCACAGGCGATCAATCGCTATATCAATTATGTCCGGCGGATTGAGCAGAACTATGCGGACCTGCCTCAAAGCGTTACCGGCTTTCCGCAAAAACAAAGACTTCGGGTCACTGCTAGAGAGCTTGATTGGAATGATGGAACACGACAAGAAAGAGCTTGCCACCAACGGTGATCTCGTGACCGCGATTGCGGCAATACGCGATCCGATCGAGCGGGTGCGTACCAAGCGCCATTGGGTCAAGGGGACCGGATACAACGATTTCCAGTCTGGATGACCTTCAAGCTGTTCTAAAGGCACTCCGCACGATCACCGAAGCCTTTCCAATCGCCGCAACTCACGGCGAGATCAGCGAAGATGCACCGGTGCGGTTTGATGTCGTGGCACTTCCTGACTGTATCCGTAATGTTGCTATGGAAACGGGCGGGCGGGCGGTTAATAACGTCGAACCGCTTATCAACCGCGTACAGGTCATGCTTGGTGATGCCGGGCTCCGTCCGGTCATCGATACCGAAGGTGCAACTTCGTTCAGTGAGTGGCTGGCAGGCCTGCTTGGTCCCGGTGAAGGCGCTCCCGAACCGCTTGCTATTCTTGATCTCTCACTCGTGCCATCGGATGTTGTACATATTGCCGTTGCCGTGATTTCGCGACTGATATTCGAGGCACTGCAACGCTATATCAAGAAAACAAATGAAGCCCTTCCGACTGTGCTCGTGCTGGAGGAAGCGCACAGCTTCGTGCGCAAGAATGCCGATATTGGTGCGAGCGAACAGGCCGCTGATCTATGCCGCCAGACCTTTGAGCGAATAGCAAGGGAAGGGCGGAAATTCGGTCTTGGGCTGGTTCTGGCATCGCAACACCCGTCCGAACTCTCGCCGACAGTCTTGGCGCAGTGTAACTCGTTCCTGCTCCACCGCATCGTCAACGATGTCGATCAGAATCTTGTCCGCCGTCTTGTTCCCGACGCTTTGGGCGGGCTTCTCGACGAGCTTCCCATGATTCCTTCGCAGCAGGAAATCCCTCTCGGCCGGGCAGCCCCCATACCCGTTCCCGTTCGCATCCGCGACCTGCAAAAGCCGCAGCGCCCGCGTTCGGATGATCCGAGTTTCTGGCACACATGGCTTGGCTGCAAAGGCGCTCCGCCAAACTGGACGCAAGTGGTCAAGACATGGGAAAAACCAGACGAAGAGGTCCACCAAGCGCAGACCACGGAAAGTATCGCAGGTGACGATATCGACCCAGAACCGAACGAGGCATAGTTATCGAGAACGCGCAATTTGACTCTGTTCTTCCGACAAATCCGGCGAAACGAAAAGAGGCAGGGTGATCGGTCAACTGAGAACATCAGACTTCATTTGCGTGGTCTACCTCAAAATCGGTATTTCATCCGCGGCTTTGCTTTATCTGTATGTGTTCGTTTGTTTTTTCCGGTTGTCTTCCGAGGTCAACCAAAATGGTCCACCTCAAATTGGATTTTCCCGCAATATCACAACGCCGGTCCCGACGTTTTCACGACCGCCTTCAAATCCTCAAAGTCCTGGATTTCCGGCATTTTCGGGCCGCGACCAAAGACCCTTCACAGCCGGTTTGAAGGGTCGTTGAAGGTCGTTGCCGATTTTGCCTTCGACACCGATTTTTCCGTCAAATTCTCAAACCAGATGTCAAACTACAGCCGACCATCTGATGGTGGCCGAGCCCGCAGAATTCGTTGCACACGAGGGTCTGATCGCTACCAGCCTGGTTTGCCGACGCCCCGAAATTGTTGGCACAATTCGGTTCCCGGGGGCTTTCGGCGCAGGTGCGAAGCGTGTAATGGCTCATCGCCGCGGCGGTGCGCGCCGTAAATTGTGCTCCAAGTTATGGGTCAATTGATCTTGCGATGACCGAAGGACCGATCTTCCGCTACCGGGCGTTGGTCAGGAGCGGTGCGCTCAATGCGGATCCGGCGCAGATTGCGGCGGCCGAAGCGCTGCATGTTCTCCATACCCGGTTGGTCTACTACACGCCCGGCCGGCACAAGGGCGGCTTCAAGGGATTTCTCAGGATCAGCACGCCTGATCCGGCGCCGTGCGGGCTTTACATTTTCGGCGATGTCGGGCGCGGCAAGTCGATGCTGATGGATCTGTTTTTCGAAACAGCACCGGTGGCGCTGAAACGGCGGGTTCATTTTCTTGGCTTTATGGCCGAAACCCAGGATGCCATTCATGGCTGGCGTCAGAAACTGAAGGCCGGCACCGCCAAGGGCGATGACCCGATTGTGCCGATGGCCGATGCGATCGCCGATGCCGCGGTACTGATCTGCTTTGATGAATTCCAAGTCACCGATATTGCCGATGCAATGATTCTGGGCCGGTTGTTCGAGCGGCTGTTTGATCTTGGCGTTGTTGTTGTTGCGACATCGAACACTGCTCCTGACGATCTTTATGCCGGAGGGCTCAACAGAAATCTGTTCCTGCCTTTCATCTCGCTGATCAAGCAGCGGATGGATGTCCTGCATCTCGAATCGCCCCATGATTACAGGCTCGACCGGTTGCGCACCGAGCCAGTTTACCATGCACCCGATGACGACGCGGCGGCGAAGGCGCTTGATGCTGCATGGCGGGAGGCAACGGCGGGGCTTGCCGAGCAGGCAACATCGATTGAGCTGAAGGGCCGTGAGATCGCGGTGCCGCGCGCAGTCGGACGCGCCGCGCGCTTTACTTTTTCACAATTGTGCGAAGCGCCGCTGGGCCCCCGGGACTTTCTCGCCATCGCCGAGCGTTTCGACCGCATCTTTATCTCCGGCGTGCCGGTGCTTGATGCGCTGCAACGCAATGCATCGCGCCGTTTCATCAATCTGATCGACACGCTATACGATGCTCACGCATTTGTGTTCATCACCGCTGCGGGTGAACCTGGAGAAATCGTGGCGGCGGGTGATGAAGCGCCAACCTATCAGCGTACCGCATCAAGACTGGAGGAGATGCGCTCGGCCGACTATCTGGAGACCATCGCCGGGGGATAGCGGAGCACCAATCGCCGGGTGGTTGGCGCCGGGTTCGGTCTGGGTGCTCGCGCTTGCGATCAAAGGGCAATCACGTTACTCACGGAGCGCGGCATTGATGTGCTGCGGGCATCAAGTGAACAGGAGGGGAATCCATGGCACGCGACAGAATTGCGTTGATCGGGGCGGGGCAGATCGGCGGCACTCTGGCGCTGCTTGCGGGTCTCAAGGAACTGGGCGATGTGGTGCTGTTCGATATTGTCGACGGCGTTCCGCAGGGCAAGGCGCTCGATATTGCCCAGGCAAGTTCGGTTGAAGGTTTCGATGCGTCGCTGTCGGGCACGTCGCGTTATTCGGCAATTCGCGGCGCGGATGTGGTGATTGTCACCGCCGGCGTGCCGCGCAAGCCCGGCATGAGCCGTGGTGATCTGCTTGAAATCAATCTCAAGGTGATGGGTCAGGTTGGCGCCGGCATCAAGAAATACGCGCCCAAGGCGTTCGTCATCTGCATCACAAATCCTCTGGATGCCATGGTCTGGGCCCTGCAAAAAGCCTGTGGGCTCGACACCAGCATGGTGTGCGGCATGGCTGGTGTGCTCGATTCGTCGCGCTTCCGGTATTTCCTCGCCGATGAGATGAATGTGTCGGTGCAGGACGTGTCAGCATTCGTGCTGGGCGGGCATGGCGATACCATGGTGCCGCTGCCGCGCTATTCGACGGTTGCGGGCGTGCCGCTTCCGGATCTGATCAAGATGGGTTGGCTGGAGAAATCGCGGCTTGATGAGATTGTCCAGCGCACCCGCGATGGCGGAGCTGAACTGGTGTCGCTGCTGAAGACCGGATCGGCATTCTATGCCCCCGCAAGCTCGGCGATCTCAATGGCGAAATCCTATTTGCGGGACGAGAAACGGGTGCTTCCGGCGGCTGCCTATCTTGCCGGTGAGTACGGCGTGCGCGGGCTTTATGTCGGCGTGCCGGTGGTGATCGGCGCCAAGGGCGTGGAGCGGATTGTTGAAATCGAGCTTAACCGCTCGGAAAAGACGCAGTTCAACAAGTCGGTCGAATCGGTGCGCGGTCTGGTTGATGCGTGCAAGGAAATTGCACCACAGATGCTGACAGGTGCGGATTGAGGTACGCACTCGTTGCACCTTGGCGTGGGGATGTGGTTGCGGCCGATCTTGTCAATGTATAAGGCTGGCGATGCGACAGGCCATGCGGTGGCGGCCAATCGCGGGGGCACTCCATGAATATTCATGAGTATCAGGCCAAGGCGCTGCTCGGCGCTTATGGCGCGCCGATACTGAAAGGCGAGGCGGCTTTCAGTATCGATGAAGCGGTGGGGGCGGCGGAGCGCCTTGGCGGGCCGGTGTGGGTGGTCAAGGCGCAGATCCATGCTGGCGGACGCGGCAAGGGCGGCGGTGTCAAAGTCGTCAAATCGATGGATGAGATACGCGCGGAAGCTGAGCGCATACTCGGTATGACGCTGGTGACCCATCAGACGGGACCGGCAGGCCGGGTGGTCAAGCGGCTGTTCATTGAGGATGGCTGCGCGATAGAACGCGAGCTTTATCTGTCCTGCCTAGTCGATCGCGGATCTTCGCGCGTTGCGTTTATCGCGTCCACCGAGGGCGGCATGGATATCGAGGAAGTCGCCCACAACACGCCTGAAAAGATTCTGACTTTGTCAATTGATCCGGCGAGCGGTCTGATGCCGCATCATGGGCGGCGGATCGCTTTTGCGCTCGGGCTTGAAGGCGATCAGATCAAGCAGTGCACGCGGCTGATCGATTTGCTGTACCGGGCATTTGTGGAGAGCGATTCCGGCTTGCTTGAGATCAATCCGATGGTGGTGACCACCGACGGCGATCTCGTCTGCCTCGATGCCAAGATGAACTTCGATTCCAACGCTCTGTATCGGCAGAAGGAAATCCTTGAGTTGCGCGATCTGGAGGAGGAAGATCCGGCCGAAATCGAAGCCTCGAAGTTCGATCTCAACTATGTCAAGCTCGATGGTGAGATTGGCTGCATGGTCAACGGCGCCGGCCTTGCCATGGCAACAATGGACATCATCAAGCTTTATGGCTCGGCACCAGCCAATTTTCTCGATGTTGGCGGCGGCGCCGACAAGGACCAAGTGATGAATGCGTTCCGGATCATTCTTTCCGATCCGAACGTCAAGGGCATCTTGGTCAATATCTTCGGCGGCATCATGCGTTGCGACATCATCGCCGAGGGCATAATTGCCGCAGCCGAGGAACTCCACATTCACGTGCCCTTGGTGGTGCGGCTTGAGGGCACCAATGTTGAGCTTGGCAAGAAGATGCTGTCCGATTCGGATCTGGCCATTACGCCTGCAAACGATCTGGGCGATGCCGCCGAAAAAGTTGTTGCGGCGGTAAAGAAGGGCCTGATGTATGTCCGTTCTCGTTGACGATACCACAAAGATCATTTGCCAGGGTTTTACCGGCAGCCAGGGGACCTTCCATTCCGAGCAGGCTATCGCCTATGGCACACGCATGGTGGGCGGGGTGACGCCCGGCAAGGGGCATAGCGAGCATCTGGGTCTGCCGGTATTTGACACCGTCCATGACGCGGTAGCGGCAACCGGTGCCATGGCGAGTGCGATCTATGTGCCGCCTGCGTTCGCGGCGGATGCCATTCTTGAGGCGATCGACGCCGAAATCCCCCTGATTGTGTGCATCACCGAGGGCATTCCGGTGCTCGACATGGTGAAGGTCAAACGCGCGCTCGATGGCTCTTCCTCGCGGCTCATTGGACCGAATTGTCCAGGCGTGATCACACCCGACCAATGCAAGATCGGCATCATGCCGGGCCATATTCACTTGGCTGGCAGCGTTGGCATCGTTTCGCGCTCGGGCACACTTACCTATGAAGCAGTGGCACAGACCACGGCCGCCGGGCTTGGCCAGACGACATGCGTCGGCATTGGCGGAGACCCGATCAAGGGCACCGAATTCATTGATGTACTTGAGATGTTTCTGGCTGACGAGGCGACAAAATCGATCATCATGATCGGGGAGATTGGCGGGTCGGCGGAAGAAGAAGCTGCGGAATTCGTCAAGACCCAAAAGGTGAAAAAGCCGATGGTCGGCTTTATCGCCGGGCTGACCGCGCCGCCCGGCCGGCGCATGGGCCATGCTGGCGCCATTATTGCCAGCGGCAAGGGCGGAGCAGAGGACAAGATCGAGGCGATGCGCACGGCGGGTATCGCGATTGCCGATTCGCCGGCATCACTTGGCACCACGCTGGTGGACGTCCTCAAAGGCTGAATCCGAACACGGGGGTTGAAATCATACCTCTGCAACATTTGATTCACCATGCACGTGCAGGATGGTGCACGGATCAGAATTTCAGCATCACATGACGAGATGAGGGCGCACGCATTACGCGTGTTTCCCGCAGGTGGGACTCATGGCAAGCAACGCGTCCAAAGATCTGTTTGAGAGCACTTCGTTCCTCAATGCCGGCAATGCGCAGTTCATCGAAGATCTCTATGCGCGCTATCAGAACAATCCGGGCTCTGTCGGTGCGAGCTGGCGCGAATTCTTCACCTCGCTACATGATCGCAGCGATGAGGTGATCGCAGAAACGCGCGGCGCCTCCTGGGCGCGCGGCGAGTGGCCGGTGGAGATGAATGGCGAGCTTGTCAACGCGCTCGATACCAATTGGGGTGCGGTCGGAGCTCATATTGAAGACAGGATCGGTGCCAGTGCGCAGGCCCATTGCGTTGGGCTCAGCGTTGATGAAATGCGCGCGGCGACGCTAGATTCGATTCGTGCCCTGATGATGATCCGGGCGTATCGCATGCGCGGTCATCTGGCCGCCGATCTCGATCCATTGCGTCTTGAACAAAAGCCGTCGCATCCCGAGCTGCAACCGGAAAGCTACGGGTTTGGACCGCAGGATAGTGACCGGCCGATTTTCATCAATTTCGTGCTGGGTCTTGAGACCGCGACGGTCAACGAGATTCTGGCGATCCTCAAGCGGACCTATTGCTCAACGCTGGGGATCGAGTTTCTGCATATCGCCGACCCGGAGGAAAAGGCCTGGCTGCAGGAGCGTATCGAGGGACCGGACAAGGAAATCTCGTTCACGCCAGAGGGCAAAAAGGCGATCCTCAACAAGCTGATCGAAACCGAAGGCTTTGAGAAGTTTCTTGGCGTCAAATACACCGGCACCAAGCGCTTCGGTCTTGATGGCGGCGAAGCGATGGTTCCGGCGTTGGAGCAGATCATCAAGCGCGGCGGCAATCTTGGGGTCAAGGAAATCATCATCGGCATGCCACATCGTGGCCGGCTCAATGTTCTGGCCAATGTCATGGGCAAGCCCTACCGGGCGATTTTCCATGAGTTCAGCGGCGGCGCTGCCACGCCCGAAGAGGTCGAGGGGTCAGGCGATGTCAAATATCATCTGGGCGCTTCATCGGATCGTGAATTCGATGGCAATGCGGTGCATCTGTCGCTGACCGCCAACCCGTCACATCTGGAAATTGTCGATCCGGTGGTGCTCGGCAAAGTGCGCGCCAAGCAGGACCAGCTCAATGACCGTGGCCGCACCATGGTGCTGCCGCTGCTGCTGCATGGCGATGCTTCATTTGCCGGCCAAGGCGTGGTGGCGGAATGTCTGGGTCTTTCCGGACTCAAGGGGCACAGAACCGGTGGTTCGGTTCACTTCATCGTCAACAACCAGATCGGCTTTACCACTTCACCGAGCTTTTCACGTTCCTCGCCCTACCCCTCAGACGTCGCCAAGATGGTCGATGCGCCGATCTTCCATGTGAATGGAGATGACCCGGAGGCCGTTACTTTTGCGGCAAAGATGGCGACGGAATTCCGTCAGAAGTTCAACTCGCCGGTGGTGATCGACATGTTTTGCTACCGGCGCTTTGGACACAATGAGGGCGATGAGCCTGCGTTCACCCAACCATTGATGTATGAGAAAATCCGCGAACATCCGACCACCTGCCAGATCTACGCCGACAGGCTGATCGAGGAAGGGCTGGTGACCAGAGAGGATGTGGAACGCCAAGAGGTGGAATTCCGCAGCTATCTGGATGGCGAATTCACCGCGGGTCAGGACTACCGGCCGAACAAGGCCGACTGGCTCGATGGTGCGTGGACCGGGATCGGGGTTGCCGAGGGCGAAGCGCGGCGCGGTGAGACCGGGGTCGAGCTTGATGTGCTCAAGCGGATCGGGACGAAGATCACCGAAATCCCCGATGACTTCAATGTGCACCGGACGCTGGCGCGGATTGTCGATGGGCGGCGCAAGGCGATCGAGGATGGCGAGGGCGTTGACTGGGCGACGGCGGAATCGCTGGCGTTCGGTTCCCTGCTTGAGGAAGGCTGGCCGGTCAGGCTGTCGGGCCAGGATTCGGAGCGCGGCACCTTCTCTCAGCGTCACTCGGTGCTCACCGATCAGCAATCCGAAAACCGCTACATCCCGCTCGCCAATATCTCCGATACCCAGGCGCCGTTCGAGGTTATCAACTCGATGCTGTCGGAAGAGGCGGTGCTGGGTTTTGAATATGGCTTCTCTCTGGCCGAGCCGCGCGCGCTTTCATTATGGGAGGCGCAGTTCGGTGATTTCGCCAATGGCGCGCAGGTGGTGATCGATCAGTTCATTGCTGCCGGCGAGCGCAAATGGCTGCGCGTGTCAGGCCTCGTTCTGCTGTTGCCGCATGGCTATGAGGGACAGGGGCCGGAGCATTCATCCGCCCGGCTGGAGCGCTATCTGCAGCTGTGCGCAGAAGACAATATGCAGATCGCCAATTGCACCACGCCATGCAACTACTTCCATATCCTGCGCCGTCAGATTCACCGCAAATTCCGCAAGCCCCTGGTGCTGATGACGCCGAAGAGTCTGCTCAGGCACAAGCGCGTGGTCTCCAATCTGGGAGACTTCGGGCCGCATACCACCTTCCACCGGGTGTTGTGGGATGACGGCGCGGGGCAGAACGGAGCAAGGACGATCAAGCCCGATGACCAAATCAAGCGCGTGGTGCTGTGCACCGGCAAGGTCTACTACGATCTTGTGGAGGCGCGCGAGGAGCGTGGCATCGACGATGTCTATCTGATGCGGGTCGAGCAGCTCTATCCGTTCCCGGCGCGTGCGCTGATGACGGAGCTGGACGCCTTCAAGGGCGCGGAGATAGTGTGGTGCCAAGAAGAGCCGCGCAATATGGGAGCGTGGAGCTATATCGTGCCCAACATGCAATGGGTGCTTGAGCATATCGGTGCCGAGCACAAGCGTCTCAGATATACCGGCAGGCCAGCTGCGGCATCGACGGCGACCGGGTTGATGAGCACCCATCTCAAGCAGCTTAACAATTTC
This sequence comes from Hyphomicrobiales bacterium, assembly GCA_965204565.1. Taxonomy (GTDB): domain Bacteria; phylum Pseudomonadota; class Alphaproteobacteria; order Rhizobiales; family TMED25; genus CBDBEU01. Next base: position 76,404 of record CBDBEU010000005.1, read on the forward strand.
CTCGAGGAGGCACTTGCCGGCGAATAGGCAATGCCAAAGTGAAGGCGGAGAGGCCATGCCCACCGAAATCAGAGTACCGGCTCTTAGCGAGTCGGTAACCGAAGCGACGATCGCACAATGGTTGAAGCAACCAGGTGATTTGGTTGCCGCAGATGAACCGCTGGTCGAGCTTGAAACCGACAAGGTAACGCTGGAAGTGCCGGCGCCGGCATCGGGTATTCTTGGTGAAATCGCGGCTGACGATGGTGTCACGGTCGAGGTTGGGACACTTCTGGGGTCGATTGAAGATGGCGGGGCGGGCGCCAAGGCAAAACCTGAAGCCCAAACCAAAGCCGCGCCCGAAGCCAAGCCGGAATCTGCGGCGCCCGCGCTCAAAGCTGTCGAAGCACCGGCGGCACCGGCCAATGGTGGCGGCGCGATGCCGCCTACGCCTTCGGCAAGAAAGCTGATGGAGGAACACAATCTCTCAGCTGAATCGCTGGAGGGCAGCGGCAAGCGCAGGCAAGTCCTGAAAGGCGACATTCTGGCAGCCCTTGAAGGTGCGGTTCCGGCGAAAGCCGAAGCGCCGGAGGTGGTCGAAACACCCAGCGCACCAGCTGGCGATGCGAGCGATGCACGCGAAGAGCGGGTGCGCATGACGCGGCTCAGGCAGACCATCGCCAAGCGGCTCAAGGCGGCGCAAGATACAGCCGCGATGCTGACCACCTTCAATGAGGTGGATATGAGCGCGGTGATGGAACTGCGCAGTTCCTACAAGGAACTGTTTGAGCAAAAGCACAGGGTAAAGCTTGGCTTTATGGGCTTTTTCGTCAAAGCCTGCGTTGCCGCACTTCGGGACATTCCGGCGGTCAATGCCGAGATCGACGACACCGACATCGTCTACAAGAACTACTATCACATTGGCGTCGCGGTCGGCATCGACCGGGGCCTGGTAGTGCCGGTGGTGCGGGATTGCCAAGATCTGTCGATTGCGGGAATTGAAAAGAGGATCGGTGAACTTGGACAGGCCGCGCGCCAGGGCGAGCTGTCCATTGAAGACATGCAGGGCGGCACATTCACCATTACCAATGGCGGGGTTTACGGCTCGCTGATGTCGACGCCGATCCTGAATGCACCGCAATCGGGCATTCTCGGCATGCACAAGATCGAGCAGCGGCCGGTGGTGGTCGACGGCGCCATTGTCATCAGGCCGATGATGTATCTGGCACTGTCCTATGATCACCGCATCGTCGACGGCAAGGAAGCGGTGACGTTCCTGGAGCGTGTGAAAGAGAATTTGGAAGACCCGCAGCGCCTGGTGCTCGATCTCTAGGCTCAGGACCCATTAATTTGCATTGAAGTTCGATTTCTGATTCAGGATGTCAAAGGAGTTTGCCATGTCGGATCTGTTTCTGCTCTCACGCGCTCAAATGTCAAAGATCGAGCCATTCTTTCCCAAGTCCCACGGAGTTGCCCGGGGGGATGATCGTCGTGTTGTGTCAGGCATCGTCTGCGTGCTGAAGCACGGGCTGCAATGGAAGGACGCAGCTGCGGCCTGCGGCCCGCATAAGACGCTCTACAATCGCTTTCGATGCTGGACCGAACTCCGCGTGTTCGACAAGATTTTCAGTCACTTGACTGCTTCTGACGGGCCACCCGATACGCTGATGATTGATGCAACACACTTGAAGGCTCATCGTACCGCGTCGAGCCTTCTGAAAGGGGGGGGCTTCCCCGCCACATCGGGCGCACAAAAGGCGGGCCGAACACCAGACTTCATGCCGTCTGCGATGGTGACGGACGACCGCCGGCCATGTGCCTGACGGCTGGCCAGCTTGTCGGATCATATCGGTGCGAAGCTCTTGTATCCGGGTCTCTGTGATAGCGTCAAAGCTATAATGATCGCAGATAAGGGATACGATTCAGACGATGATCGCGCGGCGCTGAAAGCCGGGGGGATCACCCCATGCATTCCGCCCCGAACAGGACGAAAGGCACCCGCTTCCTTCTGCAACATTCAATACAAACAGCGCCATAAGGTTGAGAACATGTTCGCACCGCTCAAGGACCGGCGCCGCATCGCAACGCCATATGACCGGCGGGCAGACGTCTTCATGGCCGCAATCACAATGGCAGCCATCCTCATATGGTGGCTTTAATGAGCCCTGAGCCTAGGGAGTGAACCAGCGCCAATTTTGGGGCAGAGCCGCGGTTTGTCGCGGCGGAAACGGACGCAAATTCAATGAGTGCTTATGATCTTGTCGTCATCGGAACCGGGCCCGGTGGCTATGTCTGCGCCATCAGGGCGGCCCAGCTTGGCCTCAAGGTTGCGGTGGTGGAAAAACGCGCCACGCATGGCGGCACCTGCCTCAATGTCGGCTGTATTCCGTCAAAGGCGCTGCTGCATGCCTCCGAACTGTATGACAAGGCGGGACATGGATTTGCCGATATGGGGATTGGCGTTCAGCCAAAGCTCGATCTTGGCGCCATGCTGACGTTCAAGGATGAGGGTGTGGCGGGCAACGTCAAAGGCATTTCGTATCTTCTGGAAAAGAACAAGGTCGATGCCTTCCATGGTGCGGCGCGCATCAAGGGTGCCGGTGTGGTCGACGTCACGCTCAATGACGGCGGCAGCGAAACGCTTTCAACCCGCAATATCGTGGTTGCCACGGGCTCGGATGCGGCGCCGCTCAAGGGCGTTGAGGTTGATGAAGACAGGATCGTTTCCTCAACCGGTGCACTTGAATTGCCGCAGGTGCCCAAGCGGCTTGTCATCGTCGGTGCCGGCTATATCGGCCTTGAACTTGGTTCGGTGTGGCGCCGGCTTGGCTCGGAAGTGACCGTGGTCGAGTTCCTCGATCGCATCACGCCGGGCATGGATGGCGAGGTCGCCAAGCAGTTCCAGCGCATTCTCAAACGCCAGGGGATGCAGTTCCGGCTCGGCCAGAAAGTGACCGGCATCGAAAAGCTCAAGGCCAAACTCAAGGTTTCGCTCGAGCCGGTCAAGGGTGGCGAGGCTGAAGTGGTGGACGCCGATGTGGTGCTGGTTTCGATTGGTCGGGTGGCGCACACTAAAGGGCTGGGGTTGGAAGAGGCCGGTGTTGCGCTTGACGGGCGTGGCTGCCTCCAGACCGACGGGCATTTCAAGACCAGTGTCGAGGGCATCTATGCCATTGGCGATGTCATCGCTGGCCCGATGCTGGCGCACAAGGCAGAAGACGAGGGCATGGCGGTGGCCGAGATCCTGGCCGGTCAGGCAGGCCATGTGAATTACGACGTGATCCCCGGCGTAGTCTATACAACGCCTGAAGTGGCAAGTGTCGGGCAGACCGAAGAGCAGCTCAAGCAAGCAGGGATGGACTATCGCGTCGGCAAGTTTCCGTTCACCGCCAATGGACGGGCCAAGGTCAATCGTCAGACCGATGGCTTTGTGAAAATCCTTGCCGATGCAACAACCGACCGGGTTTTGGGGGTGCACATAATCGGTCCGGATGCCGGCAACATGATTGCCGAAGCAGCGCTGGCGATGGAATTCGGGGCCGCAGCCGAGGACATCGCGCGTACCTGCCATGCCCATCCGACATTGACCGAGGCAGTGAAGGAAGCGGCGCTGGCGGTTGCCGGACGCGCCATTCATATGTAGCTGCCGGGCACATGTAGCTAGCGGGGTGCCACACAGCCACGTTGCCGCGGCATCAAGCGGCGATTTTACCCCACATTAACCATAAATCGCTCTAGGGTCCGGCCCCAATAACCGTCTTCCCGATTTGATCTGAGGATGATTCATCGCCTTCGATGAGGAGGTAACGAGATGTATGATTTCTTCTGGTTTTCCGATTCTCAGCGGGCTCGGATCGCGCCGCTTCTGCCGACCGATGTGCGTGGCAAGAAGCGCGTTGATGATCGTCGTGTGCCGAGCGGGAGCTTCCATGCGCTGCTATCCCTACGATCAGGCCATCTACAGGGAGCGAGATATCATCGAACGCATGTTCTGCCGCCTCAAAAGACGGGCGGCGCATCGCAACGCGCTTCGAGCGCAACATTGAAAACGTCATGGCAGCTATCGCGCGCGCCGCAGCCCTCATCTCGTGGCTATAATGAGCCCAGACCCTAGTACCGGTGAACGGGCAAGGGCAGCTGCCAGGCGACATATGCCCGCCCCGGATGCCTGCTGGATGTCATGAACTATCAAGAGCACGCGCGCTACTGCCAAAGATTTTGCTGTCGGAACAATGGTCGCGGTAGCCACTCTCGCAGTTCTGTTCGCCTTCGTCTTGTTCAACAAAAAGATCGTGCTGATATTCTACTGAGCAGCAACACCGCAAACCAAATTCAATGCGGCCGCCCCTCAGGTCGCCTTCAGGTGTTGTCGGAGACCACCCGCAAATGGCTTGCGCGCGGGTGGGCGGTAGCGTGGACGTTCAGGAGATGGGTGCGGTCGACTTCGGTATAGACCTGTGTGGTCGACAGGCTGGAATGGCCCAGAAGCTCCTGAATTGCCCGCAAATCAACGCCTGCCTGCAAAAGATGTGTTGCAAATGAATGGCGCAGCGCATGAGGGGTGACGGTCTCCGGCAGCATCAGGGAGGCGCGTATACGCTGGGTGGTGAGTTGGACAATGCGCGGGCTGAGTCTGCCGCCGCGAACGCCGACAAACAGCGGATCGTCGATTTCAAGCACGCTTGGATAAAGCTCAAGGTAGCGCCTGAGGCCGGTACGAACCTCGGGTAGAATCGGCACTTCCCTTGTCTTGCGGCCCTTGCCGGTGACGCGCAAAGTGTCCTGCCAGTCTTCCAGCGGCGCATCCTTGACGTTGAGGTCAAGGGCTTCGGAGATCCGCAGGCCGCAACCATAGAGCATCAGAAAGATCGCCGCATCGCGCGCGCCGACCCAGTTGCGGGTTGACTCGACATCTCCCTCGGCACTTTCGATCAATGCCTTCGCCTGCGGCACTGACAGGGGCTTGGGGATGCCATGGGGAAGTTTCGGCGTGCGGATGGCGCCCAGAGCCGTGTTCTTGACGATATCGGCGCGCTCCATGAAGCGGAACAATGAGCGGATCGACGACAAAACGCGCGCTGTGGTGCGGGCGCTGGAGCCGGTACGCCGCCGCATCGCGAGAAACGCGCGAAAATCGGCAGGCTGCAGGGCTTTCAGATCCTCAAGCGCGACCGGTCCGCCCAGATGATCGCACAGGAAGTCAAAAAACGACTCCACATCGTGGGTATAGGCATCAACGGTGTTGGGCGCAGCCTGGCGCTCGGCGGTAATATGCCCATACCAGCATGCCAGAGCCTGATTGGCGTCTTCACAGGCGGTGGCGAGACAGAATTCGTCGGTTTGTATGGTCATGGCGCTAAAGAATCGATTGTCCGGTGGTTTTCCAGTCGGCGAGGAAGGCGTCGAGGCCCTTGTCGGTGAGCGGGTGCTCGGCCAGCTTCTTCAACACATCTGGCGGAATGGTGGCGACATCGGCGCCGGCCCGGGCCGCGTCCTTGACATGATTGGTGGAGCGGATCGATGCGGCCAGAATGGCGGTGTCGATCTCAGCATAGTTATCGTAAATGGCGCGGATGTCATCGATCAGTTCCATGCCATCAAGGCCAATATCATCGAGACGGCCGATAAAAGGTGAAATGAACGTGGCGCCGCACTTGGCGGCAAGCAACGCCTGGGTTGCGGAAAAGCACAAGGTGACATTGACCGAAATGCCAGACTGGTTGAGCGCGCGGCAGGCCTTGAGGCCATCCCAGATAAGTGGCACCTTGACCGTGACATTGGGTGCGATGTCAGCAAGCTTGCGGCCTTCGGCCACCATGTCATCGGCTTTTGTAGCTGCTACTTCGGCGCTGACCGGGCCTGATACCACAGCACAGATTTCACTGATGGTGTCTTTCATATCGCCGCCCGATTTGGCGATCAGCGACGGATTGGTGGTCACGCCATCAAGCAAACCGGTTTCCGCAAGCTCGCGAATCTCGGCAATATCTGCTGTGTCGATAAAAAACTTCATAAACTGAACTCCACTGAGAGGAAGCTGTGCGCCAAAACCACTCGGAGCGTGCCACGATCCCCTCACAACCGCAATTGACCGCGTGTTCGCGGCTCAATCGGTGCTGCACATCCGACAATGCCGATAAAATCAAGAAAAGACGGTTAACTCACTGGCCAATCGCAGCGACGAATTTGGCGGGTCTGTTGGTCAGGTGAGCGACGAGGGGGAAATCGTCGAGGTTCTTCTGCCGCTGGCGCTAGAGGGGCCCTACAGCTATCTGGCGGGCGAAGATCTGGTTCCCGGACAATTGGTAAGGGTGCCGCTTGGCCCGCGCGAGGTTACGGGCGTGGTCTGGCCGAAGTCTGGTGAGCGCACGGTGGTTGAGCGCGCGCGTCTGCGGCCGATCGCCGGTGTGCTCGAGGCAAGTCCCCTGCCCGATGATCTGATCAGCTTCGTCAATTGGGTTGCCGATTATACCGTCAGCCCGCCTGGAAGCGTGTTGTGCATGGTGTTGCGCGTGCCCGAAGCCCTGGGGCCGGAGCGGCGGGTCACCGGGTTGCGGCGCAGCGGTCCTCAACCCGCGCGCATGACCGCGGCGCGAACGCGGGTATTGGAGCTTCTGGATGACGGCCAGACGCTGGTGCGCTCGGACATTGCGCGCATGGCGCAGGTGTCGCCGTCGGTGATCAACGGGCTTGCCGAAGCTGGAACCCTGACAGTGGTTGAATTGCCGGCCTTGGCGTCGTTCTCACCCATTGACGCCTCATTGCGGCTGCCTGAGTTGTCCGCGGCACAGGCAATTGCAGCGGCGCGGGTGCGCGAGATTGTCTCAACTGCCGCACACCGCACGGTGCTGATTGACGGTGTCACCGGCGCCGGCAAAACGCATGTCTATCTGGAGGCGGCAGCCCAGGCATTCGACGAAGGCCGGCAGGTTTTGATCCTGCTGCCGGAAATTGCGCTGACGTCGGAATTCCTCGCCCGCTTCGAGCATCGCTACGGGGCGCCGGCGGCGGAATGGCATTCAGGCCTTGCGCGGCGCGAGCGCGAGCGGGTGTGGCGCGGCATTGCGAGTGGCCGCGCGCGCGCGGTGATCGGCGCCAGGTCTGCTCTCTTCCTCCCCTTCAGGGACCTCGGGCTGGTGGTGATCGATGAGGAACACGACCCGGCGTTCAAGCAGGAGGACGGCGTGATCTATCACGCTCGCGACATGGGTGTGGTGCGCGCCATGCTGTCGTCGGTGCCGGCTATCCTGTCGTCGGCAACACCGTCTCTCGAAACCCACGTCAATGCCGAACAGGGCAAATATGAGCGGCTGACGCTGCCGGAGCGCCATGCAGGCGCGGCTTTGCCCACGATCAGTGCGGTCGATCCGAGAAGCGCGCCGCCAGAGCGCGGGCGCTGGCTCGGCCCGGACCTCGTTGCGGCAGTGGAGCAGACCTTGGCAGCCGGGGAGCAATCGCTCCTGTTTCTCAACCGGCGCGGCTATGCGCCGCTGACGCTGTGCCGGGCGTGTGGATACCGGCTTGAATGTCCGCAATGCGATGCCTGGCTGGTCGAACACCGTTTCTATCATGAGCTCAGATGCCACCATTGCGGGTTTGCCGGTCCTGTGCCGACACAATGTCCCTATTGCGGCAAGGAGCACACAATGGTGCCGTGCGGTCCCGGGGTTGAAAGGATCGTGGAGGAGGTGGCCGACCGGTTTCCTGACGCCCGCCAGGCCATCCTGTCAAGCGATCATCTGGCCGGCGTCAATGCGATGCGTGAAGTGATTGCGGCGATCAAGACGCATGAGATCGACATTCTGGTCGGCACCCAACTGGTGGCCAAGGGGCATCATTTTCCGAACCTGACTCTGGTCGGTGTGGTCGATGCTGATTTCGGCCTTGCCCACGGCGACCCGCGCTCATCGGAGCGCACCTATCAGCTGCTGCACCAGGTGGCGGGGCGTGCCGGGCGCGAGGATTTGCCTGGGCGGGTCATTTTGCAAACCCACATGCCCGATCATCCGGTGGTCGAGGCACTGGTCGATGGCGGGCGCGATGCGTTCTATACGCGCGAGGCGGAAATGCGCCGCGATGCCGGGCTTCCGCCATTCGGGCGCCTGGTGGCACTGATTGTCTCGGCGCCCACCCAGGATATGGCCAGTGCGGCGGCACGCTCGCTCTCGCGCGCGGCACCGCGCAACGCCGACATTTCCGTGCTCGGGCCTGCAGAAGCGCCGCTCGCTGTGATCCGCGGGCGCTACCGGATTCGTTTCCTCATAAAAGCCGGCCGCGGAACCCCTGTTCAGAACTATGTGCGCCGTTGGCTGTGTTCAGTGAAACTTGCCACTCAGGTTCGCGTCAGCGTTGATGTCGATCCGCAGAGTTTCTTGTGACGAGATTGGGTTGTGATGCGGCCGGGTAGATTTTCAGCAATTTCCTGTAGGATTATTTTTGTTCATTATCAATTTGTTGGGGCAGGTCTACGCGTTAAAACAGCCAGAAAAGCAGAGCAGCAATATGTCCAGAAACTCTTTCCGCAAACATCTGTCGATGCCAGGCATGCTTCGCCCGTATCCCCGACCCCGATCAACACAGGTGACTTCAGCCTGTCCGACTGCCTGATGTCCGCACTGACGTCACTCAAGTTTCCGTCGTTGCCTCAGTTTGACCGGGCTTCAGTTTGACCGGCAGGTGCGCGGCGACGAGGGTCCGGTCCAGGCGCGGAACCTCCGCTCGCTCTTTGGCGTGGAAAAGGTGCCCTCGGACACGCGGATGCGCGCGCGGCAAGGTGATCGAAGGCTGGACGGTCTTCGACGGGCATCTGCTGATCTCGGTGGATGGCACCGGCCAGCATTCCTCGCACAAGGTCGGTTGCAGACGCTGCTGCGTGAAGAGCCACCGCGACGACGGGTCGAAGACGTACGACCACCAGCCCCTCGGCGCGGCGGTGGTCCACCCCGACCCGAAGGAGGTGTTCCCACTGGCGCCGGAGCCGATCCGGAATGAGGACGGAACCACGAAGAACGACTGCGAGCGGAACGCCGCGAAGCGTCTCCTCAGCGGCCTGCGCCGGGAGCACGCGCACATCAAGGCGGCCATCGTCGAGGACGGGCCGGCGTCCAACGGACCCCGCATCAGGCATCTGCGGGACAAGGGTTTTCGTTTCATCCTCGGCGCGAAGCCGGGCGATCACGAACTGCTGTTCAGTCGGGTCAAGGCCAGCGAGACGCAGCAGACACGGGAGACACGTGACAAGACGGCCGGCAGGATGCATCGCTTCGAGTGGGACTCACACCTGCCGCTCAACGACGCGAACTTCGAGGTGAAGGTCAACATGCTGAACGACGAGGAGACTGACACGAAAGGCACGAAAGGTAAGGAGAAAGAGTTTCTCATGGATCACCGATCTCCCGCCGGAGCGGGACACGGTGATGTCCGTCATGCGGGCCGCCCGCCGCAGATGGGCGATTGAGAACGAAACGTTCCAGACACCCAAGGCGCGGGACGGATATAACTTCGAGCACAACTTCGGGCACGGCAACAACCATCCGGCGGACGTTTTCGCGACGCTTGATCGTTCCGATGGCAGGCAGGGCGGGCGGGCGCCCATGGACCCGGTCCTCATGTTCAAGGTGCCGGTGATCCAGGCGCTCTACGGTCTGTTGGATGCGCAGGTGGCGTTGCAAATCATGGACCGGCGCACCCTTGGCCGTTTCCTCAGCCTCGATGACAGCGCGCGGGCGCCGGACGAGACGACCATCCGGCGGTTCCGGGAAGCCCCGGTGCGGACCGGCGCGGTGGAGAAACTCTTCGCCCGGTTCGACGCGCATCTTAAGGACGCCGGATATCCCGCCCGGATATCCCGCCATGGGCGGGCTGATCATGCCACCATCGTGGCGGCCCCGCGCCGGCGCATGACCGATGCCGGGAAGGAGATCGTCAAGGGCATAGAGGTATGGAAGCGGGGGGCATCCCGCCTGATTGGCAGGCCAATCCCCGGAAACCGGCGCAAAAGGATCGCGACGCGCGTTGGACGCTCAAGCGAGGGCGCAGGAAGACGCGCCCGGACGGCACGGCGATGGGCGCAATCGCCACGCCGGTGTTCGGCTGCAAATCCTATATCAATGCCGACCGGCGCCACGGCTTCGTCCGGACATGGATCGTCACCGACGCCGCCCGGCATGACGGACGCGTAGCGGGCGGGCTTCCGGATCAGGCGAACACCGGCTCGACTGTCCGGGCGGACACGGCGTATCGGTCGCAGAAGAACGAGAAGAAAATCGCCCGGGCCGGGCTGACCTCGAAGGTCCATTTCCGCCGCCCGCCCAGGAAGCCGATGCCCGTGCATCACGAGAGGGCCAATGCCGCACGGTCGAAGGTCCGATCCGCGATCGAACATCCCTTCGCCGGGATGAAGGCACGAATGGGGCTCTTCGTCCGCACCATCGGCATCGACCGGGCGAGGGCCAGGATCGGCATGGCCAGGATCGCAGTCAACATGAAACGGCTCCTGTTCCGGGAGCGCAAAGGCGCCGTGGCATAGCCCGGCCCCGGCGAAACCAAATCCAGAACCACAACCCAGGCAACATGGGTGCGGATCATATGATCGGGTGGGCGGCCGATGGGTCGGGTCGGAAGGCAGGCGATGCTTTGCTGAAGGATCGCGTCGGCTTTGAGACGGATCGTATACCGGTCGCCCTCGGCCTCCGGAAACTCATGAATGTCCGGTGCAGCGAAGGCGGCATCGCCTCGGAAACAGCGGCGCAGATCCCGTTCCCGGTGACGCTCGACGGCGGGTTGCAGAACGCCTAACTGCCGGATCGCCGAACCGGTCGAACACAAACAGCCGATGGCAGCGGGTGCAGGCGAAGTGCCCATTCCAGGCGGCACCTTCCTGGTCGCCATGGGTCGGCCTGATCGCCATGGAATCCATGTCGATCTGGAGGATTGCCACTGATGAGCAACCCGCTGCTTGCCGGCCTGAAGCCAACGCACCCCGGCGAAGTGCTGCGCGAGGACGTGTTGCCGGAGCTGACCATCACCAAGACCAAGTTCGCCGAAATGCTCGGCATCTCCCGCCAGACACTTTACGGCATTCTCAATGAACGCGAGCCCGTCACGCCGCGCATTGCCGTGCGTCTTGGTCATGTGCTTGGCAACGAACCCGACGTCTGGGCCCAGATGCAGCTCAATTATGATCTCGCATTGGAGGCCGTGCGTGTTGATCTTACCGGTGTTCCAACCCTGACCAGCGCGTAGCCAAACCAGATAGCCCCCAACGCCTCCCGATTCACCGCCTGCCAAAAACGCGCTAGTCTGGCCCTGATTGTCCAACTCAGTAGCTGGAGGCGGTCCCATGTGGGATTTCGATCTTTCGCGCGCATTCGCCGCCATGGTGCGCACCGCGCTCTTCATCCTGTTTCGCATGGCGGTCTATTTCGGCATTGCCATCGGTTATCTGGTTGTCACCGGCGTTGGCGGTGCGATCGGCTATGGCGTCACGTCCTTGAGCGAGGATGGCGGCGGCACGGGCGCCTTTTACAGCGCCATGATCGGCTTTGCCGGTGCTTCCGGGGTGCTCTATTTCGCCCGCGAATTCATCCTCTATCACGTCAGGGTCGCCCATATCGCGATGCTGGTGCTGATCCATGACGGTGCTGAGTCGCCAGAGGGCAGGGAGCAGATCAGCTTTGCCGCCGGCGTCGTCAAGGAGCGATTTGCTCAATCCTCGGTGCTGTTTGCCCTCAACCTGCTGATCAAGGGAGTGTTGCGTATCCTCACCGGCCTTCTCGGCACCGCTGCGGTGCTGATCTCCATTCCCGGCCTTCAGGGGCTGATGCGCATGGTCAATACGGTGCTGCGCATGTCGCTCACCTATGTCGATGAAGTGATCGTCGCCCATGTCATCCGCACTAGAACAGACAATCCTTGGCAGACCGGGCGCGAGGGGTTGGTGCTCTATGCCCAGAACTACGGCACCATGATCAAGAACGCGATCTGGCTGTCTTTGTTTATATGGCCCATCACCATCGCCATTTTCTTTGTCCTGTTGGGCCCGGTGCTTGGGCTGATGGCGTTGTTTCCGGGCGATCTCGGCGTGTGGGCCTTTGCCACCACATTTGTCTTTGCCTGGGCGTTCAAGGCGGCGCTGGTCGAGCCGCTTGCCATTTACGCGCTGATGCAGGTCTATTTCCGCACCATTGAAGGCCAGGTGCCCAATGTCGAATGGGACCAGCGCTTGGCCACCACCTCGGCCAAGTTCCGCGATCTCAAGGACCGCGCCATGGATGCGGTGGTCGGCCCGCGGCCTGCTGACGGGATGTAGCGTCCAAGCCTGCAGCCGGTTCAGATCATGATTTGAACCGGCTCTCCTCGATGCCCATCAGCGCCAGTGTATTGAGACCGCAGATCTTTTCGCGTGTGGTCTCTTCAAGGCCGTCGACTGATAGACATGCTCCACCGGATTATATTCGCCCATATCGGCTGGATAATCGGTGCCCAGAACCACGTGATCGGCACCATATTTCTTGATCAGATATTCAAACTGATCGACCGAGAACACCACCGTGTCATAGTAGAACCGCTTGAGATAGGTCGAGGGCAGCCCGGAGATATGGTCGCGGCAGTCGTCGGGCCATGCGCCAAAGCCATGGTCCATGCGTGCACCACAGGCGCCGGCAAACGCGCCGCCATGGGCAAGAAACACCTTGAGTTTCGGGTAGCGCGCCATCACCCCGTCAAAAATCAGATAGTGCACCGCCACCGTGGTATCGAGCGGATTGCCGATGATGTTGGTGAGATAGTTGCGCCCGAACCGCGCCGTCTTGAACGATGCCGGATGGATGAACACCGGAATATCAAGCGCCTCGCATCGCGCCCAGAATGGCTCCAGCCGCTCGGTTGAAAGCTCCTCATCGCCCACCGAGGCCTGCACCATGACGCCGCGAAAGCCGAGGCCGGAGACCGCACGCTCAAGCTCGGTCAGGGCAAGGCCGGTATCCTGCAGCGGCAACCGTGGCGATACCGACAAAGCGGTCGGGCCGAGGGGCGATCTGGCTTGCGATAGTGTCGTTGATCAGCTGGCTTGATTCATGGCCAAGGCTGGCATCGACCCCATAATGGAGCTGCGGCGGCGCACACGAGACCGCCATCACATCAAGGTCCATCTTGTCCATGTCGGCAAGGCGCTCCTCAATGCTGCTCCATTCCTTGATGCGCTCGCGAAGCTGGTTTTGCGAAATCTCCTGCGTCACCGGGTTCGACTGGCGCCGCCCGAGATGGCTTTCTTCGTTGAGATGCGGCTTTACCAGCTCGTCTGCGGCGGGCACGAACATATGACCGTGAAAATCGACCGTCAGCGTTTTTGGCCGCGGCGCCTTGCCGACCATGTGCTGGCGCCCGGCGGTGGGCCCGTAGGGCAGGATCGGAAGTGTATCAGCCGATATTCCTTCTTTTTGCTTCGCAGGTCGCGTGGGTGCGCGGCATTTGATCGATCACGATGAGAGTGGCTTCAGCAATCCGCCGTTGATCGCGGTCTCCATGATGCGGACATTGGCAATCCCATCCTCAAGGCTGGTGCGCGGTTCGTTGCGGCCTTCGATAGCGCCGACGAAATCCTCGATTTCGACAATGAAAGGATTGGATTGCAAAACCATTTCGATCTCGCCATTGCAGGTGATCGGAACTTCCCTGTGGGTGCGCCCGAACATCTTCTCGCCGATAATCGAGCCCTTTTCACCATGAATTTCAAGGCGTTGCGAGAACGGCAGGATCGAAGTGGACGTGACCTCTGCCATCAAGCGGCCCGGATAGTTCATCACCAAAATGGAAATCTCGTCGGTTGGCACATCGTTCACAAAGGCACCATGCCCACCGCCAATCGACGCCGGATCGCCGAAGAACCAGCGATAGGCGTCGATCACATGGGTGCCGACCGCGCTCAGCGCCCAATATCCCGATTGTTCGCCCCGTGCGCGCCAATTGTCCGGATTTGACACCGCCGAGGTGGCATAGGCGCGCGCTAGCCGTACCGGCCCGACAGCACCCTGATCAATCAGCTCTTTCACATGCGCAAGGCCCGGATTGAAGCGATTGTCATAACCCATGGCGAACACGATCCCGGCCTTGGCGACCGCTTCGGCCATGCGCTGGCAGGCGGCCAGCGAAATCGCCATCGGCTTTTCGCACAGCACATGCTTGCCGGCCTTGGCCGCGGCAATCACCTGGTCCTCATGCAGCCCGTCCGGTGTCGCGACAATCACCGCATCGATCTGAGGGTCGGCGAGCAGTTGGTCGAGGTCCGAATAGGCAGCATCAATGCCGTATTTGTGGGCGGCTTCATCGCCTCTGGCCTGATCGCGGCTCAATATGGCGACAAGCCGCGCGCCCTTGGCAGTTTCCACCGCCGGTACATAGCCGGTCTCGACAATTCTGCCGGTCCCGAGAACGGCAAGCCCTACAGTCATTGACCATCCCTTTTTGAGAACTGAGCGAGCGCGCGCTCATTTTGGTGCGTGCAGGCGCCCACGCGCAAGGGGCGGGGCAGGGAGGCAGATCCCCAACAGAAAACCGGCCGGGGCTTTTTGCCCCGGCCGGTCTGCCGAATTCCCTGTTGGAACTCTGTCGCTGTTGCAGCGCTAGGCATTATCAATCGCCAGTTTGACCCGGTCCGGCGTCAGTGGAACCCGGTCGACACGCACGCCGGCGGCATCGAACACCGCATTGGCGATCGCGGCACCCGTCGGCCCTTGCGAGGCCTCGCCGGTGCCCAGATACGGCTCGCCCGGGCGGTCGATCAGCGCCACCTCGACTGGCGGCACCTCGGTGAAGGTGATGATTGGATAGCTCGCCCAGTCGCGCGACAAGACCGCCGTATCGTCAAACTTCACCTCTTCCTTGAGCGTCCAGCTGATCGACTGGACAAGACCGCCTTCAATCTGCGCGGCGATGCCGTCCGGATTGATCATGTGGCCGCTGTCATTGGCCGCTGCCGCGCGCAGCACCCGCACCCGCCCATTGCGCGGGGTCACCTGAACCTCGACCGCAACGGCGGTATAGGCGGCAAGGTTCTTGTATTGCGCAAAGGCAATGCCGCGTCCGCGATTGCGGCCCTTCTCATATGACGCCCAGCCGAAGGTCTCGGCGCATTTTTCCAGGACGTCGCGGGCGCGCCGGTCTTTCAAGAAGCGCAACCGGTATTCCAGCGGATCAGCATCGGCTTCCGCCGCCAGTTCGTCGATGAACGACTCGATGGCAAACACATTGGCAAAGGCGCCAAGTCCGCGCGTTGCCGAAACCCTGAGCGGCATGTCTGTAACGAAGTGGGTTGCCACCCTCGTTCCGGGGAACTCGTAAAGCGGGATGCCGTTGCGCGCTGCTGCATAGTTCGGCGGCCCGCCATCCTTGCGTTTTTCCATGGTGAAGGGCGGCTCCACATAGCGGCCCGACAGCAACCGGCTGGCGCTGCCGCCGGGCCGGGTCGAATGCGGCGTCGACCAGATATCCATGCTCCAGTCGAGCACATTGCCGTCGCCATCAAGGCCCGCCCTGGTCTTCATCACCATGGCCGAGCCATAGGGCTCCCATTGATGCTCCTCGGCGCGGGTATATTGCAGCTTCACCGGACGGCCCGGCACTTCATTGGCCAGGATCGCCGCATCAGCCGCCGCATCGTCAGCCATGTTGTGGCCGTAGCAGCCAGAGCCATGGGTATGGATGCAGCGCACCTTATCCTCACCAATGCCCAAGAATTCGGCGATTGCCGCACCGGTGGCAAACACGCTTTGCGAGTGGGTGTGGATGGTGATCACCCCATCCTCGCCGCGCTCGGCAAGGGCGGCCGAGGTGCCGATCGAGGCGTGCATGTGATAGGGCCGCCGATAAGTGCGCTCCAGCACCTTGGCCGGTTCGCCGCCACCCGTGCGCGCATTGTTGACGATCTCAAGCTCCTCGCTGTCGGCACTTTCAAGCCAATCGAAAATGCCGTCATGGCCGGGAAGAACGCTCTTCACTTCCCATTTCGCATCACGCTGCAAAGCTTCGGCAGCCGCCCAGGCCTGATCCTGATGCTCGGCGACAACGCCGAGAAAGGAGCCGTTACGCACTGTCTTGATGACGCCCGGCATGGCATCTATCGCGCCAAGATCGGCATCGATCAGCTTTGCCTCATAGGTTGGCGGACGCGCCACCGCGCCGAACACTACCCCGTCCGGGTTCATTTCGTGCACGAAGATCATCTCGCCCGTCATCTTGGCCGGAATGTCAAGACGCGGCACCGACCGGCCGATATATTCATGCTCTGAAATCGGCAGCAGCTTGGCCTTGCCGCTGGCCTCGACATTGAGCGTCTCGCCGGTGACCAGCTCGCCATAGATGACCGACTGGCCGTTCGGCGCGGTGATCGTCGCATTGGCGATCTTGAGGCTGTCCGCCGGTTGGCCGAGCTTGGCAGCCGCCAGTCCGATAAGGATCTCGCGCACTTCGGCGGCTGCCTGCTGCACCGCAGGCGCACAGCGCGGCATTGAGTTCGATCCCGCCGTCGTGCCCTCGTCAGGCCCGTTCCAAGTATCGCCAGCGACCACATTGAGCTCGGAGAAATCAACCTTGAGCTCGTCGGCGCAGACCTGCGTTGCCGCGGTTACTGCGCCCTGGCCGAGTTCGACCTTGCCGATCTGCAAGGTCACAGCGTTATCCGCATCGATGCGGATCCAGGACGACAGATTTGGATTGCGGTCCAGGTCGCGCGGCAGGTTGACCTCTGCGTCCTGGCCGAACGCAATCGACGGAATGGCGAATGAAAGCGACAAGAAACCGCCGGTCTTCAGCAAGTCCCTGCGGTCAATGTTGAAGGCTTTGTTCATGGCTCAGGCCTCCCCGGCGGCGCGCAGTACCGCGCGCACTATGCGGTTGTGGGTTCCACAGCGGCACAAATTGCCGTTGAGCGCGGCGCGCACATCCGATTCGGTCGGCTGAGGGTTGCGGTCGAGCAGCGCCTGGGCGGTGATGATCATGCCCGCTAGGCAAAAGCCGCATTGCGCCGCCTGTTCGTCGATGAACGCCTGTTGCAAGGTGCTGGGCTTTCCGTCCTCGCGCAGCCCTTCGAGCGTCGTCACCGAGCGCCCGGCGGCGGATGCCGCACTGGTCTGGCACGAAATCACCCGCTCGCCGTCCACCAGCACCGCGCAGGACCCGCATTGCGATTTGCCGCAGCCATATTTCTGGCCATTGGCGTTGAGTTGATTTGTCAGCACCGATAGCAGCGTCGCACCCTCGGGCACGCCCGCTGAGACGTCTTCGCCATTGAGTTTGAAATCAACCACGACCATCCTCCCCTGTCTGGACCCGCACCGCGCCGCCCGGTCCTTATTGACCCCGCGTGGTGCAATTGTATTTTTTTGAATGACTTACCGCATTTGCGAAACACCTTCGCAAGCGCAATATATTGATCCGTTGATCAAGTCATTTGAGTGTTTTTCTTGGTAGAAGAGTGACTCCAACAAACATAATGGTCAAGCTTTGTGGGCATATATTGTGATCGCCACGCGAGCAATTTCTGTTCATCTCGCCCGGTCAATCGGTGATGATGGTCTCATTGTTGTCAGAACGGTCGGCTTTGATGCTCAGGAAAACCGGAGAGGGACCGATGGCTTACACGCTTGTCGCCGAGGTGCTCTCGCAGGAATGGAGCGGCGAGGTTGCGCGTGAGAGCTTTGCCACCATTGAGGAGGCCGAGCACAAGATGACGCGCTGGGCGCGCTTCGGCGTTGACGATTATTGCACCGATCCCGACACGCTGCGGATCCTTGACGACCAGCAGACTGAGTTGGTGCGCTGGAACTGGCGGCAGAAAAAGCCGGTTACTGACGGCACCGCACCGCCCGGCGCGTGAAACCCGACGGCAATTCCAGAACAGCCATTTGCGCCCAATATATCCATAGGAGCCAGATCCTTTGCGCCGAATCACTCTTTTCATCGGCCTGATCCTTGTCCTTGGCGTTATCGCTGCCGCCGCATGGGCCATGCGGCACAAGGAACTGGCCGAAATCGCGCCGCCGGCTCCCGGTGGTTTTGCGGCCGATCTGGTCAAGCGGGGCAAAAAGCTGGTGTCGATTGGCGGTTGTGCCAGTTGTCACCAGCCGCGCTCAGGCGCGGGGCTTGCTGGCGGTGTGCGGCTGGCCACACCCTTTGGCGCCGTCATCTCAACCAACATCACTCCTGATCCTGAGACCGGCATCGGCGCCTGGTCGCAAGTAGCTTTCATCCGCGCCATGCGCGAAGGCGTGAATCGCACCGGCAGATATTTCTATCCGGTATTCCCTTTCGATCACTACACCCTGGCAAGCGATGAAGACATCGCCGCGATCTATGCCTATCTCATGTCGCAGCCGGCGGTGGAGGCGCCGCCGCGCGAGAACGAGCTGGGGTTTCCATTCAACATTCGCTGGCTGATGGCCGGGTGGAACATGCTGTTCCTCGAAAAAGGGCCCTATCGCGCTGACCCGGCGCGCGATGATACTTGGAACCGCGGTGCTTATCTGGTCGAGGGGCTTGGCCATTGCGCGGCGTGTCATTCACCGCGCAACGCCTTGGGCGCGCGCGACCGGGCGCGCGATTACGCGGGCGGCCTTGCCGAGGGCTGGTATAGCCCGGCGCTGAATGGCGCATCGCCCGCACCAGTCTCCTGGGACGAGCAGGCGCTGATCAATTATCTCTATGATGGCTGGGATGAGAGCCACGGCATTGCCGCCGGACCCATGGCCGATGTGATCACCAATATTGGCGCGTTGAGCGAGGCCGATATGGCGGCGGTGGCGCAGTATCTATTGTCATTGCAAGCGGGCCGCGCGGACGAGGATGAGGAGAGCGAAAGCGCGTTCGATTTTGCCGAAAGGGTCGAGTTCGCCAGCGCCAATGCGCCGCCGCCGCCTGAAGATGCGGCGGCAAGACGCGGCTATGACACCTATGACAAGCGCTGCGCCAATTGTCATCGCGCAGGTTCCCAATCGGTGCCGCTGGCGCTCGCCACCGCCGTTGCTTCGCCCGATCCGCGCAATCTCATCCATGTGATTCTGAACGGCGTGAGCCCGAGCGAGAATGCCTATTTCGTCAGGCCCATGCCGGGTTTTGCGATGCTCGGCGATGAACAAGTCGCCGATCTCGTCACCTTCATCCGCGCGCGCTTCTCCCGCGCCCCGCCCTGGCCCGATACGCGCGATCTGGTGACAGAACTGCGCGCATCGAAATAGCGCTGACCTTGAGGTTAAGCGCGTTTGGTGCCGGTGATCATCGCGCGCACCAGATTTTCGCTATGCCTCGGCCCGGCAACAAGAACGCCGGCAATGTGGAGCAGCACCAGAGCCACAAAACCGTTGGCGAGAAACTCATGCGCCCCTTCGATAAGGCCCGCATTGGCATAGGCCGTGAGCGTCATCATCCAGCCGGTCAGCCCCAGCCCCAAAATGGTGACCATCAGGGCGATGATCACCATGCCGCCGGCGGGTTGTGGCCGAGATGGCGTGCCTCGGGTCCGCGCAAGCTGTCGCCGAGATAGATGATGACAGCGCGCGGCAGCGCCAGGAAGTCTGAAAACCGCGCATGTTTGCTGCCGATAAAGCCCCACACGATGCGT
The DNA here is from genome assembly GCA_965204565.1 of Hyphomicrobiales bacterium. Classification (GTDB taxonomy): domain Bacteria; phylum Pseudomonadota; class Alphaproteobacteria; order Rhizobiales; family TMED25; genus CBDBEU01. Next base: position 95,995 of record CBDBEU010000005.1, read on the forward strand.
GCCGCCACCAGCCCAACTGCCAGATAGCCGCTCCATTCATGCAGGCGGTCCCATTCCTCCGCTGCCGGCCACGAGACGGTAATCCCCGCTACCAGCGACCAGTGAAAGCACCGCACGAACAGATCCCACACGCGGATTTGCGCTGGCGGGGCCTGCCCGCCAGCGCGCACCATGTCCTCACCGTCAGGCGTCATGAATTATCCTTTTCGTCGTCCCCTTCGCCCGAGCACTGATGATCTTGAGGCTTGCCGGATCGAAGTAGACCTCAACCGCAACGCCATTGGCATCGCGTCCCTCGATTTCATAACAGCCATCGTCCTTTTCGATGCTGTCTACGGTGTGGCCCGGGGCCTCTGCCGCGGCACTGACATCATCGAACGAGAGCCATTGGCTCGCCTCGTAGGACGGGCAGTGATTGCCTTTGTCATTATCGCCGCTGGCTATCGCCGCCCCGCCGGTCGAGACCGTCAATCCGGCGGCCGGTAATGTGAGAATGGATTTCATAGAAAGTTTCCCTTCAGTTGCGTGTCCGATGCATTTCCAACACGTGGGAGACCCTAGCGATTGTCTGCTGACCGGGTGCTGATCGCACGTGCAAGCGTGGCGGTGCGCGCCTTCCGCAACGACATCCTGCTGGCGCTGGCGGTCCTGGGTACGGTGCTGCTCGCTGCATTCGGCGCTGCCATTACAGTCGGACTGAGACCGCTGCAGCGTCTGCGGCACGCCTTGCAGGATCTGAGGGCCGGCCGCTGGAAACGCCTGGCCGGCAGTTCTCCGGCCGAAGTCGCGTTGCGGTCGATGGTCTGAACGCCATGCTGGATGCCGATGAAAGGATCATCAAGCAAGCCCGCGCCGCCGATCTCCCCCATGGGCTGAAGACACCGCTGACCGCGATCACACCGCAGATGAATTGTCAGACTATGCCCGCACCATGCACCGCCATGTGGAACGCGAACTGGCGCGCGCGCAACGTCCATGCCGGGCATCTGCACGGCCGGTTTTGCTCACCGCCATCCTCGATCCTCTCCTGCGCACCATGCGCCAGCTGCCGCGCGGCGATGAGATTGCATGGAACACCGAGATCGATCCCGCTCTGGCGCTCAAGGTCAATCCGAATGCGATGGCTGAAATCCTCGGCAATCTTCTCGACAATGGGCGCGCTCGAATGTACGTATCTATTGCCGGATCGGCGATGACAGCGTGGTCATCGAGATTGCCGATGACGGCCCCGGCGTCAGCGCCGCCGATGCCGGGCAGATCGGTCGCCGCGGCAAACGCCTTGACTTGATGAGACGGTGCCCAGCAGCGGCAGCGGCCTGTCGATCGCCAGCGAATTGGCGGTGGTTCTGGGTGGCAGCCTCGACTTTTTCACCGCTCCGGAAGGCGGATTTGGCGTGCGCATCAATACTTCCCGCATCACTGCTCGCGCATGAGGATGCCGAAGTCTGATCGACGCCGCGCGCGGTGATTGATCACAATCAAATCTCATGATTACTTATGTGCTAAATTACTTATGTGCTAAGCTCACGCCGCTGGATGGACGGGTGATCAGGAGAGGGCAATGCTGAAGCACGGCTTCAAGGAATTTCTGGCGGAAGCGAATGCAGTGGTCGCTCCGGTTTCCGTCCAGGATCTGCAATATCTGATCGACGAGCCGGATGTCATTCTGGTCGATGTGCGCGAAACTGTTGAGCGCGAGGCCGATGGTCAGATCCCTGGCTCGGTGCATGTTCCGCGCGGGCTATTGGAATTCAAGGCTGATCCTGAATGTCCGATCTTTGAAAAGACGCTCAATCCGGAAGACCGTCTGGTGCTGTATTGCGGCACGGGCGGGCGCTCGGTTCTGGCGGCCAAGACCCTGCTCGATATGGGCTACACCGATGTGTGCTCGCTGACCGGCGGTTTTTCGGCCTGGCAGGCGGCAAAAAAGGCGAGCCGCTAGAGCATCATCCGACCGGAGCGAAGCGAGGATCGATCAGATTATGCGGCCAAGACAGACAGATACAGATAGGGCTCGGATCTGATTCAATCAGATCGGATTGCGCTCTAGAGGTCGGTACCGTTCGGCTAGAATCTCAGTCCTCGACCGTACGGTGGATCGAGTTCAGCTTCTCTGCCCTGCTGCAGGCAAATACCGTGCATCCCACCGGATATTCATAATGCCCGTGCGCGTTGCCCTTGCCGCCGCCATAGACATAATCGCCCGGTTTCAGCACCTTGCCGTCCACATGCATCTCGCCTTCAAGCACGAAGATCGAGTGATAGTGGTCATGTTCATGGCGCGGCTCGAAATAGCCCGGCGGAAAGCGCTCGGCGCGCTCTGAGACCTCGTCATAGCCCTCGCGCACGATCTTGATTTCAACGCCCTCAGGCAGCCCCAGAATCTTGGAGCCATCCTGCCATTCGTATTCTCTCGTATTGGCGGCGAAAAAATTGCCGATATATTCCATGTGTTTCGTGTCCTTGCCTGGCGCTCGTTTCAGCTCTCGGTCAGGTCGCTGTCGCGGCCGGCTTCCGGGTTGCGGTGGATCTGGTTCGTCTTCTTGGCCCGGCTGCAGGAAAACACCGTGCAGCCCTTGGGGTAGTGCAGGGGGCCGTGCTGCTCGCCAGGCCCGCCGAACATGAAATCGCCGGGCTTGAGGATCTTGCCATGCAGATGCATCTCGCCCTCGATGATCAGGGTCGAGTGCAGATGGTCGTGAATGTGCAACGGCTCGACATAGCCCGGCGGAAACTTGATGAACTTGTCGACCCGTTCCGACACATCATCCTCGCCCTCGGCGATGATCTTGACCTGAACACCCTTGGGCAGGCCGATCACCTTCTGGCCGTCCTCCCAGTCGAGGTCATCGCAGTTGATGGTGACAAATTCTTCCGCTCGCTTCATCGCGCAAATCCTCTTGTCCGGGCAGCACTGCCGCTCAACCCGTAAATGCCATCAGATGATAGATTGCAGGCGCGCGCCCGGATACTCAAGCGCTTCACTCAGGCGCAGCAGGCATCGCCCTGCTGAATGGGCGGGCAGGGCACGGTTCCGTAGGAACAATAAACGCAGCAATCACCTTTCTTGGGTTTCAGCACCGCGCCGCAGCCCTTGCAGTCATAAAACCACTGGCAGGCATCGGTCGGCATGGTTTCGCTCTCCACATGCCCGCATTCGGGGCACGTAATGGTTGATTGCAGGGTCAGGCCGCTCTTTTGCATCGCCATAGTGCGTACCCCGTGATTACCAGAAACACCAAAAGCGCCGGTAGCAGCACCGCATCGAGATATCCGACCAGTGCCGCAAGCCCGGCCGCGCCAAGCCCGATCACCAGCACCGGTGTGAAGCAGCAAATCGCTGCAATCACCGACCCGATGATCCCGACCTTCAAAAGACGTTCGCTCATGGCCTCGTCTGACATGACGGTTGCGCTGCGGGCAATATGGGACGCAGGATCGCGCCGGTCCACCAGAGTTCACATCAACATATCGCTATGCGTGAAGGGGTTAACCTGAAGCTGTGCGTTGCCACATTGGTGTCTGCCGCCAACCGAAAGCATGAGCCGCGATGTCCATCCGCCCGGTCAAACGCATCGACACCGCAAAGCCCACGCGCGAAGGCGCCGGTGTGCATCTTCACCGCGCCTTCGGTTTTGGCGAGACCACGGATTTAGATCCATTCCTGTTGCTTGACAGTTTTCGCAATGACCGTCCGCAAGATTATCCGGCATCCCCATCGCGGCATCGACACCATCACCTGAATGTTGGCCGGCACCGTCGATCATGGCGACAGCCTTGGCAATCAGGGTGCACCGGGTGCGGGCGATGTGCAGTGGATGACCGCCGGCAGCGGCATTTTGCATCAGGAAATGCCCAAGGGCGATGCCGTAGGCCGCATGCGCGGCTTTCAGCTTTGGGCCAATCTGCCGTCATCTTTGAAAATGACCGAGCCGCGCTATCTCGACATTTCGGTGCCGGCCAATACATCCCGCACCCTTAAAGTGGAAACCGAACGCCACGCCTTTGCCTATGTGTTTGAAGGCGCGGCAAGTTTTCGCGATGCCTCCCCGCCCTTCGGCGTGCTCACCAAGCGTGGCACACCGGACGCGGAAGTCGATATCCGCGAGACCGGCGGCAAAAGATCGCTGATCCTGTTCGATGCCGGCGATGAAATCCAGGTCACCACCGGGGATGACGGCGTGCGTTTCCTTCTGGTCTCCGGCCGTCCGATCAAGGAGCCGGTCGCCTGGTACGGCCCGATCGTCATGAACACCCGGTCCGGGCTCAAGACTGCAATATCCGAACTGAATGACGGCAGCTTCATCAAGCATATCTGAGGCGCTGCAATCAGGCGCGCGCATCATATCAATGGCCTCGGAGGTGCCGGATGAGGCACCCGCACCGGGGGGCTGGTTGATGAGTGAATCCGTGCGCGCCATTGAGATCGAAATGGCCGATCCTGAACACGCCGCCGCATTCTATGCCGATGTCTGGCATCTGAGCGAAGTCGCGCGGCACGACGGTGCCATTTATCTGCGCGGCACCAGCGCGCTTCGCCACATTGTGGCGATCCACCAGAACCGGGGGTCTGCTTCGGTGCGCCGTGTGGTGTTCGATGCGAGCGACCGCGCCCGCGTCGATGCCCCGCACGGTAAAATCGCCGCGACCGGCCTGGCGCTGGAAGATGCGCGCACCCTGGAGCGTGCCGGCGGCGGATATGCTTCGGCTTTGAAGATGGCGCGGGTCGCGCCTTCGCCATCATCTGCGAGTGCGACGATCATGGCGATGAGGAGAAAGTCCCCGACCGCCCCTACAGGATCGGTCTTGTCAATGTGAACGATGCCGAGCCCGACGCCACCCGCGGCTTTTTTAAAGATGTGCCGGGCTTCAATGCGTCGATCATTCCGGCCCGCAATATTCCATGCATTGCGACAACACCGACCATTATCGATAGTCATCTGCCGGGCTGAGGCGGCAACGCTCAACCAGGTCGCCTTTGAAGTGGTGGACCTCGATTCAGTGATGCGCGGCGCCGGGCGCATGATCGATGCCGGCTATCCGATCGAGTGGGGCGTTGGCCGCCATGGCCCCGGCGACAATTCATTCGCCTATTTCGCCGGACCGGAGGAATTCCCGCTCGAATACACTGCCGACGTTGCCCGGATTGACGATACTTACGAATTTCACGGTCCCGGCTTAATGGAAATGGCCGCCGGGACGGCTTGACCAATGGGGCGTCACCCCGCCCCACACCAAACGCTGGAAGCGGGTGCAGATGCATTCAACCCACATTCCCCAGGTAACGTGACGTTTTCGCGTCTCTGACAGCCGGTAACATCTTATCCTGGATTTCCCAAATGGACCCTGATTTCCTGACCCCATGAAGTGTGAGAAGCTTTCCACATCAATGACTTAACAGTGATAGAGTTGGGATTGGGCGGCGCACGCGACGGGTGAAGCGGAAAAAGGTCCTCTACGGCTGCATTTCGACCGCTCGATCAAGCCTGCCTTCCAAGGCTCCTTGATCGGTTCCGACGGCGGTATGTTGCTTCACCGCGAACGCGAAGACGCCCTTGGCCTGACGGACATGGCCGCGAGACCGGCGGGGCCACGATAGGGTCAAATGTCTGCGTGCTTGCGCCGCATTTCTTGATGATGCATCTAAAGTTCCCGAGCCATCATGATTGCTGTGCGCCCCGAGGAGGCACCCAAGCCCGACCATGATGCGCGTGAAAAAGGACCGGGCATCGTTGATGGATATCGTCCGTGATTTGGGAAATGTGCCTGAGGGTTCGCGCCATGGGGTCATCGCGCTTGGAAATTTCGATGGCGTGCATCGGGGCCACCGTGAAGTCATTGCGACCGCGCAGGCGCGCGCTGGCGAGCTTGGCGCGCCTACCGGCGTTATGTTCTTCAATCCCCATCCGCGCCGTTACTTCTCGCCCGCCGGTACGTTTTTTCGTTTAACCCCACAGTCCTTGAAGCTGCGTATTCTGTCGGCATTGGGTGTCGATAGTGCCATTGTCGTGCCCTTTGATGCCGCCCTGGCGGCGCTGTCGCCGGGCGAGTTCGTTTCACAGATTCTGGTGGGGAGCCTTGCGGTGCGTTATGTCGTTGCCGGCTGGGACTTCCAGTTTGGCGCCAGGCGAGTCGGAAATGCGCAGGTGCTCGAACAATTCGGCGCCGAACACGGGTTTGGTGTGAGCATTGTGACGCCTTTGGCGGATGGAACTGGTGAGGCTTTTTCATCCACGAGGGTGCGGCGGCTGTTGGCCAAGGGTGATCCGCGCGGAGCGGCCGAAATTCTCGGCTATCACTGGCGGTTGACCGAAACTGTTGTTTTCGGTGAGGGGCGCGGCGGCGGCCTTGGGTTTCCGACAATCAATATGTCGCTCGATCGCGGGATTGAGCTTGCCCACGGGATTTATGCGGTCAGGGTTCGCGTGGGCGTTGATGTGTATGGCGGGGCTGCGTATCACGGGACGCGGCCGACCTATGCGGGCACCGAGCCCTTTCTTGAAACATTCCTGTTTGATTTTGTCGGCGATCTTTATGGTCGCGAGGTCGAGATTGAGTTCATCGACTATCTGAGGGGCGATCGCGCCTTTGCCGATGAAGGAGCGCTGCGCGAGCAGATTGCACGTGATTGCGAGAAGGCGCGTGCGGTGATTGAGGGCGTGCACGGTGAAGAGCTATTGACGATTGCCCCACTGGCTGGCTGGCATTTCAGTGAAATGGCCAACTCTACATCATCTGTCTGAGACCTGAGCGGGTACTGTCGCCGGATCGGGATCTGCCCGGAATTTCCCAACGTGCTGGCTGACATGGTCGGCATTGCCGACTTCTATCCTGCCTTTCCGCAAATACAGCACCTTAGGCGGAAAATTCGTCAGTACGGTTAAGCTTCGATTTAGAAAGCGGGCATATGATGATGATGTGAGTAGTTGGGAGGGCAGGATATGCCGCACAATATGTCTGTAACCGTGTGCCATGACGATATGCAGGGCGTTTTCTATGTTGCCGCATCTTCCATTCCCGGGCTTGAAGCTCGGGCGTCGGGGCTTGATGAGCTGTTCAAGATTGTTGAAGAGCGCATTCCAGGACTTGTGACTGAAGAGCTTGTCGCAGCCTGAATTCCGGACGGTTTCAATCGTCAATTGCACCTGGCTGGGCGCGCATGCGTGCCCATGCTTGAGGGGCGATGATTTCGCGGAGCGCACAATCGCGCATCCGTGATGTCGTCCAACCGCCTCTTGCAGGTTAGTCTTCGGACAGTCGAGGCGTCGGGAGGTGGTTGGTGGTGTTTGGAATTGCCGGTTTGATTGTGGCCTTCATGCTGGCGGCGCTTGCGCAGCCGGTATGGGCCCGGTCGTCCGATATTGTCGTCTCCGAGCAGGCGGCGTTCCGCATCGTGGAAATTGCGCGCGGGCTTGATCGGCCGTGGTCGCTGGCGTTCCTGCCGGACGGGCGGATGCTGGTGACGGAAAGGCCGGGTGCGCTGCGCGTTGTCGGTGCCGATGGTTCTGTCTCCGCGCCCATTGCAGGTGTTCCGGAGGTCGTGTCCAAGGGACAGGGCGGCTTGCTTGATGTCGTTCCGCATCCCGACTTTGCGGCCAATAAACTGATTTATCTGACATATTCTGGTCAAGGCGATGGCGGCGCGAGCACCGAGCTTGCACGCGGACGGATGGAGGGCGATCAGCTCTTACAGCTTGAGGTGCTGTTCCGTGCGGTGCCCAGAATTCCATCAGCCAAGCATTTTGGTTCCCGCATTGCGTTTGCGCAGCACGGCCTTGTGCATATGAGTCTTGGTGATCGCGGCAACCGCGACGAAGCCCAGAATGTCACCAATCATCTGGGTGCATCGATTCGGCTTGATCAAGATGGCTTGATCCCGGCCGATAATCCGTTCGTGGGCGGTGGCCATCTTCCCGAAACATTCTCCTTCGGCCATCGCAATATTCAGGGCATGGCGGTCAATCCGGCAAGCGGTGAGGTCTGGGCGCATGAGCACGGACCCAAGGGAGGCGATGAGGTCAATATTCTCAGACCCGGCACCAATTTCGGCTGGCCGGTAATCACCTACGGCACCGAATATTCGGGTGCGCCGATCACCCATGAGACGACGCGGCCGGGCATGGAACAGCCGGTGCTCTATTGGGTGCCATCGATCGCGCCCTCGGGCATGGCGTTTTATGACGGTAATGCTTTTGCCGATTGGAAGGGCGATCTGTTCGTTGGCGCGCTTGCCGGACGGCATCTGAGGCGCATTGAGCTTGATGGCAATGAAGCGGTGGGTCAGGAAATGCTACTCACCGATCTTGGCCGGCGCATCCGCGATGTGCGCGCCGGTCCTGATGGTTATCTGTATGTGTTGAGCGACGGTGAGAACGCAGTGCTGCTCCGGCTCGAGCCTGTGGCGCAGTGAATAACCCCAATGGGAATCGGAACGCCGCCCGGAGGGAGGAGAACCGGACGGCGTTCACTTCGACCGCAAGGGCTGCGTCGGGGGCTTCAGCGGCTAGTTGCGATCGATCTGGTGGTTGGCGGGTTCGAATGTGAGAACCAGGCGCCCCGCGCTATTGGCATCCGCATGGTCGGCGGAACCTGTCTGGTGCGGTACAATGTCGAGTGCGCGGGTTTTTGCAGGCGCGTTGGCGCTCATCGAAAATGCGGCCGCGATGGCCAGCGCTGCGATTGCTGCAATTCCGGTCGGGATCTTTGTCGTCATGGTTCGCCTCCGAGCACTGGTTGGCTGTTGCGATAGGTTTAACCATGAAATAGTCGCGCCCAATGACGCCTGAACCGACGCTTCACCAAATGTTCATCAACGAGGCGTGTTTGTGGCAGGCGCGGCGCGAGAGCGTTAAGCGTTTCAAAGCTGAGTAAAAAATGTTCCAGGGTCCGGCCCCGATAATTGTCTTCCCGATTTGATCCGAGGATGGTTCATTGCCTCCGATGAGGAGGTAACGAGATGTGTGATTTCTTCCGGTTTTCCGATTCTCGGCGGGCTCGGATCGCGCCGCTTCTGCGACCGATATGCGCGGCAGGAAACGCCCGGAAACAGTTGACGATCTCCTGTGCCGAGCGGGATCGTCCATGCACTGTGCTGTGCTGCGCTCGCCGGGCCGAACAATACGCTCTGCAACCGCTTCGGCCGCCGGGCCGCGCGCGGTATTACGGGAAGGTATCTTCAACGCTCCGGCAGGCGCTGAGGATACGCCCGACCGGCTGTTCATCGACAAGCTCCTGCATCACAAGTTCATCGCTGCGCCTAGCGGCCGGGCGCAGGCACGCGCTCGATTGCGGAACCGTCCATGAGAGACCGGCCGGTGCAGCCGCCAAGTCCGAAAGCGGCAATGGCCAACAAACCCGTCGCCACAAAACCGCGCCCGCTTGAGACAATTCGAAGCACGCCTGAACGGCGCCGCGACGGCCGGTTTGAACGCTCTGCAATCATATTTGGTTCCAAAAACCCGAATCACCGGGTCATTTACGCCCTGTCGGACCGCTTTTAACCTTCCTGCAAGCAGATCGCAACGCCGGCACATGACCCGCCCGAACGCTGATTTGTGCAATAATGGCGCTCCCGGATGGCGAGATTGTGTTGTGCCTGCAACACTCACCCACAAAGGGCGAGCTGAAGCCTCACCGCGGTTGACGGTCGCAATCAGTTCAGGGATCAATTGTCCACGCATTCGGGGGGTCGATTTCCCCAATTGGAATACACGCCGGGCACGACGAGTTGGAAATGCGGCATCGCCGCGCCTGGTAAGCAGAAACTTGAGAGGGGGCAAAAAATGAAAAAGGCACTGCTCGGAACGACGGCCCTGATAGCGAGCGGACTGCTCGTCGGTACCGCATCGGCCGCTGATATCGTTCCCGCGCCGATCCCCGAACCGGTTGAAATCCAGGAGGGCTTCACGCTCTCGATCGAAGCCGACGCCAATGCGGGTATCTGGTTCGGTGAAACAGACTCTTGCGACGGCGAGGCGACCGTCACTGTCGGCGATTTGGATGCAGCAAATAGAGTCAGGATATTCGAAGGGTTTGCTGAACAAGGTGAGTTTTTCGATTTTTTGGCTGACGATACCGCGTTTCGCACCTCGTCCTGTGTGGACACCGACAGCGGGGTCACCGACGAGGACGGCAACACCACCTTCTCCCATCATGATGATGATGGCGCAACCATCTTTTATGAGCACAAGGTGGTCTTCGCTCTGGAAGCGACACTGGCATCCGGCCTGTTCGTCGGTGCCTATATGGAAAACGAAAAGGGCGGAAACGCTGGCTGGAAGGACTCCTGGATCGTCCTTGAAGGCAATTTCGGTTCCATGGAAATCGGTTTCATGGACGGTGCCTACAAGAACGCCTTCACCGGCGGCACCGACAGCGGCATCTACGCGGAAGCCAACGGTCCGAAGAACTCACCCGGTGGCGACATCAACACCTCTGACGGTACGCTCGACAGCGGCGAGGGTGATATGCGGATTGCATATTACACCCCGCGCGTACAAGGCATCCAGTTCGGTGTGTCTTATGCACCCGACAGCGATGACGATGAAGAGTACTCGGACAGCCAGATTCACCGTTACGACGGTGACGACGGCTGGGTCGACAACTGGGAAGTCGGCCTGAGCTGGGAAGGCAATATCAGCGAAAACTGGGAATTCGAAGTCGGTGGCGGCTATGGTGAAGGCACCGCGGAAACCCAAAAAGACGCTTTCACCAAGTGTTTCAGTCGTGACCGCAACGCTGAAAAAGTAGTCGCCGATGCCTATGGTGACGTGAACGGTGACTTCGAATGTGGCGACTATGCAGTCTGGGGCATCGGTGCCGTGGTCAGCAATGGTCAGCTCACCGTCGGTGGTGCCTACTCCAACAAGGACTGGGAGTTCGGTTACGAGCGTGAGCATTGGATGATCGGCGCCGTAATCTCCCGGGATGACTGGAACTTCGGCGTCCATTATGGCGACGAAGAAGACACTCACTTCCTTGGTGGTCCGACCGACGAACGTGAACTGATCTCGGTCGGCTTCGACAAGGCGCTCGGCAAGGACTTTGTCTGGGGTGTGTTCGGCACCCACGCCAACCAGCATGACGCCTGGCAGAAGGCTGGTGGGCGCGGCGAGACCGACCACTGGACAATCGGCACCGGTTGGAAGATCAACTGATTGCGCCTGCCTGATAATAGATGTGCCTGATAACAGGTGCGAACGGGGCGGGATTTTCCCGCCCCGTTTTCTTTGATGACGCGATCCGTTCATGTCTGCTGAAAACCGGTCATACGGGGTAGACAGACCCACCGCTGGAAGTTGATTGATGGAGTGCCGGGGATCAGCGGCATCGTTTGGCTGGCATCCTGTACCAAATCGGGAAATACTTGGCTGAGGGCTTTTCTCGCCAATCTGATTGCAGGTCGCGATCGGCCGGTTCCACTCGGTGAACCTGGCTGTTACGCCGCCAATGAAGCGTCGGGGCACTGGTTTATCGACCGCCTTGGCGGTTCATCAGGCCGACGCACATGCACGACCTTTCCGGCGGGCCACGACCTTTCCGGCCGGCATGGGGCTGCCATGCGTGCTCAGATGAGGAATTGCGATCTGCTTTCTGTGGATCAGGGCCGTCGTCAGATACAAGTCTCTCAACGCCGCGAAGTTCGAGGTGATTACTGGGCTTGAGGAGCGTCTTTCGGTCGGCCCGTATATCGACGAATGGGCCATTCTCGACGTGGACGGCGATGGGAAGCGGCACAAGCCATTCTACAAAACCGAGGTGTTTGTCCCCATCGTCTTCATGTGCGTCCACGGCGTCCAGCTTCCTGCTGAGAAGCCGTGGCCGGCAATTATGGCCTGGCTTGGCTGCGGAATGCGACATAGAGTATATCACCTCAACCGGTGTTCGCGGCTTCACCTCGCCAAAACGCCTGCCGTTGCGGTTGAACGTCGAAGGACCATTGCCATGGTCAAGGCTGTACGGAAGTTGAATTCCCGTTTCCTCCCAACGGCTTGCGGCTGTTCTGTGCGATACGACGCCGACGTTTGGAGCCTCAAATCAGCCTAAGCTACGGAAATTACGACGCTATTCAGGACGCCGGGGTGACCCGCATAACCTGGAGGTCGTAGGTTCAAATCCTACCCCCGCAATTACCTTTACCGAACTTCCGAACGAAGCTGGAACATCGCTGTCCTCGGGCGGCGATACCAGTTTGACGATGTCGCCGATTAGTGCAGCAATTTGGCCGGTATCTGAGAAGGTGATCTCGATGCGATCGATAAGTCCGTGCAGGATCTCTGCCGCCTCGGTACGGGCGCTGGGATCGTTGAGGGCCTGATGCAGTGCATGGACACATTCGCAATAGAACGCGGCAAGGTCGGGGTGCAGATAGGGTTCCGGCTCAGGTGGTTGGGCAATCGCGCTTTCGAGTTCGGCCTTCCTGGCCTCAAGGGCTTCAAGTTTGTCCTTCGATCCATCCGTCCGCAGTCCATCAGCGATGGCATCATAAAGGCCATCCAGCTTGGCGGTCACGCGCTGCAGTTCTCTTTCGAGACGATCACGCCCCAACGCCTGCTCGCGGCGCTGGCTGTTGAGCTCCTCGTGGAAAGCGGTGATAAACTCTTCAACCGGTTCGGGGGCCATGAGTTTGGTCTTGAGCCCCTCGAGCAACCGCCCCCTCGATACGAGAGCGGCGGATACCCTTGGTGCTGGTGCAGCAAGCACCTGACCGTGCCGTCTGACAGGCAAGGTAATCGCTGCCGATTGCCGCCGTGGCGTCGCCGCAGGTGCCGCAGGTGCCGCAGTGAACAAGACCGGTGAGAAGGTGGCGGGGTCGGCGGTCCTTCCAGAACTGGCTGCTAAGGATTGCTTTTGAGCGATCGGAGGCGCGGACTTTGTCGAGTCGGTTCTGGACCTTGCTCCACAAATCATCATCGATGATCCGGAGATGGGAGACCTCCTCGACAACCCACTCGGCTTGCGGGTTGACCCGGGCGATGCGCTTACCGGTCTGCGGATCGCGCGCATAACGCTGCTTGTTCCAGATAAGACGGCCTGTGCATAGAGATTATTGCGCAAGATACCGGTTCGCCGTGTGGCATGGCCTCGGATGGTGGTATCCCGCCAGGACTTGCCGCTGGGTCCGGGGATGTCATCCTCATTCAGCCCTCGTGCGGTCGCCCGCGGCGATTTACCTGATGCGAACTCCTGGAAGATCCGATTGACGATGATGGCTTCGGCATTGTTGATCTGCCGCAGCAGGCCGCGAATGGCCTCTTCATCATCACCGGTCTTGCGCACCACGTCATAGCCAAAGGCTTTGCCGCCAGCGGATCTGCTCTCATGAACACGGCCTTCAAGGCCGCGGTGGGTCTTGATCGCCAGATCCTTTAGGAACAGGGCTGCGATCCTCTCCTGGTCGCGTGACAGTCGATCAAGGCCCTCGGCGACCACAACAGCGAAGTGGCCAGCTCTGGCATCAGCCGGCAGGGACTGATAGCCGGGTCTCAAGGCTGTCGCGCCAGAGATCGCGTGATCGGTGTAGGTTTGAACCAGGCGCCAGCCCTGATCGTCGATTGAGGCCTCCTGCTGGTTCTCTGACGAGTACCTGGCGTGGATGGCTGCACGCATGGGTCTATCTCTATGTTGAGTCATCCGGATCTCCATCGTCGATCTCGGAACTATCGTCTGCATCATTCTCGGCCTGGTTGATCAGCCTGTCGACTGCCTCCTGGCAGTGGCGCGATGCCTTGTGCTGCTGGTCATGGATGTAATTTGTCTTTCGTGGTCTGGAAGTCCCTGTGCTGCAGGACATGCGCGGCCATGAGTGCCTGGTCGGGCGCGGTCGCGGCGATATCGCGGATGAGATGGGACGAGATTTGCAGGCCCAGATGCTTGTGCGTCACGTTGGTGATGCGCTTGTAGATGCCCTGATCCGACAATGGTTTGTCCTGAAGGTTAGGCCACAGTGCATCAATGGTACGGGCATCCCCGTCCCGGACGATCATCGGCCGGATCGTCTCCAGATAAAATTCCAGAAATGCCACCAGCGGAGCCGGGAAGGGGACATCGATCGCTTTGCCGCCCTTGGTGTCGCGGCCATCGAACTACACGCGCCACTGATCGCCGGCCAGCACCAGATGCTGGCCGATCCGCATCTGGGCAAGGTTGGCACGGTGGATGGGACAGAGGACGAGGAATGCGATCATCAGCCCGTTGCGGTAGTCCATGGCGTTGAGACGCGGATCATGGGCATCGCGGCCCTGCCAGTTGGCCATGAACTTGAGACCAAGGTCCGGCAGCACCTGGGGCGCGACCATTTTCTCGGCCTTATTGCGCACCGGTGCGGCCGTGGCTGTGAGCCGGCTGATAGCGTGCTTGAGCAAGGAGCGGTCGGCGTCGGGATCCATGACGCGGATGGCGTGAGACAGGCTGCGCAGCTGGGTGACCACGGTCGTGGGGGCGACCCGGGCACGCACGGCCTGGATGTGGGCTCTGAGATTGTCCTTGGTCAGGGGCTCGCCCACATGGGCCACATCGCTGAGGCGGTTATCATCTCGAAGGAACCGCAGCCAATGACCATTGGCCTTTTTGGCGCCGCGCCGGGTGTTGGGCGTTCATTCAGAGGCGCGGCCGCCGTCGGTCAGAACGTCACCCGGCGCATTGGCCCGCTCCCAGGCTTTTGCGATCGGTCACCGGCCAATCCTCGAAGGCGAGGCCGACGGTGCGCTCAGGGATGCGCCTAGCCATGGGGCACCACGGCGGTGTTCAGGCCCGCAACAATATCGGCAGATGAGGGGGCACTTCCGCGCTGCGGCCCGATCGCCAGGCCGGTCTCTAGCTACGCATGGCGATGGCGATATCTTCGCCGTCGTAGTTGGTGGATCACCGTTTGTAGCGATTTGTGCCCGAGGATCCGCGAGACCATGGAATAGGCGCCCGGGAACTGGTTAAGCACGATCAGATGGACGAGGTGGCGGTAGAGGTGCGGATTGACCTCAAGCCCCACCGAATGACGGATCAGCTTCTTCAGCTGCTTGCTCAGCGTGTTCGAGCGCTTGGGCCGATCAGTATTAGGCCCGGTGAACAGGTAGGACGAGTTGCCTAGTGCAATCAGCGGGCGATAGCGCCGGACATGGATGGCCGGGCACTCACGGGTGTACTCATTGATGACTGCAAGCATGCGGAATGCTTTGCCGTCATGGGTGCGATCCGTCACGAAATCATAACTCCGGACATGGATCGTCACCGACGCCGCCCGGCATGACGGACGCGTACCGGGCGGGCTTCCGGATCAGGCGAACACCGGCTCGACTGTCCGGGCGGACACGGCGTATCGGTCGCAGAACAACGAGAAGAAAATCGCCCGGGCCGGGCTGACCCCGAAGGTCCATTTCCGTCGCCCGCCCGGCAAGCCGATGCCCGTGCATCACGAGAGGGCCAATGCCGCAGGGTCGAAGGTCCGATCCGCGATCGAACATCCCTTCGCCGGGATGAAGGCACGAATGGGGCTCTTCGTCCGCACCATCGGCATCGACCGGGCGAGGGCCAGGATCGGCATGGCCAGGATCGCAGTCAACATGAGACGGCTGCTGTTCCGGGAGCGCAAAGGCGCCGTGGCATAGCCCGGCCCCGGCGAAACCAGATCCCGAACCACACCCCAGGCAAAGGGCCGACACGCATCGCGGCCGTAAAGGCGCTCTCGTCACCCGATCCCAGGCAGCAGACAGGGGTCTGCAGGGTGTCCATATGCGTGCGGATATGCTCAATGATCAGCCGGTTTCCGACAATGCCCGGGGCCAGGCCGATGCCGCGTCATTATCTTTCCATGATTAAGTGTAACCGGGGAGAAAAGGAAACGAAACCGTATCAACACCCTTTGTAGTTCTCGGCAACACATTCACGGGCCAGTTTCTGAGCCGCAGAGATATCGGCAGAAGTCATTCCCATTGCTAAAATATCTCTATTTTCAGCCGCAACTTCATACCCGGATGATGCTGCTATATTCCACCACATATGGGCATGTATGTAATCCTGCGGGACACCCTTTCCAGTGGCATACATCACAGCCAGATTGTATTGGGCCTCGGTACTCCCCTGTTCAGCAGCAAGTGTAAAGACCTGTGCAGCCGCCGTTTTATGTACCGGTTTGATATGGAGTCTCCGGGACGGACGGCGCATGCCCGGAAACCGTCACCCCTTCGTTAAACGCCCGTTTTGGCCAGCATCCTTTGCGCGCTACAGGTTCCCGCGGAACGCTGAAAGGCGATCGCGGCCTTTGGCCACGCTCTCGCACCGCATGGGCAATGGTGAATTTCAATGAGCACCGAAATAGACACGAAAAACCCAACCGAGCCGGTGAGCTACGGCCCGCGTCCGGGAACAGAGGCCGGTGTGGCGAGACTGCCGAGGCGAATGCGTGGTGTTTTGGCGCTTGATGATTTGGAGGAGCAGGCGCGCCGTCATTTGCCGCGTCCGATTTTCGGTTATGTGTCGGGAGCATCCGGGACCAGTTCATCATTGCGCGACAATCGGAATGTCTTCGGCGAATACGGTTTTCGTCCGCGAACGCGCCGGTTGGCGTCTCCGGCCGCTCAAGCGAGAGGACCCTGTTTGGCCATTCGGCGGGCGTCCGCCCTGCCTGCCATCGGAACGATCAAGCGTCGCATCCAACTCTGGCCGGAAGAGCTCGAAGCCGATAACCCCGGCAAGCCGCTCCAGCGGATCTCCCGCCTTCGATAACGCCGCGTAGCGCTCATCCGGATCGAACAACCCGCGCTGTGCAGCCATCCGTACCCTCCGCCGCCCCCGTCGTCATGGGCCGAACTGCTTGGCTAGAGCATCATCTGACATCACCTTATCATCACTTCAGTCTCGATTGACCCACAATCAATGGCCGGGCATTTGTAGGCAGCTCTATTGTCATAAATGACGGTCGGTGAGCCGGATGACTGTTGTACCCAGGTGCAATCACATCCGGTAAACCATCTCATTGTCCGGGAGAGACAAGATGATGAACGAAGTACAAATTCACGAATATGCGATAAATCTCCTCACCGCCCATGGGCGCGCCGCGGAAGCCGAGGCCGCAGCTGCGTCCTTCCATTGCAGCCCGTGCTTCAGCACGTAGACGATGCCTGACACAACACGACGATCATCCCCCGGGCAACTCCTTGGGACCTAGGAAAGAATAGCTCGATCTTTGACATTTGAGCGCATGAGAGCAGAAACAGATCCGACATGGCAAACTCCTTTGCCATCCTGAATCAGAAATCGAACTTCAATGCAAATTAATGGGTCCTGAGCCTAGGTATCTTTTTGAGAGCTCGGCATGGTGATCAGAATTGCCGCGCCGATCACGAACAGCACCGCAATCGGTATGAGCCCCGCGCGCTGGGTGCCGCCGAGCCATGTGGCAAGCGCCACCAGCAGCGGTCCGGTAAACGAGATCACCTTGCCCGATACGGCAAATAATCCAAAGGCGGCTGCCATCTCGCCGGGCGGTGCGAGACGGGCGAGATAGGTGCGGCTGGCCGATTGCAGGGGGCCTGCGGCAATGCCGACAAGGGTTCCGCCGAGGATGAACAGCTGATCTTCCTCGCGCCCGAACAGTGTTGATGCCGGCTGGTCGGGGATGCCGAAAGATGAGATCAGCGCAAGGGCAGCCAGACATATTATGATCGAGGTGAAAACCACCGGGCGCGGGCCGAACAAATCGTCGAGCCTGCCGCCGATCAGTGCGCCGATGGCGCCGGTGACGGTCAGCAAGATGCCAAACAGTCCAAGCTCTGTCGCCTGCCAGCCAAGGGTGCCGGCGCCGTAAATGCCGCCAAAGGCGAACACCGCCAGAAGCGCATCCTGATAGGCAAGCCTTGCTGCGAGGAAGCGCAACAGACCCGGTTGTCTTGAAAGACTCCTGAATGCCACTGACAGACGCGGCGCTGTCGCACCGCTCTCATTGGTGAGTATGGAGGGGATGCAGACAAAGAAGGGGATGACGAAAATCACATACCAGATGGCCGAAAACGGTCCGGTGGCGCGCGCCGGCCCGCCATCGTAAGCGGCCAGGCCGAACAGAGGTTCGATGCCGGCAATTGTCAGCTGGCTTTCGGCCAATGGCGCGAGCAGCGCCAGAACCAACCCCAGCGACACCAATCCACCGACAAAACCGAGTGCCCAGGCAGAGCCCGACAGCGCGCCAATGCGGCCGGGTGCGGCAAGGCGCGGCAACAGCGCGTTGGTCAGAACCGCTGCGATTTCAATGGCAAAGCCCGCGACTGCCACGGCGAGGCTGGCGGCAACAATCTCGCCGGGGCGTGCTTCCCATAGCGCCAGGCAGCCCACAACATAGATGATCGAAACCGCAAACAGGATCGATTTCAGCCAGCCGGATCGATCCGACACGGCACCGATGAGGGGAGCTGACAGCGCAATGGCAAGACCGGTCGCGCCTTGAACAAGGCCCCAGATTTCCTGACCCTTGACCGGATCGCCAACCAGACTGGCAGCGAAATAGGGGGCAAAAATGAAGGCGGTAATCAGCGTGTGATAGGGCTGGGCGGCCCAATCAAACAGCATCCATGCGCCGCGCGCCCTTGATTGCCGCCGCGCATCGCCGGTCATGAGCCGATCGGCCAAGATTCAGGCACCTTGGCGCTTATTGCTCAGCCAGATCGTGCATATAAGCGCTCGCCACTGACGGTTTGGAAAGCGTCAGCGTTCCTGAATCGACAAGTTCGGAAACAGCGGCGCGCGCGATCCATGGGCTGGGCGTGGGATTCAAGCCATCGCTCCACGGGCTTCTTCTTACCCGAAAGCGACAGTGCTTCGGTGGTCAGCCGCCACTGGGCCGCGGTGATATTCTCGATCACCCGGTTGAGAGCGAGGCGGTCGTAATAGCCAAGTGCCTCGGTCGCTTCGGCGCGCTCCAGAAGTTCATCGGTGCCAAGCTCGTCGCCAAGTCGGAAGAACACACCGGCCACGTCCTCAACGGGTTTTCTGGTGGCGCTGGCAACCAGTACGATGTCGACACCACGGCGCAGCACCGGAAGGTTTGCCATGCGTTTGGCAAGTTTGCCGGGAACGCCAGCGTTTTCCAGTTCGTCGGCGCGCTGCTTGATACCGGCGTTCACGGTCTGGGGCAGCACCTTGGCGAGAGCCTTGTCCAGATCGCCAATGCCGTCGCGGTATCGTGCGACCGCCGGTTCAAGTCCCGATCCATCTGCACCATGGCGCAGGAACCACACGGTCTGGCGGCGGATCAGTGTCTGAACCTCGAGATAGAGTGCGGTCTGAACCGCATTTGCGACCTTGTTGTCGAGGGCGTCGATTTCATCGAGCAGCCCTTCGATATCGTAGGAATCGCTCGTCAGGGCGAAGGCTGTGACAATTTCGGCAATATCGGCTCCGGTCTCATCCATCAGACGCTGAATCATGGTCGAGCCGCCACGGTTCAGAATGTTGTTGGCAAGCATTGTGGCGATGATTTCACGCCGCAGCCGGTGATCGGTGATTGCCAGGCCAAAGCGCTGGCGCGTCTGGGCCGGGAAATAGCTGATCAATTCGCGGCCGAAATAAGGATCGTCCGTGACATTGGTATGCAGGATGTCGTAAAATAGGGTGATCTTGGCATAGGCCGACAACACTGCGAGTTCCGGGCGGGTCAACGTGCCACCTTCGGTGCGCCGTTCGACCAGAACGATGTCGTCCGGCAGGTCCTCGACTGCACGGTCGAGAAGATCGCGAGATTCAAGCTCGCGCATCAGCCGCTGCTGATAGTCTAGATCCTGATCGCCGCGCGAGGCGGCAAGACTGAGGCACAGAGTCTGCTGGTAGTTGTTGTGCAGCACCAGCTCGGACACCTGATCGGTCATTTTGGCAAGCAGGGTATCGCGATCGCCGGGTGCCAGCGCCTTGTTCTTGATTGCATTTCCAAGCGCGATCTTGATGTTGACCTCGACATCGGAGCAGTTGACGCTGGCGGCATATTCAATACGCGCGAGTTGGGTCAGCCCAAGATTGGCACCCTCGCCGACCACTTCGCTGGCAGTAATCCTGAGGGTATCATTGGCACGGTCGCCGGCATCGGCATCGATTTCGCTGCTGGCGCGGATATAGGTGCCGATACCGCCAAACCACAAAAGATCGGCCTCGGCGCGCAGCATCGCGCGGATCAGTTCGTTTGGCGTTGCCCGATCGGACTCAAGGCCGGTGAGGGCCCTGAGTCTTTTGCTGAGGCGGATCGATTTTTCCTGGTGCGAGAACACGCCGCCGCCGGTCGAGATCAGGTCGGTCTTGTAGTCACGGCAGGTTGAGCGCGTGAGCGTGAACATGCGGTTGAGCTCGGCGTGAGATTTGGCCGGATCGGGATCAATGAAGATGTCGCGATGGTCGAAGGCGGCTACCAGCTTGATCTTCTTGGACAGCAGCATGCCATTGCCGAACACGTCGCCGGACATGTCACCGACACCAATGACGCGGAACGGCTCGTTCTGGATGTCATGGTCCATTTCGCGGAAGTGCCGCTTGACCGCCTCCCAGCCGCCGCGCGCGGTAATCCCCATTTTCTTGTGGTCGTAACCGCCCGAACCGCCCGAAGCGAAGGCGTCACCGAGCCAGAAGCCGCGCTCCAGCGAAATGCCGTTGGCAATATCGGAAAAAGTGGCGGTGCCCTTGTCGGTGGCGACAACCAGATAGGGATCGTCGCCGTCATGGCGCACCACATCGCGCGGTGCCACGATCTGGTCGTTGACCAGATTGTCGGTCACATCAAGCAGGCTCTGGATGAAGATCTTGTAGCAGGCGATCCCCTCGGCAATCATCTCCTCACGGCTGCCTGAACGAGGTAGATGCTTGGGCACGAAGCCGCCCTTGGCACCGACCGGCACGATCACCGCGTTCTTGACCTGCTGAGCCTTGACCAGACCCAACACTTCGGTGCGGAAGTCCTGTAGGCGGTCCGACCATCGCAAGCCGCCGTGCGCGATGGGACCACCGCGCAGATGCACGCCCTCGACCCGGGGGCTGTAGACGAAAATCTCTGCATGGGGGTGCGGCTTGGGCAGCGCTTCGACCATCGCCGATCGCAATTTGATGGCGATTGCTGCCTGGGGATGGCCGGCATCGTCGATCTGGTAGTAATTGGTGCGCAGTCCAGCGGTAATGACGTTGACGAACTGACGGATGATACGGTCTTCATCGAGAACCGGAACATTGTCGAGGGCGGCGTCTATCTTGCCGATCAGCTTGGCTGCCTGCTTGTCGCGCGCGGCTGGCTCGGCGCTTAGAGCTGGATCAAACCGGACCTGAAACAATTCAGGCAAATGTGCGGCAATGTGCGGATGGCGGGTCAGGGTTGCCGCCAGATAATCCTGGCTGAAGGGAATGCCTGCCTGCTGCAGATACTTGCCGATGGCGCGCAATATCGAGACCTCGCGCCAGCCAACGCCGACATGGCGGATCAGGCGATTATAGCCGTCATTTTCCGCCTCGCCGTTCCAAACCGCGAGAAAACCGTCTTCGATCAGTTTGCCGATGCCGCCCAGATCGATGTCTTCGTCGTCATCGCCGGTCAGCACAATGTCATGCAGCCAGATGCGCCGGCCAACGCCGCTGGTGCGCTCGACGATTTCGTAGGAGCGCTCGTTGATGGCGCGAAAGCCCATGTTTTCAAGTACCGGCAAACGGTCGGAGAGCGCGATCGGCTCATTGGGGTGAAACAGTTTGAGGTGCAGATCGGGAACGCCATCGCGATCCTGGTCATGGGTCATCAGGCGCGGCGTGAGATCGATGCCGAGGCCGGCACCGCCATCCAGCGCCTTGACCTTGGCAATGTTCCTGATTACTCCTTTGGGCGGGTAGTAGTCCTGATAGGCGGGCGAGAAACTGCCTTTGTAGGCTTCAAGCAACGCAAGACCGTCTGCTGGCCCATGGGCGGCTTCGAGCGCTAATTTGAGGCTGTCTGTACAGCCGCGCGCAATCGCGGCGACAGCGTGTTCCAGTTCACCTGTATCGACGTCGGGGATGCGGTCGCCATCGTGTCCGATGATGAAGTGCACCCGCGCTAGCGTTCCTTCCGGGTAGGCGGGATAGAAGGCGGAGATACGGCCTTCGAAGGACGTGGCGAGCTGAAGGACGCCCTGCGCGGTCGCCGCCAATGTATCGACATCGATCTGGAACAGTTCGTCGCGCGGATAGCTTTCCAGAACATTGACGAGCGCGCGGCCTGAATGGGTCGAAGCATCGAAGCCCGTCATGGCCATCACCAGATCCATCTTGCGGCGCAGGAACGGAATGGTTCTGGCCGAGCGGGTGTAGGCAGCCGATGTAAACAGGCCGACAATGCGCAATTCACCGCTGACATTGCCTTTTTCATCGAATTGCTTGACGCCGATATAGACCATATGGGTGCGGCGATGGACATGCGCCTTGACATTGGCCTTGGTGACAATCAGCGGCGCCGGCTGCATCAATAATTCACGCACTTCAGGCGACATGGTCACAAGTTCGGTGCCGCGGCGCAGAACGCACGCATTCGGATCACGCAGCACGCCAAGGCCGGAGCCCTTGAGCCGAGTGAGCGCAGCTTTGGACTTGCTGCCCTCGAACTTGAACTCGCGCATGCCAAGCAGCGTGAAGTGGTCTTGGGCCAGCCATTCCATGAATTCTATGGTTTCGGACAGCCCGGCGACCGACACTGGGGGAGGAGTGGATTTGTATGCGGAAATCGCGCCTTCCAGCCGTGCGCGCATCGAGGGCCAGTCGAGAACGACGGTGCGCACATCATCAAGAATCTTGATCAGGCGCTTTTCCAGCTCGGCAACGGCGGAATCAGCGGCAATGCGGTCGACATGGATGTGAATGAAGCTTTCGCGCACGCCATGTTCGGCGATCATGGCGCCCTTGGTCAGCACCTGCTCGAGCCGGCCTTTGGTATTGCGTGCAACCCATAAAACCGGGTGAAGCAGAAAGTGGACTTCGATGCCGCTCTCGGCGAGTACCGACTCGACCAGGAATGGCATATCGTCATTTCCGATCTCGATCAGCGTGTAGGCGCGGTTTTCATTCGCCTGCTTGATTTGCTGATTGACCACTCGGATATTGCTGCGTCCGCGCTGGCGGTTACGGGCAAATTCGAATGCGTCGGTGGCGATGTCAGCGACGTGGTCAGGTGTGAATGGCGATAAATCGGCGCAGCCGCCGTCTTCGAACAACGCGTTGGCAAAGGTGTCCAGAACACTTTCTGTCCTGCCCCGTGCGGCCAGAATCTGCGTTACCTTTTTCAGCACGCCGCGCGAGCGCGATGGTGTTTGGAGCGACATCCCCATCCCCCTTTTCGTCTATATTTCGTCTAGTAGTGTAGGGCGCGCCCGGGGAAGGTGCTATCTGCATCCGCCGCAATCCAGGCTGCTCAGATTGTTGCCCCAGTTTCGTGGCGGCAGCCGCCCCTAATATTCGACGCTTAACTACTTAGACAAGAATTATTTATGATGCGTGATGACCGTATGCGCGCAATATTAACCTTAGTCTATCGTCAGGTGTATTGCCCAAATCATTGATTTAGTATGGATTTTCATCATACACTTGATTGGTGTATTTTTTCTGTCGTGAAATCGGGCCTCCCGCCGGTCAGTGAATCGGGGATGGAGGCCACGGAAATCCGGGCGCGGGGAGTGCAGGCAACCATGCCGGTTGCCAGTGATCGTATTTGGTGACACATATACTCGTGGAACCTCTACGGTTTGGCACCAGTGCCACAAATCCGATCAACTCAGTTCGATCTTGGCGATATGATAAGTTGCATCGCGGGCAAGCAGTCACAACATTTCCCGTTCCAGGCCGCGGGTGGCACGTATGGCTTCTGACAAGGAAGCGGAGGAAAAGCAGGGCGGAACGCCGCAGCCTGATGGCAGCGGCGCGGAAGCAGGTGCGTCCAAGCCACGGTCGATTGATGTTGCGCGGGTTCGCCATTTGTTGAAGACAACCCGTCATGGCGACACAAAGGAAGATCAACAAGGCGGGCTGTCGATCTTTAGCGCCCGTACCGGGCCTCCACCGCCGCCCAGACAAGCCTGCAAGCCCGCACCGGTGCGGGCTGGCGCCACAATTGCGCACAAACCGGTCCGGCGCGCGACGTCTCCTGCAACTTCTGGCACGGCGGCCGGACCTCAAACTGGCCCCGTCGAGGCATCCGGACCTGCGCGAGGGCCAGTACCGGCGCAACCCGGCCGCGCGCCTGCTAGGCGCTTGCCTCCTGCGGCGGTCAACGTTCCGCGCAGAAGCGGGCATGTCTCGCCCTGGTTTTCATCGCAGCCGGAAATGCAGCGGCTTACCCAGGAAGGTTTGGCCGAACCATCTGACGAATTTGATCAATTGCCCGATGTGCCCGATGAATTTGTCCAGCCGGACGGCGGGCAGGGTGCGGAACAGTATGTTCCACCTCCGCCTCAGCCGCCTCAACTACCCCAGGGGCCCCAAGCGCTTCAACCGCCGCCGCGGTGTCCGCATTCGTTTGATGAAATCAACCATCAGAGTTGGTTTGCGCACCAGCGAGAAGTACAGCGTATTGAATCGGGCGAGCCAGCACCACAGAACCTGGGCCGGGACGATTTGCACAATTACGACGCGCACGAACCGCTGCATATCGAACCGGCAGAGCAACCGCTAACTGGCGCAGATCCACGATATTCGGCCAATGGTGGCATGGAGGTCGATTTTCCAGTGCCGCCGCCACGGCCTCCTTCACACCAGACAATGCGTGAGCCGGCATTCACCGCGCGATTTGATGCCGCCGACAACTCCCCAAGACTGACCAGTACCTATGGTGATTTTGATGAGGTCAGCCCGTGGTTTGCCAATCAGCCTGAATTTCAACGCATGCGGGAGGGCGAGCAGGCGGAGGCCAGCCGAAAGGGCCGCCGCCGGTTTGGTCGATGGCTGGCACTCATCGCTGTTGCGGGGCTGGGTTATTGGGTGTGGTCTTCCGAACTGGTCACATATGCCGATATTGAGGGGGGCGCCAGCCGGATCGATCTTGAACAGATCAAAGCTGCGATCAGTCTTGATGCGTTGAAGGTGCCAGGTTCGGATGCGAGGGTGGAGCCGGACCCGGCTTCCCCGGGCGAAGCAGAACCGGCGCGTGAACCTTCTGCGACTGCCAGCAGTGCCAACGGACAGGGCGCCGCCGCGTCGAAGAGCAAGATATCGCGGGTGTCAACGGCCCTTGGACCGGTTTTGTCACAAACCGGCGACACCACTGTTCTGGCTAGGACCAACCGCGATGCAAAGCCGGTCACCTCTGCCTTCACCGGAGCATCTGCAGCTGCCGGTAGCGCGCTTTCAGAGCCGTTTGCCAATGTGAGCGGCAATGCCGACCAGCAATAAGTATTGGCGCCAACCGGCGGGCTCAGTGTGCGGCAAGGGGCAGTCGAAACCAGCAGGACGGAGTGTGAGGCGACGCCGGCTGACGAGACGGGGACTGACGCGAATCCGTTTGAAAATTTCAGCATCGGGGGCGTAACGGCCGTCGAGCCGGCCGGTAGCGCTGCGGCAGAGACAGTGCCATCGGCAGAAGGCCCAGCCGGTTCCGTGAAGCCGAAATTTGGCACCAGTCGCATCGGGCGATGCTGATTCCAAGATCACCGAGGCTCGCAAACAGTTCGTCAATGGCGATGTGGCCGCCGCGACCATTCTGATGCGCGATGTGCTGGATGAAAATCCCGGCTGATGTGCCGGCGCTGATGTTCTACGGCGATATTCTGGCTCATGACCGCAAGCTCGCCAAGGCAATCGAGGCCTATGACAAGGTTTTGTTGGCCGAGCCCGGCAACAGCCAGGCAATGGTCAATCGTGGCAGCGCGCTGCTTGGCACCGGCAGACGGAGTTCGGCGGTCAATGCAGCCAACGCGCCACTGGTGATTTCTGAGAAGTCGGTGCGTGCAACGGCGCTGCTCAGCAAGGCACAGGCGGAGGTGGGCGAGATGCGCGAAGCGATGACCGCGTGCGAGCGCATTGGCGTGCTCACCAACTCCAATGCGCAAATCGACTGGTACCGTGCGGCGGCGCAAAATCAGGCCGGCAATACCTTTGTTGCATTGCGGATGTTCATCTCCGCGCTCAATACCGGTGAGCAGGGATTTGTGCGCGAGAAGCAGATCGGCATGCGTAGCCGCGGGCTTTACAGCAGTGCGGTCAACGGCACGTCGAGCCAGGATTTGATCGATGCGGTGACCAAATGCGCGGTCGCCGAGGATTGCATCCTTTAAAACCCACATTCCCTAGGTACCGTGACGTTTTCGCGTCTCCGACAGCCGGTAACATGTTATATTTCAGCATGTTGTGTGGGCTGTAGGGGGCGGATCACCCGCAGGGTGCAGGCGAAACGGGTGGGCACCCTGCAGACCCCTGTCTGCTGCCTGGAATCGGGTGACGAGAGCGCATTTACGGCCGCGATGCGGGTCGGCTCTTTGCCTGGGTTGTGGTTCGGGATTTGGTTTCGCCGGAGCCGGGCTATGCCACGGCACCTTTGCGCTCCCGGAACAGGAGCGGTCTCATGTTGACTGCGATCCTGGCCATGCCGATCCTGGCCCTCGCCCGGTCGATGCCGATAGTGCGGACGAAGCGGTCGGTCAGATTAACGGCCTTTCGGTGTTGTCTCTGGGCGAGGGATCATTTGGCCGCCCGTCGCGCATTACCGCGCGCGGGTCGGGACCGGGAAGGTGAACGACATTGAACGTGAAGTTGAACTGGGCGGCCCGCTGCACACCAAGGGCGAGCTGATCCTGTCCGGATTTCTGCAGGCGCGCTATGCCCATGACGTGCCGATGTCGCTGGCCGCCAGCCTCGTTTTCGAGCAGTCCTATGGCGGTGTTGATGGAGACAGTGCATCTTCCGCCGAGCTTTATGCCCTTCTGTCAGCCTTATCTGATGTGCCGATCCGCCAGTCGATCGCGGTCACCGGCTCGGTCAATCAGCTTGGCGAGGTTCAGGCGATCGGCGGCGCCAACCATAAGATCGAAGGTTTCTTTGACATCTGTTCTGGCCGCAGCCTGACCGGCGAGCAGGGCGTGATCATTCCGCAATCAGACACCCAGTACCTGATGCTGCGCGAAGATGTGGTTGATGCCTGCCGCAAGGGCATGTTCCGCGTCTGGGCGGTATCATCGATCGATCAAGGCATAGAGATCCTCACCGGCAAACCGGGCGGAAATCGCGATGCGGCGGGGAATTTTCCATCCGGCTCGATCAATCGTCTGGTGGAAGACCGCCTGATGGATTTTGCCTCCGCACGCAGATCGTTTGTTACCGCTTCCGGCACCGGCAACAGCGCACAATCGGGGACTGGCGTATGACCGACCAGGCGCAGTTCACCCGAATTGTCCTTGGCCTGTCGGGAGAGACCTCACCGGCCGCTTTGTCCAGCGCTGCCGACATGGCCCGTACATTTGGCGCTGAACTTGCTGGTCTTTACGTGGAGGACGAGACCGTACTGGCGATTGCCGATCTGCCTTTTTGCATGAAGATCACCTATGCTGACTCCACTAGGCCCTATGGACGCGGTGATGCGGAAGACGCATTTCGGACTGCGTTTGTCGCCGCCCGCCACGGACTTGAAAGCGCTGCGCGCCGTGCACTGGTCAAGCACAGCTTTGCCCGCGAACGCGGTTCGGTCGCCACAATCCTTGAAAAGAGGGCACGGGCCCGCGACATAATCATGTTGTTTGAAGCAGAAAGAGCCATTGAGCACGCATGTGTGGTCAATACTCGTTACCTCTTGGCCGCTTTTACCTCGCAAGGCTAATTGCTCTACGTGCCCGCCGCCCGCGCCTGGCGCGGCGGGGTAACGGCAGGCCTGTTCGGCTATACACCGAGCGCGAAGTGCTTCAGGCGGCAATCCGCATTGCGGTATCGCGAAACTGGAACCTGACCGTTTTGGCTGGCGAGAACAGCGGTTGGCGAGCTTATTTGCCTGAAATTGTTGATCAACTCGGCAGCGCCGCTCCGCAAATCACCGAGCACTGGGTTTTTCAGGCAACCATTGAGGATTTGCGCCAGCTTGCTGCCATGCCGCCCGATGACCTCCTGGTTGTTGCCCTTGATTCTCACTGGTTTTCAGAGCCGGGCGCACTGTCCCGCCTCGCCTCGGGCCGCCGCGCACCGGTGCTGCTGATCGAGCCGGAACAGCACACCGCCTGAGCCGAGCGCGGCTTTGCCCTTGCGCAAGCGTGCAATCTCGCGCGAATATCCCGCTCTTGATTTCTGGGATGAGAAGAATGGAACGCGATACCACCGAGTCTGCGGTCGAGGCCTTTGCACGCGGAGAGGTTGTGGTCGTTGTCGATGACGATGACCGCGAAAATGAAGGAGATTTGATCATGGCGGCCGCGCACGCGACGCCGGAGAAGGTGGCGTTTTTCATTCGCCATACCAGCGGCATCCTGTGTGCGCCGGTGACCCAGAAACAGGCGCAGAAGCTACATCTCGATCCCATGGTCTCGGCCAATGATGCTCCCCTTGGCACCGCTTTTACCGTATCGGTCGACTACCGCGTTGGCCTGACCACCGGCATTTCGGCAGAGGAGCGCTGCAACACCATACGCGCCATCGCCAATGACAATACCGGCGCTTCTGATTTCGTGCGACCAGGCCACGTATTTCCACTGATTGCCCGTGAAGGCGGCGTTTTGATGCGCTCCGGCCATACTGAGGCTGCGGTCGACCTTGCCCGGCTTGCGGGCGCGCAGCCCGTGGGCCTGTTGGCCGAACTCGTGAATGACGACGGCACAGTCAAGCGCGGCGAGGCCGTGTACGCATTCGCGCGCGCGCATTCGCTTCTGCTTATTTCCGTTGCCGATATCATCGCCCACCGCCAAAGGCGCGAACAGCTGGTTGTGAGAATTGCCGAACTGCCGGTGAGTACCAGTGCCGGGCCGGCGCGCGGCATTGTCTATGGCACTCCCTTCGATGATCTGCACCATCTGGCGCTGGTATTTGGTTCGATCGGCGTCGGCCGCGACATTCTGGCGCGCATCCATCGCGAGGACATCATCTCCGATGTGTTCAATGGCGCTCCGGTCTTGTCCGGTGCGCTTGAGTGTGTCCGCGGGGCCGAACGCGGCATCATTGTCTATCTGCGCGAGGGCGCCACCGGTGTGCCGGCAATCGAGCATGGTGGCCAGCAAGCAGGCGACGAGCAGACCCGAAGCGAGGCTGTGAGGCGCGATGAATGGCGCGATATTGGTCTTGGTGCACAGATTTTGCGTGATCTCGGCGTCAACTCGATCCGTCTGCTCACATCGACATCCCGCCATTTCGTCGGCCTTTCGGGCTTCGGCATAGAGATTGTCGGAACTGACGCAATCGACTGACGACCGGAATTGTTTACCGGCAAAGCGACAATGCTAAACTCTGCCCATTGGAAGGTGCGCGCGATTGTCGCCTGCGCCTGAAAGGCAAGGTGAGCGTGTGACCGATCAGTTCGATCAGCAGGATCGCCCCGGCGCGCCGGTCAATCCAGCTTCGGTCTGGCAAAACGCCTCAAGGCGTGCGCCCCGCCGCTATAACGGCGGTGCAAACCTGGGAAAATCAAGAGGTGCCATGCCTGTTTATGGTGCACTTGATCTGGGCACCAACAATTGCCGGCTGCTTCTCGCCCGCCCGCATGGAAGCAGTTTCAAGGTGGTTGATGCCTTTTCGCGCATCATTCGTCTGGGCGAAGGCGCCTACGAGACGCGCCGGTTGAGTGAGATGGCGATGTTGCGCACCATCGACGCACTCAGCGTGTGTAACGAAAAACTCGCCCGCCGCAATGTCAGCCGCGTGCGCCTGATCGCGACCGAAGCCTGCCGCTTTGCTGACAATGGTGAAGAATTCATCGAGCGCGCTCACCGCGAGACCGGTCTGCGCCTTGAGGTCATCAGTCGCGAGACCGAAGCGCATCTGGCGGTCGATGGCTGTTCAGCCCTGCTCGATCCCGATTGCGAAACAGCCCTGGTGTTCGATATTGGCGGCGGCAGTTCAGAACTCATGCTGGTTGCGATCAATCCTGCTGATTCTGCGGGTGAAAATGTCAATCGAGCACCCATTCACCGCATTCTGGCATGGACCTCTCTTCCTGTGGGCGTGGTGGTGCTGGCCGAACGTTACGGCGGTGTGGATGTGGACCGGGAAGTTTTCGAACGCATGGTTGATGATGTGACTGCACATTTGATGCCGTTTCGTCGCGCGCCGGTCGTTGCCGAAGCGAGCGTCGATCATGGGCGCATGCATTTCCTGGGAACCTCCGGTACCGTCACCACGATTGCCGGCGTTCATCTGAATTTGCGGCGATATGACCGCTCGAAAGTGGATGGCTGCTGGCTGACCAGCGATGAAGCTACCCGCATCTGTGATGAAGTGCTGGCGATGGGCTATGAAGGGCGCATACGCTCACCCTGCATTGGCCGCGAGCGGGCCGATCTTGTGCTTGCCGGCTGTGCGATACTCGAGGCGATCACCCGAGCGTGGCGTTGCCAGAGCATCCGCGTTGCCGATCGCGGCTTGCGTGAGGGTATATTGAGCCAGTTGATGCGCGAGGACGGGTATCGATTGGGTCCGCATGGTCAGCGTGCCAGCCATTAGCTTTGGTGCATTTTGGTGCGCTGTTCGGGATAAAGATGGCTGAACAACGCGGATTGAAAGTCAGGGTCAAGACGGCGCGCGGCAGGCGCTCATCTTCCAAACGCTGGCTGGAGCGTCAACTCAACGATCCTTATGTGCGCGAAGCCAAGCGTCAAGGCTACCGCTCGCGCGCGGCATTCAAACTGAAAGAGATCGACGAGCGCTTTTCCCTTCTCAAACTCGGACAATGCGTTGTCGATTTGGGTGCCGCCCCTGGCGGTTGGAGCCAGATCGCTGCTTCGATCACCAGGGCAGCTGAAGGGCAAGGCCGCGTAGTTGGCATCGATATTCAGGAATTCGATGCCATTGCCGGCGTTGAAACCTTGATCATGGACTTCATGGATCCGTCCGCACCGGCAGTTATCTACGATCTTCTGGGCGGCCAATCCGCGGATACTGTGCTCTCTGACATGGCCGCCCCGGCGACCGGGCACCGGCAAACCGACCACCTCAAGATCATGGCTCTGCTCGATGCGGCCTTTGACTTTTCCACTGAAGTATTGGCTCCGGGCGGCGCTTTTTTGGGTAAGGTGTTACAGGGGGGCACGGAAGCCGAGTTGCTTTCTCGCATGAAGCAGGTGTTTGCTAAGGTTCGGCACATCAAACCTAAATCGAGCCGCTCTGATTCGGCCGAACTGTATGTGCTGGCAACCGGATACCGCCCATCCGTTTGACCCCTTTGCAGTCTCGGGCACCAGTGTTAAACACCACCCATCTCTCGGGCCGACTCGCGTTTTTGCCGCGTCGCGGCCGGCTCATATTTCCGTCGCGCGGCCGGGTGGAGCCATGATCCGAGAAGCACTCACATTCGACGATGTTCTGCTCCGTCCGGGCGCCTCGGCAATTTTGCCGAGTGAGGCTGATACCTCAACCCTGATCACCAGCGATATCGCGCTCAACATTCCGATCATTTCAAGTGCGATGGATACCGTGACCGAGGCGCGGCTGGCTATCGCCATTGCGCAAGCTGGCGGTATCGGCGTGATCCACCGCAATCTCAAGCCCGAAATTCAGGCCGAGCAGGTCAAACAGGTCAAGAAGTTTGAATCCGGCATGGTAGTCAATCCCGTGACCATTGCGCCGGATGCCAAGCTTGCCGACGTGCTGGAGTTGATGTCTCGTCATTCGATCTCGGGAATTCCGGTGGTCGAAACTGTGTCAAACGGAGGATCCGCCGGCCGGTTGGTCGGTATCGTAACCAATCGGGATGTGCGCTTTGCCACCAATCCGGATCAACGGGTGCACGAGCTGATGACCAAGGACAATTTGATAACAGTCCGTGAGGCGGTGGAAAACACCGAGGCCAAACGGCTGTTGCATCAGCATCGCATCGAAAAGCTGATTGTTGTCGATGATGAGTATCGTTGCGTCGGACTGATCACCGTCAAGGATATGGAAAAGGCGCAACTCAACCCCAATGCTACCAAGGATGATCAGGGCAGGCTGCGTGTTGCCGCTGCAACCGGCGTTGGCGATGATGGTTTTGAGCGCGTGGAACGCTTGGTAGATGCTGGCGTCGATCTTGTTGTCGTCGATACCGCACATGGGCATTCATCGCGCGTTCTGGAAGCGGTATCCCGCATTAAGCGTCTTTCAAATCGGGTTCAGACCATGGCCGGCAATGTGGCGACCGGCGAGGGCGCGCAAGCTCTGATTGATGCCGGGGCTGATTCTGTCAAGGTCGGCATCGGGCCGGGTTCGATCTGCACCACCCGCATCGTTGCTGGTGTGGGCGTTCCGCAATTCACCGCCATCCTCGATGCTTCAGAAGTCACCGCCAAGGCCGGCGTGCCGCTGATCGCCGATGGTGGGATCAAATTTTCCGGTGATCTTGCCAAGGCGATCGCTGCTGGCGCCGATTGTGCGATGATCGGATCGCTCTTCGCCGGCACCGACGAAAGCCCGGGAGAGGTCTTTCTCTATCATGGACGCAGCTACAAATCTTATCGCGGCATGGGCTCGGTCGGTGCCATGGCGCGCGGCTCCGCCGACCGATATTTCCAACAGGAGGTCACCGATTCGCTTAAGCTTGTGCCTGAGGGGATCGAAGGTCAGGTTCCCCATCGCGGTCCGGTTGCGAGCGTACTACACCAGCTGGTTGGTGGGCTGAAAGCGGCGATGGGCTACACAGGCGCGCGCGCCATTGCCGAGCTGCAGCAAAAGGCCGAGTTCCAGCGCATCTCTGATGCGGGATTGCGCGAGAGTCATGCCCATGACGTTGCGATTACCCGTGAATCGCCCAATTACCCGACAAATCTGTGACACCGGGCGGGCGGCTCTCCGCAGCAATCGAGATTCTGGACGAGGTTCTGAGCCGCCATCGCCCGGCCGGTGAGGCCGCGCGCGATTGGGGCCGTGCCCATCGTTTTGCCGGCTCGGGCGACCGCACGGCGATCACCAATCTGGTCAATGCCGCATTGCGCCGCCGCCAATCGATCGCCTGGACGATGGATGCCGGAACCCCGCGCGAGCGCGCTCTGGGAGCGTTGAAACTGTCGTGGGGGTTGTCCTCTGATGAGATTGCCAGCATCGCCGATGGCAGCGGATTTGCGCCCCAGCCACTGAGCGAGGATGAGCGTGCTGTGCTTGGCGCTGAAGACCGACTGGCCGAGGCCCCTGACTGGGTCGTGGGGGACTATCCTGAATGGCTGGCGCCGGCATTTAGCGCAGCCTTTGGTAACGGGGCTGTGGAGGAGGGCCGGGGACTTGCCGGCCGCGCGCCGCTCAATCTGCGCGTCAACACACTGAAATCGGATCGCCAGCAGGTTCTCAAGGCGCTGTCGCGATACAAGCGAAAGAGACAAAATATGCGCCAAACGGGCTGCGTATCGCGCTTGGCGAGGGACCCGAACGGGTCCTCAATGTTGAAAATCACGCCCTGCACGGACGCGGCCGGTTTGAAGTTCAGGATGAAGGCTCGCAAATCGCCGCCGAGCTTGCCGGTGCAAAGGCCGGAATGCAGGTGGTGGACTAGTGTGCCGGCGCCGGTGGTAAGACGCCGGCGCTCGCCGCGTCGATGCGCAACAAGGGTCGAATCCATGCCCATGATTCGAGTGAACGCCGCTTCAGACCGATCTTCGAGCGCTTGCGATGTTCCGGTGCACGCAATGTTCAAGTACGCGCTGGTACCGATCCTCCAACTGACCTTCAATCACGCGCTGATCTTGTATTTGTCGATGCTCCTTGCACAGGTTCTGGCGTATGGTGGCGCAGGCCCGATGCGAAATGGTGCCTACGCCAGCCAATGCTCGATCAACGAATTTCAGAACAGGTAGAAATTCTACGTCAATCTGCGCAATTGGTGCGCTCTGGTGGGCATTTGGTCTATGTAACCTGTTCGGTATTGCCTGCCGAAAACGATCGGCAGATCGAGCGATTTCTCGCCATAAACCAAGACCTTGGTTTGGTTGCGTGGAAGGAGGTCTGGGCGGCAACACTTGGCACTACCCGCCCCGAATCGGCCAGTACTGGTGATCAGTTGTTGCAGTTCACGCCAGCGCGTCATGCAATGGACGGTTTTTTCGTTGCTATTTTGAACCCGCATTTTCCATACGGCTCCGTTAATTGATGTGATTGACCGTTGGTTCCGTCATAAAAAAAAATGTCTTGAGCGCATTTTGGGACGCGGCATATGGCGAACCCGGCGGGTGAACCGGTTGATGTGCCTCTTCGGCTCGATTTCGACCGCCGCCTGAATCTCGGGTTCCACGGTTGCGGAATCACCACCAACGCCGGATGGCCGGCCTGCCGCGAGCCTGATGACGCGCTCGGCTTGACGGACATGGCCGGCCATGAGCATGCGCGATCCGCGCACCGGCAAGAACGGCCGGCACGCGATGACGGGATTGTCGGCGGGCGCGCCGTAGCCGGGCAGGCCGCATGCGCCGGCCGGATGGGGCGATTGGAGACAGAGTTCCTTGCCGGTGAAGAGAACCTCCCCGCACCGACCGATCTGTCGGGGCAATGGATTGACCGGGGGCACGCGCGGCATCCGCCCAGGGCCATTTGCTCGACATGGATTGCATGGCGATCAGGCCGACCCATGGCGCTCAGGAAGGTGCCGCTTGGAATGGGCACTTCGCTTGCACCTGGACACCCTGCAGACTCCTATCTGCTGCCTGGAATCGGGTGACGAGAGCGCATTTACGGCCGCGATGCGGGTCGGCCCTTTGCCTGGGTTGTGGTTCGGGATTCGGTTTCGCCGGGGCCGGGCTATGCCACGGCGCCTTTGCGCTCCCGGAACAGGAGCCGTTTCATGTTGAATGCGATGTTGGCCATGCCGATCCTGGCCCTCGCCCGGTCGAAGCCGATGGTGCGGACGAAGAGCCCCATTCGTGCCTTCATCCCGGCGAAGGGATGTTCGATCGCGGATCGGACCTTCGACCCTGCGGCATTGGCCCTCTCGTGATGCACGGGCATCGGTTTGCCGGGCAGCGTCGGTGACGATCCATGTCCGGACGAAGCCGTGGCGCCGGTCGGCATCGATATGGGATTTGTAGCCGAACACCGGCGTGGCGATTGCGCCCATCGCCGTGCCGTCCGGGCGCGTCTTCCTAAGCCCTGGCTTGAGCGTCCAACGCGCGTCGCGATCCTTTTGCGCCGGTTTCCGGGGATTGGCCTGCCAATCAGTCGGGATGCCCCCGCCCTTGACGATCTCCTTCCCGGCATCGGTCATGCGCCGGCGCGGGGCCGCCACGATGGTGGCATCGACGATCTGCCCGCCCATGGCGAGATATCCGGCGTCCTTAAGATGCGCGTCTAACCGGGCGAAGAGTTTCTCCACCGCACCGGTCCGCACCAGGGCTTCCCGGAACCGCCAGATGGTCGTCTCGTCCGGCGCCCGCGCGCCGTCATCGAGGCTGAGGAAACGGCCAAAGCTGCGCCGGTCCATGATCTGGGACGCCGCCTGCGCATCCGACAGACCGTAGAGCGCCTGGATCACCAGCATCTTGAACATGAGGACCGGGTCCATCGGCGGGCGCCCGCCCTGCCTGCCATCGGAACGATCAAGCGTCGCATCCAACTCTGGCCGGAAGAGCTCGAAGTCGGTAACCCCGGCAAGCCGCTCCAGCGGATCTCCCGCCTTCGATAACGCTGCGTAGCGCTCATCCGGATCGAACAACCCGCGCTGTGCAGCCATCGTACCCTCCGTCGCCGATATCCCCACGGAATCACGCCAACACGCTCAAAGCCAGGGGTTTTCAGGGCGTCCAGATGACGGCTTGTGTCGGAATGTCCTCATCCGCCCGGCCTTGCGGCTTCTTGCGTTGTGTCGATCGATGCCGGCCGGGCGTCCTGCAAGCCCGACGCTCGGACACCTTCAACTCCGTGACGACATGATCGACTTGAGCGCGGCGACGCGAAGGGCTCGGTACTTTCCCGCAAGGGCCTCATTCAAGATCGGCTTGTCCGGCGTCGGATCCGCAACCGCCTTCTTCAGCCGCCCGTCCCACGCTCCGGCTCCTTCAGCCGATGCGCCTGGTTCACCTTCATGCCGCCGTACATGCGACGCCATCGACAGCAACTCTGCGCCGACACACAAAGGCTGCGGCAAACCTCACCCACCGTCGCGCCCCGGCCAAGCCGCACCTCGGCTTCACGCAGCATTCCGATAATTCGCTCCGGGGAACAGTTCTTTCTCCGGCTGATCTTCGTCTCCTGTGACGTTCAAATGAAGCCGGATCCTCTCAATCAAGGCGGAACACTTTCCAAAACCCACGTCAAAGCTGTCGATACAGATCTATGTGGTGGGAACAGCAATGCTGGTAGCCGTCACCGTCTGCGCGGCGGTCCCGGGCACATGGCTTCGGGCCCATTCGCTATCAAAAGTGAAGCAAGCTCGCTGCCCCTAACCTGTCAGAACTCAGCACTCTCGATCTTCCTCGAACACCCGAGTACTAGGAGGGGGCTCAGGCGTGTTGCCCCAAGAGTTAGCCCGAGGGAGACGCCACGTTGCAACAATATCACCTAAGCCCTTGAAAAATTGGTGAGCCCGCTCGGATTCGAACCGAGGACCTACTGATTAAAAGTCAGTTGCTCTGCCAACTGAGCTACGGGCCCGAAGGAGCGCGAACTTAAGGACCGGCGGGCCCACGGTCAATCGCCTTCAGGGGGCGTTGGTGCCCCGGGCCAAATGGCGTGCCCCCCCTTCACCTGGGCGCTTGAGCGCAGCGATGCAAGCACGAAAGCCTCTTCAATCCGCATCATCGATGCCGCGCTGCCAACCCTCACGGATTTCGGCCATGGTGTCGCGCAAGGCGCCAGTGGCAATGGCGGCGCGCAGGCGTGCCATCAACTCCTGGTAATAGGCGACATTGGCGGTGGTCAGTAGCATCGAGCCCAAAATCTCGCCGGCGCGGAACAGATGGTGCAGATAGGCGCGCGACACCGCGGCAGCCTCGCTACTGCCTTCTGCGTCCAGCGGCCGGTTGTCCTCGGCAAAGCGCGCATTCTTGAGATTGATGCGGCCGCGGCTGGTAAACGCCTGGCCATGGCGGCCCGAGCGTGTCGGCATAACGCAGTCGAACATGTCAATACCCAGCGCCACCGCTTCGATGATGTCCTCAGGCGTTCCAACGCCCATCAGATAGCGCGGGCGATGATCGGGCATATGGGGGATTGTGACCTCGATGGTCTCCAGCATCAGCTCGTGGCCCTCGCCGACCGCAAGCCCGCCAATGGCCAACCCGTCAAAGTCGAGCGTCGACAGCGCCGTGGCCGAGGCCTGGCGCAGATGCGCATAGGTGCCACCCTGAACGATACCGAACTGCGCGTGTCCCGGCACCGCCTCAAAGGCGGATTTGGAGCGCTCGGCCCAGCGCATGGAAAGCTCCATGGCGCGGCGCGCTTCGGCCTCCTCGGCCGGCCAAGGAATGCACTCATCGAGCACCATGTGAATGTCGGACCCGATCAGGTGCTGGATCTCCATTGAGCGCTCGGGGCTGAGGAAATGCTCCGCCCCGTTAATATGGGAGCGGAAGTTCACGCCCTCATCGGTGATGGTGCGCAGCTTGGCCAGCGACATCACCTGAAAGCCGCCGGAATCGGTGAGGATCGGATGCGGCCAGCCCATGAACCGATGCAGGCCGCCAAGGCGCGCCAGCCGCTCGGCGCCTGGGCGCAGCATCAGATGATAGGTGTTGCCGAGAATGATGTCGGCGCCGGCGGCGCGCACATCATCGGCGAACATCGCCTTGACCGTGCCGGCGGTGCCGACCGGCATGAAGGCGGGCGTGCGAACCGGTCCGCGCCCGAGTTTCAACTCGCCGGTGCGGGCGGCGGCGTCGCGCGCGTTGATGGTGTAGCTGACCGCACTCACGGTGCGCGCTCCAGAAGGCAGGCATCGCCATAGGAATAAAAGCGGTAGCGTTTTTCAATGGCATGGGCGTAGGCGCGCTTCATGCGCTCAAGACCGCAAAAAGCCGCGACCAGCATGAACAGGGTCGAACGCGGCAGGTGAAAATTGGTGAGCAGCATGTCCACGGCGCGGAAGCGGTATCCCGGCGTGATAAAGATGCCGGTGCGGCCTTGAAACGGCTGGAGCCTGCCATCTTCATCGGCGGCTGCTTCCAGAAGGCGAAGCGAGGTGGTGCCGACCGCGACCACGCGCCCTCCCCCCGCGAGCGCTTCATTCAGCGCCTCGGCGGTGGGCGCATCAAGGCTGCCCCATTCCTCGTGCATGACATGGTCTTGAGTATCACCCGCCTTGACCGGCAGGAAGGTGCCGGCGCCGACATGCAGGGTGAGCCGGTGAATGGCAATGCCGGTGGCATCAAGCTGCCGGGCCAATTGATCTGTAAAATGTAGCCCGGCGGTGGGCGCTGCGACGGCGCCCGGCTGGGCCGCGAACATGGTCTGATAGTCGTCGCGGTCGGCCGCCTCGACAGCGCGCTTTGAGCCGATATAGGGCGGCAGCGGCGGTACGCCGACCATGTCGATCCAGCGGTCGAGTTCGGGAGATGAAAGCTCAAAGGCGAGCGTGACCAGCCCGCCCTCGCCGCGCTCGACGACACGGGCTTCAAGAATGCCCTGATCGCATGCCGCACCGCCCACCCCGAAACTGATCAGGTCGCCCGGGTGCAGGCGCTTGGCCGGGCGCGCCAGCGCCAGCCAGCGTGAGGCATCCAGCGCTTCAAGCAGATTGACCGAGACATTGGCGCTGACGCCATTGCGCTCCCGGGCACCGCTTAGCGCCGCGGCCATGACCTTTGTGTCATTGACCACCAGCACATCTTGCGGCAGCAACAACTCCGGCAGGTCCACGACCTGGCGGTCCTGGAAAGCCCCCTCGCCCGTCGGCACCACCAGCATGCGCGCGGTATCACGCGGGCGCGCCGGATGCAGCGCGATCAGCGTCTCGTCGAAGTCGAAGTCAAACTCGTCGACGCGCACCGGCGCAGCGCCGCCAATTCTATCCGTCTACGTCGGCGGCGACTTTCACCTCGATGATGCGGTCGGGATCGACCGGCGGTTCGCCGCGCTTGATGGCGTCGACATGCTCCATGCCATCGACCACATTTCCCCAGACCGTGTACTGGCTATTGAGGAAGGAGGCCTCGTCAAAGCCGATGAAGAACTGGCTGTTGGCGGAGTTGGGATCGCTGGTGCGGGCAGCGCCGATGGTGCCGCGCACATAGGGCTCGTTTGAAAATTCAGCCGGAAGATCGGGATAGTTCGAGCCGCCGCTGCCGGTTCCGGTGGGATCACCGGTCTGGGCCATGAAACCGTCGATTACACGGTGAAAGACGATGCCGTCGTAAAAGCCTTCGCGGGTGAGCAGCTTGATCCTCTCAACATGCTGGGGCGCAAGGTCGGGTCTGAGCTGAATGGTAACGCGGCCATCCTTGAGCTGCATGTACAGTGTGTTTTCAGGATCGAGCTGTTGCGCCGTGGCGTCCGGTGCGGCGGCCATTGCGAGCACAGCAGAAAACGTCGCAACCAGAAGGGTTTCCATCGTGTGTCCTTTCAATATCGAAAAATCAGCGCCCTAGCGCGGCCCGCATGGCACGCACGCTTGATGACGGAACAAACGGCGCCACATCACCGCCCATTGCGGCAATCTGGCGCACCAGCGTGGAGGAAATGAAGCTGACATGGGCAGATGCGGCGAGAAACACAGTTTCGACATCGCCGGCCATTGTGCGGTTCATCTGGCTCATGCGCATCTCATGGTCGAAATCCGAGCCATCGCGGATACCGCGGATCAGCGTCGCCGCACCGGCCTGGCGCGCAGCATCGGCCACCAGAGCGGCGAACGAGACGACTTCAAGACTTGCGCCCGCAGCTTTGGCCAGCGGCCCGGCCACCTCCTCGATCAGGGCAAGCCTCACCTCAAGGGTGAGCAGCGGCTTCTTGCCGTGATGAACACCAACACCAACCACCAGCCGGTCGAACTGCGCCACCGCCCGCTCGATGATATCGAGATGACCGTTGGTCAGCGGGTCGAAACTTCCCGGATAAAAGGCGGAACGTGTCATGGCATCGGGACATAGGCGACGTTTTGGGCGCTGGCAAGTCCTGTTGCCGGCAGGGGCCCCCGCAACAATGTTTGAACGCGGGGTTAGTGGCTCAGGCACTGCGGCTCGTTTTTGGTGGCGCATGGGTGAGATTCTCAGCCGCTGAGCCCGGGTTTCACGACTCGGCCTGATCGTCCGGACCAGCCTAATCATCCGGCCCAGCTTCGCCTTACAGATCGGGGCCATCCGGTGCGCCGTCGTTGCCGTCACCGCCGCCTTCATCGTCATCGTCAGGTCCGCCGACGAGATCGCTCAGCCGTTCGACCGAGACCACACGTTCATCATCACCGATGTCGAAGACGCGCACGCCTTGCGTCGAGCGCGCGGCGATGCGCACACCATCGATCGGACAGCGAATAAGCTGGCCGCCATCGGTCACCAGCATGATCTGATCATCGGCCTCTACCGGGAAGGAGGCGGCAACGGAGCCGTTGCGGTCATTCACCACCATGGCGATGATGCCTTTGCCGCCGCGTCCGGAGGTGCGGTACTCGTAAGATGAGGTGCGCTTGCCAAAACCGTTTTCGGAGATGGTGAGCACAAATTCTTCCGCCGCGCTCATCTGTGCATAACGCTCCTGCGCCAGCGTGGTTTGGCTTGCCGCCTCTTCTTCCTCGACAATCCCGGCACCGGCATCATCGCCCTCGCTCATGCCGCGCACCACACGGCTCATCTTGAGGAAGGTGACGCGCTCATCCGGCGTTGCATCGAAATGGCGCAGGATGGTCATCGAAATCACCCTGTCACCCTTGCCGAGGCTGACGCCGCGTACGCCGGTTGACGTGCGGCCGGCAAATACGCGCACTTCGGGAACCTGGAAGCGGACGCACTGGCCGGCAGCGGTGGTCAACAGAATGTCGTGCAGTTCCGAACAGGTCTCGACCCCGACAATGGCGTCGTCGCCCTCAAGCTTCATGGCGATTTTGCCATTGGAGCGCACATCGACGAAATTGGATAGCTTGTTGCGTCGCACCTTGCCCGCGACGGTGGCCAACATGACGAACAGCTTGTCCCAGTTGGTCGCGTCCTCGGGCAGCGGCATGATGGTGGTGATCCACTCGCCTTCAGCCAGCGGCAGGATGTTGACCATCGACTTGCCGCGCGATTGCGGCGTGCTAACCGGCAGGCGCCAGACCTTGAGCTTGTAGACCATGCCGGTGGAGGAAAAGAACAGGATCGGCGTGTGGGTATTGGCAACAAACAGCTTGGCGACGAAATCCTCATCGCGCGTCGCCATGCCGGCGCGCCCCTTGCCGCCGCGGCGCTGGGCGCGGTAAGTTGACAGCGGTACGCGCTTGATGTAGCCGCGGTGCGACACGGTGACGACCATGTCCTCGCGCTGGATCAGGTCTTCATCCTCAACCCCGAACTCGGCATCGGTGATCTCGGCGCGGCGCGGGGTGGCGAATTCGTCGCGCACCGCCACCATTTCATCGCGAATGATCGAAACCAGACGCTCGCGGCTCCTCAGGATCGCGAGATAATCCTCAATCTCCAAACCGATGGTGTTCAGCTCATCGGCGATTTCATCGCGGCCAAGGGCGGTCAGGCGTTGCAGGCGAAGATCGAGAATGGCCTGCGCCTGGGCGCGTGACAGACGGTAGGTGCCATCATCGGCCACCTTGTGGCGCGGGTCGGCAATCAGCTCGACCAGGGGGGCGACATCGCGCGCCGGCCAGGCACGCTCCATCAATTGCTCGCGTGCGGTCGCCGGATCGGGCGCACGGCGGATCAGTGCGATCACCTCGTCAATATTGGCGACCGCAATGGCAAGGCCAACCAGCACATGGGCGCGGTCGCGGGCCTTGCCAAGCAGGAACTTGGTGCGACTGGTGATCACTTCCTCGCGGAAGTTGTTGAAGGCGCTGAGCATCTGGCGCAGCGTCAACTGCTCAGGCCGGCCACCGTTGAGCGCCACCATGTTGCAGCCGAAGGAGGACTGTAGCTGGGTGAACCGGTAGAGCTGGTTGAGAATGATCTCAGCCTCGGAGTCGCGTTTGAGCTCAATCACTACGCGCATACCGTCGCGGTCGGATTCATCCCTGATATCGGCAATGCCCTCGATCCGCTTTTCGCGCACCAGCTCAGCGATCTTTTCGATCATCAAGGCCTTGTTGACCTGATAGGGGATCTCGGAGATGATGATCGCTTCGCGGTCCTTGCGGATGGTCTCCACGCTCGCACGCCCGCGCATCACGACCGAGCCGCGGCCGGTGAGATAGGCCGAGCGGATGCCTGAGCGGCCAAGGATCATGCCGGCGGTGGGGAAATCCGGGCCCGGCACCAGCTCCAGCAAGCGCTCGTCGCTGAGATTGGGGTCTTCGAGCATGGCAATGGCAGCGTTGCACACCTCGCCCAGATTGTGCGGCGGAATATTGGTCGCCATGCCAACGGCGATGCCGCCAGCACCATTGGCCAAAAGGTTGGGAAAGCGCGCGGGCAGCACCTGTGGCTCGGTGATGCGCCCGTCATAATTGTCCTGATAATCGACAGTGTCCTTGTCGATATCCTCAAGCAGGGAGCCGGTGACTTTCTCAAGCCGGCATTCGGTGTAGCGCATGGCTGCGGGCGGGTCGCCATCGACCGAGCCGAAATTGCCCTGGCCTTCAATCAGTGGCAGACGCATGGAAAAATGCTGCGCCATGCGCA
Source organism: Hyphomicrobiales bacterium (assembly GCA_965204565.1). GTDB lineage: Bacteria > Pseudomonadota > Alphaproteobacteria > Rhizobiales > TMED25 > CBDBEU01. The sequence goes on from CBDBEU010000005.1 coordinate 138,792, forward strand.
CCAGCGCATCGTAAATCGCCTGGTCGCCATGGGGATGGTATTTGCCCATGACCTCGCCGACGACGCCGGCCGCCTTGCGGTAGGATTTGTTCCACTCCATGCCCATTTCGTGCATGGCATAGAGAATGCGGCGATGAACGGGCTTCAGACCGTCGCGCGCATCGGGCAGCGCGCGCGCGACAATCACGCTCATGGCGTAGTCGAGATAAGACCGGCCCATCTCGGTCTCGATGGCGATTTGGCTCAAATCGCCGAGGTGAGGACCGTCACCGGTGGTATCGTCTGCCAAGACCAGTTTCCATGTTTACGCTAGTGTTTGCCGGGAAATACAGGCGCCCAGCGAATCAGCTTGGAATTTGCATTATTGCACAGATGCAATATCGGGTTTTGAGGGCCGTACCGCAAGCGCGGCAACAACACTTTGGCAGTGCTTTTCAATGGTTTTGGCGCTTTTGCGGCGCCGGGCTACGAACGCAGCGGAATTTGCTGCTAGAGTTGGAAAGATTACGCAGACAGGAGCGCGGATTTATGAGTCGAGCGGCAGTCGGAATGGCGATCCGGACAGTGTTCTGGGCGGGAATCTGGGCAGGCGTGCTGGGGCTTGCCGCACCGCATGCGCTGGCACAGCAAAACGGGCCTAGAGACGCGCCACCGCAAGTTTCGCCTGGCACGCCGCCGGTCGAAATTTCAGACCCGGACGGGCTGATCAAGGAGTTCGAGACGTTGATCGGCGAAAAGCGCATGGACGATCTGTTCGTGGCGCTGATCCGGGCGGCCAATCTTACCCATCCGATCAAGAATATCGACCCCAAGGCGCTCAGGCGCATCGGCCACAATCTGCTGGGCTTGTTTCTGGAGACCGAGCAGATCCACTATGTCGACCGGGTGCGCGACGAAAGCTTTGGCACCTCGCTCAGAAGCGCGGTGATCCTAGTCTATACCTCGCGCGACCGCTGGATCTATTTCACCCTGGTGCTGAAGCGCGGCGCGGTGGGCTGGCAGGTGACCAAATTCGACTACACGGTCGACCGCTTCGATCTGTTCCATGAGCAAAAGCCGGAGTAGCCGTGCCGAAGTGACAAAGCCCAAATGCGCCGGAGCCCTAGCCCGAAAGCACCTTTCTCATTTCCACCTTGTTGCCCTGCCGACCGATTTCCACCCAGCCATTGCGCGCATAAAGGCCGATGGTCTCGAGCATTTGCACATGGGTGGAAATCTGCATCTCGGAAAATCCATGGCCGCGGGTCTCGCTTTCGGCAACCCACACGTCATTTTCGCTGATTTGCCCGGCGCCATCGGCCGACATGTCGGGCAGATCGCCGATGTGCGCGGCATAGTGCGCATAGGCTGCATCGAGACACGCGCCAATGCCATCAGCATCGGCGATAGTGGCTTTGCGTATTGTGCAATCGATCATGCTATACCTGCCTCTGATCAGATAGCAATGCGTCGAACTGAATGCACCGCCATGCGCCACGCCGGCCATGGCTGCGGCGCCCCGGCGGCTGTCAGCCAAAAGCCGCTAGAACGGAATCTCGTCGTCAAATTCCTTGGCGCCGGCGCCGGCCTTCTCGCGCGGCTCGTCCATCGGCGCGCCAGAGCCGAAATCGCTGCCGCTTTGGAAGTCCGACGCGCCGCCGCCCTCGCGCCTGCCATCGAGCATGGTCAGCGTCGAGTTGAAATTCTGCAGCACCACTTCGGTGATGTAGCGGTCCTGGCCCGACTGGTCCTCCCATTTGCGGGTTTGCAGCTGACCCTCGACATAGACCTTTGAGCCCTTCTTCAGATATTGCTCGGCAATCCGGCACAGCCCTTCGGAAAAGATCACCACCCGGTGCCATTCGGTGCGCTCGCGCCGCTCACCGGAATTCTTGTCGCGCCAACTCTCGGTGGTCGCCAGCCGCAGATTGGCGATCGGGCGCCCGTCCTGGGTGCGCCTGATTTCGGGATCGGCGCCGAGATTGCCGATCAGAATGACCTTGTTGACGCTGCCTGCCATGTCCGCCGCTCCCTGCTCCGTTGCCGTATCACCTGTTCGCTGGCCCCGACACTAGCCGAACCGGCTTGTCGCGACCATCTGTGCCGCAGCCCCATCCACAGCTGTGGAACGGCTTGTGAAAAACTAAATGTTCACATAATGTTCTTTTGTTTGTGAGTCAATTCCCATCAGGCCACAGGATCAACGCCCATGCCGCAAATCGCCACAAAGAGGCTCTATATGCGCCCCTACCGCAAGAGCGAGCATCATCTGATGCATGCGCTGATTGCTGATCCGCGCGTCACCTTCTGGCGTAAGCACCCGATATCGGTTGAGGAAACACGCGCCATATTTGAAAAGAAGCTCGGCCTCCAGGAACAGGGCCTTGGCTGGTGGGCGGTATTTCTCAACGATCAGGTGGGGCCAGACGGGGCGCCGGTGTTTGTCGGCCAAGTGATTTTGCAACCACTTGAAAGAAGTGATGAAATCGAGATCGGCTGGCATTTTGTTCCCGAATTCTGGGGCAATGGCTATGCCAGCGAGGCGGCACGGGCGCTGCTCGTCCATGCCTTCGCGCAGATGGAACTGGAGCGTGTCGTGGCGCTGTCGCTACCGGAAAACGATCGATCGATCGGCGTTATTCACAGGCTGGGCCTGAAAGAAGGGCCCGAGACAATTCACGCGGAGACTCCGCATCGCTATTTTGTCTGCGACTTTGTCAGTGACCACGGCCAGCTTGGCGCACAATCCGCGCGCCTCAACACCGCCTTGGAGTAACGGGCGAATATGCTGAAATCAATTATCGTGCGCGGCGCGCGCGAGCATAATCTGAAAGATATCGACCTAGAGCTGCCGCGTGAAAAGCTGATCGTGGTCACCGGACTTTCCGGCTCGGGCAAGTCTTCGCTCGCGTTCGATACCATCTATGCGGAGGGCCAGCGGCGCTATGTCGAGAGCCTTTCGGCCTATGCGCGCCAGTTCCTGAAAATGATGCAAAAGCCCGATGTCGACCAGATCGACGGGCTGTCGCCGGCGGTCTCGATCGAGCAGAAGACGACATCAAAGAATCCGCGCTCGACCGTCGGCACGGTGACCGAGATCCACGACTATATGCGCCTGTTGTTCGCACGCGCGGGCGTTCCCTATTCACCGGCCACCGGCCTTCCGATCGAAAGCCAGACGGTGAGCCAGATGGTCGACCGGGTGATGGCTCTGGGAGAAGGCACGCGGCTTTATCTGCTGGCGCCGATCGTGCGCGGGCGCAAGGGCACCTATGCCAAGGAGCTTGCTGACCTGATGAAGCGCGGCTTTCAGCGGGTCAAGGTCGATGGCTCGTTTCACGAGATCGGCGATGTGCCGGCGCTCGACAAGAAGTTCAACCACGATATCGATGTGGTGGTCGACCGGCTGGTGACCAGCCTGGATATTGCCAAGCGGCTGGCGGATTCACTGGAAACAGCACTCCAGCTCACCGACGGCATCGCGGTGGCCGAATTTGCCGATGAGCCGCTCGATGCCGCCCGGCTTGCCGCGCCCAACATGTCGAAAAACGAGACCCACAATCGGCTGGTGTTTTCCGCCCGTTTCGCCTGTCCGGTCTCGGGTTTCACCATCGATGAAATCGAGCCGCGCCTCTTCTCGTTCAACAATCCTCATGGCGCCTGCCCGGCCTGCGATGGCCTCGGATCGCAGAATGTGGTCGATGCCGACCGGGTGGTTCCGGAGGGCGAGCGCACCTTGCGCGATGGTGCCATCGCGCCGTGGTCCCGCTCGACCTCGCCCTATTACACCCAGACGCTGGATGCGCTGGCCAAGCACTACAAATTCTCCACCTCGGTTCCTTGGTCGGAGCTGCCGGACAAGGCGCGCGAGGTCATTCTTTATGGCTCGGACGGCGAGAAGGTGAAGTTCACCTATGATGACGGCATTCGCGTCTATGACGTCGAAAAGGCGTTCGAAGGCGTCATTCCAAATCTGGAGCGGCGCTGGCGCGAGACCGACAGTTCCTGGGCGCGCGAGGAGATCGAGCGCTATCAGTCGCGCAAACCGTGCGAGACCTGCGAGGGCTTTCGCCTGAAGCCCGAGGCGCTGGCGGTCAAGATCGCCGGCAACCATATTGGCAAGGTCGCTAATCTTTCGATCCTTCAGGCCGCACGCTGGTTCGAAGGGGTGCCGGAGACCTTTACCGGCAAGCAGAACGAGATCGCCGCGCGCATTTTGAAGGAAATCCACGACCGGCTGAAATTCCTCAACGATGTGGGCTTGAGTTACCTGACGCTGGCGCGCGCGAGCGGCACCCTGTCGGGCGGCGAGTCGCAGCGCATTCGCCTCGCCAGCCAGATCGGCTCTGGGCTGACCGGCGTTCTATATGTGCTGGACGAGCCCTCGATTGGCCTTCATCAGCGCGACAATCAACGCCTGCTCGACACGCTGGTGCGGCTGCGCGATCTCGGCAATACGGTAATCGTGGTCGAGCATGACGAGGAAGCGGTGCTGGCGGCAGATCATGTGGTCGATATCGGCCCTGGCGCCGGGGTGCATGGCGGTGAGGTAGTCGCCCAGGGAATGCCCGGCGACATCATGGCCAATCCGGCGAGTCTGACGGGGCAGTATCTCACCGGCATGATGCAAATCTCGCTGCCCGAAAGCCGCCGCACGGCCGACAAAAAGCAACTGATCCGGCTTCAGGGCGCAACGGAAAACAACCTCAAACAGGTCGATGCAGATGTGCCGCTCGGGCTTTTTACCTGCATTACCGGGGTTTCGGGCTCTGGCAAGTCGACGTTGGCGATCGACACGCTGTACAAGGCGCTGGCGCGGGGGCTGAATGGCGCGCGCGACATGCCGGGCGCGCATGAAAGTCTCACCGGGCTTGAATATCTCGACAAGATCATCGATATCGACCAGTCGCCGATCGGGCGCACGCCGCGCTCTAACCCTGCGATCTATACCGGCGCGTTCACGCCGATCCGCGAGTGGTTTGCCGAGCTGCCCGAAGCACGCGCCAGGGGATACAAGCCGGGGCGGTTTTCGTTCAACGTCATGGGCGGGCGCTGCGAGGCGTGCCAGGGCGACGGCGTCATCAAGATCGAGATGCACTTTCTGCCCGACGTCTATGTCACCTGCGATGTGTGCTCGGGCAAACGCTACAACCGCGAGACGCTGGAGATCGAGTTCCGGGGCAAATCGATTGCCGATGTGCTCGACATGACGGTGGAGGAAGGGGCGGAGTTCTTCCGCGCCGTGCCGGCAGTGCGCGACAAACTGGAGACGCTGGAGCGGGTCGGGCTTGGCTATATCCATGTCGGCCAGCAGGCAACGACGCTGTCGGGCGGCGAGGCGCAGCGGGTCAAGCTGTCAAAGGAGTTGTCCAAACGCGCTACCGGGCGCACGCTCTATATTCTCGATGAGCCGACCACGGGGCTGCATTTCCACGATGTGGCAAAGCTGCTCGAAGTGCTGCATGCGCTGGTTGATCAGGGCAATTCCGTGGTGGTGATCGAGCACAATCTGGAAGTGATCAAGACTGCCGACTGGATTATCGATCTCGGGCCAGAAGGCGGCGATGGCGGCGGCGAGATTGTCGCTGTCGGAACGCCGGAGGACGTGGCGGCGACCGAGGCGAGCTTTACCGGGCAGTATTTGAAGGAGCTGTTTGGGAGGCGTCCGGGCGGCAAAGCGTTTGAGGCTGCGGAGTAAGGGGGGGATTCGGCGCCACTTTCTTGCAACAAGCACAAATCGTCATCCCCGGACTTGATCGGGGGGCCATCTCGTTGCCTCACCACTTGCTGCAAGGGCAATGGAATAGATGCCCGGGACACGACCGGGCATGACTAAGTGGGTGTTTGGTGGCATGGCCGCGCCACACGCACGGACGTCATCGTCCGGCCCCGGCCGGACGATTCAGTAACCCCGGTGGGAGTGGTGAATCGCAAGCCGTAGTGTTTACTGGGTGCCCCGGTCAAGCCGGGGCATGATTAGGTGGGAGTTCGCTGCAAAGCCCCTACAACTAACTGTTGATTTTCAGTGAGAATTGACGCGGGCGGGTGATAAATTTCCACTGGGAAGAGACCCGTGTTCCGACCTCTTCCCCGGCTTTGGAGTCGGGGGATTATGGAGTGATCGACATGGATTTACCGAGTGTAACCCGGCGCCGGCATTTCCGCGATTGAAAGCCGATCCCGGAGATGGCGCGGCGCACCGGACTGTCGCACAACACGATCCGCAAGTCCCTGCGGTCCGGCACTGTAGAACCGAAGTTCAAGGTTCCCGATCGGGCGAGCAAGCCGGCCCCGTATGCGGACAAGTCGACCACCCGGCTTCGGATCGAGACGGGCAGGTCGCGCAAGCGGCGGTGTACAGTCAGGCAGATGCATGCCGACCTTGTCGCCCTGGGCTTTGACGCGGGTCCCATGGCCGGGTTGCAGCCTTTGCGCGCAAGTGGAAGGCCGAGCGGCAACACGAGCAGCGGACCGGCGGGCGCGGCACCTCCGTGCCGCCGGTCTTTGCGCCTGGCGAGGCGTTCCGGTTCGACCGGAGCGAGGATCGGGTGATCCCGGGCGGCGAACGGGTCAAGCTGCAGGTGGCCCATACCAGGCTGTCGCATAGCCGGGCATTCATCGTGCGCGCTTATCTGCTCCGGCCCCACGAGATGCTGTTCGATGCCCCGACCCGGGCGTTCCGGGCGGCGGGCGGCGTGCCCTGGCGCGGGGTGTTCGACAATATGAAGACCGCTGTCGACCGGATCGGCTCCGGCAAGGCGCGGCAGGTAAACGCCCGATTTGCCGCGATGGCCGGTCATGATCTGTTCGAGCCCGCGTTCTGCAACCCGGCTTCCGGATGGGAGAAGGGTCGGGTCGGGAAGAACGTGCAGGATGCGCGGCGCCGGCTGTGGCAGCCGCTGCCCGGCTTCTCCGATCCGGATGCCCTGAACGCCCGGCTCGAAGAGCGCTGCATTGAGCAATGGGGCCGGATCCGGCATGGTGGACTGCCCGGCACCGTCGCCGATGTGCCTGCCGGCGAAGTGGCCGGCCCGATGCCGCCGGGCCGTCCCTTTGACGGCCTGGTGGAGCACACCAGGCGGGTATCGCCGACCTGCCTCGTACACTTCGAGCGCAACCGCTACAGCGTACCGGCATCCTTCGCCAACCGGCAGATGAGCCTGCGGGTCTATCCGGCACAGGCCGGGAGCCTTGTCCCTTTACCGGGATGCCCGACGCGTTCCGGCAGGTGCAGGCCTGTCTGCTCAAGCGCCCGGGTGGTGACAGGGAGATGGTGGAGATCCTCTCGCTGGTCCTGCAGCATGGCGAGCAGGCCGTGCTCTGCGCGGCCGAACCGGTGCTTGAAGAAGGTGTTCCCACCAGGACCCGCATCCTCAACCCGCTGCACCGGCCGATCGACGCCGACCCGTATCACTGCCATTGATGCCCCACAGGCCCTGGAGCCGAGGCGCGAGCCCCGAAGGCCGACCCGGCCCGCTAAGATGCCCTTCGCGGCAAGGAGGGCTCTCCTGCGTCATGACCCTGCAAGCGCCGCCGTCATGGTCATGCTGCGCTCCGTCAGGATGTACGGCATGGCCCGGGCCGTCGGCGATCTCATCGAACAGGGCACGCCCGCCTTCGATACGGCGCTCCCCATCCTCTCGCAGATGCTCAAGGCCGAGGTCGCCGAACGCGAAGTCCGGTCCATCGCCTGCCGGATGAAGGCAGCCCGCTTCCCTGCCTGCAAGGTCCCGGCACCGGAACGACCCATATCGCTGCGGCCCTGGGCGTCCGGGCGGTTGAGCATCATCGCAGGAAAGTACGGTTCTTCTCCACCGTCGACACGGTCAACCTGCTCGAACAGCAAAAGGCCCTGAACAAGGCCGGGCGCCTGCCGCGCCTCGATCCCGTTATCCTCGATTAGCCGGGATACCTGCCGTTCGGTCTGTCGGGCGGGGCGCTGCTGTTCCACCTGCTCTCAAAGCTCTACGAACGCACCGGCGTCGTTATAACCACCAACCTCAACCTCAGTGAGCGGGCGGCATGTTCGGCGATACCAGGATGACCACGGCCCTGCTCGACCGGCTCACTCATCATTTCCACATCCCGGAGACCGGAAATGACAGCTTCCGGTTCAAGGCTTCCGCTGCCGGCGGCAAAACGCAAAAGGAGACCGTCCAACACTTGACCACGCCCCCGACCAGGGGACATGTCACACCACAACCCGGGTCACTTCTCGATGAAAATCCCGCGGCAAACCTCAGCAGAAATCAACAAATACCCTTCAGGTAGTATCCTGCCGAATTAGCCAATTGCCCATTTTTGTACAGGTCGGCGATCTCGCTCTAGATCGGTTTTTATTTAATCCCGTTCATATCCTGCGTCGGCGATAACGTCCCAAAGGTCCGTGACGGTTCTGACGGCTGCCTTTCGTAGCAAAGCCTGGAGCTTTGAGAATGCCATCTCGATCGGGTTGAAGTCGGGACTGTAGGGCGGAAGATAGAACAGCGTGGCTCCGGCGGCCTCGATGGCTTGGCGGATGCCGGTCACCTTGTGAGCGGGCAGGTTGTCCATGACCACGATGTCGCCTTGACTGCGTTCGGGCACGAGTACCTGTTCGACATAGGCCTTGAAGGCGACGCCATTCATCGGCCCATCGAGCAGCATCGGGGCTGCCATGCCGGACAGGCGCAAGCCGGCGGCAAACGTGGTCGTCTTCCAGTGTCCATGCGGGAGCGCGGCCCGACAGCGCTCGCCGCGTGGAGCCCGGCCGCGAAGCCGCGCCATCTTCGTGCTGGCACCCGTCTCGTCGATGAAGATCAGCCGTTCCGGGTCGAGGTCCGTCTGGCCGCTGAACCAGAGCTGGCGCCGAGCCATGACATCCGGGCGTTGCTGCTCGGCCGCGTGCGCCGATCTTGATCAGTTTGAGCCGGAGGCCGGTCAGTGACCGGTCTGCCATCGCCTCGGATCGTTCGATGCAGCGCAGGAACGTGGCCAGGTTGCAGGTCGGCGCATGCAGCTGCAGCCGGACCTCGTTGTCCCGGAACCGTTTGCACGACAGCCGCGTCCGGCGGAAGGCATGTTTGCCCTCCCTGATGTGCTGCTCGGCGGTACCGCGCCGGTTGTAGAACCGTACCACCCGGTCAGGCTTCATCGGCAGGTTGGTCACGATGAAGCCATGCGGGGGAACAACTCACCCGGGTGCCGTTCGATCCTGGCGACCACCCGGCGGGGGTGTCCCGGGAGGCGGCCTGATATTGGAAGTCTTGGTAGAAACGCTTCACCCTGGTCTGCGAGGGGCGGCCTACGGGCCGGGTTGGCCGATGCGCGATCTTCTCGTGCAGGACAGCATCGGCGGGCAGCCGAACGGCATGGAAGGAGCCCACATCTTCGAGCCGTTCGTATATCCCGGGAATTGCAAGGGCGGCGGCGGCGCGGAAAAACCGCATGAGATTGCGCTTGGCATACCGGGCGATCACCGGGTCCGGAACATCCTGCCGGCCATCGGCGCTGTGGACGTTGCCGTTGCGCAGGGCGCAGCGTTCCAACATGCCGAACCGGTTGAACAGGAAAAGCGGGTGGTAGCAGATGCAGTCGAAATGGCCGTTCCAGGCGGCCCCTTCCCGATCACCATGGGGCGGGCTGACGGAACTGTCCATGTCCAGCACGATGTGCTTCAGCCCGTTGCGATCGTGGAACCGGTCGATCCAATAGCCGTTCAGGTCGGCCAGAGCCGCCCGGTTCTCTGGCAAAGCCGGCGTATCGGTCTCGAACCGCCCCATTTGCGACGCGGGGGCCGTCTGTGCATCGACGGCGCGCCCACCCACAACCTGCCGCATGACCGGATCACGGGCGAGCCGGTCCGCATCGTTGACATCCTCGTAGCCGGCGCGCCGCCCATGGACCGACTGCCGAAACAAGCCGTCGAGCCGGTGGACGGTGTTCTTGCCTATTCCGATGCCCTGCAAGCCAAAGCCGGCGAGAGCTGGACCTATGAGGACATGGCCGGATTTCTCGCCGCGCCTAGGCAATGGCTGCCGGGAACGACAATGGGATTTGGCGGCCTGAAGAAGCCCACAGATATTGCCAATGTGATCGTCTATCTGCGCTCGGTTTCACCTGATGCGCCGGCGCTACCTGAGGTGGAACAGCAGGCGGCGGTGGAAAGCGCTGAACCGGCAGCAGGCGCATCAGAGATTGGCGAATCGCATAGCGAGGATGCAACCGGGGGGCCATGAAGCAGCTGAAGCTGCCACTGCGGAAAAAATGGAAGTTCCGGAAACCGCACCAGAAGCTGCACCGGCACCGGTTACGCCGCCGGCAGCGGCTCCCGGGCCGGTCAGTCCTTACTGACCGGCTGATCACGGTTTCCAGCTACCGGGAAGGTCCGACTTCGGCTCGGAATCTGCAAATCTTGCCATGATGCAGGCCTTGCGGGCGCACCTGGCCGGTGACGGCGCTCGCATGAGCGTGATGGTACATTACCAGACCCACATGTTACACGCGCCGCCGCGGTGCTTATATCGGCTCCAGGCGTAAGGGTGCCATCGACGTTCCGCATGAACCCGGGCCGGCATATCTCCAGGCTGGTATAACTTCAGCCCGCATTCCCCAGGTAACGTGACGTTTTCGCGCCTCCGACAGCCGGTAACATGTTATATTTCAGCATGTTGTGCGGGCTGTAGGGGGAGATCGCCCGCAGGGTGCCGGTCAGATCGAATTCCGGTTCAAGCCCGTTGCAACAGCCATAAATCGCGCCCGGTTCACGAACCGGATGCCCGAACCACGACACAGCCCGTCCAAGAGGCTTGATCCGTACGCAAAACAGCGGCAGCATGATCGAAATGGCATTGCAATTGGGGAATGTCGTTTTGATCATGGGAGGAGACCACATGAAATTCGTCGCGCAACACCTCAAGGCGATTGCAGTTGCAGCCCTGATCGGACTGATGCCAGCAGGCGCCTTTGCGGAAGACTGGAAGTTCGCAATCGAGGAAATTCCAGGCTCGATCATGGATGCTTATGCTCAGGAATTTAAGTCGCGCATCGAAGCGGCAACCGATGGCGAAGTGACCGTGACCGTTTTCCCGATGGGCACTCTGGGCACGCCAACCGAAACCGTTGAACAAGCAGCGGATGGCATCATCCAGTTCACAAACGTGTCTATCGGCAACCTTGGCACCATCGTGCCAGAAAGCCAGGCTTTCTTGCTGCCATACCTACTGCCTTCCGACCCGGCCAAAATCTCCAACATTCTGAGCACCTCCGAAACGATCTACGGCCCGCTGAATGACGATTTCCGCCGGCGCGGTCTTGAAATGATCACCATGTACTCGGAAGGCCCTCAGGTTTGGACCACCAACCGCGAAATCCGCACTCCGGAAGATTTCTCGAACTTCAAGATGCGAGTCATGGTTTCACCGATCCTGCTGGAAACCTACAAGAACATGGGCGCAAGCCCGACCCCGCTGCCATTTGGCGAGGTATTCGGCGCGCTTCAGCTTGGTGCTGTAGACGGACAGGTCAACCCGATCCCGACCATCGAAGAAATGAAGTTCTATGAAGTAACCAGCCACCTCATCTGGGCCGGTGAGCAGGAGCTTGTCACCACCGTTATTGCCGGTTCCGACTGGTTCGAAACACTCACCCCGGATCGCCAGAAACTGGTGCGCGACACCATGGCCGGCATGACAGGATTCATCGACGGCGTAGTCACCGACTTCAACCAGAAGCGCCTTGACATCATCAAGGAAGCCAAACCCGATATCGAACTGGTTGTTCTAACGGAAGAAGAGCGCGACGCCTTCCGGGCCCGCTCCGGTGACACAGCTGCAGCATATGTCGAAACAACAGGTGCCCGTGGACAGGAACTGTTGGACGCGCTGCAATCTGAGTTCACCAGCAACTGATCACATGAAATATGGGCTTCCCGCATTCTTTTGCGGGAGGCCCATCCTTCTGAGCGTGGTTACATGCAAGACAATGGGCGGATTCCATTCGGAATCCTGGGGAAAATAGACTCAGCCATAGGACGGATTGAAGTCTTTATCCTGAGTTGGGGCATCCTCTTGATGGCCGTGAACACCATCGCCAACGTCTTTGGCCGCTACGTGTTCAGCCAATCGATCTACTTCTCAGAGGAATTGAACGAATTTCTGATCGTAATCGTCACCTTCATGGGGTTGGGATATGCCACGCGTAAAGGCATCCATATTCGCATGTCTGCGATCTATGACGCTTTGCCACCGAAAATTCGCAAGGCTTTTATGGTGGTTATTGCTGCAGCCACGACCGTGATGATGGCCATCCTATCCTGGTACGCGTTCGAATACGTCCAAAAGGTCGCAAGCCGCGGAAGGATCACACCCGCGCTGCAGGTTCCATTGTATCTGACCTATGTCTGGGTCGTTGTTGGTTTGGTCCTGACCTCATTCCAGTATTTGCTAACTACAATACGAAACATGAACTTTGCCGAGGAAGAGATCTACGTCTCTTACCTCGAAGTCGACAGCTACGAAGCCCCCGAAACAGCGGCGGCGCTTCGCCGTCATAACGAGGGCTCAGAGAAGAGCCAGTCATGACCGAACTGATGCTCATTGTAATGATTGTCTTGCTGCTGGCGGGTTTCCCGATGAAAATGCCGCTGATATCCGCGGCCGTTCTGGGCTTCCTTGTCTTTTTCCCCAACATGAGCCTGCAAATTCTAATTCAACAGATGATTGGTGGCGTGAAACCCGCAGCACTGATTGCGGTTCCGATGTTCATTCTCGCCGCTGACATCATTACCCGCGGACATTCCGCCAACCGGCTGATGGACGTGGTTATGAGTTTCATGGGTCACATCCGGGGTGGGCTCGCAATCTCGGCCACCAGTGCTTGTGCGCTTTTTGGTGCCGTCTGCGGCTCCACTCAGGCAACTGTTGTCGCCATCGGGGGTGCAATGCGCCCACGCATGCTGAAGTCTGGCTACAGCGACAGCTTTACCATCGGTCTGATCGTCAATGCCGCCGACCTTGCCTATCTGATCCCACCATCAATCGGCATGATCATCTACGGTGTGGTGTCCGGCACCTCGATCGCTCAGCTCTTCATTGCCGGCATCCTGCCAGGTTTGCTGATCGTTGTTCTGTTTTCGGCCTACTGCATGTGGTATTCTATCCGGCACAACATCCCGGTATTGCCCAAGGCAGATTGGGGGGAACGCATCACGTTCATGCGCCGCGCGGTCTGGCCAATGGGTTTCCCGTTTATCATTGTCGGTGGCATCTATGGCGGCGTGTTTTCCCCAACCGAGGCTGCCGCGATCTGTGTGCTGTATGCTTTGATCCTCGAAGCGGTGGTCTTTCGCTCGATTCGCTTTCGCGACCTCCCAGATATAGCTCTTTCGACCGGCGCCATCACTTCCGTGGTGTTCATCCTGATCGCTGCGGGTGCTGCCTTCAGCTGGACTCTCAGCTTCGCGCAGGTGCCACAAGCAATCATCGAGTCTCTCGGTCTGCAGGATGCCGGTCCGCTGATGACTCTCCTGGCCATCAACCTGGCTTTCTTCCTTGGATGTATGTTCGTGGACTCGATTGTGGTGATCCTGATCCTTGTCCCGATCCTAGCTCCAATGATCAAAGCCAGCGGTCTGGATCCGGTACTTGTCGGGGTTCTGATCACATTACAGGTCGCCATCGGCGCCGCAACACCACCGTTTGGTTGTAACCTCTTCACTGCAATCGCTGTGTTCCGCCGCCCCTTCATCGAAGTGGTCAAGGGGGTTTCACCGTTCCTGTTCATTCTGTTGATCGTGACGGTGCTTCTGGTTGCCTTCCCTCAAATCGCCTTGTTCCTGCCGGAACTGGCCTACCGCTAACTAAGATAATACGGAGTGCATTATGTCGGGTCACGGGTACGAATCTGGCCGTCTCAACCTGCCTTTTGTAGGCATCGCGACTTTTGGTAAGAAACCCTACGTCGAAAACTGGAATGCGATTGATGCCGACGTGGCAATTCTCGGTGCACCTTATGATTTTGGCTGTCAGTTCCGTTCTGGTGCCCGTTTTGGTCCGCGTTCTGTGCGCGAGGCGTCAACCCTGTTCAGCTTTGGCCATGCCGGGGCGTATGATCATGAAGACGATGCAACCTACTTGGGAAGCGATGTTCGCATCGTGGACCTTGGCGACGCCGACATCATCCACACCAAGACCGAAGAAAGCCACGCCAATATCGAGCATGGGGTCAAGAAGATTTTGGACGCAAACGCAATTCCGGCAACCATCGGCGGCGACCACTCGATCAACATACCCTGCATCAGAGCGTTCGAAGAGGATTGTGCTAAAAACGGCCCCATCCATGTGATCCAGATCGATGCGCATCTGGACTTCGTTGATGAGCGCAAGGGCGTGACCGAAGGCCACGGCAACCCAATGCGACGTGCAATCGAAAAAGACTATGTGTCGGGCATGACTCAGCTTGGCATCCGCAACGTTTCTTCCACAGCCAAAGAGGGATATGACGACGCACGTGCACGCAGTTCAGACGTTCTTTCTGTGCGCCAGGTGCGCAGACTCGGGACTGAAAATGTGCTCACCCGTATCCCGGAAGGGGCGCGTTATTATGTGACCATCGACATTGACGCATTCTGTCCATCGATTGCTCCTGGTACCGGCACACCCAGCCACGGTGGTTTCCAGTATTACGATGTTCTGGAAATCTTGCAGGGTCTGACCAAGCGTGGTGATGTTGTAGGCATCGACCTTGTTGAAGTCGCTCCCTCATACGATCCGACCGAAAATACGCAGATATTGGCGGCTCAGTTGCTGCTGAACTTCATCGGATTTATCTTCCACAACAGGAACCGTTAAGCTTGATCTCGGTGCTACTACACCTTGCGAACATGAATCTCGCGCAACGAACCTTTGGACGAAACGCTCACCAAATCGCTGGTGGATGCCTGCGACGAGAATACTCCATGGAATGAGGGCAACACTGCCATCAGACAATGCGCCTCTTTCAGCTATCTTACCTTGCAAGAAATTGCACTGAAAGCAAGGCCGGAGAGCAACAGGGCGATTCAGTAAAAATTGTTGTGGCCTTCGGCCAGGAAGCGGATCGCAGTTGTTGGGCTGGCCTGGATCATCCCGATGGCCCTTGTGGGTGAGTTGCTGATGCGCTTGAGCAGAGTACGTGCGGCGCTTGTCAGCGTGAAGATGTTTCACGGGGCGTGATCGAGGCGATTGGTATGGCGATCTTCACCAAGGGTTACGTCCTTGTCACGGTGTATCGCCTCAACCCGCCAGGGGATGCGGTTCAGAGACAGGATGCGTTTCGATATAGCCCTGGGCAGGCTCGTGATCGGATAAGTCGTCTCCTTTTTGGGTCGGGTGACGCGCGCCCTTAGGACCTAGTCTCGCCTGCGCTCCAGGCGAGCGATGAAGCAGATTGTTGGACATGATTTGCGCCATCTCCTCGCCGAGCGCTTCCACGGGCAGCAGGGCAATGTGGCGCCGGTCAATCGCCCATGGCTGGATTGCGGCGGCTCATGCCCTTCGGCGAGGGGGAAAACCGGCTCTCTGAAAGCCGTCCCAATTCCGTCGCACAGGTCTTCCCGGTTCCCCTTCCCCACGACCTTTGAAGTAATTGTTTTCTGGCAGAAAAGGGCGTCGCCAGTGACAATCTGGAGACCTCGAACAACGCGGCTTTGGTTCTGGTTTGAGTGGTGACGGTCCGTGATTTTCGGCTTTCTGCGCGCAACATGCGGCAATTAGTGCGATTTGGCTGCTTTTTGCGTGCCTTTTGGCCCGCAGGGTCGGGCGTTCCGCGATTTTGGCCGGAGTCAGGCTGTGGCCGGTCGTCGTTCGTGGAAAATAAGCCGGCGGAAATTGTGGCTCAGATCGGCCATCGTCATCCGACCGGCAGCCCGGGTTTTTCCGATTGAGCGGATCGTGAGGGCCATCAGCCCCTTTTGATGTCCAAAGACATGTTCGATGCAGGCGCGGATGGCAGATCGTGTCGCGTTGCCGCGGCGAATATGCCTGGGCATTGGCTTGCCACGCGGCTTCTTGCCGTGGATGTGTGGGCGATAACCTTACGCTTTCAGACAGGCTTGGTTCCTGGCTGATCGGTATCCGGTGTCTGCCCAAACAGACTTCGAGCTGTTGGTTGCGTCCAACACAGACGTTAGTTCGTGCCCATCATACCGGGCGGCATCCGTGACATCCCAACGGCGGATGAAGCGGAACGCTTTGTCGATGCCTGCATGGTTCTTGTCCCCGAAAGACGGAATTGCGATGTCGGGCGGCGCGGGACCGCCGTCCACGGGCGTCTTCGCCTTGCCGAACCGGACGGTCCACCGCGCATCGATGTGTTTCCGGCGTGCCTTGGCGGGATCCGAGGGCCAGATCCCGGCGGCGGTCCTGCCTGCCTCGATGTCTTTCTTTTCCTCGTCCGTATTGCGTTGCCTGGGGGCGGCGACCGGCGTGCTGTCCACCAACGGCCCTGACATGGAGTATACCTGTGCGATATAGCCTGCGTCCCTCAGGGCGGTCTCGAACCGGGCGAATGGAGCGTCGATCGCCCGGCCCGGGTCAGGCGCTCGGGAAACGCCCGGATCGTCTTCGCGTCGGGGACCTTGTCTTGCAGGCCCGTCCCCGGGAAACGCATGAACGACAGACGGTCGCGGATCAGGAACTCCATCCGCTCATCGCTCAGATTATGCATCGAGGCCAAAACCAGCACCTTGAACATCGTCACGGGATCGTAAGGTGGGCGGCGGTCTTACGGGCATTCGCCGCAACAAAGCGCGGCGATGAGTACCGGACGGAACGCCTCAAACTCAACGTGTCGATCCAACGCCTCAAGCGGATCGCCTGTTTGCGAAAGGCGTTCAAGATGGTCTGATAAATCAAACAATCCAAGTGCATGCATCGATTGGCCCTCCCGGTCCAAGTGAATCAGACCGCAAGACAAAATGCACGGTTTTTAGAGGCTTCCAATTGGCCTGCTTTCTATCTCGCCTCCACCCAGTTTGAAGTTTGAACCGCCCCGGGTTTACCGGAGAGTAAAACTCTCAAAGGATGAGCCCTGTGGACAAGAAGAAATCCCCCCGAAGTACACGGCCGGGTTCCGGGAACGCGGGGTCCGTCCTTTTCGCGAACAGCGGCCTGAGTATGCCCGTGACAACGCAGCCCACAAGGCGATTGCGTCGAAGCTTGGCTGCTCACCCGACACGCTATGCGCCTGGTGCGTTCAAGCGGCCGGAGACGCCGGTGAGCGCGACGGTTTGACCAGTGACCAGCGCGCCCGGCTCAAGGCGTTGGAGCGCGAGAATAAAGAGCTACGCCAGGCCAACGAGATCCTGAAGAAGGCGTCCGCGTATTTTGCACAGGCGGAGCTCGACCGCCCGTTCCGCAAATGATTGCCTTCATTGAAGAGCATCAAGGGGACTTTGGGGTCGAGCCGACCTGCCGTGTGCTGCCGATCGCCCCATCGAGCTGCTACAGGCATGCGGCCATCGCCCGGGATCCTGATTTGGCGTCAGACCGAGCCCGGCAGGATGCGACAGACCTGAAGGAGATCAAGCGTGTCCATGACGAGAGCAAAGGCAGATACGCAGCCCGCAAAGTCTGGCACCCGTTGCGCCGGGAAGACAGGGATATCGCACGGTGCACTGTAGAGCGGCTCATGAGAGAGCATGGATTACAAGGGGTTACGCGCGGCAGGAAGAGAACCACGATCCCTGATCCGGCGCAGTCCTGCCCGGATGACAAGGTCAATCGCGACTTCACCGCCACCGCGCCCACCCGGATCTGCCAACCAGATCCGGGTGTCGGACTTCACCTGCGTGTCGACCTGGATGGGGATGGTCTATGTGGCCTTTGTCATTGATGTCTTCGCCCGCAAGATCGTGGGCTGGCGCGTCTCGACGTCCATGACGACGGGCTTCGTGCCGGATGCCTTGAACCAGGCGATCTGCCAGCAGTGTCCGGCTGAAGGCAGCGGGTTGATCCATCACTCGGACCGCGGCAGCCAGTATCTGTCAATCCGCTATACCGAACGTCTGGGGGAGGCCGGGATTGACATCTCGGTCGGCAGCATTGGCGACAGCTATGACAACGCCCTGGCGGAAAGCGTCATCGGCCTGTTCAAGACCGAGGTCATCGAGTTCTTCGGGCCGTGGAAATCCGTGGCCCGGGTTGATTGGGAAACCCTGCAATGGGTCAGTTGGTACAACACAGAGCGGCTACACGGCGCCATCGGCCACCGACCGCCGCAGGAAATGGAGGACGCCTTCCATGCAAGCATGAACGCCCTTGATAAAGTCGCATAGGTTTGGAACAAAAAAGTCTCCGGTAAAACCAGGGCGGTTCAGTTCGCCACAATCAGCCCCGGCACGCTGTCATGCGCCCGCTCCGCATCCCGCCCTAGGACAGCCGCTTCGGCAGCTTGACCTGCGGCATCAGAAGGAAGATCGGCACAGTCGTGCGCCCGCGGCCGATCTTGGAGCGTGATGCGCCGCCGAGCCCCCGGCTGTTCAGCCGTCCTTCCGCCACCAGCAGGCTCGGGCCTGTGCGGCGATAGACGAACCGTAGGCGTAGGCCACGTCGCAGCTCCCATTCGCCGGGGGTTGATCCGGTCGCCGCGCGTGGATTTGCCCGCAGCAGGCAATGGAATCGCCAGCCAAAACCCATCCTTCGAGCGGATCAGGGGGCCGGTGTCGTGGGTTCCCACGATCACCGGTGCCTTCGACCAGACGAACGCCGCCGCATCAAGGCTTCGCCCGCCCTGGGGAAATTCTGGCTGCGGATCGAGTTCGCGAGCCGCCGCCCAAGCTCCGCGCCAGTGATCTGCGTGCGCCATGCAATCTTCAGCCCGGTTCCGGCCTCGCGCATGGCGGCTGTCACCGCGCGTTCGCCCGCCGCGACCTCGGCTGCCATCATGGCAACGATGTCCGGATCTATGTCGAGTTTCAGCTTCACGCGGGCCTCAGATCCACGGTCCAGACCAGCCGTTCGCGATCACGGACGGGCTCACCCTGAATGAGGAATGCTTCCCCGTCGATCTCGACGCGGTCACCGGGACGCGGGGCCGGAACCTCAGCGAAGCGCAGGTCGATGCGGGTAGTTTCCGACCAAAGCCGTGCGTCGCCGAAGTCGGTGATGGTATCAGCCTGCCGTGAGACCACCCGCACCAGTTCGGGCGCTCCGCCGTCAGTGATGTAAACCGCCTCCTGCCCGATATTCGGATCGGCGAACAGCGTATCAACAATAGCTGCGAACGCAGAAATCATGGTATACTTCCCCGATGAAACAGGATTCGCCTTTAGACAGTTTGATAAGAACCTGCGCCAATCGATGGCCTTGGCGCCGAAGTCGAGGCGGCAGTTGATCTCGACACCGTCGACGTCGACGTCGAAGCCGTTGCGCGTCTCGATGTACGCGCCCTGCTGACCCTTGAGATAGGCGTACTCGATGGTATCGATCCGGTTTGGTCTGGCCGCCAGATACCAGGCGGTCTCGCTGGTGGCATCGAGCCGGGGTTCGCTGATCGGCGCGAGCGTCCGGATCGATTGTGGCACCATACTGGCCGCCGCGGCGGGCACGAGGTTCTGGGCGACCAGCTGCTCGGCCTTCAGTTCCAATGAGGCAGGAACGATCAGGAAGGAAGGCCGCACGTTCAGCACCGTCTTCTTGTCGAGGCCGGCCCGATGCCGCCGGCCCGTCCCTTTGACGGCCTGGTGGAGCACACCAGGCGGGTATCGCCGACCAGCCTCGTGCACTCCGAGCGCAACCGCTACAGCGTACCGGCATCCTTCGCCAACCGGCCGATGAGCCTGCGGGTCTATCCGGCGCAGGCCGGGAGCCTTGCGTAACGGGGCTCCCTTTACCGGATGCCCGACGCGTTCCGGCAGGTGCAGGCCTGTCTGCTCAAGCGCCCGGGTGGTGACAGGGAGATCCTCTCGCTGGTCCTGCAGCATGGCGAGCAGGCCGTGCTCTGCGCGGCCGAACCGGCGCTTGAAGAAAGTGTTCCCACCAGGATCCGCATCCTCAACCCGCTGCACCGGCCGATCGACGCCGACCCGTATCACTGCCATTGATGCCCCACAGGCCCTGGAGCCGAGGCGCGAGCCGAAGGCCGACCCGGCCCGCTAAGATGCCCTTCGCGGCAAGGAGGGCTCTCCTGCGTCATGACCACCCTGCAAGCGCCGCCGTCATGGTCATGCTGCGCTCCGTCAGGGTGTACGGCATGGCCCGGGCCGCCGGAGATCTCATCGAACAGGGCGCGCCCGCCTTCGATACGGCGCTCCCCATCCTCTCGCAGATGCTCAAGGCCGAGGTCGCCGAACGCGAGGTCCGGTCCATCGCCTGCCGGATGAAGGCAGCCCGCTTCCCTGCCTGCGAGGTCCCGGCCGGGTTCGACCCTGCTTCCGGCGAAGTGAACGGGGCCATGGTGCGCCGGCTGCACCGCTGCGCGTTTATCGAAGGCGCGCATAACGTCGTGGCTGCAGGTGGTCGCGGCACCGGAACGACCCATATCGCCGCGGCCCTGGGCGTCCGGGCGGTTGAGCATCATCGCAGGAAAGTACGGTTCTTCTCCACCGTCGACACGGTCAACCTGCTCGAACAGCAAAAGGCCCTGAACAAGGCCGAGCGCCTGCCGCGCCTCGATCCCGTTATCCTCGATGAGCCGGGATACCTGCCGTTCGGTCCGTCGGGCGGGGCGCTGCTGTTCCACCTGATCTCAAAGCTCTACGAACGCACCGGCGTCGTTATAACCACCAACCTCAACTTCAGTGAGCGGGCGGCGTGTTCGGCGATACCAGGATGACCACGGCCCTGCTCGACCGGCTCACTCATCATTGCCACATCCCGGAGACCGGAAACAACAGCTTCCGGTTCAAGGCTTCCGCTGCCGGCGGCAAATGAAAAAGGAGACCGTCCAACACTTGACCAGGCCCCCGACCAGGGGACATGGTCACACCACAACCCGGCTCACTTCTCAATGAAAATCCCGCGGCAAACCTCAGCAGAAATCGACAACGATGCCGGTGATGTGGCCAATATTCATCAAATGCAGCCCCGCCCAGATCAATACCCCGGCGCTGCCCGGTGCGGCGCAAATCCGGTAAATTCCTGTCGGCTGATCAGCGGGCCTTTGCATCAAGCGCGCGGCCACCAGCCAGAGCGCCACAGGCATGATGAGGATCGTGGCCCAGCGAAGCCATTCAGGCGTGCTCCATACCCACGCGGGTTGCATGTCCATGTAGATCCGGATGATCCACACCACCAAACCCCTGGAAATCACGCCGTGAACGGAAAAATACACCCGCCGGCCAAGCCTGGCGATCAGCCAGTCCCGTATAATTAGTGCGGAGGGAAGGGTGTGAGAGGCAAACAGAAGCGCAAGCGCTATGATCAACTGGCTCAGTTGAAAGTCCCCCCGTTCTAACGGACTGTGCAAACGCTGCAATGGTGCCGCTCAGTGAGCTAAGTCAAGGAATTGGCATACTCAGCAATGCGAGATTGCAGATATTGTCAGACGTTCAGAAGAACGAGTGCCGCACTATACCAGCTTTCCTACCGCACCGCATTTCAACGCCGGGATTGACGCGGACACCTATGCGCGCTGGCTGACAGAGCTGCCGGAAGATGAACCGTTGTCGCTCTATCTGCACGTGCCGTTCTGCCACGAGCTTTGCCTTTATTGCGGCTGCCACACCACGGTTGTGCGCACCTATCGGCCGATCAGCGCCTATGTCGATCTTCTGGAGCGCGAAATCGCGATCATTCGCCAGACGCTCGGCCATGCGCGGCCGGCCACCCAAATCCATTGGGGCGGCGGTACGCCCACGATTCTTCAGGGCGAAGACCTGATGCGGATCTCAGAGGCGCTTGGTTCAGCCTTTGCCGTGACTTCGGATGCCGAGATCGCATTCGAGATCGATCCCCGAACGCTGGATGAGACGCATGTCGCAGCCTTGGCCAAAAGCGGCATGACGCGGGCAAGCCTCGGTATTCAGGATTTCGATCGCAAGGTACAGCGCGCGGTCAACCGCAAGCAATCGTTTGAGGTGATTTCATGGGTGGCGCGGTGGTTGCGCACGGCGGGGATCAGCGGCCTCAATCTCAACTTGATGTACGGGCTGCCACATCAGAGCGAGACTTCGGTCAAGCGGTCGGTATTGCGCGCATTTGAACTTGATCCGGACCGCATCGCGCTATTCGGCTATGCCCATGTGCCATGGATGAAGCGCCACCAGAACCTTTTGCCGCAGGAGCATCTGCCCGGCACCGCCGCATGCTATGCGCAAATGTGCGCCGCTTCACAAACCATCATTGATGCTGGTTATGTACCCATAGGCCTCAATCATTTCGCAAAGCCCTCCGACCGTCTGGCGCAGGCGCTTGAGCAGGGAGAGCTGCGCCGCAACTTTCAGGGCTATACCAGCGACCGGACATCAATCATTGTTGGTTTTGGCACCTCGTCAATCGGTTCTTTGCCGCAAGGCTACGTTTAGAACGCGCCGAAAACGGTGGGCTATCCGCGATGCGATCATGGCGGGGCGGCTGGTGACACAGCAGGGCATCGCTCTGCGCGAGGGCAACCGCGTCAGTGTGCCGGAAGAAGCCCGCCCCTGATCAGGACGGTGTGCGCGGCGTTCGATCCCTATCTTGAAGGTGGCGCCGGCAGACACAGCACGGCTGTGTGAGCAATCCTTCGGCACTGTCTGTGGGGCGGCCCAATCATGCGGTTTGCCACGAGTGAATCTTCTACTCCAACGGGGTTACAAGGATATCTTCGCAGACGGCGGCTGCCAGATCGGGCCAGCGCGCCAAAGGCGGTGCCAATGCGATGTCTGGCCGCCGGGCGTGCGCTATTGCACCACTCAAATCATCGTGGCCGTGCATACCCTCACCGATGAACATGCCGACAACCACGAGCGGGCCTTCCAGCGAGGCCAGCGCATCACCCAGAACCGGCGGCTCTTCGAGAAAAGCGCAATCAATTCGGCGGAACGAGCTCTTGCCCGCGATCTGGCGCGCGACAGTCTCGGTCGCCCGGCGTGAGGAGGGATCCTTGCTCGAGCCATGAGCTGCCAGCAAAATGCCGGTTTCACCGGGCTTGAAACCAACCGCATTTGCGCTGTTGCGGGCGATGCACTCGACGATGCGCGCCATGACCGGGCGCACGCCGATGGGCTCCATGATCTGAACTGCGCGGCCAGATGCGTCACGCCCGTCAGGGCCTATTCCAAGGCATTCGGGGATAGCGCTGTTGACATAATATCCGCAGCTCATGAACAGCGGATAGATACGGATTGCCGCTTCGGGAAGGCTTGAGCCGACCTCATCAAGCGGCGGCTCGCCGCGCAAAAACCCGACCGCAACTCTTGCGAACCGGCCAGTCTCGGACATCTGCTCGGCAACGGTCCCGGCCAACCGGTTGGCCATCAGACCACCGCGGTCGCCATGGGCGGCGATGATCAGCGAAGCTGCTTGGCTTTCAGCGGCTGGTGCCATCGGAGAATGTGATCTTGTTCCAGACATTGTACCTACCCGACGGCTTGGACATGGGCAGGCGCTTGATCTCCTCGAGCGTCTTGGCGCATTAGATCAAGATCACGCCGCCATGCTCCCAGATCGAGACTATGGCGTGACTACCGTCGCGGTCGAATTCCACATGGGCGTTGGTGCCGGACGCCGGATTGAGGGTTCTGACGATCTCCAGCGTCTGCTTGTCGATCACATGGACAAGATCGCGGTTCGGTCCAAAGAATACGTCAGTCCAAGCATAGGGCGTGGCCTCGTGGCTGCGCATGAAAAAGCCCGGCCCCCGGGTGTCAATCGACTTGACCACGTTCCAGCCCGCAAGATCGATGACACTAATGCGGCCTTCTTTCAGATGCGGCGCTGCCATCACCTGCCGGCCCTCACGGGTCCAGGCAATGCCCGAACCCAGATGCGGCGGACCGGGAAGATCGATGCGGGCGATGTCGCGCCCGACCGTGAGGTTGACGACAACCGCCTCGCCGCCACCGCGCGCCGAGCCGATCAGATTGCGGCAGGGAGGATCGAAGAAGAAATCATCCATCGGCACGGGCACCTCAATGTGCCTCAGCGCAAACAGCCCGCTTGATGAGGCAAGAGCCTCAACCATGCCCTTTTCTTGGGAATGGACCATCCCCTCATAGACCGGCGGCGCATCCGGATCGGTCGAAATCTCCCAGGTTTCAGGCACATCCTTGAGCGCTGCGATGAAGCTGTTGCGGGGCCTTTCCTGGTAAACCGCCGAAACACGCGATGGTTCGCCCTTGCGGTTTTCAACCTTTAAGAGCTTTAGCGGAGACAGATCATCCGCGCTCAAGATGACCAAGGTCTGGGGCAGGTAGTTGGCAAGCGCCAGATACTGGCCGTCCCTTGAAATCGCGATATTGCGCGAATTGATGCCGACCCTCACCTCAGCCACGGTTTCCAGCGCCCACAGGTCGTATTTTGTGACCCAGCCATCGCGCGATATGAAGAACACATAGCGTCCGTCTGGGGTGAACTTCGACCCGCCATGAAGCGCGAACCGGGTCTCGAAGCAGTCAAGCACCTCAAAGCGGTCGCCGTCGAGAATGGTGGCGTGATGATCGCCGGTCTCGACCACCACGAACAGATTGAGCGGATCGGCGGTGTATTGCGGTGCACTCACCGCGCTGGTGTCAGCAAGGATCTCGCGGCTCGCCCTGATGTCGGCCTTGCTCCATTCAGGCACCACATCAGGCTTGGTGAAAACGTAGGAGACGAGCGTTTCGATGGCTTGCTGGTCAAGCGTGTCGCCAAAGGCCGGCATCTGGGTGGCGGCACGTCCGTTGGCCACCACTTCCTTTGCCTGGTCCCGTTTCAATCGCCCAAGATTGCCGGGCAGCAGCGCGGGGCCGGTGCAGCCGAGCCGGATTTTGCCATGGCAATCGACGCAATGTTCGGCATAAAGCGCGCCTGCTTCCTCGGCTGCAAGCGTGCTGGCTTCCGCCAGCAACGCGGCGGCAAAGGCCAAAGCTCTAGTGAGCACCGGCGGCATGGCGATTTGAGGTGAAGGGCGTCACTTCAAGGCGCGGAATCGATTTCTCAAGCCCGATTTCGGCATCGGTCAGATAACAGGCCGGGTCTTCCGCCCAGGGATCGCCAGTGAGTTGGAGAGAGCGCACCCGTGTATTGCCGCCACAAATATCGAAATGTTGACACTGACCACAGCGGCCATGCACCTCGCATGGCCGCGCCTTGAGGCCGGCCATGATCGGATCGGCGGTATCGGTCCAGATGTCGGAGAATGCGCGCTCGGTCACATTGCCCAGCGAATAGTGCCACCAGAAGGTGTCGGGGTGGACATTGCCGAGATTGTCGATATTGGCGACGTTGACGCTGGACGCATTACCGCCCCACTGCACCAGCTTTTCACGAATGTGATCTGCAAGCTCGGGATGGTGCTTTTCGACCCACATCAAAAAATAGACACCGTTGGCATTATTGTTGCCAGTGACAAATTCGCGGCTGCCGCCATTGGCAGCGTCGTCATATGCCCGCTCAAACAGTGTGTCCATGAAATCGCGGGGCATGTCGCGTCTTGCGTCATCGCCGCGGTTCTTGTTGCCGCGCCCGGCATAGTTGAGATGGGAAAGGTAGAATTTCTCCACCCCCTCATCCTCGGCAAGATCGAGAAGCGCCGGCAGTTCATGGGCATTGTCGCTGGTGGCGGTAAAACACAAGCCAACCTTGATGCCATGATCGCGGCACAACCGCACCCCGGCGAGCGACTCCTCAAACGCGCCATCGCGGCGGCGGAACTGATCATGGGTCTCGCGCAACCCGTCGAGACTGACGTCGACATAATCGTAACCGATATCGGCGATGGCCTCGATATTGTGGACCTTGATCAGGGTGCCGTTGATCGACAGACCGACATAAAAACCCATCTGCTTGGCGCGGCGCGAAACATTAAGAATATCGCGCCGCAGCAGCGGCTCGCCACCCGACAGGATCAGCACCGGAACGTGGAAAGCCTCGAGATCGTCTACCACCGCATAGGCGTCTTCGGTTGAAAGCTCGCCCGGAAAATCGACATCGCCGGAAATCGAATAGCAGTGCTTGCATAGCAGATTGCAGCGCCGGATCAGGTTCCAGATAACCACCGGCCCTGGTGGTTCGCTGCGCCGACCGATCGGGCCCGGTGAGACGATTTCGTGCATGAATTGGCTCAGGCGAAACATCAAATCGTCTCCTTCACGCGGCGATGCGCAACCCGGTCTTCTTGAGAATGCGGGTCGAGCACACAATCTCGTGGGCGCTGGCCGCATTGCCGATCAACCCGGCAATGCGCTCGACCTTGGCTTCGACTTCACCGCGGGTTTTGCCGTGCACCATGGCGAACAGATTATAGGGCCAAAGCGGCATTTGACGCGGTCGGCGGTAACCAATGGCTGACAAAATCGAGCGAGCCCACCTGCTGGCCAATTTCGTCAATCCGCTCGCCGGCAATATTCCACACCGACATACCGTTGGCAGCAAGCCCAAGCGCATAATGGTTGGGCACCGCGCCGATGCGGCGGATTACGCCGGCTTCAAGAAGGCGGGTGAGCCGCGCGCGCATCCGCGCCTGACAGGCCCAGCCGAGCGCCGATATCGTCATAGGGGCCCGTCACCAGCGGCAATCCGTCCTGAAGTGCGGCGATCAGCCGCCGGTCGGTGTCATCAATTGGTTGAATGGCGCCCGAAGAACTCGCGCTCCTTGGGAAGGTTGAACACCTCAAGTCCGGTCTCGGTCTTGATGTGCGCGATGACTTCTGCGATTTCATCGGGGCTCTCGGTCGCGATCACGAACCACATATTGAGCGCGTGGTCGCGGGCATAATTATGCGCCACTTCACGGTGCCTGTTGACGATTTCGGCGACCTCGTCAAAGCGCTCAAGCGGCACGTTGAGCGCGCACAAAGTTACCGCACCCCCCAGCTTTTCGGCATTGAACATCGGCCTGAAGTGCGACAGGGTGCCCTCCTCCACCAACCGGAAAAGCCGCGAGATCAGCTCATCCTCACCGATGCCCAGTTCAACAGCTGCTTGGGCATAGGGCGCATCGCTCAACGGGAAGCCGCCCTGCAGTCCATTGATGATGCTCCGGTCGGTGGCCGTCGAGCCTGATGTCACTCATGCTGCAAGCCCCTGCGGCCGACCATAATGGGCGGCCTCCTGCTTGAAGCCGCGGCGGGAGAACAAAACCGCGCTTGGATAGGAGCAAAGCCCTGCAACCCGCGCTGCTTGTGCGATTTCATGCTCCACGGCTGTGCGTTCACGGCTATGCACCATGGCAAACAGATTGCAGGGCCAGTCTGGCAAACACGGAGCACGCCGGTAGAACAAGGTAACGGCATCGCACGTTGCTAGGTGCTCGCCCAACGCATCGGCATCGCGTTCAGGAACGCTCCACACCGCCTGGCATCGGCGCTAAAGCCGATGCGACGGTGGCGAAAATGCAGCCAAAGCGCGAAATAATGCCGCCGGCAACCAACCTTCTCAGTACAGCCAGCCGTGGCGGCGAGCCGAAGATCGGGTCTTTCCACCAGTTTCAGACCATCTTCCAGCGCATTTAAGAGCGCCCGGTCGAGATCATCAGTATCTGCCGACCCAAAGGCTAGGTGTGGTTCTGTGTGAAGTCTGCGGCGCCCCGATAGCCCGAAACCCAGGTCGATGTGATAGGCGCGCTCCAGCGGCAGAACGATTACTTCGCAGCCGCTGGCCCGCCTGATCCGCCCCAGCGTTGCCGCTACGCTGTCGCGATCGGGGCCAGCGACCACGAACCACAGATTAAAGGGGTGTTCGCGCTCGTAATTTTGGTTCACAGAGGCTTCGGAACTCACCAGCGCAGCAATTTCATCAAGCCGCTCAGCAGATGCTGACAGGGCGGCGAACGTGCTCGCACCAACCGAATTGGGCCGCAGCGCCGATTCGCGCCAGGCCGCCGCTATCGGCCAGATCGTGAAACATCGCAATCACCTGAGTGGCGGTGAGGTCGTCAGCAGCCCCAATGCGGTGATATGGCTCCGGTCAAAGCGGAAATCCGCGCTGCCATTTCTCAGCCAATCCGAGAGGGGGGATTGCATTCCAATTCTGTGTCAAATGCCGTCATAGTTCGATCCGGTTGGCACGAGAGGTGAAGAAAATGCCGCTCGGTTTGCCCATCGGCAGTTCACCGACCTTCTCAAACGTGCCGGTGTCGTAGATATCGACCCGGTCCGCATCACGCACTGAAATCCACACTTCGTGCCCGCGCGGGGTGAATTCCAGATGCAGCACCGCGGGCCCCGGCTTGAATTCATGGATGACTTCGAGCGATGGCACATCGACTACCTGAACTGTGTCGTTAAGGGGGTGGGCGAAATTGACCATACCTGCCGGCCATCCGGCCGCGCTACCGCGAATACCGACTGACCGTGGACGGCGACGCGACCGGTTTCTTCAAAATCCTCGGCGTTGAGTACCAACAGCTCATGGCGGCCGACGGCAGACAGGATGCGACAGACCTTAAGGAGAAGCCGATCAGGATCGGCGCCGGGATCGTCACACACGGCCGGTACGTCATGTTCCAGTCCAGTTGGCCCGGTTGGCCGAGGGCGCGGTGCCAAGGGGCCTGTTCGCCGAGATCCTGCGGCTGATCGCCGAACTTCGGCCGCAGCTGGCGCCGGCGTGACGCGTCCGGTTGTCATGCAGTCCGGCAAGAACCACGGGCGAGGTGTGTCCCGATGACGACGAAATCGTCAATCCCGGCGCGATATACGCCGGCGTCACCGTTCTGCTATCCATCGATCCCCACGACGATAGTCCGGGGTTGCAGATGTCCGCCCGTGGAGGCAATATCGGCTCGACGATGGCCGTCATCCCGTGAATGTCGGTTTAAACTGTGGACCGATCAGCGCCCGCCCGGATTGAGCCAGATCAATCGTTCCCGTCCGGCGTTGGCACGTAAAAAAACAGATTTTGTGGATCTAGGTTGTCGTGGACAAAGGGTATCCAGAGTTTGATTGATGCGATGGCGACGAAGCCAGGGTAGGACTCTTTGGTTTTGTCGTAGCGGGTGGCGACCCTGCGCCAGTTCTTGAGTTTGTTGAACAACCGCTCGACGAGATTGCGTCATTTGTCTTTGGCCCGGTCGTGCGTGATGGGGTCAAGACGATTGCTCTTTGCGGGGATCACCGCTTCGACGCCTGCGGCGGCGGTTCTGGCTGTTCACGTCTACGGCACGCCTTGCGATCATGCCGGGCTGGAATCGGTCTGCGCGCCGGCGAGCGTGCCCATAATCTACGATGCGGCGCATTCTTTCGCTTCGAAGATAAACGGGCGCTCGGTGCTGACGCGCCGGGCCGCGCGTCGTCGACGAGTTTTCACGCCACCAAGCTGTTCTCGACCGTGGAAGGCGGCGCCGTATTTGTTCCCGGTCCGGCCGACAAGGTATTGTGCGACCGGCTGAGGATTCGGAATCGTCAGTCAGGACGTTGTCGAACATTCCGGCATCAACATGAAGATGAGCGAATTACACGCCGCTTTCGGCCTGTCGGGGCTGGACGGCGTCGGCGAGGAAATCGCCGCCAGGGCGCGCATAGCCGAGGTTTACAAATCCCGCCTCGCGCCACTCGACGGTATCGGCATCGTGAACAGGGGGAGGGGTTCGAACCAAACTGGTCCCATTTCGCCATCCGCGTTGACGAGAAAGCCGCGGACATGTCCCGGGACGCTCTGTTCACCAGGCTTGGCGAGTTCAACATCCACTGCCGCAAGTATTTCAATCCGCTGACGACCCGCATTCCGCTTTATGCCGGTCTTCCCTCGGCGGCGCCGGAAAACCGCCGAACGCGCACCGTTTCGAGCGTGAGGCCTTGCGCCCGCCGATTTATGAAGATACGAGCGTTGACCTTGCCGTCGCCGCCGCAATTCACTCGATCGTGGGGAGCGCCAACGGGATTTGATGCCAAAAAATACGCCCTCCCCCCGCGCGCGAAAAAATAGAAATTTTCTCAATTAAATCAACATGTTACCCACCCCCCCGCATGAGAGGCGCCCCCCGGACGCTGTTCGATGCGGTGGGATTCGTCATACTCGCGCTGCTGGCGGTCGCATTTATCCACACTCAGGTCCGGAACGGCCACAATATTTCGTTCCATGGTGATGACATCCTATTTTTTCTCGACCAGTTCATGCGGCGGTTTCTGGACGTCGACTCCGTTTCCGAAAAGATCGCCTACTTCTTTTCAATCAGTAATCATCCACATGCGAAATTGTCCGGGCGGCTGATTTCCTATGTTCATTATCTGTTGTTCGGGATGGTCGATTTCGCCTTTCTGATCGTTGCGGGTAGTTGCATACTCTGTGCTTTCGTATTCGCCGTGTGCTTTACGCTCGTCGGAAATTTCCTGCTTGCGGTCCCGCTCGGCGTCATCCTGCTCGCTCCCCATTGGACAAATTTCTGGGTTACTCTGATAACCGGATATCCGTTCCTTCTGCTCTATGCGGCGCTGATTTATTGGCTGTTTTCGAGGAAGCGCGATTTCATGGCGCTGCCGCTTTGCGCGGTCGCGTCCTTCACCCATTCTCCGGGACTTCTCGTCTTCGTTCCCGTTCTCGTCGTCCTGCTGCTGTCCCGTCCGATCGATTTTCGGCGCGTCGCGCTTTGGGGGCTGGTCTTCGCGCTGATGATCGTTCTCTACTACTTTTTCGTATTGCAGCATGGGCCATCGGTCTTTCGCAATCGCGAAAGCGCGGACGTTTCGGTCGGATTGAGCCTGCTGTCGGGGATCGTGTATGGCGCGAAATGCGTCATGATGCCGTTCGCACCTTTCCTGGGCAGTAGTTTGCCGGTCTGGAACTATCTGGCGGTCGCCGCATTGTTCGCGCTACCGGGGGTTGTCTTCGTCCACGGCATCGTCAGGCGCGGGTTTCTCGCCTGCCCGGACAAGCGGGCCTCATTCGCGTTTTATCTGTTTTGTCTGGCGCCCCTGGGCTTCCTCATTGCGGTGCGTGACAACCCGGCGTCCTTGACCGACAATCCGGTTGGACACTATTTCATATACTCACTGATGGCGTGGTCCGGGACGTATGTGCTCGTTTCAGGCACGGCGTCGAAATTCAGCGCCAAATCGTTTGTGGCGCTTGTATTCTCGGCGATGTTCATCATGACTTGGTATCACGCATATCGCTGGACGGATAATCATACCGAATCAGGTGTGTATGCGTGGTATGAACGCGCAACACGGAATGCGGATGACCCAATGCGGATCAAAGTACTGCCCCACATGGGCCGCACCGTGCAGGCGGCCGCCGAGCGCGGCATTTATGCGCCGTCGTTTCCGGGCAGCGGTCCGCTGGAAGGGCCCGTTCCGCCGGTAAGCGAATGGAAAAGCATATCGCAATTGGAAAATCTGCACTGGCATCGGCTCGGAACGAATGACGATTTCATTCTTCTGACGCTTCTGAGGTCCGGCTTTCCGGGTGACGATGTTTCCGTCGTGCTCTCGACTTCCCGCGGCAATCGGCGGTTCTCGGTCCTTAGACCGAAGGTCGGACATGTCCTTCGCAGGCACCCGGACGCGCAGGCGGCCGTGGACGGTTCGGGCGTAAACAGGAACGAACTTGTCGCGGCGGCATTCGCCCGGTATGTGAGCGGGCGGACCGTCAACGCGGTCGGGCTCATGGTCGACGGGCAGGTGTTTGAATTCGACAGGGAATGATCGAGCGGATATGCGAGCGGTTTTCAACACCGGGCCGCATGTTTTTCATACAAGGAAACCTGCGAATAGAGAACGTTGACCTTGCCGTCGCACTTCACTCGATCGTCGGGAGCGCCAATGGATTCTGACGTCAAAAGTGCGCCCGGCCGGAAGAGTACGCCCCGGAAATTGTTCGATGCGGTCGGATTCGTCATACTCGCGCTGCTGGCGGTCGCGTTCGTCCACACGCAGTTTCGGAACGGCCACAATATATCGTGGTCGTACGACGATACCTATTTCTTTCTCAAGCAGTTCATGGAGCGGTTTCTGGACGCCGACTCCGTTTTCGATAAGATCGGCTACTTCTTTTCAATCAGTAATCATCCACATGCGAAATTATCCGGGCGGCTGATCGCATATGTTCATTATCTGCTGTTCGGCACTGTCGATTTCGCCGTTCTGAAGGTTGCGGGCAGCTTGATACTCTGTGCTTTCGTATTCGCCGCGCGCTTCACGCTCATCGGAAATTTCCTGCTTGCGGTCCCGCTCGGCGTCATCCTGCTCGCTCCATATTGGACAAATTACTTGATTACTCTGGCAGTCGGATATCCGTTCCTTCTGCTCTATGCGGCGCTGATTTATTGGCTGTTTTCGAGGAAGCGCGATTTCATGGCGCTGCCGATCGCGGCGGTCGCGTCCTTCACCCATTCTCCCGGGCTTTTCGTATTCGTTCCCGTTCTCGTCGTCCTGCTGCTGTCCCGTCCGATCGATTTCCGGCGCGTCGCGCTTTGGGGGCTGGTCTTCGCGCTGATGATCGTTCTCTACTATTTTTTCGTATTGCAGTATGGGCCATCGGTCTTTCGAAATCGCGAAAGCGAGGACGTTTCGGTCGGATTGAGCCTGCTATCGGGGATCGTGTATGGCGCAAAATGCGTCATGCTGCCGTTCGTACCTTTCCTGGGCAGGAGTTTGCCGGTCTGGAACTATCTGGCGGTCGCCGCATTGTTCGCGCTGCCGGGGGTTTTCTTCGTCCATGGCATCGTCAGGCGCGGGTTTCTCGCCTGTCCGGACAAGCGGGCCTCATTCGCGTTTTATCTGTTTTGTCTGGTGCCCCTGGGCGTCGCCATGGTGACGATCGACGACCCTTCGTCCGTGACCGACAATCCGTCTCCACACTATCTTGTGTATTCATTGATGGCGTGGTCCGGAACGTATGTGATCGTTTCAAACATGTTGTTGAAATTCAGCGCCAAATCGTTTGTGGCGCTTGTATTCTCGGCGATGTTCATAATGACTTCGTATCACGCATATCGCTGGACGGATAATCATGCCGAATCAGATGTGTATGCGTGGTATGAACGCGCAACACGGAATGCGGATGACCCAATAAACCCAATGCTGATCGAAGTACTGCAACGCATGGGCCGCACCGTGCAGGCGGCCGCCGAGCGCGGCATCTTTGCGCCGTCGTTTCCGGGCAGCGATCCATTGGAAGGGCCCGTTCCGCCGGTAAGCGAATGGAAAAGCATATCGCAATTGGAAAATCTGCATTGGCATCGGCTCAGAACGAATGACGATTTCATTCTTCTGACGCTTCTGAGGTCCGGCGTTCCGGGTGACGATGTTTCCGTCGTGCTCTCGACTTCCCGCGGCAATCAGCGGTTCTCGGTCTTTAGACCGAAGTTCGAACATGTCCTTCACTGGCGCCCGGACGCGCAAGCGGCGGTGGACGGCGCGGGCGTGAGCGGGAACGAACTTGCCGCGGCGGCATTCGCCCGGCAGGTGAGCGGGCTGACCGTCAACGCGGTCGGGCTCATGGTCGACGGGCAGGTGTTTGAATTCGACAGGGACGATTGAATCGGCCGCTGCCGTTTCGGATACGCGACCGATTTTTCGCGCCGGCTTTCAACAACCAAATGAGCGGACTGCATGTTTTTCATACTCGGAAACCCTCGAAGCGGCACATCCCTGCTTCGCCTGTTGTTGACATGCCATCCCGGCCTCCATGTTCCGCCGGAATGCGGTTTAATGGCATGGCTGGCCGGGAAAATATCTTGACGCGAAGACCGCACAAGGCGGCGTTGGCGCCGAATCGTTCGCGGATGACGTGACGGCCTTGAGGAAGTTCGAGTTCTGGAATCTGGACAGGGATCAAATCGTCGAACGGGTCGGGGCAATGCCCCATGCGTCTTACTCCGAAGCCTGCGAAGCGATTTACAGGCTCCATGTCGCCCATATCGACCTGCTGGACCGGCTGTTTCCCGATTGCCGCTTTTTTCATCCACATCGTACGCGACGCTCGCGATGTGGCGGCATCCTACATGGCCCTGAACGAAACGGCGCCGGCTTCGGCGTATTATCCGCGTCTGCCGATGAAGCCAGACGAAATCGCGGCGGAATGGACGAACAATGTGACGACGGCGCATGACCGCCTTGGCATGTTCGCTCATGCGCGCCGGATCGAAATCAGATACGAGGACCTCGTCGGGAAAACGGTGGAGAATCTGGAGCGTCTGTGCGCCTTCCTCGGCGCGCCGTACGACGCCGGGATGCTTGACTGCCATTTGCTGAACCGCCGGCGCAATCTGGAGCCCGCCGAGTTCATGGTCTGGAAAGGCCGGACCCTGGAAAAGATCGACGCCACGGCGGTCGGCCGGCACAAACAACTCGACCCCGCGTCCATCGAGAGGTTCAATGAAATCGCGGCGCGGCCCCTGGCCGCATGCGGCTATATCTGAACGAGGTTGTCATGCTTGTTTCGGTCGCAATTCCGGTATTCAGAAATGCGGAGTCGCTTATCGAACTGCACGAGCGCATCGTCGCAGCGGTGGCGGCATACCGGACGCGACATACGAAATCATCTTTACCGATGACGGCAGCGACGACCGGTCGTTGGAGATGTTGAGGGAAATTCACGAAAACGACCCCAACGTCATCGTTGTCGCGCTCTCGCGCAACTTCGGCCAGCACGCGGCGAACGCCGCCGCGTTTCAGCATGCGTCGGGGGATATTTTGCCAAGATGCGGCCTGTTTTCATGCCCTTCAGCAGACCGAAATTTAGTGGTTGGCTCGCGAGAAATGCTGGTGCCTGTGCTTTTATGAGGACGGTAGACAACCCAAATAACTTGTACTGAAACCTCCAGATATCGAAATGAATTGAACCAGGTACGTGGTTGATTGGGAAAATGAGCGTTTTTCGCATTTGCTTAACATCGCCTTGCGGGCCGGATAGGCTCCGTTCGCCCTTGCCCCAATACGCTCGCGCATCAGGGGCAAGAACCAGATCGGAAATCAAAGAGTGAACCAGATCACACGTCAGGCCACGGCGATGTTTGACCTCAGCAGGCCCTATACATTCCATATCGAGCTAACGGACAAATGCAATGCCGCCTGCCCGATGTGCCCGCGCACCGATGCGTTGGATTTTTGCCGGCCAAACACCGACGTGATCGCGAAGGTCGACCTCACCCTTGCTGACTTTCAGCCCCATTTCCCCAGCTCGCTTGCCACGCGCACGGCCAAGGTGGTCTTTTCCGGCGCATATGGCGATCCGCTGGCCGCACATCGGTGTGTTGAGGTGGTGGAGCATCTTGCCGCGTACGGCGTGGAAATCGCGATTTCGACCAATGGGAGCCTGCGCACACCTGCCTATTTCGAGCGCCTTGCCCGGGCTATGCAGAGCTGTAACGGCACACTTGAACTCCATGTGGACGGACTGGCCGACACAAACCCGCTCTACCGCGTCAACACCGATTTCTCCAAGATCATGAAAAATGCCCGAGCCTATATCGCCGCGGGTGGTAACGCAGAGTGGTACTTCATCGTATTTCGTCACAATGAGCATCAGATCGAAGAAGCGCTGCAGCTATCGCGGGAAACCGGCTTTTCTCGGTTTGTGCTGATCGATTCCTCACGCTTCGACAATAGTGGCCAATTCCCCTATCGCCTGCCCAATGGCGAGCGTCGGGTGCTTGAAAAACCGACCCGGAATCTTGGCGAACTCCAGTCCCTGATCGGCGCGGACGATGAGCACGATCCCACTCTCATGCTCGATCCGGATGGTGCTATCCGTTGCAAATACAGTATGCGCAACGGTCCCTACATAAGTGCGCGCGGTGTCGTCTCAGCGTGTTGCTGGGTCGCCGGATCGCATGAAGAGGCGGAGTTGCGGCGTTCTCACGGGCTTGGACACGATCGATTCAGTATTCACCAAAGACCGCTGGAAGAGATTATGCTGGACGAACCATTTGCCAGCTTCTACGCCGCTGCGTGGAAAGAAGATACTTTGCCGATCTGCCGGCGCAAATGTGGAATGATGCGTCGAAACCGACGCGTCGGAACCGCAACCAGCGCCTAGGTTGCGCATGGAATTCAGGCTCCGCGCCAAGGCTTATGGCATCCCCATGGAGTTATAGCTGTTCGCGCGGCGATAATTCAATGGAAAAAATTGGCGCGCCACAATTATGACGCGCCCCAGTGTGATTGGCTAGGTTGTCGTGGACAAATGGTATCCAGAGTTTGATTGATGCGATGGCGAAGAAGCCAGGGTAGGACTCTTTGGTTTCGTCGTAGCGGGTGGCGACCCTGCGCCAGTTCTTGGGTTTGTTGAACAACCGCTCGACGAGATTGCGCCATTTGTATTTGGCCCGGTCGTGCGTGATGGGGTCAAGACGATTGCTCTTTGCAGGGATCACCGCTTCGACGCCTGCGGCGGCGATTTCCTAGCGGATAGCATCGGCATCATAGCCGCGATCTGCGAGGAACGCCTCAATGCGGTCGGTCATCATGCGGAACAGCGGTGCAAAGCCCTGCACATCGTGCACTTGGCCAGGTGTCAGCACAAAGCCGGGCGGGAGGCCTCTGGCATCGCACCTCGCGTGGAGCCTGGTCGTAAAGCCGCCGCGCGACCGGCCAGGCCCCTCTGTTTGCTGAGCCCCCTTTTTATGCCGACGGCACAATGATGTGCCCGGACCACCGTGCTATCGATCATGTCGGCGGTGGCATCGCGTCCCGCCAGTTCGGCCAGCGTCTCGAGCATCGCATCGAACACGCCGGTCGTGACCCATCTTCGGTAGCGTCGGAAAATGCTGCTCCACTTGCCATAGTCATCCCGCAGAGGCCGCCACTGCGCTCCGGTTCGCGCGATCCACATCATGCCTTCGAAATACAGGCTGTTGTCCTGTGCAGGACGGCACCCGCAACCGCGCTCCAATGTGAATCTCATGTGGCGCCAACAGCGGCCCGATCAGCGCCCATTCCTCATCCGTTACACCAATCCGCTCGCCCAAGGCCGCCTCCAAAAGGCAGCCTTGAATCCAAATGTGAATCTCATGTCAGGCTTGGTCCACGACAACCTAGATGAACAATTTTGAGATCAATAAAAATTGTAGCGGAAACTGAGGCGAATTCCGTGTGCGGCGCATCTGCGGCGACTTCGCGTATCAGGCCGTTTCACGGGACAAACCGTCATGGGACAAATCATGGCGGGTCGTCGCCAATGTCGAACGGCATCCGGGTGACTTGTTCCCGAAGATCGGCTTCCCAAAGATAGGCTTCGTGGTCACCAAGCTGCCGATGGAGCCGGACCGGATCATTCGATTCTACAACCAACGCGGCACCGCCGAACAGCATGTCGAGGAAGGCAGGCAGGCGGTCAATCGGACGCGTCTTTCCTGCAAGGGCATGGCGTGGAACGAGGTGCGGCTTCAGCCTCATGCATCGGCCTGCAATCCCGGTGTCTTCCTGCAGGGTGCCGATCTGCCGGGGGAGATGGCCGACCGGCCTGCGGACCCGCCTCATCAGGCCCGGCGGCGTGGTGGATCGCGCCATCAACTCCGCCACCACCCAGAAGTGATTCATTTGCGGCATTGACGAGCGCATCCACCTCCAGTGTCGTAATGTCTGCATTGATGACGCCGATTGTGTCCCCGGCCATATTCGTCACGCTCACTTCATCATTGTTCGACGCATTTGTAATGAAACGGGAATGCAGCGATTTCACTGACGATCCACGGTTTGGCGTCGACCAACTGTCGACAGACCGGCATCGACGCTATATTGAGCAGGCGCAACAGATCAATGAAGCACACCAGCGAGGTCGATGATGGCTGACGACGCGTTTTTGCCCGAGCGCCGCGCCTCTGTTCCAGTGCGCGTCGGTGCAATCGAGGTCGGCGGCGGCGCGCCAATCGCTGTGCAGTCGATGACCAACACCGATACCGCCGATATCGAGGCAACCGCCGATCAGGTGATCGCGCTGGCGCGTGCCGGCTCGGAAATGGTGCGCATTACCGTCGACCGCGACGAGGCCGCAGCCTCCGTGCCTCACATTCGCGACCGCGTTGAGCAAGCCGGGGTGCTGGTGCCGATTGTCGGCGATTTTCACTATATCGGGCACAAACTGCTTGCCGCTCACCCGGCCTGCGCCGAAGCGCTCGCCAAATTTCGCATCAATCCCGGAAATGTCGGATTTCGTGAAAAGCGCGACGCCCAGTTCGGCCAGATGATCGAGCTGGCCTGCCGTCATCGCCGACCTGTGAGGATTGGTGTCAATTGGGGCAGTCTCGACCAGGAACTTCTGACCCGCCTGATGGATGAAAATGCGGCACTGGACAAGCCCGCACCGGCGCGCGCGGTGATGCATGAGGCGATTGTCCAATCGGCGCATCTTTCGGCCCTCAGAGCCGAGGAGATCGGGCTTGCGCGCTCCACCATCATTCTGTC
Source organism: Hyphomicrobiales bacterium (assembly GCA_965204565.1). Taxonomy (GTDB): domain Bacteria; phylum Pseudomonadota; class Alphaproteobacteria; order Rhizobiales; family TMED25; genus CBDBEU01. The sequence goes on from CBDBEU010000005.1 coordinate 177,190, forward strand.
GGCCAAGGTCAGCCAGGTGCAGGACCTGATTGCGGTCTATCGCGCCCTTGCAGCGCGCTCGGACCATGCGCTTCATCTCGGCCTGACTGAAGCGGGTATGGGCTCCAAAGGTATTGTGTCTTCAAGCGCCGGCCTTGCGGTGCTGCTTCAGGAGGGCATTGGCGACACCATCCGTGTGTCACTGACGCCCGAGCCCGGCGGTGACCGTACCCAGGAGGTGATCGTCTCCCAGGAAATCCTGCAATCCATGGGATTGCGGCATTTTGCCCCCCAAGTGACAGCGTGCCCGGGGTGCGGGCGCACCACATCGACAGTATTTCAGGAACTTGCCCAGGACATTGAGGACTATGCGCGCGCTCGCATGCCCGAATGGCGGCGCACGCGCCATGGCGTTGAGACCATGAACCTTGCGGTCATGGGCTGCATCGTCAATGGTCCGGGCGAGTCAAAACACTCCGATATCGGCATATCGCTTCCCGGAACAGGCGAAGAACCAACCGCGCCGGTGTTCATCGACGGCAAGAAGGCGATGACACTGCGCGGCCCCACGCTGGCTGACGATTTCAAGGCGATTGTTGAGGATTATGTTGCCTCGCGCTACAGCGCCCGCGATGAGTCCAGCTTAGAAGATCAATCCGCCCCGGAAGCTGCCAAGGCAACCGCCTGAAGCCAACCTTGCGGCATCGGATCAGACCACGCCAGCGGCCTTGAGTTTGACGATCTCGTCTTCGCCAAGGCCGAATTGCCTTAGAATGTCGTCATTGTGCTCACCCGCATCGGGCGCCGGGTAGGCATAAGTTTCGGGCTGCTCGACATCGGAGAAATTCACCGGCTGGCGCACCACCGGCAGTCGGCCAAGGCGTTGATGCTCGACATGGCGCACCATCTGCAAATGCTCCACTTGCGGGTCTGCAAACACCTGATCGATATTGTTGACCGGTCCGCACGGAACGCCCGCATCGTTCAACAGTTCGATCCAATGATCGGCCGGCTGGGTCTTGAGTATGGCGCTGATTTCGGCATTAAGCCCATCGCGGTTTTTTGAGCGCAGCTCATCTGTCTTATAGTTCGGGTAATCAGCCAGATGCGGCGCGCCGATCGCATGGCACAGCCGTTCATAAAGTGTGTTTGCTGCCGCGACATTGATGAACTTGTCCGCGGTCGGATAGCAGGACTGTGGCATCAGTGTCGGGTGGTCGTTGCCGGCGGCCTGCGCCACCTCGCCCTTTTGCAACCAGCGCGCCGCCTGGAAATCAAGCATGAACACCATCGCCTCGGTGAGCGAGGTGTGCACCCAGCATCCCTTGCCGGTCTTTTCCCTCTCCAGAAGTGCAATCACCATGCCCTGGGCGAGAAACATGCCAGCGCACAGATCAGTGATCGGAATTCCGACCCGAACCGGCCCGTTCTCGGGAAATCCGGTGATCGACATCAGCCCCGCCAGACCTTGCGCGATCTGGTCGACGCCGGGACGGGCCTTGTAGGGCCCGGTCTGGCCAAAGCCTGAAATCGAGCCGTAGATGATACCCGGATTGATCTTTGAAATCGCCTCATAGTCAATGCCAAGCCGGTGCTTGACGTCGGCACGGAAATTCTCGACCACCACGTCGGCTTTTGCCGCCATGCGCATGAACAGCTCGTGCCCCTCGCTCGTTGCCAGGTCAATCGTCAGGCTGCGCTTGTTACGATGCAGATTTTGAAAATCGACACCGTTGCGGCTGCCAGCAAGCGGCCCGCCCTTCTGTCCCGACCGGTCCGGCGGCTCGACGTGGATCACATCGGCGCCCCAGTCAGCAAATACCCGCGCCGCCGTGGGGCCGGCCCTGGCCCGTGTCAGGTCAAGAACCACATATCCTTCAAGTGGCAATCGGTTTGCTGTCACGACGATCTCCCGAACACGCGCGCCTTTTGCGCGCCATGGTGGCGGTGCAGCGCATCATTGCTGTCAATGCGGCTCATGGTTGAACTATGTCATGACCGCCGAGTAAGAAGAAAGCGGCAGAGCCCGCGCAGATTTTCCGCCCTGTCGCCATAAGGCGCGAGCGCCTCAAGCGCGCTGTCAACCAGCCGGCCTGCCTCGTCGCGCGCGCCTTCAGCTCCAAATTCGGCGACGAATGTCGCCTTGCCGCGCTCGGCATCCTTGCCGGTGCGTTTGCCGGTTTCCGCCTCGCTTGACTCTTCATCAAGCAGATCGTCGGTGATCTGGAACGCAGCGCCGAACGCATCGGCAAGGGCGGCCAGCCTTGCCCGGTCATCATCGCCCGCCTGGCCCAGTGTCGCGCCTGACACGCAGGCGAAGCGAAACAGTGCCCCGGTCTTCATCGCCTGCATCTTTGAGATTTCCCCGGCCCCCGGCATCCGGGTCTCGAAGGCAAGATCTAGCATCTGCCCGCCGACCATGCCGCTGGCTCCCGAGGCCACGGCAAGGTCGGCGGCAAGCCTGGTTTGAACCTCCGCCGCCAGTCCGCTCTTGGCGTCCGCGATGATCTCGAATGCCAGCGCCTGCAGCGCATCTCCGGCCAGGATTGCTGTCGCCTCATCAAAGGCGACGTGAACCGTCGGTTTGCCCCGGCGCAGATCATCATCATCCATGGCAGGCAGATCGTCATGGATCAACGAATAGGTATGCAGGCACTCGATCGCTGCCGCCACCGGCATTGCCGATTGGGGCGAAACGCCGAACAGCCCCGCGCTTTCGATCACCAAAAACGGCCGCAGCCGCTTGCCGCCGGCAAGCACTGCATGGCGCATTGCCGCAACCAGACGCTCCGGCGCCTCAAGATCGCCCAACAATTGGTCAAGCCTCTGGCCGACCTCGCGCGCAATCCGGAATAGGTCTTTTTCAAACGACATCGGTGAGATTTCCAAAGCGGCTCCTGGTCCGGTATGGACCTTGTCCGAGCTTTTAGCAGGAGGATGAAGGGCGGTCGAATGCGTCGCTTTTTCACCGCGATCATTGTCGCTTGCGTCGCGCTTTTTATTTCTCTCGCCGTGTTGATCGGTATTTTCTCCTACGCCGACCCGCCGGTGACAGCGCGCATGGCATGGCGTATTTCGTCGGGCAACGGTATCCATCACCACCCGGTTCCCGCTGCCGAAATCGCCCCGGCGCTCGTCCATGCGGTTCTCACATCGGAGGACAACCATTACTGCAGTCATCGCGGCATTGACTGGCAGGCGGTCGAGCGGGCCATCGACGAGGCGATGAACAAGGCGGCTCCCCGCGCGGCGCCAGCACCATCACCATGCAGACCGCGAAAAATCTGTTTTTGTGGCCCCAGCGCAGCTATGTGAGAAAGGCGCTTGAAGCGCCGATCGCGCTTGCCCTCGACTTTATGTGGGGCAAGCGCCGGATCATCGAAGTCTATCTCAACATTGTCGAATGGGGCCCCGGCATCTATGGTGCCGAAGCTGCCGCACAGCACCATTTCGGCCGTACCGCAGCCGAATTGACGCCATACCAGGCAGCCTTGCTCGCCGCCTCGCTGCCCCGCCCCTAGCGCGCACTGCCGGACGTCCAGGTCCGGTCACCCGGCGCACCGCCCAGCGCATCATGATGCGCATGGCCCGGACAAACGGGCTGTTTGATTGCGTGAATGGCGAACCCCGAGATCGGCCATTGTGAGCGCCAGCAAGGGTGCTTGCCTGCATGCATATTTCCGTTTGCGCACCAAGGCCCTATAGATGACCGCCAGCAGGAAACATGCGAGGGAGTGACATGACCAAGAAAATTGCGGTGCTCATTTCCGGTGCCAATGGCAGTTGCATCGCGGCCGATCTCATCCGCGCCGGGCACGATGTGACCATGATCGACCAATGGCCGGCCCATATTGAGGTGATGCGCACCGACGGGCTTACCGTTTCGCTTCCCGATGAGGAAATCCACGTCGAACCAGATGCCCAGCATATTTGCGATCTGGCTTCGCTCAATCGCATGTTCGATATCGTGCTGCTGACCTCCAAGGCCTATGACGCACGCTGGGCAGCGGAGCTGATCAAGCCCCATCTGGCGCCCGACGGCCTGCTTGTCGGCGTCCAGAACGGCATGACGGCGAGTGATATCGCCGACATTGTCGGGCCTGAGCGCACCGTGGGCTGTGTCGTCGAACTTGCCTCGCAATTGCTCGAACCCGGCAAGGTCAAGCGCGTGACCCGCCATGTCGGAACCTGGTTCGGCGTCGGCGCGCTCGATCCTTCTATGGACGCACGGGTCCCCGAAATCATCGAGATCATGAGCCACACCGGCAAAGTTTCGCTCACCGAAAATGTCCAGTCCGGCAAATGGATGAAGCTCGTTGTCAACGCCATGTCGATGTGCCCCAACGCCATGATCGGCCGCAACGGCGCGGTGTCAGTGACCATTCCCGGCATGCGCGAGCTGATGCTGCGCTGTGGCGAGGAGGCGCTGGCCACCGGACAGGAGGCCGGCTACGGAATCGAGCCGATTTTTGGCCTCACCCAGGACGATATCCAGGGCACCAACCGCTTGCTTGAAATGCTGTTGGAAAAGATCCTCAAGGATGTTGGCCCCAATCACCGCAACACCGTCACCCAGGACCACGACAAGGGCCGCAAGTCCGAGGTCGATCTGATGAATGGCTGGGTGGTCGAACAGGCTGAAAGCCAGGACTCAGCGGCCCCCGCCAATGCCGCAATCGTTGCCGTCAGCCGCCGCATTGAAGCCGGTGAACTAAAGCCCGATCCTGAAAACCTTGCGCTGGCGCTGGCAGAGCTTGAAATCTAGCGGGCGGGCCCTGATTCCAGGCTTGGCAATTGTGCTTCATCATCCATCTGGCCAACCGGGCAGCAAACAGCTATAAGCCTGCCCGAACATTCAGCGCCAAGCGCGCTCAACAGGATTTGCGACTCATGGCTGTTCCGAGAAAAAAGGTCACCCGGGCCAAACGCGGTAATCGCCGTTCGACCGATGCGCTCAAAGCGCCTACCTATGTGGAAAACAAGGATAGCGGCGAGTTGCACCGCCCGCACCATATCGACCTGAAATCCGGCATGTATCGGGGCCGCCAGGTGCTCGAACCAAAGGACGATCTCTAGCCAAAAGGCTTGATCGGCCTGCCCGATTTGCCGGCAGGGCTGCATTCGGGCAACATTCCCGGGTAGTGCCCCAGTTGACCGGTTTGCATCGGCCTTTCAGGGGCTGTATGTTTCCGTTTGCGTTGGAGGCTCGTCATTCTGATTGCACTTCCGCTGCTGGCACTCCCACTGATTGCCTACAATATTCTCGCCATCACCAGAGGCGACATCTGGGGCGATGCCGTGTTCGCGATCGAAATGGTGCGCGGCGACACGTTTGAACTCACCGCCGGCGGCCTGTTCATTTTCGTCTCGGTGGTGCTGCTGTTTCTTGAAATCCTCAAATCGACCCGTACCGGCACCGGTTCGATCATCGATCACCTGCTGTCGGTTTTGGTGTTCGTGGTGTGCCTGGTTGAATTTTTGCTGATTGGCTTTGCCGCCAACGAAACCTTTTTCATCCTGACCACAATGGCGCTGGTCGACGTCATTGCCGGCTTCTCGATCACCATTCGCGCCGCGCGCCGCGATGTTGCGATCGACCCGAACGTGCTATAGCCTGAAATTCTACGGTCGCTTTTTCGGGCTCGGCGACACGCGATAGACCGCACCGGCAAAATCGTCGGAAACATAGATGGTGCCGTGCGCCCGCCAATGGAGCGAAATCACTTCATATCCGGCCTTTTTGAGCGGTTCCACGAGCCATGCAGAGCCACCAGCGCCGTTCCATTGAGTGCCGTATGGACTGCCTGCGCAGAAATCGAATTGATAGCGGTGCCAAATGGGCGCCAAATGCGTGCAGCGGCGCGATCTGCTCTGCTTGCGGCGCACCTTCATCAGCACCGAAATCAGGATCGGGCACATTGTCGCCATTGTAAAATGGCCAGCCGTAAAATCCGCCATCAACGATGACGTTGAGTTCATCGGGAGGAAAGTCATCGCCCAGCCAATCACGCGCGTTGTCGATGCCGTAGCGCATGCCGCTTGCCCGGTGCCAGTCAAATCCCACGGTGTTGCGCAATCCGCGCGCGTAAATGCGCAGATCCGACCCGTCCGGCGCCATGCGCAACATCGCTGCGCGCCAGGGATTTTCCTCAATGCAGACATTGCAGTTCGAACCCGCGGTCAGATAAAGCCTGCCATCCGGTCCAATAGCGATGGTTCTGGTCGAATGCCCGCCATCACTTGGAAGGCCGCTCAAAATGGTCTCCAACTCGCCGGAAATCTGTCCAGAAGCCCGATCGAAGCGGACCCTCCTCGGCCACCACCAGCCAGTCATCGCTCAGCGCCAAGCCATGTGGCCGTGCCAGACCTTCAAGCAGAACCGATATTGCGTCCGCCAGACCATCACCATCCCGGTCGGCATCAAGCTTCAGCACAGTTCCATCGTCAGACACCGAAACCAGAATGTTGCCAGCTTCGGTCATCGCCATCAGCCGCGCATCAGCAACACCGCTGGCATAAAGCGTGACGGAAAATCCGGGTGCGGCGATTAGTCTGGTTGCCAATTCCGATGCATCACATGGCACAATCCCGGTCAATCGCGCAATAACCATGCGTGCCGAACTGCCTCCCAGATCGACCAAGGCCGCAATGCAGATGCCAGACATGGCAAGGATGAAAAACGCCGATAAGGCCAGTCTTCGGATGATACCGCTCTCCCAATCACTTTGGGTGCCGCCTCCAGCTTCGCCAGGATAACGCCGGCAGGTAGTAACGAAAAGCCAGATATCGGGATTAATTGAAAAGCTGAGTGAGACGATCCTCAGATCAATACATCGATCCGTGCGCCGTCCTTTTGCTTCACACCCTCGCGAGAATAGGCGCGATGGATCGATTGCGCCTGTTCCCGCGCCAGACGCCGGCGCCGCAACCGCTCTCCAAAAAGCTGTGCCAGAAAGGCCGGTTGCGCCATTGTGCGCTCGGTGCGGAACCCGGTTCGATTGTACTCAGACCGGCTCACAGGCACAGCAATGGCGCCATTTTTAGCACCATACCATCACGCCAATTCCTGTTTGGGCCTTTACGGGGCATAAGTGCACACTCGGTCTGGGTCACAACACGCGACATGTCCCCCCTACACGCAAAAACAGCGCCATAGGCAGGCCACACGATTAACTATAGACCGACAAAATGCCCCGGCGGGCACATGCTTTTCGCAATACCCAGATTTCATTAACGCTGTGCGTTTAGCGTCACTATGCAATGAACGCCGCTATCAAGCGGCCGCTGATGATGGGGTAGGGCCAAATGACATCGGAGTCAGAACAGGAAAACCGTTCCGCGTTGGTAACAACACCAGATGTGCGGCTGACTTCAGCCGCCGAACGGCAGGGTGCACGCGACATGGCCTTGGAGTTGTTTGACCGGCGTCAGTCCGGTCACATTGATGCCGCTAGCCTGGGAAGCTCAAGCGCGGCTCCTGATTTGATGCGCGCGCCGCTTGCCGCCGGTGCCGCTCTTTACCGGTGGACCATTGCCACCGATGTTCTCGAATGGAGCGAGAACGCCTCACGCGTCTTGAACGCGAATGATCCTTCATGGCTGATTAGCGGGCGTGGTTATGCCGCCCTGCTCGACATCGACAATGTCGCCAACCGTTACGACACGATCGTCATGACACGTGATACCGACCCCGGTGACGGTGTTCCCTATTCCATCACCTATCGTATACGGCCCAGGTGCCGCGACAGCGCCGAAGGTGCCTGGGTTGAGGACACGGGTCGCTGGTATGCCGGCAGCGACGGTAAACCGGCCGTGGCACTGGGCATGGTGCGGCACATCGACCATCGCTACCAGGAAGAAGAGCGGCTGCATTTTCTGGCAAGGTTCGACTCCCTGACCGGCCATCTCAACCGTTCAGGCCTTGCTGGTGCCCTTGAGCAGGCAGTGGCGGCCAGCAATGGCCGCCATCGACCGCCTGGCAATGATTAACGAAACCTACGGTTTTGACGTTGCCGACGATCCCATTGCCCAGGTTGGCCGCCGTCTGGGATCAGGGCTGCGTTCCGGCGACACAATTGGCCGTTATGCCGGCAACAAGATCGGCATGATCTTGATCAACACCAACGAGCACGCGGTCACCGGCGCTGCCAATCGCATTCTTGAATCCGTGCAAGGGCCCGCCATCCGCACCGACGTCGGAAGCGTGCCGGTGACCATTTCCATGGGCGGTATTTTAATACCGCGCCATGCGCGCATCGCGCGCGAAGCGATGATGCGCGCCGAAGATGCTCTCAGCCAGACCCGCGCTCTGCCCGTTGGCGGATTTTGTCTGTTCGATCACTCCGAGCAGCGCAAACCGGTGCGCAAGCGCAGTATCAAGATTGCCGACGAGATTGTCTCGGCACTGAATGACCGCCGCTTTGCCGTTGCTTATCAGCCGATCGTGCTCGGTGTCGGCGATCAGCCGGCCATGTATGAATGCCTGTTGCGCATGATCTACCCCAACCGCGAGATCGTCGCGGCCGGTATGTTCATTGAAACCGCCGAGGAACTCGGTCTTGCAAGGATGCTTGACCTGCGTCGAACTCGTGCTCGAGGCCCTGCGCCACGGCACCGGCGAAACGCTGACGCTGAATGTTTTTCCGCCCTTACAGCCATGTCACCGGAGTGGCTGGAGAGCTTGGAAATAGCGCTGCGACCCAACCGTGAGCTTGCCAGGCGATTGATCGTGGAATTCACCGAGACCGTGGCGATCAAGGATATCGAAGCGTCCATGCGCTTTGTCACCGCTTTGAAGGATCTGGGCTGCCATGTGGCGATTGACGATTTCGGCGCCGGCTATACCTCATTCCGCAATCTGCAACTGCTCGATGTCGACTTGGTGAAGATCGATGGCTCGTTCATCCGCGGCCTCAATCACAATCCCGGAGATCAGGTGTTTGTGAAGGATTTGGTCGATCTTGCCCGAAATTTCGACCTGCCCACGGTCGCTGAATGGGTGACCAGTGAGAAGGATGCCGCCCTGCTGTTGGACTGGGGCGTCAATTACCTTCAGGGCTTTTTCTGCGGAGAAGCATCGATGCGCGCACCCTGGGCCGCAGCTGGCTCCCAGAAGATGCTCGCCTAATAGGGGGCCACCTCACCGGTCTGCTGACCGCCCGCCGGGAAAGGCACTGTTCCGGCAAAGCGCCGGCCAATTCCCCGCTAGTCGTCATCCCATTGATTGGCGTTGCTTGCGAGCTGCCCGCGAGCTGCCGGCACAACGCAAAAGCGGTGTCCGCTTGGCGCCTCCATCACTGTCCAATCACGAATGTCGGTAATCTGTTCGGCGCCAAGTGCCTCAAGTCGGGCAACTTCAGCGGCACAATCGTCGGTTTCGATACCGAGATGTACGCGGCTCGGATGATCGACCTTCTGCAACAAAACCCCGATACGGGCGGCATCGCCGATCAGGTCGACATAGCGGGGATCTTCAACCTCATGCGCTGCATCAAGGCCAAGCGCATGTGACCAGAATTCAACGTCACGCTCGTAATCATTGCTGTTGCAATCGATCACAATACCCCCAAGCCGGCTTTTGTGCATGGCGGTTACCCGTTGTTGGAACAAACCGAACGGCAAGGATTGGAACGTCCGCTCTTACGTCAGGTCAATTGAGGCGACGGCCTAGACCCGGCGTTTCACCATCATCTTTTTCAACCCGGCGATCGCCTTGGCCGGATTGAGGCTCTTGGGACAGGCCTTGACGCAATTCATGATCGTATGACAGCGGTATAGCCGGAACGGATCTTCCAGATTGTCGAGCCGGTCACCGGTCGCCTCATCGCGGCTGTCGATCACCCAGCGATAGGCCTGCAACAGAATTGCCGGGCCGAGATAGCGATCCGAATTCCACCAATAGCTCGGGCACGACGTCGAGCAGCACGCGCACAAGATGCACTCATAAAGTCCATCGAGCTTTTCGCGATCCTCGCGTGCCTGCAGCCATTCCTTCTCCGGCGTCGGCGTATCGGTCTTGAGCCACGGCTCTATCGATCGGTGCTGGGCGAAGAAATCGCCGAGATCGGGCACCAGATCCTTGAGCACTTTCTGGTGCGGCAGCGGATAGATGCTGACCGGCCCGCTGATATCCTCGATCGCGCGTGTACAGGCGAGCGTGTTGGTGCCGCCAATATTCATCGCGCAGGAGCCGCAAACGCCTTCCCGGCATGAGCGGCGGAAAGTCAGCGTTGAATCGACCTCGTTCTTGATCTTGATCAGGGCATCGAGAACCATCGGTCCGCAATCGTCGAGATCGACAGTGTAGGTATCGAGCCTAGGTGTCTGGCCGTCATCGGGATTCCAGCGATAGATCCGGAATTCGCACACATTGCCGCCCGTCCCGTCAGGCTTCGGCCAAGCCTTGCCGGTGCCGACTTTCGAGTTTTTGGGAAGCGTCAATTGAACCATGTCGTGTCCTTGAACCTTCGCATTTCAGGCATTGGGCGGGCGGTGCTAGTATACCCGCTCCTTGGGCTCGATGTAGCCGGTATCGTTGGTCAGCGTGTAGGTGTGCACCGGCCGGTAATCGAGCTGCACCTTTCGCGTCTCGTCGTCGGCCCAGGCCAGCGTATGCTTCATCCAGTTTTCGTCGTCACGGTCGGTGAAATCCTCGCGCGCATGGCTGCCGCGGCTTTCCGTGCGCTCGACCGCGCCGTCCATGGTCACCACCGCCTGAATGATCATGTTGTCCCATTCGAGTGTCTCGACCAGATCGGTATTCCAGATCAGCGACCTATCCGTGACGCGGATATCATCGCGCCCCGACCATACATCTTGGATCATGGTGCGGCCTTCGTCGAGCACTTCTCCGGTACGGAACACAGCGCAATTGTTCTGCATCGTGCGCTGCATGCGCATTCTGAGCTCCGCCGTCGATGAGTCGCCCGACGCATGGCGCAGCTTGTCCAGGCGCGCCAATGCCATCTCGCCAGCATTGTTCGCAAGCTCCGGTTGCGAAGCCCCCGCCTCGGTGGTTTCCGACGCCTTGATCGCCGCTGCGCGGCCGAACACCACCAAGTCGATCAGGGAATTGGAGCCAAGCCGGTTGGCGCCATGCACAGACACGCATGCAGCCTCGCCAATCGCCATCAGCCCCGGCACCACCGTGTCCGGATCGCCATCCTTCTTGGTCAGCACCTCGCCGTGATAATTGGTGGCAATGCCACCCATATTGTAATGCACGGTGGGAAGCACCGGGATTGGCTCGCGCGTCACATCGACGCCGGCGAAAATCCGCGCCGTCTCGGAAATGCCCGGCAAACGTTCATTCAGGATCGCCGGATCAAGATGCTCCAAATGCAGATGGATGTGGTCCTGTTCCTTGCCCACCCCCCGGCCTTCGCGCATTTCGATGGTCATTGACCTTGAGACGACATCGCGGCTGGCCAGATCCTTGGTTGACGGCGCGTAGCGCTCCATGAAGCGCTCGCCCTCCGAATTGGTCAGGTAACCGCCTTCACCTCGCGAGCCTTCGGTAATCAGGCAACCTGCACCATAAATGCCCGTCGGATGAAACTGGACGAATTCCATGTCCTGTAGCGGCAGGCCGGCACGCAAGACCATCGCATTGCCATCGCCGGTGCAGGCATGAGCACCGGTGCAAGAGAAATAGGCACGGCCATATCCGCCAGTGGCGAGAATTGTCTTGGCAGCCCTGAAGCGGTGAATCGTTCCGTCATCGAGGCACAGCGCAACAACACCGCGGCATGCGCCCTCCTCATCCATGATCAGATCAATGGCAAAATATTCGATGAAGAATTCGGCAGAATGGCTGAGCGACTGGCCATAAAGCGTGTGCAGCATGGCATGGCCGGTGCGGTCAGCGGCCGCACATGTGCGTTGCGCGATGCCTTCGCCGTAATTGGTGGTCATGCCGCCAAACGGGCGCTGATAGATCGTGCCCTCTTCGGTGCGGCTGAACGGCAATCCGAAATGTTCAAGCTCGTAGACCGCCTCCGGTGCTTCCCGGCACAGATACTCGATCGCGTCCTGGTCGCCCAGCCAGTCGGCGCCCTTGACCGTGTCGTACATGTGCCAGCGCCAGTCGTCCTTGCCCATATTGCCCAGCGCAGCGGCAATCCCGCCCTGCGCGGCAACAGTGTGGCTACGGGTTGGAAAAACCTTGGTCACGCAAGCGGTTTTGAGCCCGGCCTGTGAGCAACCAAGCGTTGCCCTCAGCCCCGAGCCGCCAGCTCCCACCACGACCACATCGAACGTGTGGTCGATCACCTGATAGGCACGACCATTGACCGCCTTTGCGTCGCCCTCACTGCCGTTCGCGGCCATTGCCGGTTATCCTCCAAAACTGATTTTTAAAATCGCAAAAACGCAAGCGACCGCGATCGCGATCGACACCAGAATGTTGCATGCCAATGCCGCAACCTTGGCGAACTCGCCATGCACATAGTCCTCGATGATCACCGCCATGCCCAAACGCATGTGATAGGTCGCTGACACGATCAGCAGCAACAGCGCAATCGACACCACCGGCCGCGAGATCATGGTGCGGGCTGTCTCATAGTCGGCGCCGGCGAGATTGATCACGACGATTACCAACGTGATGACCAGCGGAACATTGGCCAGCGCCGTCAGTCGCTGCCACCAGAAATGCTGAGCGCCATTGCGCGCCGTACCCAAGCCCCGCACCCGTCCCAATGGTGTTTGCAATGACATCGCTCTACCTCACCGCGTAACCGATGAACCACAACACGAAGGTCAGCGCAATCGAACCGATCAGCGTTGCCCGCGACATGCGATCGACGGTCGCAAGTTCAAACCCGCGCCCCGTATCCCAAATGAAATGCCGCACCCCGCCCAGCATGTGGTGCACCAGCGCCCAAGTGAAGCCGAACAGCACGATCCGCCCGAAGAACGAACCAATAAAGCCCTGAAAATCGGCATAGCTCTGCGGCCCGCCTGCAATCGCAATCAACCACCACGTCATCAAAAGCGTTCCGGCATAAAGCGCAGTGCCGGTCAAGCGATGCACGATCGACATCACCATGCTGATGGATTGGCGGTAGATTTGCAGATGTGGCGAGAGCGGTTGTTCCGCTTTGGAATCAGCCATGCTGATGAGATCTCCAGGTCGGATGCCCAAGGCGAGATTCATATTTTAGCGGCTGAAGATGGGGAATGCAATTTCGCAAGAGGAACACGGCAATGTTGTTGTCTGCATGCCGGCTCACTGCTCGGAAAGTTTGATATCCGGCGAATAGGTGCCCTCTGCTTCCTTGTAGATCGCCTGACCACAGACAACTTTGCCATCTGCACCAATCGCCAGGCTCGAACTGCCGTGCAGCAGCCATCCTTGATTGAGCGCCTCGCTGATGCCGATAAAGTTTCATTTTTCCCCACAAATCCAGTTGTTCACATGGGCTCAACGTTGCTATCACGCAATTGCGACGCGCAACGCCGGTTTTGTTGACTCACGCCGCATACCGATCACTATCGAAATCAGATGTTCCCCGATCATCTTTAAACAACAGGGCTTCGCGAAGGAGAAGTTCGGCGCAAAGATCGGGAGCCGTCAGGCTGGGGCCGAGAGGTTCGCGTTCCGAAAGGGACATTAGCCTGGGAGAGTTTCCGAGCGGAAGTGTCTCGGTCGTGCACGCTGGGGCGCTTCTGCTTGTGAGCATACCTTTTGCCAAGCCGCCACATCATTCAGCTTTCGCTGCTGCGGCAATCGCATCAGCGATTGCAACGATGCGTTCGGCCATTTCAGCATGCAGCCGCTCGACCATTTCCCTATCCAGATTGATGACGCCGCGATCGCGATTTTCCGGCAATGCAAATGCCGCGATCAACCGGCGCGCCTTGGCAACTTCGTCCGGCGATGGTGCAAACACCTCATTTGCCGCCGCAATCTGGGCCGGATGGATCAGCGTCTTGCCATCCATCCCCATGTCAGCCGCCTGTTGGCATTCGGCCTCATATCCGTGCGTATCTTCGAACGCGTTGTAGACCCCATCAAGCACCGCCAGCCCATAGGCGCGGGCGGACAGCACCACCATCGACATCCAGGAAAGCATCGGCCCGCGGCCGGCCACCATCGCAACCCCGGTTTCCTTGGCGATGTCATTGGTCCCGAGCACCAGACACTTGAGCGGCACATCCTGTTCGTCCGCAGTCGCGGCAATCGAGCTCACATCAAGCAATGCCCGCGGCGTTTCGATCATCACCCAGATCGCAAGCCTGTCCCCGGCATCGGCGGCACTCAGCGCGCGGGCGACGGCGCGCACATCCTCGGCGCTCTCGATCTTGGGGACCAGCACCGCATCGGCTCCCGCCGCGATAGCTGCCGTGACATCCTCGGTCCCCCAAGGACTGGATAGCGGATTCACCCTGACGATCAGCTCGCGGTGGCCATACCCGCCCTCAGCCAACGCCGCGCGCGCATTTTCGCGCGCCGCGTCCTTCTCATCCGGCATTGCCGAGTCTTCAAGGTCGAAGATCAGCGCATCGGCCGACAAATCACGGCCTTTGGCAACAACGCGCGCCCGTGCACCCGGCATGTAAAGCGCGCTGCGGCGTGGTCTGAAGTCTGTCATCTCACTCCCGCACCTGCTTGCACTTGGCCTCAGATTAAACTAGCGCTTTTCATAACAGGCTGAAATCGTTCTGAACGGTTTGGCCAACTGAGCACGAGGCATACATGTCAGTGGTCTTGTCGATCTCATCGCAAGTTGTACGCGGCCATGTCGGCAACTCCGCCGCCGTCTTCGCGCTGCAACGGCTTGGCCACCAGGTCTGGGCACTGCCGACAGTGATCCTCGCCCATCATCCCGGCCCTGATCGTGCGGTTCCCCGCCTCATCACACCGGATGCGATGATCGCCGACTTTATCAGCGCGCTTGACCGGCAGGGATGGCTCGCAACCGCCGATGCGGTGCTGATCGGCTATCTCGGCGATGGTGAACAGGCCGAGGCGATTGCCGCCTCGCTCAAACGCATGCGAGGCGACAGGTCCGGCTTGTTGGTCGCACTCGATCCGGTGATCGGCGACAATGGCTCATCTTACGTGAGTGATGATGTCGCGGCCGCAATCCGCGACACTCTGCTGCCGATTTCAGATCTTATCACGCCAAATTGCTACGAATTCGGCTGGCTCACCGGCAGCTCGGTTAACAGCCTCGGCGAGGCGATTGAAGGCGCGCGGCGGCTTGCACTTTGCGAGTGCCTCCTCACATCCGCACCGGGCGCGCCAGAGGCGATGGTGCGCAACCTCGCCATTTCCGCTCAAGCCGCCTTTGCCTGCGATGCGCCCCGGATAGAACACGACGCACATGGGGCAGGCGATCTTATTTCAGCGCTTTATCTCGCTCATCGTTTGTCTGGCTTGTCTGTTGATGAAGCCCTGGCGCGCGCTACCGGCGCACTTCAGGCGGTTCTCACGCACACGGCGAGCATGGCCTCCAATGAGCTGTCATTGATCGATGCACAGGACCAGCTTGTTGATGCAGCAACGCTTTGCGTTCAGCAACTTGAGTGACGGGTGTAAAGAGGGCTGCGCTGGCGTGTGGTCAAATCAGCCTCTGCAACAACTTGATACCGGCCAGATCGACCAGCACAAGCACGCAAACAGGAAGATCACCACGCCGGAAACGCGATTGATCATGCGCATGCCGGTTTCGGTAAAGCCGCGTCGCAACTGGGTGACGATCCAGGCAACGATCAGCCACCACAGGAAACTGCCTCCGACAACAGCGCCAACCAGCATGCCGGCGGCGGTGTAGTCGCCAGGTCCGGCGATGAAATCCTTCACCCCGCCAAAAACTGCGATATAGCCAAGCAGGGTCGCCGGATTGGTGATGGTGAGCAGAAATTTGGTGCCGATCAGTCCGCCATGATGCATCCAGCGTTGATCCACTCCCGGCGCGTTTTCGCTCGGCGGCAGGGAGAACGCGCGCGCCCATGATCATCACAATGGTCCCGCCAATGCCTTGGATCCAAAGGCGATTGCCCTCGATCAGTGTCGTCAGCCAGGCAATGCTGAAGGCGCCGATAACGGCAAATACGCCATCTCCCCGCCGCCCTGATACGATACCGGTGGCAAGGCCCACCCAGAAGCCGTACTGGACGGTGCGCTGAATACACATGAGATTGATCGGACCGACTGGGATTGCCAGGGCGAGACCAATCGCCCCGCCGGCGACAATCAAGTGCCAGTCCATCACTCACCGCGCCTGGCGGTTGTCTTCAAGCGCCCCGTGCTCACGAACCGATGTTGACGACGACACGGCCGCGCACTTGGCCCTTGAGCACCCGTTCGCCCACCGCGCGCGCCTCTTTAAGGCCGACATGGCTGGTCATCGAGGAAAGCTGGCTGAGATCGAGATCGGAACTGAGCCGCCGCCAGGACTCCAGCCGCTTTTCGCGCGGACACATCACCGAATCGATACCCAGAAGACTGACGCTGCGCAGAATGAACGGTGCCACCGAGCCCGGCAGGTCCATGCCCTGCGCCAGTCCGCAGGCTGCGACCGCGCCGCCGTATTTTGTCTGCGAGAGCATATGCGCAAGTGTTGCCGAGCCGGCCACATCGATCCCTCCGGCCCACCGGGTCTTTGCAAGGGCACGCGGTTTGCCCGAAAAATCCTCGCGGCCGATCACTTCCGATGCTCCAAGGCCCTTCAGATAATCCGCCTCCTCAGGCCGCCCGGTCGAAGCGACAACGCTATAGCCAAGCTTGGCAAGAACTGCGGTTGCAATACTGCCAACGCCGCCCGCAGCACCGCTCACCACCACCTCGCCGCGCTCCGGCGTGACCCCAGCCTGTTCCAACGCCATCACACATAACATCGCGGTGAATCCGGCGGTGCCGATCGCCATCGCATCACCGGCTGTCATCGCCTCGGGCATTGGCACCAACCAGTCGCCACTGACCTGCGCACGCTCGCAAAGCCCCCCGTGATGGGTCTCGCCCAATCCCTGACCGGTGGCCACCACCATGTCGCCGGGGCTATAGGGCGGATGGTCCGATCGCGTCACCGTTCCGGCGAAATCAATTCCCGGAATGAGAGGAAAGCGCCGCGCGATCGGTGCGCTGCCGGTCAGCGCCAGCCCGTCCTTGTAATTGATCGTCGAGGCATGGATGCGCACATCGACATCACCGTCCATCAACGCATCATCGCCAAGCTGTATCAGCTTGGCGGCGGGTTCCGATTCGGACTCCTCAATGAGCCACGCAGTGAATGTTTCAGCCATCTTCGCAACGCCTCGAACCGCCGCTTCTGCCATCCCTTGCAAGGGTTGGCTGGTGATAGACCAGTCGCCATCGCCTGTCTATTCGCGCGCCATGGTAACGCCAGTTGCAGTGCGCCCGCAGGTTTCGTACATCTAGACACTGGATATTGATGAACGCGCCAAGCCCGCCCTTGCCGCCGCGCCACACGGACCATATGTCCGGCTGAAGCTCAAGGAGCGGTATTTGTACCCTACTTAACCGGAGACTTAAGATGGCCCCGCTGATCCTTGCCGACCGTGCCGTGATCACCGTCCGTGGCGCCGATGCACCAGCCTTCCTGCAATCGCTTGTCAGCGCCGATATCGGAGCGCTGAGAGATGCAGCGGCACGCCCGGCGGCACTGCTGACACCGCAGGGCAAGGTGTTGTTCGACATGATCGTCTCTAGCGACGATGACGGATTTTTTATCGACTGCCGGGCCGAGTTGGCGGACGATCTGGCAAAACGCCTTTCCTTCTATCGTTTGCACTCCAAGGTTGAAATTGGCCGCGATGGGGCCCTCCGGATCGTTTGGGCGCCGCCTGCGCAAACACCACACGACACGCCCTCACCCGATCCAAGATCGGCTGAGCTTGGATCGCGCGGGCTCTCCCGGGGCCCCTTTGGCGAGGACGGAACGCTCGCCTACCATGATCTGCGCGTTGCTGCCGGCATTGCCGAGGCCGGCATCGACTACGATCCCGACACCGTGTTCGCGCATGAAGCCAATCTTGACGTTCTGTCCGGCGTTTCCTTCACCAAGGGCTGCTTCATCGGCCAGGAGGTGGTCTCGCGCATGCACCATCGCGGCACCGCCCGCAAACGTTTCCTGCCGTGCAGCATCGAAGGCGATGTCCCGGAAAAAGGAACCTCCGTCAGCGCCGGCGAAAGGACGATCGGAACCATCAGTTCATCAGCCGGTGGGCGTCTATTGGCATTGCTGAGGCTTGATCATCTGGATACCGCGATCGGCAATGCAACGCCGATCCTTGCCGCCGGTGCAAGACTGACGCCGCGCATTCCCGGCTGGCTTGATGCAGCAATACCCGATCTCATGCGGCAATCGGTATGAGCTCTGCACCTCTCGCAGATGCGAGCCAGCGCTGCACCTGGCCGGGCGATGATCCGCTTTATGTCGCATATCACGATGAAGAATGGGGGGTGCCGGAATTTGATGATCAGGCGCTGTTTGAAAAGCTGTTCCTCGACGGTTTCCAGGCCGGCTTGTCGTGGATCACCATTTTGCGCAAGCGCGATGCGTTTCGCCTGGCCTTTGAGGGCTTCGATCCGGGCAGAATCGCCCGCTTTGGCGCTACTGACGTCGAGCGGCTGATGGGCGATGCCGGTATTGTCCGCAATCGCACCAAGATCGAAGCCTCGATCACAAATGCCAGGGCCTGGATCGAAATCCAGTCATCAGGCCCGGGATTTGCACGCTATCTGTGGGATTTCGTCGACGGAGCGCCGATCCAGAACAACTTCAAATCGATGAGCGATGTGCCCGCCGAAACACCGGTGTCGAAGGCCATGTCGAAGGATCTGAAGCAGCGGGGATTTCGTTTTTGCGGGCCGACCATCGTCTACGCCTTCATGCAGGCAGTGGGCATGGTCAATGATCACACTCTCACCTGTTTCCGCCATGACGACTGCGCCGCGCTGGCAAGGTCCGCGCCGCGGCGCGACTGAGCAGTGGCAAGAAAGCCAAAAGCGCCGCGCGCCTGGCAGCGCATGTTAAGCGGGCGCCGGCTCGATCTCATCAATCCTTCACCACTCGACATTGAAATCGAAGACATCGCCCACGGGCTTGCACGGGTTTCGCGCTGGAATGGCCAGACGCTGGGCGACCACCCCTATTCGGTTGCCCAGCATTCACTTCTGGTGGAAGAGCTGGCCTGTGCACTGCGACCAAAATGGCCTGATCACTGGCACCTTGCGGCACTTCTTCACGATGCACCCGAATATGTCGTCGGCGATCTGATATCACCGTTCAAGGCGGCCCTGTCGCTCGACTACAAGGCGTTCGAAAATGCGCTTTTGTCGGCGATCCATGTTCGCTTCGCGCTGCCCGCCGTCGTGCCTGAAACCATCGCCAGTGTGATCAAGCGCGCCGATCGCATAGCCGCCTATTTCGAAGCGACGAGCCTCGCCGGTTTTACCGAACCGGAAGCTACGCAGATATTCGGCCGCCCGCGCGGCCTCAATCCGGATATGGCGCGCGGCAAGGGCCTGATCGAACCATGGCCGGCACGCCAGGCCGAGAAAGCCTATCTCGAACGCTTCGAGGCGCGGTCCGGGACCGTGCCGATTCAAACAGACGCAAAACTGCTCTAGGCTGGGCGCCATGCAAGTCGTCGTCTGTCCATTAAGCGCGGTTGCAACGGCGGTATCGGCGCATGGTGCAAACCACCTAGTTTCGCTCATGTCCGAACCGGGCATGATGCCAGAGCTGCCGGCGATTGGCGCCTCGCGTCATCTCCAGTTGATCGTCAATGACATTGTTGCGCCCGCTGACGGCCTGATTGCTCCGGATGTCAGCCATGCCAACGCATTGGTGGAATTTGCCCTTGAGTGGGACCGCAACTCCCCGATAGTGATCCATTGCTTTGCCGGTATCAGCCGCTCAACCGCCGCAGCCCTGATTTTCCTGTGTGCGCTGGCGCCCAAGACCGGGGAGCAATTGATTGCAAAGGCCCTGCGCGCCGCATCGCCGCATGCCGCGCCCAACAGATTGCTGGTTGAACATGGCGACCGGGCGCTTGGGCGCGATGGACGCATGCTGGCGGCGCTCGATGCCATGGGCACGCCGGAACTTGCGCCAGAAGGGCAAGGATTTGCGCTTCCCCTTCTTGTGACGGAAGGCGAGTCATGACTTCCGCGCCGGCAATTGAAATTGGCCTCAATGCCGCGATTATCTCGGTGCACGGCGACGAGCCTCTGATCCTTGTCGTCACCGGAGACGACGGATCGCCCGATCTGCTTCCCTTCGGCCCCTTCGACCCTCTGCTTCACCGCACAATGGAAGGCGGATTGCGCAATTGGGTGAGCGATCAGACAGGGCTTGATCTGGGCTATGTCGAGCAGCTCTACTCGTTTGGCGACCGCGGCCGCCATGCCGAGCCCGGCGATGTCGGCCCCCATGTGGTTTCGATCGGATATCTGGCACTGACACGGGCCAGTGAACGCGGCGATCGCTCAGGCTCGGCCACCCGCTGGCAGAGTTGGTATGCCTATTTTCCCTGGGAGGACTGGCGAAACGGCGAAACGGCCATTCTGGAATCGCAGATCGAACCGGCGCTCACCGGCTGGGCGATGGAGACTTCCACCCCTGAAGATGAACCCGAGCGCGCACTGTCGCGTACTGACCGTGTGCGCCTGTGGTTCGGTCTGGGCGACTTGCCATGGAACGAAGAGCACGCGCTTGAGCGATATGAACTTCTCTATGAGGCCGGGCTCCTCGTCGAGGCACTGCGTGACGGGCGCGCCGCTGCACTGAGCCGTAATGAGATTTCGCCCATACCCGAGCTTGGACAGCCCATGGCGCATGATCACCGGCGCATCCTGGCAACCGCGATCAGCCGGCTGCGCGCCAAGATCAAATATCGCCCGGTGATTTTTGAAACGATGCCGCAGACATTCACTCTGCTCACACTCCAGCGCACGGTAGAATCGCTTTTGGGACTGCACCTGCACAAGCAGAATTTTCGCCGTCTGATCGAGCGTCGCGGACTTGTGCAAGCCACCGGCGGCGTCTCCACACGAACCGGCGGCCGCCCCGCCCAGCTCTACCGCTTTGCCCGTGAGGTGCTGCGCGAGCGCCCGGCGCCCGGCCTGAGGCTTTGATCCGCCGTGGCGCAAGATACATAAACGGGTTCGGTCAGCGCATTTAATCGCCCTTCTCAGCCAAAAGCACCAATAAGCCTTGCCGCAACCATACTGGACAAGCGCTCCGACCGGAGTCATAATAAAGCTTAATGCTCACTTTAAGTATAAGGCCCTTGTGTGGTCTACTTTTGATCCAAATATGCTCATATTGAGCATTATTAATCGGGAGACCTGTCATGTCCGCAATTGCCGAAGCAGTGCACCACAGCTCGACGAATTCCGGCAAGCGATCTCAGGCGGCCGCCAAATACGGCGTTTTGCCGCGCCCGAACCTTGAATATACCGACGAACTCGCAGCCGAGATGGTACCGCTTTACGAAAAGGTAAAAGCGGTCATTCCCTCGGTCGAATGGCCGTTTTTCGCGCCATACATAAAAGCCATCAACGAGCTCAAGAAGCAGCGCAATGCGGTTCTGCTGGTGCACAACTACCAGACACCGGAGATCTATCACTGCGTCGCTGACTTTGTCGGCGATAGCCTCGGTCTTGCCAAGGAGGCAACCCGCACCGATGCCGATATCATCATCCAGTGCGGCGTTCACTTCATGGCCGAGACCTCCAAGATCCTCAATCCCGACAAGACGGTCCTGACCCCCGATGCTGGCGCCGGCTGCTCGCTTGCCGAGTCGATTACCGGCGCCGATGTGCGCCGACTCAAGGAGCGCTATCCCGGCGTACCCGTTGTCACCTATGTCAACACATCCGCTGACGTGAAGGCGGAGTCGGACATGTGCTGCACCTCTGCCAATGCGGTTCAGGTGGTCGAGTCGTTGAATGTGCCGCGCGTTATCTTCATTCCCGACGAATTCCTCGCCCAGAATGCTGCGCGCCAGACCAACGTCGAGATCATCACCTGGAAGGGCCACTGCATCGTCCATGAGCGGTTCACACCGGAAGAATTGCGCACTGCCCGCGAGGCCGACCCCGGTCTCGTCATCATCGCCCATCCTGAATGCCCGCCCGACGTCGTCGATGAAGCCGATTTTTCCGGCTCCACCTCCAGCATGGTCGATTGGGTCAAGGACAACCGGCCCAAGAAGGTGATGATGGTCACCGAGTGCTCGATGAGTGACAACGTCGCTGCTGAGACCACCGGAGTTGAATTCATCCGACCGTGCAATCTCTGCCCCTACATGAAGAAGATCACGCTGCTGAAAATTCTCGACTCGCTGCTCTATCTTAAAGAGGAGATTGTGGTCGATCCGGTGATCGCCGAGCGCGCGCACCGTTCGGTTGAGCGCATGGTCAATCTCAAGAGCTGATCTGACCGCAACCGGAACCAGACCATGGCTGCGTCCTCAAATGTGCCGGCCGGCACAGACCGCATCGTCGTCATTGGTGCGGGTCTTGCCGGCCTGTTCACCGCGCTCAAACTGGCCCCTCAGCCTGTCACCGTGATTGCCGCCCACCGGCTGGGCCGTGGTGCGTCAAGTCAGTGGGCCCAGGCAGGCATCGCTGCCGCTGTCGGTGATGGCGACACGGTTGAAGCCCATGCCGCCGATACCATTTGCGTCGGGCACGGCATCGCCAATCAACGCCTGATCAACATGATGGTGGGCGAGGCGCCCGACCGCCTTGAGGACCTGCTGGCGCTCGGCATTCCCTTCGACAGGGACCTTGATGGCCGTTTGGCGCTGCGCCGCGAGGCTGCGCACTCCGCGCGCCGTATTGTTTCGGTGCAAGGTGACATGGCTGGCCGCCAGATCATGGCCGCCTTGATCGCAGCGATGCGCAACGCCCCTCACATCTCGTTTCTCGAAGGCTACGACGCCGAACAGATTGGCCTTTCCGATGGCCGCGCCGTCGGTGTCATCATGCGCCAGACCAAGGGCGGTTCGAATGTGCGCGAAATGGTGCCCGCCACCGCGGTGGTGCTGGCAACCGGGGGCGTTGGGCGGTTGTTTGCGGTAACCACCAATGCCGCCGATGCCCGTGGCGAAGGCATTGCCATGGCATTGCGTGCGGGCGCGCATGCCGCCGATCTAGAATTTGTCCAGTTTCACCCCACCGCCATTGATGTCGGCATTGATCCGGCGCCACTGGCAACCGAGGCGCTGCGCGGTGAGGGGGCCACTTTGGTCAATGGCGATGGCGTACAATTCATGGCCGAAATCCATGAGCGTGGCGATCTCGCCCCGCGCGATATCGTCGCCCGCGCGGTTCACCGCGAACGTATCGAAGGGCGCGGTGCATTTCTCGATTGCCGTGGCGAACTTGGCGCCGAAATGGCCCACGCGTTTCCCACAGTCCACAGTTTTTGCCTGAATGCCGGTATCGACCCCGAAAAAGACCTCATACCGGTGGCGCCGGCGGCGCATTACCACATGGGCGGTGTGTTGACCGATGCCCATGGCCGCACATCGCTCGATGGGCTTTGGGTTTGCGGCGAGGTCGCGTCCACCGGCGTTCATGGCGCCAATCGCCTTGCGTCCAATTCGCTTCTGGAAGCGGTTGTGTTCGCCGCCCGCGTGGCACGCGACATTTCATCGACCCATCTCAGCCAGCTTGCTCTGAGGTCCTCACGCCTTACCCGCCTGCCAAGCCCCGTGACCAACCGCCTGAGCGAGGCCGAAACCACCGAAGTACGCCGCACCATGGCCGAGCATGTCGGCGTTGAGCGCAATGCAGCCGGCCTGACCGCCGCAATCTCCACGCTGGACGCGATTGGTGAGCGGCTGACCCGCGCCGGGTTTGAATCGAACCTTTTGGTCACTTCCCAGCTGATCGCCTACTCCGCACTTGCCCGCGAGGAAAGCCGCGGTGCGCACTACCGCTCGGACTTCCCCGAAGACGACCCTGCCTGGCAGCGACGCAGCGTCACCAGCATGGCCGATATGGCAGCTCCCGTGCCGATGACCGCCCTAAGGGGCGCTGCATGACCAGTGAGCGGCTGGTCCCGCTGCCGCGGCACATTGTCCGCGACGCCGCATTGCGCGCGCTTGACGAGGACCTTGGCAGACGCGGCGATATCACTTCCGCCAGCGTCATTGCTGCCGACGCCAGCGCCAGTTGGGTGATCTCGGCACGCGAGAGCGGCAACATCGCAGGCCTTGACTGCGCCGCCCTGTCATTCGCCGAGCTTGATCCTGAAATCAGTTTTACGCCGGCAATGGGCGATGGTGAGCGGGTTTGCCGGGGCGACACCATTGTGCGCCTTTCCGGTCCGGTGCGGGCCGTTCTTGCGGGCGAGCGCACCGCACTCAATTTTCTCGGGCATCTTTCGGGGATCGCCACTCTCACCGCCCGCTATGTGGCGCTCACCGAAGGCACAAGCGCTCATATTGTTTGCACCCGCAAGAACACGCCGGGCCTGCGCGCGCTTGAAAAATACGCCGTGGCTGCTGGCGGCGGGCGCAATCACCGCTTCGGCCTCGATGATGCGGTTCTGATCAAGGACAACCACATCGCCGCTGCCGGCGGCATCACTGCGGCGGTCACGGCTGCCCGGGCCCATGCCGGCCATATGATGGCCATCGAGGTTGAGGTCGATTCTCTGGTTCAATTGGAAGAGGCCCTTGCTGCCGGCGCCGGCATCGTCCTGCTCGACAATATGAGCGTTGCCGATCTTGAACACGCTGTGCGGATAACGGCCGGACGTGCGGTGCTGGAGGCATCAGGCGGTGTCAACGAGCAGACATGCGCGGCAATCGCCGCCACCGGGGTGGATCTCATCTCGGTCGGACGGCTGACCCATTCAGCGCCTTCGCTTGATCTCGGGCTCGATGTTACCTGACCATGCACCGGAAAGACGTCCGATAGGGCGCGCCGGTGATTGGCCGGGTAACGCGCCGTCCTCGATCAGGATTCTGTATAGAAGATATGGTTGCCGATCTTGCGCACACGGGTCATCGCGCTTGAGCGTGACCAGCGCGGGCTTACGTAGTCGGCATGGTAATGGGTTGCCGCCACCACCGGCGCATAGATGAAGCCTTCCAGAAAATCCCGCGCTATATCAAGCGACTGCGTCCAGGATGCCCCCGGCTTCGGCCGCTCCGGCTTGCCGTCGCAGGCAAATGAGAACTGGCAGCGATGCTTGCGATTCTCGTCCTGGAACACCACTCCGCACACCGTGCTCGGATAGCGTCCATCCTCAACCCGGTTGAGCACCACCTGCGCCACGGCTTGCTGGCCGTTGTGCGGCTCACCGCGCGCTTCGTAATAGACCGCAGCGGCCAAGCAGTATCGCTCCCGGGCTAGTCTGCGGTCACGAATAGGTTCTTTTTCCACGATCGTCTTGCGGCGAGCAGCCTCTTCGGCCTCGATAAGATCACCGCGCGTTTCCGCCTTGACGTCGCGCACCTGGAATGGCGGCGCCGCTAAGGACATCATCAACACTGCACCAGCCTCGCCGCGCCGCACCAACGGCACCCGCGTCGGTGCGGGGATGGCATCAAAACCTGATCCGCGCACTCTGCCTTCAGGCTCGCGGAACAGGGAGCCGAATGAAAGGTTTTTTGCATCGACCGCATCTGGAGCGCGTGTCGGCAGCAAGTCGCTGAACGATCCAAGCGAGGCAAGCCTCACCGGCGCTTCGGGTGTTTCCGATGCTTTTCCACTGCCGATGACAACACGGCGGACATCTCCGCCAACCGTAATCTCTTCGGGGGCAAGCCCGGCGCCACCAAAATCGTCAATCAGCGTCGCGCGCAACACCTCCGCATCGCCCGGCGTTGAAACCCGGCCGGCCGCACCGGAACGGGCGATCGATCCGGTCACCATCGGCGCATTGCCTGCAGATGCCCCCAGCCTTGCGCCACGAAGCCGCGGCCCAAGGCTGGCAACCGCCACACCGCCGAGGGAGACGTCGCCAGAGGGCAACCCAGTCACGGAGTGCGTTGATTCGATGGAAAATTCGAGTTTTGCAACATGGCCAAGCCCGGCATCGGATTCGGCAGCGCCCTGCAAACGGTCTGAAAAGAATCCGTATGAGATGAGGCTCAGCAATCCGATAGCGCCCACCACATTGAACACTGCCAAGACAGTTTGGCGCTTGACCCCTCCTTGCTGCGGCGATTGCAAATAGCCAGCAGCGTAGAGTTTTTTTCTTTGCCGACGACGACCCCTTCGCAAAGTCACCATCCTCCTGAGCGATTCTTCACGTGCGCATACGACTTTAGCACACGTCAAGCTTTTGTCGCAATGCACGAAAGAATCCTACCACAGGATTAAGTGACGGTTAACGGTGCCGCCTGCTTTTCCCGTGTTTCATGCAAGCGCAGGTAAATCATGAGGGAAAACAATGGCAAAACCTAGGCTGGCGCGATCAAACAATATGCCGACACAGGTGCTGATCGTGGCCCGGCATTAACCATGCAGCGCCAAAGCGCCTTCGTTCAGCCCCACAACACCGAAACTCCGCATCCCCTGTGCAAGGCGAGCCCGACTCAGTCAGAGCCCTGGCTGGAGCGTGCATTCAGTGCCGCTTGCGCCGCGGCAAGACGTGCAATCGGCACCCGGAACGGTGAACAGGACACATAATCGAGCTCCACTTTGGCGCAAAACGCGATTGATGCCGGGTCGCCGCCGTGTTCGCCGCAAATACCCATTTTCAGCTTGTTTCTGACCGCCCGCCCTCGCTCGGCCGCCATCTCGACCAGCGCGCCGACGCCGACACAATCGAGGGTGACGAACGGATCGGCCTCGACGATCCCCGAATCGATATAAGGGATCAGGAACCGTGCCGCGTCATCACGGCTGATACCGTAGGTGGTCTGCGTCAGATCGTTGGTGCCGAACGAGAAGAACTCCGCTGTCTTGGCAATTTCGCCGGCCTCGATACAGGCCCGCGGCAATTCGACCATGGTGCCGACCTGATAGCTGAGCCTGAGCCCGGTCTCGGTCTCCACCGAGCGCGCGGCGACATCAAGCGCCTGCTTGACGATGTCGAGTTCTGCCTTGGTCGCCACCAGCGGCACCATGATTTCAGGCTCCACCGCCTTGCCGGTGCTCTTGGCCGCCTCGATTGCCGCTTCGAAGATCGCCCGCGCCTGCATTTCGGGAATTTCCGGATAGGTGATCGACAGCCGGCAGCCGCGATGGCCGAGCATCGGGTTTGATTCCGACAGCTCCTCGACCCGCACCCGCAAGACCTCTGGGTCGGCGCGCATCGCATCTGCGACTTCCTCGATTTCAGCCGCCGTATGCGGCAGGAATTCATGCAATGGCGGATCGAGCAGGCGGATGGTCACCGGCAGCCCGGCCATCACCTCAAACAGGGAGACGAAATCGCGCCGCTGCATCGGCAGGATCTTCTCAAGCGCCCTGCGCCGCCCCGCCTCATCGCCCGCCAGAATCATCTCGCGCATGGCAACGATCCGGTCTTCTTCGAAGAACATGTGCTCGGTGCGGCACAGCCCAATCCCTTCAGCGCCAAATCCGCGCGCCGCCTCCGCATCGGTGCGGGTTTCCGCATTGGCCCTGACGCCGAGCTCTCGCGCACAGTCGGCCCACTCCATCAATGTCGCGAAATCGCCCGACAGCTCCGGCTGCACCATTTTGACATTGCCGGCGATAACCCGGCCGGTCGACCCGTCGATGGTGATCACGTCACCTGCCTTGAAGGTCAAGTGACCGGTACTGAACACGCCGCGCTGATGGTCGATGCAAATGGCACCGGCACCGGAAACGCATGGCCGCCCCATGCCGCGCGCCACCACAGCGGCGTGGCTCGTCATGCCGCCGCGGGTGGTGAGAATGCCGGCAGCTGCGTGCATGCCGTGAATGTCTTCCGGACTGGTCTCGACCCGCGCCAGGATCACCGCGCGCCCAGCGCCGGCGAGCTTTTCAGCCGCATCGGCAGTGAACACGATCTCGCCCGATGCCGCTCCCGGAGAGGCCGGCAACCCCGTGGCGATCACCTCGACCGGGGCGTCGGGATCAAGCGTCGGATGCAGTAGCTGATCGAGCCCTGCCGGATCGATCCGGCACACCGCTTCCTCACGGCTCACCACGCCTTCATTGGCGAGTTCGACCGCGATCTTGAGCGCCGCCTTAGTGGTGCGCTTGCCCGACCGCGTCTGCAGCATCCACAACCGCCCTTCCTGGATGGTGAACTCGATGTCCTGCATGTCGCGGTAATGCTGCTCGAGGCGGTCTGCGACACCGGCAAGCTCGCCATAGACCTCCGGCATCAACTGTTCCATCGACGGCGCATCCGAGCCAACGGCAATGCGCGCTGCTTCGGTGATGTTCTGCGGCGTGCGGATGCCGGCAACCACGTCCTCGCCCTGGGCATTGACCAGGAATTCGCCGTAAAACGAATTAGCGCCGGTTGATGGATCGCGCGTGAAGGCAACACCGGTGGCGCTGCTGTCGCCCATATTGCCGAACACCATCGCCTGCACATTGACCGCCGTGCCCCAATCATCGGGAATGGAGTTGAGCCGGCGATAGATGATCGCACGATTGTTCTGCCATGAGCCGAACACCGCTGAAATTGCCCCCCACAACTGGTCGTGCGGGCCTTCGGGAAAGGGCGCGCCAAGCTCTTCGGTAATCCGCAGCTTGTAGCGCGCGATCAACTCCTTCCAGTCATCGGCATCCAGATCGGTATCAAGGATATAGCCCTGTTCGTGCTTGTAGTCCTCAAGGATTTCCTCGAAAATTTCATGATCGAGGCCAAGCACCACATCGCAATACATCTGGATGAAGCGGCGGTAGGAATCATAGGCAAATCGCTCATCACCCGAGCGCTTTGCAAGTGCCGCTGCGGTTTCGTCATTAAGGCCGAGATTGAGCACCGTATCCATCATGCCGGGCATCGAAGCGCGCCCGCCCGAGCGCACCGACACCAGCAATGGATTTGTTGTGTCGCCGAATTTCGCCTCGACCGCCGCCTCGACTGCATCGAGCGCCGCTTCGACTTCTTCTTCAAGCCCGTGCGGCAGTGCCCGGCCATTCTCATAGTAGGCGGTGCAGACTTCGGTGGTGATGGTAAAGCCCGGCGGCACAGGCAGGTCCAAAGTGCACATTTCCGCCAGATTGGCGCCCTTGCTACCGAGCAGATCGCGCATTGATGATGCCCCCTCGGCCTTGCCAGCGCCGAATGAATAAACCCATTTGGTCATTTTATGCTTCCCGGTCGGCGTTTCGCTCCTCCACGCCTCTTGTTTGTGTCCCGATGCGCTGCCAAGCGCAGAAAATGGTCCGATGGACCAGTTTCAGGGGCGAATGCCCGCGAACCAGTGAGCGGGCTGCGATGTTCTTCGCAAATTCCCATTCTCACCCCTCAATCTTCGAAAAGTCGGCAATCGCCAATGTCGCCTGCCGGATAAGGTTTAGGAGCTTCAGCCGGTTGGCGCGCGCGCCCGCATCATTGGCATTGATCGTAACGTCATCGAAAAATCGGTCGACCGGCCCGCGCAATCTGGCAAGCGCGCGCATCGCATCAGCGAGATCCTCAAGCTTGACCGCCGCCTCCATCTCACTCGCCGCCGCGCCGATGGCTTCGAAGAGCTGCTTTTCAGCCGCTTCAGTGAAGAGTTTCGCATTGGGCTCGCCGTCAAATGCGCCCGCGCCGTCGTTCTTTTCCTCAATCCTCAGAATGTTCTGCGCCCGCTTGACGCCCATTAGCAGATTGGCACCGTCATCGGTGCCAAGAAATTCGCCCAGCACCTCGACCCGGCGCACGATCATCAGAAGGTCGTCCTGATTGCCGAGGCTGAAGACAGCATCGATCAGATCATGCCGCGCGCCGGTCTCGCGCAGATGCACCTTGAGCCGGTCGGCAAAGAAGGACAGGAGATCGACTGCTGTTCCGACAACTTTCGATCCAGCAAACTGAACCAAGACCACCGCGCTCTGAAAATCTCCAAACTGCGGTGAGGCGAGATTCACAATCGGAAGCCGCAGCTCATTTTCCAGCACGATTCGGATCACCCCCAGCGCCGCGCGCCTGAGCGCAAACGGGTCTTTTGAACCCGTCGGTTTTTCGTCAATCGCCCAAAACCCCACCAGCATGTCGAGCTTGTCGGCAAGCGCCACGGCAATCGACACCGGATCGCGCGGCACCTCATCGGATGGGCCTTGCGGGCGGTAGTGATCGCTGATCGCATCGGCCACCGCCTCCCGCTCGCCTTGCTTGAGCGCATAATAGCGCCCCATCACGCCTTGAAGCTCGGGAAACTCGCCGGTCATGCAGGTCATCAGATCGGCCTTGGCAAGCCGCGCTGCGCGTTCGGCCTGATCCGCATCGGCGCCAACCAGGGGCGCAAGCTCGCGCGCCAGCGCCGTGATGCGCTCGACCCTTTCGGCCTGAGACCCCAGCTTTTCGTGAAACACCACATCGGCGAGCTTTTGCCCGTGCTCTTCAAGCCCGGATTTGAGATCCTGCTCCCAGAAGAACCGCGCATCGTGCAGCTTGGCTGACAGCACCCGCTCATTGCCCGCAACAATAGCGCCGCCGCCATCGCCTGCCTCGATATTGGCGACGACGATGAAACGGTTGGAGATCTCACCGGTCTTGGCGCTCTTCAGGGCGAAATATTTCTGATTGACCCGCATGGTGGCCGCCAGCACTTCGCCCGGCAGTTCCAGAACCGCGATGTCGAAAGTGCCGATCAGCGTCACCGGCCATTCAACCAGCCCCGCCACCTCCTCGGCCAATGCCGGATCGTCGATCAGTTCCAGCCCCTGCGCCAGCGCCAGCGCTTTTGCATCGGCAAGGATCATCTCGCGCCGCCGCTCAGTGTCGATCTCGACTTTGGCCGCCTGGAGCTTGGACGCATAGTCATCGAACCGCGACACGGTGATCTCGTCCGGCGCCATCATCCGGTGGCCGCGCGTCACATTTCCGGCCTCGATGCCGTCGATTGAAAGATTCAGCACCTCGGGCGTTTCGGTCCTGGCGCCGAATGTCGCAAGGATCGAATGCAGCGGGCGCACCCATCTGAGCTGCCCGTCGCCCCAGCGCATCGATTTCGCCCAGGGAAAGCCCCGCACCGCCTTTTCAACCACCTCGGCGATGATATCCGGTGCCGCTCGTCCAGGCTTTTCGATCACCGCCACATGATATGCGCCTTTGCCATCATCACGGCTCTCGCACTGATCGAGCGAGGAAAGCCCGGCCGCGCGCAAAAACCCCTCGATCGCCTTGCCGGGCGCGCCGATCCGCGGGCCCTTGCGCTCCTCGCGCGTGTCCGCGCTTCTGGCCGCCACTCCCTCAACCGCCAGCGCCAGCCTTCGCGGTGTCGAAAAAGCCTTGGCGTCTTCATGCGCAAGCCCGGCCTGGCTCAGCCCGTCAAGCACCAGCCGACGCAAATCGGCGCGCGCGCGCGCCTGCATGCGCGACGGGATCTCCTCGGAGAACAGCTCAAGCAAAAGATCAGGCATTCGGGGCAAGGCTCCACTAGCGCCAAGCGGGATAGCAACCCGCGCCGCCTCTGTCACCCCATCAGGGCGGGCGCCAATCCCCAAATTTACGTTTGGTCAACAGCTCAGGCGCGTCTAACCCGCCCGAATGGCGCCCCATCCTCCTCGTGCAGATCGATTTCATCGCCAATTTCAGCCTCATCAAGGAGCCCCACGGTAATCCGGCAACCGGCATCGGTGACGACGTTGGCAATCTGCCGTTTTTGCCAGTTTTCCTGCCCGATCATGTGATGGATCATTGAGATTTCCTCGACTTTCGCGGTTTTTGCCTTATCGCGGGAAAAGCTGGAGCCATGGCACTTAGGACACAGCACGCGCTCGGGAAACACCGCCTTGCCGCAGCCCTCACAGCGCCAGATATCAAGACTGGCCTTCATGTCCCGCCCTCCAGAATGACCGCCCCGGCGGTGCCGCCATAGCGGTAAAGCGTCATGCCATAGCTTGTGGCAACGCCGAGCCTGGCATTTTTCACCTGCCGCTCCCCAGCCTCGCCCTGAAGCTGGCGCACCACTTCGGTAATCACATTGAGCCCGCCGGCATTGCCCGGCTGGCCCGCCGACATCATGCCGCCCCAAGTATTGACTGGCTTCATGTTCTCGCCAATTTCGCGCTTGAGAAACGTCTTCACGTCACCGCCGGGGATCATGCCAAGATCGTTCATCTGCGCCATCACCATCGCCGGATAGTCGTCATAGATTCCTGAGACATCGATGTCGCCCGGCCCTACCCCGGCTTTTTTCCACAAGTGATCGGCAAAGGTCGAAATACCGGTTTCGGTACCGTCGCCTTCCTGATTGTCGTAGTTGAAACTCTGCATGAACGCCCGCGCCCGCACCGCCGCTCGGTCCTTGCGGCAGCGCTCCGGCGTTGAGACGATCATCGCCTGTGCGCCGGCCACCACCGGCACGCAGTCATACCGCACCAGCGGATCAGCAACCGGCAGTGCGCTCAGATATTCTTCCATCGTCAGCGGCTGGCGGTAGACCGCATAAGGGTTCATCGCCGCCCAGCGCCGCTGCGCCACCGCCATCTGACCGTAATCGGCCTTTTCCAACCCGTGTTTTTTCATCTGCCGGCTGGTGAGCAGCGCATAAACCCCGTTCGGTCCGCCATGGCCAAGCGGTGCCAGATGATCGCTGGTGGCGCGATTGTAAGAATTTGCCACCTTGGCATAGCCGGCAAGCCCGGTGGCATCGCCCGCCAGCACCAGGATGTTGGACGCAGCGCCCGCCTCGACGCCCCTCAGCGCATGGCCCAGCATGTTCATTCCCGATGAACCTCCATTGGTGTCCTGCAACAGCCATGTGAGCGACAGCCCCATGCGCCAAGCAAGATCGATCGCATGATCCGGCGACAACGAGAACGAGGCCACCGCCAATCCGTCAATATCGCCTGCTGTCATGTTCGCATCGGCAAGGGTGGCCTCGACCGCATCGCGCATGAAGGTGAACACCGTCTGATCAGCTTGCGGATGGCGTAGATAGGCTGACTGTCCAACCGCGATTATCGCTGCTTCCATCGTATCTCCAGCACTGCGCGCAAGCGCGCACCTTCAGTTTTGCCTGTGTTTCATCGGGCCGACTGTCGAATGCCGGGCAAAGCCAAGTCAAGGTGCAGGCGCACACGCCGCCAATGGCCGGCCCCGCCTCGCGCCAGCGATTGCGCCTTGCCTCGCGCCAGCGATTGCTTCATGGCTCACATGGCTTGCACTAAAACAGCGGAAAGGCTCTCCATGAGCAACATCGAACAGGCGTGGAACCGGGTTTTTGCTGAAGCGCGCCGCCTCGCGCCGATCACGCTGGGCGATCATTTCGCCGCCGATGCGGACCGGTTCGTGCATTTTTCCGCCAGCACCGGCGATCTGCTGATCGACTTTTCCAAGGAACGCATCAACATTAGCGCCCTTCAAGCACTCACAGATCTGGCGCGCGAGGCCGGTCTTGAACAGCGCCGCGAGGCGATGTTTACCGGCGTGAAGATTAACAAGACCGATGGCCGCGCCGTTCTGCATGTGGCGCTGCGCGGCGGCGCTGGCGATCAAGTCATCATCGATGGCCAGGACGTGATGGCTGAGGTCAAGGCCGAGCAGGCCCGCTTTCTGGGCTTTGCCGAGGATATCCGCACCGGCCGTTACCCAAGCACGTCCGGAGCCCCCTTCACCGATGTCATCAATATCGGCATTGGCGGCTCCGATCTTGGTCCGGCCATGGCCACCGCCGCGCTCGCCCCATTCCATGACGGACCGCGCCTACACTATGTCTCCAATGTCGACAGCGCCCATCTGCGCGATGTCACGGCCCGCCTCGATGCCGCGACCACGTTGGTGATTGTCGCGTCCAAGACATTCACCACGCTCGAGACCATGACCAATGCGCAAAGTGCGCGCGACTGGCTTGCCGCATCGCTTAGCGAGCGCGCCGGCCTCCACCTTGCTGCCGCGTCAACCAATCTGGAGGCAACGGTGGCCTTCGGCATCGAGGAGGCCCGCGTCTTCGGCTTTTGGGACTGGGTCGGCGGGCGTTATTCGCTGTGGTCATCAATCGGCCTGCCGCTGGCGATCGCCATTGGCCGTGACAATTTCACCGCCCTTCTGGACGGCGCCGCCGAAATCGACCGCCATTTCCGCGATGCACCGCTTGATCGCAATTTGCCCGTCTTGATGGGCCTGATCGGCATCTGGCGCCGCAATGCGCTGAATCTTCCAACCCTCGCCATTATTCCATATGACCAGCGCCTGCAACGTCTGCCGGCCTATTTGCAGCAGCTCGACATGGAGTCGAATGGCAAGTCGACCCTTCTCGATTCAAGCCCCGCACGCCACGCCACTGGACCGGTGATCTGGGGTGAGCCGGGAACAAATGCCCAGCATTCTTTCTTTCAATTGCTGCATCAGGGCAGCGACATTGTGCCGGTCGATTTCCTGCTTGCCGCCGTCCCTGACCGCGAGAGCGCCGACCACCACCTCAAACTCGCCGCCAACTGCTTTGCCCAGAGCCAAGCTCTTGCCTTTGGACTATCTGAAGCGGACGTGTGCACCGAAATGGTGGCAAATGGCATCGATCAGCATGAGATCGACCACATCGCCCCCCACCGCGCATTTGCCGGCAACCGGCCCTCAACCACGATCCTCTACCGCCGGCTCAACCCGGCAACGCTCGGGCGGCTGCTCGCGCTCTACGAACACAAGGTGTTCGTTCAGGGCGTGGTCTGGAACATCAATTCCTTCGACCAATGGGGGGTTGAGCTTGGCAAGACGCTGGCCAGCCAACTCTTGCCTGCTCTCACCACCGCCAGCACGCCGGAATGGGCAGATGCTTCGACGCGCGGCCTTGTCGCCGCGTTTCAGTCATTGCGGCAGGAGTAGGCGCACTTGTTGAGGGGCCAGAGACCGCCAACAAAGCGCTAGTTCGCCATCACCACCGGCAAATCGGCGTGGTGCAGCAGGTGCCGGGTCGCACCGCCGAATATCATCTGGCGCAAACGGCTGTTGGTATAGGCGCCCTTGACGATCAGATCCGCCGACATCTTTTCCGCCTCGGCGATGATCGCCGGGCCGGGGCCGGCCGGATCACGCGGCACGGTCAGCTCGTCGGCCCTGATGCCATGCGCGGCGAGTGAATCGCACAGCTGCTGCCCGCTTGGTCCGGGAATTGTCCCGCCCTCGACGGTCAGCACCAGCACCTTCTCGGCCAATTTGAGAAGCGGGATCGAAGCGCTCACAGCACGCGCTGATTCGGTGCTGCAATTCCAGGCAATGAGGATGTTCTTGCCGAATTCGGCACTGGTGTTCATTCCCGGCGGCACCACCAGCACCGGACGTCCGCCTTCGAACAGAACCGATTCGGTGATGGTGATCGACGGGCTGCCGCCCTCACGCCGCGGCCTTCCCACTGCTGCGATATCGAACAGGCGGCTGTGATTGCCGATGAAATTTTCATGCGCGAGATCACCGCCCGCCCAGCGGAAGCTCAATCTCGGCTCGGGCTTGGCCACCTGTTGAACGCCATTGCTTTGCATGAAATTGGAGAACAGCCGGCCAAGCTCATCGGCCGAAGGCTGATCTTCCGGCCGGGTCAGGGCTTCGGCCACAATCGGGCCTTCATAGGTCACCAGCCCCTCGAAGGTTGCGCCCACCGGAATGCCTTCGACATAGCACTCCAGCCGCCGTGCAAGCTGAAGCGCACCGCTGAACACTGAGTCTAACTGTTCTCCAACCTCGACCGGCACCAACACAGTCTTCATCGCGAGTTCCACTCCCATTGACCAGGATGTTCTGGGCGGCAACAATACCTTGATGCTTTGCTGAATGCCACGATCGATCCGCGCCTGCATCTCCTCGCAACGGTGCTGCCGGTCACCCAACCAAATCCAACGGAAAGCACCCGCCATGGCCGGTCCAGGACGACACTTCCTGCAAATTCCGGGTCCGACCAACGTGCCCGATCGCATCCTGCGCGCCATCGACCGCCCGACCATGGATCATCGCGGCGCCGAGTTCGGCGAATTCGCACTCAAGCTGCTGGCATCGCTCAAGACCGTGTTCAAATGCGCCGGGCCGGTGTTTGTCTATCCGGCCTCGGGAACCGGTGCCTGGGAAGCGGCATTGGTCAACACAATGGGTCCCGGCGACAAGGTGCTGATGTATGAAACCGGCCATTTCGCCTCACTGTGGAAGGCGCTTGCCGAAAAACTCGGTCTTGTGCCGGAATTCATTGAAGGAGACTGGCGCTCGGGCATCGATCCGCAGAAAATCGCCGACCGCCTGACCGGCGACAAGGCCCATGAGACCAAGGCCGTGTGTGTGGTTCAGGGCGAGACCTCAACCGGCTGCACCTCATCGATTCCGGATGTGAGCGCGGCCATGCGCGCCGCCGGCCATCCGGCATTGCTGATGGTCGATGTGGTCTCCTCACTCGCCACCACCGATTTCCGCCATGACCAATGGAGCGTCGATGTCGCGATTGGCGGCTCGC
The DNA here is from genome assembly GCA_965204565.1 of Hyphomicrobiales bacterium. Taxonomy (GTDB): domain Bacteria; phylum Pseudomonadota; class Alphaproteobacteria; order Rhizobiales; family TMED25; genus CBDBEU01. The sequence goes on from CBDBEU010000005.1 coordinate 213,658, forward strand.
AAAAGGGACTGATGCTGCCTCCCGGCCTTTCCTTCAACGCTGTCAGCGAAAAAGCTCTTGAGGCCGCAAAGACGGCAAGCCTGCCAAAGGCGTTCTTTTCATGGGCCGATATGGCAAAGCTGAACGAGAGCGGCTTTTTTCCCTATACGCCCGCGATCAACATGTTCTACGGCCTCGCCGAAGCAATTGAGATGCTGCACGAAGAAGGCCTCGACAATGTCTTTGCCCGTCATCAACGCCATGGCGAGGCGGCAAGGCGCGCCGTTGCCGCTTGGAACCTTGAAACCGTTTGCCAAGAGCCCGCACATTACTCCACCTCTCTGACCGCGGTGATGATGCCGGAAGGCCATTCGGCCGACGCCTTTCGCCGCGCAGTCGTTGAGACCTACAACATGTCGCTTGGCAATGGATTGTCGAAGCTTGCCGACCGGGTATTCCGCATCGGCCATCTTGGCGACTTCAATGATCTGATGCTGGCCGGCACGCTTTCCGGTGTTGAGATGGGCCTTGAGATCGCTGGCGTGCCGCACAAGCGCGGCGGGGTCCAGGCCGCACTCGATTATCTGTCGGCAGGCTCACAATCGGTCCCGGTCTCCTGAGACCGGCGAGAAAACCAATTCTCGCCGGTACGATCACGGGCGCTGTTTAGGCAGAAGATTAAACGCCAGCGCAAATCCTATCCGTCGAGTTCGGCCATCAGTTTGGCCGGATCGATCGGCAGATCGACTTCCTGGCGGCGTTTGGCCGACAGGTCCATCGCCATGGTCAACATCAAGTTGCGGTGACCTTCCGCTGCCGTGGCGTGCGGCGTGCGCTTGCCTGAATAGATGCGGTTGTACCAGGAATTGGTTTCCTCTCTCATCGGTCCCCACAACTCGCCACCATAGATATCTCCCGGCGGGAAGCTGGTGAGGAAATCGACATTGCGCTCAGCCTCGATCACCAGATCCGCGGGTCTGTAGGCCGGGCCCTGATTGAACTCGGTCGCCAGGATCACATCGCGATGGGTGTCCTCGATATCGATCACGCCTTGCGTTCCGACCATGCCGATTTCAAGCCCATACACCGCCCCCGGCCAGACCTTTGGCAGCGCCCAGCAGATGTTCATTGAAAAGACGGTACCATCTTCCATGGTGAATAGGCCGAAGGTTGCATCCTTGGTGCCGATATCAGTGAGAATCTTTTCCGTCGAACGCGCGAAAATCGACACCGGCTTGGCCTGCTCGCCCAAAATCCACATCGCCATATCGAGGCTGTGGGTGCCAGAGACCACCATCGGCGTGAGGTGCCGACGGTCCTGGGTGAGCCGGGTCTCGCCGGTCGGCGCCAGGCGGTTCATGAACGCACGCACCACCACCGCCGTCGCCTCGCCGATCTGGCCATTGTTGACCCGCTCCTTGACCGCCAGGAACCGCCGCCGGAAGCGCTGGGTGTAGCCGACCACCGCATCGACACCGGCCTCCTCGATCGCGGCAAGCACTTCCGCCGACTGGCGCGCATCCGTGGCCAGCGGCTTTTCGATCATCAGCTTGTGCCCGCGCGCCACCGCCGCCAATGTCGGCTCCACATGTGCCCAGGTCGAGGTTGCGATAATCACCGCATCGACTTCCGGACGCGCAATCAACTCGTGGAAATCATTAGTGAAGAAATCGGCCTCGATATCGTCCTTGAGTTTCTTGCCGACCTCTTCGTTCATGTCCGACAGGCCGATCCAGCCAATGCCCGGAAAATCCTTGGCCAGTGTCGCGCGCATGCGCCCGACAACACCGCAGCCAACCACCGCAAGACCGAGCTGTTTCAGATCTACCATCTATCTTCTCCCGTTCTTCTAGGACCTGGACTCATTATAGCCACCAGATGGCGGCTGCGACGCGCGCGATAACTGCCATGACGTTTTCAATGTTGCGCTCGAAGCGAGTTGCGATGCGCCGCCGGTCTTTGAGGCGGCAGAACATGCGTTCGATGATATCTCGCTCCCTTTGGATGGCCCGATCGTCGTGATATCGGATCTTGCGGTTCTTTCGCGGCGGGATGACGGGCCCAGTCCCGCGCCCTTCAAGCCGTTCGCGCAGTTCCCGGCCGTCACGGCCTTTGCCGGCGACACGTTCGGCGGATGGCGGCATGGCCTCGATGCGGCGCTGTGCGACCTTGCAATCATGCACGTTTCCGGGCGTCGGGAGCAGGACGCAATTGACAAAACACGGGGCGGCCCTTGTGGTCGCGGACGGCGTGGAGCCCGGTGTTGCGTCCGCCTTTGGTGCGACCGATACCATGGGCCAAGGCCCCCTTTTTCCGCCGCCGGCGCAGCGATGAGCCTTGATGCAGGATCTGTCGATGAACAGCCGGTCAGGCGTATCCTCAGCACCTGCCGGAGCGCTGAAGATACCTTCCCGTATACCGCGATCGGCCCGGCGGACGAAGCGGTTGCAGAGCGTCTTGTTCGGCCCGTGGATATCGGCGCAGTCGGCCTGGCGACCGCCACAGCGCAGCGCATGGACGATCCCGCTCGGCACACGACGATCATCAACGCGCTTCCTGCTGCGCACATCGGTCGGCAGAAGCGGCGCGATCCGAGCCCACTGAGAATCGGAAAACCAGAAGAAATCATACATCCCGTTACCTCCTCATCGGAGGCAATGAACCATCCTCAGATCAAATCGGGAAGACGGTTATTGGGGCCAGACCCTAGTTCGCGGAATACGCACCCGATTGGCGCGCATCCTGGTGAATACCATCTAGTTTCTGGCGTTGAGCGCCGCCCACACTTTCTCCGGGGTTGCCGGCAGGTCGCTATGGGTGACGCCGGCTCGCGCGCCAGCACATCGACAATGGCGTTGGTCACCGCCGGCAGCGCGCCGGTGCAACCGGCCTCGCCGCACCCCTTGGCGCCAAGCGGATTGGTGGTTACCGGCACCGGATGAGAGGCAAATTCGATATCGGGAAAGTCAACCGCGCGCGGCATCGCATAATCCATGTAGGAGCCGGTCAGAAGCTGTCCGTTTTCATCATAGACCACGTCCTCCATCAGCACCTGGCCGACGCCCTGCTCCACACCGCCATGAACCTGGCCTTCGACCAGCAGTGTATTGATCAGATTTCCGAAATCATCGACCACCAGATATTTGACCAGCTTGACGACACCGGTTTCAGGGTCGATCTCCACCTCGGCCACATAGGCGGCATTGGGAAACGAAGACGGCGGCGTGTCATCGGCGGTCTCGGCATCGAGCGATTGCGGCAGATCTTCCGGGATGGCGTCCGCGGCGGCCAGTTCGCGCACTTTTCTGGCAAGATCGAGAATGCCATCTGGTGATCGGTGCCGGCGATGCGAAACTGTCCATGCTCGAATTCGATATCCACCGCCGCCTCCAGAACATGGGTCAACAGTTGACGGCCATTCTCGATCACTAGGTCCGAGGCTTTGAGCAACAGCGCGCCGGCAGCAATCATGGTGCGCGAGCCGCCCGTACCCGAGCCGGCGATCAGCTCGTTCACATCGCCCTGCAACAGCGTCAACCGGTCGATCGGAATATGCAGCCGGCTCGCGACCACTTGGGCGAACCGTGTCAGATGCCCCTGGCCATAATCGAGCGAGCCCGAGACCATGGTCACCGAACCGTCATCCTCAAACCGCAAGCCGTCCATTTCCCGCGCCGAAGGCCCGGTGACTTCCAGATAGCAAGAGATGCCGCGCCCGCGCAGAAGTCCATTGCCGGCCGATTGCGCGCGCCTTGCCTCAAAACCATCCCAGTCAGACGCCTTGATCGCCATATCCAGCACGGTCTCGAACGCGCCGCTGTCATAGGTCAGCCCGGAGGCAGCCTTGTAGGGCATTTGTTCAGGCCGGATGAGGTTGCGCTGGCGCAATTCGACCGCATCGATCCCCATTTCGCGCGCCGCAAGATCCATGGCCCGTTCCATGTAATAGACCGCCTCGGGCCTGCCAGCGCCGCGATAGGTGCCGGAATTGGCATGGCAGGTAACCTCGCCGGCAAGCAGCTTACCCTTATCGTCAAACGCCAATGCCGCTTCTGCCCAGGCATCGCGGCCATGGGTGTCAGACAGGAACGAATCGCTGCGCGCATCACACCAGCGCACCTTGCGCCCGGTGACCCGTGTCGCCGCCAGTGCAGCGATATACTCCGGATAGGGCGCTTGATTTCATGCCGAAGGAACCACCGACATTGGGTGTCTTCATATGCACGTTTTCGCGCGGCACATTGAGAATGCGGTTGGCCAGAATGTTGGTGAATCCGAAAACTCCCTGGCTCGGCGATTGCAGTGTGAAATGGCCGTTTGCCGCGTCATATTCGGCAACGCAGGCCCGCGGCTTCATCGCCGAGACCACAAGGCTTGAATTGCGGATCTTGAGCCGGGTCACATGGTGGGCTTGGGCAAAGATTTCGCTGACGGCAGACGCGTCGCCAAACTCCCAGTCAATCGCCATATTACCGGGCGCATTGTCATGCAGCTGTGGCGCTCCTTCACCGACCGCCGCGCGCGCGGGTCGGTAACAGCGGCAAGCTGATCGACCTTAATCCACAATAGCTTCGGCCCCATCGCGCGCTTGGGCCAGCGTTTCGGCCACCACAAAGGCGGTCGGCTGGCCAAGATACCGCACTTGCCCTTTGCAAGTGGCGGATAGGACGGCACCACCAGCGGTGTATCGCCGTGCCCCTTGAGCCGGTCGGCAACCATGCACGGCAGATCGCCAATGCCCTGGGCATCGAGATCGGTTGCCGTCAAAATCGCGATGACGTCGGGCATGGCGCGCGCTGCGACGGTGTCGAGCGCCGTGATTGCCCCATGCAGATAGGGTGAGCGCAACACATAAGCTTGGCCTGTCCCCTCGGCCTGGGCATCGTCGGTGTAGCAACCCTCGCCGCGCAACAGCACCGGGTCTTCGCCGCGTGGCACCGGCTGGCCGATAGCGAATTCCTCAAAATCGTAGCCGTGACTCTCAGACATACCGCCCCTTCATCCACCCGACCGATATTGAATGCAGATTCTTATAGTCGCACCGGCCAAGGCCTATAAAGAGGGGCCGCAATTTGGGCGGCCCCTCGTGAGAACGGTCGTCAACCGACCTGGTCAATGACCTGCGCGTGTCACACCCTCAACGAAGGTTGCTCCGTTGCCGATGAAAACCCGCTTAGTCGGAACTGACGTCCCAATTGCTCACTAGACATCGGATCACCTCCTTTCGTTCAGTTGCGCCAAGACCCTGACTATGCCGCTAGCCGCTCTGATCCGCAATCCATTGATCGGCAAACACACTGTCGATCCAGCCGGTGTCCGCAACGTATGACTGGCGGCGGTGATACCGATCGATTCTGCCCGGCCGTCAGCACTAGGAAATCTGATCGGCGATACATTTGCGCGCGAGCACGAAAGCCCGCAAGAAACCTCAGAAAATCACCGCTAGATCTTCCTCAGCGCGATCTGTTTTACCACGTGATCGACATCCTTCATCAAGATCAGATCGGCACGCTGGCGCGTCGGCAGAATGTTCTCCATCAGATTTTTAAAGTTGATGGTCTCCCAGATGCCATTCGCCACCTCTCGCGCCTCATCATCGGACAGCGCCGCATATTGGTGAAAGAATGATTCGGGCTTGGCAAAGGCGGTTTTGCGCAACGCCAGAAACCGGGCTACATACCATTGCCTGATATTGGCCTCGTCCGCATCGACATAGATCGAAAAATCGAAGAAGTCCGAAACGTAGGGAATCACCTTGCCATCACGCGGCAGCGGCGCCGGTTGCAACACATTGAGCCCTTCAACGATCAGAATATCCGGCCGGTCGACCGAGATCGTGCGCTCGCTCACCACATCATAGATCAGATGCGAGTAGACCGGCGCTTCGACCGGCCCGCGTCCCGCCTTAACATACGACATGAACTCCCAAAGCTGGCCCAGATCATAGCTTTCCGGAAACCCCTTGCGCTCCATCAGCCCATCGGCTCTGAGCACGTCATTGGGCAGAAGAAACCCGTCGGTCGGCACCAGCGCCACTTCCGGATGATCCGGCCAGCGTGCCAGAAGCGCCTGCAGAATACGCGCGGTGGTGCTTTTGCCCACCGCCACCGAGCCGCCAATGCCGATCACATAGGGAACCTTGGCGCCATTGCCGCCAAGAAAATGGCTGGTCGCGGCGAACAGCTGCTGGGTTACCGCGACATAAATATTGAGCAGCCGCGACAGCGGCAGATAGACCTGCTCGACCTCGCCCAATGACATCGGCTCGTTGAGACCGCGCAACCGCTCGACATCGCCTTCATTGAGCGGCAACGGCGTGTCCGCCCGCAACGCCGCCCATTCAGTCTTGGAAAAACTGCGATAGGGCGAATAGTCGGCTGTGCCGCGCTGGTCCATGTCCGCAATCACTCAGGCACCGGCGGTTCGGACGTTTTCGCCCCGCCGCGTGCTGCCTTTTCGGCAATGCCCGATGTGCCTTCGCGCGCCGCAAGTTCGGCCATCACCTCGCCAAATCCAACCTGGCGCGCCTCGAGCAATGCCATCAGATGATAGATCAGATCCGCCGCCTCGCGCGCGAGGTCGCCATCGGTCTCGGTCAATGCCGCGACAACCACCTCGTTTGCTTCTTCACTCAACTTGCGTGCCGCGAGCTTTGGATCGCTGATCAGCCGTGCGCTGTAGGACTGCTCCGGATCAGCGCTGCGCCGCGCAGCAATCGTTGCCGCAAGCCGCGACAACACTTCCAGGTCCTGCGCCGTCAATGCCGTCATTATCCAAGTGCCTGGCCGGGGTGAGTAGCAATCTCAGCTATTGTGGACCGTCCGCGCCCGTGCCGTCCAGCCGTACCGCCACCCCGGCATCGGCCATATGTCGCTTCGCCTCCATGATCGAATGTTCGCCGAAATGAAAGATCGAGGCGGCGAGAACCGCTTGCGCATGTCCCTCGGTGACACCGTCAATCAGATGATCGAGCACCCCGACACCGCCAGAGGCCACCACCGGAACGCCAACCCGGTCGGCCACCGCCCGGGTAAGTTCGATGTCATAACCCGATTTCGTACCGTCCTTGTCCATCGAGGTCAGCAAGATTTCACCGGCGCCAAGCGCCACCACTTTCTCGGCAAACTCGAGCGCATCAATGCCGGTCGCCTCGCGCCCGCCATGGGTGAAGATCTCCCATCGTCCTTCACTCACCCGTTGGGCATCGATTGCAACCACGATGCATTGCGAACCGAATTTTTCCGCCGCCTGGCGCACGAAATCCGGATCTCGCACCGCCGCAGTGTTGATCGACACCTTGTCGGCGCCGGCCAGTAGGAGTTGGCGTACATCCTCGAGCGTGCGCACCCCGCCGCCGACCGTGACCGGCATTAAGCACTGCTCCGCCGTTTTGCGCACCACGTCGAGCAATATGCCGCGCCGCTCATGGCTTGCGGTGACATCGAGAAAGCATAGCTCGTCAGCGCCCGCCGCGTCATAGGCCTGAGCTGCCTCGACCGGATCGCCAGCATCGACCAGACCGACGAAATTGACGCCCTTGACGACGCGGCCGTCCTTGACGTCGAGACAGGGAATGACCCGCGCTTTGAGCATCAGTTCGCCTCCCCGGTTTGCGCCATCAATTCCAGCGCCCGGCCCACATCAATGCGCCCGTCATAGAGCGCCTTGCCGGTGATGGCACCTGCCAGCGCCCTGTTGCGGGGCTCGATCAGTGCCTTGATGTCATCGATCGAGGCAAGCCCGCCCGATGCGATGACCGGTACCGAAATCTCTTCGGCCAGCGCCCGTGAAGCGGCCAGATTGAGACCGGTGAGAATACCGTCACGATCGATATCGGTGTGAATGATTGCCGCAACCCCGGCATCGTCAAAGCGGCGCGCAAGCTCTGCCACCCGTAGCTCGGAGGCTTCCGCCCAGCCTTCAACCGCGACCATGCCGCCGCGCGCATCGATGCTGACGGCGATGCGGCCTAGATGGGCCCGCGCGGCGGTGCGCACCAGATCGGGATCGCGCACCGCCGCGGTGCCGAGAATGACACGGGCGATGCCGAGCTCCAGCCAGCGCTCGATTGTTGCCCGGTCACGTATGCCGCCGCCGAGCTGGATCGGCAGCGAGCCCGCAGCCACAATCGCCTCGACCGCTTGCGCATTCGCCGGCTTGCTGGCAAAGGCGCCGTCAAGATCGACCACATGCAGCCATTTGAATCCGGCCTCCTGGAAGGCAAGCGCCTGCGCCGCCGGATCTGCATTGTAGACGGTCGCCTCCTCCATGCGTCCAAGCTTCAGCCGCACGCACTGGCCATCTTTCAGATCGATTGCCGGATAGAGGATCATCTAGGGCGTCCATTCCAGGAAATTTTCAATCAGCTTCAAGCCCAGTGCCTGGCTCTTTTCCGGATGGAACTGGGTGCCGATCATGTTGTCACGCCCGACCACCGCCGTGACCGGACCGCCATGCCAGGTGCGCGCCAGAAGGTGTTCCTGCCGTTCCATCACCAATTGATAGGAATGGACGAAATAGGCGTGCAGCCCCTGCGCTGCGCGCTCCAAGCCCGCGAATAAGGGGTGATCGCGCATGAGTTCAAGCGTGTTCCACCCCATATGGGGAACCTTGAGCGCCCGATCATCGGGCACGATCTGCTCGACCGCGCCTGCAATCCAGCCAAATCCGGGTGTCACACCATGCTCATGGCCCTGGCTCGCCATGAGCTGCATACCAACGCAAATGCCAAGAAACGGGCGGCCGCGCACCTCAACCGCATCGACAATCGCCTCCAGCATGCCCGGCACCGCCTCAATGCCGGCGCGGCAATCGGCAAACGCGCCAACACCGGGCAATACCACCCGGTCAGCGCCGGCCACCAGCTGCGGCTCGCGCGTCACCTCGATCTTGATGCCACCACCCGCCTGGCGTGCCGCGCGCTCGAACGCCTTGGATGCCGAGCGCAGATTTCCCGACCCGTAGTCGATAATCGCCACCGGGGTCATGTGAACTCAAGGCTGCAAATCATGCTGGCGCTTCGCCCTGGGTGGTCGTGGTTGCCGGTCCGGTCTTGAGCGAGTGAAACGAGATCTCGACATTGTCGCCCGCCGCATGCGCTGCCTGATGTGTATTGACCGCCTCGCACCAGCCGCGGAAATAGCGGCTCTTGGCCTCGTCCATGTTTTTCGCCACCACCACCGAGGTCACATTATATCCCCGGTGGGTCAGGGTCCAGCGCCTGAAATCCTGAGCCTCGGCTGCAAACAGCACGTGAATGGAAACACTTACAACGGTATTTGCCGCTTCAGTAAACCCTGCCACGGTAATCACCAGATTGATGCCAATCACCGCCACCACGAAGCCCAAAAGCACCAGCCACAGGCGGTGGTAGAGTGCCCAAAGCGCCGGGCTGAGCAATGTCAGCCACGAAAATCCTTCGCGCACGAACACCGTGGCATCGGCTTCTGCATTGGGATTGCCGAGCGTACGCCGCCTGCGGTGCACTGTGTAGCTTCGCATCTGAGAACTCCCGGGAAATGACGTTCCGGTTTTGGCTGCCTAGCCACAGCACATGCCACGGTCGCGTAGCATATGAAAAGGCAGATTAACGTGCGTTGCCCTCAAGCCCCGCGCGACAGCACCGCTATTGGCGCGGCTACGCCCCGAAATCCTCAGGCCGCAGCGTCAGTCAGTATCATGTCGGCGCCTTTTTCCGCGATCATAATGGTCGGAGCGTTGGTGTTGCCGGACACCAGCGTCGGCATGATCGAGGCATCGATCACCCGAATCCCTTCGATACCGCGCACCCTAAGCCGCTCATCGACCACAGAGGTTTCGTCCGGGCCCATCCGGCATGTGCCGATCGGGTGATAGCTGGTCCGGCACATTTTCTTCAGATAGTCGAGCAGATCCTCATCGCTCCTGACATCGGGACCGGGATAGCACTCAGCCACCGTATGTTTGGAGAAATGCTGGTCTTCCACCACCTTGCGAACCGCTTTCATGCCCGCGATCAGCGTATTGCGGTCCTTCTCCGCTTCCAGATAGTTTGGCTGGATCACCGGGGGTGCGAAGGGATCGGCCGATTTGATCATCACCGTGCCCCGGCTATCCGGCCTGAGCAGCGTCGCCACCACCGTGCAACCGGGATAATCGTGCGGCGCGCCGCCAATCGCGGTGGTTGAAAACAGCAGCAACAGGGTCTGGATGTCTGGCGAGGCCGAGCGCGGATCAGCACGGATGAAACCGCCGACATAGGCAACCCCCATATGCAGCAGTCCCTTGCGCCCGAGCATATAATTGAGGCTGGCGCCAATGCGTTTGTCGAGACGGTTGTAGACGTCATTGATTGAGATCGCCTGCTTGAGTTCATAGATCAACGGTGCATTGACATGATCCTGCAGATTATCGCCGATTGCTGGCATGTCAGCGACCACTTCAATGCCCAATCCGCGCAGATGCTCGGCCGGTCCAAGCCCTGAAAGCTGTAAGAGCTGGGGCGAATTGAAGGCGCCGGCCGCCATCAGGATCTCGCCATCGGCATGGACTGTGTGTTCCTTGCCCTTGACGCTGTAGACTACGCCGCTCGCGCGCTTTCCATCGAATATGATGCGGTGTGCATGGGCGTTGGTGACCACTTTGAGATTGTCTCGCCCGCGCGCCGGGTTCAAGAATGCCACCGCCGCGCTGCAGCGTCGGCCATTGCGGGTTGTCCATTGATAAGGCCCGAAGCCTTCCTGCTGCGCACCGTTGAAATCGTCGTTGCGCTCATGGCCCTGCGCCACGGCCGCCTTGATGAAGGATTCGCTTAGCGGGTGGGTATCGCGCGCATCCGACACGGTGAGCGGACCATCCGAGCCGTGATATTCGCTTTCGCCGCGCTGCTGGTCTTCGGCTTTGCGGAAGTAAGGCAGGATGTCCTCATAGGACCAACCGGCGTTTCCCAGTTGACGCCAATGATCATAGTCCTCGTGCTGACCGCGAATATAGATCATGCCATTGATTGAGGACGAACCGCCCAGCACCTTGCCGCGCGGCTGCGGCACCGAGCGCGTGACCCATTCCGAGCCCGGTTCGGTTTCATACAGCCAGTTAACGCTTTTCTTGGTGAACAGCTTGGCATAGCCGATCGGGACATGGATCCACGGATCGCGGTCCGGCGGTCCAGCCTCCAGAAGCAGCACCCGGTGGCGGCCGGATTCGGTCAACCGCGCCGCCAGCGTACATCCTGCGCTTCCGGCACCGACAATGATGTAATCGAATCTGTCCTGATCTTGCATGCCTCACTCACCCTTGTGTTTGTTGCCGATGCTGCGGCCGGCCGGTCATGCCGGATCGCACACCGCAATTGGCGCCTTGTTTGCGCTTAGGATAACCGACCCGCACCGCCCGGCAAATTGCTGGTGCGGCAGCTCGGATCGTGAGAGCGGCGACTTGGCTGTCGGGATCGCCGGCTCTCCAGGTTCATTGCACCGATGAGAAAGAGGTCGGTTGCAGGATTGAATTGGCCGCTGTCGCCACTAGGGGCCCATTGCGCTCGGTCTCGGCGCGCTTTTCCTGCCATTCCGGATCGGACTGGAACGACGCCCACTTCTTTTCACGGTCGGCCAGCGACTCCCATTGGAGAAAATAGTAAAGCGTTTGATGGGATTCCCCCACAACAGTGGTCCAGAAGCCAGCCTGCTGGATGCCATACCGCGCCCAGATCGGAATGGTGATGTCTTCAAACCGCTTGAGCAGCTCAGGCATGCGTCCGGTCACCGCCTGATAAACGCGAAGCTCGTAGATCATGAGCATTTCCCTTTTTTCAAAGGCCCGCCACATACACGGGCAGGCCCCCTATCGAGAACGATCGCGCCCGATCCTTCAAGTGCCCTTTGCAAGATTGTGCTGAGCACCGCGGATCGTGGTTCTTTTCGCCCCGCCACGCGTTATTGTCTGCACTTCGCTTGATTGCCGCGCGGCGCGCTGATCTGAAGGTATTCTCATGATTGTCTGGCGCTGGTTTCTTAAACTCGCCGAAATGCTCGAGGCTAATCCGGTTCGCACGCTGGCCGTGATCGTCGCCGTGCTCGCTGCGATCAACTACAAAACCCTGATCGAGGCCTTGCCCGGCTCCGTTCCCGAGGTCGACAACTGGCTCGCCGATATGGCACCGCTGAACGTGGCCATGACGGGCGAAGTGATCGGTGCGGATGCGTGCTGGAGAATGATCTTCACCTATTTCGAGGAAGACGGCTCAAAGCTCTTGGAAACCGTGAACCACATCGCATTCGTCAGCACGCTGAAGCCGGGACCCGCGAAACTGGCGCTGCCGCACCGCGAGGCCTATAGGCTGAGACTCCAGACCGAGATTTATTATTCCGACCCGGAAACCTGCCTGCCGGTCGGTGCCGCGGCGATCCTCAAATCAAAGGCGATCGAAACCACGCTCCGCGATCTTGCGACCGAGGCCTTGCTGCACAATGCTTGCGATTTTACCGAAGCAAACAATTGCGAACTTCAAATCAAGTGACCGGATGATCTGGGGCAGTCGTGGTCAGCCTTTGCTATTCGATCGGAGCAAGGTCCAGCATCGCATCGGTCTCGTCGGTAAATGCGAGCAGATCCGCCTCGATCTTGACACGCAGCGCCTCGAATCCTTGTGGGTCAAGACCGTGCGGGTCGTACGACCACGTGCTGACCCGGAAAATGCCGCGATTGAACGGCAGCGGCACGATCAGCCGGTCCCAATTGCGCGCCACCTTGCGCTGCTTGACTGAATAGGTGACCAGAACGATCTATGCCTTGCACAGCCGTACAAGTTCAATCGCCGACGGCTTGAGGTGAAATCTTGGGCCGGTGGGTCCATCACCAACGACGCTGATTGTTCGTCCCTTTCTCACGTGTCGCAAGATTTCGCGTACCGTCGACGTTTTCAACATGTTTTGATGTTGCGGCGTGCTGTGAACGCCGGCTGTGGCCGGCACACGTATGCAATCGACACTGGCGGCTTGAAGGATTTTGCCGGTCAGGCGCCTATCACGATGGTCCGAGATCAGCACCGTCAACTGATGATCCCGAAACGTCCAAGCGAACGGCATCAGCACCACCCGGTTGTGCCACATCACCACAATGACCCGGCGTACTGCCCGCAGGTAATTTTGCTCGAGTTCCGCCACACCAAGAGTGGTCCAGCGTGTGGTTGCGTCAACGATTCTGGCGCACAGCCCAATCAAGACACTGGTGACGTGGTGCCCGAACCCACTCTGCATCACCTGCTTGGTAAGCCGCCTGAGCCCTGAATTCTTGCCACGTGCCAAATCACTCAGCTCCCGGTTTGAGATGCACCCGCATCCCTGCGCCCCAACTGCATGGCAAGCGTGCATCTCAGCGCGCCCATATATTTGGTGTCGAAATCGTTGAGGAAACCCTCGTCAACAATGTCTTCAATGGCGCCGATCGCCGAGGGTGAACCGCCGGGCGCGGCTGCACTGTTGACGAGAATATCCAGACCGCCGAGCAGTTTAGTCGCCTTGGCGATCATTGTCTCGACCTTGCTACGGCTGGTTACATCGCAGGCAATCGCAGAAACCGTGCGCCCTGACTCGGCGGCAATTTCACTGGCCGTCGCCTCAAGCTCGTCCTGATTGCGCGAGACCAGCACCATATCAACGCCCTCGCGCGCCAATTCACGCCCGATCGCCTTGCCAATGCCGCTCAATCTTGCGGCCTCTGTTCCGTTTGACGCCGCGAAACGGGTTCGAGTGCTCAGGCAGATAGCCCCAAGCCTCGGCCTTGCCGAACATGGCCCTAAGGATTTCCATCGCGCGGTTGGCCGCGCCCGGCCCTGCCGAACGAGTCAGCGCTGCGTGCCAACGAACAGCGTCCGCATGGCTAATTTCGTCGAGGAACTTCCCGGCAAATGCATGGTCCAAATGAGTGCGACGATAAAGGTCGTGAATCTCGAGTGTCGATGGCTTCCAGGTCGGTGCCGCCACTTCCCAATAGGATTGGAGGAACGCCGCGTAGGGCGACATCCTTCGCCAAACGTTCGCTTACAATGGCGGCATCGCCGATAGTGATAAGGCGTTGCCTGCCGCCCATTGTAAGCTGGAGGACGTAGCTTTTGCGTCCGGATGGATGAATGCGCTCGCCGAAGCCGGGAAGCACATAGTCGAACTTCGAGCGTCGCTTTCCGGCATCGCCGGGAATTACGCGGGCAAGCTCCTCTGCAAGGATGCGTTTGAGGTCGTAGCTGGTCACGCGGCAATCCCCATTGCCGATGCGAGGCTGGAGCAGATGCGGTCGGCGCTTTCCGAGATCACCTCGTCGGCAAGGTGCGCATAGCGCGCAGTTGTCTCAGGAAGCGCGTGACCGAGCAGCTTGCCGATTGTCGCCAGAGGAATGCCTTGCGCGATGGCGACAGATGCAAAGCTGTGCCGGAGGTCATGAAGGCGCACATCGGGCATAGCAGCCTTGCGCCTGATCTTGGCCCAATGCTGGCCAAGGTTGATCGGCTGCTCGCGATATATCGCGGGAAAGACCAATTCGTCGTCGCCGCGCCGTTCCAGTCCGTCCAGCACGGCGATCGCCTGCGGATTGAGATAGATAGTCTTGGGTCCAGTCTTACTGTCGGGCAACGCAAGGCGCGGCGCGTGAATATAGCGCCAGCGCAATATCGCGATCTCGGAGACGCGCGCGCCTGTGTAGATCAGCATCAGCAACGCCGGGACGACGAAAGGATTTGCTCCGTCGTGCTCGGCAAGCACGCGCCCGAGCCTGCGGTATTCGTCGGCAGACAGATAGCGCTCCGGCAAATCGCGCTTAAAGCGAGATACGCCACGACACGGATTGCTTCCCTTCGCGTGATATCCGAGCTTCTCGGCATATTGCATCATCACCGACATGATCGGTATGGCGCGATTGAAACTCTCTCCCCTGTCCGCCATGCTGTCGCGCCAGCGGTTGATATCGGCACGTTCGACCATGTCGACCGGCAACTCCCCCAAAACGTGGCAGCAGGAGCTGGTCGATGCGCGAACGCGAAGTGCGCCGTGTCGCTGGCTTCCAATGCGGAGAGTCGTCGAGAAAAAACTCTTCGGCGTAGTCAGCGAAGAGCGGCACCGTATTCTGTTCGGGCGCGGTCGGTAGATCGGCAAGCGTTGCCTTGATAAGCAATCTGCGCGCGGCGGGAGCGCTTAGCGCACCTGCCGCCACTCCCGCGCATCCCAAGGTGACCATTCGCTGCACGCCTCGCGGCCTGTACTTCACTATCCATGTCAGGTGCCCCGATCCGCGCTTGCGAAGCCCGAAGCCGGGAAGTTCGGTATCCCACGTGATGCCGAGCGGAAGCGATTTTCGCCGTGCAATATGGCCGGTTAATTGGAGCCTGTGTGATGGCTTCCAGCGGGCTACGGCTGTGCCTTGGCGACCACTAGATTGCTCAACACTACGCACATCATAAACGGCTGTTTTTTCTTGATTTTTCTTCATGAATGCAGCTTAGGCTGCGTACGGTGTGCGGCTATCACGCTTACAGGTAACGCCATCCCGGCACTTCGAGCCCGCGTGATATTGCCGCGTTTCTGTTCTATGATGTTGAGTTTCCGCGCTCGGTGCCGCTATGTGTGAACCGCATGAGCTAGGTGCTGCGCGATCTAGAACGCCGCCATGGGGCGCGGCACGACACAACGCTCGAGACCGTGCGGCGGGCGCTGGAATTCTCACTTGAAACCGGGCCTGCGCGTGAGCTGACAGAGCGCCGCCTGCACGCCTATATAGATCAGATCCAGCGTGAGCTGGCGGCCTTGTCAACCGCGATTGAAGCAAGCTATTTCGGCGAGCACCGGCTGATTCTGCGGCCGCGCGACAGCCATGATCTGCGGCCTGCTCGAAGCAATGCTGAAGATTGAGCCGCACGCGGAACTGCGCTGGCTGCACGATGTGTTCAGCAATTCGGTGACAATCGCCACTTTCCAGACCATGTCGGACCAGCTGAGTATCGAATCGCAGATCGTGCTCGCCCACTATCCGCTGCATACCATTGATTTTCAGATGGAGGCCTATGCGCAGCGCATTCCGTTCAGCTATCCGGCGCGCGAAATTCCCGATCTTGGACGCACCATCGAGCGCCACTATCCCTCCCCCGAAAAGACTGGTCACCGAATGGGCGCGCCAGTTTCTCGACCATGATGCGATCAACAGCGATACCGAATCGTTTCTGAATGCGCTGACCGCGGCGATCGGCCGGGATTTCACCTATGTGACGCGCCATGATCCCGGTGTGTAGATGCCGGTCGAAACACTCGATATCAAGTCGGGCCCATGCTGCGACTTCGCGCTGTTGATGATGGAGGCGGTGCACAACGTCGGCCTAGCATCGCGGTTCGTCAGCGTTTACCTCTATGATCCGGTGCTGGACATGCTTGGGTGCAGGTCTATGTGCCGGGCGCCGGATGGGTTGAATTAGACCCGACAAACGGCTCGTCCGGCGGTCAGAATCTGATCCCTCGTGGCCTTCGCCCGCGAGCCGGCTCAGGCCGTACCGGTATCGGGAACATTCGGCGGCGATGAAGCCGACTTCCTCGAACTTGACGTGATCGGCGGCCGCGCAATGCCGCATCGACATTGCGCGGCCGCCGATCACAGAGCTGACAGGGCTTTGGGCGGGTTGAAAGAGCTTGGCGCCTGGCGATGCTCAGTTCAGCGGGCCGGTATAGTCGAGTGTCAACGTCTGCACGCCAGCGGCGATGCTCAAGCCCGTCTGAACCTGAACGCTGACCGGCTGAAGCGCATACGACCCCGGTCCACCGCCGACGAGTGCGTTGGCACCCACGCCATAGACAATCGAGGCATCAGCGCCGATACCGCCATAACGGCCAGCCAACGAGCCGGCCGTGTAGTTCGGCCCAACAACTTCTGCCGGACCGAATACCAGCCAAGTCAGCGACGTCTCACCGGTGACACCGAGATCGAGACCGAACTTGTCGATCACGCCATCATATCTCTCCCGAACGGCGCCATTGTCGGAGGAGAAGGTGCACTGAAAATTCTTTGTCGAGGTGATGATCAAACCCCAGCCGCCATCGCCCTTGCAAGCAAGCACGCCGGCCCGAAGCGTCGACTGCGCCAAGGCATTGGAAGGGGCAAAAACGGCGAGGCTGACGATGGCTAGGGCCGATGCAAGCAACGCCGGTTTCAACAATTTGCCCCATCGGGCAAGGGTCAGGGAAAGCACATTCATTTCAGGTCTCCGGTGTTGGTGTCGGCAGGGTTGCGTGTTCGCTGCCAGAAAATGCACATTACGGCTCAGCCAACGCTGAATGGGTACATGCCCTCCCGGCATCGGGAATGCTTTTTGCGCATACGAACCGATCGATCAGTTCCGCGCCGCCCTCTCTACGGCACTAAGAATCTCACTATTCAAGCCGACATTCACGGGGTGGCGGCCATCGTCGAGCCGATATTGCCTCCACGGGCGGACATCTGCAACCCCGGACCATCGTCGTGGGGATCGAGGGACATCGAGAACGGTGACGCCGGCGCCGGCTGCGGCCGAAGTTCGGCGATCAGCCGCAGGATCTCGGCGAACAGGCCCCCTGGCACCGCGCCCTCGGCCAACCGGGCCAACTGGACTGGAACGTGACGTACCGGCCGTGTGTGACGATCCCGGCGACGATCCTGATCGGCGTTTCCTTCACGCCGGTCGGCGACCATCGCCTGACCGCCTCCGGCAGACCCGGCGTCCGCATGAAGTTACCGGAGATTGCAGGCGAGCGCATGAAGCCGGAGCCGCACGGCAGTGTTCCGGAACCTCCGGCATGACAGCCGGGTCCGCACAATCGCGTTCCTGCCTTCCTTGATGTGTACCTGCCCGGCCGTGCCGCGCCGGTCGCAGAAGGCGACCACGCGCCCGGCAGGGCGGCTCAGCCTGGTAACGATGAAGCCGACGCGCGGGACAAATTCGCCCGGATGCCGTTCGACCCTGGCGACGACCCGACGCTTCTTGTCCCATGACCCTGCCTGACGGCTGAAGCCGGCATGGGTGCGGATCATATGATCGGGTGAGCGGCCGACGGGTCGGGTCGGAAGGCAGGCGATGCTTTGCTGAAGGATCGCGTCGGCTTTGAGACGGATCGTATACCGGTCGCCCTCGGCTGCGTTCCGGATCGCCGAACCGGTTGAACACAAACAGCGGATGGCAGCGGGTGCAGGCGAAGTGTCCATTCCAGGCGGCACCTTTCTGATCGCCATGGGTCGGCCTGATCGCCATGGAATCCATGTCGAGCACGACGGCCCTGGGCGGATGCCGCGCGTGCACCCGGTCAATCCTCAATCCATTGCTCCGACAGATCGGTCGGTGCGGGGAGGTTCTCTTCACCGGCAAGGCCCTTCTGTCTCCAATCGCCCCATCCGGCCGGCGCACGCGGCCTGCCCGGCTACGGCGCGCCCGCCGACAATCCATCGCATCGCGGGATCGCATCCCGGGCGGTCGGCGTCGTTTACGTCCTCATAGCCACCGAGGCGGCCGAAGATGGATTGGCGAAACAATCCCGTCATCGCGTGCCGGCCGTTCTTGCCGGTGCGCGGATCAACAGGCTCATGGCCGGCCATGTCCGTCAAGCCGAGCGCGTCATCAGGCTCGCGGCAGGCCGGCAAGCCGGCGTCGGTGGTGATTCCGGAACCGTGGAACCCGAGCTTCAGGCGGCGGTCGAAATCGAGCCGAAGAGGCCCGTCAACCGGTTCACCCGCCGGGTTCGCCATATGCCGCGCCCCAAAATGCGCTCAAGACATTGGTTCTCATTACAGAACCAACGACCAATCGCACCAATCAATGGAGCCATATGGGAAATGCGGGGTTGAGGATATGCTGTCCTTTCGCCGCCGTCTCGCGCCGATTTGGTCTCAAGCTGGCAGCAGATTATCATGTAGTCGGTTGCGCGGATCGTTGCATGATCAGTATTGCATATAGAGTCATCATCCGTATTCTGCCCGCTTTGATGCCCTTGAGGTGAGCATGTATCGCATCATCACGCTCCTCATATTCATGTTGGCCGCCGAGAGCGCGTTTGCGCTTGCCGAGTGGACGCGAACCGAGGGCGGTTGTGAGGTGTGGAACGAAAATCCGAAAAGCGGCGAGACTTTAATACATGGGACGGGCCATGCGTTGGCGGCAAGGCCAGCGGCCGCGGCACGCTGGTATGGGTTTATGTAGACGGCGACATCAAGAGATCCGGCCGCTATGAGGGCGAGATGCTGGGAGGCCGGCAGCACGGAGCCGGCGTCTATCAATGGGGCAATGGAGACCGCTACGTGGGCGGTTATCTCAAGGGCAAGTTTCACGGCAAGGGCAAGCGCGTCTGGGCGCGCGGTGACCGATATGAGGGCGAGTGGCGGCGCGGACGCCAGCATGGAAGCGCGGTCTATGTCTGGCCCAATGGCGATACCTACGAAGGTGAATGTTTCGACGGCAAGAAGCACGGTGCCGGGCGCTGCCGGTTCGGAAGAATGGGTGACCTGCCGGTTCAAGGATGTTGAGCCAGTCGCCACTGAATGCCCAACCGCAATAGTGGCAGCGGGGCTTTTCAAGCGTCGGCGGCGACTTGAAGCTTGCCCTTGACACCATGGCGCTCGATAAGGCTGGCGACCAGCCCGTTTCTCCTAGCGTCGTTCACAAATGTTTTGACGAATGCGGCTGTGGCGGTGTTTTGCGGCTTGCACCCGATCGCCTGCTGCACGGTGGTAAAACCGCCGTCCAAAATGCGCATACCGGGCAGTTCTGCGACATTGACATTGAGCGTCGGCCTGAGGCCGGCCACTTCCTTAATCTCCTCATCGACAAACCGCGCAACCGCTCCGGCCAATCCCTTGCCCCGGACCAGCCCCGCATGCGCAAGGCTGCGCTCGAGAAACAGATCATAGGCACTGCGCTCTGACACCGTGATGCGAACACTCTCCCGGTCGACATCGCTGCTTTGTCCCCGGCGAGCCAGCCAACCCAACGCCGGATTGTGATGACATAGTCGAGGTCGCGTTTGGAACTTTCACCGTCGTGACTGATGCGCAGAAATTTTGCGCCCAGACGCGGCGCCTCAAGCGTTAGCGTTTCGCGAAGCTTGAATGTGTGGGAATCACCGGTCAGAAAACCGACTTGTGCATTTGAACATGGCGGCGCGGCACAGTCAGGCCGGCCTTTCTCAATGACATCACTTGGGCCGGCGACCAGCTGGACACCCTGCAGACCCCTGTCTGCTGCTTGGAATCGGGTGACGAGAGCGCCTTTACGGCCGCGATGCGTGTCGGCCCTTTGCCTGGGTTGTGGTTCGGGATCTGGTTTCGCCGGGGCGGGCTATGCCACGGCGCCTTTGCGCTCCCGGAACAGGAGCCGTTTCATGTTGACTGCGATGTTGGCCATGCCGATCCTGGCCCTCGCCCGGTCGATGCCGATGGTGCGGACGAAGAGCCCCGTTCTGCCTTCATCCCGGCGAAGGGATGTTCGATCGCGGATCGGACCTTCGACCGTGCGGCATTGGCCCTCTCGTGATGCACGGGCATCGGCTTGCCGGGCGGGCGGCGGAAATGGACCTTCGAGGTCAGCCCGGCCCGGGCGATTTTCTTCTCGTTCTTCTGCGACCGATACGCCGTGTTCGCCTGATCCGGAAGCCCGCCCGGTACGCGCGTCATGCCGCGTCGGTGACGATCCATCCGGACGAAGCCCGCCGGTCGGCATTGATATGGGATTTGCAGCCGAACACCGGCGTGGCGATTGCGCCCATCGCCGTGCCGTCCGGGCGCGTCTTCCTGCGCCCTGGCTTGAGCGTCCAACGCGCGTCGCGATCCTTTTGTGCCGGTTTCCGGGGATTGGCCTGCCAATCAGGCGGGATGCCCCCGCCCTTGACGACCTCCTTCCCGGCATCGGTCATGCGCTGGCGCGGGGCCGCCACGATGGTGGCATCGACGATCTGCCCGCCCATGGCGAGATATCCGGGCGATATCCCGCGTCCAAGATGCGCGTCGAACCGGGCGAAGAGTTTCTCCACCGCGCCGGTCCGCGCCGCCGGGGCTTCCCGGAACCGCCGGATGGTCGTCTCGTCCGGCGCCCGCGCATCCGCGTGTCCGAGGGCTCAAAGCCAAGGGGGTTCAGGGCGTTCCACCTTGTGCGAGGAATGCTGGCCGGTGCCATCCACCGAGATCAGCAGATGTCCGTCGAAGACCGTCCAAGAGCGAGCGGAGGTTCCGCGCCTGGACCGAACCCTCGCCGCCGCGCACCTGCCGGTCAAACTGAAGCAACGACGGAAACTTGAGTGAAAACACCGCCAGTGCGGACATCAGGCAGTCGGACAGGCTGAAGTCACCTGTGTTGATCGGGTGGGGATGCGGGTGAAGCATGCCTGGCATCGATAGATGTTTGCGGAAAGAGTTTCCGGACATTTGAGAGCCTCTCTCAACTGCCGATGGAGCAGGTGCGTGGATCGCATTGCGGGCGGTGGATGGCACGACGAAAAACGGGCCGGCGCAAAAAGCCCACCAAAGAAAACGCGTAGACCTTCCCCAACAAATTGATAATCAACAAAAATAATCCTACAGGAAATTGCTGCACGACGATGGTCCGGGGTTGCAAATGCCCGCCCGTGGAGGCAATATCAACTCGACGATGGCCGTCAGCCCGTGAATGTAGGCTCAAACATTCAGCGGTTAGGGGCAATTCACAGGGAGTGATGCATCATGAACAGACGAACACTTTTGCTGACCGTTGCCGCAGCCGCGATTGCCGTTGGCACGAGCGGAACCCTGGCCCATGCGGAAATCAAGATCGCAGTAGCAGGTCCGATTACGGGACAATATGCAAGCTTCGGTGCGCAAATGAAGGCCGCTGCCGAACAGGCGGTGGAAGACATCAACGCCGCTGGCGGGGTGCTTGGTGAGCAACTTGTTTTGAGCATTGGTGATGATGCCTGTGACCCCAAGCAGGCGGTGGCAGTTGCCAACCAGATGGCCAATGAGGGTGTCGTTTTCATGGCCGGGCATTTCTGCTCCGGTTCCTCGATCCCAGCCTCGGAGGTCTATGAAGAAGAAGAAATTCTGCAGATTTCTCCTGCTTCGACCAATCCCAAGCTGACCGAAGAAGGCGGCGACAATGTCTTCCGCGTTTGTGGGCGCGATGACCAGCAGGGCCAAGTGGCAGGTGATTTCCTTGCCGAGACCTACGGCGGCAAGAACATCGCCATCATTCATGACAAGACCGCTTACGGAAAAGGTCTTGCCGACGAGACCAAGAAGGCGCTGAACGGCGCCGGTGCCAATGAAGTACTCTACGAAGCCTATACGGCGGGGGAGAAGGACTATTCGGCGCTGGTGTCCAAGCTAAAACAGAACAGTATCGATGTGCTTTATGTCGGCGGTTATCACACGGAAGCCGGCCTGATAGTCAGGCAAATGCGCGAGCAGGGCATGGACACGCTTCTGGTGTCGGGCGATGCGCTGGTAACCGATGAATATTGGTCAATCACCGGTGATGCGGGCGAGGGCACGCTGATGACCTTCAGCCCGGATCCACGCAAGAATCCGGCGGCGGCCGATATCGTTGGCAGGTTCCGTGCAAAGGACATCGAGCCTGAAGGCTATGTACTTTACACCTATGGTGCGGTTCAGGCCTTCGCCAAGGCGGCCGAAGCTGCAGGATCGACGGATCTTGATCCATTGATCGACCAGTTGCGCACGGCCCAGTTCGATACCGTGCTCGGTGAGATCAGTTTTGATGGCAAGGGCGATGTAACGGCGCCTGGTTACGTGTTCTACGAGTGGAAAGACGGCTCGTACGACTACTTGAACTAAAGGCCATTGCAGCAGTTGGCTGGGCGGCGGCTCGGGCGCCGCTCCCCGATTTTGCTTGCCGGTCAGGCCGTCGCTTGTTTGCCGGCGAGGATTATCCCGGCGACAATGATCGCAAGGCCGATGATCGAGATGGCGTGTATCGTCTCGCCCAGAACAGTCGCTATCAAACCCAGCGATACAAATGGTGAAAGAAAAATCAGCTGGCCGGTCGTGGCGGCCGATGATGTGAGCCTCATGGCTTTTTGCCACAAGAGGAACGTCACCCTCATCTCGAACAGACCAACCGGCCGCCATACAGCGCCACTTGCCATGTCAATGAAGGCCAACCAGGCCCCAGCGCGCAGAACAGCGCAATCACCGGTAATGCGAATGCAAAACTCAAAGCCATCAGCGCCAGCGAGTTTGTATGTGAGCGCGCATTGGCAAGCCAATAGCCGGCCCGGACAAGGGTGCTGGCGAGCGCCAGCGCGACGCCTAGCCAGTCGGTTTGCGGGATGGATACGATTTTGCCCTGGGTCAGAAGCACAAGCACGCCGGTATAGCTGAGTGCGATGCCCGCCATGGTTCTTCTCGTGAGCTCTTGTCCAAGAATCGGCACCGCGAGTAGCGCCAGGGCGATCTGCGATTAAGGTCCCGGGGCGATGAAACAGGGTTTAACCATGGGTGATCCTTCGGACAGGCAAAAGGAACGAGCCGGCATGGCGGCCGTGTTTTTGTGGCTCGGTATCGGACTTTACGTATTTGCCGCCACCGAAACCGCTTCGTTCGTCTCCTGGCAGTCACTTGTCTATTTTGTTGGCGGGACACTCATAGCAGCGCTGATATTTGGTTTGCCCGCCTATTTCTTTCAGGAAAACGTGTTGCGGCTCCTCTTCCCGGAGGCGGCAAGATCTGGTGACAGTTCACCGCTCTCGGTCAAAGCCATTGGCATTCTCGTCTTGATCGGCCAGGCAGTGGTAATTTATGTGGCCGCACACTGGATGGTGAGAGACCTGCTGTTTGCTCCCCGGTAGGTCTTGTGGTGACACGGGCGCGAGCTCTACGCTAATCTGATTGTTTCCGCCGATCGGGTTGAAGTTTGTGCTTGGCCAAATCCAGGCGACAATGAAACGGTTTGCGCGCGCGCAGGAAACAGGCATTGTCGGAAACAGGATGTCCGATCAACCACCTGCCCAACTCACCGAGACGTTGCGTGCTGCTCCGCTATTCAGCGGGCTGGAGTCCGGCCTGTTCGGCGAATTCGCAGCTGCGGCGAGGATTACCCAATTTGAACGGGGTGAAGGTGTGTTACCCAGTATGATCCGGCGAGCGCATTTTTCGTTGTGCTGGACGGGTGGGTGAAGGTGTTTCGCATCACCCCGCGCGGTGATGAGGCTGTGATCGGCGTTTTTACCAGAGGCGAGAGTTTCGCCGAGATCGCAGCACCGGCGCGCGAGGACTATCCAGCCAATGCGCCGGCGGTGACAGATACAAGGCTTGCAACATTTCCGGTCGATGGTCTGGCGCGCCGCATCGCGGAAGATCCGCAGATCGCGCTCGCCATGCTGGCGTCGGTGTCCAGACAGGTGCGCCGGCTGGTCGACGAAATCGAGCAGATGAAGGGGCTTTCGGGAATTCAGCGGGTCGCAGAATTCCTGATCGCGCAACGCACCGTCGACGAGGGGGCTTGCGCCATCCGGCTTCCATACGAAAAGTCGCTGCTCGCCAGCAAGCTTGGCATGAAGGCTGAACCCCTGTCGCGGGTGTTCCAGCGCCTGCGCGAGCACGGGGTGGTCATCAGCCGTGACATGGCGGTAATCAACGAAGTCTTCATGCTTCGCGATATCGTCGAGCAGGATCACGGGTGGGCTGATTTTCGATCGTACGATTGGGCAAGCCGCCATTCACACGCTGGATGTTTGACTGCACAGGGCCATTCTCGCCTTGTGGCATAAGATTTTCCTGTCGTTTCGGTGCTTTTTCTGATGTGAGCCTCCAAAATATGGCCTCGTTGATCTCATCATGGTTTCTGCCCGCATGAACAAAGACGATCTGCTGATTGTTCTGAATACGCTTGTGGAGCCGGTACTGCTGGTCAGCGTCGATCGGCGAATATCGCTGGTCAACACAGCCGCTGAGCAACTCATCGGCGAAGGTTTGACGGGCAAGGATTTCGTACACGCCCTGCGCTACCCCGATGCCCTGACATGTGTTGAGGCGGTGCTGTCGGGCAAGGTTGCGTCTGAAGCTGTCGTTTCCCCGCCCGGTCCGGGCCGGGTGACTTACAAGATGTCCTGCATGCGCGTTGATGGCATTGACGGGATAGACGCGGACGCCGTCATCAGCCTCAAGGACATCTCACACATACTGGAAGCTGAACAAATGCGCAGCGACTTCGTGGCAAATGTCAGCCACGAATTGCGCTCACCATTGAGCGCGCTAAGCGGTGGTATCGAAACACTGAAAGGTGCGGCGAGGAATGATCAGGCAGCCCGGGAGCGATTCCTTGACATTATGGAACGTGAAGCGGCGCGCATGGATCGGCTGGTGGGGGATTTACTGTCACTTTCTCGCGTAGAGGTGAAGGGAAATATCCGTCCGTCCGCGCGTGTGGACGCTATTGCTGTGGTCGAGAGGGTTGTCGCTACCCTCGAGGCTCAATCGGTTGCCTCGAAAAAGCCCATACGGCTGACCAAGCCTGCTGGTGAGATGATGGTGTCCGGCGATGAGGATGAGTTGACGCAGGTGTTCCAGAACCTGATCGACAATGCCCTCAAATACAGCCGTGACAAGAGCGAGGTCGAGGTCGAGGTTTCACAACAAGAAAAGTTTGCCGGCATGAGTGGCCCGGTTGTGATGGTTGAAATCAAAGACCAGGGGGAGGGAATTCCCGCAGAACATATTCCTCGGCTGACCGAACGGTTTTACCGGGTGGACCGCAGCCGCTCACGTGAGAAGGGCGGAACCGGACTGGGTCTGGCGATCGTGAAGCATATTCTCTACCGGCACCGCGGACGGATGCTGGTTGAGAGCGAAATCGGGTCTGGCAGCACCTTCACCATCTGCCTGCCACTCGATCCGGTCGAGCAGCATGAGCCGGTGTCATAAAACTGTTACGTAACTGTCATAAATCCTCAACACCCAACTCCTAAGGCAACCAAACCGGCGCTGCATGGGCGCGCCGGATGCCAATTCCAGGAGGGTGTTCTGAATGAATGGGACTATGAAAAAGATATTTGTTTTTTCCTTGTTCGCGGCAGTGGCAGCGGCTGCATCCACTCAAGCCTTGGCCCGCGATCAGATCCGGATTGTCGGTTCTTCGACGGTGTTTCCCTATACCCAGGCGGTTTCGGAGCAGTATGCCAACATGACCGGCAATTCGGCGCCGGTTGTTGAGTCGACCGGAACCGGCGGCGGCATGAAGATTTTCTGCGGCGGTGTCGGGCCGGATCATGCCGACATCACCGGCGCTTCGCGGGCGATGAAGGCCTCTGAATATGAAGCCTGTCAGACCAATGGCGTCGACAAGGTCACCGAAGTGCTGATCGGCTTTGACGGGCTGAGCTTTGCCCATGCGCGCAGCGGCCCGGCGATTTCGCTGACCAAGGAGCAGCTTTTCCAGGCACTGGCCTCGGAAGTCGAGGTCGGCGGCGCGATTGTCGCCAACCCATACACAAAGTGGAGCGATATCGATGCATCGCTTCCCGATGCTGAGATCACGGTGTTTGGTCCGCCGCCGACTTCGGGCACGCGCGATGCGTTTGTCGAACGGGTGATGGAAGAGGGCTGTGAGGTATTCGCCGTGATCGACGGGCTCGACAAGGACCGCAAGGGCGAGGTCTGCCAGCGCATGCGCCAGGACGGCCCGTTCATCGAAGCCGGCGAGAACGACAATCTGATCGTGCAGCGTCTTGAAGCCGATCCCAATGCCTATGGCATTTTCGGCTACTCGTTCCTGTATGAGAACCTCGACAAGCTGAAGGGCGTTGCGGTTGATGGCGTCGAACCCGATCAGGACACCATCGCCGATGGTTCCTATCCGGTGTCGCGGCCGCTGTTCTTCTACATCAAATGCGCCCATATCGGCGTCATTCCGGGGCTCGATGAGTTCATCGGCGAGTATGTCTCCGAGGATTCCTTTGGTGATGGCGGCTATCTGTCCGAGCGCGGCCTCATTCCTCTTTCAGGCGACAAGCGCGAGAGCACACGCAAGGCGGCAACCGGCTGCCAGGCGATGAGCCAACCGTCTTGAGCTGCTTTGTGAGAGTCATGGCGTTATTGCGTTGGCAGCCATTGCATTGATTTGCGTAGCGGCCGTTATTCACGGACTTAAACACCTTAACCCTCGGCGGGCCGTACATTGGCTGGATATGCGTTCCTAGCAATCATCGCGATGTCGCTGCTGGCCTTCCATGTCGGCCGGTCGGCAGGGCGCAAATATGCTGGCGGCCCGGTCAAGCCGCATTCCCTGCCAGCCCATCACGGGCTGTTTGTCGCGGTCTGGGTCGGCATCCCCTCCTTCATTCTGGTGCTGTTGTGGCTGTTCTTGCAGGGCGCGGTGATCGACCGGCTGCTGGTGTCCTCGCTGCCCGCGGCGCTGATTGACGGCACCGATGCATCGCGCATCACGCTGATCGTGTCTGAGATCAAGAACGTAGCTGCCGGACGCGTATTTTCCGAACCGAGCACGGAAGTGCTGCAAGCGGCCGAGCGCTATCAGAACTGGTCGGCGATCGCGCGCTTTGCGATGCTGGTCATGGTGATGGGACTGATGATCGTCACCCTTGCAGTGACCCGCGCCAGACTCACGGCCGTCTTTCGCGCGCGCAATCGCTTCGAGAGGGTGATCACCTGGCTGATGGTGTTCTGCTCGGTGGTCGCGGTACTCACCACATTGGGCATCATTGCCTCGCTGGTATTCGAGGCTTGGCGGTTCTTCGAAATGGTGCCGATCACCGAGTTCCTGTTCGGCCTCAACTGGGAGCCGCAGATTGCGTTAAGGCCCGATCAGGTGGCGGGGCAGGGCGCATTCGGCGCCTTTCCGGTGTTTGCCGGCACGGTACTGATCGCGTTCATTGCGATGGTTTGCGCCACGCCGATTGGCATCTTCACCGCAATCTATCTGGTAGAATATTCCAATGACCGGTTTCGCAACATCGTCAAGCCGGTGCTGGAGATCCTGGCCGGCATCCCGACGGTGGTTTACGGCTTCTTTGCTGTGCTGACGGTGGCGCCGGCGGTGCGTGAATTCGGCCTGACCATGGGCCTTGCCACATCGCCCAACAGTGCCTTCGCCGCTGGTGCGGTGATGGGCATCATGATCATTCCATTCATCTCATCACTTTCCGACGATGCGTTGAATGCGGTGCCTCAGGCGATGCGCGATGGCTCCCTGGCACTGGGCGCGACCAGGGGCGAGACCATGGTCAAGGTGATGCTGCCGTCCGCACTTCCGGGTATTGTCGGCGGCATTTTGTTGGCGGTGAGCCGCGCTATTGGCGAGACCATGATCGTGGTGATGGCCGCCGGACTGATTGCCACACTGACCATCAATCCGCTGGACGGCGTGACCACGGTGACGGTGCAGATCGTGACGCTACTGATCGGCGATACCGAATTCGACAGCCCCAAGACGCTGGCTGCTTTTGCGCTTGGTCTGGTGCTGTTCCTGGTAACGCTGATCTTGAACGTGATCGCGCTTCGCACGGTGCACAAATACCGTGAACAGTATGAGTAGGGGGTAAGCAGTGATGACTGAGATCATGCCGACATCCCGGATCGACTGGTCAACGCCGGGGGCGGCCACGCGCCGCAAACGCCGCCATTTGGCCGACAAGCGCTTGCAGTTTTACGGACTTGCCGCGATCTCGACCGCGATCGGTCTGCTTGCAGTTCTGATGACCTCGCTGGTCATCACCGGCTACTCGGCCTTCGTGCAAACCGAAGTGAATCTCAATTTCTTGATTTCCGCCGAGCATGTCAATGCCGATGAACCCACACGCGGCAATTACCGGGCGATCATTTCAGAGGCGTTTCAGGTTGAGTTTCCCGACGTTCAATCGAAACGCGAGCTGCGCGCGCTGACAAAGATCGCGACCAATAATGCCCAGTTCATGCTGCGTGATGCGGTGCTCGCTGATCCAGGTGTCATTGGCGGCACGCTCACCTTGTCGGTGCCGGTGTCCGATCCGTTCGATCAGCTCAATAAGGGCACTATCGATGCCAATTTGCCGGAAGACCAGCGGCGCATCTCCGATCAGGAAATCGTCTGGTTCCAAACCCTTGCCGAACGAGGCCGGATATCAAAGCCGTTCAATTGGGGGCTGTTGTTCAATGCCGACAGCCGGTTTCCAGAACTTGCCGGGCTGTCGGGCGCGATTGTCGGCTCGTTCTATGCGCTCCTGGTGTGTTTTCTGATCAGCTTCCCGGTCGGCATTGCGGCGGCGGTCTATTTTGAGGAATTCGCGCCTAAAAGCCGCGCCAGCGATATTCTTGAGGTCAATATCAACAATCTGGCGGCGGTGCCCTCGATTGTGTTCGGCCTGTTGGGCCTTGCGGTGTTTCTCAATTTCTTCGGCCTGCCGCGCTCCGCGCCCCTGGTAGGCGGCATGGTGCTGTCGCTGATGACGCTGCCGACGATCATCATCGTCACCAGGGCGTCACTGAAGGCGGTGCCGCTGTCGATCCGAGAGGCGGCGCTTGGCATGGGCGCTTCCAGACACCAGATGATCCTGCATCATGTGCTGCCGCTGGCGCTTCCGGGAATTCTGACCGGCACCATCATCGGGCTTGCGCAGGCGCTCGGAGAATCAGCGCCGCTGTTGCTGATAGGTATGAATGCATTCGTAACCAGTCCTCCGGGGGGGCTACTCGACGCTTCAACGGCGCTGCCGACACAGATCTTCATCTGGGCCGACAGCCCCGAGCGTGGCTTCGTCTCACGCACCTCGGCTGGTATCCTCGTCCTGCTCGGATTTTTGGTGCTGATGAATTTGATTGCGATCATTTTGCGCCGCCGGTTTGAGCGAAAATGGTGATGCGTTGGGAGTCGCTAATATGAAGGACAATTCGGCTGCCGGCAGCGCCGCCGTACCGCTCGTCCAGGCCGGGTCACACGATCAGGCCCCGGATCAGGCGAGAGATCAGCCCGGTAGACACACAGCGATGATCAAGGTCAGGGACGCGTGTGTTTTCTACGGTGAAAAACAGGCGCTGTTCGATATCGCGATCGATATCGACGCCTGCGCGGTGACATCGTTTATCGGTCCGTCGGGATGCGGTAAATCGACCATATTGCGTTGCTTCAACCGCATGAACGATACGATTGAAGGCACGCGCGTGAGCGGCAGTTTCCTGCTTGGCGGCCGCGATATATACGACCCCTCGCTCGATGTGGTCGAGTTGCGTGCCCGAGTGGGCATGGTGTTTCAAAAACCCAATCCATTTCCCAAATCGATCTTCGAGAATGTTGCCTATGGGCCGCGTATCCACGGGCTGGCCAGGAACAAGGCAGAGCTTGAGTTGATCGTGATCAACAGCCTTTCCAGGGCCGGCCTTTTGAACGAGGTCAAGGACCGGCTGAACGAGCCCGGAACCGGGCTTTCCGGGGGGCAGCAACAGCGCTTGTGCATAGCGCGCGCCATCGCCGTCAGCCCGGAAGTGATCCTCATGGATGAGCCCTGCTCGGCACTCGATCCGATCGCAACCGCACGCATCGAAGAGTTGATCGACGAGTTGAGGACAAACTTCACGATCATCATCATCACCCACTCAATGCAGCAGGCCGCCAGGGTCTCCCAGCGCACCGCGTTCTTCCATCTGGGCGTGTTGGTCGAGGAAGGGGAGACCAAGCATATCTTCACCAACCCGGATGACGAACGCACCCAGGATTACATCACCGGCCGGTTTGGCTAGGAGACGGAAAATGGACAAGCAGCATATCGTCACGGCATTCGACGAAGATCTCAACCGCATCGAAGCCCTTGTTATCGAGATGGGTGGATTGGTCGAAAAACAGATTGCCGATGCCGCCACTGCCTTGAACCGACGCGACGTTACACTGGCTGAAGCGGTCATCGCCAACGACAATCGTATCGATGTACTGGAGGCCGAGATTGATTTGGCAGTGGTCGGCATTCTGGCGCAGCGCCAGCCCATGGCCCAGGATTTGCGCGCTGTCGTTGTGGCACCGAAAATTGCGCTGAACATGGAGCGTATCGGCGATTACGCGAAGAATATTGCCAAGCGCAGCAGCGTTCTGGCCAAAGCACAGCCGATCGGTTCGTCCGCTGCGACCATCAAACGCATGGGTGCCATGGTGCAAAGCATGGTCAAGGATGTGCTGGATGCCTATGTGAACCGCAATGTCGATATGGCAGAAGATGTGCGATTGCGTGATGCCGAAGTCGACCAGTTGCACAACACGCTGTTCCGCGAATTGCTCACCTACATGATGGAAGACCCGCGCGCCATTACGCTCTGCATGCACCTTCTGTTCATTGCCAAGAATGTTGAACGGATGGGAGACCACACGACGAGTGTGGCCGAACAGGTGCACTATATGATCAGCGGCGAGATCTTCGATGAAGAGCGCCCGAAGAGCGATACCACCAGCACCACCTATATCGGACCCGATGCCGCCGAATAGTCAATCAGCCGCGGATACAGGATAACCAATGTCCATTGTCCCCGAACCTCTCGTCCTGATTGTCGAAGACGAGCCAGCGCAGATGGAAGTGCTGGCCTACAATCTCAGCTCAGTTGGCTTTCGCCTCGCTCAAGCCGGCGACGGTGAAGAGGCGCTGTTGATGATAGACGAAACGCGACCAGATCTGATAGTGCTCGATTGGATGCTGCCCAATGTTTCAGGCATCGAGATCTGCCGCCGCCTTAGAACGCGCAAAGACACAAGACGCATCCCGATCATCATGTTGACCGCCCGTGGCGAGGATTTTGACCGCGTGCGCGGCCTTGAGACCGGCACCGACGACTATATTGTCAAACCCTATTCGGTAAATGAACTGATCGCCCGGGTGCGGGCAATCCTGCGGCGTTCACTGCCTGCCAGTGTTGGTGAGACCCTTGAGTTCGGCAATATTGAGCTCAATCCGGAGCAACACAAGGTGATGCGGGACGGTAGGGAGGTGAAACTCGGGCCAACGGAGTACCGGCTGCTCGCCACTTTCATGGAAAGGCCGAAACGGGTCTGGAGCCGTGAGCAGCTGCTGGACCGGGTCTGGGGGCAGGACATCCATGTCGATCTGAGAACGGTCGATGCCCATGTCGGCCGATTGCGCCGGGCATTGAACCAGTATGATGGCTGTGATCCGATCCGAACCGTCCGCGGCGCGGGTTATTCATTGGATCATGACCACTAGATTAAAAGGCAGAAACCGGGATCACCCAAATGACTCGGTCTCATCATATCAACCGACATTCCCCAATTAGAACGCCGTTTCGACCATGCTGCCGCTGTTTTGCGTACGGATCAAGCCTCCTGGGCGGGCTGTGTCATGGTTCGGGCATCCGGTTCGTGAACCGGGCGCTATTTATGGCTATTGCAACGGGCTTGAACCGGAAGTCGGTCTGACCGGTACCGGGGGCGCACGGAGCCGTTGGATGGCCGCAAGGATGCGGGTGAACAGAGCGCCGCCGACAGCCGCCTCGGCCGGTTGGAACGTGATGGCTCGGGCGTGGCGGACGACCCGCGCTCCGATCCTGATGAGGCAGGTCCGCAGGCCGGTCGGCGACCGGTCGGCCGTCTCCTCCGGCAGGTCGATGCCCTGCAGGAAGACACCGGGATTGCAGGCCGATGCATGAAGCTGAAGCCGCACCTCGTTCCGCGCCATGCCCCTGCAGGAAAGACGCGTCCGATTGTGATCGCCTTCCTTCCTTCCTCGACATGCTGTTCGGCGGTGCCGCGTTGGTTGTAGAACCGAATGATCCGGTCCGGCTCCATCGGCGGGTTGGTGGCCACAAAGCCGATCTTCGGGAACAAGTCACCCGGATGCCGTTCGACCCTGGCGACGACCCGCTAGGTTTGTCCCATGACGGTTTGCCCCGTGACGCGGCCTGATACGCGAAGTCGCCGCAGATGCGCCGCACATGGGTCGGCGGGCGACCCGCGGGGCGCTTGAGCACAGGTGCAATCCTGCTTTCCGGAACAGCGGTCTTCCCGGGCCGGATGGCGCAGGAACAGCCTTCCGCCCCCGGCGTCTTGTAGAGCTCCGGGACAGCAAAAGCGGCATCGGCCCGGAAGAACCGCATCAGCTCACGATCCGCATATCGCGCCAATACCGGCTTGAGCACATTTTCCCGGCCATCGGCGCTGTGAACATTGCCGGGGCGCAATGAACGGCGTTCGAGGCGGCCAAACCGGTTAAGGACGAACAAGGGGTGACGGCACATGCAGCCGAAATGCCCGTTCCAGGCGGTGCCTTCCTGAGCGCCATGGGTCGCGCGTCATGGGGCTGCGCGTCATGGGGCGGGCCGACCGAACCGTCCATGTCCTGTGTGGTCCGTTCGGGCGCCATCGCGGCGTGAGCCCGATCAATCCCCCGATCGCTCCATTGACCGGATACGTCCACCGGCGCACCGCGATTGTCGCGGCCGCCGACACCCCGGTCTCGAACCGCCCCATCCGGCTGGCAGACGCAGCCTCGGCATCAACACCACGCCCTCCGACCACCTGCCGCATCACCGGATCGAGCGCCGGACGGTCCGCGTCGTTCACATCATCATATCCGGTCGATCGCCCGAAGACCGACTGCCGCAAAGGCCCGACTGGCGCAAAAGCCCGACCACGGAATGCAGGCGGTTGTGGACGGTTCGCGGATCTCCGAGAGGACCGCCGGCAATATCTTGCAATCCCGGGGTATCGTCCAACTCCCGGAACGGCAACGGGCCACCGTCGGAACCGATCTTCGAGCCATGGAATTCCAGCCCCCCCGACTGTCGAAACCGAGCCTGATATCACCGGTTTCGCCTGCACCCTGCGGTTGATCCGTGATCCGCCCCCTACAGCCCGTACAACATGCTGAAATATAACATGTTACCGGCTGTCAGAGTCGCGAAAACGTCACGGTACTTGGGGAACGTGGGATCAGTTGATGTGCCTCTTCGGTTCGATTTCGACCGCCGCCTGAAGCTCGAGTTCCACGGTTCCGGAATCACCACCGATGCCGGATGGCCGGCCTGCCGCGAGCTTGATGATGCGCTCGGCTTGACGGACATGGCCGACCATGAGCTTGTCGATCCGCGCACCGGCAAGAACGGTCGGCACGCGATGACGGGATTGTTTCGCCAATCCGTCTTCGGCCGCATCTGGTGGGCGTCAGGATCGGCGCTATCGACGATGCAAGCTTCGTCAAGCCTTGGGCCCATGTCTGGGTCAGCCGCGCCCTGCCATCGACCAACCTCAACGACGATCTTGAAAAATTCGAAGAACAGACGCCCTGATGCCAGCATGGGATTTGATCATCTTCACTGTGGGGCCGGCCAACAGGTCTACCAATCGGTCTGATTGCGCCCATTGGCGGCGCGCATGCATTTCGGCACATTGCCGCCGTCCGTCTTGGAGTCAGAAATGAGCCAATCCAGCGAGCGCAAGGGCCCGCTAGACTGGAATGCCCGCTATGCCGCCTCACCGGGAAGTCTTTATGGTGACGCGCCCAACCAATATCTGAAAATGATCTGCGCGCGCTCCGACTTCGCCGCGCACAAAGCGCTGATGCTCGCCGATGGCGACGGGCGCAACGGCACTCGGCTGGCGCGCCCGGGCCTGACGGTCACGGCGGTTGATATCTCCAAGCTGGCAACTGAGCGCGCACTGGCGCGTGACCGCGCAGCCGGCATCACTAGCACCCGCATTGCCGCCGATCTGGCCGGGTGGTCGCCGCCGCCAACAGAGCGATACGATGCCGTCTTCACATTCTCGCTCCACTGTGAGATTGAGATTCGCGCGCACGCATTTTCCGCTGCCATCGGGGCGCTGGCACCGGGCGGCTGGTTTGTGGTCGAGGCTTTTGCCAATACCGCAGACCGCCCCTTCACCATTGGCCTTGCCAATCAGTCATTGAGATACGATCTGATGGAACTGGAATCAGTGGCGGCGGAGCTTGATGTGGTCGAGGCATTTACCGGAAAGACTTTGCTGCACGAGGGCGCCCGCCATTCCGGTGTCGACGACGTCGTGCGTTTCGCCGCCCGTCAAGGCAATTCATTGCCATGAGCCCGATCATCAATATTGCCGGTCTGTCGAAAACCTACGCCAATGGATTTGAAGCCCTGAAGAACATCAACCTCGATATCAACGAGGGCGAGATCTTTGCCTTGCTGGGCCCCAATGGTGCCGGCAAGACCACACTGATCGGCATCATTTGCGGCCTCATCAACGCATCTGCCGGATCGGTCAGCGTCGCCGGCCATGACATCGTGTGCGACTATCGCCAAGCCCGCTCGATGATCGGGCTGGTGCCGCAGGAACTCACTACTGACGCCTTCGAGACCGTCTGGGACAATGTCAGCTTCTCGCGCGGCCTGTTCGGCAAACCGGCCAATCCGAGCTACATTGAAAAGTTGCTGGCTGACCTGTCGCTCGATGACAAGCGCAATGACCGCATCATGACACTGTCGGGCGGCATGAAACGCCGTGTGCTGATTGCCAAGGCACTGAGCCACGAGCCGTGCATATTGTTCCTCGACGAGCCCACCGCCGGTGTCGATGTCGAATTGCGAAAAGCCATGTGGGAGGTGGTGCGCGACCTGCAAAAGACCGGTGTCACCGTCATCCTCACCACCCACTATATCGCCGAGGCCGAGGACATGGCCGAGCGCATCGGTGTCATCAGCAAGGGTGAGATCATCGTTGTTGAGGAAAAGGCCGAACTGATGCGAAAGCTCGGTCGCAAGGAACTCGTGCTGCAACTCTTGCATCCGATTGATGCTCTACCGCCCGGGCTGGAGCGCTATAACTTGGTTCTGTCCGCCGGTGGCGACGCCATCACCTTCGCATTTGAGACCACCGGCCAACTCACCGGCATCACCACGCTGCTGTCGGATTTGTGCGAACAAGGCATTGTGATTCGCGATATCGACACCAGAACTAGCTCGTTGGAAGACATCTTCGTATCACTCGTTAGGGATGCATCATGAATTTCCGCGCGGTCTGGGCGATCTACAAATACGAGATGGCACGTACCAAGCGCACGCTCGCGCAAAGCGTTGTTGCGCCGGTGATTTCGACAGCACTGTATTTCGTCGTCTTTGGCGGCGCCATTGGCTCGCGCATCCAGGAGATCGATAGCATCGGTTATGGCTCGTTCATCGTGCCCGGCCTGATCATGCTGACCATGATGATGCACTCGGTCTCCAACGCGTCCTTCGGCATCTACTTCCCGCGCTTCATCGGCACGGTCTATGAGGTGCTTTCAGCCCCCATATCGCCATTCGAAATCATCATCGGCTATGTCGGCGCGGCCGCCACCAAGTCCATCATCCTAGGATTGATCATACTGGCAACCGCGGGCTTGTTAGTGCCGCTTCAGGTAGCGCACCCGGTGTGGATGGTGGCCTTTCTGCTGCTCATCGCCATCACCTTCAGCCTGCTTGGATTTGTCATCGGGCTGCTGGCCGGCAATTTCGAGCAACTGCAAATCGTACCGCTTTTGGTGATTACACCGCTCACTTTTCTCGGCGGCACCTTCTATTCGATCGAGATGCTGCCACCCTTCTGGCAAAACGTGACCCTGTTCAATCCGGTGGTCTATCTGGTCAGCGGTTTTCGCTGGAGCTTTTTCGAGATTGCCGATGTCGATGTCGCAATCAGCCTTGCTGCGACACTCGGCTTTCTGCTGATTTGCCTTGCAGCCGTGTGGTGGATCTTCCGCACCGGAAAGGGTCTGAAGACCTGAGCCCACTGCTTCAAATACCGATCAGGCGCAGCAATTCTTGACTTGCCCGATGGTGGAAAACATACTTTTACTATCACCTTGGTCTTTAATGGCACATATCCTAGGCTCAGGGCTCATTATAGCCACCAGTATGAGGATGGCTGCCATTGTGATTGCGGCCATGAAGATGTCTGACCGCCGGTCATATGGCGTTGCCATGCGGCGCCGGTCCTTGAGGCGGCAGAACATGCGCTTGATGATATTTCGCTCCCTGTAGATGGCCTGATCGTAGTGATATCGGATCTTGCGGTTCTTTCGCGGCGGGATGACGGGTCCGGTCCCGCGCTCTTCAAACCGTTCGCGCAGTTCCCGGCCGTCACGGCCCTTGTCGGCGACAGGTTCGGCGGATGGCGGCATGGCCTCGATGCAGCGCTGTGCGACCTTGCAATCATGCACGTTTCCGGGCGTCGGGAGCAGGACGCAATTGACAAAAACACGGTGCGGCCCTTGTGGTCGCGGACGGCGTGGAGCCCGGTGTTGCGTCCGCCTTTGGTGCGGCCGATACCATGGGGGGGCATGGGGGCCAGGGCCCCCTTTTCCGCCGCCGGCGCAGCGATGAACCTTGATGCGGGATGTCGATGAACAGCCGGTCAGGCGTATCCTCGGCGCCTGCCGAAGCGCTGAAGATACCTTCCCATATACCGCGCTCGTCCCGGAGTTAGTAAATTGTATCAAAGTGAGATTTCATTAATCTTTTATTGTAACACTTCATCTAACTCGGCACAGGGTTGGCCACAGACTGATTTATAGTCACTGCAGAACTCAGAAGAAACAACAAAAGGATTACCGATATCATTTTTCGCTTTTCGGCTATAGGTGCGGTCATCTCCCATAGTCTGTAAACCTACCAAATAATCTTCACCATTAATTGTCGCAATGTTGGGACTACCAGAAACACCCCCTTCTACGGGACAGTAACTTGTAACAAAACTCCCACTAATTTCTAATATCTCACACGGCTCGTTAACTCTCAATGGGGATTGATAAAGGTCTGCAATGTCATTACCAGTTTGCTGTCTTAATGTTTGTGGATTAAAATCAGGAGTTCCACTTGAATCAGTATTAAATCTAGTTTGTGGCCTATAAAGATGAACATTTATTTCACCGCTTATTGAATCATTCACTATTCTTTGATTTGAACCTCTTACTGGTATTACAAAATTATTTGGCCTAAGAGCTTTATCTACTTTTACAAAAACATAATCTGTAGGGGGCTCATTCCAGGCAGAAGGATTATTTATTCTAGGAGACACAAACTGAGAGTTACTTTGACTGGCTCTTGTCACATTCTTTGGATTTATAGGGTAAGCAGCAACTCTAACTGAGTTTCGAACAGGCTCTCTTAAGGAGCGATTTTCTTTTCTCGCTTTTCGTGGATCATCTAAAACTCCATGAGCTGTAGCTAAATAAACCCCAGGACAAACTTGAATTCCTTGAGAAAAGCCATTCAAAGTCCAAAAGGTAGCCATGGCAGCCCCAACTCCCTCTTTAGTAGAAACAGGGGACATTGAATTGTCCCGATCCTCATGCCAAGCGGCGTTATGAAGACAGCTTTCAGGGTTTAACATGCAGTTGATTTCATTCAGCTCAGAGGCTGAACCATTTGAAGATTTCATCCCACAGTTTTCACCATTTTTTGTTCCATCAGATCTTATTCCTCCAGCTATAGAATGCGAATCAATAGAGAAAAAACTCATTAACATTATTAACAATAGTGATAGTAAACCATGAGGTGATTTTAATAGTTTCATTTTTTTAAGTCTCTCTTTATAGTTGACGAAGCGGTTGAAGAGCGTCTTCTTCGGCCCGTGGATAGCGGCGCAGTCGGCCCGGCGACCGCCACAGCGCAGAGCATGGACGGTCCCGCTCGGCACAGGACGATCATCAACACGCTTCCTGCCGCGCGCATCGGTCGGCAGAAGCGGCGCGATCCGGGCCCGCTGAGAATCGGAAAACCAGAAGAAATCACACATCTCGTTAACTCCTCATCGGAGGCAATGAACCATCCCCGGATCAAATCGGGAAGACGGTTATCGGGGCCAGACCCTAGGCGCGCCACAGGAAAGCTGCCCCCGTACTGTACTGGCTTTGTGTCGAGAAGTCCCTGGGTTGCCTTGCCCGCAATCCTGGGGCTTCTCGCGCGAGGCCTTGTGGGCGCTCCAGGTCCACAGTCTCTTGAGTGTTCAGACCGTCTCCCAGCGCCCGGATTTGGCCGCTTGAGCAGGACGCCGGTCACAGGACGCGCAATTCACCTGAATTGCGGCGCGAACAACGGGACATTGAGAACTTCGGAATCACTGGGCTGCGACCCATTGACCTTTGGGTGTCCAGGGCGCCTCAATGGCAAATTCCGGTCGATGTAATATGGCATTGTCCTGCCTGATCCGATGTGATGCGCGGCGCGCAGAGATCGCGCTATGCCTTCACACACAATTGCCCAACAAGGTTGCCCGATGCGTTTTCCCGCACTTCGAAGTCCCAGTTTCAGAATGTATGAGGGTGGCGGATTTTTCTCTGTCAACGGTCAGTGGATCAACCGGGTGGTGATTGGCTGGGTCGGTTGGGAGATGACCGGATCGGCTACCTGGGTCGGGCTGCTCTCATTCTGCCTGTTCGCACCGACAGTGATTTCGAGCCCGCTATTCGGCGTATTGATGGATCGCATCCGGCTGCGTCCGGCGGCTCTGGTCAGTCATAGCATTGTCGCTGCGGCGTCTCTCGCGCTCTATCTGCTTCATGCCGCAGACGTCTTGACGATCTGGGGCCTGGTCGTGATCGCCTTGGTGACCGGCTTTGCGGGAAGTGCCGAGCGATCGGTGAGGATGACAATCGTGCCGCGCATGGTTGAGCTTAGTGTCCTGCCCAATGCGGTGGCGATCCACGCCGCCAATTTCAATGTCGCGCGGCTGATTGGACCGGCGATCGGCGGCATCATGATCGAGACGCTTGGCACCGGAACCACCATGCTGATCAATGTGTTTGTGTTCATACCCAATCTGGTGGCAATCTTTTTTCTAACGGTGCGGGAGAGAGAGGGATCAAAGGGGGGCCGCAAGCATTTCCTGGTTGAGCTGTGGGAGGGCGCGCGCCACGCGGCACTTCATCCGATTATTCGCGAGGCCATGCTGCTGACCGCCATATCCTCACTGACAATAAGGGGGGTAGCTGAGATCGTTCCGGTGATCGCGGATGGTGTTTTTGATCGTGGCGCGGAAGGTCTTGGACAGATGCTGTCGGCCGGCGGCGGCGGAGCGCTGATTGCCGCGCTCACAAACTCCCTGCGCCAGGCGGGGTCGTGGACCAAGGGTATCCCGCTGATCGCGCATGCTGCGATTTTTCTCGGTCTTCTTGCGGTATCGACGCTGGGAGTGGCCGGCGATTGGTACGTCGCGATTGCGTGCGTGGCGGTCACCGGGTTTTGCGGCACGATGATCGGAATCAACCTGCAGTCGGCGATCCAGCTCCAAGTCGATGACGCCTTTCGGGGCCGGGTAATGAGTTTGTGGATGGTGGTCGGGCTTGGGACTTCGGCGCTTGGCGCCCTTTTCCTCGGCAGCCTGGCAGACCTTTTTGGCGTTTCATCCACATTGGTCAGTGCTGGTATTGCCGGATCTTTGGTCGTTGTTGCGGTCCGGTTCACTCTTTCAAGAGCTGCACTGCCCAAGTCGGGCTGAAGGCGAGACAGACTTGAAGCGTGCCAAGCCGTCGCTCGATTGTAATTGGCTCTATAGCATTTGGGCTGACCAAAAACCCGCGCGGCGATGTGAACCGGACATGGCGTTCATTCCCCTGAATTCAGGTCCTGATGTACGGGTATATTTGCCAAGGTTAGCCGGCCACCGGCCAAGCTTGTATGCTGCCTTTTACATACCGCCCTGCCACATCCTGCGCGTATGGAATGCACTTTAAAAAGGGAGATCGCCAGTGAACCTGCAAACAGCTGTCAAAGGCACAAGCGCCTCTGCCGATACGTCCAGGATATACGCGGATTTCGCTCATCGCCTGACATTCAACGACCTTTCAGTCGATGTGGCCGATACGGTGAAAAGGCTGGTTCTCGACCAATTGGCGTTGATCATCCTGGGAAGTGCGGCCAAGGGCGTCGGCACGCTCGCCAAAACCGCAATGAGCTGGGGTGGCAAGGAAGAAGCCACGATCCTAGTGCTTGGCGGCCGCGTTCCAGCTCACCACGCGACGCTGGTGAACGGCACCATGGGCCGCGCGCTCGACTACGATTGTTTTTACGATAGAGCTATTCTCCATGTCATGTGATGGCGGGCATATTTCCCTCAGGGCTTGCCATGGCCGAGCGGGCCGGCGGTGTCAGCGGACGGGACTTTGTCACCGCAATCGCCGCCGGCATGGAATTTGCCATCAGGCTGGGTGTGTCGTTCAACACCAGCTTCCTGCATACTGGGCGGGTGACCTCGCTTCATCAGTCAACCTTCGGCGGCGCCTTGATCGCGGCAAAGCTCGCCCGCCTGACACCGGATGAGACCGTGGCGGCACTCGGTATTGCATCGGCGCAAGTGTCGGGAAACCTGCAAATGGCGCACGAGGGATCGGTTCTGGTGCGGGTGCAACAGGGATTTGCCGATCAGGCGGCGGTCGCCTCGACCATTTTCGCCGAGGCTGGTTTTGGCAGCATTGAGCGCGTGTTCCAGGGCGAATTCGGCTATTTCAGGACCGAGCATGACAATGACTATGATCCGGGCGCGCTGACCGATGAGTTGGGCAAGCACTGGGAACTGCTCGATATCAGCGGCAAATATTATCCGTGCTGTTTTTGCAGCCACTTTGCAATCGAGGCAGTGCACAGACTGGTGGATGAGCACAGATTTACCGCCGGCTAGGTGAGCGCGATCAGGGTTCGCATGACGCAGGGCAGCTACAATGCCGTGGCCGCGCCGATCGAGGCCAAGCGCGCGGCCACCAACACCGAGGAAGCCCTGTTCAGCCTGCCCTACACGGGGTCGCCGACCATGCTTCTCAAAGGGGCGGTCAAACCGGACATATGCTGGAAGAGGCGCATATCAACGATCCGGCGGTACGCGATGTGGCCGAGATCATCTCCATCGAAGTGGACGAGGAGCTTGAGCGGCTTCATGGGCGCGGATTGGGGGTCGCGATTGTCGAGATCGCACTTGACGATGGCACGACCCATTCCTGCCGGGTCGACAATTGCAAGGGTAATCTTGCCGACCCAATGTCATTTTCCGACCTTGAAGAAAAATTCTGGGGCTGTGTGCCGTTTGCCGCCAAGCCGCTCGACCGGGTCAAGCTCAAGGGTCTGGTTCGGGATGAGAGACGCCTCGATGAGCTGTCGGATATGAGCAAGATCGTCGCGGCGCTGGTGTAACGCAGAGCGAAGAAAGCGGGGGCGGTGCGATGAGCGGTCTTTTTTATGAGGATTTTGAAGAGGGCCAAGTGTTCCATCATGCGCTGCGGCGCACGGTGACGGAAATGGACAACATGCTGTTCTCCAACATGACGCTGAACCCGCAGCCGCTGCATATTGACCGGCATTTCTGCGAGACCGAGACCGAATGGGGCCAGCCCTTGGTGAATTCGCTGTTCACGCTCGGTCTGATGATCGGCATCTCGGTCAACGACACCACAATCGGAACCACCATCGCTAATCTCGGCATGAGTGAGGTGAAATTTCCAAACCCACTGTTTCAGGGCGACACGGTGCATGTCACCACCAGGGTCTTGTCGAGGCGGGAGTCCAAGTCGCGCCCCAATGCCGGCATCGTCGAGTTTGAACACCAATGCTTCAAGCAGGATGACACGCTTGTGGCGACCTGCATCAGACAGGCTTTCATGAAAAAGAAGGACGCCTGAATTGCGCTCGCTGCTGTTCGTTCCCGGCGATCAGCCGGACAAGCTCGAAAAGGCGCTTGGCACTGCTGCCGATGTGCTGATCCTCGATCTTGAGGACTCAGTCGCACCTGCGCGCAAGGACAAGGCGCGGCACACGGTACTCTCTTTCCTGCATGAGCATCGGGATACGCCTGATCGCCCGCTCCTTTTTGTGCGGATCAACGGGTTTGATACGCCGTTTGCCGTTGACGATCTGGGTAAGGTGATGGCTGGCGCGCCTGATGGTGTGGTTCTGCCCAAGTCGGGCGGGGGCGGTGATATCTCCGAGCTCAGCGGGCGTATTGCCGCATGCGAACAAGCCCAAGGCATTGCTGAGGGCACCACACGGATCATCGCAATCGCGACCGAGACGGCAGCGGCGATTTTCGGCCTTGGCACCTATGCCCGATCAAGTCCGCGGCTGTCAGCGCTGGCATGGGGTGTGGAGGATCTTGCCGCCGATATCGGCGCCCAGGCATACCGCGCTGATGGAGACTGGACGGAACCGGCAAGGCTGGTGCGCAATCTGTGCCTGTTTGGAGCCAGTGCAGCCGGCGTTGCCGCAATCGACTCGGTCTATACTGATTTCCGCGATCTTCAGGGGCTTGAGCGAGATTGCGTCGGGGCAGCGCGCGATAGTTTTTCCGGCAAGCTCGCCATCCATCCGGCCCAGATCCCTGTCATCAACAAGGTCTTCACGCCGAGCGAAGAGGCCATTGCCCATGCGGAGCGCGTGGTTGAGGCGTTTTCGAAAATGGGCGAAGGCGGAGTGACTTCACTTGATGGCTGGATGCTCGACCTGCCTCATCTCAAGGCGGCTGAGCGCTTGCTCGCCCGGGCAAAACAGGTGCCGGACAAAAGCTGAGCGTGCCGTCATGAAGGCCCAGCGGGGGCCATCAATCGACACCAATTCCACACTCTAGAGCGTCTTCGCGATGAGCGGAATCGTTTGGGGGTTCCCAATCGCGCAC
This sequence comes from Hyphomicrobiales bacterium, assembly GCA_965204565.1. Taxonomy (GTDB): domain Bacteria; phylum Pseudomonadota; class Alphaproteobacteria; order Rhizobiales; family TMED25; genus CBDBEU01. The sequence goes on from CBDBEU010000005.1 coordinate 257,195, forward strand.
TGATGTGATTCACGGGATGCGGCAAGATGGAGGCGCGTAATGGGTTGGAGATCCGGACGGCGCTGTTCGCAGGACTTGCGGGATCTAGTTTTTTCGGCGGTAGATGGCGGTGAGGCAGGCGGCAGCGACGTTTGGCGTGAGCCCGTCCTACATCTACAAAGCGCTGATGCGGCGTCGGCCGACCGGCGACAGCGGTCCCAACCCGAACCGGGGCCATGCACCGCGCAAGCTAGAGGCGGCTCAGGAAATGGCGCTGGCCGGACATATGAGATCTCACCCCGGCATAACACCGGCGAGCGTGCAAACCCGGCTCGAGGCCGACCATGGCGTGTTGATCTCCACCGGCGCGGTGTGGAATGCGGTCCGCCGGCGCGGCCCGTCGTTCAAAAAAAGCCCTGAGGGCCGCCGAGCAGGACCGGCCGGACGTGGTAGCCCGCCGGCGGATTTGGAACGCCGCCTGCGCATCCGACAGACCGTAGAGCGCCTGGATCACCAGCACCTTGAACATGAGGACCGGGGCCATCGGCGGGCGCCCGCCCTGCCTGCCATCGGAACGATCAAGCGTCGCATCCAACTCTGGCCGAAAGAGCTCGAAGTCGATAACCCCTGCAAGCCGCTCCAGCGGATCTCCCGCCTTCGATAACGCCGCGTAGCGCTCACCCAGATCGAACAACCCGCGCTGTGCAGCCATCGTACCCTCCGTCGCTGATACCCCCACGGAATCACGCCAACACGCTCAAAGCCAGGGGGGTCAGACGTCCAACTGCTGCCATCCGCTGTTTGTGTTCAACCGGTTCGGCGATCCGGAACGCAGCAGAGGGCGACCGGTATACGATCGGTCTCAAAGCCGACGCGATCCTTCGGCAAAGCATCGCCTGCCTTCCGACCCGACCCGTCGGTTGCCCACCCGATCACATGATCCGCACCCATGCCGGCTTCAGCCATCGGGCAGGGTCATGGGACAAGAAGCGTCGGGTCGTCACCAGGCTGAGCCGCCCTGCCAGGCGCGTGGTCGCCTTCTGCAACCGGTGCGGTGCGGCCGGGCAGCACATCAAGGAAGGCAGGAACGCGATTGTGCGGCTCCAGCTTCATGCGCTCGCCTGCAATCCCGTTAACTTCATGCGGACGCCGGGTCTGCCGGAGGCGGTCAGGCGATGGTCGCCGACCGGCGTGAAGGAGACGCCGATCAGAATCGGCGCCGGGATCGTCACACACGGCCGGTGCGTCACGTTCCAGTACAGTTGGCCCGGTTGGCCGAGGGCGCGGTGCCAAGGGGCCTGTTCGCCGAGATCCTGCGGCTGATCGCCGAACTTCGGCCGCAGCCGGCGCCGGCGTGACGCGTCCGGTTGTCATGCAGTCCGGCAAGAACCACGGGCGAGGTGTGTCCCGATGACGACGAAATCGGCAATCCCGGCGCGATATACGCCGGCGTCACCGTTCTCGATGTCCCTCGATCCCCACGACGATGGTTCGGAGTTGCAGATGTCCGCCCGTGGAGGCAGTATTAACTCGACGATGGCCGTCATCCCGTGAATGTCGGGTGAACACTGCGGCTCTTGAACCATATTAATGCTCAATAAGCGCGCGCAACCGGCAAATTGGATGGCATCGGCGCATTTCTGCCATGCTGGCCGGGACTTGGCGCGTATGGACCTGGTTAATAATTCGCTATACAGGAGGGGTATAATCTGTTGGCAGAGTTGTGTTCTTGCCCGGCAACAGGTGCGTGAAATGGCCCATATGGCGTTAACCTGCGGCAGCAAGCCCAGACGGGGCTGGGGCGGGTTCGCAGTGCTTGCGAGCGCCTTGGCGCTCTTGGCGATGGCGTCATGCGCGACGCCCGGTGTCGATACCGCACCAATAGCGGGCGGCAGTGGAATGCCGCAGATCGCTCTGCAAGCGCCAATCGGCTTGCCGGCTGCCCAGACGGCGCGGCTCGGAGACCAGTTGATTTCCGCACTGCAGGGCCGTGGCGTTTCCATGGCGCCAAACCCGCAATCGCCGGCAGTGTTCAAACTACAGGGTTTCTGTTCGGCTGCCGGCAACGGGCGCGAAACCTCAATTGCCTGCGTGTGGGACGCCAATACCGCCGATGGCGCGCGCGCGCACCGGATCATCTCCGAGGAAAATGTCGCAGGCAACGCGCCGGACAATCCATGGTCGGTGGTCAGCAATGCAACGCTTGACCAGATTGCGGCTTCGGTTGGCGATAAGATTGCCGCCTGGCTGCCAAGATCACCGACGGTCGCCTCGCGCGGCCGCAGTTCGCTGACGACGCTGGCTGATCTGGGGCTGAGTTCGAATTCACGCCCGCCAATCGCGGTCCGCGGCGTCAGGGGCGCACCGGGCGACGGCAACGGATCGCTGGCAGGTGCCATGGCAAGCGCGCTCAGGTCCCAGAACATCCCGGTGACACGCACCAGCACCCGCGCATTCGTGCTCGACGGAAGTGTCGCCATGGCCGATAGCGGACGCCAGAAGCAGAGTGTCACCATCGAATGGACACTGACCGATCCACAGGGAAATGCGCGCGGCACGATCACCCAGCGCAACGAGATCCCGCGCGGCGCGCTGAACGGCGCATGGGGCGGTACGGCAATCGCTTCTACCGCCGCGGCGGCCAAACGCATTGTCGGCCTGTTGCCCGCCACCCGCTAGGCCCGCCATGGGCTGGATTGCGACCACCCGCGGCGGTTGCACGCGGTTTTCCTCACCCGCCGGTCTTGCCCACAATTCATACACAGGGTGCGGCTTGGCATTTACAGCCCCAAGCCGTCTTGATATGAACCACACACCTCCGGTTTTGATCCGGTAACGCGCGGGAACGGCGAGAAAAATCCATGGCTGTTCGGAACGGCAGAGATAGCATCAAGCTGGTTGCCGGCAACTCGAACCGACCGCTCGCCGAAGCGATCGCGTCTTATCTCGATGTCACCCTGACCAAGTGCAATGTGCGGCGCTTTGCGGATATGGAAATATTCGTCGAGGTGCTGGAGAATGTGCGCGGCGAGGATGTATTCATCATCCAGTCGACGTCATTTCCGGCCAATGACCATTTGATGGAAATGCTGATCGTGATCGACGCGCTGCGCCGGTCTTCAGCACGCCGGATTACCGCGGTTCTGCCCTATTTCGGCTATGCTAGGCAGGACCGGCGTTCATCCGGACGCACACCGATCTCGGCCAAGCTGGTTGCCAATCTGATCACCAATGCGGGCGCTGACCGGGTGTTAACAATTGATCTACATGCCGGCCAGATCCAGGGCTTTTTCGACATTCCAACTGACAATCTGTTCGCCGCCCCGGTGATCGTGCGCGACATTCGCGAGCAGTTCGGAACAGACAATCTGATGGTGATTTCGCCCGACGTTGGCGGCGTGGTGCGCGCGCGGTTGATCGCAGAGCGCATCGGCGCGCCGCTGGCGATTGTCGACAAACGCCGCGACCAGCCCGGCGAATCGGAAATGATGAACATCATTGGCGATGTCAGCGGGCGATCCTGCATTCTGGTCGACGACATTGTCGATTCCGGCGGCACCTTGTGCAATGCCGCAGAGGCGTTGCTGGCGCAGGGTGCCACAGACGTTTCGGCCTATATCACCCATGGCGTGCTGTCTGGCGGCGCGGTGGCGCGGATTACCGGATCGCAACTGAAAAGCCTAGTGATTACCGATTCGATCAATCCAACCGATGCGGTGCTGGCGGCGCCCAATATCAGGGTGTTGCCAACCGCCCATCTGCTGGGCGAGGCAATTGCACGCACGGCCGGTGAGGAATCGGTCTCCAGCCTGTTCAACTAGGTTGTCGTGGACAAAGGGGTATCCAGAGTTTGATTGATGCGATGGCGACGAAGCCAGGGCAGGACTCTTTGGTTTTGTCGTAGCGGGTGGCGACCCTGAGCCAGTTCTTGAGTTTGTTGAACAACCGCTCGACGAGATTGCGTCATTTGTCTTTGGCCCGGTCGTGCGTGATGGGGTCAAGACGATTGCTCTTTGCAGGGATCACCGCTTCGACGCCTGCGGCGGCGATTTCCTGGCGGATAGCATCGGCATCATAACCGCGATCTGCGAGGAACGCCTCAATGCGGTCGGTCATCATGCGGAACAGCGGTGCAAAGCCCTGCACATCGTGCACTTGGCCAGGTGTCAGCACGAAGCCGGGCGGGAGGCCTCTGGCATCGCACCTCGCGTGGAGCCTGGTCGTAAAGCCGCCGCGCGACCGGCCAGGCCCCTCTGTTTGCTGAGCCCCCTTTTTATGCCGACGGCACAATGATGTGCCCGGACCACCGTGCTATCGATCATGTCGGCGGTGGCATCGCGTCCCGCCAGTTCGGCCAGCGTCTCGAGCATCGCATCGAACACGCCGGTCGTGACCCATCTTCGGTAGCGTCGGAAAATGCTGTTCCACTTGCCATAGTCATCCCGCAGAGGCCGCCACTGCGCTCCAGTTCGCGCGATCCACATCATGCCTTCGAAATACAGGCGGTTGTCCTGTGCAGGACGGCACCCGCAACCGCGCTCCAATGTGAATCTCATGTGGCGCCAATAGCGGCCCGATCAGCGCCCATTCCTCATCCGTTACACCAATCCGTTCGCCCAAGGCCGCCTCCAAAAGGCCGCCTCCAAAAGGCCGCCTTGAATCGAAATGTGAATCTCATGTCAAGCCTGGTCCACGAAACCTAGCGATTTTCTTCGGCGGCCAGTAGGCCGCAATCTGCCCATCCAAGTTCTTGGCCCTCGCCCGCCTTCCGCCATTGCCAGCTTGGGCCGACGGCGCTATAAGTCGCGTTCAGTGTCCGCCGGTTTGGCGGGCGTCGCCCGTCCGCCAGCCAGTGCTGTGCGGGCCGATAAGCCAAACACAGTCGGAGCCGATTGATGTCTGAAATTCGCGGATTGAAAGCGAGCCAACGCACGCGCGGCAGCAAGGGAGTTGCCCGTGCGGTACGGCGCGAGGGGCTGGTGCCCGCCATCATTTATGGCGAGAAGCTGCCGCCCGAGGCTATTTCGCTCGATTCAGGCACGTTGCAGCGCCAACTTCAGACCGGCCGCTTTCAGACCACGCTTTTCGACATTGAGGTCGGCGGCAACAAGATCCGCGTGTTGCCGCGCGATGTACAATTCGACCGGGTGCGCGATTTCCCCATTCATGTGGATTTCTTACGGCTATCAGCGGATTCAAAGATCGCGGTCGAGATTCCGGTGCAGTTCATCAATGAAGAGGAATCGCCGGGCCTCAAGCGCGGCGGCGTTCTCAACATTGTGCGCCATGAGGTTGAGCTCGAATGCCCGGCAGCGGCCATCCCCGACCAGATCATCATCGACCTCACCGGGCTCGATATCGGCGACTCGCTGCATGTCTCATCGGTTGAATTGCCCAATGGCGTAACACCGACGATAACCGATCGCGACTTTACCATCGCCACCATCGCCTCGCCCGCCGGCCTCGGCAGCGAGGATAAAGACGAAGAAGGTGAAGAAGGCGTCAAGGGTGAAGAGACCGCTGACGCCGACGGTGATAGCGAAGAGTAGCGGCCTGCCCGCTCTTTGGGACAGGTGAAGCTTCTCGTTGGTCTCGGTAATCCGGGCGTCAAATATGCGCGCCACCGCCACAATGTCGGGTTCATGGCGCTTGATGCGATCATTGACCGTCACGATTTCAGCCCCTCGCGCAAACGCTTCCACAGCGAGACAGCGGAAGGTCGGATCGACCGGGAACAGGTGCTGGCGATCAAACCCCATACATTCATGAATGAATCGGGGCTGGCGGTAAGCGAAGCTGCCCGTTTTTACAAGATTGCCGCCAGCGACATCATCGTGCTGCATGACGAGATCGACCTTGCCGCCGGCAAGGTCAGGGTCAAACGCGGCGGTGGGCTGGCGGGCCACAATGGGCTGAAATCCATCAACGCCCATCTTGGCCCCGACTTCATGCGGGTGCGCATCGGCATTGGCCATCCCGGCGACAAGGATCGGGTACATCGACATGTCCTCGGCGATTTCTCAAAGGCCGATGCCACCTGGCTCGATCCGCTGCTGGACACTATCGCCGACAATGCGGCAAAGCTGGTTGAGAGCGATCAGGCCAATTTCATGAATGCGCTCGCCGGAACTGGCAAATCCGGCGACGCACCGAGGTCCAAACCCGGTCCGGCGACAAAACCTGCATCGCGGCGCAAGGACGGCAGTGGCGCGGAAAAAGCCAAACCGCCGTTGCAGCAACAACTTGCCAGGCAAGCGGCGGCGGCGAAGTCCAGACGCTCCGGCAAATCCCGGAACGCCACCGCCAAGCGCCATGGGCAAGCTGCGCCGCAGACAACACCCCTTGCGCCAGACACCGGGGCCACACACGGACCGTTTGCAGCGCTGCGCCGGCTGTTGCGCGGCGGACGCGAACCGGATCAGAACTGATGGGTTTCAAATGCGGTATTGTCGGCCTGCCCAATGTCGGCAAGTCGACCCTGTTCAACGCGCTGACCCGCACCGCCCAGGCGCAGGCGGCGAATTATCCGTTCTGTACCATCGAGCCCAATGTCGGCGAGGTCGCGGTGCCCGATGAACGGCTGAACATCATTTCCGATATCGCCAAATCGGCGCAGATCATCCCCACCCGCCTCACCTTTGTCGACATTGCCGGCCTGGTGCGCGGCGCCTCGATAGGCGATGGTCTGGGCAATCAGTTTCTTGCCAATATTCGCGAGGTCGATGCCATCGCCCATGTTCTCAGATGCTTTGAGGACGATGATGTCACCCATGTGGAGGGGCGCATCGATCCGCTCGATGATATGGACATTATCGAGACCGAGTTGATGCTGGCCGATCTCGACAGTCTGGAAAAGCGCATCGGGCCGCTTGAAAAACGCATCAGGGGTCAGGACAAGGAAGCGCGCAAGACGCTGGAACTGGTCAATCAGGCGCTTGAGGTGCTGCGCGAGGGCAAGCCGGCGCGTCTGGTGGCGGTGAAGGCAGCAGACGAGCGCGCCTTCGGGGCGCTCAATCTGTTGACCGCCAAGCCGGTTCTGTTCATCTGCAATGTCGCGGAGGAAGATGCCGCCACGGGCAATGAAATGACGCGGGCGGTGGCAGAGCGGGCGGCTGAAATCGGTGCGCGAACAGCGGTGATCTGCGCTGCCATCGAGGCCGAGATTGCAGCGCTCAGCGATGAAGAACAGGTTGAATATCTGCAGAGCATCGGGCTTACCGAGCGCGGGCTCGACCGGGTGATATTTGAAGGCTATACGCTGCTTGGACTGATAACCTTCTTTACCGCCGGGCCGAAGGAAACACGCGCCTGGACCATTCCGCAAGGCGTCACCGCGCCCAAGGCGGCAGGGGTGATCCACACCGATTTCGAACATGGTTTTATTCGTGCCGAGACCATTTCATATGAGGATTTTGTCGCCAATGGCGGCGAGCAGGGCGCGCGCAATGCCGGGCGTATGCGCCTTGAAGGCAAGGAATACCGGGTCGAGGATGGTGAAATCCTGCGTTTCCGGTTTGCCAACTAGCCTCTGATCGCTTCATGTTGGGGTGCCTGACCGGCAGCCGCGAGACGCCGGTTCGGCAATCAGGCACAGGCTTCAACTTGCACATCATCCAAAACCCCGGGGAGACGATGACAAAGCCGACAAAACCGGTCTTCTGGGAGGACTTCAAGATCGGCGAAACCGTGGCATTCGGTCACAAGCAGGTGACGCGCGAGGAAATCATCTCGTTCGCCAGCGAATTTGACCCCCAGCCGTTCCATCTTGATGAGGCGGCGGCAACCGAGACGCTCCTGGGCGGGCTCGCCGCCAGCGGCTGGCATGGCTGCGCCATGCTGATGCGGCTGATTTGCGATGATTATCTGTCACGGGTCGCCGGCATGGGCGACGCCGGAGTTGAAGACGTGCGCTGGCTCAAACCCGTTCGCCCGGGCGATGTCCTGACTTGCCGGAGGACCTGTCTTGAGGCGCGCGGCTCCCAGAGCCGTCCGCATATGGGCATCGTCAAGCTCCACTATGCGGTCGAAAACCAGCACCCGGAGGTCGCCATGAACTGGGTCGCGGTGCAGATGTTCAAGTCGTGCAGTACCGTAGATCAGGGGGCCGGAGCGTGATGAGCGGGTTTTTTGAGGATATTCGCATCGGCGAGCAGACCTTGCTGGGCCGCCATCTGTTCACCCGCGAGGACATCATCCGGTTTGCCACGCAATATGACCCCCAGCCCTTCCACATCGATGAGGAGGCCGCCAATGCCAAGTTCGGCGGGCTGATCGCCAGCGGATGGCACACCGGCTCTGTGTGGATCAGGCTGATGGTCGAGCACCGCCAGCGCAGCGCCGAGTGGCAGGCAGCCGCGCCAGGCGAGCACCGCCCACGCATCGGGCCATCGCCCGGGCTGCGGGACATGAGATGGTCCACACCGGTGCGGCCCGCGACTTGGGTGGCGGAAAAGATCGACCTTGCCTCGCGGCCCAATTGGGGCATTGTCGTCAGCCGCAATGAGGGTGTGAATCAGCAGGGCGAAATGGTGCTGAGCTTTCTCGGCGAAGTGTTTGTCGAGCGCCGCGCGCCCAAGGCTCAACCGCGCTAGGTGCCGCGGTTGTCGGCGAACCGGCGGCTCTAGGGTCGGGACTTATTATAGCCACGAGATGAGGGCTGCGGCGCGCGCGATAGCTGCCATGACGTTTTTAATGTTGCGCTCGAAGCGCGTTGCGATGCGCCGCCGGTCTTTGAGGCGGCAGAACATGCGCTCGATGATATTTCGCTCCCTGTAGATGGCCCGATCGTCGTGATATCGGATCTTGCGGTTCTTTCGCGGGCGGGCTTCCGGATCAGGCGAACACCGGCTCGACTGTCCGGGCGGACACGGCGTATCGGTCTCAGAAGAACGAGAAGAAAATCGCCCGGGCCGGGCTGACCTCGAAGGTCCGTTTCCGTCGCCCGCCCGGCAAGCCGATGCCCGTGCATCACGAGAGGGCCAACGCCGCACGGTCGAAGGTCCGATCCGCGATCAGAACATCCCTTCGCCGGGATGAAGGCACGAATGGGGCTCTTCGTCCGCACCATCGGCATCGACCGGGCCAGGGCCAGGATCGGCATGGCCAGGATCGCAGTCAACATGAAACGGCTCCTGTTCCGGGAGCGCAAAGGCGCCGTGGCATAGCCCGGCCCCGACGAAACCAAATCCCGAACCACAACCCAAGCAAAGGGCCGACCCGCATCGCGGCCGTAAAGGCGCTCTCGTCACCCGATTCCAAGCAGCAGACAGGGGTCTGCAGGGTGTCCAGGTGCCGGTTGATGAGTGGCTCGTCGAGCTGCGCAATGGATCGAGCGTATGCCTGGTTTTTTTCATGGGCGCCCGGTTTTGCTGGACGTTTCCGGGCTTGAGTTGACGGCAGAGCGCTTTGCCAGCCTGATTGCAGCGCTCGCCGGGCTGAATGTTCAGCTGATGGGGGTGGAGGGTGCAGACAAGTCCTGGCTGGGCCCGGGCATGCCGCCGGCTCTGGACGGCGATATGCCCGCTTCGCACGAGCCGACCTCAAGCGAGGAACTCACCATACATCCGCCGCCTCCGGCGCAAGCACAATCACTGAACATTGACGAGCCTGTGCGCCCAAGCCAGTCGGTTACCCATCCGCAAGGAAGCCGCATCGGAGATTTTTCCTTGAAGCCTTCGGGCCGGGCGTCGACGGCAAGAGCCGGATACCGATCTTCGAGCCTGGCAGGGTGCAGCCAGTCTTACAATTCAATGGTGCGGGGAAGATTCTCGACATCTCCATAGTTCGCGATAGTTTCAGCCAGATCGGCCGGGCCGGTTTTCTGCGTCAGTTCCTTCAGTTGATGGTCGCAAATTCCCAGATAAACGGTCAGGCCCGGGTATTCTTCCCGAATCCGCTCATACCGCATGATGTACGCGGACGGGAACCGGTCTTTCAGATTTTTGAGCTTGGTTAGCTGCCCACTTCGGAAGCGCTCCAACTGTTCAGGATCGATAGTGATCTGCCGGGTATCCCGCACTATCTCCTCACCGACAAGGGAGTATCTGACGCGATTTTGGGCCAGTCGTTCACAACTTGCGTAGACAGCCAGTTGGTCTTCGCGATATAGAATGACCGGTAGAATGTTCTCATTGTAGAAATAGTCTAGGTACGTTTCCTTGTGAGGCGAATAGAAGATGTCTTCGAGAACCATTTTGAAGCCGACATGACTTGCCTCAATCGGCCAGATGTGTTCTTCCAAAAATTTTATGGGATCGACGTCCCGTTCGGTGCGCCATTCTCTTATTTGTTTTCTGGGGTAAATTTTCAGTTTTTCTTCCTTAGGGACCAGACCTTCAATCCCCGCCATGCTTAGAACTTCATCATGGCAGACCACATTCCGACAGGAATTGAGACTGAGCACCAACATGGTCGAGCCGGAGCGAGCCTGGCTGAATATCACAAAGCGGGAATACATAGTCCAACATCACTATCGGCAAACTCTGATTGGGGCAACAGTTACATTCGCGCCGGGTTCGGCCTTTCAGAGCGGGTTTTCCCGAGCGGTTCGCGGCGGCGGTGCCGGTGTGCCGGATTCCCCGATCGTGCGCCCGGCCCGCGGGAGACGCTCGGTATCGAAGCATGGTACGCGCTTTGTTTCCTCGTTGCTCACCCGCCACCATTCGCGCTCAATCCCTCGTCCTCCACCCGTCCCTCGCGCATTTCAGCCAGCGCTTGGCGGATGATCAGCCACGATGAGTTGAGGAACAGCGAGGCCATCAGGGCGGCGACCACAAGGTCGGGCCAGCCGCTTTGCGTCGCCCACACAAGCCCCGCCGCCAGCATCACCGCAAGATTGCCGATCGCGTCATTGCGGCTGCACAGCCATACCGAGCGCACATTGGCATCGCCATCGCGGTCGTGCAGCGGCAGCACGTTCGCCAGATTGGCAACAAGGGCGAGAAAGCCGACCGCGCCCATGATTTCCGCGCGCGGCAGGCCGGGGATCAGCAGCTGATAGACGGTGAATGCCCAGCACCCACAGGCCCATGGCGCCAAGGCTGACGCCCTTGATCGATGCTGCGTTCGAGTGCGCGCGCACCGATATGCCGATCACATAAAGGCTGAGGCCATAGGTCATCGAATCGCCGAGAAAATCGAGCGCGTCGGCCTGCAACGCCTGCGAGCCGGCAAGTGCGCCGGCGGTCGTCTCGGTGATGAACATCGCGGCATTGATGGCGATCACCGCCCACAGGGCGCGCTTGAAGCCCGCCGACACACGCCGGCGAATTTGTGCTCACTCTCGCAGCAATGACCGGCCATCAAGTGCTCGCTTCTGCTGGCGCCGTGCAGGATGTCATCAGGCAAATATCATACCGGCGGGCGGCATCGGCAAGGCCCTTGGCGCACAGCTTTAGCTTTGGGCCGGCTCGCCCGGCGTGCCGATGCGCGAGCGATGCGGAGCGGCGAGGCACGTAATGCCCAAAATGACGCCCGACACGGTGGCGATCATGCCCGCCGCGCTCACCGCATGTTCGCCGCCAAGCCACAACGGCCCGTATCCGGCCAGCACATAGCCGCCAAGGGCCGAGGCGATGGCGAACATGATGCTCCAGATGACCTGCATCTCAAGCCGCGTGGTCATCAGCCGCGCGGCGGCCGGTGGGCAGATGAACATGGCAATGACAATGATCGAGCCGACCGCATCGAAGGCGGCAACCGCGGCAATCGCGGCGGTGACCACCAACCCGAAACTCAATGCCGCTGTCGGAATGCCGACCGTGCCGGCAAAGCCTTCATCGAAGGTCGAGATCTTCAATGGTCGCCAGAACACCAGCATCGCGGTGGTGATCAGCAATGCCGCCACCGCCATGCGGATCAACTCCGGCGGCAGCTTGGCCAGCGCGCGCGCATCGTTGAGCGAGCCCCAGCCATCGGCGGCAAACCAGATCAGGCTTTCAAGGTTGCCGTAAAGCGCGTGCTGCACATCGAGATGCACCCGGCTGGTATCGCTTTGCTCAAGCAGCAGCATGCCGCCGGCAAACAGCGCGGTGAAGGTGACGCCCATCGCCGCCCCCGGCTCGATCCTGCCAAGCCGCTTGATCGTCTCAATGAGGATCACCGCGATCACCGCGGCAGCGCCGGCACCAATCATCATCGGCCAGGTTGAAATGGTTCCGGTCACCAGAAAGGCAACGACAATGCCGGGCATCGCCACATGGCTGATGGCATCGCCGGTCAGTGCCTGACGCCTGAGAATCAGGAAATTGCCGGGCAGCGCGCAGGCAATCGCCGCCAGCATGCCGATCAGCATCGGCGTGAGATCGAGCTGGACGAATTCCGCGCCCATCACGCAGCTCCCCCGGCAGGTACAGAGCCACCGATTGCGCGGTCGATCTCGTCGATTTCGTCACCGGTGAGCACCGTCTCGATCGGCGTCAGGCCGTCATACTGGCTGGAGATTTCCTCGTAATTGTGGATCTGGCGCGCCACCTCCCAGCGCTTTTCATCGCGCAGCGCCTGCGCCGCCTGGGCGCGTCCCTCATTTGTTGCCACCCCGTCGGGCCGGATCAGGCCCTCGCGCCTCAGCACCGTCAGGGTCAGCTGATCGAGGATCGGCTCGCCATGGGCAAGCGCCACCAGTCCCTGACGGCGATGAACGCGCAACTGAAACCGCCGCCGGCGCGCGAAGGCGGCAAGCACCCCTCGGTTGGGCGCAATCATCAGCGAGACGATGAAGATTGCAAAACACACCAGAACGATGATCGGTCCGGTTGGGATCGATGGCGCGGACGCCGACAGCGCCGCGCCGACATAGCCCGAAATGCCGCCGATGAGGCCGCCAATCCAGATCACCCGATGGGTCAGATTGGTCCAGAACCTAGCGGTCACCGGCGGGATGATCAGCATGGCGACAATCAGGATGAGGCCCACCACCTTGAGCCCGATCACGGTGACCGCCATCACCAGCCCCATCATCGTCAGATCGAGCGCGCGTGCATTCAGCCCCGAGGCCAGCGCATAATCCGGATCGAACGCCACCAGCGTCATCGGCCGGCGCAGCGCAATCACAGCGCCCAGCGACAGTGCCCCGCCAATAGCGATGACAATCGCATCCTGAAACAGCATGCCGGCGGTGGAGCCAAGCAGAAAACTCTCAAGCCCGGCCTGCTTGCCGCCGGACATGGTCTGAATCACGGTCAGGAGCACGATGCCGAAGCCGAAAAACACCGACAATACCGCGCCGATGGCGGCATCCTCGGCAAGCCTGGTGTGCCGCGTGATCCAATCGACAATCACAAGGCCAAGCCCTGCCGTGATCGCCGAGCCGGCGAGCAGTCCGACGAGATTGCGCCCGTCACCGCCCAGGCTGACCATCCAGATAAAGGCCAGCCCGACGCCCGGCAGCGTCGCGTGCGCCACCGCATCGCTCACCAGCGCGCGCTTGCGTAAAAACAGGAAGGTGCCGCCGCTGCCCGCGGCAACGCCTAAAAGCCCCGCGCCAATTGCCACCAGCGCGGCATTGTAACCGGACTGGAGGGTGAGCGCGTTTTGTAACGCTTCAAGCACGGAAAATCAGGCGCCCGGTAGCTTCAACTGGTCGATATGGGCCGTCGCCAGCCGCCCGCCATAGGTCGCCTGCAGGTTTTCTCCGGTAAAAGTCTGCGCCACCGGTCCCTCGGCGATCTTGCGCACATTGATCAGCAAAATCTCATCGAAATAATCGGCCACCGTTGCCAGATCATGGTGCACGCACACCACCGTGCGGTGTTCGCTCTTGAGCGATTTCAGGACATCGATGATCGCCTTTTCAGTGGCAGCGTCGACACCGGCAAACGGCTCGTCGAGAAGATAAAGATCAGCATTCTGGGCCAGCGCCCTGGAAAGGAACACGCGCTGCTGCTGGCCGCCGGAAAGCTGGCCGATCTGGCGGTCGGCGAAATCGGCCATGCCGACCCGCTCAAGGCAGGCGAGCGCCTTTTCACGGTGCTCGCGCCGCACCAGCCGCAACAGGCCGAGATCGCAGTAGAGCCCCATCATCACCACATCAAAGACCCGGGTCGGAAAATCCCAGTCGACCGAGGCGCGCTGCGGCACATAGGAGATACGCTGGCGCACCTGCTCGATCGGCCGGCCGAACACACTGACCTCGCCGGAAAGGCGCGGAACAATGCCGAGAACGCCCTTCAAAAGCGTCGACTTGCCGGCGCCATTGGGGCCGATGATCGCCATCATGCATTCCGGCCTGACCGTGGCATCGACCGAAAACATCGCTGGCTTTTCGCCGTAGGAAACCGTCAGGCCGCGTACCACAAGCGGAATATTGACCGGAATATCGGCGGCGACTTCCTCGCCGTCTGTGGCGATCAGTTCGACGGCTGATGTGCTCATTGAGTAGCGTTCCTCTAATGCCGTGATGCCAGCTTGCCGTGCATGCCCTGCTCTGGCGCTTCGCCGCCAAGGGCGCGTGAGATGGTGGTGGCGTTGTGATCGATCATGCCGAGATAGGTGCCCTCATAGGTGCCTTCCTCGCCCATCGCGTCGGAGAACAGCTCGCCACCGATCACCACCTCATGGCCTTGCGCCGCGGCGCCTTCGATCAGCGCGCGGATATTGCGGTCCGACACCGAGGACTCGACGAACACGGCCTTCAGTTTGCGCTCAACCAGCATATTGACCAGCTCCGAGATACGGTTGAGACCCGCCTCGCTTTCGGTCGAAATGCCCTGAATGCCGAGAACTTCAAGACCGTAGACCTCACCGAAATATTTGAACGCGTCATGGGCGGTGACAAGAACGCGGGCCTGTTGCGGCACCGAAGACATGATCTTGTCCGCATAGGACGCAAGCTCCGTCACCTCGGCAAGATGCCGCTCGGTATTGGCGTTGAGTGTGGCTGCCTCTTGCGGCAGCCGGTCGGTCAGCGCATCGCGCACGGCCTCCACCACCAGCACCCACCTGTTGGGGGCCATCCACACATGCGGATCGTGATTGTTTTCATAAATGTCGTGGCCAAGCAGAAGGTCTTTGGGCAAGGTTTCGGCGACTGCGACGACGTTCTGCTTGTCAGCCAGATCGTGCATGAATTCCTCCATCTGGGCTTCCAGATAAAGGCCATGCCACAACACCAGATCGGCGCGCGTCAGCGCTGCGATATCGGTGCGGGTCTGGCGGTAGGCATGAGGATCGACGCCCGGCCCCATCAGGGCGCGCACCTCGACCAGATCTCCGCCCACCTGGCGCGCCGCATCGGCGATCATGCCGGTAGTGGCGACGATCTTGAACTTTTCAGCTTCGGCCGATGCCGCCTGTTGCACGCCAAGGCTGGCGGCGAGCACCACAATTGCGGCTTTCAGGGCAAGGCAAGAGCGTTTGAGCAGATCGATCGCAGACATGTTGGAACACCGTACCATCGTCAACAGAACACATGTGTCAGATACTCTTGCATATGCGAAACATTCGCGTCTTGTCAATGCAAATGAGAACTATTCGCAAACCTAACTGTCGCCTTCCGACGGGTTTCTGGCCTGTCACGGCGGCAGCGGTGCAGGGGGGACGTGAGCCGATCCGGCCCGCGCGCGCTGAGCGCCATGATCGGCAGCGTCAAGGCGCCGGTGCCGCACCGGCCAGCCGCCAACCTTCACGCCGCCGGTGCGGTGCGCAAATGGATATCGATCGATGTCTCCGTGATCGCAGCCCCGGTCCGGCCGCGTTCTTCTTCCAGCAGCACATCAAGGCTCGGCCACAGGCCGGTCTGGAGAATGCGCGCCTCCGCCACCTGATGATCGTATGAAAGCCGCGCATGGCTGATGCACGGCCCATAGGTGCCGCCGCCGGTGATCAGCGCATACCAGGTGCGGCAATCTCCATCATTGGCCGGAAGGCCGACGGCGCCGGCATTGTGCCAAGCCCCGCCCGCAAGGCGCTGGGTAAACGGCAGCCCGCTATGGCCGGTAAGCACGATATCCGCAGCTGTGGCCGCCAGGGTATTTTCCTTCTGCAATGCGGCGTTGAGCCGAATACAAAGCGGTTATTGCTGTCATGCACGGTGTGCAGCGCGGTGACCCGCCAGCCCTCGAAGGTAAAATTGATGCGCTCGGGCGGCGCCCCCATCCACGCCCGCGCACCCTCATCGAGCTCGGCGCGCGCATGGGCATACCAGCGCTGTGACAGGGCATCGCACAGGCTTCCACTCTCAAACCCGCATCCGCAATTGTCCTCATCCGCCGCCAGTTGTGTCTCGCAATTGCCCGCCACGACGGGGATGCTCCCAATCCCTGATTTCGGCAATGCAAGGCGCCGGGTCGCCACAATAGGCGGCAATGTCGCCGGTACAGATGCACTGGCCGGGTCGAACACCAAGGCGGTCCGCCTCTTGGCGCAGCGCCCTTAGCGCTTGAAGATTATTGGTAAATACCATTACTAACTAAAAGAGGGTGAAGGTTAAATTTTAATTCCCCATTTAAAGGAGTAGGGACCACTGAACACCAGAACCGTGCCGGCAAACTCACCCATCACCGCCGCCACCGGCTGTTTGCGGCTGTGCCTGCGGCGTCTCGACCGGCATCCCGCCTTGCCGGCCAATGACAAAGGCGATGAAGCCCGCCGCCAGTACCGCCGCGGTGATCACCAGCAGCTTTGTGTATTTGTGCTCAAACCCGGTGAGCGATCCGACAATGGTGATGTAACCGCTGCTTTCAAGAAAATAGGCGCCCGCAGCACACATCGCCGCACCAAAGGCTGCGGCATAGGCGAGCGGGCTGACCCGCCAGCCGCCCCAGATGCACAGCACCACGACCGGGGTGAGAAACACCGAGGCCGTGCCGCTGACTGCAACAGCGGCAAACAGATCATCGCTGCCGACCAGCAGCATCGCCAGCCCCGCGCCCATGAACATCACCATCGACCAGCGGCCATTGATCAGCGTCGGGCGCGCCATGCGCATATTGACGACAGTGAGTTTGGCGGCGCTCGACAGTGTTGAATCGAGCGTTGAGACCGCTGACAGGAACAGCGCCACATTGACCAGTATCAGCGAGCCGGACGCCAGCAGTCGCGACAACGTGCCCATCAGTTCCTCGCCCTCGAGCTTGCCAAGGGCCCGCATAAACGCCGACCACGCCGAAGGCGATGATTAAAACAAGGCTCAGCCAGCCGGCATGAAAAAAGCTGAGGCGCGTGGTGCGCCGGTCGGCGAGAAAGCCCCGGTCCATCATCACTGGATCGTGCAGCGGGTAGCTCCAGATCTGTAACAGTGCCACTTGCAGCAACACCCAGCCGGGCGCTTCAAAGCTGGGTGAGCTGGCGGCGATCCCGGATAGAAAGCCCTGGGCAATTGCGGTCCGGGAGATCAGCACCGCCAGTACCGCGATCAGCACGCTGGCCTGAAACACATTCGTGCACAGCGAGGCCCTGAGACCGCACAGCATCGAATAGCCAAGCGTCAAGACCACAATCGCCCCGATGGTCAGCATATAGGCCTCAGACCCGCGCGGCCCGAATACAATGCCGATCACCAGAAGGTTGGCAAGAATCTCGCTGATCAGGCGAAGCCCGACGACAAAATGATAGCAATGGGTGCCAAGCCGTCCGAACTGCGCCGCCAGATAGGACTGCACCGCTAATCCGCGCGCCGACGAAGAACGACAGAAAATAGGCGGCATAGGCGAAAATCCCGGCAATACCTTAGAAATAGCCGAGCACGCCGGTATTCAGCAGCGAGCGCGCGAATATCCAGGTGGTGACCTGCGACATCACCAGCGTCCACAGGTCCGGCGGTTGCAGCGTTTCGCTGGTGCCGTGAAAAAAGCCCTCCACCGTGCGCACCTTGGGTGAGAGCACATAGCTGACCGCGGTAATCGCGATCATCGAGGTGAGTAAAATTGGCTCCATGGGGTATGGGCCTTGGCAGGAGATGCAGCCCGGCGCGTCCATGAGGAGAGATTGTGGCGCACCGGGGCGGTAACGATAGTGTGCACGCGATCTCTAACAGCTTGGAAATGAAGTCAATTCACATTCCAGAGATCACAATGGGGCCGGCTGGGGCTGCGGCAGTGCGCCGGATTTTGTCAATCTGCGCCGACACTTAAGATGCAAAATTATATTGCGTTGCAAAATAAATCGGACTATATATCTTGTCATACGAACCAATTGAAGCGCGTCGGGAATGCGGCATTTGCCAAAGCGGCGCGCAGCCACCACGGGGAACAGACAAGTGACCACAACATCCCAGGAAAAGACCAGCAACGCAGCCAGAAAAGCCAACAATACCATGGATGAAGCCGTTGCTTCGGCAACGGCGCAGGCCGAGGAAATGGTTAGCCATTTCGAGCTTCCCGAGATCGTTCGCGACATGGCCGAACGCGGCATCGAGCAGACGCGCGAAGCCTATGGCAAGATGCGTGATGCAGCGCAACAGGCGACCGCCATCCTGGAAGAGTCCACCTCCAAGGCGAGCGAGACCGCAACCGCATTCAATCTCAAGAACGTCGATTATGCCGAGGCCAATGTCGAGGCCGGTTTTGAGCTTGCCCGCAAGCTGTTCGAGACTCGCGACCCGGCCAAGACGGTTGAGCTGCAGCTCGCCTTTGCCCGCAAGCAGGCCGAGGCGTTCAACACCCATGTCAAGGAAATGGGCGCCTTCGCCACCAAGAACACCCCGGCCATGGGCGAGGCGTTCAATACCCAGTTCACCAAGTATTTTGAGCAGTTCCGGGCCGGCTTCACCGCCTGAGCCTTCGTGAACTGATCAACGGCCGGCAACGCTATCCTCCCGGCGTTGCCGGTCTTTTTGTTTCAGGCCCCCGAGGCTTCCGTCGCGGCCACCAGCTCGCGCAGTTTCGACCAGCGTTTGCGGCCTGATTGATTGCGCACCGTCATGGCGATTGCCTTTTTCTGCCCCACCAGAACCACGAGTTGCTTTGCCCGCGTGACGCCGGTGTAGAGGAGGTTGCGCCGCAGCATGATGGCGTGCTGGGTCACCACCGGTATCACCACGGCTGGATATTCCGAGCCCTGTGCCTTGTGGATGGTGGTGGCATAGGCCGGCGCCAGGCTGTCGAGCTCATTGAACGCGAATGCGAGCACCCGCCCGTCAAAATCGACCTCCAGTTCCGCCTCACCGCCTTGGCCCGAGACCGTGTGCACATAGCCGATGTCGCCATTATAGATGTCGCGGTCATAGTCGTTTTCGATCTGCATCACCTTGTCGCCCGGCGAATAGGTCCAGCCGAAACGCTCTACTTTCAGCGCGCCTGCCGGGTTGAGAGCCGCCTTGAGCTCAAGATTGAGCGAGCGCACCCCGACCCCGCCGCGGTTCATCGGCGAGAGCACCTGAATGTCGCGGGTCGCCTCCATGCCGAAGCGTTGCGGAATGCGGTTCTTGACCAGCTCGACAATGCGCTCGACCACCTGTTCGGGCTGATCGGCGGGCACGAAGTAAAAATCGCTGTCAGGGCCGGTGGCGCCGAGATCGGGCATGTCGCCGGAATTGATCGCACAGGCATTGGCGATAATGCGGCTTTCCGCCGCTTGCCGGAACACTTCGGTGAGCCGCGCCACGGCAATGGCGCCCGATCCGATCAGATCGGCCAGAACCTGGCCCGGCCCGATGGACGGCAATTGGTCGATATCGCCGACAAACAGCGCCCCGGCATGATCGGGCAGGGCGGTCAGTAGCGCGCGCATCAACATCATATCGACCATTGAGGTCTCGTCCACCACCAGAAGATCGCAGTCGATCGGGTCATTGGCATTGCGCTGAAATCCGCCGGTCTTGGGGTCGGTCTCCAGCAGGCGATGGATGGTGCGCGCCTCGCGTCCCGTGGTCTCGGCCATGCGCTTGGCCGCCCGCCCGGTCGGCGCCGCCAGAACGATGGTCATCGGCGTGGCGGCAAGAATGCGCAGGATCGAATTGACGATCGTCGTCTTGCCGACGCCCGGCCCGCCGGTGATCACCATCAGCTTTGATTGAAGCGCCAGCTTGATGGCCTCCTTCTGGCTTTCAGCCAGGCAGATGCCGGTGTGCTTTTCGATCTCCGGCAGGGCCTTGGCCGCATCGACTTCAGGCCAGGGCGGCGTGCCTTTGACGAGCTTTCCGACACGCTCTGCGATCATGTGCTCGGCGCGGTGAAGCTCGGTCAGAAACACGCAATCACTATCGCCGACCGTTTCGGCCACTACCGCCCCGCCGGCAAGCTCCAGATCGAGCGCTTGGGTAAAAAGTTCCTCGGGCACCTCCAAAAGCTTGCAGGCAAGTGGTTTCAGTTCCGCCACCGGCAGACCGCAATGGCCCTCGCTCATCACTTCGGACAGCGCATGGGAGATGCCGGCACGCACTCGCACCATTGCGGTTTTCTCGATCCCGAGCTTGCCGGCGATCTCGTCCGTGGTGGCGAATCCGAAGCCGCGGATATCATTGGCGAGCCGATAGGGGGTTTCGCTCAACACCGATATCGCCTTGCCGCCATAGGCGCGGAAAATGCGCGCCGCCCGCGCTGTCGAGATGCCGTGACCATGCAGGAACACCATGATCTCGCGCACCGCCTTCTGCTCAGCCCAGCCCGCGGCAATGCGCTTGGCGCGCACCGGCCCGATGCCTTCCACATCGCGCAGCCGCTTGGGTTCCTCCTCGATGACGTCGAGCACCTTGTCGCCGAACGCCTTGATCAGTTTCTTGGCATAGACCGGCCCTATCCCGGAGATCGCTCCGGAGGCGAGGTATTTCTCGATGCCGTCAAGCGTCGTTGGCTGCGAGGTCTGAAGCGCCCGCGCCTTGAACTGCTGGCCGTGGACCCGGTCGTTCACCCAGCTGCCGTCGGCCGTCACCCATTCGCCCGCCGCCACCGAGGTGGCGTGGCCGACAACTGCGACCACATCGCGATGGCCGCGCGCTTTCACCCGCAACACGCAAAAGCCGTTTTCCTCATTGTGGAAGGCAACCCGCTCGATCAGCCCCGCCAGGATCTCCTCGTCGGTTGATTGCGGGATTGCGCTCACGCTTTCGCTTCTTTTGCCCGGCGCCGTATCAGGCGAGCTTGGCGGCCAGATGCAGCGCCGACTGCACCGGCGCGCTCAGCCGATGCACCGGCCGTTCGCCCTTGATCGTCACCCGGTGGCCCTTGCGCTCATTGGGCCAGTAATCCCAGATCGCGAAATGCTGTGTGCAGCGGTCGTCCCACAGGGCGATGGCATTCTCCGACCATTGGAAACGCACCTGAAACTCCGGGCGCTGCTGATGGCGGTAGAGAAATTCCAGCATCGCCTTGCTTTCATGATCGGCAAGATCGTTGATCCTGGTGGTGAAGCTCGGATTGACATAAAGCGCCTGGCGACCGGATTTGGGGTGCGTCGCGATCACCGGATGCTCGGCCGAAGGGAACACTTTGCCGGTATTGTCGACCCCGCGCCCTTCATAGCGTCCGCGATAGACATGCTCGGATTCGTGCATTGCGATGCGCTCCTGCAGGAAGGACTGCATCACCGGCGACAGCGTTTCATAAGCGGCATACATGCTGGCGAAAATGGTATCACCGCCCGATGGCGGCAGCTGGTGGATCTGCAGGCAGGTGCCAAGCGGCGGCTCGATATCGCAACTGACATCGGTGTGCCAGCCATTGCCGTCGGCGTGCTTGGAGTCTTTATGCGCATGAATGACGAAGATTTCGGGGTGCTCGGGATGGTGCGGCGCTGCGGGGTGATAGTGCAGCTCGCCAAAGCGCCGCCCGAATGCGATCTGAACCGTCGGGTCAAGCTTTGGCTGGTCGCGGAAAAAGATCACCTGATGGTCGGTGAACGCCCGATCGATCTCCTCGAACTGCGCATCGGTGAGTTTTTCAAGATCGGCGCCGGCAATCTCCGCCCCGATGACCGGGGTCACGGGCTCGATCTCCATGGGTCTCTACCTCCCGGAATATTTTTTCGGGCACCCTACCGCCCGCCGCCACTTTAGCGATTTCGGCGGGTGTGAAACAATCATTGCCACGCACCGCCTGTGGGTTGCTAGGGGCCAGACCCTAGGGGCTGGACTCATTATAGCCACGAGATGAGGGCTGCGGCGAGCGCGATAGCTGCCATGGCGTTTTATGTCGCGCTCAAAGCGCGTTGCGATGCGCCGCCGGTCTTTGAGGCGGCAGAACATGCGTTCGATGATATTTCGCTCTCTGTAGACGGCCCGATCGTAGTGATATCGGATCCTGCGGTTCTTTCGC
Organism: Hyphomicrobiales bacterium; assembly: GCA_965204565.1. Classification (GTDB taxonomy): domain Bacteria; phylum Pseudomonadota; class Alphaproteobacteria; order Rhizobiales; family TMED25; genus CBDBEU01. Next base: position 279,361 of record CBDBEU010000005.1, read on the forward strand.
GACGGTATGACGGGCCCGGTCCCGCACTCTTCAAGCCATTCGCGCAGTTCCCGGCCGTCACGACCTTTGTCGGCGACAGGTTCGGCGGATGGCGGCATGGCCTCGATGCAGCGCTGTGCGACCTTGCAATCATGCACGTTTCCGGGCGTCGGGAGCAGGACGCAATTGACAAAAACACGGTGCTGCCCTTGTGGTCGCGGACGGCGTGGAGCCCGGTGTTGCGTCCGCCTTTGGTGCGGCCGATACCATGGGGGGGCATGGGGGCCAGGGCCCCCTTTTCCGCCGCCGGCGCAGCGATGAACCTTGATGCGGGATGTCGATGAACAGCCGGTCAGGCGTATCCTCGGCGCCTGCCGAAGCGCTGAAGATACCTTCCCATATACCGCGCTCGTCCCAGAGTTAGTAAATCGTATCAAAGTGAGATTTCATTAATCTTTTATTGTAACACTTCATCTAACTCAGCACAGGGTTGGCCACAGACTGATTTATAATCATTGCAGAACTCAGAAGAAACAACAAAAGGATTATTAAAATTGTCTTTTGAGCTTTTGCTATAGGTGCGGTTATCTCCTCTAGTTTGCAAACCTACCAAATAGTCTTCACCATTAATTGTCGCAATGTTGGGACTACCAGAAACGGCCTGTTCTACGGGACAGTAACTTGTAACAAAACTCCCAAAACTCCAATAAATGTCTAATAGCTCACACGGCTCGTTAACTCTCAATGGGGATTGATAAAGGTCTGCAATGTCATTAGGAGTTTGCTGGCTTAATGTTTGTGGATTAAAATCAGGAGTTCCACTTGAATCAGTATTAAATCTAGTTTTTGGCCTATAAAGATGAACATCTATTTCACCACTTCTTGAAGCATTCACTATTCTTTGCGTTGAACCTCTTACTGGTCTTACAAAATTATTTGGCCTAAGAGCTTTATCTACTTTTACAAAAACATAATCTGTAGAGGGCTCATCCCAGACAGAAGGATTATTTATTCTAGGAGACACAAACTGAGAGTTACTTTGACTGGCTCTTGTCACATTCTTTGGATTTATAGGGTAAGCAGCAACTCTAACTGAGTTTCGAACAGGCTCTCTTAAGGAGCGATTTTCTTTTCTCGCTTTTCGTGGATCATCTAAAACTCCATGAGCTGTAGCTAAATAAACCCCAGGACAAACTTGAATTCCTTGAGTAAAGCTATTCAAAGTCCAAAAGGTAGCCATGGCAGCCCCAACTCCCTCTTTAGTAGAAACAGGGGACATTGAATTGTCCCGATCCTCATACCAAGCGGCGTTATGAAGACAGCTTTCAGGGTTTAACATGCAGTTGATTTCATTCAGCTCAGAGGCTGAACCATTTGAAGATTTCATCCCACAGTTTTCACCATTTTTTGTTCCATCAGATCTTATTCCTCCAGCTATAGAATGCGAATCAATAGAGAAAAAACTCATTAACATTATTAACAATAGTGATAGTAAACCATGAGGTGATTTTAATAGTTTCATTTTTTTTAAATCTCTCTTTATAGTTGACGAAGCGGTTGAAGAGCGTCTTCTTCGGCCCGTGGAGGCAATATCGGCTCGACAATGGCCGTCATCTGGTGGCTATAATGAGTCCGGGCCCTAAATTGGGCGCAAATTAATCTGGCGGATGGGTTCTCCTAAAATGCAGGATCGATCAGAAATTGAATCCGATTTAAGTCGGAAACGGAGACGCTCAGTCATCCTGCATTTCCACACCTTCAAAAATGCTGGTTCGACTGTCGATGCTATTCTCCAAGAATGTTTCCCGAATGCCTGGGCAAACTATGACGGGCCGGTGCCCGACTTTTTTATCAATCATAGTGAAATAGCATTGATTGCGCGTGACAGACCAACATTAAAGGCTATTTCGTCACATCATATCAAGCTCCCTAATCCCGATTCTCTGGTCACGGAGTTCCTTCCTCCGGACGTGGAGTGCCTTCCTGTTGTGTTTATTCGTCGCCCGGAGTTGCGTATCGCTTCGCTCTGGCGCTTTATGCGGAAGCGGAAAAGGTTGAATGATCCCGAAACTCTATTAGCAAAGAAGCTTGATTTTAAGGAATGGGTATTTTGTCGCTTTGAAAATAAGAGAATGTTTGGGATCTCCAACCTCCAAACAAATCTGTTTTGCTATCGGGCAGACAAGAGAACAAGCTCTAACGACCCGAAGAAGCTTGAATATGCGATAGCCAATTTCAAGGCGTTGCCTTTCGTGGGTGTGGTAGAAAATTTTGAGGAGTCGATGCAGATTTATGAGCGTCTGTACGCGCCGAAGATTCCGGACTTTCGTTACAGGGTTGTCACCCCGAAGAATGTTACCGATGTGCGCGATCTTTCAGACGAGGAGAAGTTGGCACACATTGCCGATGAGTTGGGCAACGACCTGTTCGAAAGGTTGCAGAGGGCCAATTCGCAGGATTTGGCTTTGTACAAGCTTGCTCACACTGCATTGATGGCACAGCTCCAGTCGGCAGGTGATTCTGACGCAGATCAAGCAACGAGATGAGGATGTGGGTGCCTTTGGAACCGTCACCCGCGTTGCGCTCAGCGAGAAAGCTTTGAAAGTTCGCAAAGATCAGCAACGCATGGAACCGCGCAGTATCTTTGCCATTGTCGGCGGGCAAACCCGGCGGACGCCTTCGAAGCGCACAGAGTCATGCGGGACATGGCCCTCGAAGACGACCATCGTGCCGGTGCGGGGCGGCACGTCGAGCCAGCTTCCAGCGAAGATGCCGGTGTTCCGGTTCGACCAGAGGCGGTGCCCCCGTCCCGCGGGGTCGTAGAACCGGAGCGCGCCTTCACGGTGGCGTTGTGGTCCAGCCGCTCCAAAGTCGACCTCCGGGGAATAGGTCGCCACGAAGTCCACGCAGGGATGGGTATGGGTGAAGATGCCGAGCTATCGTTACTATGTCTTGATGGACGCGATGCAAGAAACGGCCCAAGGTCGGGTTGCATTCGGTCCAGCGCCTGAATTTGCGACTTTTCATCCACCGAGAGCACCACTGCGTGCGCAGGAGGGCTGACGTAAAGCCCCACGATACCGTGCAGTTTCTCGACAAAAGCCGGATCCCGCAAGAGCTTGAACACCCGCCGGCGGTGCGGCGCCGGACCATGCGCCTGCCGAATCCTGTACACCGTCGAGGCCGCCAACCCCGCAGCGTCCCCATTGCGCGCAACGTCCGGTGCGTCGCTTCGTGCGGCGGCGGTGACGGCGTCGGACGGATCACCCCGGCCGTCCTTTCATCCGGCGTCTTCGGCGTGCCGGGCGGGCGGCTTTTCTCGCGGAGCAGACCATCCACGCCTTCAGCCATGAACCGTTCCTACCGGCGCCGGAGCATTTCTCCGACTTTCCGGTGGCGCGCACGACCCCCATCGTGCCGACGCCATCGCTGCTCAACAGCACGATCCGGCATCGCCGGACATGCTTTTGCGGCGTCGCCGGATGCGATATGATTGCTTCGAGCCGAATTCCGTCCTCGACCGTGATCGTCGGATGTGTTCCAGTGTCGATCCCCCGGTGCCCATCCCAAAGAAGCGCACATCCGGAGCCATTTGTCTCGATCAATCCACTAGGCTGCGGGCGAGGCCGCGCGTCCGCGCTGGCGCAATCAACATATCTGAGTGGGGGAGAGCGATGGCAAAGCTTACTGGCGCCAAGGTGATGGCGCAAATGCTCGACGGCTACGGCGTCACCGATATTTTTCATGTACCGGCGATCCTACGCCGCACCATGGTCGAGCTTGAGGCATTGACCTCGATCCGCCGCATCCGCACCCATGGCGAAAAGTCAGCCGCCTATATGGCCGATGGCTATGCCAGGGCCTCGCGGCGGCCCGGCATCTGCATGGCCCAGACCGTGGGCGGGCTCAATCTTGCCGCCGGTCTGCGCGATGCCTTCCTTGCCCACTCGCCGGTGATCGCCATGACTGGCGGGCGCGATCCGTCAACCAAGTTCCGCAAGGTCTATCAGCAGGTCGATGACGTGCCCGCCTATGAGGGGGTGACCAAGTTCAACGCCACCGTCGATTCCGTCGAGCGCTTTCCCGATATGGTGCGCCAGGCCTTCCGCACCGCGGTGACCGGCGCGCCGGGCCCTGTGCATCTGCAGTTTCGCGGCAATGAGGGCCAGATCGACCAGGAAGAGGCCGATATGGACCCGGTGGTCGAACCACTCTATGCACATGTGCCGCCGTTCCGCCCCGAGCCTGACCAGGCAAGCGTGACCCGCGCGGTGGAAGTTTTGCAGGCTGCCGACAAGCCGGTGATCGTCGCCGGCGGCGGTGTGCGCTGGTCGGGCGCCGCCGAGGCGGTGGTGGCGCTGGCTGAAAATCTGCAGATCCCGGTCGCGACTTCGCTGAATGGCAAGGACACCATTCCGGCAAGCCACCCTTTGAGCGTTGGCGTGGTCGGGACCTATTCGCGCGGCTCGGCCAATGAAGTGGTGCTGGAGGCCGACCTTGTGTGCTTCATCGGCACCGAGACCGGCGGTATGACCACCCATTTCTGGAAGGTGCCGAAATTCGGCACCAGGGTGATCCAGATCGATATCGAGGCCGAGGCGCTGGGCCGCAATTATGTGCCCGACGCCGCCGTGCTGGGCGATGCCAAGGTGGTGGTCGAACGCATGGTGGGCAAGGCCGATACCTCGAGCGCGGACAAGCGCAGTGCCTGGGTAAGTCACGCCAGACAGCGCGTTGCCGGCTGGTATGGCGAGTTCAACTCGCTTCTCACCTCCGATGCGGTGCCGATCAGGCCCGAGCGCATCTGCCATGAGCTGTCGAAAAACCTGCCCGACGATGCCTTTGTCGTCGTCGATACCGGCCATGCCGGCATGTGGATGGGCGGCATGTACGATCTGCGCGTGCCGACCCAGAACTATGTGCGCTGCGCCGGGCATCTGGGCTGGGCATTCCCGGCGGCGCTCGGCGCCAAATGCGGCGTTCCAGACCGCCCGGTGGTGTGCTTCACCGGCGATGCCGGGCTATGGTACCACATCGGCGAAATCGAGACTGCGGTGCGCTGGAACATTCCCGCCGTGATCGTCGTCAATGACAACCACTCGGGCAATCAGTCCAAGCATGGCTACGATCAGGTCTATGGCGGCCAGCAGACCAAGGAGGCGCACGATCTTTGGGTGTTCACCGATGTCAAGATCGCCGATATCGCCAATTGCATCGGCGCGCTGGCGATCCGGGTCGAAAAGCCTTCGGAACTGGCACCGGCGATCGAGCAGGGCATTGCCTCGGGCCGCCCGACCATCATTGACGCGGTGACCGGCCTTGATGCCGAAGCGCCGCTGGCCATCGGCTAAGGGGGGCGTATATGAGCATACCAATGACGCCGATCAGGCGCGTCGTCACCGGCCATGATGATCAGGGCCGTTCAATGATGGTGTGGGACGGACCCGCGCCCAATGCCAATGAAGCAGCGCTGGCAAGCCGCACCAACAACACCAATCTGTGGGTGTGGGGCGAAGCGTCGCTGCCGCTGTCGGGAACGGCCGATGAGGGTGACACGCCTTACGAGTTTCCGGGGCCCAGAGGCGGCGGCCATGTGCGGGTGGTCGAGACATTGCCGCGCCAGCCCGATTATGACCGCGCCATCGATCCCGATATCCATGAGGTCCATGAGCCGGCGCCCAGGCCTTCGGGCAGGAGCTGGGACCGTGGCGGCAAGAATTCCTACTCCTCGGGCATGCACAAGACCCAGTCAGTCGATTTTGGCATCATGCTGTCGGGCGAGCGCGAGCTCATTCTCGATGACGGGACCCTGCTGATGCAGCCGGGCGATATCGCCATTCAGGTCGGCTCCTGGCACAACTGGTCCTCGCCAAGGCTTGGCTGCGTCATGGCGTTCGACATGATCGATGCCGAATTTGTCGATGGCATCCACGGCCTGGTTCAGGGCAATGACAAGGTGGTGCAGCCGGACATGGGACTGACGCTGCCCGATGGCGTCAAGCGCCAGCGCCGCATCGTCACCACCGATCGCGAGCCGGGGCGCTCGAGTCTCATCGCCGATGGCCCGGCGCCCGACATCCACCTTGATCCGGCCCGGCCCGGCCATGCCTCCGAGCGGTTGTGGGTGATTGATTCAACACCTGCGCGGATCGTTCGCGAAACCCTGCATCTGCCGCACCGGCTGGTGCCACCGGCAAGAGGCTCGCTCTGCCGGGTTGAGACCATCCCGCCAGATGCGGTGTGGCAGGGCGCGGTGGGCGCAAGTGAGGTCGCGGCATATTTCGCGTCCATGGGCGCGCCCGCAGCTTCGGCCTATTCAACCGACGGACCGCACCCCTATATGCAAAAAACCCGGACCATGGATTTCTGCTTTATCCTTGAAGGTGAGATCACCCTGGTGCTGGAGACCGGCAAGGTGGCGCTCAAGGCCGGTGACGCGGTAATCCAGCGCGGCACCGCGCATGCCTGGTCGAACCGGCAGGCCAATCCCTGCCGCATCGCCATCGCCAGCCATGACGGGAAGTATTAGGACCGGGATTGACCATGCTGCGGCCCAACAAAAAGCGGCCCCGAAAGGCCGCTTGATGAGAAGTCCGGCGTGGTGTTGTCAGGCGGCGGCTGCAACGCGTTTCCTGCGCCAGCCGGCAAAGCCCGTCAGAGCCAGACCGGTGCCGAACAGCGGCAGGGCGGTTGGCAGCGGCACCGGATTGATGCGCACATCGATCGAGCTCCCGGCGATGCGGCCCTGTCCGTCCAGAACGTCGAGGCTGATGGTGTAGACGCCCAGGGTCTGCGGCAGATTTGAAAATCCAAACCCGGGATTCCACGATTGTTGCGACACGTTGCCGGTGTTCTTGAGAGTGGTGAATTCCGCAGCGTTCGCCGCCTCCACGCCGGCACTATTGGCGGTGCTGTTGTCGCCAAAGGAGTGGTCGGCAAAAAGGACGGTATAGGGGTTACCCGGCGCGGCGATGATATTGGGGCCGGTGACCGACGGCAGGTAGGAATAGTCGGAGATGAACTTGCCGGTTGTTCGGTGGGGTCGGTGTTGATCGACCATTCGAAATTGAAAATCGAACGGTTCGCCGGCGCCACACTCAATGTCGAGTCGAAGCTGTAGGTCTTGATACCGTCATCATTGAAGGTGTTCTCTGCCAAGCCCATTCCATTGTAACGCAGCTTGGCGCGCAGCCCGACCTCAACACCATTGGCGGTCTCGCCGGTGAACGATCCATTGGCATTGCCAGAGCTGAATATGGCGTCGGGAGTCACAAAGCCGGTGCCGTTCACTGGCGCGGCCCCTGCGGTCGAACTCAGGGACAATGCAGAAAATGCCCAGGGCAGAGCAGAAAATGTAAGAAAATTTCTAATCAAAAAACGGTTTTACACTTCAAATTCCATGAACTACGATATGTAAATACCGTTATGAAGTTTGTCCTAGAGTTGTTGATTTCGTCTATATTGAGGGTGATTTAACCATACAATTCGTATGCAATTCAACCGTTGGAATGAATTTTCCAAGAGAACAAATTCCCGTAATTATAAATAGTTATCTTGATTTACGCTGTATGGTTACAGTAGTTTGAAGTGTGTCGCTGTGCGGAATCGAATAAGATCTGTATATCCAGAGATAAGGGCCGGACGGCTGCAATCAAATGACCCCATCTTCCTTCCTCACATTCCGGTGATTTTTATCACGGATCGCGCGTGCCGCTTCCGCGATTGTCCCGTCTGTCGCCAATGAGGCGGCGGCGACCCGGAACGTGTGGCCGTCACACCCAACGCAGCGTAGGCTGCATTTTATGGTTGAAAAGTATGAAGAAACAGGCACTTCCCATTTGCACGGGGGTGGGCAAGTCAGTGGTAGCCAAGGCTCAGCCGTAGCCCGCAGAAGGCCATCCAACAGGCTCAAACTCACGGGATATATCGCACGGCGAACGTCGCTTCCACTCGGTATCACTTGGGACACCGAGCTTCCCGGTTTTGGGTTGCGCAAGCGCATGTCAGGCCATCTGACCTGGATCGTCAAGCATAGGCCGCGAGGCGTTCAGCGAATGGTGACGCTGGGATGCGCGGGAGTGGCGGCAGGTGCGCTGAGCGCGCCTGCCGCGCGCAGATTGCTCATCAAGTCGACGCTTCTCGATCTTCCGACCGCGCCGGAAAGGAACCCGCACACAACGGCGTCCTCGCTGTCCGCATCCTTATCGAGGAAGCTGAATGTCTCAAGGGTATCCCGGCGAATGCCGACGAGCAATACGCGGGGCCGGTTCTGTGGAACCCCGTAATCCTTGGCGTAAACGAGAGACCATCGGACCTCGCAGCCCGGAATCTTGCGGAACTCCGCTAATACATCGGGGAAAATCTTGCGTGTTCCGTCGCGCGTCCATCGAGATGTAAGCAAGCTTTGGACATTCTCGAAAAGGAATAATCGCGGACGCAGCCGGTCGATGATTTTCGCCATCCGCGCGTAAAACCGGTTCGAGGGCAGCGCTTCCTTGTCAACCGCGTAGGATCGACGGATTCCGATCCCCGAGTAGCCTTGGCAAGGTGGCCCACCGGCCACGATATCGAGGTTGCTTGTTTTCCCAAGACCGCCCTGCTCAAAGTGCAATCCCACTTCGCGTATCGGGCCAAGGTCGCTTACGAGTTTCTCTAGGCGTTTGCCCGTGAGTTCATGCGCGCCGTGGCACCTTAGCTCGTCGTTTTCCGAGAAGCGCATCCCGCCTAACTCGTGTCCCCGGTTGCACAAGTAGGTCGCCATCGCGTCCTTATCAAGCCCGTTGACGAAGACGGTAGTGAACCCCGCGTTCTCAAGGCCGGTGCCGAGACCGCCGCAACCGGCGAACAAGTCCACCGCCGAGTAAATCGGACGAGTCGCCGTAGGTTCTTCGTTGGAGGTGAGCGGGACGGCAGACGTCCGTTCCTTGTTGAGGGTCTTTGTGTCGAGCTCCATGCTTCGCTTGCAAGCACGACGCCTTGGCCGGGTCCAGGGTTTGGAGGAGATTTTCCGTTGGCAATCGCCGGGTGCAACTGCCTCTTAACTCTAGACAACCCAATGTCTGGCCATCAATATTGCGCCAAGTACACGGGGGTAAGGTGCAAAAGTCAGTAAACGATGTCCTGAACGACGTAATATTCTCAGGACGTTTCGAATCCAGACCAGTTTTCATGGTTCTCGATTCCTCAGCCCGCGTGGCGGCTGCGGAAAGGCTCGGCGTGCACGAAGACGAGGTCGAGCAGTTCATATGCCGGCAAGTCGGCGAGGGGCTTGCAAAGACATCCAATCCCTACGCCCGGTACGAGACGCAGTTGGAATTCTGGCGCAAGGAAGGGATGGAAACGAAGCCTCCATTCACGGTCCTGCTTTTTTGCCTTTCGCATGCCGCGGAAATCATGGCCTCCGACAGAAGGTACACCAGTGGCAACTATTACGTCAGGCTGAGCGAATTGACGGGGGTGGCACGAGACCAGCTCAGGTCTCACGGGCACGAAACCGAGAAATTTTGGCATTGGCTTGCCCAGTGGCTGGCAAGCACGGATTACCGCTACGGGCGACCGACCACGCACCGGGTCAACCAGTTCAAGTACGTCAGCATCGCCATCTCGCAGGCGATCATCCGGGCGGGCGACCGCGCCTGTTTCCACGACATGTTCGAACGCTACGGTTTTGCAGGCGGTTACAGCGTCACCGAGGCGGAGATCGGACGGTACATCGATTCATGGATCCGTTCGTCCGCGTCGAACCAGCGACTGCGACAAGCCTGGGCGCGTCCGGAACTGCGTCCCCGGATCTCAGAAATCGTGCTCGCGGAACTCGAGGATTGGTCTGAAGCGTCGAGCTCTTCGGCTGACGGCGATCGTGAACAGCTTTCCACGCTTGCGCTTGCGCTCTCGCTGGTGCCCGGCTTTCCCGACCGGGTCGCGGCCCTTTCCCTTGGCCTTCACGGCGAACAAAGCGACGTTCAATTCTTGTCCGATCGGGAGGGTCGTGAGCTCACCCTTGATAACGACGTTTTCGGTTCCTTCGCGACCTTGTCGTCGCAGACTTCCGTTCCGCTCCCCGAGATCATGCTCAAGGGGGCAGAATACGCGGCGGCCGGGCAGAACCGAACATTCCGTTGGCGATACAAGGCTGTGATCCCGTTCGTAAGGGCAGAGAGCGGGCCCTTCTGGATCGAAACGAACAAGACGGCAATCGGGTTGCAGCATGTCGTTCTTGTGCGAGATAGGCAGCAAACGCGGACGGCGGTCGAGGACTTGCTCGCCGAATTGGCAGCGTCGGGGTTCACGGTCGCGACAGCGGCCGACTTGCCGGGGCTTCCGGCGGGTTGGATCCTTTACGAGAACGTCATCCTGGAACGCTTGCCCGCCGAACTACCGGACAATGACCTACGTTCCCTCGTGCCCATTTCCCGCTCTGCCGGCCTCCAATCCGTAGACGGGCTGCGCCTTGAGCGAGGCGTCTGGCACAGGCAAGCTCCCCCGGGATTTCGCTTCGATGGAGCGAAAGACCCCACGCGCATCGAGCTGTTCGAAGGTATCGATACCGACGGCCCCGTCTTGGCCAAGGCCGAAAGCGAGGGGGCTTCTTGCGAACTTGATGTCTCCGGCCATGTTCCCGCGAGCGGAGACATGGTCGTCCTCGCGCACGAGGCCGGGAAGGAAGCAGGTCACCTCCCTTTCCTGTGCCGAACCGCGCAACGCCCCCGGCTGCTCGAGATCGATGCGCTCCAAGGCCTGCAATACGCCTCGCCACTTACCGCCGTACCGAGAGCCGAGCTTCCCGACGACGACTGGGCAGAAAATTCAATCACCGGGGTGGGCGTGCTTCCCTCGTCCACACCGGCAGGTTTCGAAATTCTTGCAGGCGGCGGCGAAGCGGAAGCGGAACGTGGTTTCGCGATTCCGCTCCCGCCAAGCCTCGAGCCGGTCAAGCATGGCAAGCCCATCGATACCGAGGGCTTTCTCGCGATGTCGTGCGGCGAACGGGGAAGCCACCACTGGATCTGCGAGACGGTCCCGCAGGGTGGTAAACCGGACATGTCGCTAAAGATGGAGTGCAAGGATTGCGGTCTTTCCGTCTTGACCGAGAATAGGGGCAAGGAGCCGAAACCTGCACAAGAGAAGAAACCTGCACAAGAGAAGAAGCGCGAGCCCGTACCTCACTCGCCGCGCACACCGGAATCGGTCGAGCAGGTTGACCACGATCTCTTGCTCGACGCCCTTTGCTTTCTCGGCGAAGGTAGCTGGGCTTTATTCGAGGCACTCGTATCGACCAATGTCTCGGAACCGTGGCAAGCATATGCCATCGCCCGTTCGCTCGAGGCCCTCGGCTACGTGGATCTCGTGCGGAAGCCCGGAGCGGGCAGGATAACGCGTTGGTCGATCGCCCCGCCCGTGGTCTACCTTTCGCCGGAGGGAAGCGCGTGGCTGCGCGGTTTTCGCAATACCACGCTACTGGACGCGGCTCGAGCTCTGCTCGTCGCCGGCGGCGCCCGGGAAGTTTCCGAGCCATCGGAGGGGCAGCCAAGGAACGTTGCCTTCGACGGGGTCGAGCCACCCCTGGCGGCGCAACTGGCGGAAAAGGTAATGGATCCCCACGGAAGGCCGATGGGAATGGTGCTCGACCCGCCGCGCGCGTTTGCGTGCCGGCTGTCTACCCCAGAGTCGATCAATGGCATGCTCGTCCCCTTCTCGGTGGCCGATGACGTGGCATCCGAACGTTACGATCCAGCCCATGGCACGTGGAGCCGCTGCCACGACGTGCAGGAGCCGGGCGCCTACCGGATCGCCTGGAGGGGGCAGGCCTATGCCTATCGCGACAAGCAGTGTGACCTCTTCCAAGGTCCCCACGAGATCGTGAAATTGCTCGCCGCGCGAGATGCGGGGACCAATCTCCACGCCTACTCGCAAGAGCCATCCGAGTTCGTTTCACGCCTCGGAGCCGAGCCTGCCGGACTTCTCGGGAGAGCTTTGTGCGCAAGCTCGGGAAGCTTGCCGCTTCAAGAAGCAGGCGTGGTGAAGTATCCTGGCGTTCCCGGCGATGTCGCCGCTGCCATCCTAGTTTTTCTGTATCCTCCCGAGGTCGCCGATGAGAGTTGCTAGTCCACCGAAGGTCCTTGACTACGTTCGCGATGCGTACAAACGGTACTATGATAGCGTGTTCTGGATGCAAGACCCGGGTATCATGCGCGAACGCGATGAGATCCTTTCTGTTCCCGGGGTGATGGCGCAAGAGGCGCTGCTTGAAGCCGTGCCGGTCTACCCTTCGGTCAAGGATATCGGGGAGGCTTGCCGGGAAGCGGGCCTCTCGGATTTCACGGCCAGGCATCTCGGCCCGGTCGTGTTCGGCAACGAGGCCATCAAGCTTCACGACCACCAGGCAAAATCGCTCGTGACCGCCCACAAGGGGACGCCCGATGGCCACCGGAACGTCATCGTTACCTCGGGAACCGGTTCGGGCAAAACCGAGAGTTTCTTGCTCCCGCTCCTTGCAGGGCTGCTAGAGGACCGGCGGTCGGGCGTAGGCAGCGGGTCTCTCCACCGGTGGTGGGAAAAGGGACTAGAGGGTAAGCAGCCGACTTGGCGATCGATGCGCGACGGCTTGCTCGACGGACCGGCCGCCGCTGTCCGGGCGCTCATTTTATACCCCACGAACGCGCTGGTCGAGGACCAGGTCTCGAGGTTGAGGCAAGCAGCGATCCGCGCGCGCGACCTCCACGAGATGCCGCTCTTTTACTTCGGCAGATATACCAGCGCGACGCCGGGAGGCGCCTTCGTCCCCGCCGGTCCCTTGAACGCCTCCGACAAGAACAAGGTCAACGAGGTCGCCGCGCAGATCAAGAAGATCGCGCGCGAAGCCAAGAGCCTCCACAAGGCACTCGCCGATGGCGGGAAGACCGGTAACGATCTCGTCGAGGCGGTCTCGCAGTTCCAAGATCCGGAGTGTGGAGAATTGCTCACGCGCTGGGACATGATCGCGACACCCCCCGATATCCTGATCACGAACACCAGCATGCTCAACATCATGCTCATGAGGGAAGTGGAAGACCCGATCTTCGACAAGACCAGGGCATGGTTGGATTCGGACCCGACCAATGTGTTCAGCCTCGTGGTGGACGAGCTGCACGGGTACCGGGGAACGCAGGGGACCGAGGTCGCCCTGGTCGTGCGAAACCTTCTGGACCGCCTTGGTTTAGAATCCGATTCGCCGCAGCTGCGCTGTATCGGGACCAGCGCGTCGCTCGATGGTGATACTGGCGACGTCTACCTTGAGGAGTTCTTTGGCGTGCCGCGACAGACCTTCACGGTCTTGAAAGGTAGCCCGTCGAGCTACGAGGCCGGGCTACCCTTGGCCAGGGAGACGCTCGCGAATCTCGAGGCAGTGGTGAAGCAAGGCGAGGTGACGCCTGGGAAACTGCAAGCCGCACTGGGAGATATTTCGCCAAGGGAGACCTTGGCAGCCGCGTGCAACCTGGCCGGCAAGGACGGGAAGGGACACGTCAGGCCGACGAGGTTACATCGCTTGAAAGAGGTGCTGCTTGGAAGTTCGGCCTCGCACGCAGCGTTCGAGGGAATCTTGGCCGCCGCGAAGGCCGAGCTCGGCGACGAGGCAACGAAGTGGGAAAATCCGCTCCCCACTTTCCGCTTGCACATGTTTCTTCGGCGGGTCCAGGGAATCTGGGCATGCAGCAACCCGGGCTGTGACCAGGTTCACGAGGATTTTCGGACGCCCGAACGCAGGATCGGCAAGCTTTTCCACGCGCCGGCGATGAAATGCGACTGCGGTGGGCAAGTCCTCGAGCTCCTGTACTGCTACGATTGTGGCGAGGCCTTCCTCGGCGGTTTCAAGGTTAAGGAACCCGAGGGTTTTTCAACCGACCAACAAGATGCGGCCTTCCTCGAATCCACGAAGCCTGGCATGGCGATGGCCCCGCCGGGCATGGTTTACGAGCGGCCCCACGAGGAGTTTCGCTGGTACTGGCCCGGCGGGCAACTGCCGCGCGAGAACCGGAGCTGGACGCACCCGGGTCCGGGAAAGAAGGGGCAAAAGCAATTCTCTTTCACACTCGGCCACCTCGATCCGCTTGCCGGTTTCCTCCGCCCCTCGTCGGGAGGCGATGACACCACCGGCGTGGTCTTTTCTCCTGCGCAGGGCGTCAAGGTCGCGGGCCTACCGGAGTGCTGTCCTAGATGTGGCAGCGAGCAGAAATGGCGCAACGCGAAGGAGATAAAGAAGTTCTATCGCGCGTCCGTCAATACGCCGATCCGCGGGCTTAGGACCGGTCTTAACGCGACCATGCGGCTGGTGGCGGACCGGTCTGCAATCGCGACCAGCGACACGGCCAAGGCCGAGCAAATGATCGCCTTTACCGATAGTCGCGACGACGCGGCGGACCTCGCCGCCGGCCTCGAGGCCCACCATTTCCGCGATCTCGTTCGGCAGCTCCTTTTCAAGGCATTGCAGCCACGCGAAGCCATTACTTCCGAACTGCTCTGTCAACTGGTCGCCAAGACCAAGTCCGGCACCGACCTCTCGGAAGGCGAAGCAGCCATCGTGGAGAAGGCCAAGAAGCTCCCGGGAGACCCCTGGAAAGCGGCAAGGTTTGTCTCCGCCGCTGCGGCCGAAGCCGCAGACCTGGCGGTCCTCGCCGAGCTTGATGCCAGCGCCTCATCTTCGCGTGTCGCATGGCCAAGCCTCGTGATCAGCCTGCTTGACGAGCTCGTCTCAATGGGCGTCAACCCGGCCGGGCACAAGGTGAGCCTCGCCAAGGACGGCACCGATTGGTGGCGTTTCTTTGCCAAGCCCGATGGAGCAACCTGGGACGACCTCGATCCGGAAACACTGCAGCAGGGACAAGCCAACTACCTCAGGCATCTCTCGAGCCACATCGCGGATGCCTTGTTCGACCGCGCGGGACGTGACCTAGAGTCGGTGGGCATCGCTTTTATCGCGGTCAAGGGACAGCACGGTAGCGCGCTCGGCCTTCCCGATGACGTCGCCGAGGGCGTGCTATCGAACGTCGTGCGGATCTTGGGACAGCGCAAGCTCTATGAAGGTGGATCGACGCGCAACACGTCCAGTGCCCCGAGGGCAGTGCAAACCTACCTGGAAAAGGTCGCCCAGAAACTTGGACAAGATCCCGCGTCGATCGAAGAGAAAATCAGGGAGAGGCTTTCGGGTCTTGGCGTGCTCAACGAGAATTGGCTCCTCAGGACCAGGAACTTTCGCGAGCTCAAGATCGAGCTCGTCCCGCGCAGCAATCGCCCACTGTGGCGCTGCGAGAGCTGCGCGACTTCCGCGCTCAACAATCCCGGCCTAGTCTGCACGACGGACTATTGCACGTCGAACAAGTTCGAGGAGATAAGCGAACCGGGCGAAGATTACTACGGATGGGTGGCGAAGGAGCCGGCACACCGGCTCATCGCATGGGAACTAACCGGCCAGACGAAACCGCTCGAGAAACAACGAGAGCGCCAGCGGCTATTCAAGGGCCAGGCCTACATCGGCCACGAGCACCCGGTCACCCACGGGATCGACGTCTTGTCCGTTACGACGACCATGGAGGTCGGTGTCGATATCGGGTCGCTCAAGGTCGTCATGATGGCCAACATGCCGCCGCAGCGCTTCAACTACCAACAGCGGGTGGGCCGAGCGGGCCGCGCCGGCCAGCCGTTTTCCTATGCCCTGACCATTTCCGGGGGGGCAGCCCACGACGATTACTACTTCAACCATCCCGAACGGATGACGGGGGACGTTCCGCCGCAGCCAGAGCTGGATTTGTCGCGGGGAGAAATCTTGTCGAGGGTGGCAACGGCCGAGCTGTTACGCAGGGCGTTCCGTTCGATCGAAGATGGCCCGGAACGCAATCCCGAGAGCCTTCACGGTGCGTTTGGACGCGTCGATGAATGGGACACATACCGCGACACGGTCGCGGACTGGTTGGCAAGCTCGCCCGATGTTGACGCGGTCGTCTCGCGGCTAGGTGCATTCGCGCCGCTCTCCGGTGACGATAAGGCCACTATCGCGCGCTACCTTCGCGAGAACCTCGTCGGAAAAATCGACGAGGCGGTGCAGGATTCGCGGTTCATCCAACGGGAGTTGAGTCATCGCCTGGCCGTTGCCGGGTTGCTGCCCATGTTCGGTTTCCCGACGCAGGTTCGCACGCTCCATTCCGACAAGAAGGCAACGAGGGTCGACGAGGCCGCCCTTAGCGATCGCCCGCTCGACCACGCGGTCTGGGCATTCTCGCCGGGATCCGAGGTTCCGAAGGACAAGCAGTTGCACGTCGCTTGCGGCTTCGTATCGAAGTACGATTCTCCCCAGGGAGTCAGGAACGAGGAAGATCCCCTCGGTGCGCCTCTTCCTTATTCGCGCTGCGTGGACGAGGAGTGCGGTGCGATCACCCATGGTTCCGCCGACACCTGCAAGGTTTGCGGAAACCCGTCGAGGGACTTCAAGCTTTACCAGCCCAAGGGTTTCATGGCGCATTGGCGCGCCCTCGACTACGACGGCCAGCGCAGCCGCGGACCGGCCCTTCCGCCGCCCGTGATGGCGTTCGACCAGGCATACGGGGAGCGTCGCTGTGGTCCCCTCGAGATGGCGATCGGCACCGGCCCGGTCACCGTGGTGAACGACAACAACAACCACCTCTTCGAGTTCCACGCCAAGGAGCCGAACATGGTCGTGGTGAACGACTCCGCGCTCTACCGCGACGACCGTATCCCGGATGACCTACCCACCAACCCGATCTCGGAGGAGCCCTTTGGCGCGATCGGTGCTATCTTCACGACCGACGTCCTAAGCTTCTATTTTGGCAAGGCCGCGGGTGTCGGGAACCGCGGCCTGCTCGAATCCGGCATGCCGTCGACAACGCCCGCGCTTGCCTCGTTCGCGGAATTCGCGAAGTTGGCGATCGCGACGGAGCTGGATATCTCGCCCGACGAGTTTCGGGTTGGCAGGCAGCCGATCGCGATCGCGGACAAGGGCAAGACAGAGCAGGTGTTCCTCGCTGACGCGCTGGAAAACGGGGCCGGGTACGCTCGCTGGGCGTCCGATCCTGCCAATCTCACGCTCGCGCTCTCCCGTTTCTATGACGATACGAGCGAGCAATGGGCCAGCCCGGCACACGCGAAGAATTGTGACCGTTCATGCCCCGACTGCCTGCGCAGTTACTCGAACCGGTTCGCCCACGGGCTGCTCGACTGGCGTCTCGCGCTTGACCTTGCAGAGCTGACCCTTGGTATTCCGCTGGGAACCGGTCGCTGGATCGACGGTGCCGAGTCTCGCATCGCCACCGCCTTCGCGGCCTTCTGTTCGAAGTCTCATCCCGCGGTCAACATAGAGCAGCACGCCGGGCTCACGGTGCTTTGCCGGGACGCGCGTGCGCTGGTTCTTGGTCACCCGCTTTGGCATACCGCGGAAGACTTGGTTCAGCCGGTCCAACTCGATGCACAGGACAGCTTCTGCGCGGCCCACGGCAGCGATGCGGAAATCCGTTTCGTCGATGTTCGGCACCTCGCGACCCGCTTTCCAGAGTACGCCCTGGCACTCTGATCATGATCGAGATCGTCGGCGAAGAGGGCACCGAGGAGTACGATGCGGCCGTCGCGATTGCCGACGCGCTAGCCAAGCTTGAAGGATTCTCCCGCCGAGATCGAGCACGTGAAGATCGCGCCCAACGCGAAATTGGCCGGTTACAAGGTCAGCGACGTCGATATCGTGGTGGCAGGTGTCTTCGCCAAGCCGCGGTATTTCGTCCCGCGCAAGGCCTTGCACGACCAAGATGGCAAGCGGCTGGGCGGGATCAAGGTGAAGGTCGAGAACCGCGTCGTCGCCGGCGAAGTGAAAGGGCATGACGCGGGAGGTTTAAACGTCGCCGGCGACGAGGTGACCGTCCGCTATCAGGAAGGCAGGAAGGCTGGAAGAGCGCTACCGGCCAAAACGTCGATCAGGTCCACGCGTTGGCCAAGTACTTTGAACACCAGTATCTCTCCACCTGGGTAACCGGTGCCTTGCCCTCCAGGGCATTCCCGCGTTGCCGGTCTCGAATGGAAAGGCCGTCCCGGAGGCAGGCGCTGTCGCCTTTGGATTCAGCGGTTCCGATTTCCTGACGGCGGTCGCCGGTGTCAACGGCGTCCGCAAGTTCGGTCGAGACTTCGTCCTGTCGTCGGCCCCGACGGCCAAGGCCCGCAAGGTCCTCGAGGCTTCCATCTTCAGGGCAATCGTGCCTTCCAAGCTCGACCGGGCGAAAATGGATCGAATTGCCGCCAGGCGTTCCAGGGCAAAGGGCTTGGCCGAACTTCTCGGCCAACACATGGTTCGCCTCAAGGGCCATGGCGGCACCGGCAAAACCACCATGCTCTTGCAGGCGGCGCACGAGGCGTTCGTGGGTCATGGTCGGCGCTGCATCGTTCTCACCTACAACGTGGCCTTGGCGGCGGACATCACGAGGTTGCTTGCCCTCTTGCGCATTCCCGGCGCATCGGAAGGCGGCGGTGTCGAGGTCAAGACGGTCATGTCCTTCGTGTATACTTGGCTGAACCGCCTGGGGCTCGAGGAGGAGAAAGCGGACGAAGATTTCGATGCCTACGCCGGCAAGTGTGCCACTGCCCTCGAATGGATCGACACGGGTACTGTGTCCCCCCGGGGATATTGCCAAGGCAAAGGATGCCGGCCAGTCCTTACTCGATTTCGATGCCGTTCTCGTCGACGAGGGTCAAGATTGGCCCCAGCCCGAGGCTGACCTCTTGACCCGGCTCTACGATCCCTCGGCTATCCTTATCGCCGATGGCCTTGACCAGCTGGTGCGTGGCGAAAGAACCAACTGGCATTCGGCAGCAGGCGGGAAGGACCAGATTTCAGAGAAGAGCTTGGCCCGTTGCTTGCGAATGAAGCGGAACCTGGGTGTCTTTGCCAACGCGATGGCCGAGAATGCGGGACTCAATTGGTCGATAGAGCCAAGTGACGAGGCTGCCGGGGGTAGGGTCCTTGTCGCACGCAAGCCATACGCGGCTCTGGAAGAACAGCGACGGGGCTTGCTCGACGAGGCGCGGGCAACGGGTAACTCCCCAATAGACTTTCTGCATTGCATTTCGCCGTCGGAAGTAAGGGGAACCTCCGAGGGTCCGAGATCCAACCTTGCCGATCAACTCGAGGCCGAGGGGATGGCTATCTGGGACGCTGTAAATCCAGCCGCGCGCCGGGATTTCCCGCGCTCGCTCGAGACGGCTAGGATCGTCCAGTACGAATCTTGCCGTGGCCTCGAGGGTTGGGTCACGGTGCTCGATGGGCTCAACGAGTTCTGGTGCCGGAAATACGACGCCTCGCTCGGCCGAAATGTTTCGAAGCCCGACTTCGTGGAGCTGGAAGGACGGGCGAGCCGTGCCGCATGGCAATGGGTCATGATTGCTTTGACCAGGCCGATTGACACGCTTGTGATTACCCTGCGTGACGAGGAAAGCGAGGTTGCCAAGGTAATCGAAACGGTTGCTCGGTCTCATCAAGACTTCATTCGATGGACTGACTGATACAACTGAATATTCATGAAAACCTGTTGCCACTACCCGCCACAGTCCGGCTTTCTTCGCGAACAGTCCTGAACCAGGCCAGCTGAGTGCAGCAACCCGTTCCTTTCCGGCCGTGTTGTCGCGCTTCGCGCGCCTGCCCGCACCACCCGTCATGAACAGGTTTCCCTTGGCCGTTCCGGCCTGCGGTGCAGTCCTCCCGCCCTGCTTCTCAGGTAAGTTCGCAAGCCGGAGATGGTCTCCGGTTTGAGAGCTGAAAGGACACATATCATGACCAATGTCGCAATCCTCACCGGCCGCATCGCCCGCGATCCGGAAACCCGCGAGACCAAGAGCAGCACCAATGTCACCGTCGTCACCGCTCGCCCCGCTCGCGACGAGAACAGCAAGACCTAGAGGGACGAGAACGGCTACACCGCCAAGGAAAGCGAGTTCCACCGCGTGACCTGCTTCAACGGCCTCGCAAAGACCGTCGGGCAGTACTTGCACCAAGGGCCAGCTGGTCAGTCCAGGGCCGCATCCACTACACCCAGTGGGAGGACAAGGACGGGGTCACGCGCTATGGCACCGAGATCCTCGCCGACAAGGTCGACTTCCTCTCGCGCGGCAACGGTTTCGGCGACGGAGACGATAACCACGACGCTCCCGAGATCGACTGAGTTCGCCTATCACCGATCCCAACCGAAGGGGTCCTGTTCAGCCGGACAGGGCCCCCTTCCTCTGTTGTTCTAACCCACAAGGCTGGGGAGGTGCCTGGCTCACGGAATGCCCGGTGTGATAGGCGTGCAGCCGACGCGTCAAGGACGGCGGGGCCCCACCATTTTGACACCCCTTCGCTGCGCTGCGGTCCGACAAAATCGTTGCCCCCACCGCCGCTTCGCGGTCGCCCATGCGGGCGATCCCTGACCTGCCGGCCGCACCGCACGCCCATCCGTTCTGCTTCTGCCGTCAACGGCAAACATCAGGAGGATATTATGGCTTCAACTGCTCAGTTTCATTCGAACTCGGATCACTACTTCGACGCGCTTGCCATTGCGGAGCAGCGAGCGCTTCACAGCTTCTTCGACCAGCACATCGTCGAGGACCGCGAGTTGGATACTTTTTGCACTGGATGAGGGTGACTACAACGCCCTGCCGGCACATCTGGTAGCGCGCGTTGTGCACACGGTGCACGGGGCAATACTCGATGAGTTCTGACTTCACAGACAGGGCAGGGACGGGCAACGGTTCCTGCCCATTTTTCTTGTTCGCAGCGATCAGCAGGGTGCCCTGATATGGGGTTGCCGCCCCTACTGGAATCGAGCCCTAAAAACGCATCGAAGATCCCTCCAGATGGGTTGGTCGCGATGGCTATATGGTCCGGTCCCCAAAGGAGCGCAAACTGTCTGGCAATTTGTGTCACCCGGGCATTTCGCCAGGGTCTATCTGATCGGAACCTTTGATCGAATTGCGCCAGTGTTTTCCGAGGAATTTTGCTGCCTTACAGACGCCGAGGGACGTACTCTGGAAGTGAGAAAATTCTGCTCAACTAAGGCTAGTTGGTGGCCCAGCGCTCATTTTGGGCAATTTCCCGCTAAGTCCCGAAAACACCCACCCGCTCTCGCCCCATAAATAAGTTAGAAAAATCAATCCATTGAACGGAAGTGACGAGCTACTGGAAACGTGCGCGTACATGGGAACTTGACAGGCACACCCAACGCAATTGATGAAGGAACATCCCATGAGGACATTTGATTTTGCACGCATCCTCGGCGGCACCGCGATTGTTTCGCTGTTCGCGGTCCACGGCGCGCTTGCCAACAATTCCGGCCATTTCGATCAGTTTAGCTGTTACGCCTCGATCCAGATCGAGTGCTACGGTAATGGCGAGGTAAACTGCACCGAGGACGAATACGCCATGGGTCTTGGTTGGTGCGATGAGAGCTATCCGAGCACTGGCCGGCCGAGCACCCCTGCGCCTGGCGGATTGGCGGCAGTGCCGGGTGGAAATCAGGGTGGTTTTGTGAAGCGTTCCGGTCGCGGACGCCGCTAAAGGTCCGGTTTTATGAAAGCTGGAACACCCAAGTCCGGATCACCCTCCGGGCATGACAATGAATGACCGTCCTCAGTGGCCGCAAACGGCTCCCGGGGGCGGGGACTGTCGCTATTGTTTCTTCCCTAGCTCGGGATTTTCAGCGCCGCGCGCGCTTCTGCAGGGCTCGCGACGCCGCGGCCGAACTCACCGGCAATACGGGCGATGCGCGCCACATGCGCTTCATTGTCACCGACCACGCCGGGGCTCAGATACGGCTCATCCTCGCTGCCGACCCGCACATGACCGCCCGACATCACCGCCATCGATTCCAGCAGCAAATGGCTCGGACCGGTGACGCTGGTGGCATAGAACGAGCCCTCGGGAAGCTCGTTGGTGCGGTGGATGAACTCCTGCGCCGTTGCAGGTGTCCATGAGCCGCCGGGCCGGCCAAAGAAGATCGTCAAAAGGAACGGAGGCTTGACCAGCCCCTTGTCGGCAAGGTCGCGTAGCATCCACAGCTCGCCAAGTCCGAACGCCTCGAATTCGGGTTTGACGCCATTGTCGTCGCACATGCGCATCAGTTCGGCCAATTCCTCGCGCGAATGCGTCATCATCAGATCGCGGCCGATGAAGCACAGATTATGCGCGCACAACGCCACCGAGATCATCTCTGGCCGGTTGCCGATCACCGCCTTGCGCTGTTCGACATTCTGGGTCGAGATGCCGTACTGGATCATCACGTCGCACTTGTCGCGGATCGCCTTGGTATGGTTGGCCCAGGCGTCATAATCGGTCGGCGGTGCATGGATATGGGCGATTGACGCGCCTGCTGCGTGGCCCTTTTCAACCTCGGTAGCAAGGACGTTGGAATCGCCCAGTGTCGCCGGCACACCTTCGTGCATCGAGGTGTCGGCCGCACAATTGGTAATGATCAGTTTTTCCACGCTTCCCTCCCTCGGGCGTCAACTGCCCCTTCTAGTTGGTTGGGTTTTCTCCCAATCACACCATCACATCGCCGCCATTCACATCGAGCGTCGCGCCGGTGATGTAGCTCGACTCGGCGCTGCACAAAAACAGGATCGGCCAGGCGATTTCAACCGGATCTGAGAGCCTGCGCACGGGCGTTGATTCCTCAATGCGCTTTTCCGCTTCCGGCGTGCGCATGGCATTGGTGCGCGGCGTTCTGACCGCGCCCGGCGCCACGATATTGGCGGTGATGCCATGGGGCCCAAGCGCGCGGGCAGCCTGCTGGATAAGGCCGATTTCGCCTGCCTTGGCAGCGGCATAGTGGGGCCCTGAGACAATCCGCGAGCCGCGCACCGCCATGCTCGAAAGCGCGACGATGCGGCCATATTCCTTCTCGATCATATGCGGCGTTGCCGCTTTTAAGAGGTAGAACAGCGATTTCAGGTTTGAGTCGACGACCCCTTCCCAGCTGTCGACCGGGCAGTCCATGAGGTTGATATAGCGCGGAAAGCCGCCGGCACTGTGCACCATCACGTCGACCTTGCCGGCGCGCGCATTGACAGCATCGATGGCCTTTGTGGTGGCGTCGAAATCTGTCAGATCGACAATCGTGACCTCTGCCTTGCCGCCTTTGCCGGTAACGTCATTGGCGACCCGTTCGGCGCCCTCGCGGTTGATATCCATCACCGTCACATTGGCGCCGCTCTGCGCAAACAGATGGCAGCACGCCTCGCCAATGCCGGTGGCGCCGCCGGTGACGATCACCGACTGGCCGTCAAAATCCATGCCCAAATTCACGAGTTTCCCCTCCCGATCATGATGATGCCGTCTCCCGCACGATGCGGTTCGATAATGTGCCCACGCCCTTGATCTCACACGAGACCACATCTCCGGGCTTGACCCAGCGGTCGATTTCAAAACCGCAGCTATAGGCTGGCGGGCCGGAGCCGAAGAATTCACCGACCTGCAGTGTTTCCTCACGCGACACATAGGCGATGAGATCGGCGAAAGTGAACGCCCAGCCTGCGATCGCGCCCTCGAACCACACCTCGCCATTGACCGTGGTGGTGAGCTTCACGGCTTCGATATTCGGCAGCTCATCGGCGGTCACAAGGTAGGGCCCCATGATTTTCGAGGTCTCGAAATCCTTGGCCTTGGCCGGTCCCATGCGCAGGCTCATCTCTCCCGGCTGCACATCGCGCAGGCCAAGATCGTTGAACACGGTATAGCCGGCGACATGGTCCCAGGCGTCCTGGGCCGCGATGTTCTTGCCGCGCTTGCCGATATACATGCCGAGCTCGAATTCATAATCGAGGATTTCCGAATAGTGCGGCCAGCGGATTGGCTCCTTATGGCCCGCCACCGCCGTGCGGCTCGGTTTCCAGTAGATCGGGGTTGTCTTGGCCGCCTCCAGCACATTTTCCTTGTCGGCAAATTTGAGCAGACGCTCCATGCCGACCTTGTAGTGGTCCATAATGAGAATGCCGTCGCGGATCATCGGCGGGCGCGGTACCGGCGCCAGAAAGCGGATCTCGGCCTCATCGAATGTCAGCCGTTCGCCCTCGGGCCCCAGCGGCCGGGTCTCGTCTTTCAGCCGCGTGCCGACAGTCTCAAGCGCCGCCTCGGCCAGCGCCCGCGAATGCGCCCCGCCTTCCAAAAATCCGATCATGTCGGGCGGCGCGATGGCTGATGCGGTGCGCTGCGCAGCGTTAAGGTCCTGGCTCTCGGCCAGATGCGCCACCACGGCCGATGTGAGATCGACAATGGTGCCATGCGCCACTGCGCCAAGCCGCTCGAACCGGCCGAGCGCGGTTTGAACTTCAAACGTCAGTAATCGCACGTCCATTCCCCCTGCTGCCGGCTGTTGACACAGCGCCAGCTTGTCATTGGGAGCAATTGTGCATGATCGCAGAATGTGTTGCCAGCCCCAGCGTCAGGTTTACGCACCCCATGCCGCTGGCGGCTGCACGGCGCATGCGTAACCTTTCTGGATCACTCGGGCTGGGCAGCCAGCGCGCTATATCTCTCGGGATAGTGGGACCAGTGCTGATCCACCAGTTTTTCTTCTTCTGGTGCCAGGCGATGGCTGGTGGCCTTATAGGTCTGGAATGCGCCGATCCGCTGACGCAGGCTTTGCTCGGCGGCCTCATCAAGCTCGATGCCGAGAAAGTCATAGATCCGCTGCATCGTCTCCATCGGCGCGCTGGTCAACTCCCCATAGTCGATGTCGATCAGCCGGTCGGCTTCAAGGCTGGCGCGGTCGCGTTCAAAATTGGCGTAGAGCGCGTCGAATGCTTCCAGCGCCAGCGCCTGGTTGAAGTCGCTGCCATCGGCGGCTTTTTCGGGCGCTTGATGCAGCGACTGTGTCGCCAGCAATGCGCGCCACAGCGAAACCGATGAGGCAAACAGCGCATGGCGATCGCGTGTCAGATGAACGAACCGGGCTTGCGGGAACATCCGCTCCAGCATCCGCAGCCGCGCCGTATGGGTCGGCGATTTGAGCAAGATGAAAGGTGAGGGCGGGCGATCATCGCCCTTGATCCGGCGCATGCGCATCTGCGCGAAGGTGACGGTCTTCAAGAACCGGGTGAAGATGCGCCGCCAGGCGGCCTGGTCGCGGTGCCCCAGGCTTTCAATGTCCAGTGCGGCCAGCGCCCTTGAATGCGCCCGTGGAAAGGCAAACAGCTCGTAGGGCGAGCGCGCGCCCGATGCCAGAAGTGCGAATTCGTCTTCCTGCGGTGCTTGCCACCGTACCTCGATATCGTCCATCGGACGATTGGCCGGCAGCAACATCTCGAGTATCTGAATGACTGGCCGCGACCCTAGGAAATGTTCCGGGCACATACACTGCATGGCATTGGGTGTCAGGAACCGCTCGTCGGCCGAGAACAGCTCATGCAGGAAGGTGGTGCCGGTCCGCCAATGGCCGATGATGAAGATCGGTTTGGGCAGGGACGTTGCATCGATACGCCGGGAAAACCGCACATGCTGAACCAGCGCCAGCAATTGCGTGATGATCGATATGATCGCCACGGTGATAAAGCGATGAAGCCGGCTGACGCCGATGGCAAAACGATACCTCGCAAGCAGGCGCAACCATCGAACCAGGGTCATGCCATGCCAGATTTTGACCTTCCACCAAGGATATGGGTTCTTGATCGCTGGTTTATTCATTGCGCAAAACCGGCAGTTTCCCGCTTGCCGAAAGGCCCTTCACTAGCCATTGCCTGACGGCACAGTCAACCATACTTGCGCATTTCGCCCACCAAACGAAGGCAGGCACGGCAGAAAAGCAATTCCCACTTTTGCCAAATCTGCTCTAGGTTCGGCTCATGACCGACATCTGGATCATCGAGCCCCCCGCCAGACAAGGCGTTGAGGTGCCGGGGCGGGCAGTGAGCGCGTTGCTGGCAAGCGCGGAACGCCGCCATGCATGTGCGCTGGCCGAGCCCGAGCGCGGCGATCAATATTGCGCCTTCAGGATCGCCATGCGGGCCATTCTCAAGCGCAGTGGCGCAGCCCTTGAACCCGCCATACCGTTTCAGCGCCACGCCCACGGCAAACCCTATTTGCCGGACGGACCACAATTCAGTTTTTCAGCCACGCGCGGTCTGGCGCTCCTGGCGGTCTCGCAAGCCGGGCCCGTCGGGGTGGATATTGAGCGCATTCGCGATATCGCCTCTGCCGAGGCGGCGCTGAAAAGGTCGCCAGCGCTATTGGCAATGGCCGATCAGCAAGCGGCGCGCGCGCGCAATCCGACCATCGCCTTTCTGCGCGCCTGGACCCGTCTGGAAGCATCGCTCAAATTCGACGGTCTGCCTTTGGCCCCGGCGCTCAGCGATCTCGACCTCTCCTCATGGAAGACGGCCATGCAGCATGGCGATGCAACCGGCGGCAACGACCCCACGCGCGCGCTCAGCGCCATTGAGGACATTCACGGATATGTTGCAAGCTGCGCTCATCTGGGCGCAGACCCTCTGGCCATCGCACGTTTCGATTGGGTGGCCTGGGTAAAAGATTTCAGTTAGCAAAGCCGGCGTTTGAAAAGCCGGTTAAAGCGACAAAAAAACGCAGCGCGGAGTTTCAGCCGCGCCGCGCCAATTCATCGCGGGATAGTTTTCTACCGCGCTATTCCGCGGCCGGGTCCATCGCCAGCGTGCCGTTCTCGCGGATCGTTCCGAGCGATGAATCCGGCACACCGAGGCGTCCGAGCACCTCGCGGAACAGGTGGTGAGCGGTATCGGGCGAAACCACATCACTGTCATAGCAGCAACGATAGGAGTGCCCGGCGGCGCCTTCAAAACTGCGGATATCGATATGATAGGCGCAGCCAGCGCGCACCCTGCCACTGCCCACCGGCTGAATTTCATGCCCGGCGAGATTGACGCTGGAATCAGCGCCGAGTCGCGTCAGATCGCGCATTGACGATTTGCCGCCCGAGGCATCCGCGGTCAACATGCCCGCCTCGAACAGTGTGAGGTAGGAGCCCTCACTGCCAAGCTCGCGGTGCAACTCGCCCCGCCTCAGCGCGAAGTCCGCAGGCAGATACGCCATTGACGTCTGGTACTGGTCGTAGATCTGCTTGGCCAGCGTGTCGAGCGAGCGATGGCGCGAGACCTCGCAGCGCACCGGTGCAATCGTCGCCACCCAGCCCAGATAGTGACGCAGCGCCAGGTCCTGGCGCATTGCCATCGGAACGCAGATCAGTACATCGTCCTTGGTACCGGCAAGCGCGTCGATCGACTGCGCCATGGCGCCGATCAGAAGCGCGCTCGGCGAAGCGCCCGACATGCGCGCACGCTCGACGATTTCCAGCTTCTGCGAATCCGCCAGCGTCACCACCAGTTCCTGGGCAAGTCCCGCATGCACGAATTCAAGATTTGGCCTGGTATCGGCAATGCCGTCGTTGAGGTTGGGCAGAGCTGGCGGATCACGCAGCAGCTCGTGGAAATAAGCCTCGCGCTCAGCCATCACCTCCGGCTCATGCGAGCGGTCATACCTGTTGAGATAGCCGAGCAGTCCAAGCTCGGGCTGCGGCAGATCCTGGCCGATATAGGCGCGCAGCATCTCTTCGATAAACAGCGCTGTCGACCAGCCGTCGAACACCGAATGATGGGCGCGCACATAAATCACATCGCCATCGCAGCGCATCACCGTAATGGACCACAGCGGATCATTGAACGGATCAGGCACCTGCTGGTCGAGTTCCTCGATCATCCCTACGATTTCGGCCTCATCGACACTGCCAAAGTCACGCATCTCCACATGCGGCTCATAGGTCTGCTCGATCAGCACCCGGGTTCCAGCATCGGAATCGATGAACCGTGTGCGGGCACTGTCATGGCCCCGGGCCACCAGTGCCGCCGCCGCCTTGAGCCGGTTGAGATCAATCGACGGGCGAACCTTGAAGGTGCGCGACACCCACCAGAACTTCTTGAAGTCCTCGGTGACGTCGGGATGGCGCCAGGCGTCCAGCAGGAAATTCTGCTGCATCGTCAGCGGCAGGGAACCGTCAGCCGCAGCGACGACGCCCGCGGGCGCGGCAAGCGGCTTGGCCGAGATCTTGCGGCGCTCGGCAAGATTTTCGATCTGGCGCGCGCGCGTATTTTCGGCCGCGCTGCTACGCCGCCAGGCGCAGGCATCGGCAAACGCCTTGCTGCGCGGTTGGCCCGACAGAGTTTTCAGTGCACCGATCAACGCATCGCCAACGGCACGCGCATCCGCGCGCGTCACCCGCGAGCAATCAAATGCCAGCTCGAGTTTCAGCTTGCCCGCTTGGCGTACCGCATGCAGGCAGAGATCGTAAGGCATATCAAGGCGTTGCCGGCCGACAAGGTCGTGTAACAGATCGGCGCTCAACGCATCGCCATCGGCGTCGATATAGGCCATGCCGTACTGGTGCAGCAGCGCCATCGCATCAGGCATTTCCTTGCCGAGTGCTTCAACGATGGCGTCGGTATCGAATGCGGGATGGGCACTGCCCTGGCGCAACATCTGCGCTGCCGCCTCAACAGCTCCCACCCTGCTGGTGCGGATTGAGTCTATCGCCATCGGCATTTTGCGATCGAGCGGACCAACAGCCAGCGGTGCATCCTTGCGCGCGCTGGTCCAGCGCTCGAACACCAGATCCTGACAGCCGGAAACCTCGCCGAGCGCAGTTGCGAAGGAGGCAGTCACCACGGCTTCTTCATTGGCTACCGCGCCGAATGCGGCACCTTCCTGGCCAAGGCTCATGATACCAACCTGGCGATTGGCATCGCTCAGCGGCCGGCGCACATGCGCAAGCTTGGAAGAGTGCGGAAGTTGCGCACGCTCGACCCGCGACAGCATCTCCCGCCACAGGCCACGTCCGGCCATGTCTTCGGCAGAACCGATTTCGACGCTCCTGAGGCGAGCAATACCCGGCCAGGCGTCCACAGCAAGCGGGGCGGCGCTGTCTCCGGCAAGCCGGTCGCGGAACTTTTCGGCAATGATGTGAACCGATGCGGCATCGCCGGCAATCGG
Organism: Hyphomicrobiales bacterium; assembly: GCA_965204565.1. Classification (GTDB taxonomy): domain Bacteria; phylum Pseudomonadota; class Alphaproteobacteria; order Rhizobiales; family TMED25; genus CBDBEU01. Next base: position 308,351 of record CBDBEU010000005.1, read on the forward strand.
ATGGGCGCTGATGCAAAGCCTGGGCGCCACGCCGTCATTGTGAATCAGTGCAAATTGCCACAGCTCACCATTTTCGCCCGGAAGCGTGGGTGTCGGCTCGGCCTCCTGACTGTGGTGCAGTCCCGGCAGGCCATCTCCGCTCAGAGTGCGCGCGTTGCCCGGGTCTGTGCGCAATCGCAGTGCGGCGTGGGCTTCGACCATTTCAGCGACCGCATCGGCAACCCGCTCATTGGCGGTATCTTCTGCAAGGTCGATTTCCACCGTGTGGATCGGCACCGCCGTGATGCCGGCGGCTTCGGAAACGTCGACCGAGCCCGCGAGCCAGCGCCGCTGTGCCGGTACAATGGTGACCGCCCGGTTGCCATCAGAGCTTCCACCGCCGCCGTCAATGTCGTCGCTGCCGGCCTCGGCCATCTCGCGTTCTGATTCCTCGATCGCCACGGCGATGATTTTCGACACGCCCTCGATGGTCGGTGCCTGAAGGAAGCGAGAGGCCGACAGGGAAACGTCGGCAAGGCCCTCGATGCGGTTCTTGAGCTCGAACTCGGAAAGTGAATCGATGCCGATTTCGGCAAACGGCTGATCGATCGGGAGTTCGCGTCCCTCGATCTTCAGCACCTTGACGATTTCTTCCTGCACCATCTTGATGACGATGTCGTCCCAGCGCTCGCGTGGCACGGCGGCAAGTTCGCTGCGCAGCAGCGAGTTCTTGGCCGAGGATGCCGCGACCAGGGCATTCACGCGGGGCACCATCGCCGTGCCCGGCATTGCCCGTCCAAGTACCGGCCAGTCGATGGCAGCAAATGTCAGCACCGGATTGTCAACCCGCGCGACGAGCGCGAATGCGTCAATTACATCCGCGTTGGACATCGGCTTGATGCCGAGACTGTCGAGATAACCGCCAAGCGAGTCCGACCGCGCCACCATACCGGTGTCGCTCAGTGCGCCGAGGCAGACTGCGTTGGCCGAAAGGCCGTGCGTGCGCCGATAGTCGGCAAGCCCGTTGAGGAATGAGTTGGCTGCCGCGTAATTGGCCTGGCCTGCCGAACCCAACACTTCCGCGATTGACGAAAACAACACGAAATGGTCGATCGGACAGCCCGCATCCAGACTTGCCTGATGCAGGTTCCAGCCGCCCGCCACCTTGGGGCGGACCACGCGGGCGATCTTCTCGCTGTCCAGTTGCGTGAGCAGCCCGTCATCAAGCACCGCTGCTGCGTGATAGATGCCGGCGATCGGTTTGCCGCGCGCCTTTTCACGCGCGAACAGCGCCTCGACATCGCCCGCTTCGGTGACATCGAGCGCCACGGTTTCGACTTCGGTGCCGCGTTGGCGCATTTCCGCGACCAATTTCTCGCCCGCCTCGTCAACCGTGCCGCTGCGTGAGGCAAGATGCACGATCCCTGCGCCACTGCGGCTCAGCCAGTCGGCCAGAACGATGCCGAAGCCGCTGGTGCCGCCGGTGACCAGATAACCGTGATCGGCGCGGAATTTCGCCGGCGTGGCGATATTCTGATGCACCGGAATCTTCTTGGCGTCGAAATCGATCAGGATCTTGCCGATATGTTCCGCCCGGCTCATCAACCGCATCGCGTCGGCCGCATCCTCACCGGCAAAATGCGCAACCGGAATGGGGGCGTATCTGCCATCGCTGAGGCGTTCGAATGTCGCCTTGAGAATGTTCTCGGCCACATGCGGCGCTTGCGCATTCATCACCGACAGATCGACTACCGAATAGGACTTGTTCTCGGCCAGCGTCTTGAGCCCGATCGGCTTGTCGCCCTCGACATCGCGCTTGCCGATTTCGACGAACCGGCCAAATGGTGCAAGACAACTCAATCCCACATCGATTGCAGCACCGGCCAGTGAGTTCAACACCACATCGACGCCGCGGCCGTTGGTGGCGGCGAGAATTTCGTCGCCAAATGTCAGCCCGCGCGAATCCATCACATGTTCGATGCCCAGATCGCGCAGATATTGCCGCTTTCGCTCGCTGCCGGCGGTGGTGAAGATTTCCGCGCCGACATGCTTGGCGACCTCGATCGCCGCAAGCCCGACCCCGCCGGTGCCAAGATGGATCAGCACCCGCTCACCCTTTTGCAGATGGCCAATCGTGTCGAGGCAATAAAGCGCTGTCAGATAGGCCACCGGAAAGGTTGCCGCATCCTTGAGATCGAGATTGCCTGGAACCCGGGCAAGCTGGCTCTGATTGACCGCAGCAAAGCGGCGCATCAGGCCCTTGCCATAGGCGATGACACGGTCGCCGGCGCTGTATGAGGTCACATTCTGACCGACCGAAACCACCGTGCCGGAGGATTCGCCGCCCAGATTGCACCACCACGCGGTGTTGTTGTTGGGCTCGCCCGGAAGCACGCCGGTGGTCGCCATCACATCGCGGAAATTGAGACCCACGGAAACGGTCTCGATCAATACCTGATCAGGTCCGCATTCGGGCATTTCCTCTTCGCGCAGCAGCAGATTGTCGAACGAGCCCGGCTTGGTCACCGCCACCACGTAGTTGCGGCGCTCGGCGCTGGCGTCGATCATTTCGGTGCGCGGGCGCAAGCTGTAGGCCGGCATTTCCTGGATACGCGGCACATGGCACTGCGTGCCGCGCACGACCCATTCGGTTTCTTCGTGATCGCCGGCAATCAAATCGACCAGCGTCGCCGGCTGGCTCAACGCATCGGGGTCGATATCGATGGTGCGCACGCGCAGATTCTGCACCTCATTGGCCAACGTACGGGCAACCCCGATCAGTGAGCGCTGACAAAGACCGCTGGCCGGAACCGCGCCATCCATCAACGGCGAGCGGGCGCGGTCGGTGAGCACCACAAGCTTGACCTCCTGTCCGCCCATCGCCAGCGTGTCGATCTTGCGCGAGGTGGCGATAAACCGGTCGATCATGCGGCTTGCGGTGTCGCTGACCTGGCTGTCAGCCAGATCATCCGCGCTCAGTTCGCTCTCACCCAGCGCATTGCAGTACAGGATTTGTGCCGTTGAGGCGGCATCCGCATCCTCGCCGATCCATTTTCTGACATTCACGCCAAGGCTGTCGGTGTCGCAATACGTCGTGCTGATGCCGCTTGCCTTCATGGCGGCAAAAAGCCCGGCGGCTGCGCCGTCCTCGCGCCCGACGATGAACCAGTGTCTGGGCTCGCCCGGTTCTGCCCCGGTCTTCTGATCGGTGAGATCGAGCGGCAGGAACTGCTCGGCGAAATAGCGCGGCACCGCTTGTGCCTCGCCGGTTGCACCGTGGCTCAAGGTAACCGCGCGCACTTCCAGTTTTTCGATCCGCAGAACCGGCTGGCCGCTGTCTGAATAGGCGGCAAACACGCCGGTATCGTCGTCACCGCCCCACAAATGGGCACGGAAGCTGTTGGGCAGGCGGGCGGCCCACAACAGCCGGTTGATCGAAACCGGTAGTTTCAACGTGAAGCGATCGTCGGCAGCCTCGATATGGGCGCCGTCTGCCTCCGGCCACCACAGCTTGTCGTCATGGTCGGACAGACCGAGCGAGGCCTGGAGCAGTGAATCGAGCGAGGCCGGGTGAAGATGGAAGTCCTCAGAACCCGCGCGCGCGCGCTCCGGCAATTCGATCAGATTGATCGAGGTAGAATTGCCGGTCAGCGAAACCTTGCGCACACCTTGGAAGGCCGGGCCGTAATTGAGACCGTGGCGATCGGTGAGTGTGTAGAAATCATCCTGCGTAATCTCCGCCTCCGGCTGACGGCCGGAAAGATCGGCTTCCTTGAACGCATTGATATCGACATCGCGCTGCCAGCCATAGGCTTCCGCCCGCAGCGCCCAGTCTTCTTCTGTGTCGCGGGCGCGGGCAAAGATCTCGATCTTGCCGGAGACCGGGTCGTAGCAGGTCGTGGCCGACACCGTCCCGTTCGATTTCACCGGCAGGGCTTCGCGGAAATGGATCGATGACAGCTCGATCGGACCGCCGCCGGAGTGGTCCGAGATCGCCGCGATCATCATTTCGATGAATGCTGCTGCCGGATACACAATGTCGCCGCCGACGCGGTGGTCCTTCAGCCATGGCAGCCGCTTGACGTCGATGTCGCAGAACCAGGTGATGCGCGGCCCGAAAGTCTTTCGGCCGAGCAGCGGATGGACGAAATCCTCAAACAGCGCCGCCTCGGACTCGCGCGGCATGAAGCGGATGGTTTCGTCCGCCCAAGGGAACAGCGGCAGCTTACCATTGGCCGTGCCGGTGCGTTCGCAAACGCGGTCCCAGTCGAATTCCACACCGCTGACATAAAGCCGCGCAATCGCGGTCTTGAGAGCCTTTTCATCGCTCGATGTGCGCTGCAGCGATTGCACGACAACGGTATTCTTGCCCGAATCCTGGGCGATTGCCATGGTCAGCGGCGTCACCGCGCGGTCCGGTCCGATTTCGACAAACGCGTCATAGCCATGGGCCAGGCACCAGTCGATCGCCTGATGATAGGCCACTGGCTGGCGCAGATTCGACCACCAGTATTCCAGATCGACCACCTCTTCAGGCGCGCCTGTGACGGTGGAGACGAACGGAATTGTCGGGCGCTTGAACTTGACCCGCCCGAGATTCTCGCGGAACCAGTCCTCGCCATAGTCGAGCAGTTCGCTGTGCCAGGCAAAATCGGTTTTGAGCCGTCGGGTGAACTGTTTCGGATCGTGCTCTTCAAGCGTTGTCAGTATCTGTTCAAGCGGTTCGGCGCGCCCTGAAATGGTCAGCGTGCGGGCATTGTTGTAGGCCGAAATGACCACCGCCGGATGCGGCTCGAGAAAGCGCCCGATTTCGCTTGGTGTCATGCCGACCACAGCCATGGCGCCGCGTTCGGGCGCCTGATGTTGGATCCGGCTTCGCGTATGCATGACGCGCGCGACTTCCGCCAGCGACAGTGCGCCGGAGATATGGGCGGCCGAAATTTCACCCAGACTGTGGCCCAGAACCGCATCGGGCTTGATGCCGTAATCTTCCCAAGTGGCGGCCAGTGCGATCTGCAGCGCGATCAGTGCGGGCTGTGCATATTCGCCCTGATTGACCAGGCTGTCTTCTTCGCTGGCCAGCAGCACATCGCGCACCTTCCAGCCCGACAGCTTGGCGAAATGCTTGTCGAATTCATCGATCTTGCGCGAGAACACATCAGACGATTGCAGGAGCCCACGGCCCATCGCCCACCATTGGGCGCCCTGGCCGGAAAATGTGAACACGATCCGGCGCCCATTCACCGCATGGGCGGAAAACACCTTGTCCGACTGCTCGCCGGCTTCGATTTCCGCCGCCGCATCGCGCAGGGCCTGGGTCAGAGATTCGGTCGAACCGTTGGACAAAACAGCAGCGCGCTCGGGGAAGTGATCGCGATGAACTGCCAGCGCATGGGCAAGTTCGCTTGCTGAGTTCGGTACCTGGTCCCCGGCCTCCAGACTGTCGGCCAGATGCCCGCTCCAGCGCACCAATGCATCGTGCGAATGCGCCGACAGCGGCACCACGGAGATCTCCGGCTTTGCGCCGCCATTGGCGGGCTTGCGCCGCTGGACCCGCTTTTTGGCCGGCTTGTCATCGTCGACGCTGCGCACCAGCGCCGAAGCATTGGCGCCGCCCCAGCCGAATGAATTGACCACTCCATAGCGCGTGTCGCCATTGCTGCCGATCGGCTGCGGCTCGACGGGCACCTGAATGTTAAGCGCATCAAACGGAATCGCCGGATTGGGATTTTCGAAATGGATGTTCGGCGGCACCATGCCGTAATGCACGCACAGCACCGTCTTGATGAAGCCGGCAGCGCCTGCCGCAGGTTCCATATGGCCGAGATTGGGCTTGATCGAACCGATGGTGACCGGTTCGGCCCTTTCGACGCGGCCGAATTGATGGCCGATCGCATGCGCCTCGATCGGATCGCCGGTGGGCGTGCCGGTGCCATGGGCCTCGACATAATCGACCTGTCCGGGCGCCACTCCGGCACGTGCGACCAGCTTGCCCAGCATCGCCTCCTGGGCCTTCATCGCCGGCGACATCAGGGTCGATGTCCAGCCGTCCTGATTGGCCACAGTCGCTGAAATCACCGCATAGATACGGTCGCCTTGGCCCAGTGCGTCCTCAAGCGGTCTTAAGATTGCAAGGCCGCAGCCCTCCGAGCGCACATAACCATTGGCCGCGGAGTCGAAAGTCGATATCTGCCCGGTGCGCGAGAGCATATTGGCGTTGGAAAAGGCGATGAACTGGTTCGGCTCGAACAACAGGTTGACGCCGCCGGCAATGGCATGGTCGCACATGCCGGTGGCGATGTTGCGGCACGCCTGATCGATCGCGATCAGCGCCGAGGAGCACGCCGTATCGACCGGAAAGCTCGGTCCCTTGAGATTGAGCCGGTGGGAAATCCGGTTGGCCGCGATGGACAATGCGCAGCCGCTGCCGCCCCACAGGTCGTCATTGCGATTGCGATATCTGAGTACCCCGGCGAAATCCGAGGTCGAAATGCCGACAAACACACCGGTGGTCGCCGCCGACATTGTCGACAGCGTATGGCCCGAATCCTGGATTGCCTCATAGGCGACATGCAGCAACAGCCGCTGCTGCGGATCGAGGCGCTGGGCTTCGGCCGGCGAGATATCGAAGAACTCGCAGTCGAAATCGAACACGCGATCAATGAACCCGCCCCATTTGGAGCGCGAAAAGCCGGTCGCTTCCGCCACCGGGCTGTAAAAGGCGTCAGCATTCCACCGATCACCGGGAATCTCGCCGATCGCGCATTTGCGATCGAGCAAGAACCTCCACATGGAGGCCGGATCACGGATGTCACCCGGGAATCGGCAACCAATCCCTACAACTGCAATTTCCATTTCAGCTCCCTAGCCGGTTACTCGGCTGGTCCGTCGTCTTTTTTTCACGACCCCATCGGTGTCAAAATGGCGATCCGACGGGTCCCATCACGCTACTCGGCCGCCCTGAGGTAAATATCGAGCCGAAAATTCCATTTACGCCACCGCCTGTTCGCTACTGATCTTGCGATAAATGCCATAGGCATGGTCCAGCGGGCGAAAAAGTTGGTCAAGATGCGGTTAACCAAATCCGGAAGAAATGGCATTGGGCGGCGAATATCGATGATCAGGACGATACGCACCTGCTGGCTTTGATTGTCCACACGATGCGGATAGCCATCATCGAACAAAATCGCGCCGCCCTCGCGCCACGCATAGGTTTCGTCATTCACGGTAATGTATGGCGGGCTGTCATCGGGCACCACCAAGTCCAGATGGTACCGTAAATAGCCCAGATACGGCCCCTCATGCTCGGGAATCGGCTTGCCGGGATCGAGTCGAGTAGAATGCCTGCAGCAAGTTCGGCACATTCTCCATCGCCGCGCAGGTCTGCGGGCAGCGCTCACGGTTCACTTTCGGCTTGAAACCGAACACATTGAGGAAAAATACCGACCATTTTTCGGCGTACTGCCCGCTGTCCAGATCGTCATAACTCGGGATCTGGTCGCGCTCGGCAACCAGCGCCTCCTGGCGGATTGCCGGAAATGCCGCAGTCACGCCCTCAAGTTCCGGACATACCTCGGCAATATCATAAATTCCGGCCTTGGCCGGCCAGCGGTGAGGGACAATAGCAGCTTGTTGACAAACTGCAGGCCTACACGAGTGAGTGACATCATCTTGAACTCCGACCGGCCGGGTCGAACGTCCGCCGGACCTTGTCTGAACCGATGAATTTTGAGCGCGAAACGCCGAGTGACAGCTGATCTGCAACCTATGCGCATGACAAACCCCGAACGACCCTGTGCCCAATTCTTGCTTCTTGCCTTGCCTTTGGGTTTCGCTCCAGGAGCGTGTCCGGCTTTGAATGCCCGTCTGCAACAGCGCCGACTCCGTGTCCGGCATACGCCTACCCGTTACACTTGAATGCGAAACGCACAAACATTCATCGGCGCCGATCAACTGGCCGGCGTCGTTTTCCGCCTTCTGCGTTAACATCTCCTGGTTGCGTGGCCCTTTGGGGCTGCGCACTGTTGGAGGCACCCGAAACGCTCGGACATTGTGCCCCACGGCCACCTCCGGACGGCACAAATAATGACTTTACTATCATGAGCATAACCCAGACCGGCACGCACGGCAACATCGACTTTGTGCTTCCCATGATATGATTAACAATAGCCATAACGGTTGATTTATTACTTTGACCGCATGTGCCATGTTGCGCACCGGTGGCAAGGCGTACAGCCTTGCTCTCCAGTGACCCCTCGAATGGCAGTGGTGAAATGTGCCATGGCTGCGCGCGAACGGTTCAGTCCTTTAACGTTTCTGATACTCACACACACCTTCGGGCACCTCTACTCGGCTCCCATCAAAACCTGGAAAAGAGCCAACTTGATCATACTGGTTTTGGCCGCCGGACGTTGTGTCAAAATCGCCGCAACATATGGCTTTTATTTGTCAGTCTTCAAAGCTCTTAGCAAGAAGCACATAGCGAACCGCAACGGACATGGATCAACAAATCAGACATGCGCCGGACCCGTTGTTGCATGATGCGCACCAACCGACTGCTCGCATGGTCGTGCGCAGCGCCCGAACCGGCCCGCCCTCATGGGCATCCAAAGCCGGCTTGCACGTGCTGGCTCGCCTGTCGCGCCGCACTGAACAGGCACTTCGCGTCGCCACCAGTTTTGTCGCCCGCTCGCTCTCGACCGCCCATTTTTACGCCGGTCACGATCCGGCGCGCTATTACGAGGACTATTTCGCCTGGCGCCCGGTGTTCTGGTGGTTGCGCAAAGGCATGGCAATCGAGATTGACCGCGAAAAGTGCGCCATCAGTGCCAGTGTGTTCGGCATTGCCCGCCAGGAAGCCCGCTGGCGAGACATCTTGGGATCAGTCACCGGCCAAGCGGATGATCCGGCACCGGCTGTGCCGGCAGATCGTCCGCCGCCCGGCAAACCGGCCGCCCGATCTACGGGCGATCTGGTTCTAGAACCATCGGATGCAGCCTTGCAACCGCACGCACGACTGGCGGAAATCCTGAACCGGGAGGTCGCCCCGCGCGCAGATAACAGCCGCGCTGCGACCAAGGCGCTGTTGGTGGTCAGGGATGGAAAGCTGGTGGGCGAGGCCTATGCACCCGGCTATGACGCGATGACTCCGATCATCGGCTATTCACTGGCCAAAACGCTGTGCAACGCCATCACCGGCCGCATGGTCGAAACCGGGCATCTCGACATTGAAGAACGCGACCTGTTCGCCGAATGGCGCGGTGGCGCCGACCGCAGGCGCGATATCACCATCGCTCAATTGCTGAAGATGACCAGCGGGCTGACCATCGCCGAGACCCATACCGGTTACGATCCGGTCTCGCACATGCTGTTCCTGAGCCAGGATATGGGCGCATTCGCTGCCCGTTCGGCCTCCGGCACCACACCCGGTCAACACTTCAAATACACCTCCGGCAATACGCTGCTTGTCTCCCGTCTGATACGCGACCGGATTGGCGGCGATGTGCACGGTGTTTTGGGCTATCTCGACCGTGAGCTGTTTGCCCCTGCCGGCATGGAGCGCATGCTGGTCGAGTTCGACGCCAGCGGCACGCCGATCCTGTCGACTTTCTGCTATGCCAGCGCACGCGATTGGGCGCGCCTCGGGCTGCTCTATCTCAATGACGGCTGTGTCGGGACGACGCGTTTGCTGCCGCAAGGCTGGGTCGAATTTTCCAAATCCACCACCATTGAGCCGAGCTACGGCGCGGGGCTGCGGCTCTCACGCGCCGGCGGGCAGGGCGAGCGATGGCTGCTTGCGGGCATGCCCGAGGACACGTTTTTTGGCCATGGACATCTCGGTCAGTACGTTCTGGTGATTCCGAGCCTCAATGCGGTGATCGTGCGCCTTGGCACCTCAGCACCAGCGATGCGCCCGCGCGACCGGGCGGTATTTGCCGAAATCGCTGCTGCAATCGTCGGGCAATAAAGGCTGAAAGCCTTGATTTCTGACGCCTGAACGGCCCTATTTTCAACACCTTCTCTGCCGACAAACCACGTGCATGATTTGCTCTGCGAAGGTAATCTGTAGACTGGTTCAAAACCGGGTGCGTAAGGACAGTGGTATTTCTTGCGTTAACCATTTTAGCAGATTCTGACTTCATGAGTCGCATCTGGCGCAACACCAGCTTGGCGCATTTGCCTGAAGCGGTGTCAGAACCAACAAATTTAATTGCCGAGCGCCGGTTGCGACACTATGTGCTGGGCCAGCGATGAACTGATTGAAAAATGATGGAATTCTTCTCCATGACGGCAAAACGCGGGATCGATGTTCTCAAAGCCATCACAGCAGCGCTTGTTCTGTGGGCCGGGCTGTCCGCGCCGGCACAATCTGCCGTTTGCGCCGGCGTTGACCTCCCTGACACCCTTGAGCGTGAAGAATTGCTGGTGCTCAATGGCATGGGCATTCGCATCGCCACGATCTTCAATTTTCATATGTATGTCGCAGGGCTTTATGTGCCCGAGCCCCAGTCCGATCCGGAATCGATCATTGGCGTCGACCAGTCGCGGGTTCTGGTCATGGTGTTCCTGCGCGATGTCAGCCAGCGCACTATGCGCAAGGCGATTGCCGAGGCGATCGAGGTCAATGCCGCCGATCGCGACATGAGCACAGTGATCCACCAGCTCTCTATCGTGCCCGAAATGCTGCCCGAAGTGAACGGAGGCCAGGCGCTGATCTTCGATTATGCACCGGGCTATGGCACCGCGGTGATGCTCGACGGTGAAACCATTGCCAATATCGGGGGAGACACTTTCGCCTCGGCGCTGTTTTCGCTGTGGTTAGGGGTTCCGGCCAATGAAGAGCTCAAGGTTGGGCTGCTTGGCGGCCAGTGCGAAGAATAGTCGCAACTGCCATCATCCACTGAACCTCTCCTCATTTATCGGCCAATTGACCTGCGCGCATTTTTGCTGCCGGTGCTTTGTGCGAAATTGCCCCCCCAATCACAAACGCACATCACCTTGGGAGGCGAGCGCCGCGTCATGAATGAGACCAACGATCCACATATGCGCACCGAAGACCGCGACGGCATGCGGGTGACCTGGAACCAGCCGATCGAGATGGATGACGGGCTGGTTGTGCGCGCCGACATCTTTCGCCCGATCGCCGAGGGCAAATATCCGACCATCCTGACCTATGGCATCTATGCCAAGGGCGTTGCCTATCAGGAGGGCTATCCGCATCAGTGGAACAAGATGGTCGAGGACTATCCCGAGATTCTCGAAGGCTCGACCAACAAGTACCAGAACTGGGAAGTCACCGACCCCGAGCGCTGGATTCCGCACGGCTATGTGGTGATCCGCGTCGATTCGCGCGGCGCCGGCTGGTCGCCCGGTTTCATGGAACCGAACTCGCCGCGCGAGGTTGAGGATATTTGCCAGTGCATCGAATGGGCCGGTACACGCGATTGGTCGAACGGCCATGTCGGCATGCTCGGCATTTCATACTATTCGCGCAACCAATGGCGCACCGCCATGCGCAAGCCCAAGCACCTGACCGCGATGATTCCGTGGGAAGGCGGCGGCGATACCTATCGCGACAGCGGCTATCACGGAGGCATATTGAGCCAGTTCCTGGAGATCTGGTCGCGCCATCAGGTGGTCAACATCCAATATGGCCGCGGTGAGAATGCACGGGTGAACCCAAATACCGGCGAGTCGGCGGCAGGGCCCGTGACCCTTTCGGAGGAAGAGCTCGCCGCCAATCGCGAGAACGCTTATGAGGCGCTGAAATCCCATCCGCTCGATGGCAAGTGGCATCGTGATCGATCGGCTGATTTTTCCAAGGTCGATATCCCGTTCCTGACCTGCGCCAATTGGGGCGGGCAGGGCATCCATCCGCGCGGCAATTTCAATGCCTATCTGGAATCGCCTTCCCAGCAGAAATGGCTGGAGGCCCACGGCGATTCCCACTGGTCGCTGTTCTCGGCAAATTACGGCCTGGAGTTGCAAAAGAAGTTCTTCGACCATTTCCTCAAGGGCGAGGACAATGGCTGGGAAAAGACGCCCAAGGTGGTGCTCAATATTCGCCATCCGGGCGAGAAATTCTTGCGCCGCGAGGAAAACGAATGGCCGTTGGCGCGCACCGAGTGGACCAGATACCACCTTGATCTGGAAGAAAAATCCCTGAGCACCACGCCGCCCACCAAGCCCGCTACGCTGACTTATGAGACCATGGGTGACGGTGTCGATTTCTCCTTGCCGGTGCGCGATGAGGCGTTCGAGATCACCGGGCCCCTGGCAGCAAAACTATTCGTTTCATCGAAAACCGAAGATGCCGACCTGTTCCTCGTCCTGCGTCTGTTCGACCCGGACGGCAAGGAAGTCACCTTCATGGGCTCGACCGATCCCCATACGCCGATTGCCAATGGCTGGCTGAGGGCCTCGCACCGCGCTCTCGATCCTGTGCGCTCAAGGGAATGGCGGCCATTCCACCCGCATGACAAAAAAGAGCTGCTGACCCCAGGTGAGGTCTATGAACTCGGCATCGAGATTGTCCAGACCTGCATTGTCGTGCCGGCGGGCTACCGGCTCTGCCTTTCGGTGCGCGGCAAGGATTACGAATATACAGGCGAGCCCTCGGACTTTGCCCTGAAATTCCACTATTCGACCAGGGGCACCGGCGGCATGACCCACAATGATGCCGATGACCGCCCGCCGGCGGTGTTCGACACGCAAGTGACGCTGCATGCCGGTGAGGATCGCGAGCCCTATCTGCTGGTGCCGGTCATCCCGGCCCCAGGGTTGACGAGCGCTGACAGGAGTTGATCTGAGGCGATGAACAAACCCGACACATCGGAGCTTTCCTTGCTGGGCGCCCATGTCGGCGTGCCCGAAAGCCCCGATGCGGCAAAACTTGAGCGGGTCGCCAATCCGCAGAGCGATACCGACTATCTGGTGCGCTTCACTGCGCCGGAATTTACCTCGCTCTGCCCGGTGACCGGCCAGCCCGATTTTGCACATCTGGTGATCGACTATGTGCCGGATGAATGGCTGGTCGAGTCAAAATCGCTCAAGATCTATCTCGGCGCGTTTCGCAATCATGGCGCGTTTCACGAGGACTGCACGATTTCCATCGCGCGGCGTCTGGTGGACGAAATCGCCCCGCGCTGGCTGAGGATTGGCGGTTATTGGTATCCGCGCGGCGGCATGCCGATTGACGTGTTCTGGCAATCTTGCACGCCGCCCGAGGGCCTGTGGCTGCCCGATCAGGGGGTTCAGCCCTATCGCGGCAGGAGGTGAGGGGAGCCAGCCCCTCAGCACTTTGAAACTTTCATCCCGGCGAAGGCCGGGATCCAGGGTTGCATGTTGCGGCCTTGTCGTTCCTGGATCCCGGACAGCTCGATATTCCATCCAAATCTTGGATTTGGGCAATTACCGGCTTCCGGGATGACGGGAACAGCAACGCTGACTTGGCCCCTCTAGACCGCCGTCAGGCCGCCATCGATCGCCAGGATCTGTCCGGTAATCGTTGCTGCCGCGTCGGACGACAGGAACAGCCCCGCCTGCGCCACCTCCTCTGCCTCCGGCAGCCGGTGCATCGGGATCGAGGTGACCATCTGCTTGATATAGTTGGGATCTTGCCCGGTCTTCTGGCGGCTTGGCGAGTCGGTGATCATGCGCCCCGGCGCGATGGCATTGACCCTGATGCCGGCCTCTGCCCATTCCACCGCCAGCATCTTGGTCATGTGATTGATCGCAGCTTTGGAGACTCCGTACATCACCCTGATTTTGCGCGCGACGATGGCGTGGGTGGAGGTGATGTTGACCACCGAACCAGACGCTCCCTGATCGATGAGCGGCCTTGCGAAAGCCTGCGTGATGAAGAATGTGCCGTCGAGATTGGGCCGGAACACATGGTCCCAATCGGCGCGGGTGATACCGACGGCGGGCTTGCGCCCATGGGCCGAGGCATTGTTGACCAGCACATCGAGCCGCCCAAGTTTATCTCGCGCGCCTTCGACCGCCGCCTCGATGCTGTCTTGGGAATTGAGATCGAGCGCGAACGCGGCGGCCCGCGCCCCAGCCTCTTCAACCGCACTCACCGTGTTTTCAAGGTTGCCGAGCTTGGTCGCCGTCACCGCCACGTCATAGCCGGCGCGGGCAAAGGCCAGCGCGCTTGCCGCCCCAACGCCATAGGAGCCGCCGGTGATCAGGACTGCCTTTTTTCCATCGCTTCCGTCTGTCATTAATCAAATCCGTTTGCTTTTTGATGCGGCACCAGCCCTCACCCCCACCCGGCCACCCATAAGATCATACTCCCGTGGGTGGCCGGGTGGGGGTGAGGGCCAAGGATATTGTTGGGCCGGTTGCGTGTCAGCGCCAGGAAAAATGACTTTCACTCATGCCCTAATTCCCGATCCTGATCGCATCGCCGGTCCTGGCCGATTCCTCGATTCCCAGCGTCAGCTCAAGTGTCTGGCGCGCTTCGCGCGGTGTGGCGATCGGGCACGGACGCCCGCGCGACAGATGGTCGAGCCACACCCGCGATTCGTCCGCCAACGGCCCCCAATAATCGCCCAGATGCCAGTTGCCGGGCGTCGAGGAGGACAGGAACACGGTGTTGAACGTGAGGTCGGGAATATAGGCATGCGGAATGCCCTTGTTGGTGATCAAGAGCTCATCGGTGTGGTCGTCATTGAGGATCAGCGAGCCTTCGGTGCCGAAAATCTCCACCCGCACCCCCATGCCGAGCTGCGGCGAATGATCCGGCAGCCCCATGAAGATGCCAAGATTGGCAACCGCGCCGTTTTCGAATGTGATGAGAGCGAAACTCGCCTCATTGACGTTGTATCCGGCCTCGCGAAACAGTGTGCCGTGGCCGCGTGCTACAACCTCGCGCGGGCGCACGCCTTCCAGGAGCCAGCCAGCGACATCGACCCAATAGGTCAGCACATCGACCACCGGCGTTGCGTTGGCCGAGCGCTTGAGGATTTCTAACCCTTGCGCGCGGGTGTTGCAGGCGCGTGCGTTGAACGCCAGCACATCGCCCAGCCGGCCTTCCTCGATCTGATCCTTGGCCGACAGATAGCGCCGCTTGAAGCGCTGCGCATAGCCGACATGCAGCGGCGTGCCGGTGTCTTCCGATTTGGCGATGATCCTGTCGGCATCTTCAAGCGTTAGCGCGATCGGTTTTTCCACCAGCACCGGCTTGCCGAGCTCCAGTGCCTGCATGATCGGTGCCACATGCTCGTGCTCACTGGTCGAGACGATCACCGCATTGACTTGCGTATGAGCGATGATTTCCTCGTTGTTACCCGAGGACAGATCAGCGTCGGCGGTCTCGGCGAGTTTTTTCGCCTTGTCGGGTTCCAGGTCGGAAACCGCAAGAAAGCGAACGCCGGGATGCAACGCCGCCATCTTTGCTCTCAGCGATCCGATGCGTCCCGAGCCGATAACCGCAATTCCAAGCTCCCTGGTTTCCATCTTACCCCTCCCTCGCCGTTGGCACCGCGACCAAGCCCCATGATAGCGTTGACAAAAGTTCTTGCTCCGCATGTGGTGGAGTGTTTGAGCCTATTTGTGGCATTGGATCACCACCGGTGCAAAATCGCATCGGCGAACGCAGGAGAGATATCCGGTGAATATCGTGCGCCTCGACACCATTCCGTGGGAAGACCGGATGAATGTCGACAACTGGCCGTCCAAGGTCGGGACCTATTACAACAATGACGAAACCGAGTTGTGCATCAGGCTGATCGACTATCCGCTGGGCTCGATCGAGCCGCGCCACGTCCATGGCGGCTGCCACGCGACCACGGTATTGAAGAACCGCGCCATTGTCGATGGCCTGACGCTGGGCCCGCTCGATGTCGTGATCGGGCCGTCGAACGAACCGCACGGTCCGCTTGATTATCCGGAAGGTTGCTATCTGCTGTCGGCCTTTGTCGGCAGCTTTTTTCATTCCGAGGTTGAAAACCTGTCGGGCGAAAAGCAATACCGGTTGATCCAGCACGACACGATCCCCTGGGCTCCCGGGCCCGATGGCAGCCAGGTCAAGACCCTGGTCGATCACGGGGTCGACAGGCTCCAGGTCGAGGCCATGCGCTTTGCCGCCGGTGCCCGCCACACGCCGTCATTCCTGGCCGCGCTGGTGGTCGATGGCCGGGTCGAGATCAATGGTGAAGAGCTGGCGGAGTGGGATTTCGTTTATGCCGATGAGGGCAATGCGCGTTCCGAACTCTCATTTGCCAGTGACGCCACGCTGCTGGCGATGACCATGCGCGAAGCGGGTTAAGGGCGGCTGTTTTCCTGGCGCTGACTCATTTTTCTCGGCGCTAACGCGCAGTCTGCACCAGCCCTCAATCCGGTTCAGTATTGCTGGCGCACATAAGGAATATTCTGGCCCGCACGCATCCATTCCCGCGCCTTGGACATGACTTTTTCCCGGTCGAAATCGTTGGCGCAGCTCTGGAAGCTGTGATCGATGATAGCGTTCACATCGTACTGGATCTCGATTTCATTGATCAGCAGCATGTCGTCCAGCACCGCCTGCCATGCGTCGGTATCGGATATGCCGAATTCCTCACCTTCCGGGATCACCAGATCGGCGACCGCATGCAGGAACTGATAGCCGTAATCGGGATCTTCCCATTGTTCGGGCACGCCCGAGGGGTGGCGTGACATGGCGGCGATGATCTCGATATCGCGACTACCGACATACACCCCCTTGGACCAGGCGCGCACAAATCCGCATATAGGCTCGCGCAGCTCTTCGATCCGGCTTTTCAGGGTCACATAGGAATTGATCGGCGCGCTCTTGACGCTTTTAGGCGTGACGTCGCGCACCCTCACCCCATGGGCCGCCAGTGGAACCACCGAGGCCAGCGAGCCGGCAAAGGCATCGGCGAAATCCTTGGTGAATACGCTGTTGAGGATTGGGCCGGCATCGCCCACCACCACCGTGTCGATATCCTCGATGGTTGATTGCTCGTGCGCCAGTGCCACCTGCAATGTTGCCAGATCGCGATTGCTGCCCAGCCCCACCGTGCGTCCCTTGAGATCGAGTACTGAATAGAGCGGGCTCGATTCCTTGACATAGACCCCCTGCTGGATTGGCCGGTGCACCTCATAGATGCTGGCCAGTTCGAAACCGGCATTGAGCGCATGCAGTGCCTGTGCGCTGTCCATCATCACCAGATCAGCATTGCCGCCGACTAGGAACAGCGTGTAGGGAATATTCGCGTCCGATGAGATGATTTCCAGCGACAGCCCCTCTTCGCTAAAAAACCCGAGCATTTCGCCGACGTGAATCGGCCAGATGAACATCGACCGGCTCATCGGCTGTATGATCTGCAGATTGACCTGCCCTGTCGCGCGCACCGGTGCTGCCAGGGCAGCAATCATGAAAGCGAGGGCAAACAGATATCTGGCCATGAAATGGGGTCCGTTATCGCTCTTGCCAGCATATCATTGCGCACCGCACCGGTGATTCACATCGCAGGCATGTGTGCTCGAACGAAAATACCAAAAGGGGGTGAACCCATGTTGCGCAAGATCATAGCAGGGGTTCTGGATTTCATTACCATATTCGTGCTGGCGGGCGTGGCGGTTGGCTATTTCACCGGCAACCTGACCGAGAACGGCTTTGAGCTCTACGGTTGGCCGGCGCTGCTGACTTTCGCGATCATGATCGGCTATTTTGCGATCTTTCAGAAGTATCTGGGCGGCACCATCTGGAGGTATATCCTGCGTGTGCCCGCTTCATGAGCAATGATGACCGGCAGCTGATGGCACAATTTGACCGGTTGGGGATATGAACGCCGACACACTGGCCAGGATCGCGGCAGCGACGTGCGAGTACGGACTCGACGCGATCGTCGCAATGAGCCCGGAGAATTTCGCATATCTGACCGGCGTACATATGCCCGAACGCCATTATTTGCACGGGCGTCACACCATGCTGGCGGTGACGCCCGATGGTGCGGCCATGGCCTTGGTGCTCGACACCGATGCGGGCAGGATCGAAGCACACCTGCCGGGTGTGCCGCTCACCGGCTGGAGCGAACACACCGACATCGCCATGGATATGCTGGCCGGCATGCTGTGGGACATGAGCCTGTCATCGGCTAGGATCGGTATCGAGACCGACTATCTGTCGGCAAGCGATCTGCTGGCGCTGGGCACAGCGCTCCCCAAGGCGGAGTTTGTCGCCGGCGAGCAGATATTTGCCGCTGCCCGTCTGATCAAGACCGAGCGCGAGCTGGCGCTGCTAGCGCGCGTGGCGGAACTGGCCGAACACAGCATCGATGCCGGCCTGGAGCTGTGTCATATTGCAACGCCCGAATATCAGATCGCAGCCGCGCTGACGCGTGCCATCTATGCACGCGGCGCCCATGGCTGCGCCCGGCTGGAGATTGTCTCCGGTCCTGCCGGAACCAATCGCGAATCCGCGGTGCCGGGTTTGCGCACGCTCGCCCCTGACGACCAATGCACGATTGCGCTTTGTCCCCAGATTGACGGCTACCATGCCGCCATTCGCAGAACCGTCGAACTTCCGCCATCGCGGGGCCGCGAGGGCCGCGACCGGCGCGCCCTCGACGCGGTGCGCCTTCTGGCCTCGATGATTGTTCCGGGCGCCAGCACCGCTGAGATCTGTCGGGCATATCTCAAGATTGTGGCACCGCTCGTCCCGCCGCCAAGGTCCTCGCTGGCGCACGGCATTGGTCTGGGAATTCGTGAACAGCCGGTGCTGACCATGGCGCGCGACATGGAGCTGGGTGAAGGCATGGTGCTGGTGCTTGAGCCGCAATTGCCGGCTGATGCCGGGGGATTTGAGCTGCACCGCACCGACATGGCGGTCCTCACCGCCACCGGCTGTGAGCTATTGACCGGCAACGACCAGCGCATGGTTTCCATCATTGCGCAAAACCCTTAGGAGAGGGATTGCGAACGCTCTATGTTCGCGCGGCCTTGCCCGCCAGTTCCGCAATGATTGAACCTGCGCCGCATCGTCCGCTGCCGCACCCGATTTGAGGCGATCGCCGAATGAATACGATTATCGCCAGCATCAAGGGCCTTTCCAGCGAGGGTACGCGCGGGCTGACGCCCGTCAGCCTGGTCAGCCTCGCTCATGGCGCGACCCACTGGATTCACGCCACCTTCTATGTGCTGCTGCCCTTCATCGCGCTTGAATTCGGTCTCAGCTACACCGAGACCGGCTCGCTGATGACGCTGTTCTTCATCTCCACCTTTCTCACCAATGTGGCGAGCGGCCCGATTGTCGATCTCACCGGGCGCTCCGTCGCGCTGCAGATCGTCTCCCTGTTGATAGGTGGCGGCGCCCTTCTTGGTGCTGGGCCTTGCGGCAAGCCCATTCGGCGTGGCGCTGACGATGATTCTGATCGGCATTTCGATCAGCATGTGGCACCCGCCTTCGATCAGCTATCTGTCGCGCTGCTATCCCAAGAGCCGTGGCCTGGCGCTTTCCATCCACACGGTTGGCGCGAGTTTCGGCGATGTCATCGCGCCGCCGATTGCCGGTTTTCTGATGACCATTCTTGCTTGGCGCGAGACGGCTTTGGTCAATTCCCTGCCATTGTTCATCATGGCGGCAATTGTGTTCGCGGTGTTGAGGGAACTGGATCGGCCGGCGCGCGATTCCGGTTCTACCAAGCTGTCGACCCGCTATCTTGAAGGCGCGCGGCTTTTGGTGCGCGACCGCTCCTTCCAGCGGCTGTGTGTGATGTCGGGCCTGTGGTCGATGTCGCAGAATGGCGTTGCGTTTTTCATGCCGCTCTATCTGGTCGGCAATCTGGATGCGGGCCCCGCCGAGGTCGGCCTTGCGATTGCCGCCATGCAGATCGGTGCGGTGTTTACCGGCCCCATTGCCGGTGCCTGGTCGGACCGCGTCGGCCGCCGCCCGGTGGTGATTACCTCTTTGACCATCGGCGCGCTGGCGATCGCGGCGCTGCCCTTTGTCGATGCCATCATCCCGTTCGTGGTGATTGTCTCGATTGTCGGCTGCGCGCTGTTTTCAATGCGCCCGGTGGTGCACAGTTGGACCATGGACCTGACCGGCGCCCAGACCTCCGGCAGTGCTATCTCCATGGTGTTCGCATTTCAGTCCGGAATGATGCTGCTGCTGCCGGTGGTTGGTGGCATCGCGGCCGACATTTGGGGCCTGTCGACGGTGTTCCACCTGATGACGGTGACCTGCTTCGCCGCCGCCATACTGGCCTGGTCGATGCCTAATTCGGGCCAACCCGCCGAGGCTACCGCGGCCTGATTGCGCCGCGCCGCTTTACATGCGGCCTCGTGTCCGTGAAAGTTTCGCCCGGCGCCGATAACAGCGCCGGG
The DNA here is from genome assembly GCA_965204565.1 of Hyphomicrobiales bacterium. Taxonomy (GTDB): domain Bacteria; phylum Pseudomonadota; class Alphaproteobacteria; order Rhizobiales; family TMED25; genus CBDBEU01. Next base: position 328,664 of record CBDBEU010000005.1, read on the forward strand.
CAAACAACTGACGTATTCTGTCAGAGGGGGCAGCAAAGTGATCAAGCGTCTAGAAAATCCAGCACGCGACCGCATGGAAAAGGGCGACATCGCGCTCGGCGTCGGCATCGTCCAGGGGCGAACCGTCGATATCGCGCAGCTTATGAAGACTGCCGGTTATGATTGGCTGTTTCTTGATTGTGAACATGGCGCCATGTCGATCGACACCTGCGCCCAGATTGCCGTGGCCGGTCTTGCCATCAGCATAACACCGATCGTCCGCGTGCCGATAGGCGGCTATGGTCTGGCGACCCGCCTGCTCGATTGCGGCGCCATGGGCATCACCATGCCGCATGTCGAAAATGCCGAGCAGGCCCGCGAGTTGGTCGACAATTGCCGCTTTCCGCCCGTAGGCCATCGCGGCATTGGCGGCGGCGTACCGCAATATGGCTATCAGCCGGTCAATCTTGGCGAGGTGGTGGAAGAGCTCAATCGCTCGATGCTGCTGATCGCCATGGTCGAAACGCCAGAGGCGATTTCCCGCGCCGATGAGATCGCCGCGGTTGATGGCGTTGACGTGGTGATGATCGGCACCAACGATCTGGCGCTCGCCATGGGCGTGCCGCAGCAGTTCGGCCATGCCAAGGTGGTCGAGGCCTATGAGACCGTTGCAGCCGCCTGCAAGAAGCACGGCAGGTGGATGGGATCGGGCGGTGTGCGCGAGCCCGAACTGGCGGCGCACTATGCCGCCATGGGCGCGCAATTCTTTCTCGCCGGTCAGGATATCGGCTTCATGATCGCCGGCGGTAGCCAGCGCGCCAACATCCTGCGCGAGGCGGTCGCAGGCAGCTGAGACACCACGCATGAGCGCCATTGGCGAGACGCTGCGGCGCATCGGCGGGCCGGGGCGCAGGGAGCACACGCCCGCAATCGTCGTCGCCTTCGGTCACGGTGCGACCCATTGGATCAACGCCACACTCTATATCCTTTTGCCGTTTATCGGCAGGGATCTCGGGCTCAGCTACACCGAAATCGGCTCTTTGGTGCCGCGGATGTTCATCGCCGCCTTATGCGCTAATGTCACCAGCGGCCCGCTGGTCGACCTGATCGGCCGCCGCGTCGCCTTTCAGGCTGCCGCCCTCCTGATTGGCGGCATTGCCTTGGTCGGTATCGGCTTTGCAAAAAGCATTGTGCTGCTCGCCGTATTCGTTGTCGGCATCGGGTTTTCAATCAGCCTGTGGCACCCGGCGGCATTTACCTTTCTGGCAAGGCGCTATCCGGCAGGGCGCGGGCTTGCCCTGTCGCTCCACAATCTGGGCGCCAGCCTTGGCGATGCCGCAGCACCGGTTGTCGCGGGCACGCTTTTGACCATTTTCACCTGGAGCGGAACTGCGCTCATCAGCGCGGTGCCGATGTTCGCCACATTGGTGATGGTGCTCACCATGCTGCGCGAGCCGGCAGGCGAGGCAAAGCCGGTGCAACCCGGCACAAGAAGGGCGCGGACTATCTCAAGGGCATGGCGCTTCTGGTGCACAACAGCGCCATCTTGAAATTGTTTTCTGATGTCGGGATTGCGTTCTCCCACCCAGAACGGGGTTCTGGTATTCCTGCTGCTCTATATGGTCGGCGTTCTGTCGGAAAGCCCGGCCACTGTAGGCGCCACCATCATGACGCTGCAGATCGGCGGCATGATCGCAGGCCCGCCCGCCGGCCTGTGGTCCGACCGCATCGGGCGCCGCCCGGTGGCATTGGCCGGGCTTGGCGCTGCTACCTTGTTGATCGCCGGCGTCATATGGGCTCCCTCCACCGCCGCATTGATTGCACTGGCCGGTCTCATCGGCTTTGCCATCTTCGCCGTGCGCCCGGTGTGTGCCGATTCAACGGATTGCCCCCACACACTCGGCGAACTTCTCATCAGGTGAGTGGTGGTTCAACGTCTTTCTCCGCCGCTCATTGAGTTCTCGCGCCACGGCATCGGGTTTGGTCCGGCTGTGCATAGACAGGTCGGTGCCTTTGGGGAAGTACTGTCGCAGCAGCCGGTTGGTGTTCTCGTTGGTGCCGCGCTGCCGGGGGCTGTGGGGCCAGGGACTGTGGGGATCGCAGAAGCAGACCTCGAGGTCGGTCGCGAGCGTGAGACGCTTGTGGTCGGCAAGTTCCTTGCCCCGGTCCCGTGCGGCGGCCGGACGTTCGTGGATCGAGACCGCATCTTTGATCCGGCCGAGCCCGTCGCGCTTGAGACCGGCGTGCCGGGAGCGGCGGATCGCGCGCGTTGCCCGCAGACGGGCCGGCAATTCCTTCTTCAGAATGCCCCGGGTCCGGATGAACAGGCCTCGATAGATGGTCTCATGGGACAGGCGTGTATCCTCATCGTCGGGATGCCTGCGCTTCAGCCAGCCTGCGATTCGCTGAGGTGACCACTTGCGCTCAAGCTTGCCCGATAGTGTCCGGCAGAGCGATCGCCGACAAGCAAGCTTGCGCAGCCTGGGGCGCAGAGCCCGGTCCCGGGCAGCCTGATCCGACCGCGCAGCGCGATCGCACGAAAGGACAGTTGCGCCGCCCCAAGCCCTCCGGATATCTCCTCTCGATCACAATGCGTCAATGCTGGACGCGACCTTGTGTGCGCCAGCGGCCGGACACCATCCGTCCGGGACAGCAAGGGAAAGATCGACGATGAGTTGCGATCGAGCCCGCGGCCAATCGAACGCATCGACTCCCCACGCTGCCGGCGATCTCAAATCTCTGCCTTCCGGCTATCGGTAAAATAGAGATGTCGACGGCAGCCCATCGTGAACACTCCATCTTTCCATCAAAGACTGAAGTGTTGAGGCAACCATTTGAACCAACCGTTCAAACGCGACGACCCGGCTTGCGATCTTCGACAGTGCCCAGCTGTAATATCCGCGGTTGCAACCGACATCGACTGCCGTGCACCCAACAGGCACGATATCATGCAGGATCGCGAGCTCTGGTTCGCCCTTGCGAACTTCCTTGGCGATCTTGTGAGCGTAGTAAATGTTTGCAGGAAGAAACCCTTTGACCTGGTCTTCGATTGACAGCGCCATGGCATGTTTATCCGATTGGTAATTCGGCAAAAAAGTTTGTGACGAGACAATGCCCAACCTGCCCGCACAGTGATTGCAGGCTAATAGGTAACCTGGCTCGTCATTCGGAGGCTGAACTCGCTGAAATGATTGGTGCCCCTGGCCGGACTCGAACCAGCACGTCCTTGCGGACAACAGATTTTGAGTCTGCCGCGTCTACCAATTCCGCCACAGGGGCTTGCCGCGCCTCGATATCATGCGAAGCGCGCGGATCATATCGGTGCATGGCACGGGGTCAACCGCGCCGATGGCAAAAATGCGCCCGCTGCCGCTGAATGAGCGGTGGCGCATAGGGCAAGAAGGCCTTCAGCTCACAATGCCTCGTTGCCGGTTTCCCCGGTGCGGATTCTGATCGCGGATTCCACATCCCATACAAAGATCTTGCCGTCGCCGATTTTTCCGGTCTGGGCAGCTGCGGCGATGGTGTCGACAGCCTGTTGCGCCACAGCGTCATCGACCACCACTTCGATCTTCAACTTCGGTAAATAATTGATCTGGTACTCGGCGCCCCGATAGATCTCGGTATGGCCCTTTTGCCGGCCATAACCGCGAACCTCCGTCACCGTCATGCCCTGCACTTCCATTCCTGTCAGTGCCTCGCGCACATGATCGAGGCGGTATGGCTGAATGATTGCTGAAACCATTTTCATGAGTGAATTCCCTGCTCGCGCATTAGAGTTTGTAACCGGTTTCGCCATGGGCCGTGTAGTCGAGGCCCTCGACTTCTTCTTCCTCGTTCACTCTGAGCCCGACCAGAAGCTGGGTGATCTTGATCAGCACAAAAGTGGCGACGGCCGACCAGACGAGCGTTGCGGCAATGCCGATCAACTGGGCGACAAGCTGGTCACCCACACCAACGCCTTCATCAAGACCAATGCCGCCAAGCACCGGAAGAATGAGGATCGTGGTAAGAAGCGTTCCGGTGGCACCGCCGACGCCATGGACTGCCAGAACGTCAAGGGAGTCATCAATGTGGAAGGTGCGCTTTACAACATCCACTGCGAGATAGCAGATGATCCCGCCGGCAAGGCCCAGAACCACACCGCCAATGGGGCCGATGAAACCCGAGGCCGGTGTCACGGTGGCAAGACCGGCAATGGTGCCGGTCACGAGGCCGACCAGGCTCGGCTTGCCGAACCGCGCCCATTCAATCACCAGCCAGACAAGCGATGCCGTGGCCGCGGAAAGATGGGTGACCAGCAACGCCATGCCCACATCAGCGCCGGCGGCCAGGGCGCTGCCGGCATTGAAGCCGAACCAGCCGACCCACAACATCGCCGCGCCGACCATCACCATCCAGGGAGCATGCGGCGGTTCGTTTTGTTCGGGAAAACCGCTTCTCGAACCCAGCACCGCCGCGACCACGAGGGCCGATACACCGGCTGTCACATGAACCACGATGCCACCGGCGAAATCCTTGACGCCCAGTTCGGACAGCCAGCCGCCACCCCAAACCCAGTGTGCAACAGGAGAATAGACGACAAGCAGCCAAAGAGCGGAAAACAACAGAACCGCACCGAATTTGATGCGCTCCACATAGGCGCCAACGATCAACGCCGGGGTAATGATGGCGAAAGTCATCTGGAAGGAGAAGAATACTGTTTCGGGAATGGTTGTGCCTGGAAATACCGCGTCGCGCTCAACACCGGACAGAAAAGTCTTGCCCAAGCCCCCCACCAGTCCGCTGCCGTCCGCAAATGCCAGTGAATAAGCGCACACAAACCAGAGCACGGATGCGCCGCAGCAAATCGCCGAACAATGCATCAGCACCGATAGAATGTTACGTGATCTGACGAGCCCGCCATAAAACAGCGCGAGCCCCGGCATGGTCATAAACAGAACCAGCGCGGTGGCAGTCAGAACCCACGCCGTGTTGCCTGAATCAATCATAATGTCCCCCAAGAATATTCCGCTGCAGTGGCATTCGCCGACGCTAACTTTAGACAGTTGGCGGCAATGTGACCGTACCGACATTCCCCAACTAGGTTTCGTGGACCAGGCTTGACGTGAGATTCACATTTCGATTCAGGGCTGCCTTTTGGGGGCGGCCTTGGGCGAGCGGATTGGTGTAACGGATGAGGAATGGGCGCTGATCGGGCCGCTGTTGGCGCCACATGAGATTCACATTGGAGCGCGGTCGCGGGTGCCGTCCTGCACAGGACAACCGCCTGTATTTCGAAGGCATGATGTGGATCGCGCGAACCGGAGCGCAGTGGCGGCCTCTGCGGGATGACTATGGCAAGTGGAACAGCATTTTCCGACGCTACCGAAGATGGGTCACGACCGGCGTGTTCGATGCGATGCTCGAGACGCTGGCCGAACCGGCGGGACGCAATGCCGCCGCCGACATGATCGATAGCACGGTGGTCCGGGCACATCATTGTGCCGTCGGCATAAAAAGGGGGCTCAGCAAACAGAGGGGCCTGGCCGGTCGCGCGGCGGCTTTACGACCGGGCTCCACGCGAGGTGCGATGCCAGAGGCCTCCCGCTCGGCTTCGTGCTGACACCCGGCCAGGCGCACGATGTGCAGGGCTTTGCACCGCTGTTCCGCATGATGACCGACCGCATCGAGCCGCTTTCGCCCGGGTTTGATCGCCGACACCGCCATGCCGGTAGCGGGGGCGCACGGAGCCGTTGGATGGCCGCAAGGATGCGGGTGAACAGAGTGCCGCCGACAGCCGCCTCGGCCGGTTGGAACGTGACGGCTCGGGTGTGGCGGACGATCCGCGCTCCGATCCTGATCGGATCACACGTCCACCCACGCGGTCCAACGATGGAGCTCAGTTTGTCAAGCAGCGGTGCCGGGCAGGGGGGAGGTGATGTCATTCTGGAAATCCGCGGTCAATCCAATGGGTGTGACCCTGAGCTCTAGGGGGTTGCGAGGAAAAAGGGTGATGCCCGATACTGGCTCGGGTATCGCACCGTTTACTGTCTCGAAGCGAGCGCTGCGGATCAAGGTTGCCAAGATAACGGTCGCTTCGATCATTGCGAAAGAGGCACCGATACACATACGCGGACCTGCGCCGAATGGCATATAGGAGTAACGCGACCGTGCCGATTGTGCCTGATCGGGAAAGCGATCGGGATCGAAAACGTCCGGCCTGTCCCACAAGCGGCGATGGCGATGAATCACATAGATCGGTACCAATACCTTCGCGCCGCGGGGTAGTCTGTGTCCTCCCAGCACAACCGGTTTGCAAGTGACACGCGATATAATTGGTGCGGAGGGGAACAAGCGCATCGCTTCTTGGATAAACCGTTTCGTGTCGATAAGCTTGTCGACGTGGTCCACCGATATCTCTCCGGCACCGGCGACTTGCACGATCTCGGCCGCCAACCGGTCGCGCCACTCAGGCAGGAACGCGATGAGATAGAGGCCCCAGGTCAGTGTCCGGGCAGTCGTTTCGTGGCCTGCCGTCAGGAATGTGAGAAGATTGTCGACGATCTGCTCGTCACTCACCGGCAGGCCGTTCTCCTCGTTCTTTGCGGTGATCAGTCGACCGAGCAAATCTTGACCAGCCTCTTTCGAGTGGCGGCGGGCGCGAACAAGTGACGCCATCCGACCGCGCGCAATCTTTGCCGATCTACCCATGCGCCGGGTTCCCGGATGCGGCACCCAGCTTGGAATGCCCAGAATATCATAGGCGATTTCCCATTTGATCGGAGACAGGTAGTCGCCGATTGCGCGCTTGATCACATCAGCATCGATATCTACGCAATCTGCAAGCAGTGTTTTTTGGATAATGTCGAAGGTGAGATCGACCATGGCACTGCCAATATCCTGGATGCGGCTTTCAGCCGCTGCATTCCATCGGTTCAATACCGATTGTGCCTCGCCAGCGATTGTTGGCACGGTGTGAGCCAGAGCTGTAGGAGCAAGCATCGGTGCAACGATGCGCCTCTGCCAGCGCCAGTCTTCATCGGAAGCGACCAGGATGCCGTTGCCGAGTGCGCGCGACATGATCCTGCGGTCGAGTGGGTTCTTGGTAAAGCTTCCGGAGGGATTGTGAAAAATCTCACCAATCAACTCCGGCGCCATGACGAATGCCGTCGTTCCGCCAATTCCCGAATAGACCACGATCGGTTCTTCGTAGTGGTCGACAGACAATGCGCTTAGCGGATTCCTTAAAAGCGCTCCGATCAGCCCCACCAGACCGAGTGTCCGGTCTGGTGGTATGATCGCTGGTGGCACTGCTTGTTCGCAAATAGTGCGAGGGACAGTCTGCGCTGTCATGTTGATGTCCGCGGCCGCAATTCGGGTGTTGAAATCCCCGGTAAATGTCACCTAACGTCTGCCGGGGCCGCGAGGGTGATCGTGTGACCAGGCACATGAATTCGATCGAATCGCGCGAGTTCCAAGGCGCATTCAATATCAAGAACACGGCGAAAAATCACCTTTAAAATCATATGTGCCAATCAAACGGCTTCAACGCCGAGCGAACCGTTGGTTGGAATCTACATCGGACGGTGACCTTGCTTCAATCCGGTGCAGGCCATGTCCGGTAACCAATGAGCGGTGAGCCCGGGGCATGCACGGTTGCGTCGATCACTTCCTTGCTCCAGGGCGTATGCGGCTTGATGGCATGCTCGCGCCGCATGTCGTGCGACTCGAACTCGTACAACACCGCATGCCGGCACCATCCGACCAGCGCCAGCAATTTGCGGCAGCCGATTACACCCGGCGTTTCTGCCATGTCCGGCATGCGCAGGCGTGCGTACCATCGGCCAATCATGATGTCGGTCTCGAGCCCGGTCATTTGAAAGCTGCCCATCTGGATTGCTGTGGCCGGCGCGCTGCCGCGTGTCTTGTGGCGGTAGGCTGGGCCGTTGATGCTTTCTTCCTCGATCAGCACCGCCAGGCGCGCCTCATCGCGCTCGCTGAGGTGCTTTTTGACGTCCGCCGACTGGTTTTCCTCCATCACGGGGGAATCTTCACTGAAAAACAGATGGGGGGAGGCGGCAGAGATCAGGCACACATATTGAGTGCCTTGTTCAATCGGTTCGTCGGTGTGGACGAGCAGATCGCGTCGCTCGCGATATTCATCCTCATCGACCCTGTAGTTGGCCGCCCACACGATCCCGGGTTTTGCTGCAATTTCCGGCAGATAAGTGCCGTGCAGCCAGTCGAGATGTGAATCTCGCTTTGCCGGGGCCAGGTTGTACCAAACCGCCCAGATACCGTAATCCATTGTTTCTACCCCCTGATTTTTGCTGCGTTGGTTGCGATCTCACGCTCCGGCCAAACGCAGAAAACTGGCCACGGCAACCGTGCCGGTCTGCCAATCTTGTTAACATAAGGCAGTTTGATGGCAGCACGTACGGAAGGCAATGCCAGAACGCGGCGATTGAGCATTGGGTCCTACAGGCTTCCGTGCCGTTGACACGGGCAATCTGGGCTCCTACGCACTCTCCTGAATGAACAAACTTGAGCAGGGGGGTATTGTGATGTCTGATATTGGCCTGATACCGGTCGACTGGGAGGACCGATTTGACCCGCAGCGCATGCTGCGCGGGCGGCTTGATCGAGCCAAGGCGGCGCTGGAAGCTTCCGATTGCGATTGCCTGTTTGTATTCCGCACCGAAGATGCGCGCTACCTGATGGGCTACCGCCACCATTTGGGCCCGGCCTTCATCATGGGCAACGCGGTCGTGGTGCTTGCCCGTGGACACGATCCGATTTTGTGGACCATGGATTTCGAGCACTGCAAACAGCGCATGCCGTGGCTCGGCGAAAATCAGGTTCAGCCGCGTGCCAATTTCCGTGAAGAGGTTGGCATGGCGCGTTGGGCCGAACAGGTCGAGGGTTTCATTGGTTCTTTGAAGGGCAAGACCGTCGGCATCGACATCTGGGACATCAATATGGAAACCGCGATCAAACGGACCTTCCCGGACACCAATTTCATCGATGGCTACCAAAGTGTTTTGATGCGCGCCAAGGAGGTCAAGACACAAGACGAAATCCATTGCCTGAAAATCGCCAATGCCATGACCGAGGCAGCCCTCGACAAGGCATTGGAAGCGCTCCGTCCGGGAATTCGCGAGTGTGAAGTTCTGGCGATCGCATGGCACACCATGACGGCAATGGGGTCGGAATGGACCCAATGTTCGAACATCGTCGCCTCCGGCCCCTATACCGCGCCCTATCGCCGTTTTACCTCCGATCGCATCATTCGCAATGGCGATCCCGTGATCATCGACATCGGCGCCTGCTTCAACGGTTATTACGGCGATCTCACTCGCACCTGGATCTGCGGCAACGTCAAGCCGACCAAGGAAATGAAGGAGGTCCACCAGAAGTGCTATGACGCGCTGTTCAAAGCTGGCGGTGCGGTCAAGCCTGGTGCAACCAACGCCGATGTCTTCGCCCAGGCTGATCCTTACGTTCTGGACAGCCTCGGCCATGGTGCCGGCGTTAATCCCTGGGAAGCGCCCTTCTTTTCGCCGGCCTCAAAAGACCAGCCACAGGTGTTGAAGGAAGGCATGGTGTTCAATCTGGAGCCGTATAATGGTGTTCCCGGGATCGGTGGTTTCCGGCTTGAAAACGACCATATCGTCACCGCAGATGGCGTCGATATCTACACCACCTATCCCTTCGACGAGCGACTGGTGAATGATCTCCATCCACTTGATGTGTCGACCGGACGTACCCGTTAGAAAACTTGCCAAGCCCGGTCCGGCAGAGATGACATAGCGCCACCCAATGCAAGATAGCTGGGTCTCGCCGGCGTCCAGCCCACCTGCAATGACTACCAACTGTTAACGATAAAACATATCTCCGGCGCGAGCGCGGCGGCGTAAAATAATTCATTACCCTACCCACCGCTAAACTCGGCGCATGAACGAGAGTTGGCCGTGTCTTTGCGGCACTGCAAAAAGGTAGGGAGCAGGTTCGTGCGTCTTAAACTCTGTCGTCATGGTGGGTCTCTGGCCGTCGTATTCGGTGCGCTCGCAGTCGCGGCGCCGCACTCACAGCAGGCGAACGCGCAAAAACTCGCCGTTGCAGCCCAGAACAAACAGACACCAACTGCGATGAATACGATTGTGGTTGCTGACAGCACTCTCAGATTTGGCAGCAAGCTGTCCAAGAGCGTGCTCAACTACTCAACAAAATGCCATGGCCCGCTGACTCGGTGCCCGAAGGAGTATTCAGTTCGATTGCAGGGTTTATGGATGACGGCGAACGGGTCGCATTGGCACTTGTAGATCCAAATGAACCGATCCTGGCAACCGAATCAATGCCGACCGGCGCCACGGCTTCGTGCGGACATGGATCGTCACCGACGCCGCCCGGCATGACGGGCGCGTACCGGGCGGGCTTCCGGATCAGGCGAACACCGGCTCGACTGTCCGGGCGGACACGGCGTATCGGTCGCAGAAGAACGAGAAGAAAATCGCCCGAGCCGGGCTGACCTCGAAGGTCCGTTTCCACCGCCCGCCCGGCAAGCCGATGCCCGTGCAGCACGAGAGGGCCAATGCCGCAGGGTCGAAGGTCCGATCCGCGATCGAACATCCCTTCGCCGGGATGAAGGCACGAATGGGGCTCTTCGTCCGCACCATCGGCATCGACCGGGCGAGGGCCAGGATCGGCATGGCCAGGATCGCAGTCAACATGAAACGGCTCCTGTTCCGGGAGCGCAAAGGCGCCGTGGCATGGCCCGGCCCCGGCGAAACCAAATCCCGAACCACAACCCAGGCAAAGGGCCGAACCGCATCGCGGCTGTAAAGGCGCTCTCGTCACCCGATTCCAGGCAGCAGACAGGGGGTTGCAGGGTGTCCAGCTGCTTCTGCGTTGGGTAGTGTCGATTATAGAGCTCCGGGACGGCAAAAGCGGCATCGGCCCGGAAGAACCGCATCAGCTCACGATCCGCATATCGCGCCAACACCGACTTGAGCACATTTTCCCGGCCATCGGCGCTGTGAACATTGCCGGGGCGCAATGAACGGCGTTCGAGGCGGCTAAACCGGTCCGGATTATACTGTCTTTAAACAGTTACAGAAATCCCACGTAACCCAGGGAGAGCAGTCACAATGGCACTGATCTTGAAAGTGGCCCAGGATCTCTATGTCGGGGAAGAGCGGTATGTTCTGAATGGAATCGAAGGGCCGACCAAATTCAAACTGGAACATGTCAATGCTGACACTTCTGGTGAGAACGATATATTCACGATCACTGATGAAAGGGCGACTGAGATAGAGCCGGATGTGTTTGTGTCTGCGGGGGATAAGCATCCGCTTTCTATGGCTTCCGTGGTGATAGCCACACCCAAGGAGATCCTGATTCTGCAGAGTGTGTGATGCCGGTTACTGTTCGGCAGAAACCCGTAGAGTACTAAGGACGAACAAAGGGTGATAGCCATGCAGCCGAAATGCCCGTTCCAGGCGGTGCCTTCCTGAGCGCCATGGGTCGCGCGTCATGGGGCTGCGCGTCATGGGGCGGGCCGACCGAACCGTCCATGTCCGGTGTGATCCATTCGGGCGCCATCGCGGCGTGAGCCCGATCAATCCATTGACCGGATACGTCCGCCGGCGCACCGTGATTGTCGGCGGCCGCCGACACCTCGGTCTCGAACCGACCCATCCGGCCGGCAGACGCAGCCTCGGCATCAACGCCACGCCCTCCGGCCACCTGCCGCATCACCGGATCGAGCGCCGGACGGTCCGCGTCATTCACATCATCATATCCGGCCAATCGCCCGAAGACCGACCGCCGCAAAAGCCCGACCATGGAATGCAGACGGTTGTGGACGGTTCGCGGATCTCCGAGAGGACCGCCGGCAATATCGTGCAATCCCGGGGTCTCGTCCAACTCCCGGAACGGCAACGGGCCACCGTCGGAACCGATCTTCGAGCCATGGACTTCCAGCCGCACCCGCCAGCCGCCCCCGACTGTCGAAACCGAGCCTGATATCACCCGTTTCGCCTGCACCCTGCGGGTGATCCGTGATCCGCCCCCTACAGCCCGCACAACATGCTTAAATATGACATGTTACCGGCTGTCACAGGCGCAAACGTCACGTTACTTTGGAAATGTGGGTTCTTATCTCAGTGCGCGGTGGCGGGCGCTGGTCGCTGAAGGCTTGACAATGTGATACCGGGACCCCGACTTTCGCGACTTTGGCGGGTGACCACCCAATGTGGTGCGCTACCAGTGGCTGAATCAGCGCGCTCTAAATGGGAGAAATCATGGACCAAATTAATGTCGGAGTTATCGGAACCGGGTGGTGTGGCGGCATTCGTGCCGAAACCTGCGCGCTCAATCCCCTGGTCAAGGACTTGCATATCGCCGAAATTAGGGAAGACCGGTTGGCGGAAATGGCCAAGTCCACCGACGCGGCAAGTGCGACGGACGACTATCGTCGCATCATCGACGATGATTCGGTGAACGCGGTGATGATCTCGGCAACGCCGGAAGATTTGCACTTTCCGATGACCAAGGCAGCTCTGCTTGCCGGCAAACATGTTCTGCTCGAAAAACCGGTGGCCCAGACCTTGGCTGAAGCTGACGAGTTGATCTCGATCGCGGCGGAGAAAAACCTCAAATTCACCATCGGTTACTCGCAGAGATTCCGTGCCAAGTATGCCTATACGCGCGAGAAGTTCCGCGATGGCACGATCGGCGAGCCAGTCAGCGTGCTGATTTCGCGCCACATCACCCGTTCGCTTTCCAGCCGGATTGTGGGGCGCACGCGCCTGTCGCCGGCGGCGATGGAGGCGACCCACGATCTCGACTATGCGTTGTGGTGCCTTGCGCCACGCCAGCCGGTCCGGGTCTATTCGCAGCAGGTGGAAAAGGTTCTAATCAAGGATTCCAATTCACCCGACTGCCAATTCATCATGGTTACGCTCGACGACGGTACGGTGATCACGGTCGGAGCCGGTTGGGTGTTGCCGCCGAGTTATCCCAACTACTCTTCAACCGTGATGGAGTTCGTAGGCTCGGAAGGTGCGTTGATCGTCGATGACACGCATAAGGACGTGACCTTGATGAGCATGGGCCGGGGCATCGAGTTTCCGATGTCGTCCATGCCGGGTGAACCGGTGGGACACACTTATGCTGGACCGATGGCCGACGAGACGATCAGTTTCCTCGAAGCTGTGGCACTGGACCGTGAGGTGGTGGTGAAGCCGGCCGAGGCACGCAAGGTGATGCAAGTCTATATCGCGGCGGACCTGTCGGCTGGGCGCGGCGAACCGGTGCCGTTGCCACTTAACGATGATCCATCGGTGGCGAGCGCCCGCGCTTAGCCCGGTATTCGGCACTCGCCACGGAGGTGGGCACTGATGAACGGTTCACAATTTGGCCCCTACACGCCAAGATGGTAAAATAGAGGTCTATGGAGGGAGTAAAGCATGTCCGACAAAACCAAGACAACCAACGGTATTGACCGTCGACGATTGCTGACAGCAACCGTGGCTGCGACCGGCGCAATGGTGCTGAGCATCAAGCCCAAGGGGGCGTTCGCGCAGTCCTATCCCGGTCGTCCGATCACGGTGGTTGTGATGTACTCGGCCGGCGGCGGCACTGATACGGTGATGCGTAAGATCGCCGAAGAGATGGCGGCGGCCAAAGGCTGGGACGTGACGGTGATCAACAAACCCGGCGCGGTTGGCGGTGTGGCGACAAAATATGTCGGTGCGCGGCCGGCAGACGGTTACACCATTCTGGGCGGTGCGAACTACAACAAGTTCGTCCGCGTCATGGGCCATGTTGATGAAGTGCCATGGGAGAACTGGGTGTTCTTCCAGGCGGCCAATTCGCTCGCATCTTGGTCGGTGCGCAAGGACTCGCCCTTCCAGACCTTCCAGGATGTGATTGGTGAGGCCAAGGCCAATCCCGGCAAGATTTCGATTTCAACGTCCGGCACCGGCGGGTTGTGGCACGAACTGGCACTGATCGTGGCATCGTTCTCCGGCATTGAGCTCAAATATGTGCCGTATAAAGGCGGCAAGCCGGCAACATTGGCCGGTCTACAGGGTGAGACCGACATTGCCGGTGGCGGTGTGCATGAACATGTCGAACTGGTTAGAGCCGGCGAACTAAGGCCGCTTCAGCAAACAGGTAGTAACGATATCACTCTCGACAATGGCACTGTGTGGCCTTCCATTGGCGGCATGGTGCCGGCGATCAAGCCATTCCTGCCGGTTGGCGGCACCTATAACTTCATCGTTCGCCGGGATACGCCGACGGAAATCCTCCAGGAAATCAAGCAAGCGTTCGTTGCCGCTGCAAACTCCGACAGCTTTAAGGAGATGATGGCCAGTAAACATTTCGAGCTCGATATCCGCTCCGGCGAGGCCGCTGATAAGCGCGCTGCCCAGCTTGAGACGATTACCGTCGACACCTTCAACAAGTATGCCGATCAAATTGGCCAGGACGTCAAATCAGCTGCTGATCTGGGGCTTCCTTCACCAGCGGACTTTGAAAGCTGGTGGCCGCCAGAGGGCTACAAGGTTCCGAGCGTATAATATCTTTAAACTGTATGCGGCCGGCGCTTTGATGCCGGCCACTATTCTCCGCGGGTCCATATTTGATGACAGGTAGTGACGGCTTCGTCGGTGAAGAATCCGGAAGTGGCCGCGCGCCACCGGTCCTCGATCTTGTTGCGAGCGCGTTTTTAATCGCCCTGTCGGTGTGGGTGATGGTCGAGTCGATCCGGCTCGATGTGCCGAGTTCACTCACCACAGCTCCTGGACTTTTGCCCTTTCTGACCGCTGCCAGCATGGGGGTGATGGCGATGGTGTTGGCCGCTGGGGCGTGGCGGCGCTACCGCGCGGGTGAAACCGGCGAAGCGGACGAGGAGGGAGGCGATCACTGGCGCACCGCCGGCCTTGCCGTGATCATCGCAATATATCTGACAGCGCTTGAGTATCTGGGTTTTGAGTACCAGTTCGATCTCGCTGGAATGTGGCTCACCATCGGTTCATTCGAATTGGTGTCGATTATTATTGTGACAGCTATTCTCGCCATCTTCTGGCGTGCTGAGCTGTGGAAGTGTTCTGCCGTGGCGGTGATCTGGATCTTTTTGCTCGCCGGCGCCTTCCGCTACATTTTCAACATCCCGCTTCCGGGCTAGGCGCAATGATCGTTGATGCGATTCTCCATGTGCTGTCGCTCTATCTGTTGATCGTCACGCTGGCCGGCGTGTCGTTGGGGATCGTTTGGGGTGCGCTGCCGGGGCTGTCGACAACCATGGCGATGGGTCTGTTGATCGGGCTTTCGGCAGGCATGTCTCAGGACACGGCGCTGTGCTTCATGCTCGGCGTCTATACGGGAAGCGTATTTGGCGGAGCCATTTCAGCCGTTCTGATTAATATTCCAGGTACTCCCGATGCGGTTCCCACCATGATCGAAGGTCATGCGCTGGCGCGGCGTGGTGAGGGGGGGCAAGCACTCGGTATGGCGATTGCCGCATCGTTCCTCGGCAATTGGGTTGGTATCATCCTGTTGGTCGGTTTTATTCCGGTCATTCTGACTTTTGCGCTCAATTTCAAGTCTTGGGAAATGTTCCTGCTTGCCATTATCGGCATATCGGTTTGCGGTTCGATGGCATCGGGTGAGATGCCGCTCAAGGGCTGGATTTCAGGCTGGCTCGGGCTGCTTGTTGCCTTTGTCGGGCTCGATCTGATCCACGGTGTGCCGCGTTTTACCTTCGGTGCATGGCAACTTCTTGATGGCATCAACTATGTCGCGATCCTGATAGGTTTGTTCGGCTTGGCCGAAATTCTGCGGGTTCTGCCGCAAAAGACCCAATACACAATCCCATCAAATGTCGGTCGGGTGATTCCGTCCCTCTCTCACCTCATGCGCCATGTGCGCACCGGTATCAGATCAGGTCTGATCGGTACCGTGATTGGTGCCATTCCAGGTGCTGGAGCAAATGTCGCATCGTTCCTGTCCTATGATGTTGCGCGCCGCCGCGCCAAGCCGGAGGAGCGGGCGAAATGGGGAAGGGGCAGCTATGACGCAATCATCTCTGCGGAAGTTGCCAACAATGCCAATATTGGCGGCTCGATGCTGCCGACCCTGGCGCTAGGTATTCCTGGAAATGCTGCGGCAGCGGCACTTCTTGCGGCGCTGACTTTGAAGAATGTGGTTGTCGGTCCGACTATCAATATTGATCATCCAGGACTGATTTATTTCATCTACGCTGCTCTGGTTGTGGCGAATCTCCTGATGTATGGCGCTGCGATCGCCTTGATCAAACCTTGCGTGAAACTGTTCAGCCTACCGCGCGGTCTTTTGATGCCGCTCATTATTCCGGTCTGTGTGATTGGCGCTTATGCGGTGCGGCTCAATATGTTGGATGTGTGGATCATGTTTGCCGCGGGGTTGTTCGGCTACATGCTGAATTTTTTTCGCTTCCCGACTGCGCCCGTGGTGTTGGGGGTGATTTTAGGCCCATTGGCAGATGAGAATCTACGCAGGGCGCTTTTTGTTTTCGAAGACAAGACAATCGGTTATGTCCTGTCTCAATATGTGGGAACGGTTCTTGTGATCCTCATGGGCGGCGTTTTCGCCGAGGGCATGTGGCGCGGGTGGCGCAACCGCAAGCAAGCAAGACATCAAAATGAAGAGGCCGGAGCGTGAAAGCCAAGAGCAAAGAAATCGGACTTGCGGTGGTGGGATGCGGGACAATCGGGCGCATACGCGCTGAGTTGGCGCGGGATTATCCCGGGGTCGGCTGGGTCGGTTTATGCGACATCAAAGCTGAAGTCGGTGAGGAACTGAAGCGCGATTGTGACGCCGACTTCTTCACCACTGACTACAACGAACTGATCGCGCGTCCAGAGGTGAACGCGGTTATTATTGCCACGGAAGAAAACCTCCACGTTGGTCCGACCATGGCGGCGATTGAGCGTGGGCATGCATTGTTCATCGAAAAGCCACTCGCTACGGATGCGCGTGAGTCGCAAACAATCTTTGATGCGATTGAGGCGGCCGACATCGACTGTGTGATTGGGTATACGCAGCGCTTTCGTCGGCGTTTCCTGGCGATCAAGGAAAAGCTGGTGACCGGTCAGATCGGGCATGTTCATTCGGTGGTCACGCGTGCCTTCATGAACCGCATGGTGCCGATCGCTACCGTTTCCAAGACCAATGAGCGTGCCAATCTGACGCCGATGGTGGTCTCAGGCACACACAGCCTCGACATGTCGATGTGGCTGATGGAGGGAAAGACGCCGGTTTCGGTCTATGCGCGGTCAGTTGACCAAGTGCTGTCACGCTGGGGTACCAAGGATTCAACCTTCGGCATTTTCACCATGGATGACGGCACAATCTGGTCAATGAACATATCATGGGCACTGCCGGAGGTATGGCCGGGCTCAGTGTACGGACTTGAGATCGGTATTGTCGGTACCGAGGGTGTGATCGATATCGAGGATACCCACCGCGATCTGGTGTTAGCTTCAAACGTCAAGCAGGGGGCCGGTTATGCGACCCGTGACTACACACCACCGGCGGCGCGCCATGTGGACTTCCTTACCTCCTATCCGCCGGGGGATATGCAGGGCGGTCAGCTTTGGGGGCCGATGCGCGAAGAGACCAATGCCTGGTATCAGCATCTATGCACCGGCCAGTCGACGCCGCACGCAACCGCCCGCGACGGTCACAACAATTTGCTATTGACCATGGCGATGGATTTGTCGGCGCGCACCGGTAAGGAGGTAGAATTTCCGGTCGCGGCAGATGTGCTGATGGAGGCCATTTGACCGACACCAACTGATGCGAGCGCATTTGCCCGCAACTCCAGTGCAATAAGCTCGCATGCCGGAAATGAGGATCTTTCGGGTTGCACAGAACGGTCGGCGTGACGGTTTTGTGGAATTCGCGCCCTAGCTGCGTCCGCTGTCAAATGCCGCGAGCAGGCTCGCATCAAACTTGGCTCGTTCGGCCTCGACTACCGGGCCGACAGCCTCGGCGAAGGCCGCCCGCTCATCATCGCTGAGCGTAGTAATCTCGGTGCCCACTGAGGTGAGGCGCTTGGTGCATTCATCATCAATCTCGGTGGCGAAGCGGCGCTGGGCGGCGGTTGCCTCAACCATTGCTCTATTGAGTGCCTGATGGACGCTATCAGGCCAGGAATCATAGGCCTTGGCATTTGCTAAAACCGCTGAAATGCCAAACAGATGGCCAGTCGGGGTGATGAAGCGATGATAGCGTTCGAGCCCGTAATTGACGATATTGGTCAGCGGATTTTCCTGGGCATCGATGCTGCCGCTTTTTGCTGCTTCCCCCAGATCCTTGACGTCGATAAATATCGGCTCGAATCCGATCGCGCGAAAGGCGTCCTGATGGATTTGGTTGCGCGCGGTACGCATCTTCAGGCTGGCGCAATCGGCCGGCGTGCGAATGGTATGTCGGCCGTTCGACAGGTGTCGGATACCGTTGTCCCAATAGGCAAGCAGACGATAGCCGGTCTTGGCGGCGATGGCGCCTGCGAGAGCCTCGCCGATCTCACCATCAAGCAGAGAATATCCGGCTTTGCGGCCACTGATCTGGAAAGGTAGTTCGAACAGGCCGAGTTCCGACACCCGTTCGGTGAGATAACTTGAGTAGAAATAGCAGATGTCGAAATCGCCAGCCTCGAGCAAGTCGAGAATTTCAAACGCTTTGTAGCCAAGCTCGCCGATATCGGGGTCGAATTTGAATTCGACCGCATCGCCAAGTTCACGCTTGAGTTCTGACCTCAATACTTCGACGGCGCGGGCCTGAACCGATGTTGTGGGATGGTAGCCAACGAAATGGATTTTGGTGGGAGTCATGACATGGTCCTGAAAACATAATGCCGCCAAGCTACCGCGTGCGAGCGGTGGTGTGATATATCACTGGCGATAATTTTTTGTCTGGCGCAAATGACCGAGCTCTTGCGTGTTCTGCGGGCTCTACAGTGGTTCGTGCTAGATTGAACGACAGAAGAAATATCCGCCGGCGCGGTCCAAGCGCACGGGGACAGGGGAGAGACATCATGGATAACGGCATCTGGTCGACTTGGTACGACTTGGCCGAGGGTGCGCGTGCGGAGCATCATCAATGGCTACACTGTACTTACCTGCCCGCACTTGTCCAGCACCCCGGCATCGCTTGGGCGGCTCACTATCAGCATGTCGGCGGCGGCGAGGCGATGCAGGCGCTGGGTGAGCGGTTGCCGCGGGGACCAAGGGAAGAAATGGGCACCGGAACCCAATTTGTCATTCTGGTCGGTGCGGCCTCGCCGCATGTGTTCTTCAGATCGGGTTCGCCGATCTATGAAGCCAATCAGGATTCTGAAACGCGCCGGCGATTGGCCGAGCGCGACGGTGCCAGGCCTTGTGTGTTTGTCGAGGAAGAACGGGCGACCGGGCCGGAATATGGGCAATGCGATCCGGGCGGCACCACCGGCCCGGCGATCCAGACCGGCAGCTTTCGCGTTGCGACGCCGGAAGATGAGATCGATCTTGGCGGCTGGTATGCGCAATATCGCCTGCCGCATATGGCCCAGATGCCGGGTGCCATGCGCACCCGCAAGCTATCGTGCATTGCCGGTTGGGCGACCCATTCGGTGCTTTATGAGTTCACCTCGCTTGAGGCGCGGATGAAGAATTTCGAAGTGCCGCATGAAGCGCTGGCGCTGGAGGAGGGCGAGTGGACCTCGCGGGTGGTGAAATACACCATTCATGCGCCGGGTTCGCCGACGGTCGGTCAGCGGCTGTGGCCGCCGGTGGAGTAGGACGTCAGTCGCGCACCACAGGCCAGTCGCGCGGTCAATTGCCAGCCTCGATCACCAGCTGCAGCGCGGCACGATTATCGGTGCCCATGGCGTTTTTGGCCTTAGTGAACAGCCGGTCCAGATCAGGGTCCGCGCGCGCGGATGAAACAGGCAAATTCTGGGGTCAGGCGCACTCCCTGCTCGCGCTCTGATCGTCTGGCAAGTTCAAGCCGGGCCGGGGTCCTCTCATGCAAGTGCGATCAGTGACATGAGGACTTGAGATCCATCCAGCGGTGTCGGACCGGGCCGTCGACCAGGATCGCCGGATTGAAGTGTCGGGAGACAGGCAGATCAGCGTTTTCTCCCCCGGCAACGGCAGTCTCGATCTACGCCAGATATTCCATCGCTTTACAGAACAGAAGATTGGGATAGCACTTGGGAAGCACGATGTATTTCCAAGCGTAGAGCATAGAAGAAAGGCCATAGAGAATCTTGGTTGTGCTGTTTTCCCGCCAGAATGCTTGACCGAGGTCCCATTCGGCGTCGGCGCAGTCGCCATCAGATACTAGGTTGTCGTGGACCAAGCTTGACATGAGATTCACATTTCGATTCAGGGCTGCCTTTTGGGGGCGGCCTTGGGCGAGCGGATTGGTGTAACGGATGAGGAATGGGCGCTGATCGGGCCGCTGTTGGCGCCACATGAGATTCACATTGGAGCGCGGTCGCGGGTGCCGTCCTGCACAGGACAACCGCCTGTATTTCGAAGGCATGATGTGGATCGCGCGAACCGGAGCGCAGCGGCGGCCTCTGCGGGATGGCTATGGCAAGTGGAACAGCATTTTCCGACGCTACCGAAGATGGGTCACGACCGGCGTGTTCGATGCGATGCTCGAGACGCTGGCCGAACTAGCGGGACGCGATGCCACCGCCGACATGATCGATAGCACGGTGGTTCGAGCACATCATTGTGCCGTCGGCATAAAAAGGGGGCTCAGCAAACAGAGGGGCCTGGCCGGTCGCGCGGCGGCTTTACGACCAGGCTCCACACGAGGTGCGATGCCAGAGGCCTCCCGCCCGGCTTTGTGCTGACACCTGGCCAAGCGCACGATGTGCAGGGCTTTGCACCGCTGTTCCGCATGATGACCGACCGCATTGAGGCGTTCCTCGCAGATCGCGGCTATGATGCCGATGCTATCCGCTAGGAAATCGCCGCCGCAGGCGTCGAAGCGGTGATCTCTGCAAAGAGCAATCGTCTTGCCCCCATCACGCACGACCGGGCCAAATACAAATGGCGCAATCTCGTCGAGCGGTTGTTCAACAAACTCAAGAACTGGCGCAGGGTCGCCACCCGCTACGACAAAACCAAAGAGTCCTACCCTGGCTTCGTCGCCATCGCATCAATCAAACTCTGGATACCCCTTGTCCACGACAACCTAATTGTTTGTATTCCGACAGTGCAGATTCATCAAAGAGCTCTTCTGGAGGCGGAAACACAAGGTCTTTGATTGCCGAGCTGTAGCGGTCTTGGGAGAGATAATAAGTGTCAATATGTTGTGCCTGAGACGGTGCGAAAGTCGCAAGCACGAATACGGAGGAGATACCAACAAGGAGCGTCATTTTCCAATACGTACAATATTTTATACGATTGTTTATGCATTGAAACAGATCTGTCATCGAAAATTTATCCCCGCCCTCATTCCATCACAGAAAATAAGCATCGGCCTTGCAGTGATAGGAGTGAACGTCATGGCCGACGATACAGGAGAATTGTGAAAACGGATTGTCAACAACATTGATCGAACCGACGATCGAGAAAGGAACACAGGAGAACTCGCTGAAAACGCTACGCAGACAGCTTGATCAGCTTCAAGCGGATTTACGGGGTGAAGGGTCAAGACTGAGTGCTTTGGAAAGGCCTTCCCCTATGCGCAACCTGCCGCGCCTTGTAATGCCGCCCACGGTTAGCGTTGGAACGTCGGTAATTGATGCTATTGAACGCGCGCGCGCCATTGCAGCAGTAGAAGGAACAATCAATCAGCTTCGCGCCCGGATCAGGAACGTGCAGTCCAAAATCGATCAGGCTGAGTGCCGTATCCAGGAAAAAGAACGCCTGATCCGGCAATCGCAAGGCTCGTTCAACCAGCACGATTGCTTCAGTCTGGGTTTCAGCCACGAGATGCCGAATGCGAGGTGGGGCTTGAGCGGGCCAAGAGCGTTATTCGATCTGACAGAATCAGATCGGCGCTCTTGCTTTTTGTTTTTGCCGCATCATCTGATCGCCTGGCTTTACTTCGGCCCGATGATGCTCTAGCGCTCCACCAGATTGTCGAACACCTCATAAAGATGCGAGAAGTCGGTGTCGGCCATGCCTTGGCCAAGCGCGTGGGCCAGCAGTTCGGCAGTCATGTCGCCAAACGGCGTCGGCGCGCCGATGCGATGGGATATTTCAGCTCCCATGCGCACGTCCTTTTCCAAATTGGCGACGCGCGACCGAGCATCCCAGGTGCCGGACAATATGTGCTTTGGAAAACGCACCTCGGAGCTATAGCTCCTGGCATTGCCGGCGTTGAACACATCGATCACGGTCTTGGGGTCGATGCCGAAACGTTCGGCAGCGCGCACGCCCTCGCAATTGGCGAGGAACATGGTGTGCAGTACCATATTGTGAATGAGTTTCAGCGCGTGGCCAGCGCCTTGCGGGCCGACATGGAAGATGCGGTTTGTAAAGCAGTCGAACAGATCGGTGCAGCGTTCAATCGCGGTGGCATCGCCGCCGATCATTAGCGTCAAGGTGCCGGCATCTGCACCGGCTGCGCCACCGGTCATGCCGCAATCAATATAGGTGACGCCGCGTTCGCTGGCCAGGGCAGCCAGCCTGCCGCTTTCGCCGGGATCAGATGTGGTGAGGTCAAGAATGATGCCGCCAGAGGTAATCTCGCCCAACATAGCGCCGTTGCCAGTCAGACAGGACTCGATCTCCTTGGTGCTCGGCACCACGAAAACGAAACGTTTGCAGGCAGTGGCGATTTGAGCAGGCTCGCCAACGGTCACATCATTGCGGTTTTCAAACGGCTTGCGTGCGTCTTCACTGGGATCCCAGGCAGCACCAAGGAGCCCGGCCTCGTCCAGATGGCGGGCGATGCCGCTGCCCATCCGGCCAAGGCCGAGGACGGCGGTGTCACGAAGCTGCATGCTCACACCGTGACCTTGTCGCCTTGCGAGAGATGATCGACGGTCTTGCCGGTCTCGGTGAAGGTCCGTGTCACGTGAGTGGCGCCGTAGATCCAGAGGATTGTCAGCGGTCCTTCGCCGACATTATTGAAGCGGTGGGGCACTTCGGCGGGAATGTAGGAGGTATCCATCGGCTTTAGCAGGGTTTTGACGCCGCCGCATTCGACTTCCGCGTCACCCTCGATAATCAGCACTTGCTCACAGCAATCGTGATGATGCATGGGGGCGGCACGGCCTGTCGGGAAGGTGGTAAAGCCGGATGTGAAAATCGTTCCGTCGGCATTGTCCTTGCCGAACAGAAGTGCGGTCGATACACCGTCGCCGCGGTCAAAATTGGGCCGGTCCTCGAATTTGACGATTGTTGCACCACTCATGATCGGTTATCCATTGTGTCGTTTATTGAATGACGGTCTGAAACAAATTTCGCTTTAGACGCCATCGACGATGACAATTTCCGCATCACCGCCGCCGCCCTTGCGATGAGCTGCTGCTGCTTGATAAGCGTCAGAGGAATGGCAGGCAACCGCGTCGGCCATGGTTGGGAACTCTGCAACCACAAATCTGGTGAAATGTTCGGAGCCTTCCATAACCTGGAATGGGCCGCCACGGGCGAGAAAGCGTCCACCAAATTGAGCGACAATATCGCCAGCGACATCGACGTAACGCTTGTAAGCGGCTGGATCATTAATTTTGGCGCGGGCAATCCAGTAAGCGGGCATGGGTTTCTCCGGTAAAAATGACGGTTGGTGGCTCGCGGCTCTGGTCTCACTTGTTGTACAAGAGCCGGCGACATTGCCGCCAGCCGGCAATGCATCTTGCTGAATTATTATAGAGATGTGAGGGGAACAAGCCCATGAGCGAGACCAGCCGGCGTGTTAGCGCCGATAGACTGGCGAATTTCATTACAAATGCGCTGAAGGTTGCAGGATTGGCGGCAGAGGATGCTGTGAAGGTTGGCCATCTGATGTCCGAATGCGACGTCATTGGTGGCGATGCCCACGGCGTCTTTCGGCTATCTCAATATGTCCGTCGGCTAAGGGCAGGCGGCTACAATCCAATTCCCAATATACGTATTGCCAGCGAACGCACGGCAATGGCGCTAATTGATGGTGACAATGCCATGGGCCATCTGGTGATGAGCCGGGCCGCCGAGATTGCCATTGAAAAAGCAAAGACCACCGGTATTGCGTGGGTGGGCGCGCGGTACTCAAACCATGCAGGGCCAGCCGCGATTTATGCCCGCCTGCCGCTCGCGCGCAACATGATTGGCGTTTATGTGGCGGTTGGCAGCGCCAATCATCTGCCACCTTGGGGCGGCACGGAAATGCTGCTGTCGACCAATCCAATTGCAATTGCGGTGCCGGCCCATGAGCGCCCGCCCATCGTGCTGGATATGGCAACGACGGTTGCAGCCTATGGCAAGGTCAAGACCCATGCCCAGCGCGGCGAAGCGATGCCCGAGGGTTGGATGATCGACCGCCAGGGCAAACCTCTGACCGATGCCAGCCGGTCGGGCGATGGCTTTCTGCTGCCGATTGGCGGCCCAAAGGGCTACGGGTTATCGCTGATGTTTGGCATTCTAGCCGGCACGCTGAACGGTGCGGCGTTTGGTCGTGATGTGGTTGACTTCAATGCCGATGACACATCGATCACCAATACCGGGCATTTCATTCTTGCGGTCGATATTGAGGCTTTCTGCGACGTTGATGATTTCAAACGCGAAATTGACGCTGTGTGGTCGGAAATGAAAAGCTCGCCACTGTTGCCGGGTTTTGAGGAAATCCGGCTGCCGGGTGAACGTTCCCACCAGGTTGAGGTTGACCGGCGGGCCAACGGAGTTCCGATCCATACGGCCCTCGACAAGGCGCTCGGTGCGCTTGCCGGGGAATTGGAGATTGAAGCCCTGTGAGGACGGGAGAAAGCCGGGGCTGTGCCGTCCTCACAGGGATTTCATTCAACTAGGGTCCGGCCCCGATAACCGTCTTCCCGATTTGATCTGAGGATGGTTCATTGCCTCCGATGAAGGAGGTAACGAGATGTATGATTCCTTCTGGTTTTCCGATTTTCAGCGGGCCCGGATCGCGCCGCTTCTGCCGACCGATATGCGCGGCAGGAAGCGCGTTGATGATCGTCCTGTGCCGAGCGGGATCGTCCATGCGCTGCGCCGTGGGGCGGTCGCCGGGCCGACTGCGCCGATATCCACGGGCCGAAGAAGACGCTCTGCAACCGCTTCGTCCGCCGGGCTGAGCGCGGTATACGGGAAGGTATCTTCAGCGCTTCGGCAGGCGCTGAGGATACGCTTGGACGCCCTGAAAACCCCTTGGCTTTGAGCGTGTTGGCGTGATTCCGTGGGGATCTCAGCGACGGAGGGTACCGATGGCTGCACAGCGCGGGTTGTTCGATCCGGATGAGCGCTACGCGGCGTTATCGAAGGCGGGAGATCCGCTGGAGCGGCTTGCAGGGGGTATCGACTTCGAGCTCTTCCGGCCAGAGTTGCCGGCCAGAGTTGGATGCGACGCTTGATCGTTCCGATGGCAGGCAAGGCGGGCGCCGGACGAGACGACCGTCCGGCGGTTCCGGGAAGCCCTGGTGCGGACCGGCGCAGTGGAGAAACTCTTCGCCCGGTTCGACGCGCATCTTAAGGACGCCGGATATCTCGCCCGGATATCCCGCCATGGGCGGGCAGATCGTCGATGCCACCACCGTGGCGGCCCCGCGCCAGCGCATGACCGATGCCGAGCAGGAGATCGTCAAGAGCGGGGGCATCCCGCCTGATTGGCAGGCCAATCCCCGGAAACCGGCGCAAAAGGATCGCGACGCGCGTTGGACGCTCAAGCCAGGGCGCAGGAAGACGCGCCCGGACGGGCATGGCGACGGGCGCAATCGCCACGCCGGTGTTCGGCTGCAAATCCCATATCAATGCCGACCGGCGCCACGGCTTCGTCCGGACATGGATCGTCACCGACGCCGCCCGGCATGACGGACGCGTACCGGGCGGGCTTCCGGATCAGGCGAACACCGGCTCGACTGCACACCGGCTCGACTGTCTGGGCGGACACGGCGTATCGGTCGCAGAAGAACGAGAAGAAAATCGCCGGGGCCGGGCTGACCTCGAAGGTCCATTTCCGCCGCCCGCCCGGCAAGCCGATGCCCGTGCATCACGACAGGGCGAGGGCCAGGATCGGCATGGCCAGGATCGCAGTCAACATGAGACGGCTCCTGTTCCGGGAGCGCAAAGGCGCCGTGGCATAGCCCGGCCCCGGCGAAACCAAATCCAGAACCACAACCCAGTCAAAGGGCCGATCCGCATCGCGGCCGTAAATGCGCTCTCGTCACCCGATTCCAGGCAGCAGACACAAGGGGGTCTTCAGGGTGTCCATTCGTCCCTCAGCCGCGCATTGAAGCTCTCGGTGAACCCGTTCTGACAGGGCTTGCCCGGCGCGATAGAGTGCCACTCGACATTGCGTTCCTTTGACCGGCGCCCGATCGCCATGCTGGTCGGTTCGGTGCCGTTGTCGCTGACGATCGTGCCGGGCCGCGCCATTCGCTCGAAGATCGCCGCATCAGGCTCGCGATCGACCCTTGCGCCGGAGATCGACGTATCGGCGATCAGGCGCACGCACTCCCGGCTGAAGTCGTCGACCACGGCGAAGATCCGGAACCTGCGTCCGCAGGCAAAGGCATCCGACATAAAGTCCAGGCTCCAGCGCTGGTTCGGTCCCTGCGGTAACACCGTCGGCGCTCGTGTCCCCAATGCCCGCTTGCGCCCGCCACGGCGACAAACCTGCAAGCGCCGACAGCCGAACCGGCGGCGCTCGCCGGGTCAGCTCCCTGATACGTGTCCGCGCCTCGGTGTCGTCAGGGCGGCAGCTGATGTAGCGCACCGTCGTTCGGTCCACGCCCGGCACCGCGCAGGCGCGACGCCGGCTCACTTCGAAGACCTCCCGGAGGTGAGCCACCGCCTGCCGCCCGGCACCGGGCGTCAGAACTTTTTTGCACTGATCTCCCTGAGCATTGCATTGTCCAGCATCGAGCCCGCCAGCAGCTTCTTCAGCTGCGCATTCTCCTGCTCCAACTGACGAAGCCGCCGGGCATCGGACACCTCAAGCCCGCCATAGTTCGACTCCCACTTGTAAAAGGTCGCCGGGCTGATCCCGTGACGGCGGCACACATCCGCCGTCGGCATCCCCGCTTCCTGCTCCTTCAACACAGCGATCATCTGTTCCTCGCCAAACCTGCTCCGCTTCATATCGTCCGTTTCCTTGTCAGCGCCGGACGCTCATTATCATTGGAGAAAACCTAAGGGCGCAGACCACATGTTCTGCCACCTCAAAGACCGGCGGCGAATCGCAACTCGCTTCGAGCGCAACGTTAAAAACTTCACGGCAGCTATCGTGCTCGCCACAGCCCTCGTCTCGTGGCTATAATGAGTCCAGACCCTAGTAGGTTGCCTCAGACAAGTTCTCGATGGTCTGAAGAGGCTTTGCTCGGCCGCTCTCGAGTTCCAAAATCTTACCGCATGTCTTCTTCAACAGCGCATGGTTGTGTGACGCCAACACTATGATGCCTGCTTTTTCTGTCAGTTCCGCCATGCGCAGCCGTGCCTTTTTGTGAAAAGCTGCATCGCCGGCGCCGATCCATTCGTCCATCAGCAGGATCTCCGGCTCGAAACTTGTAGCGATGGAAAACGCAAGCCGCGCAGCCATGCCGGAACTGTAGGTTTTGAGCGGCAGGTCGATAAAAGCGCCGAGTTCGCTGAAGGCAATGACCTCCTCCATGCGATCTTCAATTTCTTTGTTGCTCCAGCGGTTGATGAGACCGCGCAGTACAATATTGCGCCGGCCCGTGGCTTCCTGGCAAAAACCAAGGTTAATGTTGAAAAGAGCGTCAATGCGTCCATCGACTGTAACGGTTCCGCTGGTTGGCGGATAGATACCATAGAGCACCTTGAGGAGTGTCGTTTTGCCAGAGCCATTTGGTCCGATGAGGCCAAGACGGTCGCCAGCCTGGAGCTCAAAGCTGACTCCATCAAGAGCGCTGATCAACCTTGAGTGTCCTTGGCATTCGGTGCCGGCGGGCTGCTTCGCCCGCCAAGGGCCGCCGCCCAGTATAAACTTGCCGAACAACCTGTATTTCAGGCTGACATTGTCGACGCGGATAGTAGGCATCAGAGCAAAAACACCAGCTCACGACGGTAGCGGCCAAGCAACTGCAGCGCAGTGATCCACAGGACAACACTGAAAGTGAGGCACAGGCCCAGCTCGACGAGCGGAAGTGCACCGGTCACCACCGGTGCACGGACGATCTCCAGATAGTAGGTAAAAGGATTCCAATTATAGAGCGCACCCCGTATTCCGCCATCTTCCTTATAAACCCAGAACACCGGGGTGAGAAACATGCCAACGCGCATCAGATTGGTGACGATGAGCTGGCTATCGGGGAAATAGGCTCCGATGAAGGCAAAGACTATGATAGCCGCCGGGGTTGTTGCCAGGATGACGGCAATGCCGAGAACCGACCATCCCCAGGCCGCAGACAAGGCGGTCGCACCCACGAGGAGGATCGCTAGGCAACCCAACAGTGCGTAACCCGCCCTAATGACTGACTTCGTCATTAGCTGCATGACATAAACCGAAATCGGCAAATTAGTGCCTTTGACAAGGTGTTGCTCGATCACGAAGAGCGAACTGCTGTGGATGATGGTCTCCATGATGTAAAACCAGACAAGCAGACCTGTTGCCACATAAGCAATGTAGTTTTCCATGCCGCTATCGCCGCGCTCGAATACGAAGACGAAGGCGCCGACAAACGCGAGATAATTGATGAGGAGCCATAGCGGCCCCAGTATGGTGCGCCTGTAGTGGTTGCTGATGTTTTCGCTGGCCAAGGCAATCCAGACGCGACTGATCCTCAAGCCGGCGCCGATATCGGCAAAAGCGTTGCTGATGTTCGACATTATCATTTCGACTGCATCATTTGATTCGCCCAAGACAGCTATCACGAATTTCGAGAATAGTTATTCTACAAGTCTGACGTGGGTCTTTGAAAGTGTTCGGCCCGCCTTTTGTGCGCCCGATGTGGTGGGGAAGACCCCCCTTTCAGAAGGCTCGACGCGGTGCGATGAGCCTTCAAGTGTGTTGCATCAATCATCAGCGTATCGGGCATCAGCGTATCGGGTGGCCCGTCAGAAGCAGTCAAGTGACTGAAAATCTTGTCGAACACGCGGAGCTCGGTCCAGCGTCGAAAGCGATTGCAGAGCGTCTTGTGCGGGCCGCAGGCCGCCCCTGCGTCCTGCTCCCCGACGCCCGGAAACGTGCATGATTGCAAGGTCGCACAGCGCTGCATCGAGACCATGCCGCCATCCGCCGAACCTGTCGCCGACAAAGGCCGTGACGGCCGGGAACTGCGCGAATGGCTTGAAGAGCGCGGGACCGTGCTCGTCATCCCGCCGCGAAAGAACCGCAAAATCCGATATCACGACGACCAGGCCGTCTACAGGGAGCGAAATATCATCGAACGCATGTTCTGCCGCCTCAAAGACGGGCGGCGCATCGCAACGCGCTTCGAGCGCAACATTAAAAACGTCACGGCAGCTATCGCGCTCGCCGCAGCCTTCATCTCATGGCTATAATGAGTCCGGACCCTACATTCTGCGCCCATTCGTGCGCAATCTCGTCTATTGTTCCGGGTAGACGTGGATAGTATGCCGAAGTCGGCGTCTTATTGCTGAGCGCCAAGTATGAGGTTGCGACGTCGCGCCCGTCACGCACGATGTGAATGAAGCGGCAATCGGGACAAAGCCGGTCAAGGTCATCAACATGCGCGGTGTGAAAATTGTTCTTGTCACCAATGAGCGCATCCGGTTTGCCGGCGTGCTCCGCGTGAAGTCGATACAGCACTTTGCAAAGATCAGCATAATTTTTCGAAGGCTCTTTGAGGATGCGATCCTTTGCTTCTTTCCGGTCGAGGTTCCAAAACTCAAATTTTTTTGACTCGAAAATACAATCAAGAAACGTATCGGCATCGAATTTCGAACCGGACTTTCCGAGATTGGAGAATTTCTCCTCCCACCAGACGAAAAAACCGCATTCAGGCGGAATGTGGAGGTTAGGGTTGCTCGTCAGCAGCAGTCGCAACAGTGATGTTCCGCTTCTGGGATTTCCGAGGATGAAATACATCGCCAATTTCGTTCTTCGCTCCAGTCAAAGCCGTTGCGAAGCTTGGCCGACCGAGCACCCATGCTTAACGGCAACTTGTATGCAGATCGCCCGGCCTGCAAGGCAATAGAAATGTTTTTCTTGCCGGGAATGTACCGCGCAAAGATCGCACCCAGAGGATGCGGCTTGCCCTTGGCTGCCAGAATCGAGGCATTCGCCTCCTTGTGGCGGGATGTGATGAATCTCGCTGCTATACGGTTCAACTGATATCGTTCCACGCCCGCATCGCCGGAGATTAACACCGAAAGACCGGCAATAATTCGCTGCGGTGCAATAATTTCGACGGAGACGAAAGGGCCGGTGACAACCGAGCGCTGCCAGATAAGTTGTGCAGCCACCGCATCGAATGGTTGCCATTCTTCCATCGGCACCGCGTAGCCGGCGAGACGTTCATTTTGCTGGAACTGGGGTACAAATAAACCGCGCCTCATTGCAGCATCGAGAGCTTGTGCCTCTTCCCGACCGCGATCGGCACGCGTGGGCTCGATCCATGATTTCGGTGCCCTTCTCAGTGTACCGCGTCGAAGCCACTCATAGGCGGCGAGGCTGTTGATAGCCTTCGATCCACTTATAGTTTGCGTAGGCCGGGGCTAAAAAAATCAGTAAAAGTACCATGGCAAAAATAAATTTCAGCTGGAATTTTGGCAAAATCGTCTGTGTTAGTATATATAAGACAGCCCATGCGAATAGAGCGTACATAACGTAGTGCGGCTGTGGCTGATCGTTTAAAGTGTCGGCTTGGTCCAAAAATATTGGGATTATGCAGACAAGAAGAAAAGCTATGGCTGGTAGGACAAACAGTAGTCCGACCTCTATATGGGCAATAACGGGTAATCCCTGTAGGAAAAACTGCCGGAACGGCAGTTCTATGATCTGAGCAGCGAAAATGAAGCTCGAGAGCAAGCCGGACGCATCAATAGTAGTACCGTATATCCCTTGTCCTTGGGTGCGCACCAGCAGCGATCGGCGGCCCTCCAGGATCAGCGCATCGTAGGCATAGAAAGCAATTGCAAATGCGACAGTCCAAAGTATTAGCGGCCGCCACGCAATGGGTCGCGAAAGAAGAATGATGATGATGGCCGGCACGAATACCATAAGTCCTGGTGAGTGAGTGAAGGCGGCGATCCCGGCAAGAGGGATGGCCAGCAGATGATGACCCCGAGCAACCAAAAAGAAAATGATCGAACTGTATAGAAATAAGAAAATTATATCCGGTGATCGCGGTGACCCAGAAATTTACGTACATCGGTTGGAGAAATATAATGGACAACGGAACCAAAATTATAAAATTATTAAAATATAATAATAGCGTTGTGAATAAATAGGCACACAGCACTGCACTGCCGAACAGAATAATGAATTTAAAATTCACTGTTCCCGTGATAAAATAGTAGATGTATGCCGTCAGTCTTCCGGAAAATTTGGTGTGCGGAAAGTTAGTCATAGAAAAATATCGCACATTGCCCACAATTGATTCCTCGTCGAGGAAATTGTTCATAAATGTGGAAAGGTACATATTGGTATCATCAAGTGCCCAGGGCATGTTGTGGCCGTAGCGCAGCATTGTCGCCATGAACAGGCCGCCCAAGGCCGCGATGATGAGGAAGCCGACGACATCGAGCGAGGTCAGCGACTTGTATTGTCCCGCAAAACGAGCAGTGAGGGTCACAATTTTGTTCATGTGTTGGATGCGATGATGGCAGTAATAGCGTTGGCAATGCGCTCGACAATAGCTGTATCCAGCTCGCCATAAGATCGGCAAGCATAGTGCCTCGCGCTCGAAACGATGCGCAACGGGCAAATGCTCCGGCGCTGCCGTCGGCAAGCAGGCATAGGCCGGAACACGGGAGGTCAGCGGGTGGAAATATTTGCGACAGTTGATGTTGAGTGCGCGGAACCTCTCGAACAACATATCCCGGCTCAACCCCGCTTGGGCTTCATCCACCCTGATCGCGAAATGGGACCAGCTGGGTATAAAACCCTGCCCCGTGGTTACGACGTAGATACCTGGAACACTAGAAAGCTGCGCCATGTAAATTTCCGCAAGCACGCTGCGCCGGTGAATCTCGTCGGCAACTGTATCGAGTGCGATCAGGCCGAAGGCGGCGTGGAATTCGCTCATCTTCATATTGAGGCCGGAGAGTGCGACCTCGTCCTGATTGACGATGCCGAAATTTTTTCATCCTATCGATCAACAGCTTGTCGTCCGCTGTGCGTGTGTGTGTGTGTGAAGACGCCGCCGCTTCCGACGGTCGAAAACAGCTTGGAGGCGTGAAAACTAGTGGCAGAGGCCGCTCCGAGCGCCAGCACCGACTGGCCCCCAATCGACGTGCCAAACGAGTGCGCGGCATCATAGACGATGGGTATGCCAGCCGGATCGCAGACGGCGCTGAGCGCATTATGATCACACGGCGTGCCATAGACGTGGGTGGCTAGTACGCCCGCCGTTTCATCGTCGATGAGGCGGGCAACCAAAACCGGGTCGATATTGCCTGTTGCCGGATCGATATCGGCAAAGAGAGGTGTGCAACCCATCCAGTCGATGGCATGGGTGGTAGCCGGGAAAGTAAAAGGTGTTGTGATGATCTTGCAGCCGGATGTAATGCCGAAGGTTCGGGAACAATGCCGTGCGGCTCCGGCTTCATGCGAACGCCGGGTCTGCGGGAGGCGGTCAAGCGATGGTCGCCGCGACCGGCCTTAAGGAGAAGCCGATCAGGATCGGCGCCGGGATCGTCACACACGGCCGGTACGTCACGTTCCGGTTGGCCGAGGGCGCGGTGCCAAGGGGCCTGTTCGCCGAGATCCTGCGGCTGATCGCCGAACTTCGGCCACCGCCGGCGTGACGCGTCCGGTTGTCATGCAGTCCGGCAAGAACCACGGGCGAGGTGTGTCCTGATGACGACGAAATCGGCAATCCCGGCGCGATATACGCCGGCGTTACCGTTCTCGATGTTCCTCGATCCCCACGACGATTGTCCGGGGTTGCAGATGTCCGCCCGTGGAGGCAATATAATATCAACTCGACGATGGCCGTCAGCCCGTGAATGTAGGCTGAAGGAACGACAGGAAGGTCTGAAGGAATGAGAGTGCTGCTGAAATCTGCACTGGCAGCCGCGTTTGCGCTGGCAGTGCCCGGCATTGCCCAGGCGCAGGAGTGCGGAACCGTCACCGTCGCAGCGATGAACTGGCCGTCGGCGGAAGTTCTGTCCAACGTCGACCAGATCATACTCAGTGAGGGTTATGGCTGCGACGTCGAGATCGTTGCGGGCGACACCATGCCGACCTTTACCTCGATGAATGAGAAGGGGGCACCGGACATTGCGCCGGAATTGTGGATCAACTCACTGAAGGTTCCGCTTGGTGAGGCGGTCGGCGAGGGCCGTCTGATCATTGCCGCTAAATCGCTGTCGGATGGTGGTGTCGAGGGTTGGTGGATCCCCAAATATGTCGCCGATGCGCATCCCGAGATCAAGACGGTCGCCGATGCGCTTGAGCATCCCGAGCTGTTCCCAGCGCCCGAAGACGAATCAAAGGGTGCGGTTCACAACTGCCCGTCGGGATGGAACTGCCAGATCGTCACCGAAAACCTGTTCAAGGCATTCGGGGCGGAAGAAAAGGGCTTCGTACTCGTGGATCCCGGCTCGGCGGCGGGCCTGGACGGCTCGATCGCCAAGGCTTATGAGCGCGAAGCTCCGTGGCTTGGTTATTATTGGGAGCCAACTTCGCTACTCGGCAAGTACGAGATGGTGAAGCTTGATGACGGTGTGCCGCACGATCAGGACCACTGGGAGAAATGCACCGGCATTCTCGACTGCGAAGACCCCAAGCCGAATGCCTGGCGCCCTGCGGAAGTATATACCGTTGTCACCAAGGAATTCGCCGACAAGGCCGGCGTGGCGTTGGACTATGTGAAGACGCGCAATTGGGGCAACGAAACCGTCAATACGCTGATGACCTGGATGACCGAGAACCAGGCAGCCGGCGAAGAGGCGGCTGAGTATTTCCTCAAGAACAATGCCGATATCTGGACCAAATGGGTGTCGGATGAAGCGGCTCAGAAAATAAAGCAGTCGCTCGACATCACCAGTTGATGCCAACGCGGGGCGGTGTCTGACACCGCCCCTTACTTCATCGGCTATAAGGCCGGGATGCAACCTCCCACGAGCATATAATGGACTGGCTGACCGAGTTTCCGTCAATGAACGCCGACAGTCTTCGGGCGTTGAAAAAGGCAATCGACGGTGGTTTTCGTGACTTTACCCGCTCATATGGTGTCTCCATCGAGTACGCCTTCGAGCCGGTCAAGTTCTTCCTGATCGAATCGGAAAGATTTCTCACGACGACGCCCTGGCCGATCATCATGGGGCTGATCGCACTGATTGCCTGGATCGCCAGCCGTGAGATCAAGATTGTCGCCGGCACGGTGATCACGCTGTTCCTGATCGGTTATTTCGACATGTGGGACAACACCATGAAGACGGTGTCGATGACATTCGTTTGCACTGTCCTGTCGATCGTGATCGGCATTCCTGTGGGCATTGCGATGTCGCGCTCAGATCGCCTGCAGAGTATCGTCACCCCAATTCTCGACGTAATGCAGACAATGCCGAGTTTTGTCTATCTGATCCCGGTGGTCATGCTGCTCGGCATCGGAAAGGTGCCGGGATTGCTGGCGGTGGTGATTTACGCCATCCCGCCGATTATCCGCCTCACCAATCTCGGCGTTCGCCTGGTTGACCGCGATGTGCTCGAAGCTGCCGACGCCTACGGGTCGTCAAGTTGGCAGAGACTGCGCAACGTTCAGATGCCGCTGGCGCTGCCCACCATCATGGCCGGCATCAACCAGACGATCATGATGGCTCTGGCCATGGTTGTCGTCGCCTCGATGATCGGGGTGCAGGGCCTTGGCCAACCGGTACTCAAGGCGATTGCCAATCAATATTTCACTCTGGGCGTATTCAATGGCCTTGCCATTGTCGGCGTCGCCATCATTTTCGACCGCGTCAGCCAGGCATATGGAGGGCGGCTTCAGGGACATCAGGAAATTGTCCATGGCCACTAAAACCGGAATTGAAATCCGCGCGCTGTACAAGATTTTTGGCAGCGATCCGCTTGCTCATATCGACGCCATCAAGGGCGGGCTCAGCAAGGCCGATCTGCTCGATCAATACGACCATGTGCTGGGTCTCAAGGACATCAACATCACCATGGCCCCCGGCCAGATCCAGGTGGTGATGGGGCTGTCGGGTGCGGGCAAGTCAACGCTCATTCGCCATATCAACCGTCTGATCGATCCAACTGTCGGCGAGGTGATTGTCTGTGGGGTCGACGTGGCGAAAATGAATACCCGCGAGTTGCGCGAGTTCAGGCGCAACCAGACGGCGATGGTATTCCAGAAATTCGCACTGCTGCCCCATCGTACTGTAGTCGACAACGTCGTCTACGGGCTTGAGGTGCGCGGGCTACCTCGCGATGAGCAGCAGGCTGCCGCACGCCACTGGATCGACCGGGTCGGGCTTTCGGGCTTTGAGGAAAATTACCCGAACCAGCTATCGGGCGGCATGCAGCAGCGTGTCGGGCTGGCGCGGGCGCTGACCAACGATGCGCCGATCCTGTTGATGGATGAGGCGTTCTCCGCCCTCGATCCGCTGATCAAGATGGATATGCAGACGATCCTGCTCGATTTGCAGAACGAGATCAAAAAGACCGTTGTGTTCATCACCCACGATCTCGACGAGGCGCTGCGCCTTGGCGACAACATCGCCATCCTGCGAGACGGCGAAGTGATTCAGCAGGGAACCGGCCAGGAAATCGTGCTTGAGCCGACCGACGCCTACATTTCCAATTTCGTCAAGGGTGTCAATCGCGGACGCGTCATCCAGGCGGAGACGATCATGGAACCGCTGGAGCAGCGCGCCAAGCCGGAAGGTCCGGCGGTCGAGGCCGATGCCTATTTGGAGGACGCAGCCAAATTAATGACCGATGACGGGTGTAACATCGCCCATGTGATCAATGACAAGGGCAAACCGACCGGCGTACTCACGCTGCCCGACGTGATCAATGCGATGGTGACACCGGCAACCCATGACGAGGACGAGAAAGTACCGGAAGCGGCTGAATAAGCCGGTGCGATGACGTCAACATTGGTCGCCTCTCCCGCGCGTGAAGTGTTGATCGGGAACTACCAGCCCTTCTGCGTCATCGGTGAGCGCATCGATCCGAGCGGAAAACCGCAACTTGCCGCCGCCATGGCGGCCGGTGACCTGCCGTTCATTCAAGCGCAAGCGCTTGGACAGGTTAAAGCCGGCGCTGCCATTGTCGATATCAATGCCGGCCTACCTGTGGCAAATGCGGTGAAGACGAAAGCCGTTCGTCTGGCTGGCGCTATCGAGGCGGTTCAGGAGATCACCGATGTACCGCTTGCCATCGACTCCACCGACCCTGCGGTGCTTGCGGACGGGCTTGATGTCTGCCGCGGCCGGCCGCTGCTCAATTTGGTGAGCGGAGATGAGGACAGGCTTTAGCGCCTCCTGCCGTTCGCGCGCAGGCATGGCGTTGCGGTGATAGCGCTCTGCCACGACGACACCAGCATATCCGACAGTCCCGAGGTTCGGTTCTCCATCGCCCGCAAGATCATTACACGTGCGTCAGATTATGGCATCGCGGCGCATGATGTGATCGTCGATCGCCTGGTTCTGCCAGATGGTGTACCGGGTTCAATCGGCGCACAGGTCTTCCCCCTCATCCGCCGGCTTGGCCAAGGGCTCAAGGTCAACACCACATGCGGCGCAACGCTGCGTTTCTCCGCTCTGCGGTCAGGGCTGGCCTGACTGCTGCGATCGTGAACCCTCTCAGTCGACTTGAAATGGATGTCGTGCGAATGCCCGATCATGCTGCCAGCAGCTCATTTCCCTTGGGCGCAAAAACCGGTTAGAGCTTGCTTGATTGGCGAGGGGACAGGCGCCCGCATTCTTTTGCGTGAGC
Organism: Hyphomicrobiales bacterium; assembly: GCA_965204565.1. Lineage (GTDB taxonomy): Bacteria > Pseudomonadota > Alphaproteobacteria > Rhizobiales > TMED25 > CBDBEU01. The sequence goes on from CBDBEU010000005.1 coordinate 365,864, forward strand.
TCACGCCAATGTCGTGCAGCAACTGTCCAGACAGGGCCATGAAATCGACCGCCACCACCCTCGGCATGTTCGCCTTCGGATATTTTCTGGCGGTGATATTCCGCGCGATCAATGCCCTGATTGCCCCCAATCTGGTGAGCGATCTCGGACTTGATGCAACAGCACTCGGCCTGCTCACCTCAGCGCTTCTGATTGCGCATGGCGCCTCGCAAATCCCGATCGGCGTGGCGCTTGACCGCTACGGTCCACGCCGGGTGCAGGCTGCAATGCTGTGCTGCGCAGCGCTCGGCGCCTTTCTGTTCTCGATCGCCCCCGATGCAATCACTCTTACATTCGCCCGCGCCCTGATCGGCGCCGGGTTTGCCGGCGCATTGATGAGCGGTTTCAAGGCTGTGACAATGTCCGTGCCAAGCCCGCGCCAGGCGCTTGGAAATGCAGTGGTCATGGGCGGTGGACAGATTGGCTACATCATCGCCACCTGGCCGACAGAGGTGGTGGTGGGCCTGGTTGGCTGGCGGCCGGTGTTCGCAGGCCTGGCCGTGACAACGCTCATTGCCTCGGTGGTCTATCTGATGATTGTTCCAGAATGGTCCTCCTCCGGTCCGCCCCAGAAGAGGCGTGATCTGCTGACCGGGCTGAAGAACGTGTTTGCCGATCCGGTGGTCTGGCGCGTCGCACCGCTGATTTGGGTAACGGCCGGCTTCAACATCGCCATGCTCACACTATGGGCCGGGCCCTGGTTTCGCGACGTGGCCGGCTATGACCGCGGCGCGGTGGCGACCGGTCTGCTCATCAACGCAACGGCGGCGGCAAGTGGTGTTTTCATCTGCGGCTGGATCGCCGACCGCGCCCAGCGTCGCGGCATCGGGCTGTTGAGCGTGATGAAGGTGTTGCTGCTGGTGTTTCTGGCGGTTCAAATTCCGATCATCTTCGGGCTCACAGCAGTCACACCCATTGCCTGGTTCATTTTTGCCGGGACCGGCCAGGCTGGCATCCTTTCCTATCCTTGGCTTGCGGCCCATTTCGGCAAAGGGGCGTCATCGCGCGCCCAGACCGGCGTCAATACCGGCATTTTCGTGGTCGCTTTTGCCGTCCAATATGCCGCCGGCGCGGTGATCGACCTGTTCGATCCGACACTTGGCGGTGGATATGAGCCAGTCGCCTATCAGTTGAGCTTTGCCAGCGTTTTCGCGCTTGAAGTAGCAGCGTTGATCTGGTTCCTTTCAGGCCGGAAAATGCTTGCAGACAGCCACCACGGGAGCCAGGCCGCTGCACCTGTCAAGACAGAGTAGCGGCGGTCAGTCTCAATCGTGGCCGATAGCGCCTGATTGTACTCATGTCCAGCCAGACCTATAGATATCAACCTGCGTGCTGCTGTTCGTGGTCATCAACATCCCTTATTTGAGGTTCACTCGATGCGCATTGAGCTTCTCTGCACTGGCGATGAAGTCCTGAGCGGCAAAATCGCCAACACCAATTTTTCCCACATTTCACGCCGCCTCGACGAAGTGGGGCTTGATGTGATTTGGGGCACCACGGTGGGTGACGATCGGGCGCGTCTGCTGGAGGCATTCAAGGCGGCCTCGACCAGAGCAGATGCGGTGATCGTCAATGGCGGACTTGGCCCCACGGTCGATGATCTATCCCAGGAGATCGCCGCGGAAGCTGCCGGAGACACTCTTGAAATAAACCAGGAATGGCTCGAGCGGATGGAGAAATTCTTCGCCGGGCGTGGGCGTCCGATGCCAGCCAACAACCGCAAACAGGCGATGCTGCCAACCACGTCGGAGATGATCAACAATCCGGTCGGCACCGCCTGCGGTTTTGCGCTCGATATCGGCAACGCACGGTTCTTTTTCACCCCCGGTGTACCGCGCGAGCTGCACCGCATGCTTGACGATGAAATCATCCCGCGCCTCACTGCAATGACAGACGGCAGTACGATCAATTGGCTGAAACGCTTTCATTCTTTCGGCATCGGCGAATCGCGCGCTGATGCGCTGCTTGACGGTGTGGTCGATCTGGCACCTGACGGCGGGGTCAAGCTCGGCTTTCAGGCCCATTATCCTCAGCTTGAAACCAAGCTTGCGGTGCGCGGCGCCACGCAAGAGGACGTGGAGCGCAATCTCGAACCGGTTGAAAGCGAAGTGCGCCGCAGGCTCGCGAACTTTGTGCTGGCAGAGGGCGATGAGACGCTGGAGGGCGTCATTCTCGACACGCTCGCCAGCGGCAGCATGCGCATCGCAGTCAGCGAACTTGCTACCAACGGCATGGTTGCCGGACGCCTTGCTGGCCATCGTGGCAAGGACGGCACCTTCAGGCGCGGTCTGTCTGCAAACCAGCTGGACGAAGTGTTTGCAGCCCTCGGCAGCAACGAGCGGCATGATAACGTCAGTTCTGAGGCGGCACAAAATGCAGCTCGCGGCATTATGGAGCTTGCGGGAACCACCCATGGGCTGGCGGTTCTGGTCACGTTCGTTCCGGCGGCATCGGGCCAACGCGCCTCAGGCGCGATCGAGATTGCGGTTGCGACGCGTGACGCGGTTCACGCGCGTTCAGCCGAAATCGTCGGTGATGAACACCGCGCTCGCCTGGGGGCCGTGGAGATGGGGCTCGATTGTCTGCGCCGGCATCTCAAGGGTCTGCCGATCGAAGAGAGGGTGGATTTCGAAAAATCCTGAAGGCTTGTCCGAACCGGGCAGCGCTATGCCTGATCGAGCTGGCCGATCAGCTCGCGCAGCTTGCCGGCGGCGATGTCGGGTGCCTCGATTGCAGCCAGATGCCGGGCACCTTCAACCACCTCGAAGTTGGCTCCAGGAATGCCGTCGCGCAAAGCCGTGGCCATGGCGATCGGTGTGGCGAAATCCTTGCGGCCAACAAGGACTGATACCGGAACCTCGAAATCGTCCAGAACATCGCGCAAATCGCATGCGCCTAACATCATGCAGGCCTCGCGATAAGCCTCAACGTCATTGGCGGCAAACACCTGCATGATGGCTTCGACCGTTTCCGGGTTCGATTTGATGAAGGCATCGGAAAACCAGCGCATGCGGTTGAAATCGATCAGCGAGCGTATACCGACATCAACCGCCTTGTCGGCGCGGTCGGCCCAGGCTTCGGCAGCGCCCGGTCCGAACCAGGCGGTGGTATCCATCAATGCCAGCGCATCAAGCCGGTCGCCATAGGCAGCAGCAAAGGCCAGTGCCACGCAACCGCCAAGCGAAGCACCTCCGATAATCGCAGTGTCCCAACCGATTTCATCCATAATATCGGCAAGATCGGCGGCAAATTGCTCGACTGAATAGGGACCGGCCGGCTTTTCGGATCGACCATGGCCGCGGCAGTCCATGGCAATGATTTCAGCACTGCCATTCAGCCGCTCTGCAACCGGGCGCCAAAAGTTCGAATCAAGCCCCAGCGGGTGCAACAGAGCAATCCGGGTAGATGGATCCGGCACCTTCCAGTGTTCATAGACGATGGTGATTCCGTCGCGGGTTTGGGCGTCGGCCTTTATGCTGCCGCCACCATCAATACCAGTCGCCTGGACGCCGGTCATAGGTCATCATCCCTTACAGTTGCCTTCGCCAAGTGAGCCCCGCGCGCGCGCAAGAAATACTACCGGCGTGGCAACCGACGCCAGCAAATAAACGTCTATTCAACCACATGATCAAGCAACACTTACCGAGATCTGTCCAATTGCGTGGATATCGGTACCTCAGGCAGCGACTTTCACCTCCGCCTGCAAAAGCGCCAGGTTGGAAGGATCGAGCTCGATCTGGCCTTTGTGTGTGCGCCGCGCAATCTCGCAGACAGCGTGGTTGAACGGGGTTGGAATGCCCAGTCGCGCGCCCTCCAACACCACACGGCCATTGATGAACTCGATCTCGCTGCGCCGTCCCTTGGCGTGGTCCTGGACGGCATGAGTTCGCGCATTGGGGCCGACATCCTTGACCATCTTGGTCATCACCGTGGTGATTGCCTCATCGCTGTCATTGGAGATCTGCTCATTGGTCAAACCAAACAACGGCTCGATACAAAACCCCATGGCTTTGCCGACGGTGAAGGACTCCTTGCCGCATTCAACCGAAAACTCGAACATGCCGGGCAGCTTAACCGCTTCCCAGTTCTTCATGCCGAGGGAGGAAAACGGACACGTCATCGAATTGGCGATCAGCTTGGTCCATTTGGCACCGTAGATATTGTCGGTGGTCTCGCAATTGCCGACATGCTTCATCAGCGACTGCACCTCAAGAAGACGCGGTGTGGTCGAGCTGTCGAGCTCGCCAACTGAAAACCAGGTGCCGGTGGGAACCGTATTTCGCTGCACCATGCCGGGGGTAAAGATCTCGCATGAAAGCTCGACCACACAGCCCATGGTGCGTTCACGCCCCACCATTTCGGCATTGGCGTCGTCGTTGAAGGCATTCTGCAGACCGACAAGAACACCATCGAGCTTGAGATATGTGGAGATGTACTTGGCCATCCACTGGGTATCGTAGGATTTCACCGTAATGAAGGCGATATCGAACTCGGGCTCGAAGGTCGCAAGCTCGCACAGATGGCAGGACTTCACTTTTGTGGTGGTATCGTCTTCCTTGGTGACGATGCGCACGCCGTTCTGCTTCATCGTGTCAATGTGCTGGGGCCATTGATCGACGACAGTGACATCCTCACCGGCGGCGGTCAGAGAGGCGGCCACACAGGAGCCAATGGCACCTGCACCGACGACGGCAATTTTCTTTCCTATGAAGCCCTGACCTTTTGATTGCATGCTGTGCATATTGTCGGCATTTCACGTGCCGCAATGCGGCGATTGTGCGGAATGGTCGGCATCATATGCGCCGCAGCGGCCATGCGGCAAGATCGCCTTGACACAGGAAACCGTGCGTTGCCAAGCCCTCAGCCGCTGGTGGGTGCGAAGGTCACAAGCAGATCCTTGGCATCGATCTGGGTGCCGGCGGCGGTGACAATTTCGGCAATCGTGCCGTCACGTTCGGCATGGATCGCGGTTTCCATCTTCATCGCCTCGATGGTGAGAAGCACGTCGCCGGTTCTGACCTTCTGCCCCGCTTCCACGGCGATAGCGGAGACCACTCCGGGCATGGGGGCCGGCACGTGGTCAGGATTTGCGGTATCGGCCTTTCGACGCCGCTCGGCATCAGCCTCAACCGAACGGTCCGGAACCTTGGCGGTACGCGGCTGGCCGTTGAGTTCGAAAAACACACGCGCCTCGCCGTCATCATCGCTCTCGCCGATCGCTTGGCAATCGATAATCAGCGTTACCCCGGGATCGAGATCAACGCCGATTTCCTCACCCGCCTGCATGCCATATAAGAATACCGGCGTCGGCAATGTGTGCAGCGGACCGTATTCGGCGCGCCGCAATGCGTAGTCGCAGAAAACCTGCGGGTACATCAGATAGGAGTGGAACTCCTCGTCGGTAATTTCGCGGCCCACCTTCTCCTCAGCTTCGGATTTCGCGGCATCCAGATCGGCTGGTGCAAGCAAGGCCCCGGGACGGCCTTCAATCGGCACTTCACCCTTGAGCGCCTTTTTCTGCAGCGCCTCGGGAAAGCCGTTGGGGGGCCGGCCCAATTCGCCGCGCAGGAAGCTGACGACCGAAGCCGGAAACGAGAATTCCTTGTCAGGGTCCTCGACATCGGCGCGTGTGAGGCTGGCCGAAACCATAGCGATCGCCATATCACCGACTACTTTCGAGGATGGCGTCACCTTGACGATATCGCCGAACATCTGATTGACGTCGGCGTAGGCGCGCGCGACTTCATGCCAACGCTCGGCAAGCCCCATTGAACGGGCCTGCTCCTTGAGGTTGGTGAACTGGCCGCCCGGCATTTCGTGCAAGTAGACTTCCGAGTTGCCGGCCTTGTTGTCGGCCTCGAAGGCGGCATATTGCACCCGCACAGCTTCCCAATAATCGCAGAATTCCCGGATGGTCGACGGGTCAAACCCGGTGTTGCGGTCACCGCCGCGCAGTGCCTCGTTCACCGAGCCGAAATTGGGCTGCGAGGTCATGCCCGACAGAGGATCCATGGCAAGGTCAACCGCATCGCAGCCGGCCACGGCGGCGGCAAGGACGGAGGCTGCCGATATGCCGCTGGTATCATGGGTGTGGAAGTGGATCGGCAGGCCGGTTTCTTCCTTCAACACCCGAACCAGTTCACGCGCCGCTGCGGGCTTGCACAGCCCGCCCATGTCCTTGATGCCGAGAATGTGCGTTCCCGCATCGGCCAGTTCTCGCGCAAGCCCCACATAATATTTGAGATCGTAGGTGGCGCGCGCCGGATCGTTGAGATCGCCAGTGTAACAGATGGCCGCTTCGCACAGCTTTCCGGTTTCCAGCACCGCATCAATCGAAACGCGCATGTTTTCCACCCAGTTGAGGCAGTCAAACACACGGAAAACGTCGATGCCGGAGTCGGCTGCACGATGGACAAAACCGCGCACCACATTGTCTGGATAATTGGTGTAGCCGACCGCATTGGAGCCGCGCAGCAGCATCTGGAATAGCACGTTGGGGATCTTTTCGCGCAAGATCCCCAGCCGCTCCCATGGGCATTCGCCCAGAAAACGCATGGCGACATCGAATGTCGCGCCACCCCAGCACTCAATCGAGAACAGATCGTTCAGGCGGTGTGCTGTCGCATCGGCAACCGCGGCCATGTCATATGTGCGCATGCGGGTGGCGAGCAGTGACTGATGGGCATCGCGCATGGTAGTGTCGGTCACCAGAAGGCGTTTTTCGGCCAGCATCCAACGCACAACGCCTTCTGGGCCTTCTCGGTCGAGTAGCGTTCTGGTGCCCTCCGGCGGGTCGGCGTGGGTGTATTCGGGCGGTTGGGGGGTGAGCGCGTGTTCTGGCGGACGCGGACGGCCGGCTGCTTCCGGATTGCCGTTGACGGAAACGTCGGCAATGAAATTGAGCAAGCGCGAAGCACGGTCGCGGCGGCGCGGAAAATCGAATAGCTCGGTGTGCTCGTCGATAAACCTTGTGGTGTAGTCGGCGGCGCGAAAATTCGGGTGGGCAATCAGATTTTCCAGGAACACCAGATTGGTGGCAACGCCCCTGATACGAAACTCCCGCAATGCACGGTCCATGCGGGCAATCGATTCTTCGACCGTCGGCGCCCAAGCGGTGACCTTCTCAAGCAGAGAATCATAGTAGTGCGTGATGATCGCGCCCGAATAAGCGGTGCCGCCATCGAGTCTGATGCCAAAACCGGTAGCGCCGCGATAGGCGGTGATGCGGCCATAATCGGGCACAAAGTTTTCTTCCGGATCCTCGGTGGTAATGCGGCATTGCAGAGCGTGACCATTGCGCCGGATTTTCTCCTGCGGCGGAACGCCAGATGCCTCATCGCCGATTTTGGCCCCGTAGGCGATACGGATCTGTGCCTTGACGATGTCGATACCGGTGATCTCCTCGCTCACCGTGTGCTCGACCTGGATGCGTGGATTGACCTCGATGAAATAAAATGCGCCGGTATCGGCATCCATCAGGAATTCGGCTGTGCCGGCATTTTGGTAACCGACCTTGCGGGCCAGCCGGCGCGCGCTTTCGCAAAGCTCAGCGCGGCGCTCCTCGTTGAGGTAGGGCGCAGGCGCGCGCTCCACCACTTTCTGGTTGCGCCGCTGCACGGTGCAATCACGTTCGAACAAATGCACCACTTGGCCGTGATGGTCGCCCAGTAACTGCACCTCGACATGGAGGGCGCGGCGCACCAGTTTTTCCAGATAAACCTCGCCATTGCCAAAGAAGCTTTCCGCCTCGCGCCGTCCGGCCAGCACCTGGCCGGCGAGTTCGGCCTCGCTCTCAATCACGCGCATACCACGCCCGCCGCCGCCCCAACTGGCTTTGAGCATGAGCGGGTAGCCTATTTCGTTGGCCAGCCGGGAGATTCCCTCGGGATCTTCGGGTAAGGGTCCAGTCGCCGGCATCACCGGCGTTCCTGCGCTTTCTGCCACATTGCGCGCGGAGACCTTATTGCCAAGCGCGCGCATCACGTCCGGGCTCGGGCCAATCCAGGTGATTCCGGCGGCGATCACCGCATCGGCAAACTCGGGATTTTCCGACAGAAAGCCATAGCCCGGATGGACCGCATCGACGCCCGCATCATGGGCGACGCGGATCATCTCATCGGGGCTCAGATAGGCCTTGACCGGTCCCATGCCGCAGCCGATCAGGAACGCCTGGTCAGCCTTGAAGCGATGGAGCGAAAGTTTGTCTTCCTCGGCATAGACCGCGATAGTGCGGATACCAATTTCGTTTGCCGCACGCATCACGCGAATGGCAATTTCGCCGCGATTGGCAACAAGAATCCGTTTCAAGGACATAATCGCTGATGCATCGGGTTGAATCATGGTGTCAGTATGCAGCATTTCGTGTGCACTGCACCATCTTCGATCGTGGGTAACTTTTCCCGGAGTGCGTGGGCATTGTGCTGCTGTGCTTCAGCTTGCGAATCGTGCCGGCCCGGCGACGATGACATGGTGTATTCATGCGTCAACGAAATGAATGGAGCGGCCCGGCCGGCATGGAAGAGCAACCCCCGACAAACGGTGAGCTCTTGTGATCGAGACGATCTGGATTCTGGCCGCGTTCATTGTTTTCGCGTTGGCGTTCAACTATGTGCGCCTTGGCTCGATTGTCGGGCTGTTCATTGCGGGCGCCGTCATCGGCCCGCACGGGCTCGGCTTTGTCCGCCACGTCTATGTGATCGATTTCCTGGCCGAACTCGGGATCATGTTCCTCCTGTTCTCGATCGGGCTGGAGCTCAAGCTGGACCGCTTTCGCCTTTATGGCTGGCGGGTTTATGCGCTTGCTATTGCACAGATGGTGGTGACCACCGCTGCCCTCGCGCTGGTTGCCTCCAGGCTCGGATTCGACGCGCTGACATCGATTATCATAGGGGGATCACTTGCATTTTCATCGACCGCGCTGGTGCTGCAGGTTCTGCATGATCTTGGCCGCACACTCACCGTGCTCGGCCGTCTGGCAGTCGCGATTCTGCTGATCCAGGACATTGGTGTCGGCATATTTCTGGTTGGGCTTGAATCGCTGGTATCGGCTGACGACAGCCTGTTCGCCATCCCGCTGTTCATTGCAAAACTCTGTATCGCCATAGCCGTCATGGTGCTGGTTGGACGTCTGGCGTTGCCGGTGATTTTGCGGGTAGTTTCGGAAAAAGGAAATCAGGAGACCTTTCTCGCCACCGTTCTTGCGGTCGTGCTTGCATCGAGCGTCGCCTTGGAACATGCCGGTGCGAGTGCTGCCATCGGCGCATTTCTTGCCGGTCTGTTGGTCGCCGATACCGCCTACCGGCATCAGATCGCGGCCGATATTACGCCTTTCCGGCAGCTTCTGCTCGGCATCTTTTTCATGGCCGTCGGCATGGGAACCGACCTGTCGCTGGCGAGCGAGCGTGTGCTGGAGGTGATCGCCATAGCAGCCGGACTGATCTTGGCCAAGGCATTGATCGTGGCGGTACTGGCAACAGCTCTCGGTCATCCGCTGCGGCGCGCAGCCGAGCTTGGACTGTTGCTGTCCGAGGGCAGCGAATTCACTTTCATCATCGTTACCGTGGCGGTGTTTGAGGGGCTTATTCCACCGTTGGCAGCCAATATTCTGGCGGTAGCGATTGCGGTTTCAATGGCACTGGTGGCGATTGCAACCAGTATCGCGCGCCCACTGATCAACCGTATTGAAGGTGAAGCGATTTCTTCGGAGGACGAGCTCAAAACAGCCGCAAGCGAGCTCTCCGACCATGTGGTGGTGATTGGCTTTGGCCAGATTGGCATGGCATTGTCGCGCCATCTGGTGAGCCTCCATCTTCCCGTTCTTGCGGTCGACTACAGCGCCGAGCGCGTGCGCCGGATGCAACGCCCGGGCGTTCCTGTCTATTTCGGCAATGCGCTGCGCTCGGAGGTTCTCCACTCGTGCGGACTGGCTGATGCGCGCTTGGTGATTATCGCGGTACCGGACCCGGAAGTGGCTGTAAGGGTGCTGGAGCTCCTGATGCGGTTATATCCGGACACGGAAGTGCTGGTGCGTGCACAGGATGAAGACCAGGCCGACGACCTACTCGCGACCGGTGCACGCGGCGTGGTTCTGGACGGTTTGACGACAGCTCTCGATCTGGCTGAACGTGCCGTGCTGATGTACGAAGCTGCACAGGCGGCGCACGGTGCTCAAGAAGATGAACCTGAGAGCTGAGCACTTTGCCGACGCGAAAAACAGGGGGATACGGAATGTCCAAAAAGATCGCGGTTCTCGGCACAGGCGCGAATGGAAGCTGTACGGCTGCCGACCTCACCCGCAACGGGCTTGACGTGGTGCTGATTGATCAGTGGCCGGCCCATGTGGAGGCCATGCGGGAGGGCGGGATCAGGGTCGAGATGCCCGATGAAGTGGTACACGTGCCGGATGTGCGGGCATCCCATTTGTGCGATGTCGCGACCTTCAACGAGCAATTCGACATCGTGCTTCTCATGGTCAAGGCTTACGACGCGCTGTGGATGGCGGAGCTGATCAAGCCTTATCTGGCCGATGACGGCCTGCTGATCGGGGCACAGAATTCCATGACCGCGGAAGATCTGGCCGGCATCGTCGGCCATCAGCGTACCGTCGGCTGCGTGGTCGAGCTTTCCTCAGAAGTGTTCACGCCGGGCGTGGTGGTGCGCAATACACCGCCCAAGGGCACCTGGTTCGCGATCGGGGCGCTGGATCCATCGATGAATGACCGCCTGACCGAGGTCGAGGAAATCCTCCTCAATGTAGGCAAGGTTTCAATCTCCGAGGACATTCAGTCGGCCAAGTGGATGAAGATCATCGTCAACACCATGACCATGGCGACAAAATCGATGATGGGGATGACATCGGGTGAGATTTTCCAGATCCCCGGCGTGCGCGAATTGATGCTTCGTGCCGGTGAGGAGGCGCTCGCCGCTGGGCAAGCGCAGGGCTACAAGACCATCCCGATCATCGGCCTCAAGCCCGAAGATGTCGAGAAATCAAACCGGTTTTTAGAGCTTCTGCTCGACAAGATGACCGCCGATGTGGGCCCATCGGCGCGAAACGCCATGTATCAGGACCATCTCAAAGGCCGGCGCACGGAAATCGACATGATCAACGGGTTGGTGGTTGACGCTAGCTGCAAACATGGACTGGCGGCACCGGTGAACGAGGTCCTAGTGAAGATCAATCACGAGATCACGGCCGGTGAGACCAAGCCGGACGTGGCCAATCTTGAGCGCGTCCTCGCCGAGATCGGAAACTAATTCAAACGTGTCCCGACCCGGGCCGCCCATTGAGGGTTTTTCCTTGGGCGGCCGGGTGTTTCGACTGTTGTCAGGATTTTCCTGATTCAATTCAAGCGAACTGACTGGCATCCAGATTAAGCAGTTTCAGTGCGTTCAGACCGCAGATCTTTTCGCGGTCGGACTCGCTCAGCCCTTCAATCTGATAGACGTGCTCGACCGGGTCGTATTCACCCATGTCGGCCGGATAGTCGGTACCGATTGCGATCTGGTCGACGCCGTATTTCTTGATCAGGTATTCCAGCTGCTCGAGCGAGAACACTATGGTGTCGAAATAGAACTTCTTCAGATAGGTGCTGGGCTTTTCATAGATCTTGACGCGGCAGTCCGCGCGCGCGCCATAGGCGTGATCCATGCGCGCGCCATAGGCAGCCGGGAAGGCACCGCCATGGGAGAGATAGAACTTGATCTTGGGATAGCGCGCGAGAACGCCGTCGAAGATCAGGTAATGCATGGCGACGGTGGTATCGAGCGGATTGCCGATGACGTTGAGCGCATAGTGCTCAGACAAACGGGAGCTGAAGAACGACGAGGGATGGATGAAGATCAGGATGTTGAGCTCTTCACAATGCTTCCAGAACGGCTCCAGACGTTCTGCTGAGAGTTCTTCATCGCCCACTCGGGCGAGAACCTGAATGCCGCGAAATCCAAGCTCACCTGTCAGACGCTCAAGCTCCTTGAGTGCAAGGTCGGTGTTCTGCAGCGGCACGGTGCCCAGACCGGTCAGCTTCCTGGGATGCTGCTTGACCGCATCAAAAATGGCATCATTGATGATCTGGCTCGATTCCGCGCCAAGGCTTGGCTCGGCGGTGTAATAGCACTGGGTCGGCGAGCACGAGACCGCCATGACATCGAGCTGCATCTTTTCCATGTCGGCGATGCGCTTGTTGATGTCGGTGAACTCAATGTCGCGGTCGGCATGCTGTCGCTTGTTGACCTCGCGGGTCAGCGGACTTGCAATCGCATTTGCCGGATGGAAGCCCCTGTCGAGACGCGGCACCACCAGCTCTTCTGACTTCGGCACCCGATAATGATTGTGCAGATCGACGGTTAGCGTTTTCGGCCGTGGCCGCTCGCCGGTCAGATGATCGCGGCCGGCAGTAGGTCCGTAAGGCTTCAGCGGAATATCGTGGCTGGGCATAGGCAGTTTCCTTCCTGTCTGCGCGGGGATCGCAAACCCACGCGCGCAAACTTGTTACGAGGATGTGGTGCTTGCGTCCGACCCGTTTATTAGTTGATCAGCCGGTTGTGGTCCATTGACACGCCGCGAAAAGGCGGGCCGATGGCCGAGGAGTCCACCCGCGCCGCCTTAGAACAGGTAAAGAATCAATATGATGTAGAATCGTCGATAGATAACCACTGTCATTTCCGGTAAAGTCAAATATTAACAAATAACGCATGATTCTGTAATATATCACATATAGGCCTCAATAACGTTAAGAAAAAGTCGACAATTTGTAAAAATATTGTGGTCTAAAGGCGTGCAAAGATCGCCATCAGAGGGAATCACGGGCAATGTGACACCCTTCTGACCTGGTTGACTTGCCTATACGATTGCACGGCTGCTATCGCAGCCAGGCTCTTTATGTTTGGATGCGCCACATGGCATTTCTGCCAAATTTTCAGGTACGAGGATTCGGCTTATTTCATCTCCGACACATCCTCAGGAGCGCACCGTGACGATGATCGCGCAGCCAGCCCTGGAGCGGCGCCTTGCCGCCGAGATCGAAGGCGAAGTCCGTTTCGACGCGTTTTCGCGCGGGCGCTATGCCACCGACGCATCAATCTATCAGATGATGCCGGTGGGCGTCGTGGTTGCGCGGCACAAGGCCGATATGGCGGCCGCAACGGCGATTGCACGCGAGGAAGGCATGCCGGTTCTGGCTCGCGGCGGTGGCACCTCGCAGAGCGGCCAGACGGTCAACGAGGCCCTGATCATCGATTGCAGCAAGTGGTTCAACCGAATTGTCGAACTCGACGTCGAGGGCCGGCGCGCGGTGGTCGAACCGGGCATTGTGCTCGATGAACTGAACCGCGTGCTCAAGCCTCACGGCCTTTGGTTTCCGGTTGATGTGTCGACCGCCTCACGCGCCACCATCGGCGGCATGGCGGGTAACAATTCCTGCGGTGCGCGATCGATCCGTTACGGCATGATGCGCGACAATGTGCTCGACATCGAAGCACTGCTGGCAGATGGCACGGCGGCGCATTTCGGTGAACTGGGTGGACCGGCTGGTAATTTGGCCGGGAACCATGAGACCGCTCTGGTCTCCGATCTGCTGGCGCTGGGCGAGCGCGAACGAGATGAAATCGCAGCCCGCTTTCCCAAGGTGCTGCGCCGGGTTGGCGGCTACAATATCGATGCTTTGGTTGCGGGCGAACAACCGATCAATCTGGCGCATTTGCTGGTCGGCTCTGAAGGCACACTGGCGCTTTCGATCCGCATCGAACTCAAGCTTTCTAAGTTGCCGCGCAACCGCATGCTCGGGATCTGCCATTTCGGTTCGTTCCACGCCGCCATGGATGCAGCCCAGCATCTGGTCAAGCTCAAACCTTTGGGGGTTGAGCTGGTCGATTCAACGATGATCGTGCTTGCGCGCGAAATCCCGATCTTCAGGTCAACCATCGAAGAGTTTGTGCGCGGAACGCCGGAAGCGCTGTTGATCGTCGAATTCGCCGAGGATACGCCGGAGTCCAGTCAGGCGCGGCTTGTGGCCTTATCGGAACTGATGGGCGACCTCGGCTTTGACTGGCGCCATCAGGGCGCGCAATTGGGCGGGGTTGTCGAGGTCACTGATCCGGGCTTGCAGGCGCGCATTGCCAATGTGCGCACCTCAGGCCTCAATATCATGATGTCGATGAAGGAGGAGGGAAAACCCGTCTCCTTTGTCGAGGATTGCGCCATCGAGCTTCCAGACCTTGCCGAATATACCGACCGTCTTACCGCGATCTTCGAAAAGCACGGCACCAGCGGCACATGGTATGCCCATGCCTCGGTTGGCTGTCTGCATGTGCGCCCGATCCTCAACATGAAGACCGAGGACGGCGCGCGCGCCATGCGCGCAATCGCGGAAGAAACTTTTGAGATGGTGCACGCCTACAAGGGCTCGCATTCAGGTGAACATGGCGACGGCATCGTGCGCTCGGAATTCAATGGGCTTATGTTTGGCCAGCGCATGGTGAAATCATTCGAAGAGGTCAAGGACCGGTTCGATCCGGCGGGGCTGCTCAATCCGGGAAAGATCACGCGCGCCCCACGCATGGATGACCGCAACCTGATGCGGTACCCGCCGGGTTATGGCGCCGGGGAGATCTCGACCGCTCTCGACTGGTCTCAGTGGCCGGGTGCCGGTGGCGGTTTTCAGGGCGCCGTGGAGATGTGCAACAACAATGGCGCCTGCCGCAAGCTTGAGGGCGGGGCGATGTGTCCGTCCTACCGGCTGACGCGCAATGAAGCTGATGTGACGCGCGGGCGCGCCAACAGCTTGCGCCTTGCCATTACCGGCCAGCTTGGACCCGATGCGCTGATATCTGACGAGATGATGGAGAGCTTGAAGCTTTGCGTCTCGTGCAAGGCCTGCCGCCGCGAATGCCCCACCGGTGTCGACATGGCGCGCATGAAAATTGAAGTCACGCACGCACGTGCGCATGAGCGGGGTATCAGTCTGCATGATCGGCTGGTCGGCTATCTGCCGAAATACGCACCATACGCGGCACGCATGGCACCGCTCGTCAATCTGCGCGATCGGGTACCCGGTGCAGCATGGCTCAGTGAGAAGATCGCCGGCTTCAGCGCCAGGCGAAAACTGCCGCGCTGGCGGCGTGCTATCTTTGACCATGACCAGTCCGGCGGACCGCAGGACGGGCGTGAGGTTCTTCTGTTCGCCGACACCTTCAACAGTTATTTCGAGCCGGAAAATTTGCGTGCGGCAATGCGCGTTTTGGCGGCGGGCGGCTATCGGGTCGATGTTGCGCGCGCCTTTGATGGTGCAAGGCCGCTATGCTGCGGACGCACCTTCCTTTCGGCCGGTCTGGTCGATGAAGCACGCGCGGAAGCCCAGCGCCTTGTCCAGGCCGTCGAGGCAACCGTGGCGCGGGGTGTGCCGGTCATCGGCCTTGAGCCCAGTTGCCTGCTTACACTTCGTGACGAGCTGCCCTCTTTGGTTGGCCGCGAGCAAGGCGAAGCAATTTCCGCCCACGCCTATCTACTGGAAGAATTCCTTGCCAATGAGGCCGATGAAGGCAGGCTCGACCTACCGCTGGAGCCTCTTGCCGGGCGCGCTTTGCTGCATGGTCACTGCCACCAGAAGTCATTTGCGGCAATGGGCACGGTGACACAGACCCTACAGCTCATTCCCGCACTTGAGGTGGAACAGATCGAAACCAGCTGTTGCGGCATGGCCGGCAGTTTTGGCTATGACGCCGAGACCTATGAGGTCTCGATTGCGATGGGTGAGCTTTCGCTGCTGCCCCGCATTCGCGAGGCGGACGAGCGCACCATCATCGTCGCTGATGGCACGTCGTGCCGATCGCAGATTTCCGACGGCTCGGGCCGCGAGGCACTGCATGTGGCGCGCCTGCTCGATCAGGCCTTGATCAAGCCGAGCGAACCAGCAGGCAGCTGACCGGACAGCGCACTAGTCCGATACCAACTTATGCACGGAAAACAGTGCATCCTTGTCGGTCCAAACATTGTTGGTGCGCTATCCCGCAGCACCTGCGAGGTCGCCAAATCCGGCAATGGTGTATTTGTGCGAGTTCTCGGTATGGATGGTTTCGCCAGAGCGCATCGTGAAGCGGCAGCCCAGTACCTCGACTGTTTGTTCGAGTTTGCTGACCAGATGCATCTCGATCCGGCTTTTGTCCTCATTGAAGCGCGCTTCGTGTGCAAACGCGCCGAGGTCGAATGAGTTGCCGAAAGCCCGGTTGATGCGCTCCAATATGTTGAGATTGAAGGCAGCGGTCACGCCGATCGGATCATCATAGGCCACATGGACACCTTGCCGACCCCTGTCTGCTGCCTGGAATCGGGTGACGAGAGCGCATTTACGGCCGCGATGCGGGTCGGCCCTTTGCCTGGGTTGTGGTTCGGGATCTGGTTTCGCCGGGGCCTGGCTATGCCACGGCACCTTTGCGCTCCCGGAACAGGAGCCGCTTCATGTTGAATGCGATGTGGCCATGCCGATCCTGGCCCTCGCCCGGTCGATGCCGATGGTGCGGACGAAGAGCCCCATTCGTGCCTTCATCCCGGCGAAGGGATGTTCCGATCGCGGATCGGACCTTCGACTCTGCGGCATTGGCCCTCTCGTGATGCACGGGCATCGGCTTGCCGGGCGGGCGCGTCTTCCTGCGCCCTCGCTTGAGCGTCCAACGCGCGTCGCGATCCTTTTGCGCCGGTTTCCGGGGATTGGCCTGCCAATCAGGCGGGATGCCCCCGCCCATGACGGGATATCCCGCGTCCTTAAGATGCGCGTCGAACCGGGCGAGGAGTTTCTTCACCGCACCGGTCCGCACCAGGGCTTCCCGGAACCGCCGGATGGTCGTCTCGTCCGGCGCCCGCGCGCCGTCATCGGAACGATCAAGCGTCGCATCCAACTCTGGCCGGAAGAGCTCGAAGTCGATACCCCCCTGCAAGCCGCTCCAGCGGATCTCCCGCCTTCGATACGCTCATCCGGATCGAACAACCCGCGCTGTGCAGCCATCGTACCCTCTGTCGCTGATATCCTCACGGAATCACGCCAACACGCTCAAAGCCAGGGGGGGTCAGGGCGTCCACTTGTAGACCGTGGCGCTGCTCATGCCATGTTTGCGGCAGTCGGTCTTCGGGCGATTGGCCGGATATGATGATGTGAACGACGCGGACCGTCCGGCGCTCGATCCGTTGATGCGGCAGGTGGTCGGAGGGCGTGGTGTTGATGCCGAGGCTGCGTCTGCCGGCCGGATGGGTCGGTTCGAGACCGAGGTGTCGGCGGCCGCCGACAATCGCGGTGCGCCGGCGGACGTATCCGGTCAATAGATCGATCGGGCTCACGCCGCGATGGCGCCCGAATGGATCACACCGGACATGGGCGGTTCGGTCGGCCCGCGCCATGGCGCGCAGGAGAACACCGCCTGGAACGGGCATTTCGGCTGCATGTGCCATCATCCTTTGTTCGTCCTTAACCGGCTTGGCCGCCTCGAACGCCGTTCATTGCGCCCCGGCAATGTTCACAGCGCCGATGGCCGGGAAAATGTGCTCAAGCCGGTGTTGGCGCGATATGCGGATCGTGAGCTGATGCGGTTCTTCCGGACCGATGCCGCTTTTGCTGTCCCGGAGCTCTACAAGACGCCGGAGGCGGAAGGCTGTTCCTGCGCCATCCGGCCTGGGAAGACCGTTGTTCCGGAAAGCAGGATTGCGCCTGTGCTCAAGTGCCCCGCGGGTCGCCCGCCGACCCATGTGCGGGGCATTTGCGGCGACTTCGCGTATCAGGCCGCGTCACGGGACAAACCATGGCGGGTCGTCTCCAGGGTCGAACGGCATGTCGAGGAAGGCAGGCAGTCGGTCAATCGGACGCGTCTTTCCTGCAAGGGCATGGCGCGGAACGAGGTGTGGCTTCAGCTTCATGCATCGGCCTGCAATCCCGGTGTCTTCCTGCAGGGCGCCGATCTGCTGGAGACGCCGGTGAGTGCGACGGTTTGACCAGTGACCAGCGCGCCCGGCTCAAGGCGTTGGAGCGCGAGAATAAAGAGCTACGCCAGGCCAACGAGATCCTGAAGAAGGCGTCCGCGTATTTTGCACAGGCGGAGCTCGACTGCCCGTTCCGCAAATGATTGCCTGCACTGAAGAGCATCAAGGGGACTTTGGGGTCGAGCCGACCTGCCGTGTGCTGCCGATCGCCCATCGAGCTGCTACAGGCATGCGGCCATCGCCCGGGATCCTGATTTGGCGTCAGACCGAGCCCGGCAGGATGCGACAGACCTGAAGGAGATCAAGCGTGTCCATGACGAGAGCAAAGGCAGATACGCAGCCCGCAAAGTCTGGCACCCGTTGCGCCGGGAAGACAGGGATATCGCACGGTGCACTGTAGAGCGGCTCATGAGAGAGCATGTATTACAAGGGGTTACGCGCGGCAGGAAGAGAACCACGATCCCTGATCCGGCGCAGTCCTGCCCGGATGACAAGGTCAATCGCGACTTCACCGCCACCGCGCCCACCCGGATCTCTGCCAACCAGATCCGGGTGTCGGACTTCACCTGCGTGTCGACCTGGATGGGGATGGTCTATGTGGCCTTTGTCATTGATGTCTTCGCCCGCAAGATCGTGGGCTGGCGCGTCTCGACGTCCATGACGACGGGCTTCGTGCCGGATGCCTTGAGCCAGGCGATCTGCCAGCAGTGTCCGGCTGAAGGCAGCGGGTTGATCCATCACTCGGACCGCGGCAGCCAGTATCTGTCAATCCGCTATACCGAACGTCTGGGGGAGGCCGGGATTGACATCTCGGTCGGCAGCATTGGCGACAGCTATGACAACGCCCTGGCGGAAAGCGTCATCGGCCTGTTCAAGACTGAGGTCATCGAGTTCTTCGGGCCGTGGAAATTCGTGGCCCGGGTTGATTGGGAAACCCTGCAATGGGTCAGTTGGTACAACACAGAGCGGCTACACGGCGCCATCGGCCACCGACCGCCGCAGGAAATGGAGGACGCCTTCCATGCAAGCATGAACGCCCTTGATAAAGTCGCATAGGTTTGGAACAAAAAAGTCTCCAGTAAAACCGGGGCGGTTCACTTTTACCCAATATGGCCGTGTCGATGCAACTGCGGAAGCCGATGTGAGCGCCAGCGGCTTCGGGCCCGCGGAGAATGGCATGTGGCGCGCACGAGCCGTCGCGCACTCATTTGAACGCTCGGCGGGCTTCATAACCACAATCGAGGTCGAAGCGCCGGAGACGCCGAAGAAATGAGGTCCTTCAAATGGATGTTGAAAGGTGTTTGAGAGAGAGATGATCTGAAGCGACAAAACCAATACCTGGCCACCGCTGATATGACAAAAACGGCCGTTACAGATGACCTGCGCTGTGATCAAACCCGGTGTCACGCTACAGTCAAAAATATAGAATTTTTCAACATTGTGGGAGGAGATGACGTCATTCATGTCGCCAGTACTAGTTGTTTGATCCTGCGGTTTGATGGTGTGATGCTTTCGTTGGAATGGAAGAAAGCATTATGGGACAGGTTCGTCACGCGAGCGCCACGACCACGCACGCTGTCAGAGCAGCAATACAGCGATCGCGGAACTGAGCCGGGAACCGGGTGTCAACCCCAAGACGATTGCCAGGTGGCGGAAACGGCAGACGGTTGAGGATCGCAAGACAGGCCCGAAGGAACCGCGCTCAACCGTTCTCAGTGAAGCCGAGGAGGCGATGATCGTTGCCTTCCGGCGGCACAGGTTGCTTCCGCTGGATGACTGCC
Organism: Hyphomicrobiales bacterium; assembly: GCA_965204565.1. GTDB lineage: Bacteria > Pseudomonadota > Alphaproteobacteria > Rhizobiales > TMED25 > CBDBEU01. The sequence goes on from CBDBEU010000005.1 coordinate 385,646, forward strand.
TCCATGCCCTTCAGCCGTCAATCCCGCGCCTGACACGGTCGGCCCTGCATCGGTGCCTGCAACGGCATGGCATATCGCGCTTGCCTGACGTCGAAGGGGACACACCAAAGCGGCAGCGTTTCAAGAGCTATCCAATCGGGGGCTTCCACATGTACATCGCCGAGGTCCAGACCGCCGAGGACAGGCTGTAGCTGTTCGCAGCCATTGATCGGACCAGAAAATCTGCGGTCACTCAGCTCGTAGACAAGGCCAACCGCAAGACAGCCCGGGAGTTCCTTGAACATCTGCTCGAAGCCGTCCCGTATCACATCCACACGATCCTGACCGATAATGGCATCCGGTTCGCCGCGCAGCCACGGAACCGAAACACGATCTATTCCCGGCCCATGCGCTTTGACATGATCTGCCACGCCAACGGGATTGAACACCGGCTGACCAGGCCCAGCCATCCATGGACCAACGGCCAGGTCGAGCGGATCAACCGGACGATCAAAGACGCCACCGTCAAACGCTATCACGACGACAATCATGATCAGCTGCGCACACATCCGGCAGACTTCATGGCATCCTGCAATTTCGCCCGAAGGCTAAAGACCCTCAACGTCCTGACGCATTACGAATATATCTGCAAAATCCGGACTTCAGAGCCAGATAAATTCAATGGCAATCCGATCTACAAGATGACGGGACTGAACAACTAGTCGTCACTGACGCACATCAGCCAATTGTAGTGCACACGGTAGCCGGCAGAGACCAGCAGGTTCACGGTTTCATGCAACGGCAGTCCGACAACAGCGGAATAGGACCCGGCAATGCGCACCACAAACGCGCCGGCGAGTCCTTGAATCGCATAGCCGCCGGCTTTGCCGCGCCACTCACCGCTTGCCAGATAACTTTCGATCTCATCGCGCGACAGACGCTTGAAACGCACCCGCGCTTCGACCGTGCGCTCACGCATACGCCCTTTGGAATCTATGAGACAGACCGCGGTGTAGACCCGGTGTCCGCGGCCAGACAACATGCGCAGCGCATAAGCTGCTTCTTCAAGCAGAGTAGGCTTTGGAATTGAGCGCCGTCCAATGGCGACCACGGTATCGGCGCCAAGCACCAGCGCATCCTTCAATTCCGGGTCTTTCTGATTGGCGGCACGCGCCATTTCAGCCTTGGCGCGAGCGAGACGGCGCGCGCGAACGCGCGGCAATTCGCGCCGGCCGGGAGTTTCGTCAATATCAACGGGTCTTAGGGAACCCGGCTGAACGCCGACCTGCTGAAGCAAGGCCAGGCGCCGTACCGATCCGCTCGCAAGCACGAGCTTGGGTTGGCCAACAGTCATAAAGCGAAAGCTCCGCGGGGCCGTCTCACGCGCCGGTCATCGGTGGCCATGGCGGACCTATTCCTGCCGCAATCGGGCGAGAATGATCGCGATAGGCGGCAAAATCAAGCCGTAGCAGCCAACCCACAAAACGGTGCCCCATGGACAACAGTTCGTCACGGTTCACCCGCCAAGATCGAGCTTGCTGCTTATCCAGCCGATCAGCCTTTCGGCAACACTCAAAACCGCAACAACGGCAACGAGGGAGACCAGAAAGCGCATTTCAAGAATGAAACCCCGGAACGGCTGGGGCAGTATTTGGCCCAGAAGCGGGCGTGAATACTCCCATGAGAGCCAGGCGATGAGACCGGCAAGGACCACCATGGCGACGGTAGTGAGGAATGTAAAGGCAGCCTTCATTTCATGGCACTCTTACCGTGCCGGGATCGATCCGCAACACCATGAGATCGTCGCGCCGCTCGACCTCGCCTTCAATTTCAACAATCAGCGCCACAATATCGTAGACTTCATCGGCTAGGGGGCCGCCAGTAGAATCAGCGAGCAGAAAATAGGACTCACCATCGACCGCGCCCGAGGAGATGAAAACCGGTGGCGTGCCGCCGATCAGACAGATATTGGCGCAGGCTTTGTGAGCAAGCCCGCGCCCGGGGCGCATCGCTCCTTGCGCGCATTTGCCATCGCAAACCTCGCCGGTTAGCCGCCAGCGACCGAAACTGCGCGCCGGCGCTGGCTGATAATCTTCAAGCGCATGCGCTGCATCTGTGTCCAACTGCCTGACAGAGCCCGGGCCTCGCATTTGCAGCATGTCGATATTGCTGCGCCTGAGAAGCCCTCCTTCAACTTCAACCAATTGACCGTCGAGCTCAGCAACCTTGAGGCCAGCCCCCCGCTTGCCAGGCCCCGCCAACAAGACCGCCCGCGGCCCCTGATTACCGTTCGCCGGCAAGTGGAGAACCGGATATGGATCAAGGCGCAAGCGGCCTTGGAGTTTTTGACGGCCCTCCTCGAACACAATACGCGCATTACCCGGATCGCCGACACTGGCACTCAAGGAGAAGGCAAGCCCGATCATGGCGCCGAGAAACGCAGCGGCAAATATCATCAGAAATATCGCCAAAGGCTGAGGCACCTGGTTCAGATAGCCGACATAGAACGGTGCGCGATCTGGTTTGCTCATGGCTCAAAATCCGGGATCGGCACTGGCTTGACAGGCGTTCCTGGTGGATTGGGATGCGGGTCAAGCATTACCCGCCCTGCCTCGCAGCGCAGGCGATAAGTGGCGATCTTTTCAGTGAATGGCGACGGCGCACAACCATCGGCAAGGCGGTACTGGAAGCCATGCCATGGACAGGTCACACAGTCATCGATCACGCGGCCTTCGCCCAATGGCCCGTTTTGATGGGCGCAGACATTGTTGACGGCAGATAGCGTGGCGCCATTGCGAAATATCGCTACACGTTCGCCAAAGGGTGTGGCGACAATGATGGCGCGGCCATCTTCAATATCTCCCACATCGCCGGCATCGAACCATTCGGTACCACCGGCATCAAGGCACTCGCCAGCATTGAGCGACCGGGTCTTGCGCGCAGCTGCGAAATGCAGCGCACTGACTGTGAGGGTCGATGCCGTCACCACCATGGCGAAGACCGGGCTTGCGGCAGCCTGAAGATAGCCAAGGGCGATGTGAATGACGACTGCGGCATAGGCCACATAAACCGACATGTGGATCGCCTTCCACACCGGCGGGGTCAGGAAGCTAAGCCAGAAATCATGGCTGGTCACCGCCAGTATCGTGAGCAGGGCAAGCGCACATATGCCGAACAATTCGAACGGAAATCCAATGATCTGGCCGAAGCTCGAATTGGCCGAAAGCAAGGCAACGAACGGATCGGTGGGGCTGAAGGCGAAGTAAAAGCCGAGCACATAAGAGACATGGACAAAGGCAATCGTGCAGGTCAGGACGCCGAAATGGCGACGATTGTAGAGGAGCGGCAGAAAGCAGGTATCGAGACGCGCCAGAGGACCGATGCTGACAATCAGCGTCAGCATCAGGAAGGCGCAACTGCCGAATGCCTGCATGCGCAATATGGCGCCGCTCAACGGCCGGGTCTGATCGGCGAACGAGGGTGCGACACGCAGATAGATCAGGATATAAAGGATCACTGCGGCCAAAAGCACAAAATCGTAGATCAGCTTGTTACGGTTCCAGCCAACCGGACCGTATTTGACGCTCATTGGCGCTCACCGCCCTGGCTGATCTGAACCGCCGGGCGGTCCAATGGCGCCGTCTGGCGCATCACCATAAGGGCAAGCAGTGCCAGCGGCAGAATGAGCGCCAGAATGGTCCAGATGCGGGCATGGGCCGTGTGATGTGGCCTTTGCCGGGGGGCGGTCTGGGTGGCTCCGCGTTCCAGCGCCAGCCAGCGCAATAGCACCAGCGGCCACAGCACCACCACGCCTGGGGCGATCAGCGGGCGAAACATATATGAACCGCGAGCTGAAGGGTCGACGCGATCAATGCCAATGGTCAGAAACAGGGCCGCAACCGCCATCCCGGCAAATCCGTAGACCTCGACAATGCGCACTATGGTTTCCGCCGTGCTCATGCTGGCTCAAAGCTCCTGCGCCTGTGCATCAACGCGCGCCTGCACCCGCAAAGGCAACGCCTGACAGTTCGGCCATTTCGGGTTTGAAGGTTGTGAGATCATCGAGCGTGAAGTCGATGAAGTGATCGTGGCCGCAAGCGCGCGCCATCACCTGCATCAATTCCACCGAGGCATCGAAGAAATTCTTGAGCTGCAGCGCTGATTTCTCAACCACCAGGCGCGATACCAGATGCGGCTTCTGGGTGGCGATGCCGACCGGGCAGTTATTGGTGTGGCAGGCGCGCAGGGCAATGCAGCCGATCGCCTGCATGGCAGCGTTCGACATCGCGATAGCATCGGCGCCAAGCGCCATCGCCTTTACAAAGTCAGCCGGTTTGCGCAAGCCACCGGTGATCACCAGCGATACATCGCCGCGACCTGTCTGGTCGAAATGACGGCGCGCGCGTGCCAGTGCCGGGATTGTCGGCACTGAAATATTGTCGCGGAAGATGATCGGTGCCGCACCGGTGCCGCCACCTCGCCCATCAAGGATGATGTAATCGACGCCGACTTCAAGCGCTGCATCGATATCCTTTTCGATGTGCTGGGCCGAGAGCTTGTAGCCAATCGGTATACCACCGGTGCGCGAGCGCACCTCGTCAGTGAATTCCCTGATCTCAGACACATCGCTCCAGTCGGGAAAGCGCGAAGGCAAGGTCGCCGCGGTACCTTCCGGCAATCCGCGCATTTCGGCGATCAGGCCCTTGACCTTGTCGCCGGGCAGATGCCCGTCCTTGAAATGGAACGCCTGCACCTTGTCGATCTTGTCCCAGGAAAAGCCAATGCGCACAGAGGTAAGCTCATAGAAATAGTGCGGGTTTGCTTCCTGTTCCTCGGGCGGCATTCCACCCTCGCCCGAACATATGCCGGTGCCTGCAAGCTCCGCCCCACGCGCCAGCGCAACCTTGGCCGAAGCCGACAAGGCGCCAAAGCTCATGTCAGAAACAAACAAGGGTATGGCGAGCTTGAGCGGCTTTTGCGCATTGGGGCCGATCACGACCGCGGTGCCGACAGGCTCCTCGTCGAGTAGCGGCAGGCGATGCAGCTGGGCGGTCAGGATCTGAATGTCGTTCCAATCCGGCAATTCACCGCGCGGCACACCCATCGCCGCGACCTGGCCATGAGGGCCGGTCTTTTCCAGCCCGAACCGGGCGTAGTGCTGGATCAGTCCGGTATAGGGCTCCTCCTCGATACCGTGGCTGGTATCAGTATAAAGCCCCAGATAGGCATCGAGATTAAACGGCTGGGGATGATCATTCGCCCAGGCTTCGATCTCATCGGTGTCGACCAGAACCGCGTCATCTTCGACCCAGCAAGAAAACTTCGGTAGCGCTTCGTTGTTACTGTATTCCGAAACACCACTGTCGAGACGGTAGTCCCAGTCATGAACCCCGCAAATGAGGTTGTCACCGCGGACAAATCCATCGGCCATCAACGCGCCTCGGTGCAAACAGCAGCCATAAAATACCGAGACTTCCGCATCGAACCGCACAACGACAAGATCTACTTCGCCAACCAGCGCATAAGCCGGTTTGCGGTCTTCCAGTTCGTTCAAATTCGCTACTTTGATCGGCTTCATACCTGCCTCCCTCTTACAATCGCTGCACGTTTTTCCGGCAGTCTTGCCAACCCAACAATATTGCGAACAGCGCGGGTTGGGGTTTCACCGTTCGACCAGATAACACCAGCCCACTAAATCAAGCGTAACAAGATAATCCTAAGTTACATTAACCCCGCATTTCCCATATGGCTCCATTGATTGATGTGATTGATCGTCGGTTCCGTGATGAGAAGCAATGTCTTGAGCGCATTTTGTGGCGCGGCATATGGCGAACCCGGCGGGTGAACCGGTTGACGGGCCTCTTCGGCTCGATTTCGATCGCCGCCTGAAGCTTGAGTTCCACGGTTGCGGAATCACCACCGACATGGCGCGTTCGGCTTGACGGACATGGCCGGCCATGAGCCTGTCGATCCGCGCACCGGCAAGAACGGCCGGCACGCGATGAGGGGATTGTTTCGCCGATCCGTCTTCGGCCGCCTCGGTGGCTATGAGGACGTAAACGACGCCGACCGCCCGGGACGCGATCCCGCGATGCGATGGATTGTCGACGGTCGCGCCGTAGCCGGGCAGGCCGTGTGCGCCGTCCGTATGGGGCGATTGGAGACAGAGTTCCCTGCCGGTGACGAAAACCTCCCCGCACCGGCCGATCTGTCGGGGCAACGGATTGACCGGGGGCACGCGCGGCATCCGCCCAGGGCCATCGTGCTCGACATGGATTCCATGGCGATCAGGAAGGCACCGCTTGGAATGGGCACTTCGCCTGCACCTGCTGCCATCCGCTGTTTGTGTTCAACACCGGTGCGGCGATCCGGCAGTTCGGCGTTCTGCAACCCTCGGCATGACAGACATCGCCTGCAACATCCGCCGCCTGGTCCAACTCGGAGGCAGCGTCACCCCCTGATCTGATCACAGGACGTGTCCGTTCAATAGCAACCAGGAACGCTCTGAAAGCGGGGCAAGTCGCTGCATCCGAAACACAAGACCGGTTCAGATGACCACGCCGCGCCGAAATCAAAGAAAATCGAACGAACAAGCAGGATTGATAGAGGCTCTCACCTTCTGCGACCGGCGCGGCACGGCCGGGCAGCACATCGAGGAAGGCAGGAACGCGATTGTGCGCACCCGGCTGTCATGCCGGAGGTTCCGGAACATCGAGTGCCGCGCCGGCATCGGGCGTCACGCTTGGGCAACGGATGAGCTCTGCGAGAATTGACAAGGCATCCCAATCGCCCGAATTGCCATCCGCACTGCCGCCCACGCAGCTAGTCCCGCAGCAGATCGTTAATCGAGGTCTTGGCGCGTGTGCCCTCATCGACGGTCTTGACAATCACCGCGCAATAGAGAGACGGCGCGCCGCTGGTGTTTTTACCGGCGGGCAGGGAGCCTGGAATCAGCACTGAATAGGGCGGTACCTGGCTAAGATGAACTTGGCCGGTATGGCGGTCGACGATCTTGGTCGATGCGCCGAGGAAAACCCCCATGGACAGCACCGAGCCTTCGCCGACGATCACACCTTCGGCCACTTCGGAACGTGCGCCGATAAAGCAATTGTCTTCAATGATCACCGGATTGGCCTGCAACGGTTCAAGCACGCCGCCAATGCCGGCACCGCCGGAAATGTGACAGTTCTTGCCGATCTGTGCACAGGAGCCGACCGTCGCCCAAGTATCGATCATGGTGCCGGAATCGACAAAGGCGCCAAGATTGACAAAGGATGGCATCAGCACCACGCTTGGCGCGATAAAGGCGGAGTGTCGCACGATGCAATTGGGCACGGCGCGGAAACCGGCGTCGCGGAAGGCATCCTCACACCAGTTTTCAAATTTCGACGGCACCTTGTCCCACCAATGGGCTTGTCCCGGCCCACCCGAAATGGCGGTCATCTCATTCAGGCGAAATGACAACAAAACCGCCATTTTCAACCATTGATTGATCACCCACTGGCCGTTCGCCTTTTCCGCCACGCGGGCTTTGCCGCTGTCGAGAAGGTCAAGAGCGGCGCTCACCGCCTCGCGCACCGTTCCGGTGGTATCGGCATTGATGGTATCGCGGTCTTCGAATGCCGCTTCGATGATTGGTTTTAGATCGGCGGTCATGACGGTCCATTTTTGAAACTGACGAAAGGGAACCGTCACCATAGCAGCCTCGAGCGAGCGCTCGAAAGCCCGTAAAGGGCACAACTCGACAGCCCGTAAAAGGCACAATAAGTCGCTGGAGTTTTTCTTTTCGCCGGGTAATCAAGTCTTTAAGTGCAGGTGTCTATTCTTGTAGGCAGGTTGGCTGAGGCTGGGGAATGACACGCGCGCTGGATAGCGAACGGTCGGCAATCGACATTGGAGTCGATCCCGGTTGCGTAGTTGATAGATTCCCGGGGCTGGCTTGCATTGTCGATTCCGAGCGAATTCTGCTGATATCGAATGCCCATTGGCACAATCTGGGTTTCGTCGGTCCGGGCGACAGTTTCAGCTTGCCGGCCGAAATTTCAGCCGGCCTGCTCGCACTGTCCCATACCGCCCATCCGCAAAGACTGCCGATCACCATTCCCGAGCCGCGCAATGGTGAGGCTTTTGTCATTCGATGTCATGCTTCTGCCATGCACTGTAGATGGCGGTGATGCAGCCTTGGTGCTTGGTATCGATCGCACCGCCAATGAGCTATTGCAGAGCGCGCTTGCCGAAGGCCGCGAATTCCACCGCAGCCTGGCGCTGTGCTCTGGCGACACGGTGTTCGAGTTCGACCATACCGGGCGATTTACCTATGTCGGTCCCAACGGATTCCTTGGCTATGCGGATTTTGAGCTTCACGGGCGCGAGATCCGCGGTTTGGTGAGCGAGCAGGGCACCCATGCAAGTGAGCTGATCTTCACCTCGCACCAGCCTGTCAGCGGTTCCGAGCTGTGTTCATTTCCCAGATCGGCGAGGAGCGGTGTTTCATTCTTTCAATGGTGCCCTTCTCCGGCCCCGAGGGTGAATGGGCGGGGCTTCGCTGTATCGGCAGCGAAGTTACCGGACAGCGTATTCTCGAGACCGAAATCCGCAATACAAAGCAATCCCAACAGCGCATCGAGGCTGTTCTACACGCCATGCGTACCGAGGCCTGTCCCTCGACCATGATTGCGGCGGGCACTGCAACGCTTCTTGAATCGATCGATATTTCTGCGTGCATCGTGGTTCACGCCGATGAACATGGCTTCGATCGCATCGAGGCCTATGCCGAGGTCGAGGGCGGTCCAGCCCTACCCAGTTTCCCGACCATGGACAATCCTCATCTGCTCGATCTTTGCAGCCACATTTGCCGTCAGTCCGACGGCGCCCTCCGTATCGGCGAGATAGATGGTTATTCGGTCATGATCGCGCCCACCCGCTATGACGAGCGGATCAATGGTGCGGTGGGCTTGCTGCGCAGCACCAGCACATTTGACCACGCTGAAGATGAGACCTAGGGTGAAAGCGATCGTCATTCGGACGCCCTGAACCCCCCTGGCTTTGAGCGTGTTGGCGTGATTCCGTGGGGATATCAGCGACGGAGGGTACGATGGCTGCACAGCGCGGGTGGTTCGATCCGGATGAGCGCTACGCGGCGTTATCGAAGGCGGAGATCCGCCGGAGCGGCTTGCAGGGGTTATCGACTTCGAGCTCTTCCGGCCGGAGTTGGATGCGGCGCTTGATCGTTTCGATGGCAGGGAGGGAGGGCGCCCGCCGATGGACCCGGTCCTCATGTTCAAGGTGCTGGTGATCCAGGCGCTCTACGGTCTGTCGGATGCGCGGACGGAGTTCCCAATCATGGACCGGCGCACCCTTGGCCGTTTCCTCGGCCTCGATGATGGCGCGCGGGCGCCGGACGAGACGACCATCCGGCGGTTCCGGGAAGCCCTGGCGCGGACCGGCGCGGTGGAGAAACTCTTCGCCCGGTTCGACGCGCATCTTAAGGACGCCGGATATCTCGCCCGGATATCTCGCGATGGGCGGGCAGATCGTCGATGCCACCATCGTGGCGGCCCCGCGCCGGCGCATGACCGATGCCGGGAAGGAGATCGTCAAGGGCGGGGGCATCCCGCCTGATTGGCAGGCCAATCCCCGGAAACCGGCGCAAAAGGATCGCGACGCGCGTTGGACGCTCAAGCGAGGGCGCAGGAAGACGCGCCCGGACGGGCACGGCGATGGGCGCAATCGCCACGCCGGTGTTCGGCTGCAAATCTCATATCAATGCCGACCGGCGCCACGGCTTCGTCCGGACATGGATCGTCACCGACGCCGCCCGGCATGACGGACGCGTAGCGGGCGGACACGACGTATCGGTCGCAGAACAACGAGAAGAAAATCGCCCGGGCCGGGCTGACCCCGAAGGTCCATTTCTGCCGCCCGCCCGGCAAGCCGATGCCCGTGCATCACGAGAGGGCCAATGCCGCAGGGTCGAAGGTCCGATCCGCGATCGAACATCCCTTCGCCGGGATGAAGGCACGAATGGGGCTCTTCATCCGCACCATCGGCATCGACCGGGTGAGGGCCAGGATCGGCATGGCCAACATCGCAGTCAACATGAAACGGCTCCTGTTCCGGGAGCGCAAAGGCGCCGTGGCATAGCCCGGCCCCGGCGAAACCGAATCCCGAACCACAACCCAGGCAAAGGGCCGACCCGCATCGCGGCCGTAAATGCGCTCTCGTCACCCGATTCCAGGCAGCAGACAGGGGTCTGCAGGGTGTCCATGTGGATGGGCAGACTGCAGCCGAAGGCTGCCAAGAAAGAAGTGGGCGGATAATTCTAATCGGCGCTACCGTTAGCCCAGTCCCATCTGCGCCAGCATTTGACGTGTCAACGGGCTTGCCGCATCGCCGGGCAACTCGCCAATGGCGATGTGGTCGAGACCCGGCAATTCCATGTAACTGCTCTCGATGCCGGCTTGCTCGCACGCCCTGACATAGGCCCGTGACAGCGCGATCCAGCCTTCCGGCTCACCGCCGCCAACGGCGACAATGAGGGGAAGCGCGCGTTTGGGCGGGAAGTGAATCGGGCTTAAGCGCCGCGCCATATCCTCATCGAGGCGAACATCCTCATTGACTGAAATGCGCAGCACCGGCGCGCAGTCCATGACGCCGGTAATCAGTGTCGCACCCTTGATCATGTCATCTGGAAGGCCCTCGCCCGCCCAGTCATGGGCGAGCGCCATGGCGGCGAGATGGCCTCCGGCGGAGTTGCCGGCGATGAACAGGCGCTCCGGATCTCCGCCCAACTCGGCGATATTGCGGTAGGTCCAGGCGATGGCGCGATTGGTCTGATCGACGATGGTGTCGAGGCTCACCTGCGGCACCAGATCGTAGTGCATGACGACGACAGTGGCGCCGGCATCGACAAACGGTGGTGCGATAAAGCTGTAGCCGTCCTTGTGTAGCGCCCGCCAATAGCCGCCATGGATGAACAGCAGCACCGGCGCGCCGGGATTTGAGGTGTGGAACACGTCGAGGATTTGGTTGTCGCTGTCGCCATAGGAAATGTCGGCGGTGTGGCGATAGCGCGATCTGATCTCGGCGGAGCGTCCGATCTGGGCGGTAATACGCGCGTCGATATTGGGGGTGCAGGCGCGCGGGTTGAAATACGCCTCGAACTGGTCTGCCGGCAGGCTCATATAGTCCATCTGAGTTCGGGCCTTTCTGTCTTCACATTTTGCTGATCACGATTGCGGGAAGCTTATGGCATTGTGCCATTCTTTCATTCTGGGAAGATCCCTCGTCAAGCGATGCTCGGAATTTGCACTGAAGCCGGCGTAATTTCAGCGCCGCAACTGCAAGGGAGACATGTTCATGCGTAAGACGGCCAAAGATTTCGACCAGCGGGTTCTTGATCTATTCGATGGCTATGTTCACGGGCTGACCGACCGGCGGGAATTTCTCGACCGCGCGGCGAAATACACCGCAGCCGGGGTATCTGCCGTGGTCCTGCTCGACAGCCTGTCGCCGGATTATGCGCTGGCGGCACAGGTGGCCGAGGATGATGCTGGCATTTCAACCGCGCGTATCGAGTATGACTTGCCCAATGGCAACGGTACCATCCGTGCCTATCTGACAATGCCGGCCAATGCCACAGATCCGCTGCCGGGCGTTGTCGTGGTGCATGAAAATCGCGGTCTTAACCCTTACATCGAAGACGTGGCGCGCCGGGTCGCGGCGGCGGGCTTCGTGGGGCTCGCACCGGACGGGCTGACGCCGCTTGGCGGCTATCCCGCACCGACGAGGAGGGCCGCGAGATGCAGCGCAAGATCGATCGGGGCCAAGCTGTTGCAGGATTTCTTTGCTGCGTTCGAGCATCTCAAAGGCCATGACAGCACCACCAGCAAGGTTGGTGTGGTCGGCTTTTGCTATGGCGGCGGGGTGTGCAATGCCATGGCGGTCAATTATCCCGATTTGGCTGCCTCCGTACCGTTCTATGGCCGCCAAGCGGCGGCGGCGGACGTGCCGAAAAATCACGGCGCCGCTGCTGTTGCACTATGCCGGGCTCGATGAGCGCATCAATGCCGGCTGGCCGGACTATGAGGCCGCTCTCAAGGCCAATGGCGGATTACACCGCCCCCCATATCTACCCGGACGTCAATCATGGCTTTCACAACGATACGACGCCGCGCTATGACGAGGCGGCGGCAAGGCTTGCCTGGGAGCGCACCATCGCGTTCTTCAACCAGCATTTGAGGTTGAGACAAGGCGACCGCGAACGGAGCCTGGCTGGGCGTGAATGGCGATTGAAACTGTTGCGGCGGCAGTACTGAAACACTGGCTCTCGGATGGCGATGAGATTGCGCTTGTCGACGTCCGCGAGGGCGGTCCGTACGCCGACGGGCATCCGTTCATCGCGGGCTCCATTCCCTATAGCCGTTTTGAATTGCACATTGGTGCTCTGGCGCCGAGCCGGCATGTGCGCCTTGTTTTATGCGATGACGGCTCGGGCATCGCCGATCTGGCGGCACGGAGCGCTGAGGCACTGGGGGGTACACCCGCTCTTTGTGCTGGAAGGCGGCACGCCTGCGTGGCAGGCCGCGGGCTACACGCTCTATCAGGGCGTCAATGTGCCGAGCAAGACCTTTGGCGAGCTGATCGAGGAAGAGCGCGCAACGCCTCATATTTCGGCCGATCAACTAAAGGCAATGCAGGCGGCGGGTGAGGATCTGGTGATCGTCGATGGGCGCACTTTTTCCGAGTTCCAGCGCTATGCTATCCCCGGCGGTGTCAGCTGCATCAATGGCGAGATCGCGCTGCGCATCGATGACCTAGCGCCCGACCCGGCGACCAAAATCGTGGTCAATTGCGCCGGGCGCACGCGCTCGATCATCGGCGCGCAAACGCTGATCGATCTCGGCATCGAAAACGAGGTGGTGGCGCTGGAAAACGGCACGCAAGGCTGGGTGCTGGCCGGGCACGAGCTTGAGAGGGGGGGCGAAACGGCGCCATGAACTGGCGCTGCCGCAAGAGCTTGAGCGCCGGCGGGCGCAGGCGCATGCCTGGGCTGAGGCAAGGGGGCGGGTTTTATCGATGCAGATGAGGTCACGGCCTGGCTCGGTGATCAGGCCCGCACTACGTATCTGTTCGATATCCGCTGCGATGAAGAACATGCTGCCGATGGGCCGCCGTGGATGACCCATGCGCCCGGGGGCCAGCTCATTCAGGCGATCGACCAATGGATGGCGGTGCGCAATGCGCGGGTGGTGGTGGCCGATGACGAGTTGGTGCGTGTGCCGATTGTGGCCGCGTGGCTGCGCGAGCTTGGCTTTGATGCGCATGTGCTGGCGGCCGGCCCGAACGGCAGGCGCCGGCATTGCCCAAACTCGCCGAGATTGATGCCGGGGCGCTGAAACAGCGGCTTGATGCGGGCGGTATCGCGATCTTCGATATGCGCCCGAGCACGGACTACCGCGCCGGCCATATCGCGCAAGCACAATGGACGATGCGGCCGTTGACCGCCTCGATGCCGCCCGATCCTGCGCGAAGCGTGGTGCTGATTGCCGATGAGGCGCGTCTTGCGGGCCTTGCGGCGATTGACCTTGGCGAAGCCGGGGCGAGCGATATCTCGTTCCATCGCGGCAACAGCGATGATTGGGCGGATGCGGGGCTTGAGATTGCCATCACGCCCGATCTGCCGCCCGATTGTGCCGCGATAGATTTTGTGTTCTTCACCCATGGCCGCTGTGACGGAAACCCTGAAGCCTCGCGCCAATATCTCGCATGGGAGCTGGGATTGATCGGGCAACTCGATGAGGATGAGCGCGCGGTGTTCAATATCGCGCCGGCCTGAAACCGGGACTGAGCCGCCCGTCGCAATCCGTGGGCCTTGTTCCAGCCTGCCTGCCTATGGCGTAATGCAATCCCTCAAGGCGTGGGCAAGACCGCGCATCATGTCGATATAAAGATCCGGATCGGGCTCGAATTTTGCGCCCAGCGGATCGAGCGTGCCGTATTCGACATTCAAGCCCTCGGAGACGATCTCAACCAGCCGCGGCTCGAACTGCGGTTCGGCAAAGATGCAGGTGCTTTCCAGCTTGCCGATTGCGCCGCGAATTTCCTGAATACGCCGTGCGCCCGGAGAAATTTCGGGGTTCAGCGTGATCGATCCGGCAGCATTCAGCCCAAAGCGGTGTTCGAAATACTGATAGGCATCGTGAAAGGTGATGTAGGGGCGGGATTTGACCGGCGCCAGAAGCCCCTCGATCTCGTTGGTCAGATCCGCAATTTTGCGCTCGAATGATTGTGCATTGGCCTGATAGTGCGCGGCGTTTTGGGGATCAGCCCTAGCCAGTGCCCGGGCTATTTCGCGCGTCATGGCAATGGCGTTTTGCGGATCGAGCCACAGATGCGGGTCGAACTTGGAGTCACCGTGGCCCTTGCCGTGATGATGTTCATCGCCATGTTCATCATGCTCATCGCTATCGGCCAGTTCGAATGAACCGCCCTCTCGCAATGCAAGCCGGGTGAGGCCGGGTGTATCAGCCAAGGTGACGATGACGGCGTCTGACGCCAAAGAGGCGAGTGGCACTGCAAGAAACGCTTCCATTTCGGGGCCGATCCAGAACACCAGATCAGCCTGTTGCAAAGCTTCGGCGTCAGACGGGCGCAGAGCATGGGAATGCGGCGAGCCGGCGCTGCGCACGATCAGGTGCGGTGATGCCTTGTCGCCGGTGATGGCAGCGACAAGCGCGTGCACCGGCTTGATGGAGGCGGTGATGGAAATTGCCTGCGCCGCCGCCGGCTTTGATGTGGCAAACCCCGCAGCCAGTGCCAAGCAGGCCACAAGAATTCTGATCATCTGTCGCATCGGTCCTTCTCCTATTATGACATTACAAATAATTGGGATAGGTTAATGGCATCAAATATGATATAACAGAACGGTGCCGGGCCCGCAATATCGAATCGGACAAAGGGCCCTCTGAGTACGGGAAAATGGCGCAGACGCCCCGAGCAAAGACTGCAAGATCGGGAACAATGGCTCCAAGCCCCGGAAACAGGCGCCGACGCCCGGAAATGCTGAGCGATGACCTGTAACAAAGCCCTGCAACGAAATTTCGAAACAAGGACCCGCAGCATCCGATGAACGATATCGCCGGACAAAACAACCCAACTACCGGGGGTGAGCGCGAGGTTCTGGTCTCACTTGCCGGTGCCGGTGCGCGGCAATCGGGGCACTGGCTGGTGCGTGGCGTCGACCTGTCGGTCAGGCACGGCGAGATTGTGACGCTGATCGGACCTAATGGTTCGGGCAAGACGACCTCGGCCAAACTGGCGACCGGCCTCCTCGACCCAACCGAAGGCACGGTGCGGCGGGCGGACAATCTGAAAATCGGCTATGTGCCGCAGAAACTCACCACTGACCACACCCTGCCGCTGACCGTGGGGCGATTGATGACGCTCGGCGCGCGCCAGGAGGTAGCAGCGGTGATCGAGGCGCTTGAGGCGGTTGGCATTGCCGAACTTGCCGATGCGCAGGTGCGCCATCTGTCTGGCGGCGAGTTTCAGCGGGCGCTGGTCGCCCGCGCGCTGATCAGGAAGCCTGATCTTCTGGTGCTTGATGAGCCGGTGCAGGGGGTCGACTTCACTGGCGAGCTGGCGCTTTACGATCTCATTCAAACGATCCGCTCAGATCTTGGCTGCGGCATCTTGCTGATCTCCCATGACCTTCACGTGGTGATGGCGCAGACCGATACGGTGGTGTGCCTTAATGGCCATGTGTGCTGCACCGGCTCGCCAGAGGCGGTGGCCAGCAATCCCGAATATGAAAAGCTGTTTGGCCGGCGTGCGGTCGATGCGCTTGCCGTCTATCGCCATCACCATGACCACGTGCATTTGCCCGACGGCCGCATACGCCATGACGATGGCAGCATTACAGATGCCGAAGAGGCAGCCCATCCCAGTCATGAAGAGGCAGGCAGCGGGGGGCACCGCCATGCTTGATGATTTCTTCACCCGCGCGCTGATCGCCGGTATCGGGCTCGCCGTGGTCGCCGGCCCGCTTGGGTGTTTCGTGGTGTGGCGGCGCATGGCCTATTTCGGCGACACCATGTCGCATTCAGCACTGCTTGGCGTGGCGCTGGCATTGCTTGCCGACATTCCGTTGATTGCCGGCGTGTTCGCGGTGGCAGTCGCGGTCTCGATCGGTCTGTTGCTGCTGCAGGACCGCAATGCGCTGCCGGCCGATGCGCTGCTGGGCATCCTGTCCCATTCGACCCTGGCTCTGGGGCTTTTGCTGGTGGCATTCATGACATGGGTGCGCATCGATCTGATGAGCTTGTTGTTTGGCGATATTCTCGCAGTCTCGACCGCCGATATCGCGGTGATCTATGTGGGCAGCGCTGTGGTGCTGGCTGTTCTGATTGCCATCTGGCGGCCGCTTCTGGCAGCGACCGTCAGCACCGAACTGGCGCAGGCAGAAGGGCTTCATCCGCGCCCGACGCGGCTCGTGTTCATGCTGTTGATGGCGGCGATGATCGCCATGGCGATGAAGATTGTCGGCATCATTCTGATTACCGCGCTGCTGATCATTCCGGCAGCGGCGGCGCGCAGGTTTTCCACAACGCCGGAACAGATGGCGGTGCTGGCCTCGATATTGGGCTCAGCCGCGGTCGGTTCGGGGCTGACCGCATCGCTTGAGTTCGACACCCCCTCCGGACCGTCGATTGTGGTCGCCTCCTTCGTGATTTTTCTCCTCACCATGCTGCCGGCCGGATTTGGCCCGAGGCGTGCGGCCACAACCGTGAGACAGGAGCCATGAGCACGCAATCGGCGCGCCTGACGCGCAATCAGGCACTGGTTTTCGAGACGCTTGAGCGCGCCGCCGCACCGCTCAGCGCTTATATGATCCTCGACCGGCTGCGCGAGCACGGCTTTCGCGCGCCGCCGCAGGTCTATCGTGCGCTCGACAAGCTGCGCGATGCCGGGCTGGTGCACCGGCTGGAAAGCCTCAATGCGTTTGTGGCCTGCAGCCACGATCAGGGGCACCGCTCGGAGCTTGTGGCGTTCGCGATCTGCGAGGGTTGCGGGCAGGTGGCGGAGTTTTCTGATTCCGCGATCGCCAACCGGCTTGCCGGATGGAGCCTCGACAACGGCTTTCAAGTCGCCAAGACGACGATCGAAATCAGAGGCGTCTGCACAGGCTGCGCTCGGTAAGGAGAGGGCTACGCGGGCTAGGACGAGCGTGACACTTGTGGCCGATATAGGGGCCGACGATTTCGATATCGATATTCTCGGGCCCGCGAATATAGGAGATCATGTGCCCGCCCATGCCGCGGCGCACCGGCTCGACGGAAAACACCGCACCGCGCGCCTTCAGCCATTTGGCCGCTTCCTCGACATCGTCGACACCGATGCCGAAATGATCGAGCCCCTGTGCCCGGTCGGGCGCAACCGCATCAGGGGTTTCATCGTCGCGAACTCCGCGCACGAAAATCCGCATGGTGCCAAGCCGGATGACGGCACTGGGCGCACCATTGAAATCGGGATTGTAGGAAATGCGCTCAGCATCGAAGATGCGCTCGAAAAAACCCAACATGCCGTCAGTATCGCGGCAGACGAGGTAGACATGGTCGAATTTGAATTACATCTGTAGTATCCCCCAAAGTGCGTTAGATATCCGAGTTGCAGGCCCGATGAGGCAAAAACAATGCACGATAGTGTATGCGCGCGCACCAAAGTCACTGGGATAGAATGGCCGCTCAAACGTTGCGCAGTCTAGCATCGTTTGGCGCGCTTCACGCCAGACAGGTGGACGGCGCGCGGGATCGCACCGAAGTGGGAGACAGATGTTACGGCGCGGTTTGATGGTGTTGCTTTTGGGCCTTGACCTTGGCGCTTGTGTCGGCGGCGGTGGTGGGCCGGCCACGCCGGTCACCATGTCGCCGACGGCATCGTTTGGCAGCCTGCTCAACGCCCATCGCGCAGTGCGCGGCCTTTCCAGGCTGACGCGCGATGCTCGTCTCAATCAGGCAGCTTCAGCCCATGCGCGCGATCTGGCCAAGGCCAATCGCCTGGGCCACAGGGGCAGCGATGGCTCAACCCATGTGGTGCGCGCCAAGCGCACCGGCTATGGGCCGTTCGTTGCGGAAAATGTCGGTGCCGGGCAGAAAACACCGGCGGCGGTGATGCAGGCCTGGCTCAGCAGCCGCGGGCACCGCACCAATATCGAGCTCAACCCGGCGACCCATTACGGATTTGCACACGCGGTGGCGCCGCAAACCAAATACAAGCACTTCTGGGTGTTGGTGGTGGGGCGCCCGCAGGGCGATGCAACCGCCAAGGTCGTATCTTCCGGTGCTGACTGGGTTGATGCACAGCTCGGTTCTTTGGGCGTTCTGCTGGATTTTTAGGTCCAGACCCCGCCCACGCGGTATTTGCCAGCGTCAGGCAGGGATCGCGGCCAAATCCGCATGTATCTTCAACAGCTCTGCCAGTCTTGATGGCTCACCGCGCGCCATGCCGCATTCGGTGGCAATGCCGTCGACCCGCGCATGGGTGCGCGCGGCGGCAAGGCGAGCCCGGTTGCCCTCGTCATCGTTATGATGGATGAGGCCGAAATAAAGCTCGGTGTCAGGCCCGATCTTGAGATTATACAAGGGCGCGAAATAGGCATCATCGGTGCGGTCGTCCATCACCGGCATGTGGAAGTAATTGATCTGCCGCTTGACGCCGGCGGCAATGGCGTTGGCCATGTCGACCATGATGCAGGCGTCCTTGGGCAGCACCATGTGTTCGTCCGCCGGGCTGCCGTAGCAAAGATGGTAGCCGAGCTCGACAGCATCAGGCACCGCATCGCCTATCCTGGCCAGCACTTCAATCGTCTCGGTGCGGAAGTCGACCGGGCCGGGTTCGAAATAGTTCTCCCAAGCGAGCATCTCCTGGCACACATCCCACTGAATGGCGATGCGGTCATTTGGAAGGTTTGCGGCGATTTTTTCGACCTCGCCAATGAAGTGCGGCGTCAGCGCGGCGATCACCGCCGGCCGGTGCTCGGGCACCATATTGTTGTAGGTCGGTGCGGTGGGCGTCGGTATCGAGACCTGGAACTTTACATGGGCCGGAATGACACCTTCGCCCTGCAGTCGCTGGAAAATCGCCCATGAGTCAATCGCCATAGCCGGTGACGAACTTTGCGGGGTCGATGTCGTGCACCACCTTGCCGTCCCACTGGGTGAACTGGAAGGGCGGCACACCATCGGCGAATTCGATCGCCGGATGGTCGGCCAGAACGTCCTGCAAGAACCTGATCCACATCTTGCGGATGCCGGTCTCGCCGTCAGGCATGCGCACGATATGTGATCCGGCGGCGGCGATGGTGCAAAATACCGTCTCTGCATCGGGCAGGGGAATGGAGCCGACGAAATGCGCGATCGGTCGTTTGATTTGGGCGGTGGTCATTTTTCAGCTCCGTGAAATCTGTGCGGTGGAACTAGGCGCCGGCTTCCAGCTCGTCGATCATGTCGGCGATCATCGAAAGGCCGGCATCCCAGAATGAAGGATCAGTGGCGTCGAGTCCGAATGGCGCCAGCAATTCGGAGTGGTTTCTTGTGCCGCCGGCGGCCAACATGTCGAGATACTTGTCGGCAAAGCCTTCTTCCGCCTTCTCATACAGCGTGTAAAGGGAGTTCACCAAACAGTCGCCGAAGGCATAGGCATAGACATAGAACGGCGCGTGAATGAAATGCGGAACATAGGCCCAGAAGGTCTCGTAACCGGGCCCGAAGCGGATTGCCGGGCCAAGGCTTTGGCCTTGGATTTCAAGCCACATTTCACCCAGCCGCTCGGGCGTCAGCTCGCCTTTGCGGCGTTCGGTGTGAACCGCGCGCTCGAATGAATAAAACGCGGTCTGGCGCACCACGGTGTTGAGCATGTCCTCGACCTTGGAGGCGAGCATTGAGGTGTGCTCGAGCACATTATCGGCGCCGGCGAGCAGCTTCCTGAAGGTCAGCATTTCGCCAAACACGCTGGCGGTTTCGGCCACGGTCAGCGGTGTCGGCGCCATCAGCGCGCCATGCGGGGCGGCCAGCACCTGATGCACGCCGTGGCCGAGCTCATGGGCGAGCGTCATGACATCGCGCGGGCGGCCTTGATAGTTGAGCAATACATAGGGGTGAGCACTGGGCGTGGTTGGATGGGCAAAAGCGCCGGGCACCTTGCCCTCGCGCGCCGGTGCATCGATCCAGCCATTGTCGAAGAAATCGCCGGCAATCGATGCCATTTTCGGGGTAAATCCGGAATAGGCGTCGAGCACCATGGCGCGGGCCTCGTCCCAGCCGATGATGCGCTCGGGTACTTGCGGCAGCGGGGCGTTTCGGTCCCAATGATTGAGCTGGTCCTTGCCGAACCATTTGGCCTTAAGCGCGTAATAGCGGTGCGACAGGCGCGGATAGGCATTGGTGACCGCATCGACCAGCGCATCGACCACCTCGCGCTCAACCTGGTTGGACAGATGGCGCGCATCGGCAATATCGGCAAAGCCGCGCCAGTTGTCGGAAATCTCCTTGTCCTTGGCGAGCGTGTTGGTGATATGCGCGAACAGTGGCAGGTGCTGCTCAAGCGTTGCGGCAAGCGCTGTGGCACCGCTTTTGCGCACATTCTCATCGGGCGACAGCATGCAATTGAGCGTCGGCTCCAGTGTCAGCAATTCGCCATCGACGTCGAATTTGAGCTCGGCCATGGTCTGGTCGAACAAGCGCACCCAAGCAGAGCCCGCGGTCATCGATTTTTCATGGAACAGCTTTTCAAGATCGTTGACGAGCTGATAAGGTAGTTCTTTCCGCACATTCTCAAGCCAGGGGCGGAACCGGCCGAGCGCCGGCTCGGACATCGCATTTTCCATCGCCCGATCGTCAATGCGATTGAGCTCGAGCTCGAAAAACAGCAGATCCGTGGTCAGCTCGTTGATTGCCGCACTGGTATCGCCAAAAAATTTGGTGATCGCCGGGTCGGTAGCATTGGTGGCATGGCAGAGAAATGCATAGGCGCTGAGCCTGCCGATCAGACCGGCAATCGCCTCATAGGCGCTAATCGCCCTGGCGATTCCTGCACCATCGTCAGCACCCAGATCGGCAATCTTGCTACGATAATTCCCAGCGAAGGCTGCGGCATCCTTGTGCGCGCGTTCCAGATCGCGGGCAAACTCCGGCGCATCGGGGGAGGTGTAAAGATCGCCAAGGTTCCATTCTGGAAGATTGCCAAGTTCAATCTCAGCGTTCGCTTTGGCCAAGACTTTACTCCTTGCTTGAAAGGTCGGGGAGGGATATGCGCGCAACAGCGCTCTCCGGGGGTTGATCGATCTTACATAGTGGCGGGCCCGGCGCGTAATCAACGCGCATTTCCGCGCAAAGGCAAATTGGCCTAACGTCGGGGAGATTTGCGCACTTTCCGGAGACACTTTCAGTGGCCAGACGCGCCCAGTTGCGAGCTTTCATGTTGACCTCGACCACCGACCGGCCAGCCATCGCGGCAGCGCTGATGGTGTCGTCGCTGTTCCTGCTGGGGATGCAGGACAGTCTGGTCAAGCTGATCAATGCCGAAACCTCTCTGTGGCAGTTTCTGTTTTTCCGGGCGCTGTTCAATTTCGTGCTGCTGACGCTGGTGGCGCGATTCATCTGGGGCGGCGCGCGGCCAAGACCGGTGCGCCCGGGGGTAGTGGTGCTGCGCACCGCTTTCCATGTCAGCGCGATGCTTTTCTTTTTTGGCGGCATTCCGTTTTTGAGCCTCGCCGAGCTGGCGGCGGGCCTTTATGTGTTCCCGCTGTTCGTGGCGGTTTTATCGGCGGTTGTACTGAAAGAACGGGTGGGACCACGCCGGATTGCCGCCATCGCGGCAGGCTTTTGCGGCACTTTGCTGATCCTGAAACCAGGCACAGATGCCTTCACGCCGATTGGGCTGATGCCGGTGTGCGCCGGGTTCTGCTACGCCTGCGCGATCCTGACGACACGCAAGCTATGCCGGGAGGAATCGCCGGTGACGTTGGCATTTGCCATCGCGGCGGGATTTTTCATCATAGGATGCATCGGCCTTGTCGCCAATGGCGTGGCTCCGAAGAGTGATCTGACGTTGAGCTGGCCTTATCTGTTCACCGGCTGGCATCCGGTTGAATGGCACATCATCACGGTGTTTGCGTTTGTGTCCTGCATCAACGTGATTGCCATGATCAATCTCGGCAAAGCCTATCAGAGCGCGGAATCGAGCTGGCTGGCGCCGTTCGATTATTCCTATCTGATCTTTGCCACCTTCTGGGGCTTTGTGTTCTGGAACCATATT
Organism: Hyphomicrobiales bacterium; assembly: GCA_965204565.1. GTDB lineage: Bacteria > Pseudomonadota > Alphaproteobacteria > Rhizobiales > TMED25 > CBDBEU01. Next base: position 407,939 of record CBDBEU010000005.1, read on the forward strand.
CCCGATGTGCTGACATTTGTCGGCATGGCGTTGATCGCGTCGGCCGGCTCGTTCGTTGCCTGGTGTGAGCGGCGCGAGAAGCTGCGTATCGCTGCGCTGCAATCTGCGGATGCCGGCTGAAAGAGAATGACGTCCGCCCCCAATTGAAAGGTCCGAAATGACCCGTGTCTTACCGGCTGAAACACCCAAAGATCCAGATGTCGCGGACTATATGCGGCGCTGGACCCAGACCAGGGGCTATGCGCCCAATGCCTAGCAGACCATGCTGCGCCGCCCGTGCGCGTTCCTTGCCTATCGTGACCTGCACACGGCGGTGATGATGAATGAGGGCGAGGTCTCAAAAGCGCTCAAATTCATGGTCGCCGAAGTGGTGAGCAATGCGGCAGGGTGCTTTTACTGCACCACGCACAATGCTGAAAACGCGCTCAGGATCGGCAGCGTTGCGCCGGCAAAGATCAAGGATCTGTGGCTTTACAAGACCAGCGCCCATTTCAGCGAGGCCGAACGTGCGGCGCTGGGACTGGCCCATGCCGCGGGCAGCCATCCGCCTTGCGTCGAAGATGCGCATTTTGACGCGCTGAAAAAGCATTTCTCGGAAGACGGGATTGTCGAGATCGTTGCGGTGATCTCATTGCTCGGCTGGCTCAACCGCTGGAACCAGACCATGGGCACCGCGCTTGAGCCGGCATCGCTCGAATTTGGCGAGGAGCACCTTGCGACCTCGGGCTGGGCCCGAAATGAGCGGGTTTGCTCGAGTGCCCTCAGCCGTCGCTGCGCGAAAAGTCTTCACCGATGCTGAGCGCATGGGGAACATAGGACCGGCCGACGTGGTTGCACCAATGCTCCCAACCCGCTCCAGGGTAAAGCCGGCGCGGCCGGTTTTGACCGCCTCGATTTCACCGGCCGACAGATAGGTGACCTCGCCCATCGACATGGCCTTGAGCTGCATTTCGGCGTTGATCTCCATATAGGCCGCGTCCCTCAGCGATGAGCCGACCACCAAGCGGCCATGCCCGCGCATCAGCGCCATGGTGCGGGCCCGAGGCTTTCGGCAAGATCGCGCGCCATATCCAGGCTGGTGACCAGCAGATTGGTGCAATCACCGAACTTGGTGCGAATGTCCCAGCTTGGAATGTCGTCGCCGATTGGCGCGGACAGATGCATAAGCGGGCGCATGGGCTGGGCGGTGACCGAAAACAGCACGACACTGGGGCAGTGATTGTGCACCACTGACATGACGTCAAGGGGCGCCTCATAGATGGCACCGTGAATGAAGCGCTCCGAATAGGGCTTGCCCGGCTCGGGCCCGACGCTGGTACCGTCAAGCGAGAATTCCATGATGTCACCCGGCTCGACGAGTTCGGGCGCGCGACATCATGTAGACGTCCGGCAGGACCTGCCCATTCAACGGATCGTCGCCACACTCAGCGAATTTCTCATCAGGTGAGTGTTGGTTCAACGTCTTTCTCCGCCGCTCATTGAGTTCCTGCACCATGGCATCGGGTTGGGTCCGGCCGTGCATAGACAGGTCGGTGCCTTTGGGGAAGTACTGTCGCAGCAGCTGGTTGGTGTTCGCGTTGGTGCCGCGCTGCCGGGGACTGTGGGGATCGCAGAAGCAGACCTCGAGGTCGGTCGCAAGCGTGAGACGCTTGTGGTCGGCAAGTTCCTTGCCCCGGTCCCGGGTGAGCGACCCGCGCAAGTTCACGCGGCAGGTGCTGAACCTGCCTGACGAGCGCGGTTACGACGCCGTCGGTGTTCTTGTCGGGGACCTTGGCAAGGAGCACGTAACGGGACTGACGCTCGACCGGCGTTGCGATGTAACTGTTGCGAGAGCCGGCAATTCCTTCTTCAGAACGCCCCGGGTCCGGATGAACAGGCCTCGATAGATGGTCTCATGGGACAGGCGGGCATCCTCATCGTCGGGATGCCTGCGCTTCAGCCAGCCCGTGATTTGCTGAGGTGACCACTTGCGCTCAAGCTTGCCCGATAGTGTCCGGCAGAGCGATCGCCGACAAGCAAGCTTGCACAGCCTGGGGTGCAGAGCCCGGTCCCGGGCAGCCTGATCCGACCGCGCAGCGCGATACCCCGCGCGGTCGCCATTGCGCTCCACCGCGCGGCTGATCGTCCACGGCGCTCGACGTAGCTGACGCGCGATCGCACGAAAGGACAGTTGCGCCCCAAGCCCTCCGGAGATCTCCTCTCGATCACAATGCGTCAATGCTGGACACGACCTTGTGCGCGCCAGCGGCCGGATAGCACCCGTCCGGGACAGCAAGGGAAAGATCGACGATGAGTTGCGATCAAACCCGCGGCCAATCGAACGCATCGACTCCCCAGGCTGCCGGCGATCCCAAATCTCTGCCTTCCGGCTATCGGTAAAATAGGGACGTCCACGGCAGCCCATCGTGAACACTCCATCTTTCCATCAAAGACTGAAGTGTTAAGGCAACCATTTGAATCAACCTGGCATAGCTGGACCATCGACATGTCGGCTGTGGAAACCTCGGCAGCGTTGTGTCGATGCTGTTCATGGCCCAGATGGCGATGACCGCGACGGTGCCGGAGGTCGGCGGCATGGTGGCCGACCGTTGGGGCCTTGCCGCTGTGTCCCACATTTTCGCCGTCACCGGCCTTCTGGCGACGCTGATCGTGGTGTTCATGCCCAACACGCAGCCCGAGGTTTAGGTCTTTGCAGCCTGAGGGCTGGTGCCGATGAATGTCCGATCCCCCGGATCTGGGTCGTGGCGGCTTTGTGTGTTAGCCTTACTCCACACTCGGATTTTGGTCGGTTGCGCCCGGTATATTTGCTGCGCGGGTTGCGCTGTTATGAGGGCTCACCCTTGAGGCGAGCCGCCAGCACCTGCTGGCGACGCCAAAATCCTCAAGTGGTCGCAAGACACCACGAGGGAGAGATTATGGCCAATGACATCGCATACGATGAGATCAATGAAGCAAAGGCCGATATGGACCACATCTATGATCGGTCTGACCCGAGGGCCTATTACCGTGAGTTGAAAAAGCTCGGTTATTCCATCCCCGGTGCGGCCAAGCCGATCTTCCAGAAATTGATCTCTCGCCTTCAGCGCCGCCAGGAAGAGCCTGTGACGGTTCTCGACGTTGGCTGCTCATATGGTGTCAACGCCGCCATCCTGAAGCACGATCTGACGATGTCCGAGCTTTACGACCATTGGGGTCAAAAGAGCTTTGCCGATGCATCGCGCGAAGATGTGGTCGAATGTGACCAGCATTTCTTCGCCAATCTTGACGATGCGGACGATGTCGAAGTGATCGGGCTTGATGAGGCCGAAAACGCGGTGCGGTTCGCCAAGGAAGTGGGGCTCCTTGATGAGGGCCTTGCCGTCAATCTCGAAACCGAACCGCTACCGGTTGACGCCAGGGAGCAATTGGCATCGGTCGATCTGATGGTTTCAACAGGCTGTGTTGGCTATGTCACCGAGAAGACTTTTGACCGTCTGCTGCCGGCGGTATCTCAAGGCCAACCGCCCTGGATTGCCAATTTTGTGTTGCGCATGTTCCCCTATGACGCAATTGACGAGGCTCTGTCCAAGCGCGGCTATGTCACCGAGAAACTGGAAGGGTACACCTTCGTTCAGCGCGCCTTTGCCTCCGCAACCGAACAGGAGCAGGTCGCCGCCCGGCTGCGTGATATGGGCATCGATCCAAGCGGCAAGGAGACCGAGGGCAACTTGCTTGCTGAGTTTTATTTTTCTCGCCCGATCGATCACGCGCGCAAGGAGCCAATCGAGCAGGTGCTCGCGGTTTGACGTCGCTGAGCGGTTGTTAGGCCGCAGCCTGGCTCTGTGCCCTGACGCCAGTCGGGAAATAGGTCACCCGCTGGCCCAGCCCCTTGACCTCGATGGCGCCGCGCGGCTCGAAGGTGAACCATTCGTCGGCGAGCTTTTTGAAATCCTCCGACACGTGAATGCGTCCCGGGATTCCGTGAGATTCCATGCGCGAGGCGGTATTCACCGTATCGCCCTAGATGTCGTAGGAGAAATGCGGATGTCGCCGATCACCCCAGCCGTCACTGGCCCGCTATGGATGCCGGCGCGCATGTCGAAAGTGGTTTGGCCAAATGCCGGCGTCTCATTGATGATGCGGGCAAGGTCGATCGCCAGAAGGCTGATCGCGCGCGCCTTTTTGTGTCTCGCCGTCAAGCTCGCCGGCTGCCAGATAACCATCGCCCAGCGTCTTGATCTTCTCCGCACCGTGGCGCTGGCAGGCCTCGTCGAACCGGCTGAACAGCCGGTCGAAAAACGCGACCACCACTTCCGGTTCGTGCTCGTTGGCAGCTCCGGTAAAGCCCGCCATGTCGAGAAACAGCACCGAGCAATCATCGATCCGGTCGGCGATGCGCCGGTCGCGCGAGACCTTCAGCCGTTCGGCAATGCGCTCCGGCAGCATTGCCGAGATCAATGCTTCGGAACGCTCTTCAGCCTGGTGCAGCGCGCTGAGGACGACAACCGTCAACAGCCCGTTCATGAAAAAACGCGCTGACCATCGCCTCAACGGCGAGGTTTTGGCGCAAGCTCTGATCGGCAACAATCAAGGCCCCGTTTCCGGAATCGTGAAGATCGCGGCCACAAGCGCCGCGAAGGTCATGCACATCAAGGCGAAAAACAGGCGGAAATTATCGATTCCGATCAGAAACAGACTGAAACCGGCAAGCGTGAAATAGACATGAAGGTTGCTGGCGGTGCCAAATGACCACAGCACGAAGCTGTGGCCGATGGTGATTCCGGTAAGCAGAACCACTGCAGCAACTGTATCACCCAACCGGTGCAGCGGTGGTTTGCGAGGGAAAACACCACCATGACGGCGTTGTAGATGTGAACCGGAAGCAGACCCTCCAGCTCATAGGCGGCATTGGCGGCCAGATGCAACAGCGCATTGAAGGCGGCAACGCCGGCCAGAATATTGGTGAACATCTGCCGCCGCCGCACCAGACGCTCGGGCGAACTGATGCCGGCGAACAGCACACGGCGCCCAATTTCCGGCAAGGCGGCAACCCACCGCCACGGCGTTGGCGAAAACAGATGCGCGTATCTGGGTCGTGCCATGGTGCCCTCAGGGCTGACGATCCGGCGGCAAGAACCCTAGTCGCGCGTATCCAGATCAACCAGTTCGATCTTGTAGCCGTCCGGGTCCTCGACAAAGGCGATATGCGTAGTGCCGTGCTTTAAAGGGCCTGGCGGGCGCGGAATATTGGCGCCGGCTTTTTCAAGCTCCTCGCACACCTTGTGGATGTCGCGCACGCCAAGCGCGATATGGCCATAGCCGCTGCCGATATCGTAGGGCTCCTCCTGGTCCCAGTTGTAGGTGAATTCGAGCACCGTATTGGGCTCTTCCTCACCATAACCGACAAACGCGTTGGTGTAGCGGCCGCCCTCGGATTCGCGGCGCCTGAGTTCTTTCATGCCGAACATCTTGGTGTAGAACTCGATCGACTTTTCGAGATCGCGCACCCGCACCATCATGTGCAGAAACTGAAATTTTCTATCCGCCATTGTAGCATTCCTTATCTGGCATCAACCTGTGGAGCTGAAGCTATTGCCTTGGCACTCTCGCGTCGAGGCCGCTGAACGTTTAACACCGCTCCGGTTACCTGCCGGACGGGGATAATTCCGACTATTTCGACTGGCTGCATGGCACTTATCTGCCTTCGGTGCGGGCGCGGCCGGGTTTTGCCTAGGCGGCGCATTACCAGTCCGGCGCCCAGGAGGGTGCGGCGATGAATGCGGTGCGCGGTACCCTCGGGCGCATGGGTGACCCGAGCGTTGGCACCGGCACCCAGTATCTGATGCTGGCCGGTGCCGCCGAGCTTTCAACCCTGGTGGCGCCCAGCGTCATGGATGCGCCGCAAGAGGCGACAACGCGCGATATGCTGGCACGCCGCATTGGCGTGCGTCCTTGCCTGTTTTCCACTTTCGCCCGCGTCGACGGGCCCGACACGGGTTTGCGCACGGTGGGCACCACGCTCGGCCCGGTGATCCAGATGGGCTCGTTCCGCACCCGCACCATCGATGACGAATATGACGGTGCGCCTGGTATGCCCAGCATCGCCTGCCGGCAATTCCCCATATGAAAGGCTGCATTGCCGCGCGTGTCATGATGCGCGCGGCAGGATGGGCCAAATATTCTGTGATATACGAGTTCACCTCAATTGAAGCGCGGCGCCTCAATTTTGAAGAAAAGCACGAAGCGCTCGACCTTGAAGAGGCACACTGGACCCACCGCATTCACGACTACACCGTGCATGCGCCGGGCTCGCCGACCGTCGCCACCAGGCTGTGGCCTGCGGTCGAGGGATAGGGTCCGGCGCGGGCATCGGCTGAAACGAGATGGAGTAAATGTGGCGGCCCGGCTCGAAGGACTGAGCGCACCGGGCGAGGGCGCGGCCCGGCCCGCAGACCGACCACCCGCCGCCCAAGCCCCTGCGACATTGGCGCTTCCCGGCAAGCCCTCGATCGCGGTTCTGCCGTTCGACAACATGTCGGGCGATCCCGAGCAGGAGCATTTCGCCGATGGCGTGGTTGAAGCGCTCACCGCCGCGCTGTCGCGCATCCGTCCCTTCTTCATAATCGCCCGCAATTCCGCCTTTGCCTATAAGGGCCGCGCTCTCAATGCGCGCGAGATCGGGCGCGAGCTCGGCGTTGCCTATGTGCTCGAAGGCAGCGTCCAGCGCCGCCGGGGAGCGGGTGCGCATTACCGTGCAGCTGATCGAGACCGAGGGCGGCGCACATTTATGGGCGGAAAAATACGACGGCGCGCTAGGTTGTCGTGGACAAATGGTATCCAGAGTTTGATTGATGCGATGGCAACGAAGCCGGGGCAGGACTCTTTGGTTTTGTCGTAGCGGGTGGCGATCCTGCGCCAGTTCTTGAGTTTGTTGAACAACCGCTCGACGAGATTGCGCCATTTGTCTTTGGCCCGGTCGTGCGTGATGGGGTCAGGACGATTGCTCTTTGCAGGGATCACCGCTTCGACGCCTGCGGCGGCGATTTCCTGGCGGATAGCATCGGCATCATAGCCGCGATCTGCGAGGAACGCCTCAATGCGGTCGGTCATCATGCGGAACAGCGGTGCAAAGCCCTGCACATCGTGCGCTTGGCCGGGTGTCAGCACAAAGCCGAGCGGGAGGCCTCTGGCATCGCACCTCGCGTGGAGCCTGGTCGTAAAGCCGCCGCGCGACCGGCCAGGCCCCTCTGTTTGCTGAGCCCCCTTTTATGCCGACGGCACAATGATGTGCCCGGACCACCGTGCTATCGATCATGTCGGCGGTGGCATCGCGTCCCGCCAGTTCGGCCAGCGGTCTCGAGCATCGCATCGAACACGCCGGTCGTGACCCATCTTCGGTAGCGTCGTAAAATGCTGTTCCACTTGCCATAGTCATCCCGCAGAGGCCGCCACTGCGCTCCAGTTCGCGCGATCCACATCATGCCTTCGAAATACAGGCGGTTGTCCTGTGCAGGACGGCACCCGCGACCGCGCTCCGGCGCCAATAGCGGCCCGATCAGCGCCCATTCCTCATCCGTTACACCAATCCGCTCGCCCAAGGCCGCCTCCAAAAGGCCGCCTCCAAAAGGCAGCCTTGAATCCAAATGTGAATCTCATGTCAAGCTTGGTCCACGACAACCTAGATGATATCTTCGATCTTCAGGACCGCATCACCGAGCAGGTTGCCGGCGCGCTGCAGCCATCTGTCAGGCTTGCCGAAGTCGAGCGCGCCCAGCGCAAACGGTTGCAGGATCTGGGCGCCTATGACTACACCATGCGCGCCATCCGCCATGTCTGGCTGCTGGAAAAGGAAGTAGCGACCCTCGCGCTCGATCTTCTGGAAAAGGCGCTGGAGATCGATCCCGGCTACCCTTGGCGCTGGCCGAAAAAGCCGCCAGCCTGTCCTCCGACGATCCGCTGATCCTGTTGGTTTTGGGCGCGGTCCATACTTTTGCGCGCAATTATAGCGCAGCCCGCGTGATGCTTGAGCGTGCGGTGGCGATCGATCCCAACGCCGCCTGGGCTGGCTTGAGGTCTATTCCGACCGTCCGTACTAGGCGCGCGAGCTTTTTGAGCGGGCGCTGCGGCTGAACCCGCTCGATCCCACGAATTTCAACAATTATGTCGGCCTTGCCAGCACTCACCAGGTGGCCGGGGACTGGGATGGGGCCGCCGATCTGCTTCTGCGCGCGCTTGAAGAACGGCCCAATGCGCTGTGGATTTACCACAATCTGGCGCTGGTGCTCTATGCCGCCGGCAGAACCGAAGAGGTACAAGAATCCCTTGCCGCGATGTTGCAGGCCTATCCGGATCTGGCGATCGCCAAATATAAAGAAGCGATGGTGTTCTCACCGCGCTCGCTTGAGGCCCTTGCCGTGAGCCTGCGCGCCATGGGCGCGCTCAAGGAATAGAGCATCATCCGACCGGAGCGGAGCGAGGATCGATCAGATGATGCGTCAAAACAACAAGCTAGAGCGCCGATCTGATCGAGGTGGATCGGATAACGCTCTAGAGTTCACTCAATCGGCAAACAGGCCGATGGGCAGCCCCGCGACTTGCGCGCGCGCCATGAACACACCGCCGGTCAGCGGACAATGCGCGACTTCTTCAGGCCTCACAGCATTTGTGAGCGAGGTGAAGAACAGCGTCTTCATGTCATCGCCGCCAAAGCACGGCATCGAGCAGGCCGCAGGAACCGGGTATTTGCCGGCAAGCGTGCCGTCTCGGGTGCAAAGCGGTTGAAGGAGCAGGCGCTGAACGCCCCGCTCCAATAATAGCCATCAGCATCAGTGGCGGCGCCATCAGGCAGGCCCTCGATGCGGTCGGACTCGGCAAAGCGCTGGCGGTTGGAAATCTCGCCGGTACCGGTGTCGAAGTCCCAGATATCGATCCACATGCCTTGCGAGTCTGAATGATACATGCGCGTGCCGTCGGGCGACCAGGCAAGCCCGTTCGAGACCATGATGCCGCCATCGATCTTGGTCTCCACCTGCCCGTCCGCAGTGATCCGGTAGAGCGAGGCGGCGGGCAGGCGTTCGGGTTCGGCATAGGCCATGCTGCCGACCCAGAAGGCGCCGCCGGGCCCGACCTTGCCGTCATTGAGATTCCACACAGAGGCCGGAAATTCGACCTCGGCCAATTGCTCGCGCGCGCCGGCGTCGATCTCCATCAGCGAGATCATGTTGCCATGAGCGACCACCAGCCGGCCTGAGCGGGCAAAGCTGAGGCTGCCAACCAGCCCGTCGAACTGCCAGACCTAGCGTTCGCGGCTGGCGATATCAATTGCGTGCACATTGTGTCTGGTATTGTGGATCCAGAACAGCCAACCGCGGCTTGCGTCCCACAGCGGCGACTCGCTGACCGTGTAGCGCTCGTCCACCAGACATTCGATATCGCTGATCATTCCAGTCCCTCGCTTTGCCGCATGCACGCCTACCATAAAGCGCGCGATTAGTGCTTTACCATGCCGGCAACGCGGCGGGCCTTCGCGCTGTCCGGGATGAAAATGGATTTAGGGCCTTGCTTGCGCCGGACACAGGGGCTTTGGGGGGTATCAATGATCTAAGACTACATCATCGGCGGCGGCGGCTCGGCAGGCTTGGTTCTGGCCAACCGGCTTTCGACAAAATCGGCCAACAAGGTGCTTTTGTGCGAAGCAGGTCCGACACACCGCCTGGCAAGGTGCCCGAGGTGATCCTCGACACCTATCCAGGCACCGCCTATCTCGACCCGCGTTTTCACTGGACCGATCTCAAGGTCAGAACCGAAGTGGTGCCGCACAACGACCCCGAGGCGCGCGATATTCCATTGCGCAAATACGAGCAGGCGCGCGTTCTGGGCGGCGGCTCGTCGATCAACGGCCAGGTTGCCAATAGAGGCGCGCCCAATGATTACGCCATGTGGGAGGAGCGCGGCGCCACCGGTTGGGGCTGGGACGATGTGCTGCCCTATTTTTCCGCAAAGTCGAGCGCGACATGGACTTTGACGGCCCCTATCACGGCAATCAGGGGCGCATTCCGGTCTCTCGCACCTTCCCCGAATTCTGGAACGGCCACGTCAAGGCGGTGGGTGAAGCGTTCACTGAGGCGGGCTTCAATTTCCTGCCCGACCAGAACGGCCCGTTCGAGGACGGCTATTTCCCGACCACCGGAAGCCATGTCTATGAGCGAAGGGTCTCGGCCGCGGTTGGCTATCTCGACCAGCCGACGCGCCAGCGCGACAATCTGACGATCTCGACCGACACCACCGTCACGCGGCTCCTGTTCGAGGGCACACGCTGCGTCGGCGTTGCCGCGCGCATTGGCAATGAGGAGCATGAATTCCGCGCCAACGAGTTCATCATGTCCTCGGGCGCCATTCACTCGCCCGCGCATCTGATGCGCGCCGGCATCGGCCCGGCCATGGTGCTTGCCGATCTTGGTATCGAGGTACGCGCCAATCTTGGCGGCGTCGGCCAGCGGTTGATGGATCATCCCTCGATCATGGTCGCCTCGTATATCAAGCCCGAGGCGCGCATCAACGCCCACACAAGGCGCCATCTGCTGATGTCGATGCGCTATTCATCCGGCATTGGCGGCGCGCCGCAGGGCGACATGTATGTCGCGGTGTGTTCCAAATCCGCTTGGCACAAGGTCGGCGAGTAGATCGCTTCCTTCATCGTTTTCGTCAACCGCACCTATTCGGAAACCGGCGAGGTCAAGCTGACATCCGGCGACTGGCGCGACGAGCCGCAGGTGAATTTCAACCTGCTGTCAGACCGGCGTGATCTTGAACGCCTGATGCAGGGCTTTCGCAAGATGGCGCTGATGCACGAAGCAGAAGCGATGCAAAAGGTGACAAGCGATGTGTTCAGCGCGGTCTATGGCGAAAAGGTCCGTCAGGTCGGCCAGGTGACACCGCGCAACCGCATTCTTACCAGCGTTCTGGCAAGGCTGCTCGAAGGTCCGGCGCCGCTGCGCCGCATGTTGATTGAAAAGCTCATACTGGAAGCGCCCAGGCTTGGCGTTCTGATGGAAGATGACGAGGCGCTTGAGGGTTTTGTTCGCAAGGCCACGGTCGGTGTGTGGCACGCCTCATGTACCTGCCGCATGGGAGCTGGCGATGACCCGGTGGCGGTCACCGACAATCAGGGCAGGGTGCACGGGTTTCAGGGCCTGCGCGTTGTCGATGCCTCGATTTTCCCGGTGGTGCCCTGCACCAACCTCAATTTCCCGGTGATGATGTCAGTGGAGAAAATCGCCGACACGATGCTGGCGGAGGATTAGGGCGCGCCCAAACCGAATGCGGGTAAACTGCAGTTTTGGATGTCACGCAATGCGATTGGGGCGATGAAATTCACCATCGATGACATGCGCCAGGCCGACTGGAAGCAGGTGCGCGACATCTATCGCGAAGGTCTTGCCACGGGTCTTGCCGCCTTCATGCTGACCTCGCCGGTCTGCAAGGTGTGGGATGGCCAGCACCTGCCACTGGGCAGGCTGGTAGCGCGCACCGGGGATTGGGTGATTGCCGGTTGGGCGGCTCTGGCTCCGGTTCCTGACACATGAGGCGCTGCCGGTATCGCTGAGGTCAGCGTATGCGTCACCGAAAACGCGCGCGGGGCAGGGATCGCAACGGCTCTGCTGGGACGGCTCATCGAAGTCTCCGAACCGGCAGGGTACTGGACATTGCAGGCGCAAATCATGGCGGGCAATCGCGCGAGCCTTACCCTTCACGCACATCATGCGGGTTCCGCGAGGTTGGCCTGAGGGAGTGCTACGGTCACATCGAAGGCGTGTGGCACGATGTGATCCTGCTCGAGCGTCGAAGCTCGCACGCCGGCGGGCCGGACCTTCCGACCAGAACCTGCGAGGGAACGTGAAGGGCAAGTCCGGCGCTGATGCCGCAAGTGTCGGTTTTGGGAGAACTACCCGCCAAGCTTCTCCGCCAGCCAGGTGAACGATGCCGGGCCCCAGTCGCTGTAATATTTGAACGCGCAATGGCCGGCATCGGCATAGATGCGCGCTGAACGCTGACCTACCGGGCCGTTCTCCAGCATGAAATGGATATTGCCGACCGGCGCCAGATGGTCGTGCTTTCCGTTGATCATCAGCACCGGCATGGTGATGTTCTCGAGAATGCCCTGTTCCGACAGCGCCCAGCTCTTGAACAGATTGTTTTCATGGGCCACCGACCAGATCTCAAATGACGTCTCGTCCCCCGGCGTGCCGAAAATGAAGCTGGCCCGCGCATTGCGCGCATCGACGAAGTCCTGGGTTTCCTGATCGGTCATCTGGTAGCCGAATGGATGGCCGGCATTGGCCACCACCGCTTTGACCCGTTCGGGATAGCAGCCCGCAAGCTGCATCACCGAATAACCGCCGCGGCTGATGCCGAAGGCGCCGATGCGGTTCTCATCGACCTCATGCCGAGCTGCCAGATAATCGATCGCCGCCATCCACGCCTTGACCGATGAGGGATCCCACACAAACGGGTTCTCGCCGGTGCCAGGCGCATCCATAACCAGGGAAGCCAGCCCGTTCTCGAGCGCGAACTGGCTAGCCCATCCCCGGTCTTCCTTTAACATGTCATAGCCGCACATGATCAGCACCGCGCCCGCCGGCTGGCCGGACTTGGGCGCGCGGAAATGGCTGCGGATCGCCTTGCCGTCGCACTCCACATCGACCACCTCGAGCGGCGGGTCGAGATGGGCTGAGGCCTTTTGATAGGCGCGCGCCAGATCAGCGCACGCGTCTGCCTTCACCGGCGTGATCGCGCCGGGATATCTCGAGATCGAGTAATACGCCTTGGCGGTAAGAAACGCCTTGCGCGCCGCCTCAAGATCGCCCGCCGCCTCCAGCTCATCGCCCCGGTCTTCATATCCCTTGGCAACGCAGCTCCACAGCGGCACCCACTTGTCCTCGGTCGTCGCCTCGACCTTGGCCACCGTCGCCTTCAGCTCGTCCATATCCTCGATCATCGACAACCAGCGTCGGTAAAAACCGCCATGATCGACAACAAAAGGATCTTCGCTGGGGGTGAAATCGAGTGCCGGTGCGTGGTCGTTCATCTGTTGATTTCCGTATGCTGCCGAGTTTCACGCCCACCATAGCCACAACATCCGGTCCGGGCACAACCGGTTTGAGACGTGCCGGCGGGTTCGAGTTGAAAATCGCTGGTTGCCGGGCGCTGGGCGTGGCCTTTATGGTCGCCGCACATCTGAACGGGAGGAGGAGACGTCATGCGCGCGACTGTTGTCGGACTTGGCTGGTGGGGCAAGCAGATCACAAATTGCCTCGCCGATAGCGAGCGCATCAGCGTGACCCATGGGGTCGATCCGTTCCAGGACGGGCTTGACGACTTCGCCGCCGAGAATTCGCTCATCCTTGAGGCGGACTTCGATGCGGTTCTCGCCAATCCCGACATCGATGCGGTGATCCTAGCAACGCCCCACTCAGCACATGAGGAGCAGGTGGTCAAGGCGGCCGAGGCCGGCAAACAGGTTTTTTGCGAAAAGCCGCTGGCGCTCACCTCAGAGGGTGCAAGGCGCATGATTGCGGCCTGCGACAAGGCCGGCATCATTCTGGGTCTTGGCCATGAGCGGCGCTGGGAACCGGCCATGGAGGAGCTGCGCCGCCGGGTGGTCGGTGGTTCGATCGGCCGTTTGCTCCACGTCGAGACCAATTTCAGCCATGACATATTCGCCGGCCTCGCTGCGGATAATTGGCGGCTCAGCCCGTCCGATGCGCCGGCCGGCGGCATGACCGCACTCGGCATTCATCTGACTGACTTTCTGGTATCGCTAGTGGGCCCGGCGCGCACCGTGTTTGCCCGCACCGGTTCGATCGCATTCGAGCCGCCGCTCACCGACACCGTCGCCGCCCATGTGACCTTCGCCAGCGGTATCACCGGACTTTTAACCGTGCTCCTCACCACGCCGTTCTATGGGCGTTTCACCGTTTTCGGCGATCAGGGCTGGATTGAGCTGCGCGAGATTTCCAATGTCGATGTCGATGATCCGGCAGAGCTCATCATCTGCGACAGATCCGGCAGGCGCGAGGTGAGCATGCATCCGGTGGTCAATACCGTGCGCATGAATTTCGAAGCCTGGGCGGCTGCGGTCGAAGGTGAAGGCGATTATCGCATCAAGCCCTCCGAAATGGTCGCCAATATCGGGCTTTTGGAAGCCATCGTGACCTCGGTGCGGCTTCAAAAACCGTTGGAACTTGGCGGTTAGGGCCCTTTTGTATGCCGCGGCAGGTGAAACGTCCGCATTGTGACCGCGATCACCACACCGGCCAGCGCGCGCTTCTAGAGCATGTTTCACGCAATCGGAGTCGATTTAGGGGATTCCCAAATGGTTTGGCACATGATTCTGTGTCCCGAGGCTTATCGGGAGGCAGATATGGCGTGTGCTTATGGTTTGGACCTTCGCCGACGAGTGATCGCCGCGATCGAGGACGGGCTTTCGCCGCGGGCCGGTTCTCGATCGGGATATCGACGGCTGGGAGCTGGTATCGGCAGTGGCGAGCGAGCAGTGATATCCGGCCGGCGCGCCAGGGCCAACCGCCGGGCTCGGAGCTGGACGCGCACGAGGACTTCATTCTTGGGCTGGTGGCATCGCCGCAAGGACATCGCCTTACATGAGACCGCCGAGGAACTGGAGCGCCGCCATGGGGTTCGACATCTGACCCGACAGTGTGCCGCTTCCTTGCCAAGCGCGGGCTGACGTTCGAAAAAAGACGGCACACGCGGCCGAGCAGCAACGCCCGGATGTCCTGGCTCGGCGCCAGCTCTGGTTCAGCGGTCAGACGGACCTCGACCCGGAACGGCTGGTCTTCATCGACGAGACGGGTGCCAGCACGAAGATGGCGCGGCTTCGCGGCCGGGCTCCACGCGGCGAGCGCTGTCGGGCCGCGCTCCCGCATGGACACTGGAAGACGACCACGTTTGCCGCCGGCTTGCGCCTGTCCGGCATGGCAGCCCCGATGCTGCTCGATGGGCCGATGAATGGCGTCGCCTTCAAGGCCTATGTCGAACAGGTACTCGTGCCCGAACGCAGTCAAGGCGACATCGTGGTCATGGACAACCTGCCCGCTCACAAGGTGACCGGCATCCGCCACGCCATCGAGGCCGCCGGAGCCACGCTGTTCTATCTTCCGCCCTACAGTCCCGACTTCAACCCGATCGAGATGGCATTCTCAAAGCTCAAGGCTTTGCTACGAAAGGCAGCCGTCAGAACCGTCACGGACCTTTGGGACGTTATCGCCGACGCAGGATATGAACAGGATTAAATAAAAGCCGATCTAGAGTATTTTCACATTGAGCGTTGATATCCTGCTGCGTGGAAGAAGTTTTCGCATTCGGCTGGGAGGAAGCAGCCGACCGCGCTGAACGTCGCAATCAGTTTCAGTCTTGATCAACCGGGCTTTGAGGGCGCGAGCCACAGAAGGTATCAAGCAGATTCCGGATCGCGCCGGATATCGGTGCACCCGGCTCGGTCCAACTTCAAGTGGCAAAAGAGCCGTGCGCGCTGATGCGCCGCGGCTCCCGATGCTCAACAGCGTTTGTTATTTGAGGTATTTGGCCGTGATCAGCTCGTTGCACTCGTCAGCTGTCTCGCGAAAGGCATCCTTGGAGCCCGGCATTACCGAGAATTTGCGCCGGGTGATATATTCGCGCTGCTTGTAGACCTCCAGCTTCTTCATCTGCTCATTGTGAGCATCGAGCTCGGGCGAGGCCCCATACTGGGCCAGGCAAATTTTTGCGAAAGCCTCGACCACGGCTGTGTTTGAGGCGTCCTGGGCCATTTGTTCGGCCGTACCCTTGGCGACCGCCCACCCCGTGCCGATGGTTCCGACGGTTACGCCAATCGCACCGATGATGATGCCGCCTATCAGGCCCTTGACCGTATTGTCATTCATTGATTGAGTCTCCGTTTGATCGAATATGATGCTCTGTTTGAGCCATCGGAGCCGCAATGTCTATGGCTGACATACCTCCTGCGGCGACCGCTCGAATTGTGCCGCGACACTACTTGGCGGCGCGGCAATTCGCAATGCCGCAGCGGTCCTTAGGGTCTTGGCAACCGGGTCAACCGCGTTCGCTGATCGCCTCGGAAGCAACGCGTGCGCCGCCGACACGCGACTCGCGATAGGTGATATAGACGGTGCTGGCGAAAATGATCGAGCCGCCGGCCAGCGTCCACCACGACGGGAACTCGGCAAAAATCAGGAAACCAAGCACGCTGGCCCAGATCAGCTTGGTGAAATCATAGGGCATGATTGCCGAAGCTTCGGCGCGCGACATCGCTTGCGCCACCATGTAGTGCGACAGCGAGCCGAGCGCGCCGATCACGAACATCCATGCCAGTTGCTCCAATGTCGGCCATTGCCAGACCACGATTGCCGGGATCGTCATCACCACCATCACCATGGTCGTGCCGAGCGCGGTGATGGTGACGCTGGAATCGGTATTGGAAAGCGATTTGATGGCGATCATCATGCCGGCAAGGGTCGCAGCCGCTGTCAACATCAATAAAGAGCCATTGTCGATTGATCCATCGGCCGGCCGCACGATGATCAGCATGCCGACAAATCCCAGAAACAGCGCGAAAATCCGCCGCGACCGGATGCGCTCGCCAAGCAGGAACACGGCAAACACCGTGGCAAACAGGGGAGCTGTGAACATCAGCGCCGAGGCCTTGGCCAGTGGCACCTGCGAGATGCCGAAAAAGAAGCACGTCATCGACACAACCTGACAGCCGGTTCTGATCCAATGCATCGGCAACCGCGCGGTTCGATAGGCGCCCAGGCCGTTGCGCAGGATCACCGGCAGCAATACCAGGACACCGAAAAAACAGCGGAAGAAGGCAACCTCGAAGGGGTGCAGGTCCGCTGTGGTGATGCGGATGATGGAGTGCATCAGCGACACCTGCATGCCGACACTGACCATCATCAGTGCTGCACTTGTGGCAGCCGGCATCCGATCAAAGCTCACGACAAGGCGCCCGATCACGTGCCGGTCCGCCAGCCTGAGGAATACCCGATCTCATCAATATGCATGTTGACAGTATCTCGGCCGCGGCCGGTGGGCGCAAACCAAATCCCGTCCCTAGGCGCTCAGTTGAGTTTCACCCGAAACGCGCCTGCAATATGCGCGCGAGATGAACCTGCTGGCAAATGCCACTGGCGCATGGGTGCCATGCGCGGGCAGGAACAGGGCAAGCCGCGCTTGTCCGGATTCGCAATCCTTTGGCCGCAATGTTGCCAGGCGCTTAACTCTTATCACTCGGCCCCTTCAATTGAACCAAGCCCAGCCGCTTTCCTATCACATCCGCCGCATCTTCGTTCTGGCCTTTCCGATCATGGTGGCGCGCTCTGCGATTCTCGTCATGGCCACCGTCGATGCGATCATGACAGGCTGGTCGAGTGCGCGAGAGCCCGCCTATCCGGGACTTGGCGTCGCGCCGATGAACGCACTGTTGATCGTTATCGTCTCAATCGGCGCCTGCAATCGACCGTGGTCCTGGTCTCACAGGCGATCGGCGCCGGAGAGCCGCAAACCGCCGGCGATATCTGGCGGGCGAGCCTCATTCATGCACTGGTGATCGGTGCGCTGGTGTTTGCGATTTCGCTGTTCGCCGAGAGCGTCTATCTGCAACCGGCCAGGATGCTTAAATAGCCGCCGTCGCGCGCCAGTTCGGCTGGGGCATTCCGGGTATATTGCTGTTCGTCAACAACAATTTCACTCTCGAAGCGATCGGTCGCCCCCGTGTCGGCATGGTCATCATGCTGATCGTCAATCTGTTCAATGTCGCGCTCAACGGCACCTTCGTGCTTAGCTGGTCTGGTATTGCAGAGCTTGGCGGCGCGGTCGAAGCGATCGCCACCTCGTCTTTGATGCGCTGGACCGCCTTTGCTGCGCTGGACCGCCTTTGCCGCGATGCTCTCCTATTTTCTGGTTGTCGTTGTGCGCGGCGGCGACACCTATCGGGCGCTGGCACCGCTTGGCGTTTGGCGGCGCCATCGGTAAGCGCATCAGGCGATTGGGCCTGCCATGGCGCTGGTTCAGGGGGTTGAGAGCGCCTCCTTTGCCGCGGTTGTGTTTTTTACCGGCCATCTGGGACCGGAAGCCCTGGCCGCCCATCAGGCGACCATGACCATATTGACGCTGGTGTCCATGAACGCCATCGGCATGGCCGACGCCACATCGATCCGCGTTGGCCGTGCGGTCGGGCGCGGCAGTCTTTCTGACATCTTTATCGCCTGTTTCACCGGCACCGGCCTTGCCATGGTTCTGGCCCTGCCGTTCGCTGCCTTGGCGCTTTCCGCACCGGAGCTGCTGGCCCGCACCTTTGTCGACGATGCCGCGGTGATCGCCATTGCACGCCAGACCATGTGGACCATCGGCTGGCTGTTTGCCTTTGATGCGATGATGGGCTCCGTTCTGGGCGCGCTGTGCGGCGTTGCCGATGTCTGGGCGTCGCTTGCCATGCAGGCCGCCGCCTTCTGGCTGGTCGGCGTGCTGGTCGCTTGGGCGCTGGCAATTCCCGGCGGTCTTGGTGCTGCGGGCCTGTAGTGGGGCATTCGAGTTGGTATCATCGTTTCGCTGGCCCTGTTGCTGCCGCGCTTTGCCGTGGTTGCGCGCCAGCCAGTGCAACGCGTCTGAGGAGGTATTTGATGACCATTCCGGTGATCGACGCTCACCATCACATCTGGCGCCAGCGCGATCTTGCCTGGCTTTCAGGACCGATCGAGCCGCGCATTTTCGGCGATTACACCGCCATAAGGCGCGACTATGAGATCGACGAGTTCATCGCCGATGTCACGCCCCATGGCGTCACCAAATCTGTCTATGTCCAGTGTAACTGGCCGGGTGATCAGGGCGCGGATGAGGCCGCTTACGTCCATGCAGCGGCTGAGGCGAGCGGCTGGCCGATGGGCTTTGTCGGCTATGCCGATCTAATGGCCGGCGATGCGCGCCCCGCGCTCGACGCTCTGGCGGCATTTCCTTTGACCCGCGGCATTCGCATGCAGCTTCATTGGCACCGCGAGCCGCTCTATCGCTATGCCGCGCGGCCCGATCTGATGAATGATGAGACATTCCGTAAAAATCTGGCGCTGCTTGCCGATTATGGCTGGAGCTTCGATCTGCAGGTATTCCAGAGCCAGATGACTGATGCCGCCCTGTTGGCGGCCGACTTTCCGGCCCAGACGTTCATTCTCCAGCACTGCGGCATGCCCCACGAGCAAACGCCCCAAGGCCATGCTGAATGGCGCGCCGGCATGGAGCAACTCGCAGCCCAGCCCAATATTGTGGTCAAATTTTCTGGCCTTGGCACCTTCATCAACCGCAATGACCCGGCCCATATCGCCGCGGTCACGCGTGAGAC
The DNA here is from genome assembly GCA_965204565.1 of Hyphomicrobiales bacterium. GTDB lineage: Bacteria > Pseudomonadota > Alphaproteobacteria > Rhizobiales > TMED25 > CBDBEU01. The sequence continues at coordinate 427,329 of CBDBEU010000005.1, forward strand.
GGTGGAGCTGTTCGGCCCCGACCGGTGCCTGTACGGCTCAAACTTTCCGATTGAAAAGCTGTGGACCACCTATGGCCCGCTGATCGATGCCTTCCGCGCAGCCCTTGGCGGCTGGAGCGAGGCCGATCAGAAAAAGATGTTTCACGACACCGCCGCCAGGGTCTGCCGGCTGGAAGGTTAGGGCATTGATCGGCGGTGCGGGCGAGGCGGCACTATAGCTCAACCCGCTCGGGAAATGCCACGGCGATTGCCTTGCGTGATGGCTCAAGCACGCCGCACTCGGTGATCAGCCGCGCCGGGGTCACGTCGAAGGCATAGTTCGCCACCGGCGTGCCATCGGGCACGATGGTCACGGTTTTGATGGTGCCATCATTGATGCGCCCGGCAATCTTCGAGACCGCATCGCCGGAGCGCTGTTCGATCGGCACTTCGGCAAGCCCGTCACGAATGGCAAAATCGATCGTCGGCGAGGGCAGCCCGATATAGAACGGCACGTCATTGTTATGCGCGGCAAGCGCTTTGAGATAAGTGCCGATCTTGTTGCACATATCGCCATCGGCGGTGGTGCGGTCGGTGCCGACCAGGCACAGACCGCACCATTCCATGCTGCATCAGATGGTCGCCGACATTGCCGGCGATCAGCGTATGGGGCACGCCGTGCTGGCCAAGCTCCCAGGCAGTCAGCGAGGTTCCCTGATTGCGCGGCCGCGTCTCATCGATCCAAACATGGATGTCGATCCCCGCCTCATGCGCCATGTAGATCGGCGCCGTGGCGGTGCCCCAGCTGGCGGTGACGAGCCAGGCGGCATTGCAATGGGTCAGCACATTGACCGGCTCTCCCGCGCGCTTTTGCGCTGCCAGGCGCTTTTTCCAGCATCCCGGCGCGCATTTCATCGAGCGCCCATTTGAGGTTGATCGTCGTCGGCCGCGTTGCCATCAGCACTTCGCAGGCGTGCGAAATCGCTTGGTCGCTGTCGTCCTGGCCGAGCGCGAGACACAGGCCATAGGCGGCGGTGGCGCCGATTAGCGCCGTCGTCAGCGTGCCGCCATGTCGGAGATCGCAATTGCCACATCATCAAGCGTTTTCAGCGTGCATGTTACAAAACGGTGCGGACACAGCCGTTGATCGATGTTCTCCACCGACCAGCCGTCGTCATTCAGCAGATGTTGCGATAGTGCTTGCCATCCACATTCATTTATGGCCTCCGGGGCAGCTATTCATCGCGCCTTCGACATATTTATACCTGTTCATCGCAATTGAGACGGGATAGAGCATTTCCTCAACAATCTGCATTGTCTCACAATGGTCGCCTGCGGGACCGATGCAAATTTGGTTTGGCGTATTCATCGGGCGCGCTCAAGAAAAACGAAGCCCGGCAACCGGCAATGGAGGCGTAAAAGGCTGAATCCGGCATGAATATCGCATAACAATATCTCGATCGCGCGCTCACCGCGCTGTGCGACCTTGGTCTGGCTCCGGCCGAAGCAGGCGAAGCGCCGATTGTGCCGCTGTTGAATCAGCCCACATTCCCTAGGTAACGTGACGTTTTCGCACCTCCGACAGCCGGTAATATGTTATGTTTCAGCATGTTGTGTGGGCTGGAGGGTGCGGATCACGGATCGCCCGCAGGGTGCAGGCGAAACGGGTGATATAAGGCTCGGTTTCGACAGTCGGGGGCGGTTGGCGGGTGCGGCTGGAAGTCCATGGCTCGAAGATCGGTTCCGACGGTGGCCCGTTGCTGTTCCGGGAGTTGGACGAGACCCCGGGATTGCACGATATTGCCGGCGGTCCTCTCGAAGATCCGCGAACCGTCCACAACCGTCTGCATTCCGTGGTCGGTCCTCGGGCGATTGGCGGATATGATGATGTGAATGACGCTGACCGGCCTGCGGACCCGCCTCATCAGGATCGGAGCGCGGGTCGTCCGCCACGCCCGAGCCATCACGTTCCAACCGGCCGGGGCGGCTGTCGGCGGCGCTCTGTTCCCCCGCATCCTTGCGGTCATCCAACGGCTCCGTGCCCCCCGGTACCGGCATGACGGTGTCGGCGATCAAACCCGGGCGAAAGCGGCTCGACGGGTCTGACCCGACGGGTGCCGGTCAGATCGAATTCCGGTTCAAGCCCGTTGCAGCGTCCATAAATCGCGCCCGGTTCACGAACCACGACACGGCCCGCCCAAGAGGCTTGATCCGTACGCAAAACAGCGGCAGCATGATCGAAATGGCCTTCTAATCGGGGAATGTCGGCTGATGCAAAGAGCGATTTCCCCAACAGACCGGTAAGACCGATCAATCCAAGCGCCATGCCAATACCGATGCCGTTTGCGACGACCTCGCCGAGGGAACCGACCCGGCCCGGCACAAGATTTGCAAAAGTTCAATAGCGCCGGACATGGCAAACAAGACAGTGCCGGATATCAATGGCCGTCCTAACAGCAGCACTGTAATCGTCACAACAACAGCGTAGACAACTGTGTGTACGCCAAGATCGAACCCATGTTCAGCGTTTGGCGCAAAGCGCGGCATCAACGAGGCTGCAATGTGCCCCGCATACATCATGAGCACAAGCATCCACCGAAGCCAATATGGCACTTGAATCAGTTTCTAAGGTCCGGCCCCGATAATTGTCTTCCCGATTTGATCCGAGGATGGTTTATTGCCTCCGATGAGGAGGTAACGAGATGTATGATTTCCTTTGGTTTTCCGATTCTCAGCGGGCCCGGATCGCGCCGCTTCTGCCGACCGATATGCGCGGCAGGAAGCGCCCGGAAACAGTTGACGATCGTCCTGTGCCGAGCGGGACCGTCCATGCTCTGCGCTGTGGCGGTCGCCGGGCCGACTGCGCCGCTATCCACGGGCCGAAGAAGACGCTCTTCAACCGCTTCGTCAACTATAAAGAGAGACTTAAAAAAAAATGAAACTATTAAAATCACCTCATGGTTTACTATCACTATTGTTAATAATGTTAATGAGTTTTTTCTCTATTGATTCGCATTCTATAGCTGGAGGAATAAGATCTGATGGAACAAAAAATGGTGAAAACTGTGGGATGAAATCTTCAAATGGTTCAGCCTCTGAGCTGAATGAAATCAACTGCATGTTAAACCCTGAAAGCTGTCTTCATAACGCCGCTTGGTATGAGGATCGGGACAATTCAATGTCCCCTGTTTCTACTAAAGAGGGCGTTGGGGCTGCCATGGCTACCTTTTGGACTTTGAATGGCTTTACTCAAGGAATTCAAGTTTGTCCTGGGGTTTATTTAGCTACAGCTCATGGAGTTTTAGATGATCCACGAAAAGCGAGAAAAGAAAATCGCTCCTTAAGAGAGCCTGTTCGAAACTCAGTTACAGTTGCTGCTTACCCTATAAATCCAAAGAATGTGACAAGAGCCAGTCAAAGTAACTCTCAGTTTGTGTCTCCTAGAATAAATAATCCTTCTGCCTGGAATGAGCCCTCTACAGATTATGTTTTTGTAAAAGTAGATAAAGCTCTTAGGCCAAATAATTTTGTAAGACCAGTAAGAAGTTCAAATAAAAGAATAGTGAATGCTTCAAGAAGTGGTGAAATAGATGTTCATTTTTATAGGCCACAAACTAGATTTAATACTGATTCAAGTGGAACTCCTGATTTTAATCCACAAACATTAAGCCAGCAAACTCCTAATGACATTGCAGACCTTTATCAATCCCCATTGAGAGTTAACGAGCCGTGTGAGCTATTAGAAATTAGTGGGAGTTTTGTTACAAGTTACTGTCCCGTAGAACAGGGCGTTTCTGGTAGTCCCAACATTGCGACAATTAATGGTGAAGACTATTTGGTAGGTTTGCAAACTAAAGGAGATAACCGCACCTATAGCCGAAAAGCGGAAATTGATCTCGGTAATCCTTTTGTTGTTTCTTCTGAGTTCTGCAATGACTATAAATCAGTCTGTGGCCAACCCTGTGCCGAGTTAGATGAAGTGTTACAATAAAGGATTAATGAAATCTCACTTTGATACAATTTACTAACTCCGGGACGAGCGCGGTATATGGGAAGGTATCTTCAGCGCTTCGGCAGGCGCCGAGGATACGCCTGACCGGCTGTTCATCGACATCCCGCATCAAGGTTCATCGCTGCGCCGGCGGCGGAAAAGGGGGCCCTGGCCCCCATGCCCCCCCATGGTATCGGCCGCACCAAAGGCGGACGCAACACCGGGCTCCACGCCGTCCGCGACCACAAGGGCAGCCCCGTGTTTTTGTCAATTGCGTCCTGCTCCCGACGCCCGGAAACGTGCATGATTGCAAAGTCGCACAGCGCTGCATCGAGGCCATGCCGCCATCCGCCGAACCTGTCGCCGGCAAGGGCCGTGACGGCCGGGAACTGCGCGAATGGCTTGAAGAGCGCGGGACCGGGCCCGTCATACCGTCGCGAAAGAACCGCAGGATCCGATATCACCACGATCGGGCCGTCTACAGGGAGCGAAATATCATCGAACGCATGTTCTGCTGCCTCAAAGACCGGCGGTGCATCGCAACTCGCTTCGAGCGCGACATAAAACGTCATGGCAGCTATCGCACGCGCCGCAGCCTCCAGCATTCGGTGTTGAACTTCATTGGCTTTCTCCGTGATTACGAGACGTTCAGCGATCCGCCCGACGCGCTCGCTGGAATGGCGGATCGATCGCAGAACCAGGAGACTTCACGTGCTCAAATTTTACTACAACGCCGCGCCGAACCCGATGAAGGTGGCCTTGATGCTCGAGGAGTTGGGCATCGACTATGAACTGGTGCCGCTCGACACCAGAAAAGGCGACCAGCACAAGCCGGATTATCTTGCAATCAATCCCAATGCCAAGGCGCCAGCCATCGTCGATGACGGCATTGCGGTATTCGATTCAAACGCCATTCTTCTCTATCTTGCCGAAAAGCACGGTCGTTTCCTGCCCTCCCCGGCGCCCTGCGCCCATGCCAGCCTCTATTCGTGGCTGATGTTTATTGCTTCCGGCGTTGGACCGTTTTCAGGACAGTCCGTTCACTTCCGCCACTCCGCACCGGAAAAGATCCCTTACGCCATCAACCGTTACCTGTTTGAGGCCAAGCGGCATTACGGCATTCTCGACCGCCGCCTTGCGGACAATCGCTACATGCTTGGCGACACCTATACCATTGTCGACATGGCGGTTTGGGGCTGGGCGCGTATGGCGGCGCATGTGATGGGCGAGGAGCACGCAGCACCGCTCACCCCCCTCACACGGCTGGTGGAGGAGATTTCCGCCCGTCCGGCAGCCACCCGCGCACTCGCGCTCAAGGACCGGCACAGCTTCAAGACCGAAATGGACGAACAGGCGAAAAGGGCGATGTTCCCCTCAAATTTCGCAAATCTCGCCTGACCCGGCTGTCCCCGGTGGGGTGCCCCGGCGGTCTTAGAAATATGCCTCGTCGGGCCCCACAGGAGGCTGCCATTCGCAATCGCCAAACGGCCCGTCGCCACCTTCTTTCACATAGGCCACGCGCTCGGAATTGGTGGTGCCGCTGACCAGTGCGCGCTGCAGCCAATCGATCACATAGTGGTGACAATCGAGCCCGCCGAGATTGGGGATGTTCCACAAGGGATGGAACTGGTTTTCGATCACCCACATCTCACGATTGCAAGTCAGATCGCCATAGGCGCGCACTGCGTCCTCCAGCGGACATAGCGGATCGAATTCGCCGGTGACCAGGAGGGTCGGGCATGAAACCTTATCGAGATACCCATCGACCGTCATTTCACGCGCCATGGCATCAAACGCTTCTTCATTGTCGATCATGCCCGCCATGTACATGAACTGCTGTTTGAAGCGCGGCGATGACTGGGTGAAGATGGTGTTGTTGGGATAAAAGCAGGCGACGCCGCTTGCCAGAGCAGCGGCCCGGTGGTCATAGCTTGCCAGTCTGAGCGACCAGTAGCTGCCCATCGAAATGCCGTAAATTCCGATGCGCTCATTGTCGATTTCGGGCCTGGTTTGCAGATAGTCCATCACCGCAGCGCCAGCACGTTCATAGGCATCGCCCGCCGCGCGGATTTTCTGGATATTCGAGTTGCCCTGGCCCGGGCCGTCCATCGAGATCATGTGCATGCCGCAGGCAATCGCCGGATTGCCGACCGCCTTGGGATAGGCCTCCTTGGTCTGATCCATGCCCGGAACATAGATCACGCAGGGCGCTTTGCGACGGTCTGGCAGCAGATGCAGCAGGCATGAAATCGTTTTGCCGTCGTCGAACGGGACTTCCACCCGCTCGATCGGATAGGGCGCAACTTCCGACCGCCGATCGACCATTTCGTCGAGTTTGGCGCACAGCACCAGCTTGACCGGATTGTCATCGAAAAAAATCGGGTGCTGGGCCATGCGGTAGCCTTCAACCGCATGGTCATAATGGGCGCAAGCCGTGGCGTTGAAGCCTTGCGCCTGGGCTTTCTTTGCAAGCACCTCGTCATGTTCGGCCTTCTCGCGCCACATTTTCGGCAGCATGCGATAATTGTGTGCGCGCTTTGGCGTTTCCCAATCGTCTCGCTCGAAGTTCTGCACCCGCCCGCGCATATTGAGCGCCAGATCGAGCATCCATTGCTGGCTGTCGCGCTCGGTACGCAGTTTGCGGATTGTCATGGCTCCCCCTTTGAAATGACACATGGGCAACAACCACCGCCCATTGAAGATTGTTGATCTTGTATGGTCTGATTATCCCGCTCGCGCGCTGAATGTCACTATCGCCGCTGACATCAATTCGATCAAGGCTTGCCGCCGCCAAGCAGGAAATCGCGTAGCAGCACGGCACTGTTTCGACCCCGGTCCTTGGCCGCGAACACGAAAGTCACCCGGCCGTTGGCGAACAATTGAAGCAAGCCCGCAACACCATCAGCGTTCTGCCTAAGCTCGGCGGCATAGCGCAGGCGAAACTCCTCCCACAGTTTCGGGCGGTGCCCGTACCATTTGCGTAGCTCAGGCGAGGGGGAAACATCCTTTGCCCAATGATCAATCGCCGCATCGGACTTTTTCACACCCCGCGGCCACAACCGCTCGACCAGTATCCGCATACCATCATCTGGCGCAGACGCCTCATAGGCGCGCTTCAAGCGGATATCGGCCACGTCTGGCACGCTGTACCCGGCATCACGACAAGCTGACTGCCGTGCGGAGAATTTCTGAACATTGCAGCCCATTTGAAACATCCGTTCAGAATTCATCGGCCTCGTATTTCTCCAGCGGCGGGCGCACCAGCAGACATGTACCGCCACTGACGAACAGCTCCTGGCCGGTAGTGAAAGTCGCCATCTCGCTTGCCAGAAACAGGCAGGCATTAGCCACTTCCTGAGGTCTGCCAAGCCTTGCCATCGGCAGCCTTTGCTTGCGCTCGGTAAAGCCCGTGTCGATGCCGGGATACCAGCCCGGGCGCGGGCGCTGGGTGTCGTAACGCCCGGAACCAGCGTGTTGACGGTGACGCCAAAACGCGCCGTCTCCAGCGCCAGGGCGCGCGTCAACCCTGCAATCCCCGATTTGGTGCTGAGACACCATGGGCGCACCGGGCCTTGCCCTGATAGGCGTCGCTGCCGCCGATATTGACGATCTGTCCCCATCCGCTTTTGACCATATGCGGCAGCACCGCCTGGGCAAGAAAGAATGGTGCCCTCAGATTGATGGCAAACACGCCATCCCATTCACCGATGGTGATATCGGAAATCTTGGTATTGGGGCGAAGCGCCGCATTGTTGACCAGAATGTCGACCCCGCCGATATCGGCCTCGACCGCGCGCGCAATCTCGCGCAGTCGGGCAATGTCGCACAGATCAGCCTGAAATTTCGCGGATTTGCCACCCTGCCGTCTGATTTCTTCGCACACCCCATCCGCTGCCGCCTCGTCCTGATGATAAAGCACCATCACCCTCGCGCCGGCTTCAGCCAGGGTGAGTGCAATGGCACGGCCAATATTACGGCTTGCGCCGGTGACCGGCGCCACACGGCCGCCTATGCCAAATCGCTCGTCAGAGCCTTCTGGGCTCATTGCTAAGGCCTTTCATTGCAATCGATCAATTCTGGCCGCCCACACCGATAGTGTGGCCAACGCGCTCATAGCGTGCCACACCTTGTCGGATCATGGCAGTGCCCGCCCATTCAGCTCTCCAACACCGATGACTGACAGACAAATATTCCGGCAAACGTGCCGCATTGTTGCAGCTGTCTTGGCGAGTGGACCATGAGCGGCAAAGACCTTGCCGGTGACCAGGCCGAGGAAGGCGGTGCAAAACCGACCTTCAATCAGGCGCTCAAGACCTGGGCCAGCATCGGCGTTCTGTCCTTTGGCGGTCCTGCCGCCCAGATTGCACTGATGCACCGCGTGGTCGTCGATGAGAAAAACTGGCTCAGCGAGCGGCAATTTCTCGATGCACTCAGTTTTTGCATGCTGCTGCCGGGCCCGGAGGCAATGCAGCTTGCGACCTATGTTGGGTGGAAACTTCACCGCACCTTGGGAGGTCTCGCAGCGGGCCTGCTGTTTGTGCTGCCGGGCGCTGCCGTCGTCCTGTCGCTGGCGATGGTCTATGCCCTGCTCGGCCATGTTCCCATCGTTGAGGCTGTGTTCCTGGGCATCAAGGCAACAGTTTTGGTGATTGTTATCGATGCGCTGTTGCGCATTGCCCGGCGCGCGCTTACCCGGCCTGAACACTGGGTTGTCGCGGCCATGTCATTTGTGGCGATATTCTTCCTCGCCCTGCCCTATCCGCTGATCGTGGCGCTGGCAGCCGTCTATGGCTCGCTCCGTGCACCGGCCCCGCGCGCTGAAAGCCAGATCATCGCTGTCACGACTGCGGGGACCATCCGCACAGCCATTACCTGGCTCTCGATCTGGTTGATGCCGCTCCTTGCGCTGACAGTGGCCTCGGACCGCGACGGTGTTCTGGGCAGCATTGGCTGGTTCTTCTCAAAGCTCGCCGTGGTGACCTTTGGCGGCGCCTATGCGGTCCTCGCCTATATGGCGCAGGACGTGGTGGCCAATTATGGCTGGCTAGATGCGCGCGAGATGATGGATGGTCTGGGCTTGGCCGAAACCACGCCCGGACCGTTGATTTTGGTCACCGAATTTGTCGGCTTTCTGGCAGCATTCCACCATGGCGGCGAGCCTGCCTGGGCGATGGGTGTGGCCGGCGCGGGTATCGCACTTTGGGCGACCTTTGCGCCCTGCTTCCTGTGGATCTTTGTCGGCGCGCCCTATCTTGAGCGGATCACCAACCAGCCGCGCCTGAATGGCGCACTGACCGGCATCACCGCTGCAGTGGTGGGCTTTGTCGCCCATCTGGCGCTCTGGTTCGCGCTGCATGTGTTTTTCAACCACGTTGAAATGGTGCAGATCGGCATTTTCCATCTCTGGACCCCCGATCTCGGCAGCATTGATTGGAAGGTCGTGGTGCTTGCCGCCGCTAGCGCGGTTTTGCTGTTGTGGCGGCGCTGGAGCATTCCAGCCGTTCTTGTCACAACAGCGACAGTGGCCCTTGCCAGCGAACTGGTCGCGATATGGTGAGCCCCCAAACGGCTATTCCCCGACGAGGGTTGAGAATACGTCGCCATGCCGTCCAATCCACCGTCCGGTGAACATGCAGGAATTCTTTCTGCTCATACAGTACTGGCGGCAGATCAAGGGTCCGGCTTCCTTGCCGCATTCCGTCAGGCACTGCCCGTGAACGAAAGTGCAGGTGAGCACCGGCGGATCGGCGGCTTTGGCAGCCATGCTCAAGCCCCCCGCTGGAGGTGCACCCGCCAACAGCACACTCGCCGGTCAATTCGCCGAGGAAGTCCTCGAAATCCTTGGCCTCGCGGAAATTGCGATAGACGGAGGCAAAGCGCACATAGGCGACATCGTCGAGCTGGCGCAGACCTTCCATCACCAGCCTGCCGATGATCTCCGACTTGACGTCGCTCTCACCCATATTTTCAAGCTGGCGGACAATGCCGGAGACCATGCGCTCGACCCGTTCGGGCTCGACCGGACGCTTCCTCAGCGCCACCTGTACCGAGCGCATCAGCTTGTCGCGATCGAACGGCAAGCGCCTGCCGCTACGCTTGAGCACCATCAGCTCGCGCAACTGGATGCGCTCGAATGTGGTGAAACGCCCACCGCAGGCAGGACACGAGCGCCTGCGTCTGATCGTGGTGTTGTCTTCGCTGGGGCGCGAATCCTTGACCTGGGTATCGTTGTTTCCGCAATAAGGACAGCGCATCAGCCTTGCCTATTCGCCTGCACCGGGCTCGTGCGGGGGATAGATCGGAAATCTCTCGCACAGCTCAATCGCGGCATCGCGCGCTTCATGCTCGATCGCATCATTGCCATCCTCGCCATTTTCCACCAATCCGTCGAGTACGTCGCCGATCAGCATACCGACACGGCGGAATTCCTCCTGCCCGAAACCGCGTGAAGTGCAGGCCGGCGATCCAAGACGCACGCCCGACGTCTCGGTCGGTTTTTCCGGATCGAAGGGAACGCCATTCTTGTTGCAGGTAATATGGGCGCGCTCAAGCGCCACCTCGGCAAGCTTGCCGGTGAGCCCCCTGGGCCGCAAATCGACCAGCAGCAAATGGGTGTCGGTGCCGCCTGAAACAATGTCGAAACCACGTGCCTCGACGGTGCTTGCCAGAACCCGGGCATTGTCGGCCACCGCCTTGGCGTATTCAGCAAATTCAGGCCGAAGAGCCTCGCCAAAGGCCACCGCCTTGGCGGCGATGACATGACACAGAGGGCCGCCCTGAAGGCCTGGAAACACCGCCGAGTTGATCTTCTTGGCGATGTCCTCGTCATTGGTCAGCACCATGCCGCCACGCGGACCGCGCAAGGTCTTGTGGGTGGTGGTGGTCACCACATGGGCATGGGGAAACGGGCTTGGATGGGCGCCACCGGCCACAAGGCCGGCAAAATGGGCCATGTCGACCATCAAGATGGCATGCACCTCGTCAGCGATGGCGCGGAAACGGGCAAAATCGATGATCCGCGGATAGGCCGAACCGCCGGCGATGATGAGGTGGGGCTTGTGCTCGCGGGCCAGGCGTTCGACCTCGTCGAAATCGATCAGCGCATCCTCGCGCCTGACGCCATATTGCACCGCATGGAACCATTTGCCGGAAAGATTGGGCTTGGCGCCGTGGGTCAGATGGCCGCCGGCGGCAAGGCTCATGCCGAACACCACATCGCCGGGCTTGGCGAGCGCCAGCATCACCGCCTGATTGGCCTGGGAGCCGGAATGGGGCTGGACGTTGGCAAAACCGCAGCCAAACAGCTTGGTGGCGCGCTCAATCGCGATATTCTCGCTGACATCGACATGGCGGCAGCCGCCATAATAGCGCCGGCCCGGATAGCCCTCGGCATATTTGTTGGTGAGAACCGAGGCCTGGGCGGCAAGTACGGCGCGCGAGACGATGTTTTCCGATGCAATCAGCTCAATATCGTATTGCTGGCGCGATTTTTCCGCATCTATCGCTGCCGCGATCTCCGGATCGGCATCGACAACATCGTCCGACAAAGAATCGCGAGATGGAGTTCATCTCGGCAAGATGCGACGTCAGCGTCATGACCGTTCCCTATTCTCATTGGGCATTGTGGCGGAGCCGGTAAATCGAGTGCTGCATATTCAGCGCTGCGCGGCGCTCAATAGCACGAACCACCCAACCCGCCAAGGTAGCTGGAGAGGGCAGCGGTGGACGGAAAATCAGCCCTTAGACGGTGGTTCCGCCGCCTGACCGGCGGTCTTTCGAGATCACCGAGGCAAGCTTGGACTTGGCCGTGCGTTCAGGTTCGGCCTGACTGGCATTTCGTGGCCCCATGATCGACACTTCGGTGCTGTCAGTGTCAATGGCACTGACCTTGACGGCATGGGGCATAAAGTGAAACTCGAATATGACCCCGCCGGTCATGTCCGCATAACCGCCACTCAGGCGGCGCGCGCCAGTTTCATGCCAAGCCAGATTTCATCAAGCGCATCAACAAGCGCACGCATTGCATCGTCGGAATGCACCGGCCCCGGCGTCAGGCGAATGCGCTCGGTGCCCTTGGGAACCGTCGGATAGTTGATCGGCTGAGCATAGATCGCATAGTCGTCAAGCAGGGTGTCGGTGATCTTCTTGCAGATCACCGGATCGCCGACCATCACCGGCACGATGTGGCTGGCGCTCAGCATCACCGGTAGGCCGCACTCAAGCAGCAGATCCTTGAGTTGCCGCACCCTTGCCTGCTGGGTTTGGCGCTCAATGCCGGAGCCTTTCAGATGACGCACGCTGGCAATCGCTCCGGCGACAACCGCCGGCGCCAGCGAAGTGGTGAAGATGAAGCCCGGCGCATAACAGCGCACCGCATCGACCAGCGGGGCGCTGGCGGCGATATATCCGCCCATCAGGCCAAAGGCCTTGGCAAGCGTGCCCTCGATAATATCGACCTCGCCCATCACGCCGTCGCGTTCGGCAACGCCGCCGCCATGTTCGCCATACATGCCAACCGCGTGGACTTCGTCGAGATAGGTGAGTGCGCCGTATTCGCGCGCCAATTGGCAGAAATCGCCAATCGGCGCGATGTCGCCATCCATCGAATAAACAGATTCAAAGGCGATGATTTTTGGCGTGTCCGGTCCCAGATCGATCACATGGCGGCGCAAATCATCAACATCATTGTGGCGGAAGATGCGCTTGGGCCCGCGCCCGTGCCGAATGCCTTCGAGCATTGAGGCATGGTTGAGCTCGTCCGACAGCATCACCAGGCCCGGTATAATGCGCGTCAGCGTGGAAAGCGTTGCCTCATTGGCGATATAGCCGGAGGTGAACAGAAGCGCCGCCTCCTTGGCATGCAGGTCCGCGAGTTCGCCTTCAAGCTCGACATGGAAATGGGTGGTGCCGGAGATATTGCGGGTGCCACCCGATCCGGCGCCGGTCTCGTCAATCGCGGTGTGCATCGCCGAGAGCACTTTTTCATGCTGGCCCATGCCAAGATAATCGTTGGAGCACCACACGGTGATGTCGCGGATATCCTCGCCCTGATGGTGGTCGGCGCAGGGAAATGCCCCGCGGCGGCGCTTGATATCGGCAAATTCGCGGTAGCGGCCTTCGGCGCGCACCGCGTCCAGCGCTGTGTCGATAGCTGCGGTGTAGTCAGGCCCTGCCATCTCTTCCTTCCTTCGGCATCAGTGGCTCCTAGCGCCGCTGATCAATCATCAAGCTCATATTTTTCCGGTGTGGCAGCTTGATATTGAACCTTAAGCCGACATTCATGGGATGACGGCCATCGTCGAGCCGATATTGCCTCCACGGGCGGACATCTGCAACTCCGGACCATCGTCGTGGGGATCGATGGACATCGAGAACGGTGACGCCGGCGTATATCGCGCCGGAATTGCCGATTTCGTCGTCATCGGGACACACCTCGCCCGTGGTTCTTGCCGGACTGCATGACAACCAGACGCGTCACGCCGGCGCCGGCTGCGGCCGAAGTTCGGCGATCAGCCGCAGGATCTCGGCGAACAGGCCCCTTGGCACCGCGCCCTCGGCCAACCGGGCCAACTGGACTGGAACGTGACGTACCGGCCGTGTGTGACGATTCCGGCGCCGATCCTGAGAAGTTACCGGGATTGCAGGCGAGCGCATGAAGCCGGAGCCGCACGGCATTGTTCCGGAACCTCCGGCATGACAGCGCCGGGTCCGCACAATCGCGTTCCTGCCTTCCTTGATGTGCTGCCCGGCCGTGCCGCGCCGGTCGCAGAAGGCGACCACGTGCCTGGCAGGGCGGCTCAGCCTGGTGACGATGAAGCCGACGCGTGAGACAAATTCGCCCGGATGCCGTTCGACCCTGGCGACGACCCGACGCTTCTTGTCCCATGACCCTGCCTGATGGCTGAAGCCGGCATGGGTGCGGATCATATGATCGGGTGAGCGGCCGACGGGTCGGGTCGGAAGGCAGGCGATGCTTTGCTGAAGGATCGCGTCGGCTTTGAGACCGATCGTATACCGGCCGCCCTCGGTCTCCGGAAACTCATGGATTTCCGGTGCGGCGAAGGCGGCATCACCTCGGAAAAAGCGGCGCAGGTCCCGTTCCCGGTAACGCTCGACGACGGGTTGCAGAACGCCGCGCCGGCTGTCGGCTCTGTGGACGTTGCCGGGACGAAGTCGGCTGCGTTCCGGATCGCCGAACCGGTTGAACACAAACAGCGGATGCCGCGCGTGCCCCCGGTCAATCCATTGTCCCGACAGATCGGCCGGTGCACACGGCCTGCCCGGCTACGGCGCGCCCGCCGACAATCCCATCGCATCGCGGGATCGCATCCCGGGCGGTCGGCGTCGTTTACGTCCTCATAGCCACCGAGGCGGCCGAAGACGGGTCGGCGAAACAACTCCGTCATCTCGTGCCGACCGTTCTTGCCGGTGCGCGGATCGACAGGCTCATGGCCGGCCATGTCCGTCAAGCCGAACGCGTCATCAGGCTCGCGGCAGGCCGGCCATCCGGCGTCGATGGTGATTCCTCAACCGTGGAACGCGAGCTTCAGGCGGCGGTCGAAATCGAGCCGAAGAGGCCCGTCAACCGGTTCACCCGCCGGGTTCGCCATATGCCGCGCCCCAAAATGCGCTCAAGACATTTTTTCTTATGACGGAACCAACGATCAATCACATCAATCAATGGAGCCATATGGAAAATGCGGGTTGAATGAACTTGGAACCCGCGGAACCCGCGCGTGGTACGCACCACCTGATCTAATAATTGGCGGCCAATTGGCCCACTCCGTCATGCCCATAAAGATCGCGGCGGAAATGAACCACACCATCCAGGCTGGCCCACGCCGTAACATATGTCATGTGGAGTTGAACTTTACGCTTGAGGCCAATATTCTTGGATTGTGCCGACTGGATGACGTCCTGCACCCGCTCAGAACTCCAATCGTCCTGCCCGGCAAGCAGCCAGGAGACCAGATCATCGACATTCTGAACTCGCACACAGCCGGAGCTGTAGGCCCTGAGTTCCTGGCCGAACAGGCGCCGCTTGGGCGTGTCGTGCAGATAGACCTGATGCTCATTGGGGAAGTTGATCTTCACATAGCCAAGCGCATTGCCATCGCCCGGTTCCTGGCGGAATTTCAGGTTCATGGCATCGTCGGAATGCCAGTCGACGCTCGCCGGGTCGATCTCGTTCTTGTAGCTCCAGTCGGTAAAGACACGCAGATTGGTACGTTGCAGATAGTCGTAATCTTCCCGGATGGTCGGCACCAGATCGCGTTTGACGATCGATTCGGGCACATGCCAATAGGGATAGAAATTGAGCTCGACGATCTTGCTCTGCACAATCGGGGTCGGCCGGTCGAGCATGCCGACCACGGTGCGGTGGCGGGATTCGACCTGTCCGCCATTCACCGCCTCGATCTCGGCTCCAGGGATATTGACCATCACATAGCGCTCGCCGAGCCCGTTCATCAGCTTGGTGATGCGCTCCAGATTGATGGTCAGCTGTGACAGGCGCGCGCGCGCCGACACATTGAGCGCGCTGAGCGTTCTTTCACCTGCCCGCCCGTTGGGCCGCAGCCCATGACGGCGCTGGAAGTTGACCACCGCCTGATAGACGAACGAATCGTAGGCTTCGGCCTGGCCTGCCTGCTGGCGCAGATCGCCGGTCGCTCCCAGCCTGGCACGCAACACCGCGACCCTTGGGCCCTTGGTGCCGATCTGCATTTCCGCTCCCGCCGGGATCTGCGGCCATTCACCACCGGCAACAATCTGGCGGTAGCGCGCAATGGCGCCGTTCAGTGCATCGATGGTCTGGGCCGAGATGACGGGCACGGTGTAATTGGGATCAACCGGCTGCGGCGCATCGGCAAAATCATCATTTTTCAGCGCGCCGGGATTGCTGCCCGGATCAAAAGGCGCATCCCAAAGGGCGTCGTTCACATCCTGACGCGGGTTGCGATAGGCCGGATCGGCTGGAGCGATCGGTTGATGGGGCGCAGGATTGGCACCGGCGGTTTGAGGCTGGCCACCGCCAAAGGGGTTGGCAAAAAAGTCGAGCAGCGGATTTTCCTGCGCCAGCACCGGCGGCACAGGCCAAACCAAGCTCGCGGCCACAATGGCGCAGATCACAAACGGCTGGACGAAACGCGGCGTCACGGCGCGCCTCCTTTGAGAAAATGAGTACGTATAGGAATCGCTGTTTGTGGTGCGCCAGTCAACCATGGCGGTCAATTCAGCGGACACAATTTTGCGCAGCGTCAAAGTTGATTTGCGCACGAAAAATCAGGAACTTGCCACGCGCGGACCCTTGCGCCCGCCCCGAACGATGAAAATCGTTCGGGGCGGCCGCTGGGAATTGGCGGTTGCGATGCAACCAGATGGCAGAAGACTTCAGAGACGATAGCGGATCTGATCGGTCCAGAAGCGCTCCATACGGCGCAGGGAATCGATCAGCGTGGCGAACTCGGCCGGCCCAATGCCGCCGACCTTTTCGACCGATAACAAATGACGCTCGAACAGCGCTTCAACGCAGTCGCGAACATCCTTGCCCTTTTCGGTCAGGCTCACCCGCACCGAACGGCGGTCGGTGGTCGAGCGTTTGTGGTCGATATACCCAGCCTCTACCAGTTTCTTCAGATTGTAAGAAACATTGGACCCCAGATAATGACCGCGCGTGCGCAACTCGCCCGCAGTCAGTTCGGCATCGCCGATATTGTAGATCAGCAGCACCTGCACGCTGTTGACCTCCTCGTCCCCGCGGCGCTCGAACTCATCCTTGATCACATCAAGAAGACACCGATGGAGACGCTCGATCAGCTTGAGCGACTCGACATAATCCACGCACAAATCTTCGGGATCGGAGAAGCCTTCTTCGACAAGCGCTTGTGCAACAGCAGTCATGTGAACTCACCCCTACGCAACTCTACATGAGCAGTCCGAACTGCAAATTATTGCCCGGTAGCCTAAGAAGAGCTTAAGCGTTTGCCTAAACAAAAGCTTAAGCTCACCATTGCAGGGGCGCGACGGCGCGGGGCTTGCGTTATATGCTTGGGGCGGTGAGGAAAACAGCGAATTGCTCAATGAGAGCCGGAGAGACGAAATGAGCGACCGACGCACCCCCCCCCCTGCCGGCGAGCAGACCGGGGCGAACATGGCCGCCCGGCCGGTACATACCGCTCCCGCCTTCCCCCAAACGCGCATGCGGCGCAACCGCCAGACGGACTGGTCGCAGCGGCTGATGCGCGAGGCGACGCTCAGTGTCGATGATCTGATCTGGCCGATATTCATCATCGAAGGCTCTGGAAAAAGCGAACCCGTTGCCTCGCTGCCCGGCGTTTGCCGCCACACCATCGACCATGCGGTGGAACTGGCGCGCCAGGCGGCAGATCTTAAAATTCCGCTGATCGCGCTTTTCCCGATGACACCGGCAGAGTTACGCACCGAGGATGGGCGCGAGGCATGGAACCCCGACAATCTTGTGTGCCGCGCCACAAGGGCGATCAAGAATGCGGTGCCGGAAGTTGGCATCTTGTGCGATGTGGCGCTCGATCCCTACACCAGCCACGGCCATGACGGGTTGATCGAAAACGGGCGCATCCTCAATGACGAGACACTGGAAGCGCTGGTGTTCCAGACTATGGTGCAGGCGCGCGCTGGCTGCGATGTGATCGCACCGTCTGACATGATGGACGGGCGCATCGGCGTGATCCGTTCGGCGCTTGATGGGGACGACTTTGACAATGTGCAGATCATGGCCTATGCGGCGAAATATGCCTCGGCGTTTTACGGGCCGTTCCGCGATGCGGTAGGCTCGTCAGGCACGCTCGTTGGCGACAAGCGCACCTATCAGATGGACCCCGGCAATTCCGATGAGGCGCTGCGCGAGGTGGCGCTCGATATTGCCGAAGGCGCCGACATGGTGATGGTCAAGCCTGGCATGCCCTATCTGGATATTGTGCGCCGGGTGAAGGACGCATTTGCCGTGCCGACCTACGCCTATCAGGTGTCGGGCGAATACGCGATGCTGACGGGGGCCACTGAGCGTGGCTGGCTCGACGGCGAAAAGGTAATGTGGGAGAGCCTGATCGCGTTCAAGCGCGCCGGCGCCGACGGGATACTGACCTACTTCGCCCCGCGCGTGGCCGAGGCGCTTGAGGGTAAGACTTAACCCTGTTCGGCCGGGCGCGGGAGACGTTGCGCTTAGTTTTCAGCCAATTACTCGGCCGCCTCAATGTTGCCGACCGCCGAGGCGTGCTGTCGGCCAGTGCGCCTCAGCCGCCGCCATGCCTTGATCAGCGGCACCACATAGAGATTTCTCACATTCTCATAGTCCCGGTTCTCGCCCTCGCTGAGATCAAAGCGCAGCTTTTCGCGCTCTACCGGTACGTAAAGGGGCCGAAACATCAGGTCCCAGATGGCGAAGATCGAGCCGAAATTGCGGTCGTGATGCTCGGGCAGCAAAGCTGTGGTGAATCTGATGCTGGACCGGCGAGATCAGAATCCGGCTCAGCCATTGCGGATACGGATACAGACATGGGAGTGACGCAGATTGGCGCCCACCACGTAGAAAATGAACACACCGACATTGATTCCGAAAATGCTGATCGGGCTGATCATTACGCCGAAGGCGAACACGCCGACCGCTGTCGCTGCCCCGACGCACAAGCCCGAAACAGTGCTGGAGACGATGTGCTCCAGCGGGTGAATGCGATAGGTGGTCAGCGGCATCAGCACCTAGGCGGAGTGGTGCGGTTTGTGGAACTCCCGGTGCAGCAGCGCATGGCCGAAAATATTTGCCGAAATCGAGCAGCAGCAGGCTGAAGATTGAAAAGACGAGGAGATTGAAACCGCTGGCGGCAAATGACAGCTGCTGGCCATCGGTGGCAAGGCCGAGGACCAGATAGAGCCCGTCACCGGCAATGAAGCCGGCGGTAAGACCTGCAAAACGCAGTACCTGCGTCATGAAGGTGTTGATGATATCAGCAGGTAATCGTTTACCGCCGATCTGTGCAGCCACAGATCGCGCGAGAACAGTGCGCGCAGGTCCGACCAGACCAGCCAGCGCTTCTTGTCGCTGTCATGGCTCTGCCACAGGGTGACGACAACGACGACGATAATCGGCATCAAGGGATAGGACCAATGCGTCGCCTTGGAGGGATCGAGAAAGTTGCTGGCACGCCCTCACGCTGTTCATGACCCAAGCATAGACAGTATCCCGCACCGAAAGACTTCCCCAAACAGCCCGCGAGCACTGAATCCAAGCATTGCTTGTCAGGTTCGGTACTGACTTGCCGTCCCTTTTGCTGCGCCTTCGGGCGCGGATCGGACCTCAGTTCATATTCGCCTGCGCCGCTTCACCACCTGCGCCACACTCGGCATCACCATGCCATGTTGGCGGGCAGGTGGCGAGTTGCAAGATGGGGCCGATAACCGTTGATTTCCACTGAGCCGACATTCACGGGATGACGGCCATCGTCGATCTGATATTGCCTCCACGGGCGGACACCTGCAACTCCGGACCATCGTCGTGGGGATCGAGGGACAGCGAGAACGGTGACGCCGGCATATATCGCGCCGGGAGTGCCGATTTCGTCGTCATCGGGACACACCTCGCCCGTGGTTCTTGCCGGACGGCATGACAACCGGAACGTGACGTACCGGCCGTGTGTGACGATCCCGGCGACGATCCTGATCGGCTTCTCCTTCACGCCGGTCGGCGACCATCGCCTGACCGCCTCCGGCAGACCCGGCGTCCGCATGAGGTTACCGGGATTGCAGGCGAGCGTATGAAGCCGGAGCCGCACGGCATTGTTCCGGAACCTCCGGCATGACAGCCGGGTGCGCACAATCGCGTTCCTGCCTTCCTTGATGTGCTGCCCGGCCGCGCCGCGCCGGTTGCAGAAGGCGACCACGCGCCCGGCAGGGCGGCCGACGGGTCGGGTCGGAAGGCAGGCGATGCTTTGCCGAAGGATCGCGTCGGCTTTGAGACCGATCGTATACCGGTCGCCCTTGGCCTCCGGAAACGTCCGGTGCGGCGAAGGCGGCATCGCCTCGGAAACAGCGGCGCAGGTCCCGTTCCCGGTAACGCTCGACGACGGGTTGCAGAACGCCGCGCCGACCGTCGGCGCTGTGGGCGTTGCCGGAACGAAGTCGGCTGCGTTCCGGATCGCCATGGAATCCATGTCGAGCATGATGGCCCTGGGCGGATGCCGCGCGTACACCCGGTCAATCCATTGCCCCGACAGATCGGCCGGTGCGGGGAAGTTCTCTTCACCGGCAAGGAACTCCGTCTCCAATCGCCCCATACGGACGGCGCATGCGGCCTGCCCGGCTACGGCGCGCCCGCCGACAATCCATCGCATCGCGGGATCGCATCCCGGGCGGCCGGCGTCGCTTACGTCCTCATGGCCACCGAGGCGGCCGAAGATGGATTGGCGAAACAGTCCCGTCATCGCGTGCCGACCGTTCTTGCCGGTGCGCGGATCGCGCAGGCTCATGGCCGGCCATCCGGCGTCGGTGGTGATTCCGGAACCGTGGAACTCGAGCTTCAGGCAGCGATCGAAATCGAGCCGAAGAGGCCCGTCAACCGGTTCACCCGCCGGGTTCGCCATATGCCGCGCCCCAAAATGCGCTCAAGACATTGGTTCTCATCACAGAACCAACGATCAATCACATCAATCAATGGAGCCATATGTGAAATGCGCTCTTAATCAAGAATCTACGCGGCCACGTCCAGTCGCAACCAAATTCATAATCAATGGAACACGGCAAGAACGAATCCTGCCCGAATCACTGACTCACGAAGATTCAGGTTTTGTTCGGTACGATATCTGGTGTTCTTGGCATCTTGGCCGCATATTCGCAATCTGTAAAGTAACGCCTCCTCGGCAATTGCATTAACACATCCGTTCCATTTTGAAACACAGGCGGGCAAACCGCGCCATGTGCCCCGGTGCGCCCGGGGCAGGTTCAAGCCCGCAAGTCAGTTGCTGGCGGTTTTTGCCGGGATCAGAGCGCGCCCGTTAATCGCGCTCTCGGTGAGAAACACCGTGGTCCGTCCCCAGTCGGTGGCAAGATCGATGCGCACCGGGATCTGCACCGTGGCGGACGATTTACCGAGCCTGACGGGCGCCACCCAAAGCGGATGGGCGGGAGACGGCGAGCGCTCCTCTTTCGCGATCTCTTCGGGTGGGTGGCCAGCGATCGGGGTGAGTTTGAGCGAGCAGCGATAGGCAAAGCCATTGTAGTGCGGTCCGCCCTTGAGCAGCACCGGCTTGTCGAACTGGTAGCTGAGTTCAACGATACGCCTTCCATCGAATACACGCTGCGACCCCTTGCAGGGTTTGCCGGTGGTGGCCAGTGCGGTAGCGATCATTGCGGTCAGCGGATCGGGCAAATTGCTTTCCAAGTGCTTCTTGAGCGCGGCGGTGCGTTCTGGCTTGTTTTCCGGAACTGCGCGGATCTTGTAGCGTCCGCCATCCCAGGCAATAGCAACCGCACCACGCCCGCGCGAGGTTGCGATGTCGGCGCGGAACGATGCCGGACGCAGCCCGGCAGCGGTGACCGCGCCCTCGGTTCTGGTGTCCCAGCGCGACTGCAGCATCAGGCCGGCAATGCCTTCGGTCTTGACCACTGATGTGGCGGTGTAGCGATCCGATGCCAGCGAGATCTTGAACGCGGCCGACAGGATCGGCAGGCCAATGCCGGTGACCGTGTAACTGAGCGCGATTTCCTGTCCAAGCGCGGTGCGGGTTGCCTTATTGAGCGGCAAACCTTCGGCGCCGGCAGGGCCTGCAACCAATATCGATGCTGCCAGAAATGGCGCGGTCAGCGCCCCGGCCACAAACCTGGTGCGCCGCGCGCGCCAAGCGATCACAATTCTCATCGGCCCCCAATTCCCCCTTCGGCGATTGCCTATCCGCCAAGCCCGGCTTTTTGCTGCGCCGGCACCGGCGTGACGCGCATCTTGCGCGACACCAGCTCCGCCGTCCCCACCGGCGTTGGCACGCGCACCCTGACGGGGACGTAAAACCGTCCGCCCAGAACCGGCGCGACCCAGATATCGGTTTCACCCTTATGCGCCACTTTGGAGAGTATATCGCCCTCTTTATGGCCGCCAATCGGGCGAATGCGCACGGTGCAATGCATCAGCGGGCCCTTGTACCTCATGCCGCGCAACGCCGAGTTCGCATAGCTCTTGCGATGGATCAGCTTGGCGTCAACCCTGAGGCGGCCGTCGAATATGGAAAATTCGCGCGCGCACTGGCCCGGATCAAGCTCGCCCAGACCGGGAAGCGCGGGGCCGATGAACTGGCTCACCATATCGATGGTGCCAACCAGTTTTTCCGCCGGTAAGGGCACCCGGTCGAACGACTTTTTGAATTCCGGCTTGGCAACCACCAACGGTATTAGCGCGTCGTCATATATCATCGACATCTGGCGCGCCTTGCCGCGTTCGGAATAGCTGTATGTGTGGGTTCTGGGTCTGGCATGGCCCTTGACGATGTCGCCCTCTGCCGTGCCTGAAAAGCGGATCTTGGAGAACAGATCGACCAAGCCGATGGTCTTGCCGTGGCCATTGACGGAGTAGGAGCCCTCGCTCAAGGCCGCAGCGATCGTCAATTGCGCGATCGGCACTCCGGCGAGCGAGAAATCATAGGTAAGTTGGGCATCGCCCAGGCGCGTTTCAGCCGGCGCGGGCGACCAGCCGGCGGCCAGAACAAGCGCGGCCAATCCTACGGACAGGGCGAATGAATTGCGTCGAGACAAGAACGTTGCTCCCTCAGCGTTCGCGCGGCTTCGGTGACGCCCGCGCCGACGCCATCGCCAGCCTGTGCATTTATGGTTAAGGCTGGATTAAGACCAATATGTGACTGGGCTTCCGGCCCAGGCAACCGAGCACCGGTAAAGCGCGATTTGTCACCAATTTTGGACGCAAACCGGCATTCGTCAATGGAATGGCTTGACGGCGATCCACCCAAAGCCCGGTCCGGACACCGTATCAGAGTGCGGTCCACAGAGCGCTGGTGGCCGGTTCAGTGCCTGATTGGTGGCCCCTCTGCCGCCGGGTTTTTCATGCCGCCGGCGCTGACACTGGCTTGACGGCTGGCTGTGATAGATGCGCACGATCCGCGTCGGGCTGGTGATGCTCATTGCCATGTCTCCTCAATGCCGGCGCCCGGGGCCATGACGCGATATTGGCGCAGCTGAGTTGAACCGGTTGCCAACACGCCGGTCAGCTGGCGTTCATCTGACCGGCAGGGCACACCGCAGCGCTGCTGGCGAACTTGACGGGCGGCAAAGGTACGCCTATACAGCGCCGTCCTCGCGCCGGGCATTCCGGCGCGTTTGACGATCACCCATTACCGGTCCTCGCATACAGGACCTTGAAACCGGCACGGAGGGGGCGATGTCCCGACGTTGTGAGTTCACTGGCAAGGCTGTCATGACCGGCAACAATGTCAGCCATGCGAACAACAGATCGCGGCGGCGGTTTTTGCCCAATCTCAATCAGGTCAAGCTGACCAGCGATATTCTGGGCGAGCGGTTCTCGTTCAGGATTTGCGCAGCAGCCCTGCGTACGGTGGAACACCGGGGCGGACTTGATGCATTTCTGACCAAGGAATCGTTGGAATCACTATCTCCCAAGGCACGCGAGATCAAGCGCCGGATCAAGAAGGCGCGCGCGCGGCGCAAGCCTCTGAATTGCCGGGCGGCGGGCGCGAATGAGCCCGTCTCGCGGCAGCCATATCCAGTATGAGCACGTGCGCATGAGCACGCAGGGCGACGGGCCGCTTCCTGCGCGGCTTTGTGCTGATGCTGGGGGCGATGGCGACAATCGGCCCGCTTGCCCTATAGATCCACATCCAGTCGATACCTTTGATCGCAACCGGTCTTGAGACCGGCTATGCATCGGCCCAGCTGACGGTTTCGCTGTTCCTATTCACCTTTCGCTTTCGCCCAGTTCTTTGTCGGCCCGCTATCGGATAGGCTGGAGCGCCGGTCGGTGCTGTTTGGCGGGCTGGCGATCTCCGCGCTGGTGACCGCCAGAGCCGTGGTCCAGGACCTTTATCGCGGTGTCAGGGCGGCGCAGATCATGGCGTTCGTCGCCATTCTACAATCGACCGCGCCGATCATAGCACCGGTCATCGGCGGTGGCCTCGACACGGCGTTCGGCTGGCGGGCGATTTTCATCTTTCTGGTGCTTTATGCTTTCGCGGTCGGCCTTTGCGCGGCGATTTGGTTCAAGGAAAGCCGGCCGGAGGAGGATGGCCAGCCAGCTGGAGCGTTATTTTCAGCCGCTACCGCAGCCTGCTCTCCTCTAGGCGCTATATTGCCTATACGGCGATTTTCGCACTCGGCACCACCGGTTATTTCGGCTTTCTCGCCACCGGCCCGGCGGTGATGATCACCGATCAGGGGCTGGAGGCGTGGCAGTTCTCGATCATGCTGACCACCATCACCTCTCCGGACGAAGCCGTGGCGCCGGTCGGCATCGATATGGGATTTGCAGCCGAACACCGGCGTGGCGATTGCGCCCATCGCCGGGCCGTCCGGGCGCGTCTTCCTGCGCCCTGGCTTGAGCGTCCAACGCGCGTCGCGATCCTTTTGTGCCGGTTTCCGGGGATTGGCCTGCCAATCAGGCGGGATGCCCCCGCCCTTGACGATCTCCTTCCCGGCATCGGTCATGCGCCGGCGCGGGGCCGCCACGATGGTGGCATCGACGAGCTGCCCGCCCATGGCGAGATATCCGGGCGAGATATCCGGCGTCCTTAAGATGCGCGTCGAACCGGGCGAAGAGTTTCTCCACCGCGCCGGTCCGCACCAGGGCTTCCCGGAACCGCCGGATGGTCGTCTCGTCCGGCGCCCGCCCTGCCTGCCATCGGAACGATCAGGCGTCGCATCCAACTCTGGCCGGAAGAGCTCGAAGTCGATACCCCCTGCAAGCCGCTCCAGCGGATCTCCCGCCTTCGATAACGCCGCGTAGCGCTCATCCGGGTCGAACAACCCGCGCTGTGCAGCCATCGTACCCTCCGTCGCCGATATCCCCACGGAATCACGCCAACACACTCAAAGCCAGGGGGGTTTCAGGGCGTCCAATTGGCTTCGGTGGTCGTGTTCTTTGCCGTCACCCACCATCCCGATCCGGTGCTGGTGACCGCGAGTTTTTGTCTGTACGCGCTGTCCAACGGTTTCGTGTTTGCCAACTCGCTGACCTGCGCCACCTCCATCGACCCGCGTATCGCAGGGTCCGCAGCCTCGTTCCTGGGCGCCATGCAGTTCCTGGTTGGCGGCACCATCAGCATCATTCTGGCCGAACTGCCGACGGCGAATTTCGGCTATCTGCCGCTGGTCCTAGCGTTGCTGGCGGGCGGTACGTGCATCGCGGCTATCGTGGTGCGACGCGTGAAGCCCTATTAGCAGGGCTTTTTTGGGAGTCTTTGGCCGCAATCTGCACCACCGCACGCATACGTGATCGGCAAAATCTGGCAATCTCAATCCTACATTATAAATTCAAGGAGCCAGGGGATCATTTTGCCAAACGGGAGGCAACAATGAGGGATGGTATACGAGCTTTCACGCTTGCAACTGGCGCCTTGGCGCTTGCGATGCTGGCATTGACCGGCACGTCAAAGGCCATACCAGGACCCGCCTTGGACGGGCTTGGCTCTGCCCGGCCCGCGGTCAATATCGAAAAAACCATTGGTGGCGCCACCACCGGCGAGTTGACGCCGGAGAAAATCACTTACCGGTCGCGGTACTATTATCGCGGCAATCCCTTCTGGTACTACCGTTCTTATCGCTCGCCGCGAAACCGCTATTACGGCAGAGGCCGCACCTAATTATTACGCTTCCTAGAAGCGGAAGCTTTACCGGCCGCATTACTACCGATAGCAGGAGTTGGCTGGCGTTTGGCCTTGACGGCCGATCAAATCTGGCGGCCCTCATGCCCCCTGCCGGGGCCGGGGGCCGCATTTTCTGGTGCTGACTGCGCGGCAGCGCCAGGCCCAATCCCCTATTGGTGCAGCACCACGATCTCGACCGGATCGTCGATGCCCTCGACTTGGCTGGTCTGGCGCACCGGATCGCCCGGCGGCTGATAGCCTTGCGCTGCATCATAGGCCTCGGCGGTAGTCACCGCGCGACTGCCCAGCAACTTGTTGTGCTTTTCGAGCTTGGCGGCGAGGTTCACCGGCGCACCGATCATGGTGTATTCAAGCCGGGTTGAATCGCCCAGCGCACCGAAAATCACCGGCCCCACGGCAACGCTGGCATTGACATTGAGCTCGGCCATTTCCGCGCTGTCACTCCTGTCGACCCAGCTTTGCGCCTCCTCCATCACCGCATCCAGCGCGCGCAGCGCGTCGGCGGCATGCGAGCGGTCTTCGGAAAGCGCGTCAAAGGTCGCCATGATGGCATCGCCCATGAACTTGTCGATAATACCGCCATTGGACTGAATCACCGGTACCAGACGGCGCTCATATTGCGCTAGCAGCGTCATCACCGCGTTTGGCGGCAGCGTTGCGGCCAGTATTGAAAAGCCGCGAATATCGACAAACAGGATTGCGGCGTAGCGCTGCATGCCTTCACCCGCCGCGACCTGATGTTTAGCATCGCGGATCTGGGCTGCAACATTGGCATCGAAAAAACGCGAAAAATCGCGCGCCGCGGTCTCCTCGGTGACCGCCTGAACCAGCGTCGTGCGGGCGCGCCGGGTCACCAGTGTCAGAATGGTGGTAACCGCGAGGATCGAGACGATCTTGTCGATTTCGGCGCCGATCAGCACAAAATTGCCGGTAATATAAGCGACGTAATCGCGCGTGATCATGTTGTTGGTCTCGTCGACCACCATGGCGTAGACAAACAGGATGATCCAGCCGATCGCCGCGGTCAGCCCGGTGGCCACGACGAATCTGGCGCGAAAACGGAATGCCCTCAGCGCAATGAAGATGAACACATAAAGCAGGGTCGGGGCTTTCAGATAGAACGATGCCGGCTGCTCATACTGGAGATGAAAGCCCCAGATCATGGCATAGAGCACGGTGATGTCGATCAGGATCGATACATACACCGACCAGTCTGGAAGCCGCGCGCGCAGCGCCCAGCCAAGCCCGAACACGGTCAGCACGAAATAGATGCCGATGACGTATGGCGCCAGCGCAAAGGCGGTGCCTGCATGGGGCTTGGGCGAGACCATATAGAGCGAACCGAACAGCGACACGATAGCAAGCTGGAACAGGCGCAGCAGCACCTCGGCGTCATCCTCATGGCGTTCGATTCGCGCGGCCACGCGCTCGGGGATCGCGGGCATCTGCCCGCGCCAGGTGGTGCGTGCAATGACCCGCTTGAGATTTCTCCAGGCGCTGCCACCATCAGCCGGTTCAAGGGCGTGCTCAAGAACGGGCGGGTTGCTTTTCAAGTCGGTGATCATCGAGACTTAAGTCTCCGCCGATGCTGGCCGCGGTCCAATCACGCCCGATCAAGCCTTCGTCTGCCGCACGGGCCGGCACGAGTTTTGGCGCTGGATGTCAGACCTCAAGCATCATGTTTTCGTGCGCTACAACAACGTCACGCCGCAGGGCGCTGGCCTCGCGCGCGACCGTGTCCATAAATGCATCGTCATGCATCGGATGATGGTGGAACAGCACCAGCTTTTGCGCGCCTGCGGCATCGGCAAGCTCCACCGACTGGCGCCAGCTCTGGTGTCCCCAGCCGGCGCAGGCATTGAGTTCTTCATCGGTGAACATGGAATCGACGATCAGAATGTCGGCGCCGCGCGCGACCTCGACCAGGGCCGGATCGGGACCATTGGGGCCAGCCTCGGTATCGGTGAGGTAACATACCTTGGCGCCGCCATATGAGATGCAATAGCCGGTCGCGCCTTGCGGGTGATGCAGGGCAACGGTAGTGACCTTGATGCTCTCGGCCGGCTCGAAACTGTCGCCGGTCTTGAAGTCGCAATACTCGACCGAGGCGCGGAACACATTGGGTGTGACCGGAAAGAACGGCGGTGTCATGAATGCCGCCAGCATCGCCTGCACCGTCATGCCGGTCTCGAACTGTCCGCCCCACAGCCGCAATTTGACCGCCGGCAGATGAAAGGGGGCGAAGAACGGCAGGCCGCAGACGTGATCGAAATGGCTGTGGGTGAGAAAAATGTCGATCAGCTCGGGCGGGGTCTCGACCAGCGTCTCGCCGAGATTGCGAATGCCCGAGCCGCCGTCGAGCACGATCAGATGATCGCCGCAACGCACTTCTACGCAGGCCGTGTTGCCGCCATAACGCAGATAGGTCAATCCGCTGCACGGAATGCTGCCACGAGTGCCCCAGAAGGTGACGCGCATTGCAGCACCGTCGGGATCGCCCTCACGCACGCGGCGATCAGTTTGCTCGGCCATAAACATCATCCAGAATTTCCAGCCACTGCTATCGTCGCATAGCAGCATAGCATAAGTGTCAAAATCTATTGCCGTCAGGCTCAGATACTACATTTCGGCGCCACACTGTATGGAAGTGCCAAACTGCATGAGTGTGAAGGTGAGCATCAATCAATTAACGCTCCGTCAGCGCCAGCTGATGGGTGCCTAGTCGCCGATTGTGGCGCGCTGGAGCCGGGCCGGTGGTTGCGGCTCGTACATGCATCGAGCGGTCAGTTGGCGCGCCAGTTGATGACGGGCGCTGGGGCCGATCTTTTCATCGCCGCTGAGCCGCGCTGGACGCGTGAACTTGGCACGGCCCAAAAGGCTGGTGACAGTGCACCGGTGGCCCTGTTCACCGGCTCCCTGGTACTTATCGCGCCGCTGGAAAGCACCGTTTCGTTTGCGCCTGTTCCAGGGGCCGATCTGGCAGCGCTGATTGCCGATGGAAGGCTCGTCATCGGCGATCCGGCCCATGTGCCTGCCGGGGCCTACGCTCGAATGGCTGGGCGCATGGCAGGAGATCGCGCCGCGCACCGTCTTTGCCGGCAATGTGCGCTAGGCTCTGGCTTTCGTGGCGCGCGGCGAGGCAGCGCTCGGCATTGTCAATTTAAGCGATGCGCTGGCCGAGGCTCGCGAGCGCGTCGTTGCGGCATTCCCGCCGCCAAACCACAGGCCGATCGTCTATAGCGGCATCGCGATTACCGGCGGCGATCACCAGGTGGCGCGCCGGATGCTCGACCACCTGCGATCCGATGCGGCGGGCCCGCTGCTTGAGCATTATGGATTTGGCCCGCTTTTACGGCAAGACGGCGCGCCATCATGATGGCGCTTGGACCGGTTGAGCGCGAGGCGCTGATGCTGTCGCTGCAGGTCGCTTCGTGGTGTCTGGTCGCCGGTCTGCTGCTGGCGCTCGGGCTTGGCATGTTGCTGGCGCGGGCGCGGTTTGCCGGAAAAGCGATCATTCATGCGCTGGTGCATTTGCCGTTGGTGCTGCCGCCGGTGGCCACCGGCTATCTGATGTTGATCCTGTTGGGGTGCAAAGACCCGCTGGGCGCGTCTCTGGAAGACTGGTTCGGCATCGGCATCGCCTTTCGTTGGACCGATGCGGTAGTGGCGGCAATCGTCATGGCGCTGCCCTTGATGGTGCGGCCGATCCATCTGGCGCTGGAAGCGGTCGACCGTGACCTTGAAGAGGCCGCACGCACGCTTGGCGCGGGCCGGCTTGCGGTGTTTGCCACCGTCACCCTGCCGTTGGCGATGCCGGGCATTACCGCTGCGGCGATACTGGGCTTTGCAAGGGCGCTCGGCGAGTTTGGCGCCACCATCACATTCGTTGCTAATATTCCCGGCGAGACCCGCACCCTGCCGCTCGCCATCCATACCGCGCTGCAAATTCCGGGCGAGGAGGGATAGGCGCTGCGGCTGACGGCGCTGGCAATCTCGGTGTCGGCGGTGATCGCCTCTGAACTGATTGTCCGGCGCATCGCCCGGCGGATTGCCGCATGAGCCCGGTGATCGAAATCGAAATCGCGCTGGAGCTCGGCAGCTTCGCGCTCAAGGCCAAATTTTCCAGCGATGCGGAA
The DNA here is from genome assembly GCA_965204565.1 of Hyphomicrobiales bacterium. Lineage (GTDB taxonomy): Bacteria > Pseudomonadota > Alphaproteobacteria > Rhizobiales > TMED25 > CBDBEU01. Next base: position 457,301 of record CBDBEU010000005.1, read on the forward strand.
GTTGCTGCCCTGTTCGGTCGCTCCGGTGCCGGCAAGACCAGCATCGTCAAGGCCATTGCCGGATTGCTGCGGCCAACGCGCGGGCGCATCGCGTTTGCCGGAAAGGTTCTGTTCGACGCTGCCGCCGGCATCAATGAACCGGCGCGGCGGTGGCACATCGGCTATGTGTTTCAGGACACGCGCCTGTTCCCGCACATGAATGTCAGCGCCAATCTTGCCTATGGCGGACGGGTTGCGCCCAAGCGCCCGGACAGGGCCGAGTGGGACCATGTGGTGGGGCTGCTCGGTCTTGAGGCGATGCTTGAGTGCCGGCCGCGCGCGCTGTCGGGCGGCGAGCGCCAGCGGGTTGCGACTGCCCGCGCGCTGCTGTCGCAGCCCCGGGCATTGCTGATGGACGAGCCGCTGGCATCGCTCGATCAGCGCCGGCATGCTGAAATTCTGCCCTATCTCGACCATCTGGCGCGCGAGGCCTCAATCCCGATCGTCTATGTCAGCCATTCGCTGGACGAGGTGACGCGGCTCGCCGGCTCCATTGCGGTGGTGAGCGAGGGCCATATCGTCGCTGCCGGACCCGTGGAGGAGATCATGGACCGCACCGATCTTTATCCGATCACCGGGCGCCATGAGGCAGGCGCGGTGGTGACCGCGCGGATTGCCAGCTACGACCAGCATTACGGCATGACCCGGCTCGATCTCGGCGGGGAGATCCTCAAGATCCCGCAAATCGGCGGCGCGCCAGACAACACGGTGCGGCTCTGGCTGCGGGCGCGGTTGCGCTGCGCCAGCAGGTTGAGGGCCTCGACCAGCATCGAAAAGGCGATGGCGAAATAGATGTAGCCGCGCGGGATATGGAAATGCAGGCCGTCGGCGACCAGCGCCACGCCAATCAGCAGCAAAAAGCCGAGCGCCAGCATTTTCACCGTCGGATGGCGGGAAATGAAGCCGCTCAGCGGTTCTGCCGCGATCGCCATGACGATAATGGAAATCACTATAGCGGCGATCATGATTTCCAGATGCTCGGCCATGCCGACGGCGGTGATCACAGAATCGATGGAAAAAATCAGATCGAGAACCGCGATCTGCATCACCACAACCCCCATCGAGGCCTTGACCGCGCTGGCGGCAGTGTGCGCTTCCTCATCGCCTTCCACCAAGGTGTGGATCTCCTGGGTGCCCTTGACCAGCAGGAACAGGCCGCCTGCCAACAGCACCACATCGCGCCATGACACGCTCTGTCCCAGAAGTTCGAATATCGGCGCGCCCTGCACGCCTGCTCGCGCGGTAGGCGCTGGGAGATGATCGACAGGAAAACCACATTGTCGATGCCGAGCGCCACTTCTCAGCAGCGTCAGCGTCAAAAGGCTTGCCCAAGCGTTGGGATCGGTGAGGAGTTCAAGCATCTTGTTTGAGATAAGACGGTTCGCCGCCGCGATCCAGAATTAAGTGGAACACGCGTCGAGCGCGATCGGCCTCACATGAACGGCTTGGCCGGTGCGGTCAGCGCCGCGTGCAGCAGCACCGCGCCGAGGGTGAACACGGTGAGCGCGCCCAAAAGGGCAACAGCACGATAGAGAATTCCCACATAGCGCGAATTTCCGGCAAGGGCACGGGCAGCAATATCGCGCGATCCGACCGCCAGCATGGCAAGCGCGGCAACGGTGATTGCGGTACCCAGCGCCATCGCCAGGGTGGCGCCGACGCCGGCGGCATAAAATCCCAGCGTGTGAGCGAAGATCAGCACCACAATGGCGCCCGAACAGGGCCTCAGCCCGATACCGGCAACGATCGGCGCGGCATTGGCGAGCGTCAACGGCCAGTCGGCCAGAGCCGGGTCCGGCATGTGGGAGTGGCCGTGCCCGCACGCATCGCCATGGGTATGATGGCTTGTTCTATGCGCATTATTGGCGCGCGCCAACACCATCGGCGCGGCGACACGCCACACCAGCCACAGGCCAAGTGCGGTGATCATCACGTAGCTCACAATCTCAAGGTCGATGGCGAACCGCCGCGCCTCGCGTCCGGTGGAATTGAGCACAAACACAAAGCCGTAGACGGCTGCGATCGCGGTCACCGCCTGGGCAGATGCGGCAAGGGCGGCGAGGATCACACCGCGGCGCATGGAGCGCTGATTGGCCAGCATATAGGCGGCAATCACTGCCTTGCCGTGACCGGGGCCAGCGGCATGAAACACGCCATAGACGAACGAGATCAGGATCAGCGTCCATGCGGTCTCAGCCGAATAGTCGGTCTTGAGCGCACGCACCGCCTGGCCGAGTTCCCGGTAATAACGCTGCTGGCGCACTCTGATTTCGGCCGTCAGGCGATCCAGCCATCCCCGCTCGGCCCCCAGTTTGGGCCCTGGCTTGGCCCCGGGCTGTGCCCCCGGCTTTTCCAATGTCTGCCCGCTGTTACCAGGTGCCGGTCCGGTAGACTGGGCCTTGGCTGGTGGTATTGCACAGGCCAGCAGGGTGAGAATGGCAATCGCGGCAAGGACGAGGCTGAAGCGTCTCACGAACCAGGTTCTTCCTGTCGCTGGCCGCACCACGGATTGGCGTTCACTGCGCCATCAGCCATCGGCACCGCAGGCAAGGCTGATCTCATCGGCATAGTCGCGACCGATATTGGCGCTCTGGTCGAAATTCATTATTTCCGCATCCGACAGCGACACGCCGGCGCCGTCAACCGATGGGGCCGATATGCTGACGCGGCAGAAATTGGCATCGACGCCCGAGACTAGAAGCGGCGCTTCCTCGACCAACTCGACCAGCACATAGAATGACGGATCATAAAGCCGCACCGAGACTGCCTCGACCGCCGGATCGACGGCGCGCTCGAGCGCCAGTTGCAACATCAGCACCATCTGTTCGTTTTCATAGGAATAGTCAAACGCCGTAACTTCGGTGGCGGGCACCCGGCCTGCTGCGTCCTCGACCTCCACGAACCAGTCGAATTCGGCCAGTGCCTCGGCGTTCTCAACCGCCAGCGCCTTGAGCTCATCGCGCTCGAATACGCCATTGCCGTTCTTGTCGAGACCTTCGATCAGGACCGCCGTGGTCAGCTCATCCAGCGCATAGCGCACGGTGATGGTGTCGAACCTGCGCGCCGCATCAAACGCCAGTGCGGCGCTGGCCTTGACCAGTACATGAGGGTGAGCAGGTGCCGCATCCGGGCGCAGTACCAGTAGCGGCAGCACCAGCAATGCGGTGATCAGAGCGGTTGATCGGTTCATCGGCCAAGTCCTCCCAGCGCAACAGATGGCAGAGCAATTATAGCACTGTCATGATCTTGTGTGCGCACCAAGCGTTCAGCCCTCTGGCGTTGAGGCACGGCCGAGATAGCGGACAACGGCCTCAGGCCTGCGTCCGGCGGTAAAATCAGCAGTACTCACCTGCGCGGCAATAGCGCCATCTTCGATAAAGACATAGCGATCGACGAAGCCCGCCGCTTCTTGGGGCGTGTGCAGCACCATGATGATGGTGAGAGTGCGTGTGCGGCGGAGCGCGGCAATCAACTCCAGCATATCGCATCTCAGCGCCGGGTCGAGCTGGCTCAAGGGCTCATCAAGCAGCAGCACCCGGCGATCACGCACCAGCGCGCGGGCAAGGGCCACACGCTGGCGCTCACCCCCCGAAAGCGTACCCGGCATGTCCTTGCCGCGCCCTTCAAGACCGACCGAGGCGAGCGCGGCGTCGCGCCGGGCGATGGCCTCGCCATCGAGCCTGAGGCCCGGATCGATGCCAAGACCGACATTGTCGCCAACGCTCAAGTGAGCGAACAGATTGTAGTCCTGAAACAAAGTGGTGACCGGCCGTGCGGCGGGCGCAAGCGTGGTAATATCGCGCCCGTCGCTCAATACTGTGCCCGACCGGGGCGCGACAAAACCGCCCACCACATTCAACAGCGTCGACTTGCCGGCACCGCTTGACCCGATCACCGCCAGCCATTCGCCGGCCGCGGCCTGAAGCGAAAACCGCGCCTCGAATGCACCAAGGGTGATGCGCACATCTTCAAGCTCAAGCACGCTTGTCGCCTCCGACAATGCGCTCAATGGTAACGATCATCAGCCCTGCCAGCAGCATCAAAACCGCAACGCCGACGGCGGCATCTTCCATGCGGTAGGCGCCCATGCGCTGATAGATGAGCAACGGCAGGGTGGTGATGTCGGGCGAGCCGAATAGCGCGATGACGCCGAGATCTCCCGCCGCCATGGTGGTGGCAACGCCAAGAGCCGTCCCGGCGGCCGGCCGCAGTCCCGGCCAGTCAACCAATCGCCAGCGCGCCCAGCCGCCAACGCCGAGGCTGAAGCACAGCCGATCATGCAGCGCGGCGGTGCGCCGCATGGCCGGACCCAGAAAGCGCAGGACAAACGGAAGGGCGGCGATTGCATTGACCGCGATCACCAGAAATGGCGCGCTGGCGAACACATCGACATGTGCCCGCAGGGCAAGAAACAGCCCGGCGCCGAGCAGTACCGGCGGTGTCACCAGAATGATGCTGCCTGCGCCCTCAATGGCGGCGGCGGCGCGCATATGCCCCAGCCGCGGGCCCAGCTCGCGCACCGCATGCAACAGCCCCAGGCCGATGGCGAGCGACAAAACCCCGGCGGTGCAGGCGATGGTGGCGCTCCAGCCGGCAGCGCGCCACAGGGCCGGGTCGGCAAGCCGTGCGGGCGTCAGCGCCGCAAGGCTCGGGATGAGAATGCCGGCAAGCGGCAATATGAAGATGAGCGCCGCCAGCGCAATTGCAGCGGCATCGGTGACGCACGGCCCAAGGTCTTTAAGATCAGGCCGCTCATGGCGCCCGCCCGATGGCGGCTTGATCGGCATATTTCGCGCCCAAGCGGCGATCATCGCGGCAAGCGTACCCGCCAGCACGATCTGTACCAGCGCCAACGCCACTGCCCGGTCGATATCGAATTCAAAGCGCAGCGCCTGATAAATTGCAACATCAAGGATCGTTGCTGCCGGACCGCCGCCAAGGGTGAGCACCACGGCAAAGCTGGTAAAGCACAGCGCGAAGATCACCGCCGCGGTGGGAAACAGCACAGCGCGCATCGCCGGCCACTCGACCAGGCGGAATATCTGGCGCTGGCCAAAGCCAAACTGTGCGGCCAGCCGCCAGGTCTCCGGCGTTATGGTCTCCAGCGCCCGCACCATGTTTCTAGCGGCAAACGGCATGTTGAAAAACAGATGCGCGATCAGGATGCCGGTCAGCCCGTAGATATAACTGCCGGGATCGAGCTCCAGCTGGGCGGCGGCGGAATGCACCCAGCCGGCGCGGCCATGCAGCTCGACGATGCCGAAGACACCGATGATTACCGGCGTTACGAAGGCAAGGCTTGCCAGCGCCAGCATCGCGCGTACCGGCAATAGATGCCGCCGGCGATGGGCCGCTCGGGCAAAGGGCAGCGCCAGGCAGATGGCGAGCAGCGTCGACAGGCCAGCCTGAAATACCGTGAAACCAGCAACGCGCAGGACGTAATTGTCCGACAGTGCGGCCATCAGCGCGCCCCCGCTTGCACGACCGCCGAGCCCGGCCGCCGCGGTTGCAACCACCGCAGCAATTGCAGCCAGCGCCAGTGCGCCGGGCACAAACCGGCGGGAGGGCACTGGACCGGCAAAAGCCATTACCTGCTCAACGCATCGCGCCACTCGGCAACCCAGACCTGACGGTTTTGCTGCACCTCACTGGGCGAAAAACCAAGCGGCGTCTCGACCGCAACTAGGGTTGAAAACGATGCCGGCAGCGCCGAGCCGACATCGCGCACCGGATACATCCACTGGGTGGTGGGGATTATTGCCTGGGCTTCTTCGGAGACCAGAAACTCAAGAAAATCCTTTGCCAGATCGTCATGGGGCGAGCGGGCAAGCCGGGCTGCCACTTCGATCTGCTGATAATGGCCCTCGATGAAGGACGCTGCCCGGTACTTGGTCTCGTCCTCGGCAGTGATGTGATAGGCGGGCGAGGTGGTGTAGCTGAGCACCATGTCAGCCTCGCCCTTCTGGAACAACCCATAGGCCTCGCTCCATCCCTGGGTCACGGTGACGATGCGGGACCCAAGCTTTTCCCAGGCCGTGCCCGCATCGTCGCCATAGAGCTTGCGCATCCACAACATCAGGCCAAGGCCGGGGGAGGAGGTGCGTGGGTCCTGCACCAGAAGCGAAATGTCAGGAGAGGCTTCCACCAGTTCCTTCATGCTGGAGGGTGGCGCGGCGAGCCTTGTTGAATCATAGACAAAGGCGAAAAACCCATGGTCGTAGGGAACGAAAACCTCGTCTGAGAAATCTCCCGGTACATCCAGATCTGAAAGATCGAGCCCATGCGGCGAAAACAGTTCCGTTGCCTTGGCCTCGGCAATCAGGCTGGTGTCGAGGCCAAGCGCCACATCGGCCTTTGTCTGTGCCCCTTCAAGACGAATGCGCGACAGGATCGAAACCGCGTCCTCAAGGCCGACGAGTTCGAGGGTGCACTTACATTTGGCCTCGAACAGTTCGGTCAGCTTGGGGCCCGGGCCCCATTCGGCGGTGAATGAATTGTAGGTATAGACGGTGAGCGTCTCGGCCACAGCCTTTGCGCCCATGAAAGCACCCATGACGAGGACGGCCATTGCAGCGATGAAAATGCGCATGTCCCGAGCTCCCATTTTAAGGGCGGGGGAGATGAACCGGTTTTGACGGAAATGCCCGTTTGCGCCGTTCCCCAATCCCTCCGCCGGTATGATCCGGTTCAGGTTCAGCGGGTTAGCTCTTGGCCTCTCAGCCCCGCTGGTTGCAGGACACCCCGTTGAGAACGGCCCCAAATTACACCTCCGCGCGCCGCTTGCAAGTGCTCACCCCACGAATCTGTGACGCCAGCGCGCATTGAGCGTGATCCAAAAGCCCGATAGAGAGGCGGCACAGTGATTTTCCGGAAGCGATTTCATGGAACTTGATATTTCCTTTCCCGGCGCGTTTCTGGCCGGGCTTTTAAGCTTCCTGTCGCCTTGCGTGCTGCCGCTGGTGCCGCCCTATCTGTGCTTTCTTGCCGGCACGACTTTTGATGAGCTGACCGAGGGCCACAACGCCGAAGACCCCTATCTGCCGCGCCGGGTTCTGATCGCCTCGATGCTGTTTGTCGCAGGCTTCACCACCGTGTTTGTCATTCTGGGCGCATCGGCCTCGACGCTCAGACCCTATCTGCTGGCGCGTTTTGAGCTGTTCGGCTTCAGCTTCGGCATGGCCGAGATCGCCGGTGCAGTGATTGTGCTGTTCGGGCTGCATTTTCTCGGCCTGTTCCGTATCCCGCTGCTGCACCGTCAGGCAAGCTATCACCACGACACGCTGCCGCCGGGCATATTCGGCGCCTATCTGATCGGCGTTGCGTTCGCCTTTGGCTGGACGCCATGCATCGGGCCGGTACTGGCAACCATCATCGCAGTCGCATCGACCGGCGATTCGGTGGGCTCTGGCATGACGCTGCTCGGGGTCTATTCGGCAGGCCTTGGCGTGCCGTTCATTCTCGCCGCCTTTGCGGTGCGGCCCTTCATCAGATTTGTCACCTGCTTCCGCCGCCATCTCGCCCATGTGGAAAAGGCAATGGGCGGATTGCTGGTGCTGACCGGCGTGTTCTTCATTCTCGGCTGGTTTGAAAGAGGCGCGTTTTTCCTGCTAGAGACCTTTCCCGGCCTCGGCGCCCTTGGCTGAGTCGCTTGGGTTCCTGGTGCGGGCGCGGCCTGTGCGCCCTTGCCCCTAGAGCGCAAGTGCCGCGCGCCACAGAAGATAGGCCACCATCAGCGCCAGCGCGATAAAGAATGTCTGGCGGAAGGCGGCTTCCGGAATATGCTGGCGCAGGCGCTGGCCGAGATACATGCCGGCAAAGGCCGGCGCCACCGCCATCATTGCCGTCCAGATATTGGTGGCAAGCGAGGGCACCAACATCAAACTGATTGCCTCGGTCAAGCCATGGATCGCCACCACCGGCAAGCCGAAATCAACGACACCCTTGACCGCCCCGGCGAGCACGAATACCGTGCCGGTCAGTGCGATTGACGGTGTGGTCCACATAGGCGGCGCGGCTCCGGGCTGTGTTGTGCGAAGCTGGCCAATGGCTTAATATTGGAGCTGCAGTAACGTCTGCCATGAGTGGAAAGACGCTATGAGTTTCACGCCTAAACCGCAACGCCCGCCTGAACCGCAAGGTCCAGACGCCATGATCGACCTGTTCGGCCGCGCCATCACCTATTTGCGCGTTTCGGTCACCGACCGCTGCGACTTTCGCTGTGTTTATTGTATGTCGGAAAACATGACGTTCCTGCCAAAGAGCGATCTTCTGACGCTGGAAGAGCTCGACCGGCTGTGTTCGGTGTTCGTCGCGCGCGGTGTGCGCAAACTGCGCCTCACCGGCGGCGAGCCGCTGGTCAGGCGCAATCTGATGTGGCTGGTGCGCCGTCTTGCACGTCATATCGATGACGGCGCGCTCGATGAAATCACGCTGACCACCAATGCCAGCCAGCTTTCTCGCTTTGCCGATGAACTGGTGGATGCCGGTGTGCGACGCATCAATGTGTCGCTCGATACGCTCAAACCCGATCTTTTCAAGCAGGTTACCCGCTGGGGTGATCTTGAAAAGGTCATGGGCGGCATTGAAGCCGCCCGCAAAGTCGGCCTTGATTTGAAGATCAATGTCGTCGCTCTGCGCGATTTCAATGAACACGAAATTGCCGAGATGATCCGCTGGGCTCATGGGCAAGGCATGGATCTGACGGTGATCGAAACCATGCCGATGGGCGATATCGATGGTGATCGCATCGACCAGTATCTGCCGCTGTCGGTGCTGCGCGAGCGCTTGTCCGAAACCTTCACGATGAGTGAAAGCGGCCACCGCACCGGCGGTCCGGCGCGCTATGTCGAGATTGCCGAGACCGGCGGGCGGCTCGGTTTCATCACCCCGATGACCCATAATTTCTGCGAGTCCTGCAATCGCGTGCGCCTCACCTGCACCGGCACCTTGTATATGTGTCTCGGCCAAGACGATGCCGCCGATTTGCGCACAGCTTTGCGCACCACCAGCGACGATGCCGAGCTTTCAAGGACCATCGATGAGGCGATTGCGCGCAAGCCCGAGGGCCATGATTTCATTATCGACCGCCGCAACGATAAGCCCGCGGTTGCCCGCCATATGTCGGTGACCGGAGGCTGATGGCGCCCCGCGCCGCGCGCGCGGCGCTGTTGCTGGCCGCATGGATCGCCCTTTCGGGCAGCGCTCACTGCCAATCTGAAGATCTTGCAGTGCCGGCGGTCGCCGGACTGGGTCCATTCAGCCAGCCCGATGAGGGCGCGGACTTTGAGACCTTGAGCATGTTCCGGCTCGGCAATGCGGTATTCCGCCAGACCTGGACGCCGGCAGGTCAGGGCAGGGCGCATTTTGACGGTCTGGGGCCACTCTATAATGCGCCGTCCTGTGAAAGCTGCCATGTGAACGATGGCCGCGGCCGCCCGCCCGGTGAAGGCGGCGAGGCGTATGAATCAACATCGATGATCGTCAATCTCGCCAGTTCAAACCCTGACAGCCGAGCAGATCCAGCCCCCGATCCCAATTATGGCCATCAGCTTCAGGATTTCGCCATAGCGGGGTTGAAGCCCGAGGGCCGCATTCGCGCCGACTATTCCCACAGCGCTTTCACTTTTGCCGATAGCAGCCGCATTGCACTTCGCGCGCCGCGCTTTTCGATCGCTGATCGTGCCTATGGGCCGCTTGATCCGGCGACCCGGATTTCAGCGCGCATCGCACCGCCGATGATCGGTCTCGGACTGATTGCCCGTATCGCGCCTGAGGATATTTTAAGCCTTGCCGATCCCGATGACCGCGATGGCGACGGCATTTCCGGCCGCGCCCGTCTAATTGCCGGCAAAGGCCATGAGCCGCACCTTGGCCGTTTTGGCTGGAAAGCCGGACAGGCTGATCTGGCAGGTCAGATCGCGCTGGCGCTCAGCCGAGATATGGGAATTTCCTCGGGCCGCCACCCAATGGGGTTCGGCGATTGCACATCCGCCCAAAGGCTCTGCCGCCGCGCGCCGGATGGCAATTCGGCCGCGTTTGAGGGCGTTGAAGCCCATTCGGTGATCCTCAATTGGCTCCTTGCCTATAGCGAAAATCTTGCTGTTCCGGCACCGCGACAACTGGACGATCCTGAAATAACCGCCGGCCGGGCCCTTTTTTCAGCTATTGCCTGCGCCAGGTGCCACCGCGCCGGTTTTGTCACCGGCGAAGACACTGACGCGCCGCATCTGGCAGGGCGGGAAATCGCGCCCTATAGCGACTTTCTCCTGCATGACATGGGCCCGGATCTTGCCGGCGGTGTTGACGGGCCTCAGGCCACGGCGCGCGAATGGCGCACCGCACCGCTCTGGGGCATCGGCCTGACGGGCGAGGTCAACGGCAATATGGCGTTCTTGCACGATGGCCGCGCCCGCTCGATCACAGAGGCGATTGCCTGGCATGGCGGCGAGGCGGCATCGGCGCGCGATGCCTTCGCCGCACTCACCCGCGCTGACCGCGCCCGGCTGCTCGCCTTTGTCGAAGCGCTTTAGGCGCGCACTATCAAAGTTGTTGATCGAAGTGCGTGCTACCCCTCGCAACCGCGCGCTGTCATGCCAATATCAGTCGTGTCAGTTGAGTTGAAAACAGGCGGAGAATTTTGATGGTCAAACCGGTTATCACCTGGATTGTTGTCGCCGATGCGGCGCGCGCCAGGATCGTCTCCAATGAGGGTGTCGGCCACGGCATTGCCGAAGTCGCGGATGCGGAATTTGAAAACGAGATCCTGCGAGATCGCGAAATCTATGCCGACCGGCCGGGCCGCAGCCATGAAAACGCCGCCACCGACCGCCATACCATAGCGCGACCCAATGACACCAAGAAACAGAGCTCCACGGCTTTCGCCAAGTCCATCTCCGACCACCTTGCCGCCCGCCAGGGCAAGAAGGGCTTCGACCGTCTGGTGCTGATCGCCGAGCCGTCATTTCTCGGTCATCTGCGCGCAGCACTGCCGAAAAGAACCGCGAATGTGGTCACCGCCGAGATTGCCAAGGATCTGACCCGGGCCAAGAATCCCGAACTGGTTAAGCAGCTCGAAGCGGTTCTTGCTGTGTAAAAATCAAGTGCGTGCGCGATTTGCGCTCACGCGAAGGTGAGCAAGTCCGAGCTTCAATCAGGCCCGCAAACTGCTACATTCGACACTCCCCGATTATAACGCCATTTCGATCATGCTGCCGCTGTTTTGCGTACGGATCAAGCCTCTTGGGCGGGCTGTGTCGTGGTTCGGGCATCCGGTTCGTGAACCGGGCGTGATTTATGGCTGCTGCAACGGACTTGAACCGGAATTCGGTCTGACCGGCACCCGTCGGGTCAGACCCGTCGAGCCGCTTGCGCCCGGGTTTGATCGCCGACACCGTCATGCCGATAGCGCTGGCGCACGGAGCCGTTGGATGGCCGCAAGGACAGAGCACCGCCGACAGCCGCCTCGGCCGGTTGGAACGTGATGGCTCGGGCGTGGCGGACGACCCGCGCTCCGATCCTGATGAGGCGGGTCCGCAGGCCGGTCGGCCGTCTCCTCCGGCAGATCGGCGCCCTGCAGGAAGACACCGGGATTGCAGGCCGATGCATGAAGCTGAAGCCGCACCTCGTTCCGCGCCATGCCCTTGCAGGAAAGACGCGTCCGATTGATCGCCTGCCTGCCTTCCTCGACATGCTGTTCGGCGGTGCCGCGCTGATTGTAGAACCGAATGATCCGGTCCGGCTCCATCGGCAGCTTGGTGACCACGAAGCCGATCTTCGGGAACAAGTCACCCGGATGCCGTTCGATCTTGGCGACGACCCGCCATGACGGTTTGTCCCGTGATGCGGCCTGATACTCGAAGTCGCCGCAGATGCGCCGCAGATGGGTCGGCGGGCGATCCGCGGGGCGCTTGAGCACAGGCGCAATCCTGCTTTCCGGAACAGCGGTCTTCCCAGGCCGGACGGCGCAGGAACAGCCTTCCGCCTCCGGTGTCTTGTAGAGGGCCGGGATGGCAAAAGCGGCATCAGCTCACGATCCGCATATCGCGCCAATACCGGCTTGAGCACATTTTCCCGGCCGTCGGCGCTGTGAACATTGCCGGGGTGCAATGAACGGCGTTCGAGGCGGCCAAACCGGTTAAGGACGAACAAGGGGTGATGGCACATGCAGCCGAAATGCCCGTTCCAGGCGGTGCCTTCCTGCGCGCCATGGGTCTGCGCCCATGGGGCGGGCCGACCGAACCGTCCATGTCCGGTGTGATCCATTCGGGCGCCATCGCGGCGTGAGCCCGATCAATCCCCCGATCAATCCATTGACCGGATACGTCCGCCGGCGCACTGCGATTGTCGGCTGCCGCCGACACCCCGGTCTCGAACCGCGCCCCATCCGGCCGGCAGACGCAGCCTCGGCATCAACGCCACGCCCTCCGGCCACCTGCCGCATCACCGGATCGAGCGCCGGATGGTCCGCGTCGTTCACATCATCATATCCGGCCAATCGCCCGAACAGCCGACGCTCGCCGGTCGCCCGCATCGGTATGATGGCAAAATCGGGCTTAAAGTCATCCGGCGTCATTGGGCAGCTCTGGCGGCTGCACCGCCGGTTGATACGGCTTCGGTCGGTGAATCAAACAAATCGAGTGATAAAGAGGGGGGTCACTCGGCGGGCATGGCAATCGCCATCGCCCCGAATTGGACGGGCGAGATGTCGTAGCTCATCGTAGGTTGCAATCACGTTTGAAGAACGCACCGCTAGCGCATCGCGCGGACAGGCCACTTCCAACGCCACGACCAGTTGCTTCTAACCCACCGAAATAATTGGCGCACCCGACAGGATTCGAACCTGTGACCTCTGCCTTCGGAGGGCAGCGCTCTATCCAGCTGAGCTACGGGTGCCTCACTGATCTTAAGACCGGCGCCACCTTAGCCTAGGCCAACAGGGGCGGCAATCGCGCGTGGCGATCTCGCCGCGCGGCACAACACAGCCCAACCCCGCACCCGGTGCGCACACTCCCCCTGACCTCATAGCCAATCTGGCCCGGAATATAGCGTGCGGTTGCCTCGTCCTTCAGCGCTGTATTGCGATCCGGCCCTCCGGCCCGGGCACCGCATGCGCCAGGCAGCTTCGCAAAGCCCGTTGGCATCCGCGCGCGCCAAAACGCCAATTGGCACCAAGCGACCAAATTGTGACCGGCGTCACTTCGCCGCTGCCGGCCTCGCCCTAGTCTCCAATCATCAGATCGGACATCGCCTCAAGCCAAACCGCACGGGAGACCAAGACCCTCGCCACCGCCTCAGCCGCCATCGCCATTGTCGCCGTCTTCATCGGCAACACCGTTGCCGCCCCCTGCCACTACCCGGTCTATTCCAAGGCCTATCAAGCGCCAGCCTACACCCAGGTCCAGACCTACATGCCAAATTACAACTACGAATACTGAAACGACCGAACCTGACAGGCATCCCCTAAGCGCAGCGCCTCCTCCCCCTATACAAAGGCGCACACCCTGTCAGTCTTGACGGCCCTTCGTTTTCATCCCGGACGAAGGGCCGTTTTCATGTGAGTTTTCCAAAGGGTTTGGGTTGGAAATCTCATAATACGCGAAAATTTCACCGAACGGCAGGGCATGTTCTTGTCTGCTAGCAATTCCCTGTATAAATAATTCCCCCTCATTGACGGCTTTTACGGTCGGGTTGCAATGAGCTGTCGGTTGGCGCACGCATGGCTGATGGCCAGTCAGTTGCCCGGACAACGAGGTTTCGGCGAAGGGCGGGACAGTGTCTGTCGCGCGTGGCCGGAGAAGCTACCGCCCGTCGGGAAGCAAGGCTGCGAGTTCCGGTTTCTTCATCTCCGCTGACAGGGCGAGATAGAAAGTCTGCCAGTCCGTGATGCGCAAGTTCTGCAACAGGCTGCGCATCCTGTTCCGAAGGGAGAGGATACGCTCCCGGTGCCCTCGCGCCTTCCCGAACAGCGGGCAGCAGCGCTGTTGCACCTGATCGATCAGGAAGGCGAGTATGGCGAGCGTCGCAAAAACGTCCGCCGGATGGTTGTGGCCGTGCCCGGGATTGCACATGCTTACCGCCTTCCGGGAGCGTGCGGCATTGCCGACGCCGCAACCGATCGGTGAAGAAAAAGCGGTGCGCGAGATCGGCGAGGCGTTCACCGATTTCGTATCCGATGCCGGTCGTGTCGGCGATGCACTCGAGGCTGGAGCGGAGCGGGCCGGAAACAAGCTCAGATCGTCGGCATCGGACGCCGGAAATGAGCCTGGCAATACGGCGGAACAGAAACTGCGCGCCTCCGCAACGACTGTGGGAACGGCAATCGGCCGGGCGGCGGCGGCGCAGATCAGGAAGGCATCGGTCGATGTGCGGGTGTCGGCTTCTGCCGGCCGGGGCGGCGGCAACAAGGCTGCGGCTCTGCATGACGGAGTGGATGAATAATGGCTTTACTGGCGCTCGGACCGCATATCTTCGAGATCGCAGGTCTTAACTATCAGAAGCTCGAACGCGAGAGCCAGGCCGTATGGCCGGCGATCAAGCGGTTCGGCGGCCATGCGGCGCGGCAGTTCACCGGCCTCGGACCTGACAGCCAGACCGTCAACGGGCTGCTGTTGCCCGACGAATTCGGCGGGCGCGGTGAATATGAGGCGATCCGCGCGACACAATCGCGCGGATCGCCTGTGATGATGGTCGGGTTTTCGGGCGCGACACCGGGGCGTGTCTTCGGCCTGGTCATCATTGAGACGGTTTCCGACACGCAATTTCACATCGACCGGAGCGGCGCGGGAAAGCAGTTGGAATTCCCGGTCACCGTCTCCCCCTATGGGGGCGGTGCATTTGGAGGGCTGTTCTGATGGCGACGGTCAAGGTCACCGGCACCGAAATGGGCATCGAGGAAATCGCCTGGAAGTTTCGCCAGCAGCTCTATCCCGACGACCCGGACCGCGCCGCCCGGCTCTCCGGTTATGTCGAGCAAATCTTCGATCTCAATCCGGGCCTGGCGGAAGTGAGTCACAACGTGCCGGTCGGGACCGAAATTGTCATGCCGGATGCCGAGACGGAAACACCGATCGGCCCGAACCGTCGACGCCCTCGTTGAACGCATCGGCTGCACTATCGATTGCTTCCTCCCGGCCGAATGCGAAAACTTCTTCCACGCAGCAGGATATCAACGCTCAATGTGAAAACGCTCTAATTGGGGAATGTCGGGTGAAATATTGATCGCCTCGACCGTGCCGTCTTGGGCCATGCCTTCGATGATCACGCGCTCTCCGGGCTCCAGAACGCCCTGTCCGTGCAGTGAATTGAGGGGGATCATCTCTTTGCCATAGATCCGCGCGAACGCCCCGTCCCTGATCAGGCTGACATCATGCCGATCGGCGAAAATGACTTCGGGATCGGGATAGATTTCGCCATTTGCAAGCTGCGGCATGCGATGGTTCATGCGCCTCGGCAGGTCGCGGTTTTCATCATATGGCTCATAGGCCTCATGGGGCTCGGCATCAAAATGTGTCGGATGCACATTCGCCTGGCCTCCGGTCAACACCACCCCGTCGACGGTATCGAGAAATGTGGTGATATCGGCGACCTGCGGAGCTCCGGCAGACATCAACGGCATGGCACCGGCCACCTCGGCCAGTGCATGCAGATATTTCTCGCCAACCTGCTGGACGGCAAAGCGGGTCTCCACCACCCGCAGATTTCCAATTACGCCAACAACCGGCTTAGACATCAATGCAGCTTCTGGTCCATCACCTAAAGGGCACTATAAATAGCCGAGACCAATCGCGGCGGCGAGGGGTGGACATGGTGTCGGTCCTGCCGGTTGAGACCAGTGCCGGGACCGCTCCGCCGTAACAGTTTTGTCAGCAATGTGAAGAGGCTTGTTATCACAACTGCCCGAACCTTACCGCCCGTCACGGGCGTGGTTACCATATGCCGCCCAATAGGAAGGGGCGACTCCGCCCGCCCCACCCACAATGTTTCCTGCGGTCACCACGATGAGATTGAGTGCAGCAGCGCTCACCGTGATATCGGCACCGGCAATTTCTCCTGCCGGCAACAGATACATATTGGCCATCGAATGCTCAAAACCGAGTGCGACAAAGGCGGTTATCGGCCAGATGATGGCCAGCACCTTGCCGGCGACGCTGCGGGCCGCGAATGTAAGCCATACCGCCAGGCACACCAGCGCGTTGCACAAAATCGCGCGGGCAAATAGCTGGCTGGTCTCAAGCGACAATTTGGCCTCGGTTATGCCCGCCGCAGTATCGCCCATCGCACCGGTCAATGTGCCGCTTGTCGCCATCAGACAGGCAATGATCGCAGCGCCAATGAAATTGCCGAGATAGACAATCAGCCAGTTGCGTGCCAGCGCCAGTGTTGAGACCAGCCCGTCCACCCAGGCCATGACGATCAGCGCATTGGCGGTGAACAATTCAGCACCGCCAAGAGCGATGAAGGCACCGGCCAGGATGAATAGCTCCAGAAGCTGGCGAATGCTCGCCCGTGTTGTTTTGGCAACGCCGGCCTGTTCGATCCTGAGAGCGATCTGGGTGGGTTTAAAGGCGTCAATGCCAATCGGCTCTTGTGGCATATCATGATGTTCCTTGTCACAGTGACGAGATGGTCCGTTGCGCGGGACACGCCATTGTCTGCCACCAACAGGGATTGAATACATTGATTTCGGTCAACGCTGACCGCGATGGCGCGATCAGCCTGAGAATGGCTCAGTCTGCCGGGGCAATCTAGCGGTCAGAACGGCAAAGGCCGGCCAGCCGGTTCAGCAGATAGAGTGCTGCGCCGCGATCATCCGGATCGCTGATCAGAAAGGTCATCTGCACTGCCTGATATTCGCGCTCGTCCAGCCAGACGGTAATGCCACCCTTGACAATGATCCCGCCTGCGTCCGGATTGGCGCGCAAGGCGGCATAGTCGAGCACTAGGTCGACCTCGACCGGGGCGGAATTCCGCGAAACACCAAGCTGGGCATAGCAGTCATCATATTCGTAAAAATCGACCGGGCCAGCGAAGTCCGATTTGCCCATTCCCGGTTCGGCCGGCACCGAAAGTGCGACCACGGATATGTACTCGGCGAGGTCGTCCTGCAGGAAGGTCACGAGTTTGAGGTCAACTGCCCCTGCCGGAGCGCCAATCAGGATTGAGCCCAGAGAAAGGATCACCCCGCAACTCACCATCCACCAGGCAGCGAATCTGTCAAACATGCGCGACTGCCAACTCGACTGGCCCCAACCGGGGCTCACCTGACAATCGCGACCAACACCAACGCGGCCACAGCCAATGCGAGTGATATCGCCAAAACATAGCGCATGCCATGACCGGTCACGCCCTGGCGTGCATCATCGGCACTTTTTTCCGTCGTCATGGAATCAACTCCTCACAGATGTTCCAACGCACTGAGTTTGGCGCCCGATAGTCGCATGAGGGCAAATCAATCATGGTCACGAAGTGGGGATGCCGGCATATTCCAATACGGTCGGCAATGCCGCCTGCAACCATTGGAAATCAGGCACGTTGACAGCTAGTAGAGTCAGCCCCTCAGGGGTATAAGTTGGTCAACAAAACCTGTGGGGAGGGGAATTATGAGCTTGGGAATCGGTCGATTGGGCCATATCGGCATACATGTCACCGACATCGAACAGTCGATCGACTGGTATCGCAAGGTTGTCGGCCTGAAAGTTACCGGCCAGTGGACACCGCCGCCGCCGCGTGGCACGATGTGCTTCATGCGCATCGATCAGATGCACCACAATGTCGTTCTGTTCGAAGTCCCCAAGGAGGTCGATCGCGGCGGCATGAACCTCACGGATTCGGCCAAGCGCAAGATTGGCGGCTTGCACCATATAGCTTTCGAATTTCCTGAGCGCGAAGACTGGCTTCACGCACTCGATCATGTGCGCGCATGCGGTGTTGAACTGGTCTCCGGACCCTATGTGCATGGACATGAAGCGCAGGACGAAAAAGGGTTTCAGGGCGGCAGCGGCAGCCACGCCTTTTACTTCTGCGATCCGGATGGCAATCGCATCGAGTTCTATTGCTGGATGATGAATGTCTCCAGATCGAGCGTCGCGGCGCCAAAGCCGGATCTCTAGGCGCAGATCTCCAGCCGTTTTTCTTGTTAAAGGACCCTGCCCGACGGGCAGGACTCTTTCCGCCGGGGCGCTTGTACATACCTGAGCCCACATTTCCCAGGTAACGTGACGTTTTCGCGCCTCCGACAGCCGGTAACATGTTATATTTCAGCATGTTGTGTGGGCTGTAGGGGGGTGGATCACCCGCAGGGTGCAGGCGAAACGGGTGATATCAGGCGCGGTTTCGACAGTCGGGGGTGGCTGGCGGGTGCGGCCGGAATGCCATGGCTCGAAGATCGGTTCCGACGGTGGCCTGTTGCCGTTCCGGGAGTTGGACGAGACCCCGGGATTGAACGATATTACCGGCGGTCCTCTCGGAGATATGCGAACCGTCCACAACCGTCTGCATTCCGTGGTCGGGCTTTTGCAGCAGTCGGGCTTCGGGCGATCGGCCGGATATGATGATGTGAGTGACGCGGAACGTCCGGCGCTTGATCCGGTGATGCGGCAGGTGGCCGGAGGGCACGGCGTTGATGACGAAGCTGCGTCTGCCGGCCGGATGGGGCGGTTCGAGACCGGAGTGTCGGAGGCCGCCGACAATCGCGGTGCGCCGGCGGACGTATCCGGTCAATGGATCGATCGGGCTCACGCCGCGATGGCGCCCGAATGGATCACACCGGACATGGACGGTTCGGTCGGCCCGCCCCACGGCGCGCAGGAAGGCACCGCCTGGAACGGGCATTTCGGCTGCATGTGCCATCACCCTTTTGTTCGTCCTTAACCGGTTTGGCTGCTTCGAACGCCGTTCATTGCGCCCCGGCAATGTTCACAGCGCCGATGGCCGGGAAAATGTGCTCAAGCCGGTGTTGGCGCGATATGCGGATCGTGAGCTGATGCGGTTCTTCCGGGCCGATGCCGCTTTTGCCGTCCCGGAGCTCTACAAGACGCCGGAGGCGGAAGGCTGTTCCTACGCCGTCCGGCCTGGGAAGACCGCTGTTTCGGAAAGCAGGGTTGCGCCTGTGCTCAAGCGCCCCGCGGATCGCCCGCCGACCCATGTGCGGTGCATCTGCGGCGACTTCGCGTATCAGGCCGCGTCACGGGACAAACCGTCATGGGACAAATCATGGCGGGTCGTCGCCGAGGTTGAACGGCATCGGGGTGACTTGTTCCCGAAGATCGGCTTCCCAAAGATCGGCTTCGTGGTCACCGACCTGCCGATGGGGCCGGACCATGCGCCTGCCAAATCCTGTACATCGTCGAGGCCGCCAACCCCGCAGCGTCCCCATTGCGCGCAACGTCCGATGCGTCGCTTCGTGCGGCTGCGGTGACGGCGTCGGACGGATCACCCTCGGCCGTTCTTTCACCCGGCGTCTCCGGCGTGCCGGGCGGGCGGCTTTTCTCGCGGAGCAGACCATCCACGCCTTCAGCCATGAACCGTTCCTGCCGACGCCGGACGCATTTCTTCGACAGCTCCGCCAGCGTCATCTCTTCGCGGATCGCCTCAAGCGCGACCTTGGCCTTGAACTCGGGCGAATGGTTCTTTCTCTTCGTCATCCTGGATCGTGTCTCTCGTCAGGCGATCCACCTTGACAACAGGCCCGGAATCCCGCGACCACCTCTCTGGACGGACGCGGTGCGCGGTTTAATCTGACGAAATTGGTGCCGATGTTTGAAGATGTGCATGAACGATTGGCGGGTGTCCTTATTGAGTGCCTGCCTTATGGCGAATTTATCAAGCGCTACGACCGCAAAACTACGCTGTATTATCTTGATCCGCCGTATTTCAACAGTGAGAAGGACTATGGTAAGGACATGTTCAGTCCGGACGATTTTGAGCGTTTAGCAAGGCTTTTAAGCGTCATCAAAGGCCGCTTTATTATGAGCCTAAATGATGTGCCGCAAGTGCATGAAATCTTCGCTGACTTCACTATAGAGGCTGTGAACACGACCTATGGATTATCGGCGGGAGTCCAAACCTCGGCTAAGGTGGTCATAATATCAAACTAACTGGGGATTGCGCTTTGAATTCAAATTATACTTGAGGTTGAATTCGAATGTCGCGCTGCAGCCGCGCACAAGGCTTTCATTGCACAGGGCTTTCATCGACCGCCTGCACGGATGGAACCGTCACCCCATGATTGAAGTGTAACCAAGGAGAGAAGGAAACGAAGCCGTATCAACACCCTTTGTAATTCTCGGCAACACATTCACGGGCCAGTTTCTGAGCCGCAGAGATATCTGTAGAAGTCATTTTACTTGCTACACTCTCTCTATATTCAGCCGCATATTCATGCCCGGATAATGCTGCTATATTCCGCCACATATGGGTACGGATATTGTCCTGCGGGACACCCTTTCCATTGTAATACATCAAACCCAGATTGAACTGGGCAAAGGCATTCCCCTGTTCGGCAAGGGGCGTCCATTCTTTGAGTGCAGTCGCAAAGTCGCCGTTCTCAATGGCAGCAACACCTTTATCAAGATCCGCGGTCCAACCGGGGAATGAGATGAGTGACAGCAGCAGCAGAGGTATGATCAATAAAGTTTTCATGGCGGAACGATAGGTCGCCTTTTTTCAAGTTTAAAGACCTGTGAACGCGAGCATGCTCTCTTGCGTGCTACACGGATCCTGGGGTCCGGCCCCGATAATTGTCTTCCCGATTTGATCCGAGGATGGTTCATTGCCTCCGATGAGGAGTTAACGAGATGTATGATTTCTTCTGGTTTTCCGATTCTCAGCGGGCCCGGATCGCGCCGCTTCTGCCGACCGATGTGCGCGGCAGGAAGCGCGTTGATGATCGTCCTGTGCCGAGCGGGACCGTCCATGCTCTGCGCTGTGGCGGTCGCCGGGCCGACTGCGCCGCTATCCACGGGCCGAAGAAGACGCTCTTCAACCGCTTCGTCAACTATAAATAGAGATTTAAAAAAATGAAACTATTAAAATCACCTCATGGTTTACTATCACTATTGTTAATAATGTTAATGAGTTTTTTCTCTATTGATTCGTATTCTATAGCTGGAGGAATAAGATCTAATGGAACAAAAAATGGTGAAAACTGTGGGATGAAATCTTCAAATGGTTCAGCCTCTGAGCTGAATGAAATCAACTGCATGTTAAACCCTGAAAGCTGTCTTCATAACGCCGCTTGGTATGAGGATCGGGACAATTCAATGTCCCCTGTTTCTACTAAAGAGGGAGTTGGGGCTGCCATGGCTACCTTTTGGACTTTGAATGGCTTTTCTCAAGGAATTCAAGTTTGTCCTGGGGTTTATTTAGCTACAGCTCATGGAGTTTTAGATGATCCACGAAAAGCGAGAAAAGAAAATCGCTCCTTAAGAGAGCCTGTTCGAAACTCAGTTACAGTTGCTGCTTACCCTATAAATCCAAAGAATGTGACAGACGCCAGTCAAAGTAACTCTCAGTTTGTGTCTCCTAGAATAAATAATCCTTCTGCCTGGGATGAGCCCTCTACAGATTATGTTTTTGTAAAAGTAGATAAAGCTCTTAGGCCAAATAATTTTGTAAGACCAGTAAGAAGTTCAACGCAAAGAATAGTGAATGCTTCAAGAAGTGGTGAAATAGATGTTCATCTTTATAGGCCAAAAACTAGATTTAATACTGATTCAAGTGGAACTCCTGATTTTAATCCACAAACATTAAGCCAGCAAACTCCTAATGACATTGCAGACCTTTATCAATCCCCATTGAGAGTTAACGAGCCGTGTGAGCTATTAGACATTTATTGGAGTTTTGGGAGTTTTGTTACAAGTTACTGTCCCGTAGAACAGGCCGTTTCTGGTAGTCCCAACATTGCGACAATTAATGGTGAAGACTATTTGGTAGGTTTGCAAACTAGAGGAGATAACCGCACCTATAGCAAAAGCTCAAAAGACAATTTTAATAATCCTTTTGTTGTTTCTTCTGAGTTCTGCAATGATTATAAATCAGTCTGTGGCCAACCCTGTGCTGAGTTAGATGAAGTGTTACAATAAAAGATTAATGAAATCTCACTTTGATACGATTTACTAACTCCGGGACGAGCGCGGTATATGGGAAGGTATCTTCAGCGCTTCGGCAGGCGCCGAGGATACGCCTGACCGGCTGTTCATCGACATCCCGCATCAAGGTTCATCGCTGCGCCGGCGGCGGAAAAGGGGGCCCTGGCCCCCATGCCCCCCATGGTATCGGCCGCACCAAAGGCGGACGCAACACCGGGCTCCACGCCGTCCGCGACCACAAGGGCCGCCCCGTGTTTTGTCAATTGCGTCCTGCTCCCGACGCCCGGCAACGTGCATGATTGCAAGGTCGCACAGCGCTGCATCGAGGCCATGCCGCCATCCGCCGAACCTGTCGCCGACAAAGGTCGTGACGGCCGGGAACTGCGCGAATGGCTTGAAGAGTGGGACCGGGCCCGTCATACCGTCGCGAAAGAACCGCAGGATCCGATATCACTACGATCGGGCCGTCTACAGGGAGCGAAATATCATCGAACGCATGTTCTGCCGCCTCAAAGACCGGCGGCGCATCGCAACGCGCTTCGAGCGCAACATAAAACGCCATGGCAGCTATCGCGCTCGCCGCAGCCCTTATCTCGTGGCTATAATGAGTCTGGACCCTAGCTGCAGTTGCGGAAAAAAGTTGAGGCAGCGGCCTGAGATCGCTGTTTTTCATCGATGGCATTGCGAATTCTTGCAATTTCTGATTCACAGGCGCCGATTCGATCGCTGAGTTCGTCGATCGACAGCGTTGCCAGATCTTCCCCCAGCACAATCTCCTGGCGCTTGCGGCCCGGCTCCAGATCGTCTTCCATCACGCCCTCCAGCCTAGTTTCCGAACAGCCGGTATTCCATGCTATCGGGACGGGTTGAATTTTGCGAGTCAGCCACTCACACAATAGCTGATGGAGACGCGAACCTTGGCGACCCTTCCCGAGACGATGACACATATTGCGATTTCAGAACCCGGTGGACCGGAGGTACTGATCGCCGAAACCATGGCCGTGCCCGAACCGGGAGCCAATGAAATCCTGATCAAGGTCGAGGCAGCCGGGGTTAACCGGCCTGACATTGTGCAACGCCAGGGTCACTATCCGCCGCCTCCCGGCGCATCGTTGACGCCAGGTCTTGAGGTCGCAGGCGAGATTGTGGCGCTAGGGCCCGAAGCACAGCGCTATGAGACCGATGCCCGCGTGACAGCGTTGGTCGCTGGCGGCGGCTATGCAGAATATTGCATTGCCCATGAAGATTCAGCACTGCGCATCCCGGAGCCCTTGTCGATTGTCGGGGCTGCGGCCCTGCCTGAGACCTTTTTCACCGTTTGGACCAATGTGTTCGATCGTGGCGGACTTTGCGAGGGTGAGACATTTCTGGTTCATGGCGGCTCCAGCGGCATCGGAACCACTGCCATTCAATTGGCCCATCATTTCGGCGCACGGGTGTTTGCCACCGCCGGATCGGCCGAAAAATGCAGACGATGTGAGGAGCTGGGAGCGTTACGCGCAATCAATTACCGGGAAGAGGATTTCGTTGTGGTGATCAAGGAAGAGACCGGCGGGCGCGGTGCTGATCTGATTCTCGATATGGTTGGCGGTGATTACGCGCCACGCAACTATTCGGCAGCAGCTCGAGGCGGACGCATCGTACAGATCGCCTTTCTGCGTGGCGCAAAGGCAGAGATCGATTTAGCAAGGTTGATGCTCAGGCAACTCACCCATACAGGCTCAACCTTACGCGCGCGCACCCCGGCACAGAAGTCAGCGATTGCGCGCGCGCTTGAAGATCGTGTATGGCCGCTGCTCGATCAGGGTCTGATCGCGCCGGTGATCGACTCCACCTTCGCGCTTGGCGATGCGGCCAAGGCACATGAGCGCATGGAAGCTGGTGAACATTTCGGCAAGATCATGCTCAAGGTTTCATGAGCACGATTGTTTCGCATGCGGTAATGCCTACATTCATGCGATCATCGACAAGCTGAATACCATTCCCGTTGTGGCTTAACGACGGAGCAAAGGAGATCACCATGGCGCAAGCGCCACTGATGCCAAAGGCAACAGCCGTCTGGCTGGTTGAGAACACATCGCTCACATTCGAGCAGATCGCGCAATTCTGCCAGCTCCATGAGCTGGAAGTAAAAGGCATCGCCGATGGCGACGTCGCGCAGGGAATTCGCGGTATGGACCCGGTGGGTTCGGGCCAACTCACACGTGCTGAGCTTGAAGCCGGTCAAGCCGATCCCGGCTACCAGCTCAAGATCGCCCAGTCGAAGGTCGAAATCCCTGAGGTCAAGACCAAAAAGGGGCCAAAATATACGCCCCTCTCGCGCCGTCAGGATCGGCCGGCGGCAATCGCATGGCTTGTTCGCAACCACCCTGAATTGCGGAATTCGGAAATCATCAAGTTGGTTGGCACCACCAAGCCGACAATCCAGGCCATTCGAGACCGTACCCACTGGAACAGCAGCAATATCCAGCCGCAAGACCCGGTAACGCTTGGCCTGTGCTGCCAGATCGAGCTCGACGCAGTGGTGCGCAAGGCAAGAACGCGGATAGAGAAAGAGACCGGAGAGAAGATCGGTACCCTGATGCCAACCGCAGACACCATCGCGCCGGCGAGAATTGCAGAAGCACCAGCGGAAGAGGGTGAAGGCGAACGCGTTCCCCAGGCAGCGGACGTCTTTGCGCCGCGTCAGGATGAGCCAGCGCCAGAGCCCGCAGCGACAGAGGATGAGGAATCACCCATTGATGCCGATTCGGTTTTCGCCAAGCTTGCGGTGCTTACAAAGTCTGGTGAGGAAGCCGATGGTGAGAGCCATGATGATGATGCCGAGCCAGAACAGATGGATCAGTCATCTGATCGGTCGAGAGGCTGAACGGTATAGTTGAGCGCCAATCGGCCACCATCAGCGTAGATGGTCTGGCCGGTGATGTAACGCGCATCAGGTGAGACCAGGAAGGCCACGATCGAAGCGACCTCATCGGGTTCGCCAATTCTGAGAAGCGGGGTGCGCGACAGGATCTTGTTGCGCGCCTCTTCATCGTCAGCGACTGACCGCAACAGATCAGTCATTATGCTGCCCGGTCCCACAGCGTTGACGCGAATGCCGTGGGGAGCCAAAGCCAGCGCCATCACATTGGTCAATTGCCTGACACCACCCTTGGATACCGAATAGGAAATGTGGTTGGCAATCGCGACCACGGCATTGATCGACGACATATTGACGATGGTGCCGGGCTCGCGGCCTTCAGTGATCTGCTCGACCATTTGCCGCCCCACCATCTGGCCGGTGATGAACGAGCCCTTGAGATTGACCTTGAGCACCCGGTCAAAATCGTCTTCCGCAAGGTCTAAAAAGTCCGCAGCATGAACAATGCCAGCATTGTTGATAAGTATGTCGACCGCACCGAACCGCTCAACCGCGCCGCGTACCATATTGGAAACATCGAGCCGCTCGCCAACATCGCAGCGGAAAAATTCCACTTCCCCGCCTTTGATATCGTCTCAACGGCGTGTGCACCAGCGTCCTCGTCTATATCGGCGATCACCACCATCGCGCCGTCGAGTGACAGGCGTTGGGCGCAGGCAAAGCCAATTCCCCGTGCGCCACCGGTGACGATTGCAGCCTTGCCATCAAGCGCCATGAAATCTCCGATCCGCCTGAATGCTTGACCACCAATCTAGCGCAAGACAAGCCGACGCGAAATCAGTGGCCCAGCGCTTAGCTAGCCATCCCGCATGTCTTCATCACTTCCTTGATTTCATCCAGAATTACCGGGTCATCGATGGTAGCCGGCACCTTGTAGTCCACGCCGTCACCAATGGCGCGCATGGTGGCACGCAATATCTTGCCAGACCGGGTCTTGGGCAGGCGCGGTACTGTCATGGCGAGCCGGAATGCGGCAACCGGTCCGATGCGCTCGCGGATCAATTGGACGGACTCTTTCTCGATCTCGGCCGGATCGCGGTTGACGCCGGAGTTAATCACCAAGAATCCGACCGGCACCTGGCCCTTGAGTTGATCGGCCAGGCCAACCACAGCGCATTCGGCAACATCGGCGTGGCTTGCCAGCACCTCTTCCATGACGCCGGTCGACAGGCGATGGCCAGCGACGTTGATGATATCGTCGGTGCGCGCCATGACGAACAGATAACCATCCTCGTCGGCATAACCGGCATCTGACGTCTCATAGTGGCCAGGAAAGGTGTTCAGGTAGCTATCCTCGAAGCGCGCATCGTTGTTCCACAGGGTTGGCAGGCAACTCGGCGGCAAAGGCAGGCGGATGGTGATGGCGCCGATAGTGCCGGGCGCCACCTCTTCTCCAGCCTCGTCGAGTATGCGCAAATCGTATCCCGGCATAGCGACGCCAGGTGATCCGTGTTTCACCGGCAGGGCACCAAGTCCCAGCGGATTGGCGGTGATCGACCATCCGGTTTCGGTCTGCCACCAATGGTCGATCACCGGAACGCCGAGCTTGTCCTCGGCCCATTGGATGGTCGGCGGATCGCCGCGCTCGCCTGCAAGAAACAGGGCGCGAAAACCTTCCAGATCATAGTCGGCGATCTTCGTGCCTGCCGGGTCTTCCTTCCTGATGGCGCGAAATGCCGTGGGCGCGGTGAACAGCGAGACCACTTTGTGCTCGGACACGACGCGCCAGAATGCGCCGGAATCGGGCGTACCGACAGGCTTTCCTTCATACAGAATACTGGTCGCACCATGCAGCAGCGGCGCATAGACGATGTAGGAATGGCCAACCACCCAACCGACATCCGATGCCGCCCAGAACACCTCGCCCGGCTCAACGCCATATATGTTCGGCATCGACCATTTGAGCGCCACCATGTGCCCGCCATTGTCGCGCACCACGCCCTTGGGCGTGCCAGTGGTACCTGAGGTGTAGAGGATATAGAGCGGGTCGGTGGCGAGTACCGGCACGCATTCAGGCGCACGTGCCGCAGCCTTGGCCGCTTCAACTGCCAATGCCCAATCGACATCGCGTCCCACAGACATGGATGCATTCTCCTGCGGTCGCTGCAGGATCACGCATTTTTCCGGCTTGACCGTGGATTGCCCGATCGCTGCGTCAAGCAGCGGCTTGTAGGAGACGATGCGGCCGGGTTCGATACCGCAAGAGGCCGAAATGACAATGCGCGCGCCAGCGTCCTCTATGCGCGTTGCGAGTTCATTTGCGGCAAACCCGCCAAACACCACCGAATGGGTGGCCCCAATACGCGCGCAGGCGAGCATCGCGATCGCTGTTTCGGGGACCATCGGCATATAGATCACCACCCGATCGCCCTTCACGATACCTAGATCAGCGAGTACGCCGGCAAAGGCACATACTTCACCCAGAAGTTCGTCATAGGTGAAGGTACGCTTTGCGCCGGTAATCGGACTGTCATAGATCAGCGCCGGCTGACTGCCCCGCCCCGCAGCAACATGCCGGTCAAGGCAATTGTGGCAGGTGTTGCATTGGCCACCGGTGAACCAGCGCCCATAAACGCCGACATCGCCGTCGAAAACCTTATCCCAAGGGCGGATCCAATCGATCTCTTTTGCGGCCGAGGCCCAAAATTGCTCGGGGTCCTCGTGCCATGCCTTGTAGGTCTGCGGGTACTGGCTGCTCATCGGGTCCTCCTGGCGCTGACCGGCATATCGGTTCATTGCGGATTGCGCGCGCAGCAATTGCTGTCATATTGGCCGCACGCCGATCCACTTGCATATCGTACTCTCATCCCTTGGAGGAGATGGGCTGTCCGGTGCGCATTCTGCGGTCGGTGCCTTCAGTCATCCTCGCGCCCTAGTGTGCGGATCCCGGGCAATGGATTTCAAGTGTCGCACGATGCGACTTTCGCATATTGCCCCGTGACGCGGGCGGTTGCATGAGCAGGAGTGATCCGACATTCCCCAATTAGAACGCCATTTCGATTATGCTGCCGCTGTTTTGCGTACGGATCAAGCCTCTTGGGCGGGCCGTGTCGTGGTTCGTGAACCGGGCGCGATTTATGGCTGCTGCAACGGGCTTGAACTGGAATTCGATCTGACCGGCACCCGTCGGGTCAGATCCGTCGAGCCGCTTTCCCCGAGTTTGATCGCCGACACCATCATGCCGATACCGGTGGCGCACAGAGCCGTTGGATGGCCGCAAGGATGCGGGTGAACAGAGCGCCGCCGACAGCCGCCTCGGCCGGTTGGAACGTGATGGCTCGGGCGTGGCGGACGACCCGCGCTCCGATCCTGATGAGGCCGGTCCGCAGGCCGGATGGCGTAGGAACAGCCTTCCGCCTCCGGCGTCTTGTAGAGCTCCGGGATGGCAAGAGCGGCATCGGCCCGGAAGAACCGCATATCGCGCCAACACCGGCTTGAGCACATTTTCCCGGCCATCGGCGCTGTGAACATTGCCGGGGCGCAATGAACGGCGTTCGAAGCAGCCAAACCGGTTAAGGACGAACAAAAGGGTGATGGCACATGCAGCCGAAATGCCCGTTCCAGGCGGTGCCTTCCTGCGCGCCATGGGTCTGCGCGCCATGGGGTGGGCCGACCGAACCGCCCATGTCCGGTGTGGTCCATTCGGGCGCTGTCGCGGCGTGAGCCCGATCAATCCCCCGATCGATCCATTGACCGAATACGTCCGCCGGCACACCGCGATTGTCGGTTTCCTCCGACTCCTCGGTCTCGAACCGACCCATCCGGCCGGCAGACGCAGCCTCGGCATCGACGCCACGCCCTCCGACCACCTGCCTCATCACCGGATTGAGCACCGGACGGTCCGCGTCGTTCACATCATCATATCCGGCCAATCGCCCGAAGACCGACTGCTGCAAAAGCCCGACCACGGAATGCAGACGGTTGTGGACGGTTCGCGGATCTCCGAGAGGACCGCCGGCAATATCGTTCAATCCCGGGGTTTCGTCCAACTCCCGGAACGGCAACGGGCCACCGTCGGAACCGATCCTCGAGCCATGGAATTCCAGCCGCACCCGCCAACCGCACCCGACTGTCGAAACCGAGCCTGATATCACCCGTTTCGCCTGCACCCTGCGGGTGATCCGCCCCCCACAGCCCACACAACATGCTGAAATATAACACGTTACCGGCTGTCGGAGGCGCGAAAACGTCACGGTACCTAGGGAATGTGAGTCTATATCGAGGGTCACTATGAATACATGAAGATCCTCGACAACAACCTTGCCGATGTGATGAACGGCAATATCACGGCGGCGGAGGCAGCGGCCAATGTCGAAGACGGCTGGAACGGTGTGACCGAGGATATCGGCCGCGAAAACCAGATCGATGTATGGTTCAAGGGCGTTGAGGCGGGCCTCTACGTCGACCACTTCTGAGCTAATCAAAAGGGCCGATGGGGCGGCAGCGCACGGGCACCACTGCCCCCGCTTCATGCAAACCCGATGAGCCAGCAAGCAGCGCCAATGATGACCGGTCCTGAAGGGGGGCGGCCCCGGGGCGTGTTGGCGCGGCTGAGCCGCTGACTTGGCCAGGAGCGGGTGTTTCGCTGGATTCCGTTCATCCTGGTCGAGGGCACATTCGTGCTTGTGATCATCATTCCGTTTTTGCTGACGGTCTATGTCAGCCTGCTGCGCTGGCGCGCCAACCGGCCGTTCGAACAGGCGTATCTGTCCGGTTTTTGCGATTATGAGCAGGTGCTGAACGACTGGGGTTTCTGGCAGGCACTCAGGCGCATATTCTACTTCGCCGGCTTTGCGGTGGTGTTCGAGTTGGTGATCGGTTTTGTGCTGGCGATGCTGGTGCATCGCGTCACCCGCGGGCGGCGCATCTACATCACCATCTTCCTGATCCCGATGATGGTGGTACCGGTGGTCGCCGGCTACAATTTTTCGATGATCTATCACGATAGCGGACCGCTCAATCAGTTGTTGGCGCCGTTCATCGAGCCCTTCGGCATCAATCCGCGCATCAGATGGCTTTCAGATCTGCTGGCGGCGCAATGGGCGATCATCCTCGCCGATGTGTGGCAGTGGACGTCGCTGACCTTCCTGATTTTTCTGTCGGGCTTTTCCTCGCTGCCGCCGCAATTGATCGATGCAGCAAGGGTGATGGGCGCCAGCCGTCGGCAGATCTTCTGGTGGATCAAGCTGCCGCTCTTGAAGCCGGTGATCGCGGTGGTGATTCGCTCGATGGAGGCGCTGAAGCTGTTCGATCCGGTAGTGCTCTTGACCTTTGGCAGGCCCGGCACCTCGACCCAGACGGTTGCCTATTATCTGTGGGAGCAGGTCTGGCAATTCAACAAATACTCGTTTGGCGCTGCGACCTCGATCCTGCTGTTGATCCTGTTCTCGGTGCTGATCTTCACCGACATCTGGCTATTGATGCGCCAGCGCGAGGTGGTTGAGCGGGAGCGCATATCGTGAGCGATGAGATCAAATCGCAGCACGCACGCCGACTCGGTGATGATCTGCACCATCTCGTCGTTGATCGCGCTGTTCATGGTCACGTTCCTCTCCTATGCGATCTCGCGCTTCAATGTCGGCGGATCGAAGTTCCGCCATATGGTGCTTTTGGTGCGCATAATCCCGCCAATCGTGATCGCCATTTCGCTGCTCATGTATTACGCGTTGATGGTGCCCTATGCGTCCGAAGCGGTGTTCGGCATGCGCCTGTCGCTGTTCGACACCCGCACCGGCATGAACCTGCTTTATCTCACCATCACGCTGCCCTTCGTTATCTGGATGATGCTGAGTTTCATCGAAGAGGTGCCCTACACGCTGGAGCACGCCGCGAGCATCATGGAGGCGGGGCGCATCTACACCTTGTGGAAGATCGTGTTGCCGCTGGTAGCGTCCGGCATGGTGGTGACGTTCCTGTTCGTGTTCATTCTCAACTGGGCTGAATTCCTGTTGGCGCTGACGCTCACGCATCCGGATATCTCAACGCTTCCAGTGCTCTTGAACAAGTTCCAGAGCGCATCTGAAGACCGGCTTTATGGCCCGCAGGCAGCGATCGGCACGGTGATCACCATCCCGGCGGTGGTGCTTGGCTTTTTGATCCAGAAGCATCTGGTCATGGGCTTCAGCTTCGGCATGATCAGGCGGTAAGGAGGCCGCAGTGGCGCAAATCATTCTTGAAAGTCTGATCAAGCAGTTTGGCAGCTTCACTGCGGTCAAGGGCATTGATCTGGAGGTCCGCGACGGCGAGTTTCTGATCATGGTCGGGCCGTCTGGCTGCGGCAAGACGACGACGCTCAACATGATCTCCGGCCTTGTCATGCCGACCAGCGGCGAGATCACCATTGGCGGATCGGGTGGTCACCCATACCGAGCCCGGTGAGCGCGGCCTTGGAATGGTGTTTCAAGACCCCGCCCTGTTCCCGCATATGGGCGTGTTCGACAATATTGCCTTCGGGCTGCGGGTAAAGGTGTGGCGCAGAGCGAAATCGATCCCGCGTACGCACGGCCGCCGAGGCGATGCACATTGCCTCGCTACTCGACAAGTGCCCTGGCCAGTGCTCGGGCGGTGATGCGCACCGTGTGGCGCTGGCGCGCACCATCGTCACCAATCCGTCCGTCTATCTGATGGACGAGCCGCTTTCGAGCCTTAATGCCAAGCTTCGCATCGACATGCGCACCAAGCTGAAGTATTTGCATGACGAGCTGAGCGGCACCTTTGTTTATGTCACCCACGATCAGGCCGAGAAGCCATGATCATGGCCGACCGCATCGTGGTGATGAATGGTGGAGAAATAGAGCAGCTTGGGGGGGCTGCTTGATATTTACCGCAAGCCCGCGACCCGGTTTGTCGCCGGGTTTTTCGGCATGCCGACGATGAATTTCATCGAAGGCGAGATCGTCAATGGCGGCAACCAGCCGCACTTCCAAGCCGACCATCTCAAGGTCGAGCTGCCGGCAGACCTTGATGCCGATGTTGCCGGACGCAAGGTCGTTCTTGGGGTTCGCGCCGAGCATGTGCTGGCCGGTTCCGCCAAGCAGGAGGCAAGCGTTTCGGCCAAGGTCAGCCTGATCGAGCCTCTGGGCGATGCGACTCTGGTGTTTTTTTGAATATGGCGGGCCGGGCCGTTTGGTCGCCAAGGTCGATCCCGATCTGGAATTGTCCTCGGGTGATTAAATCAGCTTCACCTTCGATGCCGCGTCATGCCATCTGTTGGACCCGCAATCAGGTGAGCGCCTCAACTGAGCGCGGCACGTCCGCCAATTATTCAAGAAAGTGAGCCAATATGTCAGATGTCTGGTCTTACGATCCGGGCTACCGACCCGACGACCCGCGCCACGGTCTGTCACCCGATGAGCTGACGGAGTTCTATCTGTCGAAACCGGCAACCTGGCTGATCCGCTGCACCTATGGCCCTGATGGGCTTGCCAAGCGCAACGACGCGCTGCCCGCCC
This sequence comes from Hyphomicrobiales bacterium, assembly GCA_965204565.1. GTDB lineage: Bacteria > Pseudomonadota > Alphaproteobacteria > Rhizobiales > TMED25 > CBDBEU01. The sequence goes on from CBDBEU010000005.1 coordinate 489,799, forward strand.
ACATCGCCTATTACAAAGCCCAGCGTGACCAGATCCGTTTTGTCGGGCCGATCGTCAAGGATGATGGCGAGACCCCGATCGGCAGTTTCGTGATGGTCGATGCCGACAGCCGCAAGGCGGCGGAGGATTTCATCGCCGGGGAGGGCTTCGTGCAGGCCGGCATGATCGCCAAGATCGAGATCAAGCGCTTTGTCGAAACCTCGCTCAATGAACGCCGCCAGCTTGAAATGACCCCCGATCTGTCCAAGCAATTGTTCCTGTGTGAACTGATCGCCGGACCGGATGGCGCGGAAAAGCGCAAATCCACCGGTCCGGCGCACCACGCCTACCAGGCAAGCGTGGTGGACAGCTTCATCGCGCGCGGGCCGATGCGCAGTGACGACGGGCGCGGGATGATCGGTACCATGTACATCATCCAGGTTGACGACCGCGCCGCGGCAGAAGCCTTCGTAGCCGCCGAGCCGATGTCCAAGGCAGGTGTTTTCTCGGAAATCAGGATCGACCGCTGGCGCTTCGGCAAATCGATAGATTAATCCCTACTAGCCGCTGGTCTCGGCAAGTTTCGATCGCCGCGACCGCTGCACGACAAAAGCGATCACTAAAAGCACCGCGCCGGCGGCGTGCAGCTCACTCATCGGCCAGAACAGGCCGAGGGCAGCACAAAGCAGCAGCACGCGTTCGAAATGATTGACCAGCACGATCAGATAGCCGACCAGAACCGCGCCCAGCGCGACAAATCCGAACAATGCGGCGATGAAGGTCTCAGCCACCTCCAGCGGCTGGTCGAGTGCCAGAAGGGGCGTGTAGGCAAACATCAGCGGGATCACATACATGCCCTTGGCGTAGCGGAATGCGGCCCAGGCAGCCTTGGCCGGATTGGCATTGGCGATACCGGCGGCGGTATAGGCCGGAACGCACACCGGTGGCGTGAAGTTCGAATCGAGGCTGTACCAAAAAACGATGAGATGGGCGGCCAGCACGGTCAGCCCCATGGGCTCGCCGAGATTGAGCAAGGCCGGAACTGCCATGACCGAGAGCACGATATAGGCGGCCGTTGTCGGCAGGCCCATGCCGAGCACGAAGGAGGCGATGCCGACCAGCAAAATGCCGAGGAACAGATTTCCCTGGCTCAGCGAAACGACGATCGAGGAGAACTTGATACCAAGGCCGGTTTGAAACAGCGCGCCGATAATCAGACCGACCGCCGCCACGGCGGCGCAGATCGGCAGCGACTGGCGCGCACCGCGGTCAAGCGCGCCGATGACATTGGCAAGACCGCGCCGAATGGTTGCCACGACATCGTCCAGTTGCAGCCCGTCACTCATGGCTCTTGCCGCAAGATTCCATGCGCCCATGATGGCGGCCAGCACGACGATACTGGCGATGCCGGCAAGCCCCGCAAGTGGAACGCTCCAGCGGTCCATGATCATGAAGAAGATGAGCGCCGGCGGGATCAGAAAGATGCCGCCTTCCTTCATGATCGGCCAGACCCTTGGCACCAGATCGCGCGACAGGCCCTCAAGGCCGTTCTTGCAGGCCTCGAAATGCACCATGGTGAGCACCGCCAGGAAATAAAGGGCGGCCGGCAGCAGCGAGACCTTGACGATCTCCCAATAGGAAATGCCGGTGAATTCGACAATCAGAAAGGCGGCAGCACCCATCACCGGCGGCATGATCTGACCGCCGGTGGAGGCGGCGGTCTCAACACCGGCGGCGATTTCGGGTTTGAAGCCGGCGCGCTTCATCATCGGGATAGTGAAGGAACCGGTGGTTACCACATTGGCATTAGCGCTGCCGGTAATCGAACCGGTGAGCCCGCTTGCGAAGATTGCCGCCTTGGCAGGCCCGCCGCGGCTTCTGCCGGTGAGCGCAAAGGCAAGGCGCACATAGATTTCCGCCGCTCCCATGCGTTCAAGAAATGCGCCGAACAGAATGAACAGGAAGATATAGACCGAGAATGTATTGAGCGGCGTCGACCACAGACCCTCATTGGTCGTGTATTGAAGTTCGATCATGTGCACATAGGAGGCGCCCTTGTGGGCAAACTCCCACGGGAAATAAGGCCCGAACAGGGTGTAGACGAGAAATGTGAGGGCGATGATCGGCAGCGCGTTGTTGATGGTGCGCCGCGTGATCTCTAAGGTCAGGACGATAATCGCGGTGCCGGCGAGCACGTCAATCAACGGCAGTGGCTTGATGTATTTCAGCCGGCGAACAAAATCCCAGGAACTGTCAACCGTGTAGGCGAGTAGCGCGAAGGCGACAATCGCAAGCAGATAACTCATCCGCCGCTGCCACGGCGTCTTGCCCGGATAGACCAAGAAGATCAGCGTGATGCCGAACAGAAAGGACAGCGACCGCTGATAAAGCGCCTCATAACCGCCGGTCCAGGCAATCATCAGATGATAACCCGACATGGCGATTGCCATGCCGGAAATGAGATATCCCAGCCAGACGTTTTTACCCGCCTGGCCATGATTGCCTTCAACGACCGCTGCTGCCGGCCGCTCGCTCACTCTTGGTGCCCCCCCCCTCCGTTGCGGGTTTATTTCAGAGCACCGACCTCGCGATAGAACTTCTCGGCGCCCGGATGCAGCGGCACGTCATAGGCAAAGGCGCCGAACTCAGGCGTCCAGGCCTTGAAGATCTTGTGCACATTGCCGAGCTCGCCAATGTTTTCATGGGTGACCTTCAAAAGCGAATAGACCACGTCTGCATCGAGATCCTTGTGCGCCATCAATACGCCCTTGGCGCCCATGGAGGAGTGATCGTCATCGACATTCTCGTATACGCCGCCCGGAATGGCGCATTCGGAAAATCCGCGTTCGGCGAGTATCGCTTTCAGATTGTCCGACAGCCCCATGAAGGTTATTTCGCGGCCGATCGACGCCTGGACGCCGGCGGCATTCGGGTCGCCGGAATTGTGGAAATACATATCCACCTGACCGGAGGTGAGCTGTTCTGACGTGGCGCTCATGCCGGTATAGGTTAACTTGTAGCCGCGGCCATCAAGCTCCTCGAAGCTGGTGCCGAGATGTTCAAGCACCATGCGATTGATTGCATCGGTGCTGGTGCCGGCAGGCCCGGCGCCCATCGCAAGCGGCTCCTTGGAAGCAATGGCGTCTTCCCAGGTCTTGATGCCTGAATCATAAAGATCGCGAGCGATATATTGATGATAGCACGAGCCCCAAAACGCGGCGACGTGGCGCAGGTCCTTGTATTCCTCATCAAATGGCGCGGTGCCGTTATAGGCGGCGGTGGCGAAGTTCGAGAACGAGAAGCCGACCTCGCTTTGGCCTGCACCGACGCTTGCCGGATTGGCGGCGCCGCCGCCCGGAACAGTGCTGAATTTGGCAACGTCCTGGTTCTTGTTGAACACTTCGGTCAGGCCGGCACCGAGGCGAAACATGGTGCCGCCCGGGCTCGAGACAACGAAGCTGTACTGGTCGGCAGCGAGCGTTGAAATACTGCTCAGGCACAGGGCACCGATTCCCACCAGTGCGACAAATCCATTACGCATTTGAAGTCCTCCCTTTTGCTCCAGCGTGCTCTGCAACTGGCCGGTTCGGGCACAGTTTTTGATGGCCGCCAGAATTTCCTGAATAGACCCGACATTCCCCGATTAGAACGCCATTTCGATCATGCTGCCGCTGTTTTGCGTACGGATCAAGCCTCCTGGGCGGGCCGTGTCGTGGTTCGTGAACCGGGCGCGATTTATGGCTGCTGCAACGGGCTTGAACCGGAAGTCGGTCTGACCGGCACCCGTCGGGTCAGACCCGTCGAGCCGCTTTCCCCCGGGTTTGATCGCCGACACCGTCATGCAGGTAGCGGTGGCGCACGGAGCCGTTGGATGGCCGCAGGGATGCGGGTGAACAGAGCACCGCCGACAACCGCCTCGGCCGGTTGGAACGTGATGGCTCGGGCGTGGCGGACGACCCGCCATGATTTGTCCCGTGACGCGGCCTGATACTCGGAGTCGCCGCAGATGCGCCGCACATGGGTCGGCAGGCGACCCGCGGGGCGCTTGAGCACAGGCGCAACCCTGCTTTCCGAAACAGCGGTCTTCCCAGGCCGGACGGCGCAGGAACAGCCTTCCGCCTCCGGCGTCTTGTAGAGCTCCGGGACGGCAAAAGCGGCATCGGCCCGGAAGAACCGCATCAGCTCACGATCCGCATATCGCGCCAACACCGGCTTGAGCACATTTTCCCGGCCATCGGCGCTGTGAACATTGCCGGGGCGCAATGAACGGCGTTCGAAGCAGCCAAACCGGTTAAGGACGAACAAAAGGGTGATGGCACATGCAGCCGAAATGCCCGTTCCAAGCGGTGCCTTCCTGCGCGCCGTGGGTCTGCGCGTCATGGGGCGGGCCGACCGAACCGTCCATGTCCGGTGTGATCCATTCGGGCGCCGTCGCGGCGTGAGCCCGATCAATCCCCCGATCAATCCATTGACCGGATACGTCCGCCGGCGCACCGCGATTGTCGGCGGCCTCCGACACCCCGGTCTCGAACCGCCCCATCCGGCCGGCAGACTCAGCCTCGGCATCAACGCCACGCCCTCCGACCACCTGCCGCATCAACGGATCGAGCGCCGGACGGTCCGCGTCGTTCACATCATCATATCCGGCCAATCGCCCGAAGACCGGCTGGCGCAAAAGCCCGACCACGGAATGCAGGCGGTTCGCGGATCTCCGATAGGACCGCCGGCAATATCGTGCAATCCCGGGGTCTCGTCCAACTCCCGGATCGGCAACGGGCCACCGTCGGAACCGATCTTCGAGCCATGGAATTCCAGCCGCACCCGCCAGCCACCCCCGACTGTCGAAACCGAGCCTGATATCACCCGTTTCGCCTGCACCCTGCGGGTGATCCGTGATCCGCCCCCTACAGCCCACACAACATGTTGAAATATAACATGTTACCGGCTGTCGGAGGCGCGAAAACGTCACGGTACTTGGGGAACGTGGGCTTGGTGGAGTCAACTTTGAGCTCCAAGCTGGCGACCGTCTTGGCCTCATCGGACCAAATGGCGCTGGCAAAACGACACTCCTCAAGGTAGTCTATGGTATCTATCCGCCCAACCAGCGGAACCGTTACAGTCGATGGACGCTCTTTATCAACATTAGACTTGGTTTTCGCAAAGAAGCCACGGGATCCGAATACCCCATACCGTGCAGGCAGAAATCTGCCCCGACGCCGGCACGGGTACAACAGCAAAATGGCGGCGGTGGACATCCTGTGGATGGGCAGGCAGCCTGGGTCGGGATAAAGGGTGCCCGCCCCAACGCTCAAACGGGCCTCCGCATTTGCTGGCGCAGATTGGAGGTATGGGTGCGGACTTCAGCCGGCCAGCGGCCGGCCTCGACGGCATCAGCCCATTCGCGGCTGAGCAGCACGTCGGGGCTTTCGATTTCGTAGATCGCCGCATAACGCGGATCGCCCTTGCCTTCCACGCGGCGCTCCTTGCCGCCCATGCACATGGTGAAAGGCTCGGCCCTGAAACGGGTGACAGAGACCACGCCCGGCACCTGCAGAGGGCTGGCACGTGCTCGGTATCGTAGACCTCGTTGAACAGCGTTTCGGCCTCGGGCGCCACATCCATGCTGGCGATGAACAGGTAATTGGTGGTGATCGGCATGGTGCTGCCCTGCCCTGTTCAATCGCGCCTTGCCCTCTGCAAGCCGAGAAGCTGCGCGGGCCCACAGGGCCTTTCGCCGCAGACGATATCGGCTTTTCCGCCGCAATGGCTTTTATCGAGATAGAATCGATAATGGCTTGACCGCCAGCCGCGGGGCCCTCACATAGCGCGGCGTGCCGGCTTAGCTCAGTTGGTAGAGCGGCTGATTTGTAATCAGTAGGTCGGGGGTTCGAAACCTCCAGCCGGCACCAATACATTCACCTCACATTCCCAAGTACCGTGACGTTTTCGCGCCTCCGACAGCCGGTAACATGTTATATTTCAGCATGTTGTGTGGGCTGTAGGGTGCGGATCACCCGCAGGGTGCAGGCGAAACGGGTGATATCAGGCTCGGTTTCGACAGTCGGGGGCGGCTGGCGCTCGATCCGTTGATGCGGCAGGTGGTCGGAGGGCGTGGCGTTGATGCCGAGGCTGAGTCTGCCGGCCGGATGGGGCGGTTCGAGACCGGGGTGTCGGAGGCCGCCGACAATCGCGGTGCGCCGGCGGACGTATCCGGTCAATGGATTGATCGGGGGATTGATCGGGCTCACGCCGCGACGGCGCCCGAATGGATCACACCGGACATGGACGGTTCGGTCGGCCCGCCCCATGACGCGCAGACCCACGGCGCGCAGGAAGGCACCGCTTGGAACGGGCATTTCGGCTGCATGTGCCATCACCCTTTTGTTCGTCCTTAACCGGTTTGGCTGCTTCGAACGCCGTTCATTGCGCCCCGGCAATGTTCACAGCGCCGATGGCCGGGAAAATGTGCTCAAGCCGGTGTTGGCGCGATATGCGGATCGTGAGCTGATGCGGTTCTTCCGGGCCGATGCCGCTTTTGCCGTCCCGGAGCTCTACAAGACGCCGGAGGCGGAAGGCTGTTCCTGCGCCGTCCGGCCTGGGAAGACCGCTGTTTCGGAAAGCAGGGTTGCGCCTGTGCTCAAGCGCCCCGCGGGTCGCCTGCCGACCCATGTGCGGCGCATCTGCGGCGACTCCGAGTATCAGGCCGCGTCACGGGACAAATCATGGCGGGTCGTCACCAACCCGCCGATGGAGCCGGCCCGGATCATTCGGTTCTACAATCAGCGCGGCACCGCCGAACAGCATGTCGAGGAAGGCAGGCAGGCGATCAATCGGACGCGTCTTTCCTGCAAGGGCATGGCGCGGAACGAGGTGCGGCTTCAACTTCATGCATCGGCCTGCAATCCCGGTGTCTTCCTGCAGGGCATCGACCTGCCGGAGGAGACGGCCGACCGGTCGCCGACCGGCCTGCGGACCCGCCTCATCAGGATCGGAGTGCGGATCGTCCGCCACGCCCGAGCCGTCACGTTCCAACCGGCCGAGGCGGCTGTCGGCGGCGCTCTGTTCACCCGCATCCCTGCGGCCATCCAACGGCTCCGTGCGTCAGCGGTACCGTACCGGCCAGCGCTACCGACATGACGGTGTCGGCGATCAAACCCTGGCGCAAGCGGCTCGACGGGTCTGACCCGACGGGTGCCGGTCAGACCGACTTCCGGTTCAAGCCCGTTGCAGCAGCCATAAATCGCGCCCGGTTCACGAACCACGACACGGCCCGCCCAAGAGGCTTGATCCGTACGCAAAACAGCGTCAGCATGATCGAAATGGCGTTCTAATTGGGGAACGCCGGAGCATGCCGGATCCTTGTGAGGCAAGGCTGGTGGCGCCCGTTTTGCCTAGCCGAGACGCTGACGCGTACCGTAACATTCATCCCATCGAGGCTGCGTGGCAGAAATGAAGCAGACCCGCTCGCTCCTGTTCTCGCTCGCACTGATTGTCACAACGGCCGTTTTTTGTCTGATCGGCCTGCCCTTCCTAGTGCTGCCGCGCCGCTTGGGCCGGCCGCTGCAGAAATCATGGACCGTGACAATCTCGCATCTGGCACGGCTGATATGCGGTATCGACTATGAAGTGCGCGGGGCAGAACACATTCCGCACGAGGCCGCGATTGTCGCGTCCAAGCACCAGTCGGCCTGGGAAACGCTCAGTTTCGTCCACATTCTGCCCGATCCGTCATTCGTGCTTAAAAAGGAACTCACGCGCATTCCGCTGTTTGGCTGGTTCACCATCAAATTCGGAAATTTGCCGCTCGACCGCTCAGGCGGCGGCAAGGCTTTGCGTACGCTTCTGATTTCAGCGCGCGAAGTTGCGGCCGCACATCGCCAGATCGTGATCTTTCCGGAAGGGACCAGGCGCGCGCCCGGCGCCGCCCCGGACTATCACCGCGGCGTTATTGCACTTTATCGCGCGCTGGATCTGCCTTGCGTGCCGGTGGCGCTCAATTCAGGCCATTACTGGCCGGCCCATGGCGGGCGGCACAGACCGGGCCGGATCGTGGTCGAATTCCTGCCCCCCATCCCGCCAGGACTTAGCAGTGATGCGTTTCTAGCCACACTGACCGAGCGTATTGAGCCCGCCAGTGCACGGCTATTGGAGGCAGCAAAAGCCGAGACCGGCGGTTGAACCAATGGTTAAAATATACTAGAACATAAAGAGAACAAAAAACCGGCGGCGACGCACGATTTGTTGACCGTCGCCGATCCATTCCATAATGGTGCGCTTAATGTCTGATACCTCTTCGTTTGTGCAAATGAGCCCGATCGCAGAACAGATCTGGGACATGAAGTACCGCCTGAAGGCGGATGACGGCGCACCGGTCGAGGCGCGTGTTGAAGAGACCTGGGCGCGCGTGGCACGGGCGGTGGCTGAAGCTGAAGCACCAGAGCAGCGTGCAGGCCGAGAGGCCGAATTCCACTCGATCCTCGATGATTTCCGGTTCCTGCCGGCAGGCCGAATTCTGGCTGGCGCCGGGGCGGAGCGTGCGGTGACGCTGTTCAATTGTTTCGTCATGGGGACAATCCCCGACAGTCTTTCCGGCATTTTCGAGCATCTGAAGCAAGCCGCCCTGACCATGCAGCAGGGTGGCGGCATCGGCTATGATTTCTCAACGCTGAGGCCCAAGGGCGCACCGGTGCGCGGGGTGGGCGCTGATGCCTCCGGTCCGCTCAGTTTCATGGATGTGTGGGACGCGATGTGCCGCACCGTCATGTCGGCAGGCGCGCGGCGCGGCGCGATGATGGCAACGCTGTCATGCTCGCATCCCGATATCGAGCTGTTTATCGATTCCAAGCGGGAGGCAGGCCGGCTCACCAATTTCAATTTGTCGGTACTGGTGAGCGATGCCTTCATCAAGGCAGTGCGGAGCGGCGCCGACTGGGATCTCACCTTCAACGGTACGGTCTATCGCACCGTCAATGCACGGCATTTGTGGGACCGGATCATGCGCTCCACCTATGAGGCGGCCGAGCCCGGCGTGATCTTCATCGACCGCATTAACGAGATGAACAACCTCGCTTATTGCGAGACCATCAGCACCACAAATCCGTGCGGCGAGCAACCGCTGCCACCTTATGGCGCGTGTTTGCTGGGTTCGGTCAATCTGGCGCGCTTTGTCGAAGATCCGTTCGACAAGGCTGCGCGGCTCAATGAACCCGCATTGGCCAACCATGTATCGATCGCCATCCGCTTCATGGATGACGTGATCGATGTCTCCGACTATCCGCTGGCGGCGCAGGCTGAAGAGGCAAGGGCCAAACGGCGGATCGGGCTTGGTGTCACCGGACTTGCCGATGCGCTGGTGATGTGCGGCCTGCGCTACGGATCGCAACAGGCCGCCGACATGGCCGGGCGCTGGATGGCACTGATCGAAAAACAGGCCTATCTGGCTTCAGCCGCGCTGGCGGCGGAGAAAGGCCCCTTCCCGCTTTATGACCCAGAGCGCTACCTGCAAAGCGCCACCATCTCCAGGCTCGATGGTGGTGTGCGTGCGGCGATTGCCCGGAACGGCATGCGCAATGCCCTAGTCACTTCGATCGCGCCAACCGGCACGATTTCTTTGCTTGCCGGCAATGTGTCGTCCGGGATCGAGCCGATTTTCAACCTCGCCTACACGCGGCGCATTCTGCTACCCGATGGCGGGCACGAGGAAGAACAGGTCGCCGATTACGCTTATCAACTGTTTCGAGACAGATTCGGATCTGAGGCCAAATTGCCAAGTGCATTCGTTACCGCCCAGACGCTGCGCCCGAGCGAGCATCTGGTGATGCAGGCAGCGCTGCAGGCCCATGTCGATTCCTCGATCTCAAAGACCATCAATGTGCCGCGCGAGACCTCGTTCGACAATTTCAAGGATCTTTTTCTCACCGCCCACGATCTTGGCCTCAAGGGCTGCACCACCTACCGACCAAACGAGACCACGGGCGCGATTCTCAAGGTATCCGAGGACGCTGGCGGTGAGCCGGCCGCGAGCACCCAGTCAGCGCTGCCGCTGACAGCTCCAACACCGCCCGATGGGGACGCCATCCCAAGCGAGCGCGTGGTCTATCTTTCCCATCCGATCGAACGCGACCGGGTGCTTCCGGGCTTTACCTACAAGCTCAAATGGCCGGATTCCGAACATGCGATCTACATCACCATCAATGACATTGTGATCGACGGACGGCGGCGGCCGTTCGAAATCTTCATCAACTCCAAAAACATGGAGCACTATGCTTGGACGGTGGCGCTGACGCGGATGATCTCGGCAGTGTTTCGGCGCGGCGGCGATGTGTCTTTCGTGGTCGAGGAGTTGCAAGCGGTATTCGATCCGCGCGGCGGTCAGTGGATGGCGGGGCGCTATGTGCCGAGCCTTTTGGCAGCAATCGGCGGCGTGATCGAGCGACACATGGTCGATTCGGGTTTTCTGGTGCCTGACGAGGGCAATGATACGTCGCAATCGGACATAATGGCTGAGCAAGACCTCAAATACTGTCCGAAATGCGATCAGCCGGCGCTGATACATGCGGAAGGCTGTTACTCCTGCCTCACATGCGGTTATTCCAAATGCGGCTGACGTTTGAGAGCGCCTGGTTTTGAAGCAAAATGCCGGTTTTTTGCCCTTTAAGCCCACGTTCCCCAGATAACGTGACGTTTTCGCGCCTCCGACAGCCGGTAACATGTCATATTTCAGCATGTTGTGTGGGCTGTAGGGGGCGGATCACGGATCACCCGCAGGGTGCAGGCGAAACGGGTGATATCAGGCTCGGTTTCGACAGTCGGGGGTGGCTGGCGGGTGCGGCTGGAATTCCATGGCTCGAAGATCGGTTCCGACGGTGGCCCGTTGCCGTTCCGGGAGTTGGACGAGACCCCGGGATTGCACGATATTGCCGGCGGTCCTCTCGGAGATACGCGAACCGTCCACATTCCGTGGTCGGGCTTTTGCGGCAGCCGGTCTTCGGGCGATCGGCCGGATATGATGATGTGAATGACGCGGACCGTCCGGCGCTCGATCCGTTGATGCGGCAGGTGGTCGGAGGGCGTGGCGTTGATGCCGAGGCTGCGTCTGCCGGCCGGATGGGGCGGTTCGAGACCGGGGTGTCGGAGGCCGCCGATAATCGCGGTGCGCCGGCGGACGTATCCGGTCAATGGATTGATCGGGGGATTGATCGGGCTCACGCCGCGATGGCGCCCGAATGGATCACACCGGACATGGACGGTTCGGTCGGCCCGCGCCATGGCGCGCAGGAAGGCACCGCCTGGAACGTGCATTTCGGCTGCATGTGCCATCACCCTTTTGTTCGTCCTTAACCGGTTTGGCCGCCTCGAACGCCGTTCATTGCGCCCCGGCAATATTCACAGCGCCGATGGCCGGGAAAATGTGCTCAAGCCGGTGTTGGCGCGATATGCGGATCGTGAGCTGATGGGGTTCTTCCGGGCCGATGCCGCTTTTGCCGTCCCGGAGCTCTACAAGACGCCGGAGGCGGAAGGCTGTTCCTACGCCGTCCGGTCTGGGAAGACCGCTGTTCCGGAAAGCAGGATTGCACCTGTGCTCAAGTGCCACGCGGGTCGTCCGCCACGCCCGAGCCATCACGTTCCAACCGGCCGAGGCGGCTGTCGGCGGCGCTCTGTTCACCGCATCCTTGCGGCCATCCAACGGCTCCGTGCGCCCCCGGTACCGGCCACCGCTACCTGCATGACGGTGTCGGCGATCAATCCCGGGGGAAAGCGGCTCGACGGGTCTGACCCGACGGGTGCCGGTCAGACCGACTTCCGGTTCAAGCCCGTTGCAGCGTCCATAAATCGCGCCCGGTTAACCAACCGGATGCCCGAACCACGACACAGCCCGCCCGAGAGGATTGATCCGTACGCAAAACAGCGGCAGCATGATCGAAACGGCGTTCTAATCGGGGAATATCGGAAGAAGGTGGCAGATTTTGTTAGGATACGAATCATTGAATCTCACGACCTGCGATATCGCCTTTGTTGGCGGAGGTCTTGCCAACACGCTGGCGGCGCTGCGCTTGGACAAACTGCGCCCGGATCTCAAGCTCGTGGTGATCGAGAAGAACAGCACCGTAGGCGGTGAACATACCTGGTCCTTTCATGACACCGATCTGACGCCGGAGCAGCTCGCTTGGACTGAAGAACTCATTGCCAATCGCTGGCCACGCCAGGAAGTCCGCTTTCCAGCCTATTCGCGAATTCTTGAGATCGGCTACCGCTCGATCACATCAGATCTGTTGCACCAGGTCGCCACAGCAGGTCTTGGCGATTCACTCTTTCTCGGCGCCACGGTCAGCCAACTTGGCAATGATGGTGCGAGGCTCCAGGACGGGCACGCCATCGAAGCACGCGCCGTAGTAGACGGTCGCGGCGTAGCACCCGAGGGATCGCTTGTCTTTGCCTGGCAAAAATTCATCGGCCGTGAGATACGCACCATCGAGCCGCATGGGCTAGAAGCACCTGTAATCATGGATGCAACCGTTTCCCAGCTTGATGGATACCGTTTTGTCTATCTGTTGCCCATTGCACCGGATCGGCTCCTGATCGAGGACACCTACTACACGGATGACCCGGAGCTGGATGACACAACGCTCGGACACAGGATCGAGAGCTATGCAGCTGGCAAACGCTGGCGTATCGCCGAAACAATTCGCGAGGAACGCGGCGTTCTACCAATCGCGCTGGGCGGCGATATCGAGGCGTTCTGGCGAGCCGGCGAGAAGGGTGTAGCGCGGTCGGGCCTCGCTGCGGCTCTGTTTCACCCGACAACTGGTTATTCGTTGCCCGATGCCGTTCGATTGGCAGACGAGATTGCGGCCCTGCCCACGCTCGATGGTCCCTCCCTCCTTCAATTGACGAGCAACCGGTCTGTCACAACATGGAAGAGCCGCGCTGGCTTTCGCTTTCTCAACCGCATGCTGTTCCGTGCCGCACGACCTGGACAACAATGGCGCCTGCTGGAGCGCTTCTATCGTCTGCCCGAAAGCCTGATCTCGAGGTTCTATGCCGATCGGCTGACATTTGCCGATCGCGCACGGATTTTGTCCGGCCGCCCGCCAGTGCCGCTTGGCCGCGCACTTGCCTGCCTGTTTGATCGTCAATAAGCCTGACCAGCATGGATGACATCGTCAATTTTGCGCAAGAGCGCATTGAGAAAGGCTCCAAGAGTTTCACCTCTGCAGCTCGCTTCTTCGATCCCCAAATCCGGGCGAGCGTCTATATGCTCTATTGCTGGTGCCGATTTTGTGACGATGAGATTGATGGCCAGGATCTTGGATTGGCAACCGCTGAGGTCACAGCGCCAATCGAACAACGACTAAGTGAACTGGAATACAAGACCCGCTGCGCTATGACGGGCGATGTGAGCGAGCCCGAATTCATCGCCCTCTCACGGGTTATGGACCGCCACGATATTCCAAGCCGCCTACCGCTTGAGCACCTTGCGGGATTTGCGATGGATGCCGCCGGGACCCGCTACCGGACGCTCGATGACACGCTCAAATATTGCTGGCATGTCGCCGGCGCGGTCGGTGTGATGATGGCAATGGTTATGAGTGCTCGTCACAGGAACGCGCTCATAAGGGCATCTGATCTTGGCATCGCATTCCAACTCACAAATATTGCGCGCGACGTCGTTGCTGATGCGCAAAGCGGTCGTGTCTACTTGCCTGAAGATTGGCTCGCGACCGAGAATATTCGGCCCGAAAACATTGCCGCCCGCGCGAACCGCGACGCGCTCCATCGTGTCACTATGAGGCTTCTGGACATCGCTGATCAGTACTACGACTCGGCCACATATGGCCTTGCCATGCTGCCGCCGCGGGCCTCGGTTGCAATCAGTGCAGCGCGCTCGGTCTATCGCTCGATCGGAGTCCTGATCAGGCGTCGTGGATCCCGAGCCTGGGACCAGCGTGCAATTGTCGGATCATCCGGCAAAGCTTTTGCCGTGTTGAGCGGAGCAGGACTGGCCGCCTGGTCGCATGCCCGCAACATATACACATCGCCACCACCCAGACAGAACCTATATCTGCCGGCCGCCCTCAGCGATCTCTGACGCGCCTTCAAAATGCGCCGCAGGAAGCCTCCACCACGGCAAATAGGGATATTCATGATGCTCATGGTGATAGCCAAAATGAAAACAGGTGATCAAAGAGACCAACCACGAATAATCGTTCGAACGCGTGCGATGTTTGTCGGAAAAATCAACCGGCCCAGCACGGTGCGGCAGATAGGTGCCGAAATAAAATAGCTGCAGTGAGGCGAGCATTGACGGCAGCCCCCAAAACGCGAACAGGTAAACTGGATCAGCGCCTGTCACAATCAGATAGCTGACAAACAACAAAGTGATCGTCAGATATTCCCTCCAGCCGAAATAGGTTCCGATAAACCGTCCGAACCAGTGCCAGAACCGCTGTGGCTCGGCTGGATCAAAGTCGGGATCCTCGGTGGTTCCCGCATGAATATGGTGCTCGTGATGCTTTGCATTGAGACGGTTAAATGAAAACCCCGCATAGAGCGTGAGGACGAGCTGGCCAATCGCATGATTTGCAGTCTTGTCGCCAGGAACCAGCGAACCATGCATGGCATCATGAGCAATAATGAACAGACCCACCGACAGCCAGCACTGAATGGCCACCGCCAATGGTGCCAGAGCCAGCATCTGCGGCGCGCTCCAGTCGGCTACGAAGATCACACCAAAATGAACAATCAGCCACGCCGCGATGACGCCAACCGCCAGAACGAGGCCAATCCCACCTTGGCCCGCAATCGTCACAGCCGGGCGTGCCATAATCTTCTCTCCGGTGCCTCTATGTGCGCCTACGCGCAAAAACATGCGCGACCGTGAGTCCCGCTGCCGCTGTGGCGGCCAATACCGCCCAAGGCAGCGTGAGGACTTCCCACGTCTCACCGCGCCAGAATATAGCGCCATAAGCATCGATCACCCACGCATTTGGTGTCGTCCAACCAACATCCCTGATCGCCTCGGGCATCAGGAACCGGGGAACCATACTACCGCCAAGCGCAGAATCGATTATGACTGCAACCGTGCCGATGGTCTGGGCCTGAACATGGGTCTTGCAGATTGACACAAAACCGAGCGCCAATGCCGCTGCCGCGACTGCCGAAAACACGGTAGTGATTGCCCAATAGAGGATATTGGATACCAAATCCACGCCGAAGCCGAGCCAAGCAACAACAAAGATGATGGTGACCTGTACAATGCCTTGGGCCACTAGGAACACGAACTTGCCATCGACCACCGCACCGACTCCACCAGGCCCGGTTGCAACCCGATCGATCAAGCCACTTTCACGCTCGGTCACCAGAGTTATTGCGCCATTTAGTGCCGAAAACAGCAGAAACATCGCCGCCACCGCACCGGCGTAATAGGAGACAGCCGGCACCACCCCTGAGTCTGCAACGGCCGTGGTCTGCTTGATCATACGGCCGAAATCAAGCGGAGCCGGCTCAGGAGCACCCTCAGAAAGCGGCGCACCGGAAGCGGCAGCAATCACAATATCGGCGAGCTCCGTGAAATAGACCTGTTGAGCTATCCCGCGCACAACCGAAGTGGGAATCTCCCGCGTCGGATCACTAACTATTTCGATTGGTGCATTGCCCTCACCGGCAAAATCGCCCAAGGCCCGGCCATTGCTCCTGATGACGACACCGACATCGGCAACATCGTCACGCACCAGTGAATTCACTTCAGCGGAGGTAATCGCGCCCGTACCCAGCAACTCGATCTGCGGGTGTTTGATCAGTCCCTTGACAAAGCGCGTCGAGGCTTCGTTCGCCTGCTCATCGGATATGGCAAGGCGCACCGCGATGTCGCCGCCACTGGCGCCTACGAAGATCAATGCGAAGATGACGAAAAATGCCGCCGGCAGTACAAATGCCATCACCAATGCGGCACGATCGCGCGCCAGGGTGAGCAGCATTGCGTTGAAAAAGGCCCGTCGCATGGCGTCACCGTTTGCGGGTGAAATGGTCAAGCACAGTATCCAACCCCGGGCGGCGGACCCTGAGTTCCTTTAGTACTGGCTCATTGGACAGAACGTGTTCGATGAAATCTGCGATATCAGGATCCGACCACCGGACCAGCACTCGCCAGGAATCGCCTCCATTATCCGGTCTGAAACCGTTACGCATCAGCGTGAAATGCGCCGAACTGCCGTCTTCAACCCCCTCCGGCCCGACACTGGCAACCAACTCCTTGCTCGATCCAAACAGCTCCGTGATCAACTCACGAGGTGGGCCCGCAGCATGAATGAAGCCGGCAACAATGATGCCGACTTGGTCGGCAAGCGCCTCAGCCTCCTCCATGTCATGCGTCGTCAATAAGATTGCCAGGCCCTGATCGCGCAGCCGCAATATTAGGTTCACCAGCGTCCGACGTCCTGAGATGTCAACACCGGCCGTTGGCTCGTCCAAGACCAGCAGGCGCGGCCTATGAACCAAAGCCATGCCGATATTGAGGCGTCGGCGCATACCGCCCGAAAGCTCACTCGCCCGGTCATTGGCACGGTCGGCAAGCCCGATTGCGCGTATCACGGTTTTCGCTCGGCTTGACGCAACCGCGCCGCGAAGCCCCATGATGGAACCGATAACGCGCAAATTTTCCTCAACCGTCAGCTGCTCATAGAGCGCAATCTGCTGGGGCACAAAACCACAATACCGCCTCGCCCGCGCGCTGCGCATCGGATCCCCGCCATTGATACTGATAGCGCCTTCGCTAAGCTCTGCACGTCCGGCAATCGCACGCACCAAGGTCGATTTGCCGGCACCATTGGGGCCAAGCAATACAAACACCTCGCCACGCTCGACACTCAGATCAAGTCCGTTCAGTACCGCCCGGTCACCGTAGGAATACGATGCCTCAGCGACAGTCAGAAAAGCCACCTCGGGCTGCTCCGGCTCCGCCTGCGCTTCGAAAACCACGCGATCTTCAGTGTCCGAATGTATCATCGGCCATTTCCAGATCGGAGCCTTCCAACCGCGCCAGCAACCCCTCGCCCAGTCCACCGACATATTGCATCAGTGCTCCTGATCGGGGCTGCACCCCTTCAGTGATTGCTAGTTCCCCCGTCGCACCTGCCAGATGGCGCCGCGCGCTTTCAAGCGCGCGTTCTGGACCCAGCAGAGCCACCAATGTCGGTTTGGCCGTGTCCTTGCCGGTTTCCTTGAGCGCAGCATCGCTTGTGGCGAAACGATCCACGAGATCATCAATCGTTTGGAAGGCCACTCCCAATTGCCATCCGAACCGCCTCGCCCGTGCCTCCTGCTCAATCCCAGCACCCGCCACAATTGCCCCGATCTCCGCCGCTGCCGCAAACAGTGCTCCTGTTTTTCTGCCGTGCATGTCCTCGATTCCCGCGATGCTGTCGAGGCCGGCCTCGGGATTGAGATCCTGCTCCTGGCCGGCAATCAGACCCTCCGGCCCAATCGACCAGCTAAGCGTGCGGACAGCTGCAAGTTTTCGCTCTGCGCCAAGGGCCGGGTTTTCGGCCAGCACCCCAAAAGCGCGGTTCATTAGGCCGATAGCGGCCAGAATCGCGGTGCCTTCCCCGAAGACACAGTGGGTCGCAGGAAGGCCACGCCTCAGGCGGCTATCATCCATGGCCGGCAGATCGTCGAGAATCAGAGATGCGCAATGTACCATTTCAACAGCACATGCCTGATCGAGCGCTGCATGGGCCTTTGCGCCATGGTGATCTGCCATCAGCATGGATATCAGCGCACGCACCCGTTTTCCAGGGGCCAGCAGGCTATGGCGAATTGATTGATCGAGTCGCACAACCGCGTTTGCATCCGCAGCAATCAGAGCCGCAAGACGCGAATCGACTTTCTCGCGAAGCCCCTCAATATCCGTGTCGTCGCCAGTGTCTGTCACTGCATCAACGATGCCCCCGCAGTTGCCGGTCAGCGAATCTCGATACGTCAGCGTGCCGCATTGAAGGTTGCTATCGCAAGGCCGGACATATAGCTCCGAACTTTAGTCCTGTTTACGCCGGCTCGAACGCGCAGAGTCACATGAATTCTTCCCATCAAACCTCTCCGCCCGACAGTAGCACTGCACATGCCATTGTCATTGGTGCCGGCTTTGGCGGAATGGCTGCATCGCTGCGGCTGCGCTCCAACGGTTACCGCGTGACCCTGTTGGAGCGCACCGACCAGCCCGGCGGGCGGGGCCGCGTTTTCCAGCGCGATGGATTTCGTCACGACGCCGGTCCCACAGTGATCACGGCGCCGCAGATGTTTGAAGAACTTTTTGCCCTGTTTGGAAGACGTTTTGCCGACGAAGTAACCATGTATCCGCTCGATCCCTGGTACCGCTTCTGGTTTCAGGACGGCACCACATTCGACTACGGCGCCACCCTTGAGCAGACAATCGCGGAAATAAGGCGTTTCGACGAGCACGACGTCGACGGCTATATGCGTATGCTTGAGCATTCGCACAAGCTTTTCGACGCCGGATTTCTTGAGCTTGCCAGCCAACCCTTCGACAGCCCCCGGACAATGCTGAAGCAAGCGCCGCGGTTGGTGCACCTCGGTGCTCACCGCTCCATTTGGGGATTTGTCTCCAAGTATCTGCGCCATCCCAAGCTACGCCGGGCATTTTCAATACAGCCGCTGCTTCTTGGCGGCAATCCTTTCAATACCACCGCAATCTACGGACTGATCCACTATCTGGAGCACAAATGGGGCGTGCACTACGCCAAGGGCGGAACCGGCGCCATTGTCGCAGCGCTTTCGCGCCTGATGCACGATAGCGGAATCGACCAGCGCTACTCCACCACCGTGAAGCGCTTGCTGGTCGAAAATCACCGCATTCGCGGGGTTGAGCTCGAGGATGGAACCAACCTCACCGCCGACATCGTGGTCTCCAATGCCGATCCGCTCCATCTTTATGGCGAAATGACGCCGCCCTGCTCGATCGCGCTGTCGGCGCGCGCCAAACAGAAAACCGCCCGTCTGTCCATGGGATTGTTTGTGCTCTATTTCGGCACAAAACGGATTTACCCCGAACTCGCCCGCCACACCATCTGGTTTGGCAAGCGCTATCGCGGGCTGCTCAACGATATATTCCGCCGCAATGTGCTGACTGACGACTTCTCGCTCTACATTCACCGTCCGACTGCCCAGGATGCCGATTTTGCGCCACCGGGCTGCGATTCGTTTTACGCGCTGTGTCCTGTTCCCAATCTAAAAGGCAGCTTCGACTCGGATATTGGCGCCATTGACTGGAACATCGAAGGTCCGCGCCTGCGCGCCCGAATCATCGCCGCGCTTGACCGCACCATCCTTCCAGGACTTTCCGAAACCATCACCGCCGACTTTTTCATGACGCCTAGAGACTTCGCCTCCGACTATCTGAGCGTTGCCGGTGCCGGTTTTTCACTGGCGCCGCATTTTACCCAATCAGCCTGGTTCCGCTTCCACAACCGCGCTGAGGGGATCAAGGGACTTTATCTCACTGGCGCAGGAACCCATCCCGGTGCCGGAATTCCGGGGGTACTGAGTTCCGCCCAAGTGGTCGCGAAAATCGTGCCCGACCCGCGCAGCTTCGGGTGAGATGATATTCAGCCTCGGCCGATTCACGCTCGGCACTCAAGCCGCGTCCTCAAAAGCGATTCCGACTTCTGACCGACCACGCCATACGACCCGTGCCGGACGTTGAATTCTGGCGCGCACCGTGTCGATGAAATCGAAGTTCTTAGCTACCTGCCAAGCATGCTCGACCTTGAGGCGCGCACCGTCCAACGTCATGTCCCTGACCCGGCAGTCATAGAGGCAATTCTGCCCGTTGTGTACGATTTTACCCGCTTTCAGCACCCTTTGCCGGTGCTTGATCCTGCGCTCTTCCAATTTGGATCTCCGCAACAAAGCTGGTAATCTAAGTCGAGCAAGAAACGCGCCGCAACCGCATGCCAAGCGTTTCGGCGGAGAAACCTTGCGCAACAATTCCAACGCCGGGTAATGTTTTCTTACAAAAAGTGCTGGCAATCAGCCTCTGGCGTCTTGCTGAACGACTGCTCCGAATGGCTAGGTTGGCTGAAAACATACAATGCTCTAGAAACTGCCGACTGGAATGTGGTACGGCTTGAATGCCTTCGTTGGCCTCTTCGGCCTTGCCAGGAACGAGTTCACCCAACATTCTGCACTTAAAGAGATTCCAGCCGGTCATCTGATCAGCACGCCAAATGGCGACAGCAAAACAATGCAACCAACGAAAATCAACGATCCCGAGTATTTCCACAAAGTCGTGGACTGCCAATGGGCGTGCCCGGCCCACACGCCGGTTCCCGAGTATATCCGCCTGATTGCACAGCGCCGCTACACCGAAGCATTCCTGATAAATTGGGAATCAAACGTCTTTCCGGGCGTACTCGGGCGTACTTGCGACCGGCCCTGCGAGCCGGCCTGCAGACGTGGACGCATCGAGGAAAAGCCCGTCGCAATTTGCAGGTTGAAGCGCGCAGCCGCTGACAATAAGGGGGACGTTTCCCGATTTATGCCGGAGATCCCGGCCGAGAAAAACGGCAAGCGTATTGCGCTGATCGGCGGTGGCCCGGCTTCACTTACCGTGGCGCGCGACCTGATGCCACTCGGCTATGAGTGCATTTTGTATGAAAAGGACCCGCTTGCCGGCGGGCTGATGCGCACCAACATCCCGTCTTTCCGTCTGCCCGAGGCGGTTCTCGATGAAGAGGTCTTGCGCGTCCTTGATCTTGGCGTAGAGGCACGCTTTGGCACCGAGATCACCAGCCTCAAGTCACTGCGGTCAGAGCAGTTCGACGCCATCTTCATTGGCACCGGAGCGCCCAAGGGCAAGGAGCTCAGAATACCCGGCCGCGATGAAGCAGCCGCCAATATCCATATCGGTATCGACTGGCTGACCAGCGTTGCCTTCGAGCACATTGACCGCATCGGCAAGCGTGTCGTTGTCATTGGCGGCGGCAACACGGCAATGGACTGCTGCCGCACGTCGCTGCGCCTCGGCGGCAAGGATGTACGCGTCACCGTGCGCAGTCCGCGTGCCGACATGAAGGCTTCGGATTGGGAGATCGAAGAGGCTGAAGACGAAGGGATACCAATATTCGACAATCACACACCGCTCGAATTTGCGGTTGAAAATGGCAAACTCAAGGGCGTGCTGTTTGAAAAGGTGCGTGCCGAATATGACGCTGAAGGTCGCCGCAGCCTGATCCCGACCGGGGAACCGCCATTACTGTTTGAATGCGACGACATTCTGCTGGCGATCGGTCAAGACAACGCCTTTCCCTGGATCGAGCGCGATATTGGATTGGATTTCAATTCTAACGATCTGCCGATTGTAGACCACGAGACTTTTGCCTCGACCCTTCCCGGCGTGTTTTTCGGCGGCGACGCTGCGTGGGGTCCGGAAAACATCATCTGGGCGGTCGCCCACGGCCACCAGGCTGCGATTTCAATCGATCTTCACTGCCGTGGTGAATCCCTGTGCAATCGGCCTGCGCCGACCACCACGCTTATCTCTCAGAAGATGGGCATCCATGAATGGTCCTACGACAACGACATTTCAAATTCGAACCGTGTGAATGTCCCGCATGCCGACAAACTGAAGGCTTTGCGCGACAGAAAAGTCGAAGTCGAGCTCGGATTTGATGAGGCGCTCGCATTCCGCGAGGCCATGCGCTGTCTCAACTGCGATGTACAGACAGTTTTCAATCACGATCTATGCATTGAATGCGATGCTTGCATGGACATTTGCCCGGTGGACTGCATCAACTTCACTGAAAATGCCGAAGAAACAGGATTGCGCACGCGCCTTCGCGTGCCGGCACGCAATCTGGAGCAGGATATTTATGTCTCCGACCCCTTGAAGACCGGCCGTGTCATGGCAAAGGATGAGGATGTGTGCCTGCATTGTGGGCTGTGCGCTGAGCGGTGCCCGACTAGTGCCTGGGACATGCAGAAATTCACCTATGTCGACTCTCAAGCTGACAAAAGCAAAATCTCAGCCTATGTCGAGTGAGCCTCGCTACAACGAGTTCGTCATCAAATTCGCGAACGTCAACGGCTCGGGCTCCGCCAGCGCCAACACGTTCTGCGCGCGAGCACTGTTTCGGATGGGAATCCCGGTTTCAGCCAAGAACATATTCCCATCCAACATCCAGGGCATGCCGACCTGGTACGAAATCAGAGCTTCGGAAGCTGGCAACCTGGCGCGCCGTGAAGGCATCGATATGATGGTTGCAATGAACCCCCAGAGCTACGCTGAGGATCTTGCGGCAGTGGTGCCCGGTGGCACGCTGATCTATGATTCGAGCTGGCCGCGACAGTTCGAGCGTGACGATATCGATGTTATCGGCATCCCAATTGCAAAACTCGTGGCCAAAACTTTCCACGACGCGCGCCAGCGCCAACTTTTCAAGAACATCGCCTATCTTGGCGCACTGTCGCTGTTGCTCAACATTGATGTCGAAGTGGTCACCGGCCTGCTTGCGGAGCAGTTCCGCGCCAAGCCGGAACTTGTCGGACCCAATGTGCAGGCGCTCGAGATCGGTCGTGAATACCTTCGCGCCAATCCGCCCTCACCGCTGCCCGTGCAGGCGCGCGCATGTGAGACCGGCAAGGGCAAGATCATGATAAACGGCAATGAGGCGGCGGCCATTGGTGCCATTTACGCCGGCGCCACGGTGGCAAGCTGGTACCCGATCACACCGTCTACTTCTCTCGTTGAAGCATTTGAGAAGCATGCCGGCAGGCTGCGCAAGGACGATGAGGGCAATTTGCGCGCCGCTGTGATCCAGGCCGAGGACGAGCTTTCCGCCATCGGCATGGCGATCGGCGCCAATTGGAATGGCGCCCGCGCGTTTACCGCCACTTCGGGCCCCGGTATTTCGCTGATGAGCGAGTTTCTCGGACTTGCCTATTTCGCTGAGATTCCGGTGGTACTTTTTGATATTCAGCGCGGCGGCCCCTCGACCGGCATGCCGACACGCACCCAACAGTCGGACATTCTGGCCTGCGCCTATGCCTCACATGGCGACACCCGCCACGTATTGTTGTTTCCTGACGATCCGGCCGAATGCTTCAGCATGGCGGCCGATGCATTTGACCTCGCCGAACGGCTGCAGACACCTGTCATCGTATTGAGTGATCTTGATATCGGCATGAATGATTGGGTCGTCGGCCCCCTGCAATGGGAAAAGGACCGCGAGCACGACCGCGGCAAACTGCTTGACGCCGAAGCGCTGGAAAGCATCACCGACTTCGCCCGCTACCGCGATGTTGACGGTGATGGCATTGGCTACCGCACAGCTCCGGGTACACATCCGGATCGCGGAGCCTTCTTCACCCGCGGCACCTCGCACAATGAGTATGGCGGCTATAGCGAAAACGGCGAGGGTCACGCCAAGACACTTGATCGTCTGAGGCTCAAATTCGAAACCGGGGCCGGCATGGTTCCCAAACCGGTGATACGCACACTGAGCGCCAAGTCACGTCTCGGCGTAATCAATATCGGCAGCACCGACCTTGCAATTCGCGAAGCACTTTCCCGCTTTGCCGGTGAAGGTCATGGTCTTAATCATATGCGCATTCGTGCATTCCCCTTTACCGAGGAAGTGATTGAATTCTCCGAAAATCATGATTTCATTTTTGTGATTGAGCAAAATCGCGATGCCCAGCTTCGCACTCTGTTGATTGCAGAAACCGATATTCCCGGTGACAAACTTGTGCCGGTTTTGAATTACGACGGCTTGCCGCTGACCGCGACCGGAATCTGCGATGCCATCCGCGCGGTGCTCAACTCCAACCCACAGGTTGAGGAGGCGGTCGCAGCCCCCCTCACCGTGGCCTGACGGTCCAGCATGACCTACATCAAGAAACCGCTGTTCAAGCACCCCAACCTGACGCGCAATGCCCTGGGTCTTACCCACCGCGACTATGAAGGTGTGGTCTCCACTCTATGTGCAGGCTGTGGCCACGATTCGGTCACCGCTGCGATTGTCGAAGCCTGCTACGAACTGGCAGTGCCGCCGCACCGTGTCGCCAAGCTTTCAGGCATTGGCTGCTCATCAAAGACCACCAATTATTTCATGAGCCGGTCGCATGGTTTCAATTCGGTTCATGGCCGCATGCCTTCGATCGCCACCGGTGCCAATCTTGCCAATCGCGATCTCCTCTATGTCGGTGTATCCGGAGACGGCGATACCGCATCAATCGGTCTGGGTCAGTTCTGCCACGCCATACGCAGACGACTCGACATGGTCTATATCGTTGAAAACAACGGCACCTATGGCCTCACCAAGGGTCAGTTTTCCGCCACCAACGACCGCAACTCCAGGAGCAGGCGCGGTGCCGAAACGCCATTTGATGCGATCGATCTCGCAGTCCTGGCTATCGAGCTCGGCGCAGGCTTCGTTGCGCGCTCATTCTCCGGAGACAAGCAGCAGCTGGTGCCTTTGATCAAGGCAGCCATGGCTTACAACGGCTTTGCATTGATTGACGTGATTTCACCTTGCGTCACCTATAACAATCACACTGCTTCGACCAAGAGCTATGACTATGTGCGCATGCACAATGAAGTCGTCGACAAGGTCGATTTCGTTCCGGACACCGACGCCATCTCCGTGAACTATGATAAGGGCGAGACCATCTCGGTAGCGCTCCATGGTGGTTCGAGCATTTCACTTCACAAGCTCTCGGCCGATTATGATCCCCGCAATCAACTGGATGTGCTCGATTCACTGCGCCGCGACCGCGCAGACGGTAAGGTAACAACCGGTCTGATTTATATCGACAGTGATGCCGGCGACCTCCACCGGGCCATGGGCACGCCCGAACAAGCTCTCAATTCATACGAGATGCAGGAACTTTGTCCGGGTAGCGAGAAGCTGGAGCAGATCAACGACCAGTTCCGCTAGGATCGATCCTTGATGACCACCGGCCGGTCCGGCAAAGTGGAGGCATAGTCGGAACCCTGGATCGCCGGATCGGCCTTTGCGACGCTTGCTGTCATTCCCGTCTTCATTGCGATCCCCTACCTCAAGCGCAATGACGGCGTCGACCCGCTGTCTTGGCCCCCTGGACCCGTGCCGGTTTTTGGTCAGGAGTTGGGGAGGTTGTCATGGCTCGGAAACGGCATTCCGATGAGGATATCCTGAAGCTTTTGCGTGAGATCGAACTTCATCCGGCGGGTGGGGTTGATGTTGCGACAGCGTGCCGTTCTGCCGGCATCGGTGATGCGACGTACGATAACCGGCGCAAGACGTTTGGTGGCATGGGGCGGTTTCATTCGAATTCAGTTTGGTCGTCCGGCAACAGCACGAGAGAAGGCAGGGGGGATTTCGAATTTGAGGTAACAGAGAATGGGTGCGTCTGAAATTGCAAGGACGTTGGGGATCTCAAGAGCAAGTGTTTACAGCCACTTTCACTAATCAACATCAATAGGAAAACCCATGCCAGACATCATTCGGACAATAAAATGCACATACCCAATACGAAACATTATGCTGAATATATCTGATGTAAATCAAATATTTGTGAATATAACAGATAATTTAAATGGAAAAAAAGAACGATCAATCGCCGATTTAAACCATGGGAAATTTTCTAATAATGAAGAATTTGAATACGTCAAAAATTCTTTACATAATAACCAGTTTAAGATTACAGTTAAAGTGACGTGGGTGGACGGTTCAATAGTTCAGGGAACAGATGTAAATGTGATTGATGATAAAATAGTCCAAAATCCTATAAAATCTATTTTTATGCCAAACGTAACATCATTTGAAGTTGCGGGTTCACGATGACGTTCGAGAAGTGTTTGGGGGGCATCAATTGGGATTGTTGGGAGATTGGGCAGCACGGATAGAACCGTCACACCATGATTGAAGTGTAACCCGGGAGAAAAGGAAACGAAGCCGTATCAACACCCTTTGTAGTTCTTGGCAACACATTCACGGGCCAGTTTCTGAGCCGCAGAGATATCGGCAGAAGTCATTTTCCTTGCTACAATATCTCTATCTTCAGCCGCATATTCATCCCCGGATGATGCTGCTATATTCCACCACATATGGGCATGGATGTAATCCTGCGGGACACCCTCTCCAGTGCCATACATCCCAGCAAACCCAGCTTGAACTGGGCACCGGCAAGCCCCTGTTCGGCAGCAAGCGTATACCACTTCACTGCAGTCTCATAATCCTGCGGGACACCCTCTCCAGTGCCATACATCAAACCCAGATTGAACTGGGCCTCGGCAATCCCCTGTTCGGCAGCAAGCGTATACCACTTCACTGCAGTCTCATAATCCTGCGGGACACCCTCTCCAGTGCCATACATCAAACCCAGATTGAACTGGGCCTCGGCAATCCCCTGTTCGGCAGCAAGCGTATACCACTTCACTGCAGTCTCGTCATCCTGCGGGACACCCTCTCCAGTGCCATACATATAACCCAGATTGAACTGGGCCTCGGCAATCCCCTGTTCGGCAGCAAGTGCAAACCACTTCACTGCAGTCTCGTCATCCTGCGGGACACCCTTTCCAGTGGCATACATCACACCCAGCTTGAACTGGGCACCGGCAAGCCCCTGTTCGGCAGCAAGCGTATACCACTTCACTGCAGTCTCGTCATCCTGCGGGACACCCTTTCCAGTGGCATACATATAACCCAGATTGAACTGGGCACGGGCATCCCCCTGTTCGGCAAGGGGCGTCCATTCCTTGAGTGCGGTCGCAAAGTCGCCGTTCTCAAAGGCAGCAACACCTTTATCAAGCTCCGCGCTACATCCAGGGAATGAGATGAGTGACAGCAGCAGAGGTATGATCAATAAAGTTTTCATGGCGGAACGATAGGTCGCCTTTTTTCAAGTGTAAAGACATGTGAACGCACCACGATATTTTGAGGTGGTCCTGCTTTTTCGACCGATTTGCAGCCTTTCCAGGATGGATCGGGGTTTCACATCAGGCTGCCATTCTCATGGGTTCGGTTTTGCCGGCATGGACCTCGTCGGGGGTCGAGATGCCGTGGGTGGAGTGTGGACGCTCGGCGTTGTAGCAGGCCGGCCTTCGCTTCCGGGCCCGTCTCAAAGGCATGCAGATAGACGCACTCGTAGTTGAGGGACAGCCATGGGCGCTCGATCATCCTGTTGTCGATGCGGGACCTTTGCCATCCATGCCGATCTCGATCTTCGCGAGGACGACCTGAAAACACTTCATCCGCTTCCGAGAGCAGGCAAACATCTGCGCATCGTGAAACAGTAAGTGCATACGCTGAGGATCTTGCGGCAGTGGTGCCCGGTGGCACGCTGATCTATGATTCGAGCTGGCCGCGACAGTTCGAGCGTGACGATATCGATGTTATCGGCATCCCAATTGCAAAACTCGTGGCCAAAACTTTCCACGACGCGCGCCAACGCCAGCTTTTCAAGAACATCGCCTATCTTGGCGCACTGTCGCTGTTGCTCAACATTGATGTCGAAGTGGTCACCGGCCTGCGGCTGCAGACACCTGTCATCGTATTGAGTGATCTTGATATCGGCATGAATGATTGGGTCGTCGGCCCCCTGCAATGGGAAAAGGACCGCGAGCACGACCGCGGCAAACTGCTTGACGCCGAAGCGCTGATCACCGACTTCGCCCGCTACCGCGATGTTGACGGTGATGGCATTGGCTACCGCACAGCTCCGGGTACACATCCGGATCGCGGAGCCTTCTTCACCCGCGGCACCTCGCACAATGAGTGCGGTCGCAGCCCCCCTCACCGTGGCCTGACGGTCCAGCATGACCTACATCAAGAAACCGCTGTTCAAGCACCCCAACCTGACGCGCAATGCCCTGGGTCTTACCCACCGCGACTATGAAGGTGTGGTCTCCACTCTATGTGCAGGCTGTGGCCACGATTCGGTCACCGCTGCGATTGTCGAAGCCTGCTACGAACTGGCAGTGCCGCCGCACCGTGTCGCCAAGCTTTCAGGCATTGGCTGCTCATCAAAGACCACCAATTATTTCATGAGCCGGTCGCATGGTTTCAATTCGGTTCATGGCCGCATGCCTTCGATCGCCACCGGTGCCAATCTTGCCAATCGCGATCTCCTCTATGTCGGTGTATCCGGAGACGGCGATACCGCATCAATCGGTCTGGGTCAGTTCTGCCACGCCATACGCAGACGACTCGACATGGTCTATATCGTTGAAAACAACGGCACCTATGGCCTCACCAAGGGTCAGTTTTCCGCCACCAACGACCGCAACTCCAGGAGCAGGCGCGGTGCCGAAACGCCATTTGATGCGATCGATCTCGCAGTCCTGGCTATCGAGCTCGGCGCAGGCTTCGTTGCGCGCTCATTCTCCGGAGACAAGCAGCAGCTGGTGCCTTTGATCAAGGCAGCCATATAACCCGTTTAAGATTACAGTTAAAGTGACGTGGGTGGACGGTTCAATAGTTCAGGGAACAGATGTAAATGTGATTGATGATAAAATAGTCCAAAATCCTATAAAATCTATTTTTATGCCAAACGTAACATCATTTGAAGTTGCGGGTTCACGATGACGTTCGAGAAGTGTTTGGGGGGCATCAATTGGGATTGTTGGGAGATTGGGCAGCACGGATAGAACCGTCACACCATGATTGAAGTGTAACCGGGGAGAAAAGGAAACGAAACCGTATCAACACCCTTTGTAGTTCTTGGCAACACATTCATCGGCCAGTTTCTGAGCCGCAGAGATATCGGCAGAAGTCATTTCCCTTGCTATAATATCTATCTTTTCAGCCGCATATTCATCCCCGGATGATGATGCTACATTCCACCACATATGGGCATGTATGAGATCCTGCGGGACACCCTCTCCATTGTAATACATACTACCCACAATGAGCTGGGCCTTGGCATCCCCCTGTTCGGCAGCAAGCGTATACCACTTCACTGCAGTCTCGTCATCCTGCGGGACACCGTCTCCAGTGTAATACATCAAACCCAGACTGAACTGGGCCTTGGCATGCCCCTGTTTGGCAGCAAGCGTATACCACTTCACTGCAGTCTCGTAATCCTGCGGGACACCCTCTCCAGTGCGATACATCACACCCAGACTGAACTGGGCCTCGGCAAGCCCCTGTTCGGCAGCAAGTGTAAACCACTTCACTGCAGTCTCGTCATCCTGCGGGACACCCTTTCCAGTGTGATACATCAAAG
This sequence comes from Hyphomicrobiales bacterium, assembly GCA_965204565.1. Taxonomy (GTDB): domain Bacteria; phylum Pseudomonadota; class Alphaproteobacteria; order Rhizobiales; family TMED25; genus CBDBEU01. The sequence continues at coordinate 518,998 of CBDBEU010000005.1, forward strand.
CCAGATTGTGCTGGGCCTCGGCAAGCCCCTGTTCGGCAGCAAGTGTATTCCACTTCACTGCAGTCTTGTAATCCTGCGGGACACCCTCTCCAGTGCCATACATACTACCAAGATTGAGCTGGGCCTCGGCATCCCCCTGTTCGGCAGCAAGCGTAAACCACTTCACTGCAGTCTCGTCATCCTCCGGGACACCCTCTCCATTATCGTACATCAAACCCAGATTGAACTGGGCAAAGGCAAGCCCCTGTTCGGCAGCAAGCGTATACCACTTCACTGCAGTCTCGTCATCCTGCGGGACACCCTCTCCATTATCGTACATCACACCCAGCCTGAACTGGGCCTCGGCAAGCCCCTGTTCGGCAGCAAGCGTAAACCACTTCACTGCAGTCTCGTCATCCTGCGGGACACCCTTTCCAGTGTGATACATTTTACCCAGATTGAACTGGGCACCGGCAAGCCCCTGTTCGGCAGCAAGCGTATACCACTTCACTGCAGTCTCGTAATCCTGCGGGACACCCTCTCCAGTGCGATACATACTACCCAGATTGAACCGGGCCTCGGCATCCCCCTGTTCGGCAGCAAGCGTATACCACTTCACTGCAGTCTCATAATCCTGCGGGACACCCTCTCCGAAGATGAAGTCAGTGAGATACATATTACCCAGATTGAGCTGAGCCTCGACAAGCCCCTGTTCGGCAGCAAGCGTAAACCACTTCACTGCAGTCTTGTAATCCTGCGGGACACCCTCTCCAATGTCATACATCACACCCAGATTGTACTGGGCCTTGGCAATCCCCTGTTCGGCAGCAAGCGTAAACCACTTCACTGCAGTCTCGTCATCCTCCGGGACACCCTCTCCAGTGAGATGCCTCACACCCAGATTGAACTGGGCCTCGGCAAGCCCCTGTTCGGCAGCAAGCTTAAACCACTTCCCTGCAGTCTCGTCATCCTGCGGGACACCCTTTCCAGTGTCATACATCACACCCAGCTTGAACTGGGCCTCGGCAATCCCCTGTTCGGCAAGGGGCGTCAATTCCTTGAGTGCGGTCGCAAAGTCGCCGTTATCAAAGGCAGCAACACCTTTATCAAGCTCCGCGCTCCAACCGGGGAATGAGATGAGTGACAGCAGCAGAGATATGATCAATAAAGCTTTCATGGTGGAACCATAGGTCGCCTTTTTTCAAGTGTAAAGGCCTGTGAACGCGACCACGATATTTTGAGGTGGTCCTGCTTTTTCAACCGGTTTGCAGCCTTTCCAGGATGGATCGGGGTTTCACATCAGGCTGCCATTCTCATGGGTTCGGTTTTGCCGGCATGGACCTCGTCGGGGGTCGAGATGCCGTGGGTGGAGTGTGGACGCTCGGCGTTGTAGCAGGACGGCCTTCGCTTCCGGGCCCGTCTCAAAGGCATGCAGATAGACGCACGCGTAGTTGAGGGACAGCCATGGGCGCTCGATCATCCTGTTGTCGATGCGGGACCTTTGCCATCCATGCCGATCTCGATCTTCGCGAGGACGACCTGAAAACACTTCATCCGCTTCCGAGAGCAGGCAAACATCTGCGCATCGTGAAACAGTAAGTGCAGTTGCAGGTGGGCCCGCTTCGGATCAATGTCCTTTGCCGGGACTGGAAGCGCGCGGCCCGGAAAACTATCCGCTGCTAGATTGATATTTCCAGATCGTGTGATCGAGGCTGAGGGGCGTCCGGCGACCGCCACGACGCAGCGCATGGACGATCCCGCTCGGCACACGACGATCATCAACGCACTTCCTGCCGCGCACATCGGTCGGCAGAAGCGGCGCGATCAGAGCCGCCGAGAATCGGAAAACCAGAAGAAATCATACATCTCGTTACCTCCTCACCGGAGGCAATGAACCATCCTCAGATCAAATCGGGAAGACGGTCATTGGGGCCGGACCCTAGAGAGTTTGAGCTGCGTGCTAACCTTGACTCTAACCCGTTGAAATGAATGGTACCGCTGCCCCGGTTCGAACGGGGGACCTCTTGATCCACAATCAAGCGCTCTAACCAGCTGAGCTACAGCGGCGCCGTTGTTTGCCGGTGATAACCGGCTTTGCGTCTTCTTTCACACCGCCCGGGGCCGATCGTCAAGGGCGGCGGCATGGCTGGCGACCGGCATCAGCTTGTCCAATCCGGCAACGCGGCGATGGCGATGGTGGTGGAACATGGCATAGACTTGCGACAAACCACACCAGCACAATGGGACCGAGATGGGTATCGACACCGCCACCGACAAGGAAAGCGAACTGCGCATCGGCCCGACCAGCGAAGGCATGGTGCGCATCTATGTGCTTTCCGAGGATGTCGACATGCCGATGGATTTCGCGCCCGAGGATGCTCTTGAAATCGCAGCCGGGCTGACTGCCGCCGCCGGGGCGGCCCGGCAGGCTTCAACGCAAGGTGCCAAAAAGGCGCGCAAGCGCGAGACCGCAGCGGTTAGGGGGCAGTACACCGATCCCGTACACAGCGCTGTGTCAAAGGGCTCGTCGCAGGACGAAAGCCTATGTTATCCTTAACCCGCATTTCCCATATGGCTCCATTGATTGATGTGATTGATCGTTGGTTCTGTGATGAGAACCAATGTCTTGAGCGCATTTTGGGGCGCGGCATATGGCGAACCCGGCGGGTGAACCGGTTGACGGGCCTCTTCGGCTCGGTTTCGACCGCCGCCTGAAGCTCGGGTTCCACGGTTCCGGAATCACCACCGACGCCGGATGGCCGGCCTGCCGCGGGCTTGATGACGTGCTCGGCTTGACGGACATGGCCGGCCATGAGCCTGTCGATCCGCGCACCGGCAAGGACGGTCGGCACGCGATGACGGGATTGTTTCGCCGATCCGTCTTTGGCCGCCTCGGTGGCCATGAGGACGTAAACGACGCTGACCGCCCGGGATGCGATCCCGCGATGCGATGGATTGTCGGCGGGCGCGCCGTAGCCGGTCAGGCGATGGTCGCCGACCGGCGTGAAGGAGAAGCCGATCAGGATCGGCGCCGGGATCGTCACACACGGCCGGTATGTCACGTTCCGGTTGTCATGCAGTCCGGCAAGAACCACGGGCGAGGTGTGTCCTGATGACGACGAAATCGGCAATCCCGGCGCGATATACGCCGGCGTCACCGTTCTCGATGTCCCTCGATCCCCACGGCGATGGTCCGGAGTTGCAGATGTCCGCCCGTGGAGGCAATATCGGCTCGACGATGGCCGTCATTCCGTGAATGTCGGGTTAAATGACTTCCCAAATTCGATCGTCCTTGAGGCACACCCTTGATTCCTCCAGATCTGTACTTATCTAGGCATCGAAGGCGCCCTTTGCGGGCCTTCGAACTGATGCCCGGCAAATTGGTTGCGGGCAAATTTCCATATCGCTCAACAGGAGGATGTGTGATGCGAGCTTTTGATCTCTCCCCCCTTTACAAGAACACCATTGGCTTTGATCGCCTGGGCCAGCTCATGGACCAGGTCAACGTCGACAGCACCAATGGGTATCCGCCCTACAATATCGAGCGTCTCGGTGAGCAGGAATACCGCATTACCATGGCGGTTTCCGGCTTTGGCGAAAGCGACATCGAAATCGAAGTCAAGGAAGACACGCTGAACGTCTCCGGCAAGCAGGCGCAGGAAGCAGAAGAGCGCGACTATCTCTATCAGGGGATTGCAGCGCGCGCCTTTGAGCGCCGTTTCCGCCTCGCCGATCATGTTCAGGTCAATGGCGCACGTCTCGAAAACGGTCTCCTGCACATCGATCTTGTGCGTGAAATCCCCGAGGCACTCAAGCCCCGTAAGATCGAAATTGGCTCCGGCAGGGTGATCGAGTCGAAGGGCAAGGCGGTCTGAACAAAGACTGGCTTCATCTTGACCGGTACCACCAATGCGGGGCGCTCCCTTCGGGGAGCGCCCTTTCAATTGGCGGCTAAATTAAAACGCCGTGGCGATCAGGCCGGGCCGGCAAGCTCTCCCGCTGCCGATAGCAGCGCCTCTACATCGCTTTCTGCCGTCTGGAACGATGTCACCATGCGCACGAAGCACTCATCATCCACCGGCATGTGGTTGGTGCCTTCAAGCCCGCGTGTGGTCCAATCATGGAATTCGCCCCCGCGTGCGCGCAAATCTTCGGCAAGCCGGCTTGGCATGATTGCAAACACTTCATTGGCTTCCACCGGCCAGGGCAGGCGGACATTCGCCATCGCGCCAAGCCCTCCTCCCAGCCGGAACGCCATTGCATTGGCATGGGAGGCAAGCCGCAGCCATAGATTGTCGCTCAGATAGGCTTCAAGCTGGGCTGCGACAAATCGCATCTTGGACAGCAGCAATCCGCCGCGTTTGCGCCGATAGACCAGATCCTGACCGATAGCCTGGTTGAATACGATAATCGCTTCCGCCGCGATGGCTCCGTTCTTGGTGGCGCCGAATGAGAGAATATCGACCCCGGCACGCCACGTGACATCGGCGGGAGCGGCGCCAAGTCCGGCCACCGCATTGGCAAAGCGTGCTCCGTCCATATGCACCGTGAGATTTGCGCCATGCGCCAGTTCTGAAAGTGCGGCAATATCGTCTGCACGATAAATCGTTCCGCATTCGCTCGACTGGGTGAGGCTGACCGCAGAGGGAATCAAATCGTGGCGCAGTCCGGGATACTGGTCGAGAGCCGCCTTGAGGCCGTCCGGTGTCATGCGGCCTGAAAAACCGCCAACCGGCACCAGCCGTGCACCGTTGGAATAGAATTCAACCGCGCCGCATTCCTCCAGAAATATGTGGCTTTCGTCATGGCAGAACACCGCGCCATGGGCCGGCGTCAGCGTTGCCACCGAGAGCGCGTTGGCAGCGGTACCGCTCGGCACCAGAAGCACATCGACATCGCACTCGAAAATATCGCGCTGGCGCTGATGAACACGCGCTGTCCATTCATCACCGCCATAAGATGCCGCAGCGCCGTGATTGGCGTCGGTGACCGCGGCGATGATGTCATCGGCGACGCCGTGGCAATTGTCGCTGGAAAAATTCACCCTCAATCTCCGAAATTGGCAATCTCGACTTTGGCAAGTTCCTCGCCCGGTTGAAGACCCAGAATGCGGGCGTAAAAGGCAAGCTCGGCCTCCAATGCGGCAATCACAGTGCCGGATTTGCGAAATCCGTGGCTTTCGCCGGCAAATTCATAACTTGCAACTGGAATGCCGCGGGCGTTGAGCGAGGCCACCATGGCGCGCGATTGTTCCGGCGGTACAACACGGTCCTCAAGACCCTGGAAGAAGATCACCGGCGCGGTGATGCGGTCTGCATTATTGACCGGCGAGCGGGCAGCATAGACTTCAGGAATGTCCGCCGGCATGCCGCCGATCAGGCTATCGAGATACCCGGATTCGAATTTGTGGGTGTCGGCGGCAAGTCTTGTCAGATCGGTAACGCCGTAATAACTGGCGCCGGCGGCAAAGCGCTCAGAGCCGATCAGCGCGTTGAGAACCGTCAGCCCGCCGGCACTTGATCCGCGAATGACGATGCGGGCCGCATCGCACAGGCCCTCGGCAATGGCAAATTCCACCGCCGCGATGGCGTCTTGCGAGTCAGCCTCGCCCCACAACCCATCGAGCGCACACTGGAATTCGCGGCCATATCCGCTGCTGCCGCGATAATCGACATCGAGAAAGGCAAAGCCGCGCGTCGTCCAATATTGGCGGTCAAGCGCGAAGCCGCGCCGCGCCATGCCGGTCGGGCCGCCATGGGCGGAGACGATGAGCGGCGGCAGGAAGGCATCCGGTGCGGCAAAACGGCTGCTGGCCGGCGGATAATAAAGCGCCCGCGCCTCAGCTTTACCGGTGCTGAAAGCAAGGATGCAGGCATGTGAAATGTCGTCGGTTTTCAGCATCGGCGCATCGTCGGGCCTCCCGGGCTTGAAGGCGTCCGCATCGCGCGAAATCAGATGCACACGCCCCGGTGCATCATCATCGCCGCCATTGACCGCGATCAACTCGCCGCTCGCCGCCACATCGTCAATCCGCGTGAAGCTTGAGGAAAGCGGCGTCCATGAGCCATCCGTTTCCGTGGCGATACCCAATTCGGCCCTGCCATCGCGCCAGCACGCGGCCAAGAGGCGGCCGGACTCCAGCACCGCGAAACTGGTCATGCCAAGCGACCACAGCGGGCGGGCAAATTCGGCCTCCAGACCTGCGACAAGGCGAACCTTGCCATCCCGCCAGACATGCAGATTGCCCCAATCGCCATTCGTGGCGACGAAATAAAGCGCGCCGTCCTTGCCCCATTCAGGCTGAAACGCGCCGCCCTTCGGCCCGCCGGCAATATGTTCGGCATCAACGATGCCGCCATTGTCGGCAATGCGCGCAACCCACAGCTCGGCGGCCTCCCACGGCATTGCCGGCAGGTCCCAGGCAAGCCATGCGATCAGCTTTGCGTCGCGGCTGGGGCGCGGGCTTGCGTAAAAATCACGTCCCACGAGCAGCTGATCGATGCGCCCCTTCGCCTCCCCCTCAAGCTCGACTGCGGCAATGGTGTTTTGCGGCTGGGACGATGGGCGATGGCGCTCGGTCACGGCATAAAGGCGGGGGCGTGCCGGATCGAATGCCATATCGGCAAATCTGGTGTCGGGCATATTTGTTATGCGCACCGGCGCGGCGCTTTGCGCCAGATAAAGATCCTGGTCTTCTTCATTGACGAATATGACGCTCCCGCCCGAGGCTGCAAATTGCCCGCCGCCATATTCATGCACCTTGGAGCGGGCGCTGAAGGGCGGGGCAATCACATCGCTCACCTGCCCGTCCGCCCGGCGGCGCACAATGGCCACGCGCGAGGCCTCGTGCGGCCGGCGTTCGCACCACAAGATGTCGCTGCCATTGGCGCCTTTATCGGCACGAGGCAGCGAATAGCCGATTGCGGCAGCGGCAAGATCGGCAGCCGAAACAGGCGATCGCCAACTGCCGAATTCACAGATCTGGCGGGCTCCTTCCCGCGCTTCACCAGGGTTTTTATTCATGGTGCCGCGAGGATGCGCGATGGCGCGCGCGCCCGCAAGTAAGGGTTGCCATTGGATGCGCCCCGCACCAGCTTGTCGAGCGGTTAGATTTCTGGCATCATCGGTTTGAAGGTCAACATAGCTGACCTAAATGGGCGAATAACCGCATGATTGCGCAGTGTGCGGCAGCAGTGGTGGCAGAGGCGAATTCACATCTTCGGCATCAAACGCCTTTGCCACCGAGTTTGCGGCTGCAATAATGGTGCGCGGTCAGGGCAGCATTGACCTTCATCCGAAAGTCATGGCGCAGGGACGTGAGTCAATCTTGTTGATCCCCGAAAAAGGACAGGATAACGCGACGCCATGGAAAGCACGCGACAAGACAGGAAAGCGAATTTGAAGCTGGCGGCGATGTCCAGCGACAGATCGCGCGCGCGAGCCGAGGGTCTGTATCACCCCTCTCATGAGCACGATTCCTGTGGCATCGGATTTGTCTGCAATATCGACAACTCAAAGGCCCACTCGATCATCGAGCAAGGTCTGTCGGTCCTCAAGAATCTCGAACATCGCGGCGCAGTTGGCGCTGACCCCAAGGCAGGCGACGGCTGTGGCATTCTGATCCAGATGCCGCATGATTTCCTGGCAGCGATGGCCGATGAGAGCGGTTTTGAGTTGCCGGAGCTTGATCATTATGGCGTCGGCAATCTGTTCCTGCCACGCGATGAGGACCGCCGCGTCAAGGCAATGGCAACGATTGAAAAAGTGATTGCCGAGGAGGGACAGGCACTGCTCGGCTGGCGCGATATACCTGTCGATAATTCCGATCTGGGAGAATCTGTACGCCCGACCGAGCCCCATCATTGCCAGCTGTTTATCGGACGCGGCAGCGAGCTTGCTGATCAGGACGCCTTCGAGCGCAAGCTCTATGTCATCAGGAAGCGCACCTTCAATGCCTTTTGGAGCGAGGATCCCGAACTCGTCGAGGACTTCTATATCCCCTCGCTGTCGTCGCGCACCCTTCTCTATAAGGGCATGTTGCTGGCAGGCCAGCTTGGCAGCTATTTCTCCGATCTGAACGACAAGCGCATGGTCTCGGCTCTAGCACTGGTGCATCAGCGCTTTTCCACCAACACCTTCCCGACCTGGAGCCTTGCCCAGCCCTTCCGCATGATCTGCCACAATGGCGAGATCAACACTCTGCGCGGCAATGTGAACTGGATTACCGCGCGCTACGCCACCATGCAGTCCGATGTGCTCGGCGAGGAAATCAAGAAGATCTGGCCGATTGTGGTCGAGGGCCATTCGGACTCGGCCCAATTCGACAATGTGCTGGAGTTGCTCACACAGTGCGGTTATCCGCTGGCCCATGCGGTGATGACCATGATCCCGGAGGCCTGGACCGGCAATCCGCTGATGGATGATGAGCGCCGGGCCTTTTATGAGCATCACGCCGCCTTGATGGAGCCTTGGGACGGGCCCGCGGCAATCGCCTTTACCGACGGGCGCCAGATCGGCGCCACTCTCGACCGCAACGGGCTGAGGCCCGCGCGCTATCTGGTTACCACCGACGGCCAGGTGGTGTTGTCATCGGAAATGGGCGTTCTGCCAATCGAGGAAAGCCGGATCAAAAAAAAGTGGCGGTTGCAGCCGGGCAAGATGCTGCTGATCGACCTGGAAGAGGGGCGTATCGTCTCTGACGATGAGCTCAAGAAACAGCTCGCAAGCGCTCATCCCTATCAGTCCTGGCTCGACGAGACCCAGATTGTTCTGGAAGAGCTGCCATCGGTGCCGGCCCGCGCAAGGCCTTCCAATGTCGGTCTGCTCGATCTGCAGCAGGCCTTCGGCTACACCGAGGAAGACCTTAAATTCCTGCTCTCGCCAATGGCCACCACCGGCCAGGAAGCGGTAGGCTCGATGGGCACCGACACGCCGATCTCGGCACTGTCCTCGCGGCCCAAGCTGCTCGCCACCTATTTCAAGCAGAACTTTGCGCAGGTCACCAATCCGCCGATCGACCCGATCCGCGAAGAGCTGGTGATGTCGCTGGTCTCATTCATCGGCCCGCGCCCCAATCTGCTCGATCCGGAAAAGACCGCGAGCCTGAAGCGCCTGGAAGTGCGCCAGCCGATTCTGGCGAACGAGGACCTGGAAAAGATCCGCGCCATCGGCGAGATCGCCGACAACCATTTCCAGACCATCACGCTCGACATCACCTTTGGCGCGCGCCGCGGCAAGGCGGGATTGCAGCTCGCCGTCGAGCGTTTGTGCGAGCGCGCCGAAAAGGCGGTGCGCGACGGCTACAACATCATCATTCTATCAGACCGGCTGACCGGAGTTGAGCGGATGCCGTTGCCGGCACTGCTCGCCACCTCGGCGGTGCACCACCATCTGATCCGCGCCGGGCTTCGCACCTCGGTCGGGATCGTGATCGAGACCGGAGAGGCACGCGAGGTGCACCATTTCTGCACCCTTGCCGGCTATGGCGCCGAAGCCGTCAATCCCTACCTCGCATTCGAGACGCTGGACCAGCTGCGCCATTCTCTGGGCCAGGATGTCAGCCGCAAATCGGCGATCAAGCGCTACATCAAGGCGGTCAACAAGGGCATCTTGAAGGTCATGTCCAAGATGGGCATTTCGACCTACCAGTCCTATTGCGGCGCGCAGATTTTCGATGCCGTCGGCCTCGATGTCGGATTTGTCGACAAGTATTTCACCGGCACGCACTCGAAAATCGGCGGCATTGGGCTTGATGAGCTGGCCGAGGAGACCATGCGCCGCCACCAGGCAGCCTTTGGCAAATCGCCGGTGCTGGAACACACACTCGATGTCGGCGGCGAATATGCCTACCGCATCCGCGGCGAGGACCATGTCTGGACCTACGACACGGTGCGCGATCTGCAGCATGCAGTGCGCTCCAACACACCTGACCTGTACAAGTCGTTTGCCGCGCAGATCAACGAGCAAAATGCAAGACTGCTGACGATTCGTGGACTGTTCCAGGTTCAGGACGCGGCCAGTGATGGGCGAAGCCCCGTGCCTTTGGAAGAGGTCGAACCGGCAGCCGAGATCGTCAAGCGTTTTTCAACCGGCGCCATGTCCTACGGCTCGATCAGCCGTGAGGCGCATACCACGCTGGCGATCGCCATGAACCGCATGGGCGGGCGCTCCAACACCGGTGAGGGCGGCGAGGAAGTTGACCGCTTCGTGCCGCTCGCCAATGGCGATTCCATGCGTTCGGCGATCAAGCAGGTGGCCTCGGGCCGGTTCGGCGTCACGGCTGAATATCTCGCCAATTCGGACATGATCCAGATCAAGATGGCGCAGGGAGCCAAGCCCGGCGAGGGCGGTCAGCTTCCCGGCCACAAGGTCGATGCGATCATCGCCAAGGTGCGTCATTCAACGCCCGGCGTTGGTCTTATCTCACCGCCGCCGCATCATGATATCTATTCGATTGAGGATCTGGCGCAGCTGATTTTCGATCTCAAAAACGCCAATCTCGACGCTTGGATCAGCGTCAAGCTGGTCTCCGAAGTGGGCGTTGGCACGGTCGCCGCGGGTGTGTCCAAGGCGCGCGCCGACCATGTGACGGTTTCAGGCTTTGAAGGCGGCACTGGTGCAAGCCCGCTGACCTCGATCAAACATGCCGGCTTGCCCTGGGAAATCGGTCTTGCCGAAACCCACCAGACCCTGGTCATCAACCGGCTCAGGAGCCGCATTTCGGTTCAGGTCGATGGCGGCCTCAGAACCGGGCGCGATGTGGTGATCGGCGCGCTGTTGGGCGCTGATGAATTCGGCTTTTCCACCGCGCCGCTGATCGCCGCCGGCTGCCTGATGATGCGCAAATGCCATCTCAATACCTGCCCGGTCGGCATCGCCACCCAGGACCCTGAGCTCAGAAAGCGCTTCAATGGCCAGCCCGAGCACATCATCAACTATTTCTTCTTCGTGGCCGAAGAGGCGCGCGCGCTGATGGCGTCGATGGGCTTCCGTTCCTTCAACGAAATGATCGGGCAGAGCCAGATGCTGAACAAGCGCGCCGTGATCGACCATTGGAAGGCTGAAGGCCTTGATTTCCAGCGTCTGTTCCACAAGCCCGAAGCGCCCGAGGGTGCCGGCATCTTCAAGTCGGACGCGCAGGATCACCAGATCCACACCATTCTCGATCGGACGCTGATCGAAAAGGCGGAGCCGGCGCTGGAGCGCAGGGAAAAGGTGTCGTTTGAAACTCCGATCCACAACACCGACCGCACCACCGGCACCATGCTTTCAAGCGAGATTGCGTGGCGCTACGGCCATGCCGGGCTCGATCCCGACACCATTCACATCAAGCTCACCGGCACCGCCGGCCAGAGCTTCGGCGCGTTCCTCGCGCACGGCGTGACGCTGGAGTTAATGGGTGAGGGAAATGACTATGTCGGCAAGGGCCTGTCGGGTGGCAAGCTGATTGTCTATCCTGATCCTGGGTCCAAGATCGTGCCTGAGGAGAGCATGATCGTCGGCAACACCGTGCTTTACGGCGCTGTTGAGGGCGAGTGTTACTTCCGCGGCATTGCCGGCGAGCGCTTTGCGGTCAGGAATTCCGGTGCCATCGCCGTGGTCGAGGGAACGGGCGATCATGGCTGCGAGTACATGACCGGCGGCGTGGCGGTGATACTGGGACCGACCGGGCGCAATTTCGCCGCCGGCATGTCCGGCGGCATCGCCTATGTGTTTAACGAGGATGGCGACTTCACCAAGCGCTGCAATCTGTCGATGGTCGAGCTTGAGCCGATCAAGGCCGAGGACGATCTGCTGGAGCGGCTGCACCACCAGGGCGGCGATCTGGAAAGCCACGGCCGGGTCGATATCATGAAGTCGATGTCGAAGTTCGACGCCGAGCGCATTTTCACCCTGGTTTCCAATCACGCTGCCTATACCGGCTCGACCACAGCCCAGATGGTGATCGACGACTGGACCACCTATCTGCCGAAATTCGTCAAGGTCATGCCGGTCGAATACCGCCGCGCGCTGAGCGACATGGAAGAACACGGCGCCGAACAAGCGGCCTTGGTGTTGGGCGAGTAGATCACATGGGCAAAGTCACCGGATTTCTCGAAATCGACCGGCGCGACCGGAAGCATCTTCCAGCCTCGGACCGGATTCGCAATTTCGACGAGTTTGTCATTCCCCTGGGTGAAACCGCTGCCCGCGATCAGGCGGCGCGCTGCATGGATTGCGGCATTCCCTATTGTCACAATGGCTGCCCGATCAACAATCAGATTCCGGACTGGAATGATCTGGTCTATCGCGACAATTGGCGCGAGGCGCTGATCAATCTGCACTCGACCAACAATTTTCCGGAGTTCACCGGTCGCGTCTGTCCGGCGCCATGCGAGGCTGCGTGCACGCTCAATCTGATCGAGGCACCAGTCACTATCAAGACCATTGAGTGCGCAATCGTCGATCGCGGATTTGCTGAGGGCTGGATCGCACCCGATCCGCCAGAGGTGCGAACCGGCAAGAAAGTAGCGGTCATCGGATCAGGACCGGCGGGCCTTGCCTGCGCCCAGCAATTGGCGCGGCGCGGCCATGAAGTCCACGTGTTTGAAAAGAACGCCAAGGCAGGCGGTCTGCTGCGTTACGGCATCCCCGATTTCAAGATGGAAAAACATTTGATCGACCGCAGGGTCAAGCAGATGCAGGCCGAGGGCGTGGTGTTCCACTATGACGCCCAGATCGGTGTCGGGATCCCGGCCGGCGAGATCGTCGATGGTCACGACGCGGTGGTTCTGGCAGGCGGCTCTGAAACACCGCGCGATCTGCCCGTAGAGGGCCGCGATCTGGCCAGCGTACATTTCGCCATGGAGTTCCTGCCGCAGCAAAACCGCAGGGTGAACGGCGAGTCGTTTCACGACGCCCAGCCGATCACGGCTGCAGGAAAGCATGTCGTCGTCATTGGCGGCGGCGATACCGGGTCGGACTGCATCGGTACATCATTCCGCCAGGCGGCACTCTCGGTCACGCAACTTGAGATCATGCCCAAGCCGCCGCAATCCGAAGACAAGCTTTCCACCTGGCCGGACTGGCCATTGAAAATGCGCACCTCTTCAAGCCAGGCCGAAGGCGCCGAGCGTGACTGGTCGGTGATGACCACCAAGATCACCGGGCGCAATGGCCATTCCGAGACGCTTCATTGCGTGCGTGTCGATGAGAAACTGAAGCCGATCGAGGGCAGCGAATTCGAGATCAAGGCCGATCTGGTGTTGCTCGCCATGGGCTTTGTACATCCGGTGCATGAGGGCATGCTGGATGAGCTGGACGTGGAGCGCGACGGCCGCGGCAATGTGCTGGCCGATACCGAGAATTACGCCACCAGCCTCGACAAGGTGTTTTCCGCCGGCGATATGCGCCGCGGTCAGTCGCTGGTTGTCTGGGCGATCCGTGAAGGACGCCAGACCGCGCATGCGGTCGACAAGGCCTTGATGGGAGCGAGCGAGTTGCCGCGCTAAGGCGTTGCTACTTGCGCGGCCAGGCAAAATCGTCGGCGCGGCCGGGTTTTGGTTCCAGAGATTCACCACGCATCAGCACTTGGAACAGCGGTGAAACCGTCGCCTCGCCATCGTTCTTGGCGCCGCTGCCAAGCGTGGACAGCGCAACCGCCGGCCCGCCAAGGCCCTCACCGGCCTGACCACCCGGATTTGCGCCGGCCAGCTCCTTGTCGGTGGCACCTGCACCCATACCCGACACCACCAGCCCGCCGGATCTGGATTGAATAATCAGCCGCTTTCCATCGACGCCGGCAACAGATATATCGCGCCTGATCACCTGATCGACAAAATGGCCAAGCTTGGCATTGCCGGCGTTGGTCAGATGAATGCCGTCCGAGCGGCGCATGGTGCGCCGCTGGCCGGTCAGATCCGGACCGTCCTTGGAGTATTCGCCCTCGGCAGTGGCAAAAGCATCCCACACGTCGATGAACGGGGCGCCGGTCAGGCCGGCGCGCTCGCGCACCGTATTGTTCAAAAAGGCAATGTCTTGGGAATAGCGATTGGCGCGCATGATCGGCAATCCGGTCCAGTAGACCGCAGCGCCGTGATTTTGCAGGATCTTGATCAGCTCATCCACGCGCGATCGATAAACCTCGGTCCAGCGCGGGGTTTTGAGCTCAAAACTCTGGCCATCAAGCTGAATTGCCTGGCGGTCATTGATGCCGATCATCAAGATGGCGATATTGATCCGCTGACCTTCGATTGCCCTGGTGATCTCGTCAGCCCAATCATAATAGTCCTTGCGCACGATGCCGCTATTGGTGCGGCTCATGCGCTGGACCTGAAATCCCTTTTCCTCAGTCATGATCCCGGCCAGCCCGTCAGCCAGGCCCACGGCCATGGAATCTCCAAACACCACAACGCGGGTTTTATCTTCGATGGCCGGCGTCTTGGTGAACTGGCTGGCGACCGGACCCGCCGGTAGGCGCGGCGCTGAAGGCGCTGCCGCACTTGGTTGCCCCGGCACCGAGCGCCGTGCTCCCCTCGATGGCTGGGTCCAGCGCGAACGACCAGAGCGTCGGCGGGGTGCGGACTCGAACGGCCGGAAAAGCTGGACATCTTGAATCAGACCCTGATTTGGGGCAAGTGCACGAGGTGTTATTGGCGCAGCGACACTCACATCCGCCATGGCAATCAGCCATAAGCAGGCCAACGCGCAAATATGCAATACACCAAAGCGCATTCGAAGGGTCCTCAGGCGACTGAGCGAAGGTATCTCGCCGCGTTTTTCATTCCCGCATCCTCGCCCTGCGCATCCGTGCGGCGTTGCCGTGCATCATTCACCACACGGCGATGGCGAAACCATGGCCGATCATGCCGCCTCAGCTGTCGCTTCGCAACTGCTCGAGCAGGTTTCCGGTGGCAAAACCGTCGGGAACCAAGCCCACCGAAGTCTGATAGGCGCGCGCGCCTCTTCGGTGCGCGGGCCAATACGGCCGTCAACACCGCCGGTGTCGAATCCGAAGCTAGGTAAACAGGTGCTGCAGCTCCACGCGCTCGTCCCGGCCGAGAATACGTTCATTCACCGGCCAGCGAGCCAGGAACGCTCCGCCATTGCGCAGCCGGTCGGCGAGATGGCCAACCGCAAGCGCATAGGCATCGGAATTATTGTAGCGCTTGATCACCGAAAAGTTCTTCAACAGAAGAAACGCCGGTCCATTTGCACCGGCCGGAAGATGCAAAATGGCCTCATCGCCTGAGCGCGGTAAGGCCCGTCCATTGGTGCGCTCGACCCCGCGTTGGCGCCAACTGGAGATAGCCATCGACTGGCCGGCGAGGTCGAAGTCGAAAGCCGTCGGCAACCGCAATTTCATATCCCCGGGTCTCACCCGGGCGCCAGCCCGCCTGTGACAGGTAATTGGCGGTTGAGCCCAGGGTATCGGGCATATTGTTCCAGATGTCGCGCCGGCCATCACCGTCAAAATCGACGGCGTGGCTTTCATAGGTGGTGGGAATGAACTGGGTGTGACCCATGGCGCCGGCTACGAACCGATCATGCTCTCAGGCGCCATATTTTCCTGTTGCATGATCGACAGCGCCACCAGCAATTGGGAGCGCGCATATTTGCTGCGCTTGGGATCGAGATAGGCGAGCGAGCGGATCACCGGCCGCACTAGGGTCTGATCGCGCAGCAGATGACCGTAGGTCGACCCCATGCCCCAGATCGCTACCACAATGTGCCGGTCGATGTTATAGGCCGCCTCGATCGCATCGAGCACATTTGCGTGCTGGCTTATCGCCTCGTGCCCGAGCTCAATGCGCCGTTCCGATACCGCGCCCTCGATATACTCCCAGATCGGCTTGACGAATTCAGGCTGATGATTGGCCTTTTCCAGCACCCAAAGATCAGGCGTCAAACAGGCAAAGGCGCCGTCGAAGGTCGTGGCCGAAACGCCGGTGGAAAGAGCCTCGCGCCGGAGTTCCTGCTTGAAGTCCTCAAACCCTTGAATCGTGCCGCTGACCGCGCCCCCTGGTTCGATGCGATTGTAGCGTCCGGCGGTGGAGAACACATCCATCATGAAGTTCAGCATCTGCCCGTAAGCAGGTGTGAATGTTGATGAGTAAATCAGCGTGCAGATGAGCATGCTTGCGACATGGCGCATATGTTCAGCCCTTTGCAGTGCAGGCGTTAATTCCCCGCAAAGTCCATGATCACCCAATAGCGTTAACCGCATTTAAAGCAGTTGACCGCGTGAATATGACCATGCCGAATGTGTCCTGAATCCGAAAAAGTGCCGAATTGAGGCGCCCCGGGACAACATTTCGCGGCAATTTCCTGTAGGATTATTTTTGTTCATTATCAATTTGTCGGGGAAGGTCTACGCGTTTTCTTTCGTGGGCTTTTTGCGCCGGATCGGCTTTTATTCGGCAAAACAGCCAGCAAAGCAGAGCAGCAATATGTCCGGAAACTCTTTCCGCAAACATCTGTCGATGCCAGGCATGCTTCGCCCGCATCCCCGACCCCGATCAACACACGTGACTTCAGCCTGTCCGACTGCCTGATGTCCGCACTGGCGGTGTTTTCACTCAAGTTTCCGTCGTTGCTTCAGTTTGACCGGCAGGTGCGCGGCGGCGAGGATCCGGTCCAGGCGCGGAACCTCCGCTCGCTTTTTGGCGTGGAAAAAATGCCCTCGGACACGCGGATGCGCGCGCGCCTTGACGCAGTCGACTCCCGCGACCCGCGCCGCTGCTTCAAGCAGATCCATGCCGCCCTGCAACGCGGCAAGGTGCTCGAAGGCTGGACGGTCTTCGACGGGCATCTGCTGATCTCGGTGGATGGCACCGGCCAGCATTCCTCGCACAAGGTCGGTTGCAGGCGCTGCTCGTGAAGAGCCACCACGACGGGTCGAAGACGTACGACCACCAGCCCCTCGGCGCGGCGGTGGTCCACCCCGACCTGAAGGGGGTGTTCCCACTGGCGCCGGAGCCGATCCGGAATGAGGACGGAACCACGAAGAACGACTGCGAGCGGAACGCCGCGAAGCGTCTCCTCAGCGACCTGCGCCGGGAGCACGCGCACATCAAGGCGGTCATCGTCGAGGACGGGCCGGCGTCCAACGGACCCCGCATCAGGCATCTGCGGGACAAGGGTTTTCGTTTCATCCTCGGCGCGAAGCCGGGCGATCACGAACTGCTGTTCAGTCGGGTCAAGGCCAGCGAGACGCAGCAGACACGGGAGACGCGTGACAAGACGACCGGCAGGATGCATCGCTTCGAGTGGGACGCACACCTGCCGCTCAACGACGCGAGCTTCGAGGTGAGGGTCAACATGCTGAACGACGAGGAGACTGACACGAAAGGCACGAAAGGAAAGAGAAAGAGTTTCTCATGGATCACCGATCTCCCGCCGGAGCGGGACACGGTGATGTCCGTCATGCGGGCCGCCCGCCGCAGATGGGCGATTGAGAACGAAACGTTCCAGACACTGAAGGCGCGGGAGCACCGGGAGCGTATCCTCTCCCTTTGGGACAGGATGCGCAGCCTGTTGCAGAACTTGCGCATCACGGACTGGCAGACTTTCTATCTCGCCCTGTCAGGGGAGATGAAGAAACCGGAACTCGCAGCCTTGCTTCCCGACGGGCGGTAGCTTCTCCGGCCACGCGCGACAGACACTGTCCCGCCCTTCGCCGAAACCTCGTTGTCCGGGCAACTGACCGGCCATCAGCCATGCGTGCGCCGACCGACCGCTCATTGCAGCCCGACCGTAACAGACGTCAATGAGAGGAAATTATTCCTGCAGGGAATTGCTGAACATTTCGATACCTTAGTTGACAACCGCAAGGCCGGACAATAATGTCCGCTCTCTCTCAGTACGTTTCAGTGAAATGGCCTTGCCGATGAAAGTCCGCAATTCAATCAAGTCCCTGCGCAACCGCCACCGCGATAACCGGGTTGTTCGCCGGCGTGGGCGAATCTATGTCATCAACAAGACCAATCGCCGCTTCAAAGCAAGGCAGGGCTGACGCCACTTTCCATTGCCTCGCGTGAGTGGTGCTTTGACCATCCGGCGTGCAGGGCATATTCTCCATTCATGATGCGTGTTGCCAGAGCATTGGCTGCAATATTGGCGGGTGCGTTTTTGACGCTTGCGACCGCAGTTCCAATACTGCTGATCCAAGTGCTGCCGGCCCACGCTGCCAGTGAAACGGTAGATCCCGATCGCACTGAGATCCTCGACAATCTGTTCGAAAAGCTTGCAAAGGCCGACTCAGAACAAACCGCCGATTTGGTTGCCGTGTCGATCTGGCGCATCTGGAGCGATTCCGGCAGCAATACCGTCAATCTCCTGCTTGCGCGCTCGCTCGAGGCGATCCAGGGCGAGGACTATGAATTGGCGCTGCAGATTCTGGACGAGGTGGTTCAGCTCGCGCCCGGGTTCGCGGAGGGCTGGAACAAGCGCGCCACCGTTCATTTCAAACTGAAGCACTATGGCGCCTCAATTCACGACATCCAGCGCACGCTGATTATCGAACCCCGTCATTTCAGTGCCATGGCCGGACTTGGCACAATGCTCAAGGAGACCGGGCGGCAAGAGGCCGCGCTTGAGGTCTTTCGCCGTACATTGGCTCTTCATCCACAGCTCGAATCCGCGCGCAAGGCGATCAGGGAACTGGCGGTCGAGGTCGAAGGGCGTGACATTTAGCGGCAGCGCGATATACAGGGTTGAGACCAGCCTGTGCGGCATGTTTAAAGCCCGAAGGTATCTTTGCCTGTGGCGGTTCCTCGTGGGCCTTGGAGGCGATTTGAAGCCGCGCTGCCCGGACGGCGTCAGCGCACGCAATATAGTTGAGGCGGGGGCGGCATTTACACGATGATCACGTTTCTTGTGCTGTTGGCATTGCTGGCAGCGGGCATTGTCGGGCTTGCCATTTGGTCGCGCATGCGGGCCTCGGCGCTCGAATACCGCTTCGAGCGTGCGGGCAGGGATGTCGAAGTTGACGGCGGAACGCTCAATGTTCTGTCGCTCGGCGATACCCGTTCCGAAGGTCCGCCGATTGTTCTTGTACATGGCGCGGGTGCCAACCTGATGGACCTCAAGGTCAGCATTGGCGACCGGCTGGCCCAAGACCGGCGCGTGGTGCTGATCGATCGGCCGGGTCACGGTTGGAGCGAGCGTATCGACCGGGAAGACATAGCCACTCCCGAAGGTCAGGCAATCGCCATCAGCCAGGCGCTGGCCAAGTTGGGAACCGAAAAACCGTTGATCGTTGGTCACGATTGGGGCGGCACGCTGGCGTTATCCTATGCCTTGAGTTTTCCAGAGGAGATTGCCGGCATAGTGACAATCGCGCCAATTTCGCATCCCTCCCCCGGCGGACTGTCGCTGGTGCACCGGCTTTGCGCAGCGCGTTACATCGGTCGAATCGCGAGTGAAATTTTGGCGCTCCTATTGGGCCCTGCCCGGCAGAGCATGATGCTCCGGCGCAGTTTTTCTCCGCAATCAGTGACCGGCGACTATCTCGATGCCGTGGGCACACCTCTGGCGCTTCGCCCGGCGAGCTTTCTTGCAAATGCGCAAGATATGGTAGCGCTTGATGTTTTTCTGAGCGATCAGTCGGTCTATTATGGCCAGATTTCCGTACCATTGGTGATCCTCACCGGCGATCTGGACAGCGTCACTTCACCCTCGCGCCACGCCGAAAGGCTCGCCAATGATGTGTACAATTCCCGGATTGTGATCCTCAACGATGTTGGCCATATGGCGCACCATTCCTCACCCAATGTGATCGCATTCGAGATCAACCGGCTGGCCGAAAATCTATAGGTTCCCGGCCGA
Source organism: Hyphomicrobiales bacterium (assembly GCA_965204565.1). Classification (GTDB taxonomy): domain Bacteria; phylum Pseudomonadota; class Alphaproteobacteria; order Rhizobiales; family TMED25; genus CBDBEU01. The sequence goes on from CBDBEU010000005.1 coordinate 538,783, forward strand.
TATTGGCTGATCTCGAAACTGGCTTACTAAACACCATCCTCGGTCAGTTGCACCTTCCAGTTGGATTGCGTGCCAGTATCGATCTCATAGCATCCGGATGTGTCGAATCCACGCTCCTTGCAATCCTTGATGCCGTCAATGGTGAACACCTTGGTCTGGGTGCACATCGGCGTGGCACCGCCCTTGTCCCAATCGCGCGCCAGAACATGGTAGTAGCGGCCGTCGAGCCGCAGAACATTTCGTCCGAGCTTGGCGTTGCGATCATTCGCCTATACCAGATCCCGGTCTATCTTGAAGGCAACGTTATCGATCTGGGGGCTACCAGCTTGGCGTTGTCGTGGCCTGTAGCGGCCTGCGCTACCTCATTCCGTTCATGAGTCTTGGGTTTATCGGCGCCTATCTTTATCGTGGGCCATTCTGGCAGAAGGCCGTGGTTTTCCTGTCGGTGATCCTGATTACCATCATCATGAACAGCGCCCGCATCGCGATGATCGGCGTGATTTCACAATATGTCGGGATTTCCTACGCTGAAGGTTTTCTGCATTACCTCGAAGGCTGGACGGTCTTCATCGCCTGTATCGGCATTCTTTATGCCGTGATGGCGAGCCTAGCGGGTGTAGCGTGACACCCGGTTTGAGCTTTTTTGACACCGGGTTTGATCACAGTGCAGGTCACCTGTAGCGGCCGTTTTTGTCATATCGGCGGTGGCCAGGTATTGGTTTTATCGCTTCCGATCGTCTCTCTCTCTCTCTCTCTCGAACACCTTTCAACATCCATTTGAAGGCCCCTCATTTCTTCGGCGTCTCCGGCGCTTCGACCTCGATTGTGGTTATGAATCCCGCCGAGCGTTCAAATGAGTGTGCGACGGCTCGTGCGCGCCACATGCCATTCTCCGCGGGCCCGAAGCCGCTGGCGATCACATCGGCTTCCGCGGTTGCATCGACACGGCCATATTGTGTGAAGTGTCCTTCCGCGCGTGCCCGGTTCAGCCTGGTCGCCTCGGCCTTCGCGCCCTGCCTGGCGTCTTCCCTGTTCTTGAAATGAGACTTGATGGTGCGGATAGGCCCCTTGCCGCCGGTGTCGACCGTTTCGAACCTGGTCTTTCCCTCCTTCGGATCATGCCACTTGGCGACCACCTTGCCGTAGCGCGGACGCGGCTTGCCAGAGATGCTCCAGTCGCGGCATTCCGGCCGCGTGATCAGAACCGGCGCAAGAGAGCCGCCGGAGCTCTTTTTCCGGCTACCGCGCGACACAAACAGGAACCTGCCGCCACCGGCTTTGAAAATGGCGTTGTGGCGGTCTGCAAGGCGGGTGGCGAAGTCCAGGGGCGATTGGTCGCGCCGGGCTTCGTATTCGATTTCGATGCCTGACAGTTCGCCGTCGACCTCGATCTGCGCACCATGCTCGCCGAATACCTTTTGCAGCATCGAGCCAAGCGTGGTGTCATCGAAATGTTCGGTCTTCTTCTGCTTGAGCTCTTCGCGGATATCCGCAGCGTGGGCGGTGACGGTCAGCAACAACCCGTCCGGTCCGCCGGCAGACGTGTAGCCGTCGACCACGAATTTGCCCATCGAGATGAGCGCGCCGCCGGCATAGCCGAACAGGGGTTCCAGAATGGCGCCTTCGTTCGGCAGGGCGATGGCATAACCGCGCCAGTCGAACGTGCATTCGAGCGTATCGCTTTCCTGTCCGCTTTCGTCCCTGATTCCGCACGAAATGAGCCTGGAATAGAAAATGCCGTTGACCGGCGAACCGCCTGCCAGCACCCTGATGACCGGACGCATGGATCAGCCCCATAGCCGGTTCGGGCCGATCGGTGTTTCCGTCTCGGCATCCGGCATGACAATTTCGGTCCCGACCGGCACGTTGTGACTCACTTCCGCCAGGCCCGGATTGAGATCGAAGATTTGCTCGACATAACCGGAGAGCCGGGCGGCGCGGTCCGGGTCGTCAGGATAGAGCTTCTGGCGAAACCTCCAGGCGATTTCCTCGATGCCCATTTCGGTGCCGGTGACCTTGACCGTCGCCATCAGAACAGCCCTCCAAATGCACCGCCCCCATAGGGGGAGACGGTGACCGGGAATTCCAACTGCTTTCCCGCGCCGCTCCGGTCGATGTGAAATTGCGTGTCGGAAACCGTCTCAATGATGACCAGGCCGAAGACACGCCCCGGTGTCGCGCCCGAAAACCCGACCATCATCACAGGCGATCCGCGCGATTGTGTCGCGCGGATCGCCTCATATTCACCGCGCCCGCCGAATTCGTCGGGAAACAGCAGCCCGTTGACGGTCTGGCTGTCAGGTCCGAGGCCGGTGAACTGCCGCGCCGCATGGCCGCCGAACCGCTTGATCGCCGGCCATACGGCCTGGCTCTCGCGTTCGAGCTTCTGATAGTTAAGACCTGCGATCTCGAAGATATGCGGTCCGAGCGCCAGCAAAGCCATTATTCATCCACTCCGTCATGCAGAGCCGCAGCCTTGTTGCCGCCGCCCCGGCCGGCAGAAGCCGACACCCGCACATCGACCGATGCCTTCCTGATCTGCGCCGCCGCCGCCCGGCCGATTGCCGTTCCCACAGTCGTTGCGGAGGCGCGCAGTTTCTGTTCCGCCGTATTGCCAGGCTCATTTCCGGTGTCCGATGCCGACGATCTGAGCTTGTTTCCGGCCCGCTCCGCTCCAGCCTTGAGTGCATCGCCGACACGACCGGCATCGGATACGAAATCGGTGAACGCCTCGCCGATCTCGCGCTCCGCTTTTTCTTCACCGATCGGTCGCGGCGTCGGCAATGCCGCACGCTCCCGGAAGGCGGCAAGGGCCGTTCCGAGTTCGCGACCGGCTGCGCTGAGCGACACGGACTGAACAGCCTGCGTCACTCGATCAAACCATTGCGGGTTCGGTTCGGTCATTCCGGACCCGTCCGATTTCGGCGCATCGGGCTCTGGCGCGGTTGTCTCGGACGGTGCCGGTTGTTCCGGCTCATCGACAAAGCCGGCCTTCCATTGCGGGTTCGGTTCGGTCATTCCGGACCCGTCCGATTTCGGCGCATCGGGCTCTGGCGCGGTTGTCTCGGGCGGTGCCGATTGTTCCGGCTCATCGACAAAGCCGGCCTTTTCGGCGAACCATTTCATCCAGCTCGGCGGCTCCGGCCAATCGATATCGAATGAGATCAGCTCGCCAAGGGCATCAAACCTTGTACTGAACCAGTCTGTCAGGTCAGACCAGGCTTCTTCCATGCCGTCAATAATGAGCTCGACGATCAAAGTGCCAAGAGTGAACCGATATGTGATTGCCGACCGGATCGCGTTCCCGAGCCACTTGCCGATGCGCCGGCCGGTCGCTTCGACCTCGCCCTTCTCGGCATCGCCGAGCTGCTCCTGCGTGAACAGGTCGGAAAAGAAATTGTCAACGGCGTCCCTGGCCCTGGCAAGCCGGGCATCAACGCCGGAGAAGTCGAACCAGCGGTCGAACGCGGCCATCGCCGCCTCGGCGTCTATTCCGATTATCCCGGCGATCTCGTCCACCCAGCCACGAACATCCGAGACAAGGCTTTCCCACTTGCCTGAAATCCATTCGATATCGGGTGCAAAAGCATCGTAAAGGCCGTCTCCAAAACCCTTCATGAACGCTTTGAAACGCTCCCGGTATTTGCAGAGCAGGAAGACAGCCGCTGCGATCAGGCCGACGGTGAGAACGACCGGCCATCCGGCAGCTGCGATCGCCGACAAGGCCGCAACGGCAGCGGTGCGCAAACCGGTAAACAGCGTCGTCAGAGCCGTTCCCCTGCCGAAGGTCGCAAGCATGTGCAATCCCGCCAGTGCGCCCTTGATCCGCCCGGGTGCGATCGATGCCAGAAACCAGCCGGCAGAACGGGCCAGACGACCGAATATCCGGCCGGCGCCGGCAAGCATCCTGATTGGCCCGGCCAATAGCGCCACATTGCGACCGGCGCGGCCAAAGCGCATGAACAGGCCAAGAAACCTGAACAGTCGCAGGCCGAACGCTGCCCAGAGGAAACCGGCCACGCGCGATGCAATGCCGAAGGCCAGCATTGCGGCTGCGCTCTGCACGAGCACGCTTGCCGGTTCCGGGTTGGCCTGTGCCCAGGCGGCAAACTGATCGGTTACGCCCCCGACGGTTTCCGCGGGCTTCAGTAGTGGCGGCAGCAACACCGTTCCGATCAGGATTGCGGTGCGAGTAAGCCGGTTTTTCAGCAGATCGAACTGCCTTGTCGCGCCAGATGCCTGTTTGCGGGCTTCCTCCACAGCCGAGCCGGCGTATGCGGCCGCATCACCGGTAAGTTCAAAGGCCTGTTTCAGCAGTTCGGGATTGCCGAGGAACTTGGCGAAGTCGTCGGCGAAGTCCTGACCGACCAGGGCGATAAGGGCTTCCATACCCTTTTTGTTTTCGGCCATTGCCGCAAACAGGTTCCGGATCGCCGCCGCGCCGTCTGTATCCAGGTCCCCCAGGAACTGCTCACGCGAGGTGCCAAGCGCCTCGAATGCGTCCTCGACACCCTTGGCGTTGGCCTCGACCCGGGTGGCCATGGCGTTGAAGCCGCGCGCCGCTGTCTCGGGTATGATGCCGGCTGCGATCATCGCCGCGCCAACCGAGCCGGTCTCGATTGCCGTCAAATTGAATATCTTCGCCGCGCCCGCTGCCCGATTGGCAAAATTCGTGATCTCCGCTGCCTTTGCCGCCATGTTGTTCGACAGGTGATTTGTCGCGTCGCCAAGGGTTTCCAAATCCTCCCGATTGAGGCGATAGACATTGCGCAGCCTGGCGAAACGCTCGCCGATCTGCGCGCCGGCCATGTCGAAGGCGACGGCTGCGTTGGCCACATAGAGCGAGAAGGCTTCCAGTTCATTGACCGGCACGCCGCCCTGGGCGGCCTCGGCCATGAGTTCGATAATGTCCTTTGCCGCGACCGGGACAATGGCGCTGGTGTCGAGCGCGAATTTACGAAGCTCCTGAAGCCGCTTCAATGGGGCATCGACGACCTTTTCAAGGCCCTTGAATGACTGGTCGAAGTCAGCGGCGAGTTTCACCGGGGCGGCAAGCGACAGCGCCATGCCAAGCGCGCCGGTAAGGCGGGAACGTGCATGTGAGGCGCGGGCTTCAAGGCGGTTCAGACGATCGCCGAAGGCTCGCTCGTCAAAGCGGGCGGCAAGACCGGATGTGACGACCTCTTCCAGGCCGCGACCGAAATCGCGCACGCCCGTGCGCATCCCCTGAAGCGTCCTTTTGAATTTGGACGCTTCCGCCGAATATCGGTCTATCAGGGAGACAATGACCGAGACGTTCATGGATTGCCGCCTCCGTCGGCTCCAGCTTTCAGAGCACCGGCAATTGCATTCAGAAGCCGGCCATTGTCCCGATCGGCGGCGGCAAGCGCCCTGTCCCCATCGCCCGACAACAAAATGGTCACGATGTCCTTGCCGAACAGCTTGATCAGTTCCAGGACGTTGGCGGTCTTCGGGCGGCTGATCGTCAGCTTTGAGATCGCCGCATTGCCCTCCAGTTCGATCGGAAAGGTGAGCCTGACGTCTACCGAGCTTGCCGCCTTCGTCATCCGCCAACCCTCAGGATGCGGCGATGATCGTCACCGACGCCCGTGCCGTTGAGAATGGTCCAGCCGCCAGGCCGGAAGTTGAACGCGCGTATGACCTTCTTGTCGTGCACCTCGGAATACCAGGTCACTGCCGAAAGCATGTGATCGTAGCCGGCCTTCTCGCCGCCCTTCATCTGTTCGGGATCGATCTTCATCAGACGGGCCTTGATATCGACCGTCACCTCGATTGCGCGGCCGCTGTCGTCGTGGTCATCGAACAGCGACTTGACCGCCGTGAACGAAGTGCGCTGCCCCGGCGGACTACCGAACAGCACGTCCATGCCAGGATTGTGCGAGACCAGCTTGAAGGGCAGTTCCAGCTTGTTGGTGATGCCGAGCGGGACCGCTGTTTCGCCGGTGCCGCCTCCCGGCGTGAAGTCGAAGCTTTTTTCTTCCAGGACCGGAAGCTTCATCTCCTCGATTTCGATGGTCAGCGCCATGGTGTCCCCGGCAATCAGGGTAAATCCGCGAAGCAGGCGAAGATTGTTCATGTCGGTTCTCCTTATGCTGCGCGATCGAGACCGGTCAGAATGTCCTCGGCCAGAACGTTGAAGTAGACCGAGTTGCGGCGGGAACCGAACTGCAGGTCATTGAGCGGCGGCGCTTCCTCGGCGTCGAATTCAACGCGCAGGATGCCGGACCGCAGCGACTGGGACGAGTTGCGCGCCTTGTCCCAATAGGCCCGCCCCCCGAGGATGACGCCGGCTGCCTTTAATTCGTCCAGAAAGATTTGCAGCGACCGGATGATGGCGATGCCGAGCTGTGCCGACAGGTTTTCGTCCATTACCGAGCGGAACGCCGGTGCAATGGCCTTTTCGATCGCAGCCCGCGTCCGCGTCACGTTGATGAACCGCCACAGAGCATCGGACGACGTGGTCTCGCTGCCCCAAAGGATCGTTCCGTTGGCGGCTACCGCGCCGCCTGCGCCCTGAACGGTCACGGCCGGAATGATCGTATTGATACGGTTTTCGTTCAGATAGTTGGCCTCATGGCTGGCCTCGCCATCGAAATAGGACACCGGTCGCGATGTGCCGACAATGCCGCCGATCGCCTGATTGGACGGCGACCAGTACGGTCCACCCCTGTCCTGGTCACGCTTGACAAACAGGCCGGCGACACGCGCCGAGGCAGGCGCAACCACATTGCCCGCCAGCTTGACGGCCGGCTCGACCAGATAGGTGTACCGGTCGGAGAAATCGGCGCGATAGGCGAGCGCGCTTTCCTTGGTCGTCGCCGGGCAATCGCCGATCCTGACCGCCTTCAGCGCCGCTGAGATGCCTTCGAGTTCGGCCATGACCGGGTTCTTGGCGTCGCCCGGCCGCTGCGAAGTGTAACCGGGAACGATCAGAAGTCCCGGCTCGACACCCGTGTGCCCCTTGGCATAGCGGAAGGCATTGACGCCGGTCATCGCGGCGCTCGACCCGGCCAGATTGGCCAGGGTAGCGTCGGTATCGACGCCTTCGGCCACGCGGACCAGCACGATGGATGCGACGACACCCTGGTCGCTGATCGCGTCGATGGCCGCCCTGGCGGTTCCCGTTGCGCCGAGATCCGCGATCTTGTCGGTGTCGTTGGAGTAGAAGTGAACAGGTTCGTTTAGCGGAAATTTGCTTGCGTCGGCAGCCTCCGCGACTACCGCCATGCCGATCGGAGACAGATCGGCGGCAGAAATCGGAAGTTCGGTTTTACCGGCGTCAAAGACGCGGACGCCATGGTTGTAAGGGGCTGTCGCCATGGTCGATCCTTATCTTTCTTGCGCCCACCTGGCGCGGGTAGACCTCGCGGCGCATTCGGATTTCACGGTTGGCTTCGCCGATCTGCGTCTGGATCGAGACCGCCATCGGCTACTCCTCCGTCCTGCCGATCGTGTCGCCATTCAGCCCGCGCGTCCGCTCCACCAGATCGAGCGGCCCCTCGGCGGGATTCTCCGCCCGGTCCGGATGGAGGTCGTAGAAAACCTCTCCGCCGGCATGGCGGAGGATGATCGCGATCCGCGCGCAATCCGCGCGCTCGGTCACACACAGCGCCAGCCCGTCCGCGCTCATGCCGACACCGCCTTTTCCGGGCGGAACCGATGCCGGTCGATCAGCCGGTAGCCAACCCCCACACGGCCTTGATTTGCACGCCGGACGGCCCCGGCCTCCGACGCAGATTATGGATCTGGGCATCGACGATCTTCGGATCGGGCCATGGCTCCGGTCGGTCGCTGACGATCACCTGATAGATATGCTCTTTCGCCGCCACCTCATGCGCGACCAGGCAGCGGAACACCATCTGCAATTGCGGCGGGAGATAGACGCCCATCGGAAACATCGTCACCCAGGACGGCGCCGCGCTTGATCTCGCCGTATTTCAGCCCCCATACCTCGCGATAGGTCGAGACGAATTGCGCCCGGTCCAGCACCGACAGATCGTTGCGAAACAGATTTTCGACAATCTCGATCAGTGTCGCCTCGCCGTCGGCGGAGGCGCCCAGATCATCGATAGGGCGACGGTGAACAGGCCGGATTTCGCACGGCCCTCCGACGCCAGAATGAAGGCCACGGATCCGCACAGCGTCGCGCCGAGGATCAGAAAAACCGCCAGCGCGATCCAGGCGCTCATCTCCGCGCCTCCGCTTCGGGCTTCTCCGACCGGTTCATCTGACGTAGAGCCCGCAAAAGGTCGACAAGCTGAAAGCCGAGCGTTGCCGCTGATCTGAGCGCGAAGTTTCTACCAGCTACAATTAGAGCCTGTGCCCGTTTTGAGGCCCAACGCCGGGCGTGATGGCAACAACCGTGTTTGCCGGTTGATCCAGCCCCGATCCCGGCCGGGGTTTTGTCCCCGAGGCTCGAGTGGGGCCGGAAGTGATTGTAGTCGTGCCGCCAGGCTTCGAGTTCCCGGCGGGCATGGGTCGGGCTGGTGAAGATCGTCTCGTTCAGACATTCGTCCCTGAGCCGCGCATTGAAGCTCTCGGTGAACCCGTTCGACAGGGCTTGCCCGGCGCGATAGAGTGCCACTCGACATTGCGCTCCTTTGAACGGCGCCCGATCGCCATGCCGGTCGGTTCGGTGCCGTTGTCGCTGACGATCGTGCCGGGCCGAGCCATTCGCTCGAAGATCGCCGCATCAGGCTCGCAACCGACCCTTGCGCCGGAGATCGACGTATCGGCAATCAGGCGCACGCACTCCCGGCTGAAGTCGTCGACCACGGCGAAGGTCCGGAACCTGCGTCCGCAGGCAAAGGCATCCGACATGAAGTCCAGGCTCCAGCGCTGGTTCGGTCCCTGCGGTAACACCATCGGCGCTCGTGTCCCCAATGCCCGCTTGCGCCCGCCACGGCGACAAACCTGCAAGCGCTCATCCCGATGATACAGCCTGCGGAACTTCTTGTGGTTCATGACCCATCCCTCACGGCACGGCAGCCAGTGCAAGCGCCGACAGCCGAACCGGCGGCGCTCGCCGGCCAGCTCCCTGATACGTGTCCGCGCCTCGGTGTCGTCAGGGCGGCAGCTGATGTAGCGCACCGTCGTTCGGTCCACGCCCGGCACCGCGCAGGCGCGACGCCGGCTCACTTCGAAGACCTCCCGGAAATGAGCCACCGCCTGCCGCCCGGCACCGGGCGTCAGAACTTTTTGCACTGATCTCCCTGAGCATTGCGTTGTCCAGCATCGAGCCCGCCAGCAGCTTCTTCAGCTGCGCATTCTCCTGCTCCAACTGACGAAGCCGCCGGGCATCGGACACCTCAAGCCCGCCATAGTTCGACTTCCACTTGTAAAAGGTCGCCGGGCTGATCCCGTGACGGCGGCACACATCCGCCGTCGGCATCCCCGCCTCCTGCTCCTTCAACACAGCGATCATCTGTTCCTCGCCAAACCTGCTCCGCTTCATATCGTCCGTCTCCTTGTCAGCGCCGGACGCTCATTATCATTGGAGAAAACCTAAGGGCGCAGACCACAGTCTTTGATGGAAAGATGGAGTGTTCACGATGGGCTGCCGTCGACGTATCCATTTTACCGATAGCCGGAAGGCAGAGATTTGGGATCGCCGGCAGCGTGGGGAGTCGATGCGTTCGATTGGCCACGGGCTCGATCGCAACTCATCGTCGATCTTTCCCTTGCTGCCCCGGACGTGTGCTATCCGGCAGCTGGCGCGCGCAAGGTCGCGTCCAGCATTGGCTCATTGTGATCGAGAGGAGATCTCCGGAGGACTTGGGGCGCAACGGTCCTTTCGTGCGATCGCGCGTCAGCTACGCCGAGCGCCGTGGACAATCAGCCGCGCGGTGGAGCGCAATGGCGGCCGCGCCGGGTATCCCGAGGCGAAGAAACCTGTGATCAATGCCGACTGTGGGGGCTCGAACGGGGTGCGTGTCAGGCTGTGGAAAGTCGAGTTGCAAAAGCTTGCCGACGAGACCGGGCGCACGCTCCAGATCCACCACTATCCGCCCGGCACATCGAAGTGGAACAAGATTGAGTACCGCCTGTTCTGTCACATCACCCAGAACTGGAGCGGTCGTCCGCTCACCGACCGCATGACTGTGGTCGAACTGATCGGTGCAACGACAACCAAGGCTGGCCTCAGGGTCAAATGCGCAATCGACGAGCGGACCTACCAAAAGGGCATCAAAGTCTCCAAACCCGAAATGGACGCACTCAACATTACCGGAGACGAGTTCCACCCTGAATGGAACTACACCATCAAGCCAAGAACTACCGCATCGTCAACGATGTCGATCAGAATCTTGTCCGCCGTCTTGTTCCCGACGCTTTGGGCGGGCTTCTCGACGAGCTTCCCATGATTCCTTCGCAGCAGGAAATCCCTCTCGGCCGGGCAGCCACCATACCCGTTCCCGTTCGCATCCGCGACCTGCAAAAGCCGCAGCGCCCGCGTTCGGATGATCCGAGTTTCTGGCACACATGGCTTGGCTGCAAAGGCGCTCCGCCAAACTGGACGCAAGTGGTCAAGACATGGGAAAAACCAGACGAAGAGGTCCACCAAGCGCAGACCACGGAAAGTATCGCAGGTGACGATATCGACCCAGAACCGAGCGAGGCATAGTTATCGAGAACGCGCAATTTGACTCTGCTCTTCCGACAAATCCGGCGAAACGAAAAGAGGCAGGGTGATCGGTCAACTGAGAACATCAGACTTCATTTGCGTGGTCTACCTCAAAATCGGTATTTCATCCGCGGCTTTGCTTTATCTGTATGTGTTCGTTTGTTTTTTCCGGTTGTCTTCCGAGGTCAACCAAAATGGTCCACCTCAAATTGGATTTTCCCGCAATATCACAACGCCGGTTCCGACGTTTTCACGACCGCCTTCAAATCCTCAAAGTCCTGGATTTCCAGCATTTTCGGGCCGCAATCAAAAACCCTTCACAGCCGGTTTGAAGGGTCGTTGAAGGTCGTTGCCGATTTTGCCTTCGACACCGATTTTTCCGTCAAATTCTCAAACCAGATGTCAAACTACAACCGCCGGCAACTCCGGCCGCGACCACAAGGGCCGCCCCGTGTTTTTGTCAATTGCGTCCTGCTCCCGACGCCCGGAAACGTGCATGATTGCAGGGTCGCACAGCGCTGCATCGAGACCATGCCGCCATCCGCCGAACCTGTCGCCGGCAAAGGCCATGAAAGCCGGGAACTACGCGAACGGCTTGAAGAGCGCGGGACCGGGCCCGTCATCCCGCCGCGAAAGAACCGCAAGATCCGATATCACGACGATCGGGCCATCTACAGGGAGCGAAATATCATCGAACGCATGTTTGCACCGCCTCAAGGACCGGCGGCACATCGCAACGCGCTTCGAGCGCAACATTAAAAACGTCACGGCAGCTGTCGCGCGCACCGCATCCTTCATCTTATGGCTATAAGTGAGTCCCGACCCTAATGAGTGAATATGTCTTCTTCAGCCCATCCGGCCAGGTCGAGCTGTGCGCGCCAAGGAATAAATTCAAAGCAGGCGGTCGCATATTCTATGCGGCCTTCACGCTCGAGCATGGTGTCGAGCGTGTCCTTCAGTGCATGTAGATGAAGAACATCGGAGGCGGCATATTTCTTCTGAGCATCGCTCAGTTCAGAAATTCCCCAGTCAGAACTTTGCTGCTGCTTTGACAGATCAACACCGAGCAATTCGCGGCAAAGGTCTTTCAGTCCGTGCCGGTCGGTATAGGTGCGAACGAGCTTTGAGGCGGTCTTTGTGCAGTAGATCGGGGTTGTGACGACATCGAGATAGCGGGCGATCAGGGCGATATCGAAACGTGCGAAATGGAATAATTTCGTCACTTCGATGTCGGTCAGGAGCCGTTTCAGATTCGGCGCATCATCTGGCGGGTTGTTAAACTGCACCAAATGCGCGTTGCCATCACCGGAGCTGAGCTGGATTACGCAAAGACGATCGCGATGCGGATTGAGACCCATGGCCTCACTGTCGATCGCGACCACGCTTCCGGGATCAAGGTTATCGGGCAGGTCGCCATGGTGGAGGCTGATTGTCACGGTTTATGTAGAATCCGCTTTTGCTGAGGGCGGTGATGGTGCCCAGGAGAAGACTCGAACTTCCACGACCATAAGGCCACTAGCACCTGAAGCTAGCGCGTCTACCAATTCCGCCACCTAGGCACAGTTTTGAGACATAGGCGCGGGGTCGGTTCGTGTCAATTGGTTGTGTGATCTATGCGCGATTGCTGCTTTGCGCCGATGTTGGACGGGACAAACGGATACAGATTTCCGTGCACACGGAAATACGCTATGAAGGAAGCATCACGGGTGCCTCGATTGATGCATTGCCGCGGCTGAATTCAGAGGAGACAAACAAGATGGGCGTTTCGGCGAACGCAAGTCCGCTGGCAACTGTATTCGGCGGTTCGGGATTTATCGGCAGGCATGTCGTGCGCGCGCTGGCCAAGCGCGGCTGGAGGGTGCGAGCGGCGATTCGCAGACCGGATCTGGCAGGTCATCTGCAGCCGATGGGCGATGTCGGCCAGATCCATGCGGTGCAGGCCAATCTGCGCTATCCTGATTCGGTTGCGCACGCGCTTGAAGGCGCTGATGCTGCGATCAACTTGGTGGGCATTCTTCAGCCCGCCGGGCGGCAAAGCTTCAACGCGGTTCACGTATTCGGCGCCGGTGCGATTGCGGAAGCGGCGCGCAAGGGCGGTGTCGGCAAACTGGTGCACCTTTCCGCCATTGGCGCCGATGAGGATTCGTCCTCGGCCTATGCGCGCAGCAAAGCAGGCGGCGAGGCAGTGGTTCGCAGTGAATTTCCACAAGCGGTGATCATGCGTCCTTCGGTGGTGTTCGGTCAGGAGGACGATTTCTTCAATCGGTTTGCGGCATTGATCCGGATTTCCCCGGTCTTGCCGCTGATTGGCGGCGGTGAGACCCGATTCCAGCCGGTGTTTGTCGGCGATGTTGCCGAGGCGATGATGCGCGCGCTGGAGGGCGGAGCATCTCAGGAGGGGGTTTACGAGCTTGGCGGTGCCGATATCATGACGCTGCGTCAGGTGTTTGAGTTCATTTCCGAGGTGATTGAGCGGCGCCGGCTTCTGGTGCCGGTGCCGTTTGCATTGGCAAGGCTCAAGGCGGCGTTTCTGCAACAATTGCCGCAGCCGCTCCTGACGATCGATCAAGTGCGCCTTCTGGAGCGCGACAATGTGGTGAGTGAGGCCGCCATTGCCGCCGGCCGGACGTTGGAAGGGATCGGTATTTCGGTCCGAACCGTGCGCTCGATCGTGCCGGAGTATCTTCACCGTTTTCGAAAAAAAGGGCCGTTTCGAACTACGCTTGGCTGATCGGGAAGAAACATATCGGTCACGTCATGCGGTTCCCGGAATGATGATCAGGCCGTAAACGATTGCCAGCAGCAGCAAACCCAGTGCGATTCGATATATGACGAATGCCGTCATCGTGGTTCGCCTGAGCAATGCCATCATGAACCAGATCGAGATGATTGCGGCAAGGAAAGAAAGAGCCACGGCGAGGCTGATATCAGCCTGCAACTCCATATTACCGCTCCGGGCAAGCTCAAACGTGGTCGCCGCACCGAGACCGGCAATGGTCGGGATTGACAATAAAAGCGAAAAGCGCGCCGCTTCGATGCGTTCATAACCGAGAAACCGTGCGGCGGTCATTGTTATGCCGGCACGGCTGGCGCCGGGAACGAGTGCAATGATCTGGGACAGGCCGATCAGCAAGGCATCGGAGGTGGTGGTGTGCTCAAGGCGCCGGATGGTAAGCCCGAAGCGGTCCGCCGCCCACAGAATGAAGGCAAATATCAGATTGGCCCAGGCGATGATCTCGATCGTGCGCAGCGAATTGACCAGCCCGGATCTGACCACAAAGTATCCGGCGGCAAATACCGGTAGCGACGCCAGTATCAGCAAAAGAAGCAGGCGGCCCTCTTCGGTGGCACGTCCGCGCAGGAGGTGGCCAAGCCCGCGCAACAGGTGCAGGACGTCACGCCGCAGATAGGTCAGAACCGCAAATAAACTTCCGACATGGACTGCAACGTCAACGAGCGGGCCTTGGTTCTGCCAGCTGGTGAGCAGGTGAACAAGATTGAGGTGGCCTGAGGAACTGATCGGCAGGAACTCGGTCAGGCCCTGGACCAAGGCGAGCGCGACGATTTGTTCGATCGGCATGATCTTGATCTCCAGCTCTGTGCGCCGATCGCCCGAGCGAACTCTCAGACGGTCTGGCGGGAGCGGCCGAACGCCGATATCGGCCCGGCTTCAAATGGCAAAAAATGCGCGCGGCGGCCACTAAGCGGCACAGCGATAACTGCCCCAGGAGGAGATCGCTGTAGCGCAATTGTGCGGCCGGGGCCAGATGTCCCGGACCGGTTATGGCAGGCGCCATCGGCCGTCGCCGATGACCCGGCGATTGCGCCGCGAGGCTGGTGGGGTTAGAGGTTTTGCGGATGAGTGCCCGCGGCCTTGTTCATGCGGCGGCTGACCGGATCTGGAGTTTCATGCCCGAGCTTGTTCATTTTCCCTTTTGTCCGTTCTCTAGGCGTATGCGCATTGCCCTTGCGGAGATCGACATCGAGTTTGATCCGGTTGAGGAACGTCCCTGGGAGAGGCGCGAAGAATTTCTGATTATCAATCCGGCCGGTACCTTGCCGGTTCTGGTGGAAGCAGGGCGCAAGCCGGTTGTCGGCCCAAATGCGATCACCGAGTTTCTGGACGAGTTTGCAATTGCGGCCGGTCGGCGGAGCCTGATTCCAGGGGATATTCACGCCCGCGCTGAAGTGCGCCGGCTGGTTGAGTGGTTTGACATCAAATTCAATGCCGAGGTGACGCAATTGCTCGTACATGAGCTGATCGAAAAGCGCGTCATTCCGCCCGCGCAGGGCGGCGGCGGACCCCACATGGAAGCGGTGCGGGTCGGCCGGCAGAATATTGGCCATCATCTCGATTACATCGCCTATCTTACATCCAACCGGCGCTGGCTGGCGGGCGATGAACTCAGCCACGCCGATCTTGCGGCAGCTGCGCATCTGTCCTGCATCGATTTTATCGGCGATGTGCCGTGGGACCGGGTTCAAGGTGCGAGGGACTGGTATGCACGGATCAAATCACGACCCGGGTTCCGTCCTTTGCTGAAGGACCGGCTGCGCGGCATAACGCCGCCGCCGCATTATGCCGATCTCGACTTCTGACGCCCCGGAGGCGCACAAACCGGCCACAAACGGTATCCGCGATGCGATTGCTGCGCGCGCAATGGCGCAGGGCTTTGACGCCGTCGGGTTCGCAAAACCGGATGCGATTGCCGGTGCAGAACAGCATCTGTACCAATTTCTGCAATTCGGGCGTCACGGCGATATGGGCTGGATGGAGCGTCATGCGGACCGGCGTGGTGACCCGGGTGTTTTGTGGCCGGATGCACGTTCGGTGGTTGCCGTGGGACAGAGCTACGCGCCGGATCATGACCCGCTGAAGGATTTGGAAAACGCAAGCCATGGGGCAATCTCGGTCTATGCCCGTGGGCGTGATTACCACGATGTGTTGAAAAAGCAGCTCAAGCGCCTCGGCCGCTGGACCGCCGATCAATTCGACACCGATGTCAAGGTGTTCGTCGATACCGCGCCGCTGATGGAAAAGCCGCTGGCCGCTGTGGCCGGCATTGGCTGGCAGGGCAAACACACAAACCTGGTTTCGCGTGAACATGGGTCATGGTTGTTTCTGGGCGCCATGCTGACGACGCTGGAAATTCCGGCTGTGCCAGGTGGACACGACAGCTGCGGCAGTTGCCGGGCATGTCTCGATATTTGCCCGACTGGCGCTTTTCCGGCTCCTTATCAGCTCGATGCGCGCCGCTGCATCTCCTATCTGACGATTGAGCACCAGGGCCACATCGCGGCGGAATTTCGCCAAGCGATCGGTAATCGCATCTATGGCTGTGATGATTGTCTTGCTGTGTGCCCTTGGAACAAATTTGCCGTGGCAGCACGCGACAGCGCACTATCCGCGCGCCAGGAGCTGACTCTGCCGGTCCTGGACGGGCTCGCGGCGCTTGACGATGCCGCTTTCCGTTCGCTGTTTGCCGGCACCGCGATCAAACGCACGGGACGTGACCGCTTCGTGCGCAATGTAATGATTGCGATCGGAAACTCAGGCGATCGCCAGCTGCTGGAGTGCGTCGAACAACGGCTTGGCGATTCTTCGCCATTGGTCAGGGCGATGTCGGTGTGGGCACTATCGCGGCTTGCAAGCACTGAAGAGATCGCGAGCGCGGCGAAACATCATATGGGCCAGGAATGCGATGCGGCAGTCCTGGCCGAGTGGCATCAAGCCGGTGCCGGGTGATGCTGATGAGCGATTCGCGATTGTTTTGTTTCGGTCTGGGTTTTAGCGGGCTGGCGGTAGCGCGAAAGCTGATGGTCGGCGGGTGGCCCGTTGGCGGCACCTGCCGAGGAAGTGACAAGGCGAATGCGCTACGCGAAGAAGGCGTTGATGCCCGTGTTTTTACCGGCGGCCGGCCGATGGAGGGTGCGCAGGCAGCGCTTTCCGGCACAACGCAACTGCTTGTGTCGATCGCACCCGGCAAGCAGGGCGATCCGGCTCTTCTGCATCACGAAGATGATTTTGCCATGCTTGCCGGCTCACTGCAGCGCATCATTTATTTCTCAACTACGGCGGTCTATGGCGACCATGGCGGGAAATGGATCGACGAGGATACGCCGGTCAATCCGCAATCACAGCGCGCCGGACGCCGCGTCAAGGCAGAAGAGGCGTGGAGTTCATTTGCAGCCCGGCTTTCAGTTCCACTGGATATTTTACGGCTTTCAGGGATCTACGGTCAGGGACGCAATCAGATCGAGAAACTGAGCGCCGGCAAGGCCCGGCGCATTGTCAAGCCGGGCCATGTTTTCAACCGTATTCATGTGGACGATATCGCGCGCGTGGTCGAGGCACTGATGAAGGCGAACGTGCCTGGCGCTATTTACAATCTTGCCGATGACGAGCCGGCGCCGCCGCAGGATGTTGTTCTTTATGCAGCAGGGCTGGCGGGCATCGAGCCCCCTGCGGAAGAATCCTTTGACGACGCGGAAATGACGGAAATGGCACGCAGTTTCTATGGCGAGTCGAAACGGGTTGCCAATGCCCGCGTCAAACAACAGCTCGCGATTCAGCTCAACTTTCCGACCTATCGTGAGGGACTTTCTGCAATTACAGCGCTCGAGCAGGCGCCTGATGAGGCGGGATGAAGACATTTCGCAAGGGATGGGCCATGGCAATTCTTGACAGCCCATGCGAAGTTTCCAATGTTAGAATGGCGAAATGGCGGTTTAACGAATATGAACCTGCCGCCGTTTTTTTGTTGCCCGGCAACGCAATGATGGAGAAAGCAAGATAGCACGCAGACCTCACAGGGCCCCGCCAACTGGCGAAGCGCAGGGGCCGCACACCAACGAGCAGATCAATGTTCCCGAGGTGCGCCTTATTGGTCCGGATGGAATGAACTACGGATCGGTTCCGGTGTTCGCCGCACTTGAAGCGGCGCAACGCGTGGGTCTTGACCTGGTCGAGATCTCACCTCGTTCGGACCCGCCGGTCTGCAAGATCATGGACTTCGGAAAGTACAAATATCAGGAACAGAAAAAGGCCGCCGAGGCGCGCAAGAAGCAGAAGACCTTCGATGTGAAGGAAATCAAGATGCGCCCGAATATCGACGTCCACGACTATGACGTGAAGATGCGAAATATGCGCCGATTCTTCGACGAGGGCGACAAGGTTAAGGTTACCTTGCGATTTCGTGGCCGCGAAATGGCGCATCAGGAACTGGGTGCCAAGCTGCTCAGCCGAGTGCGCGAAGAAGTTGACGAGTTTGCCAAGGTCGAGGCCGAACCCAGACTTGAGGGCCGGCAAATGGTGATGGTGCTGGCGCCGCGATAAGACGGCACCCGTCACCCGACGGGAAATTTCCGGGGCATGTCTCTGTCGGGATGTCTGCGCTCAATATGCAGTCATATCGTTATCGGGTAGCCGATTGCCTCTCTAGTTGCGTTGAACCGGAATACAACCTGTTGGCAACCCGTTGGATGTTTCCGCTTGAGGAAACGCGGATCCTTCAACGGATTGAAACCCGGGAAATGCGCATGGGCCTGTCATGCGCTAAAATTTTCCGGCGCTCGCGCGCAGCCGGGCAGGCGAGGATCCGGAGGCCTCATGCTTTTCGGTATTCTGCATCAAGGGGGCTGCCGCCACCGGCTCGACTGCCGGTATTTTGACGACACCGGCCTGGAAACACCGGCTTGGAAGATGAGTGGCGGCGTGAGGTCTATGAGCGGGCGGTGGATAAAGCCTTGTCCGCCCGGACCGTCTTCGACATTGGGTGCGGCTCGGGCTTCAGGCTGATGAAACATTTCACCGATATCAGGAGGGTCGGATTCGATCTCGAACCGACGGTCTCGTTTTTAAAGAATAGATATCCCCACCGCGATTGGCGGATCAGCAGTCCTGGTGAAACCATCCGGAAATCCGCCGACATCGTGATTTGCGCCGATGTCGTTGAGCACATTCCCGACCCCGACCTGCTGGTGGATTTCCTTGCCGGGCTACGTTTCAAGAAGCTGGTTCTGTCGACCCCGGATCGAGGGCTCATCTATGACTGCGACCATTCGGGTCCACGGCTAAATCCGCACCATTGCCGGGAATGGACGAATTCAGGACCTGTGTGAGCGGCCGGTTCGAAATTGAGCGGCACGAAATAACCAACCGCGCGCAGGCGACGCAAATGGCGGTGTGCCGGGCGAAAAGTCACGGGGCAGGCTGACCGGCAGTCATCACCGAAGGTGGCGAGCGTGGGCAGCGCGCTGCGCGGCTGATGGAAAGGACGCCTTCGGCCACGTGGTGACTCCGACCCTCATCACCAATACGAATGGAAATCCGCTCTACTATCTTCTTTGGGCGTCTTCGAGTGCGCGCGGGGTTCGCATTGCCGAGCATATTATGACGCTCGGAAACCGGGTAACGCTTCCCCCGCGCCGTTCGCGGTCAGCTGCACCTTGAGACGAGCATCGGCCAGGCGCGGATTGAGGTGTTCCGCCCGCCTAATTGAGGATAGACGCCCCGCTCAGATCTGCTCGTCTAGTGGATTGCTTCCGACATTTGGAACCCTCGATTTCCGGCGGCGATGATTTGGTCGGGATCGGCGCGCCGGGTGAAGGGTTTTGCCTCGGTTTCGCTGTGCTGCTTGATGAAGCGGTCGACGGCTTGGAGGTCGACGGCCGGGCGGCTGCCAAGGTCGAGGAAGTCCTTGGGAGTGCATACCCACCGCCCACGACCCTTTGCGCGCACACGCTTCATGATTCGATCAGCAATGCCAGTCATCTGCGTGGTCCTTCGGGGGCTTTTACCTGTCAGAAACATATAGGATGATGGGATTTTTCTCACAAAATCCAATATCCTCCCGTCTCCCTGCCTCCTCCCGATTTTCTCCCATCGCGCACCCCGGTCTCGTTCGCAGGCATTCGGCCAAACGTGAAGGAGACGAGGGCGTCAGTCACGCATCTCAACCAGGTCGAGATGGCGGCTAGATGGGAGCTCAGCCCGCGCACGCTGGAGCGCTGGCGTTGGACGGGCGAGGGACCCGCCTTCATCAAGATCGGAGGCCGGGTCGTGTACCGGCTCGAGGATGTCGAGGCCTACAAGGCCAACCGGCACTGCTCAAGCACGGCCGACAAGCCCGCCGTGAAGCTGGTGTGAGGGGGCGGCCATGAAGATCCCCAACCGCTTCACCCTCGACAACCTGCCTAGGGTCCGGCCCCGATAATTGTCTTCCCGATTGGATCCGAGGATGGTTCATTGCCCCCGATGAGAAGGTAACGAGATGTATGATTTCTTCCGGTTTTCCGATTCTCGGCGGGCCCGGATCGCGCCGCTTCTGCGACCGATATGCGCGGCAGGAAGCGCCCGGAAACAGTTGACGATCGTCCTGTGCCGAGCGGGATCGTCCATGCGCTGCGCTGTGCTGTGGCGCTCGCCGGGCCGGCTGCGCCGATATCCACGGGCCGAACAAGACGCTCTGCAACCGCTTCGGCCGCCGGGCCGCGCGCGGTAGCGGTATACGGGAAGGTATCTTCAGCTGCCTGATAACAGGTGCGAACGGGGCGGGATTTTCCCGCCCCGTTTTCTTTGATGCCGCGATCCGTTCATGTCTGCTGAAAACCGGTCATACGGGGTAGACAGACCCACCGCTGGAAGTTGATTGATGGAGTGCCGGGGATCGGCGGCATCGTTTGGCTGGCATCCCTGTCCCAAATCGGGAAATACCTGGCTGAGGGTTTTTCCCGCCAATCTGATTGCAGGTCGCGATCGGCCCGGTTCCACTCGGTGAACCTGGCCGTTACGCCGCCAATGAAGCGTCGGGGCACTGGTTTATCGACCACCTTGGCGGTTCATCCGGCCGACGCACATGCACGACCTTTCCGGCGGGCATGGGGCTGCCATGCGTGCTCAGATACAGCAAGATATTGCGCGCACCGGAAAACCGTTGCGATTGGTCAAGACACACAGCTATCCGGGTCCGGCATTCGGCCCTTTTTCGGCGGCAGGCCGGGTTGCGTTCGGTCCAGCGCCTGAATTTCCGACTTTTCATCCACCGAGAGCACCACTGCGTGCGCAGGAGGGTTGACGTAAAGCCCCACGATATCGTGCAGTTTTTCGACAAAAGCCGGATCCCGCGAGAGCCTGAACACCCACCGGCGGTGCGGCGCCGGACCATGCGCCTGCCGAATCCCGTACACCGTCGAGGCCGCCGACCCCGCAGCGTCCCCATTGCGCGCAACGTCCGGTGCGTCGCTTCGTGCGGCCGCGGTGACGGCGTCGGACGGATCACCCCGGCCGTCCTTTCATCCGGCGTCACCGGCGTGCCGGGCGGGCGGCTTTTCTCGCGGAGCAGACCATCCACGCCTTCAGCCATGAACCGTTCCTGCCGGCGCCGGACGCATTTCTTCGACTTTCCGGTGGCGCGCACGATCCCCATCGTGCCAACGCCATCGCTGCTCGACAGCACGATCCGGCATCGCCGGATGCGACCGGATGCGATATGATTGCTTCAAGCCGAATTCCGTCCTCGACCGTGATCGTCGGATGTGTTCCAGTGCCCATCCCCCGGTGCCCATCCCGAAGAAGCGCACATCCGGAGCCGTTTGTCTCGATCAATCCACTGGGAGGCATGGAGTTCGCGCCCAATGCGCATTGAGCGACATGGTGAGACGATATTGAGATGTCTGACGTGAAAGACGCGCCGGCGGGTGAGGCCGGCCGCAGCTGGAGCGACACGCTGCTCCTGCCGAAAACCGATTTTCCAATGCGGGCGGGCCTGCCCGGACGCGAGCCGGAGATTCTGGCGCGCTGGGAAAAGGACGGCTTGTATGAGGCGTTGCGCAAGGCTGCGCAGGGCAAGGAGAAGTTCATCCTTCATGATGGCCCGCCCTACGCCAACGGTCATCTGCATATTGGCCATGCGCTGAACAAGATCCTGAAAGACCTGGTCACCCGCTCGCACCAGATGCTGGGCTATGATTCCAACTACGTTCCGGGCTGGGACTGCCACGGCCTGCCGATCGAATGGAAGGTCGAGGAGGAATACCGTGCCAGGGGCCGTGACAAGGACGCGGTGCCGATCAACGAATTCCGCGAAGAATGCCGCGAATTCGCGCGCCGCTGGATTGACGTGCAGTCAGAAGAATTCCAGCGGCTGGGTGTGGTCGGCGACTGGAAAAATCCATACGCCACCATGCATTTCGCCTCAGAAGCGATGATCGCCGATGAGCTGATGACATTCGCCATGAACGGCGCGCTTTACCGCGGCTCCAAGCCGGTGATGTGGTCGGTGGTGGAGCGCACGGCGCTGGCAGAGGCCGAGGTCGAGTATCTCGACCATGAGTCCGACACGATCTGGGTGAAGTTTCCCTTGGATCGAAACAAGCCGCCGATAGTTGACCCTATGGTCGACCTGCCGGGGAAAAGTGCCATTCAGTCTCTGGATACTCTGATGAGTTCTGCTGTCGTTATCTGGACCACGACACCCTGGACGATCCCCGGCAATCGGGCGATCTCGTTTTCCTCCAGGATCGACTATGCGCTTTATGAGGTGACCGACGCGCCTGAGGACAACTGGGCCAAGACCGGCGACAAGCTGATCCTTGCCAGGAGCCTCGCCGATGAAGTGATGAAGTCGGCGCGGGTCGAGGCCTTTGAGGAGCGCATGGAAGTTTCTGCTGCAACGCTCTCTGAATTGACTTGGGCCCATCCTCTGCGCGGCCAGGGCTACGACTTCCCCGTTCCCCTGCTCGAAGGCGATCACGTCACCGAGGAGACCGGCACCGGCTTTGTGCACACAGCGCCCGGTCACGGCACCGACGACTTTCAGATCTGGATGGACAACAAGGCGAGCCTTGATCGGCGCGGTATCGAAACCACCGTTCCCTACATCGTCGGGCCGGACGGTGCATTCACGCGCGAAGCGCCGGGTTTTGAAGGCGCGCGGGTGATCGACGACAAGGGCAGGAAGGGCGATGCCAACAAGCGCGTCGTCGATGCGTTGGCTCAGGCCGGGGCGCTGATTGCGCGCGGGCGCCTCAAGCACCAATACCCCCATTCCTGGCGTTCGAAAAAGCCGTTGATCTTCCGCAACACGCCGCAATGGTTCATTTCCATGCAGGATGGCGATGCGGACGGCCTGCGCGCCAGGGCACTGAACGCGATCAATGAGACGCGGTTCGTGCCGAAGGCAGGTCAGACACGGCTGCGGGCGATGATCGAAAACCGGCCCGACTGGGTGATTTCGCGCCAGCGTGCCTGGGGCGTGCCGGTCTGCGTGTTCGTGCACAAGCAATCCCAGGAAGTCGTTCCCAATGCGGTCTTCAATGGCGCCACGCAGTTGATTCGGCGCATCGGTGATGCATTTGCCGCCGAAGGTGCCGATGCCTGGTTTGCCGATGGCGCCAGGGAACGCTTCCTTGATGGCCTCGTCACCGATCCAGATGAGTGGGAGAAAATCGACGATATTCTCGATGTGTGGTTCGAATCAGGTTCGACCCACCGCTTCGTGCTGGAAATCCGGCCGGACCTTAAATGGCCTGCCGATGTCTATCTTGAAGGCACCGATCAGCATCGTGGCTGGTTCCATTCCTCGCTTCTGGAATCTGCCGGCACGCGGGGCCGCGCGCCCTATGACACCGTTGTCACCCATGGCTTCACCATGGATGAGGACGGGCGCAAAATGTCGAAATCGCTCGGCAACATCACCGCGCCACAGGATGTGATCAAGCAATATGGCGCGGATATTCTGAGGCTCTGGGTGGTGTTGACCGACTATGCCGACGATCAGCGGATCGGGCCGGAAATCATCAAGAACACCGTCGATGCCTATCGCAAATTACGCAACACCCTGCGCTGGATGCTCGGCAGTCTGCATCATTTCCGCGAGGAAGAACGGGTTGAACTTAAGGACATGCCGGAGCTTGAGCGCTATGTGCTGCACCGGCTCGCCGAACTCGATGAGCTTGTCAGAACCGGTTATCGCGATTTCGACTACAAGCGGATTTCGACCGCGCTGTTCAATTTTGCCACCATCGATCTGTCGGCATTCTATTTCGACATTCGAAAGGACGCGCTTTATTGCGATCCGCGCTCGAGCGTCACGCGGCGTGCTGCGCTGACGGTGCTGGACGAGGTGTTTTCATGCCTTACGGCGTGGCTTGCGCCGATTATCTGCTTCACCATGGAAGATGTCTGGCGCTCGCGCTATGGAGACGATGCGCCCTCGGTGCATCTGAGACATTTTCCCGAGGTGCCGGCTGCCTGGGTTGATCAGGCGCTTGGCGACAAATGGACGCAGGTGCGCCGGTTGCGGCGCGTGGTCACTGGCGCGCTTGAGGTCGAGCGACGCGAGAAGCGCATTGGATCAAGCCTTGAAGCGGCACCTGATGTCTATGTGACGGATGGCGAGCTGATGGCCGCAATGGAGGGCGTTGACCTTCCTGAAATCGCCATTACCAGTGCGGCAGGGCTGATTGAGGGCGAGGCACCGGCCGGTGCTTTCGTGCTGGAGGATGTTCCTGGCGTTGCGGTGGTGCCCGGCCTTGCCAAGGGGCGCAAATGCGCCCGGTCGTGGAAGATTCTTCCCGATATTGGTGCAGATCCCGACTATCCGGATTTGAGTGCGCGCGATGCAGCGGCGGTGCGTGAGCTGGATGCGGCCGGGAGCGCCGGGTAATCCATGCCGCTTTGGGGGCCGCGCTCCAAACTCGGTCTTGCCACCGCATTGGTGGTGTTTGTGGTTGATCGAATCAACAAACACTGGATGGTCGACATCTATGGCCTGCCGGCACGGGGCTCCATCGAGGTCACCGGTTTCCTCGATGTTGTCATGGTCTGGAACCGGGGCATCAGTTACGGCCTGTTTCAGCAGCATGGAGATCTGGGGCGATACGGATTGATCATTCTTGCCCTGATCCTGTCGGTGATACTGATTGCCTGGCTCGCCAGAACGCTCGGTTCGGCGACGGCAATTGCACTGGGATTGATGCTCGGCGGTGCGGTCTCCAATCCGATCGATCGGATGATCTGGGGGGCGGTCGCCGACTTCTACCGCCTGCATGCATGGGGCTATAGCTGGTATGTTTTTAATGTTGCTGACGCCGCGATTGTCGCGGGCGCGGCGATTCTGTTATACTTGTCTTTGGATTTCGGCCAAAAAAGCGCCGAAAAGCGCCGTTAGCTCAATAAATCAACGGGCTGGCGGCGGCGAACGGGATTGAAAATGGCACAACATTGCGGGTTTCGGGCTCTGGCCCTGGCGGCGTGTGCGGCTGTACTGGCCGGATGCTCCAATTTGAATGAAACCGGCGGCATCAGACAAGCCATCGGCATCTCAAACAGCGCGCCTGATGAGTTTCTGGTGGTGTCGAAGGCACCGTTGGTCATGCCGCCAGACATGAATCTGAGGCCACCGCGAGACGGTGCGCCGGATCTGGGTGAAACCGATCTGCGCACTCAGGCCCGATCATCGGTTACCGGTGCCGGGCCGAGCGGCGCGGTGGCGGGGGGCTCTTCGCCCGGCGAACTGGCGATTCTGTCGCGCGCCAATGCACAACAATCCGATCCTTCCGTACGCGACGAGTTGTTGGCTGACGAGGGTGCGATCCGCAAGGATGAACGAATTCTTGATGGCATCCTCGGCAGGGATGAGACGAAGGATCCGCTTGATCCCTGGACTGAAGCTGAACGTCTGCGCCAGCAGTCCGGTGGTGCACCACAAGCCGGCGCAGTTTCGGCCGGGGCAGCGGTTCAGCCGCAGCAATCAAATGGGCGGCCGACATCCATCCTGCTGGAGGATATTCTTGGCGGCGGTGCCTCGGGCAAGTAACGCGGCCATCACGGCAAGCTGAATGCGCGCTGCTTGCACTTGCGGATAAGCTGTACCCGGCCGGTTTATGGTCTGCGTGACGCGTTTGCGGGCGCGCATCGGTGTTCGTGTCAATGACCCGATTGAGCGGGAGATAGAGCTTGCGGCCGAACAAGCGCATATCAGGCCGGCACTTCGCTGCGGCACTAGCTGTCATCATTTGTATCGGCGTTTCCTCTGGCGCAATTGGCGATAGCGACGCGCTGCGATTGCCGGTGACCAGCTTCATGCTGGACAACAGACTTCAGGTGGTGGTGATCGAGGATCATCGCTCGCCGGTGGTGACACACATGGTGTGGTATCGCGTCGGATCCGCCGATGAGCCGCCCGGAAAATCGGGAATCGCCCATTTTCTCGAACATCTGATGTTCAAGGGCACGGATACGCTGGGGCCAGGTGAATTCTCCGAAAAGGTGGCGCTGAACGGCGGCACCGACAACGCTTTTACGACCCGGGACTACACCACCTATCACCAGCGCATCGCCAAAGACCGCTTGCCGATCCTGATGCGGCTGGAGGCGGACCGGATGGCGAATTTGCGGCTATTGGAAAAAGACGTTGAAACCGAGCGCGAAGTCATTCTGGAGGAGCGCGCGCGGCGCTATGGCAATGAACCAGGCGCGCAACTTTCCGAACAGATTGACGCAGCACTCTATCTCAATCACCCCTATATGCGCCCGGTGATTGGTTGGGAGCACGAAATCAAGGGCCTGTCGCTGGAGGATGCGGTGTCATTTTATGACCGCTATTACACCCCCTCCAATGCCGTGGTTGTCATCGCCGGTGATGTGACACCGCAAGATGTCAGGGAACTGGCGCAAGAGACCTACGGCACACTCAAAAATCGGATCGAAATCGGTTCGCGCAAGCGTACTGCTGAGCCGCCACAGCGTGCCGCACGGCGGGTATCCATGGAGCACAAGCAGGTCAATATTGACCGTTGGCGACGGACCTACCTGGTGCCGGCATTTTCAGCGGCGGAGCCGGAGTTGCGCGCCGGCCTTGAATTGCTGGGCGAGATCTTGGGTGGCGGATCGTCAGGCAGGCTTTACCGCGAGCTGGTGATCGAGCGTAAGATCGCGGTCGATGCGGGAGCCTACTACGCCGGCCGCGGGATTGAATATGGCAAATTCGGCGTTCACGCAATTCCGGCTGACGGCGTGTCGCTGGAACAGCTTGAGGCCGAGATTGATCGGGTGATCGGCGATGTCAGGTCCGATGGTGTTGCCGAGGAAGATTTGACCCGGGCCAAGACCAGGCTGATTGCGGCGTCGATTTACGATCAGGATAACCAGAGCCGTATGGCACGGACGTTCGGTGCGGCGCTTGTTACAGGCTCGACGGTTGAAGATGTGATCAACTGGCCTGCGGATGTGCGTGCGGTGCCGGCTGGCGAGGTCTTGTCGGCGGCAAGGGATTACCTCCTGCCGGAGCGATCGGTAACCGGAACTCTGAAGCGCAAGAGCGAAGAACAGGGGGACGGTTGATGACTTTGCCGGGACTTCGAGTCCGCGCTCTTGCAGGACTGGTGCTGTTGGCGATGACCATGCGCGCGCCGGTGGCGGGTGCGGTCGAAATTCAGCGTGTTGTCAGTCCCGGAGGCATCGAGGCCTGGTTGGTTGAGGAGCATGCAATTCCGATCATTGCGGTCTCATTTGCCGTCTCGCGCGGTTCCTATCACGACCCTGCCGGCAAGGAAGGTTTGTCGTATCTTCTATCTGCCACCCTTGATGAGGGAGCCGGCGATCTCGATAGCCGGGCATTCCGTGCCAGAATCGATGATCATGCGATTTCTCTCGCATTCGATTCGGGTTTGGATCAGTTCTCCGGCAGTCTGGAGACATTGAGCGAATTTCGTGACGAAGCGATTCGGCTACTGGCACTGTCCATAACCCAGCCGAGGTTCGATCCCGAACCGGTTGAAAGAATGAAGAGTCAGATCATAGCCAATATTGCGCGCGAGCAGGCCGATGCTGGCAAGGTTGCCGCCAGGAACTGGTTTTCCACCGCTTTTGGTAGTGCCGGTTATGGCCGCCCATCCTCCGGTGACATCCAGTCGGTACATTCGCTGAATCCCGATGATCTCAAGGCTTTTTATGTCGATCAGTTGGCACTTGATGGCATGAAGATCGGGGTGGTCGGAGATATCAGCGCAGAGGAACTCGGATCCTTGCTGGATCGTGCTTTCGGTGGACTGGTGCAGAACAGCGCGTTTGCACCGATCCCGGAATCGGATCCCGCCGAAGGGCCAGGTCTGGTCACGGTTGAAATGGACGTGCCGCAGACCGAGTTGCGTTTCGGCATAAGGGGGCTTGAACGCTCGGATCCCGATTTCGTACCGGCTTATGTGATGAATTACATACTGGGCGGTGGCGGTTCTGCCTCACGGTTTTATGACGAAGTGCGTGAAAAGCGTGGCCTTTCCTATTCGGTCTACTCCTATCTCTATCCGCTCAAGGGGACCGGCGTTTGGTATGGCGGGGCGGCAACCCGGGCTGATCGGGCACAGACGACACTCGCCGTGATCAAGGATCAGATCAGGCTGATGAGTGAACACGGCCCCAGTGAGGCTGAGCTCAATGCGGCGAAGCGGTATTTGACCGGTGCTTTTCCGCTGCGGTTCGATTCTAATTCAAAAATCGCCAACCAACTTGTCGCAATTCAGATTGACGATCTTGGGATCGATTATATTGACCGGCGCAACGAAATGATCCAGGCGGTCACAATCGAAGATGTCCGCCGCGCCGCGCGCCGGTTGTTACAGCTAGATCGGATGATTGTGATTCTGGTTGGCAAACCGGAATCGATCAAAAATATCGATTCCGGTGGTTGAACACGGCGCAGCGATGTTCCGCCGGTACGAATCCGGCTAGGTTGAAGCGGGCTGACCCTGCGCCGGTATGATCGCCGGTATCCACCGAGGCCTCACCGACATGAGTGTACGCCGGCTTGCCGAAACCACCATCAACCAGATCGCCGCGGGCGAGGTTGTTGAACGCCCGGCGAGCGTGGTGAAGGAGCTTGTCGAGAATGCACTCGATGCGGGCGCTGGGGAAATCAGCGTTGCGATCACCGGCGGCGGGCGCGATCTGATCGAAGTGGTCGATGATGGCATTGGAATGGATGAGGATGATCTCGCCCTTGCCATCGAACGCCACGCCACGTCCAAGCTCACAGACGACGATCTCGTCAATATTGCAAGTCTCGGCTTTCGCGGTGAGGCGTTGCCATCGATCGGATCGGTGGCGCGACTGTCGATCCACTCGCGCACCGACAACGGCGATGGTCACGCAATCCTTGTCTTGGGCGGCGAGGTGCTGCCGGTTGAACCGGCGCCGTCCAATCGCGGCACGCGGGTCGAAATTCGCGATCTTTTCTGGAAGACCCCGGCACGGCTCAAATTCCTCAAGAGTGAACGCGCCGAGACGCTGGCCGCGTTTGAGGTGGTGCGCAGGCTGGCGCTCGCTCACCCGGACGTCGGATTTGCGGTTTCGTCCGATCAGATGCGGACACAGCACTGGCCGGCAACGACAGAGAAAAAACCTTCGATCGAACGCATCCGGGCGGTTCTGGGCTCGGATATGGTCGAAAATTCGGTGCCGGTCGATGCTGAGCGCGGCTGCATTTCACTGACCGGCATTGCGGGGCTTGCGACCTTCAACCGTGCCAACCGGAAGATGCAGTGTTTCTTCGTCAATGGCCGGCCGGTGCGCGAGCGCGTCCTCAGCGGCGCGATTTCCGCTGCTTATGCGGATCTCATTCCGCGCGGGCGTTTCCCGGCGGTGGTTCTGTTTCTCGACCTGCCGGCGCATGAAATCGATGTGAATGTGCACCCGGCAAAATCCGAGGTGCGGTTTCGTGATGAGGGTGAGGTGCGTGCACTTACCGTTTCGGCTTTGCGCAAGGCGTTGGCCGAAGCCGGTCATCTGTCTGCCGATGCCTCCCGGCGATTTGCTCGATTTGCCCGCCCGCACTCTCCTACACCCGCCGCTGCGGGCGAGATCTCACGGCGCTTTTATGATGTGCCGCAAAATGGGGATGGTAGGGGTTTTGCGGGATTTGCCGAGACCGGCCGGTCGGCGATCACGGCACCATCGGAGCAGGCCAATGGCTGGATGCCGGCGGCGCAGGTCGAGGTGTCTCAGGATCAGTTGAGCGATCACCCTCTTGGGGCTGCAAAGGCCCAACTCCACGGCACCTATATCTTCGCCGAGACCGGCGATGGAATTGTCATCGTTGACCAGCATGCGGCCCATGAGAGGCTGGTTTATGAGCGCCTGAAGGCTGACCGTGCGGGCCGGAATGTCGATGCACAAGGTCTGCTGGTGCCGGCGGTGGTCGATCTCGATCCGCTGGCGCGGGAGCAACTGGTCGGTGCGGCGGCGCTGCTGGCGGAGTTAGGGCTTGAAATCGAGGAATTCGGAAATGCGGTGATGGTGCGCTCGGTGCCGGCACTGCTGGGCACGGCGAATGTGGCGCGTCTGGTGCGCGATGTCGCTGACAGCCTTTCCGAAGGAGGTGAAGGTGAAGCGGTCGAGACGCAGCTCAACCATGTGCTGGCAACCATGGCGTGTCATGGTTCGGTACGCGCGGGGCGCAACCTGAAGCCCGAGGAAATGAATGCGCTGTTGCGCGATATGGAAAGCACGCCGGGCTCAGGCCAATGCAATCATGGTCGGCCGACCTATGTTTCGCTTTCTCTAAACGATCTTGAAAAGCTGTTCGAGCGGCGGTGAGCCTCGCTCTTTGCCGAATGTGCCGGCAAACACCATTTCGGCCGGTTCCTTGCGCACGCGTTCTTCTGCCTCGCGGGCCCTCCGGTGCATCGGGAAGCGCTGAGGCTTCTCCCTGTTGATAACCGAGCGCAAATCCCGCTACCACATCGCTGTTGTCGGGCACCGGGTAGGTCTCGACAATCTTGTTCTTGAGGATACCCGCCATCTGATGGGCGCGCAGTACATGGTCGGTTGCCTGCATCAGCAACATCGCCATGCCCGCATCATAGATGTGGGTCGGACTGGGGTTGCCGTTGGGCATGAGTTTGTGGGCACACACAAATCCAACCACCGGCGCGGCGCGCGACCGGCGCTGGTTGCACTCATTGATGCGGTTTTGCGCCCGCTCCCACTCCGAATTGCTGTCACTTGTCGCGACAATCAACCGCCATGGCTGCGAATTGTTGCACGATGGCGCCCAGCGCGCCGCTTCGAACAAGCTGACAAGGATCTTGCTGTCGACAGGCTTGTCCTGGAAAGACCGCGGGCTCCAGCGGTCCCTGATCAACTTGTGAATGGGTACGCTGGTTTGTGCGGGCTTGTCTTGTGCCATGGTGCTCCCCGTTTTCGCAGCCGCATGATCGCGGCATCACCTGAGAGCCTCTATCAATCCTGCTTGTTCGTGTTTTCTTTGATTTCGGCGCGGCGTGGTTATCTGAACCGGTCTTGTGTTTCGGATGCAGCGACGTGCCCCGCTTTCAGAGCGTTCCTGGTTGCTATTGAAAGACACGTCCCGTGATCAGGCGGTGACGCTGCCCCCGGGTTGGACCAGGCGGCGGATGTTGCAGGCGATGTCTGTCATGGATCCCGGTTTTTGCGGGCCGGACCGATGGTGCGGACTGCCATACCCATCATGTGCTTCCGGCCCACCATGTGCTTCCGGACGGCAAAGACGTGCTCGACCGGCGCGCGGTGTTTTGACTTTGTCCTGTTCCCACGGCGGATATGTTTCGGCATGAGCCTGCCCCCGGGTTTGCGATGGTGGGCATGGCTGACAAAACCGTGGCGTGCCGGGAACGCTTCGTTCTGCTTCGAACGGTACGCGCTATCGGCCCGGACGCCAGAGCCGGTGCTGGTTTTGTCCGGCAATCCCTGGCGCGGCATGGCGTCATGGCGGGCGGCATCCGTGACATGCCAACGGCGGATGAAGCGGAACGCTTTGTCGATGCCTGATGGTTCTTGTCCCCAAAAGACGGAATGCGATGTCGGGCGGCGCGGGACCACCGTCCACGGGGTCTTCGCCCTGCCGAACCGGACGGTCCGGCGCGCATCGATGTCTTTCCGGCGTGCCTTGGCGGGATGATCCCGGCGGCGGTCGTCCTGCCTCTCGATGTCTTTCTTTTTCTCGTCCGTATTGCGTTGCCTGGGGGCGGCGACCGGCGTGCTGTCCACCAATGGCCCTGACATGGAGATACACCTGCGCGATATAGCCTGCGTCCCGCAGGGCGGTCTCGAACCGGGCGAACGGAGCGTCGATCGCCCTGGCCCGGGTCAGGCGCTCGGGAAACGCCCGGATCGTCTTCGCGTCGGGCACCTTGTCTTGCAGGCCCGGCCCCGGGAAACGCATGAACGACAGCCGGTCGCTGATCAGGAACTCCGCACGGTCGTCCGAGAGAGTGTTCTGCGCCTGAATGATCAGGATCCTGAACATGAGCACAGGGTCATGGGGCGGGCGTGTCCGCCATTCCTGCCATCCGCGTACGCCGGTGCCGTGTCCGGATCGGCACGGAAAATCTCGAAATCCACCGCCGCAACCCGGGCTTCGAGCTGATCGCACAAATCGCTCAAACGCTTGAGCCGTTCATCAACGTCGAAAAATCCGGCCTGCTGAACCATCCATCCCCCTCACTTCATAGCGCGAGCGAATCATCATCAGCCAGGGCCTGGCGAGGTAAATCGAGGCACTCACCTCGGGGTTCGAGGTGGCAGTGGTGCGCGTATCAGCCGCGCTTATGACCCGTTTTTCTCTCCCCCCAGATAGTTCGTAATGATAACGGCCATCCGCTCGGGTCCGAGCACCGGCGGCATGACGCTGAGAAGCTCGCCATCGCCGTCGAACAGATAGATGAACGAGCCATGGGCGTAGATCGGTGCCCCTTCCGCATCTTCCGAAACGATGCCTGATGCGACCTGAAATGTTGCCCGCGTGGCGGCAAGTTCTTCCTCGCTTCCGGTAAGACCAACGAGCCGTGGATGAATGTCGGGCACCACGCGCGCCAAGGCATCGGGCATGTCGCGCTGCGGGTCAACCGTGATCAGTACCGGCTGCACCGCAACTCCGGCTGCATCCGCAAGATCGACCGCAGCGGCAAGGCGTGGCAGCGCCACCGAACAGATCGACCGGCAATTTGCATAACCGAAAAAGATTGCAAGCGGACGTCCGGCAAAGTCGGTTTGCGTGCGGCGCCGGCCATGCTGGTCGACAAGATCAAAACCGAGTTCAATCTCAACCGGGAATGGCCCGGCGGGTGATGACCGGTCTTTAGCAGCACCGGGCACGGCGCGTAAATGAGCTTGCGCCTCGGCTTGTGTGCCGTGAATTTTGCCGTCATGGGCACGCGCCGACAGGGCCACGCCCGCAATCACGACGCACGCCACCCATGCAGCGGCGATACGGATGCCTGTCATCATTCCGCGAACAGGTATTCGATGAATTCCTCGTCGGTTTTCAGACCCAGTCCCAGATGGCCCTCGGCCTTGATCTCGGACATGACGCGCGGATCCTTGCGATACCAGCGGCCCTTGACCTCGGCGAGCTCAGGATTTGCCGCATTCCAGGCCCTGGTCCAGCGATCGGCCTTTTGCCATTCACCGCCCGGCTCTCGCAGACGCTGCACCTGAAACACCTTGGCCGGCGTCATCTCCTCATCACCGACCAGCAACCCGTCCACTTCGATTGCCTTGCCGCAATGGGGCAGCAGATCCTCAATCGCGCCGGAAAACACCCCCTGCAGGTTCTTGTTGGCGATCAGCAGTGCATTGTCGGAAGAACGCTTGAGACCCAGATACCTGCCGCCATCGCCACAATTTGCCGCACAATCGCCGGTGAGTTCGCAAAGGAGATCGACCACCACCGCTTCAAAACGGGCATTTTCCTCGCCCAACAATCCCCAGCTCGCGGCTTCGGACCCTTCGGCGAATTCTCCCTCCGCTAGTGCCGGCACTGCCAACAGCCAGATCAGCGCAACAGAAAATATGGTTTTCATCCGACCGCCCTCACTTCTTCGGCTTTGGAATGGCGAAGTTCGGCACCACGTCGAAGTCCTCGTGGCTCAGATTGACGATGCCGTCATTGGCCACCACCTTTTCGACGATCAGATAGTTGATGCCATCGCGGGCATGGACAATTCCGTCGGCCGTGATCCGGTCGCTCTGCACGCTCATGATGGTGTCGTCCTTGGCAAGACGGTCGGTCTTTTCCCATTTCAGCACCATGTAGACGGTGCCGTCGTCGGCCAGAACGCCAACCGGAATGCCGCCGGCCGCGCACCACAGTGCGCAGGTGTGATGCGACGAGCCAGTCACAGCATCGCCTGAGCCCATGACACCCGAGAGATAACACCAGGTGTCGATCACCTCGCCCTTGATCCGTACCCGCTCGCCTTCAACGGCGGCGAGCGCCGGCAGCGTGGCGAGTGAGCCCACGGCCAAAAGTGAAACGCCCAGTCGCTTCAATGCGGTCTTCATCAGGCAACTCTCCGAAAAACCAATGCCTGCGAAAGACATCTAGCGCAAAAAGCCGATCACCGTGTCATCACATCACGGCGATGATTGAAGCGAGCTCGGACTAAATGCCGCCCGATGGATCATTGCGCGGCAAGCTCACCGGCTCACCGCGTTCGACCGAAAGATCGGCCGCCGCGCATACATCCATCACCGACAGCGCTTCTTCAGCGCTCACCATCACTGGCCGGTCATGAGCGACGGCATCGAGGAAATGATGGGTCTCGTCATGCATCGAGCCGGCGAACACATGATCGACCGGCTCGCCCGGCATGGAGGAAAGCGGATAGCGAATGCCATGCTCAGTGGTGTTGAGCTGAACCTCGCGATGGGTGTCGTCAATGGTCAGCGCGCCATCGGTACCAATCACTTCGATCCAGCTCTGAACATAGTTCGGATAGCCCTTGGGCAGGATCCAGCCGATGCCGCAAGTGATGGTGGTGCCATCATCCATGGTGATCATCGTCCATTGATGATCTTCCGTGTCGCTGTTCCTGGCAAACAGCTTTCCCGCGGTCTGTGAATAGACACGGATCGGTTTGCGCGGCTGCATGCACCACAACACGAAATCAATATCGTGACTGCCGCCGATCGATGTCGGCGACAGTTTCGACCGCCCGGTGATCTTTTCACCAAGCTCGCGGGTCGAATGACGCGAGATCAGGCAGGTCACCGGCTCACCGATCAGCCCGCCCTTAAGCGCCTTGTTGATATAGGCATAGCGCGGATCGAAGCGGCGTGAATAGCCAACGGTGATCTTGAGATTGTTGTCTCGCGCCAGCCTGAGCGCGCGGCCGGTATCTTCCATTGTCGGCCCGATCGGCTTTTCGACGAACACCGACTTGCCCGACTCCAGCGCCGTCATCACCATCGAAAACCGCGCCGTTTCCGGCGTCATCGAGATCACCACCGCATCGATTGACGGATTGTCGATAATCGTGCGCCAGTCATTGGTCGTCGCCGCGGCGTTGGTTGCCTCGGCAATTTCCGCGCGGCGCTTGTCATCGATTTCCGCAATATGCAGCTCGTCGATAATGGCATTGCGCGCGCAGGCATTGGCACGAATGCCGCCGACCCAGCCGGTGCCGATAACCCCTACATTGATCTGTTTCATGTTTCCTCCCACCACCGCCAATTCATCGCGGCACCGACCTTGAATTATCTGCCATAGGCTTGGGCTGTTGCGTAAATACCGCCCGCAGTGCTTTTCTCCCACATTCCCCAGGTAACGTGACGTTTTCGCGCCTCCGACAGCCGGTAACATGTTGTATTTCGGCATGTTGTGCGGGCTGTAGGGGGCGGATCACGGATCGCCCGCAGGGTGCAGGCGAAACGGGTGATATCAGGCGCGGTTTCGAGCGGTCGGGGGCGGCTGGCGGGTGCGGCTGGAATTCCATGGCTCTAGGATCGGTTCCGACGGTGGCCCGTTGCTGTTCCGGGGGTTGGACGAGCCCCCGGGATTGCAAGATATTGCCGACGGCCCTCTCAGCCGACATTCACCGGATGACGGCCATCGTCGAGCCGATATTGCCTCCACGGGCGGACATCTGCAACTCCGGACCATCGTCGCGGGGATCGAGAGACAGCGAGAACGGTGACACCGGCGTATATTGCGCCGGGATTGCCGATTTCGTCGTCATCGGGACACACCTCGCATGTGGTTCTTGCCGGACTGCACGACAACCGGACGCGTCACGCCGGCGCCGGCTGCGGCCGAAATTCGGCGTCGGTGGTGATTCCGCAACCGTGGAACCCGAGCTTCGGGCGGCGATCGAAATCGAGCCGAAGAAGCCCGTCAACCGGTTCACCCGCCGGGTTCGCCATATGCCGCGCCCCAAAATGCGCTCAAGACATTTCTTCTCATGACGAAACCGACGATCAATCACATCAATCAATGGAGCCATATGGGAAATGCGGGTTTAATCTGCCCGCGCGAAGCGCACCAGCGTGTCGCCATAGCGGCGCTCATCGAGGGCACTGAAGCCGTCGGGCCAGTCAAACTGAGCGTTGTTGGCTTCCTCTGCAACCATAAGCGCGCCTTGATTGAGCCAGGCGCCCTGAATGACGGAGACGGCGGCCTTTTCGGCCAGGCCCCTGCCATAAGGAGGATCTGCAAACACCAGATCGAAAGGCTGGTATTTTCCTATGGGACCGAGATTGCATGCGTCACGGGGTGATATGCGGCATTGGCCGGTCATATGAGCGCGCTCTACATTAGCCCTGACAAGGCCGCGGGCGGTGGCATCCATGTCGATGAACACGCAAAAGGCGGCGCCGCGCGACAAGGCTTCCAGCCCCAGTGCGCCGGTGCCTGAAAACAGATCGAGGACGCGCGTGCCCTTAAGTTGAACCCCCTCAATTCCGTGTTCAAGGATGTTGAAGACAGCCTGGCGCACCCGATCGGAGGTTGGCCGAATTTGCTGATTGACGGGTGTTTGGAGCCGCGTACCGCGGGCCTTACCGGCGACGATTCGCATGTTGCTGCCGTCGTGGTGATAGTGCGCTGCGGAAGGGATCGGGGAGTTGATCGCGCAGCACCCGGCGATGAATCTCCTCGACCGCGCCGCGCTCCAGATTTCCCGAAGTGAAGGGGCCGAAACTGACACGTATGAGGCGCGCGACCTTGAGGTCGAAGGCCGTGAGAATATTTTTCACTTCGCGGTTCTTGCCTTCACGCAAGGCGATCGAAATCCAGGAATTGGCGCCCTGTGTCCGCTCGATCTGGGCGTCGATTTCGCGATAGCGGATGCCGTCAATGGTGATGCCGTGTTCCAGGTTTTTCAGCGCCGCTTCATCGACGCGGCCATGAACACGTGCCCGGTAGCGCCTCAGCCAGCCGGTTTTCGGCAATTCCAGCGCGCGGGCAAGTCCGCCATCATTGGTCAGCAGCAACAGCCCCTCGGTGGTGATATCAAGCCGGCCGATGCTGATGACGCGCGGCAGTTCAGCCGGCAATCGTTCGAAGATCGTTGGCCGGCCCTGTGGATCACGGTTGGTTGTGACCAGGCCCGGGGGTTTGTGGTAGCGCCACAGGCGGGGCGGTTCGGGCTGGGCGATCGGCTTGCCGTCAACCTGAACCTTGTCGCCTGGCCCTACAGTTTCGGCCGGGCTTTCCAATTTGCAGCCATTGATGGCGACGCGCCCGGCAAGCACCAGTGCTTCGGCCTGGCGGCGCGAACACAGTCCCGAGCGCGCGATCACCTTGGCAATGCGTTCGCCTGTTCTGGCGGCGGGTGCCGCCGATGCTTGACCGTCTGTTTTCATAGGTCGCATGGTGGGGTCATGAGCAGACACGATCAAGACGGAAGAAAACTTACGGCCATGGGCATCGCGCTTGACGAGGCGCGCGCGGCCTTTGAAGCTGGCGAGGTACCTGTCGGTGCGGTGATCAGCGCGAGCGATGGTACGATCATCGCGCGCGCGCGCAATGCCATGCGTTCATCGTCCGATCCGACCGCCCATGCGGAAATTCTGGTTATCCGCGAAGCAGCGCGCATACTGGCGAACGAACGGCTCACCGATTGCGATCTTCATGTCACGCTTGAGCCCTGTGCAATGTGCGCAGCGGCGATATCGTTTGCCCGCATTCGCAGGCTTTATTACGGCACCGAGGATGAAAAACAGGGCGCGGTCGACAACGGGCCGCGCTTTTACAACTCCGACGCCTGCCATCATGTGCCGGAAGTCTATGGCGGTATTTGCGAGTGCGAAGCAGCCGATCTCATGCGCCGGTTTTTTTCTGAGCGTAGGACCTGAATGCGCGATCGATCTCGCGCTTGAGCGTTTCCTTCACGGGCTGCGAGGCTGCGAGGATCTCATCAAAACTGAACAGGTCCGATATCCGAAAGCTATCGACGGGCGGCTTGATCAGAATGTCCGGCGGCAGGGCGTCGACCCTGGCTGCCACCAGCGCTCCCAACATGATCTGCACCGATCCCATCAAGGCGTCCATCATTGAGGGGCGGTGGGTGGCATCACCGACTGGCCCGCCAGTAACGTCGATCGCAATGGTGATATCGCAGCGTTTGTGAACATGGTCATAGGGCAGTGGATTGGTAAGTCCGCCATCGACATGGAAGCGGCCATCGATTTCGACCGGCGAAAACAGGCCGGGCAGGGCCATAGATGCGGCGAGAGCCGGCACTATTTCGTCACTGTCAAAGGCCATGGCGCTGCGGGCGTGGAAGTCGGTTGCGGTCACTGTCGAGGGGATGCCGAGCGTGTCGAAATTTCTGCCGGCAAGTTCCGGCAGTACCGTTTCCACAATTGGTTGGGCATTGAGGATTGCACCTTTCGAGCCGGTGAGAGACAGGAGCCCGGAAAGGCTGGTTGGGCGGCTTGCGAAAAGATGGCGTATTGCCTGTCGCCGTCCGCCAATCAGACCTTGTGTCCGCTCGATTGCCTCGCACGCGCTGATGCCGGAAGCGTAGGCCACGCCGATCAGCGCGCCAATGCTGGTGCCGGCGATTACGCAAGGACGCAACCCCAAATCATCGAACGCCCCGATCACCTTGAGATGGGCAAATCCGCGTGCGCCGCCACCGCCAAGCGCAAGGCCTATCGATGGCTCAGTCTGCTGCGGGTTCTGGCCGGTCAATTGGCGCTCACCTGGTCACGCGCAATGGCGCGCCAGCCAATATCACGCCGGCAAAATCCACCCGGCCAGTCGATGAGAGCGACCGCCCGATAGGCGCGTGCCTGGGCCTCGGCGATGGTCGGGGCGCGGGTGGTGACATTCAGCACACGCCCGCCGGCAGACACGATCCTGCCGTCAGCCATTCGCGTGCCGGCGTGAAACACCTGAACGCCTTCCATGGCGCCGGCCAGATCGAGCCCGCCGATTTCCTCGCCCGTATTGTAACTGCCGGGGTAGCCGTTGGCCGCAACCACGACCGTCAGGGCGGCGTCATCGCGCCAGCTCGGTTTCATGTTGCCAAGGTCGCCATTGGCGCTTGCCGCAAGTGCGGGGAGAATGTCGGACCCAAGCCGCATCATCAGCACCTGGGCTTCTGGGTCACCGAAGCGGACATTGTACTCGATCAGCTCCGGGCCGTTCTCGGTGATCATCAGGCCTGCATAGAGAACTCCCCGATAGGGGGTGCCGGCACGCGCCATCGCCGCCGCCGTGGGCTCGACGATGCGGTCCATGACGCGCCCGACCATCTCATCGGTCATCGCCGGTGCTGGTGAATAAGCGCCCATGCCGCCGGTATTGGGGCCGAGATCTCCATCCAGCGCGCGTTTGTGGTCCTGGGCGCTGGCAAGCGGCAGGATATTTTCGCCATCGAGAAGTGCGAAGAAACTCGCCTCCTCGCCCACCAGCATGTCCTCGATCACCAGTGAGGCACCGGGGCCGAAGGCACCGTCGAAGATCGCCTCTATCGCCTCGCGCGCCTCGCCACGTTGCTCGCACACGGTGACGCCTTTGCCGGCGGCAAGTCCGTCGGCTTTGACCACCAGCGGCGCGGCGCGTGCCTCAAGATGGGCAAGTGCCTGATCGCGATCGGTGAAATAGGCAAATGATGCGGTCGGGATATCGTTGTCGCGGGCGATTTGCTTGGTGAAACCCTTCGAGCCTTCGAGCCGGGCGGCGGCCCCGGAAGGGCCG
Source organism: Hyphomicrobiales bacterium (assembly GCA_965204565.1). Lineage (GTDB taxonomy): Bacteria > Pseudomonadota > Alphaproteobacteria > Rhizobiales > TMED25 > CBDBEU01. The sequence continues at coordinate 578,389 of CBDBEU010000005.1, forward strand.
AATGTGTGGATGCCGGCATGGGTGAGTACATCGGCAAGCCCGGCGCAGAGCGGGGCTTCGGGGCCGACCACCACAAGATCGATCGCATTGTCGGTGGCGAATTGCACCACGGCGGGATGATCGTCGATTGCCAGATCGATGATTTCGGCGCTCTGTGCAACTCCCGGATTTCCAGGCGCGGCAAACAGTCTGCCGGTGAGCGGGCTTGCCGCAATCGCCCAGGCCAATGCATGTTCGCGGCCGCCGCCGCCGATCAGTAGAATGTTCATGTGGCTCAGCTGGCAACTTGCCGGTTCTTGTGGTTTCAAGGCCGGGCTGCGGTCGGGCTCGGCAAACTCTTATCATCTAGCATCGGCCGTAATGGCGGGAGAAGGCTCGAACAATGTCTGTGGATGAAATTGACGGACTCGACAATCTGCCGGAGCTGACGGTCTCGGAGCTGTCGGGCGCGATCAGGCGCACTATGGAGGATGCGTTTGGGCAGGTGCGGCTGCGCGGCGAGATTTCGGGATTTCGGGGACCTCATTCCTCCGGGCATTGCTATTTCGCGCTTAAGGACGAGAACGCGCGGATTGATGCGGTGGTCTGGCGCGGCGTCTATCAGCGACTCAAGGTGAAGCCGGAAGAAGGCCTTGAAGTGATCGCAACCGGCCGGGTAACGACCTATCCGGGCCGCTCGGTCTATCAGATCGTGATTGAACGCATCGAACCTGCCGGCGTCGGTGCGCTGATGGCGCTGCTCGAGGAACGGCGGCGCAAGCTTGCTGCCGAAGGATTGTTCGACGAGGCGGCGAAAATGCCGCTGCCCTATTTGCCGAAGGTAATTGGCGTCATCACGTCACCGACCGGGGCGGTGATTCGCGATATTCTGCACCGTTTGGCCGACCGTTTTCCGACCCATGTGCTGGTGTGGTCGGTCAGGGTGCAGGGCGAAACAAGTGCTGGCGAAGTCTCAGCGGCGATCAGGGGCTTTAATGCATTTGCGACGGAGGGGCCGTTGCCGCGCCCCGATCTTTTGATTGTCGCGCGCGGCGGCGGAAGTCTTGAGGATTTATGGAGCTTCAATGAAGAGGAAGTGGTGCGTGCGGCGGCTGAGAGCACCATTCCTCTAATCTCTGCGGTCGGGCATGAAACCGACTGGACGCTGATCGACCATGCCGCCGACAGACGGGCACCGACGCCGACGGCAGCGGCTGAATTCGCGGTCCCGGTGCGGGGCGATCTTGTTGTGATCCTGTCGGATACCGGATCGCGCATGGCAAGGGCGCTGCGGCGCATGGTGGTGGAGCGGCGCACCAGCCTCACCGCGCTGGCGCGCGCGATGCCGCGCCGCGACGCACTGCTTGCAACACAGCGCCAGAGTGTCGACCGGCTGGGCGATGGCTTGCGGCGTTGGCGTGAGGTTTCGCTGGTCCGCCACCGTGAGCGGATCAGTGCTCTGTCGCCCCGGCTTTCGCTGCGGCCGCTGCAGCGCCGGCTGGTGCAGGATAAGGCACGGCTTGGCCAGCTCGATCAGCGCGGCATCCAGGCCGTGCGGCGAAGTGCTGGTGACCGGCGTCGGCGCCTGGAGCAGGTGTCGCCGAGACTGGCGAGATCGCAAGCCCGTGTACTCATGCAGGCGCGAGCGCGCCTGGAAACACTGGCCAAACTGGCCGGCAGCCTCGGCCACAAAAGCGTGCTTGCACGCGGCTATGCGCTGGTGCGGGACATCGATGAGCGCCTGGTGCGCGATGTCAAGGGCGCGCTGCAGGCCAAGGCGGTCGGGATTGTGTTTCTCGATGGTAGTGTCAATGCTCAGGTGGTCGGCAAAGGCGGGCAGGACCCCGGCAGAAAAGCGCCAAAACCGGCCGGCAAGGCACGGCGCGGCGGGCAGGGATCGCTATTTTGATCGCCGCCGGGCAATTGATGAGGTAAATGTTGCGGGCAGATGCATGACCGCACGTTCAACATGCGCGAGGGATCGTCCATGAACCGCCTTGAGCGGGGTTTTCAGCCGCCCCGGGAAGCGAAACTCAAATTCATGCATGGCGATTTTCGTGTCGTTGTGCCAGGCGGTTTCGTACGCTGTGCGGTGAGCGGCGAATCGATCGCGCTCGATGATCTCAAATACTGGAATGTTGATCACCAGGAAGCCTATGCTTCTGTCGGGATCGCGCTGAAACGCCATCTTGAGTTGTTGGGCCGAAGTTAGCCCGAACCGGCTCGCATGCAAGGCCGTTACAGTTTTGCGCGCATCGCCGCATTCAACAGGGCATCGAGAGGTTCGGTTTCGGCGAACACCGCTTCGATTGGTAATATTTGCAGATCGCTGCGCAATGCGGCACCCGGATCATTGGTATCGTCCAGCCTGACCAGGTCCTTTTCGGTGGTGATTACCACGGCACCCTCATGGCGGGCGGCAAGTTCAATGATGCGGGCAACATCGCGCCAAAGGTAGGGGTGGTGGTCGTCAAAGGTGATTTTGGCGGCGATTTCAGCGCCAAAATTTTCAAGACTTGCGAAAAATTTTTCCGGCCGGGCAATGCCGCAGAACGCGATCACCGGGCGGCCGTCAAGATCTGGTGCGTTTTTGCCTACGCGCAATTGCGCCTTCAGAACCGGAACATTGACGCGTGTGGCTGTTTGACTCACCACTTCGCCGGGATGGCCGCTGCCGATCACTATCACCGCCTCGGCTCTGGCGAACTGGGGCAGAAGCGGCTCGCGCATGGGCCCTGAAGGAAACACCCATCCATTTCCGACCCCCGCCGCACCATCGATAACCAGCAGGGAACAATCCTTGGCAAGCGTGGGGTTTTGAAAACCATCGTCCATGATGATGCAGCCGGCACCGGCGTCGACCGCATGGTAGGCGCCAGCGGCGCGGTCGCGCGCGACATGGGTCGGTGCCACCTTTGCCAGAAGCAATGGCTCATCGCCAACATCGATTGAACTGTGCCGGGCAGGGTCCACTTGCACCGGGCCGCGTAATTTGCCGCCATATCCCCGTGTCAGGAAATGAGGCGTTGCCCCGTTGGCGGCAAGCCGTTTGGCAATCGCGATCGCGGCCGGTGTCTTTCCGGCGCCACCCATTCCCGGATTTCCGACACAAATGACCGGCAAGGGCACCTTTGCAGGCGTGGCAAGTGCAAAGCGAAGGGATGAGGCGACGGCATAGATCGCGGCAATAGGCGAGAGAAGTGCGGTTGCTATTGTCGTTTCCGGTGCACTCCAGAATTGCGGTGGCCGCCACATGGCAAGATCAGGCCGCAAATTGCGGAGCAAGAAGCTCCAGAGCACGTTCCACCGTGCCCTCATTGCGGGCAATCTCGACCTTGCTTGTTGCAACCAGTCCGGTGCAGCGCGCTGCATTGGAGAGCAGATCAGCGATCTGGTGCGCCAGTTCGGCAGAATCGGCGATCGCGAGTGCGCCGCCGGCATTGTCGAGCGCGGCATAGGTGTCGGCGAAATTGTGCACATGAGGGCCGTGCACAATCGCACAACCAAGCCGGGCTGGTTCAATCGGGTTGTGGCCGCCGGTCTTGACCAGTGATCCGCCGATGAAGGCAACCTGTGCCAGGCGATAAAACAGGCCAAGCTCGCCCATTGTATCGGCAATGTAGACGTCGGTCTTGGGGCCGATCTTCTGCGACAGGCTGCGGCGCGCGGTTACCAGCCAGCGCTCCTCGATCAACTCGGTGATGGCCTCTGCGCGGTCGGGGTGGCGTGGAACGATGATCGTCAGCAGGTTGGGGTAGCGCTCGCGAATGGCGAAATGCGCTTCTGCGATCAAATTCTCCTCACCGTCATGGGTGGAGGCGGCAAGCCAGAGGGGGCGGCCCTCAATGTCGGCGTGTATGGATTCTAATGCGTCTTGATCCACGGGAGGCGCGGCGCAATCGAATTTCAAATTGCCGATATGGCGCACATCGCGGGCGCCGAGCTGGGCGAAACGATGCGAGTATGGCCTGGATTGGGCCAACACCAGGTCGAGTGTTGACAGGGTGGCGCGTGCTGTCCGGGGCCATCGCCGCCATGTGTTGAATGTGCGCTCGGACATACGTGCATTGATCACTGAAAGGGGCACCTGTCTGCGTGCAGTTTCGGCCATGAGATTGGGCCAGATTTCCGATTCTACGAAGATCGCGACATCGGGGCGCCAGTGATCGAGGAAACGGCGGGCATAACGGGGGACGTCGAGCGGGATAAACTGGTGAATAAGGCGATCGGAGGCACGCGAGGTCATCATTTGTGCCGATGTCAGCGTTCCGGTTGTCACCAGCACAATATCGGCAAGCCGGCGGGAGGTGATTTCTTGCACCATTGGCAGAATGGACAGTGATTCGCCAATACTGGCGGCATGAAACCAGGCAAGACGGCCTTCGGGCCTTGGGGTGCGTGTGCGGCCGCGGCGTTCGCTGAGGCGTTTTCGATCTTCTTTTCCAACGCGCAGACGCGCTAGCAGATATGGCATTGCCAACGGTGACAAGATTGTCATCGCCGCTGCATAGGCGCGAAGGGCCGTGCCGCCGGGAAGGGCGCGCAGGGCCTCGGCTGGGACGGAAGGAACCGGGGCGGTACTGTCGAGCATCGGCTCGATGGTCGCGGCAAATTGTGCCCGTGTGACGGCGTCGTGGGGTGAGGCGAGAATTCGGCTGCAATCGGCGCTGAAGGAGGCAGTGGGAATGTCGACAGCAGCAGCGAGGCCGGTGCTCCAGGTCAAGGGTGGTCTTGTGTAATGAAAGACCAATGGCAGTACCGGTCGCTTCAAAATGGAGAGGAGGTCGCAGGCGCGTGTCATGGTGCCGTGATCGGGGGTTGGCGCCAGAACGGGTACGCGGCCCGATTGCCCGGGTTGAGGGTCATCGACTGCGTTCAGCCGTTCCACTTGCGCACCGCAGGAGGCGCATAGCTCGGCCAGGCCGTCGAACCGGAGATCGTCGTCCAGCAGTACGCTGATGTGCTCGCCCCAAACGGAGCTGGCTAGAAGAACTTGCCTTGTATTCAACACGATGATGGCGTTGGCGCTGCGCGCTTGCGCAAGGGCGGCTTCAAGTGCTGGATCGGATGCACATGAGGCAACATGGCGGGCGATCAACGGCGCAATGAGACGGACCAGCTTATTTGGCGCCATCCACGGCGCGCCGCCCTCGGCACTCTTGTGCTCGTTTGCGGGCTCACCGGGGTGTGCGTCAGGCGCCTGGTCTATTGAGCCTTGGTCCATGGGAAAATCCGCCTGCGGTCACTCTCGCTCGAATTCGCGACCGGATTCCGGATCGGGCAATCGGTGAAGATGGGCGATGAAGTAACGTGCCTGAGCTTGATCGACGGTGCGCTGGGCTGCCGCCTTCCGGGCGTCATAGGCGCTCGCACAGTCTGGATACAGGCCAACGATGTCGAGTTTTGCAAGATCAGCGAATTCAACCGTTTCCAGATCGATCAGCTTTCCGCCAAACACGAGATGGAGAAGTTGGTCTTGTGCATCTGTCTTGTCACGCATCAGCCCTGCTTCCTGCAGTGCGCGGACGAGACCCCGCCGGCCGGACCCTGTTTGCCGGAACCTGTATTCTGCTCACTGCCGGCTATGAAGTCGATCAATGTGGCGTGAAGTGCCGGACCGGCGATGACAGCGCCCGGAAATCGCAGGTTTTCGGTATTGTAGACAATGGGGGCGGCATCAGGTGTGGTCATTAACCCGCCGGCTTCGGACAGAATGACATCGGCGGCGGCCAGATCCCATTGGTGAATGCGGGCAAAGGCAATTGTTGCATCGGCCCGATCGCTGGCGACCAACGCCACCTGATAGGCGAAGGAGTTGAACCGGACTACCTCCATTTCCGGCCATGGATGGGGCCAGCGCTCCGGTGCCAGGCGGGAGGCGGTTGCCAGCATGCGGCATCCGGCCAGTTGCTCACGGTTGCCGACGCTGATCGGCTGGCCGTTCATGGTGGCGCCGCGGCCACGGATGGCAGCGAAAAACTCGCCGCGGATCGGATTGAACAAGAAGCCGAAAACCGGCTCGCCGGCGATCGCCAGCGCCACGCTGACCACCCAGTGGGGCCTGTGTTTCAGGAATGCGCCTGTGCCATCAATCGGATCGACAATCCAGACGCGCTCGCAGTCGAGGCGCGCAAGATCGTCGGTGGTTTCCTCCGAGATCCAGCCATAGTCCGGCCGATGGGCCAGCAGCCGGTCATTCAAAAGGCGGTCGACTGCGTGATCGGCTTCGCTGACCGGGCTTGAATCTTCCTTTTCCCAGGAATTCGCATGCGCACAAAAATAGGCATGTGCCAGCGTGCCGGCCTCGCGAACCGCCGCCTCGGCAATGGCGGAATCGCGCTCCAGGAGGTCGTATGCTTCAGCTGCCGGCAAGCGTCATCCCCTCAACCAGAATTGTTGGCGCATCGCGGCCAGTCCGGATTTCAAGATCGTTGGCGGCGACAAGCCTTGAGAACATCTCGGGCAGGGTGCTGGCGATCGTCACTTCGCTGACCGGTTTCGTCAGTTCGCCATTCTCGATCGCAATGCCTTCGGCGCCGCGGCTGTAGTCACCCGTGACACCATTCACACCCATGCCGATCAGCCCGGTGACATAAAGCCCATGCTTGATGTTTCCTATCAGCGTTTCGGGGGATTCGGCGCCGGGCTCGATGGTCAGATTGCTTGGCGATGGCGATGGCGCGGAGCTGATGCCGCGGCTCGCATGTCCGGTTGGATCCATGCCCAATTGGCGGGCCGATGCGAGATCAAGAAGCCAGGTTGTGAGGCGCCCGCTGGCGGCAAGCTGTTGCCGGCGGCAGGCCAGCCCCTCGCCGTCGAAGGGACGTGAATTGAGGCCGCGCGAGCGATGGGGATCGTCGACAACGTTAATGGCGTCGTTGAATATCTGATCGCCCATGCACGCGCTGAGGAAGCTCGCACGGCGGGCAATCGAGCGACCATTGATTGCAGATGCGAAGTGGCCAAGCAGCGACGCCGCCGTCCGGGGCTCATAGACGACCGAAACGGGTCCGGTTTTGATGCGCGCTGCGCCGGCCATCCTGACAGCGCGTTCGGCGGCGCGGTGTCCAATCAGCTCGGGCGGCTCCAGATCAGCGAAATGGCGGGCGATGGTGTAATCGTGATCGCGCTGCATTACTGTGCCCGAGCCGGCGATGGCATTGCAGGCAATCGAATAGCGGGTGGTCTCATAGCCGCTTGAAAACCCCTCGCTGGTCAGAAGAACGAAGCGGCTGCGCGTTGCGTTGCTGCCGGCGCCGAGGGAGTTGGTAATCCCGTCAGTGGCGCGCGCGGCATCTTCGGCCTCACGGGCAAGCAGGACGAGGCGATCAATTTCCAGATCTTGTGTGTCGGAAAGATCGAGGTCGGGCCATGCGGTGGCGAGTTGCGAGCGCTCGGCAGGACCTGCATGCGGGTCTTCAGGTGCTGAAGCCGCGATCGCAACCGCGCGTTCAGCAAGCGTCGATATTGCATCGCGCGACAGATTGTTGGTCGAAACCACGGCGCTCGACCGGCCGACGAAAACGCGCAGGCCAATGTCCCGGGATTCATGGCGCTTCACCTCCTCGACGGCTTCCAGCCGTACCTGGACACTGTCCGCCTGACCGGTCATGGCAATGACGTCGGCGGCCTCGGCACCAGCATCCAGTGCGGCATTGAGGAGTGCCTCGGCAGCGTCTTCGATCTTCACGGTATCGTCGACGAGCGCATGATCTGATTGCATTGAGATTTTCCTGACTGTCCAGCGTTCGTATAGCTCAGCAGATCGGGCGCTGCCAGCACTCCCCCTTCAGGCGCGAAATCTCCAAATGCCGGTATGCCGCAGGGAACAATCTTCGAGTTCGGTTGTGGTCTCGACCTCATGGCTCGCCGGACGCTCCAGACCCTGACATGGTAGACAGGTGCGGCCCGGATCGCCAATGAGGACATCGATGCCATGCTGATCGAGACCGTGCAACCAGGCTGCCACCCGGCCTGAAAATGGCTGCTCGTAGCAAATGTCGGCAGCAGGGACGATGTCGATCCCGGTCGGCACACATTCAATCTGATCGTTGCTTTCAACCTTGAGGGGGGACGCCGTTCAATGCGGCGTTGAGCTTGATTGCGGCAATAATACAAATGCCGCTGGAAGCCGATGAAGGCGTCGCGGATCTTGTCGGCGCCGCCGTATTTCAGTTCCGGCAACGGGCGCAGTTTGGCGCAATCGAGCTCGCCGACTCCTTCCTTCACATATTGCGCCGGCACGCAATCGATGAAGGCGCGAAGCCTGCCGTCATGGTCCGAGAGAATGCGATCCCGCCGCCGGGCGACCCGTTCCCGCCGTGTGACGGGCGGGCAGGGCAAAGGCGATATAGGCCGGAACGTCGAACGGGTCGCTCCGTTCGGCGTCGATGAGCTTGCGGATGCCGGCCGGTTGCGCCTCGTCATAGCCGCCGCCCTTTTCCGGCGGCGAACCGGAAACTCGAACGAGCATCGAGAAATCGACGAACCGGGTTCGCGCCCTAGGTACTTAAATTGTCGCTCCCTATGGTTGAAATTCACTTCGACCACACATAGTTATTATGGATGTGGTAGTAAAGTGGAGTATTTTATATGAACGATAAGCAGAAAATCTGTTTTGTGGTCATGGGGTTTGGCAAGAAAACCGACTACGAGTCGATGAGGTCACTTGATCTGGACGCCACCTATCAAGCCATTATCCAGCCTGCTGTTGAAGCAAATGGCTATAGGTGCATTCGAGCGAACGAAATCCTTCATTCAGGCGTAATCGACGCCAAGATGTACGAAATGCTTTTGCGAGCTGACTTAGTTGTGGCTGACATCTCCACAGGAAATGTGAATGCGGTTTACGAGCTTGGTGTGCGCCACGCATTGCGACCATTTTCGACCATTGTGATGAAGGAAAAGGAAGGCAGGCTGCACTTCGATTTAGACCACACCGCAACTTTCATGTACGAGCATCTTGGCAAAGATATTGGAACCCGCGAAGCGAAGCGTGCTCAAGCAGAGCTTGATAATTTAATCAATAAAGTATCAAACAACCCAAATACTGATAGCCCCGTTTACACGTACATCCCTTTCTTGAAGCAGCCAGAATTCACGGACGAAGAGCTCAAGGAATTTTTGGTGGATGCGGAAGAGGCTCAAGGAAAATTTTCTTCTTTGCTTGGAGAAGCAGAGACAGCGGCTGATGCATCTGAACACAATATAGCGGCGAGCAAATTTAAGGCGTTGTTGGAGCTGCGATCAGACAACCCGTATTTGCGTCAACAAGCCGCGCTTCACACTTACAAATCAAAAGCACCGTCTGAGCCGCTAGCATTGATGGAAGCGCAACAAATACTCGAACCTCTGGAACCCAAAAAATCAAATGATCCTGAGACACTTGGTTTGAGTGGCGCGATATACAAACGCTTGTGGGGGTACAATCAAGACAGAGCGACACTCGATCAAGCTATCCGACATTACGAAAAGGGCTTTGAACTAAGAGGCGATTATTACAACGGCGAAAACGCCGCCACTTGCCTTGAGATCAGATCGGAGCTGCAGGAAATCGAAGATGAAGCGCTTTATGATCGTATGTCTGCATCGAAAATTCGTGATGCCGTCGTTGAGAGCTTGCTAGGCGCGGTAGCAAGCGAAGACTTCCACGAGAGAACAGACCGGCTTTGGGTTTATGCGACGTTGGCGAACTGCTCTTTTGCTTTGGGGCGAATAGCGGACGGCGAGAATTTTGAAGCGTTGTTCCTTGAGCAAAAGCCCGCTGACTGGCAACGCAAAACGTACTTCGATGGCAAAAAAAGGTGATATAAATCCACCAGAAAACTTTGAAAGGAGACTGATTTTATGCCTACGTTGAAAACGAGAATGATTTTTATCAGCCACGCTTGGAGATACAATCATCACTACGAAAAAATTGTTGAATGGTTTGACGGTGCTGCTAACTTCTCTTGGAAAAATTGTAGCGTTCCATCAGACGACGCCTTGCCAGATAAAACTTGCAAAGGTCTGTCTGAGGGAATGACGCGGCAAATTAAACCAAGCCAGGTCGTCGTAATACTTGGTGGGATGTACGCCGCACACAGCTCATGGATTGAATATGAGATTTCGGAAGCGCAGCGCATGAACAAGCCAATTGTTGGTGTAAAACCTTGGGGGCAAGAACGCATCCCAAAAATCGTCCAGGAAGCGTCTTGTTGTGAGCCTGTTGGTTGGCAACAGAGCAGCGTAGTTGATACAGTTAGACATTATTCGAATTAGCGTCTAGTTGCGTAATTGGGCGTGATCTATTAGCGGGCATTGCCGTCGCCGTCGCTATATGGGCTACATACACCAAACCGCAGGGGAAGAGCGGTTTTTGCTATCATCTCAATTACTGGGCGCATCCACGCACGCGCTGGAGCCTGTGGTAGCCAGGGTCCGGCCTTGATTCGGCTGGCGTCCGATTGCGAAGATGCGGAGCATGGACCGGAGTTTCGGCCTTTCGCTGTCAGACGTTCCTTCATCCGGCTGCATGGACGACGTTATCGCCGGCGGGATTCCTGAATGCCAATCGGAGGCGACCCGATACCGGTGTGAAAGGCCCTCGAACGGGTGTCGAAGGGCGGTTGAACGGTGTTGCGGGTGAGGCGTTTTGAAATCCGCCGCCGACATCGGCCTGCCGTCCGGCCCCCGGAAGCTTGTCGCCGCAATGTGCCGGATGGCGCGTTTCTTGCCGTCGGCGAGTTTTATCCCGATGCGCCGGGGCGGTTCGTCATCGTTGTCGTCGTCGTCCAACGGAGGCGTCTCGTCGAAACCGCCGCGCGCGTCGCCGTCCGGCCGCGCGGGAGGGTCCGCCGGGTCCGGCGCCGGCGCAAGAGTATTGTCCTTCGCGCATCCGATATATGCGCGTTTTAATCCTGCAAATATGAAACCCGCGTGATAGCGTCATGGAAAACAAGCCGTTTTTCGCGCGTATCGGTGATTCGCCCATGTCCGACAGCCTGACCGACCTGATCCTCTCCCTCACGCCCGAAGACGGGTCTTCCGTCGGCAACGGCGCGCTGCTGGCGCTTTTGCGCGAGCATCTGCCGGGCCTGCCGGATGACGATTATGCGAAGGCGCGCGATACTCTCGTCGACGAAGGCGTTCTGGCGCGCGGCAGGGGGCGCGGCGGGTCGATCCGTCGCGCCGATGTGACCGGTCCGGAACCGACCGCGCCGGAGGTGAAAGAGGCCGGACGCGCCGCCGCCGCCGCACGCGGGAAAACCGCGCGCAAATCCGATGAGCCGACGCAGGTTCTGTCCTATCGCCACAATGAGACCCGCGTGAACAACCCCGAGGTCGGCATGGTCCACGCCGATACGGACCCGGACGGGGACAAGACGACGTGGTCTTACGATCCGCATCTCGACCCGGTGCTGAATTTCGATTCCGCGCGGGGCGGAATCGAGTCGTTGATCGACGACGCGCTGGCCGGCGACGATCCGCGGCGGATGAAGGACGCGCTGCTTGAGCTCAAGCGGCTGCAAGCGCCCTATCTGAACTGGACGGGCAAGGCGGAGAAGACGAGTTTCGAGGTCGATACCGTCTCGCTGCACGTCCATGAACGGGTGGACCCGGCGACGATCCTGGCCAATGCGGCCAAGCGGCTGAAGGGCAGGGACGCGGCGACGCAATGGCGGCAGCCGGACCTGTTCGCCGCCCCGTTCGAGAACCTGCCGCTGCGCCAGGCGCTGGAGTTCTACAGCCACGAAAAGGGCTGGTCGAACCGGCTGGCAGCGGGCGATTCGCTGCTGGTGATGAACTCGCTTTTGACCAGGGAAAGCATGGCCGGCCGGGTGCAGACGATCTATATCGACCCGCCCTACGGCATCAAATACGGGTCGAACTTTCAGCCCTTCGTGGGCAAGCGCGACGTCAAGGACCGCTCGGACGCCGACCTGACGCAGGAACCCGAGACGATCAAGGCGTTCCGCGACACCTGGGAATTAGGCATTCATTCCTATCTCACGTACTTACGCGACCGGCTGATGCTGGCGCGGGAACTTTTGACCGAAAGCGGATCGGTGTTCGTGCAGATTTCGGAGGAAAACGTTCATTTGGTTCGAGAGCTTCTCGATGAGATTTTCGGAGCCAAAAATTTCTTCGCCGACATCATTTTCGTGAAAGCGGGTGCGCTTGGCGCAGCGCAACTGCCGAGACGCAACGATTACATCATTTGGTATGCGAAGGACAGCTCTCGCGCGAAGTATAATCAGATATTCATTGAAAAAGATCCAGAGGAGAACATCGGAGCATACCGCCTTATCGAGGAGAAAAGCGGCAATGTTCGGAGACTGAAATCCGGGGATGATCTTAGTGAAGTCCGACCGCTGAGGTATGTTTTGATGACGAAGCCCGGCCCGGGCCAGAAGTACGAGTATGAGTTTCAGGGGCGGCCAATTGATTCCGGTGCCCGTTGGTGGGGGTTCCCTCCAGTGAGCATGCCGCGACTTGTGAAGTCCGGCCGCATCGCTCCGAGCGGTAAAGATAGCAAACGTTATATGGACGACTTTCCAGCAAGTTATCTGTCCAATCTGTGGACCGACACAGCTACAGGAAGCGGCATGAGAAAGGTATATGTGGTTCAGACTAATGAAAAGGTCATCGAACGCTGCCTCCTGATGACAACCGATCCCGGCGATCTGGTGCTCGACCCCACCTGCGGCTCCGGCACCACCGCCTTCGTCGCCGAAAAATGGGGCCGGCGCTGGATCACCTGCGACACCTCCCGCGTGGCGATCGCGCTGGCCAAGCAACGGCTGATGACCGCCTCTTTCGACTATTACGCCCTGCGCTACAGCCATGAGGGGCTGAAGGGCGGTTTCGACTATGAAACCGTGCCGCACATCACGCTGAAATCCATCGCCAACAATGCCGACATCGACGCGATTCACGACGAGGATCACCCGAAGATCGCGGCGGCTCTCGACGCCCTCAACGCCGCGCTGACCGCCGCCCCGCCAAAACCGCTCAAGCCCGCACAGGGCGCGCGCAAGGGCAGGCCGGTGGACTTCGCCACGGGCGAAACGCTGCGCGAATGGGAGGTCCCGTTCGACCGGCCCGGCGACTGGCCCGAAAGCGCCGGGCAACCGTTCGAAGCCTTCCACGCCGCCCGCCGGGCGATGCAGCGCCGCATGGACCGGTCCATCGCCGATCACGCCGAGCAGGAAACGCTCTACGACAAGCCCCGCATCGACAAGAACCGCCTGCGCATCACCGGCCCGTTCAGCGTCGAGGCCGTGCCGGCGCCCACCGTCCTGTCGCTCGACGAGACCCTGCCTGCCGAAGAGGCCGACAGCGCCGTCGCCCGTTCCGGCGAAACCTCGCGCCAGTCCATGTGGCGCGACGAACTGCTGAAAACCGGCGTGCGCGGCAAGGGCGGCGACATGATGAAATTCGCCGAGTTCGAAACGCTGCCCTCCACCCGCTACCTTCATGCCGGCGGCTCGGTCGCCGAGACGGGCAAGCGGGTGGCGGTGAGTTTCGGCCCGGAACACGCCGCCCTGGAACAGCGTCAGGTAGAAGAGGCGATGAACGAAGCCTATACGCTGATGCCCAGGCCGAAATACCTGCTGTTCTGCGCCTTCGCATTCGACCCGGAGGCGGCCAAGGACATCGACGAGATGAACGCGTCGGATCTGACGTTCCTGAAAGTGCAGATGAACACGGATTTGCTGACCGGGGATTTGAAAAAGAAGCGCGCTGGCAACCAGTCCTTCTGGCTGATGGGCCAGCCCGAGGTCGATGTGCGCAAGCGCAAGGACGGGCTGTGGGAGGTCGAGGTGCATGGCTTTGACTATTTCAACCCGAAGACCGGCGAGATCGAGAGCGGAGACGCCGGGCGGGTCGCCATGTGGTCGCTCGACGTGGATTACGACCGGCGCTCGCTGATGCCGCATCAGGTGTTCTTCCCGATGGCGGATGCGAAGGGCGGCTGGAACCGGCTGCGCAGGACGATACGCGCCGAACTGGACGAGGATCGGCTGGAGCGGTTTCACGGCGCGGTGTCGCTGCCCTTCGAGGCGGGGGACAACAAACGGATCGCCGTGAAGATCGTCGACGATCGCGGCATCGAGTCGCTGAAAATTGCGCTTTTGGAGGGCTGATCATAACCAGGAAGAGGAGGAAGCGCACCACAATCCGTCTTGAGAATGTCGGCCCGATATCGAACGCCAAAGTGGAACTGGGCGATCTGACGGTTCTTGTGGGGCCGCAAGCCGGCGGCAAGAGCGTCTTCTTGCAGACCCTCAAGCTGGCGGTGGATCGCAACCATATACTCGGTTTCTTCGATCAGCAGAACGTCGTGTTCAATGGCAACCCGGCGGCCGTTCTTGACGGCTATTATGGCCGCGGGATGGGCGGAATGCTGACCGGCAATCCGGTCGTCACATGGGAAGGACGGCGTTATGCGCTTGAGGCTCTCACGGGATTCAAGAGACCCAAAACCAGTCAGGTTGAAACTCTGTTTTACATACCCGCCCAGCGGGTGGTCAGTTTGCCGTCAGGCGTTTCTCGGACCTTTGGCCACTTCAACTTCGGGGACCCATATGTGCTGCGTTACTTCGCGCATCAGGTTCATATTTTGCTGCAAAACGAGTTCGGCTCAACGGAGGCGCGGCTCTTTCCGGCAAAGGGCCGCCTGAATGAAACACTGAGGCGTCCGATTGCCGAACACCTGTTTGGAGAAGCTGAGCTGACCGTTGAACCGAAGGACTTTACAAAAACACTTACACTTGAGATTGAAGGCCTGTCCGAAGGACTTCCATTTTTGGCCTGGTCGGCCGGGCAGAGGGAGTTCGTTCCGCTCCTGCTGGGCCTCTACTGGCTTTGTCCCGCAGGGAAAAGATCCAGGCGAGACGATATCGAATGGGTCGTGATCGAAGAGCCCGAAATGGGGCTTCATCCTCGAGCCGTTTCGACTTTTCTGCTTGTGGTTCTCGAACTGATGAAGCGCGGATACAAAGTGGTGATATCCACTCATTCGATCGCTGTTCTGGATCTCGTCTGGGCGCTTCGTCAGATAAAGGAATGTCGCGGAACGGAGACCGACGTCAGAGACCTTTTCGAGCTCAAATCCAATCCCACAACGAAACAAATCGCCGAGAGTGCGCTGACCAAGGATTACTCGGTCTTTTTCTTCGAGCGGGACAAGCCTGCTCGGGATATTTCATCCCTGGACCCGGGGTCGGAAGATGAAGCGATCTCGAACTGGGGCGACTTGAACGGTTTCGCGAGCCGCTCGGCGGATATTGTGGCGAGAGTCGTTTCCAGGGAATTGCAACGGTGAATAAAAAATCGACTTCATTCTTGAAAGCGGCGGCGGCGGCCGGACTGGACGGCAAATCTGGCAAGAAAGCCGTCAAATCCATGTATCGAAACCAGTTATGCGTAAGTGGAACCGCCGGTTTCACCGGAAGCGTCGATCTTGATAAGCATTTCAAAAAAGCCGAACCGAATGCCAATCGCTGGGATTATGGAGTCGGTTTCAAACATGACAAAGAGTTTGCTTTATGGGTTGAGCCGCATCGGGCGAACGGTTCAGGGGAGATTGACGTAATGATTAGGAAGTTGAATTGGTTAAGGTCGAAATTGAAGTCGCCCGGGTATGAAGACCTGGCCGCCCTGACAAAGGCCGCGGAAGAGAGGCGCGAGACAGCCTTTCGTTGGCTGTACAAAGGGAGAACAAGTTTTCGCAAGGGTGGAAAAGAGGCGCACCTGCTTGCTCAAGCAGGCATGGGATTCCCCGAACGGTGCATACAAGTTGGCTGAGCCATGTCCCTGATCGTCAATCGTCCCTTGGAGCGGCCACAACGGCATTGGGTCGAGGGCAGGGGCGGCGCGCTGGAGATCAGGCGGGGGCGGCGGCCTGCGAGCTACGAGGTCTTCGACGCGCGCAACAACACCAAGCGCACCGAGGCGCTGGGAACGGTCGACACGATCCGCGCCCGCGTGGATCGATGGCGCGAGGCGGGCCGGCCGGGCGTCACCATCGTCACCCGGAAACTGCTGGAACACTGGTGCGATGAGACGGCGCGACCGCACCCGTTCTACTTTTGCCAGTTGGAAGCCATCGAGACGCTGATCTGGTGGGTCGAGGGGGCGGAAGCGTATCGGCAGGGCATCGCCCTCCCCGGCGATGGCGGGCCGTGGGAACGGTTGTGCACAAAGATGGCCACCGGCGCGGGCAAGACCGCGGTGATGGCGATGATCGTCGCCTGGCAGGCGCTGAACGCGCTGACCTATCCGAAGCGGAACAAGGATTTCAGCCGCGCGGTGTTCATCGTCGCGCCCGGCCTGACCGTGAAGGGACGGTTGCAGGTTCTCCTGCCGGGCGAAGGCAGCTACTACGACGAGTTCAATCTGTGCCCGTCGGAGGCGCTGCGCCGGAAACTGAACCGGGCCGAAGTGCTGATCGAGAACTGGCACACGCTGATGCCGTTGAAGGAAGCGGATCGCGCGGTCGTCAAGAAGGGTGCTGAGTCCGACGAAGCCTTCACCCGGCGGGTGCTGGGCAGGCTGGCGGGGCGCAAGGACATCGTCGTCATCAACGACGAGGCGCACCACGCCTATCGCAAACCGCCGGAATTGAAGATCAGCAGGAAACAGGCCGCCGCGCAGGGCATCGACCTCGAAGAAGCCACCCGGTGGATCGAGGGGCTGGACCGTATTCACAAGACCCGGCGCATCCGGCGCTGCTTCGATCTCTCGGCCACGCCCTTCGCGCCCACCGGCAAGAAGAGCACCGACACGGCGCTGTTCGACTGGATCGTGTCGGATTTCGGGTTGAACGACGCGATCGAGGCCGGGCTGGTCAAGACCCCTCGCGTCGTGGTCCGGGACGATGCGCTGCCGGACGCAAAGACGCTGCGGCCCAAACTCTACCATATCTATCGCGACCCGTCCGTCTGCGAGGATTTGAACAGGGCGAAGGCGGAGCCGCACGAGGCGCTGCCGAAGCTGGTTCAGGACGCCTACACGCTGCTCGGCGCCGACTGGCGGGAGACACGGCGGCGGTGGCGGGAGGCCGGCCATCATTCGCCTCCGGTCATGCTGACGGTGTGCAACCGCACGGAAACCGCGGCGCGCATCGAGAACTATTTCAACAAGGGTGACGCTCACTGGCCGGAACTGCACGCCGTCGCCCGAACGCTCCGGGTCGATTCCAGGGTTCTCGACAAGGCCGAGATCGGCGAAACCGCGACATCGGACAAGCAGTACGAAGCGCGGTTGAAAGAGATCGTCGAAGCGGCCGCCATTCCCGGAACCCGAAAACGGCGGTTCCTGGCGTTGAAGAAGGAGGAACTGCTTCGAGAGATCGTCGACAATGTCGGCAAGCGTGGCCAGGCCGGTCAGAACCTGCAAAACGTTATCTCGGTCGCGATGTTGTCCGAGGGATGGGACGCCAAGAATGTAACCCATATCATGGGTTTGCGCGCCTTCACGTCGCAATTGCTGTGCGAGCAGGTTGTCGGGCGCGGGTTGCGCCGGGTCTCTTACGACACCGACGATGACGGACTGTTCCTGCCCGAATACGTCAACGTCTTCGGCGTGCCGCTTTCGATTTCGGAGACCGGCGAGGGCGGAGAAGCGCCTCCGCCGCCGAAACCCGCCACGCAGATCGAAGTCGTGCCCGAACGCGCCCGCCTTGAGATTACATGGCCCAATGTTCTGCGCGTCGAAACCGTGGTTAAACCGCAGTTGACCATTGATTGGGGCGAAACGCCGCCGCTCGCGCTCGATCCCGCAGGCACGCCGATCAGTGCGGAGCTTGCCCCGGCGCTTGGCGGCGCGACGGACATGGGCAAGGTCGCGACGATCGATCTGGAAAAGCTGCCGGACGGATTCCGGCTGCAACGCCTTGTCTTTCAGGCCGCCCGCAAGGCTTTCGCCGAACTAAGCCACGGGTTTTCCGGAACGCAGGAATACCTGGCCGCGCAGTTGATCGGAATCGTCGAGACCTTTTTGCAATCCGATCGTCTAGAGATCCCGTCGCTGTTTCACTCCGACCCGCTCCGTAGGCGGATCCTCATCGCGCTCAACATCGACCTCGTGGTCCGGCATGTTCTGAGCAATGTGACCGAGCGGAACGCCGAGCGCCTTACACCGGT
The DNA here is from genome assembly GCA_965204565.1 of Hyphomicrobiales bacterium. Classification (GTDB taxonomy): domain Bacteria; phylum Pseudomonadota; class Alphaproteobacteria; order Rhizobiales; family TMED25; genus CBDBEU01. The sequence continues at coordinate 596,499 of CBDBEU010000005.1, forward strand.
CTTCGACGAGGAGAACCCGATCGGCGCGACAGGCCGGATGCGGACCTGGTACACGACAAAGCCGTGCTTCCCGACGACCAAGTCGCATATCAGCCATCTGGTCGGGGACTCGTCGTGGGAAGGTCATGCCGCGAATGTCTTCGAGACCCGGAAAGACGTGGAAGCCTACGCCAAGAACGACCACCTGGGCTTCCGGATCTACTATATGTGGAAAGGCTCCCGTCGGAGGTACGTCCCCGACTTCCTCGTCCGCCTGTCGGGCGGCAATCTTCTGGCCCTCGAAATCAAGGGGACCGACAGTCCTCGGGACAAGGCCAAGCGCGACGCGCTGAACGAATGGGTCAAAGCCGTCAACGCGGCCGGAGGCTTCGGGCGCTGGTCATGGGATGTGGCATTCGAGCCCGGCGAAGTGCAGGACATTGTCACGAGGCATACCGCCGTTGCGGAGCCTGCGGAATAGCGCCGCCCGATCCCGTTGCGCGCGCCGGGCTTTTGCGGGCAGGTTGGATTTCGGTCCCGCCCGACACGGAAAGGCGGGAGCGCCGGCCTACATGCGTTAGGTCGGTAGTTCGATCATCGCACTTCCTTTTCTTTGGAAACGCCTCGCATGTGATCCGGCGCCGTCGTCCGCACGCGCATTTTCCGCATCCGGTGGCATGGACGGACGCCATCGCCGGCGGGGTTTGCCTGAATGGTGCTCTGACACCGTGTGAACGGCCCTCGAAGGGTGGTTGAACGGGTATTGAAGGTAAGGCGCGCCGTTGTGAAACCCGCCCCCGGATGATCATGGTCGCCATGGTGTTCCTCGGGTGGTGCCCGTTCACGCCGCCGCGCCCGCAGGCGCGGCGAAAGGCCCGGCGTTGCCCATCCACTTGATCTTGGCTTCGTAAAGCTCGTGCTTTTCGTCCTGCGTGTTGAAGCTCAACCGGTCGACAAGCTCCAGCGCGTCGCGCAGCGCATGGCCGCTGCGGAACCTGTTGCCGATCTCGCCGAAAATCTCGCCGATCTTGTATTCGATAGTGTCGGGGCCGCCGGCGCGCCGCCGGAAGCCGCGCAGATAGGGAAACAGTTCGTCGTCGACGAACCCGATCAGGTCATCGCCGGTCAGCGCCGCGTCGTGGTCGAACCGGCCCTGCCGGTCCTTCGGCGCGGCCCATGCCGACCACCGGTATTTCCCTTCGACGATTCGGTCGTGCGGCCTGCCTCCTTCCACAGCACGTCGTCGATATTTTTGAATGTCTGCTCGAACATGGATGCGGTCGCCTCGTTTCCTGTGGCCGGCGAAAGATTTAGAGCCGCGCCCGCGCCGGCGTCAATGGACCGACGTCGATGAAAAGCCGGCGGCGACCGGGCCGTGGTTTGGTGAGGGCCGTTTTCGGCCTGCGGGATCAATCTGCGCTGAAGAAACTCTTTCCGGTGATGCCGTTGTACGGCGCTTGAAATGCGGCTCCGGCCCCCGCCTGACGGGGAAACTTGTCCGGCGGAAAACCCCGGCCGATGATTGCGGCGTTTTGAACCGCCTTTCATCGGTGTTTTGAAAGCCGGCGGCGAGTGGGTTCGGTGGGGGCCGTTTTCGGCCTGCGGGATCAATCTGCGCTGAAGAAGCTCTTTCCGGTGATGCCGATTCTGTCGAAGAAAGCCTGGTTGCGGGCTCGTGCATCACCGATCAGTTGATCCCAGCCAAGAAGCTCGACGGAGCCGTGGAAGCCACTGTTGGGCCTGTAGATGCGGCGACCGTCAGCCGTGAGCTGCCAGGAGTACGTCCAGTCGCACATCTTTCCGATAATGTCGGCCACGATGTAGCAGTAGAAAATTGTGTTCCGGTCCAGTGTGATTGGGCGGCCACGCACGTCTCGCAGACCCCCGCTCTGGAGCCGCCGCACATACCGCTCAACTTGCGACAGCGGGTTCTCATCTTCACGGTAAGTCGCGCGTCCGGGCCGCTTGAACTCAACGAGAAGCACCTTCGAAGGTTCCTCGGTCTGGCGCAGGCCATACACGTGGTCAAAGATGAGAATATCCGGACGCTCATCGCTCTCAATTGCCCTGGATAGCTGGCTGAACTCGACATCGGAACTGAAATATTGAGCGAATGTCAGCCGCTCATCGACAATCCAAAGATCATGCGATGTAGGCTCAACCTTGCCGCCATCTCCTTCAATCGTATTTACCCGAAGCGGGCATATGAACGAGTGGAGCACGTCCTCGCGCTGGTAGGAGCTGTCGCGGGTGTCGTCGCGGACCTTCTCGAGCAGCACCTCGATGAAGTCCAGGACAACCTTCCGTCGGACGACGTATTCCGCGAGGCTCTTCTGTTCCGCCTCTTCTATCGCCTTGCCCGCCTCCTCAATTGTGGAAGTGAGCTTGTCGATATCATCGGTGCCGCCCTTGAGTCGCGTCAGGACGTCCCTGATCTTCTTTGCCTGCTGCTCGTCCCGACGAAAGCGTTCTCTGGCAAGGTGCGAATATATCGCATCTTCCTTGAGCTCGCCTGACGGTACACGCTGTTGCAGTTCATCGGTATCGCCAAAAGCCACTGAGGGGTAGGTCGCGGTTACGCGTTCGATCTTGCCACGCTGCTCACTGCTCAGCTTCGACAGGGGCTCCTCAAGAAACCCCTTAATCTTTTCCGAGCAGACATCTTTGATAATTTCCTCAATCACCGCGTCCTCGAAGGTGAACGCCGTTCGTTCCTGGTTGACGTTGCTGTCAAGGAATTCGCCGGTGACGATGGCGTGTAACACACGGCCATCACCTTCGCCGAAATAGGCGAGGCCCAGCTTGCCGTCGATGCACTGGGAATGCACGGTGCGGTCGTGCGCGATGAAGTGCACGAAATGCCTGCCCTTCAAGTCCGAACTCGCAACCTTGTCACACTCCATAAGCGTGAGCGTGAGTTCACGATACTTCTCCGTCTTGAGTATCTGCGCCGGTTCCGTGCGGAGAACGATGTCAGAGATCGCGTCGGGATACTCACGCGTCTCGTCTCCGACACGGACGCTGACCTGCGGGCTGCGGCCACCGATGAATATAGGGAGGAAGTGTGATGTGAAGTGCTGGAAGACGTAGTTATCACGGCCCGGGAACTTGGCGCGGTACCCGTTGTTGCGGAGACCGTTAAAGCGCACAAAGAAAGAGGTGTTTGACTCACCGTCCGCCTGCTCCAATTTCAGATCCTGAATCTGATTCTCAAGCGCCAGCTTGAAGGTGAATGCCCTGCGCTTCAGGTCCCCATCAGACTCCCTGAAGACAGAGGACACCGTGATCGCCTCGAAGCAGTCAAGCCACATCAGCCGCCCGACGCCCTTGCCGCCGGTCTTGATCTTGTTGTCGGTGTCGGTGGTGGTGAAGGCGTCCCAGTTTTTCTTGTCAAGACCTGCACCGTTGTCCTCCACCGTCGCCCACACGCCGTCCTTGTCCCGGTTGGTGTTGACTGTGACAATGACACGGCCTTCGTTAGCCAGACGGTCCTTGAAATGTCCTTGAGTTGAATGGATGGCGTTGCTCACGGCCTCAAAAAGCGGCTGCAGGGCGCCCGCGACATTTGTCGGCTTTGGCAGGCGCTCAATGCGCTTTACAAGGTTGGGGCGGAGCGAGGTCACGTCGTGCTGGCTACCACATATCCAGTCTATAACCAAGCTTGCCAGTTTCGCTCTTGTCTAACCGCCCGATAGGCGTATTCAGTTCGTTCTTCTCCACGGCATACCGCGCAATTCCGCGACAGCCCATCCGAATTGCGGACCGACAATGAATATCCGCCCATGCGGCGCTGCGCTTGAAATAAGACGGGCGTCGAAGCTGATGCCCGAACAGCGGCCAGGGATCGCTAGGAAGGTAGCGGCGAAGCGCTGGCGAAAGGACTAGCCGTCGTCTTTTTTCGCGGTGGCGGTTCTTGCCTTGCTTGCCGGGCGCGCGGGGTTCACTTTGGCTGCATCCACAACAAGATTTGGCGGGGTGCCCGACTCTGCACGGGTGATGCCGAGTTTCCTGATCGACACCATCGCCGTTGGATCCGCAGTTTCATCGTCCAACCCCACATTCCCCCCGATAAATCCAAAGTTGACGAGCAGCATCCATCGCCCTTCATGGATGTCGAGCTGTTTCAGCATTGCTTCGACGGCTTCTTTGTGGGTCAGAGTAAGTTGGTTGACCTCAGGCATACTAGCGCTCACTTTCTCGCCAGTGGATCACAGGCTGCAAAAGACGATCCGTTGATCGGGTTTGAAACGCACGACGAGGCGTCCCGTCGAATATACGAACAGAGATGGTGTTTTGCGTCACGTGAGTTGTCCGCCCATCGCACTGACCGATGGCGACGCCAACAGCGCTCACCATGAACTGGTTCAGACTTACGCCTTCTCTTTGCGCCGCAATTGCCGCTCTTGCGTGAAGGCTGCGCGGCATCCGCAATACGGTCTTGCCGCTAAAGTTGTTTACCTCCAAAGGTTCGGGAATGGAGCGCCCCGCATCGATGCTCGCTTCAAGCCAGCTTTCGGCGACTTCCTCAAGAAGCTCATATGCTTCGGCCATCGTATCGCCTGTCGCGATGCAGCCGGGAAATTCCAGAATTTCGGCATGGAACGAACCATCGGATTGCGGCATCACCGAACGCATGTAAGGCAGCTTAAGGTAATCTTCCGCACGCTTTCTCCCGTTCGACTCAACTGTCTTCGCCATTTTGACTCCCTAAATGTTCTTCCCACGCCAGCAGATCGTCCTCAAGCAGGTCGAGGATGCCGTTGCGCGTTCCAACCGACAGATCCTTTCCTCCATGATGAGGAATGGACAGCGGCGGCAGGTCGAACCGCTCGCTCATCCACATCGGGTGCTTGCCGCGATTATGTTTTTTCCTTCCCAGTTGAGAAGCCACTTGCTCAAGGTCCCGCGCTTTCTGCGGGGAGTGGCGCATTGCGGCGAGAGCGCCACGCAGCTTTTTGAGTTTTTCTCGTTCATGGTACTATATGCGATATCATAACGGATCGTAAAGGGCGAGTCGATAAAATCAATTGAAGTCGAACGCCAAAACCTGACCAGGCGTATGGGCATGCGGCGCTTCACCCGCCTGAGCAGCGCGTTCAGCAAGAAGCTTGGAAAATCATCTGCACATGCTAAACTTGTACTTTGCGCACTATGACTTTGTGCGGATAAATAAGACGCTCCGCATGACTCCGGCAATGGCAACTGCGGACTGATAGACGCATGGGTACCGGAACCCAAGAAGCGCGGACCTTACAAGTTTAGGTTAATTTGTTGCACTAGAGGAGCCCCTTGGACAATGGTCCAATTGGCCCCTTTACTGTTTTTAACTAATTCTTTTTTAAGAAGGGATATTACATCGGATCTATGGAGATGTTTTAGGTTATGATTATTAATCATCAAAAAAATCATCAGATGAAATAGGAATCAATTCATATGAAAGGCCAGAAAATAGATCAATATTAGGCTCTTCTAATTTAGAAGGGGTTTTTGGGTTGATAGTTATTCCCGAATTTTCAAAATCAGATATAGAATCGTAGTCTTTGGGCTCCCCCATAAGGATTCCGTGAGTTTCGTCTCCAGTGTATCTAAATTGGGAAGCGGCAACTAAAAAGTAATCTGGCTTTCCGCCGGCTTCCCGGTCAGGTCCGGCTTGCGTATGATCCTATCAAGGGCGTTGGTGCTTTCGTCCGCGCCAGGCCGGCGGGCGGCTTCCTTGAAGCGTTCGAGTTTCTCAGTCTTGCTTTCCGTCATTCAGCTCCATTTCAGACTGAGGATTTTTGGGCGGTTTAGGTGGCTCGCAAATCGCCAGCTTTTTCTTGTCCATACGCGGAAATCGGCCGTCGAAGCGTAACAAATTGCCAATATCGAAAGTGTGCAATTCGTCAATGTTGCTCAAAAGGCAGCTAGCGACATGAATCGCGTCTTGTGGCTTTCCCAATCCCGGAAATTTTCTGAGGAGCTTTCGGGCTAACGTCCCAACATCGTTACCCGCTTGAACTTTTGTGATAGTTTCTTTCTCGATGAAGTTCTCGAAACGCTGGTCATCTTTCTCGGCGAGACCGACCTGCACGCCGTCGCATTTGCGTTTCCAGACCTCGGCAAGCGTGAACGCCGAGGTCCATGTCTCCACTTTCCGCTCTTGTTCCAGATCGTCGGGATATTTCAGAAACAGCAGCCAGGAGGTTTGTTCCGTGTAGTCGAGTTCGGTCGTGCATCCGGCCTCCTTCCACAGCACGTCGTCGATATTTTTGAATGTCTGCTCGAACATGGATGCAATTGCCTCGATTCCCCTAGCCGGCGAAAGATTTAGAGCCGCGCTCGCGCCGGCATCAATGGACCGCAAACAGGGTGCGACTTCGCCCCGTATCCTGAGCTTATGCCGGGTGCCGCGCTTGACATGCGGCTCCGGCCCTTGTCTGCCGGGGAAACTTGTCTGCCGGAAAACCCCGGCCGATGACGGCGGCAAAGACCCTAGGGCGTAGACCTGTAAAAGGGTTTGTGGTTCGAGATGTGAAACGAAGGAGTTTCCATGTCTTTGAATTTCTGGCTGACAGACGACCGGTACACCAAAATCGGCCCGTTACACCCTGACAAGTCACGTGGCGCGCGCGCCGTGTTGATGACCGTCGCGTGCTGTCCGGCATCGTCTTCCGCCTCCAACGGGGCTGTCGTCGGTCAGATGTTCCGGCCGAATTATGGCCCGGCCAAAACACTCTACAACCGTTACAAACGCCGGTCGGAAGCCGGAGTGTTCGAGCGGGTTTTCGAAGCTCTTGCGCGCAAAGGCGCAGACCCCGACACGCTGATGATCGATGCCGGTCACATCACATCGCATCGCGGCCAATGGCGTCAAAAAACAAAGGCGCCGGGCGCGCCGTCGGCAAGACCGAAGGCGGGCCGAATTCCAAGCTGCATCCGGTATGCGATGGCTAGGGTCGCCCGGTTCATTTACACCTGACCGCAGGCAATCGCGCCGATATCGCCCAGGCGCGTCAATGCCTTGAGCTATATGCGCGCAAAGGCGCAACTGTGATCGCGGATCGTGGCTACGATGCAAACCACCTACGCGATTGGCTTGTGGAAGCCGAGGCCAAACCCCACCGCGCAAGAACCGCAAGATACAATTCTAATGGGAATTATACATTTAACTTGAAGTTTCAGCGATTGAAAAAAGATTTACCCTTGGGTTGGTTCTTTTTTGCGCAATGCGCAAATATCTCCTTGCAAACATTTCTCAGCTCGCTTTGTTGGGTCACTCGCTGAAAATGGCCCTGACCGTGGCACTGCGGTATGTCTGTCGGGCTGATCCGGCACTGAGGGTGTGACGATGGCGCAGATGGGGTTCTTCGATCTTACAGACCGTTACGCGAGCCTGGACGCGCGCTGGACGAAAAAGCATGGCAAGAACCATTACGGCTACAAGAACCACGTCAACGTCGAGCGAAAGCACAAGCTGGTGCGGCGCTATCACGTCAGCGATGCCGCGCGCGGCGTGACAGCCAGGCGGTGGATCATCTGCTGATGCAGGGCAACACCGGCTGCTGCGTGTGGGCGGATGCGGCCTATCGCTCCGAGCAGATGGAGGCAAAGCTGCGCGCTCGGGGGCTGAGGAGCCACATCCACCGCAAGGGCAAGCGGGGCAAGCCCCTGACCGAGAAGGCCAAGGCCGGCAACCGGATCAGATCCGGCATCCGGGTCCGTGTCGAGCACGTCTTCGGCGCGCAGGCCAACGACATGGGCCGGACCCTGGTTCGGACCATCGGCTTGCTTCGAGCAACGGCCAAGATCGGGATGAAGAACCTCGCCTACAACATGCACCGCCTCGGCCAGCTGCGCCGTCTCAACCCGTGCCCGGCGTGAGCATCACGCGAACAGAAGATCAGGCCGCGAAGCAGAAAAATCCGAGCGTGAAGGGCGCAACCTCACGCCCATCCGGATGCAGCAAAGCGACAGCTGACGCTCCTCCTCGGAGCGATAGGACGCGCGCGCCGCCGGGCGGCACGAGAACGGTAGAAAATCAAGATGCCCTAGTAGGATCGGGAGAACCGAACTTCAAGTTAAATATATAATTCCCATGGCGAAGGGGTCGATATCGGCAGCCACCACATGTGACGCGCCGGTGATTGCAGCGGCGATTGCAACCAGCCCCGAGCCCGAGCCGAAATCAGGCACGCGCCGGCCGCGCACGAGATCGGGGTGGTCAATGATGTGGCGTGCAAGTGCCTGTCCGCCAGCCCAGGCGAATGCCCAGAAGGGCGCCGGCAAGCCGCGCTCCTCCGGCATGTCTTCGCCCATTTGCCAGATCGGCAGGATGGTGCTTGCAAGGTGGAGCCTGACTTCGGGAACCAGTGGCGGGGTAAGAATTTCCGTATTTTGCCGTACGAAATCAACGCGGGCAGCCGCGTCCACCGGATTTTCAGACATGCCCGACAAGACCGGCGCTGAGCAGCGCGGCAAAGACAATGAGGCCGGTCTCGCGATTGGCGCGGAAGCATTTGAGACACGATGCGGTGTCGTTGATGTCGACGTGTCTGATGAGATTGGCGGCGTGGAGCGCGGCAATTAGCAGACCGCCATAGACAATCGGATGAAGATCGGCGGCAAGGCAGGCAGTGGCGATCAGCGTCAACGCGGTTCCATAAAATCCCCAGAGCCATGGCGCGGTGGCTGCGCCGAAACGGCGTGACGTCGAGCGCACCCCGATCAGTTCATCGTCGGGGCGGTCCTGATGGCCATAGACGGTGTCATAGCCCAGCGTCCAGGCAATGCCGCCGAGATAGAGCAGGATCGGTGCCAGCGTGAGCGAGCCAACGATGGCGCTCCAACCGACCATCGCGCCCCAGTTGAAGGCAATGCCGAGAAACAGCTGCGGCCAGTAGGTGACCCGCTTCATGAACGGATAGATTGCCACTGTCGCCAGCGAGGCAATCGCGAGAACTATGGTGAAAATGTTGAACTGCACGAGGACGGCAAGTCCGAGCAAAGACAGCGCCACCATGAAAATGCCGGCACGCATGACACTGATCTGGCCGGATGGAATGGGGCGCAAGCGGGTGCGTTCGACCTGTGCATCGATATTGCGGTCGATGATGTCGTTGAACACACAGCCCGCTGCCCGCATGGCAATGGCGCCGATCAGGAAAAGGACCATGTGCCACAGATTGGGGCCAGCGCCGATGGTCGCGGTTGCGAGCGCTGATCCCCACCAGCATGGCAACAGCAATAGCCACCAGCCAATCGGCCGGTCGAGGCGGGCAATGCGGCTATAGGGCAGGAACCATGCGGGTACCAAACGCTCGATCCAGCTATGGGCGCTGTCGGGAGTGGCGGGGGTTGCATCTTTCATCGCGCGCCAAGTTCTATAACGTGCGGATCGATTTGCCGAGATGTGATCAGGTTTTGAGATGACAGACTCCGATACGACCCGACCCGGGCGGGTTCGACGCCTTTATCTCGATGTTGTGCTCAAAGCCGGTGCGGTGATCGAGCTTGAACGCGCGCAGCACCACTATGTTCGCGACGTGGTGAGGCTGCGCACTGGAGCTCACCTCAGGCTGTTCAATGGCCGCGATGGAGAATGGCGCGGCCGGCTTGAGTTTGATCGGCGTACGGCGCGTGTCACGATTGATGGTCAAGTGCGAGAGCGGGACACTCCGGGCGATCTGCATTTTCTGTTCGCACCATTGAAGCATGCGCGACTCGATTATCTGGTGCAGAAGGCGACCGAGCTTGGTGCCAGCCGGCTGTGTCCGGTGATGACCGGGCGCACCGCCGTGGCGCGGGTCAATCTGAAGCGCATGCGGGCCAACGCCATTGAGGCGGCAGAGCAATGCGGTCTTGTTTGGGTGCCGGAGATTTCTGAGCCTGTCCGGTTCGACCGCCTGGTCGCGGCCTGGCCGGCGACGCGCGCATTGGTGTTTGCCGATGAGGCAGCCGAGCCCCATGACAATTATCAGGAAATCGAGGCGCTGAGAGGCAAGCCATTGGCATTGATTGTGGGCCCCGAAGGAGGATTCTCAGAGGTCGAGAGGAGCATGCTGCTTGGGCTTGCTGCCACAACGGCGATATCGCTTGGTCCCCGGATCATGCGCGTAGATACCGCGGCCGTTGCCGCTTTGGCGTTGATTCAAGCTCTTTGTGGCGACTGGATACTCGCGCAGCGTTGAACCGGACGCCTGTCGCTTGATACTTGCGCCATGCAATAGTGTTCGTCTAACTGGAGATTGCGCATCAATCCTGCTTGCGATGCCATGCTCGAAAACCAGGCGCCGGAGGCTCCCATTTCCGTTCTTGATGCTGACCTTCGTCCGGTCGAGTGCCGTAACCAGCTGGTCGAATATATGGAGGCCGGCTGCAAACCACCCAGCGAGTGGCGCATCGGGACCGAGCACGAAAAATTCGCCTTTCGCACAACCGATTTGTCGCCGGTTCCTTATGAGGGCGCAGACGGAATCGCAGCGCTGCTCAACCGGTTGCACGAGCGGTTCGGCTGGGAACGCTCAATGGAGGATGCAAACATAATCGGATTGGTCGCGCCGGACGAGATTGGCGGTGCGATTACGCTTGAGCCCGGAGGTCAGGTGGAACTTTCCGGCGCGCCGGTCGCCTCCTTGCACCAGACTTGCGATGAGGTGCATACACATCTGGCGCAGGTGCGCGGGGTCGGCACCGAGCTCGGAATCGGATTCCTGGGCCTTGGTTTTGCGCCGAGTTGGTCTCTCGATGACATTTCGCGCATGCCCAAGGGCCGCTACGGCATCATGCGCCGCTATATGGCCCGTGTTGGAACACTGGGCCTTGATATGATGCATCGCTCGTGCACGGTTCAGGTCAATCTCGATTTCGGCAGTGAAACCGATATGGTGAAAAAGCTGAAAGTGGGCCTGGCGCTGCAACCGATTGTGACGGCGCTGTTTGCCAACAGCCCGTTCACCGAAGGCCAGCCCAACGGATATCTGAGCTATCGCGCACGAATCTGGCGCGATACCGACTTTGACCGCACGGGGCTTTTGCCGTGGGCGTTCGAGGACGGCATGGGATTTGAGCGTTATGTCGACTATGCGCTGGGTGTGCCGATGTATTTCGTGCATCGCGATGGCGGCTATATCGATGTTGCGGGCGCCTCTTTCCGCGATTTTCTGGATGGCAAACTTGAGCGTCTGCCTGGCGAACGGCCGAATATCGGCGACTGGGTCAATCATTTGACGACACTGTTTCCCGAAGCCCGGGCCAAGAGGTTCATTGAAATGCGCGGGGCAGACGGTGGTCCCTGGCGTGGGCTGTGTGCGCTGCCAGCTTTGTGGGTGGGGCTCATCTATGATGAAGACGCGTTGAGCGCGGCCTGGGACATTGCGCGCGATTGGACGCAGGAACAGCGCAGCCAATTGAGAGTGGATGCGGCAACGCAGGCGCTGGGTGCCAGGATTGGCGGCAGGACGGTGCGGGAGATCGCATCGGAATTGCTCGAGATCGCGCGCGCCGGCCTGCGTGCCCGCAACGAGGTCGACAGTTTCGGTGACAATGAAGAACATTTTCTCAATGCGGTCGAATCAGTGGTCGAAGAAGGCCGCACGCCAGCCGATGAAATGCTCGCCAAATTTCACGGGGAGTGGGGCGGCAATATCTCTCATGTGTTCGAGGAATACGCGTATTGAGCGCTTTTTTCCCGCTGTTGCGTGATAGACTCCCACCTCATTGTGCGCTGACGCGCCGATGTGTAGATTACCGTCAAACCTCTTGAATCACCCTGGCTACAAAGTTCTTAAGTGACCGCTTCGCTGATGCGAGGCGCATCCCGACCATGACAGACACCTCGACACGGTCGCCGCCGCCGCCATCAATCCTCGTGCTTGCGGCGGTGTCCGGCCTTGCGCCGCTAGCGCTCAATATTGTGGTGCCGTCGATTCCGGGGCTGGTCGTCGACTTCAACTCCGACTACGCGACGGCGCAGCTCGTTGTAACCACGTTCATCATTGCCATGGCTCTGGGTCAGCTGGTCATCGGCACGCTTTCAGATGCACTTGGCCGGCGGCCAGTTCTGCTTGCCGGTATCGGCATCTATATCGTGGGCTCTGTGCTGTGCGCGCTTGCGCCGTCGATTGAACTCCTGGTCGCAGGGCGCATCGTCGAGGCGGTCGGCGGCGTTGCCGGTATCGTGCTGGCGCGCGCCATCATTCGTGATGTCTATAGCCGCGACCAGTCAGCCAGTGCGCTTGGCTATGTCACCATGGTCATGGTGGTGGCGCCGATGCTGGCACCGGCCGCGGGCGGCGTGCTGGACGATCAGGTGGGATGGCGGGCAGCGTTCTGGCTGATGGCTGGAATTGGCGTTGCGCTGTTCATTCTTGCATTTGCGCGGCTTAACGAAACCAATCTGAGCGAGCGTCGCCGCCCCAGATTCGATGCGCTGGTGGGCAGCTTCTCGATCCTGCTCGGTCTGCGCGCCTTTGTTGCGTTCACCTGCACGATGGCCTTCGCATCAGCCACATTTTTCACCTTCCTTGGCGCTGCGCCCTATGTCGCGATCAATCTCATGGGCAATACGCCGACCGAGTATGGCCTGGCATTCGTGAGTATTTCGCTGGCCTTCATGTCGGGGAATTTCACTTCCGCACGGCTGGCGCCGCGTATTGGCACAATGCCGTTGATCCTCACCGGCGCATTTGTCTGCATGCTCGGTGTATTCGTGATGTCGTGGTTCATCTTTCTCGGCCCGCTGACATCGGTGACGCTGTTCGGGTCGATGATGATCGTTACCTTTTCAAATGGCGTCCTGATGCCGGCGACGATTGCCAGCGCTGTCAGCGTACGGCCAGATTTGGCCGGCGCGGCATCGGGCCTGGCCGGCTCGATCCAGTTCGGCGTGGCGGGTGTTGCGACCTATGTGGTCGCGCTCATGGCAGATGGGACTGCCGAACCGATGGTTTGGCAACTGGGTGTGTTTGCAACTCTTGCCATTGGCGCGGCCTTATGGGCACGTGCGACATCGGCAAACTAGGCTCAGGGCTCATTAAAGCCACCATATGAGGATGGCTGCCATTGTGTGATTGCAGCCATGAAGACGTCTTCTGCCCGCCGGTCATATGGCGTTGCGATGCGGCGCCGGTCCTTGAGCGGTGCGAACATGTTCTCAACCTTATGGCGCTGTTTGTATTGAATTTTGCAGAAGGAAGCGGGTGCCTTTCGTCCTGTTCGGGGCGGGATGCATGGGTTGATCCCCCCGGCTTTCAGCGCCGCGCGATCATCGTCTGAATCGTATCCCTTATCTGCGATCATTATAGCTTTGACGCTATCACAGAGACCCGGATACAAGAGCTTCGCACCGATATGATCCGACAGCTGGCCAGCCGCCAGGCACATGGCCGGCGGTCGTCCCGCCTTTTGTGCGCCCGATGTGGCGGGGAAGCCCCCCTTTCAGAAGGCTCGACGCGGTGCGGTGAGCCTTCAAGTGTGTTGCATCAATCATCAGCGTATCGGGCATCAGCGTATCGGGTGGCCCGTCGGAAGCAGTCAGGTGACTGAAAATCTTGTCGAACACGCGGGGCTCGGTCCGGCGTCGAAAGCGATTGCAGAGCGTCCTGTGCGGGCCGCAGGCCGCAGCTGCGTCCTTCCATTGCAGCCCGTGCTTCAGCACGCAGACGATGCCTGACACAACACGACGATCATCCCCCCCGGCAACTCCGTTGGACCTGGGGAAGAATGGCTCGATCTTTGACATTTGAGCGCGTGAGAGCAGAAACGGATCCGACATGGCAAACGCCTTTGCCATCCTGAATCAGAAATCGAACTTCAATGCAAATTAATGGATCCTGAGCCTGGCGCCGGGTGCTACTGTGCTTCGCTCAAATACAGTTTCAGACTGGAATAGAATTCATCCGAAGGCAGACCATCGGCGAGCAGCCCTGCATCTTCCTGGAATTCCCTGATTGCCTGGCTGGTACGGGCGCCAAACACGCCGTCGACCAAGCCTGGATTGTAGCTCAGATAGTCAAGACCGGTCTGGATGCGTGCGATCAAGTCAGGCTCATATTGGGGTTGATATTGGTTCTGATAACCTTGCTGGTAGTCGGGCTGATAGGGGTAGACCCGCGGAAGCGGCGTGACATATCGCGGCTGGCGGTAGGGCGGATAATATGGCCGTCCCCGATAACCGCTAGCATAGGCATTGGAGCCGTCGTTGTATTCGCAGGCAACCGGACCATAAGGCCCCTGGCATAGAGTTTGTGCTGAAGCCGGGAGCGGGAGGCCGGCCAACAGGGTGAGCGACATAGCTGCCGGCAAAAGCTTGACCGCGAACATATTGGTCTCCTTGTCAGATGCTTGATGTTGGTTGCCGGGCACTGGCTCAATGAATGTGTTGATGTCCGATCGTATCCTAAAGTCTGGGTCACACTGCGTGAACCGGCAATTAACGGCGCAGGCAGTGGGTGCGGAGATCAGGCGCTTTTTCGCACGTGCATGACCCTATCCGGCGCTGATCTGTTCAAGCGTGCGGCCAGGTGAGCATTCGGCAAAATTGTCGAGCAGCTCGGTAATATGGTCAGCCAGCGCGGTCACCGGACCAACATGGGCATTGGCGCCGCGCACCAGCGCAATGTTGCAGTCGGGCAGGGCGGGGAATTTCTCCGGCATGTCGAGAATCGACATGCCCTGGCGCAGGGTGCTTTCAGGCATCACCGAAACCGCCAAGCCCGATAGAACCGTGGCCGCAATCGCTGATGCGGTCCAACTGGTATAGACAACCCGATAGCGGCAGTCGGTACGGTCGAGAGCTGCTTCCGCAGCCTGGCGCCGGCTGCAGGTGACTGATCCCAGGGCCAGCGGAACAACGTCCTCCAGATGCGCACGGTGGCGCTGTGAATAGACCCAGTGCAACGGTTCGCGGCGGATAATTTCGCCGCGAACAACACCTTCGCAATGGGTCACGATAGCGAGATCCAGCTCGTCCTTCTCGATTGCCGCCATGAGCTCCAGAGAGCCAAGACAGCAGACCGACAGATCAACCTTTGGGTGCGTGCGTGCGAAGCGGGCGAGAATCGGCGGTAGGAAACGGTCGGCGTAGTCGTCCGGCGTTCCAAGGCGCACATGACCTGAGAGCAGTGGAGAGGTCAGTGAATGCACCGCCTCGTCCTGCAACCGCAGGATTCTGACGGCGTAATCGAGAAGCCGTTCACCGTCGCTGGTAAGCGTATTATTGCGTCCGACCTTTTCGAACAATGGCCGGCTTGCGGCCTCCTCCAATCGCTTCATCTGCATGCTGACGGCCGATTGGGTTCTGCCGACGCGGTCGGCGGCACGTGCAAAACTGCCGCTTTCGGCGATGGCGACAATGGTCCGCAACAGGTCCGGGTCGAAGGTGATCATGCGTCAAATCTCAAACGTCAACAAAAATGATACATTATATTAAAAACATTTGTTTGACAAATCAATGGGGCGATGCCAGTTGTAGCGCCAGCACGCGGTTCAGTGATCCGAATTATCCGGAGCCCATAGCATCTGGCGCTGGCATGGCGCGAAGGAGGAGACATGGCGCAACAGGCAACAATATCTGGCTCTGAGGTGGGCACGACCGCCCGGCGCGTGAGCGGTGTCTGGACCTTGTGGCTGCAACGCCTCGCCAATTGGCGGCGGCGCCAAGTCGCCGGGATCTAGCATCTCGACGATCATCTGCTGGACGATATCGGACTTACGCGAAGTGATGTGAGGCGCGTAGGTTCAATGCCGCTCGACCAGGATCCGATCATGGTGCTGAAATTGGCGGCTCAACGCAATCGCATCTCTCGCAGACAAAATTCCGGCCCACCGGCGGAGGTTGCCTTGAGTCTCGCCGCTTTGCGCAAGGGCCAATGCGATGACGGCCGTTGTGTAGGCTAAGGGGCAGGCGAGCATGCCAATGGAAACTTCCAAAGAGCAATGTTCAGGTGGCGGTGCCGCCGACGGTTAGCCGATCAATTCTAAGAGTCGGCTGGCCAACCCCGACCGGAACGCCCTGTCCTTGCTTGCCGCAGGTGCCGATACCCTGGTCTAGTGCCATGTCGTTGCCGACCATGGCGACACGGGTCAGGGCTTGGGGGCCGTTGCCGATCAGAGTTGCTCCCTTAACCGGTGCGCCAATGCGGCGGTTCTCGATGCTATAGGCTTCAGTGCAGGTAAACACGAACTTGCCACTGGTGATATCGACCTGGCCGCCGCCAAAGGACACAGCATAAAGGCCGTTATCGACCGAGGCGATGATCTCCTGGGGATCGTGATCTCCGGACAGCATGCAGGTGTTGGTCATGCGGGGCATTGGCGCATGAGCAAAGGATTCCCGCCGGCCGTTGCCGGTAGGCCTGTGGCCCATCAGCCGCGCATTCTGGCGGTCTTGCATGTAGCCGACGAGAATTCCGTCTTCGATCAATACGGTTGAAGAGGTCGGTGTGCCCTCGTCATCAATGGTGAGCGAACCGCGGCGGCCTTCGATGGTCCCGTCATCAATGACAGTGACGCCGGGAGAGGCGATCCGTTCACCCATAAGGCCGGCAAAAGCGCTTGCAGATTTTCGATTGTAGTCGCCCTCAAGACCATGGCCGACTGCCTCGTGCAGCAGAATTCCTGGCCAGCCCGGGCCCAGCACCACAGTCTGTTCTCCGGCCGGTGCCGGAATCGAATCGAGATTGACCAGCGCCATGTCGACAGCCGCGTCGGCAATCTCCTGCCATGAGGCGGGGGTGGTGAAGCGGGAATAACCCTCACGTCCGCCAAAGCCCCGGGTGCCCGATTCTTGGACAGAACCGTCACCTGCGACCACGGCGACATTGAGCCGGACGAGCGGGCGGATGTCGATCAGGGGCGCGGCGTCGGGGCGGATGATCTCGATGGTCTGCCATGAAGCTGCGAGTGAAACCGTGACCTGGCGCACGCGCGCATCGCGGGCGCGGGCATAGGCATCTATTTCTTCAAGCAGCCGCAGCTTGGTGGTAACGTCAGGTGAATCAAGTGGGTTTTCGGGGCCGTAAAGGCGCGCATTGGTGCCTGCGGGAGGTCCCCCCCCGGCGAGAGTGCCGCTATAGCCCCGCGTAACAGCTCCCACCGCGCTTGCCGCACGCTCAAGAGCGGCAATGGACAGGTCAGACGAGTGGGCATAGCCTACTGCCTCGCCGGCAACCGCCCGCAGACCGAAGCCGCGGGCGAAATCGGTGGCGGCGGATTTCAGCCGGCCATCGTCGAATACTAGGTTTTCGCTCTGGCGAAACTCTAGGAAAAGTTCGCCATCGTCGGCATCCCCGAGCACGTTGGACACGACCC
Source organism: Hyphomicrobiales bacterium (assembly GCA_965204565.1). Classification (GTDB taxonomy): domain Bacteria; phylum Pseudomonadota; class Alphaproteobacteria; order Rhizobiales; family TMED25; genus CBDBEU01. The sequence continues at coordinate 613,764 of CBDBEU010000005.1, forward strand.
GGACGACCTCACTGGTATCGAGTTCTGCGTCGGCAAGTGGCGAAAAAGCGGATGCGGGCAGGGCCATGGGTGATCAACCAGGCGGCAGCGCCGGTGCTGGTGCCGGTGCGGGAACTGGGGCCGCACCTTGAGAAGCGCCTGTTTCAACCGGCGGTCGCCACAGCTGGAGTGCCTGATGGCCGGCACTGAATCCGTTCAGCGACACAATCAGCCCGGTTCCCTTTTCAGGCCGTTCGAACAAGACGAACAGCGCTTCACGGCCTTGGCGAAGACGTTCCATGATCCGGTCGGTGATGATGGCCTCGGTTTCGCATGCAAAGGGGCGGCAGAACCAGAAGGGGACATTGCCAACCTCTTCGCCATCAACCCTGAGCCCCAGTCCGGGGGGCAGAAATATGCCGAGCGGCGCGGCGATGCGCATGCGGGGCTTGTTGTCGGGCGTCTTGAGAATCATGACGACGAGGCCGAATTCCGGCCGTTCGGCTGATTGGATATTCTGCACCAGTGCGCAGCGTTCGGCGCCCGGACCGGCGGCAGCTTCGCACAGAATATGCCAATCCCCGTGCTGCGATTTGAGCACTCCCTGTTCGGCAAGTGCGCTCTGGGCAAGACCTGCGCCCGGCGTCATGGCTGCAATCACCATGAAAGTAACCGCAGCCATCAGCGCTAGCACGCAGGCCGCTTTGCGCGCGGGGCGGTCTGGTGTTGGTTTCACAATGCGGTACATGGCATCCCGTTTCATGCGTTACGTGTTGCCCTGTCGTATAGTGCAAGCGGTCCTTGGGGGAAATGGGCTTTTGTCCGTTGTTGCGCGATCGAGGATCATGTATTTCGCGTTCGCAGCCCTTTGGTTGTCGCTAACGAGTTGCGGCGAACAAGGGTTTGTGGTTTCAGAAGCACGGAACTGTTATGGCCACTTTGACACGCCATTCCCAGCTTCGCGCTATAGGGGTGATTGAGGTGGCGGTTAGCGCTAACAAACGGCCAGCGCTTACAACTGGAAGGTGACACGAATGGGGCGATGGATTCGCGGAGGGAGCCGTTCGGTGCTTTGGGCCGTAATGTGTCTTGGTGCCATGATCGGCGGAGTGCGAGCACAGGAGGTCATCAACCTTCCAAATGACTACCAGCTTGGGTTTCAGGATGCGGCAACGCCCAACATGGTGGACATCGCGTGGATGCATGACGACATCCTGCTGCCGATCATCACGGTGATAACCGTCTTTGTTCTGGCGCTGTTGCTATGGGTGATGATTCGTTTCAACGCCAAGGCCAATCCGACACCGTCGCGCACGACGCACCATACTATGGTCGAGGTGGTGTGGACGGTGGTTCCGATCATGATCCTGGTCGGAATTGCAATACCGTCATTCAAGATCCTGTATTCACAGCAGTCCATCCCGGAAGCCGACATGACGATCAAGGCAACCGGGCATCAATGGTACTGGTCATATGAGTATCCCGATCACGGAGGATTCGCTTTCGATTCACTGATGCTTCAGGATGAAGAACGCAGTGAAGACCAACCACGATTGCTGGCGGTTGACAATGCGGTCGTGGTGCCGGCTGGCGCGACGGTGCGTGTGCAGGTGACCGCGGATGATGTGATCCACAATTGGGCGATGCCGGCATTCGGAGTGAAGATGGACGCCATTCCAGGTCGGTTGAATGAAACATGGTTCAAGGTCGATAAGCCGGGCATCTATTACGGAATGTGTTCGGAGCTCTGCGGAAGCCTCCATGCTTTCATGCCGATAGAGGTGCGTGTTCTTGAGCGGGCGGACTTCGACAATTGGCTCGAAAATGCGCGTGTTGAATTTGCAGCGACGTCCGAACCGAACACCAACACCCGCACGGCAGCGCTCACCAAGGTGACGCAGGTAGCGAGATAGCACCGAGCGAACAGGGGACTTGAACAACATGACCTATGGAGCCTCAGCAGCGGAACACGGCATCCCAACCGGCTGGAAGCGGTGGGTCTATTCGACCAACCACAAGGACATCGGCACGATGTACCTGATCTTCGCCGTTGTCGGGGGAGTGATTGGTGGAGTGCTTTCAGTCGGCATGCGTCTGGAGTTGCAAGAACCAGGCATGCAGATCTTCGTCAATCCGCACACCTTCAATGTGTTCGTGACTGGCCACGGCCTGATCATGGTGTTCTTCATGGTCATGCCGGCGTTTATCGGCGGTTTCGGAAACTGGTTCGTGCCACTGATGATCGGCGCGCCGGACATGGCGTTCCCGCGCATGAACAATATTTCCTTCTGGCTGCTGCCGCCGGCGATTTCGCTGCTGGTGATTTCCATGTTCGTCGGAGGGCCTGCGGGCACCTGTGAAGTGCTGGGCGATATGTCGAGTTGCGGCGTTGGCGGCGGCTGGACGGTCTATGCACCGCTCTCAACCATCGGCCAGCCCGGGCCGGCGATGGATTTTGCCATATTGGCGCTCCATTTGGCGGGTGCTTCGTCAATTCTTGGCGCGATCAATTTCATCACCACGATCTTCAATATGCGGGCGCCGGGCATGACACTGCACAAGATGCCGCTGTTCGCCTGGTCGGTCCTTGTAACCGCATTCTTGCTGCTGCTGTCACTTCCGGTTTTGGCCGGCGCGATTACGATGCTGCTGACCGACCGCAATTTTGGCACCACGTTCTTTGATCCGGCCGGTGGCGGCGACCCGATCCTGTTCCAGCACCTGTTCTGGTTCTTCGGTCATCCGGAAGTCTACATTCTGATCCTGCCGGGCTTCGGTGTGATCAGTCAGATCGTGTCAACATTTTCGCGCAAGCCGATCTTTGGATATCTCGGCATGGTCTACGCCATGGTCGCGATCGGCCTGATCGGCTTCATCGTATGGGCGCACCACATGTATACGGTTGGCTTGGACGTCAACACACAGGCCTATTTCGTCGCTGCGACCTTGGTGATCGCGGTGCCGACCGGAGTGAAGATCTTCTCTTGGGTCGCTACCATGTGGGGCGGTTCGATCGAGTTTCGCACGCCCATGTTGTGGGCGATCGGGTTCATCTTCCTGTTTACGGTGGGCGGTGTGACCGGCGTGGTGCTGGCCAGTGCCGGTGTCGACCGCGCGTTCCACGATACCTATTATGTGGTGGCGCATTTCCATTACACGATGTCGCTTGGTGCGACCTTCGGCATATTTGCGGCGTGGTATTACTGGTTTCCGAAAATGTCCGGCTACGCATATTCCGAATTCATCGGCAAGCTGCATTTCTGGGTGAGCTTCATCGGCGTCAATCTGGTTTTCTTCCCGCAGCATTTCCTTGGGTTAGCAGGTATGCCGCGGCGCATCGCGGACTACCCCGATGCCTATGCCGGCTGGAATGAGATTTCTTCATACGGTTCTTACCTTTCGGCGCTGGGTGTTTTGATTTTCATCTATGGCGTTTTCCATGCGTTCATGCGCAAGGAGAAGGCGGCCGATAATCCGTGGGGAGCCGGGGCGACGACACTTGAATGGACGCTGTCTTCGCCACCGCCATTCCATCAATACGGTGTGCTGCCGCGCATTCGTTAAGACGCCTTTTTCGGTACTGTGTGGTTGAAAGCGCGGGCCGGTGGACATGAACGGACCTAGGTGATGATCACAGAAGGTCACTCTCTTTCGGACGGTGGCGCCGCAACCTCCAATGCCGAAGTCGGTGATTTCATCGCGCTGATGAAGCCGCGGGTGATGTCGCTGATAGTATTTACCGCGCTGGTCGGTCTGGTGGTTGCGCCAGGCCAGATCCATCCGATTGCCGCCGTCACCGCGCTGTTGTGCATCGCTGTTGGCGCCGGGGCCTCGGGCGCGCTCAACATGTGGTACGACGCCGATATCGACGCAAAGATGCGGCGAACTGCAATGCGCCCCATTCCGCAAGGCCGTGTGACGCCGGACGAGGCACTGGCTTTCGGTGCCACTCTTGCTGGTGGGTCGATCATGGTCATGGGAGTCCTGGTCAATTGGATAGCCGCGGCGCTGCTGGCCCTGACCATCGCTTTTTATCTGTTCGTCTACACCATGTGGCTTAAGCGGCGTACGCCGCAGAATATCGTGATTGGCGGTGCTGCCGGTGCATTCCCGCCGATGATCGGATGGGCGGCGGTCAGTGGCGGCGTGAGCTTGGAATCGGCGATATTGTTCCTGATCATATTCGCTTGGACGCCGGCCCATTTCTGGGCACTGGCGCTTGTCAGGACGGAAGACTACGCTAATGTCGGCGTGCCGATGCTGCCGGTTGTTGCCGGGGGTGAGGAGACACGCCGGCAAATCCTGATTTATGCGGTGTTGACCGCAATTGCTGCGTTTATGCCGCTCGCCGTTGGCATTGGCGGCGGCTTTTATTTGGCGATCGCTTCGGTGCTGAGCGTGTTGTTCGTTGTCTTTTCCTGGCAGGTCTTTAGGCTGGGCGAGAGTGAGGCCGGTAGGCGTGCATCGCGGCGGCTGTTCGGATTTTCGATTCTGTATCTGTTCGCGTTGTTTGCTGCCCTGTTGGGCGAAGGCATCTACTCTGCGGTTTTTTAGCGCGGTGGGCTTTGGCGGATGAGCGATAGCGACAACGCAGCGCATGAAGATGGTCGGCGCCGTCGCGCCAGATCACTGGCGATCGCCTGGGCGCTCGGCGGAATAGTTGTTCTGTTCTTTGTCATGACCTTGGTGCGGCTTGGCGCCAATGTGGCCGAGTGACAGGGCGGGGAGTTGATGTGATGGCAGCGCCACCCAGAACCATTGTCAGTGCGCGATTGATTGCGGCGATATGCGTCGCCATTACCTTTTCGATGGTCGGGCTCGCCTATGCTGCAGTGCCACTTTACCGGATTTTTTGTCAGATCACGGGATATGGCGGTACTACTCAGGTTGCGGCGCAGGCCTCCGAAGAGATCGGCGAACGGGCCATCAAGGTTCGCTTTGATGCCAACGTCGATGCCGAATTGCCGTGGTCGTTCAAACCCGTGACCCCGTCGATGGATGTGCGCATTGGCGAGAGTGCACTGGGATTTTACCGTGCAACCAGTCTGGCCGGCTCGGTCACGGCCGGGAGCGCAACGTTCAACGTGACGCCGCTGGCTGCCGGCCAGTATTTCAACAAGATGGATTGTTTCTGCTTTACCGAGCAGCAGCTCCAAGGCGGCGCCAGTGCCGAGTTTCCGGTATCGTTCTTTATCGATCCGGATATCGACAATGATCACGACTTGGACGGGGTGACGACGATCACCCTGTCCTATACTTATTTCGCGATCGAACCCGATACGGTAGAGACGTCGCTTGACGCGGTCGGCGTGACGGGCCAATCAGAGATGAATTGATCACGCACTAGGGCATTGGCGGCGCGCAGGGGATGAGCGAGAGAAACCATGGCTGACAGCCACTCTAAACATCACGACTATCATCTGGTCAATCCGAGCCCATGGCCGGCGATCGGAGCGTTGTCCGCGTTCATTCTGGCGATCGGGGCAGTCATGTTTTTCCATGGCAATGCGCCCTGGGTCATGCTGGTCGGATTTTTGGGCGTCATCTACACAATGATCGCCTGGTGGCGCGATGTTGTCAGCGAAGCGCAAGGTGGAGACCACACGCCGGTCGTCCAGATCCATCTGCGCTACGGCATGATTCTGTTTATTGCCTCTGAGGTGATGTTCTTTCTAGCCTGGTTCTGGGCCTATTTCGATGCCGCATTTTTTGCCGGCGAAGTGCAGCAACTGGCGCGCACCGAACTGACCGGTGGGGTGTGGCCGCCTGAGGGCATTGCGACATTCGATCCTTGGCATTTGCCGCTGTTGAATACTCTGATCCTGTTGACCTCCGGCACCACCGTCACTTGGGCGCACCATGCGCTGTTGCACGACGATCGCGAAGGGCTGAAATGGGGGCTGGTGCTGACAGTCGTGCTCGGCGCGCTGTTCACCTGCGTACAGGCATATGAGTACAGCCATGCAGCTTTCTCCTATGGCGGTCATATCTATGGTGCCACATTCTTCATGGCGACCGGGTTTCACGGGTTCCATGTTTTGGTCGGCACGATATTCCTGATCGTTTGTCTTGCACGCGCCATGACCGGGCAATTCACGCCCAAGCAGCATTTCGGCTTTGAGGCAGCAGCCTGGTACTGGCACTTTGTCGATGTCGTTTGGCTGTTCCTGTTTTCGTGCATCTATGTGTGGGGCGCGGGAGCTGCGGCGGGCGCGCATTAGCGCTCTCCACGCACGTTACGAGAAGACTTGATAAAAACTGGTTGGCCGGCGCACGAATTGTGCGCGGCAGAGCTCTTGAAGGGCATTTGCGGCAAATGGACGAGCACTACAAATATACACCATTGTCGGCAGTTTCGACTGGCCTGCGGTGACGTTGTCCGCGATGCGGGCGGGGGCGGCTGGTTTCCGGCTATTTGACGTTGGCACCGAGCTGCGGCTCGTGTGGACTCGACAATTCGGTATTCGATCCGGCGATGGTCCGGTGGTTTTCATAATTCTGTTCGCTGGATTTCTTGTGGTCACGGCGGCGCTTATTGTCGAGGTGCGGTATCAGCCGCCCTATGGGCTTCACTTCGTGATGTGGATGCCGATTGGCCTTATCTTGCCACTTTTTATGTTGCGCCCGTTCAAAGGTGTTCTGGTGGCGCGGCAATACAAGCACAAGGCGGAAGAGGGTCGACTTGACGATTCGGACTGAGCCGGTGGCGGGATTTAGGGCGCTGATCTGGCCGACATTGTCCGTGATTCCCGCCCTTGCCATTCTCGTGGGACTTGGCGTGTGGCAACTAGAACGCAGGACTTGGAAGCACGAGCTGATTGAGCGCACGAGTGAACGCACTGAGGCGGAATCCGTGGCACTGCCGGCACCGTCCAGTTGGGCATCGCTCGATCTCGATCAATGGGAGTATCGGCCGGTTGATGTGCATGGCGTATTCGAGCATCACGCCGAAGCCCACGTCTACACGGTGCTTTCCGAGCCCAGGGGTGCGCTTGGCGGTACGGGATACTGGGTGTTCACGCCACTGCGGCTTGAAAGTGGCGAGGCAGTTTTCATCAATCGTGGATTTGTTCTAGAGGCGCTGAAAAGCCCGGCCAGTCGTGCACAGGGGCAGAGCCAAGGCGAAGTTGCCGTGAGCGGACTGTTGCGTAAATCCGAACCGATGAGCACCTTCGTTCCGCCGCCCGACACCAATGGCAATGTCTGGTATGCGCGCAATGTGGGAACGATGGTGGAAGCGCGCAAACTTGACGATGTAGCGCCGTTCTACATCGACGATGGAGTGCGGGCGGACAGTGCAATTCCACAAGGGGGCGAGACCCGGCTCAAGTTCGAAGATTCACATCTGGGTTACGCAGTGACCTGGTTTGGTCTTGCGGGCGCGCTTGTGGTTGTCTATCTGGCTTTTTGCCGGGTACGCGCCCGTCAGTCCCAGGAGCAATGATTGTTCAACCGGGCATTGCGCCGGAAACCCGCTGGAATCAGGATTGAATGAGATATCTGAGCACTAGAGGTGAAGCCCCGGTCCTTGAATTTGAGGACGTGCTTTTGGCGGGGCTGGCGAGCGACGGCGGCCTTTATGTGCCGGAAATCTATCATCAGTTCACAACAGACGAATTAGCCGGCCTGTCCGGAGCAAGCTATCAGGACATCGCTTTGGCGGTGATGCGGCCCTTTATCGGTGATAGTGTGGGCGCGGATGATCTTCGCGCCATGATCTCGCAAGCTTATGCCGGCTTCCGCCATCCTACGATCACGCCCCTGGTGCAATCGGCCAGCAATGAGTGGATCCTGGAGTTGCATCGCGGCCCGACGCTGGCGTTCAAAGATGTGGCTATGCAGCTTGTGGCGCGCTTGATGGACCGTGCCCTAGAGCGCCGGGGTCAGCACGCGACGGTGGTGTGCGCAACATCGGGGGACACCGGCGGGGCAGCGGTCGCGGCATTTGCCGGGCGCCAGAGAACCGATCTTTTCGTGCTTCTGCCCAAGGGACGGGTGTCGGACGTTCAGCGCCGCATGATGACGACGTCGCAAGCGAACAATATTCATGCGCTCGAAATCGACGGCACCTTTGATGACTGTCAATCGCTGGTGAAGGCGATGTTCAATGACCGGGCGGCGCGCGAGCGTTTGGCGCTGGCCGGTGTGAACTCGATCAACTGGGCGCGGGTGATGGCGCAGACAGTCTACTACTTTGTCGCCGCGCTGGCGCTGGGTGCGCCGGCCAGAGACATCAGCTTCACCGTTCCGACGGGCAATTTTGGCGACATTCTGGCCGGTTATGTCGCCAAGCAGATGGGGCTCGGGATCGACCAGCTGGTGGTTGCGACCAATGTCAATGATATCCTTGCGCGAACCCTGCAGGACGGCCGCCATCAAACAGGGTCGGTGACGCCGACATCCAGTCCTTCCATGGATATCCAGATTTCGAACAATTTCGAGCGCCTGATATTCGACCTGCTAGGCCGTGACGCAGAGGCTTTGCGCGGCTTGATGCTGAGGCTGGAACAATCGGGCGGTTATACTCTTGACCAAACAACACTTGATGCGCTCCGATGCGATTTCGACGCCGGCAGTGCCAATGAAGCCGAAACATCTGCAATGATCCGTGAGGTGTTTGATCAAACCGGCAGCATTATCGACCCGCATACCGCCGTTGGCATGTCGGTCGCCCGGGCGCGTGCGCCCTCCGGTTCACCAATGGTGGTTCTGGCAACCGCGCATGCGGCAAAGTTCCCCGACACAGTTTCTCGTGCAATCGATGTCCGGCCTGAACTTCCGCAGGCTTTGAGCGATCTTCATCAACGGCGCGAGCACGTGGCTTCGCTGGTCAATGATGTTGACCAAGTCCTAACCGAAATCGGCAAGCGGGCGCGCATCAATGCCAGTGTACATTCATGAGTGTGAGGCTCACAACGCTTGAGAGCGGTCTCAGAGTGGTGACCCATGAAATGCCGCATCTGGAAACGGCATCTGTGGGTGTTTGGGTGGATGCCGGGGCGCGGCATGAAGCAGCGCACGAGCATGGCATTGCGCATCTTCTTGAACATATGGCGTTCAAGGGTACGCGGCGGCGCACGGCGCGCCAGATCGCGGAAGAAATCGAGTCCGTTGGCGGCGATCTAAATGCTGCAACCAGTCTGGAATCGACCGGGTACTTCGCACGGGTCTTGAAGGAAGATGTGCGGCTTGCCGTCGATATTCTGGCCGATATCCTGCTTGATCCGGCTTTCGAGGAAGAAGAACTTGCACGCGAGAAGGATGTGATTGCTCAGGAGATTGCTGCGGTCAACGACATGCCTGACGATTTGGTATTCGACTTTGTTCAGGAGGCTGCCTTTCCAGAACAATCTCTCGGGCGGCCGATCCTAGGCACGGTGGAAACGCTTTCCAGCTTCACGCGCAAGGATCTGTTCTCCTACCGCAAGCACCATCACCGGCCCTCGGCCATGGTGGTGGGGGCGACGGGGGCGATAGAACATGACGAGGTGGTGGCCCAGTGCCGCGAGCTGTTTGCCGTGCCGGAAGGCGGTTCGGCGAGTGAGCCGCCTTCGGCGCAATATGTAGGCGGCGAGCGGCGCAACGAACGCTCGCTTGAGCAGGTTCATTTGGTGTTCGCGTTTGAGGGCGCGTCCTATTACGACAGGGATGTGTATGCATCGCGGGTCTTTGCCAACGCGCTTGGCGGCGGGATGTCGTCGAGGTTGTTTCAGAGCATTCGCGAAGAGCGGGGGCTCGCCTATTCGATCTTCGCATTTGTTGCGTCATACCGTGATAGCGGGTTGTTTGGAATCTACTCGGCGGCCGCGCCGGAACGCGTCGATGAACTGGCCGCGGCGACTGCGCTGGAACTGGCAAATGCCGCCGCGTCACTCAATGAGGTTGAGGTCGCGCGGGCACGGGTGCAGATTAAATCGGGCCTGATGATGGGGCTGGAAAGTTCGAGCTTGAGACTGGAGCAGATTACGCGTCAGGTTGCCGCTTTCGGCAGGGTTCTGACCACCGAGGAGATCGTGAACGAAATCAACAAGATTGATGCGGCGGCGGTCAGCGAGTTCGCGGGACGATTGTTGAAGCGCTCTGCACTGTCAGTTGGTGCAATTGGTCCGCTGAGCGGACTTGCAAACCACTCGCGCCTCGCCGAAAGTTTCGTCAAGTAAGGTCACAGAGTCCTTATAAGGGAGGATGGGTATGGCGTTTTTGCGCCCATCAAGTCTGCTTGACAGCGGTCAAACGGTATATGGCGGTGAGGTAATGCTGCGCGCGCCGCAAATGGCAGACTATCAGGCGTGGGCCGAGGTGCGGACGGAAAGCCGCGCATTTCTCACCCCCTGGGAGCCGATATGGAGCCGTGATGAACTCACCCGCGTGGCATTTCGCCGCCGATTGAAGCATTATGCGCGCGACATGCGCGAAGACCACGCCTATCCGTTCTTCATTTTCCGCTCCAGTGATGACGCGATGCTCGGCGGTGTCACAGTCAGCAATATTCGCCGCGGTGTCGCCCAGTCGGGCGCTATTGGCTACTGGATCGGGAGATCGCATGCGCGTTCTGGCAACATGGCAGCGGCATTGAATGCGCTGATCCCATTTGTTTTCGACACGCTCGGATTGCATCGCATTGAGGCTGCGTGTTTGCCGCACAATGCGGCGTCGATTGGTCTTTTGACGAAATGCGGGTTTGAACGCGAAGGTTACGCGCGCCGTTATCTCAGGATTAACGGTGCGTGGCAGGACCATGTGCTATTTGCACTTCTGTCGGAGGATGCAAAGCGCTAAACGGCTCGAAGAATTTCATGGATGACCCGGTTGGCCAACATGACCCCAGCTCTTGGCTGGAGCGCGTGCGAGAGCGTTGCGCAAGGGTTCTTACCCTGGGGGCAGTGTTTGCAGCGCTGTGCGGCCCATTGCCGGTTACTGCGCAGGATGCTCTCGTCGTCAATGCCGGCAGTGAGCATTTGTCTCTTGCTGATGTCATTGCCGTTTATGAGGTCGATGGCCATACATTAAGTCTTGGCGGACAAGACGGTCAGCCGGTCATTGAGGCCGAAGCGACCCCGGGAAATGTTGATCCGGGCTGGTTATCCTTCACGCTCACCAATGAAAGCGGCAAATCACTGACCCGATTGCTGGTGGTCGAGAATACGGGGGGTGCGGATTCAGGTCTTTTCGACCCAGTTCTGGCCGGTCCGCGTTTGATCTCGGTGCGCTCTGATGGGGGCGATACCCTCACCCGGCGTGAATCCGGCCGTCTGGATATATTCGAACTTGAGCTTGCGGCGGGTGAAACGGTGACTTTTGTGGCCGAATCCGCAGGACCAGCGCCGCGGTTGCTGGCGTTGTGGGAGCCGGATGCCTATTCCACAGCCCGTTGGGCATTGTCGTTCTTCTACGGCCTGCTGGTTGGCATTGTCGGGCTTTTGGCAATCTTTCTGACCTCTCTTTATGTGGTGCGGCGGCGATTGATGTATCCGGCAGCGGCATTGGTCGGCTGGACGGCTCTGGCGATTCTGGCAGCTGATTTTGGTCTTTGGGAACGCGGTCTTGGCGCCTGGCCGGCAAGTGCTGGCGCACTGCGAGCCGGTGCTGAGGCGTTGTTCGCAGGAGCTGCGGCGTTCCTGATTTACGCTTTCCTGGAGCTGCGGGGACGCCATCGCCGCATGAGCAAGGCCATTGTTGGCCTGATTGCGCTCGCGGCGGTGACGATGCTGATTGCGCTCTTGTTTCCAGGGCTTGCCGCTAGTGTGGCGCGTGGGCTGACGATCATCATTGCTCTGGTTGGTGTTGGCGTCATTGGCTACTTCCTCACCAAGAAGTCTGCGCGGGCATTGGCTCTGTTGCCGGCCTGGATCGTGTTTACCCTGTTTACTGTGCTGGCGAGCCTTGTTATTGCAGGCGTCTTGCCAAGCGACATCGCCCGGCCGGTCCATGTCGCAGCCCTAGGTTTGGTGGTGATGATCATCGCCTTTACCGTCATGCAATATGCTTTCGACGGCGATGTGGCGTCAGATACCAATGCACGCGAGTTGGCGCTCAAGGCGGTGGCGTTTGCCGCATCGGAGATCATTCTTTGGGACTGGCGGGTTTCCGAAGAAGCGATCTCGGTTGGCAATGAACTTGAGGCGGCACTGGGGGTTGCGCGGGAATCGCTCAATGGTGAGCAGCAAAAATGGCTCGATCAAGTGCATCCGCTCGATCGCGACCGCTTCATTCAGGTCGCCAATTCTGCTGTTTCAGACAGTGAGGGGGCAATCGATACCGAATTGCGGTTGCGCACCAGCGCGGGGGGGCAGCGGTGGTATCGCTTGCGTGCACGGCCGGTAGCGCGTGAGGGAAAGACGGCAACACGGTTTGTCGGCTCGCTTGAGGACGTGACGGCGCTCAAGGTCAGCCGAGATCGGTTGCTGCGTGATGCAGTGCACGATTCACTCACCGGTCTTCCAAACAGGGCTCTGTTCGTTGATCGGCTGTCGCGCGCGGTGGCGAGGGTGGACAGTCACGGCGGCCGAGAGCCCAGCGTGTTCGTGATCGATGTAGACCGCTTCAAGAACGTCAATGATGGCTTCGGTCATGCGGTGGGTGACAGCATCCTGACGGTGATTGCACAGCGCATGTCGGCAATGGTGGACGACGCTGATACTCTGGCACGAATTCAGGGCGATCAGCTTGCCGCCGTGATCGTGTCGGCGACGCGCGCCGATGCAGCAGCCGCCATCGCCAGTGATCTTGGACAAGCGCTCAAGAAGCCGATCTTTGTCGGTGAGCAGGAGGTCTTACTGACGGGAAGTATCGGCATCGTCAGCTACGATCGCCAGCGCCATGACAGCGCCAACGATCTGATGCGCGAAGCCGAACTTGCGATGGTCCACGCCAAGACAAATGGCGGGGACCGGGTTGAAGTGTTCAAACCGGGCATGCAATCGGTGAGGACCGACCGCCTCACGATCGAATCCGATCTGCGGCGTGCTCTGGAGCGGTCCGAAATCCAGTTGTTGTATCAACCGATCGTTTCACTGACCGAGGAGCGGGTTGCGGGTTTTGAAGCGCTGATGCGTTGGTATCACCCCGAACAGGGTGAACTTGTGCCGGACGACTTCATCGATATTGCCGAAGAGACCGGCTTGATTGTTGAGTTCGGCTATTTCGCGCTCGATTCTGCCGCCCGCCAGTTGGTGCTGTGGCATGGGACATTCTCGGACGCGCCAGACCTGTTTGTCAGTGTCAATGTATCGAGCCGTCAGATTTTCAGACAGGATCTGATGCGCGATGTGCGCCTTGTGACCACGCGCTCTGCCGTGCCGCCCGGTACAATCAAGCTTGCGATCACCGAATCACTGGTGATGGAAAACCCGGAACTGGCCGCTTATGTGCTGGAACGGCTGCGGGCCATCGGTGCAAGTTTGGCGCTGGATGACTTTGGTACAGGTTATTCGGCTCTTTCCTATCTCCAGAGATTCCCATTCGACACGGTCAAGGTCGACAAGTCGCTGATCACCGGCGGTCAGGACAATGCACCGGTGATCGTCAAATCTATCGTCAATATGGCGCATGATCTGGGGATGGAAGTGGTCGCGGAGGGGGTGGAGAGCTCAGACGATGTTGAGTATCTCAAAGGGATTGGCTGCGAATTCGGGCAGGGTTACCATTTCGCGCCGCCACTGGGGGTGGATGATGCGACCAAGTACCTAGCTGAATGGCGCTAAGCGTGCCCCGCGCTTGTGACCAATACGCACGGGTCGACACCGATCTTGGCTAACGCGCGGTCATATTTATTATCAAAATCGGGGTCAAAAACCAGTTCAGGATCGGCCTCGCAGTGAAGCCAGCCATTGGCCTGAATTTCGGAATCCAATTGTCCGGCGCCCCATCCTGAATATCCAAGAGCGAGCATGGCGCGATCGGGACCGTGGCCTGTGGCAATTGCCTTGAGAATGTCGATCGTGGCTGTCAGCGCAATGCCGTGGTCCATCTCCAGGGTTGAAGACTCGGCATGATAGTCGGTCGAGTGCAGCACAAATCCGCGTGCGGTTTCGACCGGGCCGCCCAGATAGATGGGAAATCGATCAGGTTTGGTTGCGGTGTTGTCGCCGCTTTCCTCAATCCCCAGCTGTTCGAGCAATTCAGGAAAGGAGATATGTCCAGCATGCTTGTTAACAACGATTCCCATCGCGCCGTCGGCGGAATGGCTACAGAGATAAATAACCGTGCGGGCAAATCTTTGATCACCCATGGTTGGCATCGCGATCAGCATTTGGCCGTCGAGATAACCGTCACCAAGTGATGTCATTTCGGGCGTATGCTCCATGGGTTGAAGATATCCGCTCTGGGGACACCGGACAATTGACAAGCGTGGTTTGTCGTCACGCAGGTTTGACGGGTATGTGACGTGGTGTCCACTGGTTCGAAGCGAGATGTAGAATATTGTGCGGGGATGACAGTCCGATTTTATAAAATGGCGTTGGCCGCCATTTGTCTTTTTGTTTTTGCCGCTGCATCGGTCGGCCTTGGGCCGGCAGCGTCGGCTGAATCGGGCTTCGGTGCTTGGGTGAGCGGTCATGCCTCGCGCGTGCGCCTTGTCGTGGGGCCGAAGCTGGCGCCGGGTGAATACCTTGCTGGCGTTCAGATTGAGCTCGACCGTGGTTGGCACACATATTGGCGAAATCCAGGGAATTCCGGGGTTCCTCCGCGCTTTGATTGGTCGCAATCAAACAATGTGGCCAACACACTCATTGAGTGGCCAGCTCCCAGCAGCATTTCCGACGTGTTTGGAACTTCCATTGGATATTGGGACGAAGTGGTGTTTCTGGTTTTAGTGAAGACCGAGAACATGGCCGATCAAACGACGCTGCGCTTGACGCTCGACTATGCGGTGTGCCGGGAAATCTGCGTGCCACTGAGTGCGGAACTGTCAACGGAACTGGATGCTGGTGATGCGCCCTCGGTTCGCGCCAGTGCATTGGTCGATTACTATCACCAGCTGGTGCCGCGGCGTCAGCGCCCGAGTGATGAACTCGAACCGGCAATCGAGCGTGCATCAAGCCGGCGCGATGGTGATCGGGTGGTGTTGGTTGTCGAGGCAAGGAGTACCACTCCGGCGGAAGTATATGTCGAGGGGCCTTCCCGGTTCTTTTTCCCGCCGACAATCGGTGTTGCTGATGGCGGCAAGGGCAGGGCACGGTTTGTCATTGAAGTGGATGGTGCCAAAACTCCAGGTGACCTTGCCGGTGCGGAATTGACAGCAACGCTGGTTTCCGCACGTGGTGCGGTCGAGCATTCCTGGACCGTGGAATAGTCGCAATTGATGCTGCGCAAAGTCCGGTATTGAATGAACGGGCTGAATTGACCCAGCCAAGGCGGTGATCGGGTCATGTCGCGGTGACAGGATCTGCTTCATTTCGTGAGAGCGATCACTTGCCCGGCACGAACGAGATCATTGATACGGTTCCATGCCGGCACGTGCGAGTTCATCGGCGCGCTCGTTACCGGCGTTGCCCGCATGGCCTTTGGTCCAGCACCATTCGATTTGATGAACGGAGCGCACCTCGTCCAGCTGCTGCCACAAATCGACATTCTTGACCGGTTTTTTGCCGGCAGTGCGCCATCCATTGTGTCGCCATTTCTCTATCCAGGACGTGATGCCATCTCGCAAATAGACCGAATCCGTATGTAGCCTTACCCGTGCCGGGCGCTTGAGTGCTTCCAGGGCCTTGATCGCGGCGGTCAGTTCCATTCGGTTATTGGTGGTCTCGGCCTCTCCGCCACACAGCTCGCGTGTATGGCCGCCGGCTTCCAGAACCACACCCCAGCCGCCAGGGCCGGGATTGCCCGAGCAAGCGCCGTCGGTATGGATCTCGACGGTGTGTCCGGCGGGTTTATGCGTGCACATCCAGCCCATACCCCGCAGCTGACACAACCGAACGATGGAAGCGTAATTTACGCAGATATTCGGAAGGATCTTTAGGTTTCACCAGTGCGGCAGCCGGCGTGTTGAGCCAGTCATAGAGCCGGGTCAGCAAAAAGCGCAGCGATGCGCCGCGCGCGAGCATCGGCAGTGCCGCGTATTCCTCGGCAACCAGCGGGCGCACGCTTTCATAGGCATGGAGCATCTGGCGCGCCTTGGTGATGTTGAAGGCACCATCTGCTTCAAAGCACCAAGCATTCAGACAGATCGCAATATCGTAGGCATAGGCGTCCTGGCAGGCGAAATAAAAATCAATGAGGCCGTAGATCTCCTCGCCAATGAAAAATACGTTGTCGGGAAATAAATCGGCATGGATCACCCCGATGGGCAGGTCGGTATGCCAGTTTGATGCCAAGGCATCGAGCTCGGCGGCAATCTCATCACCAAGGCCGGGTGAAACACTGTTGGCTGATGATGCGGTGGCGCGGGCAAGTTCGGCCCAGGCCGAGGGACCAAGCGCATTGTCACGCCGTAGTGAGAAATCCGCGCCGGCCTGATGAAGGAAGGCCAATGAGGCACCAAGCGCACGGCAATGAACCGGGCCTGGCCGGCGCACCCAGATACCCTCAAGATAGCTTACGAGGGCGGCAGGTTTGCCTGCGAGTTCACCAAGAACTTCGCCATCGTTTGTGCGAATGGGAATTGGGCAGGCAATCTTGCGCATCGCCAGATGCTCTAGAAGGCCTAGGAAGAAGGGCAGATCTGCGGGCTCTACACGGCGCTCATATAGAGTGAGAATGTAACTGCCAGTGTCTGTATGAACGAGATAGTTGGTGTTCTCCACGCCTTCGGCGATACCCTTGAAGGATCGCAGGGCGCCGACCTCATAGCGCGCCAGAAACGCAATGAGCTGTTCATCACTGACCTCGGTGTAGACAGCCATGCCCCGTCAGGCCGCTGCGCCGCTGACTTCTTTGGGCAGCTTGAAGGTGATTTCCTCTTCGGCGCTGATGACATTTTCGATCTTAGCGTCATAGCGCGCGGAAAATGCTTCTGCGACCTGCTGCACCAGTACTTCCGGCGCTGATGCGCCTGCGGTGATACCTACGCAACTCACCGGTCCCAGCCTTTCCCAGTCGATATCATCTGTACGCGTTACGAGAAACGATCGCCTGCAGCCGGCGCGGCGGGCGACTTCCACTAGGCGTTGCGAGTTCGAACTGTTGGAGGCGCCGACCACAACCAATGCGTCGGCACGCGGCGCAATTTCCTTGACCGCAGCCTGACGGTTGGTGGTGGCGTAGCAAATATCCTCTTTGTGAGGGATCGTGATGCTGGGAAAACGGCGCACAAGACGGTCAACAATTTCGCGGGTGTCGTCGACCGAAAGTGTGGTTTGGGTGGCCACAGCGAGGCGTTCGGGATCGCGGGGCACAAATGATTGAGCGTCCTCGATGGTCTCAATCAAGGTCATGGAACCGGGCGGGAGTTGCCCCATCGTGCCGTCGACCTCGGGATGTCCAAAATGACCAATCAATAGAATTTCACGTCCCGCCTGATGATGGCGCTCGGCTTCCACATGGACTTTGGAGACCAACGGGCAGGTGGCATCAACATGGAAGAAGCGACGCTTGCCTGCGGCTTCGGGCACGGATTTGGGCACGCCGTGAGCGGAAAAAATCACCGGTTGGTCAGTGTCGGGAATCTCATCGAGTTCCTCGACAAATATTGCGCCCTTGTCGCGCAATGTGCCAACGACATAGGCATTATGTACGATTTCATGGCGCACATAGACTGGTGGTCCGTAAATGCGCAGCGCGTTCTCGACGATAAGTATCGCGCGTTCAACGCCGGCGCAAAATCCACGCGGGGCAGCCAACAAAATGGTCAGCGGAGCCATTCTTTCGTCGTTGTCGGCCTTCATGTAGCCACGCCGCTCCTTGCTGCGGTGAGTTGCCTTGTTATAGAGTCCTGCCGGTAGAGACCGGTGCCTTATGTGCGACCGGTTCTTGCGGCATGAAGGGCCCCTGTCAAGCATTTCACGATGTGTCCGTGATCTTGAGGCAATGCGCGGTGCCTGACACATGGAACAACAATTCCGAGTCTTTGGTATGCACCTGAATAAAAAAATGAAACGGTTGTCGGCCCGTGCTTGCGGTTGCCTGATGATAGCACTGCTGGCTTCGCCGCTGCTCTTTTTGCAGGCGTGCCAGACCATTACGATGACTGATCTCAATCCGTTTGGCGGCGGTTCCGAGGTCCAACCGTGTCCCACCGCTGCCGCGCTCGCCGATGCTGTGGCCATTACCGAGTTTGGACGCGGCAATACCCGCGATCAGGGCAACATCATTTACAGCGCGCGCATCGAAGGTTCGATCTATGAGTGCGAGGTCGTCGGATCCCAGGTTCGCGGCAGGCTCGGAATTGCCGGTACGTTGAACTTGGGACGCAAGGGCAAGGCCGGTCCGGTGACGCTGCCGATATTCATTGCGCTGACCAAGGGCGACACGCAAGTGGTCTCCAAGCGATTCGATACTGTGGAGGTCACGGTCGAGCGCGGAGCGACGACAGCGCAATTTGAGAAGGCGATCCCGGACTACACGTTCAATCTGGTAAACGGCGAGAGTACTACCGGTTATGAAGTCTTGACCGGGTTCAACCTCACGCCAGAACAGGTTGAGTACAATCGTAGGTCTTTTGGCGGATAGCCGGACAGCAAAGAGCGTGTTGCGCTGCCTGACCGTGCCCGCATTTCCGCGTCACAAAATTCTGTCAATCGCGCTGGCCATCTTTTATAGTTGCTAGCGTTTGTGTTGCCGAACCGGCGCGGATCGGGTGTGTTTTCGATAGAGTGCGCTGGCACTTTTGTTGGTAGTATGGACTCTGGCGTCAGGGGCAAAAGAAGTGTCTCATGTTCCCTTGGTGGAGGGGGGGTATCGCCTCGGGACAGGCTTGATATGTCATTGGAGAAACCATGGCGTCTAACCGTTCCAAGGAAGAACAGGATACTTCGCTGAAGCGAACTGCTTTGCATCAATTGCATGTGGAGTTGGGCGCGAAGATGGTTCCCTTTGCCGGTTATGAGATGCCGGTTCAGTACCCCGCAGGGGTGCTGAAAGAGCATCGCCATACGCGCCATGCGGCCGGGCTGTTCGATGTTTCTCACATGGGACAGGCCTTTGTGTGCGGACCGGATCATGAGAGTGTCGCCGCCGCGCTTGAAGCATTGGTGCCGGGCGAGATAGCCGGCCTTGGACTGGGAAGCGTGCGCTACACCGTGCTGCTGAGCGATGAGGGCGGTATTATCGATGATCTGATGGTGGCGCGCTCGGTGTCACACGATGATGACGGTATACTGTTGATCGTGGTCAATGCTGCGCGCAAGGAAGAAGACTATCGCCACATTGCCGCGCGTCTGCCGGATGGCCTGACCTTGGCACCGGCGCGCGAGCGGGCGCTGATTGCATTGCAGGGCCCTCAGGCGGCTGAGGTGCTGTCACGTCATTGCACACAGGCCGGCGAGCTTGATTTCATGACCGCGACGAGTGCCAGTTTCGATGATATCGACTTCCATGTCAGCCGCACCGGCTACAGTGGCGAGGATGGGTTCGAGATATCGGTCGATGCGAATTTGGCCGAAACGGTAGCACGTACGCTGCTGGCTGAGAGCGAAGTCGAAGCTGTGGGTCTGGGCGCCCGCGATACGCTGCGCATGGAGGCAGGATTGTGTCTTTATGGCAATGATATTGATGAAACAACCAGCCCGATCGAGGCCGATCTTGGCTGGGTGGTGTCGCGCCGCAGGCGGGAGCAGGGCGGATTTCCGGGAGCCGAGCGCATACTTTCGCAGTTTTCCGAAGGACCGTCGCGCCGACGGGTTGGCTTGCTGCCGACAGGACGGGCGCCTGCACGCGCCGGCGCGCGCATTTTGATCGAAGGACGCGAGATCGGAACCGTCACGAGCGGCGGGTTCGGGCCAACAGTCAATGGGCCGATCGCCATGGGCTATATGGAGACAGGTGCGGCCGTCTCAGGAACCGAGGTGCAGCTTTTGATCAGAGGCAAGCCGCGCCAGGCAGTGGTGGCGCCGCTGCCGCTGGTGCCGCATCGATACTTCAAGCGCACAACAAAGATGGGGAGTTGAATGGCAACGCTACGCTTCACTGAAGACCATGAATATATCCGCGTGGACGGGGATATCGGCACAATTGGCATCACCAACTACGCTCAGGAGCAACTTGGCGATGTGGTGTATGTCGAACTGCCGGCGGTTGGCGCGACATTGGCCAAGGGCGACGAGGCAGCGGTGGTTGAATCGGTCAAGGCGGCTGGTGAGATTCTGGCGCCGGTCTCGGGCGAGGTGATTGAGGTCAACGGCATCCTGGAGGAGACCCCAGCAAAAGTGAACGAAGACTCGCTGGGCGATGGATGGGTCCTGAAAATCAAGCTCGCCGATAATGCCGATCTTGAGGTGATGATGGACGAGGTTGCCTATGCCGCCTTTATCAAGGATCTTGACTGATGCGCTATCTGCCGCATGATCAGGTAGAGCGCCGCAACATGTTGGCTGAGATCGGGATTGGCTCGGTCGACGAATTGTTTTCCGATATCCCTGCCGCGGTGCGGCTTGATGGAACTCTTGATCTTCCCTCACATATGGGCGAGTTGGAAGTGGAGCGCCGGCTGGGCGCAATGGCCGGGCACAATGTGTCGGCTGGCAGCGCACCGTTCTTTGTCGGCGCCGGGGCCTACCGCCATCATGTGCCGGCAAGTGTAGATCATCTGATCCAGCGGTCTGAGTTCCTGACCTCCTACACGCCCTATCAGCCTGAGGTGAGCCAGGGAACGCTGCAGGTATTGTTTGAATTCCAGGCCCAGATCGCCACACTGACAGGCATGGAGGTCGCCAATGCCTCCATGTATGACGGCTCGACCGGTGCGGGCGAAGCGGTCTTGATGGCGCATCGCCTGACCCGGCGGAACAAGTCGGTCCTGGCGCATGGAATTCATCCGCACTATCGCGAGGTGATCGGCAATCTGTTGCGCGTTTCCGATCATGAGCTGGTTGCGCTCGCGGCCGCGCCGGGAGATCTCGGTAATGTCGTTGACGAGATCGATGCCGATACAGCCTGCGTTGTGGTTCAAACTCCCGACTTTTATGGCCGGCTGCATGATCTGGCATCGATTGCGGTGGCGGCTCATGAGGCTGGTGCATTGCTGGTGGCGGTGTTCACCGAGGCGTTGGCGTTGGGTGCAATCATGCCTCCAGGCGAGATGGGCGCTGATATTGTCGCCGGTGAGGGCCAGTCGCTCGGCAATGCGCTGTCGTTTGGCGGTCCCTATGTTGGTCTGTTCGCCGCTCGCATGAAACATGTGCGCCAGCTTCCGGGACGGCTGGCGGGTGAAACGGTGGATGCCGAGGGCAGGCGGGGTTTTGTGCTGACGCTGTCCACCCGCGAGCAGCATATTCGCCGCGAAAAGGCGACCAGCAACATCTGCACTAATTCAGGGCTGTGTGCTCTGGCTTTTTCGATCCACCTGTCGTTGTTGGGCGAGGCCGGTTTGAGGAAGCTTGCCGCGCTCAACCATGCCAACGCCGTTCAACTGGCGGATAGGCTTGCAGCGCTCAGGGGTGTTGAGTTGATCAATGACAGCTTCTTCAACGAGTTCACCTTGAAGCTGCCGATACCGGCGGCCGATGCGGTTGAGTCGCTGGCTGACAAGGGGGTGCTGGGCGGCGTGCCGGTCTCACGCCTGGAGCCTGAACGCGGCGAGCTTGCCCATCATCTGATTGTTGCAGCGACAGAGACCAATGCCGATGCCGATATGGATGCCTATGTCGACGCCATGAAAGGCATCCTGTGATGCTGAACCGCAAGGGCAGGAATAGCCAAGGGGGAAGCGGGGAGCCGGTGGAAATTTCAACGGCGACGGGCAATCGCGGCCTTCAGGTCGAAGAAGCGCTGATTTTTGAGATCGGTACGGCTGAAGCATCCGGTGTCGATCTGCCCGATCCACCGGTGCATGATTCAAGGCTTGGCGGCCTTGAGCGCAGTCAGCCGATCGGGATTCCCGGCCTGTCGGAGCCTGAAGCGCTGCGCCACTATGTCCGGCTTAGCCAAAAGAACTATGCGATCGATCTGGGGCTCTATCCGCTGGGCTCATGCACGATGAAGCACAATCCGCGCCTCAATGAGAAGATGGCGCGGCTAGCGGGGTTTGCCGACATTCATCCGCTACAGCCGGTATCGACGGTTCAAGGTGCGCTTGAGCTGATCGACACGCTTGGCAAATGGCTGGCTGAGATCACCGGAGCCGACGCTGTGGCGATGTCACCCAAGGCTGGCGCCCATGGCGAGTTGTGCGGCATGATGGCAATCCGCGCCGCGCACGAATCCGCCGGAAATGGCGCGCAACGCCGCAAGGTGCTGGTACCGGAATGTGCCCATGGCACCAACCCTGCTACCGCGTCATTGCTGGGCTATTCGGTGGTTGATGTCGAAGCGCGCGAGGACGGCACGGTTGCGGCGGAGGCGGTGCAAGACAAGCTTGACGACAATGTGGCGGCGATCATGTTGACCAATCCGAATACCTGCGGCCTGTTTGAGTGCGATGTGCTTGAAATCGCCCAGGCGGTGCATGATGCAGGTGCCTATTTCTATTGCGACGGCGCCAATCTGAACGCCCTTGTCGGCAAGGCGCGGGCCATCGATCTGGGCGTCGATGCGATGCACATCAATCTGCACAAAACGTTCTCAACGCCCCATGGAGGCGGCGGGCCGGGTGCTGGCCCGACGGTGTTTTCAGCCGCTCTTGCGCCATTCGCGCCCTTGCCATTCGTGCGGAAGGCCGATGGCGTGCTTGAACTTGTCGAGCACGAGAATGATGCCGGGGGTGCCGAGCCATTCGGGCGCATGACGGCGTTTCACGGACAGATGGGCATGTTCGTGCGCGCGCTCTCCTTCATGATGAGCCATGGTGCGGACGGGCTCAGGCAGGTGGCCGAGGATGCCGTGCTCAACGCCAATTATCTGCGTGTCGGTCTGCGCGATGCCATGAGCCAGCCCTTTGGCGATCGCATCTGCATGCACGAGGTTCTGTTTGACGATCAGTTCCTGAAAGATACCGGTGTGGCGACGCTCGATTTTGCCAAGGCGATGATTGATGAAGGCTATCACCCGATGACGATGTATTTTCCGCTGGTCGCCCATGGCGCCATGTTGATCGAGCCGACGGAGTCAGAGTCCAAGCAGGAACTCGACCGTTTCATCGAGATGATGCGGGCGTTGATCGAACGCGCGAAATCAGGTGATGCGGAAAGCTTTGCAGGCGCGCCATATCTTGCGCCGCGACGCCGTCTTGACGAGACACAGGCGGCGCGCGAGCCGCGTCTGGTATGGAGCCCGGAAGAAGCTGGAACCGCTTCGTAAGCTGGAAGTGGAACGCCCTGGGTTCTCAGAATTTTTCGACCCACGGCCTGAGCGCCACTTCAAATGTCCAGGCGCTGCGGTCTTGGTTTGCGACCTGCCAGTAGGTCTTGGCGATCGCATCGGGATCGAGCATGGAGTCGGGGTTGTCGGCTGGATCGGTGCGGTCCGGATTGCGGATCGCGCCATCGATGACGAAATGGGCGACGTGGATGTTCTGTGGCTGGAGTTCGCGGGCAAGGGATTGGGCAAGGCCGCGCAATGCAAACTTACCCATGGCGAAGGGGGCGGAATTTGGATAGCCCTTGACGCTGGCAGACGCACCGGTGAACAGGATCGTGCCGCTTCGCGCGCTCAACATGCGCGTTGCCGCCTGCTGGGCAACCAGAAAGGCGCCATAGGCCGATCCCATCAGTGCGCCTTTGACAGCCTCGGGATCGAGTTCGGCGATGGGGCCGCGGGCGCGGGCGCTGGCGTTGTAGACGACGATGTCAGGGGCGCCGAATAAATCATCGGTTTGATCAAACAATGCCATCACATCGCCGGGCACCGTGGCATCACAACCGAGCGCCTTTGCGCCGGTTTCGGATGACAAAGCTTTGAGCTTGGCAGTGTCGCGTGCGGCCAGCGCGAGTTTCACCCCATTGGCGGCAAACAGGCGCGCCAAGGATGCGGAAAGACCGCTTCCGGACCCGACGATGACGGCAGTTCTGGGATCGTTCATGGTGCTCGTCCGATTTGTTGACGGCCCGCAGATTTCTCGGGCACAAAGGTAAATGGGCCCCTAGTTCAACTCTTCGCGCACAGCCTCTATACCATCGTCGATCAGGCTCTTGGCCTTGGCGGAAGATATCTCGTCGGCCAGCAATCGGTCGGCTGCGGCGATTGCCACATCAGCGGCCAGTTTGCGCACTTCGGTAATCGCTTCGGCTTCAGCGCGGGCAATCTTGTGTTCAGCCATGCGGCGGTGGCGCTCCAGCGATTCTTTCAGCTGAGCCTCGGATTCACGTGCAAATACCGCAGCGTCTTCGCGCGCTTGGGCAATGATGCTGTTTGCCTCCTTGGAGGCGTCATTCTGTTTGCGCTGATATTCGGCGAGCAGAGCCTGGGCTTCCTCGCGCAGACGCCGCGCTTCGTTGAGCTCGTTGCGAATGTGGGCGGCACGATCGTCGAGTGCCTTGGTGATCATCGACGGCACTTTGAGATAGAGCGCCAGGGCCACAAAAAGGAAGAAGCCGACGGCGACCCAGGTTTCGGGGTTTTCGAACATAAGCGCTTCTTCAGCCCTTCATTGTGGCCGACACCGCGTCGGTGATCTTCTTCTTGGCGATTCGCCCACCGACTAGTTGTTGGACGATTGCCTCTGTGAGGTCGCTGGCAACGGCGGAGAGTTCGCCAAGCGCTGCATCCTTGGCGCTGGCAATGGTGCGCTCTGCCTCGGCAGCCTTTTCCGTCGCCGCCGCGTCGACTTTCGACCGCTCGGCTTCTATCTCCTCGGCCAATTTTTCACGATTGGCGCGGGCAATATCGTGGGCGCTGGCACGGGCCTTGGCAAGGGCTGCTTCGTAGGCTGCAACAGCAGCTTCGGATTCCGACTTGGAGCGCTCGGCTTCATCGAGGTCGCTGGCAATGCGATCGCGCCGTTCCTCAATGACCGTGGCGATACGCGGTAACGCAAACCGAGCCATCATCAGATAGAGCACGATAAAACTGATCGCCAGCCAGACAAGCTGAGGAATGTAAGTGGAAAAATCCAATTGGGGCATTATGTCACCCTCGGAAGGGCCGGATCCGGCTCAAAGCCTGTTCTCGGCCGGCTTGTCAGATGACGAACAGCAGGATCAGTGCCACAACCAAGCCAAACAGGCCGGTCGCTTCGGCCAACGCAAATCCGAGCAGCAGATTTGCGAACTGCCCCTGGGCGGCGGCAGGATTGCGCAGCGCACCGGAGAGATAGTTGCCGAAAATGTTGCCGATGCCGACGCCGGCTCCGGCAAGGGCAATGGTGGCGAGACCTGCGCCGATCAGCTTTGCAGCTTCTGGTTCCATAATGAATTCTCCTTCGTGGATTGGTTTTTACGACGCGGTCTGGTCAGTGCATATGCAGCGCGTCGTTCAGATAAATGCAGGTGAGGATCGCGAACACATAGGCCTGGAGGAAGGCAATCAGAACCTCAAGGCCGGTGAAGGCGACAATGAATGCGAGCGGCGCCCAGCCACCGATGACGCCCATTCCAACAACAAAACCGGCGAAAACCTTGAGCATGGTATGGCCGGCCATCATGTTGGCGAACAGGCGAACCGACAGGCTGATCGGCCTGGTGAGATAGGAAATCACCTCGATCACCACGAGCAATGGTACCAGTGCTGCCGGAATGCCGGAGGGGACGAAAAACTTGAGAAATCCGATGCCGTGCTTGATGAAGCCGATGGCGGTGACGCCGAGAAACACCACCGCGGCAAGAGCAAAGGTCACCGCAATGTGGCTGGTCACGGTGAATGAATAGGGGATCATGCCCAAGAGGTTGCAGGCGAGCACGAACATGAACAGCGTGAACACAAAGGGGAAATACTTCTGTCCGCTGTCGCCGACATTCTCGCGCACCATCTTGGCGACGAATTCGTAGGAAAGCTCAGCCATCGACTGAAAACGGCCGGGAACCATTGCCCTGCCGCCAATCGAAAAGATCGTGAAAGCGGCGACCAGAGTGATGGCAATGACCATGAAAAGGGAAGAATTGGTGAAGGACACATCGACGCCGAACAGCTGAATATCGACCAACCGGACGATCTCGAACTGATGCATCGGATCGAAGGCGCCATGGGATGCTGGTTCGCCATGTGCCGCTTCTTCGGCATGCGCTTCAAGCAGCGCCAGTTTGATTCCGTCAGCCGCCACGCGGCGTCTCCTTCAATTGTCCCGAGGCGGCTTGCGCGCCTCGTCCCCAACTTCGTCTGCCGCGGCATCGTCCGCCGCGGCCTTGTTCATGGCGTGCGCCGTGCGCACGACATTCAGGATGCCTGCCGCCGCGCCAAGCCCGAAAAACACGAGCAAAAACAACGGCAAAGTCCCCAGCCAATCATCGAGAAACCAGCCGATGAGTCCGCCAACGACAAACCCCGCTACTAATTCGGTGGCGAGGCGAAAAGCAAAGCCGAGTTGGGTACCCCGACGCTGAGCCTGTCCCGTTTCGGTCCTGGCACGACGCAGTCGGGCCAATTTCCGGCTCAGTTCGTTAAGCCGACGATCGGGCCCGGGAGCCCCCCCTCCAGTTGGTCTCTTGCTCATCCAGTGCCCAGTTGGCCCATGGCCACGTCTGCACCGCAATATCACGCTGAGCCGGGCGCACCATAGTGTGGCACCCGGCGAGTGTCAAGCATCCGGATCTGAATATAAGTCATTGTAATTATTGTACTATTTTAACAAGGAAGGCGAGTTTGCGCACCGCCAATCACATGCCTATCCGGCTTCACGGAAACGCTCGGCTGTATCAAGGTCGACAGACACGAGTTTACTGACGCCGCGCTCGGCCATGGTGACGCCAAACAGCCGATCCATGCGCGCCATGGTGTAGGGGTGATGGGTGATCACCAGGAAGCGGGTGGCGGCCTCTTCAGCGAGCTTGGTGACGAGATTGCAAAAGCGCTCGACATTGTGGTCATCGAGCGGCGCATCAACCTCGTCGAGTACACAGATCGGCGAGGGATTGGTGCGGAATACCGACAACATGAGGGCAAATGCGGTGAGTGCCTGCTCGCCGCCCGACAAAAGGGTGAGGGTCTGTGGCCGTTTTCCGGGGGGGTGGGCAATCACCTCAAGGCCGGTTTCCAGCGGATCATCGGAGGCGGTCATGGTCAGGCTCGCAGTGCCGCCGCCAAACAGGGTGCGGAACAGATTGCCAAACTGTTCGTTCACCGAATCAAAGGCGCTGGTCAAACGGCCGCGTGCCTCTGAATTCAGCGTGCCTATTCCCTGGCGCAACCGGCGTATCGCCTTATCGAGATCGTCGCGCTCGGTGCGCAGTTCCTCAGAACGGGTCCGTTGTTCGCTCGCCTCGTCTTCAGCACGCAGATTGACCGCGCCAAGGCGCTCACGCTCGGCACGGGCTCTTTGCAGCTGCTCTTCGATCTGCGCAAGGGCGGGAATTTGCGCACTATCGGCAAGTTGCACTTGCGCCAGCGCCTGGTCCGGTGCGCAGGAAAGCTCGCCGCGGATCGCTTGAACCGCCTGTTCCATGCGCTCTTCAGCTGCCTCCTGACGAGCTTCGGCGCGGGCAAGGGTCTCGCGCGCCTCAGTGAGGGTGATGTCAAGCCTGCGGGCATCGGCGCGCAGCGTGCCCAAGGTTGTCTCGGCCTTGGTCAGGCGATCGGCCGCGAGGCTGCGGGCTTTTTCCGCATCAGCCACCGCGTCCGCCAGTTTTGCGCGCTTGGCGGCGATGACTTCGGGAATCTCGCTGAGCTCATCCATTTCCGCCTGGATGGCCTGGCTGCGCTCACCAAGCGCGGTGATGTGTGCCTGGGCGCTTTCGGTCAGGCCATGCCAGCGGCGCACCTCTTCGGCAATGCGCTCAAGGCGCTGGTTGGCATTGGTCAGGTCGCGCCCGAGGGAATGAACATGCGCTTCGGCCTGGCTGAAATTCTCGCGCGCCTCGGCAATGCCGGCACGCAAGGGTTCGATTGTGGCCTCGATCTCGCTCAGTGATGCAAGTTGTGCCTGTTGTGCTCGTGCTTGTTCAGCCGCAGTCAGGGCATCAGCAAGATCGGTGTTGAGGCGTTCGCGCTTTTGCTGCAGGGCGAGAGTGTGTACGCGGATCGCTTGCGCCTTTCGTTCGGCTTCGGCCAAGGCTGCGCGTGCACGGTCGGCTTCCTGGCCGGCACTTCGCCAGGCGCCGCGCGCTTCGCGATCGGAATTATCAGAGTGGCTTGCTTCATCCTTGGCCGCCTGGTTGGCGTGTTGTGCACTGTCCCGGTATTCGCGCGCGGTATCGATCTCGAGTTCGATTGCTTCGAGGCGATTGCGCGCCTCCAGGCGCTTGCTGGCGACGTTTTCAGCACCGGCGCGGGCAACAAAACCATCCCAGCGCCACAGATCGCCCTCTCGGCTGACCATGCGCTGGCCGGGGGTCAGGCGGCGCTGTAACAATTCACCTTCCTCCGGGGTGACCACGCCAGTGAAGGCTAGGCGCCGCGCCAGCGAGGGCGGGCCATTGACAAACTGGGCCAACGGTTCTGCGCCTTCAGGCAGTCCTTGCGAGGCGGCAAGGGGCTCGAGTTCGCGCCAGCGCATTTTCGCATCCGGCATGATGGATGCATCAAGATCATCGCCCAGTGCCGCAGCGATTGCCGTCTCAAAACCGGGAACAACGGTGACCCGTTCGACCATGGTGCCCGATTGGCCATCACGCGGGCCGGCAATGGGGCCCAGTGCGGCAGATTCAGCCTCCAGACGATCTAGAATACGTTCAGCCTCGTCTGCTGCATCGCGTGCGGTGCGCTCACGCTCGTGCGCCAATTCCAGGCCCTGAGCGGCGGCAGCGGCTTGTTCCTCGGTGGCGCTCAGTGTTTGCAACGCTCGCTCGATCGCCGCTTGGTGCCTGGAGGCGTCAGTGGCATCGGAGGTTTCTGCCTTGTCGAGCTGGCTGGCGACCTGTTCGCTGTCGCTCTTGAGGCGTTCAGCGCGCGCTTCGCATTCCCTGAGGCGCGAGGCTGCATTGGAATGTGCGCCCTTGAGTTCGATAAACACGCTCATCTTGCTGGCGAGTTCGGTCTCGGCAATCTCCAGAGTCTGACGGGCGGCGCTGGTCTTTTCGTTGGTATCGGCTTGCTGGGCGGCGCTTTTCTCCAGCGTCTTGCGCAGCTCGGTCTCTTCTGCGGCCAGTGTTTCGATCTGTTCCGCGTGGTTTTCGAGGATCGAGCGCTCGCGTTCGATGTCGGCGGAGATCTGGGCAAGACGCGCATTGAGCTCCATGCGGCGTTCGCCGGTGCGTTCGGCATCTGCCGCCAGAGTGCGGTCTTCGTTGCGCAAACGCTGCAACGCGGCAGCGGCTTGGGCTTCATCCCGGCGAAGGGGCGGCAGCTTTTCGGCAGCCGCATTTTCGGCGGTTGAGGTTGAAGCGGCAATGGCGGCAAGTTCAGCGACTTTCTCGCCGGCATGGCTGCGTTCCGCGGTGGAGATGGAAACGCCATCTGCGGCTTCGGTCCAGCGCAGATGCAACAACAGGGCTTCGGATTGGCGTATCTTGGCGGCAACGTTCTTGTAGCGGGCCGCCTGGCGGGCCTGACGCTGCAGAGCGACCAGCTGCGCATCAATTTCGCCAATCACGTCATCCAGTCTTTGCAGATTCTGTTCAGCGGCACGCAATCTGAGTTCGGCCTCGTGGCGGCGGTGATGCAGGCCGCTGATCCCGGCGGCCTCCTCAAGGATGACGCGGCGCGCCTGGGGCTTTGCCGCGAGCAGCTCGCCAATCTGGCCTTGGCACACCAATGTGATCGAATGGGCGCCGGTCGCGGCATCGGCGAACAGCATCTGAACGTCGCGCGCGCGCGCCTCGCGCGCATTGATGCGGTAGGCCGAGCCGGCTTCACGCTCAATCCGCCGGGAGACCTCGATTGTGTCTTCGCCGTTGAACTGGGCAGGTGCGGTGCGGTTTGAATTATCCAGGGTGACGGTGACTTCGGCGGTGTTGCGGGCCGGCCGGTCGGACGAGCCGGAAAAAATCACATCGTCCATCGCCGCGCCGCGCAGGGATTTGAACGATGTCTCGCCCATCACCCAGCGCAGGGCTTCGAGCAGGTTCGACTTGCCGCAGCCATTGGGCCCGACGATGCCGGTAAGACCGGTCTCGATCAACAGCTCGGTTGGATCGACAAAGGATTTGAAACCGGAAAGTCTGAGGCGGTTAAACTTCATCAACCGCCTCCCGCAGATGCGCGCGCGTCATTAGTTATACGCGCCATCCTTGTGCTGTTTTGGCACTCATTCGCTGAGGTGTTTTTCGACAATCTCCGAGAAAACATCGAAATCCTGAGCCTGTTGGGCGGAGACGAATTCTCCGTTGACGAAGAACGATGGCGTGCCGTTGACATTGAATTCCTCGCCGCCACGATTCTTGATCCACCATATTCCGTCCAATAGCTCCTGATTCGACAGGCATTTGTCAAAGGCCTCGTCATTCAGTCCCGCCTGCTTGGCAAACTTTTTCAGCGGTTTGATCGGATTTTCGTTTCTCCAAGTCTTCTGCTGCGTAAACAAAATATCGATGAACGGAAAGAACCTGTCGGGCTCGACACAGCGCGCCAGCATTGCTATGGCGAGGGCCAGTCGGTCCAGTGGGAACTCCCTGAAGATCATTCGCGCCTTGCCGGTGTCGACATATGTCTGCTTGATCTTGGGGTAGGCGTTCTTGTGAAAGGACGCGCAATGCGGGCAGGTCATCGATGCGTATTCGATGATTGTGACCGGTGCATCATCCTCGCCCTGAGTGTTGTCATTCAACGCACCGGTTTCAAGCAGTTCTGCCTCATCATAGGTTGCGCCGGGTTCTTGGGCGGATGCGCCGAAGTTCAGGGCAAGACCCAGGAAAAGTGCGCCCATCAGAGCGGCGGGTGTGCGAGAAGGAATGATCGAAACTTTCAAGGGAGCGTCCTCCTGTCGGGTGTCTGGGTTGCGCGGGTAGCGCGCATTTTCAACGGTTGTTGGTGATTTTGCCGAGGCGGGCAAGGGCATTGCGCAGTTCGGTGGAGCCAACACCGGTGATCTCCTCTGCATTGGTGGCTTCAACCGGCCGGCGGCGCTGACGTTGCCGGGTCCTGTCGGGGCTTGCTTGAACGAGCCGCAGTTTGGCAACGGCGCGATAGCCAAAAAGGCTGTTGATAGCTTCCATGATGTGCGGCTCTGTGTGCTGAAATTCAATCGCGCGCGGCCCTTCAACACCAATTGTCAGCACAGCACCTTGCTTTTGCCTGCGCGTCGCACCGGCTGCCGCGCCTTTCGGCCAGGTGAGGCGCAATGGCCGCGACATGCCAGCAAGATCGGGTCCGACAAGATCCGGCCATGCCGCGGTGATCTGGCCGTGGCCCGGTCCATGACGCTCGAAAGACGGCGCGGCAATGGTGCTTGCCAGGCGTCCAATGGAGACGGCACCGAAGCGTGTGGATGAGCGGGGGCTGCCGATCATCGACGGCTTTCCAATTGCTTGTTGACAGCGAGTATAAGTGGCACATGGGTAACTCACCATTCACAACGCGTCGAGTGAACCTGCCGTGAACGACGTTGATACTCCGAGGCAAGCGGTGCTTGACTGGTATGATTGCCATGCCCGCACGTTGGTGTGGCGCGCGCAGATTGGCATCACCCCCGGTTCCTATGCCGTGTGGCTGAGCGAGATCATGCTGCAGCAGACAACGGTGGCGGTGGTCGAGGACTATTTTCGCACCTTCATGCGCAAATGGCCGAATGTGGCAGCGCTTGCCGCGGCGCCCGACGATGAGGTGATGAAGGCCTGGGCGGGGCTTGGCTATTATGCGCGGGCACGCAATTTACTGAAATGCGCGCGCGCCATCCAGCGCGACCATGGCGGTATCTTTCCCGATGATGAAGAAAGTCTGATGGCCCTGCCCGGTATTGGGCCCTATACCGCCGCGGCGATTTCGGCGATCGCCTTTGGCCGTGCGGCAACCGTGGTCGATGGCAATGTCGAGCGCGTCATTGCCCGTTATTTCGCGGTGCGCGAGGCGCTGCCGGAGGCCAAGCCGCGGCTGCGCGAGTTGGCTGCCGCGTTCACCAGGCTGCAGAGGCCCGGCGATTTCGCCCAAGCGATGATGGATCTCGGGGCGATGATCTGCACGCCGCGCCGGCCCGACTGCGCGCGCTGCCCGCTGGCGCCTGGTTGCCAGGGGCGGGCGCAAGGCATTGCCGGCGAGTTGCCGGTGAAGCGCGCACGCGCCGCGCGGCCCGAGCGGCGGGGGGTGGCATTCTGGGTTGAGCGCGGCGATGGTGCGGTGCTCTTGCGCAAACGCCTGCCGCGCGGGCTACTTGGCGGCATGAGCGAGGTGCCGACAAGCCCGTGGCGGGAAGATGCGGGCAATGAGAGCGACGTGCTGGCGGCGGCACCCATTCTTGGCCATTGGCAAAAAATGGGCGAGGTTGAGCACACTTTCACTCACTTCCATTTGGTCCTTGAGGTCTGGCGGGGGACGGGGGGTGCTGATCCGGACTTGCGCGATGGCGCCGATCCGCAAAGATGCTACTGGGCCGATCGTAAAGCTCTTTCAGGCGAGGCGCTGCCCAGCCTGATGCGCAAGGTGGTGGCGCTGGCGGCAGCGAAAGGGTGAAACCGGCACGTCTTCACGCCTGCTTGCTGGTGCTTTGCCGATAGTCGCAATTTTTCGTTCAGCCAATTTTCACCGTCATCTCCAGTCCGTCGCCAATTGTAAGTTACATGCTGCGAACTGATGACAGCGCGCGGATGTGGGCCTGGTAGGCTTGGGCTTCCTCCCGTGCTCGCTCCGGGAAGATCATGTTATCTGCGACAATGCAGACACGGGTGCGCATTTTGGGCAGAAGTTAATCGACATAGGTGATGTAGTCTGGTTTTGCGGCATCGATAAAGACGAGATCGATCCGCCTTGCCAACTCGCGAACGATTTCCCTGGCATCTCCCTGGCGAATGTCGACAACGCCGGATAGCCCGGCCAGATCGACCAGATCACGCGTCCTTATGCATTTGTCTGCATAGGTTTCCATGCTGATCACATGGCCACCGGTGTCGCGCGCCGCCTCACCCATCCACAAGGTCGTGTAGCCGTATGAAGTGCCGATCTCGACCACGGATTGCGCGCCCAACAGGCGGACAAGCACATTAAGAAAACCGGCAGCCTCGGGGCCGGCCTGCAGCGCCGCGGTCTCAAAGCTCATTGCCGCACCGGTGCGCTGCAATTCGGCTTCCTCGGCGGTTGTAGTTTGACATCTGGTTTGAGAATAAGGCGGGATTATCCTGGATTAAGCGGGAAGGGGTGAAATTCGTCGTGAAAACAGTCCTTTAACCTGGAGAAAACGGGTGCCGCGGGACCGGACCTTTTGACATCTGGTTTGAGAATTTGACGGAAAAATCGGTGTCGAAGGCAAAATCGGCAACGACCTTCAACGACCCTTCAAACCGGCTGTGAAGGGTCTTTGATTGCGGCCCGAAAATGCTGGAAATCCAGGACTTTGAGGATTTGAAGGCGGTCGTGAAAACGTCGGAACCGGCGTTGTGATATTGCGGGAAAATCCAATTTGAGGTGGACCATTTTGGTTGACCTCGGAAGACAACCGGAAAAAACAAACGAACACATACAGATAAAGCAAAGCCGCGGATGAAATACCGATTTTGAGGTAGACCACGCAAATGAAGTCTGATGTTCTCAGTTGACCGATCACCCTGCCTCTTTTCGTTTCGCCGGATTTGTCGGAAGAGCAGAGTCAAATTGCGCGTTCTCGATAACTATGCCTCGTTCGGTTCTGGGTCGATATCGTCACCTGCGATACTTTCCGTGGTCTGCGCTTGGTGGACCTCTTCGTCTGGTTTTTCCCATGTCTTGACCACTTGCGTCCAGTTTGGCGGAGCGCCTTTGCAGCCAAGCCATGTGTGCCAGAAACTCGGATCATCCGAACGCGGGCGCTGCGGCTTTTGCAGGTCGCGGATGCGAACGGGAACGGGTATGGTGGCTGCCCGGCCGAGAGGGATTTCCTGCTGCGAAGGAATCATGGGAAGCTCGTCGAGAAGCCCGCCCAAAGCGTCGGGAACAAGACGGCGGACAAGATTCTGATCGACATCGTTGACGATGCGGTAGTTCTTGGCTTGATGGTGTAGTTCCATTCAGGGTGGAACTCGTCTCCGGTAATGTTGAGTGCGTCCATTTCGGGTTTGGAGACTTTGATGCTCTTTTGGTAGGTCCGCTCGTCGATTGCGCATTTGACCCTGAGGCCAGCCTTGGTTGTCGTTGCACCGATCAGTTCGACCACAGTCATGCGGTCGGTGAGCGGACGACCGCTCCAGTTCTGGGTGATGTGACAGAACAGGCGGTACTCAATCTTGTTCCACTTCGATGTGCCGGGCGGATAGTGGTGGATCTGGAGCGTGCGCCCGGTCTCGTCGGCAAGCTTTTGCAACTCGACTTTCCACAGCCTGACACGCACCCCGTTCGAGCCCCCACAGTCGGCATTGATCACAGGTTTCTTCGCCTCGGGATACCCGGCGCGGCCGCCATTGCGCTCCACCGCGCGGCTGATTGTCCACGGCGCTCGGCGTAGCTGACGCGCGATCGCACGAAAGGACCGTTGCGCCCCAAGTCCTCCGGAGATCTCCTCTCGATCACAATGAGCCAATGCTGGACGCGACCTTGCGCGCGCCAGCTGCCGGATAGCACACGTCCGGGGCAGCAAGGGAAAGATCGACGATGAGTTGCGATCGAGCCCGTGGCCAATCGAACGCATCGACTCCCCACGCTGCCGGCGATCCCAAATCTCTGCCTTCCGGCTATCGGTAAAATGGATACGTCGACGGCAGCCCATCGTGAACACTCCATCTTTCCATCAAAGACTGTGGTCTGCGCCCTTAGGTTTTCTCCAATGATAATGAGCGTCCGGCGCTGACAAGGAGACGGACGATATGAAGCGGAGCAGGTTTGGCGAGGAACAGATGATCGCTGTGTTGAAGGAGCAGGAGGCGGGGATGCCGACGGCGGATGTGTGCCGCCGTCACGGGATCAGCCCGGCGACCTTTTACAAGTGGAAGTCGAACTATGGCGGGCTTGAGGTGTCCGATGCCCGGCGGCTTCGTCAGTTGGAGCAGGAGAATGCGCAGCTGAAGAAGCTGCTGGCGGGCTCGATGCTGGACAACGCAATGCTCAGGGAGATCAGTGCAAAAAGTTCTGACGCCCGGTGCCGGGCGGCAGGCGGTGGCTCATCTCCGGGAGGTCTTCGAAGTGAGCCGGCGTCGCGCCTGCGCGGTGCCGGGCGTGGACCGAACGACGGTGCGCTATATCAGCTGCCGCCCTGACGACACCGAGGCGCGGACACGTATCAGGGAACTGGCCGGCGAGCGCCGCCGGTTCGGCTGTCGGCGCTTGCACTGGCTGCCGTGCCGTGAGGGATGGGTCATGAACCACAAGAAGTTCCGCAGGCTGTATCATCGGGATGAGCGCTTGCAGGTTTGTCGCCGTGGCGGGCGCAAGCGGGCATTGGGGACACGAGCGCCGATGGTGTTACCGCAGGGACCGAACCAGCGCTGGAGCCTGGACTTCATGTCGGATGCCTTTGCCTGCGGACGCAGGTTCCGGACCTTCGCCGTGGTCGACGACTTCAGCCGGGAGTGCGTGCGCCTGATTGCCGATACGTCGATCTCCGGCGCAAGGGTCGGTTGCGAGCCTGATGCGGCGATCTTCGAGCGAATGGCGCGGCCCGGCACGATCGTCAGCGACAACGGCACCGAACCGACCGGCATGGCGATCGGGCGCCGTTCAAAGGAGCGCAATGTCGAGTGGCACTCTATCGCGCCGGGCAAGCCCTGTCAGAACGGGTTCACCGAGAGCTTCAATGCGCGGCTCAGGGACGAATGTCTGAACGAGACGATCTTCACCAGCCCGACCCATGCCCGCCGGGAACTCGAAGCCTGGCGGCACGACTACAATCACTTCCGGCCCCACTCGAGCCTCGGGGACAAAACCCCGGCCGGGATCGGGGCTGGATCAACCGGCAAACACGGTTGTTGCCATCACGCCCGGCGTTGGGCCTCAAAACGGGCACAGGCTCTAATTGTAGCTGGTAGAAACTTCGCGCTCAGATCAGCGGCAACGCTCGGCTTTCAGCTTGTCGACCTTTTGCGGGCTCTACGTCAGATGAACCGGTCGGAGAAGCCCGAAGCGGAGGCGCGGAGATGAGCGCCTGGATCGCGCTGGCGGTTTTTCTGATCCTCGGCGCGACGCTGTGCGGATCCGTGGCCTTCATTCTGGCGTCGGAGGGCCGTGCGAAATCCGGCCTGTTCACCGTCGCCCTATCGATGATCTGGGCTCCTCCGCCGACGGCGAGGCGACACTGATCGAGATTGTCGAAAATCTGTTTCGCAACGATCTGTCGGTGCTGGACCGGGCGCAATTCGTCTCGACCTATCGCGAGGTATGGGAGCTGAAATACGGCGAGATCAAGCGCGGCGCCGTCCTGGGTGACGATGTTTCCGATGGGCGTCTATCTCCCGCCGCAATTGCAGATGGTGTTCCGCTGCCTGGTCGCGCATGAGGTGGCGGCGAAAGAGCATATCTATCAGGTGATCGTCAGCGACCGACCGGAGCCATGGCCCGATCCGAAGATCGTCGATGCCCAGATCCATAATCTGCGTCGGAGGCCGGGGCCGTCCGGCGTGCAAATCAAGGCCGTGTGGGGGTTGGCTACCGGCTGATCGACCGGCATCGGTTCCGCCCGGAAAAGGCGGTGTCGGCATGAGCGCGGACGGGCTGGCGCTGTGTGTGACCGAGCGCGCGGATTGCGCGCGGATCGCGATCATCCTCCGCCATGCCGGCGGAGAGGTTTTCTACGACCTCCATCCGGACCGGGCGGAGAATCCCGCCGAGGGGCCGCTCGATCTGGTGGAGCGGACGCGCGGGCTGAATGGCGACACGATCGGCAGGACGGAGGAGTAGCCGATGGCGGTCTCGATCCAGACGCAGATCGGCGAAGCCAACCGTGAAATCCGAATGCGCCGCGAGGTCTACCCGCGCCAGGTGGGCGCAAGAAAGATAAGGATCGACCATGGCGACAGCCCCTTACAACCATGGCGTCCGCGTCTTTGACGCCGGTAAAACCGAACTTCCGATTTCTGCCGCCGATCTGTCTCCGATCGGCATGGCGGTAGTCGCGGAGGCTGCCGACGCAAGCAAATTTCCGCTAAACGAACCTGTTCACTTCTACTCCAACGACACCGACAAGATCGCGGATCTCGGCGCAACGGGAACCGCCAGGGCGGCCATCGACGCGATCAGCGACCAGGGTGTCGTCGCATCCATCGTGCTGGTCCGCGTGGCCGAAGGCGTCGATACCGACGCTACCCTGGCCAATCTGGCCGGGTCGAGCGCCGCGATGACCGGCGTCAATGCCTTCCGCTATGCCAAGGGGCACACGGGTGTCGAGCCGGGACTTCTGATCGTTCCCGGTTACACTTCGCAGCGGCCGGGCGACGCCAAGAACCCGGTCATGGCCGAACTCGAAGGCATCTCAGCGGCGCTGAAGGCGGTCAGGATCGGCGATTGCCCGGCGACGACCAAGGAAAGCGCGCTCGCCTATCGCGCCGATTTCTCCGACCGGTACACCTATCTGGTCGAGCCGGCCGTCAAGCTGGCGGGCAATGTGGTTGCGCCTGCCTCGGCGCGTGTCGCCGGCCTGTTTGTCAAGCGTGACCAGGACAGGGGTGGACCGTACTGGTCGCCGTCCAATCAGGCGATCGGCGGCATTGTCGGCACATCGCGACCGGTGTCCTATTTCGATGGCGAGGCCAGCCATGAGGCCAACTATCTGAACGAAAACCGTATCAATACGATCATTCCGGCCGTGACCGTTCAGGGCGCAGGCGGCGCGGTAGCCGCCAACGGAACGATCCTTTGGGGCAGCGAGACCACGTCGTCCGATGCTCTGTGGCGGTTCATCAACGTGACGCGGACGCGGGCTGCGATCGAAAAGGCCATTGCACCGGCGTTCCGCTCGGTAATGGACGAAAACCTGTCGGCACAGCTCGGCATCGCCATCATCCGGTCGCTGCAAATCTTTCTGGACGAATTAAAGGCAGACGGCGCCATCCTCGGGGGGCGGGCCTATTGGGACAAGGCGCGCAACTCGTCCCAGTCGCTGCGGTCCGGCATCCTGCGCGTTGAATTCGACGCCGAGGAAGCGCCGCCGCTCAATGACCTGCAGTTCGGTTTCCGCCGCAACTCGGTCTACTTCAACGTTCTGGCCGAGGACATTCTGACCGGTCTCGATCGCGCAGCATAAGGAGAACCGACATGAACAATCTTCGCCTGCTTCGCGGATTTACCCTGATTGCCGGGGACACCATGGCGCTGACCATCGAAATCGAGGAGATGAAGCTTCCGGTCCTGGAGGAAAAAAGCTTCGACTTCACGCCGGGAGGCGGCACCGGCGAAACAGCGGTCCCGCTCGGCATCACCAACAAGCTGGAACTGCCCTTCAAGCTGGTCTCGCACAATCCTGGCATGGACGTGCTGTTCGGTAGTCCGCCGGGGCAGCGCACTTCGTTCACGGCGGTCAAGTCGCTGTTCGATGACCACGACGACAGCGGCCGCGCAATCGAGGTGACGGTCGATATCAAGGCCCGTCTGATGAAGATCGATCCCGAACAGATGAAGGGCGGCGAGAAGGCCGGCTACGATCACATGCTTTCGGCAGTGACCTGGTATTCCGAGGTGCACGACAAGAAGGTCATACGCGCGTTCAATTTCCGGCCTGGCGGCTGGACCATTCTCAACGGCACGGGCGTCGGTGACGATCATCGCCGCATCCTGAGGGTTGGCGGATGACGAAGGCGGCAAGCTCGGTAGACGTCAGGCTCACCTTTCCGATCGAACTGGAGGGCAATGCGGCGATCTCAAAGCTGACGATCAGCCGCCCGAAGACCGCCAACGTCCTGGAACTGATCAAGCTGTTCGGCAAGGACATCGTGACCATTTTGTTGTCGGGCGATGGGGACAGGATGCAGGACAAGGTCGCCGCGCTCAAATCGGGGGATAGCGAACTGGTCGGTCGGATCGCTTCGCTTCTGGATGCCCACAAGCTCGACGCCCTGGCGGCGGCTTTGGCAAAACTGTTTGGCGTGACACCGGAGCAATTCCTTTTGATCGATCCGGCCGATTATCCGGCAATCGGAAGGGCCCTAGCCGATTTTTTCCCCGCGCTCGAGACATTGACGCAAGCGCCTTGCTCTTCGGGCCAGGCGACATAGCCGGCCGCTTCGGCTGGTCCGCGCTGGAGATCGGTGACCTTGAGCTCGACGAACTTGCTTTCTGGCACGAACAGGCGCTTGCCGCCGCCGATCGGGACAATGGCCGGCTTCTGAATGCAATTGCCGGTGCTCTGAAAGCTGGAGCCGACGGAGGCGGCAATCCATGAACGTCTCGGTCATTGTCTCCCTGATAGACCGATATTCGGCGGAAGCGTCCAAATTCAAAAAGGACGCTTCAGGGGATGCGCACGGGCGTGCGCGATTTCGGTCGCGGCCTGGAAGAGGTCGTCACATCCGGTCTTGCCACCCGCTTTGACGAGCGAGCCTTCGGCGATCATCTGAACCGCCTTGAAGCCCGCGCCTCACATGCACGTTCCCGCCTTACCGGCGCGCTTGGCATGGCGCTGTCGCTTGCCGCCCCGGTGAAACTCGCCGCTGACTCCGACCAGTCATTCAAGGGCCTTGAAAAGGTCGTCGATGCCCCATTGAAGCGGCTTCAGGAGCTTCGTAAATTCGCGCTCGACACCAGCGCCATTGTCCCGGTCGCGGCAAAGGACATTATCGAACTCATGGCCGAGGCCGCCCAGGGCGGCGTGCCGGTCAATGAACTGGAAGCCTTCTCGCTCTATGTGGCCAACGCAGCCGTCGCCTTCGACATGGCCGGCGCGCAGATCGGCGAGCGTTTCGCCAGGCTGCGCAATGTCTATCGCCTCAATCGGGAGGGTTTGGAAACCCTTGGCGACGCGACAAATCACCTGTCGAACAACATGGCGGCAAAGGCAGCGGAGATCACGAATTTTGCCAATCGGGCAGCGGGCGCGGCGAAGATATTCAATTTGACGGCAATCGAGACCGGCTCGGTTGGCGCGGCGATGATCGCAGCCGGCATCATACCCGAGACAGCGGCGCGCGGCTTCAACGCCATGGCCACCCGGGTCGAGGCCAACGCCAAGGGTGTCGAGGACGCATTCGAGGCGCTTGGCACCTCGCGTGAGCAGTTCCTGGGGGACCTGGATACAGACGGCGCGGCGGCGATCCGGAACCTGTTTGCGGCAATGGCCGAAAGCAAAAAGGGTATGG
Organism: Hyphomicrobiales bacterium; assembly: GCA_965204565.1. Classification (GTDB taxonomy): domain Bacteria; phylum Pseudomonadota; class Alphaproteobacteria; order Rhizobiales; family TMED25; genus CBDBEU01. The sequence continues at coordinate 654,137 of CBDBEU010000005.1, forward strand.
AAGCCCTTATCGCCCTGGTCGGTCAGGACTTCGCCGACGACTTCGCCAAGTTCCTCGGCAATCCCGAACTGCTGAAACAGGCCTTTGAACTTACCGGTGATGCGGCCGCATACGCCGGCTCGGCTGTGGAGGAAGCCCGCAAACAGGCATCTGGCGCGACAAGGCAGTTCGATCTGCTGAAAAACCGGCTTACTCACACCGCAATCCTGATCGGAACGGTGTTGCTGCCGCCACTACTGAAGCTCGCGGAAACCGTCGGGGGCGTAACCGATCAGTTTGCCGCCTGGGCACAGGCCAACCCGGAACCGGCAAGCGTGCTCGTGCAGAGCGCAGCCGCAATGCTGGCCTTCGGCATTGCATCGCGCGTGGCCGGTTTCCTCTGGGCAGCGTTCGGCCTGCGACTGTTCAGGTTTCTTGGCCTGTTCATGCGCTTTGGCCGCGCCGGTCGCAATGTGGCGCTATTGGCCGGGCCACTCAGGATGCTTGCGGGCGCCGGCCGGATATTCGGTCGTCTGGCCCGTTCTGCCGGCTGGTTTCTGGCATCGATCGCACCCGGGCGGATCAAGGGCGCACTGGCGGGATTGCACATGCTTGCGACCTTCGGCAAGGGAACGGCTCTGGCGACGCTGTTTACCGGTCTGCGCACCGCTGCCGTTGCGGCCTTGTCGGCGATCGCAGCTGCCGGATGGCCGGTCGTTCTCACCATCGTCCTGATCGCAGCGGCTGTCTTCCTGCTCTGGAAATACCGGGAGCGTTTCAAAGCGTTCATGAAGGGTTTTGGAGACGGCCTTTACGATGCTTTTGCACCCGATATCGAATGGATTTCAGGCAAGTGGGAAAGCCTTGTCTCGGATGTTCGTGGCTGGGTGGGCGAGATCGCCGAGATAACCGGAGCAGACGCCGAGGCGGCGATGGCCGCATTCGACCGCTTGTTCGACTTCTCCAGCGTTGATGCCCAGCTTGCCAGGGTCAGGGACGCCGTTGTCAATTTCTTTTCCGATCTGTTCACGCAGGAGCAGCTCGGCGATGCCGAGAAGGGCGAGGTCGAAGCGGCCGGCCGGCGCATCGGCAAGGGGCTCGGGAACGCGATCCGGTCGGCAATCGCAAATCTGGTCACTCTTGGCGCTTTGATCGTCGAACACATTATCGCCGGCCTGGAAGCAGCCTGGTCTGACCTGACAGACTGGTTCAGTACAAGGTTTGATGCCCTTGGCGAGCTGATCTCATTCGATATCGATTGGCCGGAGCCGCCGAGCTGGATGAAATGGCTCGCCGAAAAGGCCGGCTTTGTCGATGAGCCGGAACAATCGGCACCGTCCGAGACACCTGCGCCAGAGCCCGCTGCGCCGAAATCGGACAGGTCCGGACTGACCGAACCGAACCCGCGATGGAAGGCCGGCTTTGTCGATGAGCCGGAACAACCGGCACCGTCCGAGACAACCGCGCCAGAGCCCGTTGCGCCGAAATCGGACGGGTCCGGACTGACCGAACCGAACCCGCAATGGTTTGATCGAGTGACGCAGGCTGTTCAGTCCGTGTCGCTCAGCGCAGCCGGTCGCGAACTCGGAACGGCCCTTACCGCCTTCCGGGAGCGCGCGGCATTGCCGACGCCGCGACCGATCGGTGAAGAAAAAGCGGTGCGCGAGATCGGCGAGGCGTTCACCGATTTCGTATCCGATGCCGATCGTGTCGGCGATGCACTCGAGGCTGGAGCGGAGCGGGCCGGAAACAAGCTCAGATCGTCGGCATCGGACGCCGGAAATGAGCTTGGCAATACGGCGGAACAGAAACTGCGCGCCTCCGCAACGACTGTGGGAACGGCAATCGGCCGGGCGGCGGCGGCGCAGATCAGGAAGGCATCGGTCGATGTGCGGGTGTCGGCTTCTGCCGGCCGGGGCGGCGGCAACAAGGCTGCGGCTCTGCATGACGGAGTGGATGAATAATGGCTTTACTGGCGCTCGGACCGCATATCTTCGAGATCGCAGGTCTTAACTATCAGAAGCTCGAACGCGAGAGCCAGGCCGTATGGCCGGCGATCAAGCGGTTCGGCGGCCATGCGGCGCGGCAGTTCACCGGCCTCGGACCTGACAGCCAGACCGTCAACGGGCTGCTGTTTCCCGACGAATTCGGCGGGCGCGGTGAATATGAGGCGATCCGCGCGACACAATCGCGCGGATCGCCTGTGATGATGGTCGGGTTTTCGGGCGCGACACTGGGGCGTGTCTTCGGCCTGGTCATCATTGAGACGGTTTCCGACACGCAATTTCACATCGACCGGAGCGGCGCGGGAAAGCAGTTGGAATTCTCGGTCACCGTCTCCCCCTATGGGGGCGGTGCATTTGGAGGGCTGTTCTGATGGCGACGGTCAAGGTCACCGGCACCGAAATGGGCATCGAGGAAATCGCCTGGAAGTTTCGCCAGCAACTCTATCCTGACGACCCGGACCGCGCCGCCCGGCTCTCCGGTTATGTCGAGCAAATCTTCGATCTCAATCCGGGCCTGGCGGAAGTGAGTCACAACGTGCCGGTCGGGACCGAAATTGTCATGCCGGATGCCGAGACGGAAACACCGATCGGCCCGAACCGGCTATGGGGCTGATCCATGCGTCCGGTCATCAGGGTGCTGGCAGGCGGTTCGCCGGTCAACGGCATTTTCTATTCCAGGCTCATTTCATGCGGAATCAGGGACGAAAGCGGACAGGAAAGCGATACGCTCGAATGCACGTTCGACTGGCGCGGTTATGCCATCGCCCTGCCGAACGAGGGCGCCATTCTGGAACCCCTGTTCGGCTATGCCGGCGGCGCGCTCACCTCGATGGGCAAATTCGTGGTCGACGGCTACACGTCTGCCGGCGGACCGGACGGGTTGTTGCTGACCGTCACCGCCCACGCTGCGGATATCCGCGAAGAGCTCAAGCAGAAGAAGACCGAACATTTCGATGACACCACGCTTGGCTCGATGCTGCAAAAGGTATTCGGCGAGCATGGTGCGCAGATCGAGGTCGACGGCGAACTGTCAGGCATCGAAATCGAATACGAAGCCCGGCGCGACCAATCGCCCCTGGACTTCGCCACCCGCCTTGCAGACCGCCACAACGCCATTTTCAAAGCCGGTGGCGGCAGGTTCCTGTTTGTGTCGCGCGGTAGCCGGAAAAAGAGCTCCGGCGGCTCTCTTGCGCCGGTTCTGATCACGCGGTCGGAATGCCGGGACTGGAGCATCTCTGGCAAGCCGCGTCCGCGCTACGGCAAGGTGGTCGCCAAGTGGCATGATCCGAAGGAGGGAAAGACCAGGTTCGAAACGGTCGACACCGGCGGCAAGGGGCCTATCCGCACCATCAAGTCTCATTTCAAGAACAGGGAAGACGCCAGGCAGGGCGCGAAGGCCGAGGCGACCAGGCTGAACCGGGCACGCGCGGAAGGACACTTCACCCAATATGGCCGTGTCGATGCAACCGCGGAAGCCGATGTGATCGCCAGCGGCTTCGGACCCGCGGAGAATGGCATGTGGCGCGCACGGGCCGTCGCACACTCATTTGAACGCTCGGCGGGATTCATAACCACAATCGAGGTCGAAGCGCCGGAGACGCCAAAGAAATGAGGGCCTTCAAATGGATGTTGAAAGGTGTTCGAGAGAGAGAGAGAGAGAGACGATCGGAAGCGATAAAACCAATACCTGGCCACCGCCGATATGACAAAAACGGCCGCTACAGGTGACCTGCACTGTGATCAAACCCGGTGTCAAAAAAGCTCAAACCGGGTGTCACGCTACACCGGCGACGCCATCGCCAGCAGTTCGCAGTCCACCAGCAGGCACTAGCGCGATCTGTCACAAAGCGTTCTTGCCGTCGCGACCGATCGCCTGAACCGGCAGAGGCAAACGCCAGCACATGAGCGAAACAACACCACAAATCGCCGCCAATCCGCTGCTCGACGATGTCGCCAACTGGCTGATGGAGATCGCATTGCGTGAGACCGGAGTGGAAGAACTGGTCGAGAGCACCTTTGTGCGCCTGCACGCCGCCGGCATTCCGCTCATTCGTGTCCAAGTCGCCTTTCGCGTTCTCTACCCGCTTTATGGCGCGGTATCGATGGTCTGGACCCCATCGGGCGGCATGGAAACCGAGCGGTTTCCAGCAAATGTCCAAGACAGCGACGATTGGCTGCTCAGCCCCGGCCATTATCTCATCGGCACCGGCACACCGTTCATGCGCCGCAGCTGACCGGGCCTGAAGCGGTCTGTGATCTTCCCATCCTTGAGGAGCTGCGGGCCAAGGGCGCAACAGACTATCTGGGTGAAGACGCCGGCAATCAGGTGCTGTGCGGCCAGATCCATCTGGGCGAAGTGCAATCGATCGAGGCGGCGATCTGATTCTCCGACATGCGCGATTCAACCGGGCTCACCGACCGGCTGTCGCCGGGCGACTTCCTTGAATTGCTCAACCGCTATTTCGAGCTGTCCGCCGGCTCGGTGATTGCCGCCGGCGGCCAAGTGCTGATGCTGGTCGGCGATGGTGTGCTGGCGATCTTTCCGATCGGCAAGGACCACTACACCGCGCGAGAGGCCTGCACCGCCGCCATCACCGCCGCAGGCAATGCCCAACAACAATTGAGCCAGTTGCGCGCCACTGACAGCGATGTCCTGCACGGGCCGGAATTCGGCATCGGTCTGCATGCCGGCAATCTGCAATTCGGCAATATCGGCGTGCCCGAGCGCCTGCAATTCACCGTTGTCAGACCTGCGGCAAATGAAGTCTTGCGCATCGAGGATTTGACCAAGACCATCGGCGCGCTAATCGCCGCCAGCCGCGCCCTGATCGACGAAGTCGGCGAGAGCTGGACTCCTCACACGGGCTGTGCGAACTGGCAGACACCAGCCAGCCGGTCGAGATCATGAGCCCGGACGCCTAGAGTGTCTTCGCGATGAGCGGAATCGTTTGGGGGGTTCCCAATCGCGCACTGATGTGATTCACGGGATGCGGCAAGATGGAGGCGCATCATGGGTTGGAGATCCGGACAGCGCTATTCGCAGGACTTGCGGGATCGGGTTCTTTCGGCGGTAGACGGCGGGATGGCGGTGAGGCGGGCGGCAGCGATGTTTGGCGTGAGCCCGTCCTGCATCTACAAAGCGCTGATGCGGCATCGGCCGACCGGCGACAGCGGTCCCGAACCGGGGCCATGCGCCGCGCAAGCCAACGGCGGCTCAGGAAATGGCGCTGGCCGGACATATGAGTCTCACCCCGGCATAACACCGGCGAGCGTGCAAACCCGGCTCGAGGCCGACCATGGCGTGTTGATCTCCACCGGCGCGGTGTGGAATGCGGTCCGCCGGCGCGGCCCGTCGTTCAAAAAAAGCCCTGAGGGCCGCCGGGCAGGACCGGCCGGACGTGGCAGCCCGCCGGCGGATGTGGAAGGCCGCCCAGCCCTTCATCGATCCCGGGCGTCCGGTCTTGCTCGACGAGACCGGCGTCAACACCGGGATGGCCAGCCTCTACGGTTGGGCGCCGGTCGGCGAGCGCTGCCGGGACAGCGTATCCTTCGGCCACTGGAAGACGATGACTTTCATTGCCGGTCTTCGCCTCTCAGGCCTCACGGCCCCCGGGCCCTCGATGGTCCGATGGATGGCCATGCTTTTCGCGCCTATATTGAGGAGGTGCCGGCACCGACCCCGACACGCGGTGATGTCGTGGTGCTCGACAACCTGCCTGCCCATAAGGTCGCCGGCATCCGTCAGATCACCACCTCCCCACGCGCCCGGATCTTCTATCTGCCCCCTACAGCCCCGACATCAATCCCATCGAGATGGCCTTTGCCAGGCTCAAGGCGCTGCTCGGGCAAGTTCCGGCCCGAACCGTCGACGCCCTCGTTGAACACATCGGCTGCACTATCGACTGCTTCCTCCCGGCCGAATGCGAAAACGTCTTCCACGCAGCAGGATATCAATGCTCAATGTGAAAATGCTCTAGAGCATCATCCGACCGGAGCGAAGCCAGGATCTATCAGATGATGCGGCTAAAACAGACAGATAGAGCGCAGATCTGATCAAAATCAGATCGGATAGCGCTCTAGGGCGCGCCCACCCGCTCAGATATTCTTGCCCAATTCCAGCACCGGGCTCAGCACGTTGCGGTCGATCAACACCTCGATCATCGCCATCTTGCCCGACGCCCTGGCGCGCTCGAATGCCGGTGCGAACTCTTCGGTTCTCGGCATGGGCGGCATGGGCGCCATAGTCGCGGCCAAGGCCGGCAAAGTCGGGACTTGGAATATCGGTCCCACCACCCGGCCCGGAAACTGGCGCTCCTGATGCATGCGGATGGTCGCTAGCATCTGCTTGTTGACGACGATGAAAATCGGATTGAGCCCGTATTGCGCCGCCGTCGCCATCTCCTGACCGAGCATTAGAAAACAGCCATCGCCATTGACACCGACCACGGTGCGCTCGGGATGGAGCAGCGAGGCAACCGCCGCCGCCGGCACCGCATAGCCCATCGAACCCGATGTCGCGACCAGCTGCGAGCTGAGACCTCGGAACTGATAAAACCGGTGCACTCAGCCCGAATTGTTGCCAGAGCCGTTGATCATCACCGCATCGTTGGCAAGCTCGCGGCTCATCCAGCAGATGATCTCCGACAGATTGACATCCCCCGACATCGGCGTTGGCGCGATGGACTGAAGATAGGCGCTGCGCGCGTCCTCAAGCCAGCTCTTCCAGCGCGCCCCGTCCACCGGCGCAAGCTCTGCCAGTGCCTGCGTGAACTCAGGCATGGCGCAATTGATCGCAAGATCGGCCGCATAGACGCTGCCGAGCTCATCGCCGCCAAGGTGCACATGTATGATGCTCTGCACCGGATTGGGCACATCCATTAGGATGTAGCCGGCGGTGGTGACCTGACCCAGCCACGGACCCATGGCGATGATCAGATCGCTCGCTGCCAACTGATCGACCCGCTCATTGTAGCAGCAATGACCGATATAATGCTCGTTGCGATTATCGAACCGGTCCTGCGCCCGGTAGATGGTGAGCACCGGCAGCCCGTTGGCCTCGACAAAACCTGTCAGCCCATCGATTGATGGCTGATCCTAGGTATTTGATCCCAAGGTTTAGTGGTGTGATCCTTTCGTTGGAATGCAAGGAAGCATTACGGGACAGGTTCGTCACGTGAGCGCCACGACCACGCACGCTGTCAGAGCAGCAATACAGCGATCGCAAGATTCGATCGCGGAACTGAGCCGGGAACCGGGTGTCAACCCCAAGATGATTGCCAGGTGGCGGAAACGGCAGACGATTGAGGATCGCAAGACAGGCCCAAAGAAACCGCGCTCAACCGTTCTCAGTGAAGCCGAGGAGGCGATGATCGTTGCCTTCCGGCGGCACAGGTTGCTTCCGCTGGATGACTGCCTCCATGCCCTTCAGCCGTCAATCCCGCGCCTGACACGGTCGGCCCTGCATCGGTGCCTGCAACGGCATGGCATATCGCGTTTGCCTGACGTCGAAGGGGACACACCAAAGCGGCAGCGTTTCAAGAGCTATCCAATCGGGGGCTTCCACATGGACATCGCCGAGATCCAGACCGCCGAGGGCAGGCTGTAGCTGTTCGTATCCATTGATCGGACCGGCAAATTTGCGGTCACTCAGCTCGTAGACAAGGCCCAACCGCAAGACAGCCCGGGAGTTCCTTGAACATCTGCTCGAAGCCGTCCTGTATCACATCCACACGATCCTGACCGGTAATGGCATCCGGTTCGCCGCGCAGCCACGGAACCGAAACAGGATCTATTCCCGGCCCATGGCTTTGACATGATCTGCCACGCCAACGGGATTGAACACCGGCTGACCAGGCCCAACCCTCCATGGACCAACGGCCAGGTCGAGCGGATCAACCGGACGATCAAAGACGCCACCGTCAAACGCTATCACGACGACAATCATGATCAGCTGCGCACACATTCGGCAGACTTCATGGCAGCCTACAATTTCGCCCGAGGGCTAAAGACTCTCAACGGCCTGACGCCTTACGAATACATCTGCAAAATCCGGACTTCAGAGCCAGATAAATTCAATGGCAATCCGATCTACAAGATGACGGGACTGAACAACCAGGGTCCGGCCCGCCGACCAGCACCAGTGGCCGCTCGGCAGATTCCAGCCTTTCGTGCAGCTCCGCCATCGCTTCCGGCGGCAGTGTCGGCCGGGCGATGCGCACGCATCTTGCGTCAGCAGCACCGGAAGCGTCCATGTCCGGTGTGATCCATTCGGGCGCCATCGTGGCGTGAGCCCGATCAATCCCCCGATCAATCCATCGACCGGATATGTCCGCCGGCGCACCGCGATTGTCGGCGGCCGCCGACACCCCGATCTCGAACCGACCCATCCGGCCGGCAGACGCAGCCTCGGCATCAACGCCGCGCCCTCCGGCCACCTGCCGCATCAACGGATCGAGCGCCGGACGGTCCGCGTCATTCACATCATCATATCCGGCCGATCGCCCGAAGACCGACCGCCGCAAAAGCCCGACCACGGAATGCAGACGGTTGTGGACGGTTCGCGTATCTCCGAGAGGACCGCCGGCAATATCGTTCAATCCCGAGGTCTCGTCGAACTCCCGGAACGGCAACGGGCCACCGTCGGAACCGATCTTCGAGCCATGGCATTCCAGCCGCACCCGCCAGCCGCACCCGCCAGCCGCACCCGCCAGCCGCACCCGACTGTCGAAACCGCGCCTGATATCACCCGTTTCGTCTGCACCCTGCGGGTGATCCGCCCCCCTACAACCCACACAACATACTGAAATATAACATGTTACCGGCTGTCGGAGGCGCGAAAACGTCACGGTACCCGGGGAATGTGGGTTGTATACATCATTTCACAGTCGAAGCGAATAATCGCTAGGCTCATGACTGATTAAAGCCACCATATGAGGATGGCTGCCATTGTGATTGCGACCATAAAGACGTCTGCCCGCCGGTCATATCGCGTTGCGATGCGGCGCCGGTCCTTGAGCGGTGCGAACATGTTCTCAACCTTATGGCGCTGTTTGTATTGAATGTTGCAGAAGGAAGCGGGTGCCTTTCGTCCTGTTCGGGGCGGAATGCATGGGGTGAGCCCCCTGGCTTTCAGCGCCGCGCGATCATCGTCTGAATCGTATCCCTTATCTGCGATCATTATAGCTTTGACGCTATCACAGAGACCCGGATACAAGAGCTTCGCACCGATATGATCCGACAGCTGGCCAGCCGTCAGGCACATGGCCGGCGGTCGTCCGTCGCCATCGCAGACGGCATGGAGTCTGGTGTTCGGCCCGCCTTTTGTGCGCCCGATGTGGCGGGGAAGCCCCCCCCTTTCAGAAGGCTCGACGCGGTGCGATGAGCCTTCAAGTGTGTTGCATCAATCTCAGCGTATCGGGCATCAGCGTATCGGGTGGCCCGTCAGAAGCAGTCAAGTGACTGAAAATCTTGTCGAACACACGGAGTTCGGTCCAGCGTCGAAAGCTATTGCAGAGCGTCTTGTGCGGGCCGCAGGTGCGTCCTTCCATTGCAGCCCGTGCTTCAGCACGTAGACGATGCCTGATACAACACGACGATCATCCCCCGGGCACCTCCGTGGGACCTGGGAAAGAATGGCTCGATCTTTGACATTTGAGCGCATGAGAGCAGAAACGGATCCGACATGGCAAACGCCTTTGCCATCCTGAATCAGAAATCAAACTTCAATGCAAATTAATGGGGCCTGAGCCTAGCTCTTTTCAAACCGGACACCACCTAGCATATACTTGCAGTTGTCCCGAAATTAGTAGCGGAAATATTGACTTTGGAAAAGTTCATACACGCGAATAAATCCATGTTATCGCGGGTGTTGATGCAGCATATTCATGCTAATCATGGCGAGCAATAATAACGATAGCAATATAGCTAGCGGCAAACGTCCGTACCGGGAGTAGAAAGTAGGCTCAAGTGGTGCCGGCAGAGAGGAATCTATAACACCGCGCTGACCATATTGCAGCGATTGCCTGACACGCCCGTAGCTGTCAATCACCGCTGAAACACCCGAATTGGCGGCACGCATCACGGGCAAGCCTTGCTCAACTGCGCGCAGCTGCGTTTGCGCAAGATGCTGCCAGGGGCCGGAAGTGTCGCCATACCAAGCATCATTGGTGACATTAACCAGCCACCCGGGATGTGATTCAGCCTTGAAAAGACTTGTTGAAAAGATGATCTCATAGCAGATCAAGGCGGCAAAACGGGGAACCGTACCAGCCTGGAGCGGCTCGCCCGAGCCAGTGCCGGCGGTAAAACCGCCGACCACTCCGGTCAATTGTGTGACCCCCAGCTTTTCAAGCTGCTCCTGAAACGGGAGGAATTCGCCAAAAGGCACAAGCTGGCGCTTGTCGTAGATGGATGTGAGCCTGCCGTCACCATCAATCACCAAGACACTATTGAAGAAGCGGGCATCAGGGCCACCCGAAGCAGGTTCAGCGCGCAATGCGCCGGCAATCAAATGGCTTTGTGCCGGCAACAAAGCGGCGATCTGCGCCAAGACTTGAGGTTCGTTCGCCAGAAGTAGGGGCAGTGAGGTTTCCGGCCATATCAGATGAGTAACCTGGCCAATACCCATTGATTGTGGAGACGTCGCTGAATCTGACATCTCCAGATAGAGTGCGACGGTTTTCGAGCGGTTAACCGGCTCCCATTTTGAGGACTGGTCGACATTGGGCTGGACGATGCGCATCGAAACACCGGGCACAGTACCAGGATCGATTGCCGCAATGCGCTGGGCACCACCATACCAGACCAGGGCGAGCACCAGTATGGCGGCGAGCGTCGGTGCGCCTCGCATCACGCCGCTGCGCCGATGCAGGTCGGCGAGCGTTGCCGGGGCGCCGGCGATCAGAACCACCATCAAACTCAATCCAAGATCACCGACATAGGCTGCCGGTTGCATCAGCTCTTCCGATCCGGTGAGTGACTGGCCGATGAGATTCCACGGAAATCCCGTGAGAATAACACTTCTCAGCCATTCACTTGCGGTCCAGGCGGTGGCCAGAATGATGACGCGGCGATAACCAGGTGCCCAGAGCACGCGCGCCAGCATTGTGGCGAGTGCGATGAACAGGGCGAGCCCAGCCGGCAGCGCGACCAGAGCCAATGGCATGGCCCAAGCATATTGTTCAGCATCGATGAGAAATGCAAAGCCGACCCAGTACAGGCCTGCGAGAAAATAACCAAACCCAAACGACCAGCCGATGGCGAAGGCGGAACGAGCGGTGGAGGGGGAAAGTTTCCGTTGGGTCGGCTGGTGAACGGCGGTGCCATCCAGGAGCCAGATCAGAACCGGTAAGGTGACAAAAAGAACGGGCAATAAATTATATGGAGCGAAGGAAAGGGCGGTTGCCGCGCCTGCAAAGCACGCAACAAGCATGCGCCGCCAGCCCCGCAGCACAATGATTTCGGCGATCGCGCGATCGAGAAATACGCGCGCAACCCCGGTTTTGTTCACAGCCCGGCGTCTTTCGCGCCAAGAGGCCTTGCCGGCTGTCTTATGTGCTTGCTCATTCTCATCGAATTGCCCCCACGCAAGACTAGATGAGTCGGCGTCCAAACAGGGAATTGCCGTATCGGATTTGGCACTTTACCCGCACTTTCATCAATGGGCCGCATAGGGATTGGAAACACCCAAGCCGGCGAGAATTGCCACTTCCAGATCTTCCATGCGTTCCGCCTCAAGCTCGGTATCATGATCATGACCCATCAGGTGAAGGGCGCCATGCACCAAGAGGTGTTGCAGGTGGCTTGCTAATGTCTTGGATTGCGTTTCGGATTCATGCGCCACCCTTTCCACCGCCAGAACGATATCGCCGATCAGCGGCGGGGCTGACGGAAAAGACAGGATATTGGTCGGTGCGTCGAGGCCGCGATATTTAAGGTTGAGGGCACGCATGGCGGCATTGTCGGTGAACAGGACGCTGATCTCGCTACCTTCAGGGCAATCGGCCGCCTGACAGGCGGCGCGGATTGCTGAGCGGGTTAGTTTTTCCAGTTCGGTCAATCCTGACCAGCCAGCGCTCTCAATCCTGATTTCGATCTCTGGTCCGGTGTGATTGTCGGGCTCACCCATTGCGGTCCTGGTCACTCTCCCGGTCGTAGGCTTCAACGATGCGTGAGACCAGTGCGTGGCGAACGACGTCGGCAGAGGTGAAACGGACCTCGCACACGTCCTCAATGTTGCGAAGAATCCGTTGCGCCTCGATAAGCCCGGATGCGGAACGATCGGGCAGGTCAATCTGGCTAGGATCGCCGGTCACCGCCATGCGCCCATTTTCACCAAGTCGGGTCAGGGCCATTTTCGTCTGCATGCGCGTGCAGTTCTGCGCTTCGTCGAGAATGACAAAGGCGTTGGCCAGTGTTCTGCCACGCATGAAGGCGAGCGGCGCGATTTCAATCTGTCCGGACTCAAGCCCGCGCTCGACCTGAGGTGTTGGCAGGCAATCATAAAGAGCGTCATAGAGGGGGCGCAGATAGGGATCGACCTTCTCGCGCATATCGCCCGGCAAAAAACCCAACCGCTCGCCTGCCTCAACCGCAGGACGTGACAGAATGATGCGATCGACGAGGCCGCGTTCCAGAAACGAGGCGGCAACGGCGACGGCGAGATAGGTCTTGCCGGTTCCTGCCGGACCAGTCCCGAGCACTAGGGGGGTGTCGTTCAGGCGGCGGATGTATAAATCCTGTGTGGGAGTGCGGGGCTGGATCACCCGTTTGCGGGTGCGTACCAGCGCCAGGCCACCGGCGCCCTCGGTATTCACCTCCAGCCGATCGACCAGGCGCAATGCTCCGTCGACCTCGTTGGGGCCAACTTCGAGACCCACTTCAAGACGATGATAGAGATCCTCCAATACCTTGCGGGCCCGGTCCACCGCCTGCCTGTCGCCGGCGAGTGCAACGCGATTGCCGCGCGGCGTGGCTTGCATGGAAAGCCGCTCCTCAATCTTTGCCAGGTTCTGATCGTGCTGGCCGAACAGATCGACGAGTAGTGTTGTGTTGTCGAAGGTCATCACCAAAGTGCCGTCGGGCGGGCGATTGAAATCAATGGATGGGTCTAAGCGGGGCTGACTCAAAGGGCTGGGACTCCCTAGGCCGGAGTAAAGGTGTGATCGGTGCTCGTTCCGGCAATGCGTCCGGTCAGGCTGTTGGCGCCGGAGGCGGTTATGTCAACCTCGACAATTTCGCCCATGAAAGCCTGGGGTGCGTCGACATGGACGGCTTGAAGATAGGGAGAGCGTCCGGCCAGTTGTCCGTCGCGACGACCTTTACGGTCGAGAAGAATCGCAAGCTTGCGGCCCACACTGGCTGTGTTGAAGACCATCTGCTGGGTGTTGAGGAGTTCCTGGAGGCGCTGCAGACGCTCGGACTTTTCCGTTTCGTCAACTTGATCGGCAAGGTCGGCTGCCGGCGTTCCGGGGCGCGGCGAGTATTTGAACGAGTAGGCTTGCGCGTAATTTGCTTCACGCGCCAGTTCCAGCGTCTGAGAGAAGTCGGATTCTGTCTCGCCCGGAAATCCGACGATGAAATCGCCGGATAGCGCCAGATCTGCACGAACTGAGCGAATGGCATCGACGGTGGCGAGGTATTGGCGCGCGGTGTGACGCCGGTTCATGGCGGCGAGGATGGTATCGGAGCCAGACTGCACGGGCAGATGCAGATAGGGCATGACCACATCCAGATCACGATGGGCTGCGATGAGTTCATCATCCACATCGCGCGGGTGGCTGGTGGTGTAGCGCAGACGGTCAAGACCATTGAGTTTTGCGAGATGGAACAGAAGGCGCCCGAGAGACCAGGTGCGCCCGTCCGGGCCTTCACCATGAAATGCGTTAACGTTTTGACCGAGAAGTATGATTTCGCGTGCGCCCTCATCCACCAGCCGTTGGGCTTCCTGTTCGATTGATGTAACTGAGCGCGAGTATTCCGTGCCACGAGTGTAGGGAACAACGCAGAAAGTGCAGAACTTGTCGCATCCTTCTTGAACGGTGAGAAAGGCTGTAGGCGACCGCTTCAAGCTTTGTGACCGGACACCGGACAGGACCGCGAACTTGCCCTCCACCGGGAATTCTGTATCGACGACGCTTGTGCCGTTGTCAGCGACTTTGGCTGCCAGCGCGCCCAGCCGATGATAGGCTTGGGGGCCGACAACGATGTCGATGACCGGAGCCCGGAGGGCCATTTCCTCGCCTTCCGCCTGGGCCACGCAACCAGCAACGGCGATCAAGGTCGATTTTCCTTCCGCAGCGCGCTGATCTTTGAGCTGACGCAGACGGCCAATTTCCGAATAGATTTTTTCAGCGGCCTTTTCACGGATGTGACATGTGTTGAGAACGACCATATCCGCATCGTTGGGCCGTTCGGTAGATGCATATCCATGCGCTTCAAGGGCTTCGGTCATGCGCGCGGAATCATACACGTTCATCTGACAGCCATATGTCTTGACGAAGACTTTTTTCATGGTGCTCTGGACGCCCGTGCAAATTTGAACAGGGTCTCTACCTTTTTGCGCATAATGGTGCAATTGAATGTGGTGTGTGCTGGACGTGCAAATTGCCGCGCCATCATTGTGTCATCGCGATCGCCCGTGAGCTGCGGATCGCTTGGTCGGGGCGTACCGGCCGGCCGAGCAGAGTGCTGAGAAAACCTGCCCGCACCCGTGCTTCGCAATGTGCCGCCATATGCTTTCGGTCGGCGAAATCATCGAGTGCCACCGGATCGTGCAGAACAATCTTCACGTCTATGGGCCCTGAGCACAGTATTTCCCAGATATGCGAGACCATCGACATATCCCCATACCAGGCGAATTTCGGGCGCATGGAACGATCTATCGGCAAGCCATGCAGCCGGGCATAGACCAATGACAAAGGCTGCACGCGAACCATATGCTCTCCATCCGGCCGATAGGACGCCACTGCAAACAATGAGGTGCGGAAAGGCAATATCCTGTTGCCATCGCTTGATGTGCCTTCTGCGAACAAGACGATGCGGTCGCCAGCATCCAGGCGCATCTCGATTGCGTTCTTTGCATCCACGGTCTGTCTGCGCCGTTCGCGGTTGACGAAAACAGTGCGCTGAAGCCGGGCCATAGTGCCAAATCCAGGCCAGCTGGCGACTTCCTGCTTGGCAATGAAGCTGAGCTCGCCAACCGCGCTCAGGACCATTATGTCAAGCCAAGAAACGTGGTTTGCCGCGATGAGAACCGGGCCGGCTGTCAGGTGTCCCTCAATGTCGAGCTTGATACCGAGTAAGCGTACAAGCGCGCGATGATACAAATGCGGCAATGCGCCGGCACGGGCAGGCCAAAAACGTATGGCCAGCATTTGCGGGATAGCCAGTAATGCCAGCAGCAGGGCGACGGCCAGGATAGTCATCACTGCCTTTACCGCTCGCAAGAGGGCTCTCCCCGCGCTCGCAAAAACTGCCTTGTCACCGGTCAGTCTTTCGAGGTCTTGCGATTGAGTGGTACACCGTAAAGCTCAAGGCGGTGATCGACGAGCCGGTAGCCCAGTTCGCGTGCAACGATTTCCTGAAGACGCTCGATATCCTCATTTCGAAATTCGATGATCTTGCCGGAATTGATGTCGATCAGGTGGTCGTGATGTTCTTCAGAAACCTGCTCATAGCGGGATCGGCCATCGCGAAAATCGTGACGCTCCAGAATTCCCGCATCTTCAAACAACCTTACTGTGCGGTAGACGGTGGCAATGGAAATGCGCTCGTCAATGGCTGCGGCGCGCCGATGCACTTCCTCGACATCGGGATGGTCACCTGAATCGGTCAGTACGCGTGCGACCACGCGACGCTGGTCGGTCATGCGCATGCCCATCCGGGCACACAACTCCTCAAGCTGCTTTATGGCGCTGATGTCGGAAATTTCTGCCTCCACGCGCCCACAGGCGTTCACTGATTAAAGAGTTTAGGAATCTCAGGCGCCCGCGTCCACCAAATGGCGTAGGTCACGACACATGATGATCGCATCGTCATCTTGGCCTGTACCATGGTCATGCGATCGCCGCGCGGTTTTGGTGAAGTCACAGCGTTGACAGGGTGCGCGTGCTGCGGTGTTGACAGCTGCGACTTCCAGAAAAAACGCGCCAGCTGAGCGGCCTGCCGCTGTTTTACACGCATATTCTACCAGAGCTGTCCCTATGCCGTGCCGCTCAAGCCCGTGGAATGCCGCACGTGTCAGAATTTCAGCCTCACCGGCTGCGGTCCGCGCAATGATCAATCCGGCAAGCTTTTTCCCCGGCATTTCCGATTCGGCAATGAGAGTGAATACTACCGGATCTTCAAAAAACGCCGAGATTCTGCTTTCGCTCCAACCACGATCAAACCGGAAGCATGAAGACTGGCGATGTCTGCAATGTCGCCCACAATAGCAGCCCGCAGGGCAAACTCTTTCCTGCCGGTCTGTGGGCTGGAATCAGATTGGTCCGCCACGTTTTCAGTCATCGGGCTTCGCCCGCAATGGCCCGGCTTGAGGCAGCCTGGCGTCTGGCGCACGAATATAGAGTGGTTCGGGCGGGCAGTGGACTGGATCGCACCCGGCTGCGAACCGCGCCAGCAAACCGGCGCTGGGCCTGGCAGGTGGCCGGGCTTGCGCATCACGCCCGGCCTTGTGGGCAGCACTCACAAGAGCCGGCGCACCCGAGCCGATCACCATGCTGCGGCCGGGCCTGATGAGAAGCGCAGCGTTTTCCGGGGTGAGCAATAGCGGTGGCTCGACAAATTCCAGATCACCTCCAAGCACGCTGACATAGAGCTCATTGCGGCGTGCATCGATGGCGATGATGCGAGGGCCTTCGCCCGGATGGTCCTGGGTGTCACTGGCGGCGACGAGTTCAAAGGCGGTGATGCCGATCGCGTCGGCATCAAGCGCAAGTGCAAGGCCGCGCACCACCGCAAGCCCCACTCTGAGGCCGGTAAACGTGCCGGGGCCTCGAATCGCAGCGAAGCGGGATATGTCCCCAGGTTTCACCGATGCCTGGTCGAGCACGGTTGAGACGATGCCGAACAGCGCTTCGCCGTGACCGCGCGCCATTTTCTGCTGATGCTGCGCACACAACTCACCGTCCTCACCTCCCTGCCAAAGGGCGGCGGCGCAGATGTCGGACGCGGTGTCAATTGAAAGCGTCAGCACAGTCGTTATCGGCTGCTCAAAATACGCAGGGGTGCGGCTCAGACGGGCCGGACTTCCTCGACCTCGGGCAGGAAGTGACGCAGAAGATTTTCGATGCCGTGCTTGAGGGTCATGGTTGAACTCGGGCAACCAGCGCAGGCACCTCGCATATGGAGAAACACGACGCCTTCTGAAAATCCACGGAAGATGATGTCACCGCCATCCTGCGCCACAGCCGGGCGCACCCGGGTTTCAATCAACTCCTTGATGGTCGAGACGGTATCGGCATCAGATTCATCAAAAAACTCTTCGGCCGCGGCCCCATCAGGAGCGGCATCACTCAACAGAGTGGGATCATCGGACAGGTAGTGGTCCATGATGGCGCCGAGAATTGCGGGCTTGAGGTGTTGCCACTCTCCGTCATTCTTGGTGACTGCGATGAAGTCGTCCGCAAGGTAAACGCCAGACACACTTTCGATTTCGAACAAGCGCGAGGCCAGAGGAGATTCGGCGGCGTCGGCCCCGTCGCGATAGTCACGCGTTGTGCCGTCGAGCACGCTGTGCCCGGGCAGGAATTTCATGGTCGCCGGGTTCGGTGTGGTTTCGGTCTGAATAAACATGGGCAACACCCGTAAGGTCAACAAATTCAATATATCCGACATTCCCCCCATTGGAACGCCGTTTCGATCATGCTGCCGCTGTTTTGCATATGGATCAAGCCTCTCGGGCGGGCCGTGTCGTGGTTCGAGCATCCGGTTCGTGAACCGGGCGCGATTCATGGCCGCCGCAACGGGCCTGAACCGGAATTCGGCCTGACCGGCACCCGTCGAGCCGCTTTCGCCCGGGTCTGATCGCCGACACCGTCATGCCGGTATCGCTGGCCGGTACCGCTGACGCACGGAGCCGTTGGACGGCCGCAAGGATGCGGGGGAACAGAGCGCCGGTGACAGCCGCCCCGGCCTGGCTGGAACGTGACGGCCCGGGCGTGGCGGACGACGCGAGCGCCAATCTTGATCAGCTTGAGCTGGAGGCCGGTCGGCCATCTCCTGCGGCAGACCCGCGCCCTGCGGGAAGACACCGGGATTGCAGGCCGATGCGTGAAGCTGAAGCCGCACCCCGTTCCACGCCATGCCCCTGCAGGAAAGACGCGTCCGATCGATCGCCTGCCTGCCTTCATTCCGGATTTCATCGCCCGGATGTGCGGTATTGACAGACGCGAGACCTGTCCGGGACGGGATCGTTGACCCGCGTTCGAAACGACGTGCCGTTTGCCTCATTTCCGCGCCCCGTTTTCCCAAAGCCAGTCCGCTGCGCTTGTATCAACTCTTCTTTCCGCAATGCTCAGCGGTGTGTCGCCCTCATCATTCCGCGCATTGACGTCGGCGCCCCGCGCTTTCAGCCAGCCCATCGCGTCAACATGACCCTGCCACGCCGCCTTGTGCATCGGTGTCTCACCATCATTAGCCCGCGCATTGATGTCGGCGCCCTGCGCTTTCAGCCAGCCCATCGCGTCAACATCGCCATCTCTCGCCGCCCCGTGCATCGGTGTCTCACCATCATTAGCCCGCGCATTGACGTCGGCGCCCTGCGCTTTCAGCCAGCCCATCGCGTCAACATCGCCATCTCTCGCCGCCCCGTGCATCGGTGTGTCGCCCTCATCAGTCCGCGCATTGACGTCGGCGCCCTGCGCTTTCAGCCAGCGCATCGCGTCAACACGACCCCACCCCACCGCCAAGTGCATCGGTGTGTAGCCCTCATTACCCCGCGCATTGATGTCGGCGCCCTGCGCTTTCAGGCCAGCGCATCGCGATAACGAATGCCCCCGCCGCCTTGTGCATGGCTAGAGTACCATGCTTTTCGTGCATGGCTCTGCCTCCGGCCGCGCCTTCCGCTTCGGCCTTGTTGCGCTCACCCTTCTCCCGCAAAATCGCCAGTTGCGCCCCCGTCAGAAACCCGGTGTCCGGATAGCCTTTGCCGGCCTGCCACCGCTTCAGGGCGGCGCGGTTTTGTCGCCCGAATTTTCCATCGATCCCGTCAAGCCGGAACGCCTCCGCGTCCAGCGCAAACCGGACGAGTTCATAGTCATCCGTCTCAAGGTCAAGCGCATTTTCAACAGCTTCCGGGGCCTTGAGCCTGGCGATTTGCAGGCGCTAAATGCGCGTAGGCGTTGTCCGGAAAATGCTTGATGACCACCTCAAACGCCTCCGGAGTTCCAAGCTTCTCGGCAGCCTCATAGGCCCGCGCGGCGGATTGCTCCGCCAACGCCGCCGATCCGGCCCCAGCAACCGCTCGCCTGAACTCCTGAAGCCCGTTTTCCAGCGCTTCCTCATCGGTGTTTTCCAGACTGGTGGCTGCAAATCCCGGACGCGCCGGTGCAGTTCCCATATCGGCCGCATCATTCAGTGGATTGGCCGGCCGCGACGTATGCGCGTAATCGGAATTACCGATCACCAGCGCCACCCGTTCGGACGCCCGGGCGGGATGTGCAAGCACTCCCGCCAACATGAAACCGACGACAATCAGAATACGACAGGCCATGACAATCCCCTTGTGTTCATAAAGTGCCAGTTCAACTGCACCCGCGACCGTTTCCTGCGGGTTTGGTTTTTCAAACGGCGGGATTATACCCGGCGTCCCTGAGAACCTGAATTTGTTGTCTTGACCTTCGGGTCTGGAACGATTCAGGTGTGTTCATGATACGTCCCAACTTCCTCTCCGTGGCAGAGCGCCGCGAATTTGAGGTCTGTGTGCGCCGTCAGCGCGAGGACCACGTCATTGCGCGGCGAGCGAATGCAATCCTGCTTCTGGATGACGGGAAATCCTGAAGAATACCAGTCCAACCGACATTTCCCAAGTGGCCTGCCGCTTTACGGCAAGATCGTCTGATCCGGCCAATCGCCCGAAGACCGACTGCCGCAAAAGCCCGGCCACGGAATGCAGACGGTTGTGGACGGTTCGCGGATCTCCGAGAGGGCCGCCGGCAATATCGTTCAATCCCGGGGTCTCGTTCAACTCCCGGAACGGCAACGGGCCACCGTCGGAACCGATCTTCGAGCCATGGCATTCCAGCCGCACCCGCCAACCGCCCCCGACTGTCGAAACCGCGCCTGATATCACCCGTTTCGCCTGCACCCTGCGGGCGATCCGTGATCCGCCCCCTACAGCCCACACAACATGCTGAAATATAACATGTTACCGGCTGTCGGAGGTGCGAAAACGTCACGTTACCCGGGGAATGTGGGTATATAGGAGACGGCACGCCCTGCTACCGGCCGTGGTTCAGGCGAGTGCCTCAATCTCTTCATCGGACAAATCGCCCGGAACAATGGTGATCGGTATGGGAAACGTTCCGGCACCTGCGCCTGCGAACAGAGAGACCAGCGGTCCAGGCCCCTCGTCCTGGGTGCCGGCCCCCAGGACGAGCAGCGCGATGTCGTTGTCCTCTTGAATCAGACGGACCACTTCCTGAGTCGCCTGGCCTTCGCGGATCACCAGCTCGGGAGATTGCCCCATCGTATTTTCGACAAAGCCGGAGTAAGTATCGAGAACGCGCCGTGCTCCGGATTCGGCTTCCTTGCGCATCACCTGTTCAACCCCGAGCCAATGCTGGAAATCGGCGGGACTGATCATTTTCAGCAGCACCAGTCTGCCCCCGGTGTGAAGCGCCCGGCGGCTGGCATAGCGAAGTGCGCGTTCGCATTCTTCGGTGTCATCGACGACCACAAGGAACTTGCGCTTCTGGTCGCCCAGATAGCCCTTGGTGCGTCGGCTTGATTCGGAGCTCATCCTGGTGATGGTGCCAGTTGCCTATCGGTCATCGCAAGCGGTTTCACTGCATCAGGCTCCAACGAACCCGGCGATGCGCTTGGTTTGAGAGACAATGGGGCCCGCAATAGCGCGTGCGCGCTCGGCACCGTCGGCCAGAATACGGTCGATTTCAGTTGGGTCGGCATTCAGCCGCCTCATCTCGGCGCCGATCGGTCCGATCTGTGAGACCACCAGGTCCGCAAGCGCGCTCTTGAACCTGGAGAACTGAGCGCCGCCATATTCGCCAAGAACGTCGGAACGTTCCAGATCGGCCAGACCTCCATACAAACCGACCAGATTCGCAGCTTCGGGCCGGTCTGCGAGGCCGTCAATCTCGCTCGGCAATGGTTCAGGGTCGGTCTTGGCTTTGCGGATCTTGAGCGCAATTGCATCAGCTTCATCGGTCAGGTTGATGCGGCTCATGTCTGAGGCATCGGAACTGGACATTTTCTTGGTACCGTCGCGCAACGACATGACGCGGGGCACGGGGCCGGTAATCAAGGGTTCGGGCAGTGGAAAGAATTCACACTCCAGCCCACATTTCTCAATCGATTCAGCAAAATCGGTGTTGAATTTCTGGGCAATGTCTCGAGCGAGCTCCAGATGCTGCTTCTGGTCTTCGCCGACCGGTACGTGGGTGGCTTGATAGGCAAGAATGTCGGCAGCCATGAGGGCGGGATAGGCGAACAGTCCGACAGATGCGTTTTCGCGATGCTTGCCGGCCTTTTCCTTGAACTGGGTCATGCGGTTGAGCCAGCCCATGCGCGCGACACAGTTGAAGATCCAGGCCAATTCGGCGTGTTCGGGCACCTGACTCTGGTTGAACACGATGTGGCGGACCGGGTCGATGCCGGAGGCAAGAAAGCCAGCAGTCACTTCCCGGGTGCGCCGGGCGAGGATTTCGGGATCCTGCCAGGTGGTGATGGCGTGCAGATCAACGACGCAATAGATGCAGTCATGGGTCTCCTGCAACGTCACGAAGCGCATGATGGCGCCAAGATAGTTGCCGAGATGGAGATCGCCCGAGGGCTGAATACCTGAAAATACCCGCATTGTTCGTGCCGTGATTGCCACCAAATCCTGCCGCGGCGGGTTATGCCCAACCCAGGTCAAGCTGGCAAGCGTGCTTAGCCTGGCGGTGCGCGGTGGCGCAGGGTTGCTGCAATTTCGCGCAGACTGGCAGCGCCTGTGAGTTCAGACAGCCCGGCAAAGAGCGCAAGTCCGGCCAGCATGAGGGCACCAAGTGCCGATATCCGGACACGCAATGGCTGCTCCGCCAACATGTATGATGAGAGCTGTTCGCTCCCGGCCCAAAGCGCAACCCCGAGAATGGCACTTGACACTGATATTGCAAGGAGCCGCCGTTTCAGCCTTGCATCGGCGGTGTAGGCGCCTCGTCTGATCAGCGTCACGATGAGAAGGATTGCGGTGATCCAGCCGGCCAGCGAAGTCGCAATCGCGATGGCGACATGTCCGAGAATCGGGAAAAGAGCAAGGGAGCCGGCGATGTTGACCGCCACCCCGACAAGGGCGAACCACATCGGGGTTTTGGTGTCCTCGCGGGCGAAAAAACCGGGCTGAAAAATCTTGGTGAGCACAAAAGCCGGCAAGCCGACGGCAAAGGCGGCCAGTGCCGGCGCCGTGGCGGCGGTGTCGGTTGCGTCAAAACGGCCATGTTCGAAAAGGACGGAAATGATCGCTGCTGGAATGGCCAAAAGCGCAATTGCAGCCGGGACAGTGAGCAGCATCGATAGCTCGCAGGCACGGTTCTGCGCGGAAAGCGCGCCGGGACCGTCACCAGCGGCAAGCCGTCTCGACAGATCCGGGAGGAGTACGATGCCGATGGCGATACCGACAATGCCAAGGGGCAACTGGTATATGCGATCGGCGTAGTAGAGAAATGATACGGCGCCGTCCTGGAACGAGGCGATGATGGTTCCGGTGGCGATGTTGATTTGTGTGGCGCCGGCTGCGAAGACGCCAGGAATTCCCAATATCACCAGCCGCTTAACACCTGGCGTCAGGCGCGGCAGCGTGAGACGGGGGGCAAAGCCAGCGCGTGAAGCCGCCACCCATACCATGAGGAGTTGCAGCGCGCCGGCGAGTGCCACCCCCCAGCACAAGATCTGCCCAGCTTCAGCTGTTGCGGCCAGATCGAACGCTTCAATTGCGAGCAATGTGGAGATGAGCACGATGTTGAGCAGAATTGGCGCAGCGGCAGCTACGGCGAACCGGCCAACGGCATTCAGGATGCCGGATACAAGCGCTACCAGTGACATGAATGCGAGGTAGGGAAAAGCAATGCGGGTGAGGAGGACGGTGAGATCGAATTTCTCCGGCGAGTCGGAAAATCCGGGCGCAATCACATACACCAGCAAAGGCATTGCGAGTTCGAACAGGGCGGTAAACACAATGAGAACCCAGAGCAGCGCGCTTGCTGCTTCGGTGGCAAAGCGTCTGGCGGCCCCGCTGCCCTCTGCTTCCAGACGCCCGGAAAACAGAGGCACGAATGCTGCGTTAAACGCGCCTTCGGCAAACAGCCTTCTGAACAGATTTGGAAAGCGAAAGGCGACAAAAAACACATCGGCCACCAATCCGGTGCCGAATGAGGCCGCAATCAGGACGTCGCGGACAAAGCCGAGCACGCGGCTGGTCGCCGTCATCGCGCCTACGGTTAGCGCCGATCGGAACAGATTCATGCTGGCGCAGATACTCGCCCGCGAGACGTTTCGAGGGCGGCTTCGATTGCGCCCTCGGTCGGCGTTTCGGGGTCGAGCGCCGCCATCAGCACTGCACGGATGCGATCCAGGCGTGCATCATTTCTGATCCGGTGGCCAAACAGATTACGGACGTAAAATACATCAACCGCGCGTTCGCCGAAGGTCGCGACATGTGCGGAGCGGATGTTCAGATTGAGCTCACGCAAGGCCCGGGTGATGTCATAGAGCAGGCCGGGCCGGTCGAGACCGGCGCATTCAATCACTGTGGAATGATCCGAGAGGTTGTTGGAGATCACGATCTGCGGTTCGACGTCGAACGGTTCGTTGGCGCGCTGCGGCGTGATGTTGCGCTCGACCGCTTCGGGAAGTTTCAATTCACCCTTCAAGGTGCGTTCGATGGTGTCCGAGATCCGGTTGGTGCGGCGTGATTCATCGCTGGCGTCGAAATCATGCCGAAAAACAATCGTATCAAGTGCCCAGCCATCGGCGGTGGTAGCAATCTTGGCATCGACAATATCGGCGCCGGCAACTGCGCAAGCACCGGCGATGGTCGCCAGGAGATGCGGGTGGTCAGGCATGTAGACCATCATCCGTGTGGCGCCGCGGAAGGCATCGGTGTCGTGCGAGGTATCGAGATACCCTCCTTCAGCTTCGGCATGTTCGATGAGCTTGGCGTGGGCGATCTGCAAACCAATATCGGTGGTGAGCCAATAGGGATCGTTGAGCCGCGAAGTGTGGTGATCAAGCTTTTCAGCCGGCCATTCGCTCATGGCTTCACGGAAAGCATCGCGCGCGGAGGCAGCGCGTTGGGTTCGTCCCTTGCTGGTGTGCCCGCCACCCAGCACCGGCTCGGTCTCTTCATACAGAGTGCGCAATAGCTCACCCTTCCATCCATTCCACACGCTTGGACCGACAGCACGAATATCGGCGACGGTGAGGGCCAGCAGTAGCTTCAGACGTTCGGGACTTTGCACAAGTTCGGCGAAATCGCTGATCGTCCTGGGGTCGAACAGATCGCGGTGCTGGGCCACTTCGCTCATGACAAGATGATTTTCAATCAGCCAGGCAACGGTCGCCGTCTCGGATTTGCTGAGGCCGAAACGCGGGCAGACTTGACGCGCCACTTCAGCGCCGGCGATTGAATGGTCCTCGGGCCTGCCCTTGGCGATATCGTGGAGGAATGCTGCGACATAGAGCACACGCCGGTTTTCGAGGGTGGGAAAGATCTCATGACTTAAGGGATGATCATCACCCAACCGGCCATGCGCAAGTTCCGATACGTAGCCAACCGTGCGCAGAAGGTGTTCGTCGACAGTGAAATGGTGATACCGGCTGAACTGGGTCATTGCGACGATATGGCCAAATTCAGGAACGAAGCGGCCGAGAACACCGGTTTCGTTCATGCGGCGCAAGGAGCATTCCGGTCCGCGAGGTGAGGCCACGATCTCAATAAACAGGCGATTGGCTTCGGGGTCCGCGCGCAGATTGTCATCGATCAGGGGAAGTGACCGGCTGACGCGCTGGATGAGGTCGGGGTGAAGACGCACCGACTGCTCGTCGGCAATCTGAAACAGCCTGATCAGATTTGCCGGATCATCGCGAAACACTGACGCTGAAGTCACGCCGAGGCGGCCACGCTCAATGGTGAATCCGTGGTCGAGTATCTTTCTTGGCTTTATACCGATTGAGTCCAGGACCCGTGTCAGTACCGGTTCCTGCTTGATCGCACTTTCTTCCAGGGTTGCGCAGACAATACGCGTCAGATCGCCGACTTCCTTGGCGTGCAGGAAGTAGTGCTTCATAAAGCGTTCGACATGGCGCTGGCCGGGTCTGGTGGAGTATCCAAGCCGGCGGGCCATTTCTGGCTGGAGGTCGAATGTCAGGCGTTCCTCAGCACGGCCGGCCTCGAAATGCATGTGGCAGCGCACCGCCCACAGGGAATCTTCGGCTTTCTCGAAACGTTCAAACTCGCCTCGCGTCAGAAGTCCGGATTTGACCAGATCAACGCGTTTTTCAGGGCGGTAGACGTATTTTGCAATCCAGAACAGTGTGTGCAGGTCGCGCAAACCGCCCTTGCCTTCCTTTACGTTTGGCTCCACCAGATAGCGGGATTCGCCGGAGCGGCGGTGGCGGTCATCGCGCTCCTGCAGCTTGGTCTTGATAAAATCATCGACCTTGCGCGCGACGATTTCGCGATTGAATCTTTTTGTCAGCGTAGCGAAGAGCGCTTTGTCGCCCCACAAGAATCGCGCTTCCAGGATTGACGTTCTGATCGTGTAATCGGTTAGCGCAAGCCTGATGCAATGATCAATATTGCGGGTGGCGTGGCCAATCTTGAAACCGAGATCCCACAGCACATACAGCAGATATTCGATGACGCTTTCGGCCCAGGCGGTCAGCTTGTGAGGGTAGAGAAACAGAAGGTCTATATCGGAACAGGGCGCAAGCGTGCCGCGCCCGTAGCCGCCCACCGCGACCACCGCCAGCCGTTCGCCTTCAGTTGGATTGGGCGATCTGTAGATATGGGTGATGGTGAAATCATACGTCAGTCGCAGCAATTCGTCATGGAAATGGGACAGGGCCCGGGCACAGCGCGTGCCGCTCCCATGTTCAAATAATTGCTGTTCCGCTGTCTGGTGGGCGTGTGCAACAAGCTCCTTGAGCCGCAGCAAGACCGCCGAACGCAGCTGATCCGGACTTGAATCACGCTTGCGGGCAAGTGCCGTGAGCTCCGCGCGCAGGGCTGCCGGATCAAAAAACGCGTCAATTATGCCGGCTCTTTTCACTTTCGCACATGCCCCTTGGTCTTGGTGTGCGTGACTGCTATTCTTTGACGATAGCGCATGCAAGCGTTGCATCAATCCGATGATTCCGGGAGCGTCGCGGATTGTTTGCCCAAAGCCAGGACGCGCAACTCATAAACCAAGGACAGGGCTTCGCGCGGCGTCAATTCATCGGGGGCGAGATTGGCAAGGCGGGCTTGGAGTTCGCTTTGTTGAGATGCCGGGCGAACAGTGGGCCGTGTTGCGGAAAACAGCGGCAGATCGCCAGCCAGGGCGGTAATTTCGGTGGACCTGCCGCTTTTTTCAAGTAGATTGAGAACCTCACTGGCGCGCCCGGTGACGCTTTCGGGTAGACCTGCAAGGCGTGCAACCTGAATCCCGTAAGAACGGTCTGCCGCACCTTGTACCACTTCGTGCAAGAATACCACATCTCCATGATGCTCACGCACCCGCATGGTCATGTT
This sequence comes from Hyphomicrobiales bacterium, assembly GCA_965204565.1. Taxonomy (GTDB): domain Bacteria; phylum Pseudomonadota; class Alphaproteobacteria; order Rhizobiales; family TMED25; genus CBDBEU01. Next base: position 681,068 of record CBDBEU010000005.1, read on the forward strand.
GACGATATGGGAGAGAGTTTCGCTGAGCACTGTCAGTTCGTGAAAATGGGTGGCGAACAATGTGCGGCAGCGGTTGATCTCGTGCAGATGCTCGAGTGTGGCCCAAGCGATTGCCAGGCCGTCGAAGGTCGCAGTGCCACGCCCGATCTCGTCGAGGATAATGAGCGCGCGTGGGCGCGCCTGATTGAGGATCGCCGCGGTCTCAACCATTTCAACCATGAATGTGGAGCGCCCACCAGCCAGATCGTCCGAGGCGCCGACGCGGCTGAACAGCCGATCGACGACTCCGATTTTGGCCGCGCCTGCCGGAACGAACGAGCCCATCTGAGCGAGTATCGCGATCAGTGCGTTCTGACGCAGGAATGTCGATTTACCGGCCATGTTGGGACCGGTAAGAAGCCATAGCGCACCGCGTTCAAGATCGGATGCGGTGAGAGTGCAGTCATTGGCGACAAAGGCGCCGGAATGCGATTTCTCCTGCGCCTGTTCGACAACAGGGTGGCGGCCGTTCTTGATTTCGAAAGCGTAGGAATCGTCAACCTCCGGGCGGCAATAGCGTTCGCGCACGGCGAGTTCGCCAAGGGCCGCGGCAACGTCGAGGCTGGCAACCGCACCGCTGACAGTGGCGATCGCAGCCGCGTTGGCCGCGACCTCACCAACAAGCTCGGAGAAAACCTCCGCCTCGATGGCAAGCGCGCGCCCGGCCGCCTCGGCAATCCTGACCTCCAGTTCGGCAAGCTCGCCGGTGGTGAAGCGCATCTGGCTGGCAAGCGTCTGGCGGTGAATGAAGCGGTCTCCATCGCCGGCCTCATGCAGCGCCGGGGCATGGGCAGCCGGCACCTCGACAAAATAGCCAAGCACATTGTTGTGTTTGACTTTCAACGGCTTGATGCCGGTCTCTGTCTGGTAGCGGGTTTGAAGGCCAGCAATCACCTGGCGGGTCTCATCGCGCAGCGTGCGCGCACGGTCGAGTTCTCTGTGCCGCCCGGCAGCGACAAAGCCGCCGTCATTTAGATGAACGGGCAGCTCCTCAGCCAAGGTTTCCCCGAGCCGGGCCAGCAGTTCATGGGGTCCATCTTTAAGGGCAATAATAGCGTTGGCGATTTCATCAGGCGGTGGCGTCAGGGTCTGGGGTGCTTCGATCATTTGAGGCAGAGCAAGGGCACCGGCGAGCCCGGCGCGCAGGGCACCAAGATCGCGCGGGCCGCCGCGCCCAAGCGATATCCGCGACAAGGGCCTGACCATCTCCGGGATTGAACGAAGCGCTACCCTCAGGCTTGCACGCAGTGCCTCAGCATCGACAAAATAGGACACTGCATCAAGATGGGCGCCGATCCTGTCAACGTCGGTTGATGGTGCAAGCAAACGCGCGGTAAGCGCGCGTGCGCCAGTTCCGGTGACCGTGCGGTCGATGTGATAGAGCAGACTACCTTCTCGCGTTCCGGTCAAAGTGCGCGCGAGTTCCAGATTGGCGCGCGTGGCCTGATCAATGAGCATGGCCCCTCCGGCCTCGACATGTCGAGGTGGTGCAAGAGCCGGGAGCTTGCCGCGCTGGGTGAGTTCAATATACCCGATCAGAGCGCCAAGGGCTCCGATCTCGGCGTGTGAGAACTGTCCGAAACCTTCAATCGCACCTACATCGAAAGTCTGCTTGAGGCGCCGCTCGCCGGCAGAAGAGTCGAACTGGTGGACCGGCAGGGGAGTGAAGGCGCAGCCGGGAGGCGGGGCTGAGACCGGGTCGTGTTCAAGGGTCTCGGGAATGAGTATTTCGCCTGGTTCCAGCCGCGCAATCTCGGCCGCGATGGCGTCCCTCGCAATCCCGGTGGAGAAAAGCTGTCCGGTGGAAATGTCGGTCCAGGCGGCGGCGAATTCATCCTCGCCGGAATTGCGGCTGCGACCGACGGCGAGCAGATAGTTGGCCTGACGCGCGTCAAGCAGCGTGTCCTCGGTCAAGGTGCCGCGGGTCACAAGCCTTGTGACATCTCGCTTGACCACCGCCTTGGAACCGCGCTTTTTCGCCTGTGCCGGATCTTCCAGCTGTTCGCACACGGCCACTCGGAAGCCTTTGCGGATCAGCATCTGGAGATAGTCATCGGCGGCGTGAACCGGCACACCGCACATGGGAATGTCTTGACCCTGATGGCGGCCCCGCCTGGTCAGAGTGATATCGAGCGCCGCGGCCGCACGCTCGGCGTCCTCGAAGAACATCTCGTAAAAATCGCCCATGCGGTAGAACAGCAGGCAATCCGGATTTGCCGCCTTGATTTCGAGATATTGGGCGATCATCGGCGTCGGTGCCGACGCGGTCGCTTTGCTGGTCTTGTCGCCCACGCTCATGACCGCAGAAACTAGCAAAAGGCGGGTGCTTGCGCACGTGCGCCGGAGCTTTGTGGCAGACGCCTTAAATTGTGGGGATAACTCCTGGCGGTGCCTCAGCTTTGTGCGGTGCTTCGGCGCAGAGCCGACAGACGGGTTTTAAAGACTGCGAAACGCGAAAAAACTGCCTATCGCGACTCAAGACACGGCTTTTCAAGTCCATGCCATGAGGCAAATACCAGCGGCGTGGTGATGGCGAGCGTTGCTGCGACCAATGCCAGCGGTTCGATCTCGGGAAAGATCAGGCGTAAGGTCTGTTGAATCGGGAACGCGTAGATGTAAATGCCGCAGGATGCATCTCCCGGACATTCGAGCTTGCGGGTTGAAAGACCGGGAAGGAATGCGATCCACATCACCGCATGGGCAATGAAAAGCGTTTCGCTGAACGCGATCAGGAAGGTCGAATGGCAAAGCCGGCGAGAAGTACAACGCCCGCAAGTGTCGGCGCGATACGATCGCGCAGCAAATTAGGCGGCTACGCCGAGACAGAACGATAGGAACAGATTGAGTGCATTGCTCGTGGCACCGGGCAGATCACTCAGCGGCAGTGTTGCAAAACCTGTGAGACATGCGGTGACCACCATCGCCGTTGCGCAGGGAAATGCGCGTGCATGCAGCACAATAGACAGCGCAATCACCAGACCAACCGAGCAATAGGCGGCAAGTTCGTATTTGAGAGTCCAGAGTGGCTCGTTGACATTGCCGGCTTCGGGCAGGGCTGCGAACAGACCCGGCAAAGAATTGCCGGTGGCGAGGGTTGTCAGTGCGCCAAGGATGTATCCGGCAAGATCAGGGTTGGAAAAACAGGCTTGGCCGGAATACACTGTCAGTAGCGGCCCAAGCACCAGGCTCGCCAACGCAACCGCGATGATCGGCGCGGAAAATCTCGACGTCCACCGCCGCAACCCGGGCTTCGAACTGATCGCCCAAATCGCTCAAACGCTTGAGCCGTTCATCAACGTCGAAAAATCCGGCCTGCTGAACCATCCATCCCCCCTCACTTCAGAGCGCCAGTGAATCATGATCAGCCAGGGTTGGCGAGGTAAATCGAGGCCCTCATTTTGCGCCCGTCGGGGCCGGTGGCGTTCAGGTGGCCGAGCGGCGTCTCGGTCGGCCAGATGCCCTGCTCGGCCTTCTCCTGCATGCCCTTGCGGGCTTCCTCCGACAGGTTGTCGATGTCGTTCTTCGCCATCAGCACCCTGATGCCGTGCATGAACTTCTCGGAGGAGCGCGAGTCGCGCGACATCACAACGCCTTCCTTGGGAAAGCGGATCTCGGCGTCCAGTTCGTCGATCGTCACCCAGTCCTTGAGGTTGCGGTAAAGCCGGTCGGTCTTTATCGACGAGGATCACCCGCACATCGGGATGCTTCCGCAGCCAGGCAACCATCTCGCCGAAAGCGCCGCTGCCGGTCTGCTTGGCGGTCTCCACATCCACATATTCCTGCGCGACCGTGAACCCCTCGGTGGCGTCATAGTCCTTGAGAAGCTTCAGCTGCGCCGGTATCGGTGGCCTTCCTTCTCCTGCTCCTTGGCGGAGACGCGGGCACAAATCACCGCGCGCGTACTCGGCGGCGGGGCGGAGGGCTTGGGGGTGAGAGTTCCGGCCGGCATGATGTTTACTTATTACTAAACACATGAGACGACAAGGATGATCTCCAGGCGATCTACTATGCCGGCTTAATCCCCTGCACTGATCTGAGACGGTTGATCTTTTTTAGCTCAGTTGGCGACACCTTCATATGCTGGTGGGCAGGTTGTTCTGCATGGCAGAGAGCACAGAGTACCGCCAAATTTCTGGAATTGTTGTCTGTAACCACCCCATTTTTATGATGACAATGCAGGGATCCAGACATCTCGGAAAGATCAACTTGACACTTCTCACATCTCCATTGAGCAGCCCTCCTTGTCTGCTCTGAAATTCGGGGCCAGGCATGCACATAATTATTAAGCTCTGCCGATGTGTCTTTTCGGCCTGGTTGTGAACGAAAGAACGTCGAGTATTCCATTAGAAACTCACTAATGGAAAATGACTTCCAAATCTCCGATTTACACTGCAAATTCCCATTCTGGACCTGGGTGAGCAGACTGCTGTCCCCCTCCGAAGAAATCGCTTTCCGCAATTCGGTGAGCTGATCGGCAGACCTTGATGCCGTCGTTCGACCATCGTCGCGGATCTCCAGCAGGGCAGCATGGATGTTTTCAGGTGTAACACCCTCGGAGGATGCACCGCTCGGCGCGATGGTCCGAACGAGTCTGAAGGAAATGGCCGCCGCGATGCCGACGATGCTGGTTGTGAAGGCGATCTTGAGGCCGGCAAGCAGTTCGGGAACGCTATCGTCAATGCGGGTGACGTCGAAATTCAGAAGCCCGATCAGAATGCCGGTAAATGTTCCCAACACACCAAGCATCGCCAGACTGTTGGGTGTCATCGCAATAAACTTCGAAGTGACAGGCCGTACAGCCAGCCTGCGCACCAGAACGAGGAAGGCGGCAAGAGCCAGCCAGACAACGATCACCGCGCAGAAGAAATAGGTGATGTCGTCCGAGAGGATGGTTTCATGGATTCGGGCTAATTGATCCATCAGAAAATAACATTTCTGAATGCAGTCGGATATTCGAATGAGAGGCCCATTCCTCGGCTGGCGAAGCGTTTCCTGAGTGCGTTCTTGGTGAAATCGTGCAGGGATTCGGTGACCAGCTTGCCGCGCACGATGATGCGGCCCTTGGTGAAACAGACCTCCTCCCGAACATGCACCATCTCGTCCCAGCCCGCGCGCCTGATGGCGGGCACGATGAACTTGGTGCAGATGTCACGTTCAGTGAGGCTTCTCTTGTCCGTGCGCTCAGGCGTTCCCTACCATGATCCGGCTCATGTCTGATCCTCCTTGCCCGTTCGGGCTCTTGCGCAGATCCAGCGCTTTCAACCGCTCATATTCCTCGATCGCCATAATGACGACGACGGGCCGACCATGCTTAGTGACCGCAACCGGCCCGGCGCGGGCCAAGTCGATCAGCCGTCCGAAGCCGTATTTCGCATCTTTCGCGCTTGGGGTCTGCATGCGACTCCCCGCCTATGTTCCATCCGAATTTGGCCAATTTGGCCCAAAATACAATGGATTCCGGATTTCGGTGGATTCCCAAAAATGGAGTCCAGTCACTGGTGATGTGCCGCGCTTCGCCCGCCAGCATACGCGGATCGCCCGGAAGGAACCGCAAACTTCCTCTGGCAGGCATTGAGTTTAGGCGATTTCCCCTGCCGCGCTGGACCGGCTTTGGTCCTGGACTCCCCGCATAAGGTGTAAAACTCCACACTTGATCTGCCGGATGGTTGCTCAGCGGTGCTGAGAACGGGTTCGGCGTTGTCCGGCAAGTCCGGTGTTCGGATAGTCTTCTCCACGGCGATATGCAGCGTCTCGCGGAAGGTTTGCATGGGCGTCTTGCCTTAGCAATACCGTCACGAATGCGGGCGCTGTTCGTTGTACTTCGCCAGCCGGTGGTCCGGGTCGGTCTGCAGTTCTTCGATGGATCGGTACGGCTTCTTCCTGAACGCGACGTCGTAGAACCCGTCCTTGATGGTTCGGTGGAAGCGCTCGCAGGTTCCGTTCGTCCGCGGGCAGTTCGCCCTGGTCTTCGTGTGATCGATATCCTCAACCGCCAGATAGAGCCGGCAGGCGTGGTTCCCGACCTTGCCGCAGTATTCCGTACCCCGGTCGGTCAGGACGCGCAGCAATGCGATTCCGTGTTCGCCATAGAACGGGATCACCCTGTCATTCAGCAGATCGGCCGCCGTGATCGCGGTCTTCCCGGTGTAGAGTCTGCAGACCGCTGTCCGGGCACAGGTATCGACCAAGGTCTGTTGGTGGATGCGACCTGCGCCCTTCATTGTGACGACGTCACAAGTGTCCTGAGAACCGGGAAAGCCAGGGTGGTGGCTTTCGATCTCGCCGTGCGCTTCCCTGGCCTGCCCGGTTTTCTCCAGGGCCGGCCAACCGGTCCTCGGTCAGAAGGATGCCCTCCCGGGCGGATCGGGCTTCGAGCGCCTTCAGGCGTTTCTTGATCGTTTCCGGATCGTGGCGCAGCCAGATCGAACGCACGCCGGACGAAGACACCATCACGCCCTTCTGCCGCAAGTCCCGGGATGCCCGTTTCCGGCTAGGCGCCGGGTTTTCGACCGCCGGATCGACCACCGCTTTCTCGACGTGCTCGGGAACGCGGTTCTTCAGGACCGGCTTCTTCCCGCTGAGATCTGTCAGCGCTTCCTCGCCGCCCTGTTCATGGAACTCCTTGAACCGTTAGAAGCTGTCCCGCGAATACCCCATCACCTTGCAGGTCTGGCTGACACTGCCCGGTTGCCTGGCCAGTGCCAGCAATCCCGGTTTCGGTTCGATGATCTTCTCTTGGATGAGTGTCATCGAGCGACACCCCTGTGGCGCGCTCAATGGGAGCAGAAATGTCAGATCAAGTCGTGTGCTTTACACGTTAAGCGACAGGATGGCGAACTCGACCCCGTTTGCATCCATCTGCCTGAGCCGCTCGCCCTGCATGTCATGTCTCCCGATCAGCACGCGGCGGGCGAAACCGCCCGAGTGGACCTGTGATAACAAGTCTTGGCAGCCTGCCGGCCGGCGGGCCAGTATCAGGTGAGGGCGCAATACGGTCAGGGGATGGCATGAATATAGGTTTTATCGGCATGGGCGACATGGGATCGCTGATCATTCCGCGGCTGATGGATGCTGGCTATGCGGTCACCGGCTGGAATCGCACAAGCACGAAGGCCGATGGCTTGATCAAGGCCGGTATGGCCTGGGCCGATAGTCCGCGCGAAGTCGCGTCAGTGTCTGATGTCCTGTTCTCGATTGTTACCGACGGGGCGGCGGTCCGGTCGGTGGCGCTTGGTGAGAATGGCGTGATTGCCGGGCTTGAGGCCGGCGGTGTGTTCATCGACATGAGCACCATCCTGCCCGAGGACAGCATGGCAGTGGCCGGCGAGTTTGAGCGCGCCGGCCTTACGATGCTCGACGCACCGCTATCGGGAAGCCCGGTGACGGTGAGGGCCGGTCAGGCGTCGATAATGGTTGGAGGGGATGAGACGGCGTTTGAAAAGGTGAGGCCGCTGCTTCTCACAATCGGGCCTAAAGTCGCGCGCATTGGCAGACAGGGTCTGGCAGTGCGCATGAAGGTGGCGATCAATCTGTGCCTGATTGTCGAGATGGTGGCTTTTGGCGAGGCAGTGGCGCTTGCCGAAAAGGGCGGTGTCGATCGCGAAGTTGCAGTCGAGGCAATGCTGAACAGCGTCGTTGCTTCGCCGGTGATGTCCTATCGCGGGCCGTTCATTCTGAAAGGCAACATGCCTGACAAGCCACTGGCGAATGTGACACTGCAGCAAAAAGATGCGCTGCTGGCACTTGATCTGGCGCGCAAGGACGGAGTGCCCGCGCCGCTGATCGCGGCGGCGAATGAAATGATGAATGCGGCGCGCGGTCTTGGCATTGATCACCGCGATTTTGTCACCGTGTTCGATGTCTATCGGAAAATGGGAGGGATGGGATAGTGAGCACCGGGCCAAAACCCTATCGCACGCAGGTCGATGACGTGCCGCTGGTTCAGGGATTGCCACGCGAGGACGGCTGGATCGACATGAAGGTCAAATTCCTGATCGATCAACAAAGCTGTGGTTCCGATAAGCTGGTGTTCGGGTGGACAGTGATGGAGCCCGGAGCAAGTCACGAAAAACACCGGCATCTCAATTGCGACGAGTTTTTGGTCGTTATATCGGGTCGCGGCATCATATTCACCGACGATGGTGAGGAACCGGCGGCAAGGGGTGATGTCGTGTTCACACCGCGCAACCACTGGCACGGATTCCGCAATACCGGCAGCGAAGACGCGTTGTTGATCTGGGGGTGGAGCGGAGCGGGCTCGCTTGAAGCGGCGGGCTATGAAGTTCCGCCCGAGGGGCATTGAGGCACACCATGGCACAACTCGACGATCCACGGATCAAGCGGGGAATGCAGACCCAATTCGCCCGGCGGCGCGAGCGGCTCGATGCCGGTGAATGGGGAATTGGCTGGAAAGCCGGTTTCGGCGCGCCCGCGGCAATGGAGATGCTCGATATTTCGACGCCCCTTGTCGGCTTTTTGACAGACCGGGTGAAAGTTGATCCGGGTGCGACCGTCTCGATCAGCGGCTGGGCGCAAGCTGTGATCGAGCCCGAGATCGCCATCCATCTGGGTGCAGATCCGGGCCAAGGGGCGGATGATGATACCGTGCGCGGCGCTATTGCCGGGCTTGGCGTTGCCTTCGAGCTTGCCGATCTCGATCCTCCGCCCGAGGATGTCGAGGAGGTTCTGGCCGGCAATATTTTCAATCGGCATGTCATGCTCGGGCCATGCATTGCCGCGCGCGCGGGCGGCAGCGTGGCCGGGCTCATCGGAACCATTCATCGCGATGGCGAAGTTTTCGCGACAATCAGCGAACTTGAAGCCAATACAGGAAGTCTGATCTCAATCACCCGTGAAATTGCCGATGTGGTGTCGGGAATGGGTGAGCGCCTGCAAGCCGGCGATGTGATCATCGCCGGCTCGATCGTGCCGCCTGTGTTCGTCGAACGCGATGGCGAAGACGTCACCTACGGGGTGAGCGAGCTTGGAAACCTTTCCGTCCGGGTTGAGCGTTAGAGGGCCCGGGCGCCGAATTCAGGCCGCTGCCTTGCGATTGAGTTCGAGCCTGGCATCGACCAGAGCGACAGAAGCATCGACCACGTCATTTTGCATGCCGTGCTGAACCGCAATGGTTTTCACCAGCCGGTCCACTCGTTCGATATTCGGAGCGCCTGCAAACAGTGCGCGAGCCGCCGATGATGGTCTGATCAGGCCGTTGGCGGCATTTGCGTATTTCTCGAACGGAACCTGGTCTGCCGGGTCGGCGCCGAGCCTGCGGGCGAGTTCATTCACCCACTCATAGACCTGGCGCGAGGCTTCCAGATCGGTGTGGACGGCCTCTTTGATGGAGCGCGCTTCATTCTTCTGCACGCAACGATAATTGCCGGTGAGCAGCATGCTCCATTTGGCAAGTGGCACAAAAACCGAGTCATGCACCTTCAGCTTGACCGGAAGCTCGACATCGCCATCCCCGGGATTGAAGCGGATGGCTTCGATATCGGCCTGCATCTGCCGCAGTATCGACATCGCGTCTTCGGAGTCGAAACGGGCGGCCTTGAAATTGGTGGGCAGAGCCACCTGGAGCACATTGACCGGATCATCAGGCGGGCGGAAGGCCTGCGGATCGGGACTGCAGAGTGTCATGTTAGCCGGATCGAAATTGTCCCACACTGTTGGGTCGGTAAAGGCGTCCCGCAGGAATGCGGTATCGAGGCCAGGGATACGCGCAAGATAGGACAGAGGCGGCATGTTCATGATCGACATGCACGGCTTTCCCGACCGCGCTACACGGTCGAGCAGCTCGCGCACGCCGGGTGAGCAATATTGTGGCTCCTGCATGGCAAGCGCGATGAGGTCATAGTCGGCCGGGTTGACATCATCAGGACCGGCGGCCGAAACCTTGCCGGGAGTCTGGAACGAGCTGATCTCGACATGGCCGTCGCGGCCTTTTACCGGCAGTCGCACCCTGATTCCGTCCTCATTGATGAGATCGGCTTCGGCGGGCAGGCACACCAGCCTGGCATTGTGTCCGGCAAGCACAAGCTTGATTGCGAGCAAAGAGCCATAGGACGCGCCCATGAGCAGCGTATTGTAGGATTTGGTTGGCATTTCTCACCTGCTTGGGTTTTTTCGGCTTTGGTTCCGGCCCATTCAGGCGTTGGTTTTTCGCCTTCATGCGCGCAAACTCGAATAGTTGCGCCAGATGTTATTGATGATCGGGCGCCGGGACAATCCGCGAGATGGAAATTCACTCCGGAGGCCGGGCGCGGCAGGGTCAGCTCTGGCGCGCCTCGCCGATGATGGCGCTTATCGCCTCGTCCGCCACATCATCGGTGATGAACGTTTCGCCAATGGCGCGCGCCAGGATGAGGCGCTTCCTGCCGGCAATCACCTTCTTGTCATGTCCCATCAGCGCTATGAGCCCGCTTGCCTGAGGCAGCCGGTTGGAAAGCCGCGAAAGCGAGGTCTCAAGGCCTGCTTCCTCAAAGTGGCGGCGGACTTCATCGGCGTCGGCCTGCGCGCAATGTCCAAGGCGGGCGGAAAGGTCGAACGCGCAAACGATGCCGATGGCGACAGCTTCGCCATGCAGAAGTTCGCCGCCATAGCCAAGGGCTGCTTCGAAAGCGTGGGCGAAGGTATGCCCGAGATTGAGGAGTGCGCGGCGGCCAGCCTCACGCTCATCTTCCTCAACGATACGCGCCTTGATGGCGCAGCTGCGCTCGATTGCGGTGGGAAGGGCCTGCCCGTCATCCATCACTGCCTTGTGGTTGACGACCAGCCAGTCGAACAATGAACGGTCGGCCAACAGACCGTGCTTGACCAGTTCGGCATAGCCGGCATGCATTTCACGTGGCGGCAGGGTCGCGAGGGTGGACGTGTCGGATATCACCAGAACCGGCTGGTGGAAGGCGCCGATCAGGTTCTTGCCATGATGGGTGTTGATTCCGGTCTTGCCGCCAATGGAGGAATCCACCTGCGCCAGCAAGGTCGTTGGCATTTGCACAAAGCGCATTCCCCGATGAATGACCGCAGCGGCAAAGCCTGCGAGATCTCCGACGACGCCGCCGCCGAGTGCGATCAGGAGATCACGCCTCTCGATATCGGCGTCCAGCAGAGCATCAATTACAGAACCAGGCACGCTCAGCGATTTGCTTGCTTCTCCCGCCTCGACAATCACGGGAATTGCCTCGATGCCACTGTGGTCGAGTGCATCGCGCAAACGCGGCAAGTGGAGGCGGGCGACATTTTCGTCCGTGACGATACCGACGCGCGGTCGTGTGAGATGATCGGCGATGAGGCTTGCTGCCTGTTCGATCAAGCCGGGGCCGATGTGGATCTCATAGCTGCGCTCGCCCAGTCCTACGGTGAGTGTCCTACCCATGTTCTTATCGCCGTTTTCCATTGGCCGCTCAGGCCATATTGGCAAGTTGCACTACAATTTCATCGACGATCAACTCATGGGGAACGTCGCGGCTGTCGACCGTAATATCGGCTTGCCGGTAGATCGGATAGCGGTCCTTGATCAGTCGTTGCATCACTTCTTTCGGGTTTGATTTGAGAAGCGGGCGGCCAGGGCGGCGTGCCACACGCTTGAGCAGAAGCGAGAGTTCGCCGCGCAGCCATACTGAAATGCCTGTGGAGCACACGAGTTTTCGTGTCTCGACATCGATAAAGGCACCGCCGCCGGTGGCCAGGACTTTCTGATCGCCGGCCATCAATCGTGCAATTACCCGACGCTCACCATCGCGAAAATGGTCTTCGCCGTGTTTTTGGAAGATTTCAGAAACGGTCATACCCGCAGCGGCTTCGATTTCCTGATCGGCATCGACGAAGGGAAGACCGAGGCGCGCGGCAAGGTGGCGGCCCACGGTGGTCTTGCCGGCACCCATGAGGCCGATCATAACCACTGAGCGATTATCCAATGCCTTGAGAGCCGCCACAATCTGTGGCTCGAGCGAGGTTTCTGGTTCCTTGATCTTGGGCGACATGGCCTCTGGTTAGCGCGGCCTTGACGGGACAACAAGCGCCGAGTTGTCGGCGATGTTTGCGCAATGGACTCAGATGCGTCACATTTTGCTCCACATAATTGATGTGAGTATTTGAGATGCGGGACTGAATCGTGCCTTCCGTGTTACGATTTTTGCTGACGCTGATTGTCCTGGCCGCTGTGGTCTATGGTGGAGCGATTGCGCTTGTCACTTTTGTTGAACCCGGGACGCGCGAAATTTCTCATACCGTTCCGCGCGACCGGTTGAAGGTGTTTCGTGATCAATAGGACCGCTGTGACCGGTATGGCGGTGTTTGTCACCCTGTCGGGGTTGATGAACCTTCACGCCCACGCCCAGACGCCGCCGACATCGCTCTTACCGCCCACACTGGGTCAGGCTCAGCCCGCGCCCGTAGCGCCATCATTCGGCCAGCCGGTGCCGGCACCCGTGCCGCAATTCAATGTGCCTGCTCCGCCGCAGCAATCCCCGTCTCCGGGGGCTGGAAGTCTCGGCACCATTCCTGCTGGCAGCCATGGCGTCATTCCGCGCGCAGCATTGGGTGCGGTACCGGGCGCAGGATTTGATGCGACCTTCGCGCTCATTACGGCGCCGATGCCGACTTCCGTGCTGCAAAGGGCGGCGCGAGAATCGCTTGTGGACCGGGCGATCGTCGAAACATCCGATCAAATGGCGAGGGCCAGGGCGCTTTATGCCTTGGGATTTGCTGAAGACGCAGCAGGTGCTGCGATAGAGGCAACGCCTGCAAGCGTTGCCGATCGGGCGCTGACGGCGCGCACCCTGCTCGCCGTCGGACAAAAGGAGCAGGCCTGTACGCGCGTCGATGTGGAGTCGCTGCCAAAGGATGCCGAACCCGCTTCGACGTTCGAATTGCTGGAGGTATTGGCATTTTGCAAACTGGATCAAGGCTCTCGTGAGGCCGGTCGGTTGATCGCCAATCTGCTGCGCGATCAGGGCGGAGGAGATCGGTTGTTTTTTGCAATGTTCGAGCAAGCAGGCAATGGTGAAGCCCGGCTGCCCGATGTGAACAAGGTAAAGCGCGTCAGGCCAATTCATCTGACTTTGATGCGCCGTGCCGGCGTTCCAATCACAGCGGATTTTGTTATGCGCGCCGATCTGGCCCTTTTGGGTGCAATTGTGCGTAGTGATTCCACCGATGTTGCGGCACGTATCGCCGCAACCGAACGACAGGTTGAAGCCGGGCTGGCACCGGCAAGCACGCTGATCAGACTTTACGAGACGACCCCGCTTGACGAGCGTCTGTTGATGCAAGCGGCGAGCGGTGTTGCTCCGCCTGGACCCTTGAGCCGTGCGCATCTGTTCGCGCTGGTGGCGGAAGCGCCAGATCTCAGCCAACGTATTGGCTTCATTTCAACCCTTTACGTGCAAGCAGACCAAGCCGGTGTTGGCGGTGCCGTCGCCGAGGCGATTGGAGAAGATGCTGCCGGCATCATTCCTGATCCTTCGCTAGGATCCGCCGCCCCGCTGCTGGTTGAAATTCTGGTACGCGCCGATCGCGCGCGCGCGGCGCTTGCCTGGATTGATGCAGGCGAGTTTCCCGGAACTGATGGCAGGCCGTCGCTCTCCCGATTTGCCGCGCACCGTAATAGGGCGCTGATTGCGGTTTCCGATCCGCAACTCGGGCTTGGCGTGGCGGCAGGAGCACTGGGCAGCGACACCGGAGCGGCTTCCTTGTCTCCAGCAGAGCGTGATTTCGTCAAACTGGAAGTTGCGATCATGACCGCTCTGGGCGATCAGGTGTCGCCGGTGCTGGCCGATATTGGAGGACGATCAGAGGTGCTGGTGATGAACCGGTCCCCAGTGGGGGTTCTGGATGCGCTGGCGCCGCTGGCAGGTGCGGATCTCAAGACGGCAGACAGCCTGACAATCGCTACTGCGATCGGAGCGCTTTCTGGTTATGGCCTGCAATTCGAAGCACGCCTGCTTGCCGTGGAGGCGCTGGTGGCGCGAGGTTCTGTCTGAAATGACCGATCGCCATCTGATCGAGAACTTTATCGAGATGCTGGCAGTCGAGCGTGGTGCTGCGGCAAATACGCTCAATGCCTATCAGCGCGACCTTGAGGCTTATGGAGAGTATCTCGACGGTCGAAGGAAGACCTTTTTGAATGCCGCCAATAGCGATGTTCGCGGCTGGCTTGCGGCCATGGGGCGCGGCGGGAGCAAACCAGCCACGGCAGCGCGCAAGCTTTCAGCGGCACGTCAGTTTCATCGCTTCTTGTTGGCTGAGGCGATACGTGCCGACGATCCGACCCGATCAGTTGACCGGCCACGAACCGGCCGCCCGCTGCCCAAGGTTTTAAGCGAGAAAGAAGTCGAGGCGCTGATGTCCCTGGCGCAGCGTGAGTGGGCAGATGCGGAAGAAAACGGGGCACGGATGCGTGCCGCGCGGCTTGTCTGCCTCATTGAAATCCTCTATGCGACCGGGCTCAGAGTATCGGAATTGGTGAGTTTGCCCTTGGGTACGGTGGTGGCCGGTGAGCCGGTCTTGACGGTCGTCGGCAAAGGCGGACGTGAACGCATGGTGCCTTTGACGGGGGCTGCGATTGTTTCGATCTCGACCTATCTCAATGCCTGGAAGGAATTGCGCAGAGCACCACCGGGGCGGTGGCTGTTTGCCTCGTCATCCAGCTCTGGCCATCTGACCCGCCAGCGATTTGCACAGGATCTGAAGGCGCTTGCAGTCAGAGCCGGGCTCAATCCGGATGCGGTTTCACCGCACGTTCTGCGCCATGCATTCGCAAGCCACCTGCTTGCCCATGGCGCTGATCTGAGGGCGGTTCAGCAGATGCTGGGTCATGCCGACATATCGACAACCCAGATCTATACTCATGTTCTTGCCGATCGGCTGAAGCGCGTGGTCGTGGAAGGTCATCCGTTGAGCGCCACGGCGCGCACCGGACAGCACCGCCCGGGTTGACTTGCAACAGTGTCGGGGCCATAGGCTCATCATCAGCCAAAGTACAATATCACCATGCGTACCTATCTCGATTTCGAGAAGACAATTGCGGAAATCGAAGGAAAGATCGCCGAACTCAGGGCTCTCGCCCGGGACAGCGAAGAAATGTCGATCGACGATGATCTGAAGCGTCTTGAATCCAAGGCGGCCGATGCGCTCGAAGAACTCTACTCATCGCTTTCCCCCTGGCAGAAAACCCAGGTCGCGCGCCATCCTGAGCGGCCGCATTTCTCAGACTATGCAAAAGTCCTGTTTGAGGAGTTCACACCGCTTGCGGGCGATCGAAGATTTGCCGAGGATCACGCGATCATTGGCGGTCCAGCAAGGTTTCGTGGCCGTGCGGTGATGGCGATCGGGCATGAAAAGGGCTCCAATACGGAAGCGCGCCTGAAGCATAATTTCGGCATGGCACGCCCGGAAGGGTATCGCAAGGCGGCGCGGTTGATGGACACGGCGCACAGATTCGGCCTGCCGATGATCTCGATCGTCGATAGTGCGGGAGCGTATCCGGGGATTGGCGCGGAGCAGCGGGGACAAGCAGAAGCGATCGCGCGCTGCACCCAGGCGTGCCTCAATGCAAAGGTTCCATTCGTGTCGGTGATCATTGGAGAAGGCGGGTCGGGTGGTGCGGTTGCCATTGCCAGCGCAAACAATGTGATGATGCTGGAACACGCGATATATGCGGTTGCCTCGCCCGAGGCATCAGCCTCGATCCTGTGGCGCGATTCGGCACGCGCAAAGGATGCCGCCAATACGATGAAGATCACCGCCCAGGATCTGCTGGATTTCGGCGTTATCGACACGATCGTGCCCGAGCCGGTGGGAGGCGCACATCGCGAACCGGTGAAAACGGTGGTGGAAACCGGAAACGCGATTGAGTCCGAGCTTTTGTCGATGGAGGGCAAATCGGGTGAAGAGCTGGCTGAGGCGCGACGCAACAAGTTCCTCGAAATCGGCAGGCAATTGTGAAAGCTGCCAGAAACCGGCCATTGATGCGCTGGAGTGACGATTGTCCTCTGACGTAAAGGTGCTATAACCCGATGTGCGAGACCATTGATCGCTGGTTAACACATTCGATACAAAGGAGCAGTCAAATACCGGCGGGCGATTGAGCGGGGCTCAGCCCGTTTGAGCAGGTTTGGCGGCAGATTTGGCGAATGAACAAGCTTTTCAGCGTCGTATTGTGTGTGGCGGTGTTGATCGGCGCCGGTGCGTGCACGACCGACGATTCCGGACGGGTCCATGCGCTCACAGAGGAAGTCAAGCGCGAACTTGCCGCCAAGGGCATGCGCGCCGATGCGCCGATGCTGGTGCGCATCTTTAAGCAGGAGGCCGAACTCGAAGTCTGGAAAGACATTGGCGGCGGCCAATTCGAGTTGTTCAAGACCTATCCGATTTGCGCCTGGTCCGGAAATCTGGGGCCCAAACAGCGCGAAGGCGACCGCCAGGCCCCCGAGGGCTTTTATGTTATCGCACCGGGGCAAATGAATCCGCGTTCGCAGTTTCATCTTGCGTTCAATCTCGGATACCCAAATGCCTATGATCGTGCCCATGGGCGAACCGGCGCGCATTTGATGGTTCACGGCGAGTGTTCATCGCGCGGTTGCTATGCGATGACCAATCCGCAGATTGAAGAGATCTACGCGCTCGCATTGGAGGCGTTCCGCGGTGGCCAGGACAAATTCAACGTCCATGCATTCCCCTTCCGAATGCATCAGGTGAACATGACGAAATATGCGTCCCGTCGCTGGATCGATTTCTGGCGCAATATCAAGAAAGGCTATGACCTGTTCGAGGCATCGCGCAGATTGCCTGCGGTGGGAGTGCAAAACAGGCGCTATGTATTTGCGCCGGGAAACCAGTCAGTCGCCGCCGCGTCATTTTCATCCGGCGCCAGGCTGACGATGATCCACCCCTCCAATTGACGATTGTGCGTGCATTCGACCAAGCCAAAACCCATGACGGGTTTGGCCCCAATGCAAGCGGTTCAAGTTTTTCGAAAGCCATTCCGACGTCTCAACCGTGAGCGCGGTCCGGTTGATCGACCATGAGCCCGGCGGCCATGATTCCTCGGACCGGTCTCAGAGGCGGGGGCGGTGTGGGCCCTTCGGGAACCGGCAAAGATTCACTGATCGCGGCGGCTCGGCGCCATTTCGCCGGAAATAGCCGGGTTGTGTTTCCACGGCGCATTGTCACGCGTGATGCGTACCTGCCGCCGCGCCGCATGAAACGGCAAGCGTGACTGAATTTGATGCCATTGAAGCGGCAGGTGCATTCTCTGTCTCGTGGAGGGCGTATGGGCATGCCTATGGTATCGCGACATCTATGGAAGATGATCCGAGGCACGGCTGTGTGGTTGTGATCAATGTCTCGCGTCAGGTGATCGACGCTCTGCGCCGGCGTTTTGTAAGTGTTCAGGTGGTGTTTGTTACTGCCGAACCAGCGGTGCCGGAGGCGCGTCTGCACGCCAGAGGCCGTGAAAATGATGGTGGGACTGCCAGGCCTGTGGCAAGGGCAAGCGCATTGGGGCCCCTTCTCCACCGGTTACGGTCATAGATAATGACTCAGTTTACAAGCCGCATGCGTTCACGGTATGTTCTGTTTAAAATCATAGGGATGTATTGATCATGGATCCAAGCAGTTTCCGGAATGGCTATCCGGGATAGACCAGCTTAGCCCGGCGCAGCGGCAGCACGCCGAAGCCCTGTTCCCGGGGAGCCCGGAACCGGCAGCTTCCCCGGCTGCCATTGAGGCAAGCGTGGCGTGGGGAGGCAAGCGTGGGTGAAGACCGCCAGTGCCCGCATTGTGGCACACCGGGAGCCATATCGCGTGCAAGGGGTATGCGGCGGTACCGGTGCAAGGCGTGCAAGAAGACATTCAACGCCGCGACCGGCACGTCTTTGTCGGGTCTGCACAACAAGGATAAGTGGCTTGCCTTCGGAAGCTGTATCGCTGATGGGCCGACGGTGCGAGCGTCCGCAGAACGATGTAAGCTTGCCGTCAGTACCGCGTTCCGTTGGCGGCACCGGTTTCTGAGCGCGAAAGACCAGAAAGCACGCAGGCTCACAGGCATTGTCGAGGCCGATGAGACCCATGTTCTGGAAAGCCGCAAAAGGCGCATGAAAGCTTGAGCGCAAGCCACGCCGCCGGGGAGGCAAGGCCGGCAAACGGGCCTGTCAGATGAACAGGTTCCGGTCCTGACGGCGGCAGATCGCAGCGGCGCGACAGTCAGTGCGGTTCTCCCGGCGGTCAATGCCGATACGCTGCGCACCGTGATCAAACCGGCCGTTGAGAACGATATCGTTCTGGTGACCGATGAACACCGCGCTTATCCGCCATGCGCCGCGGCACCTGGGATGCGCCACGAAGTGTTGAACCAGTCAGCGGGTGAGCGATGCCTTTCACATTCAGACAGTCAACAACCGACACACCCGGTTGAAGGACTCCTCGCGACGCTACAGAGGCATCGCAACCAGGTATCTCGACAATTTTACATGCGGTGGGTTTCAGCGCCTCTGTATCGGCTACGCGCTGATGCGCCGGCTGATGAATTGGGCCTGGGTGGATTTGTCAAAATCGATGCCGCGGGCTATGATGAAAGGATTATGGCCGAGATCCTCGACACAAGCGCGCACGACGCTTTGCCCACATATCTGATGTGGGAACAGATTGGCCCTGAACGCATCGGAACAACACCCCGGCGGATCGAATTGGTATACAAGGTTTTTCGGACCGGGCTGGCCAAGAACGGCAGATACCTTGACCGGCTGGCGCATCTGGACAGAGGAGACCGCGGGCATGACCCGCATTTTTCAGATCGGATTCAACAAGTGTGGCACCCGATCGATCAGTCATTTTTTCAAGGGACACGGTCTGGAAACCGCCGACTGGGCGATGGGCGATCTGGCCAGGTCGATCAAAGCCGATCTGGCTGCCGGCGCCACGCCTTTGCGGGATTGGCCGGATGTTAACGTGTTTTCAGACATGGAATTCGTCCACCCCGTCCATATGATTGAAGGCTATAAATACTTTCGGGAATTGCAGGCGCATTATCCTGACGCCTTGTTCATCCTGAACACCCGCAATGGTGAGGCATGGATCAGAAGCCGGAATGCCCATGGCAAGGGCAGCTATACTGACGTGTATCGTCGGTTTTACGGCTATGACGGCATTGAACCGGTATTTGATCGGTGGCGGCGCGACTGGCACGAACATCATGCCGCGGTGCTGTCGCATTTTTCCGGGGCGTTGTCGGAACGTTTGTTTGTGTGGGATATCGACCGGCCGGATTTTGACGCCTTGCAGAAACGCGTTCCATTTACGCTGAGGACCGGATTGTGGACCCAACGAGGCAAGACATGACGTGTCAGGCGGCGCCGTCCGAAAAGAAAATAGCAGACCTTGAGGAACGCTTTTTGTTTGTGTCGCGTGAACCCGTCGTTCAGCGTACTATTCTGACGAATCGGCTGTTTGATATTCACAAGATCGGTGCGCTGCAGACAGCAGTGGGCCGAACGCCGTATGGCGGACCCGTGGTGGACCTTCGCACGGTCACCGTGGATGCGGTCAAGCTCACCAACGGGGGCGGGAGCATGGCCGAATTCAAATGCCCCGATGTCGCGCACTATATGTTTCGCGATAAATTTATGCCGCGTGTGGCGATACATGCCTACGAGTTGAAGGATGTGTTGTTGTCCTTTGACGTCACCTATAACTTTAAGATGGAATTCTATCTGTTTACTGCTGATGGGGCGCTGATCAACGGTTTGTTTTTTGGCGCCAAACCCTTTCTGGAGACGGTTTTTGAAACCGTTGAAGTCCCGGCAATCCTGATCGATGATTTTTTTGTCAATCCGAACATTTGCCATTTCCTGTTTGATAAACTGCCCAGATGGATGATGGCGCAGCCGGACTTTGGGCGTCGCCTTCCGTTGATGTTTCATGAGTTTGGCTATGCGCAGGCGATTTTTGAAAGCCTGGGACAAGAGATCGGGTTTCTGGCGCGTGGCGAACGTCTGCGTGGCACGGTTGCGATCAAGAACCTCGTGTTTTTTTCAGATTCCACGTCGTTTTTGAATCATCCGGCCGGGATAGGGGGCCCCGAACATCGCGACGCGATTGAAACGGTTGTTGCGTCGCTGCGCCCCGAAAAAGCGGCGGTAGGTCATCGCCGTGTCATGCTCCGGCGCGCCCCGCATTTGGTGCGCAACATTACGAACCGGATCGCGTTCGAACGTCTGGTCGACGCCCACGGGTTCGAATTTCATGACGCTGCCGGGATGAGTGTGGCGGATCAGATCGCTCTGTTTGCGGACACCGCTGTTCTGATGGGTGTGCATGGCGCGGGTTTGGCCAATCTGGCCTTTCAACCTGCGGGGTCGCGGATTATCGAACTGATGCCCCCGATGTGTGGCACGCGAGCCTATTGGATCATGTCGCAGGCGTTGAACAAACGCTACGAATGCATTGTCTGTGATGATCCGTACCTCGGGCGCATTGATCAGAGCAGGATGGTGCATGACCGTAGGAACAACCGCCGCGATTTGGTTGTGCCGCTTGCGGAGCTTGAGGCGCTGCTTGTTCACTTGACGTGACCCGCGCGGGGTGGTCCAGGACAGGATCTCTTCAAAGATGACGCTATCGAACCGGTTGGATCTTTCCGGCAGAAGGTCGATTTCCGGATGTTCAGGGTTCTTGCGCGCTCGTTTGGAAACATTTGGACACCCTGAAGAACGCTGTCTGCTGCCTGGAATCGGGTGAGGAGAGCGCATTTACGGCCGCGATGCGGGTCGACCCTTTGCCTGGGTTGTGGTTCGGGATCTGGTTTCGCCGGGGCCGGGCTATGCCACGGCGCCTTTGCGCTCCCGGAACAGGAGCCGTTTCATGTTGACTGCGATCCTGGCCCCCGCCCTTGACGATCTCCTTCCCGGCATCGGTCATGCCCTGTTCGTGGCACAACCAGGATACGGGCACGCCGTTCTCCATCTGCCGCAGAATGCCCATGATCCGGGCCTCGTTGAAACGTGTCTTGTTCATCGGAATCTCCTCAGTCACCCTGCCGAGAAAATTCTACGTCCAAGCCACCTTACTTTCGGGGAGGGTTACCCCTCAAATTCTCTTTTTTTCTGCAAGTTGCCGGAAATGCGCTCCCGTTGCGGTTAGTTTGCAACCACCCGAGAAAACTGCTGAGTGCCACATGTGTTCATGCTCTGACGGCACAACCAGGCCATGCCGGTTGCACTGTTGCAGTTCCCGATAGATATGCAAATTGTCATCATATACAGGAACGCTCTTTAATTATTCCGCCTCTTGCCCTCGATCTGGTTCGAAAGACGGATCAAGCGCAAAAACATATGAATCTTTAGGGAAATAATCCGGTAGACGGCGCAATACATCTTTCGGAATATTTGAGATTACTTCACGCAGAGTCACAAAATTCTGGACATTCGCTTTATAAACAGGGCGTTGCTCCCATGCTCCGAGAGTTTGATCAACGTGCGCATAGAGTGATGCGGGTGTCACTCGGCCAAGAATATCACTAGCCGCACCTTTAAGGCCATCGAGCATGATGCCGGTAAACTTCCCATGGCCATTTGCCTCAGCCTCGAAACCTTCTCTGTGGCATGCCGTGAGAATTGTCACCCCATTTCCGATGCCGGATACGTCACTTTTTCCTAAACCAGACACTTGGCCCGCAAACCCCGACTGGCAAATATCGAGCAAAATAACCGTGGACTTGATCTTTGGATGTGCGTTGTTGGCTTGTTGCAGAATTCCTCCTAAGTTTACCCCCCAGTTAGGATTTGAGCCGTCTTGCGTAACCAGAAACCCAACGCTGGTCTTATCATTCAAAATTCCATGCCCCGCAAAATAGAGAAGGGGCAGTTTCAGCATCGTCCTCAAAGAGTTCGGTGATAGCCTCATTGAGATTTTGGCTTGTAATTGCTCGCTTACCGCTGATCATCCGTCGAACGTCAAAATTTGGAGACCCATCACCATTTGCCTCCAAAAGCGCAGCCAGCTCATTAGCGTCATTTACACATCCATCTAGATCGTTAGGTGGATCGTAGTCATTAATACCGACAAGAAGGGCTTTTTTCATCTTACGTCTCTCAAATCCTATTCAAGAAAGAAACGATGTTATCCTCTGTCCAATTGTAAATTTTCCTACCAGAAATCGGCACGGGAAGAGTCGTAAGGCGTTCTGCGGCTTTGCGATGTCCATGGATAAGAAAAAGCCGCACCCCTTCGTCGATCGCACACTTCAGCTCCCAAAGCTGGCCATCAGCGCTAGGGGTGTTTTTTGTAATTATCCCGATCATGCCTGCACAACCCTTTATCCTGGCTCGGCAGTTAGTTTTCCACTGAGAAGACCACGGCTCCTTCACCGAGTAATCGGTAAAATCAATGAAGTTATTGGAACGTCTTTTTCTGGCCAACGAGAAAATCTCGGAGAACCTGATCTTCAATTGAAAAGTTAATAAAAAACACGCGCCATATCGAAATTCTACACTATATATGTTGATATAGTCGCAACAATACAAAATGGTACTTGAAGCACTCAAACTGAAAGGGCGCTATCATCCACATATAAATTATAGTCTTGTGCTGGCCTGTTGCAGATTTGGAAATCACTTAACATTCGTCAAACTCGCTTTCTTTGGATCATATCTGTAACCAGAAATCGTGCCGTCCTTGATCCGTTCGACTGCCTCCTTGATCGCGAACAAAGGCACGAGAAACCACTCGCGCGGCACAACCGGTCGCCCGAACCGATCCATGATTTCGATCTCTAGCCGTGCGGGTTCGAAGATGCGATGGATCAGGTTTTCCAGCTTCGTCCGGTTGATGTTGTAGAGCTCGCAGGTCGCCACGATCTCTACATTGGCCATCAAGAATGTCGGCTGAAGATGCGCCCCTGCGATCCGCTTTTCAACGCTCATGTTGGTCACGCCGATCTTGTGCACGAGTTCCCTGTTCTCGGCCACAAGCGAGTGATCTGACTGGCTGCGCAGCACATAGATCGTGCCGCTTGCCTCGTCCCCGCCGATCGTCCGGTCAGAGAACAAGGGACCGGCGGTCGGCTCTGTGACCCGCCGCCCTGCCTCGTCCTTGTTCAAGGCACGCTGAAGCGAGCGCATGAGCATGTTGCTCTCGGTGCCGTTGTCGAAGATCACGCGCAGGCGGGCATCGGTGCGCCCCTGGTCGGTGATCGTCGTCTCGCCCTTGTCCGCGACGTAGGCTTTCTGCCCTCCGACGATAAAGAAGCGGCCCTTCTCGATCTCAGCCTTCATCTCGAAAGGCCGCGCATCACGCAGGCCGCTATCGAGCTCCTTCTGCACCTGCTCGAAGAGCGGCTTGAAGGTCTCGAAGTCCTCGCATTTGTCACGACTCGCCACCTCTTCGGCGGCCTTCTTCTCAGCGGCCGATCGAACGTGCTTCAGCTCCGTGATCGGCGGCGCTTCAAGCTCGATCCCAAGCTCTGCCAGAAGCGCGTCATCATCGAGCTCTTCCGCATCCGCCACTGGTGTCTGAACCGCGCCGGCCAGAAGCCCCATGTCATCCATAGGTTCGACCAGCTCCCGGCATTCTTGAAGCTCGCGAATGCGATCCAGTCGAACGGCGTAAAGGCGTTCGAAAATATCGCGATCCTCGCCGTGCTTCGGCGCGCGACCGTGTTCCTCGGCAAAGCGCTGAACCTCTTCAAAGCCCGCAATGATGCGTTCTTCGCCTGGTGTGCGCGTGACCGCCTTCATGGTCTCGACCTCGACGCCAAGCGCGGCCAGAAGCGCATCATCTTCCTGGGTGAACTCTCTAGCCATTGGCGGCCTCCTTCTTCATGCGCGCAAGGCACTCGACGCCTTCGGCCATCTTCTTTTCCCAGGCATCGGGCGATGTGATCGACGGCAACCGTCCGCGTTCCTGCTTGAACTTCAGGGCGCGTTGCGCCAGGTCTCGCGCCTCTTCCGGGGAAAGCTGCACTTTCTTCGCCGAAATCACGGCCGAGACCTGTTTGAGGCTTTCCTCGCTCATGGTCTTTGCCAGGATCGCATAGGTTTCGCCGAAAGGATTGATCCGGTCGATCAGGTCGATGTCGAGCTCGCGCACATCCATCGCAAACTTCCGCACGCCGTCGATCAGCGCCGTGTTGCCGCTTGTCTCAGCATCATCCGACACGGAAAGCGCAACCTCCCTGGCCTTCCGGGTCAGATTCAGAGCGGCGACCGCACGCTGGCGCACGGCCTCCTGATCCTCGGCGTCGAGCCCGGGGAACTTTGCAGCGACGATCTTGCCCATGCGCACCTGGGTCAGCTCTTCAGGCACGAGCTCTTCATCGAACAGGCCGCGCTCGATCGCCGTCTTGTCCTGAACGAAGGCGGTGATCACCTCGTTCAAGTCTTCCCGGCAAATGCGCTCGGCCTGCTTGCTCCTCGGCTCCGCGAGCCCCTTGATCTCGATCCGGTACTGTCCGCTTTCCTCGCTGAACCCGACATTCTCCTTCGCGGGGTCGTAGCCGCCTTCACCATAGTCGAAGCCGTCGACCGGCCCGCTCTTCGAGTTCTTCGGTGTGAAGTTGAAGCGTGGGGCAAGCACCTGCTCCATGAGCAAGCTGGCGGCGATCGCCTTCAGCGTATCGTTCACCGCCTCGGTGACGGCTGCCTCGGCTGCATCCGGCTCGGCGATCAGGTTGGTGAAGCGGGCGCGTGATTTGCCTTCGGCGTCACGGGTCACGCGGCCGATGATCTGGACGATCTCGGTCAGGCTCGCCCGATAACCGACCGTGAGCGCATGCTCGCACCAAATCCAGTCAAAGCCCTCCTTGGCCATGCCCAGGGCGATGATGATGTCCACATGATCGCGGTTGTTCTTCCGGGCGGTGTCTTTCAGAGCGCTCGATACCTTGTCGCGCTTGACGGCTTCATCATCCACCAGATCGGCGATCTTCAACACGCGCCCCTCTGGCGTCTTCACAAGCTGGAAGCCAGTCTTCGGGTCTGCCCCCTGCCAGTCGCCCAGGGCGTCGATGATGTGATCGACCTCCCGATGCTTGTCCTTCGTGCTTTCGCGGGAATTCACGTTCGGAATATGCACGATCGTCTTCTCGTTCGGGTCGAGCACCTTCAGGATGTCGTCGGCATAGGAGCCCGAGTAGAAGAAATAGCCGATATCGAGCGTTTTCAGGTATTTGTAGCCATTCAACTGCTCGTAGTAGGTGTAGGTGACGGTGTCGAACCTGGCCTCGTTCCCGGGCAGCAGGATCGGCACCGAATCGCCGCGAAAATAGCTGCCGGTCATGGCAACGACATGCACGCGGTCACGCGCGATGAAGTCATCGAGCTGCTTGCCCAGGATGCTGTCTTCGCTCGCTGAAACGTGGTGAAATTCGTCCACGGCAATCAGCCGATCGTCGAACGCTTCAACCCCAAGCATTTCCACGGCAAAGCGAAAGGTCGCATGGGTGCAGACCAGCACCTGGTCGCCACTTTCAAGGAAGGCCGCAACCGATTTGACCTTGCCGCCGTCCGTCCCTGGCGAGTTGCACAGGTTCCATTTCGGCGCGACCGTCCAATCCGCCCAAAAGCCGAATCTGCTCAGCGGCTCGTCGTTGAAGCTCGCCCCGATCGACTTTTCCGGCACCGCCACGATCGCCTGGCGAAGCCCCTGGTTCGCCAGCTTGTCGAGCGCGATGAACATCAGAGCACGGCTTTTGCCCGAGGCGGGCGGCGACTTGATCAGAAGATACTGCTCGCCCCGCTTCTCATAGGCACGCTCCTGCATCGCGCGCATGCCAAGTTCGTTCGACCTGGTGGAGCTGCCGTTCCGGGCGTAGGTGACGGAAACGGAGGGAACGGCTTTTGTTTGAGGCATTTAACCATTCCCTCTCGAAATGACTGATCTTAAAATACATTTCCACCATGCCAATACTCTTTTGCACAGCTCCAAGCCACCGAGCGAACGTTCGCTCGCATCTTTTTCGGTGCCAGGGTCGATCAATAAATAGGGTGCGCCGCAGGGACCAATACCCCAGGGTCCCTCGCCATAACCTGCGATGCGTTCGGTGGAATGATCGGGTTGAAGATGCTTGAAGCCGTTTGCAATTTGCCTCAACAGCTTCAGGTCTTCGTTTTGATTTTCGAAGAAGCACTTAACCGATGCGCCGGATGCTGGATCCGCGAAACCCAGGCTCTGCCGGTCCGCCTGGGTCAGCTTGTATCGGAGCCAATCCGGCAAGTGGTTCAGAGCCAGAATTGCGGTAAAGCCTTTTAGAACGCTGTCTTGCTCTTCCTCAAAGGCTTTGACCGCTTCTTCACACAACGCAAGATAGTCGTTTATCGTCTCCATACCGAACAGTTTGACACCGGAACGGGTCATGCCGCCCCCTTCTTGGTCATCCCGGTGTAGAGTTCGAAAAGTTTTTCCAGGCGTTCGGTGTCGTTGCGAAAGCGGCGGCCGATATAGATGCGCTCCAGCGTCTCGTCATTGCGGTCATGGGCGGCGCGCAGGTCGGCGGGCATCTTCTCGGGATCGTAGAGATCGGCGATGGTCGCGGGGAAATGCGCCTCGCGTGCCAGAAGGATATCTTCGGCACAGCGGGCCAGATCGGCCTTGTTCTTCTCGGTGAGGGTCGGGACGGGGAAGGTGTTCCAGCCCATGGTGTTGGAGTAGCGGAGCCTAGTTTCCAGTTGACCGCAAACCGTCGCGATCCAAACCAGATGCACGCGCGATGCGAGCAGTGCCATGTTCCACAAGGGCGCATCGTACAGAGCGAAGGCGCTGTCGCCGACGGTTGTCCTTTTATCGAAGTACCCAACCGGAAGTATGTCTCGATTCTCAGAGCTGACCCGAGGAACCACAATGCAGCTTTCTTCGCAAATTCCCTGAATCTGACGAAACTTATGAGCATGTACTGCATAATCACGGGTAGAAGCCGCTGTACTTGACAACCGCATTTCCCGAACTCTCTCAACCCGCTTGGCGATTCCAGTGATTTCGATTGCGTCTGTCAAATAACGATCTTCGATCCATATGCAATAGCGCGAAACACCGTTGATCAGTTCTTGCGCTCCTGCAAATTTTTTGACGAAGGATGATACCTTCGGACTTGTGGCTTCCAGTCCTTTCTTCTCTGTTTCGTTGAGAAGTAAATTCCCGCCGTCGGTCGGCATATTTCCCCTAATCATATAGGCACGGTCATCACTAGATATTGATGTTGCTTTTACGATCAGGCGTTTTCCGGCGATTAGATAGGCATTTATGTTGTTCACATGCCGAACTGCTGTTTGACCGGATGAATCTAATTGGAAAAGCCGTTTTTCTTGGGTGTTCTCAGCCTCTACACCAACGATCACCACTGTCACCCCGGCGTTGTGGCTCGCGAGGTTGGCCCACTTGAATGACGTGTGAGCGAAGGAAATATCCATCCCATTTTGGTACACAATGGGCCAAAGGATGGGCACCTGCTCCCCTTTGCAAATAGAGCTGGTACTCACAAAGGCGAATGAGCCCTCAGTATGCTGGAAATAGTCGGCCGCTAACTTGAACCAGCAAGCAACAAAATCAAGTGAGCGCCACGTTTTGGTATGGGGTCCAAATACATGGCACACGTCGCTCTTCTGTTCAGCGTTTTGTTTTGAACTACCCACATAAGGCGGATTGCCGCAGATGTAGGTCTCGCCGCCCTCATTCTCGAAGCCGATCTGCGCCCGATAGAACGGCGAGTGTAACAAATCATCGGCATGGTGCTTCACGCCCGTCCCCGTGGGCGGGCAGACGCTCAGCCAGTCGAGCCGCAGGGCGTTGCCGCAGGTGATCCAGTTTTTTGCATCGAGGGGCAGAAACCCGGCCAGGGCCTCTTTCTGACCGCGATGGGTCACGTCGCATTGATACTCGGCGATGATCAGCGCCAGCCGCGCAATCTCGGCGGGGAAGTCGCGCAGCTCGATCCCTCGGAAATTCGTCAGCGGGATTTCCGTGCGCCGTTCGGCCTCGCCCCGCCGTTCGTTGATCTCGGCCTCTATGCTGCGCATTTCCTTGTAGGCGATGACAAGGAAGTTGCCCGATCCGCAGGCCGGGTCGAACACCCTGATCCTGGCCATCCGGTTGCGAAGGTTGAGCAGCTTGCGGGAGTTGTCGTCCGCTTCTTCGAGCTTCTCTCTCAGATCGTCCAGGAAGAGCGGATTGAGCACTTTCAGAATGTTCGGCACGGATGTGTAGTGCATGCCAAGCGCGCCGCGCTCTTCATCATCGGCCACGGCCTGGATCATCGAACCGAAGATATCGGGGTTGATCTTCGTCCAGTCGAGATTGCCGATGTGCAGAAGGTAAGACCGCGCGCTCTTGCTGAAACGCGGCGCGTCCGTGCCTTCGGAAAAGAGACCGCCGTTCACATAGGGGAAACTGTCCGCCCAACGCGCCACGCCCTCGGCATCCCGATCGGTCAGCTCGGTGTTCATGGCCCGAAAGAGCTCGCCGATCACCTCATGGGTGTCCGACGAATCCCTGGCGCTCATCGTCTCGATGGTCTTTGTGAAAAGACCGGGCTCCGCCAGGATGTCCGTGTCTTCCGCAAAGAAGCAGAAGATCAGCCGCGCCATGAAGTGGTTCATGGCGTGCCGGCGTTCCGCGGTCCCCCAATCCGGGTTGTCTTTCGAAAGCTCGACATAGAGCCGGTTCAGACGGCCCGTCGCCTTGATGTCAAAGGGATTTTCCCGGATTTGCCTGACGGTCGAGATGCCCGCCAGCGGCAGGAACAAGCCGAAGTGATCCGGGAAGTTCACGTAGTCGCAAATGACGACCTCGCCGCTGTTCAGGTCTTCGGCCTGGAAGTCCCTGCCATCCGTGGCCAGTATGAGCCTGGCCCTGGCGCGCTTGGTGGCGGGGCTGTCCCTGAGGGTGGCCAGTGTCGTTGTGGCCTCACCCCCGGGACAGACCGCGATGTGGATGTTGTTGGTCTGAAGAACGCCGCCGACATCGGACTTGTTTGAGGCTCCACCGCGAAGGCGCTTGATCGTGGTTGGCTTGTTGCCGAAGGCCAGCAGGAACGCGAACGGGAACTCCGCCGCGTCAAACGGCTCCGCCGCCAGACTGGATACCGCCTCCTCGATCTCGACTGCATTCATACACGCACACCCCTTTTTGCCCTTGATGCCACATTTTCTTCCATAAGAGTCGCCAGGCTCAGGACCCATTAATTTGCATTGAAGTGCGATTTCTGATTCAGGATGGCAAAGGCGTTTGCCATGTCGGATCCGTTTCTGCTGTCATGCGCTCAAATGTCGAAGATCGAGCCATTCTTTCCCAGGTCCAACGGAGTTGCCCGGGGGATGCATCGTGTTGTGTCAGGCATCGTCTGCGTGCTGAAGCACGGGCTGCAATGGAAGGACGCAGCTGCGGCCCGCACAGGACGCTCTGCAATCGCTTTCGACGCCGGACCGAGCCCCGCGTGTTCGACAAGATTTTCAGTCACCTGACTGCTTCCGACGGGCCCCCCGATACGCTGATGCCCGATACGCTGATGCCCGATACGCTGATGCCCGATACGCTGATGATTGATGCAACACACTTGAAGGCTCATCGCACCGCGTCGAGCCTTCTGAAAGGGAGGTTCTTCCCCGCCACATCGGGCGCACAAAAGGCGGGCCGAACACCAGACTCCATGCCGTCTGCGATGGCGACGGACGACGGCCATGTGCCTGCGCCGGCCATGTGCCTGACGGCTGGCCAGCTTGTCGGATCATATCGGTGCGAAGCTCTTGTATCCGGGTCTCTGTGATAGCGTCAAAGCTATAACGATCGCAGATAAGGGATACGATTCAGACGATGATCGCGCGGCGCTGAAAGCCAGGGGGATCACCCCATGCATTCCGCCCCGAACAGGACGAAAGGCACCCGCTTCCTTCTGCAACATTCAATACAAACAGCGCCATAAGGTTGAGAACATGTTCGCACCGCTCAAGGACTGGCGCCGCATCGCAACGCCATATGACCGGCGGGCAGACGTCTTCATGGCCGCAATCACAATGGCAGCCATCCTCATATGGTGGCTATAATGAGGCCTGAGCCCAGATAATTCCGGCGTGCCGTCCGATGCCGCCGAGGTGTTTAACGGCGTTGTGTCCTCCCACGCGCCAGCGGGCTATGGAGAAGCAAACCGGTGAAGCGAAAGTTGAATGGGGGAGAGGTTGATGAGCGGTGGTGACGATCCCCTCGGCGTGGCCATCAACTATGCTGGCGCGGCTTTGCCGCACCGTGCGCCGCTGGAAGGGGCCTTCGTGCGGCTCGAGCCACTGGAGCCGGCGCGCCATGGCGATGATCTGTGGCAAGGAGCCTGCGAGACCGGAGGTGTGGAGACCTGGGCCTATCTGCCTTACGGCCCGTTCGCCGGGCGGGGGGAGTATGACGCGCATCTGTCACATCAGTCGCAAAGCGCTGACCCGCTGTTCTTCGCCATTGTCAGGCAGGACTGCAATTGCGCGCGCGGTATTGCCTCGTTTGCCAACATTGTCGCTGACATGGGCGTCATCGAAATCGGCCATGTCTGGTTTGCACCTTCGCTGCAGCGCAGCCGGGAGGCGACCGAGGCAATGTTCCTGATGATGCGCGAGGCCTTCGATGGGCTCGGCAATCGGCGGCTGGTGTGGAAGTGCAATGCGCTCAACCAGCGTTCCAAGCATGCTGCCGAAAGGCTCGGTTTCACCTGTGAAGGTACTTCCCGTCAGCACAGGGTGTGGAAGGGCCGCAATCGGGATACCGACTGGCTTTCGGTGATCGACGGTGAATGGCCGCCGGTCAGGCGCAATATTGAAACCTGGCTGAGGCCGGAAAACTTCGACAGTGATGGAACGCAGCGCTTTTCACTTTCCGAGCGGCAGGCCCGGCGGCAGGGTTAGGCCGGCCTTGACGTCAGGGGACGGAGCGCGATCAGAACAAGAAGTGCGATGAATATCAGTGCCAAAGTCAGCGGCAGGCCATCGGGGCCGGCGAAATCCATCATCACGCCGGCACTCGGCGGGCCAATGAGTCCCCCGAATCCCCACATGATTGAAAACGCGGCATTGCCCGCAAGCAGCATTGCACCGGAAAAGCGCGAACCCAGTTCTGCTAGCGCCACGGTATAGATGCCGTAGCCAACGCCGCCCCAAATGAACAAAAGCGGCCAGAACAGGAAGCTGCCGGCGAGGAGTGGAAGCAGCGCCGAGCACAGGATGACCATGGCCACCAGGGCTGCCATCAGCCGGCGCCGTGGAAATTTATCGGCGGCCAGACCAATCGGGATCTGGGAGACGATATTGCCGGCGATCAGCGTGCCGGTGGCAATGGCAGCGGCGGTTTCGTCAAAGCCGGTGCGCAGGGCGTAGAGCGGCACCAGTGAAAGTGTCGTCTGGTCAAACAGGGCAACAGTTCCAGCGCCTATCAACAATACCGGTGCGGCGGCCGCAAAGATCCACAATCCCCTGGCATTACCCAGTGGAAATGGCGGTAGATGATTTCGTGCCCAATAGAGAATCGGAACGGCGAGCAACGCGCCCGCCAGCGCAACGGCGAATGGTGCATATCCGCGCGTTCCTGCCAGCGCGACCAAAAGCGGGCCCAACGCGAAGCCGATGGAGATCACGGTGACGTATGTTCCCATGATCCGCCCGCGTTTGTGTGCGGGTGCCAGCTGGTTAATCCAGGTCTCCGAGAGCACAAATAGCACGTTGATCGCAGCGCCCAGGAAGAAGCGCGGCACGAACCACCAATATGGATCGGTGATCACAGCGAAGGATGCCACCAACAAGCCGGTGGCGGTGGTCGCTGCAATGGCGAGTTTGACCGGGTCGATACGAGCGGCTGCCCAGGGGATGAGCGGTGCGGATACGAGAAGGCCCAGCGGCGCCATTGCGGCATTGAGACCGATGAAGGATTGCGATTGGCCGGCGCGATCGAGCACCAGCGCGAGCAAGGGATACGAAATGCCGAGTGTGGTCGCGAACACACCAACGGCGGCTATCGCAGCCAGGATACCGGGGTGCATGTGCGGGCTCCGCAAGGTCAGAAACTAAACAGCCGCCCCCGTCAGGATGCGGAGTACGTTCATAAATCAAGGCAAAAACTATGCGTCCTCGATCAAGAACACACGAAGCCGCCGCGGTCCATGCGCGCCCATCAAAAGAGTTTGTTCGATATCGGCGGTGCGTGAGGGACCGGTGATGAAGTTGACCGCACGCGGCAGGATGGCTTGCCGGTGAACCTCGCGCAGAGCATCCCAGGCATCTTCGTAGGTGGCGCACAATCTCGATGCCGGCAGGGCGATAATATGCGTCTCCGGCAGGAAGTTGAGTGAGGTCGGGTTGTCGGCTCCGGACGTCAATACCAGCGTGCCGGTCTCGGCCACTCCGGATGATGCCACCGACAGCCCGACAGTGTCGTCCGGTTCTGCGGGCCCATTCGATAGTGCAAGCTGCGGCTCGCTTTCCCAATCCAGCATGGCAAGCAGCGGATCTCCGCCCGCGCGCAGGTTGGTTGTGATGTTGTGGCTGCGCAGAAATTCTGCAATCGAGGAGGGAAGTTCGGATTTGGAGGCAACTACGGTGCACGTCGCGCCGGATACCCCCACCATCTTCAAAAACAGTGTGGTCAGTGCGGGTGCCTCGCCCAGGGCCCGCGAGGGTGTGGTGCCGCGGGTGTGGTTTGAGATCCAGGACTGGACCCGGGCACGGCGAAGGTCGTCGCCGGCATGGGCGGCAAGACCCTGGCGGATCCGATTGAGGATACGTTCGCGCGCTTGGCTCATGAACCTTCCTCATTCGATTTGGTACGCCATAGTGCCTGGAATGTAGCGCCTTCGGGAGCGGGCAGGTCACGTTGACTGGTCCAGCCCGAGGCAAGAGGCACCCGGCTGAAGCGGCCCTTTCGCCGACCCAAAAAACTGAGCGCGCGCATGCCGATATTGCCGGCAAAATGATAAAGCGCCGGGCGCAAGGCGAGATAGACCCACAATCTCAGCGCCCAGCGTTGCACGGGCGGGGTAAGCTGCGATTCAAACTCGCGTTCGCGCCAATGGCGCAGGATTTTCGGTAGCGGAATGCGCATCGGGCAGACTTCCTCGCAACGACCGCAAAGGCTCGATGCGTTTGGCAGGTGGCGCGCTTCTTCAAGCCCGATGAGAGCAGGATCGAGCGCGGCGCCGATCGGCCCTGGATAGACCCAGCCATAGGCGTGTCCACCGACCGACTGGTAGACGGGGCAGTGGTTCATGCAGGCACCGCAGCGAATGCAGCGCAGCACATCCTGAAATTCGCTGCCAAGGAGGCTTGAGCGGTCATTGTCCAAGATCACCACATGATATTCATCAGGCCCATCGGGATCGCCATCGCGCCTCGGGCCGGTTGAGAATGTCGTGTAGACGCTGAGTTCCTGGCCGGTGGCGGAGCGCGCGAGCACACGCATGATGGTTGAAGCATCCTCCAGTGTCGGCACCAGTTTTTCGATTGCGGCGATCACCACATGAATACGCGGCAGCGTCTGGGTGAGGTCTCCATTGCCCTCATTGGTGACAATTACCGATGTACCGGTCTCGGCGATCAGCATATTGGCGCCGGTGATGCCCATATCTGCGGCTATGAACTCGCGGCGCAGGATGGCGCGCGCCTCAGCGACAAGCATTGCCGGATCGTCGAGCGAACGATCAGGATCAAGCTCCTGATGATGCTCTCGAAACAGCGTCTCGACGTCGGATTTTGACAGATGCACCGCCGGCGCGATGATGTGGCTGGGTGCCTCGCTGCGAAGCTGGATGATATATTCACCCAGGTCGGTTTCGACGACACGAAACCCGGCCTCTTCCAGGTGCTGGTTGAGGGCGATTTCTTCCGACACCATGGATTTGCCCTTGGTGATCGTTCGCACTTCTGCCTTGCGGGCGATGTCGGCAATGATGGTGCGGGCCTGATCCGGCGTTTCGGCCCAGTGAACCACGCCACCAGCCTCGGTGACACGTTGTTCATAGTGCTCCAGATAAAGATCGAGATGAGCGAGGGTGCGATCCTTGATGGCTTTTGCTTCATCACGCAGACGATCGAATTCAGGAAACCGATCCAGGGCATGAGCGCGGTTGTTGACGAAGCCGAGACGGGTGGTTTCCAAAACCTGCTGCAGGTGCCGGTTTGCAATGGCCGCACAGGCGTTGGCGGAAAAGGATCTCGAAGCTGGCCGCACCGCTCTACTCGCCGTCCGGTGGCTCGTTGCTCGGCTGCTCGCCAATTGCCGCTTGGTCGGTCATGCCGGCCAATATTTCTGCGACATGCCGCGCTTTTACCGGGCTTCCAGAACGCTTCAGCCGCCCGGCAATGTTCAAAAGACAGCCAAGGTCGCCCGACAACAGGGTGGTGGCGCCGGTGGCTTCGATGTCAGCGGTTTTTCTGTCCACCATCGCGCCGGATATGGCGGGATATTTGACGCAGAACGTGCCGCCAAAACCGCAGCAGGCTTCGGTTTCCCCTAATTCTTCAAGTGTCAATCCGTCGATACCGGCGAGCAACCGGCGTGGTTGATCCTTGATGGCGAACTCTCGCAATGCCGAACAGGAATCATGATAGGTCACGGTTTCGGCAAAGGTCGCGGCAACAGTTTCAACCCCAAGCACATCGGTGAGAAAACTCACGAGTTCGTGGGTTTTTGCCGCAAATTCTCGCGCCCTTCTAATCCATTGGCCATCGTCGAACAGGCCGTCATAGTGTTTGCAGACCATTCCGGAACATGAGGCTGAGGGCACCACGACATGGTCGTAGGATTCGAATGCGGTGATCACCTGGCGAGCAATGGCTTCCGCGCTCGCACGGTCGCCGGAATTGTAAGCAGGCTGTCCGCAGCATGTCTGTGCGGCCGGCACATGCACATCGCAGCCGGCATCCCGCAACAGCTTGACCGCTGCAAAACCGACGCTTGGCCGAAACAGATCGACCAGGCAGGTAATCAAAATGCCGACTTGTGGACGTTCGCTCACCTTGCGTCTCTCCCGCACTGTCGGAGGGCGTCGCATGTGAATACTATATGATGGAACCGGCGTGAAACGGTGAGTGCAACATCGTTGATGACGGCTCGCCCGAATCGTGCGCCGTCTGCTAACGCTGTGTGACCACCACGGTGGGGCAAGAACCCGAATGACATGTTGAAGATGCCCGATCCCGACAAGAAAGTTCTGTCCAGGCGCGACGATATCGTAGCAGCTCTAGCCGGCATGGTGCCGTCCGACAGTGTGATCTGGCATGAGACGGAGATGAGGGTGTTCCAAAGCGACGGGCTTAGCGCCTATCGCCAGATGCCGCTGGTGGTTGTGTTGCCCAAGACCACCGAACAAGTCTCCAGGGTTCTGCGCTATTGCCATCAGAACAATGTACGGGTTGTGCCGCGCGGTGCGGGCACGTCGCTATCAGGCGGTGCGCTGCCGCTGGCCGATGCGGTGCTGGTCGGCATGACAAAATTCAATCAGATCCTGGATATCGACTATCAGAACCGCTGTGTCGTGGCGCAGCCAGGGGTGACCAATCTGGGCATTACCAACGCGGTTGAGGAGCGTGGCTTTTATTATGCCCCCGACCCTTCCAGCCAGATCGCGTGTACCATTGGTGGTAATGTAGCGGAGAATTCGGGCGGCGTTCACTGCCTCAAATACGGACTTACAACCAACAATGTGCTGGGCATTGAGGTGGTGCTGATCAACGGCGATGTGCTGCGGCTGGGTGGCAAGCATCTGGATGCCGAAGCCTATGATCTTCTTGGATTGATGGTTGGGTCGGAAGGCCTGCTTGGCATCGTCACCGAGGTGACAGTCCGCATATTGCGCAAGCCTGAGAGCGCGCGTGCATTGTTGCTGGGCTTTGGCACCAGCGGTGAAGCGGGTGAGTGTGTTGGCGCCATCATCGATGCGGGGATCATTCCTGCCGGCATGGAGATGATGGACAAGCCCGCGATCCATGCTTCTGAAGCATTTGTAAACGCCGGTTATCCTCTGGACATCGAGGCGCTGTTGATTGTCGAACTGGACGGACCTGAAATCGAAGTCGACGAGCTTGTCTCGCGGGTACAAGAGATTGCCGAAGCCCATGGTGCAACACATGCGCGCGCAAGCACTTCCGAAGAAGAACGGGAGCTGTTCTGGGCTGGCCGCAAGGCCGCGTTTCCCGCTGTTGGTCGCATCACGCCGGACTATTACTGCATGGATGGAACAATCCCGCGCGGCAAACTGACTTATGTGCTGGAGCAGATGGCGAAGCTGTCAAAAAAATACGAGCTTGGTCTCGCAAATGTGTTCCATGCCGGTGATGGCAATTTGCATCCTCTGATCATGTACGATTCAAACAAACCGGAAGAGCTTGAAAAGGCAGAAAAATTCGGGGCTGACATTCTGCGGATGTGCGTCGCCGTTGGAGGGGTTTTGACCGGCGAGCATGGTGTGGGGGTGGAGAAGCGCGAACTGATGCCTGAAATGTTCAGCGAGGCGGAGCTTGATCAGCAACAGCGGGTCAAATGTGCATTTGATGCGCGCAGCCTGCTCAATCCGGGCAAGATGTTTCCCAAGCTGCATCGATGTGCAGAACTGGGGCGCATGCATATCCATCGCGGCCAGGTTCCGTTTCCTGATATTCCAAGGTTTTGACCGCAATGGCGACTGTGCTCAAGCCGCGCGACGAGGCTGACACCGCGCGGGTTGTCAGCTGGGCGGCAGCCGAGCGCAAATCGCTGGAGGTCGTCGCGGGTGCTACCAAGCGTGCGGTGGGCCGGCCACTTCAAACCAGGCATGTGATGAATATGACCGGCTTGTCCGGCATTCGTCTATATGAGCCGGGGGAGCTGGTGCTGTCGGCCGGGGCGGGGACAACTCTTGAAGAGGTCGAAGCCGCTCTTGAGGAACATGACCAACAGCTGGCGTTCGAACCGCCAAAACTGGCTGCTTTCCTGGGTGCGGGACAGAAGGCGCCGACACTTGGCGGTGCCGCCGCAGCCAATTTTTCCGGTCCGCGGCGCATTTCCGCCGGCGCGGTGCGCGATCATGTGCTCGGTTTGCGTGCGGTTACCGGGCGGGCTGAAACGGTCAGAGCTGGCGGCCGGGTGATGAAGAATGTCACCGGTTATGACATGTGCAAACTGCTCGCCGGTTCTTGGGGGACACTGGCGGTCCTGACTGAAGTCACCATCAAGGTGATGCCTAAGCCGGAAATCGAGTGTACGATTGTCGTGGTTGGCCTTTCGGCCGATGAGGCGGTCCGTGCAATGAGCGTCGGTCTTGCCTCAAGCGTGGGAGTATCTGGCGCGGCACACATACCGGCTTCGTTGGCAGCGCGATCAGCTGTCAGTTCCCTCGCAGGGGCTGACCGGTCAATTACGGCGCTCAGGATCGAGGGTTTCGATTCGTCGGTCGAGGCGCGGCGCGAAACGCTCATTGGTGAGCTCAAATCATCAGGATCCATCGAGATTCTCAAATCAGTGGATTCAGGTGAGTTGTGGCGTGAAATTCGTGACGTGGCGCTGTTTTCCAGTGCCAGCGACAATGTCATGTGGCGTCTTTCCACGGTTCCGGGCAAGGGGCCGGATGTGGTGCGCAATGTGTCCATCGGCGAGGATGTGGAGGCATTGTATGACTGGGGTGGCGGCCTTGTCTGGCTGGCGCAACCGTCCTGCGGAGATGGTGGTTCTGAGGCCATCAGAACGGTATTGGAGCGCGCGGGGGGGCATGCGACGCTGATGCGGGCGCCACCGGCGATGCGCCGTGCGGTCAAGGTGTTTGAGCCGCAGCCCGAGCATGTTGCGGTATTGACCCGCCGGCTCAAGGCCGCATTTGACCCTCATGCGATCCTGAATCCCGGCCGTATGTATGCAGGCGTTTAGGTGAAGGCATGCAAACTCGTTTCAACGAAAAGCAACTGGCCGATCAGGGAATAGCCCATTGCGAGAAGATCCTGCGCAATTGCGTACATTGCGGATTTTGCACCGCCACTTGCCCGACTTATGTCCTGCTGGGTGATGAGCTCGACGGTCCGCGTGGCCGGATCAATCTGATCAGGGATATGCTGGAGAACAATCGGCCGGCGTCCGATGAGGTGGTCACCCATGTGGACCGTTGTCTTTCGTGCCTCTCGTGCATGACGACCTGCCCGTCCGGGGTCAATTATATGCATCTGGTCGACCACGCCCGGGCACATATCGAGCGTACCTATCACCGCTCTTTTGAAGACCGGATGATACGCAGACTGCTGACATTCGTGCTTCCGCGGCGAGGATTGTTCGGCGCAATGCTGCTGCCGGGCCGGTTGATCCGCCCGTTCTTGCCGATGATACGCCGTGTTCCGGGCCTTGATCGATTTGCCGCGATGCTGGCACTCATTCCGCGCAAGCGTCGTGTGAGGGGCGCTGCCCACCGTGCGGGAAGCACACTTGCCGGCGAAGGCTTCCCGGCCGGGCGTGTCGTTGTCATGCAGGGATGCGTTCAATCAGCGCTCAATCCGGAAATCTTGAACGCAACTGTCGATGTGTTGACCCGGCATGGGCATAAGGTGGTGATAGCACGCGGTGAGGGGTGCTGCGGAGCGCTTGCCCATCACATGGGGCGCAAGCAGGAGGCATTGCAGGCTGCGCGGCAGATGATCGATGTATGGTTTGGCGAATTCAAGCGGTCCGGAATTGATGCCATTATCGTTACCGCTTCTGGCTGCGGCACGACGATCAAAGACTATGCGCACATGCTGGGCGAGGATCCCGATTATGCGGGCAAGGCCGAGCAAATTGGCTCCTTGGTGAAAGATGTGCATGAATTTCTAAATGAACGTGACTTTGATCTGACGGCACGCACACCAAATCTGAAAGTCGCCTATCACGGGGCATGCTCACTGCAGCATGGGCAAAAGGTTCGCAACGAGCCGCGCCAGCTCCTGGAGGCGGCAGGATTTGAAGTGGCGCTGATTCCTGAGGGGCATCTGTGCTGTGGATCGGCCGGTACCTACAACATTCTGCAGCCCGAAATCGCAACGGCACTTCGCGACCGCAAGGTGGCCAATATCGAGCGCACCAAGCCCGATTTGATCGCGACGGGAAATATCGGCTGCATGACCCAGATTGGCAGTGCGACGCCAATTCCCATCGTCCACACGGTCGAGTTGTTGAACTGGGCCAGCGGAGGCAACGTGCCGGACGCCCTGGTTGGGCGATTTAAGACATCGCAAGAAGATGAAAACGCCGCCGCCGAGCCGGTTCGCCATCTACCGCCGAAAGAACCCGATCCCGCAAGTCCTGCGAACAGCGCTGTCCGGATCTCCAACCCATGATGCGCCTCCATCTTGCCGCATCCCGTGAATCACATCAGTGCGCGATTGGGAACCCCCCAAACGATTCCGCTCATCGCGAAGACGCTCTAGGAGCGCATCAGTTCTTGGGGGGAGACCCACGACATGCCCAGCGCTTCGCCAACGGCCTGATGTGTAATCTGACCGGCCATCACATTGAGACCATTTTGCAGATGCTGATCTTCGGTGAGCGCGCGTTTCAGACCTTTTTCGGCAATTGCCAGAACGAAAGGCAAAGTGGCATTGTTGAGCGCGAAGGTTGACGTTCTCGCTACTGCACCCGGCATGTTGGTGACGCAATAATGGACCACCTGATGCTCGACAAAGGTTGGTTCGGAATGCGTGGTCGGATGTGAGGTTTCAAAGCAACCTCCCTGGTCGATGGAAATATCGACCAATACCGAACCGCGACGCATGTCCTTGACCATCTGCTCGGTTACAAGGCGCGGTGCCGCCGCCCCTGGGACCAGGACGGCGCCAATGACCAAATCTGCCTGGAGGACATATTCCTCGATCGCGGCGACGGTTGAATAGATGGTGTTGAGGATGGGTCCGAACTGAAGGTCGAGGTCGTAAAGCCGCTTCAGATTGATGTCGAGAATGGTGACTTTGGCCTCCAGACCCATCGCCATACGGGCAGCATTGGTTCCCGCCACCCCGCCGCCCAGCACCACCACATTGGCCGCTGCCACACCGGGCACGCCGCCCAGCAACACGCCTCGTCCGCCGGTGTCCATTTCAAGAGCGCAGGCACCGGCGTGCACCGACATGCGACCGGCAACTTCGCTCATCGGCGCCAATAGAGGCAGGTCGCCGTCTTCATCGGTTACGGTTTCATAAGCGATGGCGCTCACACCATGGTTTGCGAGAGCTTCGGCCTGCGGCTTGTCGGCTGCGAGATGCAGATAGGTGAAAAGGATTTGGTCCTCGCGTAGAAGCCCGCATTCATCGGGCTGCGGTTCCTTGACCTTGACGATCATGTCGGCCTCTGCAAACACCTCCTCGCTCACAGCGGCAATACGCGCGCCTGCACGCTCATAATCGGCGTCGGTTAGTCCGATTGCGGCACCGGCATTGCTTTCAATGACCACGGAATGGCCGCGATGAGTGAGTTCGCGCACGCTTACCGGTGTCAATCCAACACGGTACTCGTGCACCTTGGTTTCCCTGGGAACGCCGATCAGCATCTACCAAACTCAACTAAATGGTGGTGGCGCACAGGCCGCAACGAACAGATTGTTAGCAAAAACCGCCTGGTTTCTGAAGCGCAGTGAGCTGGGGGCCACAGGCATGACTCTTCAAGTAAGTGTATGCGGCATCGAACGGGCGCGCAGTATGCGAGGCGATCCGGTAGATTCAGGTGATCAATCAACTCTTGATCGTCATCACGAAATCATGGAATCGCTGGGCGCAATTGATGCATGATTGCGTGAAGGCGGCACAATTGCCGCGGAAGGAGAGCCTGTAGCGGCGGTACCGGAGCAATTTGTGACCGATTTCAAGGTAAATATGGAACAGGTTGCCGCGCTCAAGAACGAGTTGATCGGCATCGAAGAGGCGATTGAAGAAACTAGGAAGCAATTTGCGAGCCTTCACCAAAACAAGCTCGCGGGCGACCGTTTCAATGGCGTCACTGACGAACTCGATGAAGTGGTCAAAGGAACCGAACGTGCGACCGACTCAATCCTTGAATCAGCCGAGGTCATTGAGTCAAACGCACATAACCTGGCTGCTTCGCTCAATCACGACAGTGATCGAAACATGGCCTATGAAATCCAGGAGCGGATCACCAAGATTTTTGAGGCCTGCAACTTCCAGGATCTGACCGGTCAGCGCATTACAAAGGTCGTCAATACATTGCGCTATGTCGAAGAGCAGGTGTTGAAGATGATAGAGATCCGGGGGGATGGAAGCATTCAAGGATATTCCTGCCGCCGCGGCAATGCCCAATCCTGCCGGTCCTGATGAAATGCTGCACGGGCCAGGTGACAATGAGGTTGACGCAGACCGCGCCTCGCAGGACGACATCGACGCACTGTTCAGTGAACCTGTTGCATCTGGCACCCTGCTTGCTGGGGTTGGGGTGATTGGTAGAAGGTCGCCGGGTGGGTGCGGGCGCCGCGCGTGCCAGCAAGTGAGCAAGGCGTTCGAACTCCCGTCACGGTGCCGGATCGATCAGGTTTGAAAGATGAGCAAGCGCGAAAAAACTTTCCGCCCCAAAACGGCGCTTCCGCGTGGACTGCGTGACACCGCGGGCGAGGAAGTGCGCGCGACCCGGCGCATGCTTGAGCGCATTATCGCAGTCTACGAATCATACGGGTTTGAGCCGTTGGCTACGCCGGCGTTTGAATATACCGAGGCGCTGGGCAAATTCCTTCCCGATCAGGACCGCCCAAATGAGGGCGTGTTCTCGCTCAGGGACGATGACGAGCAGTGGATGTCGCTACGCTACGACCTGACCGCACCGCTGGCGCGCTATGTGGCGGAAAATTTCGACGCCCTGGCAAAACCTTTCAGGCGTTATCAGTCAGGCCCGGTGTGGCGCAACGAAAAGCCGGGGCCGGGCCGCTATCGCGAATTCCTGCAGATGGATGCCGACACGGTGGGCACCGCCAATCCGGCAGCGGATGCGGAAATGTCCATGCTGGCGGCAGACAGCATGGAAGTGCTTGGCATTGAGCGCGGTGACTATGTGATCCGGGTATCGAGCCGCAAGCTGATGGACGGCGTATTCGACAG
The DNA here is from genome assembly GCA_965204565.1 of Hyphomicrobiales bacterium. Classification (GTDB taxonomy): domain Bacteria; phylum Pseudomonadota; class Alphaproteobacteria; order Rhizobiales; family TMED25; genus CBDBEU01. The sequence continues at coordinate 723,148 of CBDBEU010000005.1, forward strand.
GGTTGGTCTTTCCGGCAATGAACCGGCAATTGCCGCACGCAGACTGACGGTGATGCGGGCGGTCGACAAACTTGACCGCCTCGGCCCTGAGGGCGTGAAGCTGCTGCTCGGGTCGGGGCGCAAGGACGAATCCGGCGATTTTACCAAGGGCGCTGAGCTTGATGCCGGACAGATCAACACGGTGCTCGGATTTGCCAATGGCAGCGGCGGTGAACGTCAGGACACTCTCACGAAATTGCGCGGGATTGCCGGCGGCACGGATGTGGGTGAAGAAGGTCTGGCGGAACTTGCCGAGATTGACCAACTTCTGCAGGCAGCGGGCTATCAGGCCGACCGCGTTGCTTTCGACACATCGATCGTACGCGGCCTTGAATATTACACCGGCCCGGTGTTCGAAGCCGAACTCACCTTCGAGACCAACGACGACAAGGGCCGCCCGGTGCGGTTTGGATCGGTGGGCGGCGGCGGGCGCTATGACGATCTGGTCTCGCGGTTCCGTGGACAGGCCGTGCCGGCAACAGGATTTTCGGTCGGTATCAGCCGGCTTTACGCAGCACTTGATCAGCTCGGACGTCACGAGGCGCAAAGAACGCCCGGGCCGGTGGTGATCCTGGTGATGGATCGCGAGGCGCAGGCCGGTTACCAGGCGATGGCGCGCGAATTGCGGGCCGCCGGTGTGCGCGCCGAAAGCTACCTCGGCACTTCGGGGATGAAGGCGCAGATGAAATATGCCGACAGGCGCGGCGCGCCGGTGGTGGTCATCGAGGGCACGGTTGAACGCGAGGACGGGCTGGTGACCGTCAAGGATCTGATTGAAGGCGAGCGGCTTTCCGGCGCAATCGAGGGACGGGAGGAATGGGCAGCAGGCCGGCCAGCCCAGGAAACCGTCCGCCGCGACCAGCTGGTAGAGACAGTTGTCAATTATCTGGAGCGCCATGGATTTGGGCCCGGGGCGCCGTCATGAATGAAGCCATCAAAGCCGATGCCGAAGCGCTTTGCGTGAAGCTTGCAGCGTATTTTTCCGGGCTTGGCTATCGCACGGTCGAGCCGGCGATGTTGTTGCCAGCTGAAATTGTTCTCGACCATATGGGCGAGGATATTCGCCGGCGGTTGGTGATCACAACTGCGCCGGACGGGACGGAATTTGCGTTGCGGCCTGATTTCACGCTTCCGCTTGCATTGTGGCATATCGAAAAGGGTTCACCGCAAGGGGGCCGCTATTCCTATTCCGGATATGTCTTTCGCTTTCCGGCGCCGGGCGACAAATCCCGGGTTTCAGCCGAATTCCGTCAGGTGGGTATTGAGGACTATGGTTCTGATGATGCCGCCGAATCCGACGCGCAAGCCGTGGTACGGGCGATGGCGGCGCTTGAGGAGGGCGGGTTGACGTCGCCCCGCCTGACGATTGGCGATGTCTCGGTATTTGCTGCTCTGGTTGACTGTCTGGCACTTGGAGAGGTATGGAGCGCGCGCCTGAGACGCCGGTTCTGGCGCCATCGCGAGACCGGAGACATCGCCGCGGCGCTGAGTTCCACGACGGGCAATGCAACTGACAGTGAAGCGGCGCTCGGAATGGCGCTTGCGCGTATGGACCGGGATGATGCGCGCTCGGTCATCGGCGAGGTTCTGGCGATTGCCTGTGCGGACGGGGCGGGTGGCCGTGGAGCTGACGAGATCGCGGCCCGGTTTGCCCAGAAGGCGCGCGAGGCACAGGGCGAGGTTCCGGGGCCTGAAATTGGTGCCCTGATCGATCGGTATCTGAACATTGAAGTTGAGGCCGGCGAGGCGGTGGTTGAACTCAAAGCGTTTGCCGCCGATGGCGGCATTGATCTTGATCAGCCCATTGCGGATCTCGAAATCAGACTTGAACTGATTGAAAAACAAGGATTTTCTATCAACGCTGCGACATTTTCCACAGCAGTGGGCCGGCGCATCGAATATTATACCGGTCTGGTGTTCGAGGCGCGGGCGCGCGACTGGGAGGATTTGGGACCGATCGCGGGCGGCGGGCGCTATGACAGCTTCCTCACTGATCTAGGCGCGCCGCAGCCGCTGCGCGCGGTTGGCTGCTCGATCTATGCCGATCGCCTCGCCATGGTGTTGGGAGGGCACCAATGAGCGCGCCGTTGGTGTTGGCCGTACCCAGTAAGGGAAGACTTGAGGAGAATGCGCGTGCGTTTTTTGCTCGAGCCGGGCTCAGACTGACACGCGGGCGTGGTGCGCGTGACTATCGTGGCGCGATCAAATGTGTTGCCGGAGCGGAAGTCGCATTTCTATCGGCCGCCGAGATTGCCCGCGATATTGCCTCAGGCGCGGTTCATCTGGGAGTGACCGGTGAGGATCTCATTCACGAGACAATCGCCGATACGGCGACAAGGGTCGAAGTCCTGACCGGTCTTGGTTTCGGAGAGACCTCGGTGGTGGTCGCCGTGCCACAGAGCTGGATCGACGTGACGACGATGGATGATCTTGATGATGTGGCGCACGAATTTCGCTCGCGCCATGGCCGGCGGCTCAGGGTGGCGACAAAGTATGTCAATCTGACGCAGCGTTTTTTCGCCTCCGCCGGCATTGCCGATTACCGCATTGTCGAGAGCCTCGGTGCCACGGAAGGGGCACCGGCAGCAGGTTCGGCGGAGATGATTGTCGATATCACCACGACCGGCGCGACACTTTCGGCCAACGGCCTCAGAGTACTCGAAGATGGCATTATTCTGAAAAGCGAGGCGTGTCTCGCGGCAAGCCTCACGGCCCGATGGGATGATGATGCACGCTCAGCGCTTGCCCAGGTTCTGGATCTTGTAGCGGCGGAATCAAGGGCCCGTGAGGTGCGTCAGGTCAGAGTTGATGTGCCCAAAGGCTCCAAGATCGAACTCGAATCCGTCCTTGCCGGGCAAGCGGATGTGTCGGTCATCTCAAAAACCGATGGCGGCATCCTGCTTCAAGTTCCGGCAAATACGGCGCAGGTACTCGCAGAGCGGTTCAAATCAGCAGGCGCGCAGCGGGTTGCGGTGGCGCGGCAGAGCTATGTGTTTGAAGCCAAAAACGAGCTGCTCGAGCGCATGTTGGCAAGATTGGACACAGGCCCTGCATCCTGATCGGGTGTTTAGCCAGATGTGTGGACAAACACTCCTTGAACTGCACCACGCACGCTTCGGGCGCGTTGGAACAAGGTCCAAAGTGGCGATGTTTCCTTGACCAGCCGTTTGACTGCGAGCTGACAGCGTAGCGCTGCCACAAGTGTGCGGCCCGGCACGGTGAGCGGCACCAGGGTGTGGAACATTCGGAACCGATGATCGGCATATTGTTCCTTTGGCACGGTGGTACCGAAGCCCAGGTCGAAATGTTCAACTCCGCTGTCGCACATGAATTTCAGGACATGGCGGAACAGGATGTCGCCCGGGGTAAAGGGGCGAAATTTCTCATCCGGGTGGATTGATGAGATCAGTGAGTAGTGGCGATTGCCATGGATGGTGCCAAAGCTCACGGCAGCGGTTTGCCCTGCAACATCGAGTGTGGCGACAACCGGCTCGAAGGCAATCGGCTGGGATGAAGCCAGGTTCATCAGTAGCGAACGGTTGATCTCATCGGCCAGAAAATCACTTATGCCGCGCTCATACATCCACTGGCGCTTCCGGGTGAACATGGTCTGCATCCGCGCTCTGCGCTCGTGCACCGATGTGAATATCCGGGCATGTCATGGGGGGGAGGCGTACTCGGTCAGTCTCTTCTCACGCCGGCGGTCATTGTGGCGGGTTCTGCGATTGCCCCGCGAGGAATAGAGATCTTCCCAGGCAGAAAGGGTGATCGAGTATCCTCCATCGGCACCACCGGTGTGTGGCAGCAGCCTGAGCGGATTGGTCTCATCGTCGCCGCGCTGGTCATAAAGAACCAGCGCATCGGGAACGATTTCAGCGATGCATGCGATCAGCCAATCGGGTGTGGCGTTGCCGAGTATTTTTTGGCGTCGCGGTGAAACAGGCCGCCGCAATAGCTTGCCTGCCGGCTGGCCAGCCAAACCAACATTTGCACAGGGCCTTGGCGCTCAAGCGCCAGTGGCAACAAAAACAGCGGCGATCCGTTCGCGCTGCGGCCGATAATAATGATAATTTCGTGCTCGCTGTGAGTTGAAGTCTGCTGCAGGCGGTGCCAATCATAAGTCTGGAACGGCGTTGGTGCGCAGCAAGGCTCCAGCTCGTGCCAGACGGTTTCGCCCGCTTCGAACGAGCGAACGATCTCAGGATCAATATGGCAGTTTGTGGCGCATATTTCGGTTCGATGGGCACAAGCTGGTGTTCGAACGTTGATGCCCCGGTGGTCAGCGCATCCACCACCATGGGGGGAATTCCAAAAAATGGCCGGCAAAACCCGCGACAACGGCAATATCGCCGTGTGCCTGAAATCGTCTCACAAATGACTGAAAAATCGCTGAACGAGCCCTGAATTCCGGGGATGCGCACGCCAATCTAAGTATGGTTTTGAGGCCTGCAGACTGGCGGCAGAATCTTCAGAAACCGCAAAAATGGCGTTAGCAGATGCAAAAAGGCCGCCCCGAAGGGCGCCCTTTCGCAAAAGTCAGTGGCAGATGCGTATTACATCATGCCGCCCATGTCGGGCATGCCGCCTGCAGGCATGCCGCCAGCGGCGCCCTTGGGCTCAGGCTTTTCAGCAACCATCGCTTCGGTGGTGATCAGAAGACCGGCCACCGAGGCTGCGTCCTGAATCGCGGTACGAACGACCTTGGTCGGGTCGATGATGCCCGCCTTGACGAGATCTCCGTATTCCTCGTTCTGCGCGTCGAAGCCGTATGTTGCGCTCTCGTTGTCCAGAACATTGGCAACCACGATCGAGCTTTCAACACCGGCATTTTCGACGATCTGGCGGATCGGCGCCTGGATCGCACGAACCACGATGTTGATGCCGGCCCGGATGTCGGCATTGTCGCTGGAGAGCTCCTTGACAGCGTTGGTGCAGCGCAGAAGGGCGACGCCTCCTCCGGGAACAATGCCTTCCTCAACCGCGGCGCGGGTTGCGTTCAGCGCGTCATCGACACGATCCTTACGCTCCTTGACCTCGATCTCGGTGGCACCGCCGACACGGATAACCGCAACGCCGCCGGCAAGCTTGGCCAGACGCTCCTGCAGCTTCTCGCGGTCATAGTCAGAGGTGGTTTCGTCGATCTGTGCACGGATCTGACCAACACGGCCCTGAATGTCGGACTTCTTGCCGATGCCATCGACGATGGTGGTTTCTTCCTTGGTGATAGCAACGCGCTTGGCGGTGCCCAGCATGTCGATGCCGACATTTTCCAGCTTGATGCCGAGGTCTTCGGAGATCAACTGGCCACCGGTCAGGATTGCGATGTCCTCGAGCATTGCCTTGCGACGATCACCAAAACCCGGCGCCTTGACGGCAGCAACCTTGAGGCCGCCACGCAGCTTGTTGACCACCAGGGTGGCAAGCGCCTCGCCCTCAACATCCTCGGCAATGATCAGCAGCGAACGCCCGGCCTGAACCACAGATTCAAGAACCGGAAGCATGGCCTGCAGGTTGGACAGCTTCTTCTCGTGCAGCAGGATGTAGGGGTCTTCCAAGTCCGTCATCATCTTTTCAGCGTTGGTGATGAAGTACGGCGACAGGTATCCACGGTCGAACTGCATACCCTCGACGGTATCGAGTTCAAATTCGAGCGCCTTGGACTCTTCGACGGTGATGACGCCATCATTGCCGACCTTCTGCATCGCTTCGGCGATCTTCTGGCCGATCGTGGCCTCACCATTTGCCGAAATGGTGCCGACCTGTGCGACTTCGTCGGAATTATTGATCGGCTTGGAGCGGGACTCCAGATCGCCGATCGCAGCCGTCACGGCCATTTCGACACCGCGGCGCAGATCCATCGGGTTCATGCCGGCGGCAACCGCCTTGGCGCCTTCCTTGATAATCGACTGTGCAAGAACGGTCGCGGTGGTGGTGCCGTCACCGGCGATGTCGTTGGTCTTGGATGCTACTTCACGCAGCATTTGCGCGCCCATGTTCTCGAACTTGTCCTCGAGCTCGATTTCCTTGGCGACGGCGACGCCGTCTTTGGTGGTACGTGGTGCGCCGAAGGACTTGTCGAGAACGACGTTACGGCCCTTGGGTCCGAGCGTGACTCTCACCGCATTGGCGAGAACGTCTACGCCGGCCAGCATGCGCTCGCGCGCATCAGTTGAAAATTTGACTTCCTTGGCAGCCATTGCTGTCAACCTCACTTGGATGGGATCCGCGATTGCGGATCGCTTCGGTTCTGAATAATTGCGACAAAAAAACCGCGTCTCGAATTACGCGGCTTCCTCGGCCTTCTCTTTTTTCTCAATGACGCCCATGATGTCGGATTCCTTCATGATCAGAAGGTCTTCTCCATCAACCTTGACCTCAGTGCCCGACCACTTGCCGAACAGAATGCGCTCACCGGCCTGGACGTCCATCGGTACGCGCTTGCCATCTTCATCGCGAGCGCCGGGGCCAACGGAAACGACTTCACCCTGGCTGGGCTTTTCCTTGGCAGTGTCTGGAATAATGATACCGCCAGCAGTCTTCTCCTCTTCCTCGAGGCGACGGACAAGGACGCGGTCATGTAAGGGACGAAAGCTCATACGGGTCTCCCGAGTTCCACTGTAAACTGGATGTTATAGTGACCTGTTAGCACTCTGTGTGGTTGAGTGCTAACAACTGGCGGTGAGTTAGTCGCTAGTCTGGGTAGTGTCAAGGGGTGTTGGTACAAATACAGCAATTTCCGGTAGAAATAATTCCCTCTCATTGACGGCAGTTACGGTCGGGCTGCAATGAGCGGTTGGTCGGCGCGCGCATGGCTGATGGCCGGGCAGTTGCCCGGACAACGAGGTTTCGGCGAAGGGCGGGACAGTGTCTGTCGCGCGTGGCCGGAGTAGCTACCGCCCGTCGGGAAGCAAGGCTGCGAGTTCCGGTTTCTTCATCTCCGCTGACGTGGCCAGATAGAAAGTCTGCCAGTCCGTGATGCGCAAATTCTGCCACAGGCTGCGCATCCTGTCCCAAAGGGAGAGGATACGCTCCCGGTGCTCTCGCGCCTTCCCGAACAGCGGGCAAGCCGGGCCAGGCACCATTCGATCAACTCCTCCGAGCTTGCATTGTGATCGGGCTTGAGTTCGACAAAAGCGCACAGCGTCTCGCCCCATTTCTCGTCCGGCTTGGCCACACGGCGGCGGCGGCAACCGCATTGTGCTTGTAGAGCACATCCTCGACCTCGATTGAGGAGATGTTCTCGCCACCCGATATGATGATGTCCTTGGAGCGGTCCTTGGGCTGGATGTAGCCATCGGGGTGAAGAACGCCGAGATCACCGGAATGAAACCAGCCGCCGGCAAAGGCTTCATCTGTAGCTTGCCGGTTGTTGAGGTACCCCTTCATCACGATATTGCCGCGAAACATGATCTCACCAATGGTCGCGCCATCCACGCTGACCTCGTCCATGGTGGCCGGATCGCGCACCGAAAGGCTTTCAAGTGCTGAATAGCGCGCCCTGACGGGACTTCAATTGCGCCCGTTCGCCCGGTGCCGGACCGTCCCATTCCCCCTTCCAGTCATTGACCACCGCCGGACCATAGGTCTCGGTCAACCCATAAAGATGGGTCACATCAAAGCCGGCGGACGCCATCGCCTCCAGCACCACCTCGGGCGACGGTGCCGCAGCGGTGAGGAAATGGACTTTGTGGGCGAATGCGCGGCACTCTTCCTCGGGCGCATTGAGCAATATCGACATCACAATTGGCGCACCGCACAGATGCGTCGCGCCATGATCGGCAATTGCGTCATAGATCGCTGGTGCCCGCACCCAGCGCAAACATACCTGCGTGCCCGCCACCACCGGCACCGTCCACGGAAAACACCAGCCATTGCAATGAAACATTGGCAGCGTCCATAGATAGACTGGGTATGCTGCCAGGGCGCTGGCCAGCACATTGGCATGCCCATCAGATAAGCGCCGTGATGGCTGTAGACCACGCCCCTGGGATTGCCGGTGGTGCCGGAGGTGTAGTTGAGAGATCGTGTCCCACTCATCCTGCGGCACGACCCAGGCGAAGACCGGATCGCCGCCGGCAATCAGCGCCTCATAGTCGATGCTTCCAATATGTTCGCCCGATTGCGGGAATTGCGGATCGTCATGGTCGACCACCAATGGGCGCACCTTGGCGCGCGTAAGCGCGTCTTTCATGATGGCGGCGAATTCGCGGTCGGTGATCACCATCGCCGAGCCGGCATGATCGAGCTGAAACGCGACAGAAGCCACATCGAGCCTGGTGTTGATCGAATGCAGCACCGCACACGCCATCGCCACGCCGTAATGTGCTTCGAGCATTGCCGGGGTGTTCGACAGTATCACCGAGACAATGCCGCCGCGCGCAATGCCATGCCGTGTCAGAGCCGAGGCAAGCGCGCGCAGGCAAGATACTGCGCATATGTGGTGGACCCTGGCGCCCATGGATGATAGCCACATATTCGGGGTGAACGCTCACCGCGCGTGTCAGATATGTCAGCGGCTGGAAATTGGCCTCATTGCGGGCAAGATCGCTTTGATCGTGCCGACGACTTCATGAATTCCGCCACAACTGCCGATTTCGCGCACCTCGCCAATATGTCGGCGGGAAACCGCCCCAACACGATCTCAGCTGCCTGACGCATTGGCAAAGAACAGCTGCTGGCCTTCGACCCTGTAACCGTTGATCGCAGATTGCCCCTCGCCCGACAGCACCCAGTCGACAAATTGCTTGCCGAGATCCGATTTCACACCTGCGTGCTTGTTCGCGTTCACCAGGATGATGCCGTATTGATTGAACAACCGCGCATCACCTTCGATCAGGATCCGGTGGCCGCGCTTGTTTCTAAATGAAATCCAGCTTGCACGATCGGTCATGATGTAGGCGCCCATGGCGATGCCGGTATTGAGCGTCGCGCCCATGCCGGCACCCGCCTCCCGGTACCAGGTACCGGATGCGGCATTCACATCAACGCCGGTCTGCGCCCATAGTCGAAGTTCGGCCTTGTGGGTGCCGCTATCATCGCTGCGCGAGGCAAATCTGCTTCCAGCTGTTGCAATTGCCGAAAGTGCGGCCGCCACATCGCGCGATCCTGCCACGCGGGCCGGGTCGGAGGCAGGTCCGACAATCACGAAGTCGTTGTACATGACATCAAACCGCGCCACCCCATCGCCATTGGCAACGAAGCCTTCCTCCGCCAGCCGGTCGTGGACAAACAGCACATCGCCATCGCCATTAGCGGCGTTCCTGATCGCCTGTCCGGTGCCGACAGCCACCACGCGCACCTCAATGCCGGTTTTTTGCCGGAAAATGGGTAGAATGTGATCAAACAGGCCCGAATTCTCGGTCGATGTGGTCGACTGGACGACGACGAACCGGTCATTGGCATCAACCTCCCCCGCTTGCGCCGCGATGAGAAAAAATGCGGCCATTGCAAGGATGCACCGTCTCAGCATGCCGTTTGCACTCAAGGCTCTAAGTAGTGGTGCCGATCGGCTCATGATAGAGCCGGCCATCGAGCCAGGCCTTCAGTGGCTCGGATTGCGGATCATCGAGCACTTGCGATACCGGTCCGAATTCGGCGAGCCGGCCTGCATGGATGAACGCGACGTCATCACCCAGCCGGCGAGCCTGGCCGGTATCGTGGGTTGCCATCACCACCGCCACGCGGCGTGCATGCGCCATGTTGATCAGATCCTCGATCGCCTCGGTGGAGGCCGGATCAAGGCTCGCTGTCGGCTCGTCGAGAAACAGCAGATCAGGCTCGCAGGCAAGCGCGCGGATCACCGCAAGCCGCTGCTGCTCGCCGCCCGAAAGCGCTCGTGCCGGACGGTGCGCCAGATCGCTCAAATGCGCCTGTTCGAGCGCCCGCACTCCGCGTGCTGCACGATCACCGCGCCGCACATTACGCACCGCCAGCGCGAATTGCAGATTGGCGCGCACCGAACGGCGCAGCAGCACCGAACGCTGGAGTACCATCGCCTGCCGGTTGCGCGCCGCACGGTCGAGCGGCCCTCCCTGCCAGAACACGCTGCCGTCAGATGGCTTGATCAGGCCGTGCATCAAGCGCAGCAACAGGCTTTTGCCAGCGCCATTGGCACCCATGATCACCAGCCTGCGTTCAGCGCTCACCGCAAGATCGATACCATTGATCAGCCGCTGTCCATCAGCCGCACAGGCAAGCCCGCGTATCTCCAGCAGCGGACGAGCACTCTTTGCCCGCATCGCCCCAACGGCGGCATCGAATGTATCGGGGGCGCTCTTACGCATAGGCCGAGCGCATGGTTGATGAACGCAGCGCCATCACCGCCCCATTGACCGCCACCGCGATCACCAGAAGCACGATACCCAGCGCCAGCGCCAGTTCAAGGTTTCCCTTCGAGGTTTCAAGCGCGATGGTGGTCGTCATCACCCGCGTCACATGGTTGATATTGCCGCCGACAACGATCACCGCGCCGACTTCCGCCACGGCGCGGCCAAAGCCCGCAAGCGCGACGGTAATCAGGCTGTAGCGCGCATCCCACAAAAGCGCCATCACGCGATTGAGCGGACCAACACCCAGTGACTCGAACTGCTCGGCATACTCGGCATGAAGGTCCTCAATCACCTGCTTGGTCAGCGCCGCCACGATCGGTGTCACCAGTATGGTCTGCGCAATGATCATGGCGCCTGGTGTGTAGAGCAGGTTCAGCACCCCGAGCGGTCCGGAAGCCGACAGCATGAGATAGACGAAGAGTCCGACCACCACCGGCGGCAATCCCATCAGCGAATTGAGGATCAGCGTCACAAATCCGCGACCGGGGAAGCGGAATGCGCCGACCGCAGCCCCAAGCGGATGCCCGATAACACACGACAGGGCCACCGCCGTTAAAGTCACCTGTAGAGATAGCGCGATGATTTCAAGAAGATCGCGGTTTCCCGACAGTATCAGCCCGATGGCATCTGCAAATGTCGAACCAAAACTCGGCATGGCTACATTTCCTCCCTTGGCGGGGAGAAAATACACGGAACCCCCCTCAAGACCATCATGGCCTGAAGGGCGAGGCGCTACCCTGCGAGCGGGATCGGCGCATCGACCGGCGGATCGACTTCAAAGGCATTGGCGGTCATGCACGTGGTTGAGAAATTGCCGGTGGTCGCGACCAGGGCAATCAGATCGGCAAGCCCCATGACCTTCTCCGTTGCGGCATAGGTCTCATCGCTCAAAACCTGGTTGGCCAGCAATTCTCCCGACACGGTGAAACAGGTACGCTCACGTGCATCGTCAATCTGCGGTGTCTGGCGTGCATTGATCGCCTTGATGACCGTTTCCTCAGGGCCCACAGCCAAAACGCCGCGCACCTGCGCGCACCACGGATATTGCGCGTTCCAGTGCCTGGCAATAACCAGATTGACGATCTGGCGCTCGCGTCCCGACAACGGCCCGGAGAACAGGCAGGTCCGCAAGTTCTGCGCCGCCTCGAACAATTTCGGCAAGCGGATATAGGCGTGATACGGCCCGCCGACGACACCGCCGGAATTCTTGGCTGCGTCATAGACGCGGGCCTGTTCGCCGTCCATGTCGGCGCGATCGATGATGGCTATGCGGGTCATGCAGGTTTTCCCTCCCCGGGCTGAATTTGCCCGGATGAGGGTAACAGCACGTGCCGGTTGGTTCGAGCCGCAAGACCGACGAATTACCGGCCGATGAATTGTCGCCTTGGCCGATCGTGGTGCAATCCGGCTTAACCGCTGCCGGATCTGTGGGGCGCGTATGTCCGCTCAACAAACTTGCTTAGATCCAGCCCCGCTGCCCTTCGAACATCACCTCGCACCAATTGGTGCATTCGACCACTTCAAGCTCTGCCGCTGCGGGAACCACGGTGACCACCGCTTCACCATTGTCCGGACCGGCGCGCATATTGACAAAAGTGGTGGCGCGCGCCACCGGTGCTGTCACCGCCAATTGCCCGCTTTGGCGACCGCCCGAGGGGGGATTGCTGATTTGCCGCGCCGACATCTGGCGTGAGCGCGATGAGACGCGACAGTATTTCATTTGCCGGCTGCGGTTGTGGCTGGGGTGCGAACATTACCACCGGGGCGGGGACCGCCGGTGCCGGGGCTGTCCTTGCGGACTGCCGGTCAATCTGACCGCCAGCAGCACGAAGCGACCCGGCGTCGTGCCTGCTGACCGCGCATTGACATATGCGGCTCCGCCGCCGCCGCAATCTCGCCGGATCGAGCGCCGGATGGTCCGCGTCATTCACATCATCATATCCGGCCAATCGCCCGGAGACCGGTTGCCGCAAAAGCCCGACCACGGAAATGCAGACGGTTGTGGACGGTTCGCGGATCTCCGAGAGGACCGCCGGCAATATCGTGCAATCCCGGGGTCTCGTCCAACTCCCGGAACAGCAACGGGCCACCGTCGGAACCGATCTTCGAGCCATGGCATTCCAGCCGCACCCGCCAACCGCACCCGACTGTCGAAACCGAGCCTGATATCACCCGTTTCGCCTGCACCCTGCGGGTGATCCGTGATCCGCACCCTACAGCCCACACAACATGCTGAAATGTAACATATTACCGGCTGTCACAGGCGCGAAAACGTCACGTTACTTGGTAATGTGGGGTCGAAGCTCTTGACTGGCCGATGCTGGCCCACCCGGTCGATTACCGCAGTCACGGCGGATCGGACCCGCTGGCCAACATGAATTTCGCCGAGGAACTGGCCCTGTTCGAATATGGGATACGCGAATGGCTGGGGCTTGCCGCCTATCGCCTGCGCGGCTGGACAAGGAGCTTCTGGCCGGCAAACACAACTCAATCCAACGGATAGAAACACGCCACAGCACGGCCGGGTGCGGTCTCGCTCAAGGGCGGCATTTCGGCCAGGCAATGCTCGCGCGCGCAGCGCGCCGCATGGGGGCAGTGGCGCACAAACAGCGGACTCGGGACCTCCGGCACCATCTTGCCGGGTTTGCGGCGCGAGGCCGGATCGGGCCTTGGTGCGGCAGTTATGAGGGAGACGGTATAGGGGTGGCGGGGCCTGGCAAACACCTCCTGTGTCGGTCCTTCCTCGACAATGCGGCCGAGATAGATCACCGCGACGCGGTCGGTGACATGGCGAATGACGGTGACGCCTGGCTGATCAGCATGATGGTAATGGCGCGGCGCCGGCGAATCTCCATGATCAGATTGAGGATCTGGCCGCGCACCGAGACATCGAGAGCCGAGACCTGCTCATCGGTAACAAGAAGATCGGGATCGGTGATCAATGCCCGGGCGATGGCGATGCGCTGGCGCTCACCACCTGAAAATTCGTGGGGGGAGCGCACACCATCACCGGCAGTGAGCCCGACTGCGGCAAGCCCCGATGCCACAAGCTCTGATTGTTCGGCCCGGCTCAAGCCGGCACCAAGGCCAGCCAGCGGTTCGCAGATCGAGCGGGCGATGGTAAAGCGCGGGTCGAGCGAGCCCTGGGGATCCAGAAATACCATCTGCATGCGCCGGCGGGCCGCGCGTCTGCGTCTGCGGCGCATTCTTGCAAGATCATCGCCGTCGAAACGAATCACTCCCAGATCCGGCTTTTCGAGCGCCAGCATGAGGCGCGCGAGTGTCGATTTGCCAGCGCCCGATTCACCGATCAGCCCCAGGCTGACGCTAGGCTCCAGGGACAGAGACACGCCATGCAGCACCCGCTGGCGCAGGGCACGGCCGAGAATTGTGCGGTGCGGCAGGCGGTAATCGCGCGCGACGTTGGCGAGCTCAAGCAGCGGCGGGGCAGAGGTATTGGCGGTGAGGCTCATGCGATCTCCGGGTGAAAGCACATCGCCTCATGCCCCGATGCGATGGTCACCGGCGGCGGCAGGCCTGCCCGGCAGCGCGGGGCAAAGGGACAGCTGATCTTGAAGCCGGGGCCGGGCTTTTCGAGCTTGCCCGGAATGGTGCGCAGTTGGCCGCCGGTACGCGTGCCTGTCTGCGGCAGCGCATCGAACAGTACCCTGGTGTAGGGATGGGCCATCTGGCCAAAAACGCCCGCCGTGCTGCCATGCATCACCAGCATGCGGTCTGTCATCTCGGCGATCACCCCCAGATCGTGGCTGATCATCAACAGGCTTGTGTCTTGCTGATCGGTGATCATTGACGATCAGATCGAGAATGCGTACCTGGGTGCTGACACTAGGGGTCGTGGTCGGCTCATCGCAAATCAGCAGTGAAGGACTCGCTGACAGGGCAATCGCGATCAGCACGCGCTGGCGCTGGCCGCCGGACAATTCATGGGGATAAAGACCGGGCGGGAAGCGGCTGGCGGGCAGGACGAGGCGCGCTAGAAGTTCAAACATCCGTTCGCACACACCGCGCGCGCCCAGACCCAGATGCAGGCCTTCGGCAATCTGATCGCCAATGGTGCGCAGCGGATTGAGCACGCGCATCGGTTCTTGAAATACCATCGCCATGCGCGGCCCGCTCAAGGCGGGCAGAAAATCGTCGGCAGCGCCGATAATTTCCTCGCCATCAAGGCAAATGCTGCCGGTGGTGCGCCCCTTCGGGCAACAACCTCATGATCGCCAGTGCGGTCAGGGTCTTGCCGCAGCCGGATTCGCCGGCAATGCTAAGGCTTTCGCCAGTATCAATAGAGAATTAAATATCGTCGCCCAGCGCTATTGGCGCGCGCGCTGCCGGTCACAATCGAAAGTCCGTTGACCTCAACCAGCGCAAACGGCTTTACCTCAAGAACCGCAGGCGCGGGTCCAGCGCATCGCGCAGCCCGTCGCCCAGAAGATTGAGGCCCAAAACCGAGGCGGCAATGGTGAGTCCTGGAAAGATCACCAGATGCGGCGCCAGATAGATCATGGTCTGCGCCTCATTCAACATGCGCCCCCAAGAGGGGTCCGGCGGCACCGTGCCAAGACCCAGATAGGAAAGCCCGGCTTCGGCCAGGATCGCCAGCGCGAACTGGATGGTCGCATGGACGATCAGAACGCTCGCAATATTGGGCAGAATGTGGGCGATGGTGATCGAGACGGTGCCGCGTCCGGCAAGTAGCGCGGCCATGATGAATTCGCGCTGCCACACGGTGAGAGCCGCGCCCCGGGTGAGCCCTGCAAAGACAGGTATGTTGAAAATACCGATGGCGATGATCGAATTGACCGCACCTGGACTGAACAGCGCAGTAATCATCACCGCCGACAAAAGCGCCGGAAAGGCGAACACGAAATCGCCGGCGCGTATCAGGATTTCATCGAGCCGGCCGCGCGTGGCGGCGGCGAGCGCGCCAAGCGGCACGCCGATAAACATGCCTATGGCAACCGCGACCAGCGCCACGATGATCGAATTGTGGGTCGCCTTCATGATCATCGAGACGAAATGATCGGTGCCGAACGGGTGCTCCCAGGGGGTAATCCCTCCCCCCGAGAGTAAGGTGGCTTGGACGTAGAATTTTCTCGGCAGGATGACTGAGGAGATTCCGATGAACAGGACACGTTTCAACGCGGCCCGGATCATGGGCATTCTGCGGCAGATGGAGAACGGCGTGCCCATATCCGGGTTGTGCCACGAACAGGGCATGAGCAGCGCCACGGTCTACAAGTGGCGCGCCAGGTATGCCGGTATGGACACGCGCCTGATCAGCGAGATGACGGCCATCGACGAGGAGAACCGGCGGCTGAAGCGTATGTACGCCGACGTCGGCATGCAGAACGACCTGCGCAAGGAGGCCCTCGGAAAAAATGATACGGCCGGCTCAGCGCCGAGAGTTGGCCGTGAAAGCGGTGGCGATGAAGGGCATCAGTATTGCGCCGGCCTGCCGCGGGTTCTCCATCGGCCAGACGTGCTACAGATACAGCCCGAAGCTGGACGAAGGGAACGAACAGATCGCGGATCTGCTTGTCGGACTGACCAATGCCAGGAAAACCTGGGGCTTCTGGCTGTGTTTCCTGTATCTGCGCAACGTTCAGGGCCATGTCTGGAACCCCAAACGCGTTTACCGGATCTATCGCGATCTGGAACCAGACCTGCGCATCAAGCCCCGCAGGCGCCTGAAGCGTGAGAAACCCGGGGAACTGGCCGTGCCGGACGACTTCAATCGTGAGGGGCCGGGCATCGAGGTGGACTTTTCGCTGCCGGCCGAACGTGTCGTGCGGGCCTTGAACCGGATCATCGAATGGCGGGGCGCGCCAAAGGCGATCAGGGTCGATAATGGCCCGGAATACGTCAGTGGCAGGTTGATCGAACGGGCCGAGGGGCATCGCGCCGGCCTGTATCCAGCCGGGAAAGCCGCGGCAGAACGCTTGCGTCGAGCGATACAACCGAACGGTCAGGCACGAGTGGCTGGATACGACATCTTCGAAAGCATTGAGGAGGTGCGACAGATTGCCACCGAGCGGCTCTGGTCCTGCAACAACGAACGCCCCAACATGGGCAACCGCGGGATGACCCCTGCCCGGAAACTGAGAATGGCCGCGTAAATTCTACGACCAGGACCCCGCAAAAATGCCGGGATTACACCGGGAGGGCGACAGGCGGCGGCGGGCAATATCGAGTTCGTCGAATGAATGGGGCGTCCAGAACAGCGCCGCCAGGGCGGTGGCGGGAATCATGGCTGTGATCACCGCACCGATCAGAAGAGCACCGGAGCGGATGCGGCGCGCAGTGCCATTAGCGTCGCTTCTTCTGCGCCAACCCCCAAAATGACGACGTCCAGCGTCACCACAAGGCCCAGTAATCTGCGCGCCAGCAAAAACATCATCGCCGCCCTTCAAACTCCCGCCGCACGCGGGTGAAGGGCGTCCGCGCGACTATTCAGACCAGCGAACTTCGGTCAGGTCATGGGCCTGAACCGGGCTGTTCTCCCAAAGTCCTTCCAGCTTCGCATTCCACACGCCCGATTTGGCTAGCTGGAACAGAAAACCGTTGACCGCATCAATGGCAAGAAGCTTCTGGGCCATGCGCATCAGGCGCGCACGTTCGCTCTCATCAATGATGCGGTTAAGCTCGCCAATGGTGGCATTGAAGACATCGCTTTGGTAGCCAAAATAGTAGTCCTCGCGCGCATAAATGCCGATATCGAAGGGCTCGGTGTGCGACACGATGGTGAGATCGAAATCCTTGCCCTGAAACACCTGCTCAAGCCATTGCGCCCATCCGAACGGGATCATTTCGACAGTGATGCCAATTTAGCTGCGCTGCGACAATCTCGCCGCTGCGCTTGGCATAGGTCGGCGGCGGCAGCTTGAGGGTGAGCGAAAATCCCTGCCCATAGCCAGCCTCGGCCAGAAGCGCTCTGGCTTTTTCAGTATGGTCGAGATAGGCGTCATGGTGGGGTGCGAAATGGCTGCCGATCGGCGTTCCCTGCCCGAACATGGCGCTGATAACGATCTTCTCGCGGTTGATCGCATGGGCGATGGCGCGGCGCACCATGACATCGTCAAGCGGTGGCTTGCGGTTATTGATGGCCAGAATGGTCTCACCTTCGGTGGTGCCGGTGACAACGCGGAAGCGCTTGTCTGATTGAAACTGGCCGAGCACCTCGGGCGCCGGGAAATTTGCAAAGGCGTCGACATCGCCGGCCAGCAGCGCCGCAGTGGCGGCGGCCGGATCGGTGATGAATTTGAAGCTCGCACTTCCAAGCGCCGCGCGCTCGCCCCAATAGGTGTTGTTACGCACAAGCTCGACGCGGTCGGCCTTGACACAGCGCGAGAACTTGAACGGGCCGGTGCCCACCGGATCGGTCTTGTTGGCCGGTGCGCTTTCGCGCGCCACGATCACCGCATCGCCCCGCCGTGATTGAACAGGAAATTGCCGGTGGGCCGCTTGAAGATGACCTCGACCGTATGCGGGTCCACGGCCCTGACCATCTTCGATGGGCTCGAACAACGCCTTTTGCGTATTGGTCGATATTTCGGCCATGGCACGCTCAACGGAAAAGACGACGGACGTCTTCGGCATCGAACGCGGTGCCGTCATGAAAGCTGGCGCCCTGGCGCAGCGAAAATGTTGTAGGTGAGCGCGTCACTGGAAAGGGTCCAGCCTTGGGCAAGTGCGGGCCGGATTTCGCCATTGCGGTCGATGCGGGTCAGGCCCTCGAACACATTAGCGTAGACGATCTCGTCAATTGCAGCGGCGGCGCCAGCGGTGGGATCGAGATGCGGCGGCTCAAGCCCGATCCGTCAGGCGGATGCCCGCAGCACCAGCCTCCACGGCAAGCATGTCCAAAAGGGCGCATGCAAGCGATGCAATCCTGATCACGTTTCAGGCCTCATCGACTGAAGACCCGGCGCAGCCGATCATCCGCGCCGGACAATCCTCAAGGCCGCACTGTGGCCGCGACCGGCAGGGTCTTGTTCTTGGTCCACCCCACCATTGAGGCATCATACAGGCGCACCTTCTTAAGGCCCAGCACTTCGCTGAGCACGAACCAATTGGTCGCCGCCCAATGGCCGGTATTGCAGTAGCTGATGATATCGGCATCGTCCTGCTTGAGCTCATCGGGCACCAGGCTGGCGATTTCATCGCGCGGCTTCAGCCGGTTGGCAGAGGTGGAATAGAACTGCGCTTGATCGACGCTGAGGGCGCCGGGGATATGGCCGGCGCGATCGGCCTTGGTATGCTTTGCAGCCCCGGTGTACTGTTTTTCCGGGCGGGCATCGACCAGAAGCGCATCGGTACCGACCTCGCCGGCGATTTCACTGGTCGACACCAGTATCTCGGGGCGCGGCTTGGCGATGAACATCGCCGGCTTGATCTTGGCCTTGCCCGAGGCTACCAGATTTGCCGAATCCTCAAGCCAGGCGTTCCAGCCGCCGTCGAGTATCGCCACATCATCATGGCCGAGATACTTGAAGGTCCAGTAGACGCGCGCGGCTGCGCCGAACTCCGCAGCGCCGCTGCCGGCGGGAACAATCACCACTGTGCTCGCATTGGAAACGCCAAGACCGGAGATATAGCCCTCGATCACCTCGACTTCCGGCATCATGCCGATCACGCCGTCGCGCTCGGTGCGCCATTGGCCGCCATAGGGCGCATGAACGGCGCCGGGAAGATGCGCTTCGGTAAAATTCTCGGCTGCGTCCCTGCCACCGCGAATATCGATGATGACAACGCCCGGCGCGCCCAGATTACCCTTGACCCAAGTGGTGTCGACCAGCGGCGCCGGCACAATCGCGGCAGCGGCCTGCAGTGCAAACAGGGCGATAAGAACGGTCAGAAAAAAGCCGCCAGTGGCATGTGCGCGCGAAATCATCGAATGGAACTCCCCAAGACAGGTGAAGCGCCTATATGCGCGAGTAAAATTGGAAATTCAAGCCATTTTGGGTTATTCTGCGAACAAAAAGTCCAATTTTGTTGATATTTTAGTGAATTTCGAGAAAAATTCCCCAAAATATTACAATGTTGCTCCATCGTACGGCCAGCGCCGCAACCGGATATTCGCCATGACCAGCAAAATCGACCGCATCGACCGTAAGATCCTAGCCATCCTGCAACAGGACAGCACTCTGCCGGTAGCCGACATCGCACAACAGGTCGGGCTTTCGACGACGCCGTGCTGGCGGCGCATACAGAAGTTGGAAAAGGACGGGGTGATCGCGCGCCGGGTAGCGCTGCTTGACCCGGCCGGCGTCAATGCCGGTGTCACCGCTTTCGTGGCGATCAAGACCAATCAGCACAATGACGAATGGTTCAACCGCTTCAAGGACGCGATCGACGGGTTTCACGAAGTGGTCGAGTTCTACCGCATGGCCGGCGAAATCGACTATCTGCTGCGCGTGGTGGTGCCCGACATTGAGCGCTTCGACCAATTCTACAAGCGATTGATCGCGCAAGTGGCACTGAGCGATGTTTCAACCAGCTTCGCGATGGAGCAGATCAAGTTCACCACCGCGCTGCCACTCGACTATGTTGTCAACGCTGGACCAAAACTCCACCACCAAGCGGAATAGGCTTTGGAGCCTTGGCTGACTTGCGGGAGTTCGATCTTGGCGTTTTGTGGTGTCGCAGCGGCCTTGTTTGAGGCGGAAGCTCTCGCCATTCATCTCCGGAATGTGGACATGATGGGTGAGCCGGTCGAGCGGCGCGCCGGTCAGGCGCTCGGAACCGAAGACGCCGGTCCATTCATCGAACGGCAGGTTGGACGTGACGATGGTCGATCCGCGTTCATGGCGCCGGGAGAACACCTCGAAGAAGAGTTTCGGCGCCGGTCGGCGACAGGGGCACATATCCGGTTCATTGATGATCGGCAGCCGGTATTCAGTGAGCTGCTTCTGCAGACGCAGAAGCCGCTTCTCGTCGCGGGCTGGCAGTTCACGGACCGGGGCTGATGCGGTGATGAAGCCGAGGGTGATCCCCTTCCGGCAGGCTACCGATGCCGGCCCGAGCGCGATGTGGGTCTTGCTGGTTCCCGAGTTACCGACAGCGATGATGTTCTCATTGCGGGTGATGTCGTCGCACCGTGCCGGTTCCGGAACCATCATCTCGTTCAACGACGGGATGGCTTTGAAGTCGAAGCCGTCGAGGAGGTGCGGCAGATTGCCACCGAGGACACACTGCAGACCCCTGTCTGCTGCCTGGAATCGGGTGACGAGAGCGCATTTACGGCCGCGATGCGTGTCGGCCCTTTGCCTAGGTTGTGTTGGTTTCGCCGGGGCCGGGTTATGCCACGGCGCCTTTGCGCTCCCGGAACAGGAGCCGTTTCATGTTGACTGCGATGTTGGACATGCCGATCCTGGCCCTCGCCCGGTCGATGCCGATGGTGGCATCGACGATCTGCCCGCCCATGGCGGGATATCCGGCGTCCTTAAGATGCGCGTCGAACCGGGCGAAGAGTTTCTCCACCGCGCCGGTCCGCACCAGGGCTTCCCGGAACCGCCGGATGGTCGTCTCGTCCGGCGCCCGCGCGCCGTTATCGAGGCTGAGGAAACGGCCAAAGCTGCGCCGGTCCATGATTTGGAACGCCGCCTGCGCATCCGACAGACCGTAGAGCGCCTGGATCACCGGCACCTTGAACATGAGGACCGGGTCCATCGACGGGCGCCCGCCCTGCCTGCCATCGGAACGATCGAGCGTCGCATCCAACTCTGGCCGGCAACTCTGGCCGGAAGAGCTCGAAGTCGATAACCCCTGCAAGCCGCTCCAGCGGATCTCCCGCCTTCGATAACGCCGCGTAGCGCTCATCCGGATCGAACAACCCGCGCTGTGCAGCCATCGTTACCCTTCGTCGCCGATATCCCCACGGAATCACGCCAACACGCTCAAAGCCAAGGGGTTCAGGGCGTCCGAGTGGCTCTGGTCCTATAACAACGAACGCCCCAACATGGGCAACCGCGGGATGACCCTTGCCCGGAAACTTGAGAATGGCCGCGTAAGTTCTACGACCAGGACCCCGCAAAAATGCGGGGATTACCCCTTCAACAAAAACCGCACGCCGCACCTGAACGTAAAGCGCCACACTCTTCATCCCCCGCCCTCTGCCAAAGGTACGAAGGCTATCAATTGTGGAATATCACTCCGGACAATCAGGCCGCTTCACTAGGGATCGCTCCGGCGTTCTCAGCCTGCATAGCGCGGAATGCCCGAATGCAAGCCCTTCGGCCTCAGAACTCCCCGCCGAGGAGACCGGCGCCGACGTATATCCACGCCCCATTCGCTCAGCCGCTCTCCGAACAACGGAAAATAGAAGCCTCCATCAGGCTCATGGCCCATTAAATGGTTATGCGGTTTTCCCGGATTTTATTCAAGTAGAGCGCGTGTGATGGGACCATCTGGCAATCGTCAGTGCTGCCACACCTAAACATCGAACGCTTAGAACGCAACCTGCGGTAAAGGAACTCTAAAGGACGAGGAAATGTGCTTAATTTTGTAATTGCCATATTGATCAAGCTGATCGTCAATCTCGTCTATTCACCACTCCGCTCCAGGTCTGATGCAGGCCTTGATTGCCGGTACTGATGAGGCTGCCAAGGGCCCCACTTTTCCTCAAAGATTGCCTGGTTCCTGTCGAACAACGCTTCTTTGCGCTCGGCATCCATCTCCGTATCGAAAGTAGCGGATAGGTGATGATGGATGAAGGCGTCCTCGGCGATTGCGCACAGATACCCCTTCGAGCGGATGACTTCACAATGATCGTCGTCCTCGAACATGCCAAGACCGTACTCTTCGCAAAGCAGGCCGAACAGACCGAGGTCCTGCTTGCGAAACATTACGGCGAAATAGGCAGCAACCCGGATCGGAGTAAATTGGCCACGATATCCCGTTGTGCACTCACGGGCGATCAGCTTCATCTCCTCCATGTTTCCGTAATTGACGGGGAGCATGGCTTCGTTGCCAATATTGTTTGTAAGCGGACCGACAACTCCGATTCCGGGATTTCGCTGAAGATGGCGAACCATAGCGTGAATTGCACCCGGCGCTAAAAAGGTATCATTGTTCAAAAGTAGGACAAACTCGCCCGAGGCGGCCTTCAGTCCAACATTGTTGCCGCGTGCAAAACCCAGATTTTCCCCATTCTCGATCAACGAAACGTCCGCGTACTCCGCCGTGCAAGCGCCAAGCTCCGCTAGCGCCGCGGGAGGAGACCCGTTATCGACGACTACGACCTCAAGATTCGGATAATGTGCGCTCCCTGCGTATAACGATTGCAGCGCCGCCTTAACCCAAATGGGCATGCCACAGGAAAGAATAATCACAGATACCAACGGGAAATTTGTCAGCACCTCTTCAAATTTCGCACCACGTTTCTGCCACGTATGATCGGCGGCATAGTCCCTTAGTGCCGCTCGGAAAGCGCTATCGCCACACTTCTCATGGGCACGCCTCACCTGACGCGCAAATTCTTTCGCCGTTTCTGCAAAAAAAACGAGTTGCTCTACCCGCGCAAGTTCCGGGAGCGGCGTCGTCACCGTAGGCTTTCCCATGGCCGAATACTCGTAAAATTTTACCGGGTCGCAGGCGTGAATGAGCGGAATGAGTTTGAAGGGGATGGTCAGGACATCCATCTGCTCCAGAAAGCCGGGCACGTCATCGTACGGAATTTCTCCATACATGGTGACATTGTCCAACTCATCGAGTTTGGCAGCATCTGCTGATGTCACTCCTCCACAAAGATGAAACTCGAAATCTTGCTCGCCCCGTGCGACATTCGCCAAAAGTTCGGCATCGAACCATTCAGCGATTGCCCCGACATAGCCAATGTAAATCTTGCCTGGCCGCTTCGAAAAACCACTCGCTAGGAGGAAATTCGGTATGCCATCGACGCTTCCGGTTTCTGTAAAATGCTCGATTTCACAGCCATTGCGTATCAGGGCGGGTAGATCATAGGCCTGATATTTGTTGTAGAGGTACTGAGAACTGACGACCAGCTTGTCGCATTTCTGCAGCATGTTCTGCTCAGATGTCAGGTTGTGCGGCACGGTCAGATCGAAACCGCTGATATCGTCCATACAGTCGACAACAATCTGAAATTCAGGGGAGAGATGCTGCAGAAACTGCCACCAAAATGGATGCTGAATGAGGACCTGCTTGAAGGCTGTAGCGTTTACCTGATCGATAAAGGAATAGAAGGCGGACAGCCAACTTCGAATCTGATCTGAACTCGGCTGACCGCTGTAGGGCAGAATCAAGCCGATCGTGGCGCGCGGTAATCTCACCCGATAGAGATTCTCTGCTACCTTTGCGACCGACAGCCCCCCTGAAGAGAGCTCCATTTCAAAGTAGAATACCCGCCGTTTGGCAGATAAAAATTTGGCAATGTGCTGCGGTCGTTGTTGGCGAAAATCCCATGGGATAATAGAGAATAGGAAAATATCCGGCTGCGCACCGGAAGGTTCGACGTTGGCGGTTGCCTGTTCGGTTGGATTGTACACTGGTGGCTGGTGGGGCAGCCGTTTTGGAATTCCCTCAGGGTTCGGGATATATGAGCGGATTCTATTGACGGCATGGTCCGGCAGAATGGATCGCACGGCGATACTAGAAGCTCTGAAGAAATTGCGATACAAGGGCCGCAAGACCGTGAGCTTTTCACGGTTAAAATTTTTGAAAACTTCTTGGTACGCAATATGGAGATTCTTGTTTTCCACACTCAAAGATTCAAGTCGACCCACGATATTTCCTGAATCTTCGGATATTTGCGTTAAATCCCTAGCAAGCGCTTTAATCTGCTTATCTTTTTGTGAAGATTGAGAGGTGATCTCAGTGATCACCATCCTATCTGATTCGGACTGCAGAGCTTTCTGTTTCAATTGCTCGCCGATCTGATCTAATTCTGTAGAAAGTGCATCAATCCGCTGATCTTTTTGTGATGACTCAGCCAGGATTGTCTCTAACCAGCTTTTGTCAGACTGAGATTCTGAGTTCAGGCGCTGCACATCGGCCACAGCCTGTTGCGCTTCTCCGGCAAAGCGATCACGGGCGTTTGTTAGCCGCCGTTCCCGCGCATTCAACTCCGGGAACGTCGCCTCACCGAAAACCAGCGCGGCTGCCTCGAACTCCACTCGCACGCGGTCAAGCGCGGCCAGTGCCGCTTCGCTGTTCGCCTGCTGCGACAGGCCACACAACGCCCGATAGGCCGTCTTGATCCAGCCAACGACTTCAGGATCAGCTTCCAGCGTGCTCATTGCGGCATCATGGTGTTGCAGATCATACGACAGATGATTTTCGATCTCAGCCGCTGCTTCTTCCTGCGGCCGCGGCCATGACAGGGACAGCGCTTGTGCAATTTGGCGCGCCTGCTTGCGCCAGCCGTCTAGGAACTCTTCGTAAGACACAAAGGCCCGCGGCCTGCCGCGCGTCGCGAACTCTGCATCGAGGACATGGCGCAACCAAAGCAGGCTTGCAAATCCCCGCGTCATGTTGTCTCGCTCCTGGAGCGAGGCAATCACAGCCAATGGGTTGCGATGCGTCAGAACAAACAGGGGCTCGACATCGAGTTCTCCCAGCATCTCTTGATAAAATCCAGCAAACCGACAGATACGAGGATCTTTCAGGACAATGAGTGGCGCTTCGCCGTATTCTTCGACGATGTGTCTCTTAATCTCACTCTTGAAGTATCTGGCACGTTTAAATCCAATTAGTTCTGGATCAAAGACCCGCCAGTCATCCCAGCGACTTCCAGCTTCCGCAAGCATTGAATCATGCAATAGAACCAGAGGCGCTGGCTCCCAGTGGCCACCCTCGTTGCCCCTTCCAAAACCCGAAACAGTCTTGGGCAAGCACGATCCGAGCAGGTTCAAAGTCCGCGTAACGGCGCTGGTCCCGGATCGGTGCATGCCGAGCACGAGAAGACAAGCGCGTGTGGAATGCACCGATTCCTGTTGGCCTGTCCGTCTTTGCTCCTCTTCATCCACAGAGGTATTATCAAAAGGAACGACCATGCACTATCTCCGGAAAATCCTTATGATGCCCGCATTACGACTATACAATTGCGACTATACGTAAGACCCTTAACCGACATTCGCGGGATGACGGCCATCGCCGAGTTGATACTGCCTCCACGGGCGGACATCTGCAACCCAGGACCATCGTCGTGGGGATCGAAGGACAGCGAGAACGGTGACGCCGGCGTATATCGCGCCGGGATTGCCGATTTCGTCGTCATCGGGACACACCTCGCCCGTGGTTCTTGCCGGTGCGCGGATCAACAAGCTCATGGCCGGCCATGTCCGTCAAGCCGAGCGCGTCATCAAGCTCGCGGCAGGCCGGCGTCGGTGGTGATTCCGCAACCGCGGAACTCGAGCTTCAGGCGGCGGTCGAAATCGAGCCGAAGAGGCCCGTCAACCGTTTCACCCGCCGGGTTCGCCATATGCCGCGCCCCAAAATGCGCTCAAGACATTGTTTTCTTATGACGGAACCAACGATCAAGCACATCAATCAATTGAGCCATATGGGAAACGCGGCATTATACAGGCGTGCGTGTCTGATCGCCAATGCGTGCGAGGGTTTCTTCACGGCCTAATACTGCCATGACATCAAAAACGCCTGGTGAAACCGTGCGTCCGGTGAGCGTGGCGCGCAGGGGCTGTGCCAAGGCACCAAGCTTAACCCCGCTTTGGTCCGCGAACTGGCGGATGGCATCTTCCAGCGCCTCGCTGGAAAATGATTCGATTGATGCAAGTTCGCCCGCCAGCCCAGCCAAAAGCCCGCGTGCCTCGGTGCTGAGCTGTTTTTTCGCTTTTTCATCGATGTTGAGCGGGCGTGGGGCATATATGTAGCCGGCAAGCTCGATCAATTCATTCAGTGTTTTGGCCCGCTCCTTGAGCCCGGGCATGGCGGCCAGAAGCCTTGCGCGCACCGTGTCATCAAGTGGTTGGTCGATTGCGCTGCCCTTTTCTAGATGGCCGAGGTCGCCCAGCAGGATGTTCAACAGCGTTTCGTCCTCGCAATGGCGCAGATAGTAGCCGTTCAGGTTCTCCAGTTTGGCCAGATCAAGCCGCGCCGGTGCCCGGTTGATCTGGCCAAGATCGAACCATTCGATCATTTGTTCGATCGACATGATCTCGTCGTCGCCATGGCTCCAACCGAGCCGCACCAGATAGTTGCGCATCGCTTGCGGCAAATATCCCATCTCACGGTAGGCCTCCACGCCAAGCGCGCCGTGACGTTTGGAGAGTTTGACGCCGTCGGCGCCATGGATCAGCGGGATATGCGCCCATTCAGGTGTGATCCAGCCAAGCGCCTCGTAGATCTGCGCTTGGCGGGCGGCATTGGTGAGGTGATCATCGCCTCGAATGACATGGCTTACGCCCATGTCATGGTCATCAACCACCACTGAGAGCATGTAGGTGGGTGTGCCGTCGCTGCGCAGGATCACCAGATCGTCCAGTTGATCGTTGGCGAAGGTGACATCGCCCTGAACCTGGTCGGCGATGACGGTCTGGCCCTCCTGGCGCCCGCGCAGGCGGATTGCAGGTGCCGCGCCGGCCGGCGCCTCGCTTTCGTCTCGGTCGCGCCAGGTGCCATCATACCGCGGCGGCTTGCCGGCGGCGCGCGCTGCTTCGCGCATCTGGGTGAGTTCTTCGGGCGAGGCATAGCAGCGATAGGCGTTGCCTGATGCCAGCATTCCCTCGGCCACCGCGCGGTGCCGATCGGCGCGGGTGTGCTGATAAATGATCTCGCCATCCCAATCGAGCCCAAGCCATTCAAGCCCGCTCAGGATTGTTGCGATCGCTTCCTCTGTTGATCGCGCGCGGTCGGTATCTTCAATGCGCAGCAGCATGCGCCCGCCAGTATGACGGGCAAAAAGCCAGTTGAACAGGGCCGTTCGGGCGCCGCCAATATGGAGAAATCCGGTAGGCGAGGGGGCAAAGCGAGTAACAGGCTCGGAGGGCATGGGGGGCTCCGCATGGATTAAAATTCGCGCTTGTCCGATCAGGGCTCAAGGCACCGGTCCGCTCGTGTAGCATAGGCCTTGATGATTGTCAGGCATGAGACCGGCGGGGATTTGCAGCCCTACCACACGCGTGGGCCGCACTCTCGCCCCATCGCTGGTGTGGCGGGACTGGCCGCGCGTTTGGCCCGGAATGAAGAGGGGCGCGGATTTCTATGGTGGCCGGCCGGATTGGCGGTGGGCATTGCAGTTTATTTCAACCTGCCGCGCGAACCCGACTGGCGAGTGGCGGTGCTTGCCGCGGCGGCCGTTCTGGCTCTGACACTATGGGCGCGGCGTCATTCCGGCTTTGCCTATATCACGTCGCTGGCGCTCCTGGCTTGCACCGTCGGATTTGCAGCCTCCTCGGTGCGTACTTATTGGGTGGCGGCACCGGTGGTTCTCGAACGCATCGGACCGGTTGAAGTTGAAGGTACGGTAATCGCAGTGGATGCGCGCGGGTCGTCCAGGCTTGCCGTGCGCATCAGGCCGGGGCGCATCGACCGCCTGGCATCCGATCAGACGCCGGCGGAAATCCGCATCACTGCGGCCAGGTCGCAGGCCGGTGTGCTCAACGCCGGCGATCGTGTGAGTGCAAGGGCGGTCCTCATGCCGCCTCCTGGACCGGTGGCTCCGGGCGCATATGACTTTGCCCGCCGGGCCTGGTTTGACCGTCTTGGAGCGGTCGGCTTTGCGGTGTCGAATATTGAACGCACCGAGGATGCGCGCGCGTCACGAAAAATCAGCTTCGCTCTTGCGGTAGAGCGTTTGCGTGCGCGCATTGCCGGTAAGATCGCAGAAGCCGTGCCCGGCCTGCAAGGCACGGTGGCGGCCGCTCTGCTCACCGGCAAGCGCGGCGCCATACCCGAAGACGTTTTGTTGAAAATCAGGGATGCTGGACTGGCTCATCTGTTGGCTATTTCCGGCCTGCATATGGTGCTGGTCTGCGGTGCAGTGTTTTCCGCCGTTAGCCTGATGTTGGCGCTTGTGCCGTGGCTGGCACTGCGCATCACGGTCGGCAAATGGGCCGCTGCTGCCGCACTTGCGGCCGGTCTTGGCTACTACCTACTTGCCGGCGGTTCGGTCGCCACAGAGCGCGCCTTCATCATGGCGATGATTTCACTGTGTGCGATCATGATCGACCGCCCGGCAATCACCATCCGCAATGTCGCCATCGCCGCCACCGTCACGCTTATGCTGCGCCCGGAAAGCCTCAATCAGGCCGGGTTTCAGATGTCATTCGGCGCTGTAGTGGCGCTGGTCGCATTTTATGAATATGCGCGCGCCGTGCGGGGCAGGAAAAATCCCGAACATCGCACACCGCCACGCCCGGTAACGATCATCGCACGCACCATCGCCGCGGTTGCCGCCACCACCATCATTGCCACCTTGGCGACAGGCCCGATTGCCGCTTACCATTTCAACCGTGTTGCAGCCTACGGCCTGGTGGCCAATCTGGTGGCGGTACCTCTAGCCGGCTTTGTCGTCATGCCATTGGGGTTGGTCTCACTTGCGGCGATGGCTGTTGGACTGGAGGCCATACCGCTGGAACTGATGGCCGCGGCAATCGGCTACATCATCGACGTTGCGGCAAGGGTAGCTGCATGGCAGGGCGCCGTACGTCTGGTCCCGGCAACGCCGGGTCTGTGCTTGGTGCTGTTCGTGCTTGGTGGGCTCTGGCTTTGTCTGTGGCGCAGCAGCTGGCGTCTGGTGGGGATTGGCCCCATGGTAATGGCTGCACAGATTGGCGCATTTCACAGCCCGCCCGATCTGTTGATTGCGCGTGACGGGCGTAACATTGCCATAAGAGCAAGTGATGGCCGCCTGTCCATTGCACTGCCGCGGGCAGAGGGCTACTCGCTTGAACAATGGCTGCGGCGCGATGGCGACATGCGCAAGCCCGCCAAGGCAACTCCGGGCATTTTCTCCTGCGACACATCGGCCTGTGTTGCTAGCGCCGCCAACGGGCTTAAAGTCGCCTATGTCATGCGCCGCGACGCGCTGGTCGAGGAATGCTGGGCGAGCGATATTCTGGTAACGCCACTCGTGGTGAAAACGCCCTGCCGGGCATCGCTGGTGATCGATCTGTTCGACTTGAGACGCAACGGGCCCCACGCAGTGAAGTTTGCCGCTGACGGGTCATTTCAACTGAGCGACAGTGCCTCGATACGCGGCCACAGACCTTGGGCGGAATCGGGATTTGGCAAATGAGCATTCTTACGCCCATTGGTCGCACAGCGGGAGCCCCCATGAGCACATAGTGAGCATTCACCTGGTTGAACCTTGACCGGCCGACACGCTGCCGCTCAACACCGCAACCAATCGTCTAGTAGCTGCGCATCAGCGCCACCAGACGTCCCTGCACCTTGACCCGATCGGGTCCGAAAATGCGCGTTTCATAGGTCGGATTGGCAGCCTCGAGCGCAATCGAATCGCCGCGCCGGCGCAGTCGCTTCAGCGTTGCTTCTTTGTCATCGATCAGTGCGACGACAATATCGCCGGAGCTGGCCGTTTCGGTCTGGCATAAAACCACCGTGTCGCCATCGAAAATACCGGCCTCGATCATCGAATCACCCTTGACCATAAGGGCAAAATGTTCGCCGTTGCCCAACATGTCGGGCGGCATCGCCAGCGAATGGCTGTGGTCCTGAATGGCCGAGATCGGTGAGCCCGCGGCGATCCGCCCCATCATCGGAATCTGGACCGATTGGCCGGCATCATATTCGTCGGGATCGACGATCTGCGGACGGCCGCGATTGCCTTCAATGACACTTGGCCTGAAGCCGCTGGAGCGCGCCGCCGGAATGATCGCGTCGGGCAATCTCAGCACCTCAAGCGCGCGTGCACGGTGCGGCAGGCGGCGAACAAAGCCGCGTTCCTCAAGTGCTGTAATCAATCGGTGAATACCGGACTTGGAGCGCAGATTGAGCGCATCCTTCATTTCATCGAAAGACGGTGGAATGCCGGTTTCCTTCAGCCGTTCATGGATAAAGGACAGGAGTTCGTGTTGCTTTTCGGTCAACATTGTCGCGTCTGGTCCCCGCAAGCCGGATGAGTCACGCACAAAACAGGAACATCTATACATGTTCCAGTTGTGTTCTGCAAGCGTACTCACGCCTGACCGGACAAATTGACCAAGCCTTGCTCAACATCGTTTACAGGTCGATCGGCACAATCGGCACGATTTCACCGGTTGTTGCCGCCTGGGCGTGCGGCGGGCGGACGATGAAGCAGTCAGCCTGCTGAAGCCGCCGCAACATTGAGGAATCCTGGCGCTTGAACGCCACCACCACCGCTCCGTCGCCGGTTATCCGGCGCTCGGCGCGCAAGTAGTCCTGCCGCTCGTCATTGGCGGCAAGATTGCCGCCCAGCCGTGCGGTTTGTTCAAGCCCGTCATCGGAATTGAGCCCCAGAAGGGTGCGCACCATCGGCTTGAGAAACAGCTGACCGCATACCAGTGCCGAGACCGGATTGCCGGGCAGGCCCAAAAACCGGGACGTTCCAATACGGCCATGCATCAAGGGTTTGCCCGGACGCATGGCAATGCGCCAGAAATCAAGCTCCAGCGCACCCTCAAGGCTCTCGCGCACCAGATCGTGGTCGCCGACGCTGGCACCGCCGAGCGTGACGATGATATCGGCATCCGTTGCGCCGGCGAGTGCTGCGCCAATCGCCGCGGCATCGTCGGGTGCAATACCGAGATTTGTTGCAACGCCGCCAATCGCCTCGACCAGCGCCATCAGGCCATAAGAGTTGGACGAAACGATCAGTTCGCGCGCGCGCGGGTCGCCGGGAGCGACCACTTCATCGCCGGTCGACAATATCGCAACTCTTGGCCGGCGGCGCACCGCAAGCTCGCCATGGTTCATTGCTGCGGCCAGCGCGATATCGCGCGGGCGTAGCACCAGATCGGCCTTGAGCAGGGTGTCGCCATCGCTGAAATCGAGCCCCTTGGGGCGCACATAACGCCCTTCAGGAGATGCTTCACTGATTCCAACCGTCTTGCCGTCGCTAGTTGTGTCTTCCTGAATGACGATTGCATCGGCGCCCTGCGGCATCACCCCGCCGGTGAAGATGCGCACCGCCTCGCCCGGACCGACCGTGCCTTCAAAGGGGTGGCCGGCAGGCGCTGAGCCGATGATCTTGAGGCGGGTTGGGACGGAGGCGACATCGGTGTGACGCACTGCATAGCCATCCATCGCCGAATTGGCCTGCGGCGGCTGGTCGCGCCGCGCGCAAAGATCGCTTGCCAGCACCCGCGCGCGCGCGCGGGCCAGCGGCACCATTTCGGTGCCGATCCGATCAAGTCCCTCAACCGCGCGTGCCCGCGCTTGCTCAACAGAAAGAAGGCTCATGACCGGCGAAACATCCCCGACTTGCCGCCTGATTTTTCAACCAGCTTGATTTCGTCAATAGTTGCCGACCGGTCGACCGCCTTGATCATGTCGTAGATCGTCAGACACGTGACCGAGACCGCCGTCAGCGCCTCCATCTCAACGCCAGTGCGCCCGGTAACGCCCACTTTTGCACTGACATCAAGGCCCGAGCCGTCATTGGCGCGCTCAATCTCAACGGTAACACTGGAAAGCGCCAGCGGATGGCAGAGCGGGATCAGCTCGTGGGTGCGTTTGGCCGCCATGATGCCGGCAATCCGTGCGGTGGCGATCACATCACCCTTCTTGGCCCTGCCTTCATCGATCAGCGCCAGGGTTTCGCGCGCAAGCACAATATGGCCGCGGGCGATAGCGACACGCTGGCTCTCGCCCTTGCCCGATACATCGACCATATGGGCGTTGCCCTGGGCGTCGAGATGGGTGAGGGGGGATTTGCTCATGCGGGCGATGCTGTGGGATGTGCGGCGCCCAACGGTGCCAGCAAAGCTCGGGTGGCGGCGGTGACGTCCGATTGCCGCATCAGGCTCTCGCCCACCAGGAATGCATGAATGCTGCATGCGTTAAGGCGTGAAATATCGGAAGGTGTCGCTATGCCGCTCTCACCGACCATCAGCGCGCCTTGAGGCACCAGCGGCGCCAGCCGCTCCGTGGTCGCGAGTGTGGTCTGGAAGGTGTGCAGATTGCGATTGTTGATGCCGACCAGATCAGAGCCGAGTGCAATGGCGCGCTCAAGTTCGGCCTCGTCATGGACTTCAACCAGAACATCCATGGCCCAGTCTTTTGCTGCCGCGGCAAGCTCATGCGCCGCACCGTCATCGACCGCCGCCAGAATGATCAAGATGCAGTCAGCTTCCAGCGCGCGCGATTGCACCACCTGATAGGGCTCGAACAGGAAATCCTTTCTCAGAGCGGGAAGGCCGCAGGCGGCGCGTGCCAGTCCCAGAAAACCGTTGTCGCCCTGAAATGACGGCCCGTCGGTCAACACCGACAGACACGCAGCGCCGCCTTCTTGATAGGCGCGCGCCAGGGAAGGAGGGTCCAAGTCATCTCGGATCAGACCCTTTGACGGGCTGGCCTTCTTGATCTCGGCAATCAGGGCCGCACGTCCTTTTCCGATTTCGGCTTTGAGCGCTGCGCGAAAACCGCGCACCGGCGAGGCCGCGCGGGCATCCGCTTCGATTACGCCCAGCGGGCGCGCCGCCTTGGCTTCGGTGATTTCGCGCGCTTTATAGGCGGCAATGCGTTCCAGGATCGTCGCCATCAGCCACCCGTGGCATTGGACGCCGCAACCAGGCGCTTGAGTGCCTCGCGCGCCCGGCCGGTATCGATTGAATCGGCTGCCATTTCAGCGCCTTCACGCAGATCGAGCGCCTTGCCGGCAACGATAAATCCGGCAGCGGCATTGAGCAGAACGATATCACGGTAGGCGCCGGTTTCACCGTCAAGCAAAAGACGAATGGCGGCAGCATTGGTCTGCGCATCACCGCCCTTGAGGTCCTCGGGCCGCGCACGTACCAGGCCGGCATCCTCCGGCGTGACTTCGAATATGGTGACTTCACCATCTTTCAGCTGCGCGACACTGGTCGCATCGGTGGTCGTCATTTCATCGAGCCCGTCGCGTCCGTGTACGATCCAGATCGATTCCGAGCCCAGATTGCGCAGCACATGGGCCAGCGGTTCTGCCCAGGCACCATCGAACACACCGATCACCTGGGATTTGACCGAGGCCGGATTGCATAGTGGCCCTAGCAGGTTGAACACCGTGCGGGTGCCGAGCTCGCCGCGCACCGGGGATACATGGCGAAAGCTTGAGTGAAACATCGGCGCGAACATGAAACCCAGACCGGCTTGCTTGATACAGCGCGAGATGTCCTCCGCGCCGATTTCGATGTTGACGCCAAGCGCCGCCAGCGCGTCCGCCGCACCCGAGCGCGACGTCAGCGAGCGATTGCCGTGCTTGGCGATCGGAATGCCGCCGCCAGCCAGAACAAAAGCCGCCGCGGTCGAGATATTGTAGGTGCCGGACGCATCACCGCCGGTACCGACAATGTCGAGCGCGTCAGCGGGAGCTGCAACCCTTGTCATCTTGTCGCGCAGAACTGATA
The DNA here is from genome assembly GCA_965204565.1 of Hyphomicrobiales bacterium. GTDB lineage: Bacteria > Pseudomonadota > Alphaproteobacteria > Rhizobiales > TMED25 > CBDBEU01. The sequence goes on from CBDBEU010000005.1 coordinate 757,034, forward strand.
CCGCGCCGGTGATCTCATCGACGGTCTCGCCCCGTACTCTCAGCGCCATCAAGAAAGCGCCGATCCGGGCAGGCGTTGCCTCACCCGACATGATGATCTCGAAGGCGGCTGTGGCATCGGCCTGTGAGAGCGGATCTCCGGTCGCAACCTTTGCGACATATTGCTTGAAGTCAGACATGTTGGCTCTCAACTGATGCTGCCGGATCGGCATTGGTTGTGCCATGTGCGGCGGCAATATCAAGAAAGTTGCGAAGAATCTGGTGGCCGTGTTCGGACGCTATGCTCTCGGGGTGGAACTGCACGCCATGTACCGGCGCGCTTTCATGTGACAGTCCCATGATGATGCCGTCTTGCGTGCGCGCTGTGACCTTGAGGTAGGCAGGGACCGTATCGGGCGCCACGGTCAGCGAGTGATAGCGCGTCGCCATGAAGCCCTTGGGCAGGCCCTTGAGCACGCCCGTACCTTCATGGTGGATGGAAGACAGCTTGCCATGCATCAGCACCGGCGCGCCAACGATTGTGGCGCCATAGGTCTCCGCGATCGCCTGATGGCCAAGGCAGACGCCGAGGATCGGAACGCGCCCGCCGGCCCTTTGAACCAGCTCGATCGAAATGCCTGCCTTGTCGGGCGTGCACGGACCCGGTGAGAGCACAATAGCCTGCGCCTCGGCCAGCACATCTTCAACGTTCACCCGGTCATTGCGATACACCTTGGTGCGCGCGCCAAGCTCGCCCAGAAAATGGACGAGGTTGTAGGTAAAGCTGTCATAGTTATCGATAACGACGATCATGGCGCTGCGGAGCTCCTTTGCAGTCTTTAAAGCGCCGCCCGTACAATCACGTCAAGCGGTGCATCGCTCGCGTGTTTAATGACAGGCACAGTCCAAGACGCCACAATCGCCCGTTCAACCAGTGTTGAGGGGAAGGCCAAGTGCAATTGCCAACCAATATTCTCGATCTATCGATCCCGCTCGACAACGACATGGTCACCGACCATGACATCATGCGCCCGCATATCGAATATGCCAGCAACAAGGACAATGCCGAGATGATGGCGTCCATGTTTCCAGGCCTCACGACAGACCAGCTTCCCGATGGCGAGGGATGGTCATGAGAGAAGATTACGCTGGTCACCCATAACGGCACCCATATGGATGCGCCTTACCATTTCCACTCCCATGACAAGAACGGCAACCCGATGATGACCATCAATCAGGTGCCGCTCGACTGGTTTTTCCGCCCGGGCGTCAAGCTCGATTTCAGGGGCCTTGAGGATGGCCATGTGGTCAGCGCCGCCGAGGTCGAGGCCGACTGACACGCATTGGCCATGAGCTCCAGCCGCGCGATATCGTGCTCGTCAACACCAGAGCCAGCGAATGCTACGGCACTGAGGAATACCTCACCGCCGGCATCGGCATGGGGCGCGAGGCAACCTTGCACCTCACTTCAAAAGGCGTGCGCGTCACCAGTATCGATGCCTGGGGCTGGGATGCGCTATTTTTGCACATGGGTAGGAAATTTGCTAAGACCGGAGATCCCTCGATCAAGCGCACGAAATGCGCTCCAGATCGGGGCGTTTCCGGATGTTATTGCCCGCGGCTTATTGTCCGCGTCCGGGCGTTGAGGCAAAGCGCACCGCTTCATCGGCGGCGCGGAACAGGGCACTTGCCTTGGCGGTGCATTCTGCCTGTTCATAGGCAGGCTCTGAATCGGCGACGATGCCGGCGCCTGCCTGAATGTACATCTTGCTGTCCTTGACGATCGCTGTGCGCAGCACGATGCAGGTGTCCATGTCGCCATCGGCGGAAAAATAGCCGACACAACCGGCATAGATGCCGCGCTTGTCTTTTTCCAGCTCGTCGATGATCTCCATCGCCCGCACTTTCGGCGCTCCCGACACGGTGCCGGCGGGGAAGCCGGCGGCGAGTGCATCGATCGCATCATGGCCCTTGGCCAATGTGCCTTCGACATTGGAGACGATGTGCATGACGTGGCTGTAATACTCCAGGAAGAACTGGTCGGTGACCTCGACAGTGCCGATTTCCGCTACCCGTCCCACATCGTTGCGGCCGAGATCGAGCAGCATCAGATGTTCGGCCCGCTCCTTGGGATCGTCGAGCAGCGAGCGTGCATTCGCACGGTCCGCTTCCGGCGTTTCCCCGCGCGGGCGGGTTCCCGCAACCGGTCTGATCGTCACCCTGCCATCGCGCACCCGCACCAGGATTTCCGGGCTCGAGCCGATCACCGCGAAGTCCTCAAAATCGAGGAAGAACAGGAAGGGTGAGGGATTGACCCGGCGCAGCGCCCGGTAGAGCGAGAATGGCGGCAGCGGGAAATCGACCTCGAAACGCTGACTGAGCACCACCTGAAAAACGTCACCGGCCTCGATATAGGACTTGGCGCGGCCCACCATGGCGTGAAATTCCTCAGGCGTGGTGTTGGAGCGGGGGGCGTCAAATTCCGTATCGTCCAAGTCCGATGCCGAATGGGCGAGGGGCGCTTCGAGCCGCTCGATCACCGATGTAATGCGCTCGATTACCCGGTTATAGGAGGTCTCGGCGTTTCGGCCGCTTTGCAGCCGCACCGTTGCGACGACGGTGATTTCATCGCGCACCGCATCGAAGATCACCATCACCGACGGACGAATGAACAGCGCATCCGCCAGGCCCAGCCGGTCAGGCGGGACATCGGGAAGGTGCTCGATCAGGCGCACCGTATCGTAGCCCATATAGCCGAATACGCCAGCCGCCATCGGCGCCAGTTCGTCCGGCAGCTTGATGGCCGATTCGGCCAGGAGTTCGCGCAGCGCATCGAGCGTCGGCTTCTTGCACGGCTCGAAATTGCCGCTGCCCGCCGGATTGCGATTGATCTCGGCATTTGGTCCTTGCGCGCGCCAGATCAGGTCGGGATCGAGCCCGATGATTGAATAGCGCCCGCGCACCGCACCGCCCTCGACCGATTCAAGCAGGAACGCATTCTTGGTCGAGGCTGAAAGTTTCAGCATTGCCGAAACCGGGGTTTCCAGATCGGCAATCAGCCGTGACCACACGACCTGTGCTCGGCCCTGTTCATATTCGGCTTCGAATGCGTCGAATACCGGCTCGATCTGCATGGGCGCTGCTTGACTGATAAAGGGGAGGCGGGCTCAGCTGGGATCGCCGAACAGCGCGTTCAGAGCTGACTCATTGACGCTCACACCGTCGCGCGCCTGCAAGCCTGAGACATATTGCTCGTACAGATCATTGCGCAGAGCAAAGGCAGCATCCCTGGCCAGAACATCCGCATCACCGAAGGGCAGCTCCTCGGCTGGCAGGGCATCCATGATGCGCAACACCACCTGCTGCCCTTCCTCGCGCCCGCTGCCGCTGAGGAGTGTTCCAGGCGAGGCTGAAAACACCGCTTCCACCAGACTTGGCGCGAACGGTGTGCTGGGCGTGCGCCTGGTAAACGGCTTGCTGGTTTGCGGCTCAACTTCGATGCCCTCGGCAAGCTCGGCGAGCGTGGAGCCGTCATTGCCGCGTTGAACCAATTCCACAGTCTGATCCCTGAGACGAGTTTGTGCCTGGTCTTCCCGCCACAGTTTGGCAACATCATCGCGCACCGTGTCGAACGGCTTGAGCTCCGGCGCGGTAACCGCGACCACTTCAAACCAGATGAACCCGTTGGAGGCGGTCTCGGCCGCGTCGTTTTCAACACCGACGTCGCTGTTAAATGCTTCGCGCAGCAGATCGGGGGTTGCCGGCAGATCGGTGACCGCTTCACCGTTACCATCGCGTCCGCGTCTGTCGGTTGCAGCGATCTCAAGGCGCTTCAGATTGAGAGTATCGCCAATCTCGCGCAAATTGCGCCCGCTGGCACGCTCATCCTCGACCCTGTCATAAAGATCGAGCACTTCGTTCTGCGCCAGATCCAGCGCCAGACGATCGCGGATTTCATCACTCACTTCAGCCAGTGGTCTCACCATTCCCGGCTCAATCGAGCGTACCCTGATGATCGCCACACCCAGGGCACCGGTAATCGGTTCACTGACTTCACCTGCACCAAGCGAAAATGCGGCTTCGGCAATTTTCGGATCGACAATATCGGCCTGGGTTACTTCTCCCAGGTCAATATCGCTGCCGCTGAATCCGGCATCGCTGGCCACGGCTTCGAAATCCGCGCCTGTCGTGATCTTGCCATGCGCCTGATCGGCTTCCTGCTGGCTGGAGAACAGGATCTGATCGACCGCACGCTTTTCTGCGGTCTCATATTGGTCTCGCCGTGCTTCGTATTCGGTCTTGATATCCTCAGGCGGCACTTCGACCGTTGCGGTAAGGTCAGCCGGTTCGACCTGTATCAAGGTCAGGGCGCGCAGCTCCGGCGTGGTGAAATTTGCCTCTCGCGCGTTATAGAACTCGGTGAGCGCGCCATTTCCCGGCAGGGGCAGGTCATCGGCATTAATCGCTGGCAGAGAAATATACTCGACCACCCGCTTGGCGCCATGGAAGTCGTTATAGGCCGCAAGCAGCACCTCAGGGGGCTTCAGGTCTCCACTGATGGTTTCGGTCAATTGCTCACGCGCGGCGCTGCGTTGCTGCTCGGCGACATAGGCCGCTTCCGAAAGCCCCGAATAGCGCAACAAGGATTCATAGCGTTGCCGGTCAAACCGGCCAAAAGCATCGATAAAGCTTGGTTCCTTGACGATCTGCTGGGCGACGTACTCGTCTGAAACACCAAGCTTGAGATCGCGCGCATGATTGGTCAGCGCCGCAGAGGTCAACAATTGGCGCAGCACCCGCCTGTCGACACCCAGCGCGCGCGCCTCGTCCGGTGTCAGCTGGCGGCCAAGCCGGTCTGCCATGGTCGAAAGCTCGCGCTGATAGGCCGCTTGAAACTGCGCTGAACTGACTTGGATATCACCGACCTCGGCCACCGATTGGCTGCCATAGCCGGTAAATATGTCGGCGATACCCCAAATTGCGAAACTGAAGATCAGCAAGGCAAACAGAGCGCCCAAAAAGATTTTGGCGACCAGTCCGCGTGTAGAATTTCGCATTGCGGTGAGCATTGAACCAATTCCAGTTTGTCAGGCGCCGGCATCGCGGCGAAGGAGCACGATCATAAGTGCGCTCATCAGAGCCAGCAAGGCAACGTGGAGCTATCGTAACCCATCTGCTAGAGCAATCCTCAAACTGTTGCATGTGACGGGACGATGATATCCCCCACAGGCGGATTTCCGCGCCCTGACGGCGCAGCACGGGAGGGTTTTCATGGTGAGTGAAGTGCGCCGGCCGCTTGTGGCCGGTAACTGGAAAATGAACGGAACCACAGCTTCATTGGGTGAAGTTAATGCATTGGCGGCCAGTTTGGCGGGCGTCACACCGGCATGCGACATAATGCTCTGCCCTCCGGCAACGCTGATCGCGCCCATGAAGGCAGCGGTTGAACGGCATGGTGTTCCCATCGTCATCGCCGGTCAGGACTGTCACGCAGATCCGGGCGGTGCCCATACCGGTGACGTGGCCGCTGAACAACTGGCCGATGCCGGCACCGGCGCGGTGATCATCGGTCATTCCGAACGCCGGCACGATCACGGCGAAAGCGATGAAATGGTGCGCGCCAAGGCCTCTGCCGCCCAGCGCGCCGGTCTGATTTCCATCATCTGCGTCGGCGAGACCCTGGAAGAGCGCGAGGCCGGTCAGGCGGGCGATGTGGTGTCGCGTCAGCTCATTGGCTCATTGCCCGACACCTGCGATGGCGCCAACACCGTTGTTGCCTACGAGCCTGTGTGGGCGATTGGCACCGGGTTGACGCCAAGTTCGCAAGATGTCGGGGAGATGCACGATCTGATGCGCCGCCGCATTGGCACGCTTGTCGGTGTCGAGGCGGGGTATATGCGCATTGTCTATGGCGGCTCGGTCAAGCCCGACAATGCGGCAACGCTCCTCGGCGTTGACGATGTCGATGGTGCGCTGGTCGGCGGTGCAAGCCTCAAGGCAGTGGATTTCTGGCAGATCATTGGCACATATGCATGAACGGGACGGACTTGAGGCACGGTGCAGCCTTGCCAGAGCAGCCGCATTTGACGAGCTGCCTGTCAAGCGCAATTCGGTTTCCTCAATCCCCCTGGTCATGTAATAAGCCCGCGGGGCGCGTTGGTGTGAACGCATTGCGCCCCTCGTGCAAAGGACGGTTTCATGCAGTCTGCCATTCTCGTGCTTCATTTGATGATCACGGTCGTGTTGATCGGTCTTGTCCTGCTTCAGCGCTCTGAAGGCGGCGCGCTTGGTATCGGCGGTGGCGGTGCTGGCGGCGGCGGTGGCGGATTTGGCGGCATGATGAGCGCCCGCGGCGCGGCGAGCGGTTTGGTGCGGATCACCGTTTTTGTTGCAGCGGCGTTTTTCATCACCTCGATCACTTTGTCGATCATTGGAAATTCCACCGGTGGCTCGGTGCTTGATTCGGTGACTATCGGCGAAAGCGACGAATCATTGCCCGGCGGAGGGGTGTTGCCATTGGGTGCGGAGCGCGAAGTACCGCCAGCAGCCACACCAGAACCCACAGTTCCGCTGTCGCAATAGCCGTGTATCGTCGTTTTCCGGTGGCAAAACCGGTGGACGAGTTGATTCTGCTGGCTCAATCGCCTGTAGATACATTATCTTAGACGTCCATGGTGCGGTACATATTCATCACTGGCGGCGTGGTTTCTTCCCTCGGCAAAGGTCTTGCCTCGGCTGCACTGGGCGCACTGCTTCAGGCCCGCGGATATCGCGTTCGCCTGCGCAAGCTCGATCCCTATCTCAATGTCGATCCGGGAACCATGAGCCCCTATCAGCACGGCGAGGTGTTCGTCACCGATGACGGCGCCGAGGCCGATCTCGACCTTGGGCACTATGAGCGCTTTACTGGCGTTCCGGCGATGCGCGCCGACAATGTGACAACCGGCCGCATCTATCAGGACATCCTCACCAAGGAGCGGCGTGGCGATTATCTTGGCGGCACCGTTCAGGTCATTCCCCATGTCACGGATGCGATCAAAGCCTTCGTGTTGGCGGGTAATGAAGATGTCGATTTCGTGCTCTGCGAGATTGGTGGCACCGTTGGCGATATCGAGGGGCTTCCCTTCTTTGAGGCAATTCGCCAGTTCGCCAACGAGCTCGACCGCAACCAGTCGGTGTTCATGCATCTGACGCTGATGCCCTATGTGGCAAGCGCCGGTGAACTCAAAACCAAGCCGACACAGCATTCGGTCAAGGAACTGCGCTCGATCGGCATTCAGCCCGACGTATTGCTGTTGCGCTGTGACCGCCCGGTGCCGCCGGAGGAACGGCGTAAGATTGCTCTTTTCTGCAATGTCCGACCGGAGGCGGTGATTCAGGCAATCGATGTCGACTCGGTCTATGACGTGCCCGTTGCCTATAACACCGAAGAGCTCGACCGGCGCATTCTCGAAGCTTTCGGCATCGAGCCCGGCGCAGATCTCGATCTTGATATGTGGCGCGATATCTCCGAGCACATCGCCAATCCGGAAGGCGAGGTGACGGTCGCTGTCGTCGGCAAATATACCGGCTTCAAGGATGCCTATAAGTCGCTTACCGAGGCGCTGGCCCATGGCGGCATTGCAAACAGGGTGAAGGTCAATCTCGAATGGATTGAGTCGGAGATCTTCGAGCGCGAAGATCCGGTGCCCTTTCTCAATGGCGTCAACGGCATTCTGGTGCCGGGCGGCTTTGGCCATCGCGGCGCGGAAGGAAAGATTGCCGCTGCCGGCTTTGCCCGCACCCGCAATGTTCCCTATCTCGGTATCTGTTTCGGCATGCAGATGGCGGTGATTGAGGCGGCGCGTAGTCTGGCGGGGCTGGAGAGCGCCAATTCAACCGAGTTTGGACCCACCGACGAGCCTGTGATTGCACTGATGACCGAATGGAGCCGCGGCGATGAAGTCGAAAACCGCGATGCGGGCGGCGATCTGGGCGGCACCATGCGGCTTGGCGCTTATGACGCAACTCTCACCGGTGGATCGGCCGTTGCCGGTATCTATGAGACAACCGGGATTTCCGAACGCCACCGCCACCGCTGGGAAGTCAATATGCGCTATTGCAACCGGCTTGAAGCGGCGGGGCTGAGTTTTTCCGGTGTTTCACCTGACGGCAAGCTGCCGGAAATCGTCGAGATACCCGGACATCCCTGGTTTATCGGCGTGCAGTTTCATCCCGAGTTGAAGTCGCGCCCCTTTGCGCCCCATCCGCTGTTTTCCTCGTTCATCGGCGCAGCAGTTGAGCAGAGCCGGCTGGTCTGATCCAGTGCGCGGGCGCTTGACGCCGGCCTGCCGAGGGAAGACAACGCCCCATCAGCGCTGATCCGGAGGTAGTAGCTATTTCGCTCAAACCCGATAACACAATTGCGCTTGGCGCTGTCAACATCGGCAACCATCTGCCGCTCGTCGTTATTGCCGGGCCCTGTGCGCTGGAGAGCCGCGCCCACGCGCTTGAGACTGCAAGCGCGTTGAAAGAATTTGCCAGCCGGCTCGGTGTCGGCCTCATTTACAAAAGCTCCTTCGACAAGGCCAACCGCACCAGCCTGACCGGCGCGCGCGGTACCGGACTTGACGATGCGCTTTCCATGTTTTCTGAGATTCGCGATAGCATCGGCTTGCCGGTTGTCACCGATGTGCATGAGCCTGGCCAGTGCGCCGCCGTCGCTGAGGCCGTCGATATGCTCCAGATCCCGGCCTTTTTATGCCGCCAGACCGATCTTTTGGTTGCCGCGGCAGCTACCGGCAAACCGGTCAACATCAAGAAGGGGCAGTTCCTAGCGCCCTGGGACATGGCCCATGTGGTGGCCAAGGTCACCGGCAGCGGTAATTCCCGGGCGCTGGTCACCGAGCGCGGCGCGAGCTTTGGTTACAATACTCTTGTGTCCGACATGCGCGCCTTGCCGATCCTGGCCGAAATCGGCTGTCCGGTGGTGTTCGACGCCACCCATTCGGTGCAGCAGCCGGGCGGGCAGGGCGCATCGAGCGGCGGCGAGCGGCGCTTCGTTCCGGTTTTGGCACGCGCCGCCGTGGCAACCGGTGTCGCGGCGGTGTTCATCGAGACCCACGAAAACCCCGACAGGGCGCCATCGGATGGTCCCAACATGGTACCGCTTGATCAGTTCGAGCCATTGATCGCCCAGCTTCGGGCGTTTGACCGGTTGGCCAAGCAGTCGGGACCAGTATAGGGCGCATTCATTGGCAAAGCCTGCGAGCGTTCACAACGCGGCGATCAGGAGATTGGAGCAAGCAACGTCTCGCTCGTATGGTCCCATCGCCAAAGATTTTCATTGGTCACATGGGTTCCGCCGATCCACAGACTGATCGTTTTACGAGGCCATGGGATCGGATGTGACGGTCGTCGAACTGATGCCGACTCGATCAGGGCGACCGTGGAATTGAAGGACGGCAGGTCAGAGGTTATGGAAGCAGACCGGCTGATTTCCGCCGTCGGTGTGCAGGGCAATATCGAGAATCTCGGTCTTGAGGGCCTGGGCGTCGAAACGGACCGGGGTTGTGTCATTGTCGATGGCTATAGCCGCACGAACGTTGAAGGCGTCTACGCCGTCGGCGATGTGGCCGGCCCGCCGATGCTGGCCCACAAGGCCGAACATGAAGGCGTCATTTGCGTGGAGAAGATCGCAGGTGTGTCCGGCGTGCATTCAATGGACAAGAACAGGATTCCCGGCTGCACCTATTGTCATCCGCAGGTGGCGTCGGTGAGATTGACCGAAGCCGGGGCCAGGGAAGCCGGCCACGACGTCCGCGTCGGCCGGTTCCGATTTGGCGCCAATGGCAAGGCGATCGCGCTTGGCGAGGATCGGGGGATGATCAAGACGATCTTCGACAAAAAAACCGGCGAACTGCTCGGCGCTCACATGGTCGGCGCGGAGGTCACGGAACTGATCCAGGGATTTGTGGTTGCGATGAATCTCGAAACAACCGAAGAAGAACTGATGCACACCATCTTCCCGCACCCGACATTGTTGGAGATGATGAAGGAAAGCGTGTTCGACGCCTATGGCCGAGTGTTGAACGCTTGACGTTTTTGCAAATCGGGATTGAATGCACCAGCCAATTTAGGGGAACAAATGCTATGACGTGGAGCAACAATATTCATTCCAATGGCTCTTCGAATTCTTCCGGACGTGGCAACGATGTGACCAAAATGATGACATTTGAGGCGAACAAAAAATCAACTGGCCTCGCGTATGTTATTTGGTTTTTTCTTGGTGATATTGGGATACACAGGTTTTATCTGGGTCGGACGGTAAGTGGTGCTGCTATGCTGACTCTATGTGTGTTGGGCTGTCTGACGTTGTTCATACATGTCGGCGTGTTTATGCTTATCGCGCTCTGTATTTGGTGGATTGTCGATGCATTTTTGATCTCTATTATGACAACTGAACACAACAACAATCTAGTTATAAGATTGAGCAGTGGGCCAAAAATATAAGGCTTCCACCTCATTTATGGAATGGATTGCTGTTATCAAAGATTGGAACCGCCATCGGCGGATTGGCCGGCTGGATCGCCGGTACGATCATGAAAAATCGGTCCGGTCTGTTCATGAACGTCATTATCGGTGTCGTCGGAGCGTTTATCGGCGGTTGGCTGTTCGACGTTCTCCAAATCGTGCTATAGGCCGGATTCGTCGGGCTGCTGATCACCGCCACGGTCGGCGCCGTCGTCCTGCTATTTGGGTTGAAACTCGTGAAGGGGCGCTGATACGCGCTCAAAGAAAGTCGCGTGGTCACAGTCGTCGACTCCTTGAATGGTCGCTGCGGTCCTCGTTTCCGGCAAGAACCGCAGCGCCGAGTGGGGTCAGTGCCAAGGGGCAGTGATGAAGCCCTTGCCCGGTCGTTCTCACCAAGCAATGCCGGCTGGAAGCGTTCAGTCAGACCCAAGATCGGCGGTGCGTCGGAGAAACCCAGCTCCGACAGGATTGCGAAGAATCTCCAGTCGCCGAGAAAAACCGCCTGCTCCATGTTGGATACACGGGCGAACAGAGGACCCACACGGCCGACGCCGCGATCGATGGAATAAAGGATCTGCCGCTCGGTGCGGCCAGGTCCGTCTTTGCCTGATAACTCCTCGAGCATGCGGGTGATCGCCTGGCCGAAGAAGGAAAGACCCGCAATCGGCCCTCGACGGACCGCGGCAAGTTCCTCAGTGGTTGCTTGTCTGAGCCGACGTTCCCTAATTAGAACGCCGTTTTGATCATGCTGCCGCTGTTTTGAGTACGGATCAAGCCTCTCGGGCGCGCTGTGTCGTGGTTCGGGCGCGATTTATGGCTGCTGCAACGGGCTTGAACCGGAAGTCGGTCTGACCGGCACCCGTCGGGTCAGACCCGTCGAGCCGCTTTCGCCCGGGTTTGATCGCCGATACGCTGAAGCCGGTCCCGGAATGGCGCAGCCGCAAACCCGGGTCCATTGTCGGAACGAAGGTACTCAGGCTTGCCGCGCTTGAGCAGCAGTGGATAAAGCGCCTGCGGCACATCGGCTGAACCCATCCTGGCGGCAACGCCCACACACGGAGCTTCGCGCGTATACTCGCCGAGCACGGTCAACATCCTGCAAGGCCGGCCGTTGCTCAGCCTGTCGTGCACAAGATCGATCGCCCGGATGTGGTTCGGATAGTTCGGTCTCAGCCGGATCACCGGGGCACCATGACGATAGAGGCGCTTGCGCTTCTTGTGCCGGGCCGGCAGCTGCAAACCCTCTTCGCGCCACAGCCGCTCAACCTTCAGGCTGCAACAGCTCGTCGACTTTGCGGTATCCGTATCGCCCGTACTGCTCGGCCGGCCGCAGGTCATCATCGTGTTGAGGTCTGGATTTGTACTGTTGCGTTGAGCGTGCGACGCCGACCTCACGACATGTGCGCCGCTCCGGCGTTCCGAGCTTCCGGCGCACATGCACAACCGCCTGACGAAGGTCGTTCGCCGTCAGGCGTTCGGCTTTGAAAAATCCGGTCTCTCCCTGAGGATCAGCTTGTCGAGTTCGAGATCGGCGACGATCTTCCTGAGGCGCCGGTTCTCTTTCTCAAGCGCTTTCAACCCGGACAATTGAGACCGCCCATGCCACCAAACGTCTTGCGCCGGTTGTCGTACGTCGCATCACCGATGCCGGCAGAACGGCACGCTGTCGCAACATCAATCCCACCCGCCGGATGAAGTTCGATCTCACGCAAAAGCTTCAGGATATCCTCATCGAAATGCCGTTTCCGAGCCAAGACAACCTCCCCAACTCCTGACCAAAACCGGCACAGTTCTAGGGGGCCAAGACACCCCCACCCAGACCAAGAGTGTCAAGGCGGTGCATTTTTGTGCGAAGTCTTTCATCTATATTCCCCCTTGGGCGAGGCAAAGCTAGAGACGTGCCAGTTGAGATCTGGAGCGAAAGTTGTTTAACGTATTGAAAAAATAGGAAAAATTCCAGACCCAAAAATCATTGACTCAACCCTGTGAGCGAAGGGCAGATTTGACCCGGCAAATTTTTCCATGGTTAACGTATTGTTAACGCAATCACGGGCAGCATCGACACGCGGCAAGGGACGGCTCGAAATCATGATTAATCCACTCAGATCGAATGGATCGCTGAGCCAGTCGGCACCTGTTGGGACGCGGCGCGAGGCCGGGCAATCAGGTGGGCGTTCACTGGATCCACCGGTGGCAGAAATTCGGTCCGTACAGGCGGATCGGCGCCCTTGCGTCCAATGGCATCGCTGGCAGCTCTGGTTGCGGTTCAGGCGGCGGAAGAACGCACCCAATCGCGGCGGCGCGCTGTGCGCCGCGGAACTTTGATTCTTGATGAACTCGATGCGCTGAAACTTGCTGTTCTTGAAGGGCGAGGTGGTCAGTCAGAACTCGAAGAGATCGCGGGCAAGGTTGAAAGTGCACGCGAGGAGACCGGCGACGCGGACCTTGATTCGCTGGTTGATGCTATCGAATTAAGAGCGCAAGTGGAGATCGCAAAGTGCCAACGTTGAGTTGACTCTGTTAGGTTGGCTAAAAATACCTGCCCCGATATGCTCTTCGCTGATTGCTTCATCTGCAGAGCGAGAATATACAGACGCGCAAATCTGGTGAGTTGCACTTTCGTGGAGAGTGGCTGATGGCAAATCGTACCAACGGTCTAACTCAAGACCACCGGCCGTCGGATGATGAGCCTTTCATGAATGCGCGGCAGCGCACCTATTTCCGCCAGAAGCTGTTGATGTGGCGTGAGGATATCCTGCGCGAAAGCCGGGAAACGATCGCCAGCCTTCAAGAAGAACACAGCAATCATCCTGACCTTGCGGATCGGGCGTCCTCGGAGGCGGATAGATCTCTGGAACTGCGCACTCGCGACCGGCAGCGTAAGCTGGTCGCCAAGATTGATTCGGCGTTGCGCAGAATCGAAGACGGTTCATTCGGCTATTGCGAGGAGACAGGCGAGCCGATTGGTCTGCGCCGTCTCGACGCGCGCCCCATCGCAACCTTGTCGATTGAGGCGCAAGAACGCCATGAGCTCCGTGAGCGGGTCTATCGCGACGAATAGAGCTTCGAATCACGCCAAATAATTGACATCTGCCCAGCGGAGCATATTTCACCGCACACAACGATCCCGGTGAATATGGCGTAGATTATTTGAAGATTTATCCTTGGACCATTTGGACCCCCCTGCAGCCCCCTGTCTGCTGCCTGGAATCGGGTGACGAGAGCGCCTTTACGGCTGCGATGCGGGTCGGCCCTTTGCCTGGGTTTGTGGTTCGGGATCTGGTTTCGCCGGGGCCGGGCTATGCCACGGCGCCTTTGCGCTCCCGGAACAGCAGCCGTTTCATGTTGAATGCGATGTTGGCCATGCCGATCCTGGCCCTCGCCCGGGCGATGCCGATGGTGCGGAGGAAGAGCCCATTCGTGCCTTCATCCCGGCGAAGGGATGTTCGATCGCGGATCGGACCTTCGACCGTGCGGCATTGGCCCTCTCGTGATGCACGGGCATCGGCTTGCCGGGCGGGCGGCGGAAATGGACCTTCGAGGTCAGCCCGGCCCGGGCGATTTTCTTCTCGTTCTTCTGCGACCGATACGCCGTGTCCGCCCGGACAGTCGAGCCGGTGTTCGCCTGATCCGGAAGCCCGCCCGCTACGCGTCCGTCATGCCGGGCGGCGTCGGTGACGATCCATGTCCGGACGAAGCCGTGGCGTCCGGGCGCGTCTTCCTGCGCCCTGGCTTGAGCGTCCAACGCGCGTCGCGATCCTTTTGCGCCGGTTTCCGGGGATTGGCCTGCCAATCAGGCGGGATGCCCCCGCCCTTGACGATCTCCTTCCCGGCATCGGTCATGCGCCGGCGCGGGGCCGCCACGATGGTGGCGTCGACGATCTGCCCGCCCATGGCGGGATATCCGGCGTCCTTAAGATGCGCGTCGAACCGGGCGAAGAGTTTCTCCACCGCGCCGGTCCGCACCAGGGCTTCCCGGAACCGCTGGATGGTCGTCTCGTCCGGCGCCCGCGCGCCGTCATCGAGGCTGAGGAAACGGCCAAAGCTGCGCCGGTCCATGATTTGCAACGCCGCCTGCGCATCCGACAGACCGTAGAGCGCCTGGATCACCAGCACCTTGAACATGAGACTGGGTCCATCGGCGGGCGCCCGCCCTGCCTGCCATCGGAACGATCAAGCGTCGCATCCAACTCTGGTCGGAAGAGCTCAAAGTCGATACCCCCTGCAAGCCGCTCCAGCGGATCTCCCGCCTTCGATAACGCCGCGTAGCGCTCATCCGGATCGAACAACCCGCGCTGTGCAGCTATCGTACCCTCGTCGCTGATATCCTTACGGAATCACGCCAACACGCTCAAAGCCAGGGGGGTTCAGGGCGTCCACTCAGCCCGCCGTAGACAAGGCCAACCGCAAGACAGCCCGGGGGGGGGGGGGTCATTGAACATCTGCTCGAAGCCGTCCCGTATCACATCCACACGATCCTGACCGATAACGGCATCCGGTTCGCCACGCAGCCACGGAACCGAAACACGATCTATTCCCGGCCCATGCGCTTTGACATGATCTGCCACGCCAACGGGATTGAACACCGGCTGACCAGGCACAACCCTCCATGGACCAACGGCCAGGTCGAGCGCATGAACCGGACGATCAAAGACGCCACCTTCAAACGCTATCACGACGACAATCATGATCAGCTGCGCGCACATCCGGCAGACTTCATGGCAGCCTGCAATTTCGCCCGAAGGCTAAAGACCCCCCAACAGCCTGACGCCTTACGAATACATCTGCAAAATCCGGACTTCAGAGCCAGATAAATTCAATGGCAATCCGATCTACAAGATGACGGGACTGAACAACTAGCGTTGGGAATTTACGATGGATGACACGTGGCCAGCCTGTTTGAATTGACGCGTGCAGAACGAAGAAAAAACAATGAATGCGCAACGAAGACGAGGCGTGAATGCGGCAGCGGCGGGATTGGTTTTGGGCTTGCTGCCGGTTTCACACGGGCAAGCCGCCCCCTTGTTTCACGAGGACCTCCAGGGCGATCTGTCTCAGTGGGCCGGCAACAATAGCGGGCAGATTGTCGACGACCCCAAGGATCTGGGTGGATACGCGGGCAACAAGGCGCTAAGTTTCTCGCAGATCATACAGGGTGGAGATATTTTCACCTATCCGATCGATCTCGCATCCGGCAAGACATACCGGATCGAGTTCGACTATCTGGGTTTGAAGGGGGCCGATACCGAATCCGGCGGCTATGCCGGTATATTCGATGGCGGTGACGGATTGCCCTTTGGGTTTGATCTCTCTCACGGCTGGTATGCGGGTGCCGGCTTTACGGCGGACTGGCCAAATTCGCTGCTGCTGTCCGATGACGAAAACTGGAATCACTACGTCTATCAGTTCGATATACCGATCCGGTCGGCAAATCCGTGAGCTCGATCAGGCTCGCCTTTGAGGATTTCAGATTCTGGGGGCAACCCGAAAGCCATGTCGCGGGCAATGCCTATTTCCACAATGTCAGTCTTGAATGTGGTGACGGTCGTTTCCCTGCCTGCAGCCTTGCCGCTATTCAGCACTGGCCTGGCGCTGATCGGCTTTGCCGGTTGGCGCAGGAAGCGCATGACCGGCTGAGGCGGGTATCTTCACCAGGCATTCATGCGGCCTTGAAGGGCCGCGCTGAGACTCTGTCCCAAGATCAGCAAGGCCCGGGACGCCAAAGTGCAGGGAACATTACCCGATTCGCCCATCGCTATCGGCCACCCCAGCCATCTGCTATCGTCCACGCCGTTCCAAAGCTCATCTTCGAAATGTCGGGTAAATGAAATTTGCTGAGCGCGTGCACGCACTGCATCGGTTCTGGCGCTATCGTCTTGTGCAAGACCGTCACGAGCTCGCGTTGGTCCGAAAGCAGGTTTCTCCCGGTCAAACCGTCTTGGATATAGGGGCGAACCGCGGTGCCTATACCTATTGGTTGGCCAAGGCTACCGGTCCGACCGGCTCAGTCTACGCGTTTGAACCGCAGCCAGAACTAGCGCGATACATCGAAGATTCCGCACAGTCCTTTCGGCTGCCCAACGTCAAAGTCGTCAACACGGCACTATCGAATGAGAACGGTATGGCGGAACTTTTTCGGCCGGATGATCATCCTTTGGGGGGCGCAACTCTGGAGGAAATTCCTGGCCATCCTGGCACCTATATGCTCATTGAAAAGCAACGGCTGGATGATTTCGTCGCCCAGACCCCGGACCTGCCTCGGCCGATCAGCTTTATCAAGCTCGACGTACAAGATCATGAGCTACGCGTTCTTCAGGGAGGTGAACGCGTCATCCGGGAAGATCGCCCGACGTTATTGCTCGAGTGTGTATCACATTGCTGGGACGAGCTATCTCGTTATCTCGAAAGCATTGGTTATCTGGGAACAAACGTCGTGGTAAATCACAGGCTGTATCGGCTGGATGATCCAGAATGGAAGAGAGATTACGGCAAATTCTTCGGTAATTTTGTCTTTTGTCACCACACTCGTGCGGAAAGCCGGCATGAGGATGCCAAGGAGTGAATGGGTAGCGGAAATCTGTATCGGGCCGTGGGCACAATCATGCGTTCATGCACTAAACCTGAGCAGGTGGGAAACGCAAGCCCGGCAGTCAGAGCTGCCAAAGCCGGGCGAGGGCACCTCAAAACACCCGGTGCCAGAAAGCTTTTCGACAATCGCGCATTCATTGCCGCCGGGAATGGGTAGACCGGCAGAATCGCCGGCAGCCACACTCAGCTGGTCGACATGCCAGCGCACGGTCTTTTTGCGCTCAAGATGGCGCGAAAGGCGTGCCCGGATACCTCCCGGGCCATAGGCACTGCCGGCATAGACATACCAGCCGGCGGAGAAAATCTCGGTCATTCCACGTCGGATGACTTCGCAATTGCAATCGAGACACAGGATCAGGGCATAGGCACCGCCTTGGGCAGGCAGGAGACCGGCGTCTTCCAAACCCAGCGGCGGCATCGACGCTCGCAGGCAAGTCAGCGCTTCGGTCAACGGCGCCGGAATGTGCAATGTGGCCCCTTGTTTCATGCACGCGATGTTCAGCCCCTAAAGCGTCACCGCGCCGCCGCAGTCCGATGACCGGCTGATGGCATCGACCACACGGTGCATTCCAACTGCTGTTTCAAATGTCGGCTGGCAGCTTTCGCGGCCTGCGATGGCGCGCGGTGTACATCTGGCCGACATTGCCGGCCACGCCTGCCGGTGTGGCGTGATCGGCGAACAGGTACCGCTCCAGCACCGCAATCGGTGCAAGAGTGTTGCTGCCCTTGGTCCCGTGAAGCACGACATCGCTCATTTGCGGCGATGCCTTGGCCGTGGCGCTGAGCGTTCCCCCACGTCCATAGATCTCCATGGCGTAGACGCTGCCGGTAAACGGAATCAAGCCGACATAGACCGAAGCCAAAGCGCCATTGGCAAGTTGACCGCTGATCAGAATATTGTCGGGTGAGGTGACGTCGACAAGTTCATTGGTGCCGGTGTCGAGCCACTGCTTGGCCCTTGTCTCCGCCAGCGCTGAAAGCTGCGCGAAATCACCGGCGACAAAACGCATGGCGTCTACCGTGTGGCCGGCGGCGATGGTCGGCTGCGCACACATCCGGCAGACTTCATGGCAGCCTGCAATTTCGCCCGAGGGCTAAAGACCCTCAACGGCCTGACGCCTTACGAATACATCTGCAAAATCCGGACTTCAGAGCCAGATAAATTCAATGGCAATCCGATCTACAAGATGACGGGACTGAACAACTAGCAGCGGATAGTTTTCCGGGCCGTGCGCTTCCAGTCCCGGCAAAGGACATTGATCCGAAGCGGGCCCACCTGCAACTGCACTTACTGTTTCACGATGCGCAAATGTTTGCCTGCTCTCGGAAGCGGATGAAGTGTTTTCAGGTCGTCCTCGCGAAGATCGAGATCGGCATGGATGGCAAAGGTCCCGCATCGACAACAGGATGATCGAGCGCCCATGGCTGTCCCTCAACTACGCGTGCGTCTATCTGCATGCCTTTGAGACGGGCCCGGAAGCGAAGGCCGGCCTGCTACAACGCCGAGCGTCCACACTCCACCCACGGCATCTCGACCCCCGACGAGGTCCATGCCGGCAAAACCGAACCCATGAGAATGGCAGCCTGATGTGAAACCCCGATCCATCCTGGAAAGGCTGCAAACCGGTCGAAAAAGCAGGACCACCTCAAAATATCGTGGTCGCGTTCACAGGCCTTTACACTTGAAAAAAGGCGACCTATCGTTCCGCCATGAAAACTTTATTGATCATACCTCTGCTGCTGCTGTCACTCATCTCATTTCCCGGTTGGAGCGCGGATTTTGATAAAGGTGTTGCTGCCTTTGAGAACGGCGACTTTGCGACGGCACCCAAAGAATTGACGCCCCTTGCCGAACAGGGGAATGCCTTTGCCCAGTCAAATCTGGGTGTGATGTATGCCACTGGAAAGGGTGTCCCGCAGGATTACATCCATGCCCATATGTGGTGGAATATAGCAGCATCATCCGGGGATGAATATGCGGCTGAAGATAGAGATATTGTAGCAAGGAAAATGACTTCTGCCGATATCTCTGCGGCTCAGAAACTGGCCCGTGAATGTGTTGCCAAGAACTACAAAGGGTGTTGATACGGCTTCGTTTCCTTTTCTCCCGGGTTACACTTCAATCATGGGGTGACGTTTCCATCCGTGCAGGCTGCCGATGAAAGCCCTGTGTAATGAAAGCCTTGTGCGCGGCTGTAGAGTGACATTCAGATTTCAGCCTCAAATACAATTTGAATTCAAGGTGCAATCTCCGGTTCGTTCGATATTACGACTTTCCTGGCGGACCCGGCTCTGCCGGCGGGGCTGGGTGTGGGTAGTGTCCGCGGCCTCAATCCTGAAGCATGCAAAAAGATAATTACGCGGCATCGGCCTGCCCCCGGGCATTGTCGGAAACCGGCTGATCATTGAGCATGTCCGCGCGCATATGATGCGGGTCTTTGAAAGTGTTCCGCCCCGATTGAGAGGATCCGGCTTCATTTGAACGTCACGGGAGACAAAGATGAGCCGGAGAAAGAACCGTTCCCCGGAGCGAATTATCGGAATGCTGCGTGAAGCCGGGGTGCGGGCGCGTTATCTCAAACTTCAGGTTGCACTCGAATGACCGGGACGGGAAGCGCGCGATGCCCTGACCCCGGTGCTTCCGCGCGTGATTGACCTGTTTCAGCTCAAACCTTGCTAAGGCGCGCAGGTTCGCTAATGTGCCGGCAAATGCGATCAGGCGGACACTGGCGCCCGCTCGAACCCAAGGAAGAGCCATGGACAAGTTCAAGATGCTGACGGCGGTCGCCGCCCCGCTGGCGATGATCAATATCGACACCGACAAGATCATCCCCAAGCAATATCTGAAAACCATCAAGCGCACCGGGCTTGGCACCGGCCTGTTTTCCGAACTGCGCTACAATGATGACGGCTCGGACAATCCCGATTTCGTGCTCAACAAGCCGGCCTACAAGAACGCTGAAATCCTGATTACCGGCGACAATTTTGGCTGCGGTTCGAGCCGCGAGCATGCGCCCTGGGCGCTGCTCGACTATGGCATCAAGGTGGTGGTCTCGACCTCGTTCGCCGATATCTTCCATGCCAATTGCTTCAAGAACGGGCTGTTGCCGATCGCGGTATCGAAGGAAGAACTCGACAAGCTGATGGATCAAGCCGAGCGCGGCGCCAATGCGACGATGACGGTCGATCTTGAAAAACAAAAAATCACCAGCGCCGATGGCGAGGCGATCCATTTCGACATCGACCCGTTCCTCAAGCATTGCCTGCTGAATGGTCTCGACGATATTGGGCTGACGATGGAAAAGGCACCGAAGATCGGCACCTTCGAGGAGCAGGTTGAGGAACAACGCCCCTGGATCTGATGGGGTTTGGGCAAGGCGGCGTCGATGGCCAATGTGATCGAATTCCTGATTGTCGGACGCACACCGCTTGGCGGCGCGCTGCGAGCCGGGCTGATCGGCGTTGCCGCGACAGCCATTGGCAATTTGCTGTTTTCCGGCTTCTGGGCACCTCTCGGCCTTGGCGCGGTAGTGGTTGTGGCGATGCTGCCGGTGTGGCCTATGCGCTGTCGCGGCGCGACAATCCTGAACCGCAGGGGGTGCCGTCCAAGGCGGGCGAAGTGCCGCGGATAAGCGATACCGGATAGCAATACCAGGCGGCCGGCGGGCCTTGCGTCATTTTTGTTCATCATGCCGCCGCAAAGCGCCCGCAAACTCTCCCCCGTTGGTCCGGCTCGGGGGCTCATGCTCGCTTGACGTTCCGGTCTCGTTTGTCGCGAGCCTGTTGTTTCTCATCATCATTGTCTTTGGATTGTCCATGGTCGCTATCCGTCTGATCAAATCGGGCTGGGGTCCGTATATATTGCAGGCGCCTGGTCTGCTGCTGCTGGTGCCGGCGATACTGGTGCTGGCCGCCTTCGAGCTGTTGTCCGATGAAATCATCCCCACCTTGCCAGGTGCCGTGGTCGGCTATGTGTTCGGCCTGGGAGGGTAAGTTAAAAAACATCCGGCGTGACGGCGGGGCTCGCGCGGAGCAGTATTGATCAAGGTCCCGCATCCGGCGCAGGTCTGCCGGGTGGCGCAAGGCGGGGAGCAGCATCGGGGCGGATGTGACACGGCGAATGGTGACAATCGGTTCGCGCTATGAGGGAGAGTTCGCCTATGCGCGCGCGGTCATTGAGGGTGATTGGTGTTTCATCGCCGGCACTGCCGGTTACGACTTACAAGACCATGGAAATCCCCGATGCACCGCTCGACCAGGCGCGCAATACGCTGACCACCATCGAGAACTGCTTGAGCGAAGCGGGCTTTGCCTTTTCCGATGTGGCGCGCGCGACCTATTACATTGCCGATGCGGCCTATGCCAAGGAGACCGGGCCTGCTTTGCGCGAGGGGTTCGGTACCGTTCTCCCGGCAGCGACAATGCTGGTCACGGGCCTGATCGCGCCGGAAATGAAGGTCGAAATAGAGATGACCGCACTCAAGGCGTGTCAGCGCCCGGCGGCGCTAGCATTAGCTGTACCAGAAGGATGGCGATCCTGCCCGCGGCGGCGCGCTGCGAGGGAGCGCGCATTTGTGCCGTAGCCCCCCGCGCAGATGATATGATGGCGTTTACTTGCGTTTGACGCTCTGGCAGGGTAATTCGCCCTTGGCTTGGGTTATGGGGGCCAGGGGTCTTGGCGGGTGGCGCTGCTTGAGACTGTGTGGCCAGGTCGCTTGGCGCGCGGGGGCTGATATCCTCACCCTGACGCGATCAGGGCAATCAAACAAAGGGAGGCATGCTTTCATGCAATATGAAGCTCCGCCGATACTCGACGATGCAACAGCACTTCTTGCCAAGGCGGGTGGAACGGCGCGGGTGCTCGCGGGGGGAACCGATCTCCTCGTTCAGATGCACAGCGATATCGTTGATCCTGACTTGATCGTTGACATCAAGAAGATCGAAGGAACGCGTTCCATCGCGCTTGAAGATGGCCGCTTCAGGGTCGGCGCTGCAGTGACCGGCATGGAGATCATGGAGCATGAAGCGTTCAACGCGGCATGGCCGGGGGTGGTCGACGGCGTCAAGCTGATCGGTTCGATCCAGATCCGCGGACGGGCAACAATCGGCGGCAATCTGTGCAATGCCTCACCGGCGGCCGATTCGGTGCCGGCAATGGTCGCGGCCGGCGCTGTTGCCTGCATCACCGGGCCGGGTGGCAAGCGCGAAGTGCCGGTTGAAGAAATTGGCGTGGGCCCGGGCAAGACGTCGCTGGAAAAGGGCGAGATCGTCGAGTCGATCCTGTTTCCTAGGCACGAAGCAGGTTTCGGCGGCGCCTATTTGCGCTTTACCCCGCGCACCGAGATGGACATCGCGGTGGTCGGCGCAGGTGTCGATCTGACGCTTGGCTCAGATGGTGTGTGCACCGCCGCCAAGGTTGCACTTGGCGCGGTTGCCGAGAAGGTGCTGGTGGTGGAAGACGCCGCCGCTGCCCTCATCGGCACCAAGGTTGACGATGCCGCGATCGAAAAGATGGAAGCAGCAGCGCGTGCTGCCTGCAGGCCGATTGACGACAAGCGCGGTACCAAGGATTTCAGGATCGAAGTTGCAGGGGTGCTGGCGCGCCGCGCCACCAAGATCGCACTCGAACGGGCGAGGCAGGGCTGATGGCAAGACAGCATGTAACGATGACGGTCAACGGGGATGAAACCGACTTCCTGTGCGAGACCGACCAGTCACTTCTTTCTGTGCTGCGCAATGAGCTGCAGCTGACCGGCACCAAGGAAGGCTGCGGCACCGGCGATTGCGGCGCCTGCTCGGTGATGATTGACGGGCGGCTGGTGTGCTCGTGCCTGACACTTGCGGTCGAGGCGGAAGGCCAGAGCGTCGGGACCATTGAGGGCATGGCCGAGGGCGAGAACCTGCATCCGCTGCAGACCAAGTTTTTAGAACATGCGGCCCTGCAATGCGGCATTTGCACGCCCGGTTTCCTGATCGCCGCAAAGGCGCTTTTGGAAAAGAACCCGGACCCGACCGAGACCGAGGTTCGCTACTGGCTGGCGGGAAACCTCTGCCGCTGCACCGGCTATCACAAGATTGTCGAGGCAGTGCTTGATGCTGCGGCGGAAATGCGGAGAAGCTGAGTTATGGCCGAAACATTGGGGTATGAGGACCGGCCGCTCAAGGTCGTCGGCACCAGGCCGATCCGTCCCGATGGGGTGGACCGGGTCACGGGCCGCGCGCGCTTTGGCGCCGATATCAATCTGCCGGGCCAGATCTATGGCCTGGTGCTGAGAAGCCCGCACGCCCATGCGCGCATCAAGTCGATCGATATTTCAGCCGCCGAAGCACTGCCGGGCGTCAAGGCGATCGTCACTCGCGATGATTTCGATGAGATGCCGACCGAATATATCGCGGTTGGCGAAATGGTGATCAATTTCCGCGACCTGACACGCAATGTGATCGCGCGCGAAAAGGTTCTGTATGACGGCCATCCGGTGGTGGCGGTGGCGGCGACCAGCGAGGCGATTGCACGCAAGGCGCTGAAGCTGATCAGGGTCGAGTATGAAGTGCTACCGCATGTGATCGACGTGGTGGAGGCCATGGCCCCCGATGCGCCGATCCTGCATGAGGACCAGTTCACTCAAGGTATCGAGCCGCGTCCGGAAAAACCCTCCAACATCGCCAAGCAGATGGTGTTCGAGACCGGTGATCTCGATGCCGGTTTTGCCGCCGCCGATGTGGTGATCGAGCGCGAATTCACTACCAAGCCGGTGCATCAGGGCTATATCGAGCCCCATTCCTCGATTGCCAGCTACACCGAAGACGGGCAGGTCGAGCTCTATACCGGCACCCAGGGACATTTCGTGATCCGCGCCCAGTGCGCGCGCCTGCTCAATATGGCGATCTCCAAGATCAAGGTGATCCCGACCGAACTGGGCGGCGGCTTTGGCGGCAAGAACAATGTCTATCTCGAACCGCTGGTGATTGTGCTTTCAAAGAAGGCCAACCGCCCGGTGAAGATGACGATGAGCCGCGAGGAAGAGTTCCGCGCCAGCGGGCCGGGTTCGGGCGGGCGCATCCGTGTCAAGCTGGGCTGCACCAAGGACGGGCGGATCGTTGCCGCCGACGGCCGGATCGACCTGCAGGCGGGCGCCTTTGCCGGCTCGCCCTTGCCGCAGGCGACGATGACCATGTTCACGCGCTATGATCTCGACAACGTCAAGGTGGTCGGCAATGACGTGACGGTAAACCGGCCCAAGGTCGCGGCCTACCGGGCGCCGGGCGCACCGAATTCGGCATTCGGCGTTGAAAGCGTGATCGATGAAATGGCGTGCAAGCTCGATATCGATTCGATCGAAATCCGGCTCAAGAACGGCGCCAAGGAAGGCACCAAGACCTATTATGGCGTGACCTTCGGGCCGATCGGCTTTATTGAAACGCTGGAGCGCGCCAAGGCGCATCCGCATTATTCGGCGCGGCTTGGCCCCAATCAGGGGCGCGGCATCGCCACCGGCTTCTGGTTCAATATCGGCTTTGACACCACCTCCTCGCTCAATGTCAGCGAGGACGGCACCGTGACCGTGACCATGGGCACGGTCGAGGTCGCGGGCGGCTCGCGCGCCGCGCTTGCGATGATGGTGGCCGAGGAACTGGGTGTCGATGTCGACAAGGTGCGGGTTTCGACCGGAGATACCTCGCAGCTTGGCTTCAATTTCGTCACCGCCGGCAGCCGCGGCACCTTTGCCGGCGGCATGGTGGCGGTGATGGCGGCACGCCAGGCAATCGATGCCTTAAAAGCACGCGCGGCAATGGCTTGGGACGTGCCGGTTGACGCGGTTGTGTGGGAAGACGGCCACGCGCGGCCGGCGAGCACCAATGTCGGTGATTTCGAGCCGTTGTCGATCGGCGATATCGCCAAGAACGCCAACAAAACCGGTGGGCCGATTGCCGGGCATGCGGAATACAATGTGCAAGGTGCGGGGCCCGGCTTTGGCACCCAGATCGTCGATGTCGAGATTGATCCTGAAACCGGGGCTGCCCGCGTAGTGCGCCACACGGTGATCCAGGATGCCGGCAAGGCGATTCATCCATCCTATGTGGAAGGTCAGTTCCAGGGCGGTGCGGCGCAAGGCATCGGCTGGGCGCTCAATGAAGAATATGTCTATGGCGATGACGGCAGGCTGCAAAATCCCGGATTCCTCGACTACCGGGTGCCGGTGGCTTCCGATCTGCCGCGCATCGACACCGAGATCGTCGAGGTGCCGAACCCCAATCATCCATACGGGGTGCGCGGTGTCGGCGAGGTGCCGATCGTGCCGCCGGTTGCGGCTGTCGCCAATGCGATATGCGATGCGACAGGCATTCGATTTGCCGATTTGCCGATGTCGCCGCCGAAGGTTCTAAAGGCGCTGCGCGGCAACGGAGCGGCATAGACAAAACCTTGCGCAATAGCGCCGGGCGCGGGTGCTGCGCCCGGGCATTCAGCCTATTGATGCCATGACCCGCGGTGCGTCCGGGTGGGAGTTGGGGGGAAGTGACAATGAAAATCACCGAAATCACCACATCGGTTCTCAACGTTCCCAACGAGGAGCCGGTATCAAGCTACTATCCGGCAAACACCTATGTGATTGCCCGCATCAAGACCGATGAAGGCATTGAGGGTCTTGGCTACACCATGCTGGTCGGCGGCTTTGGCGCGCGCTCGGTTCTGGCCTATCTCGAAGAAAGCCTGATCCCGATGATCGTCGGCGAGAACCCGCTTCAGGTAGGACAATTATATGAGCGCATGTATGAAAACAATCGCGGCATTCGTAAGAAGGGCGTGCCGATGTATGCGATCAGCGCCATCGATATCGGCCTGTGGGACATCCTCGGCAAATCGCTGGGCGCGCCGGTGTGGCAGCTGCTTGGCGGCCATGGCGAGCCGGCGCCGGTTTATGGCAGCGGCGGGTTCCTGCCCTATAGCGTCGATCAGTTGATCGAGGAGGCGGAAGGTTTCCGCGCCCAGGGCTGCGGCCATTACAAGTTCAAGATCGGTCGTGAGAATGTGATGGAAAATGTCGAGCGCGTGCGTCAGGTATGCGGCGCGCTGGGCGACATGGAAATTCTCGTCGATGCCAATCAGCGCTGGGATGTGGCGACCAATATCAGGGTCGCCAACCTGCTCGCCGAGTGCGACCTGTTCTGGTACGAGGAGCCGGTGCTGGCCGACAATATCGACCAATGCGCCGAGGTTGCCCAATCAATCCCGATGCCGGTGGCAACGGGTGAGAACGAATATACCCGCTACGGCTTCCGCGATCTGATCGAAGCGAGCGCTGCGCAATATCTCAATCCCGACATTCACCGCTGCGGCGGCTTTTCCGAGATAACGAAGATCTCGCATCTGGCGGCGGCCTACGACACCAAGATCGCGCCGCATCTGGTGCCCGAGCTGTCGGTGCATATTCTGGTCTCGATCCCCAATGCGGCATTGGTCGAGGTGCTGGCGGGAAGCCCGCGCGATCTGTTCGTCGAGCCTGTAGAAATTGTCGATGGCGCGCTGGCAGCCCCGACCGCGCCCGGTCACGGCATCAGCTTTACCAAGGAGGCGCTCAAGCGCTACGCCGTCTGATCGCCCGCTGATCGGTGCTTGATTGCAGCCATTGATCGGAACGGGCTAAACCAGCCTTCATTTCTTAGCTTCTCGCGCGGGAACCAGGTCACGCGCTCCATAAGGGTTTCGACATGGCTTCCTACAAACTTCTGTTTCTTCCCGGCGACGGCATCGGCCCTGAGGTGATGGGCCAGGTCGAACGTGTGGTCGAGTGGTTCGGCAACCAGACCGATCTCGATTTCGAGATCGAGCGCGATCTGGTCGGCGGTTGTGCCTATGACGCGCATGGCACTGCGATTTCCGAAGATGCGATGAAGCTCGCGCAGACCGCCGATGCGGTGATCTTCGGCGCGGTGGGCGGTCCCAAATGGGATGAGGTGCCGTTCGATGTACGGCCCGAGGCAGGTTTGCTGCGGCTGAGGAAAGACCTTGATCTGTTCGCCAACCTGCGGCCGGCAATCTGCTATCCGGCGCTTGCCGATGCATCGAGCCTGAAGCGCCATCATGTCGAGGGGCTCGACATTCTGATCCTGCGCGAGCTGACCGGCGGGGTCTATTTCGGCGAACCCAAGGAAATTGTCGATCTCGGCAATGGCCAGAGACGCGCGGTCGACACGCAGGTCTATGAGACCTGGGAGGTTGAGCGCATTGCCCGCGTCGGCTTTGAACTGGCGCGCACACGCGGCAACAAATTGACCTCGACCGAAAAGCGCAATGTCATGCAGTCAGGCGTTTTCTGGCGCGAGGTGGTGATCGATGTGCATCAGCGCGAGTACCCCGACGTTGAGCTTGATCATATTCTGGCCGATGCCTGCGCCATGCAGCTGGTGCGCTGGCCCAAACAGTTCGACGTGATTGTCGCCGACAATCTGTTTGGCGACATATTGTCGGATGAGGCCGCAATGCTCACCGGATCGATGGGCATGCTGCCATCGGCCTCGCTTGTCGCGCCCGATGAAGCGAGCGGGCGGCGCAAGGCGATGTATGAGCCGGTGCACGGCTCGGCGCCCGATATTGCCGGCACCGGGGTTGCCAACCCGATTGCCGGGATTGCCTCTTTCGGCATGGCGCTCAGATATTCGTTTGACCGTGGCGCCGAGGCCGACATGATCGACAAGGCGATCTCGACCACGCTTGATCGGGATTTGCGCACGCCGGACATCATGCAGGATGGCAAGAACAAGATCGGCACCACCGAAATGGGCGATGCCATTCTGGAAGAGCTTGGCAAACTCGCATCCTGATGCGGACGCGATCCGGTTAAGAGCTTTTACGGGTAATTCTTGCCAAGTACGCCGCGAAGACTTATTTGACAGGGTCCGAGGCGGCATAATCGGGTGCCTGCCGCATGAGTAGCTGAACCATGGGTTACAGAGTTGCTGTCGTTGGCGCCACCGGCAATGTGGGCCACGAAATGTTGAACATTCTGGCCGAGCGCGAATTTCCCGCGAGCGATGTTGTGGCGCTTGCCTCGCGGCGTTCGACCGGGCGTGAGGTCTCCTATGGCGAGGGCACGCTCAAGGTGGGAGATCTCGAACAACACGATTTTGCCAATTCCGATCTGGCGTTGTTTTCGGCCGGTTCGGATGTAGCGTGCGGATGGGCGCCGCGGGCCGCCGACAAGGGCTGCGTGGTGATCGATAATTCCTCGTGCTGGCGCTACGATTCCGCGGTGCCGCTGATCGTTCCGGAGGTCAATCCGAACGATGTTGCCGGATTTTCCAAGAAG
Organism: Hyphomicrobiales bacterium; assembly: GCA_965204565.1. Taxonomy (GTDB): domain Bacteria; phylum Pseudomonadota; class Alphaproteobacteria; order Rhizobiales; family TMED25; genus CBDBEU01. The sequence continues at coordinate 785,418 of CBDBEU010000005.1, forward strand.
AACATCATCGCCAATCCGAATTGCTCGACGGCGCAGCTGTTGGTGGCGCTCAAACCCCTGCATGACGAGGCCAAGATCCGCCGTGTGGTGGTTTCCACCTATCAATCGGTCTCGGGCGCGGGCAAGGAAGCGATGGACGAGTTGTTCACCCAGACCAAGGGCATTTACGTCAATGACCCGCCGACGGTCGAGCAGTTTCCCAAACAGATTGCCTTCAATGTCATTCCCCATATCGACGTCTTCATGGAAGACGGTTCGACCAAGGAGGAATGGAAGATGATGGCCGAGACCAAGAAGATTCTCGACCCCAGCATCAAGCTGACGGCGACCTGCGTGAGGGTGCCGGTATTTGTCGGCCATGCCGAAGCGGTCAATATCGAATTCGAGGACCCGATTTCGGTTGAGGATGCGCATGAAATCCTGTGCGAGGCGCCGGGCGTGCTGGTGGTCGACAAGCGTGAGGACGGCGGCTATGTGACGCCGGTCGAGTGCGTTGGCGACTATGCCACTTTCGTCAGCCGGGTGCGCGAGGACATCACCGTCGAGAACGGGCTGTCCTTATGGGTGGTGTCGGACAATCTGCGCAAGGGTGCAGCACTCAACACGGTGCAGATTGCCGAACTTCTGATCAATCGCCAGTTGATCAAGCAGGCTGCTTAACTAGCGCTTTCCAATTCTCGCGCACTTGATGCGTGCTGTTGCCTGCGGCATCGACGGCGCTTGAAAGCTCGGCGAGTCTCGCCAGCAGGGAAGCTGCCGCCTCGGCGCCAAACACACCTCGATCTTCGCACGTTGCATCACCAGCCAACCGGCTTCGGCGCGTGCCGGCGCGGTCCTGCCCTGGGCGTAAGCGCGATCCATTTGGACACCCTGCCGACCCCTGTCTGCTGCCTGGAATCGGGTGACGAGAGCGCATTTACGGCCGCGATGCGTGTCGGCCCTTTGCCTGGGTTGTGGTTCGGGATCTGGTTTCGCCGGGGCCGGGCTATGCCACGGCGCCTTTGCGCTCCCGGAACAGGAGCCGTTTCATGTTGACTGCGATGTTGGCCATGCCGATCCTGGCCCTCGCCCGGTCGATGCCGATGGTGTGGACGAAGAGCCCCGTTCGTGCCTTCATCCCGGCGAAGGGATGTTCGATCGCGGATCGGACCTTCGACCCTGCGGCATTGGCCCTCTCGTGATGCACGGGCATCGGCTTGCCGGGCGGGCGGCGGAAACGGACCTTCGAGGTCAGCCCGGCCCGGGCGATTTTCTTCTCGTTCTTCTGCGACCGATACGCCGTGTCCGCCCGGACAGTCGAGCCGGTGTTCGCCTGATCCGGAAGCCCGCCCGCTACGCGTCCGTCATGCCGGGCGGCGTCGGTGACGATCCATGTCCGGACGAAGCCGTGGCGCCGGTCGGCATTGATATGGGATTTGCCGCCGAACACCGGCGTGGCGATTGCGCCCATCGCCGTGCCGTCCGGGCGCGTCTTCCTGCGCCCTCGCTTGAGCGTCCAACGCGCGTCGCGATCCTTTTGCGCCGGTTTCCGGGGATTGGCCTGCCAATCAGGCGGGATGCTCCCGCCCTTGACGATCTCCTTCCCGGCATCGGTCATGCGCCGGCGCGGGGCCGCCACGATGGTGGCGTCGACGATCTGCCCGCCCATGGCGGGATATCCGGGCGAGATATCCGGCGTCCTCAAGATGCGCGTCGAACCGGGCGAAGAGTTTCTCCACCGCGCGGGCCGCTCCCAGGACCGCGCCCTCGGCCTGGCTCAACGAGGATTTGCAGGCCGAATTCAATCCGTAAAGACCACCGGCCCAAAGGATCATCTGAATATCCGGAGACAGCCGGTCAGCCGGAATCAGGGGCGAAAAAGAGACGGTCGATACCACATAATTTCAGCACGCCGAGCGCACAGGCGCGGAAAACCTCCAATGCCGGTTCCGATACCGTCTCCCCGCCGTTCAAGGCCGTCAGGGCAATTTTCGCCTTGAACCCGGCGAAATGCCGTTTGCGTTTCGACCTCCGCGATTTCCGTCGAAGACCGGCGGACAACAAATCGCGGCTCAGGTCAATGTCCGAACTCCGGGGAGGCGCTCTTCGCCTTACAAAAACAAACCGTCAAAATCCGGTATGTCATATTGAGTCAGGAGTTTCACTTTCGATTTAAGCGCCAACTCTTTCGCCGATTTTGTATATTCGGCATTGGTGAGCACCGCGGCAAAATCCAGGTCGAAATAATCCCTGGCGGCAATAATCTCCTGCACCGCCTTGTTGCCGACGCTGCCACTGTACAGCTTGCACTGAATGCCTACCTTGATATCGTTCTTTATCGCAATAACGTCCACGCCCTGATCTCCGGCACCGGCGGTCGCCTTGGCGTCCCAACCGAATTTCTTGAGGTTATCGGCCACCCAGAATTCAAATTCAAAGCCATCGTCGGGCAAATCAAGCGGATCGAATTCAGATTGTTCAAGCTGCGCTTCACATTCGGCAACCGCTTCCTTGACAATGGAAATATACTCTCCGCTCTCCGCATCGACTGCATCAAACCCCACGCTTGCCAGAAAACGGGATATTTCCTCGTTGGTTCCGTCAAATTCAACCGCTCCGTAGTCGTTTTTCTTGATCGCCTTATCGAGATTTCTTCTCAATGCAGAAAGGTGTTTTTTCACATCGGATTTCACCCGCGCTTCGGTATCCGTAAGTTTACGTAAATCAGAATTAGATTCAATCTATTCTTCGTATTTTTTACGTTTTATTTCAAATTCTGAATTCCATTCACTTTTTATTGTAAAATAATGAATTATAATTAAAATAATTAAAATAATAGAACCAATCGCAATATCAAAAAATATGGCCAATAAAATCCAAATAATTGTGAAAAATAAAAAATACACTATAATTGTAACCACTTTATTAAAATCCATCTATCACATCCCCATCGCAGATTTCCATTAACGCCCTCAAGGGTTCGGCCAAAAACGCGGTCGGGCGATATCGTATCCCGTGCCGGCCGGTAAAAAAAGCCGCGCGGCGTATCCTTGCGAACGAAAAGACCGTTCCAGAGAGCCGATCCGATCCATAGCCAAAGATATATTGCGGTAGCGATCGGCATCCTCGGCTTCCTGCGCCGCGAAGGCGATGAGCCCTTGCAAATCCCTGCCACGGTCCCCGGCTGAATCGTTCAGTTCGTACAGCTTCTTCAGTGTGCTCAATTTACGGATTTTTCCCCGCCGGGCGACGGGACTTAATGGCCTTGTAGCCGTTCTCGACCCCTAAGAGGGCATCCTTGATCGACGCCGCCGTTTCGATTGCGCCCCTGAACAGGTCCTTCTGCTCCCGGTCCAGCGTGTCGGAGCTTTCAACGAACGCCTTGGCCACGCATTTCGTCCCATCGGTCGCCATCTCGCCGCTCGCATAGGTACCGACGAGTGTCGGGCTCAGGAGGGAGACGACATAGAGCGAGCCATATTTGACCCATTGGCCGGGATCGATGAGATTCTGCGCTACGCATTCACTTAAGCCCGTGATAGACGAGCCGCAACGCCCACCATGCATATTCGCCGCCTTCGCGGACAAACTGCGCCATTTTTTCATCGAACTCGGCTTCGGGACGCGCATCCACTGGCGGCAGGCACATTGCTTTTTGCGTCGAGATTTCGTTCTCGAATGCATAGTCCCGGCGACAGGGAAATCCGTCCGCCCGGGCCGGCACCACTGCGGTGGTGACCAAAACCAGGGCGAAGGCGGCTGCAGTCAACCCGATCGATCTCTTGGATTGCGTGGTCATCGCACTGTCCTTGCGCATCGGCGCCGCAGTGCAGTGAGCTGTGATTTGCGCAATTAAAGCTATTGGCTGGCGGCCAATGGTTCCATTATACGGGGACGATCAGAACGGGCTTCGGGAAAGATCATGACCGACTGGGACAATGCGCGCGCCAATATGGTCGAAAGTCAGATCAGGCCGAATGCGGTCACTGACCGGCGCCTTATCAACGCGCTGCTAACAGTGCCGCGCGAACGTTTCACGCCCGCCCAATCACGCGTGCTTTCCTATTGCGACGCAGATATAGCGGTGTCGGAGGATGCCGAAGGTGGGCCGGCCCGGTTCCTGATTTCTCCCATGCTGTTTGCCCGCATCGTGCAACTGGCCGAGATCGCGGATAGCGATCATGTTCTCGATATCGGTTGTGCCAGCGGCTATTCGAGCGCGGTCATCGCTCAATTCGCGGGCTCGGTGGTGGCGCTGGAGGAGGACGAAAAGCTCGCAGCCCGCGCCCAGGATCTGTTGGGCGAGATCGGCGCCGACAATGTCGCGGTGGTCCAGGGGCGCATGAATGAGGGCTATCCCTCGCAAGGTCCCTATGACGTGATCATTCTCGAAGGTGCTGTCGATGAGGTGCCAGAGGCATTGTTTGGCCAGTTGGCGTCTGGCGGGCAGTTGGTCGCGGCCATTCCCGGCCGCGGCGTGGCCAGGGTGCACCGATATGTGAATTCAGATGGCCGTATTGGCGGTGCGGCTGCATTCGATGCCCAGCTTTCGCCGCTTCCTGGATTTCAGCGTGAGCCCGGATTTTCGCTCTAGCGCACATTTGCCGGCGTGCCTTCGCCGCAGCCGTCAAGTGATCATGGCATGTGAGGGTTTTGTCCAAATGTGGCAGTCAAGCAATTGTTGAAGGTGCCCAGTTGGTCTATTGTGGGTTGCTGTGAGAATAATGACTCACTGGTTGCATGAGGGTAGGGCACTTCGCCATGGATGGATTGCCGCGTATTCGGCTGTGCCGTTTTCTGGCTAGCGCCGGCGTGTTCTGCACTGGCGTGGCCGCGATGCAGCTCGTTGCACATCCGGCCAGCGCGGAGAGTTTGCGCGAAGCGCTGGTGACCGCCTACACCACCAATCCTGAGCTTGATGCCGAGCGGGCGCGCCAGCGCGCCACTGATGAAGGCGTGCCGCAAGCACTGGCCGGCGCACGCCCGAGAGTGACCGCGACCGGTGAAATCGGCTCGAGGCGAACCTGGTCACGCACCGTGTCGTCGATGCCGCCGTCCGCCGTCACCCGCACCACCGGAAACTCCGATCCGGCCGGGGTAACGCTCAGCTTTTCCCAGCCGCTGTTTAGCGGATTTCGAACATTCACCGGCACGGCGAGCGCCGAGGCCAGCGTCATGGCAGGCCGCTATGTACTGGGCAATGTCGAACAGAATGTGCTGCTCAATGCGGTGACCGCCTATGTCGACGTCGTACGCGACCAGGCCTTCGTGCGTCTGACCCAGAACAATCTCGATTTCTTGCGCGAGGAGTTCGGATCGACCGAGGCACGCTTTGAGGTCGGCGAGTTGACCAAGACCGATGTCGCCCAGGCCGAATCGAGAGTGAGCGGGGCGGTCTCGGAGGTCAGCCAGGCGCGCGCCAACCTGTCGCGCAGCCGTGCCACCTATGAGCAGGTCATTGGCCGCCCGCCGGGCACGCTTTCCGCGCCCATGTCGCTGAACGGCAGGCTGCCGCGCTCGTTGACCGACGCCTACAAGATAGGCGAGGCCGAGCATCCGGCGCTGTTGTCCTCGCGCCATACGATCGAGGCATCCGACCACGATGTCGACAACATCACCGGCGAATTGCTGCCCACCCTGACCCTTGACGGTGACTACACGCGCTCGTGGAATTCCTCCAGCACGACACTCGACACAGAAACCAGTTCGATCATGGGCCGTCTGGTGGTGCCGCTCTACCAGGCAGGTTCAGTCGCCTCGCGGGTCCGTCAGGCGCGTCAGGTGGCAACCCAGCGCCGGCTTGAATCGGAGAATATTCGCAACCAGATCCGCGCTGCAATTGCCACAGCCTGGGATGGGCTGATCGCGGCGCGAGCGCAGATCAACGCCGATCGCCAGCGAATCAGCGCTGCGAAAATCGCGCTGGACGGTGTCATTCAGGAACAGCGTGTCGGCCAGCGCACCACGCTTGACGTGCTTGATGCACAACGCGAATTGCTCACCGCCCAGGTCGGACTGGCAACCTCCACCCGCGATGAGGTAGTTGCCGCGTTCACGCTTCTGGCTTCGGTCGGGCACTTGAATGCGCGCCAGCTGGAACTCCCAGTCGCGTATTACGACGACACCGCCCACTACGACAAAGTCCGCAATAAATGGTGGGGACTGAGCGTGGAAAGTCTATATTGAGCCAGACCGCCATGTTTACGAATCGGTTAGTGTGTCTATGAGTCGGTGCCCAGTGGTGGGGCAAATGTAATCATAGTCGCGAATCCATCCTACTCCGGCACAGATGGCAGCAAGACCGAGGCGGGCTGATGGCAGACCCACAACGTGCGCGTGAGCCGAGTATGGAGGAAATTCTCGCCTCCATCCGGCGCATTATTTCTGATGACGGAGATGGTGATAGCGCACCCGATGAGGAGGGCGCTCAGGGTCCCCAGGAGATGCCTGCATCCGAAGAAGAAGAAAATGCGGATGCCGATATGGCAGCAATGATGGAAGATGCCGCCGAAGAGGCGGCAATTGACGAGCCCGAGGATGAATTCGCAGGCGAACCGGAGGCCGATGAGGCGGACGGGTTGGAGGGTGAAGGTGAGGAGGATGTATTCGAATTGACCGACGACATGGCCGCATCGCCGGAGCTGGAAGATGACACTGTGTCGGAGGAAGACCTCGACAAGCTGTTTCAGGCTGATGAGGCTGGCGAGCCCGAAGCTGATGATATCGACATCGATTTCGCCGGCATAGAAACCGAAGTTAAAGCCCCGCCGGAGCCGGCGCCGCCCGCCGAACCTGCCCCGGGGCTGCTGTCGACTGACGCCCAGGCAACCGCATCTGCCGCCTTTGGCACCTTGGCCTCGACCATGCTGTCGCATTCGGGCGGCGCGCGCACGCTTGAACAGATTGTCGAGGATCTGCTGCGCCCGCTGCTCAAATCATGGCTCGACGAGAATTTGCCGGTTCTGGTCGAAAAGATGGTGCGCGAGGAAATCGAGCGCGTGGCGCGCCGCGCACGCTAAAAAACTCTACCGATCAGCCCCGTTTCGGCATACCGGCAGCGCTCCGGGATATTGACTTGCGCGGCTGGCAAGGCATAACCGCGCTTGCGGTCGCCATTTTTGTCAAAAAGCTATCAGCGCCAAATGCTCGACAAGACCTATCAGCCAAACACAGTCGAACCTAGGATCTATGACGCTTGGGAGGAGTCAGGCGCGTTCGCCGCCGGCCGCCCGGGTCTCGATCCCGATAGTGAGCCCTACACCATTGTCATTCCGCCGCCCAATGTGACCGGCAGCCTGCATATGGGCCACGCGCTCAACAACACCATCCAGGACATTCTGGTGCGCTTTGAACGCATGCGGGGGCGCGATGTTTTATGGCAACCCGGCATGGACCATGCCGGCATCGCCACGCAAATGGTGGTTGAGTGCCAGCTGGCCGAAAATCAGGAGCCCGGACGGCGCGACATGGGCCGCAAGGCGTTCGTTGAGCGCGTATGGGCGTGGAAGGCCGAATCAGGCGGCATGATCTTCAACCAGCTCAAGCGCCTGGGAGCATCATGCGATTGGTCCCGCGAGTGCTTCACCATGGATGAGGGGCTGTCGCGCGCCGTTCTCAAGGTGTTTGTCGAGCTTTACCGCGCAGGCCTGATCTACAAGGACAAGCGCCTCGTCAATTGGGACCCGAAATTCCAAACCGCGATCTCAGACCTTGAAGTTCAACAATTAGAAACAAAAGATTACCTCTGGCATTTCAACTATCCCATTAAGGGTGAGGAAGGCCACTTCATCACCGTTGCAACCACAAGGCCAGAGACCATGCTCGGTGATACCGCGGTCGCCGTGCACCCCGATGATGAGCGCTACACCGATCTTGTTGGCAAGACCGCGGTGCTGCCGCTGGTCGGGCGCGAAATTCCGATCATCGCCGATGACTATGCCGATCCCGAACAGGGTTCCGGCGCGGTCAAGATCACCCCGGCGCATGATTTCAACGACTTTGAGGTCGGGCGCCGGCACCGGCTCGACATGGTCAATGTGCTCGACGTTGAGGCCAATCTGCTGGACGGCGATCCGGTGCCCGAGGCCTATCGCGGCCTTGAGCGCTATGAGGCGCGCAAGCGCATTGTCGCTGATCTGGAACAACTCGGCCTCGTCGACAGGATCGACGATCACGTCAACATGGTGCCCTTTGGCGACCGCTCCAATGTTGTGATCGAGCCGTGGCTCACCGACCAGTGGTATGTTGACGCGGCAACGCTCGCCAAGCCGGCAATTGAAGCGGTTGAGCGCGGCGACACTCAGTTTGTGCCGAAAAACTGGGAGAAAACCTACTTTGAATGGATACGTAACATCCAGCCCTGGTGCATCTCACGCCAGCTCTGGTGGGGCCATCAGATTCCGGCCTGGTACGGACCGGACGGCGAAATCTTCGTCGGCCTGGATGAGGATGAATCCGCCAAACTGGCCGAAGCGCATTATGGCAAGCAGGTTGATCTCACCCGCGACGAGGACGTCCTCGACACTTGGTTTTCCTCCGGCCTATGGCCGTTCTCGACCCTTGGCTGGCCCGACGACACGCCGGAAGTAAACCGCCACTACAAGACCGACGTTCTGGTCACCGCCTTTGACATCATCTTCTTCTGGGTGGCGCGCATGATGATGATGGGCCTGCACTTCATGAAGGACGATGAGGGCCGTTCCGAAGTGCCGTTCCACACCGTCTATATCCACGCCCTGGTCCGCGACGAGAAAGGCCAGAAGATGTCAAAGTCCAAGGGCAACGTCATCGACCCGCTGGAACTGGTCGATCAGTACGGCGCCGATGCGCTGCGCTTCACCCTCGCCGCCATGGCCGCCCAGGGCCGTGACATCAAGCTTTCGGGCGGCCGCGTCGAGGGCTACCGCAACTTTGCCACCAAGCTGTGGAATGCCGCCCGTTTCACCGAGATGAATGGCTGCGTGCGCGTTGCCGATTTCGACACTTCCGGGCTCGACCAGACCGTCAATCGCTGGATCGCCGGCGAAGTCGCGCGTACCACCAGTGCGGTTACGCAAGCCATTGAATCCTATCGCTTTAACGAGGCGGCAGGCGCGATCTACCATTTCCTCTGGCACGTCTATTGCGACTGGTATCTGGAACTGATCAAGCCGGCGCTCGCCAATGACGACGCAGCCGCCGCACAAACGCGCGCCACCGCCGCCTGGGCGCTCGACGAGGCGCTGAAGCTGCTTCATCCCTTCATGCCGTTCATCACCGAAGAGCTGTGGAACCGGCTCGGCGAGAACGGACCCGCGCGCGACACCTTGCTCATCACCGCCGCATGGCCCAGGGGCGGTGAGACATTGGATGCGACGGCGGATGCGGAGGTCAACTGGCTGATCGGTCTGGTTTCGGGCATCCGCTCGGTGCGCGCGGAAATGAACGTCCCGGCAAGCGCCAGGATACCGGTGGTGTTCCGCGATGCCTCGGACGACACCCAAGCGCGTCTCGCCCGCCATAAAGACATTATTGAGCGTCTTGCCCGCCTTGTTGGCATCACCCATGCGACCGAAGTGCCCGAGGGCGCGGTGCAACTGGTCCACGGCGAGGCGACGGTCGCCCTGCCGCTTGCCGATCTCATTGATCTCAATGAGGAAAAAGCTCGTCTTGCGCGTGAGCTCGCCAAGATCGATGGCGAAATCAAGAAAATCGATGGCAAGCTCGGCAATGACAATTTCATCTCCCGCGCGCCGGCCCATGTGATCGAGGAACAGCGTGAGCGCCGTATCGATGCCGACAGCCAGCGCGAGCGGCTTGAGAACGCGCTTGAACGGCTGCGTGGAGCGGCGTGACCCGGCGGCGTTCCGCCTTGATCCAGGGGCTGGCCAAACGGCCGGTACCGGTTCCGTTCGAGCCGGGCCATGACGGCAAGGGCCGATGGAGCCGTTTGACCAGAGCCCAGCCCCATATTATCCGCCGTTATCTGATCGAGCATGAGGATTGGCCCTTCGGTCATCCGCCATTGCGCATCGCGCTATTGTTTGATGCTCATATCGGCAGCCACGAAGGTGACATTCAGCGTCATTTGGACATCTGCACCGAGGTCAACCGGCAGAATGTCGATCTGGTACTGCTGATCGGCGGCTATGTGAACATGATGGGCTATTTCGGCGGCCGGGTGCCGTCCGAAGAAATTGCCCACCTGAAATCGTGATTCTTGAAATCTCCGGTACCGGGTGAGTATCGCCGCCGGCGTATGTGACGATTCTGCAACGGTTTCATGTAATTTTTGCCAATAAGGCCCTGCAAGCCCCTATGCGCCACTGATTTGCTCTCTTGTTGCAAAGCTGCACTCGCGCCTCTCCCGGCGATTGAGTAGTCTTTCACCACAGACGAAATGACCGATGCGGCTGGTCTGCGCGTATAGGCAGATCGCCAAAAAATCGCACGAATTACGTAGGACAGGGAATGGACGCCAAAGTGCTGATAGACAAGACGTGTCTGCCCAGCAGGCACGTCACTGAAGGGCCTGAGCGGGCACCGCACCGTTCCTATTACTATGCCATGGGCCTCAGCCAGGAGCAGATTCACCGCCCCTTCGTCGGTGTCGCCTCCTGCTGGAACGAGGCAGCCCCCTGCAATATCGCGCTGATGCGTCAGGCGCAGTCGGTCAAGGCCGGCGTTGCAGCCGCCCAGGGTACGCCGCGCGAATTCTGCACCATCACCGTCACCGATGGCATCGCCATGGGCCATCAGGGCATGAAGTCCTCACTCGCCAGCCGCGAAGTGATCGCCGATTCTGTCGAGCTCACCATGCGCGGCCATTGCTACGACGCGCTTGTTGGCCTTGCCGGCTGCGACAAGTCGCTGCCCGGCATGATGATGGCGATGGTGCGGCTCAATGTTCCGTCCGTCTTCATCTATGGCGGCTCGATCCTGCCCGGCAATTTCCGCGGCCAGCCGGTGACCATCCAAGACGTGTTCGAAGCCGTTGGCCGCCATTCGGTCGGCGATATGTCGGACGAGGATCTTGAAGAGTTGGAACAGATTGCCTGCCCGTCGGCCGGTGCCTGCGGCGCCCAATTCACCGCCAACACCATGGCAACGGTATCGGAGGCCATCGGATTGGCACTGCCCTATTCGGCGGGCGCGCCGGCGTCTTACGAGATCCGTGACCGGTTCTGCATGGCAGCCGGCGAAACCGTGATGCAGCTTGTGAAAGATAATATCCGTCCGCGCGACATCGTCACCCGCAAGGCGCTGGAAAACGCGGCGACCGTGGTCGCGGCCTCTGGCGGTTCCACCAATGCCGGCCTGCACCTGCCGGCTATCGCCCATGAATGCGGCATCGATTTCGATCTGTTCGATGTCGCAGAAGTGTTCAAGCGCACGCCCTATATCGCCGATCTGAAGCCGGGCGGACGCTATGTCGCCAAGGACATGTTCGAAGCCGGCGGCATTCCGATTTTGATGAAGACGCTTTTGGATGAGGGCTTTCTGCACGGCGATTGCCTGACCGTTACCGGCCGCACAATCGCCGAAAACATGGCCACGGTGAAGTGGAACGAGCGTCAGGATGTGGTGCGCCGCGCATCCGATCCGATCACCCCGACCGGCGGCGTTGTCGGACTGAAGGGCTCGCTCGCACCCGATGGTGCGATCGTCAAGGTTGCCGGCATGTCGCAGTTGAAATTCAGCGGCCCCGCCCGCTGCTTCGACTCCGAAGAAGAGGCATTTGCCGCTGTCGAGGCACGCCAATACGAGGAAGGCGAGGTGCTGGTGCTGCGCTATGAAGGTCCCGTCGGCGGGCCTGGCATGCGCGAAATGCTGGCGACCACGGCAGCCCTTTACGGCCAGGGCATGGGCGACAAGGTCGCCCTGATTACCGATGGAAGGTTTTCCGGCGCCACGCGCGGTTTTTGCATCGGCCATGTCGGGCCGGAGGCCGCCGTCGGCGGACCGATCGCTATTTTGCGCGATGGCGATATCATCACCATCGATGCCGAGAACGGCACGCTTGAAGTCGAACTTGACGAGGCGGAACTCGCTCACCGCCGATCTGAATGGAAGCCGCGTGAAACGCAGTATACGAGCGGGGCGTTGTGGAAATACGCCGATCAGGTGGGCAATGCGCGCAATGGTGCGGTCACACATCCTGGCGGCAAAGCAGAGGTGGCGTGTTATGCCGACATTTAAGTAGCTTGCGACACTGCTCCTTGTCGCCGGTGTTATTGCTGGCGCTCTGACCGGTGCATTGACTGGAGTTCTCTCAGCACAAACCGCGTCAAGCGAGCCTCAGGCTTCGCCGATTGCCGATGGCGCAAACAATGCCGGCCAGTCGGGCCAGAGCAAAGTTGGCGCGTCGGATTTCGCAGCCGGCATGAACGCTTACCGCGTCGGCGAACCGGCTGTAGCCATCTCGCACTGGGAAGAAGCGGCGCGCTCCGGAAATTTGCGTTCGAAGTGGAACCTGACACGCATATTTTCCAACAAATTCAGCGAGTTCTACGATCCGCGCCTCAAGCGGCACTATCTGAACCTTGTTGCTTCCCAGTACAATCCAGATGCGAGACCGAGCGCCGATGCCGCCGTGATCATTGAGGCTCTGGTCGAGCCTGGGCTTGCCTACTGGACCGGTGAGACCGATCTTGAACTCTTGGCACAGCCGCGCCGTGCACGGGCCGTTTTCGAGCATGCGGCAACGCTCTATGGCCATGCCCGCGCCCAGCATTATCCTGGGCATTGTGTATCTGCGTGGCGACGGTGCCAGGCTCGACCAGTCGCGTGCGCCGCGCTGGCTGATCCTCGCCGCCCGCAAGCGCTACGCGCCCTCACAAGCAGCCCTTGACGAATTCTTCTGGAAGCGCGGAACCGAGAGCCTCAAGGGGGCGCGGATGACCGTGCGCACGGGTTGATGTGGTTTGCATTGGCAAGTCAGAATGCGCGAAACGAAACTGCCCGCGCCATCTTCCTCGAACGCTATAAAGCCGGCGTTGTCGATCTCGATCCGCCGCAGCGCGAGCGCGTCCCGGCCCTGGTTTCCGGCTGGAACGAAAGCCACAAATCAGCCGCCCTCAATCTCGCTCAATAGCGCTTCCGGCAGACCGGGCGGGGTGGGCTCTGGGGGTGAGGGCCGGTGCCGGCTACGCGCCAGCGCCAGCAAACCAGTTTTTGATCGCCAGAATCCCTAGATATCGAGTTGTAACACCACCGGTACGTGGTCCGACGGCTTTGCGCCGCCGCGCTCACCGCGCTTGATCGACGTTGTGGCGATCAAGTCGGCGGCCTGCGGCGAGACCATGAAATGGTCGATGCGGATGCCGTTGTTCTTCTGCCATGCGCCAGCCTGATAGTCCCAGAACGTATATTGGCCATCGCGCCAGTCACAGGCGCGAAACGCGTCTGTGAGGCCCAGATTGGCAAGAGCGCGAAACCGCGTGCGCGTTTCGGGAAGAACCAGCGCATCTCCCTGCCAGGCGGCCGGATCATGAACATCGCCATCCGCCGGAATGACATTGTAGTCGCCGGCCAGAACGAATGGCTCTTCCAGTACCAGAAGCTCTTGGGCATGGGCGTTGAACCGGTCCATCCATGACAGCTTGTAGGGATATTTGTCGCTGTCGGTCGGATTGCCGTTCGGCAGATATAAACACCCGACCCGGAGCGAGCCGCCGCTTGGGGCGGAGACCACCGCCTCGATATAGCGCGCCTGCTCGTCCTTATCGTCACCGGCAAGGCCGCGCGTCACATCCTCCAACGGCATCTTGGAGAGCAGCGCTACGCCGTTGAACGACTTCTGGCCGTGGGTTGCCACATTGTATCCGAGCCGCTCGAAGGGCTCGGCCGGGAAATTCCCATCGATGCTCTTGATTTCCTGCAGGCAGGCAATGTCGGGCTGGCTGCGCCCCAGCCAGTCAACTACCGCCTCGAGCCGCGCCTTGATGCCATTGACATTCCAGGTCGCTACGGAAATCGTCATGTCAGACCGAAAAGCTGGTGCCGCAACCGCACGCAGCGGTCACGTTGGGGTTCTTGATCTGGAACGAGGCGCCGATCAGATCATCGACAAAATCGATCTCCGCACCTTCCATGAAAGGCAGCGAGTCAGAATCAATTGCCACCGTCGCGCCGGAACGCTCGATCACCAGATCGTCGTCCTTGATGTCGCTGTCGAGGCCGAATGTGTATTGAAACCCTGAGCAGCCGCCGCCAATCACGGCAATGCGCAAGAATCCGGCATCCGTTTCGGCCTTCATGATCTCCGCGATCCGCCACGCCGCGCGCTCCGATAGTGTGACGCTTGCTGCGTCCATGCTGACGTGCTCCATCACGGCGGCGATTTGAGCCGCCGCCCATCTTTGATTACAGTCTATATTTGATATCAGTGTCCAATGCCGGCTTGTCAATCGGCGATCAGCTTCGCGAAAGTCACTATCCCATGCAAGGACGCGCGACGGCTCCTTCGCATCCAGCCCCGATGCCTCCCGGGGGCGGCTTCATCACGAGCCGAAAAGCGCCACCCGCAACGACTTTCAGCGTGACCGCGACCGCATTCTTCATTCCGCTGCTTTCCGCCGCCTGGCCCACAAGACGCAGGTGTTCGTCTATCACGAGGGGGATCACTATCGCACCCGCCTGCCCCATAGCCTTGAGGTCTCACAGATTGCGCGCTCTATCACCCGCATGCTGGGCTGTGATGACGATCTGGCCGAAGCCCTGGCGCTCGTTCACGATCTCGGCCACACGCCGTTCGGCCATACCTGCGAGGACGCGCTCAGTGAAGCCATGCAGGACCATGGCGGATTTGACCACAACGCCCAGTCCGTGCGGGTGGTGACCCGGCTTGAGCGGCGCTATGCAGGTCTTGACGGACTCAATCTCACCTGGGAAACGCTTGAGGGGTTGATCAAGCACAATGGCCCGCTGCTCGGTGAAAAGGCGCGCGGCGCGGCGACACTGTCGACACTGCCGCACGCGATTGCCATGGTCGCGGCCAAAACCGATCTCCAGCTTGATCGCTTTGCCTCTGTCGAGGCTCAGATCGCCGCCATTCCCGACGATATCGCCTACAACAACCACGACATTGACGACGGCATCGGGGCCGATCTGTTCGCGCTTGAGGATCTGCGCCAGATCGATCTGGTGCGCGAAGTCATTGATGTGGTCGGCCGTATTGAAGGGGCAGGTGCCCCGATCCGCCGGGTGCATGAAATGATGCGCTGGCTGATGAGCACCATGGTCGATGATGTGCTTGCCGAGACAACAAGAAGGCTTGGCGAGGCCGATGCCAGCTCGCCTGACGCAGTGCGTGCGGCTTGGCAGTCCATGGTCGATTTTTCTGAAAATGTGCGCCCGCAGATTGCGGTGCTCAGAGCCTTCCTGTTCGAGCATATGTACTACCATAGCCATGTGCGCCATGACCGCGAGACCGCCGCTAGGATCGTGCGCGGGCTGTTTGCCCACTATATGGACCATGTCGAACTTCTGCCTGACGAATGGCGGGCCGGACTGGAGCCCAGCGACATAAGCGCGCGCGCCGCATCGCCGATTTCATCGCCTGCATGACCAACCGTTTCGCGGTGCGCCAATATGAAACCTGGTTTGCACCCATTCCCGATTTCGGCTAGAGCCACGCCTCAAATCCGCAAACCCCTCGATTCTGCCCATGCAAGCCAACCTGTTCGCCCATTATGAAGCGCTGCTGCGCGATCAGTGCGCAGCGCTGATCGATGAAGGCTTGTTGCCCGAAGGGCTCGACCTTGCGCGCGTCAGCGTCGAAGAGCCGCGCGATCCGGCCCATGGCGAGCTTGCCACCAACGCTGCCATGGTGCTGGCCAAGCCTGCCGGCATGAAGCCGCGCGATCTGGCCGCTCTCCTGACCGCCCGTCTTGAAGGTGCGCACGGTATTCAAACCGCCGAGATCGCCGGGCCGGGTTTCATCAATATGCGGCTTGGCGAAGATGTCTGGCATGCCTTGCTGCGCACCGCGATCGGGCTGGGCGAGGATTTTGGCCGTGCCGGGCTGGGCGGGGGCCGGGCGGTCAACGTCGAATATGTCTCGGCCAATCCGACCGGTCCGCTTCATGTCGGTCATTGCCGCGGTGCGGTGTTCGGCGATGCGCTGGCCAATCTGCTTGAGCGCGCCGGTTTTAACGTCACCCGCGAATACTACATCAACGATGCAGGCGCCCAGATCGAGACGCTGGCGCGCTCTGCCTATCTGCGCTACCGCGAAGCGCTGGGCAAGGATATCGGAGAGATTCCGGTGGGCCTTTATCCGGGCGATTATCTCAAACCCGTGGGTGTGCTGCTGGCCAAAACCCATGGCCGCGCGCTGATCGGGATGGACGAGGCTGAATGGCTGCCGATCGTCTCAAACGCTTCGATCGATGCCATGATGGATCAGATCCGCGACGATCTTGCCGTCCTTGATATTCGCCATGATGTGTTCTTTTCCGAGCGTTCTCTGACCGCCGGTGATGGCGACCGCACGCGCGAGGCAATGGACGTCCTCCGCCAGCGCGATCTTGTCTATGAGGGCCGTCTGCCGCCGCCTAAGGGCCAGCTTCCCGACGATTGGGAAGACCGCGAACAGACTTTGTTCAGATCCACCGCCTTTGGCGATGATGTCGATCGCGGGCTGATGAAGTCGGACGGCTCCTATACCTATTTTGCCTCTGATATTGCCTATCACTTCGACAAGTTCACCCGCGGCTTCACGCAGACGATCGACGTTTGGGGCGCCGATCACGGTGGATATGTGAAACGCATGAAAGCGGCGGTGGAGGCGACCAGCGGCGCGCAAGCCGAGCTTGATATCAAGCTGTGCCAGATGGTTCGCCTGTTCCGTGGCGGCGAACCGGTCACCATGTCCAAGCGCGCCGGCGAATTTGTCACCTTGCGCGATGTGGTCGATGAGGTCGGACCCGACGCGGTGCGTTTCATGATGCTGAATCGCAGGAATGATGCGCCGCTCGACTTTGACTTCATCAAGGTGGCCGAGCAGTCGCGCGACAATCCGGTGTTTTATGTGCAATACGCCCATGCGCGCATCTGTTCGGTGTTCCGCAATGCCACCGAGGTGATTGATGGCCTGGCCGGTGATGTGGTGCCACCCGCCGATGCGCCGATTGAATTGCTGCGCGATGAATACGAGATCCAGCTGATCAAGCGCCTGGCACAATATCCAAGGGTGCTGGAAGGTGCGGCCCACGCGCATGAGCCCCACCGTATTGCGTTCTATCTATATGAGCTTGCCAGCGACTTTCATGCGCTCTGGAATCAGGGCAAAGAGCGACCGTATTTACGTTTTATTGACGCTAGCCAGATCGACTCCACAAATGCGCGTCTGGCTATGATCGCCGTGGTGGCGTATGTTTTGCGCACTGGGCTGGCGGTGTTGGGTGTGAACGCACCCACGGAGATGGAGTAGCCAGGCAGCGCGCCGTATTTAATAAAAGCGCCCGGTCATGCGGGCGCGAGAGGTTCGGTCTAAGAACAATGAACATAAATTTTAAAGGCCGGCGGGCGCAAACCGAGCAGCGTGACGACCAATTTGATGTATATGAAGCCGATGCCGAGCGGCTCTATGACTCTTTCAGCGATCTTTATGACGATTTTGACGAGGGACGCTCCAAGGCCCCGTTCGTGATCGTTGGCGCGCTTCTGGCAGTCGCCATTGTTGGCGGCGGGTTGGCCTTTGCCTACAAGCGCGGCGGTGGCGAGGGGACTGATGGCCCCACCGTCATTCTTGCCGAGCGCACGCCGACCAAGGTTGAGCCGGACGAGCCGGGTGGCATCGAAATCCCCCACCAGGATCGCCAGATCTTCGAGGAAGTCGCAGGACAGTCGGGTGATGGGCAAAGCACCGGTGAGGGCACCGGGGCAAGCCAGAGCCTGACCATTCCAAGCCCGGTGCGCCAGCCTCCTAAGCCGGTGGCAAGCGGCATCAGTGTCGTGCCGGCAACCCCCGATACCACTGCCGGTACGCAATCCGGCCAGGGTGAATTGACGATCGGCACTCTCGCAACAAGAGTGACCAGCGGTGAATCCGGCCCCCTGATCCGTCCCGCAGAGGTCCAAGCGATTGTGCCGGATGTTCCAGCGGCTACTCCGGGCGCTGTTCCCGCGCCGATCTCGCCTGATGAAATTGCACGGCTGGCAAATCCCGATTCTGCCGGACAGGCGATCCCGGAATCCCTGCCGCTTATTGGCCAAGGCTTGCCATCAACCGGGGTGTTCCAGCCCCGCCGGGTGCCCACCGTGTCAATCGGCCCCGATGGATCGGTGATCACCGAGGCAGCGCCCCAACCGGCCGCACCTGTCGCGGCTACGCCTGAACCGGCCACACCGGCCCCCGCCGCGCCCACCCCTGTGACAACCGCCGCGCGAGCGCTGCCAGCACCGCCCGGCGCCATACCGGTGGTGGTTGCGCCGCAAGGCGAGCAAGCCGCGCACGGTCTTCGCCTGCCTCCCGGCAGTGCCGTTGAATCGGTGCTGCGCGCTGCGCCCGAAGCGGTTGATCCGGCCTCTCAAACCTCACTGTTTGCACCCTCACCACGTCCCAAACCGCGCCCGACCACGCGCGTTGCTGTCAACAATCCACAAGCCGGTGCCGTGCCTACGGCCACGCGCCCGACAATTCCGGCGCCAGCGCGCAATGCCGCAGCCTCCAGCGCCCTGCAGGGCTTTGCGGTTCAGGTCGCCTCCCATCGCCGCCAATCCGAAGCGGTGGCCGCATTCGCCGATCTGCAACGGCACTATCCAAACCTGATCACCGGCTATCAGCCGTTGATCCAGCGCGCCGACCTTGGCGATCGCGGTATTTACTACCGGTTGAGGATCGGTCCGGTGGCAACCAAGTCCGACGCCAACTCTTTGTGCACATCGCTCAAGAGTGCCGGTCTGCGGGGTTGTCTTGTGCGCCCATTGTGAGGCTTGCGCCGCCATAATAAGTCTGAAACTGCCGTATGCCGCCGCGTGCGCTGATTGTCGGGCTTGAAGGCCCGGAACTTTGCCCGGGCGAACGCGCCTATCTTGAAAAGGGCGATCCCTGGGGTGTGATCTTGTTTGCGCGCAATGTCGAAAGCCCCGATCAGCTCTGCCGGTTGAGCCGCGACATTCGCGATGCCCTATCGCGCACCGATGCGCCAATTCTGATCGACCAGGAGGGCGGCAGGGTCCAGCGTATGGGACCGCCGCACTGGCCCGCCTATCCGCATGCGCGGCAAATTGGCGCGCTTTACGCCAATGATCCTGAGAGCGGACTGGAAGTGGCGCATCTGACTGGCCGGCTGATCGGCCTTGATCTCAATCGCGTCGGCATCGATGTGGCCTGTATTCCGGTGCTTGATCTCGGCCTTGAGGGCGCTGACCAGGTGATCGGCCATCGCGCCTATGCTGCAGACCCGGCGATTGTCGCCGAACTTGGCCGCGCCGCCGCAGATGGCGTGCGTGCGGGCGGTTGCCTCGCCGTCATCAAGCATATGCCGGGTCACGGCCGGGCGATGTGCGACAGCCACCGTCAACTGCCCATTGTCGATGTTCCGATCGACACCTTGCGTCAGACCGATTTCGCGCCGTTTCACGCCTTGCGCGAGGAGCCTTTGGCGATGAGTGCGCATGTTGTCTACAACGCAATTGATCCAGATCGGCCAGCGACGGTTTCGTCGTCTATAATCACCCAAGTGATTCGCGGCGAAATCGGATTCGATGGCCTTTTGATGACCGACGATATTTCCATGCAGGCGCTTGACGGCAGCATTGATGAGCGCGCCGCCGCCGCGCTGGCTGCCGGATGCGACGTCGTGCTCCACTGCAATGGCGTGGCCGGCGAAATGGAGCGCCTGGCAGACGCCGTACCGCAACTGTCGGGCAGGGCGCTCGAGCGCGCTGAAGCGGCCCTGGCCGGACGTGGCGAACCGGACTCATCCGGCACGCTTCCATCCGGGCAGCCTGTATCCCTCGCGCATCTTGATGCGCTCCTGTCAAAGGTGGCATGAGCGGTGGCCGGCGAAGATGAATCTGAAATGGTCATGGACAACTCGGTGGTCGAGCTCGACTTCGCGCCGAGTGCGGTTGAGCAGGACTCCCTGGTTGTCGACGTCGAGGGCTATGAGGGCCCGCTCGACCTGTTATTGGCGCTCGCCAAGGCGCAAAAGGTTGACCTTGCCAAGATCTCCATCCTAGCTTTGGCCGAGCAATATCTCTCCTTCATCAATGATGTGCGCAAGGTCAGGCTCGAAATCGCCGCCGATTATCTGGTCATGGCGGCCTGGCTCGCCTTCCTCAAAAGCCGCCTGCTGCTGCCCGAAGAGGAAAGCGAGGAGGGACCTTATGGCGAAGAACTTGCCGCGCGTCTGGCATTTCGTCTGCAGCGTCTTCAGGCAATGCGAAAGGTCGGCGCAGCGCTGATGGCGCGCAATCTCCTTGGCCGCGAAATCTTTCAGCGCGGCCAGCCCGAGGGCATCACCGTCACCAAGTCTTCGCACTTTGAGGCAAGCCTTTATGATCTGTTGTCGGCCTATGCCACGCGCTGCGCGATCAATGCGGCCGGCAAGGTGCGTTTCCGCCACCTGCCGGTCTGGTCGATCAAGGATGCGCGCACCCGTCTTGAGCGCATGGTCGGAAACCTTGGCGACTGGCAGCCGCTCGATGTGCTGCTGGCCGAATATATCGCCGACCCTGAACTGCGCCCCAGCGTGATCGCCAGTTCCTTTACCGCAACGCTTGAGCTTGCGCGCGAAGGCGAGTTTGAGATGCGCCAGGCCGAGCACTATGAACCGCTTTATATCCGCCGTCGCCAGAGCGTGGCTGAACCCAACCAAACCAATGGGTGAGAGCTGCCGTGAGCGAGAATGATCCCGGACTGAAACAGGCCGGTCAAACCGCGGAAATTCATCAGTTGCCGAATGTCGCGGCTGAATTGCCGGATAATGTTGCGGTGCTGCCGGGCGCTGGGCATTCCGAGCATTTGCGCATCAGCGAGGCGGTGCTGTTTGCCGCCAGCGAACCGCTGGACGAGGCCAGCCTCATTGAACGCCTGCCAGACGGCGCCGACATCGAATCTCTGTTGCGCGACCTGGAGGCGTTGTACGCACGCCGCGGCGTCAATCTCGTCCGTGTCGCCGGCAAATGGAGTTTCCGCACTGCCGAGGATCTTGCCTTCGTCATGCGCCGCGAGGCGACCGAGACCAAGCGCCTGTCGCACGCGGCGCTCGAAACGCTGGCGATCATCGCCTACCATCAGCCCACCACCCGCGCGGAGATCGAGGATGTGCGCGGTGTTGCGGTCAGCAAGGGCACGCTCGATGTTTTGATGGAAGCCGGCTGGATCCGCATCAAGGGCCGCCGCCAAGCGCCGGGCCGTCCGGTGACATTCGGCACCACCGATGATTTCCTCAGCCATTTCGGCCTTGAAACGGTCAAGGACCTGCCGGGCATTGACGAATTGAAGGCTGCCGGCCTGCTGCGCTCCGATCCCCCGGGCGGATTCACCAACGAAGAACTCGGGCTTGAGAGCGAGCAGGACGAAGAGGAGATTTCGGACGAGGACTTCGAGGAATTGGACAAATTGCCGGAGGTTGAGGAAGCTGAAGAGCCAGAAGAAGCGGAACAGCCTGAAGAGCAGGAGGACGAGGACAGCCAAACCTCCAGCCGCGCATTGGACGGCGAATAGTCCGCCCGTTTTAGTCAGCTGCTACGGTGAGATCCCGGCTTGTCTGAGCCGCGTTAAGCTTGGCGCTTGCACCCCGCCGCCATCCGGTTTACGGCCCATGAATATGGAACACGCGCCACATCTGCCGCCGAGCGTCGCCGGTACGTCACGCGCGACGGCGCGCTTGACGTTCGAGGGAGTGACGCGCCGCTTCGAGACGCTGAGCGCCGTCCATGAGGTCGATCTCGAACTGGCGGCCGGTGAGGTTCTGTGCCTGTTGGGGCCGTCCGGCTGCGGCAAGACCACACTGTTGCGCATCGCTGCCGGTCTTGAACGGCAGAATTCAGGCCGCGTTCTGATCGACGGCGAAGAGGTCGGTGGGCCTCAGCGCTTCATTCCGCCCGAACAGCGCGGTGTCGGCCTGATGTTTCAGGACTATGCGCTGTTCCCCCATCTCACGATCGCCGAAAACACCGCCTTTGGTATCACCGGCACCGCTCATGGCGATGCCGCCAGCCTTGCCGCCGCGGCACTCGAAAGGGTGGGGCTGAAGGGCTTTGCCGAGGCCTATCCGCACAGGCTATCAGGCGGTGAGCAGCAGCGCGCGGCACTGGCACGCGCCATCGCGCCGCGCCCGTGCGTTTTATTGATGGACGAGCCTTTTTCCGGCCTCGACCGGTCGCTGCGTGAAAATGTGCGCGACGACACCATGCTGGTCCTCAAGGAAAGTGGTGCTTCGAGCATTCTCGTCACCCACGATCCGGAAGAGGCGATGGTCATGGGCGATCGCATCGCGCTGATGCGCGCCGGCCGCCTGGTTCAGGTTGGCTCGCCGCGCGATCTTTACCGCCATGCGGTCGATGCCGATGCGGCGCGCTTTTTTTCTGAGGTCAATGAGTTTTCCTCCGCCGTTGAGGGCTCGCATATTGAAACGCCGCTTGGCAATCTGCCCGCGGGAGACGCCGGCACCGGGCAGGTCCGGGTTCTAATCCGCGAGCATGATGTCCACCTCACGCCCAGCGGCGAGGGCCAGCCGGCCTGCGTGGCCGCGTTGCGCTTTATCGGCGAAGTCACGCGCGTCGATGTGGTTCTGTCAAATTCCGGCGAAACCGTGCGCCTGCGCGTGCCCGGCATGGTCGCACTGACCCCCGGCGACATCGTCGGCGTTAAGGCTGATCTTGAAACAGTGCACATATTCCCCACCTCGCATGATACCATCGGGCTATCCGCGGATAGCCCGGCAAAGGCCTTTGTTGCGGGTGCTGAATGATTTTGCGATAGTGCTGCGCAATCGCAGTTTTGCGAAAATGGAGTAACGGACCATGGTTCCGGGTTGGCTACAGATACTCGTCGTGATCATTCTCGCGCTTTTGCTGTTTGGCGGGCGCGGCAAGATTTCGGAACTCATGGGTGATTTTGCCAAGGGCATCAAGAGCTTCAAGAAGGGCATGAGCGACGAAGCCGCGGAAAGCTCCGATGAATCTCAGGAAATCAAGACGATCGATCACAAGAGTGGCGAAAAGATCGGCGACGTTGCAAAAGAGCGCAAGGCTGGGTGAGCCTGAAGCGGTATGCACCGTCTCGCCGCAAACAAGTGACGGATCATGTTCGATTTAGGGTGGTCGGAACTGCTGCTGATCGCGGTCGTTGCCATCGTTGTGGTCGGGCCGCGCGATCTGCCGCGCATGATGCGCACTGTCGGGCAATATACCAGCAAGGCGCGGCGCATGGCGCGCGATATGCAATCCCAGTTTAACGATGCGGTGCGCGAGGCCGATCTTGAAGACGTAGGCAGGCAGATCCAGGATCTCAAAAGCATGAATCCGGGCCGCCAGCTTCGCGACACCCTGACCAAGCCGCTGCAATCGGCCGGCGAGGACATCGAAAAGACAGCGTCCAACATCGACGAGGCGGTTAGGGCCGAGAACGAGCCGGCACCGGATGCCCCTCCGGTTTCACAAGACCCCAAGCCAACGCCTGTGCTTGGCACACAGGCCACGCCCGCGCCCGAGCCGGTGGCTGATATCGCCGATAACGCCAACGCAGGGGCCGGGCGTGCCGCAAGCGGTTCCTAGCCCGCTATCCACGGCACCCGGCGCGATGGCACGGCCATGACCCAGGAAGATATCGATTCAACCAGAGCGCCGCTGATCACCCATCTGATCGAACTGCGCACCCGCCTCATCAGGGCGCTGGCGGTGCTGGGCGTTGCCTTCGTTGTCTGCTTCTTCTTTGCCGCCGAGATCTTCAACATTCTGCTCTACCCATATGAGCGTGCCGTCGGCGATGTGACAGATGTGCAGCTGATCTACACCGCGCCGCAGGAATATTTCTTCACGCAGATGAAGATTGCCCTGTTCGGCGCTGTGTTCACCGCCTTTCCGATGATCGCCATCGAGATTTACCGCTTTGTCGCGCCGGGGCTCTATCGTGAGGAACGCCTCGCCTTTCTGCCCTATCTAGCTGCCACGCCGGTGCTGTTCCTGCTCGGCGCGATGCTGGTCTATTTCATCATCATGCCGCTTGCCATGGGCTTTTTCCTGTCGATGGAACAGGCGGGAGGTGAGGGCACGGCTTCGATCCAGCTGGTGGCGCGGGTCAGCGAATATCTCGGCCTGGTGATGACCCTGATCCTGGCCTTTGGCGTGTGTTTCCAGCTCCCGGTGATCCTGACGCTTCTGGCACGCATCGGCATTGTCGATGCCAACGGTCTGCGTTCCAAACGCAAATATGCGGTGATTGGCGTGTTTGCGGTTGCCGCCTTCATCACGCCCCCCGATCTCATCAGCCAGATCGGCCTCGCCATTCCGACATTGGCGCTCTATGAGTTGGCGATCCTGTCGGTCTCCATGGTCGAGAAAAAGCAGGCTAGGGCCAATGCCGAACCCACGGGCGACATTTACGACGACATTGGCTGAAATCTTTGCATTGAACCCGCACCAGGGCACGCCTATACAGCCATGTTCGCGCGCCGGGCGCGCACTGATTCCATAAAGACGTTTGGACCCATGCACGATATTCGCTGGATCAGGGAAAATCCCGCAGCCTTCGATGAGGGGCTGGCAAAACGCGGCATGGAGCCGCAGAGTGCGGCGCTTGTGGAGCTCGATGAGCGACGCCGTAGTGTCCTGACAACGCTTCAGGACCAGCAGTCGCGACGCAATGATGCGTCAAAGGAAATCGGCAAGGCCAAGGGCTCCGGCGATGAGACACTGGCGCAAAAGCTGATCGACGAGGTTGCGGGGTTGAAAGAAGCGGTTCAGCAGGGTGAGGATAAGGCCAAGGCGCTAGAAGACGAGCTCAACGGCCCCAATGGTCCGCTTGCCTCGCTGCCCAATCTGCCGGCCGATGATGTGCCGGTGGGACCGGATGAGGACTCAAATGTCGAGCGCGAGGATCATCGTTTCGGCACGCCGCCAAAGATCGACTTTGAACCAAAACAGCATTTCGAGCTCGGCGAGACCTTTGGCCTGATGGATTTCGAAACCGCCGCCAAGCTATCGGGCGCGCGTTTTGTGGTGCTCAAGGGCCAAATGGCACGGCTTGAGCGCGCCATCACCCAGTTCATGCTTGATCTGCAGACAGGCGAAAACGGCTATACCGAAATCAATCCGCCGCTAATGGTGCGCGATGAGGTGATGTTCGGCACCGCGCAATTGCCGAAGTTTGAAAATGACCAGTTCCGCGTGGCCGATTTGGTCATGACCGCAGATTTTGAGCACCTAGAAGTAAGTGTCGTGGACAACAAGTACATTCTGGTTACAGGCTGTAAAGATGCGGACGATGTGTTGGAAAGTGATTTAGGTCAACGCTTGTATACACATGAGCTCGGGCCGGGAACGATTCAAGTTACAGAAAAAAAGTGGCTCATCCCCACCGCCGAAGTGCCGCTCACCAATCTTGTCCGTGAGTCGATCCTCGATGAGGCCGAGCTGCCGATCCGCGTCACCGCCTTCACGCCGTGTTTTCGCGCCGAGGCCGGTTCTGCCGGGCGCGATACCAGAGGCATGATCCGCCAGCACCAGTTCGAAAAGGTCGAACTGGTTTCGATCACCACGCCCGAACAGTCAGCAGACGAGCATGAGCGCATGCTGAACTGCGCTGAGGAAGTCTTGAAGCGCCTCGAGCTGCCATTCCGCGTCATGACGCTTTCGACCGGCGATATGGGTTTTGCCGCCGCCAAGACCTATGACATCGAGGTCTGGCTGCCGGGCCAGGGCACCTATAGAGAGATTTCAAGCTGCTCCAATTGCCGCGACTTTCAGGCGCGGCGCATGAACGCGCGCTACCGGCCGGCCGATGACAAGCAGGTGCGCCATGTGCACACTTTGAACGGCTCCGGTCTTGCCGTTGGCCGCACTCTGGTTGCGATTTTGGAAAACTATCAGCAAGCTGACGGCAGTGTCGCAATTCCCGACGTGCTGCGGCCCTATATGGGCGGCATCGAACGGATCGAGACACCGGCAGCAAAGGGAGGCCAGCGCGCACCAGCGCGCATGAGTGTCGGTCGGATACTCGTCACCAATGATGACGGCATCAACGCGCCTGGGCTTAAAATCCTCGAGGAAGTAGCGGCCACCCTGTCCGACGATGTGTGGACCGTGGTGCCGGAAAACGAACAGAGCGGCGCCTCCCATTCACTGACCCTGTCTGAACCCCTGCGCGCGCGCCAGCTTTCAGAGCAGCGCTTTGCGGTGCGCGGCACGCCGACGGACTGCGTGATGATGGGGGTGCGCCATCTGCTTGACGGCGCCAGGCCCGATCTGGTGCTCTCCGGCGTCAATCGCGGTCAGAACCTTGCTGAGGACGTGAACTATTCAGGCACCGTCGCGGGCGCGGCGGAGGGCACCACCCTCGGCATTCCCTCAATTGCGCTCAGCCAAGCGTTCAATATTCACAATTCCGGTGAGCCTGCCTTCGATACCGCGCGCAAGAATGCCGGCTGGGTGATCCGCGACCTGCTTGAGACCGGCTGGGCGCCCGGCATTCTGCTAAATGTCAATTTCCCTGACTTGCCTGACCATGACGACCTTGAGATCGCGGTCACCAAGCAGGGCAGACGCGACCAG
This sequence comes from Hyphomicrobiales bacterium, assembly GCA_965204565.1. GTDB lineage: Bacteria > Pseudomonadota > Alphaproteobacteria > Rhizobiales > TMED25 > CBDBEU01. The sequence continues at coordinate 812,103 of CBDBEU010000005.1, forward strand.
TCCGCCAATATCATCGAGGAGCGGCGCGACCCGCGCGGCATCAGTTATTACTGGATCGGCTTTCGCCGCGAGCGGCCCTCGACCCCGGCAGGCTCCGATCTCAAATCTATCTATGACGGCAAGATATCCGTCACACCCCTGCATCTCGACCGCACCCATGAAGCGAGCCGCCACGCGCTGGCGATCTCATTGTCACAGGCGCGCCGGCGCACCGGGTAAAATCATGAGCGACAGCGATGAGACTGGCGGTGCGGACGGCCCCGACACTCGTCTCATCGAACTCATCATGCATCTGCGAAATGCCGGCATTCGTGACACGCGGGTACTGGCAGCGCTTGAGCGCGTGCCAAGGGCGCTGTTTGTCGCCGAGCCCTATGCCGATCACTCCTATCGCGACCGCGCGCTGCCGATCGATTGCGGCCAGACCATCTCCCAGCCCTATATCGTCACCTATATGACCGAAAAGCTTGAGCTGGCGCGCGACATGAAGGTTTTGGAAATCGGCACCGGCTCGGGCTACCAGACGGCGACCCTCGCCCATCTGTGCCGGCGTGTTTACACCATCGAGCGCTACCGCACTCTGGCGCGCCAGGCCGAGGAGCGTTTCGTCAAGCTGGGTCTGACCAATATCGTCACCATTGTCGGAGATGGCTCCAAGGGCTGGTGGGGCCAGGCGCCGTTTGACCGCATCATCGTCACCGCCGCCGGCGTCGGTAGGCCCGATGCACTGATCGATCAGCTGAAACAGGAAGGCGTACTGGTTGCGCCGGTTGATTTCGGTGCCATCGGTCAGTTTCTGATGCGCTATCGCAAGGGGGAGGGCAGCGTCATCGTGGAGGAACAGTTGATCCCGGTGCGCTTCGTGCCGCTGGTTGATGGTGTTGCCAAGACTATGTGAGCGGCGGGTTGGAGCCCGAGGATTTTTTCAGAGTTTGTTAGCCTAAACTGGAAGATGCCGGTTTAGGCCTATTATCAATTAAAACCGAAAGGCCTTGTTAACTGCGGTGACGTTTACTCGCTTGCGGTTAATGAGGTATGCGTCATGAGTAATTTTCCTTCCTTTTTCTGCAATTTTGAGTGCGCGCGGCTGAAGCCGCTTGCGGCGCCGATCGTTATCGCAACGGCACTTGCCGGCTGTTCAACCGATGTCCAGCGTTTTGGACATACCGGCAGCCTGGCACCGACAAGCACGGTTGGAGCCGCGCCCGTCGGCGCGGTCGAGCGCGTGCCCCTAGGGCCCGCAACCGGTCCAACCCGCTCACGTTCAGACACGTCCTATGCAACTGCGGTAACCCCTGCGAGCGCCGTCAGTGTCGCTTCAGTGCAGTCCTATTCGCGTAGCGGCGGCGCCGGCAGCGTTATCGTCGAACCGGGCGATACCGCGTTCTCGATTGCCAGGCGCAACCGCGTCTCGGTGCAGCAATTGGCCGCCGCCAATGATCTAGGATACCTCTATGACATCAAGATCGGCCAGCGTCTGACCATTCCCGGAGCCGGATCTCCAGCCGCCGCCATACCGGCGCCGGTGCGCGCTGCTGCAGCCAGCACCGGCAGCCATACCGTGGTGCCGGGTGACACGCTGTTCAATATTTCCCGGCGCTATGGTGTTGGTGTTGCCAGCCTTGCCAAGGCCAACAGCCTCGACAATCAGGGCTCCATCAAGATCGGCCAGACTTTGCGTCTTCCCTCTGGCAGCTCGCCGTCGGCAGTGGCTGCGGGCGGTCCGCTTAAACTGGCCGTGCGTTCAACCGGCACCGCCAATGATGCCGGCGCTCGCATTTTGCGATCGCGCGCTGTCGAAAGCGCTGAACCCGCCGCCAATACTAGCGCCGAGGCCAGCCTCGTTCCAGCTTCCGGCACGCCTGACACCACCAGGCTCCTGCCACCGGCATCGGCCACCACCGCCAGCAAGTTCCGCTGGCCGGCGAGGGGGCGGATCATTTCCCATTATGGTGTTGCCACCGACGGCAAGCGCAATGACGGCATCAATATTTCCGTGCCCGTCGGCGCCTCGGTCAAGGCGGCCGAAGGCGGCGTGGTTGCCTATGCCGGTGATGAGCTCAAGGGGTATGGCAATCTGATCCTGATCCGTCATGCCAATGACTTGGTCACTGCCTACGCCCACAATAGCTCGATCCTTGTCAATCGCGGCGAACAGGTCAAACGCGGCCAGATAATCGCCAAGGCCGGGCAAAGCGGGTCGGTGGACAAGCCCCAGCTTCATTTCGAGGTGCGTCAGGGCTCCAAGGCAGTCGACCCAATGCCCTATCTGGAAGGCGCCTGAGAGACCGTCCATCAATATTGCTTGAATTCACAGTTGCGCCGGGGGTACGCGCATGTGCTGGCCGCGCCGCTCTTTGGGCGGCCAGCCGGCACGTCCTTAAAACCGGTGCGGATTGCCGGGCTGTTTACGAAATCGCTAGCTGAGCCTTGCTCCCAGCCTTCCGGCAAGATCCTGAATGAACTGCCAAGCGACACGGCCTGAACGTGCACCGCGCGTCGTCGACCACTCCAGCGCATCGCGCTTTAGCTGCTCGGGCTCTGCCTTGAGCTTGTAGTGGTGCACATAGGCCCCGACCATTTCCAGATAATCATCCTGCGAGCAGTTGTGGAAACCGATCCACAGGCCGAAGCGATCCGACAGTGACACTTTCTCTTCAACCGCTTCGGACGGATTGATCGCCGTCGAGCGCTCATTCTCCATCATGTCGCGCGGCATCAGGTGCCGCCGGTTCGAGGTCGCGTAGAACACCACATTGGTCGGGCGGCCCTCAATGCCGCCTTCAAGCACCGCCTTGAGGGATTTGTAGGTGGTATCGCCGCCGTCAAACGACAGATCGTCGCAAAACACGATAAAGCGATAATCCCCGGCCTCGCGGGTCAGGGCCATCAGCGTCGGCAGCGAATCGATATCCTCGCGGTGGATCTCGATCAGCTTCAGTGCGCTGTCGGTATTGCTCGAAGCCTCATGGTGCACCGCCTTGACCAGCGAGCTCTTTCCCATTCCGCGCGAGCCCCACAACAACGCATTGTTGGCCGGCAGGCCTTGTGCGAATTGCATCGTGTTGTCGAGCAGCAGGTCGCGATTTCGCTCGATGCCGCGCAACAGCGACATCTCCACCCGGTTGACAACCGCCACCGGCGATAGTGAGCCCGGATCGGATTTCCAGACAAAGGCGCTCGCCGCGTCCCAGTCCGCCGCCGCCGCCGGCGCTGGCGCCAGCCGTTCCAGCGCGGCCCGCAGGCCTTCGATTTCGCCGATCAGTTCACGTGCCAATTTATCGTCCACGTCTGTCCTCGATTCGAATCTTGCCGGGGATCGCCAGTCTCGGTCGGTGTTCAATCATGCGCGAAAGATTTAGCGATACCGGACCTTCGCGCCAAGGGCCCGTGCATTTGCACCCCCGCGATTGCATTCCTCGGCCTCAACCTTATATTTGCCGGACATTGCGTGCGGTGGCCTGCGGTGTTACCGGCTTTTGCATGTGTCGCCAGATTATTCAACGGAGCCCTCAATGCTGATTTCACCAGCCTATGCTCAGGTCTCTGGCGGTGGCGGCGACATGTTCGTTCAGCTTTTGCCGTTTCTGCTGATTTTCGTTATTATTTATTTCCTGATCCTGCGGCCGCAGCAGAAGCGTGTGAAGGCGCATCGCGACATGGTTGCCGGCATCAGACGCGGCGATACCGTCGTCACCGGCGGTGGTTTGATCGGCAAGGTCGCCAAGGTTGTTGACGAGGCCGAAGTCCAGGTCGAGCTTTCCGACGGCGTGCGCGTGCGGGTCGTGCGTCCCACCATTCAGGAAGTGCGCTCCAAGGGCGAGCCCGCGGTAACCAAGGACGACAGCTAGCGCCGGTTTTAAAACGGGCAGCGCGGGAAACTCCATGCTCTATTTCGCCAACTGGAAGATCATCCTAATCGTCGTGATCTCGCTGGGCGGGCTGATGTTCGCTATGCCGAACATGTTCGACAGCGACACGCTGGAAGATTTCCCGGCGTTTCTGCCCAACCAGACAGTCAATCTGGGCCTTGATCTGCGCGGCGGATCGCATCTGCTTTTGGAGGTCGATACCCAGGCGGTGATCGATGAGCGGCTGGAGGCGGTGATAGACGATGTGCGATCCACCTTGCGTGAAAAACGCATTCGCTATACCGGCCTGCGCGCCGGCAGCGAAGTGGTGACGGTGCGCATTTCCGATGCCGACCTGGTTGAGGAGGCGGTTTCCCTGCTTGAGGATCTGGCAGCGCCGGTGACCACCAATATGCTGAGCGGCGTTGGCACCACGGACCTTCTGGTCGATGCCACCAGCGATGGTCTGGTGACCGTGACCCTGACCGAGGTGGCGATCGAGCAGCGGATTTTCTCCGCCGTCGCCCAGTCGATCGAGATCGTGCGCCGCCGCATTGACGAGCTTGGAACCACCGAGCCGACCATTCAGCGCCAGGGTGCCGACCGCATTCTGGTTCAGGTGCCGGGCCTTGATGACCCCGCGCGCCTGAAGGTGTTGATCGGCCAGACCGCCAAGCTCACCTTTCGTCTGGTCGATGTGACCGCGCGTCCCTCAGCGCCGCCTGCTGGCTCTGAGGTCGTTTATGATGAGGCCAATCCGCCCGAGGCCTATGTGCTGCGCCGCCGTGTGGTGGTGTCTGGCGAAAACCTGGTCGATTCCCAGCCCGGTTTTGACCAGCAAACCAATGAGCCGATTGTCACCTTTCGCTTCGATTCCTCCGGCGCCCGGCGCTTTGGTCAGGTGACCCAGGAAAATGTCGGCCACCCCTTCGCCATCGTGCTCGACAACAAGGTGATTTCGGCACCGGTGATCCGTGAGCCGATTCTCGGCGGGTCAGGCCAGATATCCGGCAATTTCACCGTTGAAGGCGCCAATGATCTTGCAATCCTGTTGCGAGCCGGTGCGTTGCCGGCGCCGTTGACGATTTTGGAAGAGCGCACCGTCGGTCCGGGCTTGGGCGCCGATTCAATTGCCACCGGCGAGATCGCGGCAATCATCGGGCTGGTTGCGGTGATCGTCTTCATGATTATTGCCTATGGGTTGTTCGGCGTATTTTCCGATATCTCGCTGATGATCAATATCGGCTTGATCCTCGGCGTCCTGTCGTTGCTTCAGGCAACCCTGACGCTTCCCGGCATTGCCGGTATCGTGCTGACCATCGGCATGGCGGTTGACGCCAATGTTCTGATCTATGAGCGCATCAGAGAAGAGGTGCGCCAGGGCAAATCGCCGATCTCGGCGGTCGAGGCCGGATACAAACGCGCGCTTGGCACCATTCTCGACGCCAATATCACCACCTTCATCGCCACGTTGATTTTGTTTCAGATGGGGTCGGGACCGGTACGCGGTTTTGCCGTGACGCTGGCGATCGGCATTGTGACCTCGGTCTTTACTGCCTTCACGGTGACCCGGCTGATGGTATCGATCTGGATTCGCAGACGCCGTCCGGGCGTCGTGCCGATCTGAAGATCCGGAGAGAAATGACATGAAACCGCTAAGGTTGGTCCCCGCCGATACGAAAATCCCGTTTATTTCGTTCCGCTTCATCGCCTATGTGGTGTCGGGCGCATTGGCGGCTGTTTCCATCGTTCTGGCGCTGGCGGTTGGGCTCAATTACGGCATCGACTTTCGCGGCGGTACGCTGATCGAGATTCAGGATCGCACCGGGCCTGCCGATATCGTGCGCCTGCGCACACTGTTGGGCGGCCTCGGGCTTGGCGATGTGCAAATTCAGGAGTTCGGTGCGCCAACCGATTTCCTGATCCGCATCGAGCAGCAAGCGGGAGGCGACGAGGTCCAGCAGGATGTGATCACCCGCGTCAAGGAAGTGATCGGCACCACGGTTGATTATCGCCGGGTGGAGGTTGTCGGCCCGAAGGTCTCAGCCGAACTGATCGTGTCTGGCGTTACCGCTGTGGTCATCGCCATATTGGCGGTGCTGGTCTACATCTGGTTCCGCTTTGAATGGCAGTTCAGTGTTGGCGCCGTGGCCGCTCTGGTGCATGACGTGGTCATCACCATCGGTATGTTTTCGGCCCTTCAGCTTGAGTTCAACCTGTCGATCATCGCAGCGCTTCTGACCATTGTTGGCTATTCGCTGAACGACACCGTGGTAGTTTATGACCGCGTGCGCGAGGAGTTGCGGCGCTACAAGGCAATGCCGCTGCCCGATCTGCTTGATCTGGCAATCAACCGCACGCTGTCGCGCACCACCATGACCTCTCTGACCACGCTGTTGGCGTTGTTGGCGCTTTATATATTCGGCGGCGAAGTGATCCGCGGTTTCACCTTTGCCATGATCTGGGGTGTGGTGATCGGTACCTATTCGTCGGTCTTTGTCGCCGCGCCAATGCTCATGCTGCTGGGCGTCAAGCGCGATTGGTCAAAGGCCTCCGGTGCGGCGAGCGGGGCAGGGGCGAACTAGCGCACCTTGAAAACAAGCGTGCCGCCATGGGGCGTGCAAAACCGATGACAATTGAACTCATAGAAAGCGCCGACGATGACGCCTATTGCCGCAGCTTTGTGAGCGCGTGCGACCGCGACCGCTACCTCGCAAGTCTGTTCGCGCCAGCAGACAAGCGCCGCCACCTCAATGCGCTTCATGCCTTTGCCGCCGATCTTGCCGCCATCAAGTCACGGGCAAGCGAGCCGCTTGTGGGCCAGATCCGCCTGCAATGGTGGCGCGACAGTCTGGTTGAAATGGTTGCCGGAACAATATTCAATGCGCCCATTGCCGATGCGCTGATCCGCGCTATCGCTGCCGCCGATCTGCCGAAATCGGCGCTTGAAGCGATGATCGATGCGCGCGAGGCCGAACTCGGCGGCGATCATCTGGTAAGCCTTGCCAGTTTCGAGCACCATCTGGCCGCCACCGACGGCGCGATTTTTGCGCACGGTGTCCAAATTCTCACTGGCCAGAGCGCGGCAGAAGAGGCGCCGCATGGAGCCTTGCGCGCCGCCGGTATCGCACTGGGCCTGACAAGGACGATGACACGCTGCCCATCGCCATCGAGCGCCATGGACATGTTGCCGCGCGATCTTCTGGCGATGCACGGGGCACAGCTTAACGCGGCATCAACAACCCTCACGCCGGCGCTGAAGGCCGTACAGAACGATCTCATCGCCACCGCGCGGCACCATCTGATACGAGCACGCGGCGGTACGGCGAGCCTGGCGCATGAAGCGCATCCGGCATTATTGCCGCTTGCCACCATCGAGGCGGATCTCAAGCGTATCGAGCGCGCACCCTTTGCCGGCCCACGCGGTGCGCTGAGGCGACAATTGTCGATCTATCTGGCAGCCCGCCGCGGGCAGCTCTGAAGCCTATTCAACCGCCTCGCTCTTGCGTTCGAGTCACATATCGAGGTTCGCCAGCGCGCGCGAGGTAATGGCGCGCCTTTTGGCTTCGACACGTTCGAGTTTGCGCCTGCGGCCAGGGTAGCGCGCGACCTCGACCGGCGGCATCAGGCCGAAATTGATATTCATCGGCTGGAAGCACAAGCTCCCATGCTCGCTGCTCAAATGGCCGCTGGTTATGTGGGCAAGAAGGGCGCTGAGAACCGTCGTCTCGGGCGGCGGCGCGGGCTCTGCGCCAAGCCTTTCGGCGGCGGCAAAGCGCCCGGTAAATCAGCCCGATGGCAGCCGATTCAAAATAACCCTCAACCCCGGTAATCTGACCGGCAAAACGCAATACCGGCCGCGCCTTGAGCCTTAGTGCCGGATCGAGAAGCTGAGGGCTATCGAGATAGGTATTGCGGTGAATGCCGCCGAGTCGCGCGAATTAAGCGTCTTCAAGTCCGGGATTTATGCGGAATATGCGCGTCTGCTCGCCATATCTGAGCTTGGTCTGAAAGCCCACAATGTTGAACAGGCTTGCCAGGCGGTTGTCCTAGCGCAGATGGACTATAGCGTAGGGCTTGGTTTGCGGGTCGTGTTGGTTGGTCAGTCCGATCGGCTTCATCGGCCCGTGGCGCAATGTCTCCGGCTCCCGCGCCGCCATCACCTCGATTGGCAGGCAGCCATCGAAATACGGCGTGTCGCGCTCAAAATCGCGAAACTCGGCTGCATCGCCCGCAAGCAATGCCGCGATGAAGGCCTCATACTGTTCCTGGTTCATCGGACAGTTGATGTAGTCGGCCCCGCCGCCGCCGGGCCTGGCCTTGTCATAGCGGGGCTGGAACCAGGCGACATTCATGTCGATGCTCTCGGCATAGACGATCGGTGCAATGGCATCGAAAAAGCAAGAGACGTGGCGCCGGTAAGCTGCACGATTGCGGAGTTGTGGCCCGGCGAGGTGAGGGTCTTGATTTACCTCGCAACCTTGGCTGATCATGATTCACTGGAGCTATGAAGTGAGGGGTGATGGATGGTTCAGCAGGCCGGATTTTTCGACGTTGATGAACGGCTCAAGCGTTTGAGCGATTTGGGCGATCAGTTCGAAGCCTGCGTTGCGGCGGTGGATTTCGAGATTTTCCGTACCGATCCGGATACGGCACCGGCGTAGGCGGATGGCAGGAAGGGCGCCCGCCCGCCCCATGACCCTGTGCTTATGTTCAGGATCCTGAGCATTCAGGCGCAGAACACTCTCTCGGACGACCGTGCGGAGTTCCTGATCAGCGACCGGCTGTCGTTCATGCGTTTCCCGGGGCCGGGCCTGCAAGACAAGGTGCCCGACGCGAAGACGATCCGGGCGTTTCCCGAGCGCCTGACCCGGGCCAGGGCGATCGACGCTCTGTTCGCCCGGTTCGAGACCGCCCTGCGGGACGCAGGCTATATCGCGCAGGTTATATCGCCATGTCAGGGCAATTGGTGGACAGCACGCCGGTCGCCGCCCGCAGGCAACGCAATACGGACGAGGAAAAGAAAGACATCGAGGCGCGCCGGACCGTCCGGTTCGGCAAGGCGAAGACGCCCGTGGACGGTGGTCCCGCGCCGCCCGACATCGCATTCCGTCTTTTGGGGACAAGAACCATGCAGGCATCGACAAAGCGTTCCGCTTCATCCGCCGTTGGGATGTCACGGATGCCGCCCGCCATGACGGGCGAATGCTGCGCCAGGGCCCGGTCTGGTGGACTGGCGTTGTTTGCACCGGGCGCATTTCGTGCAGCACCATGCGCACACCCGCGCGCGCTGCCTGCCATGCCGCTTCCGCGCCCGCGAGCCCCGCACCAATGATGTGTACCGGTTTGACGATGAGAACCACTCCCGAACCGGCCTGAGATCAACATCAGCCGCGCCGCGCCAGTTGGCCACGCGTGCCGGTCAGGCTAGCTCATATCACACCACCGGCGTGCGTGAAGTATATGAGGTGGGATGGAAGTGGAGTGCCCGATGGGCACAAGGCGCGCTGAGGCGGTGCATTCATCAGGAAGGGCCGGTTCCCGAACCCGATGCCATCGGTATGACCAAGTCTTCCGTACCGCCGGCTTGTGCCCTGGCGACATGTTTAAGCGAGCGCTTGTAGTCCGCAAGCTTCAGATAGGCGTTCACGTCTTCCACCGCCGCGGGTCTTGCGAATAAGTAGCCCTGTGCGCACTCAACAGCCCCACGAACTCAAAAACCGCGCCTGCTCGACTGTCTCAACGCTCTCGGCAATCAGCTTGAGACCCAGCTTGTAGCGCCGGTCGATCACTGTTTTAAGTTTTCAGTGCTCGATCAGGTGGTTGAGGTGGGCAAGGTCTTCAGTTTTCTCCCCGGCGAGCGCGAAAATGACGTGTCTTGCGCTGGTCCATGATGTCCAAAGGCCGTGCAGCATCGGCCACGCGGTCGGGTTGGCGAGCAGATACCGCCCCCGTTCGGCGCCAGCACCTCGAGGCCCGCCCCGTTGCGGCTCTCGCCGGCGATATCGAGGATCACGTCATAGGCCTTGCCGAGCTGCGTGAAATCCTCGCCGGTATGTCGATCACCTGATCAGCACCGATGGCGCTGAGATGATCGAGCTTGGCCGTGTGATCGACGACGCTGACCACGGCGCCGTCATTCTTGGCATGCTGCACCGCAAAAGTGCCGATGCTGCTACCCCGCGAATCATGAGGATGCGCTCGCCGGTCTGAATCTGTGCCCTGCGGATGAAATGCAGCGCATTCAGCCCGCCAATCGGCACCGTGGCGGCCTCGTCAAAGCTCATGCTTGAGGGCAGGGGAGCAATCGGCCCGTCCTGCGGCAGGCAGGTGTATTGCGCATAAGAGCCGGTCGGCAGGCCGGTTGCCGCGAATATTTTGTCGCCGGGCGCGAATTTTGTGACCTCCGCACCCACCGCCTCGATCTCGCCGGCAAGCTCCCGGCCGAGAATTGGTTGGCGCGGGCGGGTTATGCCGACCATCAATCGAACCGGCAGCCAACATGTGGCCGATATCCGAAACGCGCGCAGCTCGCAATCGCCGGCAAACACCGTTGCTGCGCGGGTCTTGATCAGCACTTAATTGACCTTGGGCTGAGGCTTGGGAATGTCTTCAAGGCTCAGGACCTCGGGCGGGCCATATGCGCGGCACAGCACGGCTTTCATGGTCTCTCGGCGGTGAGGTGGTGGCGTCAGGTGCACAAATAGGGCAAATAACGACCACATCATGCCCGGGCTTGACCGGGGCATCCGGTAATCACTCCGGCCGGGGCTACTGGATCGCCCGGTCGGCGCCGGACGATGACGGCCGTGCGTGTGGCACCGGCCATGACATCAAACACCCACCTCGTCACCCCCGGACTTGATTCGGCGCAATCCATAGGGCATCGCCGATTACGCAGGCATTTGCAGCACCTCCCCATGTACCCCCGGATCAAGTCCGGGAGTGACGGTTGGAGTTGGTTTGTCGATTTCTGCTGATGTTTGCCGCGGGATTTTCATCGAGAAGCGAGCCGGGCCATGCCGTACATCCTGACGGAGCGCAGCATGACCATGACGGCGGCGCTTGCAGGGTCATGACGTAGGAGAGCCCTCCTTGCCGCGAAGGGCATCTTAGCCGGCCGGGTCGGCCTTCGGCTCGCGCCTCGGCTCCAGGGCCTGTGGGGCATCAATGGCAGTGATACGGGGCGGCTGCCGGCATCGGCGCTTGGGTTGTCCATGAAGCTTCGCGCACAGTCGAGCAGATGCAGGGCGATGTACGAGTGAGCGATGGCTATACCGCTCTAGGTACTCTTGAGGCGGCGATCAGCGATACTGACGCGATGATCGCTCAGTTCCTCAACGAATAACATCAAGCCCCAGGCGGGTTATATCTGCCGGGTTGCGCTTTGTTTTTCCCCGCAATAGACACCGCATCACCATTATTGGCGGCTGCAACCCATAGTGTGGGTGTGTCGCCTTTCGTTACCAGCCAAAGTGCGCAGGGGAAAATGCCGAAAATCACATACATGGAACAGGACGGAACGCGACACGATGTCGAGGCGAAAGTTGGTGAAACGGTGATGGAAGCGGCCGTGCGCAATCAGGTTCCAGGCATTGAGGCGGATTGCGGTGGTGCATGCGCATGCGCAACCTGCCATGTCTATGTCGATGAAGCTTGGACGGGAACCACAGGCAACCCGAGTGAAATGGAGGAGGACATGCTCGATTTTGCTTATGAAGTGCGTCAGAATAGCCGACTGTCGTGCCAGCTGCGCGTAAGCGAAGAGTTCGATGGCCTTGTCGTGACGACGCCGGAGCGCCAGTTCTAGTTTTTCGTCACCCTTCCCCGGGGGAGCCATGACCGAAAACCCGATTGAGACCGATGCGCTGATTGTCGGCGCAGGGCCGGTTGGCCTGTTTGCAATTTTCGAACTCGGCCTGGTGGATATCCGCGCCCATGTGGTGGATATCCAGGATAAACCCGGCGGGCAGTGTGCAGAGCTTTATCCAGAAAAACCGATCTATGACATTCCAGCCTTACCTGTTGTGAGCGGTCAGGAGTTGACCGATCGCCTGCTTGAGCAGGCGCGGCCATTCGATCCGCAGTTCCATTTTGGCCAGATGATCGAAACGATCAAGCGTACCGATGACGGTAGGTGGAGTCTGTCTACAGATATTGGAACCGGATTCCTTGCCAGGGTGGTGGTGATCGCCGCAGGCGGCGGTTCGTTCCAGCCCAAACGACCGCCGGTGCCGGGGATCGAGGAATTCGAGGGAGCGTCGGTTTTCTACTCAATCCGGCAAATAGACGCGTTCACAGGCAAGGATGTGCTGGTGGTGGGTGGCGGTGACAGCGCGCTTGATTGGACCCTGGTCTTGGCGCCGGTCGTGAAGTCGCTGACACTGATGCATCGGCGAGAGCAGTTTCGCGGAGCTCCGGATTCGGTTGCCAAGGTGATGGCCATGGTCGAGAGCGGGGATATCACGTTTAGACTTGGCCAGATGGCCGCACTCCATGGCAAGAATGGTCAACTCGAGAAAGTCGAGGCCAAGAACGCAGACGACATGTTTGAGATCGACTGCGATGTGCTGTTGCCGTTTTTCGGCCTTACCATGAAGCTCGGACCAACTGCTGATTGGGGGCTCAAACTGGAAGACAACCGCATTGTTGTCGATGTGGAGACCTTCGAGGCCAGTGTGCCGGGAATCTTCGCTGTCGGTGACATCAACACCTACCCGGGCAAGCTCAAATTGATTCTCTCAGGGTTTCATGAAGCAGCGCTGATGGCGCATCATGCACATGGCATCGTCTATCCGGGCGAGCGGTTAGTATTTCAGTATACAACGTCAAGTTCCAGCATTCACAGGAAACTGGGCGTCGACTGAGGCGGGAGCATGCACACATGATCGTCTTGCTGGCGATCAGAAGACCTCGCGAAACAAAGCTGCTGAAGCGATGCCAATGGCGACTGCATAGATCAGCGACAGACGCCACACGGCAAGTGCGGTGATCAGCCCGGCGCATAGACCGGATGGGCCGGCACCTGCAACAAGTGGCGCTATAACAGCGACTAGGACTGATCCCGTAATGGCTTGGACCGCGGCGCTTGGACGCCCACTTAAAGCGAAGTTTTTGGCGATCCAGAACCCGGCAATATGGGTGACCTGACATTCCCCAATTAGAATGCCATTTCGATCATGCTGCCGCTGTTTTGCATACGGATCAATCCTCTTGGGAGGGCCGTGTCGTGGTTCGGGCATCCGGTTCGTGAACCGGGCGCGATTTATCGCCGCTGCAACGGGCTTGAACCGGAAGTCGGTCTGACCGGCACCCGCCGGGTCAGACCCGTCGAGCCGCTTCCGCCCGGGTTTGATCGCCGACACCGTCATGCCGGTACCGGGGGCGCACGGAGCCGTTGGATGGACGCAGGGATGCGGGTGAACAGAGCGCCGCCGACAGCCGCCTCGGCCGGTTGGAACGTGATGGCTCGGGCGTGGCGGACGACCCGCGCTCCGATCTTGATGAGGCGGGTCTGCAGGCCGGTCAGCGACCGGTCGGCCATCTCCTCCGGCAGATCGGCGCCCTGCAGGAAGACACCGGGATTGCAGGCCGATGCATGAAGCTGAAGCCGCACCTCGTTCCATGCCATGCCCTTGCAGGAAAGACACGTCCGATCGATCGCCTTCCTTCCTTCCTTCCTCGACATGCCGTTCGGCGGTGCCGCGCTGGTTGTAGAACCGAACGATCCGGTCCGGCTCCATCGGCGGCTTGGTGACCACGAAGCCTATCTTCGGGAACAAGTCACCCCGGATGCCGCTCGACCTCGGCGACGACCCGCCATGGTTTGTCCCGTGACGCGGCCTGATACTCGAAGTCGCCGCAGATGGGTCGGCGGGCGCCCCGCGGGGCGCTTGAGCACAGGCGCAATCCTGCTTTCCGGAACAGCGGTCTTCCCAGGCCGGATGGCGTAGGAACAGCCTTACGCCTCCGGCGTCTTGTAGAGGTCCGGGACGGTAAAAGCGGCATCGGCCCGGAAGAGCCGCATCAGTTCACGATCCGCATATCGCGCCAACACCGGCTTGAGCACATTTTCCCGGCCATATCGGCACTGTGAACATTGCCGGGGCGCAATGAACGGCGTTCGAGGCGGCCAAGCCGGTTAAGGATGAACAAAGGGTGATGTCACATTGAACCGCCCCGGATTTAGCGGAGACTTTTTTGTTCCAAGCCTATGCGACTTTATCAAGGGCGTTCATGCTTGCATGGAAGGCGTCCTCCATTTCCTGCGGCGGTCGGTGGCCGATGGCGCCGTGTAGCCGCTCTGTGTTGTACCAACTGACCCATTGCAGGGTTTCCCAATCGACCCGGGCCACGGATTTCCACGGCCCGAAGAACTCGATGACATCGGTCTTGAACAGGCCGATGACGCTTTCCGCCAGGGCGTTGTCATAGCTGTCGCCAATGCTGCCGACCGAGATGTCAATCCCGGCCTCCCCCAGACGTTCGGTATAGCGGATTGACAGATACCGGCTGCCGCGGTCCGAGTGATGGATCAACCCGCTGCCTTCAGCCGGACACTGCTGGCAGATCGCCTGGCTCAAGGCATCCAGTTCAAGGCATCCGGCACGAAGCCCGTCATCATGGACGTCGAGACGCGCCAGCCCACGATCTTGCGGGCGAAGACATCAATGACAAAGGCCACATAGACCATCCCCATCCAGGTCGACACGCAGGTGAAGTCCGACACCCGGATCTGGTTGGCAGATCCGGGTGGGCGCGGTGGCGGTGAAGTCGCGATTGACCTTGTCATCCGGGCAGGACTGCGCCGGATCAGGGATCGTGGTTCTCTTCCTGCCGCGCGTAACCCCTTGTAATCCATGCTCTCTCATGAGCCGCTCTACAGTGCACCGTGCGATATCCCTGTCTTCCCGGCGCAACGGGTGCCAGACTTTGCGGGCTGCGTATCTGCCTTTGCTCTCGTCATGGACACGCTTGATCTCCTTCAGGTCTGTCGCATCCTGCCGGGCTCGGTCTGACGCCAAATCAGGATCCCGGGCGATGGCCGCATGCCTGTAGCAGCTCGATGGGGCGATCGGCAGCACACGGCAGGTCGGCTCGACCCCAAAGTCCCCTTGATGCTCTTCAATGAAGGCAATCATTTGCGGAACGGGCGGTCGAGCTCCGCCTGTGCAAAATACGCGGACGCCTTCTTCAGGATCTCGTTGGCCTGGCGTTGTTCTTTATTCTCGCGCTCCAACGCCTTGAGCCGGGCGCGCTGGTCACTGGTCAAACCGTCGCGCTCACCGGCGTCTCCGGCCGCTTGAACGCACCAGGCGCGTAGCGTGTGTCGGGTGAGCAGCCAAGCTTCGACGCAATCGCCTTGTGGGCTGCGTTGTCACGGGCATACTCAGGCCGCTGTTCGCGAAAAAGACGGACCTCGCGTTCCCGGAACCCGGCCGTGTACTTCGGGGGGATTTCTTCTTGTCCATAGGGCTCATCCTTTGAGAGTTTTACTCTCCGGTAAACCCGGGGCGGTTCACATGTAGCCGAAATGCCCGTTCCAGGCGGTGTTCTCCTGCGCGCCATGGGGCGTGCCGACCGAACCGTCCATGTCCGGTGTGATCCATTCGGGGGCCATCGCGGCGTGAGCCCGATCAATCGATCGCCCGGATACGTCCGCCGGCGCACCGCGATTGTCGGCGGCCGCCGACACCTCGGTCTCGAACCGACCCATCCGGCCGGCAGACGCAGCCTCGGCATCAACGCCAAGCCCTCCGATCACCTGCCGCATCACCGGATCGAGCGCCGGACGGTCCGCGTCGTTCACATCATCATATCCGGCCGATCGCCCGAAGACCGGCTGCCGCAAAAGCCCGACCACGGAATGTGGACGGTTCGCGTATTTCCGAGAGGACCGCCGGCAATATCGTGCAATCCCGGGGTCTCGTCCCAACTCCCGTAACGGCAACGGGCCACCGTCGGAACCGATCTTCGAGCCATGGACTTCCAGCCGCACCCGCCAGCCGCACCCGACTGTCGAAACCGAGCCTGATATCACCCGTTTCGTCTGCACCCTGCGGGTGATCCGTGATCCGCACCCTCCAGCCCACACAACATGCTGAAATATGACATGTTACCGGCTGTCACAGGCGCGAAAACGTTACGTTACCCGGGGAATGTGGGTTTAGGCTGAGCGATTGCCATGCCCGGCGCCATTCCTCCGGCAACGGATATGGCGGCGCAACGTCAGACACGGGCTCAAAGCCGGCACGCTCATAGTAGGCAGAGTCACCGAGCACATAGACTTGGATCACACCGGCTCTCTTCATCCGTTGTAATCCGTCGCGAATGAGAGCGCTGCCCACGCCCTGCCTTTGCCAAGCTGGAGCGACCGCGACGGTCCCAGGAGCACAACCTTGTCAGTTGTTCCGGCAATGCTGCATGTCGTGAAGATGACATGCCCCATCACAGACAAATCAACCATTACGACAAGCGAAAGAACGGTTGTCGCTTCTCCTATCAGCTCCCTCACCAAGGGCAGTAATTCCTCTTCCGGGAACGCTTCGGGATAAAGCTTCTCGATCGACGCAAAGTCACTCTGCAGGCTTTCGCGGATTTCAATCTCTTCAATCATTTGTTCGGTCGCCTCAACCGCTGGCGGTGGATTGCCGCTCGGTATGATTGCTGCGCTGACACCTACATGAGCAAAACCGCAAATGCATCAACTGTCATTTCTTGAAAATGAGACTGGACCTTTGTGGACATGTGCCGGAATGATCCATATCAGAGTCTTCTTGCTTAACTGCTTGGTGTGCAGTGAGTGAGCGAAGGAGGATAGATGATCACAATTACGCTTCCCGATAGTGCCGGGCGCTCTTATGAGCCGGGAATCACAGGCGCCGAAATTGCCGCCGACATCTCCAGATCACTGGCCAAGCGCGCGGTCGCGCTGAAAGTCGACGGTATTCTCACCGATCTCAGTGATCCGATCGCCGAGGATGCAGCCGTCGAGATTGTCTCAAGAGATGATGCGGCAGCGCTTGAGTTGATCCGTCATGATTGCGCCCATGTGCTGGCCGAAGCGGTGCAGGAACTCTATCCCGGCACGCAGATAACCATTGGCCCGGTAATCGAAAACGGATTTTATTATGACTTCGCTCGCGAGGAGCCGTTCCGGCCCGATGATCTGGACGTGATCGAAAAGAAGATGGGCGAGATCATTGCAGCCGATGCGCCCTTCACCAAGGAAGTGTGGGATCGCGAGCGGGCCAAGGACACATTCCGGCAGATGGGCGAGGCTTACAAGGTCGAGCTGGTCGATGCGATCCCGGAAAGCGACGACATCAAGATCTACCGCCAGGGCGACTGGTTTGACCTGTGCCGCGGGCCCCATATGCCGTCCACCGGCAAGGTCGGCTCGGCCTTCAAGCTGATGAAGATCGCGGGCGCTTATTGGCGCGGCGATCCGCGCAATCCGATGCTGCAGCGGATTTACGGCACCGCCTTTGCCTCCGACAAGGGCCTTAAGGCCTATCTGCACATGCTGGAAGAGGCGGAAAAGCGTGACCATCGCCGTCTCGGCCGCGAGATGGATCTTTACCATTTCCAGGAAGAGGGACCCGGTTCGGTATTCTGGCACGCAAAAGGCTGGACACTGTTTTCCGAACTCGTTGCCTATATGCGCCGGTGCGGCGAGGGTGCGAACTATCTGGAGGTCAATACGCCGGACATGCTCGATCGTTCGCTATGGGAGACGTCGGGCCACTGGGAGAAGTTCGGCGAGAACATGTACACCAGCCAGACGCCGGATGAGCGGGTGTTTGCGCTGAAGCCAATGAACTGTCCCGGGCATGTTCAGGTCTTCAAGAATGGTCTGAAGAGTTATCGTGACCTTCCTATAAAAATTGCAGAATTTGGAAAAGTACACCGCTATGAACCGTCCGGTGCATTACATGGTCTGTTGCGTGTGCGTCATTTCACCCAGGATGATGCGC
Organism: Hyphomicrobiales bacterium; assembly: GCA_965204565.1. GTDB lineage: Bacteria > Pseudomonadota > Alphaproteobacteria > Rhizobiales > TMED25 > CBDBEU01. The sequence continues at coordinate 829,930 of CBDBEU010000005.1, forward strand.
ACATCTTCATCACCGAAGACCAGATCATGGAAGAATGCGTGCATGTGCACGAGCTGATCCTGTCGATCTATCGCGATTTCGGCTTTGAGGATGTTTGGGTCAAGTTCTCAGACCGGCCCAAGGTCAGGGTTGGCGATGATGTGGTGTGGGACCGGGCGGAGAGCGCGTTGAAAGATGCGGTGGCAAGTGCTGGCCAGGAGTTCGAGCTCAATCCAAGTGAGGGCGCGTTTTATGGTCCAAAGCTCGAATATGTGCTGCGCGATGCGATTGGGCGCGATTGGCAGTGTGGTACGCTGCAAGTCGATCTCAATCTGCCGGGCCGGCTTGGCGCGTTTTACATTGGCCCCGATGGCGAGAAATATACGCCCGTGATGTTGCACCGGGCGATCTTCGGTTCGCTTGAACGGTTCATTGGTATTCTGATCGAAAACCATGCCGGACATTTACCGTTGTGGATTGCGCCGCTGCAGGTAGTTGTTGCGACCATTACCTCCGAAGCCGAAAGCTATGGTGAGGAAGTGCACGCCGCCTGCACTGCGGCTGGTCTCAGGGTTGAAAGCGACTTCCGCAATGAGAAAATCAACTACAAGGTGCGCGAGCACAGCCATGCCAAGGTGCCGGCAATGCTGGTTGTCGGTGCGCGCGAGGCGGAGGGACGCGCCGTATCGGTGCGCCGGTTGGGCTCCAAAGATCAGCACTCACTGGGCCTTGATGAGGCAATTGTGGAATTCGTGGCGGAAGCGACACCGCCTGATCTTGCTAGGGCAGGTGCAGGTTGAAACGTCAATTGCTAGGTTTCGTGGACTAGGCTTGACATGAGATTCACATTTCGATTCAAGGCTGCCTTTTGGAGGCGGCCTTGGGCGAGCGGATTGGTGTAACGGATGAGGAATGGGCGCTGATCGGGCCGCTGTTGGCGCCACATGAGATTCACATTGGAGCGCGGTCGCGGGTGCCGTCCTGCACAGGACAACCGCCTGTATTTCGAAGGCATGATGTGGATCGCGCGCGAACCGGAGCGCAGTGGCGGCCCCTGCGGGATGACTATGGCAAGTGGAACAGCATTTTCCGACGCTCCCGAAGATGGGTCACGGCCGGCGTGTTCGATGCGATGCTCGAGATGCTGGCCGAACCGGCGGGACGCGATGCCACCGCCGACATGATCGATAGCACGGTGGTCCGGGCACATCATTGTGCCGTCGGCATAAAAGTAGCAACTGGCCGGGTGTCAGCACGAAGCCGGCGGGAGGCCTCTGGCATCGCACCTCGCGTGGAGCCTGGTCGTAAAGCCGCCGCGCGACCGGCCAGGCCCCTCTGTTTGCTGAGGGATTTAAAAATCTCCCCAAAAAGTTGGGGAGATTGTATTGATCTTGATTGGAATGATTGTGAAGATTGTAGAGAATAATTATGAAAAAACCGTTACTTTTCCTTGTCCCGATCTCTCGCCTATTCCTAAAATGTACTAAAATTATTCCAATTTATCTTGCAGGACCCCACACTCAAAATAACCCTAAACATCCTAGTATTGATAAAAGATGGGAACAACATGAAGAAACAGTTTACTATTTTCTAAAAAAAGATATAATTCTTTTCAGTCCAATTCTCCAGACTCATCATATGTGCAAAGAATACGATCTTCCTATCAACTTTGATTTTTGGAAAAAATGGGGTGAAGCTTTTTTTTAGGTAGGTGTTCTACTTTATTTATAATGGATGTTGAAGGTTGAGATGAAAGTTCAGGTGTTGAAAAAGAAATATCTTGTGCTATCTATTTTGGTTATAAAAAATATTTAGTGACAATTGATGGTCAGAAATTTTCCGAATTGGATCAAAGCATATTTACATCACACAAGATTTAGTGAAAGTCATGACCATTTTCATTTTTGGACAGATATTGGAACAATAGACGGGGCTTTACGTAGGAGGGTTTGGATATAACAATTAAGGTTTCAGTGGCAACCAAACTTCTATATTATCTTTATCGCTCCCGCAGGAATAGCATGGAAATCTACAAATATTTCTATTGGAATGCGTCTTTTAAAAAAGGTTGATGGAGTTGCTTTTGGACCTAATGCTATGACTTGGAGGGGGCTCAGCAAACAGAGGGGCCTGGCCGGTCACGCGGCGGCTTTACGACCAGGCTCCACGCGAGGTGCGATGCCAGAGGCCTCCCGCCCGGCTTCGTGCTGACACCCGGCCAAGCGCACGATGTGCAGGGCTTTGCACCGCTGTTCCGCATGATGACCGACCGCATCGAGGCGTTCCTCGCAGATCGCGGCTATGATGCCGATGCTATCCGCCAGGAAATCGCCGCCGCAGGCGTCGAAGCGGTGATCCCTGCAAAGAGCAATCGTCTTGACCCCATCACGCACGACCGGGCCAAAGACAAATGGCGCAATCTCGTCGAGCGGTTGTTCAACAAACTCAAGAACTGGCTCAGGGTCGCCACCCGCTACGACAAAACCAAAGAGTCCTACCCTGGCTTCGTTGCCATTGCATCGATCAAACTCTGGATACCATTTTGTCCACGAAACCTAGTTCTCGCCCAGCAGCGGTTGAATGTCGCGTTGATATCCGACGAGCTGTTCGATGATCTTGAACCGCGTGCGGGGTGGGAACGAGATGTGCTTCTGCACCAGTGCATCGCGCGCATATTTCTCGATCGGCATGCCCTGGATGACGCCCATGCCGCCGAACAACTCCATGGCCTGTTCCGTTATGCGCTGCACCGCCGTGCCGACAAACGCCGTCGCCATCGCCTCATAGGGTTGCCAGTCGGCACTGCCGTCGGCGAAGGCTTCCGGGTGATCCTTGGCCCATGCCGCCGTCCAGATCAGCCGCCGTGCCGCTTCAAGGTTCATGGCCATTTCGCCGATCGCCAGTCCCGCTGCCTGGTGCTGGATGATCGGCTTGCCGCCGCTGACCCGCTCTTGCGTGTATTTCAGTGTTTCCTCAAGCGTCGCCCTGCCTAGGCCTAGCGTCAGCGCGGCGATCGTCACATGGGTGCCCATGTCGGTGCGGCCGGGCGGTGAGGGCGGGAGAATGCGGCCCGCCGGCACGCGCACATCGTCATAGAAAATCTCCGCATTGTCGCCGACGCGGCGGCCGATCTTCGACATCGGATGGCGTACCAGGCCCGGCGAATTGCCCTCGACCAGAAACGCCTGCGGCCCGTTCTCGGTGTGGGCGATGGTGACAATCAGCTTGGCGAGATAACCGACGGTCTGGAAGTTCTTGGCACCCTTGATTACCCACGACCCGTCCTTTTGCTCGACCGCTGTGGTCCGCAAGCGAGCATCCTTCGGGGTTGGCTTGAAATAGTCGTAGCCCATATCCGTGTCGGGCTCGTGGATCGCGACGGTGGTGAAATAAAGATCGTCCTCGACAAAGCGCGGGATGAAATACGCCTGCTGCTCCGGTGTTGCGCGCAGCTCGAACCAGTCGCGCGCACGCCGCGCCGTGAGCATGTAGTAATAGGCGGTGCCGATATCGGCCGCGGCCAGTTCCTCGGCAACGATGCAGGCGGTAAGGTGATCGGAGGCGCTAGCGCCGCCATTTTCCTCGCTCAGCACAAAGGTGCGAAAGCCGAGCTGCGATCCCTTCTTCAGCACGTCCCATGGAATGCGGTCTTCCCATTTTGGCCGTGCGTCGAGCTCCAGCGCGATCGGCTTGATCTCGCTTTGGGCAAATTCGCGCGCCATCTGCTGGAACGCCCGCTGTTCCTCATTCAACCGGATATCGAACATCGCCTCCTCATTTCTCGATCTTTAAGGCTGATACGCGCCGCCTCACCCACAGCGCACCCTCCCCTCGCATTGATCCCGAACTTTGTTACGATGTTTACACCACTGGGCGCTGGGTGTGTAAGCACACTGGCGCCGGTCGTGTGCTGTTTTTGCAAGCGCGCGGGTGTTGCCTCGCCCCAAGGGCAGGCCTTTGAATGGGCGGGTAAGCACCTTCATGGTCGAACACCCGCCATCTCACACGGGGTGGCCCAGGGGGCAAGGGATTTGTGACGGCTGGCCATACCGCGCGGTTTTAGAAATACGGCGCCAGCCGTGATAGGACATGACGGGCAACGGAGGCGCCATGCAATGCCCGTCGCATTAATAACCGGATGCAGCACCGGCTTGGGCGCGGAGATCGCGTGCCGCCTGGCCCGAGATGGATATGATTTGGTGGTAACGGCGCGCGATCCGTCCCGGCTCGACTGGATGGACGGTGACGAGAATTTTCGCGGCCGCACTGTCCACAAGCACGAGCTGATACTCTAGGACACGCGCTCCATCGCGGCGCTGGCGGAGGCGGTCTTTCAGAAAATCGAGCATATTGACGCGCTCATCAACAATGCCGGCGCGACGCTGCGTCAATCGGCGTTGACAATATCGCAAGATCAATGGGATGAGGTCATCGGTGCCAATCTGAAGGGGCCATTCTTTCTCACCCAGGCGATCGTTGCCCGCGCGGTTGAGCAAAAACAGCCGATACGCATCGTCAACATGTCGTCGACCTATGGCATTGTCGCGTTTCCAGAACGCCTCGTCTATGGCACATCCAAGGCCGGGCTTATTCATATGACGCGCATGATGGCGGCCGAATGGGCCGAGTTCGGCATCACCGTCAACGCCGTTGCGCCCGGCACCATTACGACGCCGTCGCGCATCGAATATTTGTCCGATCCGACGGTGCATCAAAGACTGATCGCGCGCGTGCCGGCCAGCCGTTTCGGCGAGCCCTCGGAAGTTGCAGGTGCAGTTGCCTATCTGCTGGGGCCCGATGCCGGCTTCATCACCGGTCAGATCCTAGTACTCGACGGCGGCACGACGATCGTCTGACGGCGCGCCGGGTTATGGCTTCGTTGAGGCTCTTTCTTAGTCCGGGTCCGGAGCTGCGCTCCTCCTCGCCTCTTGTTTGGCAAACTTATCCCCACCCCCAGAACCTCGCTTACAATGCTCCCACCTTCCCCGTCTTAGAGTATTTTCACATTGAGCGTTGATATCCTGCGGCGTGGAAGACGTTTTCGCATTCGGCCGGGAGGAAGCAGTCGATAGTGCAGCCGATGCGTTCAACGAGGGCGTCGACGGTTCGGGCCGGATCTTGCCCGAGCAGCGCCTTGAGCCTGGCAAAGGCCATCTTGATGGGGTTCATGTCGGGGCTGCAGGGCGGCAGATAGAAGATCCGGGCGCGTCGGGAGGTGGTGATCTGACGGATGCCGGTGACCTTATGGGCAGGTAGATGGGCAGGCAGGTTGTCGAGCACCACGACATCACCGCGTGTCGGGGTCGGTGCCGGCACCTCCTCAATATAGACGCGAAAAGCCTGGTCATCCATCGGACCATCGAGGACCCGGGGGCCGTGAGGCCTGAGAGGTGAGGGCCTGCAATGAAAGTCATCGTCTTCCAGTGGCCGAAGGGTACGCTGTCCCGGCAGCGCTCGCCGACCGGCGCCCAACCACAGAGGCGGGCCATCCCGGTGTTGACGCCGGTCTCGTCGAGCAAGACCGGACGCTCGGGATCGATGAAGGGCTGGGCGGCCACGTCCGGCCGGTCCTGCTCGGCGGCCCTCAGGGCTTTTTTTGAACGACGGGCCGCGCCGGCGGACCGCATTCCACACCGCGCCGGTGGAGATCAACACGCCATGGCCGGCCTCGAGCCGGGTTTGCACGCTCGCCGGTGTTATGCCGGGGTGGAGATCTCATATATCCGGCCAGCGCCATTTCCTGAGCCGCCGTTGGCTTGCGCGGCGCATGGCCCCGGTTCGGGACCGCTGTCGCCGGTCGGCCGACGCCGCATCAGCGCTTTGTAGATGTAGGACGGGCTCACGCCAAACGTCGCTGCCGCCAGCCTCACCGCCATCCCGCCGTCTATCGCCGAAAGAACCCGATCCCGCAGGTCCTGCGAACAGCGCTGCCCAGATCTCCAACCCATGATGCCGCCTCCATCTTGCGGCATCCCGTGAATCACATCAGTGCGCGATTGGGAACCCCCCCAAACGATTCCGCTCATTGCGAAGACGCTCTAGGGTCCGGCCCCAATGACCGTCTTCCCGATTTGATCTGAGGATTGTTCACTGCCTCCGGAGGGGGTAACGAGATGTGTGATTTCTTTTGATTTTCCGATTCTCAGCGGGCCCGGATCGCGCCGCTTCTGCCGACCGATGTGCGCGGAGGAAACGCGTTGATGATCGTCGTGTGCCGAGCGGGATCGTCCATGCGCTGCGCTGTGGCGGTCGCCGGGCCGACTGCGCCGATATCCACGGGCCGAAGAAGACGCTCTGCAACCGTTTCGTCCGCCGGGCCGCGCGCGGTACGCGCGGTATACGGGAAGGTATCTTCAGCGCTCCGTCAGGCGCAGGCGCCGAGGATACGCCTGACCGGCTGTTCATCGACAGCTCCTGCATCAAGGTTCATCGCTGCGCCGGCGGCGGAAAAGGCGGGCCTTGGCCATGGTATCGGCCGCACCAAAGGTGGATGCAACACCGGGCTCCACGCCGTCCGCGACCACAAGGACCGCCCCATGTTTTTGTCAATTGCGTCCTGCTCCCGACGCCCGGAAACGTGCATGATTGCAAGGTCGCACAGCGCCGCATCGAGGCCATGCCGCCATCCGCCGAACCTGTCGCCGACAAAGGCCGTGACGGCCGGGAACTGCGCGAATGGCTTGAAGAGCGCGGGACCGGGCCAGCCATCCCGCCGCGAAAGAACCGCAAGATTCGATATCCCTACGATCAGGCCATCTACAGGGAGCGAAATATCATCGAACGCATGTTCTGCTGCCTCAAAGACCGGCGGCGTATCGCAACTCGCTTCGAGCGCACCATTAAAAACGTCATGGCAGCTATCGCGCGCGCCGCAGCCCTCATCTCGTGGCCATAATGAGTCTCCCGACCCTAATATTGTGGGTCCACCTCATCCTGTTTTGCTTCTTGATGTTGCTTTCAGGATTCTTCTCCAGTTCAGAAACCAGCCTTTTCTCACTGAACCAGGTTCAGATCGAGCAGATGCGACGGGACAGCAACCCGCGCATCGGTCTGAGCAAACACCTTTTGAGCGAGCCGCGGCTGCTGATCGTCACGATTTTGATCGGCAACGAATTCGTCAATGTCGCCGCTTCAGTGATTTCCGCCGCAGCGGTGATCAAGCTGATGGGCGACGAGTACAAATGGGTCAATCTGTTCGTCATGGTGCCGATCCTGCCGCTGTTCGGCGAGATCACGCCCAAAACTCTGGCGATCCGCAACAATGTCGCCTTTGCCACATTCCAGTGCCGCCTGATCGACGGATTCGCCCGGGCCATCTTGCTGTTGCGCCGGGTGGTGCGCGAAGTCCCGGACGTGATCATCACCCTGATTGTCGGCAAGGAACGCTCGCGTGAGAATGTCATCACCGAGGACATGGTCCGTTCGCTGGCGCGCAAGCTGATCCGCACCCGCCACAGCAAGGTGCCGGTCTATCGCGACGATCTGGACACGATTGCTGGCGTGCTGTTCGCACGCGATCTTCTGGGAGTCGATCTCACCAATGGCAGCGTGCCCAAGACCGAGGAGCTGCTGCGCAAAGCCTGTTTAGTGCCCGAGACGCGGGCACAGTGTCGGACCTCTTGCACACATTCCGTAGCCGCAATCTGTCGCTCGCCCTGACGGTTGATGAATATGGCGGCGTGACCGGTCTGGTGACCATGGAAGACCTGCTTGAGTGCATCTTCGGCGATATTCTCAGCCGCTCGGAGATGATCAAGCAGCAGCAGGTAGAGTTCGAGGAACTGGGCGAGGGACGTCTCCGGGTCGGCAGCTCGGTGAAAGTGCAGAATTTCAATGGGCGGGTGGGCACCTCGTTCGATGATGAAGAGGTGGAGACAATCGGCGGCGTATTGCTCCACGAATTTGGCGAGTTGCCGCCTGAAGGGGCAAGCATCGTTATTGGCGCGCATGCCTTCACCGTGATTTCACTGGATCACCATGTGATTGAGGAGGTTTCGGTCGAGCCGCCAGCTGAGACGGTGGAGGCGTAGCCGATGGAAATCGCGATCACCTTCGGGTTCATGGTGCTGATTCTGGCATCAGAGGCCTTCTTCAGCGGTTCGGAAATCGCCGTCGTCAGCGCCGACCGGATGAAACTGCGACATGATGCGGCCAAGGGGTCGCGCGGCGCCAAGGTGGCGCTGAAAATGCTGCAAAACCCGGAGTGGCTGCTGTCAACGACATTAGCCGGGACCAATATCTCGGTGGTCGCCAACACTACGCTGGCCACCGCGCTGGTGATCCAGATGCTCGGCGAGCAGTATAGCTGGGTTGCGGTGGTGCTGGTGGCACCGCTGATCTCGGTGTTCGGCGAAATCGTTCCCAAGAGCATTTTCCAGCAGCGCGCCGACGTGATCACGCCTTATGCGATCCTCATTCTGCGCGTCGCATCGATCGTGTTCTATCCGATCCTGATTGTCTTTACGGCGCTGGCACGGTTGCTGACGCGGATTTTCGGCGATGGCGAGAAGCGCAATCCGTTCACATTGCGCGAAGAGATCATGGCGTCGTCAGAGACCGACATCGAGCCCAGCGAACAGTCGCTGATCCGCAGGGTGTTCGACTTTGGCGAAACCGCGGCTGCCGACATCATGGTGCCAGCACAGGCGAAGCGATCCGTCTGGCGGGAAACCGCCCATAAGCGGTTCACGGTCTATGACGAGAGGGTCGACAAGATCGTCGGCACGCTGAACGCGCTCGATCTGTTGCTGGAAGATGAAGCGGTGCCTCTCAAACCGTTCATGAACACACCGATCTATATTCCAAGGTCCCGCAGCATTGGCGACCTGTTGCCGGCGATCCGTGAGAAAGGCGTCGGCATTGCAGTGGTGGTGGACGAATTTGGCAGCGCCGAAGGCATCGTCACGCTGGAAGACATCATCGAAGAGGTGGTGGGCGAGATCGATGACGAATACGACGCCGGCGATGATCCGGTGCAAAGGCTGCGCAAGGTCGGGGAAAAAAACTACATCGTCGGCGGACGGGTCGAGCTGCAGATGGTGGAAGAGGAAATGGGCCTGGAGTTTCCCGACGGCAATTACCAGACGCTGGCCGGATCCCTGCTGGAAATCGTACGCAAAATTCCTGCAGCCGGCACGGTGATCCGCCACAAGGAGATCACCTTCACCGTCAAGCAGGCCACGGCCCAGGCAATCCAGGAAATCCGCGTCAACTGGTAGGCGGCTCTGCGCCCGCCCGCACGGCATAAGCGAGGGCGGGCGCTGATTCCATAAGGCCCGCCTAGCCGATCACCTCGTCATTGCGTGCAGCTTCTCCGTAGACTTCGGGATTGAGCACATCGAATGGCCGCTTGCCCTCCAGGAAGCGCTCGATATTGGCCACGGTTCTGAGTGCCATCTCATCGCGGGTCTCGCGTGCGGCGCTGCCCATATGGGGCGTCAGGATAACGTTGGGCAGCCCGTAAAGGCCCTTGCGCGGGCCGGGATTGGCCTTGGGCACCTCGGTTTCGAACACATCAAGCGCCGCGCCCCTGATACGGCCCTCGCGCAATGCCGCCTCGAGCGCTGCTTCGTCGAGAATGGGACCGCGCGCGGTGTTGATCAGGATCGCAGAGGGCTTCATCAGCGACAGGAGTTCCTCACCGATCATTCCCTTGGTCTCGTCGGTGAGCCCGGCATTGATGGAAATGAAATCGGACTCCATGAATAGACCCTCAAGCGAGCGGTACTCGGCATTGCCAAGCGCAAACTCCTCGGCCTGGCTGAGGCGCGAGCGCTTGTTGTAGAGGATGTTCATCTCGCACGCCGCCGCACGCTTGGCGACGTGTGAGCCGATGGTGCCCATACCGATAATGCCCAGCGTCTTGCCAAACATGCGGGTGCCGAGAAAGGCGGTCGACTGGTTTTGCGTCCATTTGCCGTCTTCGAGAAACCGGCGCGCATCCTGCAGGTTCCAAGCTGCGCACATGAGCATGGCGAAGGTGAATTCGGCTGTCGTCTTGGAGACGAAATTGGGCAGGCCCGACACCGGCACGCTGCGTTGGGTGCAGGCCTTCTGGTCGACAAAGGTCGCCTTCATGTGCATCGCCGCAACCAGTTTGAGCGGCTCTGCCGCCTCAATGATTTCGCGGTCATAGTCGATCTCGCCCATGGCATATAAAATGTCCTTGTCGCGCACCGCCTCAAGGATCTCGCCATGCGGCATCGGACCGTCGGTTCCTTCCCAGACCGTGACTTCTCCGAACTGCTTCATCCGCTCGACCGCGACCTCCGGGATCGCCTGCGGCACGAATATCTTTACCATGATTGCCCCCTGCCTTGATGGGTAATTGACTGAACGAGCCGTCAGACGCGCCTTTTGGCGTGCGGCACCCGCGCTTGTTCGGTGACGCACGGTATCGATGCGGCGCAGGCGCGGCAATGGCGCGATGTCGGAACAGAGCAGATAGGCGGCCGATATGTGGGTGAAACAGAAGGCCCGGCCGAAACCGAAACCTGCCTCTCTAGTTTGCGTCGGCATACGCAACTCTTCCAACGCCTTTGAATTTTACCGCAGCGCGTTTTTCGCAAATACGATCTAGATCACAAAATCTGTTTTTTTACGTGCCAACGCCGGACGGGAACGATTGATCTGGCTCAATCCGGGCGGGCGCTGATCGGTCCATAATTTAAACCGACATTCACGGGATGACGGCCATCGTCGAGCCGATATTGCCTCCACGGGCGGACATCTGCAACCCCGGACTATCGTCGTGGGGATCGATGGATAGCAGAACGGTGACGCCGGCGTATATCGCGCCGGGATTGACGATTTCGTCGTCATCGGGACACACCTCGCCCGTGGTTCTTGCCGGACTGCATGACAACCAGACGCGTCACGCCGGCGCCGGCTGCGGCCGAAATTCGGCGATCAGCCGCAGGATCTCGGCGAACAGGCCCCTTGGCACCGCGCCCTCGGCCAACCGGGCCAACTGGACTGGAACGTGACGTACCGGCCGCGCCGCGCCGGTTGCAGAAGGCGACCACGTGCCTGGCAGGGCGGCTCAGCCTGGTGACGATGAAGCCGACGCGCGGGACACGTTCGCCCGGATGCCGTTCGACCCTGGCGACGACCCGATGCTTCTTGTCCCATGACACTGCCCGATGGCTGAAGCCGGCATGGGTGCAGATCATATGATCGGGTGGGCGGCCGACGGGTCGGGTCGGAAGGCAGGCGATGCTTTGCCGAAGGATCGCGTCGGCTTTGAGACCGATCGTATACCGGTCGCCCTCGGCCTCCGGAAACTCATGGATGTCCGGTGCGGCGAAGGCGGCATCGCCTCGGAAAAAGCGGCGCAGGTTCCGTTCCCGGTAACGCGCGACGACGGGTTGCAGAACGCCGAACTGCCGGATCGCCGAACCGGTTGAACACAAACAGCGGATGGCAGCAGGTGCAGGCGAAGTGCCCATTCCAGGCGGCACCTTCCTGATCGCCATGGAATCCATGTCGAGCACGATGGCCCTGGGCGGATGCCGCGCGTGCCCCCGGTCAATCCATTGCCCCGACAGATCGGTCGGTGCGGGGGGAGGTTCTCGTCACCGGCAAGGAACTCCGTCTCCAATTGCCCCATCCGGCCGGCGCACGCGGCCTGCCCGGCTACGGCGCGCCCGCCGACAATCCATCGCATCGCGGGATCGCGTCCCGGGCGGTCGGCGTCGTTTACGTCCTCATGGCCACCGAGGCGGCCGAAGACAAATCGGCGAAACAATCCCGTCATCGCGTGCCGACCGTTCTTGCCGGTGCGCGAATCGACAGGCTCATGGCCGGCCATGTCCGTCAAGCCGAGCGCGTCATCAAGCTCGCGGCAGGCCGGCAAGCCGGCGTCGGTGGTGATTCCGCAACCGTGGAACGCGAGCTTCAGGCGGCGGTCGAAATCGAGCCGAAGAGGCCCGTCAACCGGTTCACCCGCCGGGTTCGCCATATGCCGCGCCCTAAAATGCGCTCAAGACATTGATTCTCATCACAGAACCAACGATCAATCATATCAATCAATGGAGCCATATGGGAAATGCGGGTCAATACAATCAATCGCATAAGGCCCATTCGGAATCCCCTCAGATCCGGTCGAACTGAAACACAGTGTAGATGAATTTGTTAACCCTACCATAAACGCGAGGCAAAAGCCGATCACATTGCGCATCAGCATGACGCAATTCAACACGTGCGTCACGCAAAGACCTTGATGACGCGACACGAAGGTGTGGAGACCTTATGCGCCCTGAATGTAGTGGGCCAACTGATCGATGATGAATTCCTGCTCCTCGATGATGCTCTTGACCAGATCACCGATTGAAATCATGCCGACCATCTTGTTGCCTTCAAGCACCGGCAAGTGTCGGAATGTCTTCTGCGTCATCAATGCCATGCATTGTTCAACCGTGTGGGTCGGATAAACGCAGATTGGGTTTGATGACATCACCTCGGAAATCAGCGTCGTCGGCGATGCCTTGCCCCTGAGGATGACCTTTCGCGCATAATCACGCTCGGTAAAGATTCCCACAAGTCGGTCGTCCAAGACCACCGCAAGGGCGCCGATATTCCTGTCCGCCATCAGCTGGATGGCATCGAACACGTTTGAGGAAGACGTGACCGAGACGACGCTATTGCCCTTTCGGGCCAGCAGTTGGGCGACTGTTGTCATGTTTCAAATGCCCCCGGAAACAGATCTTCAAGGATCGGTATCTCGTGAACCGCGCGGGCGCCTTTTGCAGGTGCGGCAACTAAAACAGGCGCACCGCTGGACACTGAGACTAACCGATACCGCTCCAAACACAATGTTGATGACATTTGAACCGACATTCACGGGATGACGGCCATCGTCGAGCCGATATTGCCTCCACGGGCGGACATCTGCAACCCCGGACCGTCGTCGTGGGGATCGAGGGACATCGAGAATGGTGACGCCGGCGTATATCGCGCCGGGATTGCCGATTTCGTGGTCATCGGGACACACCTCGCCTGTGGTTCTTGCCGGACTGCATGACAACCGGACGTGTCACGCCGGCGCCGGCTGCGGCCGAAGTTCGGCGATCAGCCGCAGGATCTCGGCGAACAGGCCCCCTGGCACCGTGCCCTCGGCCAACCGGGCCAACTGGACTGGAACGTGACGTACCGGCCGTGTGTGACGATCCCGGCGCCGATCCTGATCGGCTTCTCCTTCACGCCGGTCGGCGGGCAACACGCGCGATCCGCGAACGTCCGGCCGCCGCACGGGACCGCGCCATCCCCGGCCACCGGGAGGGAGATTCGATTGCCGGCTCTCGCAACAGTTACATCGCAACGCCGGTCGAGCGTCAGTCCCGTTACGTGCTCCTTGCCAAGGTCCCCGACAAGAACACCGACGGCGTCGTAACCGCGCTCGTCAGACAGGTTCAGCACCTGCCGCGCGAACTGCGCGAGTCGCTCACCCGGGACCGGGGCAAGGAACTTGCCGACCCAAGCGTCTCACGCTTGCGACCGACCTCGAGGTTTGCTTCTGCGATCCCCACAGCCCCCGGCAGCGCGGCACCAACGAGAACACCAACCGGCTGCTGCGACAGTACTTCCCCAAAGGCACTGACCTGTGCTGTGGCGCGGGAACTCAATGAGCGGCAGAGAAAGACGTTGAACGACCACTCACCTGATGAGAAGTTCGCCGAGTGTGTGGCGGCGATCAGTTGAATCGGCAGCACTCAGCAGACGTACCCTTGGCGACTCGCGACTTGCGTTCATGCGGCCAACGCCGGCATCGGTTGCAATCTGCAAAGACCTGCTGACGGCACCTCATAGGTGCAATCAACACCGGACCTTTTTGCCCTTCCGATGGCCGTTCAAGCACGGCGCTGGACAGGGGCCCTCTGGCGCGCGATAGTCCGCGCCACAGTGTAATATTTGGCTAGCGAGCGCACATGAGTCTGCTTTCGGAAGCTTTTATTTGGTGGGATCGCCAGACCTTGGGGACCCGATTTTTCACCTGGCGCAAGGGCGAGCGCGTCGGCAGCGATTCGCTCGGTAATGTCTATTACCGCGAGCGGCGCGGCGCGCGGCGCTGGGTGATCTATTCAGGCGCCGCCGAGGCCTCCCATGTGCCGCCCGAATGGCACGGCTGGCTGCATCACATTGTCGATGATGTGCCGGGCGGGCGGGGGGCTGCCCCGGAGCATTCATGGGTCCTGCCGCATCGGCCCAACCAGACCGGCACGCCCAACGCCTACCGCCCGCCCGGAAGCCCGCTCGCTTCAGGGGCAAGACCGGCGGCCACCGGCGATTATGACGCCTGGTCGCCGGCGGACTGACACGGCGCGCGGTGCCGCCCGGCACCCGCATCAACTGACACTCATTGGAGCAAGCGATGAAAGCCAATGCGATTGAAACCCTGACCGGCGCTATCGTCATCGCGGTTGCGGTGGTGTTCTTCATCTTTGCCTATCAGATCGCCGAAGTCGGCGCCGCATCGGGCGGCTATCAGGTCGACGCCAGATTTTCCAGCGCCAGCGGACTTGTCACCGGCGCCGATGTGCGCCTGTCTGGCATCAAGGTCGGCTCGGTGGTCAACCAGCGCCTCGATACCGAAACATTCGAGGCCATCGTCACGTTATCGGTGTCACCGGACGTCAAGCTGCCGAACGACACCAGCGCCCAGATTGCAACCGAGGGCCTGCTTGGCGGCAGCTATGTTTCACTGCAGCCCGGAGGCGCCGAAGAGACGCTGGCCGCGGGCGATACTATCGAATACACCCAAGGTGCGGTCAATCTGATGAGCCTGATCGGTCAGGCGGTATTTGGCGGCAAGGAATAGAGTGGCGGATTGGCGAGTGGACGGCGGCGGGGCCCACAACTGGTCTCCCGAAGGGTATCAGCGCCACGTCGGTTTCGTCGCCGAACTGGGCTCTGACATATTCACCTGGCTGGTGCCACAGGCGGGCGAGGACATTCTCGATATTGGGTGTGGCGACGGGGTTTTGACCCGGCGCATAGCCGATGCCGGCGCGCGCGTTGTCGGAATTGACACCAGCGCCGCGATGGTTGCCGGCGCGCGTGCGCGCGGACTGGATGCGCGCAAGGGCTCTGGCGAACGCCTCCAATTCGATGCCCAATTCGACGCTGTGTTCTCCAATGCCGCGCTGCACTGGATGCACCATGCCGAAGCGGTCGGCAGCGGCGTTTTCCGCGCCCTGAGGCCCGGCGGCCGGTTTGTCGCCGAGTTCGGCGGCCACACCAATTGCGCCGCCATTGCCACTGCCCTTCAGGCCGCGCATGAACGATTTGGCGGTGCCGCGGCGCTGTCCTTTCCGTGGTATTTCCCCACCGAAGCCGAATATGCAGCGGTGCTGTCCGGCGCCGGTCTGCACATGGTCCGCTCTGGCCTGGTGCCACGCCCAACACCGCTGCCGACCGGCATGGAGAACTGGCTGGAAACCTTCCTGCATCCCTTTTTCGACCAGTTTTCCGGTGAGCAGCGGGCCGATGTCATGGCCTATGTCGTGGCCCTGCTGGAGCCGGCGCTGCGCGATGAGGCGGGCAACTGGACCGCCGATTATGTGCGCCTGAAAGTTGAAGCCCGTCGCCCGCTATGACTGACTGTCCACATTCAGCCACGATTGCCGGTCAATGTGCCGCATGCGCGTATCTGCACAAGGACCTCATAAGTGAAAGCCTTGCCGAGTATCGCACTGATCATCACTGCGCTTGTCATGGCGCTGGGCCTTTCATCGGCCTTGGCCGAGCCGGTCGCCAATCAAACCGCGATTTTTTCCGGCCTAGACAAGATCACCGCTGAAATCGAGCCGATCGAGATCGATGTCGATGGATCGGTGCGCTTCGGCTCGCTCGAGATCCGCCCGCGCGCGTGCTACACCCGCCCGCCGACCGAACCGCCCCAGACCACCAGTTTTGTCGAAATCGACGAGCATGAGCTGAGTGGCAATGTGCGGCGCCTGTTCACCGGCTGGATGTTCGCCTCAAGTCCCGGTCTCAACGCGCTCGAGCATCCGGTCTATGATGTCTGGCTCAAGACTTGCAAAAGCGCCGCCGGCGGCAAGTTCGATGCCATCGCGCCGAACTCTCCCTGAGTGGCAAGCGCTGCCTCAAGCAGTTTTTGATACTCCTCGCGCGTCACCTCGATGGTGCCGAAACGGCTCAGATGCTCGGTCACGAACTGGGTATCGAGCAGCGTGAAGCCGCCAGTCTTGAGCCGCGCCACCAGATGTGCCAGCGCCACCTTGCTGGCATCCGGCACCAGGGAAAACATGCTCTCACCGAAAAATTCGCGCTTGAATCCCTGCCTGAAAAAATCGCCGGGATTGAAGCCAGCATCGCCGCACTGGAAACACGGCTTGCCGTGCCCGGCTTTTACAGTCGCGACCCTGCAGGCTTTGCAAAGGCCAGCGCCGAGCTTGATGCGGCAAGGTCAAGCCTTGCAGCGGCGGGAGACGAATGGCTGGCACTGGAGATGAAGCGCGAGGCGATCGACAATTGAAAAGGCCGCCTCAGGTTCGGTCATGCCGTAATCTAGAGGACGAAATCGCGCTTCATGGTGAAGGTGTCCGATGTCCGGCAGAACAGCTCTCCACCAAGACGGCCAATGGCATTCAATTTCGGTTTATCGAGTTCACCGTCGATCAAATATTCGTCCTTGATATGGACCAGCCGCGACTTCTGCGATGATGAAACTGGAAATCCTCGGAAATTCCCCGAATTCCAGTATTTGGGCCACTTTGCATTACAGCGAAACCGAGGATTCCCCCACCATTGGCGATTTGATCAGATCGGCCTTTACCGGGGTCAATCCGGTTTCCTTGAATTCATCCACTTCGGGCGGGTAGTCAGACGAGGCCTTGTTCATCGCCTCGACCATGCTTTTATCGACCAGATTGATGACGAAGCCGTTGGTAAAGAAGACGTTTTTTAGGTATCCTTTGGCTGCCCGCTCCTTCTTGTGGAGACCTCAAAGCCGCGCAGGGAGGGCTGCACGGAAACCGTGACAATCGAGGCGAAGGGGGTGACATTCAAGATGCCGTCCTCACTGACCGTCGAAATCAGGTAGATGCCCCGCGGCACCATGGTGCCGGAAAACAGATGATGCTGGTCTCTGAAATCAAGATCACCAGGGCGAACCTTCATCAATACATGCCTCTTCATTGGCCACAGCGTCTCCGCTAGGCCCGCATATCCTGGATGGATTGACAGATTCGGCCTGATGGATTCAGGTTTTCTGAAGCAATTCAAAGCATCAGGGACTGGTCATGGGTGGTTTGGCGGGGAAAGCTCCGGGGGGCTCTTCGTCCGCACCATCGGCATCGACCGGGCGAGGGCCAGGATCGGCATGGCCAACATCGCAGTCAACATGAAACGGCCCTTGTTCCGGGAGTGCAAAGGCACCGTGGCATAACCTGGCCCCGGCGAAACCAGATCCCGAACCACAACCCAGGCAAAGGGCCGAACCGCATCGCGGCCGTAAATGCGCTCTCGTCACCCGATTCCAGGCAGCAGACAGGGGGCTGCAGGGGGTCCAAATGGCGCAATCTCGTCGAGCGGTTGTTCAACAAACTCAAGAACTGGCGCAGGGTCGCCACCCGCTACGACAAAACCAAAGAGTCCTACCCTGGCTTCGTCGCCATCGCATCAATCAAGCTCTGGATACCCCTTGTCCACGAAACCTACATTGATTGCGCGCACTCGAAAGCCATACAAGCAACTCATTGAAGCAATTGAGTTGGTCTGAACACCTACGCTTCGTTCAAATATCGGCTCAGCGTCGTCCTGGACCCGATCCCAAGCGACTTGCATGATCTCGGCCAACTTCATGCCTTTGGCCTTCAGCTCGCGCGCCCGCGCCGGATCGGCTTTAAGCGTGCCTTTCTTGCGGCCTTTATAGACGCCTTTAGCCTTCGCCTCGGCGATCCCGGCCGCCTGTCGTTCGCGGATGTGGGTCAGTTCGATCTCGGCTAGGCCGAACAGCACACCGGCCACGACCTTACCGACCGTACCGGACAGATCGATTTGCTGGGTGACGCTGATCACGCGCACGCTGGCGTCACACCATTCATAAAGTGTGTTGATCCCTTCGCGCTGAGTGCGCGCCAGGCGATCGAGTTTCCAAACGACAACGTTTTGATCTCGCCGGCGAAAATCGCCGCGTTGAGCGCTTTTAGGCCATCCCGGCTAGGCGCTTTGGCGAATTTTGGGCGCTATTTTGAGGTGCTAGGCCGATAACATCAATCTCGGCCATGCGTGCGGGCGCGCCCGTGTCGTTTCGATATGAGCCTTGGTGCTCGCGGCTTTGCCGCTGACGGCATACTCTGCCGGCAGCTTTCAATCGCAACTCCCTCACACAGGTTGCAGGAATTACCGCCAGATGGACAAACGCAATGTGGTATGGTCATCGGGACAAGCGGGGTCACGGGCACTCCGCTGGCGGAACAATTGTTGCTGACCGGATGGCAAAGTCTATGGCGTGTCGCGGCGCGCGCCGCAATTGCACGGCGGTCCGCATGCCAACTTTCATCATGTGCCGGTCGATCTGACCGACAGCGATGCCGCGCGCGCTGCGTTTTCCGGCTGCGCCGACGTAACGCACCTTTTTCACTGAGCAAACGATGCCAAGCCTGAAACCAGGCTGACAATGATCGCCAACGCGCTTGATGCGATCGAGGCGGTTGCGCCTGATTTTGCCAATATCAACCTGCTGCAGGGCACCAAATATTACGACAGCTATCTGAGCCCTTTCAAAACACCGGCCAAGCAAAGCCCGGGCGGCGACTTCTACTACTCCGAAGAAGACCTGGTGATAGGGCGCCAGAGGGGCAAAAGCTGGAGCTGGACCGGTGTGCGGCCAACGGCGATGTGCGGCTATGCGGCGGGAAATCCGGTGAATCTTGCCAGCGTGCTGGCGGTATATGGCTCGATCTTGCGCGAGCTCTGTCAACTCTTTGGGTTTCCCAGCACGCCGGCCTGCTTCAATTCGCTGATACAGGTGGTCGATGCGGAGCTTTTGGCGCGCATCGATCCATGTGTCAACAGCGCCCGATTGCGCCAACAAGGTGTTCAATGTCGGCAATGGCGACATGTTTCTCTGGGAATATATGTGGCCGGCGCTGGCCGGATTTTTCGGCCTTGAGCCGGCCGGGCCACAACCTCACTCGCTAAAGCAGTTTCTGTCGGACAAGCAGACGCTGTGGGACGAGATGACGCAAAGATGCGGCCTCAAGCCGTTTCCATTCGAGCGCACACCCGATTGGGCGCAAGGCTCGTTCACCCCGCCCAATTCGCGACTGGCGTGCGAATACGATTTCATTTCCGACACGACGCGGGTGCGCCAGAGCAGATTTTCCGAGTGCCATCGACAGCAAGCAGATGTTTTTGGGGATGTTCGCCCGATTCAGGGACAACAAGCTCATTCCCTGACAGCTGCGGCCTGCTCCTACAATTCGGTGCGCAGTTTGACCTGCGTGACGTCGGGAAAATCGCGCTGCAATATCGGCTTGGGCTGATCGTCCACATTCGCCAGCCCCTCAAGCGCCAGACCATAGCCCTGCATATCGAGCATGCGGCGTCTTAGTTCCTGGGCCAGAAAAGTGCGCGCATGGCGCAGCACCAGCGGTGGTTTTTCGGCCAGCTGCTCGGCGGAAATGGCCTCGCTGGTCAGCAGGAAATACCGGGCGCGCGTGAGTCCCATCAACAGAGGGTAGACGACATGGGCGCCGTCGCCGGGCACGGTGTTGCAGCATGTGACCGTCCATGAAAGTCGCGTGATCGGCGGCCAGCACGATATCGCAGAGGAAGATCAGATCTGCGTGTTTCAGGGCCGGGCCGTTGACAGCACAGATGATCGGAACATCGATATCGAGCAGGCTTTCCTGCATATGCCGGTCCTTCCAGTTGGAACGCTCCCAGCCGCGCGCGGTTCTGGGTGGTGCGTTGGCGCCGCTTGGCCTGGGGCCGAAAAATGCGTTGCCGGCACTGGTCCAGATGACGACCTTGTTCTCAACATTGCTCGATATGTCATGAAAGGCTTCGCCCAGATGATAGTAGATGCCCGGATAAAGGTTGGTGTCGTCATAGGCCCATTGAATGGTGTCGCCCCTGGTGTAGGTCGTCATCTTCAATACGCCGCCCTGACGTTCTATCTTGATGCATGGGTATTTTTCTGAGTACTCGTCGAATGTCAGCATTGCAGGCCTCCTTGAATCTGGGCATCTCGAGAAAATCGTGCATTTCGGGCGGGTGGCGGTGATGCGGCATCAACTTGAACGGCGATATTGTCACGTTAGCGCCGATGTCCCAATCAGCCGGTCGAGGGTTTTCCCCGGTCTGGTTGTGGGTATGGTGATCTGGTTGCAATCGGCGCAGCAGCGCTGGTGGACCCAGGTGATTTTGAATTCGAGGCCAAGGAATATCGCATGCCGCAAAATCTGATGCCCACGGGCGATATCAATCTGATGAATGTCGCCTCACCGGAGGTGCCGTTCCGGCTGGTTGGCCCGATGTTGCAGCAATCCGAGTTTGTGTTCAGCAATCTGGAGTGCTGCTTTTACGCACCGTCCGGCGGACATGCGCTTGAAAACGAAGGCTTCATGGCTGATCCGGCAGCCGCAGAGGCGCTGAAGATCGGTGGTATCCAGGCTGTCGCATCTCTAATAATGTGAATTACGGCAAGGCCGCGATCACCGTATCGATCGCCCGGCTTGACCAATTGGGCATCCCCCATACCGGCGCCGGAGCGAATGCCACGGCAGCGCGCGCGCCGGTGGTGCTGGAACGGGACGGGCTGAAGGTCGGATTTTTACAGCGCATCTCGGTCTACTGGCCAACCAGCCATGAGGCGGGCGAGAACTCGGCTGGCGTTGCCGTTATTCGCGGCAATACCGCTTATCAGCTGCCATTGCACAAGACGCGCCGCGAAGTGCCGTCGGCCAAGCGCCCGGGCATTCCGCTGGAGATCATCACTTGGGCCGATCCGCACTATTTGCAGCGGTTCCGGGACGATATCGCGGATTTGCGCAAGCAGGCCGATATTGTCGTTGCCTCGTGTCACTGGGATTGTGGTGCGATGTCCTGCAATACATGACCGACATCGGCCATGGGCTGCATTTTTCGCTACCGGTGGAGATCTACAAGGGCAAACCGATCTTCTACGGTCTTGGCAGTTTTTCCTTTCACACCGGCCATCATGACGGGGTGGCGGTGGGCGATTGGGTGGGCATGCTGGCGCGCATCACGCTTGAAGATGGTGGGGTGACGGGCGCTGCCTTCCGCTTCGTGCGCCACAATGCCGGCAATTAAACCGTGCCCTGCGCGCTGGCGGACGAGCAGGCAACGCTTGCCGATATTGCCGAGCGCAGCGCTGCCTATGGCACCGGATTTGAGCCCGAGGGCGATGACGTGCAGGTGATTCCTCAAGAGTTGAGCTGCTCGCGTGCGGCTCTGCCGGCCGCGGTGCCGGCAATCCGGCCGAATACCGCGCCTGCCACCAGACCGGAGCCCAGCGGATAATTGAAATAAAACAGCCCGCCGACCATCTCGCCAGCCGTATAGAGCCCGGTTATGGGATTCATGCTGAGATCGAGCACCTGGCCGGTCTGAGGCGCAATCCGCAATCCGCCAAAGGTGAAGGTGACACCGCAGGTGATGTGAAAGGCCTCGAATGGCGGGGTATCGAGGGGATTTGCCCAGTTCGACTTGGGCAAGTCGAGGCCGGTAGTGCATTTGCCATCCTTGACCGCCGGGTTGAACTCGATGTCACCGCGCACCGCGGCATTATACTCGCTCACCGTCTTGAGGAAGCCTTCGGGATTGACCCCTTCAAGCTTGGAGGCAAGCTCCTCGAGTGAACCCGCGGTCACCTTGGTGGTGATCTTGGCATGATATTCCGGCCGCAGAAGGTGGGTGACCTTGGCATCGAACACCTGCCAGGCAAACAGCCCCGGCTGCTTGAACACCTCTTCGCCGTATCTGGCATAGGTGTAGCCGTAAAAATCAGCGCCCTCGTCGACAAAACGCCTACCCTCGGCGTTGATCATCAAGGACAGCGGGTAATTGTGCCGATGACAGTCATGGTCGAGCTCCAGATCGCCGAATTCCGGCGCGTGACGCTCCCAGGATGTGGCGTGACGGCCTGACCAGTTGCCATGGGGACCGGCGCCTATGTTGAGGGGCCCATGTTGAAACGCGTGCCGCGCACCTTGGCGAGCTCCCATCCGGGCCCCAGATAGCGCGTGCGCCATTCGGGATTGGCCTCAAATCCTCCGCAGGCGAGCACCACCGCGGCGGCGCGAAATTCCACCGGCTTGCAGTGCCTTGACGCCGAGCACCCGATTACCGTCATAGATCAGCGATGTCGCGCGGGTCTCATAAAACACCTCAATACCGTTCTTGACCGCTGCATTATCGAGATGCTGCACTAGCCTGGGACCACAGCCGATGCGGCGCGGTAGTTGGGCACGAAGGGCACGCCTTGCGCGCGCAACCACACCATCGCTTCAAGGCTCTGGGTGATCATGATCTTGCTTAAATGCGGATCCGAGCGATAGGCGGTGACGTGATAGAGGTCATCGTAGAATTCGTTGACCGTGTTGGAGTCCCAGTCGGTGTTTTTCTCCTCATCGTCGGAGATATCGACGAGCCGCTTCAGATCCTCGACCGTATCATAGGCAAAGCTCATCATGCCGCCGGCAAAGCGGCTGTTGCCGCCGGACTCGTCAATGGGTGCGGCTTCCAGCATGGCCACCCGAACACCGGCTTTGCCCTGCGCCGACAGCGCGGCGCACAACGCTGCGTTGCCCTTGCCAACGACGATCACATCGAATTGCTGCATCGGCGCGGTCTCCTTGGGTCAGCCTGTTTTGCCGGTCTTGGCCAGCTTGGAAGTCTCGGGCATCATAGAACTTGGGCAGCTTAGAATATGTGAATGTCTCGCGGGCGGGAATGCCGCAGTTATAATCGAGACCGGCAGGTGAGTGCCTCGATTTACCTCGCAACCTTGTCTGATCATGATTCACTGGCGCTATGAAGTGAGGGGTGATGGATGGTTCAGCAGACCGGATTTTTCGACGTTGATGAACGGCTCAAGCGTTTGAGCGATTTGGGCGATCAACTCGAAGCCTGGGTTGCGGCGGTGGACGTCGAGATTTTCCGTGCCGATCCGGACACGGCACCGGCGTAGGCGGATGGCAGGAAGGGCACACGCCATGACGGGCGAATGCCGCGCCAGGGATTGCCGGACAAAACCAACACCGGCTCTGGCGTCCGGACCGATAGCGCGTACCGTTCGAAGCAGAACGAAGCGTTCCCGGCATGCCACGGTTTTGTCAGCCATGCCTACCATCGCACCCCGGGGCAGGCTCATGCCGAAGCATATCCGCCGTGGGAACAAGACCGTGGGAACAAGACAAAGGTCAAAGCACCGCGCGCCGGTCGAGCACGTCTTTGCCGTCCGGAAGCACGTGATGGGTATGGCAGTCCGCCCCATCGGTCCGGCCCGCGCAAAAACCGGGATCGGCATGACAAACATCGCCTGCAACATCCGCCGCCTGGTCCAACTGCGGAGGCAGCGTCACTGCCTGATCACAGGACGTGTCCGTTCAATAGCAACCAGGAACGCTCTGAAAGCGGTGCACGTCGCTGCATCCGAAACACAAGACCGGTTCAGATGACCACGCCGCGCCAAAATCACAGAAAATCGGACGAACAAGCAGGATTGATAGAGGCTCTCGGGTATGTTCAATCAATCACATAACTCAAGCATGCGCCTCCTTCGCACCAGCACATGCTCCCGGCACCGCTTCGCCACTTGATTTGAGCGCGCAGCACTTTGCCGCACTGATCCTTGGTGAAAGGACAATGCGGATGAGGCGCAGCCTGATGTGAGATTATCGGTCGGGGGGCTCGCTGGGGCGCCATCGGACAAGGCGCTCCAGCGAGCCCCCCAAATACAGCCCGCTCAGTCAGTTGGATGCGGCCCGCTGCAAGGGTGGTTCGGATCAAGCGTGGAGACTTCGCAAGGCCAACCTTTGGCAGGGGGTACAGTTGCTGCCTTGCGTGGGTAGGAACTCATCCCGGAAATCGCATTTGCCGTGGGGTGTTCACTGCCGGGGGCGTCTGTCGCCGCAACCTGATTGACAGACATCAACATCATTCCATCCTTTTTGACCATGAGTCCAAGGGCGCGCCAGTTGGACCCAAAAAATGCTCATAATAAGTTCATGCCGACCATTTCTCCACGGGTTTCGCCCGAAGAGTTCAGCCTGCGCAGCAACAGGCTCGTATATGACTGAGCGCGTCCCGGAACTCGGATTGGTTGATCTGCCATTTCTGTTCGACGATACCGGCAGCGCGCGGGCCGCGATGGACGGCGCGCTTGGTGCGCGTATGACACAGGCGATTGAAGAGCGGATGAACTACCGGATTCTCGGCTATTTCGTGAACGGGTTTGGCCATATCTCAAATCGCCTGCGCGACATACGCACGCCGGACGATGTCGCCGGTATGAAGATTCGGGTTCTGCCCAGCAAGGTCCATGCCCGCGCCTTTGAACTTCTGGATGCCGAGCCGGTGATCTGTGATCTGGTCGAGGCCATTGCCTGGGTGACCAGCGGCGAACTCGATGCGCAGGAAAATCCGCTGTCGAACACCGTGACCTATGGCATTCACAACTATCATTCTCACATCACGCTGACCGGGCACTTTTATGTCTCGCGTCCGATCTTTCTCAACCGCGATGCGTTTGACAGCTGGCCTGAGGATTTGCGCCTGGCGATGGAGCAAGTGGTGCGTGAGGCGGTGGCATTTCAGCGCGGCGAAACGGCGCAGGAAGCAGATGATGCGCGGGCAGTTCTTGAGGAAAAAGACTGCACGCTGATCGAACTCGATGCCGTCCAGCGCCAAGCATTTGCCGAGGCCATGGCTCCGATTTTTGATGAAGCGCGCGCGGCCCATGGTGATGAAATGTTCGCCCTCATCAAACCCGCCTAAATACCGCACCCGCCATGTGCAAGCCGACACTCCCCGATTAGAACGCCGTTTCGATCATGCTGCCGCTGTTTTGCGTACGGATCAATCCTCTTGGGCGGGCCGTGTCGTGGTTCGGGCATCCGGTTCGTGAACCGGGCGCGATTTATGGCTGCTTCAACGGGCTTGAACCGGAAGTCGGTCTGACCGGCACCCGTCGGGTCAGACCCGTCGAGCCGCTTTCGCCCGGATACGTCCGCCGGCGCACCGCGATTGTCGGCGGCCGCCGACACCTCGGTCTCGAACCGACCCATCCGGCCGGCAGACGCAGCCTCGGCATCAACGCCAAGCCCTCCGACCACCTGCCGCATCACCGGATCGAGCGCCGGACGGTCCGCGTCATTCACATCATCATATCCGGCCAATCGCCCGAAGACCGACTGTCGCAAAAGCCCGACCACGGAATGCAGACGGTTGTGGACGGTTCGCGGATCTCCGAGAGGACCGCCGGCAATATCGTGCAATCCTAGGGTCTCGTCCAACTCCCGGAACGGCAACGGGCCACCGTCGGAACCGATCTTCGAGCCATGGAATTCCAGCCGCCCCCGACTGTCGAAACCGAGCCTGATATCACCCGTTTCGTCTGCACCCTGCGGGTGATCCGTGATCCGCCCCCCTACAGCCCACACAACATGCTGAAATATAACATGTTACCGGCTGTCGGAGGCGTGAAAACGTTACGGTACACGGGGAATGTGGGGTAACTCTGCTCCGACACACCCAGGCTGCGGCAAACCTCGCCCACCGTCGCGCTCCGGCTAAGCCGAACCTCGGCTTCACGCAGCATTCCGATAATTCGCTCCGGGGAATAGTTCTTTCTCCGGCTCATCTTCGTCTCCTGTGACGTTCAAATGAAGCCGGATTCTCTCAATCAGGGCGGAACACTTTCAAAGACCCATGTCGATCGGTCACGCTCAACTCTGCTTTGAGAATGTTCCCGTTGACCATATGGCTGAACACAGCGCCGACAGATCGCTACATTTCGTGTTCATGGACTGGCGGCACCTCGGTGAGATCCTGACCGCTGGCATCGCGGTTTACTCGGACCTCAAAAACATCTGTGTATGGGCAAAGACCACAGGCGGTATGGGATCGCTCTACCGATCGGCCCATGAGCTTGTGCTGGTTTTCAAGGTTGGAAACGCCCCGCACATCAACAATGTTGGGCTTGGCCGCTGACCTCCCTTGAGACCGAGATCATCGCCCTGGCAAATCTGCCCATCGATCAGCTGCGCAAGCGGTGGCAGCGAGCGTTCAATATCGAGGTACCTAATGGACTGAGCCGGGACCTGATGGTTTGCGGTCTCGCTTATCGCATGCAGGAACGGGTGCATGGTGGTCTGAACCAAGAGGCTCGGCGCAGACTACGCACGTTCGCCAAGCAACTGCAGGC
Source organism: Hyphomicrobiales bacterium (assembly GCA_965204565.1). Classification (GTDB taxonomy): domain Bacteria; phylum Pseudomonadota; class Alphaproteobacteria; order Rhizobiales; family TMED25; genus CBDBEU01. The sequence goes on from CBDBEU010000005.1 coordinate 856,325, forward strand.
TGGCGATGGTGGCGCCTTCGATCCCGGCCCCGTGCTGAAGCCAGGCACCAGACTGATCCACGAATGGCAAGGCCAGGCCAGGCGATCAAGGTGTTGGTGCTCGAGGATGGCTTTGAGTTCGAGCAGAGCCGCTACGGCTCACTTTCGATAGCCGCACGCGAGATCACTGGAGTGCGTTGGTCAGGCCCTCGCTTCTTCGGGCTCAAAAAGACGGCACCAAGCGATGCCTAGATCGTCAGGCGGGACTGATGGCGGTCGCAAGGGGTGCGCTGATCCAGCAGCCCAGAAGCAGCAGCTGGTGCAAGCCGGCAAAGTGGTCAGGTCATGGCTCGAACTGGCGACGGCCGATAGGCGATGCATGCTGCTGGCTTTCATCGTTCGTATCGATTTCTGCGCCGATAAGGTCGACATTGTGCTCAGGCTGGAGAGGCTCATCAGAGCGATCAACCATGATGCGGAAACTCTGCCTCCGATGCCCGAACACGTCATTACGCGCGATTTGCATTAACTTCGTGATCGTTGATTGCCCAGTCACATTGTCGTCTTCCAAATCCCGCCTGAGTTCCTTGAACCCAACAGTGCCGAGGTTCTCCTACGCCTCAACCAACAATCGACCGACTTGATGATGCTTTCCGCCGCTCGTTGCCATGCGGAAATGATCCTCGATGCATAGTCAGAAACGGAGTTTTTCGAAATCGAAATTGCCATGCCGCTTCCCCTGGTTCCGTGAGGTGATCATGCATTGAGAACCGGGGAGCATCAAGGAAGTACGATTGACCCAGAACTTCGATGGTATGCCGATTTCCTCTAGCACTGTTGGCATCGGCGATCTGCCGATGTAAGACGCTATCGTACTGCAGGCGAGGTGCCGGAGTGGTTGAACGGGGCAGTCTCGAAAACTGTTGAACGTGTAAGCGTTCCGTGGGTTCGAATCCCACTCTCGCCGCAGTTAGATCGTCTCTATAATTCCCAAAAGGGTGTTGATTTCTGACGTGGGTTTTTGAAAGTGTTCCTACCTGATTGAGAGAATCCGGCTTCATTTGAACGTCACGGGAGACGAAGATGAGCCGGAGAAAGAACTGTTCCCCGGAGCGAATTATCGGAATGCTGCGTGAAGCCGAGGTTCGGCTTGGCCGGAGCGCGAGGGTGGGCGGGTTTGCCGCAGCCTTTGTGTGTCGGCGCAGAGTTGCTGTCGATGGCGTCGCATGTACGGCGGCATGAAGGTGAACTAGGCGCATCGGCTGAAGGAGCCGGAACGTGAGAACGGGCGGCTGTCAACGCCGGAGCAAAACTCCACCAGTTGGCCGGAGTAAACGTCCACCACCAGGCGGAATAGGCTTTGGAGCCTTGGCTGACTTGCGGGAGTTCGATCTTGGCGTCTTGTGGTGCCGCGGCGGCCTTGTTTGAGGAGGAAGCTCTCGCCATTCATCTCCGGAATGTGGACATGATGGGTGAGCCGGTCGAGCAGCGCGCCGGTCAGGCGCTCGATCCGGCACAGAACAAGATGTTTGATCGCATCGAAGCCAATCGTACCGCGCTCCGGCGCAGCACGAATGCCGGCATCGACATCTTCCGGCGAGAAGGTCTCCATCACACGCAGGATCCGGACAAACTCGCCTTTGCCCTGTTTGTCCATGCGGGCTGGTAGTTCTGCTGGGGCCCAGTGCGCTCACCGGCATTGGCGGCGGCGGAATATAACACTGCTTGCGCAACTGGCCATGGTTGGTGCTGCCTCGGGATATGCAGATTATGTCCATCTGCGCCAAGATGATGCCCGATATCTCACCATTTCAGAAAAGCGCCGGGTCATTCTTGTGCGCGGCGATCATTGCGATCCCGCTGGCGGTCATGTTTGAAGCCGAATTTCCCACCCAAATGTCCGCACGTTTTCTGGCCGCGACAGTAACGATGGGATTGTTCGCCACCGCAATCTCAGGTGTCGTGATGTTCAGACTGGTCCACACAGCCGGGCCATCGTTCCTGTCGCTCACCAACTATCTCATTCCGCTCCATGTTCTCTTGTTGGGGGTCACATTGCTTGGCGAGCAGATCTCGACCCAGGCGCTGATTGCGCTCGGCTTGATCGTTTCGGGGATTGCAGTGAGCGAATGGCGACGGCGCCCTGCCGGGGTAGCGCCAAATGCAAAAAGCAAGATCTGAAAGAAACGCGCCGATCAATCAGCCGACAAGACTATATACGCCAGACTCCTGAGCCGCGTTAATCGGATCTGTGCGCAGATCGAGGAAACCACATCTGCTTGTTTTCGGCGTATTCTGCCGCTTGAGGTCGCGGTCCTCTCGAGAGGGAGGTGAGTTCACGCACCTAGGATTTGAGAGTGCACTATGTCGAACGGGTTGATCAAAACGGATGATGGTGTCGACCTCCACTACGAGGAGGTGGGCTCCGGTGAGGCAATCGTTTTTGTGCACGAGTTTGCGGGCGACTGCCGGAGCTGGGAGGCGCAGATGCGTTATTTCACCCGTCGCTACCGCTGCATCGCGTTCAATGCCCGTGGCTATCCGCCCTCCGATGTTCCCGAGCGGCAGGACAGCTACTCGCAGCAGCGCGCCTGCGACGATATCCGATCCGTTATGGACGGGGTTGGGATCGACCAGGCTCACATCGTTGGATTGTTCATGGGTGGCTTTGCCACTTTGCATTTCGGCCTGAATTATCTAGGCCGTGCACTTCCCCTCTTGGTTGCTGGCTGTGGCTATGGTGCGGAACGGGACCAGCGAGAGCGCTTTCGAGCAGAGGCCAACACAATCGCGGCCGAGCTGCGGGACAACGGCATGGAGGCATTCGCCAAACGCTATAGCCTCGGGCCATCGCGCGTGCAGTTCCAGAACAAGGATCCCAGAGGCTGGATGGAGTTCACCGATCAGCTGGCTACGCACTCGGCCGTGGGCGCGGCGTTCACGCAGCTGGGCGTACAGAAGGAGCGGCCCTCGCTGTTTGATCTGGAAGAGCAACTGAACCAGCTACAGATCCCCACACTGATCGTCACCGGCGATGAAGACTGGCCTTGCCTCGGCACCCGACGTCTATCTGAAATGCGTAATCCCTTCCGCTTCGCTGCCGGTGATACCGTCCACCGGACACGCGGTGAATTTGGAGGAACCCGATCTGTTCAATCTTCACCTTGAGAGGTTTTTGAGCCAGGTTGATGCCGGACGTTGGATGCAGCGCGATCCGAGGGCAATGAGTGCAAGTCTAACGGGCATCCCTTGATTGCGCTTTTTGACAAGAGATCTGAGCACTTGATCTGCCTCATGCCGTTCGATGCCCGCGTATCGAAAAATTTTGGCGCCGCGAAAAGACAGCAAATGAGTAATTTAGCCCGGCCACTGATTGAGAAATTAAAAGGCCAGATCCAGATGGAACTGGACGAACTCGTGACGCTCGCGGAATCCGTCGTTGACAATCAACAAGCAGTCCAGCTCGACTAACAGCTCTTTGGGCGACTTTCCCGCATTGATGCCTTGCAGGGCCAAGCGATGGCAATCGCCTCAGGAAATCGCAGAGCTACACGTATCAATAACCTGAACGCTGCTCTCGATCGGATTGCGCAAGATGAATACGGTTATTGCGCCGCATGCGATGAGATCATCGCTTGCAAGCGGCGTGAGGCCGACCCCGCCGTGGTTCTTTGTCTGTCCTGCGCAACTGCGGGTGATCGCTAGTGGATTGATCGAGACAAACGGCTCGGGATGTGCGCTTCTTCGGGATGGGCACCGGAACACATCTGACGATCACGGCCGAGGACAGAATTCGGCTTGAAGCAATCATATCGCATCCGGCGATGCAGGATCGTGCTGTCGAGCAGCGATGGCGTCGGCACGATGGGGATCGTGCGCGCCACCGGAAAGTCGAAGAAATGCGTCCGGCGCCGGCAGGAACGGTTCATGGCTGAAGGCGTGGATGGTCTGCTCCGCGAGAAAAGCCGCCCGCCCGGCACGCCGGTGATGCCGGATGAAAGGACGGCCGGGGTGATCCGTCCGACGCCGTCACTGCGGCCGCACGAAGCGACGCACCGGACGTTGCCCGGCCGTCGACCTCCGGGCCATCATCAACCGCTTCATCAGGCAGCACACCGAAACCGAGACAAAACCCTTTACCTGGCGCGCCGATCCTGACCAAATCATCGTCGCCGGAAATCGAGGGTTCCAAATGTCGGAAGCAATCCACTAGGCTCAACAGTCGGCATTGTCGGCGGCCTTCGTGAAAGACAAATAAATCAAGTCGCCGGAGCGCTCCCCCGGGCTTACTTTTGTAGGACGCTCCCGCGTAGGCCCGTGAATGAAAGATCCAGCACATGTCAGATAATCGCGTTCTCCTGATTACCGGTGCATCGAGCGGTATCGGCGCGGCGAGTGCGCGCGCGGCCGCACAAGCAGGGTTTCGTCTTGCTCTGGCGGCACGCTCGAAAGAAGCTCTGGAAGTGCTTTTGGCCGAGATCAGCGAAGATCGAGCTTTGGCTATTCCCTGCGAAGTGACTGACTATGACAGCCAGCGAGAAATGATTGATCGGGCACTCGACCGCTCGGCTCAATCGATGCCGTGTTTGCAAATGCCGGCACTGGAGGAAAGCCAGGCGGCTTTTCTGCAGCGCCCGTCGAGTAGTGGCAAAAGATCGTGGAAGTCAACATCCTCGGTGTCACCTATACCCTAAGGGCAAGCCTTGAATCGCTTAAGCGTGCACAAGGCCACGTGTTGATTACGAAGTTCGTGGCTAGGCGAAGAACCATCTCTGGCTCGATGTAATCGGCTTCCAAATGGGCGGTCTCCGCGATTGGATACGGGCTTCGCGAAGAATTAAGGGGGACGGGTGTCCGAGTCACGTTGATCGAGCCAGGAATGGCCGACACGCTGTTCTTCGATGAGCCCAAGCCTGTGTGAGGCCTTGCAGTCAGATGATATAGCCAGAGCTGTGGTCTACGCGCTTCAGCAGCCTGCCAGCGTCGATGTGCATGAGCGGATGGTCCTGCCAACACCGCCCCTTGCGAACGCGTGATTGAGGAGCGATGATGAAAATCACTCGCATCAGAGCCCACCCGGTCTCAACCAAACTCGATAAGGTCTATTGGACATCACGCGGCGCGAGGGAGAGCTACAACATGATCCTGGTGTAGGTTGAGACGGATGAGGGCATCGTCGGCTACGGCCAGATCCACAAGACACCTTTGACGGATATCGCCAAGATCATGGTCGAGCTCGAGGATGTCATCGCGGGCATGAATGCGCTTGCGCATGAGGCCGTCTGGACGAGGATATTCAACCTCACGGTGCCCCATATCGAGCCCGGCGATCCGACTGCCGTTCGCTCGCGCTACGATCAGAATCGGCGCATTCAGATCATGGCTGCGCTCGGCGGCATCGATATCGCTTTATGGGATATCAAGGGAAAAGCCGCGAATCTGCCGCTCTGGCGTTTCCTCGGTGGCGATCGCAGTGAAGTGCCGGCCTATGCCAGCGGTGGCTACTATGAGGAAGGTTTTTCACCGCTCGCCGTGATCGATGAAATGGCGAGCTATGTTGCCCAAGGTTATCGCGCGGTGAAGATGAAGTGCGGTGGTATCGAACTGGCTGGCAACATTGAAAGAATCAACGGCGTGCGCAAGGCGATCGGAGATGCCTCGCTGATGCTCGATGCCAACCAGGCTTACGATCTCAAACAGGCAGAATATGCGATCAGGAGCTTTGAGCCCTATGACATGTTCTGGGTTTGCAGAATCGCTTCATTGGTACGATTCGACACGCGTTCTGGCGCGTCTGGCCACTTGCACAAATGTTCCGCTGGCGAGCGACAAAAGCGAACTCCACTCGTGGGCCGTCCGTGGCCTGATCGACCTTGGCGCTATCCGCTATGTCCAATTCGATTGCACGCGCGCCGGTGGCATCACCGAGGGGCTGAGAATTGGAACCTATGCGCTTGCCCACGGGCTTCAGGTAGCTCTCCACCACGATCTGCAGGTGCATGGGCATTTAGCGGCGGCGATGCCGCATGGTTATTGCGTTGAAGGATTTCCAAGGCTCGAACGCGATCCGATCTGGTATCATCTCTACTGCGAGAGGCCCGAACTCGAAGCCGGGGTTTCGCGGCTTACCGACAAGCCGGGATTGGGCCTTGAGATCGACTGGAAAATGGTCGAGCGCTGGCAGTTGTGAGGGGCGCTTCCCGGAGCGAAGCGAGGATCGATGAGATGATGCGGCTAAAACAGATGGACAGAGCGCAGATCTGATTAAAATCAGATCTGCGCTCTAGATCCACCGGGCACATTTTCTCAAAGGTCTGGAAACGGCACTTTTGAGACATGCTGCCGGCAACGTGGGATGTCCGCTTTCCAACGTATTCGGTTGAAAAGGTTGCCTTAGTATCGGCATTTTGGGCTGATTCAGTTTCCCCATTGCTTTGGGAGATTTATTGCGATGATGGGACCAAAGCAGGAAGCGCAGGCCGCATTGTTTTATGAGTTTTGTCTTGAAGATCATGTTCCAGCGATCATTTGTTGCGGTCGATAGATCGGTTTGCTGATCTGTCTGATATCCGTCCACACCTTGCATCGTTCTACAGTTCAACCGGTCGACCTTCTATTGATCCGGAACTTCTGATCCGAATGTTGCTGGTTGGTTATTGCATGGGCATTCGTTCTGAACGGCGACGATGCGAAGAGGTTCATCTCAACCTGGCCTGCCGTTGGTTCTGCCGTCTTGATCCGGCTGATCCTGTTCCCGACCATTCGACCTTCTCCAGGAACCGCCACGGTCGGTTCCGCGATAGTGGCCTTCTGCGTTATGTGTTTGAGACGGTAGGTGCCCGTTGTATTGCTGAGGGCTTTGTCAGCGGCCAGCATCTTGCTGTTGATGCCAGTCTGATCGAAGCGGATACCAATCGGCAAAACTCCACATCGAAAGAAGAACGGCAGCCGGACAAGATTAATCACGAAGACGCACCCCGTGCGGTGCGCGAGTATTTGGACACGTTGGATGATGCAGCTTTTGGTGCAGCCACTCCGGTGCAGCCAAGGGTCACTTCCCATTCCGACCCCGCATCGCAATGGACTGCAGCACGCAAAGGCCCGGCGTATTTTGCATATTCTGCCAACGACATGATTGATACGGACAATGCTGTGATCCTGGATGTGGAAGCCACGCGATCAGTTCGACAAGCCGAACCTGGTGCCATGCAAACCATGATCGACAGAACTAAACACACCTTCGGCAGTCAACCCGAACGTATGATTGCAGATACCGCTTATGGAACCGGACCATTGCTGGAATGGCCGGTTCAGGAACGGGGTATGGCTCCGCATGGTCCGGTAGTCGATAAATCTGGCCGAACCGACGGAACTTTCGAACGTGTCGACTTCACCCATCATGATGAGCACGATCTTTATATCTGTCCTGGTGGGAAAGAACTCAAACAAAGCCGTCGTGCCTTCACCAATCCCAGAACACCCGGGCCAGACAAGTATGGTATGTTGCGTTACCGCGCCAAAAAGGCTGATTGCGAAGGCTGCCAATTCAAATCCCAGTGTTGCCCCAAAGAGCCTCAGCGCAAGGTAACTCGTTCCATCCATGAACCTTCACGCGATGTCGCCCGCAAGATCTACCAGACCATCGACTATGCGATCTCATGCAAGTTGCGCAAAAAGGCCGAGATGCTGTTTGCTCATCTCAAACGCATTCCGGGGCTTGGAAGGTTGCGATTACGAGGGCCCTGTGGGGCCAAAGACGAATTCCACCTTGCAGCAACCGCTCAAAACCTCAGAAAACTCGCAAAACTGATCAAAGCACCAGGCCCAATCAGTAAAACAGCAAAGAACGGCGCGTAGAAACAGTGTGATCATCAACCGGAAAGCGTCAGACAAGCGACTTTCTCAACGGAATAAAACGGTGAGCAGACATCGATATTTGGCTTGGGGGTGTAGCCTTTTGACTGAAGCGGACATTTGATCGATTCAATACAAGTCGGCAGCCTCATGCATGAGTGGAATTGCGAGCCAGGCGATGATGAAATTGTTCTTGGTAATTGAGGCGGATAACCGGAATTGGCCTGATTAGTCGACCACGAGCGCCCGGCGTATTCGCGGTTTACAGGATGGCGGCAAGCGGATCGAACAGCGAGTGCGGCCAACGCAGCTTGAGGAAAGTACCGGCGACCGTGACCAGTATTACCACGACAATGCCGGCAACGAGCGATGTCCACCACCGGACCGCCGCTTCACGCTTGAGGAATGTAGCGACGAAAATACCCGATGCGACCACGATGCCAACCAGCCAGGTGCCGGCAAGAAGGCTGAAAAACCACGCCGTGTAAACCAGCAGCACTCCGGCGGGCGCATCGGCAGCGGCGTTGATTTGGCCCAATGCAGATGGTGATCCGCTTTTGTCCGCATCGTTCTCGGCACTGGCCATTGCGTGGCGGCGGTAGGCAAGGAAGCGGCGGAAAAGGTCCACGCTGGCAACGATCACGCATGACGCCGACACGAAGAAGGGAAAGTACCGGGTAGTGGCCGGCACGAAACCCGAGGCGATGACCATTGCCGCCACACAGATGAGGAGGAACGTGACCGTGAGCCAAGCTCCCGACCAGACACGAGCGGAGGTGCGCTGGCCGGCCGTCATTCGGACTTGTCCATGGCCGACGGTGAGCGCCGCCTGCGCCAGCCGCCCAGACCAACAACCACCAGCACGATGATGATGCCGAGGACGACCACCAATGGCTGGGTCAGCCACTCATAGTCGTAAAGCTGAATCGAGCGGCCGAGATAACGCTCGGCGCTGGTGCCGAGCACGAAGCCGATCAGCATCGGTGCGCGGGGCCAGTTGTATTTGAACATGAACCAGCCGAGGACACCGAACACGCCGAGAGCGATGATGTCCCCCCACTGGCGCGAGGTCTGGTAGGAGGAGATAACGAGGAGCACAAGCAGGAACGGCGCGAAGACGCGCGAGGGAATCAGGGTCAACTTGGCGATGGGGCCTGCCATGATGAGGCACAAAAGAGCTGCGAACACATTGCCAAGGACCAGTGTCCAGACGATGGTCAGGGTGATGTTGAGGTTCTCTCCGACCATCGAGGGGCCGGGCTGGATGCCGAGCAGGATGAGACCGCCAAGGAGCACCGCCGTTGTGCCGCTGCCGGGGATGCCGAACAGGAGCGAGGGAACGAGCGCGCCGCCTTCCTTGGCGTTGTTGGCACTTTCGGGCGCGATGACGCCGCGAATGTCGCCTTTGCCGAAATTGTCGCTGTCGCGAAGGGTCTGCTTGGCAACGCCATAGGCAATCCAGTCGACCACGGTTCCGCCGAGCCCGGGAACAATGCCGACGCCGGTGCCGAGAAGCGCGCTGCGGACCATGAGCCATTTGTTGCGCACAGCCGCGTGCACGCCGCGCAGGATGCTGCCCGACAGCTTGCCGTCGCCAGCGACGCTGGAGCCGGTCAACAGCAGGCTCAGGAGTTCGGGAATCGCGAACAGTCCGAGCGCCAGAACCGGCAGGGGAATGCCGTCTGCGAGATAGGGGACGCCGAACGCATAGCGATAGGTGCCGGCCGCGGGGGCGGCTCCGATCGAGTTGATCAACATGCCGAACAGGCCGGAGAGGATTCCGAGCACGGGATTTTCGCGTGACAGCACCGCAACCATGGAAAGGCCGAGCAGGACAAGCATGAACAGGGTAGGCGAGTTGAGTGCCAGAACCAGGGGCCGTGCGACCAGAATGATCGCAAACAGACTGATGCCGCCGATGACGCCACCAACGAGCGAGGAAAAGAAGGCCGCACCCAGCGCGGTCGCACCCTCGCCGGTCCGGCTCATCGGATAGCCGTCCATGATGGTCGCCTGTGAGCCGGTCGAGCCCGGAACACCGAGTAGCACAGAGGGAAAGGTGTCGGCGGTGTGGATGACCGAGACAAGTCCGATCATCAGCGCGATCCCGGAAATCGCGTCCATGCCGAAGATGAACGGCAGCACCAGTGACATGCCGACGAGACCGCCAAGCCCCGGCAAAATGCCTATCACGAAGCCAATGGCGACGCCCATAAGCAGAAATCCGATGCGTTCAAGCGTCAGGATCACGCTCAACGCATCGGCGGCGGCTTCAAACACAGCAGGTGCGCTCCGTTACGTCTGAGGATGGAGGCGAATGGCCGGCTGGACCGGTGCCGAAGCGGCAAGAAAGAGCGGCGGAACAGGACCGCCCGCGGCAACCCTGCCCGCCATGATGAGGTCCGCCGCCCTAGTCGAGGCGCAGCTCGGGTACGTCGTATTTCTCCATCAGCAGACGGCGCGCCCAGTTCATCGAGCCCGGCTCGATATTGGCGAGCAACTGCTCAAGCTCGGCGAGCTTTGCACCTGCGGTCGGCGTGTAAGGGCCAAGCCGCTTAGTGGCGAAGGCGATGAACTCCGCGTCCTGCGAGGCGCGGTACATGGCATCGCGCATCTCCTTGATCGCCGCTTCCGGCGCGTCGGGGTGCATCCACAGCCCGAAAGTCGCCATGCCGGCCATACCCATGAAGGTTTCAACCGACTTCCAGGCCTCGCTCGTCTGGTTGATCTCCTTGCCGGTGAGCTGCTTGTAGGCGTCAACCAGAACGGGTGCTTCGGGAAATGCCTTGTCGGTGGCGTAACCGCCTTTGCCGTCGGGCAGACCAAGTTGCCAGATGGGTGTGACATGTTTGCGCAGGTTCTCGGGCGTTTCAAAATGGTTGATAACCGCCTGTGGCGCCGCCAGCATCGCATTGATCTCTCCCTGCTCAATCGCGAGGATGAACTTGCCACCACTGCCATAACCAAAGACGTGCTTGACCTTGTCGTCGAGCCCGAGGAATTCGAGACCAACAACGGCAGCGAAGCTCTGTCCGGAGGCGGTGATGCCACCGGCGGTAAGCGGTTTTTCGAGCTTCGCCATGTCCTCAACTGTTTTGAGACCGGTATCGGAGCGCGCCATGAACACGCGTGAACTCGGGAATGTGATGATCGGTGCCAGCTTGGTCAGGTCATATTCGACCGCTGGTTCGCCGACCAGCCATGCGGTTCCGGTTGAGGAGCCGACCATGAGGCCGTAAATGCCCTCTGAATGGTCATTGCGCAGCCAGTTGTTGGCACCGGTAATGCCGCCCCCGCCCGGCTCATTGATGACCTGCACGTCGGGATTGCCGGGAAGGAATTTCGTCAGGTAACCGGCCAGGAAACGTGCGGTACGATCGGTGCCGCCACCGGCGGAGAGCGGTACCAGAAGCTCAATGGTCTTTCCTTCAAAGTAGGGCTTGTCCGACTGCGCCAACACGCCGTCAGGTGCACCAAGCGTCAGGTAAAAGATCGCGGCAAGCGCCGAAATCCATCTTGCAGAACGCAGCATCTCCATGGAGCAGATCTCCCCTTTTTGTTCAGACCGGCACAACCCCCGCCCAAACGCCAAGGTCGCGCCATTCTGTTCCGGCCTGTTTTCTCCCTGCGGCCCCGGGCGGATTAAAGCATACACATCTAGCGGCAGGCGGTGAAAGCCCCCATTGATATCGCCCAGCCAATTAGTCTCCGCCGGCCGGCATGAATCTGCGTGATGATGTCGGCGGTTTGTTGGGGGCTTTTGCCATCGGGAAATGATGGGTGTCCATTTCGACCCAGATCCAGCCCATGTAGCCGCGAAAGCGCGGCGTATTGTTTCGTGCCGCAAACACATAGGCCTTGTTACGGATCCGGTTGAAAGCGCCGGTGAGGGAAACAGGCTGCAGCAGTGTCGGCAGGGGCTGGAAACCGACCCGCGAGATGAAGGCCTTACGCCGGCCATCATCTTCGATCCCGGTATTCAGCAGCATGGATCCGCCAGGGACCTGGAAGCCGCCGCCTTGTTCCTGCGCAAGACGGATGTTGACTGCTTGCGCTCGGCGGAGACGAAATCCGGCATCGCCTGCCCGTCTTGCGGCAGGGCTGCGTCGAAATAGATCAGGCTGCGGATGCGATCTGGAATGAGGTCGGCGACGGCGGTCGCTACCATGCCGCCATAGCGTAGATGAGAATATCTTTGTCGTAGATTGTCGCCATGCCCTTCACGCTCGGCACAATCTCAAGCCAGTTTCCGTTGTGCTCATACCGGTGCACAGCGGTCTCGGGTTTTTTGGTCAGCGAGTAGAAGGGATGCTCAAGCTGGTCGATGATGTCCTTCAAAACAGCGTCTGCCACGTCACAGATGAACAGGTCTCCCTGCGGGTGACGCATAGGCAGTGGGTTCAGGGTATCAGGAAGGAGTACGGTCCTGTGAGTAAGTCTGTCACAGATTCGGGGTTTTAGGAAGAAATGGCTGCGCTGAAGTGCGTTTTTTCATTTTAAAACAAAAGCTTATTAGGTTTCCATAAATAGCCTAACACTCTATATAACACCCAAGATTCGCTCAAGCTCACCAAAGAATGAACCGTTCTTCACCTTCGGGCGCCTGACGTCGCTAAAAACGGTCCTAGTGCAGCGTGCCTTGCCGGGAGCAAGGCACGCTGCACTCTTCGGCCTTACTCCCGGCAAGCCCGGGGTCACCCATCGGACGCCACGACGGCGGCTCCGAAGAATGAGACATGCAAATCTCTGTCCTGCCATTAAAAAATATTGATTCGTTTTCATGGGGGAGATGCCTTTTGTCTCAAAGCCTTAGTCACCACCACGCACGGCGGCTCGGTTGACGAGTGTCGATGGACAAAGTTGGCTTGTTTACAGAACAACAAGAGGCAGGGGAGCATGAAGCATCCAGGCGCTGAAGTGCGCAAGAGTGCATCGCTAGGAACGGTCTATCCGTCACAGAAGCAGCTCGCATCCTGCATGTGGATCGCCGCACCCTCAGTAATCTTTTGAACGGTCGCTCAGGCGTTTCCGCAGAGATGGCAGTGCGACTTGAGAAGGTCTTCAGCACACCTGCCAGAGACTGATGCAATGCCAGCTCGACTACGAATACGCGCAGGTGATGAAGCGAGCACCGAAGATCAAGGTAGAGCCGTTCGCGCCGCCACAACAAGCCAAAGATGGCAGGGGGGCTCGATGACTGAGAGAAACTTCAAGGGCAAGGAGTTCGTTTACAACCACCATCTCGCCGTGCCGTTCCGCCCGCTGGCGCCGGATGAAGCCAGGGGATCGGCGCCGTCGCGCTCGACGGCAATCTGCACGCGCTCAAGGCGCTGTGCCGATGTATGCGGGCAGGGTGGACTGCATTTTCATCGACCCGCCCTATACAACACCGGCAACGAGGGCTGGGCTTACAACGACAAGGTCAACGCCCCGGTAGATCAAGGAATGGCTGGAATCCAATCCCATCGGCATCGAGGACGGCCTGCGGCATGACAAATGGTGCGCGATGATGTGGCCGAGGCTGCGGCTGTTGCATGAGTTACTTGCCGAGGATGGCACATTTTGGATGACTTTGGACGAAAACGAAATCCACCGCGCCCGATCCATGATAGATGAGATATTTGGTGAAGAAAACTTTGTAGACACAGTGATATGGCACAAGAACTATGCACCCAAAGCGACGGTCCAGTATTTTTCTTCAGACCACGACTACCTGCTTGTCTACGCGAAAGATAAAGCGTCTTGGCAACCCAATCTCCTAGCCCGAGGTGAAGGTCAGGACGAAATCTACAAAAATCCCGACAATGGTCCACGGGGGCGCTGGAGACCAAACAATCTTGCCGCACGTAACTACTATAGCAAGGGAACCTATAGCATAGCCTGCCCCAGTGGGCGAGTCATAGAAGGCCCACCATCCGGCTCTTATTGGCGAATGTCGCAGCAAAAATTCTGGCGGCTGCATGAGGAAAAGCGCATCTGGTGGGGGAAAGATGGCAACAACGTTCCCGCACCAAAATTTTTCTCTCCGAAGTTCGTTACGGACGTGTACCACAAACAATTTGGCATTGGAGTGATGTTGGCCACACGCAAGATGCAAAGAAGGAACTTTTGCGGCTTCTAGATTTTGAGGATTCTGGCGACGTATTCGTGACCCCCAAACCTAGCCAACTCATAGCTCGTGTATTTAAACTCGCTACAGATGAAAACTCAATTGTTCTCGACTCGTTTGCAGGCTCCGGCACGACCGCCCACGCCGTCCTTGAAGCCAACAAGCGTGACGGCGGCAACCGCCGCTTCATCCTGGTCGAAATGGAGGACTATGCCGACCGGCTCACGGCGGAGCGCGTGCGTCGCGTAATCGACGGCTATGCCTTCACCGGCGCGCAAAAAACGGAACTGCTGCGTGAAAAACTGACGTGGACCGGGCTCAAAAAGGCCGGGAAGCTGACGGAGACCGTCGAGGGCATCGAAAACCTGCACGGCCACGAATATGACGAGATCAAGAAAACCGTCAAAAACGATCATCTGATCGTCACCGGCGAAAAGGCCGTCGAGGATCGCGCCGAAGGGCTGGGCGGCGGCTTCACCTATTGCACCCTTGGCGATCCGGTCGAACTCGACAGGATTCTCACCGGCGAGACCCTGCCGCCCTTCGCCGGGCTTGGCTCCGTCCTGTTTCACATGGCGACCGCCCGCGCCTTCGACCCCGCCGCCATGCGCGAGGACGACTTCTATCTCGGGGCCGTGGAGGGCCGGCATGTCTGGCTGATCTACAGGCCCGATCTGGACTGGCTCAAATCGCCCGACGCCGCGCTCACCCTCGAGCGCGCCGGGGACATTGCCGCGACCGATGCGGACGCCCGCCACCTCGCGTTCGCGCCCGCGCGCTATGTCAGCCGCAAGATGCTGGCCGATCGGAACATCCCCGTGGAGTTCGTTCCGCTGCCCTTCGCGCTCTACCGCATCGACCGGAACTGACCCGTGAGCTTCCGGCGCCTCGACTATCAGGACCGCGTGCTTTCAACCTTTGAGTTCTATCTCGACGCGCTCAAGGAAAAGAAGGGCGGGGCGGACAAGGTCGCCGCCGACAATCCCGGTCTTGATCTATCCGTTCCCGACTTCGCCGAACAGGCGTGGGAGGCGCTTGGGCAAGCCGGAAAACTCCCCCCGTCGCGCGCCGCCGTCCCCTTTTCGCCCCGGATCGACGGTTGCGGCAGGCCCGTGCCGAACGCCGTTCTGAAAGTGCCGACCGCGGGCGGCAAGACATGGCTCGCCATTTCGTCCGTCTCGCGCGTCATGGGCCGCTATCTCGACAGCAACACCGGCTTTGTGCTGTGGATCGTGCCCAACGAGGCGATCTACACGCAGACCCTGAAGCGGCTCAAGGACCGCCGGCACCCCTACCGGCAGGCGCTCGACCGCGCGGCGGCGGGGCGGGTCAGGGTCATGGAAAAGACCGACCGTCTCGACGCCCGCGACGTGGAGAACAATCTCTGCGTCATGCTCCTCATGCTGCAGGCGGCCAACCGCGAGACCCAGGATTCCCTGAAGATGTTTCGGGACCGGGGCGACGTGCATGGCTTCTTCCCGCCGGAAGGGGAACAGCAGGCGCACGAGGCGGCGCTGGACGCCACGCCCAACCTCGCCGCCTATAACGGCATGTTCCCGATGGTGAAGGATTCCCTTGGCAACGCCTTGCGCATCGTCCGACCCGTGGTCGTGCTGGACGAAGGACACCGCGCCATCTCCGATCTGGCCTTCAAGACGCTCTACGGCTTCAACCCGTGTTTCGTGCTGGAACTGACGGCCACCCCGCGGGACATGCAGCCGCGCGGCGGCGCAAAACCCCGCGACGGACGTTATGCCAACGTGCTGGTCGAGGTGACGGGCCGGGATCTGGATCGGGAAGGCATGATCAAGATGCCCCTCAACCTCGATCCCAGACAGGGGACCGACTGGAAGGCGACGCTCAACGCCGCCCTGGAGAAACTGCGTTCTCTGGACGAAGCGGCCGGGGCGCTGCGCGCGAACACGAACCGCTATATCCGCCCGATCATGCTGGTGCAGGTGGAGCGCACCGGGGCCGATCAGCGCGAGAGCGGCCATATTCACGCGGAAGACGTGAAAGACTGGCTTCTGACGGCGGGTTTCGACGCCGCCGAGATCGCCGAACGGAACGACCTTTCGCAGCCGGAAAATCAGGACCTCCTGTCGCCCGCCAACCGCATCCGCGCGATCGTCACCAAACAGGCGCTACAGGAAGGTTGGGATTGCCCGTTCGCCTATGTGCTCTGCGCGCTGGCCGCGAGCGGCAACGAACGGGCCATGACGCAGCTTGTCGGACGCATTCTGCGCCAGCTGGAGGCGATGAAAACCGGCGTGGACGCCCTGGACGAATGCTACGTTGTCACGCATCGCGCGGAAACGGCCGGCGTGGTTGAAGCGATCAAGAACGGCCTGGAGCAGGACGGGCTGGGCGATCTTGTCTTGCGTGTCAGTCGGGACGACACGGGCGGCGGGCAGACCAAGGTCGCCCGGAAGATCAAGCGCCGCCCCGCCTTCGCCTCCACGGAAATCTACCTGCCCAAGGTGATGATCGTCGAGGACGGTCATCCGCGCGAGCTCGACTATGAGACCGACATCCTGGCCAGTATCGACTGGCGCGGCTTCGATCCTGCAGAGATAGCAAACGGCATTCCCGACAATGCGCAAGCGGCCGATAGCCAGCTACAAAGGATCAAACTGGCCGATGATGGGGACGAACTGTTTGTGGGGGAAACCGTTTCGCAGAATACCGAAGTTTTGCGCTTCGATCCCGCGCACACTGTCCGCGTGGTTTCCGACCTTCTGCCCAACCCCTTTGTGGCGCGGGAAGTTGTCGGGAAGCTTCTGGACGCCTTGCGCGCCCGCGGCTTCGATGAAGAAAAGCTGGGCCGCTTCGCCGGCCTGATCGCCGCGGAACTCCGTCGGGGACTGGACGGACCGCGCCGAAACCCTTTTCAAGGCCGGGGTGGCCGCGGGCCGGATTCAGTTTCGCTTGCGCCTCGATGGGCGCAACTGGCGAATGCCCGACATGACGGAAACGACCGAACCGGAGGGCGCGCGCCAGCTCTTGAGCAAAACGGGCGGGCCGCTCGAAAAGAGCCTGTTTGCCCCCGTATATGAAGCCGAACTGAACAAGGACGAACGGAACGTGGCCGTCTATCTCGACGGCGAGCTAGATCTCTCCTGGTGGCACCGCAACGTGGCCCGGAGCCAATACGGTGTTCAGGGCTGGAAGAAGGCCAAAATCTACCCCGACTTCATCTTTGCCGTCCAAAGCGCGGGCACGGCCAAGAAGATCACCGTGCTTGAGACCAAGGGCGATCAGCTCGACAATCTCGACACCGCCTACAAGCGCGACGTGCTGGCCTTTCTCTCAGATCACTTCGCCTGGGACGAAACCACCCCCGCAGGGGAGCTCGAACTGGTCCGGAACAACGGCGAGACCGTGCACGGCACGCTGATCCTGATGAGCGAATGGAAGGCCAAGCTGCCTGACCATCTGAAGCCCTGATCCCCAGACAATGCCTTTCCCGCTATCGCCCCAGAGCATCGACGCCATCATCATCAGCGGCGGCGGCAACGACCCGACGCCCCCCATCGGCATCTACCGCAGCGGGCCGAAGATCGAGAAATTCATGCGGGGCTGCAACGTCGCCTTCACCGTCAACGGCTCCCGCGTGTCCTTCCTGGTGCAATGCCTCACCAATCTCAACAAGGGCTTCGAGGCTGAGCAGGTGCTTCCGAGCCTCATCGAGGCAGCCGCCGACCCTCGTGACTTCATCCATGAGCCCGAACGCCATGTCGCCGTGCTCGACCATCTCAACCGCGCGCTGCGCTTCGATGGCTTCGAGGTTCAGCAGCAGGGCGGGCGGATGCGCTTGGCCGAGACGGGCAAAGGCGTGCCCGTGCTGGTGGAGCTTGCAGGGCTGTCTGAGGTCATCGACTTCGACACGGTAAGCCGCGATCTGGCCCGTGCGCTCGCCAGCAGCCAGACCCGACCCGTCGGCCGCCCACCCGATCATATGATCCGCACCCATGCCGGCTTCAGCCATCAGGCAGGGTCATGGGACAAGAAGCGTCGGGTCGTCGCCAGGGTCGAACGGCATCCGGGCGAACGTGTCCCGCGCGTCGGCTTCATCGTCACCAGGCTGAGCCGCCCTGCCAGGCACGTGGTCGCCTCCTGCAACCGGCACGGCGCGGCCGGGCAGCACATCGAGGAAGGCAGGAACGCGATTGTGCGGACCCGGCTGTCATGCCGGGGGTTCCGGAACATCGAGTGCCGCGCCGGCTTCATGCGCTCGCCTGCAATCCCGGTAACTTCATGCGCACGCCGGGTCTGCCGGCGCCGGCGTGACGCGTCCGGTTGTCATGCAGTCCGGCAAGAACCACGGGCGAGGTGGTCCTGATGACGACGAAATCGGCAATCCCGGCGCGATATACGCCGGCGTCGCCGTTCTCGCTGTCCCTCGATCCCCACGGCGATGGTCCGGAGTTGCAGATGCCCGCCCGTGGAGGCAGTATCAACTCGACGATGGCCGTCATCCCGTGAATGTCGGTATACACAAGAAGTGGCGCGGATTTGCGGAGGCTTAATGCGGCCCATTCAATCGCGAGGCTTGACGCCAGAGCCGGTGTTGCGCAAAACCGCCGCTGAGTGTCCGCATCGGTAGGCGCTGTTCGCCGCATAACCGCACCGCTGCGGTTTCAGGCCGATTGGGAGTGTATTCTTGAACAGTGTCGAAACCATCGCTTCGCTGAGAGCGCTTGAGGCGGAGTCGATCCGTATCATGCGCGAAGTGGCGGGTGAGTTTTCCAAGCCGGTGATGCTGTATTCGATCGGCAAGGATTCCTCGGTGATGCTGCATCTGGCGATGAAGGCGTTCTATCCCTCGCCGCCGCCCTTCCCGCTCTTGCATGTGGATACCACATGGAAATTCCGCGACATGATCTCGTTCCGCGACGAAACTGCAAAGCGGCTCGGCGTCGAGTTGATCGTCCACATCAATGACGATGGCGTGAAGCGGGGTATCAATCCGTTCGACCATGGGGCCGAGCTGCACACCCAGATAATGAAGACCGACGCGCTCAAACAGGCGCTTGAGGCATATGGCTTTGACGCCGCATTTGGCGGCGCCAGGCGCGATGAGGAAAAAAGCCGTGCCAAGGAGCGGGTGCTGTCAGTGCGCTCGGCCAATCATGGCTGGGATCCGAAGAACCAGCGCCCGGAATTCTGGCACCTTTACAACACCAGGCTGGCGCTGGGCGAGAGCGCGCGCATCTTCCCGCTGTCGAACTGGACCGAGCTTGATGTGTGGCGCTACATCGAGCTGGAACAGATTCCCGTTGTGCCGCTTTATTACGCTGCCCAGCGTCCGGTGGTGGAGCGCGGCGGCACGCTGATCATGGTCGATGACGAACGGCTGGTGCTGGGCAAGGGCGAAAAGCCTCAAATGCGGCTGGTGCGGTTTCGCACCCTTGGGTGTTATCCGCTGACCGGCGCCATCGAGTCCGATGCCGCATCGCTCAGTGACATCGTCACCGAGCTTTCCGAGGCGCGGGTGTCGGAGCGCCAGGGCCGGATGATCGACCATGAAGGCGCGTCGATGGAAGCCAAGAAACGCGACGGGTATTTCTGATGTCGGAGGTCAAGTCCGAAATTCGCGAGCCCGGCAAAACGCTTGATCGCGGCCACAACCCGGGCGGGCTGGTGCGGCTGATGACCTGCGGCAGCGTAGATGACGGTAAGTCGACGCTGATCGGCCGTCTGCTGTTTGAACAGAACAAGGTGTTCGACGATCAGCTCGACGCGGTGACCCGCGACAGCCGGCGTTTTGGCACCACCGGCGATGAGGTCGATCTGGCGCTGCTGGTCGACGGGTTGGAAGCGGAGCGTGAGCAGGGCATCACCATCGATGTCGCCTACCGGTTCTTCTCCACGCCTAGGCGCCATTACATCATCGCCGATGCGCCGGGCCATGAGCAGTACACTCGCAATATGGCGACCGCCGCCTCGGTCAGCGATGTCGCGGTGTTGTTGATCGATGCCCGCAAGGGGGTGCTGGCGCAGACCCGGCGCCATGCCATCATTTCATCGCTGTTCGGCATTTCGCGCGTGGTACTGGCGGTCAACAAGATGGATCTGGTGGGCTACCAGGCCGAAACATTCGATCGCATCGCCGAGGATTTCGCGGCGTTTGCCGAACCACTCGGATTTAGCTCGGTGACACCGATCCCGATCTCGGCGCGGCGCGGCGACAATGTGGTGAGCCAGAGCGCCAATATGGACTGGTATGGCAGCCCGACATTGCTCGATCATCTGGACGGGATCGACACCACAACCGATCTGCAATCGCGCGACATGCGCTTCATCGTGCAATGGGTGAACCGGCCGGACGCCGATTTTCGCGGCTATTCAGGCATTGTCACCTCCGGCGTGGTACGGTCGGGCGATGAGGTGATGGTGGCCGGATCAGGGCGCGCCTCAAGGGTCGAGCGCATCGTCACCATGGACGGCGATCTCGACAGTGCCGCGACCGGCGCATCGGTGACGCTGACGCTTGCAGACGAGATCGACATCAGCCGCGGCGATGTGGTGGCGCCGGTCGATGCCGCTCCGCAGGTGTCCGATCAGTTCGCGATCGATCTTTTGTGGCTTGATGCAGAGGCAATGCAGCCGAGCAGACCATACGTGATGAAGGTCGCGGCCAAATCGGTGCGCGCCACCATCACCACGCTGAAGTACCGCACCGACGTCAACACGCTCGCCCATGACGCGGCGCGCGAGCTCAATTTCAATGAAATGGGGGTTGCCAATATCAGCCTGTCGGAACCTGTGGCGTTCGACCCCTTCAGCGACAATCGCGATACCGGTGCGTTCATCCTGATCGACCGCTATTCCAACGCCACGGTCGGCGCTGGCATGATCAGATTCGCGCTCGACCGCGCCAGCAATGTACACTGGCAGGCACTTGATATCGACAAGCAGGCGCGCGCGCGCGCCATGGGCCAGAACCCGGCGGTGTTGTGGTTCACCGGGCTGTCGGGTTCTGGCAAATCGACAATCGCCAATATTGTCGAGCAGAAACTGCATCTGGATGGCCGCCACACCTATCTGCTTGATGGCGACAATGTGCGACACGGGCTCAACCGCGATCTCGGCTTTACCAATACCGACCGGGTGGAAAATATCCGCCGGGTGGCGGAAGTCTCGCGGCTGTTCACCGATGCCGGGCTGATCGTGCTGGTGTCGTTCATCTCGCCGTTCCGCGACGAGCGGCGCATGGCGCGCGAGTTGATGCAGCAGGGCGAATTCGTCGAGGTGTTCGTCGATGCGCCGGTCGAGGTGTGTCAGGAGCGCGATCCCAAAAGGCTTTATGCCCGCGCGCTGAAAGGCGAGATCCGCAACTTTACCGGCATCGACTCGCCCTATGAGCCGCCGGAAAACGCCGAGATCCGGATCGATACCACCACGCTTGAAGCGGAAGCAGCGGCAGAGCGGATCATTGCCTATCTGAAAGACAGGGGCGTGGTGTGAAGGCCGGGGATTTTCCTTCCTGGCGGTCAGAGGCCGCAAACGGCCCATCCAGATGATTGGTCCTCACCGAAGTTTTCCTGGCGCTGGCGCGCAATCTGCACCTGCCCGGCCACCCATGAGATCATATTCCCGTGGGTGGCCGGGTGGGGGTGGGGCCAAGTTATAGGTTTGGGCCGAGTCCAGCCGAAGGCTGTATAAAAATAAGTGATGCCTCCGATTATCACTTCTTCAACGCCATGTGACCAGATTGGCGACATTGAGCCTGAGACACACATCGGGCAGTAGCGCATAGGCACGAAGATATATGAGCGTATTGGTCACCGGTGGCGCCGGCTATATCGGCAGCCACATGGTTCTGGCACTGCGGGCGTGCGGCGAAGACGTGGTTGTCATCGATAATCCGTCGACCGGACATCGCTGGGCGGTGCCCGCCTCGGTCAGCGATCCGCTCGGCTATTATCTCAACAATACGGTGCGCTCGCGCCGATCTCGCCCTATGGCACATCGAAGATGATGACCGAGATGATGCTGGCCGATACCGCGGCCGCCCATGACATTACCTATATGCCGCTGCACTACCTATATGCCGCTGCGCTATTTCAATGTCGCGGGCGCAGATCCGGACGGGCGCACCGGTCAGTCCTCGCCCAATGCCAACCCATCTTATCAAGGTGGCGGTGCAGACCGCACTTGGCCAGCGGCCCGGCATGGCCGTTTCCTCAGCCTCGATGACGGCGCGCGGGCGCCGGACAAGACGACCATCCGGCGGTTCCGGGAGGCCCTGGTGCGGACCGGCGCGGTGGAGAAACTCTTCGCCCGGTTCGACGCGCATCTTAAGGACGCGGGATATCCCGCCATGGGCGGGCAGATCGTCGATGCCACCATCGTGGCGGCCCCGCGCCAGCGCATGGCCGATGCCGGGAAGGAGATCGTCAAGGGCGGGGGCATCCCGCCTGATTGGCAGGCCAATCCCCGGAAACCGGCGCAAAAGGATCGAGACGCGCGTTGGACGCTCAAGCGAGGGCGCAGGAAGACGCGCCCGGACGGGCACGGCGATGGGCGCAATCGCCACGCCGGTGTTCGGCTGCAAATCCCATATCGATGCCGACCGGCGCCACGGCTTCGTCCGGACATGGATCGTCACCGACGCCGCCCGGCATGACGGGCGCGTACCGGGCGGGCTTCCGGATCAGCCGAACACCGGCTCGACTGTCCGGGCGGACACGGCGTATCGGTCGCAGAAGAACGAGAAGAAAATCGCCCGGGCCGGGCTGACCTCGAAGCCGATGCCCGTGCATCACGAGAGGGCCAATGCCGCACGGTCGAAGGTCCGATCCGCGATCGAACATCCCTTCGCCGGGATGAAGACACGAATGGGGCTCTTCGTCCGCACCATCTGCATCGACCGGGCGAGGGCCAGGATCGGCATGGCCAAGATCGCATTCAACATGAAACGGCTCCTGTTCCGGGAGCGCAAAGGCGCCGTGGCATAGCCCGGCCCCAGCGAAACCAAATCCCGAACCACACCCCAGGCAAAGGGCCGACCCGCATCGCGGCCGTAAATGCGCTCTCGTCACCCGATTCCAGGCAGCAGACAGGGGTCGGCAGGGTGTCCAACTGGTCTGGCTTGGCGACAAATCTTGCCAGTTTTTCACCGCATCTGGCGGTGGTACTGGCGGTTTTTGCCGTGGCATTGACGATTACCGGCTCACGGCGGCTGGCCGTGGTGGTGCTGATCGCGGGCCTGCCATTCGGCGGGCTTGTGGTGCGGGCGGCAATGGTGGGCGAGGTGGTGGGCCGGTGTGCGCAAGACGTGCAGCGGATCACCGCCATCAGCATGAACCTGCGCGCGGGCAACCAGAATTACGGCGCCATGATCGATTACATCACCGCCAAAAGGCCGGATATTCTGGCGTTTCAGGAAGCGGTCCACGGTTGGCCGAGCAAACTTCACCGGCTCAACAAGTTCTATCCCTACCGCGCCCAGTCGCCGGACGGTGCAACACGGCTTTTCTTGCACCACAAGTGACTCATTGACATTTGCACAAACGGTCGACACCAGCCATAGCTCGGTCGTCGCCGACATCAACTTCAACGGCACCGTGGTGCGGGTGGTTGCAGCTCTGACGCGGGTCTTTGAAAGTGTTCCGCCCTGATTGAGAGGATCCGGCTTCATTTGAACGTCACGGGAGACGAAGATCAGCCGGAGAAAGAACTGTTCCCCGGAGCGAATTATCGGAATGCTGCGTGAAGCCGAGGTGCGGCTTGGCCGGGGCGCGACGGTGGGCGAGGTTTGCCGCAGCCTTTGTGTGTCGGAGCAGAGTTGCTGTCGATGGCGTCGCATGTACGGCGACATGGAGGTGAACCAGGCGCATCGGCTGAACGATGGATCATGCATCCGTCTTTGCCCGACGGGGAAGAACCATGTCCGGAGTTATGACTTCGTGACGGATCGCACCCATGACGGCAAAGCATTCCGCATGCTTGTGGTCATCGATGAGTACACCCGTGAGTGTCCGGCCATCCATGTCCGGCGCAAGCTCGACAGCCGGGAGGTGCTGCATTGTCCCGGACAAGCTGTTTGTCCGGCACGGTGCACCCGAGCACATTCGCTCAGACAACGGCCCTGAGTTTGTTGCCGCCGCGGTGCGTGACTGGCTTGCCGGGCTCAACGTCAAGACGCTCTACATCGAGCCGGGCAGCCCATGGGAGAACGGCTATTGTGAGAGCTTTGATGGAAAGCCGAGAGATGAATGTCTGAACCGGGAAATCTTCACCACACTCACCCAGGCGCAGATCCTGATCGAGCAGTGGCCGCGCTTCTACAACACCGAGAGGCCACACTCGTCGCCGTGCTATCGGCCCACCTGCACCTGAAACCGTACTGCCGAGGAGGCCGACAATCCCATACGCTGCAACCCTGATCGGCCGAACCGTCGATTGGACCGTGGTCGGATCACCAAAAAGACCCCGCACAGGGTTTCTGGACCGATGAAGCGATTGATGGCGTCAGCAGTTCGAGTTGCCATGGTCATGTCCGGGTTGCGCAAGGAAAGGCGCAATTCGCCGAGCTTGGTAATCTCGAAGGGAATATGCCGCCCAATCAGGCACCGCTTGCGATACGGTCGACTGTAAGTACGCCGCGGACGATGGTGGCGATCTCGGCCTTAAGCTGGCGCACGGTCGCGCGCGATGCGTCGCCAAAACGGCCGCCATCCGGCGAACAGTCGCGGCTTGGCGGCTTTCAGCCGGGATGGATTTCCATCTTTTTGGTGGTCGGCATGGTGACGCTGACCGGCGGCACCATCTTCACCGCCACCACGGTGATGCTGCCGAAACTTTTGGAAGAGCGCCCGGTATTCGATTCAGCCGGCGTCATCGGCTGTACCGCGCTCGCCTCGCTCATCTATGCGCTGACATCGATGGCGCAGATCGTCTCCAGCCGCGCCGTCGACCGGATCAGCGCCAAATGGCTGCTGGTCGGGCTGACCAGTATTCAGGCAGCGGCGATGGCGCTGTTGTCGGTGGCCACCGGGCCGATGGTGTTCGTGGCCTCGCTGATCTTGATGCTGGAGGTGTTCGGGCAGATCCCGGTGATCGACACCATCATCACGCGCTATGTGCCAGATCATTTTCGCGGCCGTGTGTTCTTACTCAAATATCTGATCAATCTCACGGTCGGTGCCGCGGCGGTGCCGATGATCGCGGTGTTCCATTCCTCATGGGGCGGCTTTGCGGCGCTGTTCATCACCCTTGGGGCGGTAGCGGTGATGATCGTCAGCCTTTTGCGCCTGCCAGCCCCGGCAGCCGGTGCCGGGACTGGCTGACAGACCGGCGCTGGCGGGTGGGCGGTGCCCACCGCAATACAATCTTCCGGAATGGCGGCAAATGCCGCAAATGAGCGGTTTCATGCGAAGTTTTTCGACTTATCCGCAACCACACTTCTCATAAGCGGTCAAACTAAGTATAAATTTCCCGCGATCAGCGGGGGATCAATGCTGGCTAATCCATTTAAGACAGTGCGCGAGAGCGTCGACGTCGCACCGGAGGTGGGTGACGAGGTCAAGACCACGACGTGCTACATGTGTGCGTGCCGCTGCGGCATCAAGGTTCATCTGCGCGGCGGCCAGGTGCGCTATATCGAGGGCAATCCCGACCATCCGGTCAATCGCGGGGTTTTGTGCGCCAAGGGCTCGGCCGGCATCATGAACCACACCTCGCCGGCACGGCTGACCAAGCCGCTGTTGCGCGTTGGCGAGCGCGGCGAGGGAAGATTCCGCGAGATCGAATGGGACGAGGCGCTGGAGCTTGTCGCCACATGGCTTGGCGAGGTGCGGGCGCGCGATCCCAAGCGCCTTTCGTTTTTCACCGGACGCGACCAGAGCCAGTCGCTCACCGGCTGGTGGGCGGCGCAATATGGCACCCCCAATTTCGCTGCCCATGGCGGTTTCTGCTCGGTCAATATGGCGGCCGGCGGGCTTTATACGGTGGGCGGCAGTTTTTGGGAGTTCGGCGAGCCGGATTTTGAGCGCACGCGCTACTTCATGCTGTTCGGGGTTGCCGAGGACCATGATTCGAATCCGATCAAGATCGGCCTTGGCACGCTGAAGACCAAGGGCAATGCCAAATTCGTCTCGGTCAATCCGGTGCGCACCGGCTATTCGGCAATTGCCGATGAATGGCTCGGCATCAGACCGGGTACGGACGGGCTGTTGATCATGGCGCTGATCTATGAGCTCTTGCGCGCCGACCGCTTCGATGGCGAATACCTGGTGCGCTACACCAACGCGCCGTGGGTGGTGATCGATGCGCCGGGCGATGCGGACGATGGCACCTTCGCGCGCGACGGCGATGGCGACCCGCTGTGCTTCGACAATCAATCGGGCCAACTCGCCAAGGCGACCGCGATCGACATTTCACCGGCGCTTGCCGGTGAGCGCACGCTTGCCGACGGGCGGCGCGTGGTGCCGTCATTTGAGCTTCTGGCGCGGCGTTATCTCGATCCCGTCCATTCGCCCGACGCGGTGGCCGAGCGCACCGGCATCGATGCCGATACCATTCGCCGCATTGCCGCTGAAATCGCCGATGCGGCATTTGAAAACGAAGTGGTGATCGAGCAGCCGTGGACCGACTGGGCAGGCCGCAAACACGAGCGCTTTGTCGGACGGCCGGTGTCGATGCATGCAATGCGCGGCATCTCGGCCCACTCCAACGGCTTTCACACCACAAGGGCGCTGCATCTTTTGCAAGCACTGCTGGGTTCGATTGACGTTCCCGGCGGTTGGCGCTTTCGCCCACCGTTTCCGCGGCCGATCCCGCCGCCGCCCAAGCCCGCCGGTCCGGTCGCAGCGCCCGGCGCATCGCTTGGCGGCATGCCGCTCGGCTTTCCAACCGGCCCTGAGGATCTGCTGGTCACCGAGAACGGCACCGCCCAGCGCATCGACAAGGCCTATGGTTGGGAGTTTCCGCTCGCCGGCCACGGGCTGATGCACATCATGTTGCGCAATGCCTGGGCCGGCGATCCCTACAAGATCGATCTTGTTTTCATGTTCATGGCCAACATGGCGTGGAACTCGTCGATGGCGATTGCCGACACCATCAAATACCTCACCGACAAGGATGAGAATGGCGAGTACCGCATCCCCAAGGTGATCTATTCGGATGCCTATTATTCCGAGACCGTGCCTTATGCCGACCTGGTGCTGCCGGACACAACATATCTGGAGCGCTGGGACTGCATCTCGCTGCTCGACCGGCCGATCAGCCATGCGGACGGTGCCGGCGATGCGATCCGCCAGCCGGTGGTCGAGCCCGACCGCGATGTGCGCCCGTTCCAGGATGTGCTGATCGATCTTGGCCACCGGCTGAAGCTGCCGGGCTTTACGAAGGATGACGGTGCAGCGCGCTATCCCGGCGGCTATCCCGATTATCTGGCAAATCACGAGCGCGCGCCCGGCATCGGCCCACTGGCCGGCTGGCGCGGCGATGGCACGGCGCAGGGCCGCGGCGATGCCAATCCCGACCAATTGAAGACTTATGTGGAAAATGGCTGCTATTGGACCGGCGTGCTTGAGCCGGAGGCACGCTTCATGAAGCACGCCAACCGCGCATATCTCGACCATTCCCACAAAATGGGCTGGTCGCCCTCGACCGCGCCGGTGGTGTTCCAGCTTTATTCCGAAACCCTGCAGCGCTTTCGCCTGGCGGCGCGCGGACATGGGGAAAAACAACCGCCCGCCGAGCACCGCACCCGCATTGAGGCTTATTTCGACCCGCTGCCGATCTGGTATCCACCATTGGAGGAAGCGGCCATCGAAGCCAGCGATTTCCCGCTTCATGCCGTCACCCAGCGCCCGATGCACATGTATCATTCCTGGGGCAGCCAGAATGCGTGGCTCAGGCAGATCACCAACGAGAACCGGCTGTTCGTTCATCCAGACACCGCCAGGAAACTTGATCTTTCCGACGATGACTGGGTGTGGCTCAAGAGCCATCATGGGCAAGTGCGCGCGCAAATCCGGCTGATGGCCGGGGTCAATCGCGACACGGTGTGGACCTGGAATGCGATCGGCAAACGGCGCGGCGCCTGGGGGCTCGATGAAAACGCGCCAGAGGCAAAGCGCGGCTTTTTGCTCAATCATGTGATCGCCGACCTGCTGCCGGCGCGCGACGGCGGGCTCCGATACGCCAATTCAGATCCGGTGACCGGACAGGCGGCGTGGTATGATTTGCGCATTAGGCTTGAGAAATGTTCGGCCAAAGAGGCGCGTCAGGCGGGTGAGAAATTCGCGCTTCTGGAAGGCGGCCCGCGCGGACCCGCGCGGCCGCTGACCTATGGCGCGGCGATTGCCGACAGGCCATCGGGCAAGGATGGCGTTGCGTTCACCGAATGGATATCGGGCCGCGATGGCGCACCCTCGAAGCGCGGGGGCAGCTGATGACCAGCCTGCCCAAATCCACCGGCGCCAAGCTTGGCCTGGTCATTGATCTCGACATATGCGTCGGCTGCCAGGCCTGTGCGGTGGCGTGCAAGGAATGGAACTCCGGCGGGCATTCCGCGCCGCTCACCGATTTTGACGCCTATGGCGCCGAGCCTGACGGGGTGTGGTTCAACCGGGTGCACACTTTCGAGGTCGAAGATGAGGCGACCGGCACCGGCCGCACAGTGCATTTTCCGCGTTCATGCCTTCATTGCGAGGATGCGCCGTGCGTCACCGTGTGCCCAACCGGCGCGTCCTACAAGCGCGAGGAAGACGGCATTGTCCTTGTGAATGCCGACACCTGTATCGGCTGCAAGCTGTGCTCATGGGCCTGTCCCTATGGCGCGCGCGAATATGACGACGCCGCCGGCGTGATGAAGAAATGCACGCTGTGCGTCGACCGCATCTACAACCCGAATCTGCCGCAAGAGAGCCGCGTTCCGGCCTGCGTCGCTGCGTGCCCGGCCGGCGCGCGCCATTTCGGCGATCTTGGCGATGCGGCCTCGGACATCTTCAAGATGGTGGCGGCGCGCGATGGCTATGCGCTGATGCCCGAACAGGGAACCACGCCGGTCAACCGCTATCTGCCGCCGCGCCGACACGGGGCCGGCAACGGTGATGCAAGCACGCCGTGCATGCTCGCCCACCAAGATGACAGCGCCGATGGCGCAGGGCTGATCGCGCGCTGGGTTGACCGCGCGCTGGCACGCTAGGGCGACAGACATGCATCCGGCAAAATCGGTCATATTCTTCACCACCGCGTCGGGCGCCGGCTATGGGCTTTTGGTATTGATCGCAGGCTTTGCCGCGTTCGGCGCGCTGCCGGGCGGTGCCTGGTTCGCCGGTGTTTGTCTGGCGCTGGCGCTCGGGCTGGTTACCGCCGGATTGCTCGCCTCGACCTGGCATCTCGGCCATCCCGAACGCGCATGGCGGGCGTTCAGCCAATGGCGCTCGTCATGGCTGTCGCGCGAGGGTGTGGCCGCCATATTCACCTATCTGCCGGCGGGTCTGTTCACCCTTGGCGCGCTCACCCTCGGTTTTACCGATGAGGGCGTGATTGCCGCAGGGCTGATCGCCGCCATCGGTGCGATTGTGACAGTGGCATGCACCTCAATGATCTATGCCTCGCTGAAGGCCATTCCGGCCTGGGCGAGCCCTTTGACCATGGCCGGCTATTTTTCCTTTGCCGGCCTTAGCGGCGCGCTGCTTTTACATATGCTGTTGCGGGCTTGGGAACATGACGCCGCCGCGATCGCCGGGGCGCTGACCATCGCCTTTGCGCTGATCGCCTTTGCGGTCAAGATTGGCCAATGGGCGCGGGTCGATGCCGGCGCATCGCCCTCCTCAGCTGAGAGCGCCACCGGCCTTGGACGCTTTGGCAAGGTGCGGCTTTTGGAAAGCGCGCATTCGCAGGCCAATTATCTGATGAAGGAAATGGGCTTTCAGATCGCGCGGCGCCATTCAGGGGCGCTACGCCGGGCAGTGGTGATCCTCGCCTTTTTCACCCCCGCCGCCTTGGCCATCATCGCGCTGGCGCTTGGCGGCATCAGCGCCACGGTTCTGGCGCTGGTCAACGCTATTGCCGGACTTTGCGGCGTGGCGGTCGAGCGCTGGCTGTTCTTTGCCGAGGCCCATCATGTGGTGATGAACTATTATGGCGGTAGCTCCAGAGCCGCCTGAGATTTTCGCACCGCTGTTCCGTTTGGCCGCAACTTCCTCTAAAGCTCACCGGTGCGCCCACGCGTCAATGCACGCGCTAGGAGGATTTTCATGGCCAAACCGCACCACATCATTCCGCTTGAAGAGGCCGATAGCGGCGTTCTTTATGGCGGCAAGGGAAAGTTCCGGATTCTGGTCGACGAACAGATGTGCGGCGCCAAGAACTATTCGATGCTCTTGAATACCCAGCCCTTCGGCGCGGTCGGCAAACCGCACAAGCACGACAGGGCCGAGCATAGCTGGTTCATCCTTGAAGGCACCGGCACGGTGATGCTGGGCGATGAGAGTTTCAAGATCGGCCCCAACACGACGGTCTATATTCCGGCCGGAACCATGCACGGCATTGAGGCCGATGAGGGCTCGGAACTCAAATATATCGTCATCTATTCACCGCCGGGACCTGAGCAGAATTTGCGCAATGCCGGCGCCACCGCGTTCGATACCAGTTCGTAACGCACGAATTTAAAACCCCAGTTGAAGAGAGATTCATGAGACTCATCACTTTCGCCAAGGCGGGGGAGACCCATATTGGCGCTTTTACCGACAATGACTCACAGGTCGTAGATCTCACGGCGGCGAGCGTTGCGCCCGACATGAACGCGCTGATCGCGCAAGGTGCGGCTGGGCTTGCGGCGGCGCAAGCCGCTATAGACGCGGCCGGCGCCACCATTGCGGCGGGCGACTTCGAGCTTTTGGCGCCGATCCCGCGCCTGCACCGCAATGTTATGTGCGTCGGCAAGAACTATTACGATCATGCGGCGGAATTTCACGGCTCGGGCTTTGATTCGACGGGTAAGCAGGCAGTGCCGGAATTTCCGGTGATCTTCACCAAGGCGCCGACCTCGGTCACCGGGCCATCGGGCGAGATCATGCTGGCATCGGATTATTCCAACTCCACCGATTATGAGGGCGAGCTTGGCGTGGTGCTGGCATCGGGCGGGCGCAACATCTCCAAGGCCGATGCGTTTTCCCATGTCTATGGCTACACCGTGATCAACGACGTGACCGCACGCACCATCCAGCGCCAGCACGATCAGTGGTTTCTCGGCAAGAGCCCGGACAGCTATTGCCCGATGGGCCCGGTGCTGGTGACGGCAGACGAGATCGGCGATGTCGGGGCCTTGCATCTGACCACAGAGGTCAATGGCGAGATACGCCAGGATGCCTATGTGCGCGATCTGATTTTCGACATTCCAACCTTGATTGAGACGTTTTCCCGCACCATGACGCTTGAGGTGTGCGATGTGATCGCCACCGGCACGCCCGCCGGCGTCGGCATCGGCAATGACCCGCCAGTGTACCTCAAGGCCGGTGATGTGGTGGCGGTGGAAATCGACCGTATCGGACGGATTGAAAACAAGGTTGTGTAGGGGCTTGTTGTTGGGCAGCACCAGCGTTGTCTTTTCTCGGCGCTGACGCGCATTCGGTTTCGGCCCTCACCCCCCACCCGGCCACCCATATCAGGATACTCCCGTGGGTGGCCGGGTGGGGGTGAAGGCTGGTGCAGTTTGCGGCCCCCATATTTGACAACAGGGGCCGCCAAATAAGAGCGCCAGCGCAGGCTAACCTAGTCGGTTACTGAGCACTGGCGCGGTTCTGCAACCAGCGGCACCGCCTCTAGTACCGAGCCGGTGGCCGAGCCGAGTTCGGCCTCTAGCGCCCTTTCAACCGCGGCGCGCGGCCGTGTGGCGCCGGCCACCAGATCGTAGAGCACCGGGGTCAGGAACAAAGTCAGCAGCGAGGCAACGCCCAGCCCGCCAATCACCACCGTGCCGATGGCGATGCGCGCCTCGGCGCCCGCGCCCATGGCCAGCACCAGCGGCACCGCGCCCAGCATGGTCGAGACCACGGTCATGACGATCGGGCGCACACGCAACACCGAGGCCTCAATCACCGCCTCGCGCACGGTGCGGCCCTGATCGCGCAGTTGATTGGCAAATTCGACAATCAGAATGCCGTTCTTGGCCATCAGCCCTATCAGCAAAATGATGCCGATCTGGCTGTAGATGTTGAGCGAGATGCCGCTCAATGACAGCGCATAGATGGCGCCGGCCACCGCGAGCGGCACCGACAGCATGATCACCACCGGATGGGCGAAGCTTTCAAACTGGGCGGCAAGCACCAGAAACACGATGAGGACGGCGAGTGCGAAGGTGATGGCAACGCCTGACGAAGTTTCGCGGAACTGCTGTGAGGGGCCGGCAAGCGCGATGCGCGCCTCGTCCGGCAGGGTCTCGGCGGCGGCCTGTTCCATGAACTCGATCGCCTCGCCGAGGCTGTAGTGGGGCGCAAGGCCCGAAGAGATGATCACCGAGGGCAGGCGGTCATAGCGCCTCAGCGTTGACGCTGAGGCGCTTTCGCTGATCTCAACCAGCGCGCTTAGCGGCACCAGCGTCTGGCTATCGCCGGAGCGCACAAAGATGTTGGAAATATCGCCCGGCGTGCGGCGGTCGTCGGCACCGGCCTGCAGCAGCACCGGATAGGCGCGGCCGCGCTCGATGAATTGCGTGACCTCGCTCGAGGCGAACATGGTCTGCAGCGTGGCGCCGACCTCCTCGACCGATATGCTCAGATCATCGGCGCGCGATCGATCGATATGAACGTCGATCTGTGCCTGATTTTCCTCAAAGTCCATATCCGGCCCGACAAGACCCGGATTTTCCTCGGCGCGCACCAGCAGCTGCTTGGCCCATTGCTTGACCTCGGCATAGTTGGGCCCGCCAACCACCACGCGCAAAGGCGAACGGCTGCCGCGCAGGCCAAGCCCGGTGGGGGTTGAGGGAAATCCGCGCGCGCCGGTGAGCTTGCCTGCAATCGGCATGATGCGGCGCGCGATCTGGGCATCTGACAGATCGCGATCTTCCCAGTCCGGCAGGCGCAGCACCATGAAGGCGCGGTCGGGACGGCCCCAGCTGCCGACAATCGAATAGACCGTGCCGATGAGGCCCTGATCGACCATGGGTTGCAGCGCCCGCTCGGCGCTGCGCACCTCGGCATCGGTGTAGCTGGAGGTGCTGCCCTGGGGGGCCGACAGCAGCAGGAATATCCGGCCGCGGTCTTCCTTGGGCGCGAGCTCGCGGGCCAGACCCTGATAAAGGCCGTAGCTGCCGGCGGCAAAGGAGGCGGCCAGCACAATTACAATGAGGCGGGCGCCGAGCGCCTGTTCAAGCCGGCGGCGATAGGCGGCGCCAAAGCGGCCAATAGCGGGTGCGGGCGAGGTTGATCCATCCGGTGCCACAGACACCGCGGGCGGGGCGAGCAGCATGGTCGACAAAACCGGGCACAGGCTCAGCGCCACAAAGGTCGAGATCGCCACGGCGCTCGCCATGACAAATCCGAATTCGGTGAACAGCCTGCCTGCCTGGCCCTGGAGAAACGAAATCGGGATGAACACCGCAATCAGCGTCAGTGAAGTGGCAACCACCGCAAAGGTCACCTGCCTGGTGCCGCGCGAACAGGCAACAAGCGGGCTTTCGCCCAGATCAAGCCGGCGCTTGATGTTCTCCAGCACCACGATGGCATCGTCGACCACCAAGCCGATGGCCAGGAGCAGCGCCAAAAGCGTCAGCACATTGATCGAATAGCCGAGCAGATGAATGACGACAAAGCAGCCGATCAGCGCCACCGGAATGGTGACGGCGGGGATCAAGGTGGCACGCGCGCTGCCAAGGAAGATCAGGATCACCAGCACCACCAGTACGAGCGACAGCCCCAGCGCAATCAGCACTTCGCGGATCGAGGCGGCGATGAAGGTGGCATCATCCGAGCCGACGGTGATTGCCATACCTTCAGGTAAGGTGGGGGTGATCACATCGATTTCGGTGCGCACGGCTTGTGAAATCGCGATGGTGTTGGCATTGGACTGGCGGGTGACGCCAAGGCCCACCGCCTCAACGCCATTGGCGCGCACGAAGGTCTTGTCATCGGCGACCGCGCGTTCAACGCGGGCGATATCGCCAAGGCGCACCGGATATCCGGCGACATGCTCGATCACCAATTGCGCGAACTGATCGACACTGGAAAGGCGGCTGTCGAGACGCATGGTAAGCTGGCGGTTGAGGGACTGGATATCGCCGGCGGGCAGCTCGACATTGTTACGCCTCAGCGCTTGTTCGATATCGGCGACGGTGAGATTGCGCGCCGCCAGCGCCCTTCGGTCGAGCCAGATGCGCACCGCAAAACGCCTCTCGCCATAAATGTCGACCCCGGCAACGCCGTCGAGCGTTGCCAGACGGTCGAGCAGGAAGCGCTCGACATAATCGGTGATCTCGGCGGCGGCCATGCGCGAGGAGGTCACCGCCAGGCGCATCACCGGGTCGTCATCATCGTCGCGCTTGACGATGCGCGGGTCGTCGGCATCATCGGGCAGGCGGGCGCGCACCCGGCCGACCGCATCGCGCACATCATTGGCGGCTTCATCGATATTGCGCCCGACCACAAACTCGATGGTGGTCGAGGAACGCCCGCGCCGGCTGCGCGAGGCGATGGTCTTGACACCACTGACCCCGGCAATGGTGCTTTCAATCACCTCGGTGACGTCCGTGTCGACGATGGCCGAGCTGGCGCCGGGATAGGAGGTGGTGACGGAGACCACGGTGGCGTCGATGTCGGGAAGCTCGCGGATCGGAATGCGGTCAAGCGCGGCAAGGCCGAACACCACGACAAGCAGGCTTGCGACGGCGGCAAGCACCGGGCGGCGGATCGAAAGATCAGACAGGGTCATCGAACCAGCGCCTAACCGTCGGCCGGGCGCAAACCTCCGCGCGCCTTGCCATCGCTCCGGTGTTCGCCGGCACCTTCGGGCCCGGCGATGCGCACCTTTGCGCCGTCGCGCAATTTCTGCACACCCTTGACCACAATGACCTCTCCTTCAGCCAGCCCTTGCGTGATCTCGACCGCGCCAACCTCGCGCCGGCCAATCTTGACATCGCGACGCAGCGCCTTCCCATCCTCGATCACGAACAAGAAATTCTGGCCGGCTTCGGCGACCAGTGCCTGTTCGGCGACCATCAGCGCCGAGCGCTGGTCCAGCATTACCGTCAGGTGCATGAACATGCCGGCCGGCAGCAGGGTTTGGGAATTGGGCACCAGCGCGCGCACCTTGAACGAGCGCGAGTTCTGATCGATGCGGCTGTCGATCGAGGCGATCTCGCCCTCAAATACCCGGCCGGGAAAGGCGGCACTGTCAGCGGTGATCGCCAAGCCCGGTATGATCTGGCCGAACACCGTCTCGGGCAGAGAGAACTCGATCTCGACTTGCGACAGATCATCGAGAGTGGTGATCGTGGTATCATCATCGACACGGGCGCCGATTTCCACATCGCCGAGGCCCACCATGCCATCGAACGGTGCGCGCACGGTGCGGTCGGCGAGCCGGCGCCGGGCGCGGTCGACGGCGGCCTGGGCGGTGGCGCTGGCGGCGGTCAACTGTTCGACCTGCGCGCGCGAGATGGTGTTGGTCTGGCTCAGGGTTAGTGCCCGCTCCTCGGCGAATGTCGCCTGGGCCAGCGTTGCCTCAGCTTCTGTGAGATTGGCACGCTCAATCTCGTCATCAAGCCGCACCAGAACTGCACCTTCAATGACCTTCTGGCCCGGCTCAAACGCGATCTCGACAACCCGACCGTTGGTCAGCGGCACGATCTCGACCGCCTGCAACGCGCGGGTGGTGCCAACCGCCTCAAGGCGTGTCTCAATCTGCCGGGGCGCGAGTGTGGCGGTGGTGACCGACGGGGCCGGGCTTGACCTGCGCTGGCCACCGCCGCGCGCGCCTTCCCCGGCCGGGCCGAAAAAGGCGCTATAGCCAGCCCAGGCGCCAACGGCCAGTGCAGCAAGCACCAGGATCACGCCAATCTGCTTTGCACTCGACACTTTCACAACCCTTTTGCCGGTCGGGACCCGGCCAATCTACGCTGCAATCGCCCATCCGAACATATGCGTTGTGCGTCAGGCGCATCTGACGCATTTCACGGGTTGGTGAAGCGGCGCGCCGTCAATTGCCGCAACGCAACCTTCAAATCTCGCCTTCAGTGCGCAACACGGCGCCGAACAGGGCGACATTGGGCCTTGAGGGGTCGACCGCAAGCCCCCAGCGCATCGGCAAAACGCTGGGCCGCGCCAGCGGTGCGCTCGCCCCAGATGCCGTCGGCAATGCCGGCATTGCAGCCGCGCTCGCGCAGCACCCGCTGAAACTCGGCGACATCAAGATTGAGCGGGAAGATTGAGCGGGTCGAGGTTCAGATCATCGCCCTCATCAAGTTGTTCCGGCTCGGGCTCTTCAACCGGCGCATTGGGGGTGATCTCACCCTTGAGGATGGCAATAGCAAGGCGCGCTTCCTCGGCCCGGCGGTTGGCTGGAAACTTGGCGATGAAATACTCGTAAAGCTCCAGATAGCCCTTGTCGCGAACGGTGTTCCACAGAACTTCATCGTCCGGCAGCGGGATCTGGGCCAAAATCATTGACGGGCGCATGGGCGGCGTGCCACCATTGGCTCTTGCCGGATCGGCGGTCAGTGTCGGCCACATGGCCAGCGCCGCAATCATCCATATCGGCTCGAAATACTCCATGCGCGCACTCACCAAACCCGAACCCGCGCCTAGAGGTTGTCGCCGGCGTGATATTCCTGCTTGCGCCTGTACATCGCCGCATCGGCCTCATCGAGGCGCTGTTTCAGATCCTGCTGGCCGGTGATTTCCTCCGCGCCGGCCGAGGCGGTGAGCAGGATGGAGGTGCCGTCGATCTCGATCGGCGTGGTGGCGATTATTGCCTCCAGCCGCTCGGCCTTGGTGATCGCCGCTTGCTTGTCGGCTTGCACCAGGATCACCGCGAATTCATCTCCGCCAAGGCGGCCGACGATATCGGAGGTGCGCACATTGGCGGCAAGCGTGTCGGCGACATGCTGGAGTACCGTGTCGCCAGCCTGATGGCCATAGACATCATTGACCCATTTGAACTTGTTGAGATCGACAAAGACGATGCTGGCCGGTGTCTTGTAGCGCTCGACAAGGGCGGCGGTTCGGGCCAGTTCGCGCTCGAAGGCGCGCCGGTTGAGAATCGACAAGAGCGGGTCGTGATCGGCAATCTCTGCAAGCTCGGCGGCCTGCTCATCGGCTTGGCGCAGGGCCGCGTCCTGGCGATCGATCTCACCGGCAAGGGCTGAAATGGTGGCGGCGATGGAGGGCGTGATCTCTTCGATCGCCGGGCGCAGATCTCCGCAGACGCGGGAAATGACGCGCTGAAGCGTCTCGGTATCGCGCGGGCCTTGCGGGTGGGACACGGTTTTGCGCTCGTCGGAAATTGCCTTTTGCTCCTTGCTGCGCCGCCATTGTCGGCGAATCATTTTAACATACAATTACAGATCTATATGGCTACAGATCTATATGGCGAAGGTGCGTCCGCGCCCACGCGCACTGGCGATATTCATACGTTTTGTGCAGGCGTGAGCGGCCCCTATAATCCGCCGCCTTTACGACGAGAGGGATTGGGTCCGGCATGGACGAAACCGCGCCGCACGTCGGCATTATCATGGGATCACGGTCAGACTGGCCGACCATGGTGCGTACCTCGGAGGTGCTGGACGAGTTCGGCATCGCGCATGAATGCCGCGTGGTGTCGGCCCACCGCACCCCGGACCGGCTTTACGACTATGCCAAAACCGCGCGCGATCGCGGGCTCAAGGTGATCATCGCCGGGGCCGGCGGTGCGGCGCATCTGCCGGGCATGACCGCATCGATGACGCCGCTGCCGGTGTTCGGCGTGCCGATCAAGTCCGCTGCCCTTAATGGCCGCGACAGTCTGCTTTCGATCGTGCAGATGCCGCCGGGCGTGCCGGTCGGCGCGCTGGCGATCGGCGAGGCGGGCGCGGTCAATGCCGCGTTGCTGGCCGCTGCGGTGCTGGCGCTGTCGGATGAGGCGCTGGCCGGGCGGCTCGATCGGTGGCGCACCGCCCAGAGCGAAGCAGTGGCGCAAATGCCGGACCAGGAGGCCTGACAGCAATGGCTGATTGGGCGGCGCTGACGCCGGGCGCGACAATCGGCATTCTGGGCGGTGGCCAGCTTGGCCGCATGATGGCGCTGGCGGCGGCCGAGCTCGGCCTCAAATGCCACGTCTACTGCCCGGAAGCCGACTGCCCGGCCTTCGATGTCGCGGCGAGACGCACGTGCGCGCCTTACGAGGATATGGACGCCCTCAACCGCTTCGCCACCGATATTGACTACGCTACCATCGAATTTGAAAACCTGCCGCTCGGGGCGCTTGACCGGCTGGCGCGCCTTGTGCCGATGCGGCCGGGCAGCGCCTCGCTGAGGATTACCCAGGACCGGCTGGAGGAACGCCGGTTCCTTGAAGGGCTCGGCGTGCCGGTGGCACCCTATCTGGCGATCGGTAGGTCGGGCGATGTCAAGGCCTGGGATTTTTCCACCTCACGCGCGGTGCTCAAGACACGCCGGCTCGGCTATGACGGCAAGGGCCAGGCATTGGCGGCGAGCGCGCCCGAGGCAGCCCAGGCGTTCGACCGGCTGGGATCAGCGCCGTCGATCCTTGAAGCCTTCATCCCGTTTCGCTGCGAGGCCTCGGCAATCGTGGCGCGTGGCGTAGGCGGCGCAATGGCCGCGTTCGAGCCGGCGCAGAACGAGCATCGCGACCATATTCTGGTGGTTTCCAGCGTGCCGTCAGGCCTTCAGCCAGCGACCATCGCCAGCGCCATCGTTACGGCGGAAAAGATTGCCACAGCGCTCGATCATACCGGCGTGCTGGCGGTCGAATATTTCGTCACCAACGGACCGGGCGACGAGGCGTTGGTGGTCAACGAAATCGCGCCACGGGTTCACAATTCCGGACATTGGACCCAGGACGGCGCCAATATCAGCCAGTTTGCCCAGCATATCCGAGCCATTGCCGGCTGGCCGCTGGTCGCACCCGAAACCCTCGGCCCGACGCGTATGGTCAATTTGATCGGCGAGGATGCAACCCATTGGCGCCAGCTTGCCGGGAAGGCCGGCGCTAGGCTTCATCTATACGGCAAGCGCGACATCCGGCCCGGCCGCAAGATGGGGCATGTCAATTATGTATCATTTGGCCTGCATAAAAATGGCGGCGGGTGAGCCTTTGTTAAGCCAGATCGGGTGCAATCAGGCCTCCATGCGCGGCGGCGCGCGGTGGACAGATGGCGCGCGATTTGGTACAGACTCTGAGCTTTGTCCGGACCGTGAGATCTGCGTGCGGATGGACATTAAATCATCAACTTCCGACGGTAAGCGAGGTGTTCTCGTGCAAGTAGTGGTTCGCGACAACAATGTCGATCAGGCGCTGAAGGCGCTCAAAAAGAAGATGCGCGCGAAGGTGTGTTTCGCGAAATGAAGCTGAGTAACCACTATGAAAAACCATCGGAAAAGCGTGCGCGTGAAAAGGCCGAAGCGGTCAGGCGGGCGCGCAAGCTGGCGCAGCGCGAAGGCCTGCTGCAGGTCAAGAAACAGAGCTGAGCCGCATCGGCGGTAGCTTTCGGTGCTTCAAGCTATGGCATTGGCCACGGCTTTTTGGTGTGACACGAAAACAGGGGCGGCGGCGCGCACTGGCGTGCGTATTCAAGCGGCCGGGGGGCGGCAGGATCGTGGATCTATGGGCTCCACCGTCTCAAGCATCGGCAACATAATCGGCAAGGCCGCCATCGCCCTGGCGATGGGTGTTCTCAGCGCCTGTGTGGGCGTCGATCTCGGCGGCGGCGCCACAGCATCCGGCGGTACGGCCGGGCGCAATGCTTCAGACGGCGATTTTGCCGGCGATGTCAACATTCAGTCGCTGACGGTGGCGATCAATTCCAATCCGCAGGACCCGACGGCGCTCAACTTGCGCGGTATCGCGTTTTCAAAGGTTGGCCGATACGATGAGGCGATCGCCGATTTCACCGCCGCACTGGCGATCAATCCACGGTATCACCAGGTGCTCAACAATCGCGGCAACGCCTATCGGCGCAAGGGCAATGTCGCCGCAGCCCTTTCAGATTTCAATCGCGTGACGGAAATTTCGCCGGGGTATCCGGTGGCCTATGTGAGCCGTGGCGAAATCTATCGCGACCGCAAGGACTATGCAGCGGCACTTGCCGATTTCTCACGCGCGATCTCGCTTGATGGGCGCTACCCGCTGGCCTATCACGATCGCGGGCTGGTGCATCAGGCGATGGGGTGGCATGTGGAGGCGGTGCAGGATTTCGACCAGGCGATTTCGCTAAAGCCCGGCGACTCGCCGCCGCTTTATGCGCGCGGAGTCTCGCAGCTGGCGCTCAAGCGCTATACCGGCGCGGCGGATGATTTCGAGCAGGTGATTGAAATCAATCCAGGCTCGGTCGAGGCGCGCTTCGGCCGCGCCGCCGCCAACCAGCATCTGGGCAAATGGCAGGAAGCGGCCGTCGACTACAATGAGATCCTCAAGGTCAATCCGAAAAACGAGGAAGCGCGCAAGGGCCGCACCGAGGCGCTGGCGCGGGCCGAGCAATCAGGCCAGGCGGTGGCCGGCGACCAGCCCGGCTGAACCACGTTGGGCTGGTGCCCGTGCAGGTCTGAGGCCTTGCCTTTCTGGTGGGGCAGACGGAGTGGATCGCGTCTATTTTTCGATGGTCCAGGTAATACCGCCTTCGGAAGACTGCAGCAGGGCCGCCAGGTTCTTGCCGCCCGATGCAACCGGGTTTTCGACCTTTTCGTCGTTCAGATAAAGACCGCGGACAATGATCTTGCGGGTGGTGCAGGTGCCGAAATAGGGATTCTGACATTCTTGGAAATTGGTAAATTTGAGCTCGATCTTGGCAATATCGCCGACCGTATCCGGAACATTGATGGTCCACATCTTGCGAATCTTGGAATCAATGGTCATGCGGCCGATTTCCTGATCATTGACCACATAGGCGATTTCCGGCCAACCGGCATATTCAATCCCGGCGGCTTCAATCCTGATGGTGTTGCTGCTGGCCGGGGTCAACTGAACCAGCGGCTTTTCGCCGGACGTCAATACAAAAGCCGCCGCGCCCGCCAATATCACCAATACACCGATGCCGATCACTGCGTTG
This sequence comes from Hyphomicrobiales bacterium, assembly GCA_965204565.1. Lineage (GTDB taxonomy): Bacteria > Pseudomonadota > Alphaproteobacteria > Rhizobiales > TMED25 > CBDBEU01. The sequence goes on from CBDBEU010000005.1 coordinate 897,490, forward strand.
CGTTTGGCTGCCATGTTCTTCTCCGTGTGCCATATGAGGTGAGCGGTGCCTAGAGCGGCAGGTGATTAGGCCAGAGTTTTGAGGATTGGGCAACCGGGCGCGGTTTTCTTATGTCCCGGCCGGGCATTCCACCCTCCCCGCCGCTTGGTTGTTTTCCTGTCGCGGTTTCACCGCTCCGCGACTCTGTGAGCCCCGGTGCGCCGCAAGGCGCGGGCAAAGGTCCAGTGGACCCTTGCCAGGGGCAAACGCCAGCGAGCCAGCGAGCGGGCTGCAACCGGCACTTCGTCATTGCCCGGATCAAGTCCAGGATGACGGGTTAAGCGTTTGTAACAACACCCAAAAAATATCTTATCCCCACCCCCAGAACCTCGCTTACAATGCTCCCACCTTCCCCGTCTTAGGGGGCGTGATCCGGTACCGATGACGGTCTCATGTGGGGAGGGGCGGCACGTCCGGCGGCGGTGTATGGCACTACCGCCCGGCGGGTTGTCCGGGCCGCCCGTCCCGTATTACGGCGGGTCTGCTGCTTGAGTGCGGCTTAAGGTGCCCGGGTCAGTCCTGAACTCTCTTCGCTTCTGGCGCGGACAGGGATGGATGGTCAGCGCGGGGTGAAAATCCTCGGCGCCCGGGTTTGTTTGCCGAAGCTGCGGTCCGGACAATGGCCAAAAATCGCCGTGGCGGGCGCTGTGCCGAGCCCCGTGTCTGACTACCCCTGTGGTGCAAGGCAAAGCGCCTGCGCCCCTGACTGCTGATCGACCCGGGCTCAAACGAGTTGCGGGAGGATTTGGCGTGGGTGGGAATCAAACAAGAGGCGCGGAGGAGCGCAGTTCCGACAGGGAAGCAAACATGTCCAGGCCATATACTCCACAGCTGGCAGCGCGGCTGCTCAAGCTGCACATTGTGTGCGAGGAATCCGCTTGCCGGCGGGCGCAGCAATGCGCGCAGCCGTCAGCGCCGTGCATCATCCGCTACACGAGTTCCTGCCGGAATTGCGCGCGGCACTCAAGCGCAGGATGGAGGCCGACCGGCAAGCCGGGCACGGACGCGCGAAGGAATGATGCGCGCGTCAGCGCCTAAAGTGCCCCAGCTCACAGCGCCTTGACGATCTCCTCGACCATCTTCTTGGCATCGCCAAACAGCATCATGTTGTTGTCGCGGTAGAACAGATCATTGTCGACACCGGCATAGCCGCTGGCCAGCGAGCGCTTGACGAACAGCACTGTGCCGGCACGCTCGACATCAAGCACCGGCATGCCGTAGATTGGGCTTGTGGGATCTGTCTTGGCGCTCGGATTGGTGACGTCATTGGCGCCGATGACGAAGGCGACGTCGGTCTGGGCGAATTCGGAGTTGATGTCCTGAAGCTCGAACACCTCGTCATAGGGCACCTGGGCCTCGGCCAGCAGAACATTCATGTGCCCCGGCATGCGGCCGGCCACCGGGTGGATGGCATAGGAGATGTTGACGCCTTCTTCCTTCAGCTTGTCGACCATCTCGCGCAGCGCATGCTGGGCCTGGGCGACCGCCATGCCGTAACCGGGTACGATGATCACCGAGCCGGCATTCTTCATGATGAAGGCCGCGTCCTCGGCCAAGCCCTGCTTGACCGGGCGCTGCTTGGCCTCGCCGCCGGCGGGATCTGCCACCTCGCCGCCGAAACCGCCGAGAATGACGTTGAAGAACGAGCGGTTCATGCCCTTGCACATGATGTAGCTGAGGATCGCGCCGGACGAGCCGACCAGTGCGCCAGTGATGATCAGCGCCGTGTTGCCAAGGGTGAAGCCGATGCCGGCAGCGGCCCAGCCGGAATAGGAGTTGAGCATCGAGATCACCACCGGCATGTCGGCGCCCCCGATGGGGATGATGATGAGAACGCCGATGGCCAGCGCGGCAATGGTCAGCAGCCAGAACACCAGATGGGATTCGGTGCCGGCGAATATCGCGATCAGCGCGACGATGCCGATGCCGATGCCGAGATTGATCAGATGCTGGTTGGGAAACACCACCGGTGCGCCGGAAACCAGCCCCTGAAGCTTGGTGAAGGCAACGATCGAGCCGGTGAAGGTGATGGCGCCGATGGCAACGCCAAGCGACATCTCGATCAGACTGGCGGTGTGAATATCGCCCTGCACACCAATGCCGAACGCCTGGGGCGCGTAAAGCGCGGCGGCGGCAACCAGCACCGCGGCAAGGCCGACCAGCGAATGAAAGGCGGCCACCAGTTGCGGCATGGCGGTCATCGGGATGCGCCGGGCAATGGTGGCGCCGATGCCGCCGCCAATACCGACACCGGCAAGGATCAGGACCCAGGTCCAAAAGCCTGGCGCGGCCAGAACTAGCGTGGTGATCACGGCCAGCGCCATGCCGGCCATGCCGAGGCGGTTGCCGGTTTGCGAGGATTCGGGATGCGACAGACCGCGCAAAGCGAGAATGAAGCAGATACCCGCGACCAGGTAGGCAAGGGCTGCGAAATTGGCGGACACGGCGCGCTATCCCTTCTTGCGATACATGCCCAGCATGCGCTGGGTGACGAGAAAGCCGCCGAAAATGTTCACGCTGGCGAGGATCAGGGCGATGAAGCCGAGGAAGCGGGCAAACCACACGCCCTCGCTGCCAGTCCCTTCACCGGCCGCCTCGACGCCGACCGCCAGAAGCGCGCCGACAACGATCACCGAGGAGATCGCATTGGTCACCGACATCAGTGGCGTGTGCAGCGCCGGGGTGACGCTCCAGACCACGTAATAGCCGACAAAGATGGCGAGTACGAAAATGGCAAAGCGATACACGAACGGGTCGATGGCGCTGCCAATACCCAGCGACTGGGCGCCGACTTCCGCCGCCGCGGCCACTGCTTCGGAAGCATATCCCTGCGCTGCCTCAGCCGCCTTGAGGGCAAGTTCGGCTGCTTCTTGCGCGTTATCGGCGGCGGATCTGGCCGCGTCTTCGCTCATGACTTTTCTCCGGAACTGAACATCGGATGGACCAGCGCACCTTCGCGCGCGATCAGCGTGCCGGTCACGATCTCGTCTTCCCAGTCGATCTTGAGCTCGCCGGTTTCGGCATTGATCAGCGGCTGGAAGAAATTGAACATGTTGCGTGCATAAAGCGCGGAGGCATCGGCCGCCAGACGGCTGGCGACATTGAGATGGCCGATCACGGTAACGCCCTTGTGGTGCACCACCTTGCCGGGCTTGGAGATCGCGACATTGCCGCCGCGCTCGACCGCAAGATCGACGATCACCGATCCGGGGTGCATGGACTCGACCATGGCGCGGCTCATCAACTCCGGCGCCGGGCATCCGGGGATCAATGCGGTGGTGATGACGATGTCTTGGCTGGTGACATGCTCGGCCACCAGGGCTGCCTGCTTCTTGCGGTATTTGGCGCTCATTTCCTTGGCATAACCGGCGGCGGTTTCTGCCTCGCGGAACTCATCATCTTCGATGGCAATGAACTTGGCGCCGAGCGAGACGACCTGTTCCTTTGCCGCCGGACGCACATCAGTGGCGGTGACGATGGCGCCGAGCCGGCGCGCGGTGGCGATCGCCTGAAGACCGGCAACGCCGGCGCCCATGACGAACACCTTGGCCGGCGCTACGGTGCCCGCGGCGGTCATCATCATCGGCATGGCGCGGCCGTAGGTCGCGGCGGCGTCGATCACCGCCTTGTAGCCGGCGAGATTGGATTGCGATGACAGAACATCCATCGACTGGGCGCGGGTGATGCGCGGCATCAGCTCAAGCGAGAATACGGTGAGCCAGGCATCGGCCAAGGCCTTCAGGCCGGCGGCATCGCCAAACGGGTCCATCTGCCCGGCTACCACGGTGCCCGATGGCATGGCCGCGATCTGTTCGGTCGATGGCCGGCGCACGGTGAGAACAAGCTCGGCATCGGCAATTGTGGTGGCGAGCGTCTTGGACACCGTCGCGCCTTCGTCGCGAAAGGCAAGATCGGTGATATCGGAGCCGGTGCCGGCACCCGATTCGACGGCGATCTGGCAGCCAAGAGCGGTAAAGCGCTTGACGCTTTCCGGGGTCACGGCGACGCGGGCCTCAGTTTTGTCGGCCTCGGCCGGTACAGCAATTTTCATCTTCAGGCAGCCCTTGACGCGAATGATCGCAATGCGGCGTGCGGTGCGCGCGCCTGCGGGAGAGTTCGGTTAGAGAAAGGCCGCCATCAAGATCAACAAAATGACGAGCCCGATAACGCTGTATTTGGTGCCGGCGACAAAGCCTGCATATGTGGAATTGTGCTCGTCATAATCCATCTCAGGATAGTCGGTTTCCTGGCCTGCCATCGGGCTCTCCCGGATCAAGACATGTTTGAAGCGCGGAGTATCACAAAGCCGCGTCAAACGGCAACCGCGTACATTGGACTATGTGAAGCGTGTTGGGGACTATGTGCATTCACGTGCACCCATATCGGCCTCATTCTCGATCCCGGCGGCGGCGAGGGCCTTTTTCTGGTGCCTGGCGACGGCTTTCTGGTCAAAGCCGGCAATCGCGGCCTCGAACAGTTCATGAAAATTCATCTCCGCGCCCAGATGCAAAAACACCGCGCCAAGCCCGATGGCGGCGCGGTCCATGAACACGAATTCGCGCGGCACCTTGACCGGCCCGGTCTCGCGCAGCGCCTTGTGCACGGTAAAGGCCTCGCGGCGGCCATAGGCGCCCGGCTTGACGCCATCGGCGATCGAGCGCACGCGATCGTCGAGCAGCGGGCCATAGATGAATCCGGCCCAGATATTGAGCGCTTCGATGGTCGGCTTGCCAAGGCCGATAAATCCCCAGGTCTCATAGGCGTGCACCACCTGATCGGGGCGGCGGTCGCGTAATCCCTGATAAAGATCGACGACGCCTTGCACGAAGCGGGAGGGAAAGATGCGGATGCAACCATAATCGAACAGATTGAGCCCGGCGACCTCACCGGCCTTTTCGCGGATGGTGTAATTGCCAAGATGCGGGTCGCCGTGAATGACTCCGACAGAGGCAAACGGGTTCCACCAGGCGCGGAACAGGGCAGAGCCGATGCGGTTGCGCTCGGAAAGATGCGACTGGCGGAAGTCGAGCAGCGGGCGCCCCTCCTCCCAGTTCATGGTCAACAGCCTGCGGGTGGAAAGGTCGCCTGCCACATCGGGAACGCGGACATCGTCAATATCGGCGAGGATTGCGCGGTAGAGCGCCATGTGGCAGGCCTCGCGCTCATAGTCGAGCTCTTCGCGCAGGCGGGCGCCGATTTCGACCGTGATCTCATCGGTGATGATCGCCGGGTCCATGCGCTTGTGAATGGCAAAGATCACCTTGAGCTGATTGAGATCGGCCTCGACCGCGGAATCCATATCCGGGTATTGCAGTTTGCAGGCGAGCGCGCGTCCGTCGAGGGCGCGGGCCTTGTGCACCTGACCCAGCGAAGCGGCAGCGGTGGCCTCATGGCCGAATTCGGCGAATTTCTTCTGCCAGTCAGGCCCAAGTTCGGCCACCATGCGCCGGCGCACAAACGGCCAGCCCATGGGCGGTGCGGCATTCTGCAGCCGCGCCAGTTCGGCGGCATATTCGGCCGGTACCGCATCGGGAATGGTGGCCAGCATCTGCGCCACTTTCATCAGCGGGCCCTTGAGACCGCCAAGCGCTGTTGCCAGCGCCGCGGCATTGGCCGCCCTGTCACCGCCGCCGGTGATGCGATTGGTGGCAAGGCGCGCGGCGACGCCGCCAATATTGGCGGCGACCTTGCCATAGCGCCTGACGCGGCGGGAAAAGCGATTGTCTTCAGATATCATCGGCGCCTTGGATCGCGGGTAGCTGTTCTCGGAGCGCCGCTTAGTGGCGCCGCCTGTCGAGGCTTGATCTATGCCTGATGACACCCGGTTTACAGGTCTCGGTACCGGTATGCGGTATTTCCCGGCCGGAGCGCAGATGCGCGGTCATCGGGCCACACGCTCGACGAACCAATGGATGGCCAAGCTTTTCGCGTCTATATTGAGGAGGTGCCGGCACCGACCCCGACACGCGGTGATGTCGTGGTGCTCGACAACCTGCCTGCCCATAAGGTCGCCGGCATCCGTCAGATCACCACCTCCCCACGCGCCCGGATCTTCTATCTGCTGTCCTACAACCCCGACATGAACCCCATCGAGATGGCTTTTGCTAAGCTCAAGGCGCTGCTCAGGCAAGATCCGGCCCGAACCGTCGACGCCCTCGTTGAACGCATCGGCTGCTTCCTCCCGGCCGAATGCGAAAACGTCTTCCACGCTGCAGGATATCAACGCTCAATGTGAAAATGCTCTAGGCCGACAGATCTGCCGACCAATCGTAAGCTGCCACCTGACCGACAGCTTTCAGCTTGCCCAGATATGGGGTCTGCATATCGCTGCCCGTGCCGCCCTTTTCGTCAAGATTGGCGGCCCATTCCTGCGCCAGATTGGGCATCGCATTGGTTCAGGCCGTGCGCTCTTCTGCCGAAAGTTCGGTTACCGTTCCACCTGTGGCCTTGAACTTTTCAATGCTGGCCGCGGCACGGTTCATGGCCTCTTGCGCGACGTGATCGCGATAGGCAACCGCAACCTCCTGCAGCGCATCCTTGACCTCTTGCGGCAAGCGCCCCCAGACGTCCTTGTTGACGGTAACGGTCTTGCTGCTCACCGCGCCGAGATCGGCTTTCAGCATGTGCGGTGCGACTTCTGCGAGCTTGAAGGTCATGGCAGCTTCGGCCCACACTATGCCGGCATCGACCACACCTGTTTGCAGCAAGTTATAGAAATCGGTGAGTCCACCGCGCACGCCTGCCGCATTGGGAATGCCCTCAAGGTAGCGTAGATTGTATCCCGCGCCCTTCTTGCCTTCAAGGTCGGCAAGGCCGGAAATCGGCTCACGGCTGAATATCTCATAGGAGTCCAGAACCACACCGGTGGCCAGATAGATCTGATTTTCGGCCTCCAGTTCGGCGGCCATCTGTGGGAATTCCTTGGCGATTTCATCTACCGGGCGCGCGACCACCGGTGCATCGGTTGAAATGAACGGTATTACATAGGCAATCGCTTGGCTTGGCAGTTTTGACGAGTGAAACACCGTCGTCACAACACCAATATCACCAAGGCCGAGCTTGATGCCCTCGAGCGCACCCTTGGGCTTTACGATCAAGCCGCCATAGGATTCCTGTCATTCGATCTCGTAATTACCGGCGGCGGCAAGGTGCTTGTTGACCTCGGGAATGAAGAACTGGGAGAACTCCTTTACCCACATGGCCTTTGCCGGAAACGCACCGCCCACCGCCACCATGGCGATGGCGGAGGACGCCAATATATGGCGCAATGCTTTGATTTTCATAACTCTTTACTTCCTCTCTTACTGCACCAGAAAACAGTCAAATGGGTGGAGGCGGCCGGTTTTCTGGCTGTGATGCGCACCGCCACAACCGGCTCGAATGGCCGGTGGCCGCTCACGTGCAAATCTGAAAAACCAGCGCCGCGAATGACCTCGACAAGCTCGGCCTGTTCCAGAACGCCACCAAGCGAGGTTGACCATCCGAGAGGGTCGGCGAGCAACTCCGCCGCCAGCTCGCCGTCACGCACCAGCTCGCAGATGTGTAGCCGTCCACCGGGTGCCAATATACGCCATGCCTCGGCAAAGGCACGTGCCGGATCGAGCGCCAGATTGAAGGCGGCATTGGCGGTCACCAGATCGCAGATCGCGTTGCCCAGCGGCAATTGCTCCATATCGCCGGCAATGCGCACGAGGCCGGTTTGCCGATCACTTTCGAGCGCCAGCATCTCCGGCGTCAGATCGATGGCGATGACCTGGGTGCCGGACCTTGCAAGACTGCACGCCAGCCGCGCATCAAGGCCGCCGCCGGCACCAATATCGACGATGACGTCGGCTTGATGCAGATCGGCGCCGGCAATCACATTGCCGCAGCCAGCCCATGTCTCGACCACATTTGCGGGAAGAGCCGAAAGCTGGTCAGAGATGTAACCGACGCGCCGGGCGCTCGCTTCTCCGCCCCATTGGCGCCCGGGCATGGAGGCGTGGTGCGCATAGCGGCGGCGGATCAGGCCTTTGACGATTGCTTCACGCGTGGGCAATATGGCGCGTATCCAGGGCACGGCAATACCGACATCAGTGAGGCATGTGTTCGGGGTTCCAGAAATAGCCGGTCCTGAGCATCTTGGCGATCTGGCCACCATGCTCGATCCAGCAATTCTCATTGTACTTGGCTTGGGATTCATAATCGTAGTTGATGCGCTTGATCTCAACGTCCCACTTACCCTTGACCTTGTATTCGACCGTCACATAGGAGGGGCGGGGATCTCCATCCCATGACATGCCGACAGCGGCACAGCACACAATCGTCTGCTCGCCGATCTGGCGCACATAGGGTCCGTGAATATGGCCATGCGCCATGATTCCCGCCGTGGTGCCGCCCAGATGCTCGCGCACCTCATCGTCGGTCAGACGCGGCGGCAGCGCGGAAACATCACCGACCTCTTTCGGCGTTGCATGGAATATGAAGAATTCGTGGCCGGGTTCTGGAACATAGCTCATGGAAAAGGGCAGGGTGCTCAGATAGTGCAACTGGTCTTCAGTCATGCGTTCGCGCGAGCCACGCGCCATGTTGAGCATCCACTCATGGTAGATGTTCTTTGGCTTCATCCATTCCCAGCGCTTGTCGACCACCCACAGATCGAGATTGCCGACGATCACATCGCAATTGTCGCGCCTGCGGATCATCTCGACGATGGCGCTGGGGTCCGGGCCGAGCATCACCAGATCGCTGGCGATGATCTCCTTGAGGGCGGCCTCGAGCGGCGCCACCCATTTCGATGCGCTGGGCCACGTGTTCCTTGATGACAAGATGTACAACGGCCATTCGGCCCGGCCCGCCGATTCACGGGGGCTGCAGAAGAACGACATTACCGCCTCGTGCGACCGCATGATCGGACGCGGCGTGCTGCTCAATGTGCCGCGCCATAAGGGCCTCGACTGGCTTGACGGTTGTTACGGCATATCCAATGATGAACTGGAGGAGGTCGCCGCTGCGCAAGGGGTTGAGATCGGGTGCGGAGATTTTGTACTGGTGCGCACCGGCCAGATGGAGCGCGTGCGGGCCGCCGGCGATTGGGGCACTTATTCGGGTGGGACGGCGCCCGGCGTCAAATTCGAGAATTGCTATTGGAGCCATGAGAAGGAAATCGCCGCCATCTGCACCGATACCTGGAGCGTTGAGGTCATTCCCAACGAGACCGATGAGGCATTCCAGCCCTGGCACTGGGTGGTGATCAGAGCATGAGGGAGGTCGTCAAGGTCCAGAGAGGGTTACCAACAAGTGAGCATGGTATCTGGTGGCTGATCTACGACAAGCAGCGCAGGCGTACGGTTGAGATGCCACATAAGTTGGTACCTGATCACTTGAAGAGAGCCTTGCCGCATTTCGGTAAGGCGTACTTCGAAGCAGAGTGGGATCAGGGTGACGGTTGGAATATACTGGACCGTGTAGGGGATATTCAGGACTTCTGATTGCAGGTGTACGCAATTGGCAATATGTTGCTACACGGCCTGAACTAAGGAGAGTACGGGGCGGTTGGACTAGAAATAACTCACAGCAATAAATGGAGAGTACAATGAGGTGGGTGTGTATTCTTGACGGGATGCGTAACCGACCATTTGGGAAAATATCAACCTGTGATCGACCCGAAGTTCACAAGTCCGTTTGCGTTTCAATCTAACTTGATAGAGTGCAGAGGGATCGCACTCAGACTCCATGAGGAATATAAGAAACGTCAGGAGGAAGAACTTCTGGTGAACCTGTTGGTCGGTGCTGTTGCTGGTGCGGCAACAGGGGCGATTGTTGGAAGCGGAACAGGCAATCATGGTAGTTGGATTGCCGGAGGTACAGCGTTAGGTGCGGCGGCGGGGGCGCATAATCGTGATTATCACCACGATCTTGTTAAATATGGCCCACGCCGTGTCGTTGATCGGTGTATGATAAATAGGGGTCATCAAGTTCTGAACGACCTTGGGAAAGGGGCGTAAAGGAAAGGGATAGCCCTTCTATAATTTATGGGGAGTGATGATTTATGGAAGCTCCGCTCTACTCCAGATTCCACCGGCGTTTCGCCAGGGACTTGAAGTTCTTGAGGAAGAGGGGATCTGTACTGAGGCGGGTCTTATTGGAGAGTAAATACAGGGCGAGAGTTTATTCACTCTCAGATGATGTATCTGAGGGGGCAGGTGCCTTATCAGCCCTGCCTCCGAAGGAGCTGTGTGAGATCGTACAGAGTTTGTATCTACCATCCGAGTATGTGTGGGTGGAATTTAACTGGTTGGCCATGCAAAATGGTATGACCAGATGCGGTATCCCTGCGCGAAACCAGGTATGAGGAGTATCCACTGAGAGTGGGGATACTCCTGGGGACCGAAACCATGAGGGATCACGAAGTATTCTCGGGGTATAATTATTACCTGTATGATCGGAATTTTACGCTGTTCGGACAGCATGTGACGCATTTGTCTAAGCAGAGACTCCCGCATGATTATTGGAGAGGGCAGAGCGTTGAGTTGGCGAGGGTATGAGTTCATGTTCTGCGCGCCGCCCCAGGTGATCACCGGCGCCACCGGCTCACCACTCAACCCCTACGCGGTCAAATAGCGCCGCACATCGCGGCGGTGTTTGCCACCGCGCATGAAAAACCCGGGCGAGTGAACCTCGCCCGGGCTGTATTCGGAAAATCCGAACGCGTTGTTGAAAAGCGATTACTCGAACAGAATATCCGCGTTGGCTTCACGCCATGCAGCAAGACGCGCCTTCAGGTCCGACGTCGTCCACGCATTGGCGCCGGCGATGAAGGAGTAGTCAAGGAACGTCGAAGCCGGGATTTCAGCTTCGATTTCGCCGAGCTTGACGAAGGTCGTGCCCCACTTGTTCCAAACGTCAGGTTGCGGCTCGCCATAGTCCTTGGTCCGCTTCATGGTCAGGCTGTTGATCGAGTTGTCAATCAGCGCCCAGCCCTGCTCTTCGACTTCCCACTCTTCCGGGATCACCTTGCGGCAGATCGCGCCGACAGTCTTCTCGTCCAGCACGCCTGCAAGGCTGCCCATGGCATAGCCCTTCAGGAACACTGTCGTGTCACCACGGATTTCCTCAAAGCGAGGCTTCCAGGCAGCCCAGGAGTTGCCGACATTCTGCGACACTGCGGTCGGTGTGATGTTGCGCGTGCGCACACCGGCCGATTCGATGCCGGCACGGTCAGAACCGCCACCGGCGAAGGCTGCGATCTGGCCGGATGTGAGCGAATTGGCCATCACCGGACCGGAGTCGCCGACCACCACGGTGGAGACTTCGTCAATGCTCATGCCAACCGAATCAAGCGCCACGATGGTGGTGATCTGGTCGCGGTCGGAGGCCAGGCCAACAACCTTGCCCTTGAGGTCACGCAGTCCCTTAACATCGCTGTCGGCCATCACGAAGATGCCTTCAGGTGCGAACTGCATGGCTTCATACACGATCGCGCCAGGCTGATTGGCATTGGCCATCTGGAAGACCTGCGCGGTATCGAGCATGGAAAGCTCGGCATCGCCGGTCGACAGGAATGCGACGTAAGGAACCGTGGTCTCTGACGCCAACTGGGTTACATCCGTGCCCGCGTCTTCAAAAACACCAAGCTCTGCCGGGACATGCATGGCGTAAATGCCGCATGTGCTTTCATTGGCCGACAGCACGTTGATCGGGCCTGCCTTGCCGACTGACGCCGAACCCAGCGCAAATGCGCCGGCAACGGTGCCGAGTACGGTACTTCTGAGTAAGATTGAGCACAATTCCATGTTGTTCCTCCCTAGGTGTGAACAATTCAGCTGCACAATTGACCTACCGATCAATCGAGCGGGTTGTCAGTGTCGATTATTTTAATTTTCCATCAACACCTTACGTGGCGCTCCGGTTAGCAGTACCGGGATCCCTGTTCTCGACGCGAAAGTGCATATGCACCCTTTACCGACATTCACGGGATGACGGCCATCGTCGAGCCGATATTGCCTCCACGGGCGGACATCTGCAACCCCGGACCATCGTCGTGGGGATCGAGGGACATCGAGAACGGTGACACCGGCGTATATCGCGCCGGGATTGACGATTTCGTCGTCATCGGGACACACCTCGCCCGTGGTTCTTGCCGGACTGCATGACAACCAGACGCGTCACGCTGGTCGGTGACCATCGCCTGACCGCCTCCGGCAGACCCGGCGTCCGCATGAAGTTACCGGGATTGCAGGCGAGCGCATAAAGCCGGAGCCGCACGGCATTGTTCCGGAACCTCCGGCATGACAGCCGGGTCCGCACAATCGCGTTCCTGCCTTCCTTGATGTGCTGCCCGGCCGTGCCGCGCCGGTCGCAGAAGGCGACCACGTGTCTGGCAGGGCGGCTCAGCCTGGTGACGATGAAGCCGACGCGCGAGACACGTTCGCCCGGATGCCGTTCGACCCTGGCGACGACCCGACGCTTCTTGTCCCATGACCCTACCTGACGGCTGAAGCCGGCATGGGTGCGGATCATGTGATCGGGTGGGCGGCCGATGGGTCGGGTCGGAAGGCAGGCGATGCTTTGCTGAAGGATCGCGTCGGCTTTGAGACCGATCGTATACCGGTCGCCCTCGGCTACGTTCCGGATCGCCGAACTGCCTGATCGCCATGGAATCCGTGTCGAGCACGATGGCCCTGGGCGGATGCCGCGCGTGCACCCGGTCAATCCATTGCCCCGACAGATCGGCCGGTGCGGGGAGGTTCTCGTCACCGGCAAGGAACTCTGCCTCCAATCGCCCCATCCGGCCGGCGCACGCGGCCTGCCCGGCTACGGCGCGCCCGCCGGGTTCGCCATATGCCGCGCCCCAAAATGCGCTCAAGACATTTTTTCTTATGACGGAACCAACGATCAATCACATCAATTAACGGAGCCGTATGGGAAATGCGGGATAAATTCAGGATGAGCGATCGGTATGAGGTTGTAGCAGATGGCGAAATTTGCCATTCCGATCCGTTTTGTCAGCCCGAACAGTGCCTCACTGTCATGGATTTCGCCCGCCACTCCCGACAGGACGTACACCATGCCGGGCGGGATGGTTTTGGCGTTGACATGACCATTTCCGGTTATCCGCCGCAAAATCCGTCCGATACTCCAGCGAAACCAGCGGTATTGCTGCTCCTGACTTGAACGTACGAGCTTGACTATATCGCCGATCGATTTTGCCAGCCCGCGTCGGCGGCGGTGTTTGTTGCCAGCATAGGAAATGAGCATTTCGGCAGTTGAACGGCTCAACAGTTCCAATTGCCCCGTTTTTTGTGAAAGCGGCAGGATTTCACCGAAGGATTCAGGGCGGCCAAGCAATGCGCGTGCGAATTGCCGCTCGCACCGCAAGATACCGTCGGGCGGCTCACACAGCCGGTGACAGCTTAAAGTGAGATCAAACAGGATCGGGCGATTTTCAGTCTCTGAGGCCATCATCGAATGTTTTCAATTTTTGGGCGGGATGTATTTGCCAGATCGCTCGTCTGACAGGTGATACAACCTCTTGATTGATTGGCTCCCCGGGCCGGACTCGAACCAGCGACCCAGCGGTTAACAGCCGCTTGCTCTACCAACTGAGCTACCGGGGATCATCAGGTCTGCACCTCAACCATCGCTCTATAGCGGCAAAATCCCAGTCCGGCAAGCCGACCGGGCGGATGCGCAAACAAACCAGTTAGATGGAAGAACTACCGGTAAAATCATCGAAGCAGCACATCAGGTTCGGGCCACACCGTCCGCATCCCTCGCTCGAAGATACCGCACGTGGCACTAGGGTGTATTCTGATCATCGGTGGGCTGCTGGGATTTCTGCCGGCACTCGGTTTCTGGATGATTCCGCGGGGATTGTTGATCATCTCTCATCATATACCGGCCGCCAAGCGCATTTCCGTCATTGGAAGACGAGCTTTGATCAAGTTCTTTCGCACTTGGCGACGGAGTTTGCTGCGCTAAGCACCCCCACGGTGAAAAGGGTACAATCACCCTCTTAACATGCGGTTAAAGTTTTTTATACTCGCATTAAATGTATTCATTGAAGAACGACGAGAACACCCATACACGTTGGCTGCACTAGGAAGACACATCATGTCCAAATTGGATGTTTCAACATCAGTACCCACAAAAATTCATGTTGGATGTTGATCGACTCGCCTTGATTGAGCTCGCAAGTGAAGAATTAATTGACCGCGGGCGCGTTGTACAGGTCATACAGCTAATGTCGATACCAGCGATCCTGAGCAGGCAGGTAATAATCTGTATCAATCGACATTCCCAATTAGAACACCATTTTGATCATGCTGCCGCTGTTTTGCTTACGGATCAATCCTCTTGGGCGGGCTGTGTCGTGGTTCGGGCATCCGGTTCGTGAACCAGGCGCGATTTATGGCTGCTGCAACGGGCTTGAACCGGAAGTCGGTCTGACCGGCACCCGTCGGGTCAGACCCGTCGAGCCGCTTTCGCCAGGGTTTGATCGCCGACACCGTCATGCCGGTAGCGGTGGCGCACGGAGCCGTTGGATGGCCGCAAGGATGCGGGTGAACAGAGCACCGCCGACAGCCGCCTTGGCCGGTTGGAACGTGACGGCTCGGGCGTGGCGGACGACCCGCGCTCCGATCCTGATGAGGCGGGTCTGCAGGCCGGTCAGCGACCGGTCGGCCACCACCACGCGCCCGAAATCATCGAAATCCATGTAACGCGGTCCGCGCAAAGCCGTATTTAGCGTGATCCAGAATCTGCAAACGCGCAAGGTCGGGTGAGTATTTTACCAGCCGGCAATTGACATTGTCCGCGATCCAGACATTGCCATCCCCATCTTCGGCCACATCATGAGCGCCGAAATGACCGCTTGCCGCGGCAACGATCTCACCTTCCTGATAGCCCACAAGCCCACCAATACTGCCGGCACTGGCATAAATCCGGCCATTGGAATGAAACAGCACGCCTTCGGTGCGCGGCGCCGTCAGCGCCTCAGCGGGCTTTGCATCACCACCTGTCAGCTTATCGAACACCGCCACTACGCCGCGTCCGGTGACCGATACCGCAGCCCTGCCATCGGGTCCGAATGAGATATCGTGCACGCCGGAAAGCGCGCCCTTGGCGACCACATCGACAATATCGAGCGTTTCAGGGTCGAGCACCGCAATCCTCGAGCCGAATTTGTCAGCCACATAGAGCCGCCCATCCGGTCCGAAGGCAAGATCATGCGGATCGTTGAGCACCGATGGGCCGCCTAGGTCGAATGCTGCGAAAGGACCAAGCGCTTGTTGTGGCAGCGCTGCGCCGGACATGAGACAAACAATCAGAAATGGCATCAAGTAACGCATGCTCCAGCCCCATTGACAGCGATTGGCCAGGCGCCATGTTAAGATCCGGACTCATTATAGCCACGAGATGAGGGCTGCGGCGCGCGCGATAGCTGCCGTGACGTTTTTAATGTTGCGCTCGAAGCGCGTTGCGATGCGCCGCCGGTCTTTGAGGCGGCAGAACATGCGTTAGATGATATTTCGCTCCCTGTAGACGGCCTGATCGTCGTGATATCGGATCTTGCGGTTTTTTCGCGGCAGGATGACGGGCCCGGTCCCGCGCCCTTCAAGCCGTTCGCGCAGTTCCCGACCGTCACGGCCTTTGTCGGCGACAGGTTCGGCGGATGGCGGCATGGCCTCGATGCAGCACTGTGCGACCTTGCAATCATGCACGTTTCCGGGCGTCGGGAGCAGGACGCAATTGACAAAAACATGGGGCGGCCCTTGTGGTCGCGGACGGCGTGAAGCCCGGTGTTGCGTCCGCCTTCGGTGCGGCCGATACCATGGGGCATGGGGGCATGGGGGCCAAGACCCCCCTTTTCCGCCGCCGGCGCAGCTGATGAACCCTGATGCAGGGGCTTGTCGGTGAACAGCCGGTCAGGCGTATCCTCGGCGCCTGCCGGAGCGCTGAAGATACCTTCCCGTATACCGCGCGCTCGGCCCGGCGGACGAAGCGGTTGCAGAGCGTCTTCTTCGGCCCGTGGATATCGGCGCGGTCGGCCCGGTCGGCCCGGCGACCGCCACAGCGCAGCGCATGGACGATCCCGCTCGGCACAGGACGATCATCAACTGTTTCCGGGCGCTTCTTGCCGCGCACATCGGTCGGCAGAAGCGGCGCGATCCGGGCCCGCCGAGAATCGGAAAGCCGGAAGAAATCACACATCTCGTTACCCCCTCATCGGAGGCAATGAACCATCATCGGATCAAATCGGGAAGACGGTTATCGGGGCCGGGCCCTAGACTGTTTTGACCTCCATCGCGGGCCAGCCGGGAGGTGACTACCGCTACCCTTGTGGCGGTGCACCCGGCAGTGTCTGTGGTGCCTGCGGAGTTTGCGACACCAGATTTATCTCTCGTAACGCATTGTTTACAAAGACATAGCTGGTGGATGTGCCATCAGGGTTAGCATAGATCATGGAGACTTGACGCCCTGCGGCCGGCTGGATTCCCGGCGCTATGTTTACGGGATTGCCAAGCACCTGGATGAGCGCACATTCGCTCATGCCGAGCTCGACCCTGCCAGCGCCTCCGCCTGAAGAGAGGAAATTGACCCCCTGATCCAAAGCCCCACCGCCGCGGCATGTCTCATAGGTATCACTGGGAATTGCAGCAGCGAGGTCGGGCTCACCGCCCACATCGGAGATGCACCCGGCTGTGAGAATGGCTGCTACGCAAACAGAAACAAAACCGGCAAAAACTCCAACGCCCATATTATCCGGTTGTTTTTGGTTGCTTCCAGTCTGTTCATCTAAACGTGGCTGGCAGCATCCGTCAAGCCCGATCGATGCGCTTGACTTGGGCACCTCGCCATTTCATGAATGCACCGCCTATGGAAGGGCGCGTAGCTCAGCGGGAGAGCGTTCCGTTCACACCGGAGAGGTCGCTGGTTCAATCCCAGCCGCGCCCACCATAAAAAGCCTCAGATAATTAATCTGTCAGGCGACCACAAATCATCTCAAAATACCAACCGCCCCAAGCTATCATACTCATTTTGCAGCAACAGATCCGCCACGGCACGATACCTAGGCGGAAAACTAGGCTCAGGACCCATTAATTTGCATTGAAGTTCGATTTTTGATTCAGGATGGCAAAGGAGTTTGCCATGTCGGATCTGTTTCTGCTCTCACGCGCTCAAATGTCAAAGATCGAGCCATTCTTTCCCAGGTCCAACGGAGTTGCCCGGGGGGATGATCGTCGTGTTGTGTCAGGCATCGTCTGCGTGCTGAAGCACGGGCTGCAATGGAAGGACGCAGCTGCGGCCTGCGGCCCGCACAAGACGCTCTGCAATCGCTTTCGACGCTGGACCGAACTCCGCGTGTTCGACAAGATTTTCAGTCACCTGACTGTTTCTGACGGGCCACCCGATACGCTGATGATTGATGCAACACACATGAAGGCTCATAGCACCGCGCCGAGCCTTCTGAAAGGGGGGATTCCCCGCCACATCGGGCGCACAAAAGGCGGGCCGAACACCAGACTCCATGACGTCTGCGATGGCGACGGACGACCGCCGGCCATGTGCCTGACGGCTGGACAGCTTGTCGGATCATATCGGTGCGAAGCTCTTGTATCCGGGTCTCTGTGATAGCGTCAAAGCTATCATGATCGCAGATAAGGGATACGATTCAGACGATGATCGCGCGGCGCTGAAAGCCGGGGGGATCACCCCGTGCATTCCGCCCCGAACAGGACGAAAGGCACCCGCTTCCTTCTGCAACATTCAATACAAACAGCGCCATAAGGTTGAGAACATGTTCGCACCGCTCAAGGACCGGCGCCGCATCGCAACGCGATATGACCGGCGGGCAGACGTCTTCATGGCCGCAATCACAATGGCAGCCATCCTCATATGGTGGCTTTAATGAGCACTGAGCCTAGGGTCCGGACCCGATAACCGTCTTCCCGATTTGATCCGATGATGGTTCATTGCCTCCGATGAGGGGGTAACGAGATGTGTGATTTCTTCCGGCTTTCCGATTCTCGGCGGGCCCGGATCGCGCCGCTTCTGCCGACCGATGTGCGCGGCAAGAAGCGCCCGGAAACAGTTGATGATCGTCCTGTGCCGAGCGGGATCGTCCATGCGCTGCGCTGTGGCGGTCGCCGGGCCGACCGCGCCGATATCCACGGGCCGAAGAAGACGCTCTGCAACCGCTTCGTCCGCCGGGCCGAGCGCGCGGTATACGGGAAGGTATCTTCAGCGCTCCGGCAGGCGCCGAGGATACGCCTGACCGGCTGTTCACCGACAAGCCCCTGCATCAGGGTTCATCAGCTGCGCCGGCGGCGGAAAAGGGGGGTCTTGGCCCCCATGCCCCCATGCCCCATGGTATCGGCCGCACCGAAGGCGGACGCAACACCGGGCTCCACACCGTCCGCGACCACAAGGGCCGCCCCATGTTTTTGTCAATTGCGTCCTGCTCCCGACGCCCGGAAACGTGCATGATTGCAAGGTCGCACAGTGCTGCATCGAGGCCATGCCGCCATCCGCCGAACCTGTCGCCGACAAAGGCCGTGACGGTCGGGAACTGCGCGAACGGCTTGAAGGGCGCGGGACCGGGCCCGTCATCCTGCCGCGAAAAAACCGCAAGATCCGATATCACGACGATCAGGCCGTCTACAGGGAGCGAAATATCATCTAACGCATGTTCTGCCGCCTCAAAGACCGGCGGCGCATCGCAACGCGCTTCGAGCGCAACATTAAAAACGTCACGGCAGCTATCGCGCGCCGCAGCCCTCATCTCGTGGCTATAATGGGTCTCCCGACCCTAGTAAAGCATTGCCTGAACCCGCTCCGGCAGTTCCCGGTCATAGGCCTCGCCATCAAAGCCGCCCTTGCTGATCTCGTCCAGTATGGTGCCGGTACTGGGCAATACTGCGCGCTCAACACGCTTTTCCGGGTTCCACAGATCGGAACGGACCACCGCCTTGGAGCACTGGAAGAAAGCCGCATCGACACTGATGATGATCACCGAGCGCGGCGGCTTACCGTTGACGACGAAGCGGTCGAGCAGTGCCGGGTCGACAGAAATCGACGCCCTGCCATTGACCCGCATGGTCTCGCCAATGCCGGGAATGAGGAAGAACAGCGCGACATGCGGATTTTCGAGAATATTGCGCAGGCTGTCGAACCGGTTGTTGCCCCGCCGGTCGGGAAGAAGCAGCGTCTTTTCATCCTCGACGACAACAAAACCGGCCTTGTCGCCGCGCGGAGATGCATCGAGCCCCGCCTCGCTACCGGTCGCCAGAACCGCAAAGGGCGAATGCTCGATCAGCCTCCTGTAAACCGGGTGGATGTAGTCCAACTCCTTGATGGTCGCCGGCTCTGACGGCGCGCCATAAAGCTCTTCCAGGGCCGCAATATCGGTGATCTGATAATTTGCATCATTGCGTGTCATGGCGATTGTCCTGTTGTGGTTTGGCGACCCTGGGCGCTGGAGTGTCCGGCACGGCTGTGATCGGCAGGAGCCGATTGTCGCGCAGACAACCCTTCGCATAAAGGGCCTGCGGTATAAAGGCTCGCGGGTTGCGGAAGTTTTGACGGGAGGCAGGTGAAATGGCAGACAAGAGTTGGCTGGGTCTGATTGGCGCCAGCGTACAGGGAACTTGGTCAGCGCGCTCACACCTGCCGGCATTGCAGGCGAGTGCGGAAGTCGAGCTGGCGGCGCAAAGCTGGCGTTTGACGACTTTCGCGAACTGGCCGCCTCGCGTGAGATCGACGCCGTGGCCGTGGTGGTGCACGTACCATCCCATTTCAAACCTGCAAAGGCGGCGCTGGAGGCCGGCAAGCACGTTTATTGCGAGTGGCCAATGGGGCGCACCAGCCAAGAAGCGGTGGAACTAACGGCTCTTGCCAAGGCGGACGGGCTTTGCCACCGCCGTCGGTCTGCAGGCCCGCGTTAGCCCCGCCCTGATGCATATGAGGGACCTCATCGATGAGGGTATGCCGGCGAGATCATGGCGGTTCGTGTGGCGCTGATGGGTGATGGATTGCTGTCGCGGCCCTCGCACCGCACCCGGCAGCGCGATGCGGAACTCAGCGCCAATACGCTGACCATCGCCGCCGGCCACACGGTAGACGCCATGCGTTTTGTCGCCGGTGATTTCGCGTAGCTTTCAGCGCTGGTGGAGACAAGGGTCAAGCAGTGGCTCGACACCGGCACCAATGAACTTGTCGACGTCACCTCACCCGACAATATTCTGATCAGCGGTCAACTTGCCAATGGCGCTGTGGCTTCGGTCTATGTCGGCTCGATTCCGTTTACCGGCAGGTGTGGCCGGCAATGTCGGCCAGATGTACACCGTTCGCGCGCGCCATCGCAGGCCGCGAAAGCTGCCACCCGACCCGACCCGTCGGCCGCCCATCCGATCACATGATCCGCACCCATGCGGGCTTCAGCCATCAGGCAGGGTCATGGGACAAGAAGCGTCGGGTCGCCGCCAGGGTCGCCGCCAGGGTCGAACGGCATCCGGGCGAACGTGTCCCGCGCGTCGGCTTCATCGTCACCAGGCTGAGCCGCCCTGCCAGGCGCGTGGTCGCCTTCTGCAACCGGCGCGGCCGGTCAGCACATCAAGGAAGGCAGGAACGCGATTGTGCGCACCCGGCTGTCATGCCGGAGGTTCCGGAACAATGCCGTGCGGCTCCGGCTTCATGCGCTCGCCTGCAATCCCGTTAACTTCATGCGGACGCCGGGTCTGCCGGAGGCGGTCAGACGATGGTCGCCGACCGGCGTGAAGGAGAAGCCGATCAGGATCGGCGCCGGGATCGTCACACACGGCCGGTACGTCACGTTTCGGTTGGCCGAGGGCGTGGTGCCGAGGGGCCTGTTCGCCGAGATCCTGCGGCTGATCGCCGAACTTCGGCCACCGCCGGCGTGACGCGTCCGGTTGTCATGCAGTCCGGCAAGAACCACGGGCGAAGTGTGTCCCGATGACGACGAAATCGGCAATCCCGGCGCGATATACGCCGGCGTCACCGTTCTCGCTGTCCCTCGATCCCCACGACGATGGTCCGGAGTTGCAGATGTCCGCCCGTGGAGGCAATATCGGCTCGACGATGGCCGTCATCCCGTGAATGCCGGATAAATGTTTTGCCTCGCTGCCTCGGGTCTCCAGCGTGGATGTTAACCATTGACGGCTTCCAGATGGCAGCGCGTTTTTCCTCACCATGCGCAGAGCCGCGACCAATGCAAATACAATCGAGGAACGTTGGTGGTTGAAATTGTCCGAGCAGATGGCGCACAAATAGGGACCTCGGTGGGCAGGTCAATGATTTGCCAAATTGATTTAGGCACCGGTGACATTGAGACTACACAGACTTGCCACACCCAAAGTCAATTGCGTGGGCCTCAAGAGAGAGAGACTAAAGATGAAAAAGGCCGATCTACAGAGATATGAATCCCGTTTGAAGGATCGCCTGAACGAACTCACACACAGGTTAGAGGAAATCGAGGAAGACCTCGACGAACCGGCTGACCAGGACGCCGAAGAGCGCGCGACCGAGCGCGAAGGCGATGAGGTGCTTGAAAGCCTCGGTCAGGCAGGTCTGGCTGAAATCAAGATGATTCAGTCAGCACTTACTCGGATTGAAGACAGGGAATATGGGGAGTGCGTCTCCTGTGGTGAGCCAATTTCCACCGAACGACTCGACGTCGTGCCGCATACTCCGCTGTGCCGGAACTGCGCCTGACCGTGCTCCTCAGACGGCCGCACGAGGCTGCTGGTCCAAGGGCAAAGTGCGTGGTGCGACATACCTCGAGTACCATTCTGAGTGGTGCGTTTTTATTGGCGCTGAGCATTTTCATCCCGTCATCCGCTCCTGCTGCAAGCGTAGCAGACAAAGCAAGCATCACACGTGATTTTCGTGTCTGGACTGACGGGCCGCTCCGGCATGCGGCGGTCGAGCGCAGGATTGGCGGCAGTCGGAGTTTCGCACTCCATCACGTTATTTCAATATAATATCCAGACATTGCTTCGCATTGCGCGCTGACATCTAGAGCGGCTGAAAGGTCCGCTCGACCGGATCGAAGCTGAATACGGCGTGGCACGCGAGATCCTGGTCGCGATCTGGGGGGCGGGAATCGGCATTCGGTCGCGCCAGCATTCCCCATGACGCGCTCAGCGTGCTCGCGACCCAGGCGTTTATGGGGCGGCGGCGGGGGATGTTCGCGGGCGAGATCTTGGCAGCATTGGAAATGCTCGAACGCGGCGAGGTCTCCAGCGCAGGCCTGCGCAGTTCCTGAGCCGGCGCGTTGGGCCAGCCGCAATTTCTGCCGACGAAATTTCTCAGTTTTGCGGTGGACGCAGACGGCGACGGGCGGCGCGATATCTGGACATCCGAGGTCGACACTCTGGGCTCGATAGCCAATTTTCTGAAATCCAACGGCTGGCAGGGTGACCGCGACTGGGGTTTTGAGGCGCGCATTCCAAAAAGTGTTTCATGCGCCATGGAGTGCCCCGATCAAGGCATGGCGATCGACGACTGGGTCGCACTTGGCGTTACCCGCATCAGCGACCGCCCGTTCCCCGACCATGAACGCACCCGCCCGGGATTTTTGATGATGCCCGCCGGCCGGTATGGACCGGCCTTCATCACCACCGAGAATTTCTACGTTCTCAAGACTTACAATGAGTCGGATCTCTACGCGCTTTTCATCGGTCATCTCGCCGATCGCATGCGCTGGAACAATGCCTTTGTCGCGCCGTGGCGTTCGCTCAGCGGTTTCAATCGCGGCGATGTGCACGCATGCGGCTTCGCCTCGAGAACGCAGGATATGATGTCGGGGAGGGGGCAGACGGACTGATTGGTTTCAAGACACGCCGCTCGGTCGGCGATTATCAAGCGCGGCAAGGCATCGCACCAACCTGCTTTCCAGATGCCGGGCTAATTGCCTCGATGCGCTAGAATGACGCCCAGGGAGGAATTCGCCGATGGACGCAAAAGCTGACAGTCAGGCCCAATTGCCGACGGACTCAATCCAGTCATCGGGTAATCCGCTGGGTTTCATGGTCACAAAAGGCACGGCGCGGCCCGCGGTTCTGGGTGCAAGCCCGGCGCGCGATGTGGTGATGGTCGAGGCGCGCCAGTTTGGTGGCCATCAGAAAGAAGCTGTGGTGCGCGAAGGGACGAACGGCAGCCAATGGCGCATGGTCTCCGATGAGGGAAAACACCTCAAGGGCACCGATCTGGCGCCGTTTCTACTGGGATTTTTCAATGCCGGCATTCACGCTGACCTCGGCGGGCGGATCATTTTCCTGGCACGTGATCGCGGCATTGCGCTCCGATCCCTCAACATGGACATCAAGACCCGCTACTCACTCACCGGCTCATTCACCAGGGGCGATGCGATCGGTACCGCCGAGCCTATAATGATCGAAATCGATTTTGGCTCAGCCGCCACGGACGATGATGTATACAAATTGGTGAGCGATGCCGCTGCCGCCTCTCCGGCGATCGCAGCGCTTCGCACTGCGCTCACCAACACGTTTGCGATCTATGTGAACGGCCGGCGCCGCGCGGTCCAAACGCTGGCGAACTCACCATCCGATGATGCGCCCGATCCTTTCCGCACCTATGCAAACCCGCCCGCACCGCTGGCCGGCACCGATACGCTCGGCAGGCTGATCCACAAGACCGGCATCGTGCGCGAAGGTGGGATCACGTTGGCCCCGGCCGAAGCCAAGATCCCAACCATTCGCGTGATCACCGGCAACAGCGCCTTTGAGGGCCTTTCAGGTGTGGTGGAGGTTGACACCTACTCTCAGCCTTCCCGGCGTCAGTCATTTCGCAATGAGGGCCGACGAGCGCACCGGGGCGGACCAGGGGCCATGCGGTCTGTCACTGATCGCGGCCTCGATCATGTTCTGCTACATGACGCAAATCTCACGCTATATCGAGCATATGAAGCTCAATATTCGGGGCACTCGCATCGTCCAGTATTGGCCTTTAGCGCTTGAAGGCAATGTGGCCCTGCAAGGGGTGGCCGAACCGGTCGGCACGCATTTGTTCTTCAGCGGGCATGAGAGCGACGAGGTGCATGAAAAGCTGATGACGATCGCGGCACGCACTTGCTATCTGCACGCAACCCTGACCGCCGGGCTGACGCCGAAAATCGCCATCATCCACAACGGCCAACCGATTGACTAAGAGTGATTTAGCGCCTTACCCGAACGCTCTGAAGCCTGCAATCACGCGCGCCCAGCTGCGTGTACCCTTGCGGAAGCATTCGACATTGTATTTTTCGTTGGGACTGTGAATGCGGTCATCGTCGAGAGCAAATCCCGCCAGGATCGTCTCCATACCCAGATGGCGCTTGAAACTATCGACAATCGGAATTGAGCCGCCGCAGCCAATCAGCGCCGCAGGGATTTGCCACTCCTCTTCAAGCGATGTGGAGGCAACGCGAAAGGCTGGCGCATCGCTCGCCATTTCAATCGCCGGGCTGCCTTCACCACCAAGGAATTCAAGCTTCACACCTGCCGGCAATGCGGCGCGCAAATGAGCATGTAGGGCCGCGCGGACGTGATCGGGATCCTGGCTGCCGACAAGCCGGCAGGTGATCTTGGCGCTGGCAATTGACGGGATCACGGTCTTGGTACCAGTGCCGGTATAACCGCCAATGATGCCGTTGACCTCCACGGTCGGACGCGACCAGAGCTGTTCAAGTACGCTGTAATCAACTTCACCGCCGGAAGTCGTTTGGCCAATGTCGGAGAGGAAACCGGCGGCATCGAAATCAAGTGCGGTCCAACCGCTGTTCGTGGCGGCATCGAGTTCGGCCACACCATCGTAAAAGCCCGGCACGGCCACCCTGCCGGTATCGTCATGGATTGAGGCGATGAGCTTTGCCAGCACCTTGATCGGGTTCCACGCAGGACCACCGAACATGCCCGAATGGAGATCACGGTCAGGGCCGGTGACGACGATTTCCTCGGTTAAGAGGCCGCGCAGGCGGATCGAGATTGCAGGCGTTGCGGCATTCCACATGCCGGTATCGCAGACCAGCGCGATGTCGGCCTTCAGCTCATCGCCGCGTTCGGCAAGGAAGCCTGGGAGAGATGGCGACCCACACTCCTCCTCGCCTTCAAAAAAGATGGTGACGGGCAGAGGAATGGCACCTCCAACCTCAACCCAGGCGCGCAATGCTTCCAGAAAGGTCATAAGCTGACCCTTGTCGTCGCTGGCGCCGCGCGCGACGATCGTGCGCTCAGTGCCTTCGCCAACAATTCTGGGTTCGAATGGCTGGGACACCCACAGGTCAAGCGGATCTGGCGGCTGCACGTCATAATGGCCGTAAAACAGCACCCGCGGCACGCCGCCGTTTTGCGTACCGCCATGACCGACCACCATCGGCTTGCCCGGAGTGTGGTGAACTTTCGCCTCGAAACCGATATCGCGCAAGTTAGCCGCCGCCCATTCGGCCGCGCGCGTGCATCCTTCATCAAATGCCGGGTCGGTGGAAACGGAGGGAATGCGCAAGAACTCGAACAGCCTGCTCAATGACTGGTCCAGATCATCATCGATGCGCTGAAGAACTTGATCGAGTTCGGCCATGTCATTCGCTCCGCTCGGCTAAGGCCCGCAATCCAAGGCAAGAATGCTTATCGCCCAATCGCTCGCGCGTCACCCTCATCCGTCGATCAGAGCTTCCAAGGCCTCAAGCCGGTCGGCCCCATGGGCAGGCTTGTCCCAGCGAATGCGCGCAATTCTCGGAAACCGCATGGCGACGCCTGATTTGTGGCGCGAAGATCGGTGGATGGAATCAAACGCCACTTCGAACACGAGTTGCGGCACGACCTACCTCACCGGACCGAAGCTGTTCACGGTGTTGGCGCGCACGAAGCGGTCCAGTTCGGCCAGTTCCTCGTCGGTGAAGCTGGAATATGCCTTGCCCACGGGCACCAACTCATCTCCGCCTGCACCATCACGCCAAGCGCCGAAGGTGCAGTCGGAATAAAACGATGGGCGTTTACCCGAGCCGCGCTGGGCATACATCAGTACCGCATCGGCGGTGAGCGGATCGCGCTTCCACTTGAACTAGGGGCCCTTGGGCCGGCCCGCAAGATAGTGTGAATCACAGCGCTTCAGCATCAGTCATTCAATGCCGGCTTGGCGCGCATTTGCACGCAGCGCCGCAAGCTCATCGAAGCTATCAAAAGCAATGACTGGCGACAGATCCATGGCCTGCGGCCGGGTGCAGGCAAACCAGGTCTCAAGGGCGGCGCGGCGTTCGGTCAGCGGCAATCTGCGCATATCGTCGCCGTTGATGAACAGTGCATCATACAGCCTGACATGGGCTGGACACTGACGCAGCGATTTCGCCGAGACCTTCTTGAGGCCAATGCGCTGTTGCAGATCGTTGAAAGGGGCAGCCACGCCGTCGCGCATGATCAACAACTCGCCGTCCAGCACCGCGTTGAAGTTGCACTGCCCGGCAATGTCCGGGAAAGCGGCCGTGATATCGCCGCCGCCGCGCGAGAAGATACACTGACTAGCGCCAGATGCGCTGATCTGAACGCGGATACCGTCCCGTTTCCACTCAGCCAGGAAGTCATCCGGCTCAGACCCTGCGAGTTCTTTCTCATCCAGTGCATTTGCCAGCATCAGGGGGTGAAAACGCAGGCTGTGCGACACTTCCGGCTCTGGCCCGCTTCCTTCCGCTCAAGCGAACAGCGAAAGATAAGGCGGCTCCAGACCGTGCCAGATCTCCTCCACGCGCTGCACGTCAACAGCGGCGAAGTTGGCAACAGCCTGCTTTGCCAACCGGGCTGAAATGTCAGCACGCAAACCGCCGATGATCAGCTTGAGGCAGGCAAAGCGGGCCGATGGACCAACGCGTCCTCGCGTCCATGGGTCACCCAAACCTCCCCTGCCCCGGCCTCGGTGATGGTGCTTGTCAGACCGTCCCAATCGGCATGATCGGAAATCACCAGCGGCAGCTCGACACCCGATTGTCGGGCACGATCGCGCACGCGCATCCAGCCTGACGCAAAAGCCACCACAGGATCGGCAAGCTTGCGCGCCCAGCGGTCTTTGGCCGACGGCGGCGGCGCGAGAGATGACGATTGCACCCTTCATGGCCCTGGCAGGCGTCTCGGCGGCTGGTTGCAACGGTCCCAGTTCAACACCCAGTTCCTCGTATAGCGCGCAAAGGCCGATGACCGAGCCATACAGCCAAATTGTTTCATCAAAGCCGGCATCACGCAGGCAGCGGATCAGCCGCTGGGATTTGCCAAGGCTATAGGCGCCAATGAGATGGGTGCGCTCGGGAAAGGTCGCGAGTGAGGTCAGCAGCCTGGCGATTTCACGCGCCGCCGGCTCGTGACGGAACACCGGCAATGCGAACGTCGCTTCGGTTATCAACAGATCGTAGGGCACGGCCTCATGTGGCTCACAGGTCGGATCGGCGGCGCGCTTGTAATCACCCGAAATCACCGCAAGCTGGCCATTCCATTCAAGCACCACCTGGGCTGAACCGAGCACATGCCCGGCCGGCGCGAGCCGCAAGTCAACGCCATTGATATCGATCGCTTGCCCAAATCCCCGAGCCTGATGATTGTTGTCGGCCTCGGCGCCATAGCGCTGGCGCATAGTTGCCAGCGTTTCGGGCGTCGCCAGCACGTTGCGATGGCCGGGGCGTGCATGGTCGGCATGGCCATGGGTGATGACCGCCCGCTCGACCGCGCGGTGCGGATCGATATGGAAATCTCCGGGAGCACAGCAAAGCCCCGCCTCGCTCAAATTGAGCCGGTCTTCAATGCCGCTCGGTCCACGCACCAGACCACCATTTTCAACGTTTGGCCGGCCAGCATCATAAGGCTTCTTGGAAGCTGGCGCGCGACCGACGATCACCTCTTGCACAGCCTCGCGCGTGGCGTATTGTAGGCGCGCTGGTTCCCTTAGAGGGATCAAACGGGAATTCGGTGCGGAGCGGTGTACATCTTGCCCGCTCAAATGCCGAAGCTGCCCCCGCAACTGTAGGCGGTGAGCACATGGTCCGCGATGCCACTGGAGCTTTTTGCTTCGGGAAGGCAGGCCAAGTGCAGCGACCCGCAAGCCAGGAGACCGGCCAGTGTGCGAAGACCTCAATGGACCGTCGGTGGGACGGTGGAAAGGATTGTCATGAGCCTGCAAGCAACAAGTGAACGGCATTTGCCTGTCGTACGAGTTGAACCGCGCCTGGCTGCCATGCTGGCATTCACCCTTGGAGCGTTTGTGGTATTCGGTACCGGCCTTGCTGCGTCCGATACACTGCACAGTGCCGCCCACGATTCACGCCATTCATTCGCATTCCCCTGCCACTGACCGGCAGCCATGCTTCAGAGAATTCTGATCAGCGCCATTAGCGCAGGGATCGGCATTGGCCTGCTCACAGCGGCCATTCAGCATGTCACCACAACACCGCTGGTGATTGCTGTGGAGGCGTATGAACAGCCAGGCGTCGGACATGATCACGGCGCGGCCGATCATGCCCACTCATCCGATGCAGCAGCACATGGCGCGCATGCTTCACCCGCCGCCGGCGCTGAAACGGCAAGGCGCGAGGCATGGGCGCCGGAAGATGGCTTGGAGCGCACTTTCTACACCGCGCTGACGAACAGTCTCACCGGTGTCGGTTTCGCTCTGATGCTGTTGGCGGTAATGGTGTTCAAGGGTGGGCGAATTGACGGGCGAGCCGGTTTTTTGTGGGGGATCGGCGGTTTTGCTGCAGTGGCGCTTGGCCCAGCGCTTGGATTGCCGCCCGAACTGCCCGGCAGCGCAACCGCTGACCTTGCCGGGCGCCAGATCTGGTGGCTGGGCACGATCCTCGCTACAGCCTGCGGCATTGGCCTTCTGGCTTTCACCGTCCAGTGGTGGGCGCGCGCGGCCGGGGTGTTATTGCTCGCCGCACCGCACATTGTCGGCGCACCGCACCCGCAAGCCTTCACCAGCGCCGCACCGGCCGAACTTGCCGGACAGTTCGCGGCCGCTTCGCTTGCGGTCAGTGCCATCTTCTGGGTGCTTCTGGGCTGGGCCGCGGCAAGCCTTTACCAACGTCTGGAGCCAACTCCTGTGGCGGCAGAGTGACCAGTTCATGTCGGTCACCCTGGTTCTGGGCGGTGCGCGTTCCGGCAAATCATCCTTTGCCGAGAAAATCGCATTGCGCTCGTGTGCTTCACCAATCTATCTCGCCACCGCGCGGGCGGGGGATGATGAAATGGCACAGCGCATCTGCCAGCACCAAATGCGGCGTGGCAGTGCATGGCGCCTCGTTGAAGAGCCGCTCGATATTGCACCCGTGGTCGCCAGCACTGCCGAGGGCAGCGCAATCTTGGTCGACTGCCTTTCAATATGGCTGTCCAATCTGATGGAAGCTGATCGCAATGTCGATGATGCCGGCGCCGAACTGGCCGGTGCGTTGGAGAATGCGCGGGCAGATGTGATGCTGGTCGCCAATGAAGTTGGCCTTGCCATTGTTCCAGACAATGCGCTGGCGCGGCGATTTCGCGATGAAGCGGGCCTGCTCAACCAGCGTGTCGCAGCAGCGGCCAGCGATGTGGTGTTCATGGCGGCAGGGCTGCCGATGGTTCTCAAGCGGGATGGAAGTGTGATTCATGATTAGTGCGGTAAAAATCCCGACAACGGTGATCACCGGTTTTCTGGGAGCGGGAAAGACGACGCTGATACGTCACCTGATCGCCAATGCGGATCGGCGCATCGCCCTGATCATCAATGAATTTGGCGATGTCGGCGTCGATGGAGAATTGTTGAAGGGCTGCGCCAATGAGGCTTGCGGCGATCAGGACATCGTCGAACTTGCCAATGGCTGCATCTGCTGCACGGTGGCCGATGATTTCGTGCCGGCCATGACCGCCCTGATCGAGCGCGAGCGGCCGCCCGAACACATCGTTATCGAGACCTCGGGGCTTGCCTTGCCGCAGCCGCTGGTGCGGGCATTCAACTGGCCGGAGATTCGCACCCGTGTCACGGTCGACGGTGTGGTTACTGTGGTTGATGGTGAAGCACTCGCGCAAGGCCGGGTAACCGGCGATCTCGACGCTCTGCACGCCCAACGCGCCCAAGACGAAGCGCTTGATCATGACGATCCGATCGAAGAGGTGTTCGAGGATCAACTGGCTGCCGCCGACATTGTGGTGATGACCAAGATCGATCTGATTGATGGCGGTGCGCATAATCGCGCGAAGGCTCATCTGAATGGTGCTGTCAGGCCGGGTGTCAAAGTGGTGACATCGGCAAAAGGGGCGGTTTCGGATTCAGTCCTGATCGGACTGGGCGCATCGGCGGAAAGTGATCTCGCATCGCGCACCGGGCACCATGACGAGGAAGACGAACACGACCATGATGATTTCGAGACATGCGCGATCGAGCTCGCCCCTTTCTCCAGCCGTGAAGCGCTGGAAGCTGCGGCGACACGCGCAATCGCCGGCACCGTCCTGTTGCGGCTGAAGGGCTTTGCCGCAATAGAGGGCCGTGACATGCGCCTGGTACTACAGGCGGTTGGCCCGCGCATCGAGACCTGGTTCGACCGCGATTTTGAAATCGGTGAGCCCCGGCGGACCAGACTGGTGGCGATCGGGTTCAAGGGACTTGATGCCGCCGGCATACAGGCCGCCTTGACTGAAAACTGATGCATTTGCTCGCCGTTCAGCCGGGCGCGATTGACGATGGCGCGCGCGCTGTCGATCTCGACCAATCTCCCGCCGACATCGTTTTTCTGTCCGCGGCAGATACCGAAATTGCCTCACTGGCGCTCGCCCATAAGCGGCTTGGCGAGGTCGCCCCGCAGCTCAGGATCGCCAATCTGTTACAACTCGGCCACGCCATGTCGGTCGACCTTTATGTCGAGCGCACGCTTTGTCATGCGCGCGTGGTGATTGCGCGGCTTCTCGGCGGCCGCGGTTATTGGCCCTATGGGGTGGAAGAACTGACGCGGCTGGCGCGGCAGAACGGTCTCGTTCTGGCGCTTCTGCCTGGCGATCACAGGCCCGACGACGAACTGATGCGCGCGTCGACGCTCGAGGCGCGGGACTATCAGACATTGTGGCACTACTTCACCGAGGGCGGCGTTGAAAATATGGCGCGCGCGCTCGCATTTGCCGGTCATCTCACAGGACGCGGTCCCCGGCCCGAGCAGGCGCAACCCGTACCCCCTGCCGGGCTCTACTGGCCGGACCTCAATCACCCCGGTCTCGATGATGTGATGGCGCGCTGGACGCCAGGCCGGCCGGTAGCCGCGATTACCTTCTACCGGGCTCTGGTTCTGAGCGGTCAAACCGGCGTGGTCGATGCCCTGATCGAGGTTCTTTCACAGACCGATCTCAACGCGCTGCCTGTGTTTGCGCAAAGCTTCAAGGATGAAACCGCGGCCGCGATGGCCGCTCGGCTGCTTGAGACCGCCAGCCCGGCGATCACCATCAACACCACCGGCTTTGCACTTACAACACCTGGAACAGACCAAGCGCGCACGCTGCTCGATGATGGCGCCCGGCCGGTCCTGCAGGCAGTGATGGCCGCTTCGGGCAAAGAAGCCTGGGCGGGTTCGCCGCGCGGCCTCGGCGCGCGCGATATCGCCATGAACATCGCGCTGCCGGAAGTGGATGGGCGCATCATTACCCGCGCCATTGCCTTCAAGGAACAGACCCGCTTTGACGAGGCGACCGAAGCGCCATTGATTGCCCATGTGCCTGACCGAGGCCGGGTGGATTTCGTCGCCGATCTGGCCGGCGGTTGGGTGCGGCTTGGCGCGGCGCGTGAAAGCGAGCGCCGTGTTGCCCTCATTCTTGTTAACTATCCAAATCGCGACGGCCGCATCGGCAATGGCGTGGGGCTTGATACGCCGGCAAGTGCCGCTGCCCTGATTGCCGCGATGGCGCAATATGGATACCGGATTGGCGATGCGCCACGAAGCGGCGATGCGCTGATGGCGATGTTGCTTGGCGGACCGACCAATGCCGCGCGCGAAAGTGATATCTGCACCGGCGAAACGCTTTCGGTGAAGCGCTATCTCGCCTTCTTTGCGGGCCTGCCTGATGCAGTCCGCCAAGCCGTCAACCGGCGCTGGGGCGAGGTTTGCGACGACCCGTTCTTCAACGGTGAGGGATTCCGACTGCCGGTCCATCGCTTCGGTAATCTGGCGATCGCGATCCAGCCAGCGCGCGGCTACAACATTGATCCGAAGGCCACCTATCACGATCCCGATCTGGTGCCGCCGCATGGCTATCTGGCATTTCACGCTTGGCTGCGTGGCACTTTTGACGCCAACGCAGTGGTCCAGCTTGGAAAGCATGGCAATCTTGAATGGTTGCCGGGCAAGGCGCTGGCGCTGGGACCGGAATGCATTCCCGAGGCGGCACTCGGGCCGGTGCCGGTGATCTATCCCTTCATCGTCAATGATCCGGGCGAGGGAAGTCAGGCCAAGCGGCGCACGGCATCGGTGATTGTCGACCATCTCACACCGCCGATGACGCGTGCCGAGACCTATGGGCCTCTGCGCGATCTCGAAGTTCTGGTTGACGAGTATTTCGAGGCGGCACAGGTCGATCCCACGCGCGCGGCACGGCTCAAGCGCGATATTCTGGAATGCGCAAGCACCACTGGCCTTGATGCCGATTGCGGCATCGCCGGAGAAGAGGACGCAGACGGCGCGCTTGCCAGGCTCGACGCTCATTTGTGCGATCTGAAGGAGCTTCAGATCCGCGACGGGCTTCATGTGCTGGGAGCTGCGCCTGACGGTGACCGGCTTGACCGGCTTCTGGTGGCGCTTGCCCGCGTACCGCGCGGGGAGGGTGAAGCAGGCGATGCATCGCTGATCCGCGCGCTTGGCGCCGATCTAGGACTCGATTTTGATCCGCTTGATGCAGATGCCCACGCACTCTGGGAGGGGTTGCGCCCATCCTTCCTGATCGAGGTCTCGCATGATCCCTGGCGCAGCCATGGCGATACCATCGAAAGGCTGGAACTGCTGGCTGAACGCCTGGTTGCCGGCATCGTGCAGGCCCAGCCCGCCTGGACCGCTACCCGTGCCGTGCTTGGCGAAATCAACGATCGGCTGAGACCTGCGGTCGCACAGAGCGGGCCGGCAGAAATCCGGGCAGTATTGACCGCTCTTTCAGGCCGCTTTGTCACCCCAGGTCCATCGGGCGCACCAACACGCGGACGTGCGGAGGTTTTGCCGACGGGGCGCAATTTCTACTCCCTCGACAGCCGGGCAGTACCAACAGAGGCTGCATGGGCGCTGGGAGAGAGATCGGCTGGTCTTCTGGTTGAGGATTTTCGCCAGCGCAATGGCGCATGGCCCAAGCACATGGCGCTTTCGGCCTGGGGAACGGCCAATATGCGCACTGGTGGCGACGATATCGCGCAAGCACTGGCGCTGATCGGCGCACGGCCACGATGGGATCGCGCTTCGGGTCGGGTGACCGGGTTCGAGATCCTGCCGCTGGCGCACCTGGCCCGCCCTCGGATCGACGTGACGCTCAGGGTTTCCGGCTTTTTCCGTGACGCTTTTCCGGCACAGATAGATCTGTTCGATTCCGCCATTCGCGCCATCGGCGCGCTTGATGAAGACGCGCGCGACAATCCGGTTGCCGCCCAAATGAAAGTTGACCTGCAGGGCCTTGCCGAGGCCGGCGCTGACCTGGAAACGGCGGACCGGCGCGCCGGCTACAGGGTGTTTTCATCCATGCCAGGGGCCTATGGTGCCGGCTTGCAGACACTGATTGACGAAGGCCTGTGGCAGGAGCGCGAAGATTTCGCCAAGGCCTATATGCGTTGGAGTGCTTTTGCCTATGGCGGCGGCACGGAGGGCGAAGAAGTGCCGGAGCTGTTCGCCCACCGGCTCGGCCACGTTGAGGCGGTGATCCACAACCAGGACAATCGCGAGCACGACCTGCTTGATTCCGATGACTATTATCAGTTCGAAGGCGGCTTGAGCGCCGCGATTGAGGACGTACGAGGCAGCCGTCCGGTGATCTACCACAACGACCATTCACGGCCTGAAAACCCGAAGCCCCGCACCCTCGAAGAAGAGATTGCACGAGTGGTGCGCGCCCGCGCCGCCAATCCCAAATGGATCGCCGGGGTAATGCGTCACGGATACAAGGGGGCATTCGAAATCGCCGCCACGGTCGATTATCTGTACGCCTTCCAGGCGACCACCGGTGCGGTCGGCGATCATCATTTCGAACTGCTGTTTGATGCCTACCTGGGGGACGAGACGGTGCGGGAGTTCATCGGCGAGGTGAACCCGAACGCGCTTTTAGATATCGCCGCCCGGTTTCGCGATGCGCTGGCGCGCGGTCTGTGGCACCCGCGAGCAAATCGCGTCTATGATCTTCTCGACCAGATTGTGGAGGAACCAGTTGGCCGTCAAACCTAGCCTCACCGAGGCGGAACTCAACGCCCGGCATGCTGTAAAAATGCGCCGTAAAAAGGAGGCGCGCGACAGGATCCTTGCAACAAAGACGATCGAGAAGGGCCTTCTCATCGTCCATACGGGCAAGGGCAAGGGCAAGTCGACCGCCGCATTCGGCCTGGTGCTGCGCGCACTTGGCAATGGCATGAAAATCGCGGTGGTGCAGTTCGTGAAAGGCAAATGGGAGACCGGCGAGCGCGCGGCGCTGGCGAAGTTCGATGATCAGATAACGATTTCGACCATGGGCGAAGGCTTTACCTGGGAGACCCAGGACCGGCAGCGCGACATCGAGGCGGCGCGGGCTGCGTGGCAGCGCGCGCGCGCGCTGATCAATGATGACGAACACGACATGGTGCTGCTCGATGAACTCAACATCGTTCTCAGATACGACTACCTGCCGATATCCGAAGTGGTCGAGGCGCTAAAGGCCAAACCGGCGAACAAGCATGTCATCGTCACCGGCCGCAACGCCAAGGACGAATTGGTCGAGATTGCAGATCTCGTTACCGACATGACGATGATCAAGCATCCTTTCCGGGCGGGCGTGAAGGCGCAGGCCGGAATTGAGTT
Organism: Hyphomicrobiales bacterium; assembly: GCA_965204565.1. Taxonomy (GTDB): domain Bacteria; phylum Pseudomonadota; class Alphaproteobacteria; order Rhizobiales; family TMED25; genus CBDBEU01. The sequence goes on from CBDBEU010000005.1 coordinate 932,537, forward strand.
CTGACGCCTCGCCCGGGTCGCCAGTCTTTCTCAGTGATGAACCGGAAATTGTCCCCCTCCCCACATGCCCTGATGATCCAGGGGGGGGGATCGAATGTCGGCAAGTCGCTGATTGTCGCAGGATTGTGCCGATTATTTGCCCGGCGCGGGCTTAAGGTTCGCCCGTTCAAACCGCAGAACATGTCCAACAATGCCGCGGTTGCTGCCGATGGCGGAGAAATCGGCCGCGCCCAGGCACTGCAGGCGCGCGCGGCCCTGGTTCGGCCATCGGTCGACATGAACCCGGTGCTGCTGAAGCCAGAATCCGACAGGGGCGCGCAGCTCATCGTTCAAGGCCGGCGCCGCGCCACCCTTTCGGCCCGAGATTATGGTGCATACAAGGCCCAGCTCATGGAGCCGGTGCTCGAAAGTTTCGCACGCCTTGGCCGGGAGGCCGACCTCCTTGTGGTGGAAGGCGCCGGCAGTCCGGCCGAAACCAATCTTCGCGCCAATGACATCGCCAATATGGGGTTCGCCAGCGCCGCCGGCGTTGCGGTGGTTTTGGTCGGCGATATCGAACGTGGCGGCGTGATCGCGCATCTGGTCGGCACCCATGCGGTGCTCGATGCAGCGGACAGGGCGCTGGTGTGCGGGTTTATCGTCAATAAATTTCGAGGCGACGCGGCGCTGTTTGCCGATGGTGCAGCTGAGATCGAACGGCTCACGGCATGGCCCTTCCTCGGGCTGGTACCGGTGTTTGAAGACGCCCGCCAACTGCCGGCAGAGGATTCGGTCGATCTTGCCGACCGCCTGCGTGCCGATGCCCCGACAGAAAGCGCGGCTGGTGCTGAACGGATCAAAATCGCGGTACCGAGGCTACCCCGGATTGCCAATTTCGACGATCTCGACCCGCTGCGTCTGGAGACCGGTATCGATATCGTTCTGGTCGACCCGGGCACGCCCGTTCCGGCAGACGCCGACCTGGTGCTGCTTACCGGTACAAAGTCGACAATCGCCGATCTTGAGGCACTCAAGCGGGAGGGATGGGATATCGACATTCACGCCCATTGGCGGCGCGGTGGCTGGGTGATCGGCATTTGCGGTGGATTTCAGATGCTTGGCAGCAAAATCGCCGATCCTGGCGGCATTGAGGGCGCTCGGGGCGAAGTGGCCGGACTTGGCCTGATCGAAATCAAGACCGAATTGCAGCCACGCAAGCAAATCCGCGAGGTCAATGCCACGCACCTGGCAAGCGGCCATCAGATCGAGGGGTATGAAATCCATCTGGGAGTCATTTCAGGACCCGATTGCGCACGGCCCATGTTCCAGATCGACGGCCGGTCCGAGGGCGCCATTTCCGCGGAGGGACGGGTGATGGGCACCCACGTGCACGGACTGTTCGCCAGCGACGCGTTTCGCCGCTGGTTCATCACCGAAATGGGCAGCGCGGAAAAAACCGGGCTTACTTACGAAACAGCGATCGAGACCGTACTTGATGGTCTTGCAGACCACCTCGAAACGCATCTCGACTGCGACCGGTTGTTGAGTATCGCGCGTCAGAACAATATTGCGAGCAGCGCGTAAAGCGCTCCATGGGCGATCGATGACCAGGTCAGCAGTTTGAGCGCCCCGTGAATATCGGCAATGTCCGCATCCTCGCGGCCGGCGTGGTTCATCCAGGCATCATCGATACGCACGCCGTCATAATTGCGCGGACCGGCCAGAGCCAGGCCAAGCGCGCCACCCATGGCAGCTTCCGGCCAGCCGGCATTGACCGAGCGATGATCGGCGGCATCGGCATGCATGGCGCGCACCGCGCCTTCAGCATCATCTCCCGCGCACAAAGCGCCAGCAGCAATCAGCCAGCCCGACAATCGCGCCGGAATCCAGTTCAGCGCATCGTCAAGACGAGCCGCTGCCATGCCAAAATCGCGATGACGGTCGGTGCGGTGGCCAATCATGCTGTCGGCGGTGTTGACCAGCTTGTAGGCGATCAGACCAGGCAAGCCCAACAGCGCAAACCAGAATACCGGAGCGACAACCCCGTCAGAGAAATTCTCACCCGCTGATTCAATCGCGGCCCTTGCCACCGTCGGTTCGTCAAGACTGTTCGGATCACGCCCGACAATGTGAGCGACCGCGCGGCGTCCCCCTTCCAGACCCCCTTCAGCCAGGCCGGCGGCAACATCACGGACGTGATCATGCAGGCTGCGCCCGGCAATGAGGACCGCAAGGATTGCACCTTCAAGCAATGTGGTGAGCGGCAGAATATCGAGCACAATGGTTATGATCCGGCCGGCGATCAGTGCCGCCAGTACCAAGGCCGCAATGGCGGAGATGCCACTGAAGCGGCGTTCAGGAGCTGGTGCGGTGTCGCGGTTGAAGGTGCGATCCAGCCAGCCGATGATCTTGCCCATCAGCGCCACGGGATGTGGGACGCGCTGCCACAGCGCCTTTGGCTCGCCGAAAACCGCGTCGGCCACCAGCGCCAACACGATGATCAAAAAACGGTCTTCAATCGATGGCATTGGCGCGTGCGATGATCAAATCGCTCGCAATTGTCGCCAACGCCCGTTCAAGGCGCTCGAATTCCTCATCGCTTCCCGGGATGCCGAGGCGCAGCCAGTGCGGCGCATAATCGAAGGTCCGGGTCCAGATGCCCTCACCGGCAAGGCGCTGATGCAGCGCGAACGCATTGTCACTCTCGAGCAGACGAAAAAGCGGGGTACCGCCGACAATGGTCAGTCCGGATTCCTTGGCCAGTATATCGAGCCTGCGGGAGGCTTCGACAAGACGAAGGCGCGCTGCCTCGATCCAGCTGGAATCCCCCAGCGCCTTGATGCCGATCTCAATGGCCGGTCCGGAAACCGGCCAGGGGCCCATGAGATCATCAATGCGGCGAATGATGCGACACGGCCCCAGTACAAATCCGAGGCGAAGTCCGGCAAGGCCAAAAAACTTGCCGAATGAGCGCAAAATGACCAGGGCCCTGTGACCAGCTTCAGCTGCCAGCGAGCGGTGGGGAAGGACATCGGCGAAGCACTCATCGACAATCAGCACTCTCTCACGCGCACCCAGATCATCGGCAAGAGCCATGAGATCGGCGCGCGCGAACATCCGGCCGTCGGGATTGTTGGGATTGGCTAAAACCACGACATCAAAGTCGGCCGGATCCGGCAGAATCGTGACTTCGTGCACATCATGGGCGTTTCGCAACCAGGAGGCCACGTGCTCGGAATAGGTTGGCGAGACCACCGCAACACGCGCACGCCCCCCGCCAATATGTGGCAGACGGTCGATCAGAGCCTGAGCGCCCGGCACCAATGTTGCATGTGCCCGCTCGCCTGCTCCATAGGCGCGAAGCACTGTTTCGCGCAAGGATTGCATACGGGCGAGCGATGGCAGTTTCTGCCAGATTGCTGTATCGAGCTGCGGCATCGGATAGGGATAGGGGCTGATGCCGGTGGACAGATCAATCCAGCCTTTGGCGGGCACGCCATATAGCTCATTTGCGGCATTGAGATCGCCGCCGTGGCGGATTGGTGTCAGTTGCTTGTTCAAAGGGTCACCATTTGACTGTCAGCCGGGCCGGACAATCCTCATATTAGAGTGGACACTGGCAGACCATGGCGCAACCGTCGCGCATGAAGGCAAAGGAAAGTGTCTCATGAAATCCACACTGATCGGCCTTGTTGTCCTGCTCGCCCTGTCAGCAATTGCAGGTGCGCAGGAACCCGACCTGATTTTCAAGCGTTCCACCGTATTCAAACTACTGTCGCCCGATCACAAACTGGCGACCTACGGCATTGACGATCCGCTGATCGAAGGCGTGGCCTGCCATTTCACGGTGCCGGAAAAGGGCGGATGGACCGGATATCTGGGACTGGCCGAGGAGGTGTCGGACACTTCACTCGCCTGCCGCCAGATCGGGCCGATCCGTTTCAAGGAAAAGTTCGAGCAAGGGGCTGAAATGTTTCTCCAGCGCCGTTCGGTATTCTTCAAGAGGATGCGTATTGTGCGCGGCTGTGATCCCCGTCGCAATGTGCTTGTCTATCTCGTCTACACCGACAAGCTGATCGAGGGCAGCCCTAAAAATTCGACATCGACAGTTCCGATCAGCCCCTGGGGTGGCGCGGAAGCGCCAGACTGTGGCGAATGGCTGGAAGATTAGGCAACCACAATCCCCGGTGGGAGAATCCTGCGTCGTCCGGCTGCAATCGCTATTTGTCCATCAGCGTACGTACCCGACACCGCAACTCGGGCAGCACTTCTACTTCGAACCATGGGTTTTTCTTCAGCCATTGATTGTTGCGCCATGAGGGGTGGGGAAGCGGCAGCAGCGCTGGCTTTGCGTCCAGATAAGTCCGCCAAAGCCTGACGGTCTGGGTCATGCCGGGGCTCCGCGCTCTGCCCAGATGCCAATTTTGGGCATATTGGCCGATAAGCAAAATCAACTCCAGCTGGGGCATCTTGGCGAACACGCGCGCGCGCCACGCCGGCGCGCATTCGCGGCGCGGCGGCAGATCGGCACCATGTGCGTTCAGACCGGGGAAACAAAAACCCATCGGCACAATGGCAAGGCGGGAGGTATCGTAGAATTCATCCGCCGTGAGCCCAAGCCAAGCGCGCAATCGGTCGCCCGACGGATCGGTGAACGGGGTGCCCGAGCTATGCACCCGCGTACCGGGCGCCTGACTGGCGATGCAAAGCCGTGCTGTGACGCTTGGCCTCAGGACCGGGCGCGGGGTATGCGGCAATGGGGCTGCCAATGGCGTCTCGGCGCAAATGCGGCAAGCCTCGATTTCCCGCAACAAGCTCGCAAGTGTCGCCTTACTGCCCATGCCGCACCACACCAAAATCAGCCGGATGTGCCCATTCAAGCGCGCGTTATCAGAGTTGTTAACCAGAATGGGGCGATCATCAGCTTTTCCGGCGAGGCTGGCCGTGGCGTCGCTCCATGCGGCGCGGCACAACGATGGTTTATACAGTATCCAAATCCGAGGCTGATTCAGAATTGCGCAACAATGCTGCGCGTGGCGTCAAGGACGTGCGGCTGAAGCTTGCTGCGCAAACCGCCAATCCAATCTCGTTTCGTTACGAGATGCTGGAAATGTACGCCCGCAATCAACTCGCTGTGGCATTCGCACTGCCACTTTTCGCGGTAGCTCTTGGCACCACGGCAATGATCTGGATCGAATTTGAGCGAATGCTGTTCTGGCTGGCCGGCGTGTTCGTTTGTCAGGGCATTCTTCTGGGCCTGTGCGACCGCTATGAACGACTGGAAATGGAGCAGATTTCCGTCAGTCAGTGGGGACGCAGGTTCACGGTGACCGAGTTCACCAACGGTGTTGCCTGGGCATCATTGGTGATGCTGGGGTGGATCGACGGCAACCCAGCCAGTCATTTATTTCTGTTTGCGATCACGATCATCATGATCGCTATTCGCGTTACGCTTTCCTCTCAGATTCTGCCGATCGTCTATTCTGGAACACTTCCGATCGTATTCGCTGTGACAACACGCATGGTGATAGAAGGCGACACACTACATCTGGCACTTGCCGGCATTCTGGTCGCGGCGGAGCTTTACTTCGTGTGGCTTGCGCGCCGGCTCAACCAGACGGCGCAACAGATGATCGCATTCAGAGCGAAAAAGGACGAGTTAATCACAGAACTGGCGGAGGCGCAGGCCAAATCCGACGAGGTGCGGCGGCGCGCAGAAGAAACAAACCTCGCCAAGTCCAGATTTCTGGCGACGATGAGCCATGAGCTGCGCACGCCTCTCAATGCGATCCTCGGATTTTCAGAAGTAATGAAGGGCGAACTGATGGGTCAGCACGCCGTGCCGGTCTATCGTGAGTACGCCGAGGACATTCACAAGAGCGGTGGACACCTGCTCAATCTGCTCAACGAAATACTCGACCTTTCCAGGATCGAAGCGGGGCGGTATGAACTCAACGACGTATGCGTGGACGTCGCGCTGATCGGCCGCGAGTGCCACAAACTGATGCGGATTCGCGCGAGGGAGAAGGATCTGAGCATTGTCGAGGAGTTTGACAGCGGCTTGGCAAAATTGTGGGCCGATGAAAGGGCGGTGCGCCAAATCTGGTTCAACCTCCTGTCCAATGCGATCAAGTTCACTCCTCCTGGGGGCAGCGCGGCACTCAAGGCCGGGGGAAACGCGGCCGGCGGCATCAGTTTTTCAGTGCGTGATACGGGGCCTGGAATCTCGGAAGAGGAGATCCCCCGGGTTCTGAGTTCATTCGGTCAAGGGGCAATTGCGCGCCGGCACTCCGAAGAAGGTGCCGGCCTTGGACTTCCCATCGTCAAGGGCCTCGTCGAACTTCACGGCGGCACGCTAAAAATCGTCTCGAAATTGCGCCAGGGAACAGAGATGATTATCGAGATGCCGGCCCACAGGGTCATGTCACAAGACAACGGGGCCGTCAGCACCGAAAACGAAGCGCCGGTGCTTCGGCCGACGGGAACCGGCCCGGCGTGATACGGCCCGGGGGCAAGCTCAGCAAATACTCATTCATTGCCACTGACGCCAGCCTGTTCGAAGGTCGACATTCCGCCATGAATGCGTGCGGCTGTGCTGATCACACCGAGCGCCATTGCCGCACCGCTTGCTTCGCCAAGGCGCATACCAAGATCCAGAACCGGTTCGAGCTCCAGATGCTGAAGAAGCCATTTGTGACCCGGCTCTGAGCCGACATGACCGGCCAGGCAGTGATCGATGCCATGCGGTGCCAATGCCTTGACAACACCTGCTGCGGCACAGGCGCAAAAGCCATCAAGGATCACCGGAACGCGTTCGAACCGTGCGGCCACAATTGCACCGGCAATGGCGGCGAATTCGCGCCCGCCAAGACGTCGTAGGATCTCAAGCGGGGAGTGGCCGGCATGGAGTGCAACTGCCTTTTCAACCACATCACGCTTGCACGCGAGCATGTCTCCCCTGGAACCGGTTCCAGGCCCGACCCAGTCCCCCGCTGTACCGCCAAACAGCGCCAGTGACATGGCAGAAGCAACGGTGGTGTTGCCAATCCCCATTTCGCCCAGACACACAATGTCAGGCGCATCAGCGATCGCTTCACGGCCATAGAGGAATGCCGCCGCACAATCCGTTTCGGTCATTGCCGGCTCCTGGGTGATATCCGCAGTCGGCTCCTCCAGCGCCAGTTCAAAAACCTGAAGACCGGCACCAATCGAAAGGCAGATCTGATTGATCGCTGCCGCACCATGGTGAAATGCTTCCACCATCTGTGCGGTGACGGCTTGCGGATAGGGTGCGACATTCTGGGCAACGACACCGTGATTTCCGGCAAACACCGCCACCATGTTCCGTTCAGCGCTCGGCGGATGGCGTCCCTGCCAGGCGGACAGCCATTCCGCAAATTGCTCTAGACGCCCGAGCGCGCCCGGTGGCTTCAACAGCTGGCTTTCGCGCTCCCTTGCCGCCGCAACGGCATCATAATCGGGTCCGGGCATCTCATCGAAGAACCCGGCAATATCGGCGAATGTCGGCCGCGATGGCTGTTTGATTTCATCTGGCTGCATTGTTGCGAGTGATTCCCTGTCCATGCCAGATCTCAACCGGCATTCACGGGATGACGGCCATCGTCGAGCCGATATTGCCTCCACGGGCGGACATCTGCAACTCCGGACCATCGTCGTGGGGATCGATCGGGCTCACGCCGCGATGGCGCCCGAATGGATCACACCGGACATGGACGGTTCGGTCGGCCCGCCCCATGACGCGCAGACCCGTGGCGCGCAGAAAGGCATCGCCTGGAACGGGCATTTCGGCTGCATGTGCCCATCACCCCTTGTTCGTCCTTAAGCGGTTTGGCCGCCTCGAATGCCGTTCACAGCGCCGATGGCCGGGAAAATGTGCTCAAGCCGGCGTTGGCGCGATATGCGGATCGTGAGCTGATGCGGTTCTTCCGGGCCGATGCCGCTTTTGCCGTCCCGGAGCTCTACAAGACGCCGGAGGCGGAAGGCTGTTCCTGCGCCGTCCGGCCCGGGAAGACCGCTGTTCCGGAAAGCAGGATTGCGCCTGTGCTCAAGCGCCCCGCGGGTCGCCCGCCGACCCATGTGCGGCGCATCTGCGGCGACTTCGCATATCGGGCCGCGTCACGGGACAAACCGTCATGGGACAAATCATGGCGGGTCGTCACCAAGCTGCCGATGGAGCCGGACCGGATCATTCGGTTCTACAACCAGCGCGGCACCGCCGACCGGCCTGCGGATCCGCCTCATCAGGATCGGAGCGTGGGTCGTCCGCCACGCCCGGGCCGTCACGTTCCAACCGGCCGAGGCGGCTGTCGGCGGCGCTCTGTTCACCCGCATCCTTGCGGCCATCCAACGGCTCCGTGCGTCAGCGATACCGGCCAGCGATACCGGCCAGCGATACCGGCCAGCGATACCGGCCAGCGATACCGGCATGACGGTGTCGGCGATCAAACCCGGGCGAAAGCGGCTCGACGGGTCTGACCCGACGGGTGCCGGTCGGACCGACTTCCGGTTCAAGCCCGTTGCAGCAGCCATAAATCACGCCCGGTTCACGAATCGGATGCCCGAACCACGACACGGCCCGCCCAGGAGGATTGGTCCATACGCAAAACAGCGGCAGCATGATCGAAATGGCGTTCTAATCGGGGAATGTCGGATCTTGTAACAGAATCAACGATCAATCACATCAATTGATGGAAGCCATATGGGAAATGCGGGCTCAGCCTACACCAGGAGCGGGCACAGATGCTCAAGCCAAAGCAATTGAGATCCATACAATCAGGCGCTCGGAGTTGGTTGCACGATACCGGATCGATGCTCGGTCTGGTTACCCGGCTGCCGGTTGCAGGTCACGAGCCTGGAGCCACGGCGGTGAGGGCACTGCCCGTTGCCGGAGCGATCGCTGGCGCCATTGGAGGTGTGATCCTTGCGGGATCGTCGGCAATGGGTCTGCCCACATACATTTCTTCGCTTTTCGCGGTTGCCGGTCTGGTCATGGTTGGCGGCGGGCTTCATGAGGACGGCCTCGCAGATACCGCTGACGGTTTCGGTGGCGGAAAAGACGCGCAAGACAAACTGCGAATCATGCGCGACAGCACGATTGGCAGCTACGGGGTCATCGCACTGACCCTGACTCTAATGGCACGGGTTTCCTTGCTGGCGGCGCTGATGGAGACGGGTGGCGCGCCTGCTACTGCATTGATGCTGATTTCAAGCGGCGCAATATCGCGCGCCGGCATCGTGTTCCTGCTCACCACTCTGGCGCCAGCACGACAGGACGGTCTGGGAGGCACCTTCGCGGCTGAAAGTCCCTCGGCGCTTCGACAGGCTATGGTAGCGGCAGCCGTCATCTCCGGGGCAGTACTGGTCGCAGGACTTGGGTTGCTGGGTCTGGCAGGATTGGTGGTTTCGGCGGCATGTACAGGGGCGGCTGCGCTCGCAATCAGAAAAACAGCAAAGGAGCAGATTGGCGGGCAGACCGGCGATGTTTGCGGAGCGACACAACAGGCTGCCGAGATCGCAACACTTGCCGGCCTGCTCGTCATGCTTTGAGGATATAAATTCCCGATCCGGTTAATCGCCCTGAAACCGGCGCGCGGTATTCTCTTTGCCGGATATGGACCGATGACACGAAACACACCGGCATGGATCGGCTTCGCCGCTCTTCTCGCCGCGGCCTGCTATTTCGCAGCGGTGCAGAGATTCGGCGTTACAATGGATGGAGCAGGCGCTGCGGCACGCCTTGCGACCGGTATTGGATTCCTCATCGTGATCACGGGTGCGGCAATGCTGGGTCTGCGCGCCCAGGTATCGATGGCCATGCGCCGGACCGTTGCCTGGTTCGCCGCCCTGCTCACTTGTGCGGTGATCTATGCCTACCGCGCCGAATTCCACGATGTTGGCGGGCCGCTGCTGGCGGATATCCTGCAAATTCGCGTTGTCGCAAATGACGCGCACGGAAACGGCGCGGCGAAGGTCGCCGGGCGGCCGGTGAGCGGGCTGTGATCAGCGCCGGTCATGGCGGTCGGTTCTTTGTGGAGGCGATGATCGACGGCAGTCACGTACAACTTGTGGCCGATACGGGAGCAACGCTGATGGCCCTGACGGCTGAAGATGCACAGCGCATCGGCATCAACTTTGGCGATCTTGATTTCCTATACCGCCATCGCACCGCCAACGGGGTGGCGCGCGCCACACATGTCGTTCTCGATGAAATCGCAGTCGGTCCGGTTAAGGTCGGCAATGTGCGTGCCTCGGTCTCTGAACCGGGACTGTTGCATGTCAGTCTGCTTGGAATGAGCTACCTGTCCCAACTCACATCGTTTCAGATTCGCGGCGATCAACTCGTGCTACAATGATAGCAGTTGGCAGCCATCATCAGTCCGTATGGGTATTGTGAGATGTCAGCCCGTTCGCGCGGGCACACACCCCTTGCCACAGGTCCGGCGTTTGCATGAGTGAGAAACCGTCAATGTATCCCAGGCCGCGCAGCGACCTCGCGCCCAATACACTTGAATTTGAAACCCTGCCATTCATCAAGCGGGAGGGGTTTCGCGAATATGACGTTCGCTGGCTGTATCCCGACGAAATCAATCTTCTGGGCGTCCAGCTGCTTGGCGTTGCCCTGGCGAATCGACTGGTCGAGCTTGGAGATGGCGGGGTCGTCACCGGTCATGACTTCCGCTCTTATTCCAGCGCCATCAAGTCAGCACTGATCACCGGTTTGATGACTGGCGGCGCGCATGTTCATGACATCGGTCTGGCGCTTTCGCCAATGGCCTATTTCGCCCGGTTCGACCTCAACGTACCAGGGGTCGCCATGGTCACTGCCAGCCACAATGAAAACGGCTGGACCGGGGTAAAAATGGGCGCGAGCCCGCCGCTCACCTTCGGGCCAGACGAAATCGAGTTGCTGCGTGACCGGATTTTCGGCTGTGATCTGAAATCGCTGAGCGGCGGCAGTTATCGGTTCGTGACCGGAAATGCCGAGCGCTACATGGTCGATCTCACCGGCAGAGCACCCTACAAGCGCAAAATCAAAGCGGTGGTAGCGTGCGGCAACGGAACCGCAGGGCCGTTCGCGCCCGGGGTGCTGAGTGCGCTTGGCATCGAGGTCGTTCCACTCCATTGCGATCTCGACCATACCTTCCCGAACCACAATCCAAACCCTGAAGATCTTGCGATGCTTGAGGCAGTGGCGGAAGCAGTGGCTCAATCCGGAGCTGACATCGGCCTCGCATTTGACGGCGATGGCGACCGCTGCGGGGTGGTCGACAATGAGGGCCATGAGATTTTTGCCGACAAGGTGGGCGTGCTGATTGCGCGGGACCTGTCCGCCGATCAGGCGGAATCGCAGTTCGTTGTCGATGTGAAATCAACCGGGCTCTATCACACCGATCCAGTGCTTTTACAGAACGGCGCCAAAACCGAATACTGGAAGACCGGCCACAGCCATATCAAGCGGAGATCTTTTGAAATCGGCGCGCTGGCGGGCTTTGAGAAGAGCGGCCACTATTTCTTCAATCCGCCAATCGGGCGCGGATACGACGATGGACTGGTATCAGCCATCGCGGCTCTGGACATGCTCGAACACAATCCGACGAATTCAATGGCTGATCTGGTGCGCTCGCTGCCCAAGACATGGGGCACGCCGACCATGTCGCCATATTGTCCGGACGACAAAAAATACGAGGTGGTCGAACGTGCAGTGGCTCATTTCCTGAGGCATGCCGCGAATGGCGATCTGCTGGCAGGCCAGGAAGTGCGCGAGACGGTCACCGTCAATGGCATCCGCGTTGTACTGGAAGATGGCACCTGGGGTCTCATCCGCGCATCATCGAACAAGCCGGAACTTGCGATCGTGGCCGAAAGCCCGACCTCCGAGGACAATATGCGCGCCATGTTCGCGCTTATCGACAATTGGCTGTCGGTTCAGCCTGAAGTCGGTGAGTACAACCAGAAAATCTGACGCGCGCGGCCCTGCCGGTCAGGCAAAGGCCGTTTCGGCGCTAGGCGATCAGGCTCCAGGCAAAACGCATCGCGACAGCAAGCATGAAAACGCCGAAGGCACGTTCCAGCGTTTTTCGCGACAGGCCGTATGCCATCCGCACGCCCAGCGGTGCTGCCAGCACGCTGGTCGGAATCATCAAAGCGCAAGCGATGAGATTGACATAGCCAAGCGAGCCTTGGGGAAGTCCGGAAATATCCCAACCGCCCCACATATAGCCAAATACCGCCGGTATCGACACGACGACGCCAGCACCTGCGGCGGTGGCAACTGCCTGGTGGATTGGCCGGCCATAGAGCAGCATCACCATGGTGAGGTACGAGCCGCCTGACAGTCCCAGCAAAAGCGCGAACATGCCGGTCAGGACCGCCATGGTCGGCTCAATTGGATTGCCGGGCATCCGGTCGCCGAGCCGCCAGTCATCACGCGCAGCAATCATCCGCGCACCCATGAGAGACATCAAAACCGCATAGATGGTCCGCAGCACCTGGGAGGGCGCATAGGCGGCGATCAACGTGCCGATGGCGGTGCCGACCAGGATCCACGGGGTCCAGGCCTTGAGGACATCCATGTCGACCGCGCCGCGCTTGCGATGGCTGAGGAAGGAGCGCAGCGAGGTCGGGATGATGATCGCCAGCGATGTACCAAGCGCCAGCTGGATGCGGTGCGCCTCGTCAACGCCAATGATCGCGAACAGCTCATAGAGCACCGGAACGATGATGCCGCCGCCGCCGATGCCGAACAGGCCCGCCAGCAGACCGGTCACTATTCCACCTGCGGCGAGAACCGGTATCAGCCAAAGGACATCGCCAACAACGCCGCCGAGGTCGGCCATTCAGGCGGCCCGGCGGGATGCCGCTTCCGCGCGCGCGGTCTCGATGATGTTGAGCGCTTCTGCAACTATGGCGGGCCCCGCGCCCGTTTGATGGGCATTCTGGGCCAGATAACGGCGCCAGGCGCGTGCGCCGGGGGAGCCATGAAACAGCCCCGACATGTGCCTTGTCATGGAAATGAGCGGCGTGCCGCGTGCGCATTCGGCTTCGATATGGCTGAGATAGCGACCAACAATCATGTCCGTATCGCTCGCCGGCTCCGGCTCGCCAAACAATGCGTAATCGACGCCTGCCAGCAATTCAGGCGCATGATAGGCCGCCCGCCCGACCATCACGCCATCGACATGGGCCAGATGATCATGCGTATCGGCAAGGGTGGAAATACCGCCATTGATCACAATTTTCAAATCCGGCATCGACGCCTTCAGCCGATGCACCAATGCGTGGTCGAGCGGCGGAACATCGCGATTCTGTTTTGGGCTGAGCCCCTTGAGCCACGCCTTGCGGGCATGAACGATGAGCACGTCAGCGCCGGCGCCTGCCATGTGCGCTGCGAATTGCAGCAATGTGTGCTCGGGATCATGTTCATCAATACCGATGCGGCACTTGACGGTAACCGGAATATCGACCGCCTGTTTCATCTCGCTGACGCAGGCGGCGACAAGCTCGGGCTCGGCCATCAGGCAGGCGCCAAAGCGGCCCGACTGAACGCGCTCTGATGGGCAGCCAATATTGAGATTGATCTCGTCATAACCGAAACCGGCACCGATACGGGCAGCTTCTGCAAGCTTACCGGCTTCAGCGCCGCCAAGCTGCAGTGCTACCGGGCTTTCTGACGGCCCACGCGCCAACAGCCGCTCGCGGTCACCGTGAAGCACCGCATCGGCGGTGATCATCTCGGTGTAAAGGCGCGTGTGACGGCTGAACAAACGCATCAGCGCCCGGCAGTGCCGGTCCGTCCAGCCCATCATAGGTGCAACGCTGAAGCGTGCGGAACGCTTAATATTTGTTTTTATTATATTTTTTGCTTCGTTCACGCCGATTCCAGATGCTCATTGTTGGCCTGTTTAGGCTTGTTTTTTGCCGGTTTCTGCATGTTAGACCAACAAATGTCGGCCCGATGCCGCACATTATTGAACGCAAACGCAAAGATCGATCAACCGCCTGTCTGGCACAGATCGACATCAAACGGAATGGTCGCAGGCTTCATCGCGAAGCGCGAACCTTCGACCGGAAAACCGCCGCGAACGCCTGGATCAAAAAACGAACCAGGGAGCCTGAAGCGCTTGGGGACGACCTCTCACAGGCTAAGATCTCCAAGACGACACCGGGTGATGCGATAGAGCGATACGCGCGCGCGTTTGTAAAGACATCGGTCGGACCAGGGCCCAAATGCTGAGGACCATCCTCGACTTTGACGTCGCATCCATGAAATGCGGGACGTGAAAAGCGAGGACATCGTCGCGTTTGCGCGGGAGATCAGCACCAACCGGAGCCCCGCCACCGTCGCCGGCTACATGTCCCATCCCGGCTACATGTCCCATCTAAGTGCGGTCTTCGCGGTCGCTCGTCCCGCTTGGGGTATGGAGCTTGATCAGCAAGCGATGAAGGACGCCTTTACCGTCTGCAATCGGCTTGGAATAACCGGCAAAGCGCGGCTTGCCGAAATCCGGTTGCCGAAATCCCTGGGCGGGTCACGCCATTATCTGCGATGGTTTCAGCGCCTCGAACTGGAAAACGCCTCACCCCGCACCTGAACTCTTCACCACTCTCATCACTGCGATTTGAGCTTATTTATCATGTGCCATTTCAAATAATGTGCTATTTGAGGCGGAACCAGACTTCGCGTAGCCCCGACAAACACGCGAATATGGCAGAGGAGGGCAGACAATGGCGCAACAAACCCGGACCACGTTCGACGACGACAATGATGGAACCATTGACCGCATTGAGTACGACCTGGACGGTGACGGCAATATCGACCGGACGGCCCACCTGAACGCGGACGGTCGCTGGGAGCGGGTGGAACTGGATCGGGACGATGACGGTAATATCGACCGGATCATTCACCAGGCGTTTGATGACGACGGCACCCGGAGCCTGACCCGGAGGGACTTCGACTCAGACGACGACGGCACCATCGACCGGAGCGAGCACTACACTTACAATGCGAGTGGCACCCGGACCCGGACCGATTTCGACGATGACGCGGACGGCACCATCGACCGGAAGGCGTTCGACCTGGACGGTGACGGCAATATCGACCGGACGGCCCACCTGAACGCGGACGGTCGCTGGGAGAGGGTGGAACTGGATCTGGACGATGACGGTAATATCGACCGGATCATTCACCAGTCGTTTGATGACGACGGCACCCGGAGCCTGACCCGGAGGGACTTCGACTCAGACGACGACGGCACCATCGACCGGAGCGAGGCCTACACTTACAACGCGAGTGGCACCCGGACCCGGACCGATTTCGACGATGACGCGGACGGCACCATCGACCGGAAGGCGTTCGACCTGGACGGTGACGGCAATATCGACCGGAGCGAGGCCTACACTTACAACGCGACCGGCAACCTGACCCGGACCGATTTCGACGACGACAATGACGGTAATATCAACCGGAGCGAGGCCTACACTTACAACGCGACCGGCAGTCTGACCCGGACCGATTTCGACGATGACGCGGACGGCACGCGCGACCGCATCGCGTTCGACCTGGACGGTGACGGCAATATCGACCGGACGGCCCACACGAACGCGGACGGTCGCTGGGAGAGGGTGGAACACGATCTGGACGATGACGGCAATATCGACCGGATCGATCACCAGGCGTTTGCCGCGGACGGCACCCGGAGCCTGACCCGGAGGGACTTCGACTCAGACGATGACGGCACCATCGACCGGAGCGAGGCCTACACTTACAACGCGAGTGGCAGTCTGATCCGAACCGATTTCGACGATGACGCGGACGGCACGCGCGACCGGAGGGCGCTCGACCTGGACGGTGACGGCACTATCGACCTGACGGCCCACCTGAACGCGGACGGTCGCTGGGAGAGGGTGGAACGGGATCTGGACGATGACGGTGATATCGACCGGATCGATCACCACGCGTTTGCCGCGGACGGCATCCGGAGCCTGACCCGGAGTGACTTCGACTCAAACGACGACGGCACCATCGACCGGAGCGAGGCCTACACTTACAATGCGAGTGGCAGTCTGATCCGAACCGATTTCGACGATGACGCGGACGGCACCATCGACCGGAAGGCGTTCGACCTGGACGGTGACGGCAATATCGACCGGACGGCCCACCTGAACGCGGACGGTCGCTGGGAGCGGGTGGAACTGGATCGGGACGATGACGGTAATATCGACCGGATCGTTCACAACGCGTTTACCGCGGACGGCACCCGGAGCCTGACCCGGAGGGACTTCGACTCAGACGACGACGGCACCATCGACCGGAGCGAGGCCTACACTTACAATGCGGACGGCAACCGGACCCGGACCGATTTCGACGATGACGCGGACGGCACCATCGACCGGAGGGCGTTCGACCTGGACGGTGACGGCAATATCGACCGGACGGCCCACCTGAACGCGGACGGTCGCTGGGAGCGGGTGGAACTGGATCTGGACGATGACGGTAATATCGACCGGATCGATCACAACGCGTTTGATGACGACGGCACCCGGAGCCTGACCCGGAGGGACTTCGACTCAGACGACGACGGCACCATCGACCGGAGCGAGGCCTACACTTACAACGCGGACGGCAACCGGACCCGGACCGATTTCGACACCGACGCGGACGGCACCATCGACCGGAGCGAGGCCTACACTTACGACGCGGACGGCAACCGGACCCGGACCCGTTTCGATGACGACAATGACGGCACTATCGACCGGAGCGAACACAACACGTTTGATGACGACGGCACCCGGACCCGGACCGCCTTCGACGACGACAATGACGGCCTTATCGACCGGGCCGGGTTCGACGCCGACGGGGACGGCACCATCGACCGGAGCGAGACCTACACATTCGGTATGAGAGGCAACCTGTTCCGGACCGATTTCGACGCCGACGGGGACGGCACCGTCGACCGGGTCGAGACCTACTCGTATGACGATAGTCGCAACCGGACCCGGACCGACTTCGACGACGACAATGACGACACCATCGACCGGAGCGAGGCCTACACGCTCGACGGGGACGGCAACCGGATCCGGACCGATTTCGACGATGGCGCGGACGGCACCGTTGAACGGGCTGAATTCGATGATAATGCGGACGGCACTGTCGATCGGAGCGAGCGTTACACGCTCGACGAAGGCGGCAACCGGACCCGGACCCGTTTCGATGAGGATGCGGACGGCACTGTCGACCGGGTCGAGACCTACACATTTGCCGAGAACGGCAACCTGGTTCGGACCAATTTCGACGACGACAATGACGGCACCACCGACCGGGCCGAGGTCTACAATTACGACGGGAGTGGCAATCTGCTGGTTCGGACCAATTTCGACGATGGCGCGGTCGGCGATGTCAACCGGATTGAGGACTACACGTATGACGATAACAACAGGCTGATCCGGACCGAGTTCAACGACGACGGGGTCGGCGCTTTCGACCGGAGCGAGGACTACACGCTCGACGAAGGCGGCAACCGGACCCGGACCCGTTTCGATGACGATGCGGACGGCACTGTCAATCGGAGCGAGCGTTACACGCTCGATGGGCACGGCAACCGGATCCGGACCGACTTCGACGACGACAATGACGGCAGGATCGACCGGATCGGGTTCGACGACGACGGGGACGGCACCATCGACCGGATCGGGCGCGCCATAGTTGATGATGAGGACATGCTGACCCGGATCGATTTCGACGACGATGGGGACGGCACAACCGACCGGAGCGATTTCAACACCCATGGGGACGGTGCCATCGACCGGAGCGAGACCTATCAATATGGTGAGCAGGGCAACCTGTACCGGACCCGTTTCGATGACGATGCGGACGGCATCATCGACCGGGCTGAAACCTATTCTTATAATGGGTCCGGCGACCGGACCCGGACCGATTTCGACGATGACGCGGACGGCGCCATCGACCGGATCGGATACCACTCGCGCATTCCGAACAGCGTGCAGGTCCGCACCGCGTTCGACGACGGTGCGGACGGCACCATCGACCGGACCGAGACACACACGCTCAATGAGCAGGGCAGGGTGACCCGGACCAATTTCGACGACGACAATGACGGCACCACCGACCGGAGCGAACTCTATTGGCATGATGAGAACGGCAGGGTGGCCCGGACCGAGTTCGACGACAACGTTGACCTCATAGGCGACCGGGTCGAGACCTATGTGTATGATGCACAGGGCAGGCTGATCCGGGCCGGGTTCGACGACGATGGGAACGGCACCCTCGACCGGCTCGAGTTCGACGACAACGGTGACGGCACCATCGACCGGTTCGAGACCTACCAGTATGATGCGCAGGGCAACCTGTTCCGGACCGAGTTCAACGACGACGCACGCGGTGGCCCCGAGCGGATCGGGTTCGACAAGAACAATGACGGCGTCATTGAGCGGACCTGGATCGACGACAACGGGGATTACAGGATCGACCGGGTCGAGTTCGACGATGACGCGGACGGCACCATCGACCGGACCGCGACCTTAATTTATGCCGCGAACGGCGTCCGGATCCGGACAGACGTGGACACTAACGTGGACGGCAAAATCGACAAGGCCGGGTTCGACGACGATGGTGATTTCCGTTACGACTGGACCGAGACCTACCAGTATGGTGAGCGGGGCAACCTGTACCGGACCGAGTTCGACGACAACAATGACGGCACCGCCGACCGGACCGAGACCTACCAGTATAATGAGCAGGGCTTTCTGACCCGGACCGAGTTCGACGATGACGGGGACGGCACGACCGACCGGAGCGAGATAAACAGTTATAATTTCCAGGACATGCTGACCCTGACTGATTTCGACGACGGCAATGACGGCACCATCGACCGGAGCGAGACCTACGGGTATGGCGGCTCGTCGGGCAGATTGCTCACGGCCAATTTCCTCGACGCGAACAACAATCATTTGCTCACCGAGAACTACCTGTATGATGATAACAACAGGGTGATCCGGACCCGTTTCTTCGAGGAGGGGGATTTCAATTTCGACCGGGTCGAGCACTACACGCTCGACGGGGACGGCAACCGGATCCAAACCCGGTTCGACGACGACGCGGACCGCGCCGTTGACCGGGTCGAGAACTATACGCTTGATGCACATGGCAGGGTGATCCGGATCGGGTTCGACGACGACGCGGACGGCACGACCGACCGGACCGAGACGTACGAATATGGTTCGCGCTTCACCCGGGCCCGGACCGATTTCGACGACGATGGGGACGGCGACACCGACCGGATCGGGTTCGACAAAGACGGAGACGGTGTCAATGAGGTGATCTGGTTCGACGACGACGGGGATTACAGGATCGAACGGGCCGGGTTCGACGACGACGCGGACGGCGCCATCGACCGGACCGAGACCTTCATTTATGACGAGGCGGGCACCCGGATCCGGACCGACCTGGATGACGACAATGACGGCATCATCGACCGGGCCGGGTTCGACGACGACGCGGATTACAATTTCGACCGGATCGAGGCCTATCAGTATTATGATAGCGGGAGGCTGTTCCGGACCGATTTCGACGACGACGCGGACGGCACCTATGACCGGAGCGAGAACTACGCGTACTCCAATGGCGACCTGATCCGGACCCAGTTCGACGACGACGCGGACGGCACCCATGACCGGGTCGAGAAATACTCTTACAACACGACCGGCAGGTTGGACCAGATCTGGTTCGACGATGACAATGACGGCACGGACGACCGGAGCGAGGGCTACTCTTACGACTTGTCCGGCAACCTGATCCGGACCGAGTTCGACGACGATGGTGACGCAGTCGTCGACCGGAGGGAGCAATACATCCGTGACGCGAACGGCAAGGTTGTACAGAAATGGTTCTCCGACGACGCCGACGCCGTGTCCGGCGGGGTCACCAACCGGTCCGAGTACTACACGTACGATGCGGAGGGTAACCTGATCCAGACCGACTTCGACGACGACAATGACAGCAATATCGACCGCACCGCCTTCGACGATGACGCGGACGGCACCGTTGACCGGATCGCGACCCATTTCGACGACAACCGTGACCTCTACATCGACCGGACCGACTTCGACGACGACGCGGACGGCACCGTTGACCGGACCGAGCACTACACGCGCACAGCGGGTGGCAACAAGGGGGTGATCCGGACCGACTTCGACGATGACAATGACGGCGACACCGACCGGACCGAGCACTACACGCGCGATCAAAATCGCAAGGTGACCCGGACCGAGTTCGATGACGACGCGGACGGCGACACCGACCGGATCGAGCACTACACGCGCGATGCGAACAGCAGGGTGATCCGGACCCGTTTCGATGACGACGCGGACGGCGACACCGACCGGATCGAGCACTACACGCGCGATGCGAACAGCAGGGTGATCCGGACCGATTTCGACGATAACAATGACGGCAGAATCGACCGGATCGAGTTCGACAAAGACGGAGACGGCGACATCGACCGGACCGAGACCTTCATTTATGACGAGGCGGGCACCCGGATCCGGACCGACCTGGATAACGACAATGACGGCATCATCGACCGGAGCGAGTTCGACGACGACGGGGACGGCGACATCGACCGGATCGGATTCGACAAAGACAGAGACGGTGTCAATGAGGTGATCTGGTTCGACGAAACCGGGGACGGCAGGATCGAACGGGCCGGGTTCGACGACGACGCGGACGGCGCCATCGACCGGACCGAGACCTTCATTTATGACGAGGCGGGCACCCGGATCCGGACCGACCTGGATGACGACAATGACGGCATCATCGACCGGGCCGGGTTCGACGCCGACGGTGATTACAATTTCGACCGGATCGAGCACTACACCCGTGACGCGAACGGCAGGGTGATCCAGACCGACTTCGATGACAACGCGGACGGGAACGCCGACCGGATCGAGGCCTACACGCTCGACGAGGGCGGCAACCTGACCCGGACCGATTTCGACGACGGCGCGAACGGGAGCATTGACCGGGTCCGGTATGACGGCGGGATTGATTTCAGCGGCGGGTTTCCGGACCATGCCGGGCTTGAGGTGGTTCAGCTGGGCGGGGACGGCTCCGGGGACGGCGGCACGGATCTGACCATCCCGGACAACTTTGTCTTTGCGGGCGCTTCGGGGAGTGAGGTCCGGATCGAGGGCGGAAATACGGACACGCTGCGCTTCGACATGGACGACTTTATCGAAGGGGGCCGTGTCGATTTCGAAGGAGAGAACTATCGCAGTTTCACGGCCGACGATGGAACCTGGTCATTCACGGTCGATGCGGATGTCCAGCTGTTCGATCTCTGAGAGCCTGACCGACTGCCTGATGTCGGGACTGGCGGTGTTTTCGCTCAACTCTTCCCCCCGGGCTTCAGTTTGACCGGCTTCAGTTTGATCGGGCTTCAGTTTGACCGGCAGGTGCGCGGCGGCGAGGATCCGGTCCGGGCGCGGAACCTCAGCTCGCTCCGACACGCGGATGCGCGCGCGCCTTGATGAAGTCGACCCCCGCGACCCGCGCCGCTGCTTCAGGCAGGCCCATGCAGCGCGGAAGGGTGCTCGAAGGCTGGACGGTCTTCGACGGGCATCTGTTGATCTCGGTGGATGGTACCGGCCAGCATTCCTCGCACAAGGTCGGTTGCAGGCGCTGCTGCGTGAAGAGCCACCGTGACGGGTCGAAGACGTACGACCACCAGAGACCCTCGGCGCGGCGGTGGTCCACCCCGACCTGAAGGAGGTGTTCCCACTGGGCCGGAGCCGATCCGGAATGAGGACGGAACCACGAAGAACGACTGCGAGCGGAACGCCGCGAATCGTCTCCTCAACGACATGCGCCCTTCATTGTGCCGATGTGACAAGTGTCCTGAGAACCGGGAAAGTCAGGGTGGCGTTTTCGATCTCGCCGTGCGCTTTCCTGGCCTGCCCGGCTTTCTCCAGGGCTGCCAACCGGTCCTCGGTCAGAAGGATACCCTCCCGGGCGGATCGGGCTTCGAGCGCCTTCAAGGCGTTTCTTCATCGTTTCCAAGATCGTGGCGCAGCCAGATCGAACGCACGCCGGACGAAGGCACTGTCACGCCCTTCGCCGAAACCTCGTTGTCCGGGCAACTTGCCCGGCCATCAGCCATATGTGCGCCGAACAACCGCTCATTGCCGCCCGCCCGTAACAGCCGTCAATGAGCGGGAATTATTGCTACCGGGAATTGCTGGTCATTCAGGGGGGGGGTTGAGTTCAAAGACGGCATCAGGCAGGTTCAAATCGCCGCCTGATGACAACCGTCACCGGCTTTTGGGCATATCTCCTTGGACACCGCACAAGACTTTGCGGTCATTAAGCCAAACGGGAAGCCAAACGGGAAGCCAAACGGGTTTCACTGTCGGGAGACCACAGCAGACAATCAGGACAGATCGCGGTCAACGATCCTCGGATTGATTGGGGCACTTATGCAAAATCTCAATCATGCAAAGGCGCATTTCCGGCGCGTACTCTTCTTGCTTGCGTCCTTCTCGCTGGTCGTCAACCTGTTGCTGCTGACCATGCCGTTATACATGTTACAGATCTACGATCGCATTCTGACGTCGCGCAGCATGGACACATTGCTGTTTCTGTCGATCATAGCCGGCGGCGCCCTTGTGGTGCTGGGATTGCTGGAAGCGGTGCGCGCTGTGCTGGCCAGCCGGGCCGGGGCACGGCTGGAAGCCGATCTGGGAACTGATGCTCTGCTGGTCTCGATGGAGCGGAGCCGCAGCGGAGAGACCGACATTGATGCGGTGCGCCATCTGGCGGCGATCCGCCAGTTTGTCTCATCGCGCATGCTGTTTGCGCTGCTGGATTTTCCCTTTGCACCGATCTTCATTGCTATTCTTTATGTCATCCACCCGACCTTGTTCTGGCTGACTCTTGCGGGCGCCGCTGTGTTGTTCGTGCTGGCGATCATCAACCAGCGCCTGTCGCGCGACGCGGCGAGCCGGGCTTCGGAGCAACAGGGTTCCGCCATGTCGATGGCGCAAAACCTGGCCCGCAATGCCCATACCTTGCAGGCGATGGGTATGACTCATGACGGCATCCGCCTGTGGGGGCGCAACAATTCCCAATCGCTGATTGATCAGGGGTCGGTGGATTTTAGCAACGCGATTATGACCGGCATTTCGCGAGCCTTCCGAATGGGACTGCAGATCGCCATTCTTGGTGTGGGTGCGCTGTTGGTTCTCAAGTATGAGATGACCGCGGGCATGATCTTTGCGGCGTCCATTATCGCAGGTCGGGCCCTGCAGCCGATTGATCAGGTGATTGGTGGCTGGCGGCAATACGCCATGATTCTCGCTTCCTGGCGCGCGCTGAAAGCGGCGCTTGCGCAGCAGGCGAGCGACGATGAAAGCGCCAGGACCTTGATGCAGGAACCGCAAGGTCATATCGCCGTTCAGAATGTACTGGTCCTGAGCCCCAATGGCAGTGGTAGTCCCCCGATCCTGAATCGTGTCAGTTTCGACCTGGCACCGGGCACGGTGCTTGGTATTGTCGGACCGTCCGGCTCGGGCAAATCCACATTGGCCCGGCTGATCGTCGGCGTGCAGAAACCGAGTTCCGGCACGGTTCGAATCGACGCGACAGAAGTGCGGAACTGGAACAACGAACAACTCGGACGCCATATCGGCTATCTCAGTCAGGACGTTGAACTGTTGCCCGGCACCGTGAAGGAGAATATTGCCCGTCTGTCTGAACAGCCGGACGATTCGGCGGTGCTGGATGCGGCGCGCAAGGCGCAGGTTCATTCGCTCATTCAAAACCTGCCGCAGGGCTATGACACCCGCATTGGCCCTGGCGGCCTGGGTCTGTCTGGCGGTCAGCGCCAACGGATCGGTCTGGCCCGTGCCCTTTATGGCGATCCGAAAATCATTGTGCTGGACGAACCCAACGCCAATCTGGATGACGACGGCGAACTGGCCCTGCGCAAGGCGTTGGCGGCGACACGGTCGACCGGCGTAACGGTCATTATCGTCGCCCAGCGCACGCAGGTGCTCAATGTGGTCGACAAAATCTTACGCCTGCATTCGGGGTCGGTGGACTATCTCGGCAGCCGCGACGAATTTGCACGCATTCTGCAGCAGCGCCGCAAGAGGCTGGCTGAGGCCAAAGAGGCGCAGGCGGCGAGTGCTGCCTCACAGAAGCCACAGCCGATTGGGGGCAAGTCATGAGTCGGGAACCTGGAAAGATCGCCGTCAGGGAAGTGCCTGCTTCGCAGGCCATTGCAGGTCATGCGGAACACGCCGGGATGATGGGGCAGTCGTCAGCGGGGGAGGGCAATGCACCCGACAGCCATTGGGCCGGGCGGGTACGTACCACTGTAACGGGTCCTGCTTTGTCTGGCCTGATCATCCTGATCGCCTCGATTGCCGGCTTTGGCTACTGGGCGGCCAATGCGCCCCTGTCAGGTGCGGCGGTTGCGACCGGCGTGGTTACGGCGAGTGGACAGAATTTCAACGTCCAGCACCTGGAAGGCGGCATTATCGAGAGCATTCTGGTCAGCGAGGGCGAGAGCGTATCCAAGGGTCAATCGCTGCTGAAACTGGATCCGACACGGGTGCAGGCTGATCGCGACCGGCTGACCAAGGGTTTGCTGGTCATGCAGGCCAAGGCGGAGCGATTGGAAACGGAACGGGACGGTGTAGATGTTGCCTTCACGCCCGCGCTGGAGATGGCGGCAAAAGCGGCAGGCCTGGAAAATGAACTGGCGGAACAGTTGAGCGAGCGCCAGAAGCGCCGCGCCCGCTATGATGCCGACCGCAAGATTATCGATCAGCAGATTGATGCATTGATTCAGCAGATCAGTGGCATTGAGGTGCAGATCGCCGCGGCGCGTCAACAGGTCGATGT
Organism: Hyphomicrobiales bacterium; assembly: GCA_965204565.1. Lineage (GTDB taxonomy): Bacteria > Pseudomonadota > Alphaproteobacteria > Rhizobiales > TMED25 > CBDBEU01. The sequence goes on from CBDBEU010000005.1 coordinate 957,456, forward strand.
GGTCAATGAAGAGATGGACATGAAGCAGAAGCTGTTCGATCAGAAGCTGACCCGCCGCTCTGAAGTGCTGGTGCTGCAACGGGAGCGCGCGCAGTTGGAAGGCCTGTTGGGGGAACTGGTGGCCGGTATGGGACGCGCCCGTTCATCGATATTGCTGGCTGAGGAGCGTAAATTGCGGCTGGACGCCGAGGCGGCTGAAACTGCGGCGGCGGCGCTGAACGATCTGCGTCAGCAGATGACGGATATGCAGGAGCGTTTGATTGGCGCTGAAAATGTTCTCAGTCGGATTGTCGTCCGCGCACCATCTGACGGCATCGTCGTCAAGATTCATAAAAACACCCCCGGCAGCGTGGTGCGGCAGGGGGAAGACCTGTTTGTTATTCTGCCGGTTGGCGAGGATCTGATTATCGAGGCGCGGCTTGATCCGGCAGATGTGGATTCCGTCGCTGTCGGTCAGGAGGCCAGCCTGCGTTTTTCCTCCCTCAATGCCCGCACGACTCCGGAGGTGGCCGGAGAGGTTATTTATGTCTCAGCCGACCGCCTGGTCGATAAGGCCAGCAATGAGCCTTATTACACGGCGCGCCTGAAAATTTCTGACGTGTTGCCGGACAATTTCCAGAAGGACCGGATTTTCCCGGGCATGCCGGTGGAAACCTTTATTGAGACGGAAGACCGCACCTTCCTGCAATACCTCGTCAAGCCGTTCACGGACTCATTCAGCCGGGCTTTCCGCGAGGGCTAGTCCGCCACCTGCAACAGACTTGCATCATGTGCAATCAGTCAGACGGTATTGCCCTCCGGGTTCTTTGCAAAAATGCCGCGCCAGCCAATCCAGGCGAATCCCTCGACATGGTAGTCGATGTATTTTTGTTGACTCGGTTTACAAGCCGTATGCGTTCACGCTTCCGGATTGAAGACAGCCAGAAGAGCGCCAAAGGCGTCCACCTGCAGAAGCTGGCTGACGACCTCGAAGCAAGGCGCAAAGCGGCGCATCGTGAGTTCCAGAAGATGTACGGATGACGAACGAACGCCTGACTGGCGTGGATTTCTGACCATATCTGAACGATCGGTGACGCCACCGGTCGTTCTCGTTTTTTTTTGGGGGGGTCGGACCAGAAAACGACCAGCACGGCGACCAGCATGGACAGCCATTGCAATTTAACCGTCTGTTTTGCAACTGATAAATAGAAAAGTCCGTCCAACCCATCATTTCGGGGCGAGGCAGAATGTGTGAGACCTCTGTTCCATGGGGGGCACATGAGCCATGGGCTTGTGCGAAAGTCCAGCTTGTAGGCAGAAGCGCCAGATTAGTGGCCGACGCCCAGAGCCTCCTCGCTGCGGTCGAGAATGAGCGGAACGATCAGGTCTTCTTCGTCATCCAGATGACGGATCAGAAGGTTGATCAAGGGCTCATTGGCGCCAGCATAGGCTTCAGCGGCGCGGCGCAACTCATCGCCGCCCGGATCAAGCGCGCGTAAAAGCGCATTGGCCGCAAGGACGGTGGTGTCCATTGCCTCATGGATCACATGATGGTCGTTTTCAAGCAGATCAAAGCCCGGCGCCAGGCGATCGTCAACCGCGCGAAAGATCGGGAAATAGTGGTGATCCTCGATCTGGTGATGGGTGTTGAGGTGCGACAGCAGATGCTGCAGACGCGGCGCAAACCAATTGGCAAATTCGCGTGCCTGCATCCTGCCGGCGACCAGCTCGGCAGTGGTCGTGCGCAAGGCAGCCCCCAGGGCGCGGAATATCTCATGGCGCGACAGCCAGAAGCGCGCCATGTCACCAAGATTGCGATGCTCCTGCCAACATTCGCGCGGGTAAGACTCGCACAGAACCCTGAGGTCGACGGGAAGGCCGGAACGATTGCCCAGAACGAGCAACGGATCGATTTCGGAATGGCTGGCGGTCATCGCCCTTCCATAGATCATTTTAGGCCGGAGCGAAATCGCCATCGGCCATTTCGTGCCATGCCCTAGCGGGCGGTGCGGCAGATGCACTAGTTTGCTGCTCACCTCTGGCCGCCGGAACCAACCATGCGCACCGATACTCCCCAACCGATCCGTTTGTCCGACTACACCCCGCCCTCTCATTTCATCGACACGGTGGGGCTTGATATCATGCTTGATCCCGATCGCACCCGGGTTAAGGCGCAGCTTGCGGTGCGGCCAAACCCTGAAGCGCCGGCAGGTGCGCTGATATTGAAGGGTGAAGCACTGGCGCTAGAGCGCATCTGTCTCGATGGTTCTGAGATTGGCGCGGCTGACTATCTGCACAAGGACGATCAAATCACACTGTCCAATGTGCCGGCGGGTCCTTTCACGATCGAAATCGAAACCCTGATCGCACCTGCCGCCAATCGGGCTCTGACCGGCCTTTATCTGTCGAGCGGTGTTTATTGCACGCAATGCGAAGCGGAAGGTTTTCGCCGCATCACCTTTCATCCAGACCGGCCGGATGTCCTGTCGGTCTACACCACCCGCATTGAGGCTCCAAAGGCTGCAGCACCGGTGCTCCTGTCGAATGGCAATCTGGTCGAGGCGGGTGAGAACGGCGATCGCCATTTCGCGGTGTGGCATGACCCGTTTCCCAAACCGTCATACCTGTTTGCCCTGGTCGGCGGCGATCTCGCCATGGTCGAAGACGGTTTCAGGACCATGTCCGGGCGGAATGTAAGCCTGAAGATCTATGTCGAGCAGGGCAAGGCCGATCGCGCCTCATATGCGCTGGAAGCACTCAAGCGCGCCATGGCATGGGACGAGGAGGCGTTCGGCCGCGAATATGATCTTGATCTGTTCATGATCGTCGCGGTCTCTGATTTCAATATGGGAGCGATGGAGAACAAGGGGCTCAATGTCTTCAACGACAGATATGTACTGGCAAGCCCCGAAACCGCGACGGATACGGACTATGCCAATATCGAGGCGGTGATCGCACATGAATATTTCCATAACTGGACCGGGAATCGTATCACCTGCCGCGACTGGTTTCAGCTTTGCCTCAAGGAAGGGCTGACGGTGTTTCGCGACCAGGAGTTCACTTCCACCGTGCGTTCACGCCCGGTGAAGCGAATTGGCGATGTCAGAACGCTGCGCAACCAACAATTTCCGGAGGATTCAGGTCCGCTATCCCATCCGGTACGGCCGAATTCTTATATTGAAATCAATAACTTCTACACAGCGACCGTCTATGAAAAAGGCGCTGAAGTCATCCGTGTCCTCAAAACATTGATCGGCGCGGACCGTTTTGCGGCGGGCATGGAGCTTTTTTTCGAGCGCCATGACGGTGAAGCCGCCACGGTCGAGGAGTTCATCTCCTGCATGCAGGACGCCTCGGGGCGCGATATGTCGCAGTTCATGCTTTGGTACACGCAAGCTGGGACGCCGCGCCTGCGTGTCGACGTTCACCACGATGCAAGTGCACACACGCTCACTCTCGACTTCACGCAATCGACAGCCGCCACGCCCGGCCAGAGCAACAAAAGCGCACTCGTCATGCCTCTGGCAATCGGCGCACTGGATGAAGACGGGCATGATCTGGCGCTGGTGAGTGAGGATGGACAAGAGCTTGAACGCGGCATTGTCGAACTTGCGCAAGAATGCGTGCAGCTCACATTTTCGAACATCGCTGCGCCACCAGTCCTGTCGCTCAACCGAGGCTTTTCGGTTCCGGTCGAGCTGGATTGTGAACAAAGTGGGGCCGACCTCATATTCGCAATGGCCCATGACAGCGATCCGTTCAATCGTTGGCAGGCGGGGCAGAATGCAGCATCTGCTCTGATGATCTCGATGATCGACAGCGCGGATGCCGCCTCGTCCGATGTCGAGGCCTTTGCACAAGCGCTCGGCCGCGCGCTCACCGACGAGGGACTCGAACCAGCTTTTCGCACTGAGATTGGCCGCCTGCCAAGCGAGCCTGATATCGCCCGCGAAATCGGCATTGATGTCGATACCGACGCCATTCACGGTGCACGCGCCCGCCTTCGTCACCAAGTTGGGAGCCTGCTGGAAACGCTACTTGACGGTTTGGTCGAGCTGCATCTGCCGCGCGGGGCCTACTCGCCCGATGCCGAAAGCGTCGGTCATAGAGCGCTCGCCAATACCGCACTGGACCTCATATGCGCGGGAAGCGGCGATGGCGCACGTGCGTATCAGCATTTCGAAACCTACCGAAATATGACTGACCGAATGGCAGCACTGACGATCCTCAAGGATCTCGATGTGCCGGAGCGAGAACAGGCACTGGACTGCTTCTACGAGTTGTTTTCCGAAGATAATCTGGTGGTCGATAAATGGCTTGGACTGCAGGCCGCATCCACGCTCCCCAAAACGCTCGCCAGTTTGAAGAGCCTGATGGAACACACAGCGTTCACCATCGACAACCCAAACCGGATTCGTGCACTGGTTGGCACTTTCGCAATGGCCAATCAGGTGCGCTTCAACCAGGCTGACGGCTCTGGTTATGACTTCCTCGCTGACTTCGTTCTGGAGCTTGATCCACGTAATCCCCAGGTCGCGGCACGCCTTTTGGGAGCGTTCAAGAGCTGGCGAATCCTTGAACCCGGCAGGCGGGCACGTGCTGCGGCAGCTCTGGGCCGTGTTGCCGGGGCGGGCGGCGCTTCCAAGGACGTTTACGAAATGGCAACCAAATCCCTACAGTAATCAATGTATTGAAAGAGTTATTTAATGCTAATATCGAATGGCGCGGAGAGCTTGGCGTTTTATTCACTGGACATGAAGTCTGTGTTTCGAATCAATGACTACCGATTCGAAGGCGCGGGACACCTTCGAGGCTTGGCGCAAGTGAAGGGGAAGGGCTGTTGGCACACGCCCAGCAGGCTAGGGGGTTTGGTTTCGGACGATCGAGCGACCTGCTGCGATTTGCCGGTATCAAGCTGACGATTTCGGAACGCACTCTCAAGAGCGCGATTCCGGTGATTATCCTTGTGTTTGCCATTGTCTTTGCCGCCGCCACGGCCATTGACCGCATCAGCGCCCACCGGCGGGCGCTCGACAAGGCGAGCGAAACCAATGAACTGATCGCCGATATCACTGCGCGGACACTCGACCTTCGCTCGCTCGCTGGTGAGGGATCCTCAACAATATCGGAGAAAGAGCTGGTACGCGCAGTGCCTCGCGGCGCCGATAGCAACGGACGGCTCTTGCTTTTCGCTGATCGCGCGGGAGTGATCACCGCCTCATCTCCCCGAAATCATCCCTATATCAATAGGTCCCTGCTTTCGATCCTCGGTCCAGATCAGCCGTTGACACTTTTGGGTGCCGACGCCGGTGTGATGATGATTGAGCTCACCGATGGGACACAGGTTCTGGCAACGGTGCGCAGCCTTGATCGCTCGCCGGGTCAAATCGCCGTCATTCAAACCGTCAAGGGTGGCCTCGTCCCGTGGCGCCACGATACCTACGCACTGACGAGCGCACTCACGACCACGATCCTGGTGCTCATTCTCATGGGGCTTGCGTTCAAATGGCAGACGGTGCGCAGCGAAACGGCAGAATCATCGCTTACACGGGTCACAGACAGGCTCGACCGGGCGCTGACCCGAGGCAAATGCGGGTTATGGGACTGGGATGTGGCGCGCGGCCAGGTGTTCTGGTCACGCTCAATGCTCGACATTCTGGGCATGGACAGCCAGGCTCAGCTCTTGGCGTTTGGTGAGGTCTCGGACCTCATTCATCCTGAAGATGCCGACCTTTACGAACTCGCCAATTCACTGGTTCGTGGCGAGCAGGTGGTGGTCGATTATGAATTCCGCATGCGTCACGTGCAGGGCCACTATGTGTGGCTGCGCGCGCGGGCTGAGTTGATCAATAGCGACGCTGGCGATTCCGGTCCCCGACTGGTCGGTATCGCAGTCGATATTTCTGAACAGAAACAGCTCGCCAAGGAAACCCACCTGGCCAATGTGCGGCTGCGCGATGCGATTGAGAACATCTCGGAAGCCTTTGTTTTGTGGGACCCTGACAACCAGCTGGTGATGTGCAACTCGAAATATCAGCAGTTCTACAGGCTGCCGAACAGTCTGGTTGTGCCCGGCACCTCCTATGACGATGTCGTCAAGGCGGCCACTGAACCGCTTGTGCGAACCCGAATTTCGGTCGAAGACAAGCGCTTGGAAGGCACTGAGACCTACGAAGCCCAGCTTGATGACCGGCGCTGGCTGCATATTTCCGAGCGCCGCACCAGAGACGGCGGATTTGTCTCGGTCGGGACCGATATCACGCCGCTCAAGCTCCATGAAGAGCGTCTGGTCAAGAGCGAAGGCGAGTTGATGAACACCGTCAACGATTTGCAGACCTCACGCCGCAAGCTGGAGCATCAGGCGCAGCAACTCGTCGATCTCGCCGACAAGTATCAGACCGAAAAAACCCGCGCCGAGGCGGCAAACCAGACCAAGTCAGAGTTCCTGGCCAATATGAGCCATGAACTAAGAACACCGCTCAATGCGATAATCGGTTTTTCGGAGATCATGCAGGCTGGACTATTCGGCGATCTTGGCTGCGACAAGTACCGCGACTACGCCCGGGACATTCACGAGAGTGGTGAGTATCTGCTGGATGTCATCAATGACATTCTCGACATGTCGAAGATCGAAGCCGGCAGGATGGCGATCGCGCATTCCAAAATCGATATTGCCCAATTGATCGATGACAGCCTGCGGATCGTAACGCCCAAGGCCGAAGAAGGTTCAATCAAGCTGGTGAGCGAGCTTGCTCAGCCGGTCCTGGTGACGGCGGACAAGCGCGCGATGACCCAGGTGCTGCTCAATCTGCTGTCAAATGCGGTAAAATTCACTGGCACGGGAGGCGAGGTGCGCATCTCCTTCACCAGTGATGAACACGACCACAAAGTGGTCATTTCAGACACCGGTGTCGGCATCCCCCCCGAGCATGTGGAGAAGCTCGGTCAGCCGTTCGCACAAGTCGAAAACCAGCTCACAAAGAGCCATCGTGGCAGCGGCCTCGGACTTGCCATTTCCCGCTCGCTGGTCGCGCTTCACGGTGGTGAACTAACCATCGACAGCACCATCGGACAGGGAACGAAGGTTTCGTTCACCCTGCCGCTGGAGCCTGTTGGCGCTGAAGGAACCGAGAGCGTCTATTCCTGCGCCTCACGCGCATAACGCAGATTCTTGATCCGCACTTCAAAGACGAATGCGATCCGATTTCAATTGCCGTCACGGTCATGGCGGCGCCAAGAGCGGAAATGCCTGTGGTCATGCCCCATCCGATCGGCAAACACCGCGCGCGCCTTGGCAGGCGTGCGCAATGTTAGTTCGGCGAGGATTTCACGCAAACGCATCGCCGCATCCGCCTCTGATTGCCCAAGCTCACGATACGCACGCCTGATTTCATCGTCGCTGACATCAGGCCGGGCCAAGGACTTTGCCAGCGCCTGACGGGCGTCGTTCCACCGCGCGCGATGGTCCATGAGCTCATCATGATGGCGATCGGTCAATTCGTCCCTGAGGGTGTTTCGCATCTCGCGCGGCAGGGTCCGGAGCAATTTACGCGCATCCATCAGCGATGCCGCCGGTCCGGCGGAGACAAACCGTGGGCCGCCAACAACACGCGCAATGGCGTACCCGCCAGCAGCCAGATTGATGGCCAACGACACGATCAAGAGGATCTGCATCCAGTACGGCGCACGCCGTGGCGGCGCGGCAGCAGGGTTTGATGGCGGCGGGGTGGCCGCCTCACTTGTCGTTTCGTTCATGGCAATCCCGTATCGCTGGCGAATGCATCCCAAAACAGGATGCTTAGCGAGACCTCATCACTGACACCCGGTGCAAGTTCGACAAGTCCGAGCGGCTCGCCATTGGTGAGTGATTCAATCTGATCGCTGACGCCAAGCCACAATCCGGCAACTAGGGACGCAGCAAGGAATGTCGCCTGACCGGACTGCGCAGCCACGCTCCGGACCCAACTCTGCCGGGACTGCGGCAGTGGCATTTCAATGACTTTGTCCGGCATGGCACGAGGGGTGGTGCGCGCGGCGGCTAATATGTTCTGGCAAAGACCCGGACTCATCATCGCACCGGGTACGGATCTGAGCATTTCATCCAGCTCAACCGCCTCTGCCATCCAAGGCGCATCACCACAGCTTCGCGCCAGTATTTCAAGCTCACCGCGCTCTGCCTCAGGCCATCGCACCGGGTCGCTGCCATAAGCGCCGACAACATCCTTCAGGCGATCGAGGATATTATCCTCAGCCATTTCGAACCCCCCGCGCCGCATCCATGCCTCCATCGCGCAATGTGGCGATAAGCCACCTACCCTCTTCTGAAAGCTCGCGCCGCAACGCGCGGCGCCCCCTTGCCAGAAGAGATTCCAGTGCATCGACGGTAAGCTCCATCACCTGTGATGCTTCGATATTTGTCATTTCCTCGAAATGACACAGAACTATCGCCATACGCTGACGCGGCGCCAACACCTGCAACGCCTGCTCGATCTGAAGCGCGGCTTTTGCCGCAGCGTAATCCTGGTCCGGCTGCGGACCAGGATCTGGTGGCTCGGCAAGTCCATCGAGCGGTGCATCGGACGGCCTGCGCAAGCGATCGATGCACATGTTCGATGCTACCCGGTAAAGCCAGGTCGATAGTTTGGCACCGCCCGGCTGCCATACGGGCGCCTGTGACCACAGGCGGAGAAAAGTTTCCTGTACAATGTCGTCGACATCGCCGGACGGCCCCAGCATATGCCTCGCGAGCGAGGCAATACGATCGCCATGTCGGGTAATCAGCACCGCAAACGCGCGCTCCTCGCCCGCTGCGGTGCAGGCGACCAATGCATCGTCTTCGTCGCGCTCGTTCACACGATCCTGATCGTCCGCCTCGCCCAAAGCGTTCAACTCCCATTGTCGGCAGCCCTTCGGTGCAGGCCGACGGCGCTGCCGCCGGCTGCAGACGTTGTCTAGCGGTCGCCATCACCCATTTTCGGTACCGACAGCGTCGTTTGCACTGCCATGCATGGGGCCATGATCCATCATGCCGCGTGCTCCGGGGTGTCCACCCCTTCGCTTGTGCATATCGTCGCTCAGATTTGCAAATTCAACGTAATCTACCGCGCCGTCATCATTGGCGTCGGCCCGGGCGAACATGGCTCGACCGCGAACCGCGAATTCGGCTTCTGATATCTGCTCATCGCCGTCGGCGTCCAGGCGATCCAGCATATTCAGGCCAAAGCGGTGGGGGTTTTCCTCATTTGCCGCATCAAGCTCGTCAGCGATCACGAATCCGTTCTTGTCGGCGTCGATCAGGGCAAATCGCTGATTGGCCGGGCGCAGCGCCTCTTCACGGCTTACCTGATTGTCGGCGTCGACATCGAGCAGATCGAAAAAGACTGCAAAATGCCCGCCCATACCGGCGTGTCCGCCACCATGATGTCCGCCCCTGCGGTGGCCACCCATGAAATCGCCACCGGCGTGGTGCGCACCATAGCCACCGCCATATCCGCCACGGTGGCCACGCCAGCCTCCATCCGCATGCACCGCATGAACTGCAACAAGGCCCAGCGCTATCGTGCCGGCAGCGGCAATTGCGAGCGTTCGATATTTCATCAGAGATCTCCTGCATCGAGGGAGCGGCGCATCTGCCGCCGCAGATACAGGTTTAAACGGGACTCAAGCCCCATTCCGTCGCAGTCAGAGCGTCTTTGATCCAATTATTTCGTCAAACCGCGCGGCCACCCGCTGTTCGCTGGCAGTGAGGTCAGCCTCCAGTACGTTGAAGTCCGGCACATTCACGGCTTTTGCCAGGCGGCGCTTGAAGCTCTCGCTGGCGGTGCGCGGATCTGCTGGATCGCCCAATGACAAGCGAACCATTTGCGTCAACTCATGAAACAGCAACCAGGCCGCTTCCAGCTCCTCGGCAATATCGCCAGAGAGCCCACCAGAACGTGCAAGCGCCCTGATTGCACGCCCGGTATTGACCTGCAGCACCTCTGGTTTTTCATGCGCATGCACCAGCTGCAGGTATTGAGCAATAAATTCAATATCGATGAGCCCGCCTCTGACGAACTTGATTGCCCATATATCATCGCTGCCCTTCTCAGCGGCGATGCGCTCACGCATGTTGGCGACGTCCTGGGCGGCCTCGACCGGGTCGCGCTCTGAGGTCAGAGTCTGACGGATCACCGAGGTCACGCGTTCACCCAGGGCCTCACTGCCCGCAATCACACGGGCGCGGGTGAGAGACATTCTCTCCCAGGTCCAGGCAGATTCAATCTGATAAGCGCTGAAGGCCGAAAGTTTGGTTGCCACGGGCCCCGAGCGCCCTGAGGGGCGCAAACGCATATCGACCTCGAACAGTCTCCCTTCCGACGTAGGTGCGGCAAGAGTACTAATCAGGCGCTGGGTGAGCCTTGTATAGAACTGGCCCAAAGCCAATGGTTTTGAGCCATCCGAAGAGGTCGAGTCTTCCGGTGCATCGTAGATCACAATCAGATCGAGATCGGAGGTAGCCGTCATCTCTCGGCTGCCGAGTTTGCCCATGCCAAGGACCACGACCTCACCGCCGGGAACGGTGCCATGACGTTGGGCCAAATCACCTTCTGCAACCGCAAGAAGAGCCTTTGTCAGCCCGCCGGCGAGATCTGAGTAAGCAGCCCCTGCCTCATCAGCGACGATGGTGCCGGAAAGCTGGCGCACGCCGATGCGAAACAGTTGTTCGCTACCGAAAGTTCGCGCACGGTTGAACGCATCCTCCATGTCGCCTGCCGGACCAATGGCTTGCTCGGCCAACGCCGCATATTCAGCATCACTTGGAAGAGTGGAAAAGAACTCCGGATCGAGCACCGCGTCTTCAATCGTGCGCGGCCGTTGCGACAGTGCGCGCGCCAATCGCGGCGAGGTACCCATGACATCGGCAAGCAGGCTCAACAGGTGCGGATTGGCAAGCAGCAAGGAAAACAGCTGCACGCCGCTAGGCAATTGAGCGAGGAAGCGATCGAAAGTGATGAAAGCGTAGTCGGCGTTCTCACTTTGCCCGAGTGCACTGATCAGCGCTGGCATGAGATCGGTCAACCGCTCGCGCGCCGCTGAACTTCTGGTGGCGTGATAACGGCCATAGTGCCACTCGCGGATGGTACGCGAGACCATAGCCGGGTCTCCGAATCCCATCGTGTGAAGGGTCTCAAGTGTCGCCGGGTCATCGTCGGCACCGGTAAAGACCAGCGGGCCGGTTTCAGAACCGAGTCCCGGAGCAGTTTCAAACAATGCCGAATAATGCCTCTCAACGGCGCGCATCTCGCGACCAAGCGCTTTGGTGAAAGCATCTATGGTTTCAAAACCGGCGAAACGGGCAAAACCGGCAAGCGCTTCATCCTCCTTGGGCAAGGTATGGGTCTGCTCATCGGACTGCATCTGCAGGCGGTTCTCAATACGGCGCAGCAGACGATAGGCACAAGCCAGTTCGGTGCGCGCCTCGGTATCGATCCAGCCGACGCTCTCTAGCGCATCCAGCATCTCCAGTGTCTTGCGCCCGCGCAGACCGGGCTGCCTGCCACCGGCGATGAGCTGCTGGGTTTGCACAAAAAACTCGATCTCCCGAATACCGCCACGCCCCAGCTTGATATTGTGACCGGCAACCGCCAGCGTACCATGTCCGCGATAGGCCTGAATCTGCCGTTTGATCGAATGCACATCTGCAATGGCAGCAAAGTCGAGATAGCGGCGCCAGACAAAGGGGGCCAGTTCGGCAAGAAACGCATTGCCGGCGTCTATGTCGCCCGCAACCGGCCGCGCCTTGATCATCGCCGCGCGTTCCCAATTCTGCCCGAGGCTTTCGTAGTACTGCTCGGCGGCAGCGACTGAAATCGCCACATTGGTGGCACCCGGATCCGGGCGCAGCAGGAGATCGGTGCGGTAGGCGTAACCGTCGGCGGTACGCTCCTGGAGCAAACGGACTAGATCCTTGGTCATGCGTATGAAAATGCTTTGTGCTTCGGCATCCCCGCAAACGGGCGCGAGATCACGTTCAAAAAGAACGATTAGATCGATATCGCTCGAATAGTTGAGCTCGCCGCCGCCCAGTTTTCCAAGACCCAGCACAATGTAGCCAGAGCCCGCCCCTGGTTGTGCCTCATCCGGGATTGTCAGCCGCCCTCGCCTTGCGCTCTCGAGCAGCAGCCAGTCAACGCCTGCGGAAATGATGCGCTCGGCGGTGATGCTCAATGCCGCGATGACTTCATCAACCGGCCACACATTGCCAATATCGATGAGTGCAATCAGGCGTGCCGCACGCTGGCGCGCAACACGCAAAACCTTCTGCGCATCTTCGAATTCCGTCGCAGCGGATATGCCGGCTGCGAGTTGTGAAAAAACAGTATCGAGCATCTGGCGCGGCTCGCAGGCCAGCTCCTGTGCGGCTGCATCAGGATCTCGAGCGATCAGACCGGTGAGGTAGGGTGAGCCGGCAAACATCTGCTCAAGAACGCCTGCCGAAGCCGCGCCACGAGGCGCTAGGGCCGCCAGCGCCTCGTGGACTTCGACAATTTCTCTAAACGGTTCACTGCCTTCTTTCCCTGCAGGGGCAGGGTCCGGGGTCATCAGGCTTGCAAGTGATTGTGTGTTGTCGGGCATGGCAGGGTCCGTTTGACGGCACGATCTTAGTGTATCTTGCCGCCGGTTACAGGTCTGCGCCGGAGAATCAATCCGCGGCTGGAATGTTGAGGACGACTCTGAGGCCCGGGTGGTTGTCCTGCAAACGCACGCTGCCTCCATGCAGGCGAGCGGCGGCTGCGACAAGTGAAAGACCGAGTCCACTTCCCAGTGCGGTTCGGCTCTGCTCGAGGCGAACGAAACGCGCGAAGACGCGCTCACGATCGGCTTGCTCTATTCCGGAGCCATTGTCGGCCACCACAACTTCGACATTTGAGCCGATGCGGCGGGCGCCAATCACAATTTTTGGACCCGGCGCTGCAATGCCAGCAGATTTTTCGTGGGTGGTGTACTTGATCGCATTGTCGATCAGATTGGCAAAGGCCTGACCGATCAACTGGCGATCGCCACACACCTTCAAGTCTTGCGCGATGTCCATGACGACAGTCATGCCAAGCTCGTCGGCGACCGGTTCATAAAGTTCGATTGCATCAGCCAGGGCGGCTGAAACATCCATCGGCACGAGCGCCTCGCGCCCAACGCCGGATTCGACGCGTGCAATAGAAAGCAGAGCATTGAATGTGCTGATCAGCCTGTCCGTATCTTCAAGCGTCAAGCGCAGAACATCGCGGTAGCTGTCGGCGCCGGATGAGGCGCGCAAAACGTCTTCGATGCGCGCGCGAATGCGTGACAGGGGGGTTCTCAGATCGTGGGCAACATTATCGGTGACCTGCCTGGTGACGGCCATCAACCGTTCAATCTCATCCAGCATGTCATTCAGACTGCCCGACAGACGGTCAATCTCATCATCTGACCCCACGACGGGCACGCGACCAGAAAGATCGCCGGCAATGATCGTCTGGCTGGTCCTGGTGATGTCCTCTATGCGGACCAAAAATCCGCGGCTCATCAGCAGTCCTCCGGCAAGACCGAGCAGCAAGGTCAGACCCAGCGCCCAGATCAAGGTTGATTGGATCAAAGCCTCGAAATTGCGCAACGCGCCGATGTCGCGCCCGGCAAGCAAGCGATAATCGCCCGCCAGCCGGAATTTGCGGGCACGAGCTGAGCGAAGCCCGCCATCGCCGCCGTCGGGCAGGCGGTAATCGAACTCGATCCAGTCCGACGCCTGATCGCGCCCAGGCATGGAGCGGATATTACCCGCCAGGCGGACACCGGAGGGCGAGGTAAGAAGATAGACCCCGCCCTGCCCGCTACGGCTGCGCTCGGCAACAATGCGAATCAGTATCTTGAGACCGCCCGAGCGATATTGCTCGGCCAGCCCGGTGATTTCCGCTTCAATGGTCTGGTTGGTCTGACGGGCGAGCAGAACCGAGGTGTTCAGATAGATATAGGCGAGAACGGCGACCACTGACAAAACGAACAGTGCCAGATAGACCACCGAAAGGCGGAAGGTCGAGGTTCTAAGAAGCCGGGTCAGCCGCGTCACGGATTATGTATCCCGCGCCTCTCACGGTGTGCAGAAGCGCTGGTGAGAAATCGCGGTCGATTTTCGCCCTTAACCGCGAAATGTGAACATCGATGACATTGGTCTGGGGATCGAAATGATAGTCCCAGACATTTTCCAGCAACATGGTTCGGGTCACCACCTGGCCGGCATGGCGCATCAGATATTCAAGCAGGCGAAATTCGCGCGGCTGCAAAAGCACCGTTTGCCCGGCACGCTTGACGGTGCGTGACAGAAGATTGATTTCAAGATCGGCAGCCTGAAAACGGGTACGCGCCTGCTCAGGTCGAAGACGGCGGGTGAGCGCCTCAATCCGCGCTGTAAGCTCGCTGAACGCATATGGCTTGGTCAGATAGTCGTCGCCGCCGGCGCGCAGGCCCTTCACTCGTTCGTCGACATCGCTTAATGCGCTCAAAATCAGGACCGGCGTGACATCGCCCTCCTGACGCAGAATGGAGATGACATCAAGACCATCCCGGCGAGGCAGCATTCGATCGACAATCAGAGTATCAAATTTCTCCGAACGCGCAATTTCGAGCCCGGACTCGCCGTCACCGGCGATTTCGATCAAATGGCCGGCTTCGCCGAGCCCTTTTGCCATGTAACTGGCAGCTTCAGCATCATCTTCAATGATCAAAATGCGCATGCTGTAACTTGAGGGTCTGGAGCGTGAGCACGGCGTGCCGGGGCGGGCCAAAACCCGCCCCGCACTTCACTGGAATTGCCCGGTGGTCAGGTCTCGGTGAGCTCGAAAGTCACGAAGCGCTGACCATTGCCAGAGCGGACAAGAGCCAGCACTGTCGAAAGCCCGTCATCACGCGCCTCGGACAGCGCGGCATCAAGCTGTTCAGGCGTGTTGGTCTCTACTCCAGCCACCCGCAAGATGCGGTCGCCGCGAGAGATACCCTTGGCCGCGGCTTCACCATCGCTGTCAACCCTGGTGACGACGACACCGCGGGCATCAGCGTCGTCGTCGGTCTCGGAGGCTGGCTCGACTTCAATTCCAAGCTCGGCCAGCCGGCTCAGCTTCTGTTCCTTCGGCGCCGATTCAGTGTCATGGCTGGCGACGAGCGGATTTTCCGGCATGGAGCCGAGCTCGATTTCGACCACCTCATCGCGCCTGTTACGAAACACCTTGACCTCCACGGTCTGATCGGGCGTGAAACCGGCGATCAAGCGCGCAAGATCACGCGACGAACCGATTTCGCGGCCATCAACCTCAAGGACCACATCGCCAGGTTGGATGTCGGCCTTTTCAGCCGGACTGCCGGCGAATACCTCTGCGACGATGGCGCCGGTCGGCTCATCAAGGCCGACACTTTCAGCAATATCGGGCGTCAATGTCTGGATTGATACTCCGAGCCAGCCACGAGTGATCCGACCGTGATCGATCAGTTGTTCGATGATCCCGGCCGCAACGGTCGATGGAATGGCAAAGCCGATACCAACACTGCCGCCATTAGGTGAATAGATCGACGAGTTGACGCCGATCACCTTGCCATCGAGATTGAATGACGGACCGCCTGAATTGCCGCGATTAACGGCGGCATCAATCTGAATGAAGTCGTTGTAGGAACTACCGCCGATGCTGCGTCCATTGGCCGAGACAATGCCGGTGGTCACCGTGCCGCCAAGGCCGAACGGATTGCCGACCGCCATCACCCATGCGCCGACTTCGACTTCTTCGGTTGAAAAGCTGACAAATGGCAGTTTGTCGTTCACGTCGATCTTGAGAACCGCGAGATCGGTGCGCTCGTCAGTGCCGATCACCTCGGCTTCATGACGCTCGCCATCATTGGTAACGACAATGACGGTATCGGCCTTGTCGATGACGTGATCATTGGTGACGATGTAGCCGCCATCGGAAATGATGAAGCCCGAGCCTTGCGACATACGCGGGCGGCGCGGGCGATCGCCATTGCTGCCGCCGCGGCGGCCAAAGCGCTCGAGATCCTCCGGATCATCGAAAAAGCGCTCGAAAAAGTCGCGGAATGGACCGTCGCGGGGAATCATCTGTTCAAGATTTCTGCCTTCGCCGCGTACACCGCGGACCTGGATGGCGACCACTGCGGGGGTCACTTCCCTGGCAAGTTCGCTGAACGTCGTTGGTGTAATGATTTGGGATCCCAGAAGACTGGTCTGGGCGCTGGCGGGGTTCGTGGCTTGAAACAGCGCCACGGCGCCGCCAATTCCGGTGACGAGGGCAAGGGTAAGCGCCAAAGACACCGTTCGCGCGCCCCGTTTGGGATCGGCGCAGCCCACGCCGTTTTCACGGTCGGATTGCTGCATGAGTAATCTCCTCTGATTGCAGGGTTTCCCCCGATGATTGACCGACAATGTGGGGTCGGCCGGCTTTCCGCACCATGGCAGACGCATTAAATCTTGGTAAGAATTGAGGCCGCCGTCTGCGACCCGAAGCAGCCTGCTTACTGATCAAGCGCAATCTTGAGACGCCGTTCCTCCTCAGCACTCAATGGTTTGGCGGACGCGCGAGGCTTTTTGCGCATTACCGAATACACGGAAGCAAGGCCAATCAGGATCAAAATCACTGGACTTAGCCAAAGGGCCAGTGTGTGCAGACCAAATCGCGGGCGCAACAGCACGAATTCACCGTAACGCTCGACGACAAACTCGACAATGTCGGCGTCACTGTCGCCGGATTTCAGGCGCTCGCGCACCAGCAGGCGCAAATCACGGGCAAGAGGCGCATTGGAATCGTCAATCGACTGGTTCTGGCAAACAAGACAACGCAAATTGGCTGAAATTGCGCGGGCTCTGGTCTCAAGCGCCGGATCACCCAGGATTTCATCCGAATTGACCGCACCGGAAGGCGATACGACAGTCGCCAAAGCCAGGGTCAAGCCGACAACGGCCCAGAATTCAATCCCTATCCTCATGCTGTCGCACTCTCACCGGTTCGATCGCGCGCACTCGCCTTGCGCGGTGCACCGATACGCAAACGCCGATCCGCCAGTGACAACAGACCGCCTAGCGCCATGATGATCGAACCAAACCAGATCAGCGGCACCAGCGGGTTGTACCAAAGGCGTACGGTCAATCCATCCGCGCTTTCATCACCGATCGCGACGTATAGATCACCTGTATAAAAGGTAATGATGCCGGCTTCGGTCGTGCCCATTTTCTGGACATCGTAAAAGCGTTTGGACGATTGGAATGTATCGATCAACGTGCCGCCGCGGTGGACGGTAAATTTGGCGCTGGTCTCTGAGTAGTTTGGCCCGCGGCGCGGAGCCAGACCTTGATAGGAAACGGTGAAGCCGGCAACTTCCTGTGTGTCGCCAGGCTGCATCTGAGAGATCACCTCACTCTTCCACGCGGTCACCCCGGTGATACCCAATACCACCACGCCAACACCGGCATGTGCCAGCAAAGTGCCCCATTGGGCGCGTGGCAGATTCACCAGGCGGCGAAATGTCTCCGAAGCTGGTGCATTGAATGCTTTGATGCGCCAGAACATTTCGGAGACCGCGCCGGAAACCAACCACAGACCAAGACCGATGCCGAGAGGCGCGAGCAACGGTCCGTCTTCCCCGGCGACGGCAGCGGCAGTGATGGTGCCAGATACCGCAATTGCCAGCGCCGCCAGCAGCCGTTGGGCGGTGCCGAGAAGATCGCCACGCTTCCAGGCGAGATAAGGCCCAAACGGCGCCAAAATGAGCAGGGGAACCATGATCGGCGCGAATGTCATGTCAAAAAACGGCGCGCCAACTGAAATCTTGGCGCCGGTCACCGCTTCCAGAAGCAACGGATAGAGCGTGCCGATAAACACTGCCGCACAGGCCACGGTCAGCAGCAGGTTGTTGAGCACCAGGGCCCCTTCCCGGCTGACCGGCGCAAAAAGGCCACCTGGCTTGAGGGTCGGCGCGCGCCATGCATAAAGCGCCAGCGAGCCGCCAATGAATACGGTCAGGATCGCCAGTATGAAAACGCCGCGCTCAGGATCGACGGCAAATGCGTGTACTGAAGTCAGAACACCAGAACGCACCAGAAAGGTCCCGACCAGGCTCAATGAAAAGGTGATGATGGCGAGGAGAACGGTCCACACTTTGAGCGCATCGCGTTTTTCCACGACCAGCGCAGAATGAAGCAGAGCGGTGCCCGCAAGCCAGGGCATGAAGGATGCATTCTCGACCGGATCCCAAAACCACCAGCCACCCCAGCCAAGTTCGTAATAGGCCCACCAGGAACCCATGGCGATGCCTATGGTGAGGAACATCCAGGCAGTCAGTGTCCAGGGGCGTACCCAGCGCGCCCAGGCGGCATCGACACGGCCTTCGATGAGAGCTGCCACGGCGAAGGCGAAGGCGGTCGAAAAGCCGACATAGCCCAGATAGAGAAATGGCGGGTGGAAGGCGAGGCCCGGATCCTGCAACAATGGATTGAGATCCTGTCCGTCAATTGGGGCCGGATCGAGCCGCAAAAACGGATTTGAGTTGGCAATGATAAAAAGCAGGAAGGCCGTGCCGATCGCACCTTGAACAGCCAGGACCCGGGGGCGCAGGCTCGCGGCAAGATTGTTGCCGAATGTGGCGACAAGTGCGCCGAACAGCGCCAATATGAGCACCCACAGGAGCATGGAGCCTTCATGATTGCCCCAAACGCCGCTCAGTTTGTAGAGCATCGGCTGGGCCGAATGTGAGTTGGCCCAGACGTTCTGGACTGAAAAATCCGACGTCACATAAGCGTAAGTCAGCGCCGCAAAAGCGATGAGTACGAAGACAAACTGGCCCTTGGCCGCCGGCACGGCGGTTTGCATCATTGACTGGTCAGCACGCGCTGCGCCGATCAGCGGCAGACTTGCCTGGATCACCGACAGGCCAAGCGCCAGCAACAATGCGAAATGACCGATCTCGGTAATCATCTCGGCATTGCCCGGGACTTCTGCGGCTTTGGCAGGTGTAGGTTGTACACGGTCACTTATCCTGCCAGACACCCTGCT
The DNA here is from genome assembly GCA_965204565.1 of Hyphomicrobiales bacterium. Lineage (GTDB taxonomy): Bacteria > Pseudomonadota > Alphaproteobacteria > Rhizobiales > TMED25 > CBDBEU01. Next base: position 976,496 of record CBDBEU010000005.1, read on the forward strand.
TTTTTAGGGCGTCTGCGACTTCGGGCGGCATATAGTTTTCATCATGCTTGGCAAGAACCGTATCGGCGACAAATGCACCGGAAGCATCGAGCACGCCTTCGGTGACCACGCCCTGGCCTGCGCGAAACAGATCTGGCGGCACCCCGGTGTAGGAAACCGTGACGGCTTTTTCGAGATCGGTGACACGGAACGTCATTGTCAATCCCTCGCCGCGCACAAGCGATCCTTCCTCGACAAGCCCGCCCAGGCGAATACGCTGACCGGGCGTCACACCCTTCTGCGCAATGTCGCTCGGGCTATAGAAGAAGACGATTGAATCCTCGAGCGCTGTCAGAACCAGAACCGCCGCCAGTGTGAGGACGGAGGCGGCCCCGGCCAAAAGTGCCACTCGGCGTTGTTTACGTGTCATCGGCTGATCCTGTTCAACTCATCGCCAGGATGGGTGCGCCATCGGTCGATATCATGGCTCTCCCCAGGCAAGAGGTCACATTGAAATGATGTGCGGCGATCATGAGCCAAGCCCCAGTTCGCGCGCCGTTTCGTCGAGTCGGGCAAGCAGTTCAGCCTGACCGTTAAATGCCTCTCGTGCACTCGCCAGAGCCGCACGGGCATCATCAGCCCGGTCCAGCACTACATAAGCCCTGGCGAGGCGGAGCCAACCCTCAAGGTTGCTCCCGTCTTCCTCCAACCGGCTTGCCAAGCGTTCGACCATACCTTCAATCATTGAGCTGCGCTGTTCATCGCTCATCGCGCCTGCCGAGGCGATGTCTTCAGCGCTTGGCCCCGGTGGAGCTGTCGCAGACACCTCGCCGCCGGCCTCCAGCGCGCGGAGCCTGGTCAGCTGGCCCTTCACCTCACGCACCCAAGGTGCATCAGACGGTGATGTTGCCAGAAGATCGGTCCAGATCTGGTTGGCGCGTTGAGTATCGCCGTCCTGAACAGCAGCAAGCCCCAGATAATAACGTGGTGAAGGCAGGGCGGTGTCAAGCGCCGCTGCCTGCTCAAAGGCTTGACGGGCGCCGACATCAATCATGCCGTCTGCACGAAACATGCGGGCTTCTCCCAGCGCCGAAAGACGGCGGGCGGTTTCACCGCCAAGCCTGATAGCGCGCGCAAATGCATCAGCTGCGTCACTATAGCGCCGCAGGCGCATATAAGCCGGACCGATCACATCCCACCCGGCGGCGTCGTTGGGGTTTTCCTGAAGATGCCGCTCGACGCGTCCGACCAGCGAAGCCAGGTCCGCGCTTTCAACGGGCGCTGCCTGGCGGTCAGCGAATGGTTGCGGCGGCAGATCGGGCGAGCCCAGCCAGAGATAAGATCCCAATGAGATTGCCGGAACGGCGACCAATACGGTCATGGCTGCGAATCTCCGCCATGCTGGCGAAGAGCCTGACGGTGCGGCGAAGGATTGCTCACTGGAGGCGATCAGCCGGCGGGCAATTTCGGCGCGGGCGTTTTCCGCCTCGCTGTCGCTGATCAAGGCGCGGGCGCGATCGCGTTCGAGCTCGCTCAGCTGATCACGGTAGACTTCGGTTTCATGATCACCACCACCGGGCGCTGCGTCGTGCGGCATCAGCAATGGCCGCAGGACCACGCCTACGGCGATGGCTGACATTGCGGCGAATGCGATCCACAACAACATTGTCGATTCCTGCCGACCTCAAGATTGATCCCGAGATTAAGACCGGTTTCTAGGGGATGTAGCTGTCAGCCGGTGCAAGGTCAAAGGCGGATGGCTATATGATGGCCCGCATGACCGATGACAAAATGAAGCGTAGCCGCTTGACCGCGAATGAATTGCGTCCAATTCGGCTACCGGCGACGCACACAAATGCTATCGTTAATGGCGCTGGACCAAAACGGAAGGTCCATCGTGGCAGGTTGATGTGATGAAGCGTTATTCGATCCTTTCACTCGCGCGCAATGCATTCAGTCACCATCGGCACTGGGAGCCGGCCTGGCGTAACCCAGATCCTAAAAACAGTTATGACGTGGTGATTGTCGGAGGTGGCGGACATGGCCTCGCCACCGCCTACTATCTGGCCAAACAGCACGGCATCACCGACATTGCCGTGATCGAGAAGGGATGGTTGGGAGGCGGCAATACCGGGCGCAACACCACGATTGTGCGCTCGAACTACCTGCGAGGCGAATCGATCGCACTTTATGAGCTGTCGCGCTCACTCTACGAGACGCTTTCGGCCGAGCTCAATTTCAATGTGATGTTCTCACCGCGCGGCGTGATGATGCTGTGCCTGACTGAACATGAGATGAGGATCATGCACCGCCACGCCCATGCGGCAAGCGCTGCCGGGGTAGTGGCTTTCATGATTGACCGCGCAGGAATCGCGCAAAGGGAGCCCCTGCTCAACACCAGCGAATGGGCGCGATATCCCATTCTGGGCGCACTTTATCAGCCTGATGGCGGCACCGCGCGGCACGATGCAGTAGCTTGGGGCTATGCACGCACGGCAAGTGCGCTTGGCGTGGATATTGTTGAAAACTGTACCGTCACAGGCATCTCGCAGCAGGGCGGGCGGGCTTGCGGTGTGGAAACGTCCAGGGGGCCGATTGCCGCCGGCAAAGTCGCCATTGTGGCTGCGGGAGTAAGCACCGGGTTGATGAAGATGGCGGGGCTTGCCATGCCGCTGCAAAGCGTTGCGCTGCAGGCGTTGGTGTCAGAGCCACTCAAGCCCATGCTCAAAGGTGTCATCATGGCCGGAGCGGTACATGGATATGTCAGCCAGTCGGATCGAGGTGAATTGGTGATCGGAGGCGGCGCCGACGGCTACATAAACTATTCGCAGCGAGGCAGCTTCAGCTCTCTGCAGCATACGGTCTCGGCACTGGTCGAGTTGATCCCGCCGATCAGCCGGGTCAGGATGATGCGCCATTGGGGCGGTGTAGTTGATATGACCAGCGACCGCAGCCCCATTATCGGTCTCACGCCGGTTGAGGATCTTTTTGTTAATTGCGGCTGGGGGACGGGAGGTTTCAAGGCCATTCCGGGCTCGGGGCTGGTGTTTGCCGACACCATCGCCAATGGGAAGGCGCACAGGATTGCCGAACCATTCGGGCTTGATCGTTTCAACACCGGCGCCATCATCGATGAACGCACTGCAGCCGCAGTCGCGCACTGATGATCACTAGGCGGAAATCATAATCATGCTGCTATTGACCTGCCCTGTGTGCGGCCTTGAGGCGGACGAAAGCGCATTCGAATCCGGCAGTGAGGGCCATCTGGAGCGCCCTTCCAGCGGCTCAGCCGATGCGAGCAGCGGCGCTGCAAGCACCTATCTTTATACGCGCGAGAATCCCAAGGGCATTTCATTCGAGCTTTGGCACTGCCGTCATGGATGCGGTAAGTGGTTTCACGCCGCCCGAGACACACAAACGCAAGACTTCCGGGCTTTCTATAAGGTTGGCGAGCCCAAACCAGCTATCGCCGCACGGCGGAACCGGCAAAAATGACAGTGCGGCCATATAGACTTGTCATCGGCCATGAGGACAACACTGCCGGTTGCCTGATCGACCGGTCACGTCCCATCGTGTTTCAGTTCGATGGCACCGCCTATTACGGCTTTGCCGGAGATACCCTGGCATCAGCGCTGCTGGCAAACGGTGTGCGGGTGATGGGACGGAGTTTCAAGTTCCACCGCCCCCGCTCCTGCTTCAGCGCCGGTCCTGAAGAGCCCAACGCAGTAGTGACGACTGGCCGCGGTGGTCAAATGACACCAAACCAACGCGCCACCATGGTGGATCTCCATGACGGGCTCGTTGCCTACAGTCAGAATCGGTGGCCCAACCTTGCTTTTGATGTCGGGCAACTGAGCGGATTTGCATCGCGTCTGCTACCTGCAGGTTTCCAGCACAAAACGTTCAAGTGGCCGGCCGGGCTGTGGCCGCTCTATGAGCGAGCAATCAGGCACGCAACTGGTCTTGGGCCAGCGCCACAGAACGAAGACACAGATCATTATGAACACATCAACATCGCTTGTGATGTGCTCGCGGCAGGCGGAGGTGTTGCCGGGATCGCTGCAGCGCGGTCGGCAATGGAGGCGGGGGCGCGGGTCGTCATAGCCGAGTTGACATCACGATTTGGCGGCCAAAGCGATCTGTTTGATGCCACAATTGACGATGCGCCAACACGCGATTGGGTTGCGGAAAATGTTGCAGCTCTTTCAGCCAGCGACCGGGTCCATGTGCTGGAACGGACTTGTGTTTCCGGCCTTTATGACCATAATTTTGCGCTCTTGGTCGAACGTCTGGGTGATCATCGCTCAGGCGGGTTGCGGCCAGACGGTATGCCGCGAGAGCGCTTGTGGAAGGTCCGGGCGAAGGAAATCGTGGTGGCCGCCGGGGCGGTGGAACGGTCATTGGTCTTTGCCAATAATGACCGGCCCGGCGTGATGCTGGGTTCGGCGACGCGCGCCTATGCGCGCCGGTATTCTGTTGCGCTTGGTGCAACCGGCGTCATCTTTGCCAACAGTGATGATGGCTATCGTACCGCCCGCGATTTGCACGATCTGGGGATTAAAATCGCCCGCGTGGTCGATATCCGGCAAGAGCCTCAAGGGCCTCTGATCGAAGACGTCCGCAAGCGTGACATCGAGATTTCGACCGGCCATGCGGTTGCAAACGTCGAAACATCGATTTCCGGGGGTGAAATCCGTGCCGTCAAAATTACTGATCTGCAGAAATCCGACGGTAAAGCTGAATTACAGCGCGTGGCGTGCGATTTTGCCAGTGTATCGGGTGGGTGGAATCCGCAAGCACATCTGACAGCCCAGTGTGGCGGAAAACTAAAATGGGATGCGTCAATCCAGTCACTGAGACCTGGAACAATGGGCGGAGGCATTCGCGCCGCTGGCGCCGCCAATGGCAACTTCAAGCTGAACGAGTGTCTCAGGGATGGATACGCCGCCGGCGAGCGCGCGGCGCTTGCAGCGCTTGGCAAGACAGCCCGCAGCTGCAGAGCGCCACCGTCGGAAAAAGTTACGGAGTCCCGACAGGGCAACATCGAGTCGCTGTGGTCCATCCCCACTTTTGGTGCAGCTGGTCACGAAACTCGCCATTTTGTCGACCAGGCCAGCGACGTCTCCGTCGCCGATATCAAACTTGCGGTAGGCGAAGGCTATCATGGCGTCGAGCATCTGAAGCGCTATACCGCGCTCGGTATGGGCCATGACCAGGGCAAGATCGGCCATGTCAATGCGCTGGCGATTCATGCACAAGCTGCGGGTGTTCCAGTCTCGGATTTGGGTACCACCACATTTCGCCCGCCCTATATGCCGGTCACCTTCGGCACGATCGCCGGAATGCAGGCCAAGGATCTCTTTCAACCCGTAAGGCGATCGCCGGTCTGGCACTGGCATCGCAACAATGGCGCCGATTTCGAACCGATTCATTTGTGGCAGCGGCCATTTTGCTACAACGCGGGAAAGCTGGATCGCGGCGAGGCCGTTTTGCAAGAGGTTCGTGCGGTGCGTACCGGCGTCGGCATTCTCGATGCCTCCACTCTCGGCAAAATTGAGATTCAAGGACCCGATGCGGCCCGGTTTCTTGACCGCATTTACTGCCGCACAATGTCGACGCTAGCTATCGGTCGCTGTCGCTATGGGCTGATGCTGGATGAGCAGGGATTTGTGCTGGATGATGGCGTGGTCGCGCGACTAAGCAGTGACCATTTTCTGCTGCACACGACATCCTCTGGTGCTGAACATATTTCAAACTGGCTTGAGCGCTGGCTGCAGACCGAATGGCCAAGCCTCAAAGTCTTCATTACGCCTGTCACTGAGCAGTGGGCGCAATTCGTTGTGGCAGGTCCAAATGCGCGCGATGTGATTGAGGCACTTGACGGCGACATCAACTTCACGAGGGCCGCCTTTCCATATTTCTCCCTGCGCGAGGGAAGGCTCGCCGATATTCCGGTGCGTATATTCCGCATCAGCTATACAGGTGAGCTTTCCTATGAAATTGCAGCGCCCGCCAACCTTGCCAGTGCACTGTGGGATGCCATCCTGTCGGCAGGCACGGAGTTTGAAATCACCGCATTTGGAACCGAAGCGATGCATGTCCTGCGTGTGGAAAAGGGTTACATCGCCATCGGCGAGGAGACGGATGGGACGGTGACGCCAATGGATCTGGGCCTAGGCTGGATGTTGACGAAAGGCGGGGAAGATTTCATCGGAAAATTCGGGCTTGAACGCACAGATCCTTCGCGCCCGGATCGCCGGCAATTGGTTGGGCTTGAAACTTCTGGCAAAAGCCGGCAATTACCGCATGGTGCCTATCTCATAGCCTCGGCAGACTGCGGAATGCTGCCGCCCCATCATATCATCGGGCACGTCACATCTTCATGCATGAGCGTGACACTCGGGCGTCCCGTCGCTCTGGCACTGGTTGAACGCGGGCGGGATCGCCATGGTGAGAGCATTTACTGTCCGGCTGGGCGCGAAACCATCAAGGCCTGCATTGTCGAACCGGTGTTCTACGACAAGGAAGGGCAGCGGCAGAATGGCTGAAGCAATGTCAGTGACGCCGCTTTCCCATCAAGCCCCGATCGTGGCGGGTGAGGAGTCGCTCATTGCAATGACAGAGATCGTGGGGCGGCGGATGATCGATCTGAGGGTCCGGCAGGAGGACAAATCCGCATTCGATGCGGTGCGAACGGTGTTGGGTTTTGATCTACCCGGCACGCCGCGCTGTAGTTCAGGCACAGGTGATCGCTGCGCCCTGTGGCTTTCCATAGATCAATGGCTGATTACCAGTTCACCTGCCGCAAGTGAGGATCAGATCAAGGCCTTGAAAGCCGCGCTCAACGGCCACGTGTCATCAGTGACTGACCTTAGTGATGCACGCGCTGTAATCCGCCTGGCGGGCGCGAGCGCGTGCGACATCATCAAAAAAGGCTCCCAGGGTGACACCAGCGGCCTTGACCGTGTTGCTGGAGCCGTCAGCCGCTTGCCGCTGGCAGAGATTCCGGTGATCGCCCATTTCGTACAGATCGATGCGGAAATCATCGATCTTTATGTGGACAGATCCTTCGGCGAGAGCGCCTGGACGTGGCTGGTGCGTGCATCACGCAAGGAAGCCGAATGTCGTCCATTTAGTCGTCAAGCGATGCCGCCTGTCTGACCCAAACCGTGTAGGTCGGTTACAAAGACAGCCCGTGCGCAATGATCTGAGCCGACATTCCCCAATTAGAGTATTTTCACATTGAGCGTTGATATCCTGCTGTGTAGAAGGAGTTTTCGCATTCGGCCGGGAGGAAGCAGTCGGACGCCCTGAAACCCCCCTTGGCTTTGAGCGTGTTGGCGTGATTCCGTGGGGATATCAGCGACGGAGGGTACGATGGCTGCACAGCACGGGTTGTTCGATCCGGATGAGCGCTACGCGGCGTTATCGAAGGCGGGAGATCCGCTGGAGCGGCTTGCCGGGGTTATCGACTTCGAGCTCTTCCGGCCGGAGTTGCCGGCCAGAGTTGGATGCGACGCTTGATCGTTCCGATGGCAGGCAAGGCGGGGGCAGGCAAGGCGGGCGCCCGCCGATGGACCCGGTCCTCATGTTCAAGGTGCCGGTGATCCAGGCGCTCTACGGTCTGTCGGATGCGCAGGCGGCGTTGCAAATCATGGACCGGCGCAGCTTTGGCCGTTTCCTCGGCCTCGATGACGGCGCGCGGGCGCCGGACGAGACGACCATCCGGCGGTTCCGGGAAGCCCTGGTGCGGACCGGCGCGGTGGAGAGACTCTTCGCCCGATTCGACGCGCATCTTAAGGACGCGGGATATCCCGCCATGGGCGGGCAGATTGTCGATGCCACCATCGTGGCGGCCCCGCGCCAGCGCATGACCGATGCCGGGAAGGAGATCGTCAAGGGCGGGGGCATCCCGCCTGATTGGCAGGCCAATCCCCGGAAACCGGCGCAAAAGGATCGAGACGCGCGTTGGACGCTCAAGCCAGGGCGCAGGAAGACGCGCCCGGACGGCACGGCGATGGGCGCAATCGCCACGCCGGTGTTCGGCTGCAAATCCCATATCGATGCCGACCGGCACCACGGCTTCGTCCGGACATGGATCGTCACCGACGCCGCCCGGCATGACGGACGCGTACCGGGCGGGCTTCCGGATCAGGCGAACACGGCGTATCGGTCGCAGAAGAACGAGAAGAAAATCGCCCGGGCCGGGCTGACCTCGAAGGTCCATTTCCGCCGCCCGCCCGGCAAGCCGATGCCCGTGCATCACGAGAGGGCCAATGCCGCACGGTCGAAGGTCCGATCCGCGATCGAACATCCCTTCGCCGGGATGAAGGCAGGAACGGGGCTCTTCCTCCGCACCATCGGCATCGACCGGGCGAGGGCCAGGATCGGCATGGCCAACATCGCAGTCAACATGAAACGGCTCCTGTTCCGGGAGCGCAAAGGCGCCGTGGCATAGCCCGGCCCCGGCGAAACCAGATCCCGAACCACAACCCAGGCAAAGGGCCGACACGCATCGCGGCCGTAAATGCGCTCTCGTCACCCGATTCCAGGCAGCAGACAGGGGTCGGCAGGGTGTCCAAATGCTTTTGCGGCCTCGCCGGATGCAATATGATTGCTTCAAGCTGAATTCCATCCTCGACCATGATCGTCGGATGTGTTCCGGTGCCCATCCCAAAGAAGCGCACATCCGCAACCGTTCGTTTCGATCAATCCGCTAGGGTGTCCGCAACACCAGGTACGGAACGGAGAAGCGGATGCATTTGAGATCATTTCAGGCGCTGGCAGGCGCAGTCGTCACCGTTTTGCTCACAACTCAGCTAGCCGCGCAGGATGTGCCTCCGCGGCCGGTGAAGGTGTTTACCGTGACGGCGACGGAAGGGGTGCAGCGGCGCACCTATCCGGCGATCGTGCTGCCTTCGCGGCAGGTCGAGCTGTCGTTCCGGGTATCCGGGCGCGTGGTCGACCTGCCCGTCCGAGCGGCACAGGGGGTGGTCGAGGGCGACGTGATCGCTCGCGTCGATCCCCGGGATTTCGAGACACAAGTAGCGCTGTTCGAAAGCTCGATCGCACAGGCGACGGCGCAGCTCGATGCGCTGCGAACGGGTTCGCGGCCGGAAGAGATCGCCGCACTCAAGGCGGCAGTCGACTCCGCCCAGGCGCAGCTCGTGGCGGCAGGCAACACGGTTGAGCGGACGCGTATCCTCCGGGAGCGCGGCGTGGCAGCGGCCGCGCAGCTCGAACAGGCTGAATCTAAGTTCCGCGTGGCCCAGGCCAATGCGCGCGCCCAAGAGGCGCAACTCAGGATCGGGGAGGCCGGGGGACGTCCGGAAGAGATCGCCGCGTCCGAGGCGGCCATAGGGGGGCTCGAGGCGCAGCTCCGGGTGGCGCGCGACAGTCTCGACGACACGACGCTGCGCGCGCCGTTCGACGGGATCATTGCGCGCCGCTATATTGAGAACTTCGTCAACATCCAGGCCGGGCAGAGCGTCGCCCTGATCCAGGCAATCGACGTCGTGTACCTGGCCTTCGACATACCCGGACCTGACGTGACGGCTTTGACCCGGGTGGATCCGGAAGCGATAGAGACCTTGGCGATCTTTGACGCCCTGCCAAGCCAGACCTTCGAGACCGAGCTGGTCGAGTTCTCTGTGCAGGCCGACAGCGCCACTCAGACTTATCGTGGTCGGGTCGTGGTCGAGGTACCGGAGGGTGCGATCATCCTGCCGGGCATGGTCGCCCGCGTGATCTCAACCGCTCCGGGAGAAGGGCCGCAGCTGCGTGTGCCGCTGACCGCCATCAGCGCGTCGCCCGACGGTTCCCCCTTCGTCTGGGTGGTGGACGACGGGAACGCGGTCAGCCCGCAGCCGGTGACACTGGGCGACGCGACGGGCGACATGGTCGCCGTAAAGGAGGGCGTCGAGGAAGGCGCCACGATCGTTTCGGCCGGTGTCAGCCGTCTCGTGGACGGCCAGACGATCCGGCCCATTGAGAAGGTCGGGGGCTAACGCCGTGGATCTCGCCTCCTTCGCCATCCAGAAGCGGCTGATCTCGGCCGTCGCAACGGTCCTGATATTGTTCTCGGGCTATTTCGCCTATACCGCGTTGCCAAGGTTCGAGGACCCGGAATTCATCATCCGCCAGGCGCAGATCGTGACCCCCTATCCCGGTGCCTCCGCCAAAGAGGTCGCCGAAGAGGTCACCGAGATCGTCGAGAATGCGCTCCAGCAATTGCAGGGGGTGGACGAGGTCCGGTCAGTCTCGGCGCCCGGCCTTTCGACCGTGACGGTGGAGTTCACCATCGCCTCGACGCCGAATTACCCAGACCTCTACCAGCGCTTCGCCCAGATGCGTGCGAAGATCGACGATGCACAGGGCGGACTGCCTCCGAACGCGCTCGCGAGCCAGGTCTATGACGATTTCGGCGACGTCTATGCGCTATACTATGCGATCACCGGCGAGGGGTATTCGCTGTCCGAACTCCATGAATACGCCAAGTATCTCCAGCGTGAGCTGGTCACGGTGGACGGCGTATCGAAGGTCGTGCTGTCGGGCGTTCAGGACGAGGTGATCTACGTCGAGTATGCGCCGGCCCGGCTCACTGAGCTTGATCTCGCGCCGGCCCAGATCGCGAACCTGCTGGAAGGCCAGAACCTCGTGGCGCCCGCAGGTTCGGTCGTCGCCGGCACAATACGGCTGGCCGTGCGGCCCGAGGGCGGCGTCGGTAAGGTCGCAGCCATCGAGGATCTGCTGATTTCCGTTCCCGCGACCGGCAGTTCGTTCCGTCTGGGCGATATCGCGACGGTGCGGCGGGCGCTGCAGGATCCGCCCGCCGCGATGCTCTTCCGAGACGGCGCGCCCGCCATCGGCTTGGGTGTGTCGAACACGCTGGGCGGCAACGTCGTGAATACGGGCAATGCGGTGAATGCGACCATCGCGACGCTTGAGGTCGACCGGCCCATCGGGATCGACGTGACGCCGATTTCGGACCAGTCGGTGACGGTGCAGTCCTCCGTGGACAGCTTTGTCGTGAACGTCATCCTGGCGCTGGCCATCGTGATCGGCACACTGCTCGTCTTCATTGGACTACGCTCTGGCGTCCTCATGGGCGGCATCCTTCTGGTGACCGTGGCGGGCACGCTGATGGGGATGTATCTCTACGGGCTCGACATGCAGCGCATCAGCCTCGGCGCGTTGATCATCGCGCTGGGGATGCTGGTTGACAACGCCATCGTCGTGGTCGAGGGCACGCTGGTGCGGGTGCAGAGGGGTGATGACGCGGCGCCTGCTTCGCGCGCGGTCGTGGCGCAGACGATGTGGCCGCTGCTGGGCGGCACGCTCGTCGGCATTCTCGCCTTCTCTCCCATCGGGTTCTCGCCAGACAGCACGGGCGAATATGCCGGCAGCCTGTTTTGGACCATCGCCATCGCGCTTCTGTTCTCCTGGCTGGTGGCGATCTGGCTCACGCCCTATTTCTGCACGCTGCTCTTGAAACCCGACAACACAAGCGTGGCGACGCGCGAGAACGCGATTCTGCGCGGCTACCGAAACCTGCTCGGCCTGGCTATTCAGGTTCGGTGGATCACCGTGGCTCTGGTCGTCGGGTTGTTCGTGTCGGCGATCGCGCTCTTCTATGCCGTTCCGGCGGGGTTCTTTCCGGCTTCCACCCGGGCGCAGTTCGTCGTTGACTACTTCTTGCCCGAGGGGTCGGACATCGCGCAAACTCGCGACGACATGCTCGCAATCTCCGAGCATGCGCGGGGCCTTGACGGCGTGATCGGCACCAACACCGTGGTCGGGGGTGGGCATCTGCGCTTCATGCTGGTTTACGAGGCCGAGAGCAGCAATCCGGCGTATGGCCAAATCCTCATTGACGTCGCGGACTACACCCTGATCGATGGGCTCAAGACTGAACTGACCGCGCATCTGGCACAGGCCTTTTCGGGCTCCAACGCCAAGGTCTGGAGTTTCGTGCTCGGGCCTGGCGGCGGAGCGAAGATCGAGGCCCGGTTTTTCGGCCTCGATCCGGCGGTGCTGCGCGACCTCGCGGGCCAGGTCAAGGCGATCTATGCCGAGGCGGGCGCGGTGGCCATCAAAGACGACTGGCGCGAGCAGGTGCGGGTCGTCCGCCCTGTCATCAACCAAGAAAACGCGCGCCGGCTCGGCCTTACCCAGGGAGAGATCACCTCGGCTCTCTATTCCCATCTCACAGGCACGACGCTGGGCGTCTACCGCGAGGGCGATGCGCTCAGGAATGTGGTGATGCGGCCCGTCGTCGAGGCCCGCAACGACGTGGGCGCGCTGCGTGACGTACAGGTCTATAGCCAGGTCGCAAGCGCCTATCTTCCCATAGGTCAGGCGGTCGACCGGTTCGACATCGTGTTCGAGGCCGGTAACCTGCGCCGCATCGACCGGGCGCTCGCGATCACTGCACAAGCGGATCCCGCGCCGGGCGTCCTGTCGGGCGATCTCTTCGCCGCCGTTCGCCCGTCCATCGAGGCGATCGATCTGCCGCCCGGCTATGCGCTGGAATGGAAGGGCGAATACGGCAATTCTGCCGAAGCCAATGCCGGGCTCGCCGGGACGATGCCGCTCGGCTTCGGGGCGATGTTCCTCGTCACCCTCTTCCTCTTCAGCGCCTGGCGTCAGACGATCATAATTTGGCTCATGGTGCCGCTGTCGCTGATCGGGGTGATCTACGGGCTCGCCGCGACACAGACGGCGCTCGAGTTCATTGCGATCCTCGGGATCCTGTCGCTGACGGGAATGCTCATCAAGAATGCCATCGTCCTGATCGACGAGACCGACAGCCAGATCTCGGACGGCAAGGCGCGGATGCAGGCGGTGATGGACGCCGCCGTCAGCCGCGTCCGGCCGGTCTCGCTCTGCGTGCTGACGACGGTACTGGGGATTGTCCCACTCCTATGGGATCCGTTCTTCAAGTCGCTGGCCGTGGTCATCATCTGCGGGCTGAGCTTCGCCACCATCCTCACGCTGATCGTCGTGCCGACTCTCTACGCTATCTTCTTCCGGGTGAAGCGAGATGAACGGAGCCCCGCATCGCCGGACGCCGTCCCGGCGGACTAGTTGTTCAGTCCCGTCATCTTGCAGATCGGATTGACATTGAATTTATCTGGCTCTGAAGTCCGGATTTTGCAGATGTATTCGTAAGGCGTCAGGCCGTTGAGGGTCTTTAGCCCTCGGGCGAAATTGCAGGCTGCCATGAAGTCTGCCGGATGTGTGCGCAGCTGATCATGATTGTCGTCGTGATAGCGTTTGAAGGTGGCGTCTTTGATCGTCCGGTTCATGCGCTCGACCTGGCTGTTGGTCCATGGATGGCTGGGCCTGGTCAGCCGGTGTTCAATCCCGTTGGCGTGGCAGATCATGTCAAAGCGCATGGGCCGGGAATAGATCGTGTTTCGGTTCCGTGGCTGCGTGGCGAACCGGATGCCATTATCGGTCAGGATCGTGTGGATGTGATACGGGACGGCTTCGAGCAGATGTTCAAGGAACCCCCGGGCTGTCTTGCGGTTGGCCTTGTCTACGAGCTGAGTGACCGCAAATTTGCTGGTCCGATCAATGGATACGAACAGCTACAGCCTGCCCTCGGCGGTCTGGACCTCGGCGATGTCCATGTGGAAGACCCCGATTGGATAGCTCTTGAAACGCTGCCGCTTTGGTGTGTCCCCTTCGACGTCAGGCAAGCGCGATAGGCCATGCCGTTGCAGGCACCGATGCAGAGCCGACCGTGTCAGGCGCGGGATTGACGGCTGAAGGGCATGGAGGCAGTCATCCAGCGGAAGCAGGCTGTGTCGCCGGAAGGCAACGATCATCGCCTCCCCGGCTTCACTGAGAACGGTTGAGCGCGGTTCCTTCGGGCCTGTCTTGCGATCCTCAACCGTCTGCCGTTTCCGCCACCTGGCAATCGTCTTGGGGTTGACACCCGGTTCCCGGCTCAGTTCCGCGATCGCTGTATTGCTGCTCTGACAGCGTGCGTGGTCGTGGCGCTCGCGTGACGAACCTGTCCCGTAATGCTTTCTTCCCATTCCAACGAAAGCATCACACCATGCAAACCGCGGGATCAAACAAACAGGGAACACTCGTAACAAGAATGCCGGCATTCTCGGCACCGGCGTGGCCGCAAGGTGTGGTTGACGCTGCGGACTCACGACATAGGGCCGTCCGGGGCTATCCCTCCCGTGTTATCCTGGCCGCGCTGCGGTAATCTCATTGTGATAGATTCTCACTGGTTTTGAATTGCTCCCGCTCTGAGAGCATGCAGACTCGGAGTTCATCACAACAAGCGACTTTGGTGCTATGAAAAAGCTCCTTCAAGCTGGATTGACGTTAGGTCTGTTAGGTCTGGCGATCATTGGCGCGACATACTGGTTCAGCAGCCAATCCAGGGCTGATCGCGCTGGCGTTCCTGAACACTTGAAAGGCTATGCGGTCGCCACCTTTGCCGGCGGTTGCTTCTGGTGCGTGGAAGACGGGTTCGAAAATGTTCCCGGCGTGCAGGCAGCGATCTCCGGCTACAGCGGCGGCAAAGAGAAAAATCCGGGCTATTATGATGTTGCCAGAGGAAAAACCGGGCACGTCGAGAGCGTGCAGGTTTTTTATGACAGCAGTGTCATAACCTATGATGGATTGCTGCAGACTTACTGGCGCATTTTTGATCCGACCGACAATGGCGGTTCATTCAAAGACAGGGGCCCACAGTACAGGCCTGTCATTTTTTACCACGATGACATCCAATTGAAATTGGCGGAGATGTCTCGCGACGAGTTGGCTGAAAGCAAACGCTTCGACAAGCCGATCAAAGTGGAAATCACTCCCTTCACATCGTTCTGGCCCGCCGAGGAGCGACATCAGGACTATTCCACCAAGAAACCATTTCGTTACTTCTTCTATACACAAGGCTCGGGCCGTGCGGGCTTTGTCGAAACCGCATGGGGTGATGATTTGAAGGTGGATTTTGCGCGCTACCGGCCCTCACCCGAACGCTACGTCAGACCTTCCGACGATGAGATCAAGGATCGTCTCACGCCGTTGCAGTTCAAAGTCACCCAGCGTGATGGCACAGAGCCTCCGTTCCGCAATGAATTCTGGAATGAAAAGCGAGACGGCCTTTATGTCGACATCGTAAGCGGCGAGCCGTTGTATTCATCCAAGGACAAGTTCAATTCGGGAACCGGATGGCCAAGTTTCACAAGACCTGTTGAGGGCGCCGGAATCGTGGAAAAAGCGGACAACACGCTTTTTATGATACGCACCGAAGTGCGCAGTCGCATTGCCGATTCCCATCTTGGTCATGTCTTTGATGACGGACCGCTGCCGACCGGAAGACGCCATTGTATCAATTCAGCGGCGCTCAAATTCATTCCCGCCGACAAACTCGCTGAGAGCGGCTATGAAGAATATGCGGCAATGTTTGTTGCGGGCGGCAATCAGGATTCGGCTGTTACCAACGGCCTCAATTGATCTGCTCTTTAGTTGGCCGGATATCTCGCCATGGCCGGGCAGATCAGCTTTGCCCCGCCAATGCCGGCGCGCGAGGCCTTTGCCCGCGCCCGGGTCACCGTCTTCCCTCATTGTCCGAATCGCTGCCCTATATCGTGCTGGAAGCAGCCGCTGCCGGGTGGTACTGGTCACCACAAACACTGGCGTCATTCCGGAAATCTTCGGGCCCCAGTCTTCACGGCTGGTCGAGCCTGGCGATGCGGCAGCTCTGGCAGAGGGCATTTCCGGCGCGCTTGGCGATCGCCCGGCTGCCGAGCGCGATGCGCCTGGCTTGCGCGAACATGTCGCCAGCCACTTCTCGCAAGTCGAAATGGTCGGCGCCATCCTTGAGATCTGCCGCCCGACCCAGTCCGAAGCGCAGGGCGCAGTCGCACGCCCCGCACTCGGTCACTGATTCCAGCGCGGCGATGATCGCTGACGCTGCAAATCTCCCAATTGTCCATGGCTTGCCCAATTGTCCATGGCTTGGATGTTGCGTCCTTTCGGACAAAACCTTGGCTGAAGCCGTTTGGTGTGCCTTCCTGGCACGGCATCATTCGGATATGGACGATGAACGACCTTCAATACGTGTCACAGCGCGATGCAAGCGCCCGCATTGAGGGTCTGCGTGAACTTCGCCGCCCGCGCTGCCAGCGTGCCAGGCGCGCACTCACCGGTGGTGGTCGGCCTGATCTGGGGCGTGGGTGCTGCAACTTCAGGCCATCAGGCCGATTCACGGCGGCCGGCATAACCCCGCACCCATCTGCCCAAATCATGACCCTCCAGCTTCTGCTTGCGCATGCGCATGGCGCGCGATGCTGCGCTCGCGATTGAACACATAAAGCCCGGCAGCGACGATAATCGCCAGTCCCAGCCACATGGCCGGTTCGGGAAAATCCCCAAAGATGAAAACCCCGAACGCCGTGGCACTGATGATCTCAAGATATTGAAATGGTGCCAGAACGCTCGCCCTTGTCAGGCGAAAGGCATAAACAATCAGAACATGGGTGACGGTGGCAACCGCGCCCATGGCGAACATGAGACCCCATTGGCCCACGGTCGGCCAGCTTGGCGTAAGGGTGTCGATCTCGGTGATATAACCGATGCCAAGCGCGATGGAGAGCGCGATGCAGCCAAAGATGCTGGCGCTGATTGCCAGCATGATGGCATCGCCACCGACCGCGAGCTGCCGGGTCAGCATCAGATAGGCGGCAAGACAGACCGCCGAGCCCACCGGCAGGATCGCTTCTGGTCCGAACACCTGATAGCTCGGCTGAATGACGATCAGGGCACCGCCAAAGCCGACAAACGCCGCCATCACCCGCCACCAGCCAATGGGTTCCCTTAGAAACAGCGCTGAAAACAGGGACAGCACCAGTGGCTCGATGAAGAAGATCGCCATGGCATCGGCAAGCGGTATGACGCGCACCGCGGCAAAGAAGCACAAGGTGGCGCCGGCTATCAGAACGCCGCGCAGCATCTGAAGGCCGATATGCGGTCCCATGCCGCGCCAGTGCACCGCCAGGAACGGCAACAGCAATACGATCTGAAAGAAGAACCGGGCCCAGGCAATCTCGCCCGGCGCGATGCTGGTCGACAGCCATTTGCCCATCGCACCCACTATCGGCGCGATGATCATGGCCCCGGCCATCAGCATCATGCCGCTTTCAACCGGCCCGATTTTCCATCTGTCAGCCATGGCACGTGCTTATCACCCCATGGCAATGCCGCCATTCACATCAAGGCACACGCCGGTGATGTAAGAGGCTTCATCGGAGGCCAGAAACAGAGCCGCGTTGGCGATGTCATCGGGCTGTCCGACGCGCCTCAGCGGGATTTGCGTGACCATGGTCTTGGACCATTCGGCAAGCCAGTCATCGGTCATCGATGTTTCGCTCGGACCCGGCGCAATGGCATTGACGGTGATGTTGTAGGGGCCCAGCGTCTTGGCGAGCGAGCGCGTTAGGCCGATGACGCCGGCCTTGGCCGAGATATAGGGCGTGCCTCCGGCAAATCCGCCGGCCCGCCATGCAGAAGACGACAGATTGATGATGCGCCCATATTTGTTGGCCATCATGTGCTCGCAAAATGCCCGCGCGCACATGTATTCACCCTTGAGGTTGATCGAGAGCACCTTGTCCCAGTCCTCCTCGGTGTAGTCGAGGAATTCCTTCTTGGGCGAATAGCCGGCATTGGAGACCATGATGTCGACGCGGCCGAAGGCATCAAGCGCGGCAGTCGCCATTTCGGTGACCTGATCGCCGCTGGAGACATCGAGCACATGGGCGCGGACCTCGCCGCCCTTCGCCGCTATCTCGTCGGCAAGACCCTCGATCTCCTGCTTGTTGAGGTCGCAGGCGAAGACCTTTGCGCCCTCTTGCACAAATCGCCTTGTCATGGCTTTGCCAAATCCGCCACCGGCGCCGGTTATCACTGCTGTGCGGCCTTCAAGTCGCATGGGCTCCCTCCCTGTTTTCTGTTTGGGCGTGCGGTATGGGCCCGCAGCCGGTTTTTGCGCCGGCCCACTTTCATTGACTTGCGTGGGTGAGCCTACGATTTTGCGCTGCATGGGCCGCCCGTAGCTCAACTGGATAGAGCATCGGGCTTCGATCCCGAAGGTTGCCGGTTCGAGTCCTGCCGGGCGGGCCGTTTTCTCCTGCCAATGGCAATGCGAAAATGACACTGTTGATCAATGATATGTTAAAGCCTCGCGGAGCCTGTCTGCGTCCATCAAATGCTTAGTGCACCTTCCCGGCATGTGATATCTAGGTGTTGAGCGCGACAGATCGGCTTCTTCTTCGGTCATGTCCTCGGGAATTCCCTCAAACAACGGCGATGAGAGGTAGCGCTCGCCGGTATCGGGCGGCATGCACAGGATGACCGAACCGGGTTCGGCGCTTTCAGCCACCTGCATGGCTGCGGCGAAGGTTGCTCCACCTGAAATGCCGGTGAAAATCCCTTCCGAGGCGGCAGGTTTCTTTGACCGTTCAATTGCGGTGGGACCGGAAACCGGATCAGGTCGTCATAGTATTTGCCGTCGACAGCTTCCTGCAGGACATAGGGAATGAAATCGGGGGGAATGAAATCGGGCGTCCACCCCTGAACCGGGTGCGGTTCGAAGGCGGGATGGCTTTCGGCGGGAGAATTGTCGGCGCCACGTGCTTGCGATTCGCCGCTGCCGACCTGCCGTGTGCTGCCGATCGCCCCATGCCACCGGACGTCCTGCGCCGGTTGTCATATGTCGCATCACCGATGCCGGCAGAACGGCACGCTGTCGCAACATCAACCCCACCCGCCGGATGAAGTTCGATCTCACGCAAAAGCTTCAGGATATCCTCATCGGAATGCCGTTTCCGAGCCATGACAACCTCCCCGGCTCCTGACCAGAAACCGGCACGGTTCCAGGGGGCTAAGACAGGGGCTTGGAGCCGGTTTCACGTTCACTTCCGCTCTCATCTGCGCCCTCGTCCTTGATTGACGGGTGGGCTGTGACGTAGCTGTCCGTAGCTTCGGCAAGGCTGGTGAACAATGCAACTGCCGTGGAGTTGGCTTGCCCCTTGATGTGGTCGCGGACAATGGCGCGCACCGCATCGACGTGCAAATTGACCAGTTCGTTGTGAAAGGGTGTGCCCTTTTCAACTGCTTCCAGGAGGTAGCACAATGAAGCGCCGATGCGGGTGACCAGAGGATAGCCGAATGTGTCGGCTTCGCCCTTGAGATCATGGGCAGCGCGAAACAATTCATCGGCAAGCTCGCCGCTATAACCCGATTGTTCTACGTTATCCCGGGCTGCGGCAAGTCGCGCTGTTTGCTCAACTATCCATTCTTCAAACTGATCGGAAAGCCCGTCCAGAGCCTTTGCGGCACGTTCAATTGCCGCTGTGCCGATTTCGTCACCGGTTCCTGTGACGGTGATCTTTTCCTGGAGCTTTTGGCCCTCATAGACGATCGCTTCGTCTTTATTTTCGTCCATCATGGTGCCCCGGTAACCGGAAGGTCAGCCTCTTTTTGGGGCCAGGTAAAATGGCCCGTTCTAATTCGCAACCGAGCGAATATGTCCAACGTCGATCAAACAAGTATGGCCAGGAGGTGATTGCGAAGATGTTAAGTTTGAATTGGCTGTCTTGTGCGGCCGGTCAGCTTAGAAACTGTTCGCGCAGGATGCGCTCATCAAGCCCGTGATCGGGATCGAACAAGAGGTTCAGCGTTTTGTCGGTGGCGATGCGAATGTCGACCCGTGCGGCGTTGGGGACTTCAGTATAGTCGGCTGCCGCATTGGTAATGCGTGATGCCGCATCGAGAACCTCGATTGAGATTTCCGCTTGATAGTGCAGCAGCGCACCGCGCCAGCGCCGGGGCCGAAACGGGCTGATCGGGGTCAAGGCAAGCAGTTGAGCGGTGATCGGCAGAATTGGACCGTGGGCGGACAAATTATAGGCAGTGCTGCCGGCAGGCGTTGCCACCAATGCACCATCGCAGATCAGTTCATCAAGCCGCTGGCGGCCATCAACGGTAATGCGCAGTTTGGCCGCCTGGTAGGTGGTGCGGAACAGTGACACTTCATTGATTGCCAACTCGCGCGAAGTCTCACCCGATAGGCCGAGCACCGTCATTTCCAATGGATGGATCACGGTTTCTTCCGCCGCGGCGATGCGTTCAGGTAGATCATCTTCGCCATATTCATTCATCAAGAAGCCGATCGATCCACGATTCATGCCGTAGATTGGCAGCGGTTGGTTCATGAACCGGTGGAGCGTGCGCAGCATGAGGCCGTCGCCACCCAGTGCGACGATGACATCTGCATCTTCGGGCGCGGTCGTGCCATATCGCCCCTGAAGACGCGTCCGCGCCGTCTTCGCTTCTGATGCGGGGCTGGCGACGAAGCAGATGCGGCTCATTTTTTCGTGCTCGGCAATTTTTCGTGCTCGGCAATATGCGGTTGAAATTCCGGCCTTGCGCCTTTATCACGCACGCTCTTGAACTCCGGCTTACTGGTTTCGGGCACCAGGCGCAATACGGGCTGGATTGCGGCGAGCGGTACGGTTGACAGGGTGAGCAATCGCGCACAAACCATTGCCGCGCATCGCGGCAGCCTGGTTTATCGGGAGCGTCTGGTCTGTATGAGCGTGAAAGTGGGCTTGATTGGTTGCGGTCGGCAGGCGCCCAAGCATATCAGCGGATTGGCTGCATGGAGTGAGGTTGACATCATCGTTGCCGATGATCGTCCCGAGCGCGCCGCAGCGCTGGCGGCCTCGCACCAGGTGCATGCGGTTGGCTCTGCGGAAGAAATCTTCACTGACCCGGAGATTGCGGCGGTCTCGATCTGCACACCGCCGGCAAGTCATGTGGACTTGATTCGCCGTGCGATTGCCGCCGGCAAGCATTTCATTTGCGAAAAACCCCTGACCAGCGATCCTGCCGAGGCAAAAGCGCTTGAGCGTGAAACCGAGCGCGCCGGACTGGTCGGTATGGTGGGCTACATCTACCGCTTCGCACCAGCGTTTCAGTTTGGCGCCGATGTGCTGGCTGGCGCGCGAAGTGGCGGTGAGGCGGCGGCGCTCGGGACCATCTCGTCGGCTCTGTTCAGGTTGGGAGGGCCTGGTTCGCACAAAGCCTGGCAGCACCAGCGCACCAAGCAGGGCGGTGCGATCAATGAAATGATGGTGCACATGGTTGATCTGGCGATCTGGTATTTTGGATCGATCAGCCAGGCAAGACTGATCGCCTCGCAATTGCGAAACCCGATGCGGGAGATTCGAGGCCATCGCATCACTGCTGATGCCGAGGACTGGGTTCTGGGTGAGATGACATCGCACGCGGGCGTGCGCATATTGATCGAAGCCGACCTTACCACGCCCACATTCGTGCAATATGCGGAGGTCCAGGGCACCAACGGCACCTTCATGGGCTCGATCCGGCATGACTTGGCGAGTTTTGTTCAGTGCCTCGAGCCGCGTTCTGGTTTCAAAGCCGGCAGGACTGATTGTGAGTTTGGCGCGCGCAATCTGTTTGAGGCGCAAATGGGCATGTTTGCAGACTGCGTCACCGGCAGGGCGGTGCTCGACCGGTGTACACTTGGCGAATCTGTGCAGCTGATGGAAGTGGTAGAGATGATGCGCGCCAATAGCTGTGAAATCAGCTCTGACCGGGCCAGCCCCGCCACCTGGCTGTCGCGAATGCGGTTTATGCGGTGAATTGGATATTGGATGCCGTGCGGTTATAGGATGAGGACTTGACCATGAGTACCGGTACAAGGTGGCAGGGTTCGATGCCTGCGGGAGAGGGACCCCGTGCGCTGGAGCGCTTGCGTGACGCTGCCTTGTTCTTGCGCCGCAGTGCCAGGAACCCTCAACAGATCTGTTCGATATTACCGTCGAGTCCGCGGGTCGGGCAGGCGATGGCGCGCGCCATCGCCGGACGCCCGGCCGAGGCGGTGGTCGAGCTTGGCGGTGGCGTTGGACCGGTAACACGCGTGCTGTTGGAATGCGGCATCGACCCGGCTTTGCTGACCACGGTGGAACTCGATCCGGTGTTGGCAGAGCGGCTTGGCGAACTCTATCCTGATATCGAAGTGCTCAATGTCGGGGCACAGGAATTATCAGCAATCTGGCACCGGCAGGGGCGCGATAAGGTCGGCCGCGTGGTCTCGACTTTGCCACTCAGGATATTCGATGCCGACACCATGGATGCAGTACTCAAGAGCACGTTTGCGATTCTGGCGCCCGGCGGCTGTTTTGTGCAATTCACCTACCGTTTTGCCTCGCCGGTCGATCAGGAGGTCATCGACCGTTTCGGGTTAACCGCCAGACGAAGTGAAATCGCGTGGGCGAATCTGCCACCGGCCTCGATCTGGGTCTATTCGCGCAAAGACGAGTGGCAGCCCTGGCTGCCATCATCGTAAAATCCGCGCGCATGAGACGTGCGGGTTTTTGCACGACAGGCGGCAATCCGCTATGTGATGTTGTTGCGCGCCTGGATCAGGGGGCGAGTAAGAAATTTGAAATGGGTGAGGAAATGATGAAAAGGACAAAATCGGGTTTTGCGGCTGCTGCCAGGGCCGGAGTGATGGCCCTTGGACTGGCTGCCGGCATGCTGATTGGCAGTATCGGTGATGCCGCGGCCAAAGAGATCGTTATCCGTATCGGATCAGGTCATCCGCCGACGGTGGTTTATGCCGGATTGATGAAGGATTTTTTCCAGCCCGAACTCAAAAAGGCGATCGAATCCCAAACCGACCATACGGTGAAATTCATCGAAGGCTATTCGGGCTCCATCGCAAAGGTGTTTGACACTTTTGAAGCGATTGAGAACGGCGTTTTGGATATTGGCGGCTTTTGCTTCTGTTTTGAAGCTTCCAAACTGCCGATGCACGCTTTCCAGATCATGCTGCCCTTCGGCACGATGGACCCGGAGCAAAGTGTCGCGATCGCCGCTTCGGTCTACAAACAGTTCCCGTCTCTGGAAGAGGCATTCCAGAAGTACAATCAGACCATGCTCGCGCGGATCGGCGATGGTGGCTACAATTTGGGCACCAATTTCCCGTGGGAGAATGTATCTGACCTGGAGGGTCACAAGATCCTCGGCGCCGGGCTCAATCTGAACTGGATGAAGGAAGCCGATATCGGCATCATTCCGGTGACCGATGGGCTGCCCGGATGGTACCAGAAGATCAAAACCGGCGTTGCTGAAGGCGGCATCATGTTCCCGAGCGCCTGGGGGCCGGTGTTCAAGCTGCATGAAGTCGGCGAGTACTATACGACGATCGGATTCGGCTCCATCACCTGGCACGCCCTGAACGTCAACAACCGGTTCTGGGATAGCCTGCCCGAGGAAGTCAAACCGATCATCCAGGAAGTTGCGGCCCGGTACGAAATCAAGACCGGCGAGTTCAACAAGATTGGCTACAAGAAAGACATGGATTGGCTGCGAGAGAACATCACCGTCAGCGATCTGCCCGACTCAGTACGCCTTGAATGGGCGCAAAAGCTTGCGCATTGGCCACAAAAATACGCCAATGAACTTGAGGAGAAGGGCTACCCCGCAAAAGCCATTCTCAACGCGACATTGGATGCGGCTGAGGAAGTCGGCTACACGTGGCCGGTACGCTACGTCGTGGAATAATCGACGCAACGCAGCAACCTGCAATTTTGAATCTTTCGGCGGAGGCCCGGGTCGCCTGGGGTTTCCGCCGGAATTTTTGGTGTGTGTGATTCAGTCGGCTCTCTAGGGGACATTGATGTCGCTCATCACTTTCAGTGATCGTTTGTCCAAATTCTTGATGGTCGCCGCAGCGGCCTGGGCCTTCGGCCTAGCGTTTCTCGTTATGGGCAACATCATCGGGCGCTATGTTTTCGATGCGCCCATATACGGCACCGCCGAGATCGTCGCGTCTTCCATCGTTATCGTCGTGTTTTTACAGGCCGGCTACGCCATTCGCTCGCGTTCCATGCTCAAAGCGGATTTCCTCGTCATCCATCTGCCACAGAAGGTGCAGCAGATATTGCTGGCTTTTGGATATCTCCTGGGCGCCGCCTTCTTCCTCATGATCATTACCGGCGGTTGGGAAGAAAGCATCAGATCATTTGTGGAGGGGGAGTATGAAGGCGAAGGCGCCTTGCGTGTTCCCTCCTGGCCGGCCCGCTGGACGGTGCTGATCGGCAGCGGACTGGCGATGATCAACTATCTGGTGATGGCCTATATCGACATCTTCAATCCGGAACTCTTGGATTCTGAACGGGACGCAGGCCCCTCTTTCTGACCAGGTCAATCCAAGCGCGAGATCAATCCATTGTTTGAAGTCAACACCGCCATATTGCTGATCGCCAGCCTCATTGGGTTGGTCGCCATCGGTGTCCACATTGCCATAGCGCTTGGCGTTACCAGTGCACTTGGCGTTTTTCTCGTCACCGGCGCCGACACCAATGCGTTCCATACTGTTCAGGCGATGCTGGCGGCGACAGCTTATGAAGCCATTCGCGCTTATGTTTTTGCCGTAATCCCATTGTTCATGCTGATGGGAGAATTCATCGGCAAGTCAGGAGTGGTGACAGACGTCTATCGCGGCATCAATCGCTTGTTGCACAGACTGCCGGGCCGTCTGGCCATTGCGACTGTGGTCGGAAACGCACTTTTTTCCTTCGTCACCGGTGTCAGCATTGCTTCGGCCGCCGCGTTCTCGCGTATCGCCTATCCGGAAATGAAACGCTACGGCTACCACAAGGGTTTCGCGCTGGGCGCGGTGGCTGGCTCCAGCTGTCTGGGGATGCTCATTCCGCCTTCGGTGCTGATGATTGTCTGGGGCATTTTGACCGAGCAATCCATCGGCCAGCTTTTTGCCGCAGGAGTGTTTCCCGGCTTGCTGCTGGCGAGCCTGTTTATCCTCTATGTATTTGGCTTTTCGCTGTCGCGGCCCGCCGCGGTCGGTATCAAACCGGGGGGCGAGGGCGGTGCCGCGTCCGGCGAAAGTGTGATTTCGGAAGAAGAAGACGTTTCAACTGTCCAGTTCTTGATCAGCCTCACCGGCATCCTGCTTGTCATTGTGGCTGTTCTGGGCGGTATCTGGTTTGGTATTTTCACACCCACCGAGGGCGCGGGGGCGGGCGCGCTGATCGGTCTGGCGCTTGGCATCATCAAAGGAATGCGATTCCGCGATATTATTGATTCCATCTTGTCGGTGGGGCGGACTTCCGCACCGATCCTGCTGCTCTTGATTGCCGCGGCGCTTTATTCGCGCACCCTTGCCATGACAGGTCTGGCCAACGCCATTGAGAGCCTGTTTCTCGGCTCGGGCATGGAGCCGTGGATGATCATCACGGTCATGGTGCTGGTGTGGTTCGCTCTTGGAATGATTATCGATTCCATCTCGATCATGTTGCTGACCGCAGCCATCTTCGCGCCCATCGCGACCCAGCTCGGCTATGATCCAATCGCCTTTGCCATTATCGCGATCATTGCCATCGAGGCCGGCCTGCTGACTCCGCCATTTGGTTTACTGGTCTATACGGTCAAATCATCAATTCAGCAAATTGATCGAGACATAAACGTGATGACGATCTTCAAGAGCTCGACACCGTTCTGGATCATCATGCTGATCGCCATGATCTTGATCATCAACTTTCCGGAAATCGCAACTTGGCTCCCCAATCAGTTGTTCTGATCCCTGTCAGGCCCGCCAACCGACGGTGCCCCTGAAAGCGCAGTTGCCGTCCTGATTTCGCACCCGGACCACGCTCTCATTGCCATGATCGGCGACATGGATGGTGAAGGGCTGATCGATAAAGATCGGCTGCTGGGCGCGAAATGAGAATGTTGCCGGCGCTGTTCCCTCACGGTGTCGCATGGCGGTGCCGGCCATCAGGGTTGCGACCAGCGGTCCGTGCACCACAAGACCCGGATATCCTTCCGATTGATCGGCATAGGGCGCGTCATAGTGGATACGGTGGCCATTGAAGGTCAGCGCGGAATAGCGAAACAGCAGCACCCGATTCTGGCATTTCGCCATAGACAAGGTCCTAGTCTTCGGTGATCGCGAGGCCACCAGCGCCTGAAATCTCGTGGCGCAGGGTAACGAAAGTGAGCGCCCCGGGAGACCCTTCTTGGCTGCGACATCGATAATGGTGATGCGGCGATGGGCGATTTGACCGAGGATCAGCGGGCGCTGGCAGAAATCCACCCAATGCTGCATGGCCGTCGCGGCCGGGTTCGGAGCGTTGCCCGATGACCCAGAAATACAGCCAGCGCCACAATGGCGGTAGGGGTGCGCCTTCTTGAGGCGCAGCTTCGCCGCTATCAAGGCTTGCCCAGAGGGCAAAAGCGCGCTCGGTGGATATGATGTCGTCGGCTTCAATCGCGCGGCCGATCCACTTGTCCGTGTCCTGATCCATTTTCAATAAGACCTCGGCAGACCCAGAAAATGGGCGGCGATGAATCCCAGCATCATATTGGTGGAAACTGGGGCCGTGCGGAACAGACGGCATTCGCGCCATTTGCGCTCAATGTCGTATTCGCGCGCGAATGCAAAGCCGCCGAATGTCTGAAAGCAGGCTTCGGCAGCGGCCCATGCGGCCTCTGAGGTCAGGAGCTTTGCCATATTGGCCTCGGCGCCGCATATCTCGCCCGCGTCAAACAGACAGGCTGATCAGATCGGGCCGCCTCAAGATTTGCATGGGCGCTGGCCGCATCGCGTACACGCCAATATTCGCCTGGAAATCCTTCGCAGATTTTCGCTACCGCCTGGCGCAGTTCCGGAAAATCCTCACCGAGGGTCAATTGGGTCATGGCCGCCTTTCAGGTCTGTTTGGTGCCATATATGCGATCACCGGCATCGCCGGGGCCAGGAACGATATAGCCCTTGTTGTTGGGGTTCGGATCAATTACGGCGTTGAAAATCGGCACATCCGGTCGCGCCGCCGACAAGCGCTCAATGCCTTCCCTGACTGCCGGCAGCGAGACAAAGGAGATAGAATGCGCGCCCGCCTGTTTGAGCCTCGAGATGGCGGAGTTGGTGGTCGCCGGCATCGGGTCGACGACAATCACCCGGCGCTCGCCAATATCTTCCGGCACCTTGAAGTAATATTCGATGGCTTCAAGTGTATGGTGGTCGCGATAAAGGCCGATATGGGCGACGCGGGCTGAAGGCACGAGATCGAGCATGCCTTCCAAAAGACCGTTGCCGGCGCGCAATATCCAGGCAAAGACCGGTTTCTTGCCCGGAATTTTGGGCGCCGGCAACGGTCCCGTCGGGGTTTCGATGTCGACCGTCTCCAGCGCCGGGTCACGGGTAACCTCATGGCGGATGAGGGTTGAAATCTCGTAGCGCATCAGGGTCAGCTTGTGCCGCACCGGTGGATGATCGATGACCGTGGCGCCGTACATGTTTTCCCACCGTGGCTCGGGCGGCGTGAGTTTACTGCATTTGCCGCCGCGCCCGATACGGCTCCGCGCCTTTCACCCGATCTCATTGCGCGGACGCGAGCGGCCGCGGGTCATCAGCACAATGCCGATCATGATCAGGCCGAATGCGATGAAGTGGAAGGTCTCCAGCGGTTCTCCCAGCAGGATCATCGCCATTCCGGTGGTGAACAATGTGCGGCAGTAAAGTCCGACGGTTGCTTTGGCCGGGCCAAGCGAAAGCACGGCGATATTGTTGAGCCCGACCGCGACAACCGCGATGGCGGTGCCGACCCAGCCGATCACCAGAATACTTTCAAGGGTTACGGGAACCGGAATATAGATAATGGTTTCAATGATATAAAAGGGCAAAAGCGCAATCGCACCAAGCACCTGAATGAGCACCAGGATCAGTAATGGACCGATAGAGTGCGGCACTTTGCCGATCATCGATGTGTAAAAGGCAAATCCCATGGTGCCGGCAATCATGATGAGATCGCCGCTGCGAAAGGAAAGGCGACCGAGCTCGGCATAGGAGCTACCCAGAACGATCACCAGCACGCCGGTCATGGCGATTGCAGTACCGGCGGCCTGTTTGCGGTTGATGGTGTGACCGACCACCAGCCAGGCAGCAAACAGGGTCAGTGCCGGCTGGGCGGTTAGGATGATTGAGCCGTTGATCGCGGTGGTAAAATTATAGGCGACATAAACCAGCGCATTTCCCGCCGGCATTAGCGTAAGTGCCATCAGTGAGAACAGCTTCCAGTGGCGGATGATGACTTCGCGCTGGCGCACCAACTCGCGCCAGGCAAAAGGCATGACCACCGCCGCACCGACCGCAACGCGCCAGAAGGCAAGACCCATGGGCGGAATCTCGCCGCTGATATAGCGCCCGATAATGTGATTGCTCGAAACCACGAAGGCGGCGGTGACCAAAAGAATCCAGGGCCAGGGTCCGGAGCCAAAATGCCGTTCTGAAAAGCTCGCCACGCAGCCCCCGCTGATGGATTGGTCGATTGTCGGGAAGGACGCCCGGTCCCTTATGGATCACTGCCTGATGGAACGGGGATGATGCGCTCACCACCGGTATCCAGCGGTAGAAGGATCTCCGGTCCCTGATTGTGGACGATGCGGTAGTCCTTCTGAAGCTTGCGGGCAAGACTGTCTAGCAGATAGGCACCAGAATAATGCATCGGAATGACGATCGGCGCGCCAATCTGGCCGATCACTTTCGCTGCGGTGTCGTGGTCCATGGTGTGGTTGCCGCAATCGGCATATATGGAACCGACTTTGGCGTGTATGTCACGCGCGATGCCACGCTTGTTCTTGGCCGGCAGGGCGCTCCATTCGCTTGCCCGCGTCGGTTGAAGAATAAGTTGGACCCGGAGAATTTTTCGTGTTGCGATTTGAATACCGGGCAGGCTGGAACGCCACTTTATGGGATCATTACCCGTAGAAGCCGCAATTGCTTTGGTCCGAACCCATGGACGGGAACAAATCCGGGTACGCTTCTGGAGCGGTACGCAGCCCGGCAAGAGCGTAGGTTGGACAAGGAAGACGAGGGAGGACGAACCCGCGTCACGGCCGGATAAGTCAAACCGAACCGCTGGCACGATCAACAGCAACGACAATTTTAGCGACCGATGGCGCCGCCCGGCATGTTCCGGGTGGGATGGCGCAGTCAGCACCGGGTTTTCGAGCAACGTAACTCACACAATATCCGAGGGCGCTGTGACACCGTTGCGACCGATGGCACCTCGTCAGTGTGCCGTGATCAAAAGCGCCACCGAACCGCGCAGCTCTTAGGGAAAAACCGTAGCCGCAATCGGTTCAATCCCGCCTGCTTGATGTCAACCACCAATTTGCCAGGTGGCGCCGCCTTCAGACCTTGTCAGCGAGTATTGCGTATTACCCTCACCGCTGGCTTCGCCGGCCTCAAGTTGTGTGTCGTTCAAAAATACCTTGCGCAGAACAAGCGCCCTGTCGATGCATGATTGAAACGAATGGCGAAGCGATTCCCTGCAATCGGTTTCATTGGTCATCCGGATTTCAATTTTTTTCACCTCGCCAAGCGCATTTGGAACATCAAAGCTGTACATGTCACGCTGCTTTTTTTCGATCATCAGTTGAGCGATTTGCTCGCCATTGACACTGACACGCATTTCAGGCCACCCGGCGAAATTGACCCCGGCTGCCTCTATTTTGATGACATTGTCGGAAGCGGCAATTTCAATTATTGGCTTTTCACCCGAGGTCAGAAAAAAAGCAGCGGTGCCACCTATAGCCACCAATGCAACTAGCGCGATCAATCTGGTGCGTGTTACGGCCATGCTCAGCTCCTTGTTCATTGTGCTGCATTCAATACAGGATCCGAGTAAAGCCGAATTGGTGCGTTGATGCACGTTTCTTGGAAAGACGGTTGCGAGAATGGTGTGGCGGGAATTCGCAGAAAAAGTCAAAAATCGGCCACGCGATGCGATCATCTCACCGTCGCCGCGGCAAGGCTGTTTTGCGAAATTTGTTGTGCTGTCGGAATATGATGCGCTTGAACGCATCTTTGCATTGTCAGTTGTGCTGACCAACGCCGGGATGGCCCTGGCGCAGACCGATATTGGCAGCGCTGTCCGAGTTGAAAACCGAAATCCGGTTGCCGAAATCACTGGGCGGGTCACGCCATTATCTGCGATGGTTTCAGCACCTCGAACTGGAAAACGCCTCACCCCGCACTTGACTCTTCACCACTCTCATCACTGCGATTTGAGCTTATTTATCATGTGCCATTTCAAATAATGTGCTATTTTGTGGCGGAGCCAGACTTCGCGTAGCCCCGACAAACACGCGAATATGGCAGAGGAGGGCAGACAATGGCGCAACAAACCCGGACCACGTTCGACGACGACAATGATGGAACCATTGACCGCATTGAGTACGACCTGGACGGTGACGGCAATATCGACCGGACGGCCCACCTGAACGCGGACGGTCGCTGGGAGCGGGTGGAACTGGATCGGGACGATGACGGTAATATCGATCGGATCATTCACCAGGCGTTTGATGACGACGGCACCCGGAGCCTGACCCGGAGGGACTTCGACTCAGACGACGACGGCACCATCGACCGGAGCGAGCACTACACTTACAATGCGAGTGGCACCCGGACCCGAACCGATTTCGACGATGACGCGGACGGCACGACCGACCGCATCGCGTTCGACCTGGACGGTGACGGCACCATCGACCAGACGGCCCACCTGAACGCGGCTGGTCTCTGGGAGCGGGTGGAACGGGATCTGGACGATGACGGTAATATCGACCGGATCGATCACCAGGCGTTTGCCGCGGACGGCACCCGGAGCCTGACCCGGAGGGACTTCGACTCAGACGACGACGGCACCATCGACCGGAGCGAGGTCTACACTTACAACGCGAGTGGCAGTCTGATCCGAACCGATTTCGACGATGACGCGGACGGCACGCGCGACCGCATCGCGTTCGACCTGGACGGTGACGGCAATATCGACCGGAAGGCCCACCTGAACGCGGACGGTCGCTGGGAGAGGGTGGAACACGACCTGGACGATGACGGCAATATCAACCGGATCGATCACAACGCATTTGCCGCGGACGGCACCCGGAGCCTGACCCGGAGGGACTTCGACTCAGACGACGACGGCACCATCGACCGGAGCGAGGTCTACACTTACAACGCGAGTGGCAACCGGACCCGGACCGATTTCGACGATGACGCGGACGGCACGACCGACCGCATCGCGTTCGACCTGGACGGTGACGGCAATATCGACCGGACGGCCCACCTGAACGTGGACGGTCGCTGGGAGAGGGTGGAACTGGATCTGGACGATGACGGCAATATCAACCGGATCGATCACCGGGCGTTTGCCGCGGACGGCACCCGGAGCCTGACCCGGAGGGACTTCGACTCAGACGACGACGGCACCATCGACCGGAGCGAGGCCTACACTTACAACGCGAGTGGCAGTCTGATCCGAACCGATTTCGACGATGACGCGGACGGCACCATCGACCGGAAGGCGTTCGACCTGGACGGTGACGGCAATATCGACCGGAGCGAGGCCTACACTTACAACGCGACCGGCAACCGGACCCGGACCCGTTTCGATGACGACAATGACGGCACTATCGACCGGAGCGAGGCCTACACGCTCGACGGGGGCGGCACCCGGACCCGGACCGATTTCGACGATGACGCGGACGGCACCATCGACCGGAAGGCGTTCGACCTGGACGGTGACGGCAATATCGACCAGACGGCCCACCTGAACGCGGACGGTCGCTGGGAGCGGGTGGAACGGGATCTGGACGATGACGGTAATATCGACCGGATCATTCACCAGGCGTTTGATGACGACGGCACCCGGAGCCTGACCCGGAGGGACTTCGACTCAGACGACGACGGCACCATCGACCGGAGCGCGCACTACACTTACAACGCGAGTGGCAGTCTGATCCGAACCGATTTCGACGATGACGCGGACGGCACCATCGACCGGAAGGCGTTCGACCTGGACGGTGACGGCACTATCGACCGGAGCGAGGCCTACACTTACAACGCGACCGGCAACCGGACCCGGACCCGTTTCGATGACGACAATGACGGCACTATCGACCGGAGCGAGGCCTACACGCTCGACGGGGACGGCACCCGGACCCGAACCGATTTCGACGATGACGCGGACGGCACCATCGACCGGAAGGCGTTCGACCTGGACGGTGACGGCACCATCGACCGGAGTGAGGCCTACACGCTTGACGAGGGCGGCAACCTGATTCGGACCGCCTTCGACGACGACAATGACGGCACTATCGACCGGGCCGGGTTCGACGACGACAATGACGGCACCATCGACCGGAGCGAGGCCTACACTTACAACGCGACCGGCAGTCTGACCCGGACCGATTTCGACGACGACAATGACGGCACCATCGACCGGAGCGAGGCCTACACGCTCGACGGGGACGGCACCCGGACCCGGACCGATTTCGACGATGACGCGGACGGCACCATCGACCGGAAGGCGTTCGACCTGGACGGTGACGGCACCATCGACCGGAGTGAGGCCTACACGCTTGACGAGGGCGGCAACCTGATTCGGACCGCCTTCGACGACGACAATGACGGCACCATCGACCGGAGCGAGGCCTACACTTACAACGCGACCGGCAGTCTGACCCGGACCGATTTCGACGACGACAATGACGGCACCATCGACCGGAGCGAGGCCTACACGCTCGACGGGGACGGCACCCGGACCGCCTTCGACGACGACAATGACGGCACCATCGACCGGGCCGGGTTCGACGACGACGCGGACGGCACCATCGACCGGAGCGAGGCCTACACTTACAATGCGACCGGCAGTCTGACCCGGACCGATTTCGACGATGACGCGGACGGCACGACCGACCGCATCGCGTTCGACCTGGACGGCGACGGCAATATCGACCGGACGGCCCACACGAACGCGGACGGTCGCTGGGAGCGGGTGGAACACGATCTGGACGATGACGGCACTGTCGACCGGGTCGAGCACTACACATTTGATGACGACGGCACCATCGACCGCATCGCGTTCGACCTGGACGGCGACGGCACCATCGACCGGAGCGAGGCCTACACTTACAACGCGACCGGCAGTCTGACCCGGACCGATTTCGACGATGATGCGGACGGAACGACCGACCGCATCGCGTTCGACCTGGACGGCGACGGCAATATCGACCGGATCGATCACCAGGCGTTTGATGACGACGGCACCCGGAGCCTGACCCGGAGGGACTTCGACCCGGACGGTGACGGCACCATCGACCGGAGCGAGGCCTACACTTACAACGCGAGTGGCAGTCTGATCCGAACCGATTTCGACGACGACAATGACGGCACCATCGACCGGAGCGAGATCCACACCGACAATGGCGGCACTGTCGACCGGGTCGAGCACTACACGTTCAATGCGGACGGCAACCTGATTCGGACCGACTTCGACGACGACAATGACGACACCATCGACCGGAGTGAGGCCTACACGCTCGACGGGCACGGCAACCTGATTCGGACCGACTTCGACGACGACAATGACGACACCATCGACCGGAGCGAGGCCTACACGCTCGACGGGGACGGCACCCGGACCCGGACCGACTTCGACGACGACAATGACGGCACCATCGACCGGATCGGGTTCGACGACAACGGGGACGGTAATGTCGACCGGATCGGGCGCGCCATAGTTGATGATGAGGACATGCTGACCCGGATTGATTTCGACCCCGATGGGGACGGCAGGATCGACCGGACCGATTTCAACACCCACGGGGACGGTGCCATCGACCGGAGCGAGACCTACCAGTATGGTGCGCAGGGCAACCTGTTCCGGACCCGTTTCGATGACGACGCAGACGGCACCATCGACCGGAGCGAGACCTATCAGTATGGTGCGCAGGGCAACCTGTTCCGGACCCGTTTCGATGACGACGCGGACGGCACTGTCGACCGGGTCGAGACCTACACGTTTGCCGCGAACGGCAACCTGGTTCGGACCAATTTCGACGACGACAATGACGGCAGGATCGACCGGGCCGAGGTCTACAATTACGACGGGAGTGGCAATCTGCTGGTTCGGACCAATTTCGACGATGGCGCGGTCGGCGATGTCAACCGGATTGAGGACTACACGTATGACGATAACGACAGGCTGATCCGGACCGAGTTCAACGACGACGGGGTCGGCACTTTCGACCGGAGCGAGGACTACACGCTCGACGGGGACGGCAACCGGATCCGGACCAACTTTGACGATGGCGCGGACGGCACTGTCAATCGGAGCGAGCGTTACACGCTCGACGGGCACGGCAACCGGATCCGGACCGACTTCGACGACGACAATGACGGCAGGATCGACCGGATCGGGTTCGACGACGACGGGGACGGTAATGTCGACCGGATCCGGACCGACTTCGACGACGACAATGACGGCAGGATCGACCGGATCGGGTTCGACGACGACGGGGACGGTAATGTCGACCGGATCGGGCGCGCCATAGTTGATGATGAGGACATGCTGACCCGGATCGATTTCGACGACGATGGGGACGGCACAACCGACCGGAGCGATTTCAACACCCATGGGGACGGTGCCATCGACCGGAGCGAGACCTATCAATATGGTGAGCAGGGCAACCTGTACCGGACCCGTTTCGATGACGATGCGGACGGCATCATCGACCGGGCTGAAACCTATTCTTATAATGGGTCCGGCGACCGGACCCGGACCGATTTCGACGATGACGCGGACGGCGCCATCGACCGGATCGGATACCACTCGCGCATTCCGAACAGCGTGCAGGTCCGCACCGCGTTCGACGACGGTGCGGACGGCACCATCGACCGGACCGAGACACACACGCTCAATGAGCAGGGCAGGGTGACCCGGACCAATTTCGACGACGACAATGACGGCACCACCGACCGGAGCGAACTCTATTGGCATGATGAGAACGGCAGGGTGGTCCGGACCGAGTTCGACGACAACGTTGACCTCACAGGCGACCGGGTCGAGACCTACCAGTATAATGCGCAGGGCAGGGTGATCCGGGCCGGGTTCGACGACGATGGGAACGGCACCATCGACCGGTTCGAGTTCGACGACAACGGTGACGGCACCATCGACCGGGTCGAGACCTACCAGTATGATGCGCAGGGCAGGGTGATCCGGACCGAGTTCGACGACGACGGGGACGGCAGGAGGGACCGGATCGGGTTCGACAAGGACAATGACGGCGTCATTGAGCGGACCTGGATCGACGACAACGGGGACGGCAGGATCGACCGGACCGAGTTCGACGACAACGGTGACGGCACCATCGACCGGACCGCGACCTT
Organism: Hyphomicrobiales bacterium; assembly: GCA_965204565.1. Taxonomy (GTDB): domain Bacteria; phylum Pseudomonadota; class Alphaproteobacteria; order Rhizobiales; family TMED25; genus CBDBEU01. Next base: position 1,011,783 of record CBDBEU010000005.1, read on the forward strand.
AATTTATGCCGCGAACGGCGCCCGGATCCGGACAGACCTGGACACTAACGTGGACGGCAAAATCGACCAGGCCGGGTTCGACGACGATGGTGATTTCCGTTTCGACTGGACCGAGACCTACCAGTATGGTGAGCGGGGCAACCTGTACCGGACCGAGTTCGACGACAACAATGACGGCACCGCCGACCGGAGCGAGACCTACCAGTATAATGAGCAGGGCTTGCTGATCCGGACCTGGTTCGACGACGGTAATGACGGCACCATCGACCGGAGCGAGAACTACTCTTACAACACGACCGACAACCGGTTCCTGACTGATTTCGACGACGGTGCGGACGGCACCATCGACCGGACCGAGACACACACGCTCAATGAGCAGGGCAGGCTGATCCAGACCGATTTCGACGACGACAATGACGGCGCCATCACCCCCGACCGGGTCGAGCACTACACGCTCGACGGGGACGGCAACCGGATCCAAACCCGGTTCGACGACGACGCGGACCGCGCCGTTGACCGGATCGAGAACTATACGCTTGATGCACATGGCAGGGTGATCCGGATCGGGTTCGACGACAACGGGGACGGCACGACCGACCGGACCGAGACGTACGAATATGGTTCGCGCTTCACCCGGGCCCGGACCGATTTCGACGACGACGGGGACGGCGACACCGACCGGATCGGGTTCGACAAAGACGGAGACGGTGTCAATGAGGTGATCTGGTTCGACGACGACGGGGATTACAGGATCGAACGGGCCGGGTTCGACGACGACGCGGACGGCGCCATCGACCGGACCGAGACCTTCATTTATGACGAGGCGGGCACCCGGATCCGGACCGACCTGGATGACGACAATGACGGCATCATCGACCGGGCCGGGTTCGACGACGACGCGGATTACAATTTCGACCGGATCGAGCACTACACCCATGACGTGAACGGCAACGGCAGGCTGTTCGGGACCAGTTTCGACGACGACGCGGACGGCACCATCGACCGGAGCGAGAGCTACGCGTACGTCAATGGCGACCTGATCTGGACCCGTTTCGACGACGACGCGGACGGCACCATCGACCGGAGCGAGAAATACTCTTACAACACGACCGGCAGGTTGGACCAGATCTGGTTCGACGATGACAATGACGGCACGGACGACCGGAGCGAGGGCTACTCTTACGACTTGTCCGGCAACCTGATCCGGACCGAGTTCGACGACGATGGTGACGGCACGGACGACCGGAGGGAGCAATACATCCGTGACGTGAACGGCAGGGTTGTAAAGAAATGGTTCTCCGACGACGCCGACGCCGTGTCCGGCGGGGTCACCAACCGGGTCGAGTTCTACACGTACGATGCGGAGGGTAACCTGATCCTGACCGACTTCGACGACGACAATGACAGCAATATCGACCGCACCGCCTTCGACGATGACGCGGACGGCACCGTTGACCGGATCGCGACCCATTTCGACGACAACCGTGACCTCTACATCGACCGGACCGAGTTCGACGACGACGCGGACGGCACCGTTGACCGGACCGAGCACTACACGCGCACAGCGGGTGGCAACAAGGGGGTGATCCGGACCGACTTCGACGATGACAATGACGGCGACACCGACCGGACCGAGCACTACACGCGCGATCAAAATCGCAAGGTGACCCGGACCGAGTTCGATGACGACGCGGACGGCGACACCGACCGGATCGAGCACTACACCCGTGACGCGAACGGCAGGGTGATCCAGACCGACTTCGATGACAACGCGGACGGGAACGCCGACCGGATCGAGGCCTACACGCTCGACGAGGGCGGCAACCTGACCCGGACCGATTTCGACGACGGCGCGAACGGGAGCATTGACCGGGTCCGGTATGACGGCGGGATTGATTTCAGCGGCGGGTTTCCGGACCATGCCGGGCTTGAGGTGGTTCAGCTGGGCGGGGACGGCGGCACGGATCTGACCATCCCGGACAACTTTGTCTTTGCGGGCGCTTCGGGGAATGAGGTCCGGATCGAGGGCGGAAATACGGACACGCTGCGCTTCGACATGGACGACTTTACCGAAGGGGACCGTGTCGATTTCGAAGGAGAGAACTATCGCAGTTTCACGGCCGACGATGGAACCTGGTCATTCACGGTCGATGTGGATGTCCAGCTGTTCGATCTCTGACCCGGTGAGTCTGTGAAGCGCGACAATGAGTGATCCAATAGCCGCGACCGGCGGCGGTGTATCGGCACCCTCGCCCGGCGGGTCCGTCCGGGCCGCCCGTCCCGTATCACGGCGGGCCTGCTGCTTGAGTGCGGCTTGAGGCGCCCGGGCCGGTCCTGAACTCACTTCGCTTCCGGCGCGGACAGGGATGGATGGCCGGCGCGGGGTGAGAATCCTCGGCGTCCGGGTTTGTTTGCCGAAGCCGCGGTCCGGACAATGGCCAAAAAACACCGTGGCGGGCGCTGTGCCGGGACCCTGTCTGACTGCCCCCTGTCTGACTGCCCTGTGGTGCAAGGCAAAGCGCCCGCGCGCCTGAATGGCAAAACGCCGGGCCGGCAAGGCCTCGGCTTGGGTCGGCTTGCGTGCCTTTCCCGCTGTCATCTTCCGGCTTGAGAGTCTGCCGCCCTCCGGCTTGATCGGAGGGGGCGATCCAGTACCCCCGGTGGGAGTGAGAAGACGCAAGCGTTGGTGGTTTTCCCGGTCTCGGAGCTTTGCTCCTCCACGCCTCTTGTTTGCTTCCCGGATGTGCCGTCAGCCGATGATCTCGCAGAGACAGACCACCGGCGCCGGGATGGCCCTGGCGCAGACCGATATTGGCAGCGCTGTCCGGGTTGAAAATCGGGTCGAAGGTCAACTGGACGGTGAAGCGGCGGCCAAACTTCGTGCGGGGTCTTTCTGGTGATCCGGCCTTTGAGTCGGAATCCGGCCATGGTCCAATCGGCGGTTCGGCCGATCAGGGTTGCAGCGTATGGGATTGTCGGCCTTCTCGGCAATACGGTTTCAGGTGCCGGTTGGCTGCGTAGCCGGTATCGGTTTTGTCGTATCGCGTTGCCATACCCCTGAATTCCTCGATCCTTGCGACGTGGTTTTCGATCGGGTGGCGCCATTTGTACATGTGAATATCGCAGTCTCGTTGCACTTTCCGGTTCGCTCCGGGTGGAATGACCGCGGTTGCGCCGCGCTCATCGAGGTCTTGCAAGAGCCAATCGGCGTCGAAGGCCTTGTCGGCCGGCAATGCTCCGAGGGAGACATCGTGGATCAGGGGAGCAACCTCCTTCATGTCGTGCGCCTGCCCCGGCAGAAGCAGAAAGTGGAACAGGTTGCCGAAATCCCTGGGCGGGTCACGCCATTATCTGCGATGGTTTCAGCGCCTCGAACTGGAAAACGCCTCACCCCGCACTTGACTCTTCACCACTCTCATCACTGCGATTTGAGCTTATTTATCATGTGCCATTTCAAATAATGTGCTATTTGCGGCGGAACCAGACTTCGCGTAGCCCCGACAAACACGCGAATATGGAGAGGATAACAGGCAATGGTGCAACAAACCCGGACCACGTTCGACGACGACAATGATGGAACCATTGACCGCATTGAGTACGACCTGGACGGTGACGGCAATATCGACCGGACGGCCCACCTGAACGCGGACGGTCGCTGGGAGCGGGTGGAACTGGATCTGGACGATGACGGTAATATCGACCGGATCATTCACCAGGCGTTTGATGACGACGGCACCCGCAGCCTGACCCGGAGGGACTTCGACTCAGACGACGACGGCACCATCGACCGGAGCGAGGCCTACACTTACAACGCGAGTGGCAGTCTGATCCGAACCGATTTCGACGATGACGCGGACGGCACCATCGACCGGAGGGCGTTCGACCTGGACGGTGACGGCAATATCGACCAGACGGCCCACCTGAACGCGGACGGTCGCTGGGAGAGGGTGGAATACGATCTGGACGATGACGGCAATATCAACCGGATCGATCACCAGGCGTTTGCCGCGGACGGCACCCGGAGCCTGACCCGGAGGGACTTCGACTCAAACGACGACGGCACCATCGACCGGAGCGAGGCCTACACTTACAACGCGAGTGGCAACCGGACCCGGACCGCCTTCGACTCAGACGACGACGGCACCATCGACCGGAGCGAGGCCTACACTTACAACGCGACCGGCAGTCTGGTCCGAACCGATTTCGACGATGACGCGGACGGCACCATCGACCGGAGGGCGTTCGACCTGGACGGTGACGGCAATATCGACCGGACGGCCCACCTGAACGCGGACGGTCGCTGGGAGAGGGTGGAACACGATCTGGACGATGACGGCAATATCAACCGGATCGATCACCAGGCGTTTGCCGCGGACGGCACCCGGAGCCTGACCCGGAGGGACTTCGACTCAAACGACGACGGCACCATCGACCGGAGCGAGGCCTACACTTACAACGCGACCGGCAGTCTGATCCGAACCGATTTCGACGATGACGCGGACGGCACCATCGACCGGAGGGCGTTCGACCTGGACGGTGACGGCAATATCGACCAGACGGCCCACCTGAACGCGGCTGGTCGCTGGGAGAGGGTGGAACTGGATCTGGACGATGACGGTAATATCGACCGGATCATTCACCAGTCGTTTGATGACGACGGCACCCGGAGCCTGACCCGGAGGGACTTCGACTCAGACGACGACGGCACCATCGACCGGAGCGAGGCCTACACTTACAACGCGAGTGGCACCCGGACCCGGACCGCCTTCGACGATGACGCGGACGGCACCATCGACCGGAGGGCGTTCGACCTGGACGGTGACGGCACTATCGACCGGACGGCCCACCTGAACGCGGACGGTCGCTGGGAGAGGGTGGAATACGATCTGGACGATGACGGTAATATCGACCGGATCGATCACCACGCGTTTGCCGCGGACGGCACCCGGAGCCTGACCCGGAGGGACTTCGACTCAAACGACGACGGCACCATCGACCGGAGCGAGGCCTACACTTACAATGCGAGTGGCACCCGGACCCGGACCGATTTCGACGATGACGCGGACGGCACCATCGACCGGAAGGCGTTCGACCTGGACGGTGACGGCAATATCGACCGGACGGCCCACCTGAACGTGGACGGTCGCTGGGAGCGGGTGGAACTGGATCTGGACGATGACGGTAATATCGACCGGATCGTTCACAACGCATTTGCCGCGGACGGCACCCGGAGCCTGACCCGGAGGGACTTCGACTCAGACGACGACGGCACCATCGACCGGAGCGAGGCCTACACTTACAACGCGAGTGGCACCCGGACCCGAACCGATTTCGACGATGACGCGGACGGCACCATCGACCGGAAGGCGTTCGACCTGGACGGTGACGGCAATATCGACCGGACGGCCCACCTGAACGCGGACGGTCGCTGGGAGCGGGTGGAACTGGATCTGGACGATGACGGTAATATCGACCGGATCGTTCACTACGCGTTTGCCGCGGACGGCACCCGGAGCCTGACCCGGAGGGACTTCGACTCAGACGACGACGGCACCATCGACCGGAGCGAGGCCTACACTTACAATGCGAGTGGCACCCGGACCCGGACCGATTTCGACGATGACGCGGACGGCACGACCGACCGCATCGCGTTCGACCTGGACGGTGACGGCACGACCGACCGGGTCGATTTCGACTCAGACGACGACGGCACCATCGACCGGAGTGAGGCCTACACTTACAACACGGGCGGCAGTCTGACCCGGACCGATTTCGACGACGACGCGGACGGCACCATCGACCGGAGCGAGGCCTACACGCTCGACGGCGACCGGCAATAGTCTGATCCGGACCGATTTCGACGATGACGCGGACGGCACGCGCGACCGCATCGCGTTCGACCTGGACGGTGACGGCAATATCGACCGGACGGCCCACACGAACGCGGACGGTCGCTGGGAGAGGGTGGAACACGATCTGGACGATGACGGCAATATCGACCGGATCGATCACCACGCGTTTGCCGCGGACGGCACCCGGAGCCTGACCCGGAGGGACTTCGACTCAGACGACGACGGCACCATCGACCGGAGCGAGCGTTACACGTTTGATGACGACGGCAACCGCGAAACCCGGATCGATTTCGACCTGGACGGTGACGGCACTATCGACCGGAGCGAGGCCTACACTTACAACGAGAGTGGCAACCTGGTTCACACCGAGTTCGACGATGACAATGACGGCACCACCGACCGGGCCACGTTATACACTTACAACGCGGGTGGCACCCAGACCCATGCCACCTTCGATGACGACGATGACGGCGTCGTCGACCGGAGGGAGTATTCCACGTTCGATGCGCAGGGCAGCGTGATCTGGACCGGGTTCGACCTGGACGGTGACGGCTTCCCCGAACGTGTCGAGGACTACACGTTTGATGACGACGGCACCCGGAGCCTGACCCGGACCGGGTTCGACGACGACGACGACGGTACCATCGACCGGACCGAGGCCTACGCTTACGACGAGAGTGGCAACCTGATCCGGACGGACTTCGACGACGACTATGACCGGACCGAGGCATACGAGATCAGTAATGACGGCAGCCTGACCCGGACCGGGTTCGACACCAACGGGGACGGTGGCATCAACCGGAGTGAGAACTACACTTACGACACGAACGGCAATCGGACCCGGACCGATTTCGACGACGACAATGACGGCACCACCGACCGGAGCGAGGCCTACACGCTCGACGGGGACGGCAATATCGACCGGACCGATTTCGACGACGACAATGACGGCACCACCGACCGGAGCGAGGCCTACACTTACAACGCGAGTGGCAGTCTGATCCGAACCGATTTCGACGATGACGCGGACGGCACGCGCGACCGGATCGCGTTCGACCTGGACGGTGACGGCAATATCGACCGGACGGCCCACCTGAACGCGGACGGTCGCTGGGAGCGGGTGGAACGGGATCTGGACGATGACGGCAATATCGACCGGATCGATCACCAGGCGTTTGATGACGACGGCACCCGGAGCCTGACCCGGAGTGACTTCGACTCAGACGACGACGGCACCATCGACCGGAGCGAGGCCTACACTTACAACGCGACCGGCAGTCTGATCCGGACCGATTTCGATGACGACGCGGACGGGAACGCTGACCGGATCGAGCACTACACGCGCGATGCGCAGGGCAGGGTGGTCCGGACCGGGTTCGACGATGGCGCTGACCTCACAGGCGACCGGGCCGAGGACTACACTTACGACGCGAAAGGCAACCTGGTTCGGACCGACTTCGACGACGACGACGACGGTACCATCGACCGGATCGAGAACTACACTTACGACACGAACGGCAATCGGACCCGGACCGCGTTCGACGACGACGCGGACGGTACCACCGACCGGAGTGAGGCCTACACGCTCGACGAGGGCGGCAACCGGATCGAAACCCGGTTCGACAACGATAGTGACGGCCTCCCCGACCGGATCGAATACGACGACGACGCGGACGGTACCACCGACCGGTACACGCATTTTGTTTACGACGTGAACGGCAATCTGACCCAGACCTGGTTCGACACCGACGCGGACGGCTATATCGACCGGACCGAGTTCGACGACGACGCGGACGGTACCATCGACCGGATCGAGCACTACACGTTTGATGACGACGGCAACCGGATCCGGACCGATTTCGACGACGACGGGGACGGCGACATCGACCGGATCGGGTTCGACAAAGACGGAGACGGTGTCAATGAGGTGACCTGGTTCGACGAAACCGGGGACGGCAGAATCGAACGGGCCGGGTTCGACGACGACGCGGACGGCGCCATCGACCGGACCGAGACCTTCATTTATGACGAGGCGGGCACCCGGATCCGGACCGACCTGGATGACGACAATGACGGCATCATCGACCGGGCCGGGTTCGACGCCGACGGTGATTTCAGTTTCGACCGGATCGAGGCCTATCAGTATTATGAGGACGGGAGTCTGTTCCGGACCGATTTCGACGATGACGCGGACGGCACAACCGACCGGGCCGAGATCTACAGTTACAACGCGAACGACAATCGGACCCGGACTGATTTCGACGACGACAATGACGGCAATATCGACCGCACCGCCTTCGACAATGACGGGAACGGCACAACCGACCGGAGTGAGGCCTACACGTATAATTCGCAAGGCAGGCTGAGCCGGACCGACTTCGATGACGACAATGATGGCACCATCGACCGGTACGAGTCCAATACGTATGATTCGAGCGGCACCACCCTGATCTGGACCAGTTTCGACGACGACGCGGACGACTTCTTCGACCGGAACGAGCAATATGCTTATAATTCGAACGGCGACCGGACCCGGACCGAGTTCGACGATGACAATGGCGGCACATCCGACCGGATCGAGACCTACCAGTATGATGCGAATGGCAGGGTGATCCGGACCGGATTCGACGACGACGCGGACGGCACGACCGACCGGGCCGAGATCTACAGTTACGACGCGAACGACAATCGGACCCGGACCGATTTCGACGACGACAATGACGGCACCATCGACCGGAACGAGTTCCACAGTTATAACGGGGACGGCAGGCTGGTCCAGACCGATTTCGACGACGACAATGACGGCGCCAGCATCCCCGACCGGAGGGAGTTCTACTCCCATGACGCGAACGGCAGGGTGATCCGGACCGACTTCGATGACGACGCGGGCAGCATCCTTAGCGTTGACCGGATCGAGCACTACACGCGCGATGCGAATGGCAGGGTGATCCAGACCGGGTTCGACGACGACGCGGACGGCTTCACCGACCGGACCGTGTTCGACGATGACGCGGACGGCACTGTCGACCGGATCGAACACCACTCGCGCATTGCGAACGGCGAGCAGGTCCGCACCGGGTTCGACGACGGTGCGGACGGCACCATCGAGCGGACCGAGACCTACCAGTATGATGCGAATGGCAGGGTGATCCGGACCGACTTCGATGACGACGCGGACGGGAACGCTGACCGGATCGAGCACTACACGCGCGATGCGAATGGCAGGGTGTTCCGGACCGGGTTCGACGATGACGCGGACGGCACCATCGAGCGGACCGAGACCTACCAGTATGATGCGAATGGCAGGGTGATCCGGACCGACTTCGATGACGACGCGGACCGCGCCGTTGACCGGATCGAGCACTACACCCATGACGCGAACGGCAGGGTGATCCGGACCCGGTTCGACGACGACGCGGACGGGGACGCTGACCGGAGTGAGCGTTACACGCTCGACGAGGGCGGCAACCTGACCCGGACCGATTTCGACGACGACGGGGACGGCGACATCGACCGGATCGGGTTCGACAAAGACGGAGACGGTGTCAATGAGGTGATCTGGTTCGACGACGACGGGGACGGCAGAATCGAACGGGCCGGGTTCGACACCGACGGGGACGGCGCCATCGACCGGACCGAGACCTTCATTTATGACGAGGCGGGCACCCGGATCCGGACCGACCTGGATGACGACAATGACGGCATCATCGACCGGGCCGGGTTCGACGCCGACGCGGATTTCAGTTTCGACCGGATCGAGGCCTATCAGTATTATGAGGACGGGAGTCTGTTCCGGACCGATTTCGACGATGATGCGGACGGCACCTATGACCGGAGTGAGAACTACGCGTACTCGAACGACGGCAACCTGACCCGGACCCGGTTCGACGACGACGCGGACCGCGCCGTTGACCGGATCGAGCACTACACCCATGACGCGAACGGCAGGGTGATCTGGACCCGGTTCGACGACGACGCGGACGGGGACGCTGACCGGAGTGAGCGTTACACGCTCGACGAGGGCGGCAACCTGACCCGGACCGATTTCGACGACGACGGGGACGGCGACATCGACCGGATCGGGTTCGACAAAGACGGAGACGGTGTCAATGAGGTGATCTGGTTCGACGACGACGGGGACGGCAGAATCGAACGGGCCGGGTTCGACGACGACGCGGACGGCGCCATCGACCGGACCGAGACCTTCATTTATGACGAGGCGGGCACCCGGATCCGGACAGACCTGGATGACGACAATGACGGCATCATCGACCGGAGCGAGTTCGACGACGACGGGGACGGCGACACCGACCGGATCGGGTTCGACAAAGACGGAGACGGCGTCAATGAGGTGATCTGGTTCGACGACGACGGGGATCACAGGATCGAACGGGCCGGGTTCGACGACGACGCGGACGGCGCCATCGACCGGACCGAGACCTTCATTTATGACGAGGCGGGCACCCGGATCCGGACAGACCTGGATGACGACAATGACGGCATCATCGACCGGGCCGGGTTCGACGCCGACGCGGATTTCAGTTTCGACCGGATCGAGCACTACACCCATGACGTGAACGGCAGGGTGATCCTGACCGAGTTCGATGACGACGCGGACGGGAACGCTGACCGGAGTGAGGCCTACACGCGCGATGCGAATGGCAGGGTGACCGGAACCGGGTTCGATGACGATGGTGACGGCTTCTCCGACCGGAGTGAGGCCTACACGCTCGACGAGGGCGGCAACCGGATCGAAACCCGGTTCGACGACGGCGCGAACGGGAGCATTGACCGGGTTGCGCACCACGACGGGGACAGCGTGGTGCGGTGGGATACAGACACCGACGGTGACGGCAGCCTGGACCAGGTCCGGTATGACGGCGGGATTGATTTCAGCGGCGGGTTTCCGGACCATGCCGGGCTTGAGGTGGTTCAGCTGGGCGGGGACGGCTCCGGGGACGGCGGCACGGATCTGACCATCCCGGACAACCTTGTCTTTGCGGGCGCTTCGGGGAATGAGGTCCGGATCGAGGGCGGAAATACGGACACGCTGCGCTTCGACATGGACGACTTTACCGAAGGGGACCGTGTCGATTTCGAAGGAGAGAACTATCGCAGTTTCACGGCCGACGATGGAACCTGGTCATTCACGGTCGATGCGGATGTCCAGCTGTTCGATATCTGACCCGGTGAGTCTGTGAAGCGCGACAATGAGTGATCCAATAGCCGCGACCGGCGGCGGTGTATCGGCACCCTCGCCCGGCGGGTCGTCCGGGCCGCCCGTCCCGTATCACGGCGTGCCTGCTGATTGAGTGCGGCTTGAGGCGCCCGGGCCGGTCCTGAACTCACTTCGCTTCCGGCGCGGACAGGGATGGATGGCCGGCGCGGGGTGAGAATCCTCGGCGCCCGGGTTTGTTTGCCGAAGCCGCGGTCCGGACAATGGCCAAAAAACACCGTGCGTGGCGGGCGCTGTGCCGAGCCCCGTGGTTGACGACCCCTGTGGTGCAAGGCAAAGCGCCCGCGCGCCTGAATGGCAAAACGCCGGGCCGGCAAGGCCTCGGCCGGGGTCGGCTTGCGTGCCTTTCCCGCTGTCATCTTCCGGCTTGAGAGCCTGCCGCCCTCCGGCTTGATCGGAGGGGGCGATCCAGTACCCCCGGTGGGAGATGAGAAGACGCAAGCGTTGGTGGTTTTCCCGGTCGGAGCTTTGCTCCTCCACGCCTCTTGTTTGCTTCCCGGATGTGCCGTCAGCCGATGATCTCGCAGAGACAGACCACCGGCGCCGGCCGGCCGGCGGCAAAGGCAGGCATGCGCGTGCCCCGGATTGCCGGCACCCGGGTGAATGGATGAGCCAGCCGGGCGATCACGAACACCAGCGCGCAAATGGCGGTGGTCCCGGTATGAACATCAGGGATTTCGCCGGCGCTGACGGCAACCGCGAACGGCACGATGTTTTCGACCGGATTGTAATGGGCACGCTTCAGGCGCTGGGCCCACGGCGGCATGGCCGTCGGTTTGTCGGAATAGCCAAACGCCTTGACCGGCCCGACGGTGGCGATATGGGCAAGAACGTAAGGAACCCGCAAGACCCGCGGCACGCATCTGCGCGGTGCGCTCATCGGCAGTGTGTCCACGCGCAGATGTCTGCCGGCAGATGTCCACAGATTGGGATGTTTGCCGGGCTTGTTCCGTTGACGACCATATTGTCCCATGTTATCCCATATCGTCCCGTCAGAAACCTTTGGTGTGGGGGCAGCGGCCAGGCCGGTCCGGGCACATGGATCGGCAGGCGTGCGCGATGTCCGCACCTGCTTTTCACCCGGGATCAGTGGGGTCGTGTTTGCGCGCCCGATGTCAGGCGTCTGGGCGCGCCGGTTGATGGAGCCTGAGTGAAGGATGCGTTGGTGCCATGGACCCGTTTGTGTCCACCTACCGCAACAGGATCGATGCCAAGGGACGGGTTTCCGTTCCTGCGCCGTTTCGCGCTGTCATCGCGCTTGGCGGGTTTGACGGTGTGTTCTGTTATCCCTCACTCGATGCGCGCGCGATCGATGCCGGCGGGCGGCCGTTGGTCGATGCCATTTCAGGGCTGCTCGACGGCCTTGATCCCTATTCCGATGAACGTGATGACCTGTCGATGGCGCTTTTCGGACAATCAGAGATCCTCAGGCTCGACCAGGATGGCCGGGTCATTCTCGCCGATACGCTGTGCTCCCATGCGGGCATCACCGATGAGGCGGTGTTTGTCGGGCTTGGCGACAAGTTCCGGATCTGGAATCCGCAGGCTTTCGAAGCCCATCTCAGCCTGGCACGCGAAAAGGTGCTCGAGCACAGAAGGCTGCTCGGCGCCGGCAACCGCTCCGCCAGGGCGGGAGAGGTCGCATGATGGTGGGCCGCGGCGTGATCGCCGCTGGCGGACTGACCCGCCATGTTCCCGTCATGCTTCCGGACGTGCTGGAGGCGGTGGCGCCGCGAAGCGGTCAAACCATTGTCGATGGCACATTCGGGGGCGGCGGTTACGCGCGCGCGCTGCTGGAGGCCGCCAATTGCACGGTTTACGGGATTGATCGTGACCGCGACGCGATTGCTGCCGGCGCGAGCCTGGAGCGGCAGTTCGCACCGCGGCTGTCCCTGCTTGAAGGCCGGTTTTCACAAATGCAGGCGCTGCTCGGCGCGCGCGGCATTGCCCGGGTCGATGCGGTGGTGCTCGATATAGGGGTCTCCAGCCGCCAGCTTGGCGCGCCGGCGCGCGGCTTTTCGTTCCAGGCCGATGGGCCGCTCGACATGCGCATGGGGCCTTCTGGCATGACGGCGGCAGATGTGGTCAATCAATTGTCCGAAGCCGATCTTTCCCGGATCATCGCAACGCTTGGCGAGGAGCGCCGGGCGCGGGCGATTGCGCGCGCGATCGTTCATGCCCGCGCCGGCGAACCGATCGGGACCACTGGCGAGCTTGCAGGGATCGTTGTCGGCGCGGTGGGGCATATGTCCGGTTCAGCCGGATCGCGCATTCATCCGGCGACGCGCACGTTCCAGGCCTTGCGGATCGTGGTGAATGACGAACTTGGCGAGCTGGCGCGCGGCCTGACCGCGGCCGAGGAGCTTTTGAAAGAAGGCGGGCGGCTGGTGGTGGTCTCGTTCCATTCTCTTGAAGACCGCGTGGTCAAGCGCTTCATGGCCGAGCGGGCGGGTAATGTTGGCCAGCCCTCAAGGCACCGGCCCGAGACGATTGTCGCCTTCGTGCCGAGCCTGCGCGTGGTCGGGCGATCGGTACGCCGGCCGCGTGCTCACGAAATTGAAACCAACCCGCGGGCACGATCGGCCAGGCTGCGGGTCGCCGAGCGTACCGGCGCACCGTTCTGGCCGGGGGATCCAGCGCTCGACAAGCTTGAAACGCTTGGCGTGCCGGATATCGGCGATCCATTGGGAGGTCTCAAATGATCAGGTTCGTTGAGGTCATCATGATCGCCGCCACCATTGTCGTCGCCATCACGCTTTACACGGTCAAGTACGACACCGGCAATCTGGCCAGGGGCATTACCGATCTCAACCGTCAGATCGCGCAGGAGCGCGAAGCGATCGGCATTCTGCGGGCCGAATGGAGCCTGCTCAATAAGCCTGAACGCATTCAGAAGCTGGCGGAAAGGCATCTCAAGCTCGAACCGGTCAGTGCCGCGCAGATAAAGACCATGTCGGATGTTCCCGAGATGCCGCCGGGAGAGGCGCTGGCCGATCTGGTCGAGCGCTCGCTTTCTTCGCTCGCAAGAGCTCATCAGACGACCGGCAATCTGCCGCAATAGGCGCAAATCCGCCCCGTTGGCGTAACCCTTCGTCAAGCTTGACGAGGTCTAATCCGGACTTCCCGGCTGCCCGTGATTTGATCCAATGCATTTTTCCGCCCGGTTACATTCCCCATCTCCCGATGGTGCCCCTCACCAGGCAGGCGCCGTGAGTGGTGATGCTGCGAGCCGGCGGCGGCTCAGGCTGGTGGCGATGGCCTTTATTGGCGGCTTTGCACTGATTGGCGGACGGCTTGCGCACCTGGCTGTCGCCGCATCGACGCAAGGCGAATTGAAACAGCATGCCGCAGGTGTCAGCCATGCGCGCCCCGAAATTGTCGACCGCAACGGCATGATTGTGGCGACTGACATCAAGGTTGCCTCAATGTATGCCGATCCGCGCCGGGTGGTGGATATTGTCGATACCATCGATCAGCTGACCATCGCCATGCCGGAACTCGACCGCGCCTTCTTGCGCGAACGTCTGAGCCGCGAGCGTGATTTCGTCTGGCTGAAGCGCGGCATGACGCCGCGTGACCGTGCGCGCATTCACGATCTCGGCCTGCCCGGTGTCGGCTTTGTCGAAGAGACGCGCAGGCTCTATCCGGCAGGGAGGACGCTCGCCCATGTGGTTGGCCATGTGAATGTCGACAATCAGGGCCAGGCGGGGATGGAGAAATTCCTTGATGGATTTGAAAAGAAGGGCCGGTTCGCGAATTCGGTAGCGGCGGTACCTTCAGAATCGACGCTGTCGATCGACCTCAGGGTGGCGCACGCAATGCGCAACGAGCTTGAGCGTGCGATGGGCAAATTCAGCGCCAGGGCGGCCGCGGCCGTTGTCCTCGATGTCGATACCGGTGAGGTGATAGGGCTTTCATCGCTGCCTGACTATGATCCGCACAAACCTAGGGAGTCGCTGTCGCCCGACCGGATCAACCGCATTTCGAAAGGCGTGTTCGAGCTCGGCTCGACCTTCAAGGCCTTTACCGTGGCGATGGCGCTTGATGAACATGTGGCCACACTCAATTCCACCTATGATGCGCGCTCACCGATCCGTATCGGCAGGCAGTCGATTGGCGATTTTCACGCCGAAAACCGAGTGCTCACAGTTTCGGAAATCTTTACCTATTCGTCCAATATCGGCTCGGCCCGGATGGCGCTTGATGCCGGCATTGAAACTCACCAGGCCTTTCTGCGCCGCATGGGCATGTTCGAGCGGGTTTTGACCGAACTGCCGGAAACATCTGATCCGCTGCTTCCCGACCCATGGCGCGAGGTCTCGACCATGACGATCGCGTTCGGTCATGGGATTGGTGTTACGCCGCTTCATGTCGCAAGTGCGGCGGCGGCGCTGGTCAATGGCGGGCGGCTGATCGCGCCGACATTCCTCAAGCGGTCGCGCGGCGAAGCCGATATTTATGCACATCCGGTCATTTCCCCCGAAACCAGCGCCAAAATGCGCTATCTCATGCGCTTCAACGTGCAGAACGGCACGGCAAAAAAGGCGGCGGTTGAGGGCTATCGGGTTGGCGGAAAGACAGGAACGGCGGAAAAAGCGGGCAAGGGCGGCTACAGCAAGGACAAGCTGCTCACCACCTTTATCGGCACCTTCCCGGCCGATGCGCCGCGTTATGTGGTTGTTTTGTTGCTTGACGAGCCGCAAGGAACAAAGGAAACCCACGGATATGCGACTTCTGGCTGGAATGCAGCACCAACCGTCGCCGGTATCATCAGCCGTATTGCGCCCATGCTCGGCGTGGCGCCGGACAATGAGGCCGATCAGATTGGCGCGGAAGTTCTGCTGCCCGCGACCAATTGACAACCGGAGCCGGCCTTATGCGGCTCAATGATCTCCTCGCCGCCGCCGGACTCCGGAGCCATTCCTGCAGCGACGATATTACCGGTCTCACCGCCGATAGCCGGGAAGTCGGTACCGGCACACTGTTTGCCGCAATGCCCGGAGCGCATGCTGACGGCGCGACATTCATTCCTGCCGCGATCAGGGCCGGGGTGAGGGCTGTGCTTGCAGCCGAAGATGCCGCCATGGAGGTGCCGGAAGATTTCCCGGTGGTGCGGGTCGCCGATCCGCGCCAGGCGTTGGCCCGCATCGCCGCGGCATTCTACCAGCGCCAGCCAGATGTGGTGGTCGCGGTCACCGGCACCAATGGCAAGACGTCGGTGGCCTCGTTCACCGAACAGATCTGGCGGCATCTGGACCTTCGCTCGGGCAGCATGGGCACGCTTGGCGTGTCAGGGCTTGAAGGCAACGATCAGGTCGCGCTGACCTCGCCGGATCCGATCACGCTGCACCGCGTTCTTTGTGCATTCGAGGGGCAGGGCGTGCAACATGTGGCGCTTGAGGCCTCCAGCCACGGCCTGGCGCAAAAGCGGCTGGATGGCGTTCGGCTGGCGGGTGGCGCATTCACCGGTTTCAGCCGCGATCATCTCGATTATCACGCCAGTTTCGAAGACTATCTCAATGCCAAATTGAGGCTGTTCCGGAAGGTTTTGCCGGAAGGCGCACGCGCGGTGATCAATGCCGCAAGCGAGGCCGGTGATCAGGTGCTTGCTGCGGCGCGCGCTGCCAGGCTGCAGGTGATGAGCGTTGGGCGGGGAGGCGCGCATCTGGAGCTGATCGGGATCAGGCCGCAAGCCGGGCACCTTGAGATCGAACTTGCCGTATCAGGCCGTCCGCGCCAGTTGCGCATTCCGCTGCTTGGCGCGTTTCAGGCAGAAAATGCCTTGGTCGCGGCGGCACTTTCGACCAGTGCCGGAGATTGTTCGCTCGATGATGCGGTGGGCGCGCTTGAGCATCTGAAGGGTGCTTGCGGCCGTCTGGAGTTGGTGGCCGCCGCCGCCGGTGCGCGAGTGTTTGTCGACTACGCACACACGCCTGATGCGCTCCGTGTTGCGCTCAGCGCCCTGAGGCCGCATGCGACCGGCCGCATCATCCTTGTGTTTGGTGCCGGCGGTGATCGCGATCCGGGAAAACGCGCGCTCATGGGCGCGGCCGCTGGTGCCGGCGCCGACGAGGTGATTGTCACCGACGACAATCCACGAGGTGAAGATGCGGGTGAGATCCGCCGCGCCATATTGGAGGGCGTACCCGGTGCCAGTGAAATCGGCGATCGGCGCGCGGCGATTATTGAGGGCATTGCCCGGCTTGAAAGCGGCGATCTGCTGCTCATCGCCGGCAAGGGTCATGAGCGCGGTCAGATTGTCGGCGACAGCGTGATCCCGTTTTCTGATCACCAGGAGGTGGCGCGGGCGCTGGGCGGGGAAGCGGCACATTGATTGATGGTAGTGAAAAGCCGCTCTGGACGGCGCCTGAGTTTCTCGCCGCGGTTGAGGGCAGGCCCGACGGTGAGCTGCCGGGCGACGTGACCGGCATCTCGATGGACAGCCGCACGATCGCGCCGGGTGAGGCGTTTTTCGCCATCACCGGCGATCGTTTCGACGGCCACAAATTCGCCGGCGCTGCGCTCAAAAACGGTGCCTGTGTTGCGGTTGTCGGTGACAAATTCGAGCGGGGAAATGCGTCCGGCGCGCTGGTTCGTGTCGATGATCCACTGGCCGCCATGGGCAGGCTGGCGCGCACCGCGCGCACGCGCTCAACCGGCCGCATTGTCGCGGTCACCGGCAGCGTCGGCAAGACCGGCACCAAGCGTGCGCTGGCACTGGCGCTGGAGCCCGGCGGCGCCACCCACGCCTCGCCGGCATCGTTCAACAATCATTGGGGGGTACCATTCTCGCTCGCCAATCTGGCGCGCGATGCCAGGTTCGGTGTGTTCGAAATCGGCATGAACCACGCCGGTGAAATTACGCCGCTGACCAGGTTGCTGCGCCCGCATGTGGCAATCATCACCACGATCGCGCCGGTGCATATCGGCTATCTGGGGTCGATCGAAGCGATTGCCGATGCCAAGGCGGAAATTTTCGCGGGACTGGAAGCCGGGGGCACAGCGGTGCTCAATCGGGACAACGATCAATATGACAGGCTCGTGCATCAAGCACGCGAAGCGGGCGTTCAGATTATCGGTTTTGGCGCGGATGAGCGGGCTGAAGCGAGTCTGCTGCGCCAGGTGCTGATGCCCGGTGGAAGCATTGTCGATGCCGATATTCTGGGCGATCAGGTGACCTACAGGCTGGGCGCGCCGGGCCGCCATCTGGTGATGAATTCGCTGGCCGTGCTCGCCACCGTCAGGCTGGTGGGCGCCGACTTGGCACTGGGCGCGCTGAAACTTGCCGAATGGCGCGCGCCGGCGGGCCGGGGAGAGCAAACCACGCTCCGGGCTGGCGGCGGCGAAGTGGTGCTGATTGATGAAAGCTACAATGCCAATCCGGCATCGATGCGCGCTGCGTTGGCGGTGCTGGGCGAGATCCGACCAGGTCCGCGCGGGCGGCGCATCGCCGTGATTGGCGACATGCTGGAACTTGGCGACGATGAAACCGCTGCGCACCGTAATCTGGCCGAACCAATCACTGAGAACGGCGTTGATCTGGTATTTGCCTGCGGCCGGGCGATGCGCGATTTGTTTGAAGCAGTACCAATGAGCTTGCGAGGAGGCCTTGAGGAGACAGCGGACGCCCTCAAGTCCCGGCTCATCGACGCTGTTGGCGCTGGCGATGTGGTCATGGTCAAAGGTTCCCTGGCGATCGGCATGGAGGCGATTGCAGAAGAACTCAAGCAGCGCTACCCGAATACGGATTCCGAGGAGAACGGCTGATTATGCTGGTATGGCTTGCGGCTGAATTCACCGACACGATTTCGGTGCTCAATCTGTTCCGCTACATCACGGCGCGAACAGGGGGGGCAACGATCACCGCCATGCTGGTGGTGTTCATATGCGGACCGTGGATCATCGGCCATCTGAAGGTGCGCCAGAGACACGGACAGCCGATCCGTGAGGATGGCCCCGAGCGCCACAACGTCGAAAAGCAGGGCACACCGACCATGGGCGGGTTGATGATCCTGCTTGGCGTGTGCATCTCGGTATTGTTTTGGGCCAATCTTAACAATTCCTATGTGTGGCTGGTTCTGTTTGTGTGCCTGTCCTTCGGGCTGGTCGGATTCTATGACGACTATCTCAAGATCAAACGCGCGGCGAGCGGCGGATTTTCCGGCCGTGTGCGGCTTTCGATCGAATTTGCCGTCGCCGGCATCGCGGTTTTAGGCTTCATGGAAGTTATTGATTCAGATTTTCTTGCAAAATCTCTCGCCCTGCCATTCGTGAAAGACCAGGTGCTCCCCTTTGGATGGTACTTCCTGCCGTTCGGTGCTTTGGTGATTGTGGGCTCGGGCAATGCGGTGAACCTCACCGATGGCCTCGATGGTCTGGCGATCGTGCCGGTGATGATCACCGCGGCGAGCTTCGGCTTTATCGCCTATCTGGTCGGTAACGCGGTGTTCGCGGACTATCTTCAGGTCCATTTCGTGCCCGGCACGGGCGAGCTCGCGGTGATTTGCGGCGCTGTCATCGGCGCCGGTCTGGGCTTTTTATGGTTCAACGCGCCGCCGGCGATGATTTTCATGGGAGATACCGGATCGCTTTCCCTTGGCGGTGCGCTGGGTGCAATCGCGGTGGCGACCAAGCATGAGCTGGTGCTGGCGATCATCGGCGGGCTGTTCGTGCTCGAAGCGGTGTCGGTGATTGTTCAGGTCGCGAGCTTCAAACTTACCGGCAAACGGGTGTTCAGAATGGCGCCCCTGCATCACCATTTCGAACAGAAAGGCTGGCAGGAAGCGACCATCGTGATCCGCTTCTGGATCATCGCGGTTATTCTGGCGATGGCGGGCTTGTCGACCCTCAAATTGAGATGATGGTTCGGTCTGGTGGCCGGCAAGACCGGCCGGTCGCGTCATGATTGCGCTCACCCACAGGACCGGTCAGCAGCTTTATGTGTTTGGTCTTGGTCAAACCGGTCTGTCGGTGATCGCGGCTCTGAGCGCCGGTGGTGCAAGGGTTCTGGCCTGGGACGATGGTGAGGCAGGGCGCGAACAAGCCGCGGCGCATGGTGCGGAGCTGGGGGCGCCGGAGACGCTCGACTGGCAGTCCATTGATGCCCTTGTGCTGAGCCCCGGTGTGCCGCTGACCCATCCAACGCCACATCAGGTGGTTACGCTGGCCAACAGCCATCAAGTGGCGGTGATTGGCGATACCGAATTGTTCATTGAAGAGATTGCACACACAAAGGCGCCGGCGAGGCTGGTTGCGATTACCGGCACCAATGGCAAGTCCACAACAACGGCCCTGATTGGCCATTTGCTGTCGCAGGCAGGGGTTGAATGCCAGGTCGGCGGCAACATTGGCAGCCACGCGGTACTTGAGCTTTCACCCGCTGTTAACCCTGCCGTGTATGTGATTGAGTTTTCGTCATATCAGATCGACCTCACACCTCACCTCAAGCCGGATGTGGCCGTGTTTTTAAATCTGTCTCATGATCATCTCGACCGGCATGGAGGGATGGAGGGCTATGTCGCCGCCAAGGCGAAGATATTTGCCCGCCAGGGCGATGGCGATGCGCTGGTGCTTGGTCAGGATGATGCGCGCACCGCTTCATTGGCAGCCAGTGTACCGGAGGCGGTGAGGGTGATCCCGATTTCGCAGGAAGCGCCGCAGCCGGGCGGTGCGTGGGCTGATGGGATGATGCTGATCGATGGCACCGGACCTTCGCCGGATCGTATAGCCGACCTTGCGGGCATCGCTTCCCTGCGCGGCAGGCACAATATCCAGAATGCGGCGGCGGCGGCGGCGGCGCTGAGAGCACTGGGTATTCCAGGCGCACAATTCGCACCGGGATTTGCATCCTTTGCCGGGCTTGCGCATCGCATGCAACAGGTGAGCCATGAGGGGCGGACTTTGTTCGTCAATGACAGCAAGGCAACAAACGCGGAAGCCACTGAAAAGGCGCTGGTCTCGTTCAGCAACATTCACTGGATCGCCGGGGGGCGGGCCAAGGAGGGCGGCATAGAGGCGCTGGCTCCGCATTTCCGGAGCCTTGAGAAGGCCTATCTGATTGGCGAAGCGGCGGAGGATTTCGCTGATACCCTTGTCCGTCACGATGTCGCGCATGAGATGTCGGGGACGCTTGAGCGCGCCGTTGAAGCAGCGATTTCAGGCGCACGAGCGAGTGCCGGATCCGAACCGGTGGTGTTGCTGTCGCCTGCGGCGGCTTCGTTCGATCAATTCGAGAATTTCGAGGCGCGCGGCGACACTTTCCGCCAGGCGGTCTTGCGTGCGATCGCCAGGGACAAGTCGCAGCCGGAGGATCATCGATGAATTTCAGGCGTACTGACGGCAGGGCCATCGCTCGGTTGTGGTGGACGGTCGATCGGATGATGCTGGCAGGCGTGCTGGCCTTGGCCTTTACCGGTCTGGTGCTGACCTTGGCCGCCAGCCCGCTGGTGGCGGTGCGCATCGGTCAGCCTGAATATCATTTTGTTGTCCGTCAGCTCCTGTTCCTGGGCCCGGCAATGGTGCTGATGCTGGCGATATCGCTTCTCGGCGGGCGCCAGGTGCGCCGTCTTAGCCTGTTGATTTTTATGGCCAGCCTGGCGCTGATGGTGATCGCCATTGTGTTCGGTACGCCGATCAAGGGAGCAGCCCGCTGGATTTCCATTGGGCCGCTGTCGATCCAACCATCGGAATTCGCCAAGCCGGCCTTTGTCGTGCTGTCGGCATGGTTCTTTGTCGCCGGCAGCAAGCGGCCGGACCGACCGGGCCATGTCATCGCAATCCTGCTCTATGTGATCTTTGCCGCGCTCTTGGTGCTGCAGCCTGACTTCGGCCAGACCATGCTGGTGACGCTGGTCTGGGGCGTATTGTTCTTCCTGGCGGGCATGGCATGGTTCTGGAGTGTTGGCATCGGCCTCATAGCGCTCGCCGGACTGACTGCCGCCTATGTCATGGTTCCGCATGTCACCGATCGGGTCGACAGCTTCCTCGATCCAGGTTCCGGCGACACTTTTCAGGTCGATACCGCGCGTCAAGCCATTCTTAATGGTGGCTGGTTTGGCCAGGGACCGGGCGAGGGCACGGTCAAGCGCATATTGCCCGATGCCCATACCGATTTTATCTTTGCGGTGGCTGCCGAGGAGTTCGGCATTATCGCGTGCCTGTTTCTGGTCGCGATATTTGCCTTTGTGGTGCTGCGCGGTCTTTCGCACGCGCTCGGAGAAAGCGACCCGTTCTTGCGGCTGGCAACGGCAGGCCTGTCGGTGCTGGTTGGTGTTCAGGCGGGGATCAACATGGCGGTCAATCTTGGCCTCGCGCCGGCAAAGGGCATGACACTGCCGCTCGTGTCCTATGGCGGTTCATCGCTGATATCGGTTGCGATCTCGATCGGCATGATCCTGGCACTCACCCGCCGCCGGCCGCGCGCAAGAGGCTCGCTCGCATCGGGTCATCCGGGAGCGGCGGTTTGAACGAGGCCGGGCGGTCTGGCGCACCGGTACTGATCGCGGCAGGGGGCACGGGCGGGCATTTGTTTCCGGCCCGCGCGCTGGCGGAGGAGTTGGCGCGGCGCGGTATTGCGGTGGAACTGGTCACCGACCGCCGGGCGCAGGCCTTCGGTCATGACTTTCCTTCTCGAAGCATTCATCTGGTTCCCGCAGCAACGCCGGTCGGCAGGTCGCCGTTGAAGATCGCCGGGGCACTGGCAACGCTGGCGCGCGGTATCTGGGTGGCGCGAGGGCTGATCCGGCAGGTGGCGCCTTCAATCGTGGTCGGGTTTGGCGGTTATCCGACGGTTCCGCCATTAATCGCGGCGCGTCTTTGTGGTGTGGCGAGCCTGGTGCATGAGCAGAATGCCGTTATGGGCCGCGCCAACCGTATGCTTGCGCGGCTGGCAGGTGCGATTGCGGTGTCTGTGCCGCACCCGGCCAAGGCCGGAGCCGGTGTTCTGGCAAAGTCGGTACTGACCGGCAATCCGGTGCGCGATGCGGTGATCGCAGCAAGTCAGACACCTTTTCAACCGCCCGAAATGGAAGGGGCATTCAAGTTGCTGGTGTTTGGCGGCAGCCAAGGTGCGCATGTGTTTTCTGAACTTATGCCGGCGGCGATTTCGCGACTTGAAGCCTCCGAGCGTCAACGCATCGTCATCACCCAGCAGGCACGCAGTGAAGATCTTGATGAACTGCGCGCGGCATATGATACGGCAGGAGCGAATGCCGAGATCGCTGCTTTCTTTTCCGACCTGCCGCAACGCATCGCCAATGCCCATCTGGTGATCTCCAGATCTGGCGCCTCGACGGTGAGCGAGATCGCAGCAATCGGCCGGCCATCGATCATGGTGCCGCTGCCGCATGCGATCGATAATGACCAACACGAGAACGCGCGATCACTGTCCGGTGCCGGCGGTGGCTGGATGATCAGGCAGAGTGAGCTTGACGCGGGGCGCCTGGCGCGCGAAATCGGCGCCTTGATGATCGCTCCCGATCGGCTTGCCGGCGCTGCCGGGTCAGCCCGCAAAGCCGGCCGGCCGCTGGCAGCCCGGGCGCTTGGCGCGCTGGTGGAGCATCTGGCACTGGGCGGCGATCCGCGGACATTCAACGCCGATCGGCAGGGAACAGTTGAGGAATGAAGTCACCGCAAGACATTGGCCTGATCCATTTTGTCGGCATTGGCGGTATTGGCATGAGTGGCATTGCCGAGCTGATGCACAATCTGGGTTACCTCGTTCAGGGCAGCGACGTTTCCCGGAGTGCCAATGTCAGTCGCCTCGGCGGTCTCGGTATTGCAGTGCATATCGGTCATCATGCGGCCAGTCTGGGTGAGGCCCGGGTGGTCGTGGTGTCATCTGCAATCAATCCCGAAAATCCGGAACTGGTGGCGGCGCGCGCGGCCTCGGTCCCGATCGTGCGGCGGGCAGAGATGCTGGCCGAGCTGATGCGGCTCAAATCATGCGTCACCATCGCCGGCACCCACGGCAAGACCACCACGACCTCGATGGTGGCGGCGCTGCTTGATGCCGGCGAACTCGATCCGACAGTGGTCAATGGCGGTATCATCAACGCCTATGGCACCAATACCAGGCTGGGGCAGGGCGACTGGATGGTTGTGGAGGCAGATGAGTCAGACGGCGGCTTCCTCAAGCTACCGGCGGAAGTGGCGATCGTCACCAATATCGATCCTGAACATCTGGAGCACTACGGCTCGTTCGATGTGCTGCGCCAGGCCTTTCGCAGTTTTGTCGAAAAAGTGCCGTTCTACGGCTTTGCGGTGATGTGTATCGACCATCCTGAAGTGCAGGATCTGATTGGCCGGATCGAGGACCGCCGGATTGTCACCTATGGGTTTTCGGCACAATCGGACATGCGCCTTGCCGATCTTGAAATTGGCCCGGAGGGCTGCCGGTTCTCGGTCAGCATGAGTGAGCGGGTGTGTGGCGAGCCGGCCCGGATCGACAATATCCCGTTGCCGATGCCGGGCCGGCACAATGCACTCAATGCGGCAGCGGCAATCACCGTGGCGCTTGGTCTTGGCATTGAGAGCCAGGCTGTCATCTCCGCGCTTGCCGGTTTTGCAGGCGTGCGGCGGCGCTTTACCCGTGTGGGTGAGTGGGGCAGCGTGCACATATATGACGACTATGGCCATCACCCTGTTGAAATTGCAGCGGTTTTAGCTACTGCCCGGCAGACCGGCAGCGGCCGCACCATCGCCGTTGTACAGCCGCACCGCTACACCAGGCTGCGTGATCTGTTCACAGACTTTTGCACCTGTTTCAACGATGCCGATATCGTGCTGGTAGCGCCGGTCTATGCGGCGGGAGAAGAACCGATCAAAGATGTCGGTGCCGAGACCCTGGTGCAAGGCATGCGCGCACGTGGTCACCGGAATGTGCAATCGATCCCGGGCGAAGAGGACCTGGCGCCGCTGCTCGCCGATGAGGCGAGCGCAAACGACATTGTGATCTTTCTCGGTGCCGGCAATATTTCGAGATGGGCCTATGCGATGCCGGCGGCACTTGCAGCCATTGGTGACGGACCTGAACCATGAGCGCATGGCCGCAGGCTGAGAGCCTGGCACGGCGATTGCCGCAGGTCAGGGGCCGGATTGCGATTGAAGCGCCGCTCGCGCCGATCACCTGGTTTCGGGTTGGCGGTCCGGCGGAAATCCTGTTCGCGCCCGCAGATGAAGAAGACCTGTCAGCTTTTCTTGCAAACCTGCCTGAGGACATCGCAGTAACGGTGATCGGCATCGGGTCCAATCTTCTGGTGCGCGACTATGGCGTTGCAGGCGTGGTCATCCGGTTGGGTCGCGGATTTGCCGGGCTTTCCATCGAGGACGAGATATTCGTTCGCGTGGGCACTTCGGTGCCGGACAGGAAACTGGCGGCGTTTGGGTTCAGAAACCAGATTGGCGGATTTTCCTTCTATCACGGCATTCCAGGATCGATCGGCGGCGCATTGCGAATGAATGCCGGTGCCAATGGAATGGAAACGCGCGAAAGGCTGGTTCAAGCGCGCGGCGTCGACCGCGCCGGCAGGGTCCATGTGTTCACCAATGAACGGATGGGCTTTTCCTATCGCCACAGCAGCGTGCCGGATGACGTGGTGCTGACATCTGCACTGTTCAAAGGCGAGAAATCTAACCCCGATACCATCCGCGCTGCGATGGATGAGGTGCAGGATCATCGAGAACGCGCGCAGCCGACCCGCGAGTGCACCGGTGGTTCGACCTTCAAGAATCCCGAAGACAACAGTGCCTGGCGGCTGATCGATGCTGCCGGCTGCCGCGGGCTGACACGCGGCGGGGCGCAGGTGTCGCAAAAACACTGCAATTTCCTGATCAACACCGGCGATGCCACCGCCGCAGATCTCGAAGGCCTGGGTGAAACGGTGTGCCGGCGGGTTTTTGAAACGTCGAGCGTGAAACTTGAATGGGAAATCCGGCGCATTGGTACCGGACCTGAGGTCAAAGCCGGGGTTGAGGGCGATGGCGGATAAAAAACATGTCGCGGTTCTACTCGGCGGCTGGTCGGCCGAACGCGAGGTTTCGCTCGCATCGGGCGAGGCTTGCGCCGGGGCGTTAGAGGATGCCGGATACCGGGTCAGCAAACTGGACCCGACACGGCGCGTGGCCGATGAACTCATCAGACTTGCTCCTGATGTGGTGTTCAACGCACTGCATGGCACCTGGGGCGAGGATGGCTGTGTACAGGGCATTCTGGAAACACTCGAAATCCCATACACACACTCCGGTGTGCTTGCCTCGGCGCTGGCCATGGACAAGGCTAGGGCGCGCATACAGTTCGAAAAAGCGGGCATTCCGGTGGCCGAAGGCGTCGTTGTGAGCCGCAACGAAGCGGCACGGCGCCATGTGATCCAGCCGCCCTACGTAATCAAGCCGAACCGTGGGGGGTCCAGCGTCGGCGTTCATATCGTTACCGAACAAGACGAAACCCCGCCGTCTGAACTCACTTCTGGCGACTGGTCATATGACGAGGAGGTTCTGGTCGAGGCATTTGTTGCGGGCCGTGAACTCACATGCGCGGTGATGGGAGAGGCCGCGCTTGGCATCATCGACATCGTGCCCGCGGATGGGTTTTACGACTACACGGCAAAATACGCGCCAGGGGGGTCCAGACACATCCTGCCGGCAAAATTTAAACCAAATATTTACCTTCATATCCAAAAGCTTGCACTGGAGGCACACAAGTCACTCGGATGCCGTGGTGTGAGCCGGGCAGATTTCCGATTTGACGACGACCCGGGCGGGAGTGGCGCGCTGGTGTGCCTTGAGGTGAATACGCAGCCGGGAATGACGCAAACGTCGCTTGTTCCCGAACTGGCCGAGCACGAGGGCTGCTCGTTCGAAGCTCTGGTGCGCTGGATAGTAGAGGACGCGTCCTGTGGGCGCTAAGCGGGGAACCGCAAAGGGGGGGGGGTGATGGCCAAGCGGCGCAGGCAGCGTGCCGGAGCCGGGAGCGGTTGGCGCTTCGCGTTGCACCGACCTGCCCGCTTTTTCATGGTCGCCGCTGCCTCGATTGCGGTGCCTGCAGCCGGCTATGAGCTGACCACCGGCGCGGGGAGCGGGATTGTCTCCGACAGCCTCTCCGAAATAAAGGGTGCGACGGCAGGCCTTCTCGGTTTGACGGTGCAGGATGTCACCGTGAGCGGCCGGAAATACACCACAGTACATGAAATTCTGGACGCGATCGACGTGGGCAAGGGCGATCCGATTGCCAATGTTGACCCGGTTGCTGCGCGCCAGCGTGTCATGGCGCTGGACTGGGTGCGCTCGGCCAGCGTCATGCGCCTTTATCCGGATACCATCCACGTCTCAATCGAAGAACACGAACCGCTGGCAATCTGGCGCAATGGTGACAAGACATCGCTGATCGATGAGCGCGGTGCTGTGGTATCTGACTTGAGCGTGCGCGCGTTTCCTCATCTGCCGATGGTGGTTGGGTCTGGTGCGTGCGAGGTCGCTGAGGCGTTCCTGTCTGAACTCGAACGCAGACCGGCGATTGCCGAGAGAGTTCATGCATCACTGCGAATTGGCGAGCGGCGCTGGTCACTGCGCCTCGACAATGGGGTGATTGTGCATTTGCCCGAGGACGGTATCGGACGGGCGCTCGACGAGTTGGTGGGGATCAACGAGACCGAGGGGCTGATCGACCGGGATGTGGCTGTCGTCGATATGCGTCTGCCCGACCGGGTCACGGTTCTGCCGGGGCGCGAGGGCCGGAAGGATGGCGTTTCCAAAGCCGCTACCGGCGCAAGGGGAGCGAACACGTGACGCTCATGACCTTCAGGGAACTGTCGGGGCTGGCTGGCAATGACCAGCAGGGGCGGGGCGCGGTATTCGCAGCGCTTGATATAGGCACACAGAAAGTCGCCTGTGCGATCGCCAGAGTGAGGCCGGCGGGGGCAGGGGCTGACCCCGCCAATGTTCGGGTGATCGGATTCGGCCATCATGAATCGTGCGGCGTTAAATCGGGCGTGATTGTTGATCTTGCTGCGGCGGAAAAATCGATCCGTGGTGCGATCGATGCGGCTGAAGCAAAGGCCGGCCTGACGGTTGACGAGGTGATCGTCAATGCCTCATGCGGGCGGATCCGCTCTGAAATCTATGAAATCGGCGTGCCGGTTGCCACCGGTCAGGTCAGCGAGGGCGATCTTGACCGTGTGCTGCATACCGCACGCGCGCAACCACGCGAAGATCAGCGTCTGACGCTGCACTCAATGCCGCTGGGCTATGCGCTGGACGAGCATGAAGGGGTGCGTGATCCGCTTGGCATGTATGGTTCGCGGTTGAGTGTGGGCATGCATGTGGTCACCGCCGAGCCGGCACCCTTGCGCAATCTCGCCCTCGGTGTCGACAGGACACATGTTTCGATCAATCGGGTCGCTGTCTCACCGCTGGTGAGCGCGCTCGCGTCACTGACGGCGGATGAGGCCGATGTCGGTGCGATGTGCATCGACATGGGTGCAGGGTGCGCTACACTCGCGGTGTTCGCTGATGGCTTGTTCGTCCATGCCGACGGGATTGCGCTTGGCGGGCAACATGTGACGCTTGATCTTGCCCGTGGCCTGTCGACCCCGTTGGCGGAAGCGGAGCGACTGAAAGTGCTGCATGGCAGCGTGCTCACCAACACCCATGATGATGGCGAGTTCGTCAATACCGCGCCACTTGGCGAGGCCGATGCCGGCGCGACCGTTCAGAGAGTTCAGAAAAGTCAGATCACACGGATTGTCCGCCCGCGCGTTGAAGAGACCTTCGAGCTTTTGCGTGATCGGCTCGCGCAAAGCGGCGCTGGGAGCCTGCGCGGCCGAACTATCGTTTTGACTGGCGGTGCAAGCCAGCTCGCGGGTATTGAAGATCTCGCGGCCAATATCCTTGGTGGAGAAGTTCGGCTTGGCGCTCCGCGCGGCCTCCTGGGGGCGCCAGCGAGCGCGGCAGGACCTGGATTTTCAACGCTGGTTGGTCTGGTCAGTTACGCCCGGACACAAGAGATGGTGCCGAGATCGGCGCTGGCTGGTGCCTCGAATGATCACGAAGGCAGCTATTTCGTGCGCGTCGGCCGGTGGCTGAAGCAGGGATTTTGAACGGCCGCCATTTGGGGCGGCTTGGTTGATGGACTTTATGGGTATGGGTGACGGCCCGGGATTCGGATCAACGGGGAGATGCGATGAGCCCCGACACAGTTACTGAGAGGTGAGGAAGTAAAATGACCATAAATCTGAAATTGCCTGAGGCCATGAACGAGCTCAAACCACGTATCACGGTGTTCGGTGTCGGTGGGGCCGGTGGAAACGCAGTCAACAATATGATCCAGGCAGGTCTGGAGGGGGTCGAGTTCGTTGTCGCCAACACCGACGCTCAAGCCTTGGCGATGTCGAGCGCTGACAGCCGTATCCAGATGGGTACCGCCGTCACCGAAGGTCTTGGCGCTGGCTCGCAGCCCCGGATCGGCGCTGCGGCGGCTGAAGAGGCGATGGCCGAGATTCTCGACCATACGACTGGCGCGCATATGGTGTTCATCACCGCGGGAATGGGTGGTGGTACCGGCACGGGGGCGGCGCCGGTGATCGCACAACTGGCGCGCGACCAGCAGATCCTGACAATCGGTGTGGTCACCAAACCCTTCCAGTTCGAAGGCGCGCGGCGCATGGAAATTGCCGAGGCCGGCATCGCGGAACTGGCAAAACATGTCGACACGCTGATCATCATTCCCAATCAGAATCTGTTTCGCGTTGCCAATGAGAGGACAACTTTTGCCGATGCCTTTGCGATGGCCGATCAGGTGCTCTATTCGGGTGTGGCCGGCATCACTGACCTGATGATCAAGGAAGGTCTGATCAATCTCGACTTTGCCGATGTGCGCACCATCATGACCGGCATGGGCAAGGCGATGATGGGGACCGGCGAGGCGTGCGGCGAAAAACGCGCAATTGAGGCGGCTGAAGCTGCCATCGCAAATCCGCTGCTTGATGATGTATCAATGATGGGCGCACGCGGCCTGCTGATTTCAATCACCGGCGGCGAGGATCTGACACTTTACGAGGTCGATGAGGCGGCGACGCGGATCCGTTCCGAAGTTGATTCCGAGGCCAACATCATACTCGGCGCTACATTCGACAATGCTCTTGAGGGTTTTATTCGCGTTTCAGTGGTGGCCACCGGAATCGAGGGGGCTGAACTCAACCTGCCGCAGCCACAGGAAGAGATGGACGATTTCACCGCGCAGGAGGCACCCCTCATCGATGAAGTGTTTGTCGCGCAGCAATATGCTTCGTTGCCGCCGCCGTTTGAAGACCCGGTTGGGGAGCTGTCTGCTCCAGCGGCTGAATTTGCCGCTCCTGCCAAGCGCAATGAATATCCTGCCGCGGAAGAAGATCCATATCGGGGCCAGCCGGCCGATAGCATGCCGGCCGATAGCATGGATGTGACGGTGCGACGTGTTGAAGGGCGGGCAGGTCTCGGGCTTCGCACACCTTTGCCTGAAACGGAGCGGGCACCCGTGGAGGCAGAAGCAGTCGACCCCGATCGGCCGTTCATTCCGCCGCGCCCTCAAGAGACTGAGCGGCGTATGCCTCGAGTGGATGAATTCCCGACGCTGGCCCAGCGCACCATCGCAGCAGGCGGTGAAGCCCCTGCTTATCACGGCATCGAGGAGCAGAAACGAAAGACGGGATTTCTGGAACGGCTGGCCAATGTCGGGCTTGGCCGGCGCGGCGATGATTCGGAAATGGCTGATCCGGCCGAGCCGCAATTCGATGAATTGCCCGCAGCACCACAGCCGACCGCAAGTGATGGCAGCAATCATCCGTTACGGCGTGCTGAGCAGTCACGTGCACCGGTTGCGATGAATCCGGAGAATCCCGGTCGCAAACATGATTTGGCCAGGCTACCAAACGAAGACGACGAATTGGAGATTCCGGCCTTCCTGCGGCGCCATGCAAATTAGAGGCGGAGTTCAGCCTGCAAATGGTGTAGGTCTTATTTTGCTGGGTTTTCTGATCGAAACTCAACGGTTTCAATCGCCTGGCAAGAAAGGACGGAGTGGCCGGACCGATATTTGTGGCGGGATGGAACTCTATGAGGCAACACACTGAGCGGTGACATGATTGGTTGACAGAGGCGGAGAGCAGGCTGGTTCACCCGGTTCACATTTACGCTTTCGCTGGCGCACAACCGTGCCGGAGATCAAGCGAGTATTATAAGGTGTTTGCCATATGCCGTCGCAACAATGTACAACTGGGCCGGGTGCCGGGTGGGGCTGGTGCCATGTGAGCACTACAAATTGCACGGTTGCAGGTGTTATGGGGAACTTTGGGGGCTGTAGACAACAGTCTACGCTTGCTCGTACCGTCACTTTGAGCGGCACGGGCGTTCATACCGGACGTCCATCGCGTGTGACCATGCGACCGGCTGAGGGGGATGCAGGCATTAGCTTCCGCCGCACAGATCTGACAAACGGCACGCGAAGCACCGTTGTGCAGGCTGAACGGCGGAATGTCGGATCGACTCGTCTGTGTACCGAGTTGCGCAATGAAGACGGCGTGTCGGTGATGACCGTCGAGCACGTGCTCGCAGCTCTTGCCGGTGCTGGTATCGACAATGCAGAAATTCACGTCAGCGGCCCGGAAATCGCGATCCTTGATGGCAGCGCCAATGAATTTCTTGCCGCGATTGACGAGGCGGGAGTGACCCGGCTCGACCGCGTGCGAGGATTTATTCGTGTGTTGCAGCCTGTGAGCTTGCAGATTGGTCATGCCTCGGCGGTGTTTCTGCCTGAAGAGAGGTCCGTGATCGAAGCGCGGATCGAATTTTCCCATCCTGCCATTGGCACTCAGCAGCGAGTCTTTGAGGCCACATCGGAAAGTTTCAGACGCGATATTGCACCTGCGCGAACATTCGGTTTTCTGGCGCATGCTCGGGAATTGCGTGCGCACGGATTTGGACTTGGGGCTTGTTTGGATAACACCCTGGTGCTCGATGATCGTGATGTGATGAACCAGGACGGATTGCGCTTTACCGATGAGTTCGTACGCCACAAGATTCTCGATGCGTGTGGCGATCTGTTTATTGCGGGTAAGCAGATTATTGGGCGTTTCCAGAGCACATGCGGTGGGCACCAGCTCAACCATGCGGTCCTCAACAGCTTGCTCAGCCAGACGGAAGCATGGGAATTTGTAACCGCCGACGAACTCGAAACGGTCACATTCGCATCAGAGCATGACGTTGCGGTCGCTGCCCCTGTGAATTTCCCTGCCTGAGCGCGATTGACGCGGGACCCGGTTGGTTTCATAACAGGGCGCTGGTGCTTACTGCGTCGTTAAAACTTGGCAGATAGTGTCGACATTGATGCCGAATCCTGGATGTGGCGGATTACCCGCACGACTATTGGCCATCGCGTTCGCATTTGTTCTTGCTGGCTGTCAGACGGTCGGTCTGGGCGGAGAGGATGACAGCTATGTCGAGCGCTCGGTGGGCGATCTTTACAATGAGGCGGCTGATAGTCTGGAAGCCAAGCGCTACAAGAGCGCAGCGTCGCAATTTGAAGAAGTTGAACGCCAGCATCCCTATTCGCAATGGGCGCAACGATCGGTGCTGATGTCAGCCTACGCCTATTATGCGCACGCAGAGTATGAAAGTGCGATTGCCGCAGCCGAGCGCTATATGGCGCTTCATCCGGGCTCGAATGATGCATCCTATGCCCAATATCTGGTCGCCAGTTCCTACTATGACCAGATCGCTGACATACGCCGCGATCAGGATATAACACGGCGCGCGCTGGTTGAATTCAACAATCTTGTGCAGCGTTATCCCCGCTCCGACTACGCGCGGGATGCAAAGCTCAAGATTGATCTTGCACGCGATCATCTGGCCGGCATGGAAATGAATATCGGGCTCTATTACCTCAAGGAAAAAGCCTTTGTCGCGGCGATAAACCGCTTCAAGGTGGTGGTGACCGATTACCAGACAACAACGCATGTTGAAGAAGCGTTGGCACGGCTGGCCGAGGCTTATATGGCACTCGGTGTAGCCAGCGAAGCACAAACGGCGGCAGCGATACTGGGGCACAATTATCCTGGCGGCCAATGGTACGAGGACACTTACGTGCTTCTCCAGAGCGGTGGACTTGCACCGCGCGAGGATAAGTCATCTTGGATAAGCAAAGCCTGGGCACGGGTTTCTCCGATATAGTGGCCTGATGCTGGACGCCCTTTCGATCCGCGACATTGTTCTTATCGATCGGCTCGATCTCGAGTTCGAAGCCGGTTTGTCCGTGTTTTCGGGCGAGACCGGTGCAGGCAAATCGATCGTGCTCGATGCACTGGCACTTGCGCTTGGGGGGCGTGGTGAAGCGGGACTGGTTCGTGAGGGCGCCAAACAGGGAAGTGTCACGGCGGCATTCAGTCAGTGGCGAACAGGCGATATCAAGACTTTGCTTGATACCCAGGGGATCGAGGCGGCAGAAAATGAGCTGGTGCTGAGGCGGGTTCAGTATGCAGATGGCCGCACCCGCGCTTTTCTCAATGACGAACCCGTCAGCGTTCGGTTGCTGCGCGACATTGGCCTTACGCTGGTTGAAATTCATGGACAGCATGATGAGCGCGCTTTGCTTGAACCGGCAACTCATCTCGCAGCGGTTGATTCGTTTGGCGGGCATGAGGCGCTGCTTGAAAAGCTTTCCATGTGTTGGAAGCATTGGTCGGCAGCTTCCCAGGCGGTGGACGAGCACCGGGCAATGATGGTGCGGGCGGTCGAAGACGATGGATTCTTGCGCCATGCGCATGATGAACTGACAAGATTTGCACCGCAGCCGGGCGAGGAAGAGCAGCTCGCCTCAGAGCGTACAATGATGATGGCTGGTGAGCGGGTTGCCGAGGAATTGGTGCGCAGCAACGAAAGTCTTTTCGGCGAGGCAGGTGCGGATGCCAAATTGGTCGAGGCAGTGGCCGCACTTGAACGCGCAGACGCGCTTGTGCCAGGTGAACTGGCTGGCGGGATCGAAGCGCTGATGCGCGCCCAGGCTGAGCTTGCAGAAACAGGTAGGGCACTCAACGAGGCGCGACTTCGCGCCAGATCCGATCCAGCCCGGCTTGAAGAAGTTGAAGAGCGGCTTTTTACGCTGCGGGCCATTGCGCGCAAGCATAACGTTGCGGTCGATCAGTTGTCCGGACTTGCCGAGAGCATTGCAATCAGGCTGGCATCGCTTGAAAGCGACGAAGAGTGCCTTGCAGAGCTGAGGAGAGTGCGGGATGAGGCGCGGGATAAATATCTTGAGCGGGCGCAAAATCTTGGGACGGCGAGACGAAAGATGGCCGGCCGGTTTGACCGGGCGGTGCTTGACGAGTTGGCGCCGCTGAAGCTTGAACACGCGCGATTTGAGACCGATTTTGAAACTTTGCCGGAGGATCAGGCAGGGCCGCGCGGCGTTGATCGGGCGCAATTCACGCTGGCGGCAAATGAAGGAACGCAGCTCGGTCCGCTGAACAAAGTGGCATCGGGCGGCGAACTCTCCCGGGTGATGCTCGCGCTCAAAGTAGTGCTGGCCGGGCGCGGTGGGGCACCGACGCTGATCTTTGACGAAATCGATTCAGGTGTCGGCGGGGCTGTTGCCGACGCAGTGGGTGAGCGCTTGCAGCGATTGGGAGTTGACCTGCAGGTGGTGGTGGTCACGCATTCACCGCAGGTCGCGGCCAGAGCCCATGACCACCTTCTGATTGAAAAATCGGGAGAGGGCATGCAGTCTCCGCGCACACTGGTGCAACGGCTCGATGAGCGCGCACGGCGCGAGGAAATAGCGCGCATGTTGGCGGGATCGACCGTAACCGAAGAAGCCCGTGCGGCAGCGGGGCGGCTGATCGGAGGAGCTGCGGGGTGAACGGCAGGCGCGACAGGATCGCGGAACTTGCCGCAATTCCGGAAACCGAACTTGGCAGGACCCGCGCCGCCGAGGCGCTGGAACTGCTGGCGATTGAGATGGCCGGGCACGACCGGCGCTACTACCAGGACGATGCGCCGTCGATCGTGGATGCGGAATACGATGAATTGCGCAAGCTCAACAACGCCATCGAAGCGGCATTTCCCGATCTGGTTCGTGCTGACAGCCCTTCTGCCAAGGTCGGGGCCGCGCTTTCGAAGACCTTTGCCAAAGTGCGCCACGCAGTCCCGATGCTCTCGCTCGGCAACGTTTTCGACAATGAGGAAGTGGAGGAATTTTGTGCGGGGGTGCGCCGGTTTCTAGGCATTGCCGATGGTGATGAGTTGGCGATGACGGCGGAGCCAAAGATTGATGGACTTTCGGCGACACTTCGATATGAGCGGGGAAATCTTGTTCTGGGCGCGACACGCGGCGATGGAAATGAGGGTGAAAACGTCACCGCCAATCTCAAGACCATCGATGAAATCCCTGACTCTATCCGAGCGGACGATATGCCAGACATGTTCGAGGTGCGGGGTGAGGTCTATATGGCGCATGCCGATTTTGCCGCGCTCAATCACCGTATGGAAGCAGAAGGCAAGGCGCCTTACGTCAATCCACGTAATACGGCATCAGGTTCGCTGCGCCAGCTCGATCCGTCGGTGACTGCCTCACGGGCGCTGCACTTTTTTGCCTATGCCTGGGGTGAGGCATCCGCGCTTCCGGCTGACACCCAGATGGGGGTGATCGAGGCGTTTTCCAGATGGGGGTTTTCGACCAGCCCGTTCATGCAACGTTGTTGTTCGCCGGCTGAAATGATTGCCGCGTATGAAAAAATAGAGGCCCGTCGCTCCGAGCTTGGCTATGACATCGACGGGGTGGTCTACAAAGTCGACCGGCTTGACTGTCAAAACCGTCTGGGATTTGTGTCACGCGCACCGCGTTGGGCGGTGGCGCACAAATTTGCCGCCGAGCAGGCAGTTACAAGGGTCATCGATATTGAAATTCAGGTGGGGCGCACTGGCGCTCTCACACCTGTGGCGCGGCTTGAACCCGTTACCGTTGGCGGTGTGGTGGTGCAGAATGCCACGCTTCACAATGAGGGCTATGTCAAGGGGTTGGGCCGCGACGGGACTCTGATCCGCGAGGAAAATCACGACATCCGGGTTGGCGACAAGGTTTTAGTGCAGCGCGCCGGAGATGTCATTCCACAGGTTCTGGATGTGATCCTGGCAGAGCGGCCATTCAGCGCCGAACCTTTCGTGTTTCCTGAGCTGTGCCCGGCTTGCGGCAGTCATGCGGTGCGTGCGCTCAATCCGCGCACAGGGAGGCCGGATTCTGTTCGCCGATGTACGGGTGGGCTGTTCTGTAAGGCGCAGGCGCGTGAAAGGTTGCGGCTGTTCATCTCCCGCAATGCCTTCGACATTGAGGGAATGGGCGCCAAGCGGGTGCAGGAATTGTTCGATGACGGGCTGGTGCTGACGCCGGCAGAGATATTCACGCTGGCAGCGCGCCAGGAAAGCGGTGAAATCGATCTTGCAGGCCGCGAAGGGTGGGGGGAGACCTCGCTTGCCAATCTGATGGCGGGAATCGATGCGCGGCGCGAAATCGGTCTTGATCGGTTCATATTCGCGCTTGGAATTCGCCATGTTGGCGAAACCACGGCGCGGCTACTGGCGCGGTCCTACGGCGATATCGATTCGTTCGTTGCTGCAATGAGCCAGGCGGGTGAGCAAGAAAGCGAGGCGTTTGACGAACTCGCGGGCATTGATGGCATAGGGCCGGTTCTTGCCGAAGCCATTGCCCGGTTCTTCAGTGAACCACGCAATATCCAGGCATTGAATGCACTTCTTGCTGAGGTCCGGCCGCAACCGGTTACCAGCGCCGCGACCTCTGCGCCGGTCGCCGGCAAGACCGTGGTGTTTACCGGAACGCTTGAGCGCATGACGAGACAAGAGGCCAGGGCGAGAGCGGAAAGTCTTGGCGCCAGGGTTTCGGGCTCGATTTCGGCAAAGACAGATCTGGTTGTCGCGGGGTCTGGTGCCGGCTCCAAACTGAAGCAGGCGCACTCGCTCGGCGTTGAGGTGATGGACGAAGACGCATGGATCAACCTGATCGGCAGCGCGCAATTGCTCTAGACCTCGGTGGATTTGACACCATCCTGGCTGTGAACGATCGCGGCAATCGTGTCGTTGACCTTTCCGAGCGGGTCCTCGTCGCCGGCATGGCCCGCTTGGCTTCGACCGGAGCATTTTCACATTGAGCGTTGATATCCTGCTGCGTGGAAGAAGTTTTCGCATTCGGCCGGATGGCAGCAGTCGGACGCCCTGAACCCCCTTGGCTTTGAGCGTGTTGGCGTGATTCCGTCGGTATATCGGCGACGGAGGGTACGATGGCTGCACAGCGCGGGTTGTGTTCGATCCGGATGAGCACTACGCGGCGTTATCGACTTCGAGATCTTCCGGCCGGAGTTGCCGGCCGGAGTTGGATGCGACGCTTGATCGTTCCGACGGCCGGCCCGAATGCGGGCGCTGCGTCATCCTTGCCGATCCAGACACCGGCACCGGCAAGGCCATTGTTGAAGAACACTGGACCTATTCAATCAGAAGCGCCGCAGCGACCGCTCTGCCATTGAAATGGCTTGGGCCAGGCAATCCCAGGGTCGTGGGACTCGTCGGTGTCGGCACCATGGGAACCAGCGCGCTGCGCTGCCTGATGGAACTCTACGACGGGATCGAGGAGATCCGGTGCACTTCTCGCCGGCCCTGAACCCGTGAAGCCTTCGCGGCAAAATGGTCGGAAAAACGCCACATCAACGTGGTGGCAAAGGATTCGATCTAGGAGGTCATCCGCGATGCCGATATTGGCATCGGCGGCACCACATCGGATGACATCATGTGTTGCGGCAAGGCCTGGCTCAATCTCGGCGCGACCTGTGTCTCCTTTACCCACCGCGAATTCGAGCCCGAAGGCTGGCGCAAAATGGACAAAATGGCGGTCGATAGCTGGGAAATGAACATGCTGATGAAGCATTTCAGAAACTCAGCCGGGACCGGCCTGTTCACCCGCGACATGCTGCATGGTAGGATCCACGAACCGGTCCGGGGCAAAGTCGCCGGGCGCGAGAGCGACACCGAGCGCAACCTGATCCATACCATCGGCCTGGTGGCCCATGACATCGCCATGTGTCATCACGTCTATCAAAAAGCGGTGGTCCGGGGGCTCGGTATTCGCCTACCCGACACCGGAACCGGGAGCCCGGGCCAGGTGGATTGATACCGCTGGATTCTCAAAAAACCCTCGCCTGCCCCGCAAGCTGTGCCCATCGCACGCGCTTTTCGGTACAGATGAGCACGCGCAGGGCGCGCCGGATAAAATTCTGTGGTTCAATGACCTGCTGTGTTACCTTGACGGCGGCCTCGGTTCATGGGAGCGATTTGGCGCTTCGACGACCACTATTCTTGGGTATTTGAAGGCTGTTTGGGCGCGTAGACGACCATCTCTATCTCCCGGCCGCCACCAATGTTAAATCCATCGGCTTGCCCGGCAGGGGAAAATTCGGCGCCGATCTCCCGGGCGCGGTCCATAAACGCTGCTCGCTGTCGTTTCTCGATCAAGCCAAGCGAGCAGATTCGGCCCGCCATCATGTCAGCGGCGTCAGCCCCGTTCGTCAGCACCAGATCTGTCCGTGTACTGAAGACAAGGGATGGTTCGTGGTAACCGGCACTTACGAGAAACGGTTTTTCGCATTGCTTGTTGTTATCAATAATATTTGCCAGCTGTCGTGCAGGCCACAAACGATCAATCTGTGCGATTGACGGATACATCATCCAGTAAAAGGCAATCGCGCTGCCAAACAAGGCGCTGGTCAGCGTCATGATTTTTTGATCTCTCAGTGCCCGCAGTGCAAAAAACAGCAAAACCGAGAAGCACACGAACGCCGCCGCCCAATAGGCTGGCATTGCAGCTGTGAGCTTCTCATTTCCCGCAATCCAAGAGGCCGTCACGATGGCCGCCAAAGCCACAATTGTGATCAGCGATACAACGCCTGCCATAGAAATCCGCACGGCACGGTGTTTGAGCAGAGCAACGTTCGACACGACGACGCGTGCCGCGGCGATTGAAATCGCTGGCAATGCTGGAAGGATATAATGCGGCAGTTTGGTGACCACCAATTCCATTGCAATCCAGGATGGCAGTGCCCAATAAATCAGAAATCGGAGCCATGGCTCTCGGCGCTGACGCCACAATTGTACAATGGAAAGCGCAAAAAGCAGTGAGCCTGGCCAGTAGATGGCCCAGAGCCAGGCTGCATGCGTGAGGGGCGGCGCCCCATGTCCTTCATGTTCTTCGACAATCTTACCGGCAACCGAAAATCCGATCGCCTTTTGGTAGAATGCGCCCTCGGATTGAAATCCGATCGCGACATACCACGGCGCGGCAAGTGCGAGGCACCAGAGGAGGCCAAACGTCGGGTTCAGTGCGTGAATACAGGAGAACGAACGCTCGAATATCGAAATAGCAACGATGGTCAACCCGACATAAAGAACAATAATCGGGCCTTTGACCAAAATCCCGGCGGCAACCGCGCTCCAAAATAGCAGAGGATACAGCCACGGTCGCCATTGAACGGCGATCCGTGCATTGGCGTCGTGGACATGAATATAGGCTCTGGCCAAAACCGCTTGTGCGAGCAATATCGTTGAAAGGAGCACGGCATCTGTCTTTGCAAGCCGGGCTTCGACACCCAGGAGCAGGCAAACCGCCATGGTTGCGCCGGCGAGGAACGCAGCCTCCCGGCTGACAAGTGCCAAAGCTAGCCAGTATGTGAGGAGTACCGCGCCGGTGGCGCCAGCAAGGGAAGGCAATCGATGCACCCATATTGGCGCAATTGCGTCGGTGCCGAACGAAGAAACCAGGGCAGATTGTAGCCAGTAAATTCCGATCGGCTTGTGGTACCGAGGCACCTCCTGCAGCCTGATATCGATCCAATCGCCGGTTGCAACCATCTGACGTGAAGCCTGAGCATAACGCGCTTCATCGCGATCGATGGCAGGCAAGGAGAAAAAGCCCGGCAGGAAACTGACCAGCGCTATGATGATCAATGCAAAAACGGATCTGCGGCCGCTTCGGGCGACCGCACAAAACCATTCCGTCTGTCTGCTGCCTGTGCCGAACATATGTGCCGTTCCAATACCGAACAAATGCGGCCGCCTTCGGCATCTTTGCTCCATCGTTGGTTGGTGCTGTGATCCTATATGATGCGCGCGCCGGAGGCACGTCAGTTTTCGGACGAAGGCGCAACCGCCATCATTGCGTGATGTGTACTTGATGCGGCTCCTGAGGAGAGAAGTGGTCAGCAGCTATTGCCCGGCGTGAGGACGCAACCCGCACCTTTGACCACGCCAACACCAGCCTTGGCCGACACCCTTTGCCGCGCCGACTGCAACGGCGCCGGTGCCGCGCACCGCGCCAACCGCAATGTGGCCCACACCTTCGACCGTGCCGACCGCTGCACCCTCCACGCCGGCCTCCTCAGCGCCCGTGCTGATACTTCGAACCGCATTGTCAAAGCCCTGTCGTTCTTCTGGGCGTCCTCGACAAGCTCATCGAGGATTGTTTCGCGTTTGGGCGATGTCTTCATCCAGATCGATTTCGTCTGGAAGGAACGGGGGATGATTGTCATTCATCTCAGGTCGCGATAGCATTTCACCATAGCTCGTGCATCGCTTCAACGGCAGCTATGATCCGCTCACGCCGCTCTGGATCGAGACTGGCGGGTTTTTCTTCCAGTGTCGTGGGCGGTTTCAGGGACCAGCTGTCTTCATCCGTTACCTTATCCATTACGTTCCTTGCGCTTGCGTTTGAGGAATGATGCAAAATCGAGCTCTTCAGGCTTGCCGTTTTCAATATCCTCTGTGATGAGCTGCTGAAGCTCGGCAATAGCTTGTTGACGATCCTGATCCCTATGCGAGCGGGGATGGGGTGTTCGTGTCTGTGGAGTTCATCATCACACCTGCTGGCCATGTTGATCCGCAAGCTGGCGCAAGCCCTGCTCGATGAAAATGCGAGCCAGGCGAGAATGCGGGATGCCGCGCCTCTCTGCTTTTGGCTTAAGGGCGTCCAGCTCGGCCTGAGCGATCCTCATTTCAAGACGTGCGTCCTTCTTCTTGGGCAAAAGCATAACTGCTGGGCGGCTTGAAACCCGACAGATCATATTCCGAAAGATCGGATTCTGACACAAAGCGGTCCGCCTCCTCGTCACTGTTCGTGGGCGGCAGGGGTTTCTTATCTTTGCTCATGGCTTTCGGTCTCCTTTCTGTGCATGTAACGCGCGGAAATCGGGCGAATGCACAATTCATCTTCGATCGTGCGAAACATGGAGACGGCGAACATATATCGCCCGTCTTCACTCTTGCCGATGGCGCGCAACCTCTCCTCAACACTCGCAGGATACGGATCGGGGCTGATCAGGGGATCGACGATATGGGAGTTGAGGTCGATATCCGGGCTCGCCAGATGCGAGCGTTCTCCCATGCCGGTGAGAGTTGGAGTGAACACAAGATGGCCTTCACCGGTGAAGCGCGTTGCGACCTCATGCCGGCTCCGGCCCCCCGGCCATGCTCCGTGGACAAGTAAGATCGCGCTCATACAGCTTTCCTTCAAGAACGACCGATGTTATTGCATTTGCCCGTCGCGACCAGCGACGTTTGCGGCCAGACCGCTGACACTGGGTGGCGCGCCGGCAAAGGCGGCTTCAATGATATGGCGGATCTGGCACGTGTCTGCTGAGCGCGGGGCGACGATATCAGCGGCGGCGATCCGCCGAACGGCCTCGTCTGTCCCGCTTGCGGGCATGCCGAGGGCAGAGAGCCCGGTGGCGAGCCCGAGACGGCGATTGAGCGCGTGAAGCCCGTCGGCGGGATCGGACACCCCGAGTGTGCGTGCAACGCGAGCGAGCGGGTCTGGTGCTGCAGGCGCATTGAAGGCGGTCACATAAGGCAGCATAACGGCATGGGTGCGCGCATGGTCGAGGTCGAACGCGTCCCTGATCCGTTGCGCCATGACATGTTCCAGCCCGCCTCTGGCACGAAATCCAGCCGCGAACCAGGCGCCACGCAGGGCTGCCGCCCATGCCGCGAGATCACCTGGATTGTCGGTGATTTCGGGAAGGCTCGTCGCGAGCAGGTGGATCGCTTCCTTGGCCATCACCTGAACGACCGGATTGGTGTCTGAACCGTAAAGCGACTCGACCGCGTGGGCCATCGCGTTCATGCCGCTGGCGGCGGCAGTTTCGGCCGGTAGGCTGGCGAGGAGCGCGGGATCGTAGAACACGGTTTTGGCAAGGGCACCGGGATCGACACTAACGCGCCGGGCCGAATCCGTACCGACATACCAATTCGCTGCGAGTTCGGAGCCGGAGAAGGTTGTCGGCACCGCAATCATGGGCAAATCCGTA
Source organism: Hyphomicrobiales bacterium (assembly GCA_965204565.1). Taxonomy (GTDB): domain Bacteria; phylum Pseudomonadota; class Alphaproteobacteria; order Rhizobiales; family TMED25; genus CBDBEU01. The sequence goes on from CBDBEU010000005.1 coordinate 1,054,250, forward strand.
TCGGCGACCACCGCCTTGCCAAGCCCGATCGCCGTCCCGCCACCGACGGCGATGATCCCGTTGGCGCGCGAGCCCTGAATGGAACTCATGACCTGATCGAATGCGTACTGCGGAAAGCCCGCCCGCGCCGCCGTGCAGACCAACGCTCGCTGCGTCCCGAGGTCACGCGCAACAGATTCAGCTAGTTCGGCTCGCCCTGGCGAGCAGATGATCACGCTGCGGGAGTGGCCGAGCCTGGCAGCTTCGTCTGCAAGACCACATATGGAGTTGATGCCAAAAATGACACGGGCCGGCATTGGGTTGTAGGTGGAATGACACATGTTACGCACCTGCTTCTCCTATGAGTGCTTCTGGAGCGACTCCTTTGGCATGGGAGTTCGGCCCCACCGCTCAAGTCAATTCGCAGGATCGCCGATTTGTGCTGTCGACGCGGCTTCTCACGACGTCAGGGTCAGCGTGTCCTCAATGTTAGCGTATTTACTCAGAAGGAGTATTGTGACATGGACGAAAAGCGGCACTGAGAATCCCGCACACAGTTCTACCGCCGTGACCGCAACCGCCCAATCGACCTTTCCACGCAGCCAAGACCCCTATCGGCCTTTCCGCACTTGCTGAGCGCTGCGTCACCGCTCGGCAGATTCAGTGATCCGCCCTGGCGTTCATGCCGTTATCTTTCCTCTTGTTGAGAAACGAATTTCCAAATGAACACTCAAGCTCACGGTTGGCATAAAAATCGGTCTGATTTGATCGGCCTTGGCGGCTTCCTCGCACTGTGTCTTGCAGTCTCCGGGCTTGGGGCAATCGCCACGGCGACAAGTGTCGGGTCCTGGTATCAGGCGCTCGAAAAGCCCTCGTTCAATCCTCCGGATTGGGTGTTTGGTCCGGTCTGGACCTTGCTTTTCATTCTCATGGCCATTGCTGGCTGGCGCATCTGGCGTGCTGCACGTTCCACGGCGCGCACCATCGCACTTGTCATGTTTGCGGTTCAGCTCGGCTTGAACCTTGCGTGGTCGATCCTGTTCTTCGGTTTGCAGTCCATCGCGGGCGCGCTTGTCGACATCGTCCTGTTGCTGGCGGCGATTGTGACCACCACCATTGTTTTCTGGCGGATAGAGCGCTTTACGGCAGCACTGCTCGTGCCCTACGCAATCTGGGTTTGCTATGCGTTCCTCCTCAACGCCGCCATCTGGCTGCTCAACTGACGCAAAAAACGCAAGCCGGGATTGGCCGGGCGGTAGTACATAATGGGGTGATCCGAAGCCCCTCGGAGCGCGTAGACATCTGGGTAATGAGGGGAGATCCCATGCGCCGTCAAAATCTTTCACCGCTGCCGAGGAACTGGGTGCCCGGCCGAGCCGCGAGGAAGCCGAGGCCGCCTATGCGACCATCCTTCGCTATGCCGGCGACAATCCTGATCGTGACGGGCTACTTGAAGCGCCGGCCCGTGCGGTGCGGGCACTCGATGAATGTTTCGCAGGCTGCAATGTCGAGCCGCGCCGGATCCTCAACAAGACATTTGAGGAGATCGATGGCTACGACGAAATGGTGCTGCTGCGCGCCATCGAGTTTGAAAGCCATTGCGAGCATCACATGGCGCCGATCATCGGCAGGGCCTGGGTGGCGTATCTTCCGGAAAAGCGTGTCGTCGGCATTTCGAAACTTGCGCGCACTGTCGATGCCTTTGCCAGACGGCTGCAAATCCAGGAGCGCATGACATCGCAGATTGCCAATGTGATTCAGGAAGAACTCCAGCCGCTGGGTGTCGGCGTGTTTCGGACTGACGCAGCGACGCGGGCTGAGTTCCTGTCGATGGTCGATTGATCGGTGCTGAACAAAGATCGGGCTTGAATGACACCGGTCGGTGTCATTCAAGCCCGTTTCCATGAAACATTCTGAAATGGCGCATGGATCGATTGCTGAAAACTGGATCGACCTGGTTCCCGGGCTGAGTGATTTCACTCAGGCAGCCGATCCTGCTCACTATGCCAACCTGCCAGATGACTGGATTATCGGCGTATCTGACGTAGTCAACTCCACAACAGAAATCCAGGCCGGCGCTACAAGACCGTGAACCTGGCAGGTGCCGGCACCATCAGCGCTATGGCCAATGCGCTTGGCGGTCAACTGCCATTGTTAATCTTTGGTGGGGACAGTGCCCGCATGGCCAGCCCCCCCCCCGATCAGGCTGCAATAGTCGCCGGTGCGCTCTTGCGCGCTGCGATGTGGACCAAGCGGGATCTCGACCTGGATCTGCGTGTCGGCATGGTGACAGTCGAGGCGATACGTGCGGCCGGTATTTTGGCGCGCGTCCGACCATCTACGCTACGCCATGTTTGCCGGCGGCGGAATGGAGTGGGCCGAAGCGCAACTGAAACAAGATGCCATTGAGCTTCAGCCGGCCGGTCCGCAAGACGATCCGGATCTGTCTGGCCTTTCATGCCAATGGGGCCCGATCGCTCCGAGTAACGGCAACATCTTGCCCCTGATTGTGAAACCGGCTCCGCATGCGGCCAGTTCCGCATTTGCGCAGGTTTCCGCCATGTCATTTCGGTTCTGGAGGAAGCCGATGCCCTGAGCCCGGTGCCGATCGATGGTCCAGAAGTGCGGTGGCCGTCGGCATCGCTGTCTCTTCAGTCCCGAGTCGCCCATCAAGGCTGGGGGGCAATATCCAGGCTCTTGCGCGTTTTCACGACGACGGTGCTCATGTGGCTTGTATTCAGGCTCAACCTTCACATTGGCGCATTCGCACCCAGGCACTACCGGCGCGAGGTCGCGGTCAACACCGACTTCCGCAAGTTCGATGACGAGCTGCCGATGACGGTGGATTGCTCAGGCGAGGTGATCGCGCAACTGCGGATGATCCTTGATCAGGCTGCCGAACGGAATATCGCGCGATACGGCATGCATATTCAGGATGAAGCGCTCATGACGTGCATAGCGCCTTCAGTGCTGAGTTCAGACCATATGCACTTCGTCGATGCAACAAACGGCGTCAAGGTTGATGAGGCCACTGTGACCTCCGCCGGCATTGAAACCTCCAACGGCGTTATTCACGTCATCGACAGCGTCGTTCTGCCGAACTGAACGAACCGATGCCTCACGCAAAAGGCCGGACGTGTTCCAGCCTTGCATGTTGGTGCAGGTATCTCGCTCCGCAACAGGGCCGTGCTTCGGTCGTTTGGCGGTCAACTGAAAGCGCCGGAGCCCCGGCCGAAAGAAACTCTGCCGCTGTGTTGATCCTGTTGGGAGGGGCCTGCGTTACTTGGACGATAGATAGATGGGTGGATAATGCTTTTGGCGGAATGCACGATCCCAATGCAGCATGTTCCGGTGACTGACCCTTTGATCGAACAACATCGGTCTTTATTGCGCAGGTCGCCAGCGATCGCGATCACACCGCGTTCCAGGCGCTTTTTCTGCATTTAGGGCCGCGCATCAAGTCGCTGATGATGAAAGCCGGCGCGGACAGCGCGCAGGCGGAAGACCTTGTGCAGGACGTCATGACCACAGTCTGGCGCAAGGCAGAGCTGTACGATCCGGCCAAGGGAAGTGTCAGTGCCTGGATCTATGCGATCGCCCGTAACGCCCGGATCGACCGCTTGCGGCGCAAATCTTCCCAGCCATACGAAGATGTTGAAACTCTGGATCTGGCTGCCGACCAACCAGACGGAGAAGATGAGCTTAATGCGAGCCAGATCGCTGAGCGTGTTTCAGAGGCACTTGGGCAACTGCCCGATGATCAACGCCAAGTTATTGATCTGGCCTATGTACAGGACATGTCACAAAGCGAAATCGCCGAAAAACTGATGCTGCCACTCGGGACCGTAAAGTCCCGGATGCGCCTTGCCTATGCTCGGTTGAAACCCAAACTTGTGGATCTGCAATGACTGTTTCCCATCATCTGGATGATGCCAAGATGATCAGTTACGCCAGCGGTGAGCTGGGCGAGGCATTTTGCCTTGTCGTCGCGGCGCACCTGGCAATGTGCGATGCCTGCCGCCAGTCGGTGCGCATTGCCGAGGAGATCGGCGGCCAGTGCCTCGAACAAGGCGATGGCGCTGAGCTTGCGCCTTTTGCCTTCAACCGTCTGATGCAGTACCTTGACGATACCTCAGACTAGATTGTTGCAAAGCCGGTTCAGCCCAGAAGGACGACGGATGGTGGCGCAGACGTGCCACTGCCCCTGCGCCGCCATATCGGGTCTTCACTGTCGGATATTTCATGGCAGAGGGTAGCGCCGGGCGTGCGCAAGCACTCGGTCAAGCTGCCGGATTCTGCGACTTCATCGCTGTTCCTCCTGCATATCGCACCGGGCAAGGCAATGCCCTAACACGGTCATGGCGGCAGCGAAATGACGCTGGTGCTTTCCGGTGCCTATCGCGACGCCATGGGCCGGTTTGGATGTGGTGACATCGCCGATCTTGACGAACATATCGAGCACCAGCCGCGCGTTGAGCCGGGTGAGCCCTGTATCTGCATTGTTGCGACCGAAGCGCCGACCCGCTTCAAGGGATTTTTCAGCCGCCTGTTGCAGCCCCTGGTGCGGATCTGACCGCCGCAACCGTGTCCGGCATCTGGAAGACGGTATGGATCACCGGCGCGAGCTCTGGGATCGGCCTTGAGCTGGCAAGGCCTCTGGATGGCAAGCTGGCGGCATTTGCCCGAGACCACAAGACATTTGCCTCCTCTCCCGCAGATGTGAGCAATATGCCGGTGCCTGGACGCAGATGGAGGTTGGCGCGTTTGATCTGGATGCGGTGCGCATGGGCGTGCAGGTCAATATTCTGGGTGTGATGAATGCGCTCGCGCCGTTGCTGCCGCGCATGATCGAGCGTAGGCACGGACATATCGCTATCGTTGCCTCCGTTGCCGGATACTAGGGACTGCCGAGTTCACTCGCCTATGGGCCAACCAAGGCGGCGCTGGTCAATCCCGGTTTTATCGACACGCCAATGACGCGCGAAAATCCGTTTCCGATGCCGGTTGATGTCGGCCGAGCAGGCCGCCAGGAAACTGCTGACCGGGCTGGAGCGGGGCGCCGTTCGAGATCGTGTTCCCGCAGGGCTTCTGCCTTGTCATGAAGGCATTGAAGCTACTGCCGAACGCGCTTTATTTCTGGCTCATGCGCCTTTTTGTCTGGTGCCGCCAGGCTCAAACCTTGCGCAGTCGGTAGAGCCCAACGTCGATGGCGCCTTGGAGAAATCCAGCCTCGCAATAGCTGAGATAGTAGAGCCAGCGACGGCGGAATTTGTCATCGAAACCAAGCGCGGCGATTTGCGGCCAGGCGAGTTCGAAGCGCCGGCGCCACTCGGCAATCGTGCTTGCATAGCAATGAGCGAAATGTTCGGTGCGCCCCAATGTCAAGCCGGCTGCCGCCGCCTCGCGCTCGATCGCACCGGCGGTTGGCAACATGCCACCGGGGAAATGTAGCGCTGAATAAAGTCCGCCTTGCGCGGGTAGGCATCAAAGTGTTTATCCTCGATAGTGATCGCCTGAAGGGCGGCGCTACCGCCGGGCCTCAAGCGATTGCTCAGCGTCTTGAAGAATCGCGGCCAGTACTTCTCGCCCACCGCCTCGATCATCTCGATCGCGACAATGCGGTCGAATTGACCGTCGGCATCTCGGTAATCGCAAAGCTCAAAACTGCATTTGCAGCCAAGATCTGTTCTGGCGGATGACCCGATGGCGTGAGCCAGTTGTTCCTGCGACAGGGTTATGCTCTTGACCGTGGCAGCGCCATGACGTACCAAGTAGCGCGCCAGTACCATCCAGCCGCAACCAATTTCGAGAACATTCTCGCCGCCTGAAAGCTGTATGAAATCCGCGATGCGTTCGAGCTTGGCAGCTTGTGCCTGATCGAGCGTGCAAGCCCCACTTTGGTAATAGCCGCTCGAGTAAATCAGGTCAGGGTCGAGACACAGCTGGAAGAACTCATTGCCGAGATCATAGTGCTCGGCGATGTTGCGCCGGCTGCCCGGCCGCGAGTTTTGCCGCAAGTGATGGCCGATCCGGTCACCGATACGCGCCTTTAACAGTTTGCGATCGGAATTTTCAAACCGCGCACGATTGCGCAGGAAAAAGCGGAGCAGTCCGGTCAGGTCCGAACAATCGATATCTCCGTCAACATAAGCCTCGGCAAAGCCGATTGAGCCGCGGCCAAGCGCCCTGGTAATCACCCCGTAGTTGTGAAGCTTGAGCAGCGGTTCAGCATCGGTGATGGCGCGTCCGAACCGGATCTGGCGGCTTGAGGGCAACTCGGTCAATAATGAGCCATCAGGCTCTCAGTCGAGAAGTTGGCGTCCTGTGCGCCTGATAAAACCGGCAACAATGCCTTCTCGGGCCGGCCTCTAGGAGCGGCCATCATGGGTCTGTTCTTCGGGCACTTGGACTACACATTTTCTCGTTTCGTCGAACCGTAGCTGATCGGATTTGCCGGCGATCACCTTCACCGTCATCCATCCGGTGCACGCGAGAGCTTTGAGCAGCACCTTGTCGCTCAGCGGCTCCCGGCTGGCATGGAAATAGGCCTTGAGCAGCGGGCCTGCATTGTCGCGAAGGACAATGCCCAGCGTCAGCGCCTCGTCCGGGACCGTCACATGGAACGAATAGGTGCCCTTGTCCGAATTGAAGGGCGAGACATAGAGCTGCTTGCGGCAGGACTGGGTCATCACGCCGGACATGTCCGCTTCGGCGGGCAGTGCATATGTCATGCGCTCGCCAAAGGTGTTGTTGACCTCATAGATTATCAGCCGCACCTGATGGCCGCGGTCGAAGCCGAAATAGACGGTGAGCGGGTTGAACGCGTAGCCAAATATGCGCGGATAGCACAACATCGAAAAACGGCTGCTCTGATCACCAACCGCTGAGCCGGCGGCAACTTTTCGTAAGTACGCGTCAAGCGCAGTGCCATCGCCGTGGTCGCGGTCAAACAGGCTGAACAGATTGAAACGATTGTGGGAAACAGCTTCAGCCGCTTGTCGATTTCGGGTAGCTGGTCGCAATCACACATCAGAGCGAAAACCCCGTAGCGCAGCGCGTGCATGACCGGGCGAAGGCGCTTGTGCACCACCTCGCCGAAATAGACCGCTTCAGCGGTGCGGGTCATTCGGCTGCCTGCGACATGTCCGGCGGAATTGCCGCGATGCGGCTTGATGGATTTGCAAGCGTCCAAGGGCGGTTCACGCCCCCCAGTTGTTCAGCGACGGCAAGGCGACTTTGCGCACTGTCCTCATGGAAGCCATATCCGAAATAGCTGCCGCAGAACCATGTCCGCCGCACACCATGGATCTGCTGCAATTCGCGCTGCGTATCCAGAGCATGTGAATTGAAAACCGGATGATGGTAATCGAACACGCGGTCGACGGCCTTTGGGTGGATCTCATCTGGTGGATTCAGCGTCACGAAAAGATCGGTATTGGTCGTGAGTTTCTGGAGGCGGTTCATCCAGTAGGTCACGCACAGGCCTACATCTGAGCCGCCAGACTGCTTGATGTAATTCCAACTTGACCAAAGGTGCCGCCGATTGGGCATCCAGCGCGGATCACGATGCAGCACAACTCGGTTCGGTTGATAGGGAAAGGCGCCGAGCAGTCGCGCTTCATGCGCGTCTGGCCGATCCAGCAGTGCCAACGCCTGATCGGCATGGGTGGCAACCACCACATGATCGAACGGACGCGAGACACCGTGGCCTCCACAACGCTGATATAGCAATCCTGCCGCACAATCTTGTGCACGCGACAGTTGCTCTGAACCTCAAATCCGCCGTTGGCAAGCATGCACTCGACATAGCTCCGGCTGCCGCGGCGACGCTGCGCCATGCCGGGCGATGGCGAAATTGCAGCATCCCGTGATTGGCATAGAAGCCGACAAAGCTGCGGGCTGGAAAGTCGAGCATCTTGTCCATATCGCTCGACCAGATGGCAGCTCCCATGGGCACGATGTGGCTCTAAATGAAGGCGTTTGAGTAGCGCTCTGAGGCAAGGAAATCGCCAAGCGATGTCTCTGCACCGCCTTGCATCACACGCGTCTGCGCCGTGCGAAAGAAGCGTGCGACATCGGCTGCCAGCCGCCAATGGCGGGGCCGGGCGAAATTGCGTGGCTGGCCGAAGAAGCCGCCAAACCCCGAGCCTGAATATTCGTAGGCTCCCTTGTCGAGTGACAGTGCAAAGCTCATCTCGGTCGCGTCGGTCGCAACGCCCAGATGATGAAACAGCGCCGTCAGATTGGGATAATTCTCCTCGTTAAAGACGATGAATCCCGTATCGACCGCTGTGCGCCCATCAGGCGTTTGCACATCGACGGTGTTGGCATGTCCGCCGCATGATGGTGCCGTTTCATGCAGTGTGACGCGGTGGCCGGCTCACAACAGCCAAGTCGCTGAAAGATCGGAAATCCCAGAGCCAATCACCGCAATCTTGAGCTGTTCCATGGTGTCCCTGTTTGGAGCCGACCGCATTTGTACGCGCCCATGGTGCGATCAGATCACCGAAACAGCCATCGCATCGTGATCCAAGTCGGGGAGCGGGGCGTAACAGTCCTGAGTCTGCTAAGATCAATTGGACGAAATTTGATGGTGAAATACCTGATCGCCTATGGTGTCACAGCCGCTGCGTTTCTCGTTATCGATTTTGTCTGGCTGGCAAAAATTGCAAAAAATTCTACGCTGACCGTCTTGACGGCCTAGTGCGCGACCGGCCCAAAATGGGCGCGGCTGCTGTTTTCTACGCGGTCTATGTAATAGGCATCGTGGTTTTCGCCGTCGCGGTTGGATTGCGTGATGGTTCGGCGCTCACCGCATTCACCTATGGCGCGTTATTCGGCTTTTTCACCTATGCCACATATGACATGACGAATTATGCAACGCTCAGGAATTGGCCATTAGTGGTGTCGATCGTCGATATGGTCTGGGGTGCGTGCGTGATCGCTGTTGCGGCAATCGCCGGATATTATGGAGCGGCACTCTTTGCTCCGGTTTGATGACCATGCGGTGCATACCTGACGAGGCTGCCAGACCAGATCGCGCAGGCTCTCGCCGCCATCTACACTACGGCCAACATTGGTGTTTGGCGGTGCTGGGCCGGCTGCCGAGGTGTGGACGCCGAGTGCTCACTGCAGAATTTGGGCGCCTCCGAACCCGTCCGCCAATTGGAGCGCACGCGGTATTGATAGAAATTCCGTATCGAAAACGACTTGGAAGGCTCTGACGTGAATTCCGGTGCTGAGGTTTGATGGGCACAAACAGGTATTTACGGTACATGCCCTTGGCTACAGGCCGTGCCAGCACCACAACGAGTTCTCGAATGTCGACCGGCCTTCAAGGAAACGCCTCATCGGCCACGCGCTACTCGATGACGGTAACCTCGGGCAGGTCGGATTTCAGCACTTCGCGGATGGCATTGGCTAGGGCCAGGAACTCCTGACTTCTGGCGCTATGACGGCGCCAGGCCAGCCCCACCGTTCTGATCGGGGGCTGCTGTTGCATCGGCCGGGCGATTACCTGTGTATCCTTGGGTGTTTCGGAAAGCACATAGACAGTCGGCATGAAGGAAAGGCCCAAACCCATGCCCACCATCAAGCGAATGGTGTCGAGGCTCGTTCCTTCAAAGTCATGCGAAAGATTGGCGTTGAATTCGCGGCAGATCTCGGCGACCTGCTCGTAAAGCCGGTGTCCGGGCTCCAGTGCCAGAATTGTCTCTCCAGCCAGATCCGACCGGTCGATGGTGTGCTTGGCGGCCAGTGGATGCTCGTGCGGAATGACCACCCAGAGCTGCTCACGAAACAGCCTCACGCTGATAAATTCCGCCCCGCTGATCGGCAATGGAAAAAGTACAAGATCAAGCTCGGCGTTGGCCAGACCGTCGAGAAGGGCAGCGGGCACTCCTTCGCGCACATATAGCTTCAAACCGGGATAGTCCCGGTGAAGAGAAGGCAGCACATGCGGTAAAAGGTAGGGTCCGAGTGTCGGCAAGGCACCGAGCCTGATCGTGCCATGGAGCCATTTCTGACCGTGCCTGCCAACATCGATAATGTCTTGCACGTCGCGCAGGACAATATTGGCTCGTTCAACGATGTCCTTGCCGACTGGCGTCAGCACAACTTGGTTGCGCCGGCTTCGTTCCACCAGCTGGACGCCGAGGCTGCGCTCAAGTTCCTGGATCTGGTTGCTCAGCGTTGGCTGGGTTACGTGGCATTGTTCAGCCGCGCGCCGGAAATGCAGCGTTTGCGAAAGGGCGACGAGGTAACGCAATTGCTTCAATGTCGGCATCGGGCAGTCTCCGCAGCGGGCGATGATTGAAGCTTACTCCGGGGCGAGCTCTCTCTGGCTAGGCCCGGACCCGACCGCGCCGCATGCTCAAACCGATCTCTTGAGGTATGCATCGCCCGATGTCGACATCCAATCAGTCTGATTGATAATTTCAATCAAAAAGAACTGAATGCTGAATTTGATTCACTCATGACCAATCCTCACTTTAAAGCGAGTGAATCGGTTGTGGAGGTGAAAATGGTCAGAATAATCGAGAAATTGCGACTGTTCGACTCCTATGAGGCGATTTGTGTGCTGCCGCGGCGGTCGGGGCTCGTCGTTCTTGCGGCCAGCCAGCGGCAGATGGCGCAGCGGCGGCGCAAACACCAAAGATGGCTACAATCTAGAGCCTGTTGCTCAGAGGGTGCGAAACATGCCGACCGAACGAGACATACGCACATCTGAACAACTGATCGCCGGAGCGGGACATGAACAACGAGGGCTGCGGCAGCGCTAGCGCGTTCGTGAGCGGCAACCCGATCGTGGCGCGTATTGTGAATCGGGCCGGGCCGGATTACTCTAGAAATGGTAGGTGCTGTTATGCCGGCGACGCACAGCCGCCGCCGGTTAGCGGTTCTTCTCCCAATCACCTCGGATCAACCTTCCCCACTGTTCAGGGCGTCCAACGGAATGATTAAGCGAGCCACCGACAAATTCATTCATCACGAGGCCTCTAGCGGCATCATACTGGTGACTGCGGCGGCGCTGGCGATTGTGCTCGATAACTCGCCGCTCGCTTGGCTCTATGACTCGCTCCTGACAACTCCGATGGTCATTCAGATCGGCCTGCTCGAACTCAACAAGCCACTGCTCCTTTGGATAAACGATGGCCTGATGGCGGTGTTTTTCCTACTGGTTGGGCTTGAGATCAAGCGTGAGATGGTTTCCGGCCAGCTTTCATCACGCGATCAGGTGATCTTGCCCGCAGCGACCGCCATTGGCGGAATGCTTGTGCCGGCGATGATCTATCTCGCCATCGCCGCTGGCGAGCCGGGGCTTGCCAACGGCTGGGCGATCCCGGCGGCCACCGACATCGCCTTTGCGCTGGGCGTGTTGTCGCTGCTTGGCAGGGTCGTACCGCTATCGCTCAAGATTTTCCTGTTGGCTGTGGCGATCCTTGATGACTTGGGCGCGATCGTGATCATTGCCTTGTTCTATACAGCGGACCTATCGCCGTTGATGCTGGCAGGTGCTGCTGCGACGATCACCGCTCTGGTGATTCTCAACCAGATCAATGTCCGCACGGTCACGCCCTATGTGCTGGTCGGTATCGTGCTGTGGGTATTCGTGCTCAAGTCCGGCGTGCATGCAACGCTTGCCGGCGTGGCGCTGGCCTTTGCCATCCCGATCAGAGGTGATGCGCCGGGTGATCAGAGGTCACTGCTGGTGCGGATGGAACACAATCTGCATCCTTGGGTCGCCTATGGTGTTATGCCTCTATTCGCCTTCGCCAATGCCGGCGTGTCACTCAGTGGCTTCAGCCTGGCTTTTCTGCTCGAACCGCTGCCTCTGGCGATCGCCATGGGGCTCGTCATGGGCAAGCAGATTGGCGTATTCGGGGCGGCGTTCCTGATTATCAAGTCCGGATTTGCCCGGCTGCCAGACGGGGTGAACTGGCCCATGATCTATGGCGTTTCGTGCCTTGCCGGTATCGGTTTTACCATGAGCCTGTTTGTCGGAACGCTGGCATTCACCGGCCCTGAAGCAGCGGCAGGGGTGCGTATTGGTGTCCTGTTCGGCTCCCTGATCTCGGCAATCATCGGCTACTCGGTATTGCGCTTGGCCTCGGCAAGACACAGTGCTGATAGTCGGCACCAAGTGGCGCTGCCTGCCGACGAGCGGTCATGAACAGCAGCCACATTTCCCGATTTCGGAGGTTAGTCGGAACTGGACGCTTGGGGATCGATCGGGGTGATCCTGATCCGGGTGATGCGATTGTGCATCCTGAGGAGTACCTGGAAGTTAAACCCGTGGGCCTTGAATTCCTGCCCCTCGTCCGGAATAAGTTGAGCTACGTGGATAATGAGGCCGGCAATTGTCGTTGCATCATCATCTGGCAGGACCCATTCCATGGCGCGATTGAGATCGCGGATCGGCATCGTGCCTTCAACAATCAGCGACCCACCCTCTTGCGGCTTGAAGTGATACCGGGTGAGGTCGTCATGCTCATCGCGAATATCGCCGACAATCTCCTCCAGGATATCCTCCAGGGTGACAAGGCCCTGAACCACGCCGTACTCATCGACGACAAGCGCGAAGTGCGACTTTTGGGCGAGGAACGCGCGCAATTGCACGCGTACACACGTCAATTCGGGTATGAACCATGGGGTGATCGCGATTTCCTCGATGCGGATGGCATCACTCCTGCCCCCAGCGGCATGGAGTTCGCGCAGGAGATCCTTGGCGTGCAGTATGCCGACAATCTTGTCCGGCGAGCCGCGCCACAGGGGGATGCGGGTGTAAGGCGAACTCAGCGCTTCGGCGACGATTTGCTCAGCAGGCGACTCCAGATTGATTGCCCTCATTTCGGTGCGGTGGATCATCACGTCCTCGACCGTGAGTTCCTCAAGATCAAGCAACCCTTCCAGCATGTCGCGTTCGGCTTTTTCGACCTCTCCTTCCTTGTGCAGCAGATCGACCTGGCCACGCAGTTCATCAACCCCGGACAGAATGTCGCGAATGCCGGTATCTCTCACGCCGAGCGTACTCAGAATTCGGCGCACCAACACTTCGATCACTATGATGACCGGCCCCAAAGCGGCGACGATGGCCGAAAGCGGCCGGGAAACCAGAAGAGCGACCTTGTCGGGCTGATTGATGGCAATCGTCTTTGGCAGGATCTCACAGAAGATGATGACAAGAACCGATACAATAATGGTCGCATAGAGAATACCGGCCTCGCCGAACAGCGACAGCAGCGCGCCTGTCGTCAGAGCAGCAGCGCCCGTATTGACGACATTGTTGCCGATCAGAATTCCGCCGATCAGCCGTTCGCGGTTCGACAAAAGCCGGTCGACTATCATCGCCCGATCATCACCCGCCTTGATGAGCGAGTTCATGCGCGCTCGCGACGTCGCCGTCACGGCGGTTTCACTGCCGGAGAAAAATCCGGAAACGACAAAGCAAAGAAATACGGTGGCTACCGAGACGATAAGGGAAATATCCATGGTCCATCCAAGTCAGCGATTGAGCCGGCGGGAAAGGGCACGAGACGTCCCTCCGTCTACCATATAGGGGCATGCACCTTGAAATGCCGTCACCGCCGGGCTTGCCAGCAGCCTTCAACAACCGCAACGGCCGCAAGGCGGCTGGTTGGTAAGAAGATGTCATGCCGGCCCATCAGCGGCAGGATTGGACCGGTATGACCAAATCGTTGGTCAATCCTGATCTTGCCGCTCCGCAACAGCGCGGACAATCCGCAACGTCGAACTTGTCCGGCGCAATCGCAAGTTTTGCCGAACGTTTCAAGGCACGGCTAGCGGGGCTGCGCGCGGGCTCTTCGGCTGCCGGCACCGTGGCGGTCAGCGAAAGCCCGTATCTCGATCGTGTGCAGAAATTCCAACAGACGAGGATCGAAGACATCAAGGTTCCGCGCTCGAATATTGTCGCTGTGCCGCTCGCGGCTACAATGGCCGATGTGCTCACGATTTTCCGTACAGCCGGGCACTCCCGGCTGCCTGTTTATGGCGATACGCTCGATGACCCCGGGGGCATGGTGCATATCCGGGATTTGCTGGAACACATTGCAACCCATGGGCTGGCGGACTATTTGGAAGCGTCAAGGTCCGGCAAATCCGTTGCCCTGCAGACGGCTCTGGATCTATCCGCCACTCTAGACAGTTCCGATATTGTCAGGCCGGTTTTGTTTGCACCACCTTCCATGCCTGTCTCCCGGCTTCTTGCCCGCATGAAAGCTGCACGCACCCACATGGCGATCGTGATCGACGAATATGGCGGTACAGACGGTCTGGTATCGATGGAAGATCTCGTTGAAGTTGTGCTGGGCGAGATCAAGGACGAGCACGATCAGGAAATTGACCTTGAAATCCGGCGCGTCGATGAGACGACATTTCTTGTCGATGCACGTGCACGTCTGGAGGATGTGTTTGAGATGATCGGCGGGGATATCCCGGACGCCGATGAATTTGAACAGGTTGAGACAATCGGTGGCTATGTGTTGACGCTTGCGGGCAGACTGCCCAGCAAAGGCGAAAGTGTAGCCGATGCCGAGACGCGAACATTCGAGATTGTCGATGCAGACGCTCAGCGCATCAGCAGGATACGCATCCTCACCTCGTCACTGAACCGCCCCGGGTTTACCGGAGAGTAAAACTCTCAAAGGATGAGCCCTATGGACAAGAAGAAATCCCCCCGAAGTACACGGCCGGGTTCCGGGAACGCGGGGTCCGTCTTTTTCGCGAACAGCGGCCTGAGTATGCCCGTGACAACGCAGCCCACAAGGCGATTGCGTCGAAGCTTGGCTGCTCACCCGACACACGCTACGCGCCTGGTGCGTTCAAGCGGCCGGAGACGCCGGTGAGCGCGACGGTTTGACCAGTGACCAGCGCGCCCGGCTCAAGGCGTTGGAGCGCGAGAATAAAGAACAACGCCAGGCCAACGAGATCCTGAAGAAGGCGTCCGCGTATTTTGCACAGGCGGAGCTCGACCGCCCGTTCCGCAAATGATTGCCTTCATTGAAGAGCATCAAGGGGACTTTGGGGTCGAGCCGGCCTGCCGTGTGCTGCCGATCGCCCATCGAGCTGCTACAGGCATGCGGCCATCGCCCGGGATCCTGATTTGGCGTCAGACCGAGCCCGGCAGGATGCGACAGACCTGAAGGAGATCAAGCGTGTCCATGACGAGAGCAAAGGCAGATACGCAGCCCGCAAAGTCTGGCACCAGTTGCGCCGGGAAGGCAGGGATATCGCACGGTGCACTGTAGAGCGGCTCATGAGAGAGCATGGATTACAAGGGGTTACGCGCGGCAGGAAGAGAACCACGATCCCTGATCCGGCGCAGTCCTGCCCGGATGATAAGGTCAATCGCGACTTCACCGCCACCGCGCCCACCCGGATCTGCCAACCAGATCCGGGTGTCGGACTTCACCTGCGTGTCGACCTGGATGGGGATGGTCTATGTGGCCTTTGTCATTGATGTCTTCGCCCGCAAGATCGTGGGCTGGCGCGTCTCGACGTCCATGACGACGGGCTTCGTGCTGGATGCCTTGAACCAGGTGATCCGGCTGAAGGGTTGATCCATCACTCGGACCGCGGCAGCCGGTATCTGTCAATCCGCTATACCGAACGTCTGGGGGAAGCCGGGATTGACACCTCGGTCGGTAGCATTGGCGACAGCTATGACAACGCCCTGGCGGAAAGCGTCATCGGCCTGTTCAAGACTGAGGTCATCGAGTTCTTCGGGCCGTGGAAATCCGTGGCCCGGGTTGATTGGGAAACCCTGCAATGGGTCAGTTGGTACAACACAGAGCGGCTACACGGCGCCATCGGCCACCGACCGCCGCAGGAAATGGAGGACGCCTTCCATGCAAGCATGAACGCCCTTGATAAAGTCGCATAGGTTTGGAACAAAAAAGTCTCCGCTAAATCCGGGGCGGTTCACTACCTCATCTTCGACGGGGTGATGGAGCGCAATCCAGACCTGAATTTTCTGCTTTCTCATGGCGGCGCCTTCGCCTCGCACTATTCAGCGCGGATGGACCATGCCTATGGCGCGCTGCCTGACTGCCGCCAGAAGATTCACCAGAAGCCCTCGACCTATCTGAAGAAGTTCTATTTTGATTCGATCGTGTTTTCGGTCGAGCAACTCGCCTTCCTGATCAGCCGGTTCGGCGCTAGCCATGTGATGATCGGCAACGACTACCCGTTCGACATGGGTGAGTGCGATCCGGTCGAGCACGTCTACCAGGTGCCGGGCCTCAGTGAAGGTGAGCGTGAGGATGTTTGCGGCGTGACCGTCCTCAAGCTCATGGGGCTCGACGAGAACCAGTTCCGCAGCTGATCCAAAACCCGCAGCCTGCACGCTTCAAGGAGTTCGATGGGCGCAAGATACTCGAGCAATCAGCCAGTTCGAGGCTTGCGCCCCATTGGCGGATGCCGGTTCCAGATCAATCCCGGAGCGGCCGGGTGGCCTGTCGCAACCAAACCATCGACCAGGGCTTCATCCTCAGCGGTGAAGCTGTGCTCCAGAGTTCCGATATAGGCATTCCATTGCTCCAGAGTGCGCGGACCGGCGATGACACTTGAGACGGTCTTGTTGTTGAGCACCCATAGCACCGCAAAATCGGTCGGTGTCATGCCGCGTTTGGACGCGTGCTCACGAATGACCTCGACAGCGTGGAATGTCTGTTTCTGGAAGTCGCGGTTGAGCAGGCTGGAATCACCGCGCCCGGCCCGGCTATCGGCGGGCGGCTTTGCGTCCGGCTGGTATTTGCCAGTCAGCACGCCCCGGCCAAGCGGTGAAAAGGGCGCAACCCCGATACCGAAGTGCTCGCAGGCCGGCAAGTAATCGTTTTCCGGGATCCGCCAGGTAATGTTGTACATCGGCTGGGCAACGACCGGGTGCGGCACGCCGATCTGGTCGCAAAGACGAATGAGCTCCGCAATCTCCCAGCCATAATGGTTGGAAAAGCCCCAATAGGTCGCCTTGCCGCTGGCGACCACGTCGCCCATCGCTTGTACACTTTCGTGCAGCGGCGTTTCCCGGTCGCGGTGGTGCATGTAGTAGATATCGACGTAATCGGTGCGCAGACGTTTCAGGCTGTCATCGATGGCGGCCATGACCCATTTGCGCGACAAGCCCATTTTGCGGTGCGGCGGACCGTCCTGCTGTCCAACCTTGGTTGCCAGCACCCAATCAGCTCGATCATCGGCAATCAGTTCACCCAGAATCTTTTCAGAGGCCCCCTTGTGATAGGCGTCTGCCGTATCGACAAAATTGACCTGAGCCTCGCGCGCGGCATTGACGACCTGCTTTGCCGTGGCCTTGTCGGTTGATTCACCGAAATTCATTGTGCCGAGGCAGACGCGCGAGATCCGCAGTCCGCTGTTGCCCAGATATTGGAATTCCATTTCCAAGTTCCTTTTGGGAGTGAGATTTGCAGTCATTGGTCACCAAACCTTGACACCTTGGTTTGCGGCGGCCAAGAGTGCGACCGACAATATGTGTCCACCGACATTCCCCAATTAGAACGCCGTTTCGACCATGCTGCCGCTGTTTTGCGTACGGATCAATCCTCTTGGGCGGGCTGTGTCGTGGTTCGGGCATCCGGTTCGTGAACCGGGCGCGATTTATGGCTGCTGCAACGCGCTTGAACCGGAATGCGGTCTGACGGCACCCGTCGGGTCAGACCCGTCGAGCCGCTTTCGCCCGGGTTTGATCGCCGACACCGTCATGCAGGTACCGCTGGCGCACGGAGCCGTTGGATGGCCGCAGGGATGCGGGTGAACAGAGCGCCGCCGAACAGCCGCCTCGGCCGGTTGGAACGTGACGGCTCGGGCGTGGCGGACGACCCGCGCTCCGATCTTGATGAGGCGGGTCCGCAGGCCGGTCAGCGACCGGTCGGCCATCTCCTCCGGCAGACGCAGCCTCGGCATCAACACCACGCCCTCCAACCACCTGCCGCATCACCGGATCGAGCGTCGGACGGTCCGCGTCATTCACATCATCATATCCGGCCGATCACCCGAAGACCGGCTGGCGCAAAAGCCTGACCACGGAATGCAGACGGTTGTGGACGGTTCGCGTATCTCCGAGAGGACCGCCGGCAATATCGTGCAATCCCGGGGTCTCGTCCAACTCCCGGAACGGCAACGGGCCACCGTCGGAACCGATCTTCGAGCCATGGGATTCCAGCCGCAGCCGCACCCGCCCCCGACTGTCGAAACCGAGCCTGATATCACCGGTTTCGCCTGCACCCTGCGGGTGATCCGCACCCTGCAGCCCGCACAACATGCTGAAATATAACATGTTACC
Organism: Hyphomicrobiales bacterium; assembly: GCA_965204565.1. Classification (GTDB taxonomy): domain Bacteria; phylum Pseudomonadota; class Alphaproteobacteria; order Rhizobiales; family TMED25; genus CBDBEU01. The sequence continues at coordinate 1,072,545 of CBDBEU010000005.1, forward strand.
GGCTGTCGGAGGCGCGAAAACGTCACGTTACCTGGGGAATGTGGGGTAAATCAATCTGCCGTCGGTATTGCCGGGGCATATTGGCTCGCCATCGGGTGCATCATCAATGGCGTTCAGTTTCGTTGTTCGCCACGCATGCGGTACTGGCCATCCTCGAAATCGGCGAACATGTCGCCCACTTGCGGATGACGCACCGGCAAACCAGTGTCGTCGGCAAGCAGATTCTGTTCTGAAACATACGCCACATATTCGGTTTCGTCATTTTCAGCCAGCAAATGGTAGTATGGCTGTTCCTTGACCGGCCTGATTTCCTCAGGGATCGATAGCCACCATTCCTCGGTATTGGAAAAGATCGGGTCGACATCGAAAATAACACCGCGAAAGGGATAGATCCGGTGCTTGACCACCTGCCCAATACGGAATTTCGCGATGCGCGACATGGTCATGAGCAGGTTCGACTCCATACAAGTGTGCTTCGAGAAATTTAGCACGGGCTGAGCGGTCACCCAATGGCAGCAAGGCGAAAGTCTTGGATTTGTGCGTTTTCGGTGCGGTTTTCAACGGCTGTGACACCTTGTCAGGCTCACTGTGTGTGAAACAGAGATCAGGCGCTCGCGAAACTTATACAAAATCGTAAATTGCCTGCATAATCAACATGGAGTTGACTGGTGGAATAATTCGGAACCGCTATGACCTGATTGCAGGCGCAGCTCGTGCCTGAGGTAGCGTGGCATACTGGCAAACCAACAAGAAACTTCAAGCAGTTCACGCTGCCGACAAATGTCGGATCGGAGCCTTGGAAAACACTGGTGATCTTGGACTGGCGCTGCTCGTCCTGATTTTCTTGGTTTCGTGATCGGAAAAACCGAGCGGCGCGATGGTGAAGCTCGTTCGCCGGACGGACTGGGTGAACATGCTGGCTGGTTATGTGACGTTGCCGGCTCTGGCGTTCAACATCGTCATGGAAGCGGGAGTGGCACCTGAATCGTGGCTCGATTTTGCTATGGCAGCCATGCTTGCAACGTATCTGACGTTTCTGGTTATGTTTGTAGTGTCGGTGGCGGTTGGAAAGGCGCGCTTCCTGATTGCCACCATGCAGGGAGTTGCAGCGAGCTTCGACCACATTGGATTTCTCGGCATTCCACTGGCTCACACGCTATATGGAACTGAAGCAGCACTTGCGGTCTTGGTTATGCTGGTGTCTGCCAGAATGATGCATGCGCTGCTGTTTCCGGTTCTGGTTCTTTTGGCGCGGCCCGCTCACCGGCAAGGGTGATTGGGCAACTCATGCGCACAACTCTTGTAGATCCGCTATTTCTGGCGATACCCGCAGCCCTTGCCATTGAACTGGCAGGCGTGAACCTGCCGGAGACCATCGCAATTGTTCTCGACTTCCTGGCGGCAGCGGCAGTGCCCATGGCACTTCTTGCGGTTGCGATCTCGCTAGCCCGCAGGCGTATCGGCAATCCCCCCGAAAGGTAAGGTGGCTTGGACGTAGAATTTTCTCGGCAGGATGACTGAGGAGATTCCGATGAACAAGACACGTTTCACCGCGGCCCGGATCATGGGCATTCTGCGGCAGATGGAGAACGGCGTGCCCGTATCCGGGTTGTGCCGCGAACAGGGCATGAGCAGCGCCATGGTCTACAAGTGGTGCGCCAGGTATGCCGTCATGGACACACGCCTGATCAGCGAGATGACGGCCATCGCCGAGGAGAACCGGCGGCTGAAGCGCATGTACGCCGACGTCGGCATGCAGACGATCTGCTCAAGGAAGGGAGGCCCTCGGAAAAAATGATACGGCCAGCTCAGCGCCGAGAGCTGGCCGTGAAAGCGGTGGCGATGAAGGGCGTCGGTATTGCGCCGGCCTGCCGCGGGTTCTCCATCGGCCAGACGTGCTACGGATACAGCCCGAAGCTGGACGAAGGGAACGAACAGATCGCGGATCTGCTTGTCGGACTGACCAATGCCAGGAAAACCTGGGGCTTCGGGCTGTGTTTCCTGTATCTGGGCCACGTTCAGGGCCATGTCTGGAACCCCAAACGCGTCTACCGGATCTATCGCGATCTGGAACCAGACCTGCGCATCAAGCCCCGCAGGCGCCTGAAGCGTGAGAAACCCGGGGAACCGGCCGTGCCGGACGCGCCAGGCGAGGTCTGGTCGATGGATTTCATGGCGGATCGGCCGGGCGACGGAAGGGGCTTTCGGCTGCTGAACGTCCCGGACGACTTCAATCGTGAGGGGCCGGGCATCGAGGTGGACTTTTCGCTGCCGGCCGAACGTGTCGTGCGGGCCTTGAACCGGATCATCGAATGGCGGGGCGCCAAGGGCGATCAGGGTCGACAATGGCTTGGAATACGTCAGTGGCATGATCGAACAGGCCGAACAGAGGGGCATCGTGCCGGCCTGTATCCAGCCGGGAAAGCCGCGGCAGAACGCTTGCGTCGAGCGATACAATCGAACGCTCAGGCACAAGTGGCTGGATCACGACATCTTCGAAAGCATCGAGGAGGTGCGGCGGATTGCCACCGGGTGGCTCCGGTCCTACAACCCGGTACCTACAACAACGAACGCCCCAACATGGGCAACCGCGGGATGACCCCTGCCCGGAAACTGAGAATGGCCGCGTAAATTCTACGACCGGGGCCCCGCAAAAATGCCGGGATTACCTATCGGCCGGTTCAGTTGGGAGATACCGGTGGTGACCACGGTAAAGCTTCTGGAGGCGCCGTTAATCACCTATTGCGTTTTGCTGGCAATTGGCGGCTTCGACACAATATGAATCACCGCTGCCGTGCTCGCTTCGGCAATGCCGACGGCAGCACGCGCTGAAGGTATTGCGCGGGGCGCCGGTGTTTAAGGGCAGGGGATGGCCACTGTGTTTCACTGAGCGGCATGGTTGGCGTGGCAAGTGTGACGCTGCTGGTTTAGTTGATTGGTACGGGCGCTTTGCCGCTCACCACGGTTGAACTTTTGGGGCGCTGAGTGGGCTGGAGGGCGTCAGGCGTGCGGGCGCATCGCTGCTGGCAGGGTATGATCGCCGGCAACACCGTGACGCATAAGACTGCGGCGCAGTGGGCCAATGCCGGCAAGACCGGCAAGACCAAGATCGCGCAAGGAACGGATCGCGGTTCCGTCAAACAGGAGTGAGCGGTTAAGGACATCACTGGCGGCACTGCGTGTCATGGTGTCTGCTTCGCGCGCGCGACGGTAACGCGCCAGCACGTTCTCACCGCCCGGATCGGCACCACGTTCCAATGCGCTGGCAATAATATCGGCAAGCCAGGCGGTATCGCGAATACCCAGATTAAGCCCTTGCGCACCGATCGGCGGTAACACATGGCCTGTCTCGCCGATCAGAACCGTGCGGCTGCGCGCCAGCGTTGTGGTCGTCAGGCCACGCACCGGAAAAGATCCGTGCGCGCCGGCCAAATCGACCGAGCCTAGATAACTGACGATCTCGGTCTCAAGCCGGTTGGCGAAAGATGTATCGTCAAGCGCTTCCAGTTCGCGCGCCGCCTCGGGCCGCTCCAGCCAGACTATGGCTGAGGCGCGGCCGGGCAGCGGCACGGTGGCGAGCGGGCCGCCCGGGCGATGAATCTCGGTTGAGATGAAGCCATGATCGCGCTCATGTTTAATGCGCGTGGCGATTGCAGTCTGGCCATAGTCCCAGCGGGTAGCACTGATGCCGGCGGTGGTTCTGGCGAGAGAATTCTGACCGTCAGCGGCAACCACGAGGCGTGCATCAAGAGCAGTACCGTCCTGGCAAACGATCCGTGCATGTTCTTTTCGATGCTCGATCGATGTCACAGGCGATGCGATGCGGGTAGCGGTCTCGATGCCTTCAAAGCGGCTTTCGAGCGCACGGGTGAGATCGACATTGGCGATATTGTAGCCAAAGGGCTGGTCACCGATCTCAAGTGCATCAAACACCACAATGCTGGGATAATCCGTTCGGGCAACGCGATCGACGATGCGGATCTTTTTCAAAGCAGCCGCTGTCGGCGCCAGGTTCTGCCAAACGCCACATCGCTCCAAAATGGTCAAACTTGCAGCAAACAGTGCGCTGGTGCGTGTGTCCTTGGCATTGGCGTCAACCGGTCCGATCAATGCCACCCGGGTGCAAGTGCGGGCAAGCAGAATGGCGGCACAAAGGCCCGTTGGGCCGGCGCCGACAATCGCCGCGTCGTAAGTATTGGCACAGGGGGGGGGACTGGTCATCGGTCCGCAAATCCGCGACACACAAGCGGGCAGCTCATTGGTTTGAGCCTGAATCGATGGTCGAGCGCAGTGCCGGCGGTTCAGGCCGGGCAAAGCCCGGCGGCAGATCAAAAGCCGGATTCAGATCGAAAAAATTGAATGGCCGCAGCACCAGGCTTTTCCAGCGCACGGGCATTCCCGGCCAGTCCTCAACCCGGGTGACATGGTGCATGCCGATATTGGCCCATAGGACGAGATCAGTGTTGTCCACCGGATCTGCATTGGCGACATAAGCTGGAAGTCCATCACCGCCATGGGACTGGTTGGGATAATCGCCGGCGGCATAGAGTTCGCGCGGATCATGGCGCGTGAGCCACAATGTGTGGGCGGAAAAGGCTGCGTGTGCCTGGCTTTCATCATCGGGCGAAAGAAGCGAGGTGGCCCGCTCGCCCGTGACGATTTCAATGCACGGCGCGTGGCCCAGTGCCGTTGAAGCGCCTGTATCGACCAAACGCCAGCGCGCCACATGACCCTCTCCCGACATTGGGCCTTCCGCCGCAACCGGTGCCCGTTCAATGGTCCACATGCTGCGCCGAAGATTGGTGTCCGGCAGGCGCTGGGGCATTAGGCGGTCGCGCATCAGTGTGTTGGCAGCGCCATCTACATCGAGATCAAGGCGGAAATTGAAAAAGCGGTCATGATATACGGCAACGGTTCCGAGCGCCACAAGTTCGCCATAGGCAGTGTCGGCTGCGGCGGTTGGTGAAGCCATGTCGGCGGCCTCTCCACCACGCACAGCAATAATGCCTGTGGCGCCAAGACGCATCTCGATATTGCCGTCCTGGCGAAACACCCAGTCTATCGCGTAGTCGTAATTTCCGATGGCGGTGATGGTACGCATGACCAGTTCGACATGCGGCCGGGTCAGTTGCGTTGGCCGCGCCGGAGCGCCGTGCCGCCAGACCGGATCGCCGGTGGAACGCTCAAACAAGCAGGCCGCACGCCTGACATCAAAGGTCTGGCCCTTGTCATTGGGAATCGCTGCGGAAAGGTAAGCTGACTGCTCCGGGCAGTCGGCGCCCGCCACAAGTGTCGACAACATCACGCCCGTACCGAATTCACCGGCATCGATGAGGGCGCGATACTCCCAGTCGGCTTCAGGCGGCATATAGGGCACGAATATCTCTGACAGGGTCATCTGGTAGGCGATAAGGCGGTCGCGGCACTGATCATTGTAACTCACCAGCGAGATCACAGGACCGACACGCTTGTCGAAGCGCATATGAAAATTCCACGGACCCCAAGCCACCTGAAAGGCGCCTGAAATCTTGAAATTGGTGCCTTGCGGGCTTGATATCACCACCGGCTTGATAGGGTTGCGCGACGATTTTGGTGGTTTTGGGGCTGCAGGCGTATCGACCACCTCAATCACTTTACCCTGCTTCGGCATCGACAACACTGAATAGACCGTCGATTGGTCGGCCGAAGAAATGCGAGGTTTGCGGATCGCGCACATAACAGGGAACTTGCTTTGCCTGATAGTCAGCCTCGGCAAAGCGTCCGGCCGTCAGGGGAGAACAGAATACTTTGTCTAATGACGTAATACCGCGCTTTGCCACTGCCGCACGCCAGGTTTCATTGGCCTTGGTGAGCTGCGAGGCGGCGAGCTATTCATCGATCACCGCGCCCGCCTCGCCATTGACCTTGCGCACTGAGAGAACCTTGCCAGCGGTAAGATCGACTTCGATTTCAAATGTATCGCCTTCATGGCGCATCACCACGAAGGCGGCGCGGGAGATGTCATGGCCAGGCTCCCAGGCAAGTACCTGCTGCTTGGGCATTTCTTTCAAGGCGACATTTGGAAAACGTGAGGTGTCATCACCGTGCCCGGCGGCCTTGATCAGTTGTACAGCACGCGCAACTTCAGAATTGCCGAGCGCATCCAGCGGATGGCTGGATTGTGCAAGAATGGGCGCATTGGCGATGAGGATCAGGCCCAAGCCGGCGACCAATGCTTGCAGGCATCGAAATGGCGTTGTGCGGATCATCTCAGCCTCCTTCATCGCGCGGTGTTGCAGTAACCTTTGCCTGGATCTGCAAGGCTGGGCGTCGTTCATGAAGATTGCTTGGGGATGCCCGAGAACGCGCGCAGACGCAAGATCCGACAACCCAGAGATGCCTTTACGGACTATTGCGGCTTTATTGCGGCAGATGAAGGATTGCCTCTGGCATTGACCCGCCAACATTGATCTTGCGCTCGAGCACGCTGTTTTCCAGATCGACAACGGCGATATGGCCGGTGCCGAGCACGACATAGAGGTGGCGTTTGTCATGGGCGAGCAGTGCGTGAAAAGGTTCGGCCTCGATTTCGATTGCATGTGCCGGATTGAGGCTTTCAGCTTCCAGTATCTCGATAAAGCCGCGGCCCTCAGCCTCGATCAGGGTGGTGGCAACAACATGACGACCATCCGGGGTGGGCGTGGGCCAGCCCGGTACGCCGGAAAGCGGCACGGTGCGCGTCAGTTTGCGGGTCTGCAAATCGATCACATGCAAGAGTGGGCGGTGGAAATCTCCGACATAGAGAACACTGCCGTCCGGCGATGTGTTGATCGCCTGCGCTCCCACCGGCAAATCGATGCGGGCTGTGACCTGATCGCTGTCAGTATCGACTTCGGTGATGAAGGGAAATTGCTTGTGGGCGAAATAGAGCCGCTGGCGCGAAGGATGGGTGGCGATGAAATGAACCGGAACCTGCATCCACACGCAACGCTCGATCTCGAAACTTTCGGGATTGATGGCAAGCGCTGACTGGCTCTCCTCGACCGTGACCCAGATACGGCCTTTTGCATCACGGGCAAGGGCGTGCGGCGCGCGGTAAAGATCAAGGTCGATGTGTTGAACGAGGCGCCTTTGTTCGAGGTCGACCACGGCGATGCGATTGTCTGATTGGTTGCGGCCGTAATCGGCGCTGCCATAGATCGAAACAAAGGCAAGTTGGCCATCGGCGCTCAACACAATTTCATGCGGTTTGGCGACATCGGCTTCGCCAACTTTGACCGCATCGATGATGGTGCCGACCGCTGGGTCGATGAAGGTCAGGCTGACGCTTCCTTTCACCGTGCATAGTAATTGCTCCGACATGGCCACCCTCATCTGTTGGATTTTGCGATCAAAGCATAATGCCTTTGCCGGCTGGGGAAGGCGCGCTAGTGAAAATTTCGGCCGGACGGCAAGATTGTGATGGCGCGCGCCTCGTCCATTGCGTGGCGGCGGGCTGTGATCTCGTGCGGATCACCTGCCGGGCGTACCACTTCATCGGCTCTGGCAAGGGGGATCTGCGTTTCATGATTCTCGCTCAACGCATCAAGCCAGCCTAACAGATCTTCGAGTTTTTCGGAAACCACGTGGCATGATTCCTTGGCGCTGCACGCGGCCGGTGACCGCCATCAAACGTGAGGCCAGAACGATACGGCGGAAGCGTTCGAAAACCTTGGGCCAGATGATGACATTGGCGATGCCGGTCTCATCCTCAAGGGTTGCGAAAATCACACCGCTGGCAGTACCCGGACGCTGGCGCACCAGCACAAGACCGGCAAGGCTGATGCGTGCGCCGTCTTTTTGTTTCGCGCAAAGTCTCCGACGTGATGCGGCCCTCACTGGCAAGCGCGGTGCGCATCAGCGCTAGCGGATGGGCTTTCAGCGATAGGCGCGCAGGGTGCGGAAATCATGCAGCACCTGTTCGCCGAGCGGCATGGGGGCAAGGGTAAGCTCGGCGCTGGCAAACAGGGGCAGGGTGCCGCTGGCGCGGTGCTTGCCAAGTCCGCTCACCGCCCAAAGTGCGGTACGCTAGTCGAGCCTGAGCGGGCGGAAGGCATCGGCCTCGGCGAGGCGTTCGAGGATGGCGGGGGTGAGCCCGGTTCTGAGCCATAGATCGCGGCCGAGTCATAGGGAAGGCGGCGCATCGTAACGCGCTTCGAGCGCAACATTAAAAACGTCATGGCAGCTATCGCGCGCGCCGCAGCCCTCATCTCGTGGCTATAATGAGTCCAGACCCTAGTCACCGTGCAAGGGCGCGAGAGGCGTTAGAAAATGATCTGGTTTCTTGTGGTGACTTGCGGTGAGAAGAATTTATCCCCAAAGCTCGGGTTTTGAAATTTCCATTGCTGAGCCGTCATAGTGAATTGCATGTTTTCGATCGGTCGCTAGATAGAGCGGGGCATCGAGATCGACGAGGTCGGCCTTGGAAGCAATCAGTTGAGCGGGAGCGATGCCAAGAGACGTTGAAAACATACACCCGACCATGACCTTGAGGTCACATACATGCGCTGCGCTTTCTAGCTTCAGCGCTTCGGTGAGCCCGCCGGTCTTGTCCAGTTTGATATTGACCATCTCGTAGCGCCCGACAAGTTCTTCAATATCTGCACTGGTGAGGCAGGATTCGTCCGCACAAATTATGACCGGGTGGTCAATTTCGGCGAGGGCCTGGTCTTTTCCGGCAGGAAGAGGTTGTTCGATCATCTCAACGCCATATGCCAGAGCAGCGTCGAGGACTGATGGCAGGGACAGTGGACAAAGTGCTTCATTGGCGTCGGCAATCAGGCGTGCATCAGCACGCATTTGGCGAACGGCTTTGATCCGCTCCGCATCGTCGCCATCGCCTCCCAGTTTGAGTTTGATCAGATTGTGCCGGTTTGCACTGCCGGCGATTTGCGTCATTGCTTGCGGAGTACCAAGGCTTATTGAGAATGCAGTTTCGATGGTTTGTGGTTTTGATCTGCCCGCCAGAGCCCAAACCGATTTAGCAGCCTTTTTGGCTTCCAAATCCCATAGCGCGCAGTCAACGGCATTACGCGCAGCGCTTGGTTTCATCGCCTGTGCGAGTGCTTCGCGATCAAGTCCGGCTTGAAGATCGTCTGAAAATCGGGCGATTTCGGCCTGGGCGCTCTTACAGTTCTCCCCATAGCGTTCTGTGGGGCGGCCTTCACCGCAGCCGGCAATGCCGTCTTCAATGATCGTGATCCGCACCACTTCAGCAGCGTGCGCATTGCACGCGATATCTTGAAGGGTGTTGTGAGTGGAAAGGACTCGATCTTTATTTCGATTTTGCGGCGTGCCATTTTCCGGCGGTGGCCTTGATGTTTTCCGGCAATAGAGTCCGTTGCTTATGCGTGTTCTCTATTGCGGGCTGGTCCTTTTTTCGTTTCGGGTTCGCTCAGCTGAACCGTCCGGCCGCATGTGCAAGCATCAGGTAGACCTTGCCAGTTTCCGAGGTCAGATAGGTGTCGAGCAGTATGTTGTCCCGGTCGTCGTCAGAGGCCTGATCAACAAGGCGTTCAAAGTCGATTACATAGCGGTCGACATCACTGCAAAATTCCGCGTCTTCTCGATATTTTCGCGAAATCTCGTCGAACAGTTGCTGGCCGCGCATGGTGTAGAGACGCCGAGTGAAAACCTTGCGTTCGCCTGACTTGTAACGTTGCCACAACTCCGCCGGCGCCTGATGGTCGAGGGCGCGCGCAATGTCCATCGATATCGAGTTGAGACTTTCCACGACATGGAGCTGGGTGCGCGCATCACCGCGTCGCTGCTGGTCTTCGCTGGCAGTTTCTTCACCATCTTCACGCGAGGCCGCTGCCAGCAGATCAGGCACACCCCACCGCTCGCGAGAGCCCCGTGCGGCACGGCGGGCAGATGCACGTTGACCGCGCCCACCGTTTCTGGCGCCTTTTCGGGAAGGTTCGCGCGCCTCACGAGTGCGATCGCGGGTATCGATATCGGACATGTCTCCCGGCCCGGTATAGCGAGCAACAAGGTCGCCGAGATCGGAAAGTGCAGCAATCTGGTCGGCCACGACCTTGCGCAAGGCCGCAGTGTGCTGGCGTGTTTCTTCCGGCAAATCGAGAATGGCGCGCTTCATGGTATCACGGCTGCGCTCGAGTTCGTCCGCCATCTCCTTGGCCACCGCACCCATGGCAGTGGCGTTCTGAGCGAAGCGCTTGTTGGCTGCATCGATGCTGGAGGTAATGTCGTGAGCTGACCCCTCATAACTCTTGCGGTAGGCAGAGGCCATGTCGGAAAGCTCGCCGGCAGTTGCGTTGTGTAGTTTTTCCAACTCGGCCAGTACCTTGGCGCTCATTTCCGATGCGCTCTTGCCTATCGATTCTGAAACAAACTGCGAAGCACTTTGCGCCTCGGTGAGGCGTTTTGCTGCCTGGCCCGCCATGCGTTCAAGTTGTACAGCCGCGGCTTGAGCGGTTTCGTTGGAGGCGCGCGTGAGGGAGCGCGTGATTTCGGAGACTTTTTGGTCCGCTTCGTGCGCCACGTGCTCAAGTAGCTCGGTCGACTTGCGGCTCGATTCCTCCGACTGCTTTGCCATCAACTCTGCGATGTGACGTGCCTTTTCCTCGGCCTCCTGTACCGCGCGATCGAGTTCGGCGGTGGCTGTAGCCCCAGCATCGTCAGATGCCTTGGAGAGCAGGGCGTTGATTTCATCGGCCTTAGACAATGCTGTCTTCATGCCGTGATCAAGTTCGGCGAGCGCCATGCGTGCGGTTTCGCGCGAAGCCTCGCCGATAATTCCAGACACCTCATTCGCCCTGGTGATTGTCTGCTGCATGGCACGCTCCAGGTCGTCGACGGCGATGCGAGAAGTTTCCTGTGCCACCTTGACCAAAGTGTTGGAGACGTCGTTGGCCTTCTCAATAGACTGCTGTAACACCTGATCCAGTTCGACAGCTGTGGCACTGGCGGTGTCGGAGGCAGCGCTGGTGATGACTTTCGCCGCTTCGCCGGCCGCATTGATGGCGGCTTCCATCGTCTTTTCCATTTCGCGGCTGGTGTGCTCGGAAGTTTCGGTGGAAATCTTGCCGAGCAGCTCGGCGAGATCATTGGCCTTGCTGGTGACTTCATAGATCACACGGTCATATTCAGCCGAGGCGCCGCTGGTGGCTTCGCGTGCTGCATTGGCAAGGGCCTCGGTGAGTGCGTTGGCCCGCTCCAATCCGATTGACATGGTGCGGTCGAGTTCAGTAGAGGTGTAGTCTGTTGCTTCGCGCATCGAGCCTGACAGTGATTCCGATACCGTGTTGATGCGCGTGATCATGGTGTCGAGAGTTGTCTCGAAAGTTGTGGCCGCGCCGGTCGTCGCCACGGTGACCTGATCGGCCGCTCCGCGCGCGCGATCAATGGCGGCTTCCATCGCCTTTTCCATTTCGCGGCTGGTGTGCTCGGAAGTTTCGGCGGCACGCTCCAGGTCGTCGACGGCGATGCGAGAAGTTTCCTGTGCCACCTTGACCAAAGTGTTGGAGACGTCGTTGGCCTTCTCAATAGACTGCTGTAACACCTGATCCAGTTCGACAGCTGTGGCACTGGCGGTGTCGGAGGCAGCGCTGGTGATGACTTTCGCCGCTTCGCCGGCCGCATTGATGGCGGCTTCCATCGTCTTTTCCATTTCGCGGCTGGTGTGCTCGGAAGTTTCGGTGGAAATCTTGCCGAGCAGCTCGGCGAGATCATTGGCCTTGCTGGTGACTTCATAGATCACACGGTCATATTCAGCCGAGGCGCCGCTGGTGGCTTCGCGTGCTGCATTGGCAAGGGCCTCGGTGAGTGCGTTGGCCCGCTCCAATCCGATTGACATGGTGCGGTCGAGTTCAGTAGAGGTGTAGTCTGTTGCTTCGCGCATCGAGCCTGACAGTGATTCCGATACCGTGTTGATGCGCGTGATCATGGTGTCGAGAGTTGTCTCGAAAGTTGTGGCCGCGCCGGTCGTCGCCACGGTGACCTGATCGGCCGCTCCGCGCGCGCGATCAATGGCGGCTTCCATCGCCTTTTCCATTTCGCGGCTGGTGTGCTCGGAAGTTTCGGCGGCACGCTCCAGGTCGTCGACGGCGATGCGAGAAGTTTCCTGTGCCACCTTGACCAAAGTGTTGGAGACGTCGTTGGCCTTCTCAATAGACTGCTGTAACACCTGATCCAGTTCGACAGCTGTGGCACTGGCGGTGTCGGAGGCAGCGCTGGTGATGACTTTCGCCGCTTCGCCGGCCGCATTGATGGCGGCTTCCATCGTCTTTTCCATTTCGCGGCTGGTGTGCTCGGAAGTTTCGGTGGAAATCTTGCCGAGCAGCTCGGCGAGATCATTGGCCTTGCTGGTGACTTCATAGATCACACGGTCATATTCAGCCGAGGCGCCGCTGGTGGCTTCGCGTGCTGCATTGGCAAGGGCCTCGGTGAGTGCGTTGGCCCGCTCCAATCCGATTGACATGGTGCGGTCGAGTTCAGTAGAGGTGTAGTCTGTTGCTTCGCGCATCGAGCCTGACAGTGATTCCGATACCGTGTTGATGCGCGTGATCATGGTGTCGAGAGTTGTCTCGAAAGTTGTGGCCGCGCCGGTCGTCGCCACGGTGACCTGATCGGCCGCTCCGCGCGCGCGATCAATGGCGGCTTCCATCGCCTTTTCCATTTCGCGGCTGGTGTGCTCGGAAGTTTCGGCGGCACGCTCCAGGTCGTCGACGGCGATGCGAGAAGTTTCCTGTGCCACCTTGACCAAGGTGTTGGAGACGTCGTTGGCCTTCTCAATAGACTGCTGTAACACCTGATCCAGTTCGACAGCTGTGGCACTGGCGGTGTCGGAGGCAGCGCTGGTGATGACTTTCGCCGCTTCGCCGGCCGCATTGATGGCGGCTTCCATCGTCTTTTCCATTTCGCGGCTGGTGTGCTCGGAAGTTTCGGTGGAAATCTTGCCGAGCAGCTCGGCGAGATCATTGGCCTTGCTGGTGACTTCATAGATCATACGGTCATATTCAGCCGAGGCGCCGCTGGTGGCTTCGCGTGCTGCATTGGCAAGGGCCTCGGTGAGTGCGTTGGCCCGCTCCAATCCGATTGACATGGTGCGGTCGAGTTCAGTAGAGGTGTAGTCTGTTGCTTCGCGCATCGAGCCTGACAGTGATTCCGATACCGTGTTGATGCGCGTGATCATGGTGTCGAGAGTTGTCTCGAAAGTTGTGGCCGCGCCGGTCGTCGCCACGGTGGCCTGATCGGCCGCTTCGCGCGCGCGATCAATGGCAGAACGGACCGCCTTGTCGAGTTCACCTTGCGCATGATCAGCGGTTTCAGTCGCTACGGTGGCGAGGAGTTCTGACAACTGGTTTGCACCTTGCGTGGCCTCAGCGATCACTCGCTCATATTCGGCTGATGTATTGGCGGTGACATCCTGCGCTGCGGCACTCATGATCAATGATATATCATTGGTCCTTTCGACCGCTGCTGCGAGCATGCGGTCGAATTCAGCGGATACTGAATTTGATGAGTCGGTGGTCGCGCGGGTTACGATCTCGGAAAGCTGGCTTGCTTTTTGAAGCGCCACATTGAGCGTTTCGTCCAGATTTCCGGCGACACTGGTGGTCGAGTTGGCAAGTGCGTCACGCAACGTATCTGCGATTTCGGCTGCTTTTTGAATTGTATGCTCGACGGCGCGGTCAATCTCGATGGTTGCCGCGCGAGTGGTTTCGTCAGCCGCAACCGACAGGACGGACTGAACAGAAGCAGCTTTTTCTTCAGCAAGCTTCAATGCTTCATTGATCTGCGTGTTTGCTGTTTCCACTGATTCCTTGGTGTTTGCGGCAAAGGACTCAGTGACCTTGCGAACTTGCTCATCGGCACCGGAAAACGCCTGCTCAAATTGCTCGGATGCACCTTCGGCGACTCGAATTGCATCCTCCGAAACCCGGCTCAGCATTTCGGCGACTGAACGTGATTTATCTTCGGCGGTTTTGGATGCATCATCGATGGTGGTGGCGGCTGCACCATGAATGCGTTCAAGCTCGACAAGTGCCAGTTGTGCGGCTCCTTGAGCATTGGTGGTGAACTGATCGATCACTTCACGGGCGTTCGATTCGGCACCAGAGAATGTGTCGCGCACAACTTCACCCATGGATCCCATGAGTTGGTCGATATCCCTGATCCGGGAGGACAGATCCTCGGATAGATGGGCCAGAGAATCATGGCGTGACTTCAACGCGTCGTCGATCTGTATATTGGTGCTCTGAAGAGATTCAGCGGCCTGATGCAGGCCGTCGGTCTGCTGGGCAAACTGGCTACTGATTTGCTCAACGTCGGAAACGATGCGCTCCGACACCTGGCGCAGATCGTTGGTCCGTTCATCGAGCTGACTGGTTGCGCCGTCTGAACGCTGGACAACCATTTCGGCCGCCTGCGAAAGGGCCTGGGCCGTGTTCGTCATGCCCTGTAGCGCAGCGTTGATGCCTTCGGTGCGCTCCGTGATGCGCGTTTCGATGGCTTTCATATTTTCCGCCGAACCTTCGATCAACCCATGCAGGCTTGATGCTTCTTGTCCGAGGCGGGTGAGAATTGGCTCCAGTTCATTGTGGATGTTTTCGGTCAGCGAGTTCATGGCGCCACGCTCGCTCTCGATAGTCATGACCAGCTTCTTCATCCGGTCTTCATTATCGGAGTATGAGCGCTCTAACGCGGTTACTTCGTTACTGACCAAAACTTCGAGCTCGCCGGCACGCGCCAATGCACGCTCAATACCATCAGACATGGCAGCGACTTCGCCTCGTATTGCCTGGCCAACCGATGTCACCGCTTCACGGGTGAAGGTTTCAGGCTGGGCAAGACGCAGGGAGGTTTGAAGCATGGCTTGCGCCATCAAGCGCAACTCTTTGGTGCGGCGGATCATGTAGGCAATGGTCCAGAAAAACGGAACCGGCAGGAAGATGACGACACATGCGACCAGAAAATTAGGTTCGCTCAGCAGAGAGATGAAGGAGTCGGCTATGGCAATTCGCTCGCCGAACTCACTGAGGATGAAAACAATGCCGATGAACATCCACACCACGGTGAGAATGGCGGCGGTATAGAGCGGGCCACTGGTCGGGGTGCGGCGCAGGCCTTCGATCAGGGCGGCAGCAAATGGCTCGTCGTCATTTGCTGCAGCGCTGAGGGCGCGGCGCGGGTCGCTTGGAAATTTTACGGGTTGTTCTGCTTTCGCGGCGTTGCGCCGGGCACGCGCACTTGCGCGCGTTTTCTTTTGCGGCTCAACCGAACTCTTGCTGCTGGCATTCGTCGCATCTTCATGTGCCATGTTTTTCACTCAACTATCTGCTGTCCGTACCGCATGGCCTCATGCGGTCATGATCACAAGGCGCCAGAGCGGGCTTAAACGTGGCCGCGATGGCACGGGGCACTTAATGACTGCCAAATCATGCATTAATTGCGGCAAACTTTGTCCAATTTATCAGCAGTATCGTTAACTATGCGGAAGTGCACGTTGAATCTGTTGGTTCACAGGTCCAACACGTGCCATCCAAATCCAACTGCCAAGCCATTGAATCAACATTCATGCTTTTCTTTTGACGACCGCTTGCCGAAAAGCGTAGCATTGATTTAACGCCTTATTATACGCAGATTATTACACTCATGTAGGGTTCCGTGACGTGGGTCTTTGAAAGCGTTCTGCCCTGATTGAGAGAATCCGACTTCATTTGAACGTCACAAGAGACGAAAATGAGTCGGAGAAAGAACTGTTTTCCCCGGAGCGAATTATCAGAATGCTGCGTGAAGCCGAGGTTCGGCTTGGCCGGGGCGCGAGGGTGGGCGAGGTTTGCCGCAGCCTTTGTGTGTCGGAGCAGAGTTGCTGTCGATGGCGTCGCATGTACGGCGGCATGGAGGCGAACCAGGCGCATCGGCTGAAGGAGCCGGAGCGTGAGAACGGGCGGGTGAAGAAAGCGGTTGCGGATCCGACGCCGGACAAGCCGATCTTGAATGAGGCCCTTACGGGAAAGTACCGAGCCCTTCGCGTCGCCGCGCTCAAGTCGATCATGTCATCACGGAGTTGAAGGTGTCCGAGCGTCGGGCTTGCAGGACGCTCGGCCGGCATCGATCGACACAACGCAAGAAGCCGTAAGGCCGGGCGGATGAGGATATTCCGACACAAGCCGTCATCTGCCTTGCCTGCCGGTATGGTGGTTACGGGTATCGCCGGCATCCACCGGCTGCCTGGGCAGGATGGCCGGTGTGTCGGCCTGAACAGGGTCAAGCGCATCCGGCGAGGGAAGGGCTGAAGGTTCCGATCAGGCAACCCGAGAGACGCCGGCTGTGGCTGAACCGGTTCAGGCCATGGCAGCCAATGGATCCATCTTGCCGACAGAATCCTGTCCAGACAAACGCACTGCCTTGCCCACCGGAATGAAGGCGTCATGTGACAGGATCATCGTTACGGAGCGCCCGTCATCAGACAGCGGCAGCCGCAACCAGAACTGAACAAGATGATCCTTTCCCGCAAGGGGTGTTCTCACTATCCCCTGCGCGGGGCGCGCGGCATCGCTGACGCGCCGATAAGCGGCGGTCCAATACCCAGCCTTGTCGCCCCATTCAAGGTCCTCGACATAGATTCCGGTGATTTCCCTCCCATAGACGTCATAAAGGCGCGTACCTGCAAGCCGAACGCGATAGCGAGGCGGATCTTTCTCCACGTCGATCAGGCTGACCTGTGGAAGCAATCGAGGTATGTGACCTGGATGAATATCTGCACGGCGCGGCATCTGCCGACCGCCGCCCTTGTTCAACCAGTAATCATACAACTCAAGCTGTTCCGGAATCACCAGTTGCGCCCGAAACGCTAATTCCGACCCCCGCATTTTTCTTCCATCCCGCCGCATTCAAATCCGATACGACTATGAATCGGGGCCGCGCAACACGCAAGAGTAATGATTGCAACACTCGACACTATTGGACACGAATTTGGGCGGGAGCCGGGTAATCCCGGCATTTTTGCGGGGTCCTGGTCGTAGAATTTACGCGGCCATTCTCAGTTTCCGGGCAGGGGTCATCCCGCGGTTGCCCATGTTGGGGCGTTCGTTGTTGTAGGTACCGGGTTGTAGGACCGGAGCCACCCGGTGGCAATCCGCCGCACCTCCTCGATGCTTTCGAAGATGTCGTGATCCAGCCACCGGTGCCTGACCGTTCGGTTGTATCGCTCGACGCAAGCGTTCTGCCGCGGCTTTCCCGGCTGGATACAGGCCGGCACGATGCCCCTCTGTTCGGCCCGTTCGATCAACCTGCCACTGACGTATTCCAAGCCATTGTCGACCCTGATCGCCCTTGGCGCCCCGCCATTCGATGATCCGGTTCAAGGCCCGCACGACACGTTCGGCCGGCAGCGAAAAGTCCACCTCGATGCCCGGCCCCTCACGATTGAAGTCGTCCGGGACGTTCAGCAGCCGAAAGCCCCTTCCGTCACCCGGCCGGATCCGCCATGAAATCCATCGACCAGACCTCGCCTGGCGCGTCCGGCACGGCCGGTTCCCCGGGTTTCTCACGCTTCAGGCGCCTGCGGGGCTTGATGCGCAGGTCTGGTTCCAGATCGAGATAGATCCGGTAGACGCGTTTGGGGTTCCAGACATGGCCCTGAACGTGGCCCAGATACAGGAAACACAGCCCGAAGCCCCAGGTTTTCCTGGCATTGGTCAGTTCGACAAACAGATCCGCGATCTGTTCGTTCCCTTCGTCCAGCTTCGGGCTGTATCTGTAGCACGTCTGGCCGATGGAGAACCCGCGGCAGGCCGGCGCAATACCGACGCCCTTCATCGCCACCGCTTTCACGGCCAGCTCTCGGCGCTGAGCCGGCCGTATCATTTTTTCCGAGGGCCTCCCTTCCTTGAGCAGATCGTCTGCATGCCGACATCGACGTATATGCGCTTCAGCCGCCGGTTCTCCTCGGCGATGGCCGTCATCTCGCTGATCAGGCGCGTGTCCATGACGGCATATCTGGCGCGCCATTTGTAGACCGTGGCGCTGCTCATGCCCTGTTCGCGGCACAACCCGGATACGGGCACGCCGTTCTCCATCTGACGCAGAATACCCATGATCAGGGCCGCGGTGAAACGTGTCTTCTTCATCGGAATCTCCTCAGTCATCCTGCCGAGAAAATTCTACGTCCAAGCCACCTTGACTTTCGGGGGGATTACCCTGTCGATTGATGCCGGCCGGGCCGAACCCCGGCTTCACGCAGCATTCCGATAATTCGCTCCGGGTGTAATGACCGCGGTTGAGCCGCGCTCATCAAGGTCTTGCAGGAGCCAATCGGCGTCGAAGGGCTTGTCGGCCGGCAACGCTCCGAAGGAGACATCGTGGATCAGGGGAGCAACCCCCTTCATGCCGTGCGCCTGCCCCGGCAGAAGCAGAAAGTGGAACAGGTTGCCGAGCGCATCGGCCAGGGCCACGATCCTGGTCGTCAGCCCGCCGCGAGGGCGTCCGATGGCTTGACGCTGTGTCCCCCTTTTGCGCCCGAAGCCTTCTGATGAGCCTGGACAATCGTTCCGTCGACGAGAGCATATTCAAGGTCCGGTTCGCCGCTTATGGCGTTGAAAAGACTCTCAGACACACCGGCCTTTGCCTATCGACGAAATTGTTTGAAAACCGAATTCCGGTTGCCGAAATCCTTGGGCAGGTCACGCCATTACCTGCGATGGTTTCAGCGCCTCGAACTTGAAAACGCCTCACCCCGTACTTGACCTCTCCACCGCGATTTGAGCCCATCATGCGCTGTTTCTAATCGTGCCGGATTTCGCGTAGCCCCGAACGCGAAGTATGGAGAGGATAATAGACAATGGCGCAACAAATCCGGACCGCGTTCGACGACGACAATGACGGCACCATCGATCGGAGCGAGGCCTACACTTACAACGCGAGTGGCAGTCTGATCCGGACCGATTTCGACACCGACGGGGACGGCGATCTGGACCAGGTTCAGTATGAAGGTGACTTTGATTACAGTGAGGTGTTTCCAAACCATTCCGGGCTTGAGACGGTCCTGATAGGCTTCGTGGGCCGCGGGGACGGCACCACTGAATTGACCATCCGGCGGACGTTTTTGCGACGCTCGCCATGCGCGCCTTCCTGATCGATCAGGTGCAGCGGTGCTGCTGCCCGCTGTTCGGGAAGGCGCGAGAGCACCAGGAGCGTATCCTCTCCCTTTGGGACAGGATGCGAAGCCTGTTGCAGAACTTGCGCATCACGGACTGGCAGACTTTCTATCTCGCCCTGTCAGCGGAGATGAAGAAACCGGAACCCGCAGCCTTGCTTCCCGACGGGCGGTAGCTGCTCCGGCCACGCGCGACAGACACCGTCCCGCCCTTCGCCGAAACCTCGTTGTCCGGGCAACTGCCCGGCCATCAGCCATGCGTGCGCCGACCAACCGCTCATTGCAGCCCGACCGTAACAGACGTCAATGAGAGGAAATTATTCCTAAAGGGAATTGCTGACATGGGGGTTTCGGCCCTTGCGCAGGTGGATGCGCACCGGTACGCCGGGCAAGTCAAAGGCGGCGCGCAATTCATTGACGATGTAGCGCCGGTAGGAACCGGGAATGGCGTCAGGCCGCGAGCAGAATACGATAAATGTCGGTGGCCGGCTTGAGGCTTGCGTGATGTAGCGCATGCGTATCCGGCGCCCGGCCACCGCCGGTGGCGGATGGCGATCGATGATCTCGGAAAACCAACGATTGAGTTCGCCTGTCGATATGCGCCGGTTCCAGTTCTCGGCAACGGCGAATGACTCATCCAGCAGCGCGTCAAGTCCCCATTCCTCAAGCGCAGAGATCAGGACAATCGGCGCGCCGCGCACTTGCGAAAGCTTGTTGTCCGCTGCTTCGCGCAATGCCTTAGCATACGCCTTTCCGTCCCCCACCAAATCGCCCTTGTTCGCCGCGATAACCAATGCGCGCCCCTCCTCAGCAACAAGGTCGGCAAGATGCAAATCCTGTTTATCGAGGGCCTGCCGGGAATCAACCAGCAGCACTACGACTTCAGCAAACCTGATGGCACGCAGGGCGTCATTTCGGGCAAGCAGTTCTGATTGTTTGCCAACCCGCGAACGGCGGCGCAATCCAGCTGTATCAAACAGTCGGACAGGTTTTCCTTTCCAGTTCCAGTCAATGGAGATCGCATCGCGGGTGATGCCAGCTTCAGGGCCGGCGAGCATGCGCTCGGATCCAATCAGGCGATTGATCAGCGTGGACTTTCCGGCATTGGGCCGGCCAATCACCACCAGCCGCAACGGTTTGTCGGTATCGCCGTCCTCATCGCCACTGTCATGGGTGGCAGCGGCGTTGCACACCGCATCAATCAGATCGCCAATTGCCTGGCCATGCTCAGCCGAAATCGAGATCGGATCGCCCAGCCCGAGCTCGAAAGCCTCGTAAAATCCGTCATGGCCCGCGCGGCCCTCGCATTTGTTGGCGATCAAAATGACCGGTGTCCTGCCACGCCTTAGCCGTGCGGTATATTCGACATCGGCCTGGGTAATGCCGACACGAGCGTCGATCAGGAAAAGGCATAGATCCGCCTCAGCGATTGTGCGTTCGGAATTCTCGCTCATACGGGCGGGCAAAGTACCGCTCGGTCCTTCATCCAGCCCGGCTGTGTCAACCAGGCGAAAGGTAAAATCGCCGATTTCGATCTCCGCCTCACGCCTGTCGCGGGTCAAGCCTGGCTTGTCGGAGACAAGTGCAAGCCGTCGCCCGGCGAGACGATTGAAAAGTGTGGACTTGCCGACATTGGGCCGGCCGGCCAAAACAACGGTAAACGGCATTGGGGGCAGTCTGTCGATTTCTGCTGAGGTTTGCCGCGGGATTTTCATTGAGAAGCGAGCCGGGTTGTGGTGTGACCATGTCCCCTGGTCGGAGCCTGGTCAAGTGTTGGACGGTCTCCTTTTTCGTTTTGCCGCCGGCAGCGGAAGCCTTGAACCGGAAGCTGTTGTTTCCGGTCTCCGGGATGTGGCAATGATGAGTGAGCCGGTCGAGCAGGGCCGTGGTCATCCTGGTATCGCCGAACACGCCGCCCGCTCACTGAGAAAGTTGAGGTTGGTGGTTATAACGACGCCGGTGCGTTCGTAGAGCTTTGAGAGCAGGTGGAACAGCAGCGCCCCGCCCGACGGACCGAACGGCAGGTATCCCGGCTCATCGAGGATAACGGGATCGAGGCGCGGCAGGCGCCCGGCCTTGTTCAGGGCCGTGGCGATATGGGGTCGTTCCGGTGCCGCGACCACCTGCAGCCACGACGTTATGCGCGCCTTCGATAAACGCGCAGCGATGCAGCCGGCGCACCATGGCCCCGTTCACTTCGCCGGAAGCAGGGTCGTTCCGGTGCCGGGACCTTGCAGGCAGGGAAGCGGGCTGCCTTCATCCGGCAGGCGACGGACCGGACCTCGCGTTCGGCGACCTCGGCCTTGAGCATTTGCGAGAGGATGGGGAGCGCCGTATCGAAGGCGGGCGCGCGCCGTTCGATGAGATCTCCGGCGGCCCGGGCCATGCCGTACATCCTGACGGAGCGCAGCATGACCATGACGGCGGCGCTTGCAGGGTGGTCATGACGCAGGAGAGCCCTCCTTGCCGCGAAGGGCATCTTAGCGGGCCGGGGGCCGGCCTTCGGCTCCAGGACCTGTGGGGCATCAATGGCAGTGATACGGGTCGGCTTGCCGTCGATCGGCCGGTGCGGCGGGTTGAGGATGCGGGTCCTGGTGGGAAACACCTTCTTCAAGCGCCGGTTCGGCCGCGCAGAGCACGGCCTGCTCGTCATGCTGCAGGACCAGCGAGATGATCTCCACCATCTCCCTGTCACCACCCGGGCTCCCTGTTACCACCCTGGCGCTTGAGCAGACAGGCCTGCAACCTGCCGGAACGCGTCGGGCATCCCGGTAAAGGGAGCCCCGTTACGCAAGGCTCCCGGCCTGCGCCGGATCGCCGCCGGTCGTAGACGGTTCGTCCCGGCGGCGATGTGATGGCGAGACGATCCGCTCATGCATGCCTGCACAACACCCGCCCTTCCGCGGCAATGACGATCCGTTCCGGATAGACCCGCAGGCTCATCGGCCGGTCGGCGATACCCGCCTGGTGTGCTCCACCAGGCCGTCAAATCCCACATTCCCTAGGTACCGTGACGTTTTCGCGCCTCCGACAGCCGGTAACATGTTATATTTCAGCATGTTGTGTGGGCGGATCACGGATCACCCGCAGGGTGCAGGCGAAACGGGTGATATCAGGCTCGGTTTCGACAGTCGGGTGCGGCTGGCGGGTGCGGCTGGAATTCCATGGCTCGAAGGTCGGTTCCGACGTTGGCCCGTTGCCGTTCCGGGAGTTGGACGAGACCCCGGGATTGAACGATATTGCCGGCGATCCTCTCGGAGATACGTGAACCGTCC
This sequence comes from Hyphomicrobiales bacterium, assembly GCA_965204565.1. Classification (GTDB taxonomy): domain Bacteria; phylum Pseudomonadota; class Alphaproteobacteria; order Rhizobiales; family TMED25; genus CBDBEU01. The sequence continues at coordinate 1,094,961 of CBDBEU010000005.1, forward strand.
ACAACCGTCTGCATTCCGTGGTCGGGCTTTTGCGGCAGTCGGTCTTCGGGCGCTCGGCCGGATATGATGATGTAAACGACGCGGACCGTCCGGCGCTCGATTGCCGGCATCTGCGCGAGGGGCTTTCGATGATGCGCGATCTCAAAAGCGCCCGCACTGTCGCCCTTGGCGATGAAGTCTATATCCGCAATCGGGTGAAATATGCCCGCGGCGGTGGCGATGGCACGCGACATGCGCGCCATGTGAAGCGGCGCTTGCGTTGAGTCCCGTCCTGGCCAAGCCGTCTCAAGCGAAAATGACGGCGCGGCCGGGTTCGCAGACCGGCGCGTCTTAGCCTATGTGATCGGCCAGCCATCCGGTGGTGCGCTACTAGGCGGTGTTGGCGGCATCGGCATGGAAGCTGCCGCGCTCGTCGCAATGAAAGCCGTGGGCGGCACCGTCATAGACATGGATGTCGTAGTCGCCACGTTTGGCCTGTACAATGTCGACCGCGGTCAGGAGAATCGACTCGTCAGGCTCGCCGAAATGCCATCTGCGTCGGGCAGCGCGGCACTTCGTGGGCGAAATCGGCGATGCGTCCGCCATAATGGGCGACCGCAGCACCGAAGCCTTCCATCCGGCAGGCGCCGAGAAACGCCGCCGAGCCGCCCATGCAAAAGCCGAGGATCGCGGTCTTGCCGGGAATAGCGACATTGGCGCGCGAGGCCTCGACATCGCGTATGAAAGCATCCCAATCGACGGAGCCTAGAAAACTGCGGCAATGGGTGATTTCATCGGGGTGTAGCCGGATTCGAAATCGCGGTCGAAGCGGTCGAACATCTGCGGTGCGATTGCGGTATGGCCAAGCTCAGCCACCCGGTCGCAGACCGAGCGGATATGATTGTTGACGCCAAATATTTCCTGGATGACCACCACCGCGCGGCGTGGCCGATGGCTCTGCCCGACAGGCACCGAAATCGTGACCGTCAGAAGCGGTGAGTGAAATCTTCTGGCCCATGTCCTCTCCTCCCTCGCGTCCCCGTGCCCCCTGCAGTTTGCCATGGTGCAGGTCCCGGCCGCATCACTGTAATTGGTGTCGGCGCACCATAGCCGGCACCCCATCCGGATCAGTGTTCCGGTTACTCGAAATACATCAATATTTTCGATGGTTGTTTATTCTGCATTGATTGTCTATTACTATCAAGTGCGATACAGCGTAACAAATTGGAGACCAGCTGAGACACTGCCGCCGCACTATGGCCTGGCAATTCGGGGGACCGGATTGGGCGTTGTCTCAAGGCAGATGCAACCGTGATTGCTGAATGTCCTGCTGGAATGCTTGCGGCTCCGGCCCAACGCACTAATAGCCCATCACCATCTGTCTTGTTCTACCCAATCCCAGTGAATGCGCGGCGTGCCGCTTCGTGCGGACATCGCTGGTTTGAACCCGAAGGATTTTTCCAAACCCGATGAACGACACAGTTTTCAATCTCTCACTTGCCGCGTTCCTGCTGTTTGCCAATGGCTTTTACGTTGCCGCCGAATTCGCCCTGGTCAAGGCCAAGGGCTGCCGCGTGGATTTGATGGCGGTGGATGGACGTTTCGGCGCGCGCAAGATTCAGGAAATCCTGAGGAATATTGAACCCTATCTCGCCTGCTGCCAACTCGGCATCACCATGGCTTCACTGGGACTTGGCTGGGTCGGTGAGCCGACCGTGGCTGCGATCTTGGAGCCATTGTTGCTGCCGCTCGGCATGCCGCCGGAAGCGGTTCATTTCACCGCCTTCATGATCGGCTTTTTGTTGTTTTCCTCGCTCCACATCGTGGTCGGCGAGCAGGTGCCAAAGACACTGGCGATCCGCCAGGCCGAGCCGGTTTCACAGTGGATCGCCTATCCGCTGTGGATCTCGTTCATCGTTTTCTATCCGCTCAACTGGACGCTGAATGCCGCATCGCGGTGGATATTGAAATCCATGGGGGTCAAGGAAGCTTCGCACCACGAAATCCTCACAAATGAGGAGATTCGCGGACTTGTCGATGTCTCGGCTGAATTTGGCGAAATGGAAGAAAGCCATGCCGAATTCATTCACAATATCTTTCGCTTTGATGAGCGCACGGTCGAGCGGATCATGATTCCGCGGATTGAATGCCACGTGCTGCAACTGGATGGGGTGGCAGAGGAAAATCTGAGCATCATTCACGACACCAAGCATTCACGTTTTCCGGTGACCACCGAGGGCGGGGTGTCGCTGGACGGTGTGATTATCGTTAAGGATATTTTCGATGCGGTGCTGAGCGGTGAGAGCGAACCGTGGAAGGATCTGAAGCGGTTCGTTCGCGAACCGATGGTGATCCCCGAGACGCTCAAGGTCTCCAGCCTGTTCGACACCATGCGCACCAAGCGCAGCCACATTGCCATGGTGATCGACGAGTATGGCGCATTTGTCGGACTGGTGACGATGGAGGACCTGATCGAGGAGATCGTCGGCGAGATCGAAGATGAGACCGATGATGCACAGTGGGAGGCCGACATCACCAAGAAGGACGGCCACTGGCTGGCAGATGGCCTGACGCCGCTGGCCGATGTTGAGCGCGCTGTCGGCTTTGCCGTTGAGGACACCTTCAATGCCAATACGCTTTCCGGGCTGATCATGCACCGGCTGGAAAAGATCCCCCAAATTGGCGACACAGTGGAAGAGCCGGGCTTCCGCTTCACGGTTGAGAAGGTCAAGAACCACCGCGTCGATGAGGTGCGCATCGTCAAAGTGCCGGCGTTTGAGTGAGCGCCGCGTTCGGCCTCGCGCCCCCGGCCTGGCGCCGCGCCGGTCGATCTTCTGACAAACCCGGAAACTTCGGCGCCACTGGAACACCACATTGTTCCCGGAACAGCACTCTTTGATGATCGCCATATGTTTGGTATTTACCTGAACACACTTCTAAAAGAATTTGATGCTGGAGCAATCAGCGGCGATTCCGGACTTTGGACATCGCTGGCGCTGATTTGGTTTGATCGGATATGTCCGATGGACTCACATGGTGATCGATCCCCGCAGCAGGAGTATCGCTATATCCTGAGTTCGGATTACAGACACTACTATCGCTATCTGGTTAGATCGCCATGGCAACTTGTGAAAGATCACAGAGAAAACTCAAAATTTCTTTTGATTGCTCCCCGGCAGCAGAATTTCCCGCTTAGCATTCATGGTGAAATTCTTGAACAGTTCGGCGGGCGTCAGCAGGTACTGGGCAGCAAACCAATTATCGCAGCGGCCAACAAACTCTATCTGGATGGAAAAACCGAGAGGCCTCGCAAAGGTGTCGCTGGAGCCGGTCGCGGAAGTGCTCGCAGATTCAGTCTTGTCCTTCGGCAATTGGATTTGACATATGATCCCAAAGTCATGACAGAAGAAAGCTTCGTGAGTATCTTGCCAAAAGAATTCGAAAAGTGGAAGCCTATCGCATCATGATAATAAGGATCCCGTAGCTCAGCAGGATAGAGCAATTGATTCCTAATCAATAGGTCACAGGTTCGAATCCTGTCGGGATCACCACAATCGTGAAAACTCAACTATCCGGCTCATTGTCAATTATCCCTTCTTCACGCATCAGCCCGGTCGTGAGGGTGATCCCCCCTTACTTTCGGGTGGAATTACCCTTGCCCTTACATTTGGGATAGCTCACGCAGCCCAGGAAAGGGCCGTAGCGGCTGGAACGTTCGACAAGCCAGCCATCCTGACACTCAGGACAGGCACAGAAAGTCGCTCCACACGAGCAAACAGCCTCGCCCGGGGTGTCTTGGCGCTCAGGCAGACCCGCGCCGCATTCCGGGCATGCGGGTAGAGAATGCCCACAGAGTTCCGCATGCTCGCACCTATACCAAGTTCGACCGTCTTTCGTCGGAAATGCCAGAAGATGGCCGCCACATTCGCCGCAGATCACATCTCGTTGCCGGTCCTTATCTTCTGCAGAAATTCCGTACTCCGGGTCACCCATCAGTTCGCTTACAAATGCAGACTGCTTAGAGGCGGAGCCGATCAACGTCACGGTGCGCCGGGCGCGTGTCATACCCACATACATTACCCGGCGTTCTTCGGCGTTTTTAAAAGGCTCCGCATCTGGAGAGACCAAGCTCAAGAGTGGATCGTCGACAATTTCCGAGGGGAAACCGGTGCGTCCCCTGTACAGATTCAACAGGACCACATGGTCCGCTTCAAGTCCTTTGGAAGAATGGATGGTCCGAAATGACAGATCGAGATTGGGGAAGTCCCGCCTCAACCTGGTCAAGCCAGTTGGAGCGACATAATTATATCTGCCGAGCAACAGGACGCTCGCACTCTTGCGCTCCAGGTCAGCGAGTTCCGAAAGAGATTGAAGCACCTTCAGAAGCTTTTCCTCAGCATCATGGCGGAATGTCGAAACCGCCCTTATTGCTGGGTAGGTGGCTTCTCCCGCGGGGATGACGGTTTTTGAAATCTGTGCCGGGTTCTTGAGCACGAATTTTCGGGCTGCGTAGGCGATCTTGTCAACGGAACGAAAGGTTCTGCCCAAGTCTACCGTTCTATGAACTGCCGTTTGGCCATCGAAACTGCCGCCAAACTCATTACCGAAGTTGCGCATGAGATTGATGTCTGCCCCTGCAAAACGGTAAATCGACTGCCAATCATCCCCAACACCAAAAATGCGGGCGTCCGGATATTGTGCTTTCAGAGCCCGAACGAGACGCCCCCGACTACGTGATATGTCCTGGAACTCGTCGACCAATATGTGGCGGTAGGAGCTGCTGTACTGCCCGTTCTCAACGTATTCTGACGCACGCAGGATCATGTCCTCGAAATCGATACGGCTCCCAAGGCGCTTCTGATACTCGCGATGGACAGGTTCAAAGATCGACAGGAATGCCCTTGCGCGGTGACACAGCTTCAGCTTTTGCCCTTTGGCTTCGCAGTCGGCCAGACTGTAACCACCACCTTTGTAGTGGCGTAAAAACGTCCCGAGTAGCTGAACAAAGCTGTCGACTTGCTTCAGCTCGACCACACGATCGAACAGTGTCTCACGAGATCGCGGCTTGAGTGTTTCAAACGGCGCAATTTTCTCTGCCAACGCCTCAAGCAGGCGGCCGTCTTCGCGTTCATAGCTGAATGTTTCTATCAACGTCGTCTCATGGGACGTGTGGACTTCACGTTTCCAGGCCATCCCCGCAAGATACTCATCACTGTCGACGAAAGGCGCCGTTGAAAACCGGTACGATCCATCGCCCATTTTCCTGCGCCTCACACCAAAATGTTCGATGTAGGCGCCGCTGTTCCTGAGTCGGAAATCCGGGCAGTAATTGCGCCGGCCTGTATCGGCGATGTGGTGTTCGTAGTCGGGCTCGTATTCATACTCGACGCCGTTTTCGTAGAGCCAGTTCGCGATCATCAGCTCTTCAAAACTCTTCACCCGTTCGCCCTGCAATGTGCGCAGATCCGCCTTTTCGATGAACGCATAGTACTCGTGCTTTTGCTTGAAATCCCACTCGCTCTTCTCATCGAGCCGGGCATATGAAAACCACCAGATGATGGATTTCGATATCTCTGAAACGGTTTCAACAAGCGCCCGCAGGATTTCTTTCAGAAGCGCCAGAAACGCTTTGTCATCGGTTGCGTGTGCGGCCAGCGAAGGCTTGTTGCCCTCGACTGCGCCAATGATGTCGTAAGCCAGTGCGTGGAAAGTTCGCGCTTCCAAAGGCCGGCCACAGCGAAGCTCGATACGCTCCGACATCTCCTTCGCAGCATCTCTGGCAAAGGCCAGCAGGAGAATTTCCTCCGGTTTCCGGATGCCAGCTTTCACCAGATATGCAGCCTTGGCCGTGATGACGCTTGTCTTCCCTGAGCCCGCCCCGGCAAGGACGAGCGTCGCATCTTCATCGGCAACGATGGAAAGCCTCTGCTCCGGAGTAAGCGGGTTCTTCTCGAAAGTGTCGAAGAACTCTTGCCACCGCAGGACTTCCTCCCTTTCGAAGTGCTCGATGGCCTGATCTCGCCGAGGCCTTGGGGCGTTGATGAACTCGCGGATCTTCCGGATCTGCCCAAAATGCACTTCGCCGATTGCTTCAATGCGGAGTTTGGCGAACAGCGTCTGTTCGAGCACGCGGCCAGCATCAAGAACAGGAGACAGGACGCATGCTGCTGGATATCTGGTTGGCAGGCCAAGCTCATCTATCGCACGCAAGATGGCATCAATTTCGCCGCGCTTCTCCTCAAAGAGCTCGATATTGAACGCGCTCCAGGCCTCTTGGACTTCCTGCGCAAAGACCTTTGCAGGCGTATGGTTGACGCCCTTCAGAGCCACGCCACTGCCATCGTCCATCTCGATGCGGACCGTCGTCCCCAACAAGCCCCTGGTTACGGAGGGCGGAGCGGCGAGGTTTTTCAGATGGACTATTCGACCGCGACGCGCATCGATGATCAGTTGAAGATCGCGATGCTCAATCCCTCGGGCATGGGTTCCGAACAGATTGAGAAGTATGGACAAAAACGGTTTAGGTTGAACACGCATCAGGTCAGTTTACTCGCTTGCAGGAACGGTCTCATACAACTCCTGCACAGCTCGTCCGACTTTCTACCAAGCTATGGAAGAGAAAATCATTTGTCATCAGCGGTTTCGGCAGGGCATTGGGATGCTTTTGTCAACGGCGGATCAAAACCCTGCCACTGTGGCGGAGCAAAAGCCGGCCGGTTTGGGGTGCGCACCCTGACGCGTGCGGCCCTCAAATAGCATGCACGTTCCAGGGCGCATTGGCTGTCAGGCCAATTCCTGGAGGATCAATTTCCGGAGTTGGCGATGCGGGCGCGGCCTTGGTTCAGGCGATAGCTTTCGCCGTTCATTTCGAGGATGTTGACGTGATGTGTCAGCCGGTCGGGGAGGGCGCCGGTCGGGCGTTCGGTACCGAATGTTTCCGTCCATTCTTCGAACGGCAGGTTTGATGTGATGAGTGTGGCGCCGCGCTCGTAGCGCTGCGAGATCAGTTCGAAGAGGAGTTCGGCACCGGTCTTGCTCAGCGGTACGAAGCCCGGTTCATCGATGATCATCCATTTGACCCTGGCCATTTGGCGCTGGAGGCACAGCAGACGCTTCCCATCGCGGGCCTCCATCAGTTCATGAACCAGGGCAGGGATGCTGCTGTCACGAAGGCAACCGGCACTCCCTTCTGGCAAGCTGCCAATCCGAGGCCGAGGGCGACATGGGTCTTGCCTGTGCCCGAGGGGCCGCGCGCAATCACATTCTCCTTGCGCTCGATCCATTCGCAACGGGCCAACTCCAGCACCATCATCCTGTTCAGGCCGGGGATTGCTTTGAAGTCGAAGCCGTCGAGGCTTTTGGACGCCCTGAACTCCTTGGCTTTGAGCGTGTTGGCGTGATTCCGTGGGGATATCAGCGACGGAGGGTACGATGGCTGCACAGCGCGGGTTGTTCGATCCGGATGAGCGGTGCGCGGCGTTATCGAAGGCGGGAGATCCGCTGGAGCGGCTTGCAAGGGGTATCGACTTCGAGCTCTTCCGGCCAGAGTTGCCGGCCGGAGTTGGATGCGACGCCTGATCGTTCCGATGGCAGGCAGGGCGGGCGCCCGCCGATGGACCCGGTCCTCATGTTCAAGGTGCTGGTGATCCAGGCGCTCTACGGTCTGTCGGATGCGCAGGCGGCGTTCCAAATCATGGGCCGGCGCACCCTTGGCCGTTTCCTCGGCCTCGATGATGGCGCGCGGGCGCCGGACGAGACGACCATCCGGCGGTTCCGGGAAGCCCTGGTGCGGACCGGCGCGGTGGAGAAACTCTTCGCCCGGTTCGACGCGCATCTTGAGGACGCCGGATATCTCGCCCGGATATCCCGCCATGGGCGGGCAGATTGTCGATGCCACCATCGTGGCGGCCCCGCGCCAGCGCATGACCGATGCCGGGAAGGAGATCGTCAAGGGCGGGGGCATCCCGCCTGATTGGCAGGCCAATCCCCGGAAACTGGCCCCGGAAACTGGCGCAAAAGGATCGCGACGCGCGTTGGACGCTCAAGCCAGGGCGCAGGAAGACGCGCCCGGACGGGCACGGCGATGGGCGCAATCGCCACGCCGGTGTTCGGCTGCAAATCCCATATCAATGCCGACCGGCGCCACGGCTTCGTCCGGACATGGATCGTCACCGACGCCGCCCGGCATGACGGACGCGTACCGGGCGGGCTTCCGGATCAGGCGAACACGGCGTATCGGTCGCAGAAGAACGAGAAGAAAATCGCCCGGGCCGGGCTGACCTCGAAGGTCCATTTCCGCTGCCCGCCCGGCAAGCCGATGCCCGTGCATCACGAGAGGGCCAATGCCGCACGGTCGAAGGTCCGATCCACGATCGAACATCCCTTCGCCGGGATGAAGGCACGAACGGGGCTCTTCGTCCGCACCATCGGCATCGACCGGGCGAGGGCCAGGATCGGCATGGCCAGGATCGCAGTCAACATGAAACGGCTCCTGTTCCGGGGGCGCAAAGGCGCCGTGGCATAGCCCGGCCCCGGCGAAACCAGATCCCGAACCACAACCCAGGCAAAGGGCCGACACGCATCGCGGCCGTAAAGGCGCTCTCGCTCAACGACCTAGTCGCGGTCGCTGATCGGCCGTGGGCGGAGCAGATGGGCATAGTGTTTGATTGATCGCGCTAGCGCCGTTGCGTCAATGGAAGCCAGCCACGAAGGTCGTGGCTGTGAGTGTGACGCGGGCATCAAGCGGCGGATACAGTTCGAAGGCCTTCGGCTCTCGCGAGAAGTTCCAAAGCCGGATTAGGCTCCATTCCGATCGGCGCTCGTCGGCCACCGCAATTTCGTTCCGGGTGATGTGGAAAGGAGTCCGTTCCCACCCATTCGTCGTCTTCACCTCGATCAGGCGCGACCGGCCGTCCGGCGCGAAACTCGCGATGTCGTAGCCCGCGCCATCGCCATCCTCCTTCGATACCCAGCGCACCTTGCGCGCCAGGTCATCGCGCCCCGCGGATTGCAGCGATGCCTGCTCATGTGTCAGTACGCGCTCCTCGCCGGCGCGACCGAGCGCGCGGTTCCGCTCGTCCCGGCCAGCAACGTCGAACTTGCGGGCGATGTGCAGCATCTGCTCCAGCTCCTGTGGCGGCGGCTGGTTCGACCGAGTGGGCGGCGGGCCAATCCAGATCGGTGCGGCTTCCTGAAGACCGGTCGCCGGATGCGAACCCGGCAACCGGCCGAGCCATGCGGGGTTCAGCTCCAGCCACCGTGCCACCGCGTCGACCAGCGACATCTGGAAATTGAACGCCTGCTTGTAGCCGGGGATCCAGTCCTCGCCGAGCCCCTTCAGAACCGCGCTGATGTTCTGGTGCTTGAACTCCACCGATCCCTCCGAGCGGTCATTCAGCAGCGGCAGGAGCGCCCGCCGATGCTCCGCCTTTTTGTAAGGGCGCCCGGCGATGTCGTCCGCGAGCATCGCGAAATAATCCGCGACGATCAGATCGTTCTCCTCATCCGTCCAAGGATCGCTCGACATCAGGCCAAGTTACTGACGTCGCAGCTATTTGTCATCGGAAGTCAAAGCGCTGACCCTCATATCGAAGGGCGCAGGAATGCCGATTGGCTACGCACGCACGCTTCAGAATACGCCTATCTCGCATTCTCTGGGTGACGACGCCAGCCGGATGAACGACCGCAGAAGGTTCGATTGGGCGACACCCGAAACTGCCTGAAAACGCGGGACTTGTCTAAGCCGAACCAAAACGGACGAGGTTCGCTCGGTTAGAGACGAAAGCCGTTCAGAGACCGAAATCGGGTGCTGCGCCAGTCTCCGAGGTTCGGACGGCTCCAGCAAACCCCTTTGAAACTTGGTAGAAATTCGGCGCTTGAGGCGCGACGTTCGGAATTCGCAACAGGACACTGGCGGAGGGAGAGGGATTCGAACCCTCGAGACGGTTTCCCGCCTACACGCTTTCCAAGCGTGCGCCTTCAGCCACTCGGCCACCCCTCCACTGCCAATCCGGCAACCAATGCGATATATCGCCCGTCCGTACCCAGACGCAAGGTTGCTGCACACAAACATCGACACCGCATGTGGCAACCGCGCACAACCTGTGATTATGTCGCCGCCATTGGACGGCATGCACAGTCGATCGGAGTTCCGTATGCTCATATTTCGTCTCATCGGGTATCTCCTGGCTCTCACCGGTTTTGGTTTCTTGATTGCCGAAGGGGCTCGCTCTATTGCGGCAGGCGAACTCATTCTCACCAAGTTCGGCCAGAGCTGGTACGACCTTGACCGCGCCAGCCTCAATGGTGCGCAGGCGATGGTCCAAAGATACCTTCACCCCTATATCTGGGATCCGATCATCCAGACGATCCTGCAGTGGCCGACCTTCGCGGTAGCTCTTGGATTGAGTCTGCTGTTCGTGGTCATTGGTCGTCCGCGCCGGCGTGGGCGCGGAGCTGCCCGGTATTAGCCGAGGCGCCCGGCAGAGCGCCGTCGCGCTCCAAGGTGCATCCAATACTGTGCGACGGGCTGAAGGCAAATCAGCCAGCACCAGATCCGGCTTTTTCTTCCGCGGCGGCGGGGGTGTCTTAGGTTTGGCCGCCGCCTTGAACCACGATGAAAGCTCTTTGCCGCATCCATCACCTGGAGGAGGAACCGCCTGATCGATACAGCCCGGCGCTCCATCCGGACACGAGAGCCTTACATGGAAATGATAGTGATGACCCCACCATGGCCGGATCTTGCGCAGCCATGCGCGATCATCACCCGCGGTTTCACATAGCTCGCGCTTGATCACCGGATGGGCAAAAATCCGCGCCACTTCAGGAGAACTGGCCGCAGCCCCAATGAGATTGCCATGCGTTGCCGTCCAACGCTCGCGGTTTATCTCGGTGAGCCCCCCGTTAAGCATCGACACCGCGGAGACATTCTCACGTTCTTCGTCACTCATCAGATGGTCCGGCATCGGCCGCAGCCAGATATCAGCATCAAGCCCGATTTGATTACCGGCATGTCCCGTCAGCATCGGCCCACCACGTGGCTGCGCCATATCGCCAACCATGAGACCATGCCATCCTTCTTCGCGCGCGGCCGCGCCGAGCCGGCCAAGATAGTCGATCATTACCGGGTGACCCCAATACCGGTTTCGCGACAAGCGCATGACTTGGTGGTTGGGGCCATTCCAAGCGAGCGCCTCGCCGCCCGCAAGGCACCCCTTGGCATAAGAGCCTACCGGTTCGGGCGCGATTGCGGCAGGCGCCACCTTGGCGCCGAAAAGCTTCTTGGCCGGCCCGTCATGGGCGAAAAGCGGCGTGGAACACAGTACCAATGTCAACAGCCCAGCCATGGCAATGCGCATGTCGAAAGTCTCCGATTGAATACTCTCAACCCAATCCAGGATCCGGACTCATTATAGCCACGAGACGAGGGCTGCGGCGCGCGATAGCTGACATGACGTTTTAATGTTGCGCTCAAAGCGCGTTGCGATGCGCCGCCGGTCCTTGAGGCGGCAGAACATGCGTTCGATGATATTTCTCTCCCTGTAGACGGCCCGATCGTCGTGATATCGGATCCTGCGGTTCTTTCGCTGCGGGATGACGGCCCCGGTCCCGCGCTCTTCAAGCCATTTGCGCAGTTCCAGGCCGTCATGGCCCTTGCCGGCGACACGTTCGGCGGATGGCAGCATGGCCTCGATGCAGTGCTGTGCGACCTTGCAATCATGCACGTTTCCGGGCGTCGGGAGCAGGACGCAGTTGACAAAAACACGGGGCGGCCCTTGTGGTCGCGGACGGCGTGGAGCCCGGTGTTGCGTCCGCCTTTGGTGCGGCCGATACCATGGGGCATAGGGGCCAAGGCCCCCCTTTTCCGCCGCGGGCGCAGCGATGAACCCTGATGCAGGAGCTGTCGATGAACAGCCGGTCAAGCGTATCCTCAGCGCCTGCCGGAGCGCTGAAGATACCTTCCCGTATCCGCGCCCGGCCCGGCGGACGAAGCGGTTGCAGAGCGTCTTGCTCGGCCCGGCGACCGCCACAGCGCAGCGCATGGACGATCCCGCTCGGCACAGGACGATCATCAACTGTTTCCGGGCGCTTCCTGCCGCGCATATCGGTCGGCAGAAGCGGCGCGATCCAGGCCCGCCGAGAATCGGAAAACCGGAAGAAATCATACATCCCGTTACCTCCTCATCGGAGGCAATGAACCATCCTCGGATCAAATCGGGAAGACGGTTATCGGGGCCGGACCCTAGTGCGAACAATCCTGCAAATCGACGCTCTCCACTAATTTTAAACCGGATAGAGTTCGCGACTAAACATCACTCTTCAAAGCCGCGACAAACGCTTCCTGCGGAATTTCAACCCGCCCGAACTGGCGCATCTTCTTCTTGCCCGCCTTCTGTCTTTCCAGCAGCTTGCGCTTGCGGGTAACATCGCCGCCATAGCATTTCGCCGTCACGTCCTTGCGCATCGCCGAGATCGTCTCGCGTGCAATGACCCGCCCGCCAATCGCCGCCTGCACCGGGATCTTGAACAGATGGCGTGGAATGAGCTCCTTCAGCTTTTCACACATCGTCCGCCCGCGACTTTCCGCGCGTGAACGGTGGACAATAACCGCCAGCGCATCGACAGGTTCTTCATTGACCCGAATCTGCATGCGAACCAAATCGCCTTCGCGATAGTCGGTGAGGTGATAGTCGAAGCTCGCATAACCGCGTGAGACCGATTTCAGACGGTCGTAGAAATCAAATACCACCTCGTTGAGCGGCAGGTCATAAACAACCATGGCGCGGCTGCCGACATAGGTCAGATTCTGTTGAATACCGCGCCGTTCCTCGCAAAGCTTGAGCACCGCGCCGAGAAATTCGTCCGGCACCAGGATCGTCGCATTGATCCATGGTTCATCAATGTGATCGACGCGCACCAGATCGGGCATGTCCGCCGGATTATGCAATTCGATCATTTCCCCGTTCGTAAGGTGCAAACGGTAGATCACGCTTGGCGCGGTAGTGATCAGATCAAGGTCGAATTCGCGCTCAAGCCGCTCGCGAACGATCTCAAGATGCAGCAGGCCGAGAAAACCGCACCGAAACCCGAGACCCAGAGCCGCTGATGTTTCCATCTCAAATTCAAAACTTGCATCATTCAGTCGCAGTCGCTCCATGGCCTCGCGAAGAGCATCGAAATCTGCCGCATCGACCGGAAATAGACCGCAAAAGACCACGGGTTGTGCCGGCTTGAAACCAGGCATTGGCGATGCCGCCGGACGCTTGTCTTCGGTAATGGTATCGCCGACGCGGGTATCTGCGACCTGTTTGATCGACCCGGTAATGAACCCAATTTGCCCCGGGCCCAACTCCTCGACAAGTTCCTGCTTGGGACGGAACACGCCAACGCGTTCGAGCTGATGCACAGCCTCGGTGGACATTAGCTTGATCCGCTGACCCTTGGAGAGTTTTCCGTCGATCACCCGCACCAGCACGACAACACCGAGATAGGCATCATACCAGGAATCGACCAACAGCGCCTTGAGCGGTGCGTCCGGATCGCCCTGTGGCGGCGGCAGGCGATGGACAACAGCTTCCAGCACCTCATCAATGCCGACGCCGGTCTTTGCCGAGACTTCGATCGCATCTGACGCATCGATGCCGATCACATCCTCGATCTGCCGGCGCACCCGATCCGGTTCCGCTGCCGGCAGATCGATCTTGTTGAGCACCGGCACAACTTCGTGATCATTGTCGACCGCCTGATAGACATTGGCGAGCGTTTGCGCCTCCACCCCCTGGCTTGCATCGACCACCAGCAGCGAGCCCTCGCAGGCCGCCAAAGAGCGGTTCACTTCATAGGCAAAATCCACATGGCCCGGCGTGTCCATGATGTTGAAAATATAGGTCTCGCCATCCTGCGCCTTGTATTCAAGACGCACCGCATGGGCTTTGATCGTAATCCCGCGTTCGCGCTCAAGATCCATCGAATCGAGCACTTGCTCGCGCATTTCGCGCTCGCTCAGACCTCCGGTCTCCTGAATCAACCGGTCCGCCAGTGTCGACTTGCCATGATCGATATGGGCGATAATCGCGAAGTTACGAATGTTGCGCTGCACAGACATGGTGCTGCTCTTAGCATCGCCTAGAAGACTGTGGAAGTGGCTCCAAGCGGGTCGTTAACGTTTTGACTGCGCCCGCAATAGGCTAGTCCGGCAATGTGATGCCACGCGCAGTGCTCCGGAGGAGTAAATGAACCGATCGCCCGTTGAAGACCCTCTCACCGCGGCCCCAGGAAACGGAAACCCGGCCGTAAGCCCGATCGATACGGTGATTGTTCCCCGCGCCGTTGATCTTGGTGATTTTCAGGTGCTCCGGGCGCTGTCCTCCGACAAACGCCAGATGGTTGGGCTCTTTATCTTTTTTGGCCAGTTCGGACCGGCCGGGTTCCTGACCGGGAATGGCATCGATGTGCGCCCTCACCCCTATATCGGGCTTGCCAGTGTGACTTACCCCGCATTTTCCATATGGCTCCATTGATTGATGTGATTGATCGTTGGCTCTGTGATGAGAATCAATGTCTTGAGCGCATTTTGGGGCGCGGCATATGGCGAACCCGGCGGGTGAACCGGTTGACGGGCCTCTTCGGCTCGATTTCGACCGCCGCCTGAAGCTCGAGTTCCACGGTTGCGGAATCACCACCGACGCCGGATGGCCGGCCTGCCGCGAGCCTGATGACGCGCTCGGCTTGACGGACATGGCCGGCCATGAGGACGTAAACGACGCCGACCGCCCGGGGGGACGCGATCCCGCGATGCGATGGATTGTCGGCGGGCGCGCCGTAGCCGCCCAGGGCCATCGTGCTCGACATGGATTCCATGGCGATCCGGCAGTTCGGCGATCCGGAACGCAGCCGACTTCGTCCAGGCACTGTTCACAGCGCCGACGGCCGGCGCGGCGTTCTGCAACCCGTCGTCGAGCGTTACCGGGAACGGGACCTGCGCGGTTGTTTCCGAGGCGATGCCGCCTTCGCCGCGCCGGACATCCATGATGTTTCCGGAGGCCGAGGGCGCGTTGCCAAGGGGCCAAGTGTGTCCCGATGACGACGAAATCGGCAATCCCGGCGCGATATACGCCGGCGTAACCGTTCTAGATGTTCCTCGATCCCCACGACGATGGTCCGGGGTTGCAGATGTCCGCCCGTGGAGGCAATATCGGCTCGACGATGGCCGTCAATCCCGTGAATGTCGGTTGAAAAGTCACTAAAGCCTCCAATGTTCCGCCAAGTGGCAGAATCGGGGTTTGGACTATTATTCCAACAGCGCCCGCCGTAATTCGATTGCCATAGCCCGGCGCCCCGCCTATTCACCATTGCCATGATACCGAATCACGATCGCGTACTGATTATTGATTTTGGCAGCCAGGTCACACAGCTCATTGCCCGCCGTGTGCGAGAAGCCGGTGTCTATTGCGAGATCGCACCGTTCAATCGCGCAAGCGGGATGCTCGAGAGTTTTGCGCCCAGGGGCGTGATTCTGTCCGGCGGGCCGGAAAGCGTGATCGCGGCCGAAACCCCGCGTGCGCCGGAAGCGGTTTTTGCCGCCGGCATACCGGTACTCGGCATCTGCTACGGCCAGCAAACCATGGTTACCCAGCTTGGCGGTCAGGTTGAGTCTTCAGGACGGCGTGAATTTGGACGCGCCGAGGCTGAAGTAACGGGCAAGGCCTCGATTTTCGATGATGTTTGGCCCTTGGGCACCACCCACCAGGTGTGGATGAGCCATGGCGATCATGTGTCGCGTCTGCCTGAGGGGTTCACGGCCGTGGCCACGTCGTCTGGCGCACCTTATGCGGCAATCGCTGATGAGGAGCGCCGGTTTTACGGCGTTCAGTTTCATCCAGAAGTAGTCCACACGCCCGATGGCGCACAGCTGATTGCCAATTTTGTGCGCGGCACCTGCGGCTGTGCCGGTGATTGGACCATGGCTGCTTTCCGTGAGGAGGCGATCGCCGACATTCACGCCAGGGTCGGACAGGGCCGGGTCATCTGCGGACTTTCCGGTGGTGTCGATTCCTCGGTCGTCGCCGTACTTCTGCATGAAGCGATTGGCGATCAACTCACCTGCATATTCGTCGATCATGGTCTGCTTCGCCAGGGAGAGGCGGACGAGGTGGTGGGGCTGTTTCGCGATCACTACAACATCCCTTTGGTGCACGTGAACGCGACCGATCGCTTCCTTGGCGCCCTTTCCGGCGTCAGCGATCCGGAGCAAAAGCGCAAGACCATCGGGGGATTGTTCATTGAGATCTTTGAAGCCGAGGCGGCAAAAGCTGGAGATGCCGCATTCCTCGCCCAAGGCACGCTTTATCCCGATGTCATTGAAAGCGTTAGTTTCGCCGGTGGCCCTTCGGTCACCATCAAGAGCCACCACAATGTCGGCGGGCTTCCCGAGCAGATGAATCTGCGACTGATCGAGCCTCTGCGCGAGTTATTCAAGGATGAGGTCCGCATTCTTGGCCGTGAGCTCGGTCTGCCCGATATTTTCGTTGCCCGTCATCCCTTTCCCGGTCCCGGCCTGGCGATCAGATGCCCCGGCGCTGTTACCGGCGATCAGCTGGAGGTCCTTCGCAAGGCCGATGCCATTTATCTTGATGAAATTCGCAAGGCAGGTCTGTATGGCGTGATCTGGCAGGCTTTCGCGGTGTTGCTGCCGGTGCAGACTGTCGGCGTCATGGGCGATGCGCGCACCTATGAGCATGTTTGCGCTCTGCGCGCAGTCACCTCTCTCGATGGCATGACTGCGGACTTCCATCGGTTCGACATGGACCTGCTCGGTCGCATCGCCAGCCGGATCATCAACGAGGTCGCGGGAATCAATCGGGTGGTCTATGACGTCACCTCAAAGCCGCCCGGCACGATCGAGTGGGAATGAAACTCAATCTGTTGATTGTCAGCGTCCGGATTGCGCCAAATTGGCGGCTATGATGCTGCCCGCAGGCCAGAATATTCTTGCGTGATTGCAGCATATCGCAGTGCAGGGTAGGGTGCATCGTGGGGCGTCAGCGTTGCGTTTGATTTCAAACGGTTGGGGCAAACATTTTGAGTGATATCTTTCGCGAAGTCAACGAAGAACTACGCCAGGACCGACTGCAGGCGTTCTGGAAAAAACACGGTTGGCTGATCGTCATTGCGGCCGCCGGCATCGTTCTGGGTGTCGCCGGTGCACGTTTTCATCAGTCATGGGACCGGGCGCAGTCGGCTGAAGCAGGGGCGAAATTTTCTGAAGCGATCCAGCTGTTGCGCGACGATGATCGCGTTTCCGGCCTTGCCGTGCTGGACGGGCTCAGCCAGGATTCCTATGCTCAATATCCAATTCTGGCGCGGCTGCGAAAGGCCTCTGCCCTAGTTGACGAGGGTGACAGTCGGGCCGCCGTTGAGGCCTTCGATGCGGTTGCCGCCGATGAGGATGTCGACCAGCTATTGCGCGATCTTGCCCGTATCCGCGCCGCTTTTGTGCTGGTTGACGAAGCCGGCCCCGGTGAAATCAAGCAACGCCTGTCATCCCTCACCGAAGTGGGGGGACCGTGGCGGCACAGCGCCGGGGAACTGATTGCGCTGTCACTTTACCGCGCCGGCGAATTTGCTGAAGCCGATGCCGAGTATGACCGTGTAATGTCGGATCCTGCCGTGCCGGTGGGCCCGCGCGGACGCGCGGAAATGATGCGTGCGCTGATTGCATCGCATCTGGCCGACGCCGACCAGAAATGACCGCAAAGCCACCCGTTGGGCGGAGGTTACGGGGCGGTGTCACCCTCCTCGCAGGTTTGTTGCTGTCGACGCCCGGTTGCACATCGGACATCTGGCTTGGGGACGAAGAGGTTCCTCTTGCCGGTGAACGCATCGCCATTAACGAGCGCAACGACACCATGGAAGCAACCGGCGGTGCCGAGCCCATTGTTATTCCCCAGGCGGAGGTGAATCGCAGTTGGAGCCAGCCGGGCGGCAACGCGGCCAATTCCCCCGGTCACGTCGCCACCAATGCCACTCTTTCACGCCTTTGGTCGGCGTCAGTGGGGGCGGGTTCCAGCAGTTATGGCCGGCTCACATCCTCTCCCATCGTCATCGGTAATATCTTGTATTCAATCGATGCGACGGCACGGGTGACCGCCACCCATGCCGGGAGTGGAAAGCAAATCTGGCGTGTATCGCTGGCGCCGGAGAATGAGGAAGCCGAAGGTGGTTTCGGGGGCGGGATAACAGCTGATTTTGGTCGTATCGTTGCTGCCACCGGGTTTGGTGACGTCATTGGACTTGATCCTGCTTCCGGTCGGCGCCTGTGGGAACATTCCTTCGGACTGCCAATCAGAGCCGCGCCAACTGCCAGCGATGGGCGCGTATATGTCATCACCATCAACAATGAAGTGCATAGTCTGGACATCGAATCGGGCGAGGTACTCTGGGATTTTCGCCGCTATTCGGAAAGCGCCGGCATTCTCGCCAATACCAGCGCCGCGGTTCAGGGTGGCATAGTGGTCGTCCCTTACCGGTCAGGAGAGATTCTGGCGTTCGATGTTGTCAGCGGCAAACCAGCCTGGGGTGACACGCTCACGCGTACCGGCGCGCAGTCTTCGCTTTCGACCATCAATGATATCGCCGGCCGTCCCGCGATTGCCGACGGGATGGTATTTGCCGTCAGTCATTCCGGGCGCATCGCGGCGATCCGGTTGAAGGATGGTACCCGCGTTTGGGAGCGCAATGTCGCCAGCACCCAGACGCCATGGCCGGCAGGTGGCAACATTTTTGTTGTCGGCATTGACGGACGGGTCAGTGCGCTTGGTGCCAGCAACGGCAAGGTGAAGTGGGTGACCTCGCTGCCCCAGTTTCAAGATCCCGTGGATCGTGAAGGCCCGATTCTCTATAGCGGACCGGTATTGGCTGGCGGTCGCTTGTTGATTGTTTCGTCCACCGGTTCGCTGATCGAGATCACACCTGAAACCGGTGCTATAATAGGCCAAACATCAATCGGGAAGCAGTTTTACATCCCGCCTGTCATTGCCAATGGCTCGGTTTATCTCATGGCTGATGACGCCACTTTGATTGCGATGCGCTGAGCCCTCAAGGGCCATTTGTTGATTTTCAGTGAGAGTTGACGCGGGCGGGTGATAAATTTCCACTGGGAAGAGACCCGTGTTCCGACCTCTTCCCCGGCTTTGGAGTCGGGGGATTATGGAGTGATCGACATGGATTTACCGAGTGTAACCCGGCGCCGGCATTTCCGCGATTGAAGGCCGATCCCGGAGATGGCGCGGCGCACCGGACTGTCGCGCAAAACGATCCGCAAGTCTCTGCGGTCCGACACTGTGGAACCGAAGTTCAAGGTTCCCGATCGGGCGAGCAAGCCGGCCCCGTATGCGGACAAGCCGACCACCCGGCTTCGGATCGAGGCGGGCAGGTCGCGCAAGCGGCGGTGTACAGTCAGGCAGATGCATGCCGACCTTGTCGGCCCTGGGCTTTGACGGGTCCCATGGCCGGGTTGCGGCCTTTGCGCGCAAGTGGGAGGCCGAGCGGCAACACGAGCAGCAGACCGGCGGGCGCGGCACCTTCGTGCCGCCGGTCTTTGCGCCTGGCGAGGCGTTCCGGTTCGACCGGAGCGAGGATCGGGTGATCCCGGGCGGCGAACGGGTCAAGCTGCAGGTGGCCCATACCAGGCTGTCGCATAGCCGGGCATTCATCGTGCGCGCTTATCTGCTCCGGCCCCACGAGATTCTGTTCGATGCCCCGATCCGGGCGTTGCGGGCGCCGGGCGGCGTGCCCCGGCGCGGGGTGTTCGACAATATGAAGACTGCTGTCGACCGGATCGGCTCCGGCAAGGCGCGGCAGGTCAACGCCCGGTTTGCCGCGATGGCCGGTCATGATCTGTTCGAGCCCGCGTTCTGCAACCCGGCTTCCGGGTGGGAGAAGGGTCGGGTCGGGAAGAACGTGCAGGATGCGCGGCTCCGTGCGTCAGCGGTACCGGCATGACGGTGTCGGCGATCAAACCCGGGCGAAAGCGGCTCGACGGGGCTGACCCGACGGGCGCCGGTCGGACCGAATTCCGGTTCAAGCCCGTTGCAGCGGCGATAAATCGCGCCCGGTTCACGAACCGGATGCCCAAACCACGACACGGCCCGCCCAAGAGGCTTGATCCATACGCAAAACAGCGGCAGCATGATCGAAATGGCGTTCTAATCGGGGAATGTCGGTTAATACAAGTTCAATCCAAGGAGCAGCTTCGATGGCGACCGCAACGGTGCCCTATTTCAAGAATGATATTGGCGTCAAGACGATCGAGATCGGCGCCCATGAATTCAAATGCGCCGGCGCCTCGCCGCCCTTCGATCACCCGCATGTTTTTCTCGACATGGGCGATAACAGCGAAATCACCTGCCCCTATTGCTCGACTCTTTACCGTCACCGTGCCGACCTCTTAGCCGATGCCGCCGAGCCGGCCGAATGCGCCTATGTCGAGGGTTCGACCGACTGAGGCAGCAGGCGGTGTCTCAACCGCGCTCGGTCATAATCGCCGGCGCCGGTATCGCCGGTCTCAGTGCAGCGATTGCAATTACCCGCTCCGGTCGCAAGACACTGGTGCTGGAGCGTGCCAGCGAGCCTTTTGAACCGGGTGCCGGACTGCAGCTAAGCCCCAATGCGGTGCGCGTACTGGAGCAGTTGGGTCTGGGTCCCGCTCTCGCTGACGTTTCGCTGCGCCCGCAGGCTCTGACGGTAAAGAGCGCGCTCAGCGGCAAAGACCTCTCCCGCATGGATCTCGCAAATATCGCCGAGGCGCGCTATGGCGCACCCTATTGCGTGCTTGCAAGACCGGCGCTGCATAGACTTCTCACCGAAGCGGCACAGAATGCCGGCGTTGATATCCGCTATGGCAGCGAAGTTGCGAGCTACGGCGATGACCAGAATGGCATCACCGCCCGGATAAAAGGTGGCGAGAGCGTCTTTGGCGAGGCACTGATCGGCGCCGATGGTCTGTGGTCGAACATTCGCAAAACCCACTGGCCGGGCCACTCACCCCGGCCCGCGTCCATGACCGCTTGGCGCGCCATCATGAATGATGAAACGTCAGCGCGCTACCCGATTAACGGTCATCTGGTGATCGCGTGGCTTGCCCCGAAACTGCACGCGGTGACGTATACCATCGACGCTGACGGCACACTCAACCTGGTGGTTGTGATTCAATCCCGATCCAATAGTGAAGGGTGGAATATCACTGGCAATGCCCAGGACCTGCGTGTGACTGCGGCAAACCTCTTCGGCCCACTGCGCGAGATCATCTCCCGCGCTGACAATTGGCGCTGCTGGCCGCTATTTGATGCGCCAGCCATGCCTGCATCCGTCCCTAGCGGCCCACAAGCAGTGACGCTGATCGGCGATGCCGCCCATCCGATGCTGCCATTCCTCGCCCAGGGTGCGGGCATGGCAATCGAGGATGCGCTGTCCCTGGCCCAAGCGCTGGCCATAACACCTTCCGAACCGGCAAAAGCATTTCGCTTGAATGAACACGCGCGCAGAGCCCGCCTCAACCGTGTCACCAACACCGCAGCCCAGAATGGCCGGATCTTTCACATGAGTGGCCTGCTTGCTTGCGCACGGGATCTAACACTCAAGGCGCTTTCGGCAAGGACCTTGCTGACACGGTATGATTGGCTTTATGGCGGCGGTCCCGCCCCAAAAGGCAATACACATCAAGGCGGCTCTCACTCAGGCGCTTCATAACGCCGCACCGTCTGATCGATCGCACCAAAAATCGACGCCCCGGAATGGTCGAGCATTTCTATGCGCACCCTGTCGCCAAAAGTCATGAATGGCGTGCGCGGCGAGCCGTTTTCGATGGTTTCGACCATGCGCTGTTCGCCAATGCTGGAATGGCCGACGCCGCCCTCCTCAATTGGCGTGCGTTCGGTTGCCACCGCCCGGTTCGACACCGTGCCCGAGCCGACTATGGTACCGGCACCGAGACGCCGGGTTTTGACCGCATGAGCGATAACGGTCGGCAGATCAAACCCCATATCGACGCCGGCTTCGGCGCGCCCGAACGCCTTGCCATTGAACGTGGTCAGGATCGGCAGATGAAGCTTTTGCCCGTCCCAGGCATTGCCAAGTTCATCGGCGGTGACAGCGACGGGCGAGAACGCGGCCGAGGGCTTTGAATGATAAAGACCAAATCCCTTGGCCTGCTCCGCTGCCGCCAGGTTGCGCAGCGAAATATCATTCACCAGCATAAACAGGACGACATGGTTCTTGGCCTGCTCAGCCGTGATGCTCATCGCCACATCGTCAGTGATGGTGGCGTATTCAGCCTCAAAATCGATCCCCCAGTCCGTGCTTTCAAACAATATATCGTCGCAGGGACCGAGCAGCGTGTCTGATCCGCCCTGATAGATTAGCGGGTCAGCCCAAATCGTAGCGGTGAGCTTGGGCCCCACCGCTTCGCTCACCAGTTCCAGATAATTGCCGTAGGCCGAGCCTGCCACCCAGTGACAGGCGCGCGGCAGTGGTGCTGCCATGGCTGCAGCATCAAACGGCTGGCTTGCGCGCTCGCCCGCTTCCAGCGCCTCCGCGGCTGCGCACAGTCGGGGTTCGGTACGCGCCCAATCATCGATTGCAGTCTGCATGGTCGGCGCGATTTCCGGCACCGGGCTGATACTTGTTAGGTCTCGCGATACCAGCACTAGCGTGCCATTGCGGCCCCCAGCCTTGAGCGATCCGAGTTTCATGGCCAGATGATCTGGTTGATCGCAGCCCCTGCGTCAATGGCAAAAGCACTGCTGAGGGCTCAGAGGCATTCCACTCTGTAAATTTGCCTTCGAACCTTACTTTGAAATCGGTCCGCAAACCGGTCGGCCATCCGCTCTTGCTGATTACCCTGCTATGCTGGTCAACGGTCTGCTCGATATTCCAAGGAGACTGCCTTGCGTACCCAATTAGCGTTTCGGTGTACCAGCCATTCCGTCAACCGCGCCCAATAACCTCCCCGCGCGGACCCTGTCGAGCCGAACAAGCCACTCGCATTCCACAGTCAGGCGGATGTGTTGCCAGATCCCCCCCATGAGGATAGGGTTAATGCTCAAAGTCAATCAAAGCGCTTGGCCACACACTGCCATTGCATGGCGACCGGGAGAGACAATTGTGTTGAAATCGGCGCTAATCTGGATGGGGTTTCTGCCAGATCCGGGATTCTCCCATGGTCATGGCAATGGACACCGGGATCAGAATCGTCACGGCCACGCAGATGTCCCAGATGGTCAGCAACATGGCGGCCATCGACATGCGCACGGCGATGGCGAGCACCAGCACGAAAACGGTCATGACCACGATCAGCCGCACAATACCGAGCACTCTCACGGCGCGGCTCACTTACACGGCAAGAGCCACGACCACACCCATGGTGTGGTCGATCCGACGATTGCCACCACCTCGCGTGGCATCTGGGCTATCAAATGGTCGTTTGTGATCCTGATGGCGACGACGCTTTTGCAGATTGTCATCGCCTATTTTTCCGGCAGCGTCGCGCTACTTGCCGACACAGTGCACAATTTCGGCGATGCCTCGACCGCCATTCCGCTGTGGATAGCGTTTGTATTTGCCCGGCGTGCCGCCTCCACCAGTTTCAATTACGGCTTCAACCGGGTGGAAGATATCGCTGGTGTCACCATTGTCGGGCTTATCCTGTTCAGCGCCGTCTATGCCGGCTATTTGTCGATCGATCGTCTGATCAATCCCCAGCCGCTGGCCTTTCTCGGCACGGTGGCGGCTGCCGGAGTGATCGGCTTTCTCGGCAATGAGGCGGTGGCGATATTCCGCATCCGTGTCGGCCGCGAGATCAATTCCGCAGCGTTAATTGCCGATGGCTACCACGCACGCGTCGACGGTTTTACCAGCCTTGCCGTGGTGCTCGGCGCCGCCGGCGTCTGGCTCGGTTTCCCGCTCGCCGACCCGATCATCGGCCTGATCATCACAGTGATGATCTTCGGCATCGTGTGGCAGTCGGCGCGCGCCGTCTTCACCCGCATGCTGGATGGCGTCGAGCCTTCTGTCCACGCCGAAATCGAACACACCGCGGGTCATGTCCCCGGCATCGTCAAGGTGCGTGAGATCAAGGCGCGTTGGCTTGGCCACACGCTACGCGCCGAGATCGACGTGGAGGTGGATGGCGACTTGAAAGTGGCCGAGGCCGAACCCATCATTGCCGCCTTTGAAAGCGAACTGCACAACCACCTGCCAGCGCTTCAGGCGATCCATGTCCGCATCCGGGCGGCAGACATGCGAGGCCATCAAAGGCGAAAAACCCGTCTGGCAACCAGCAACCGGAGGCTCAAGTGAGCGAAGTTAAAGATCATAGCGCAGAGGCCCACATCCATGAGCATCATGATGCCATTGCCAAGCGGCTGAAGCGTGCCGGCGGGCATTTGCGCTCGGTGGTCGAGATGATCGAGACCGGCCGCCCCTGCCTCGATATCGCCCAGCAACTTCACGCGGTGGAAAAGGCTGTTGGACAGGCAAAGCGCGTACTGATCCAGGATCATCTCGACCATTGCCTTGAAGCCACTGTCGGCGCCATGCCCAGGGAACGGCGCCGCCCGATCGACGAGTTCAAGCAAATCACCAAATATCTGTGAGGAGGCGATCGCAATGAACAAGTGCCGCCATGCCGACGCCTATAAGGCAATCCATCCGCCGCGCTGCAACAATGGCACGCCCTGTGAGACGTGCGCCGCCAAATGGCAAGCGGCACAGATCGGCAAATCTGCCTAGAAGAGATCACCCGGAAAGGCGCCTCACCCGATGTCGCCGCTCGGCCGCAATGACGTGCCGGTTGACCCGGACGCATCGCGGGAGTTTGCCGCAAATGCCAACGTCTATCTGATTTCTGCCCGCGCGGTACGCGATTTTGGTGACGGCTTCATCGCCATTATGTTGCCGGTCTATCTGACCGCCCTTGACCATTCGCCAGCCAGGATCGGCCTGATCGCGACGGCGGCGCTTCTCGGCTCCTCGCTGCTCACCATCATCATAGGCTTGATCGGCGCGCGCCAGGATCACCGTCGCCTCTTGCTGGCCGCTGCCGGCATGATGATCGCCACCGGCATCGCCTTTGCGCTGGTGGATGAATTCGCGATTTTGATGGTGATCGCTTTTGTCGGTACCGCCAATCCATCAGCCGGCAATGTCTCGGTCTTCGTGCCGCTGGAACACACCGTGCTGACCCGACAGATCGCCGATCATCGGCGCACCAGGCTGTTCGCGCGTTACAGCTTTGTCGGTGCCATGGCCGCCGCCGTCGGCTCGCCTGCAGCGGCAGCGCCGGAATATGTTGCCGGAGCCGGTTTTGACCAACTGATCGCGCTGCAGGCAATGTTCCTCGTCTATGGCGGCCTCGGCGTAGTTGGTGCGGCTTTATATGCCCGCATCCCCAAACTGCCGCCCGCACCGAAACGAACGCCCAAGGCCGCCCTCGGCCCTTCGCGTAATATCGTCTACAAGCTGGCAGGCTCTGTTCAGCCTCGATGCGCTCTCAAGCGGCTTTGTCGTGCCATCACTGCTGGCGCTGTAGCTGTTCGACCGGTTCGACATGTCGCTTACCACTGCCGGATTGTTCTTCTTCTGGGCCGGTGTCGCCTCGGCGTTCTCCTTCCCAGTGGCAGTGTGGACTGCTGAGCATATCGGCCTCGTCAACACCATGGTATTCACCCATATTCCGGGCGAGCTTGTGGCCCCCTGAAGACCCCTGTCTTCTGCTTGGAATCGGGTGACGAGAGCGCATTTACGGCCGCGATGCGGATCGGCCCTTTGACTGGGTTGTGGTTCTGGATTTGGTTTCGCCGGGGCCGGGCTATGCCACGGCGCCTTTGCGCCCCCGGAACAGGAGCCGTTTCATGTTGACTGCGATGTTGGCCATGCCGATCCTGACCCTCGCCCGGTCGATGTGGATGGTGCGGACGAAGAGCCCTATTCGTGCCTTCATCCCGGCGAAGGGATGTTCGATCGCGGATCGGACCTTCGACCGTGCGGCATTGGCCCTGTCGTGATGCACGGGCATCGGCTTGCCGGGCGGGCGGCGGAATGGACCTTCGAGGTCGGCCCGGCCCGGGCGATTTTCTTCTCGTTCTTCTGCGACCGATACGCCGTGTCCGCCCGGACAGTCGAGCCGGTGTTCGCCTGATCCGGAAGCCCGCCCGCTACGCGTCCGTCATGCCGGGCGGCGTCGGTGACGATCCATGTCCGGACGAAGCCGTGGCGCCGGTCGGCATTGATATGGGATTTGCCGCCGAACACCGGCGTGGCGATTGCGCCCATCGCCGTGCCGTCCGGGCGCGTCTTCCTGCGCCCTCGCTTGAGCGTCCAACGCGCGTCGCGATCCTTTTGCGCCGGTTTCCGGGGATTGGCCTGCCAATCAGGCGGGATGCCCCCGCCCTTGACGATCTCCTTCCCGGCATCGGTCATGCGCTGGCGCGGGGCTGCCACGATGGTGGCATCGACGATCTGCCCGCCCATGGCGGGATATCCGGGCGAGATATCCGGCGTCCTCAAGATGCGCGTCGAACCGGGCGAAGAGTTTCTCCACCGCGCCGGTCCGCACCAGGGCTTCTCGGAACCGCCAGATGGTCGTCTCGTCCGGCGCCCGCGCGCCGTCATCGAGGCTGAGGAAACGGCCAAAGCTGCGCCGGTCCATGATTTGGAACTCCGCCTGCGCATCCGACAGGCCTTAGAGCGCCTGGATCACCGGCACCTTGAACATGAGGACCGGGTCCATCGGCGGGCGCCCGCCCTCTACCCTCCGTCGCTGATATCCCGACGGAATCACGCCAAGACGATCAAAGCCAGGGGTTTTTCAGGACGTCCTTGTGCGTGATCGCAGCGTCGTTCTCACCAAGCCTTCAGATCGCGCTGGGGCTGCTTCTGATGCGCGCCTTTCTCAACCAGATGGATGTGCCGACCCGCTCGTCCTATGTGATGGCGGGTGGTTACCGAAGCAGAGCGGTCGGCAACTGCGAGCTTCACCTCGATGCCGCGCGGGCTTGCCAGTGCTGGCGGTCCGGCGATCACCGGCGACCTGTTCGCGGCCTCGCTCTATGCTTGGCCGCTGTTGCTCAACGGCGGGCTTAAAATCACCTACGACCTCCTGCTGCTGGCAATGTTCCGCAAGGTCAAACCGCCGGAAGAGCAGTGAGGTCAGGAGCTGCAAGGCAGTTTGTAGCTAATGGTGCGGACGGCGGGACTCGAACCCGCAGGAGGGTTACCCCTCTAGAGATTTTAGGTCATCCGCAGTGCGATTTATTGGGCCTCACCGGGCCTTATCGTGGTTCGCAACCCCATGAAAACACGACACTATCCTCCTATCGCAACCTAACACGCAGTGTTTCAAACCGGGCCTGGTCCCGGGCCAAAGGAGGATTCGGCCATGGCCACCAAGCTCACGCAGGCGACAGCAAACAGGGCGGCGGCGGAGTACCAGCCCGGTACCCAGCTCTACAACGCGGAGGTCTCGGGCCTCAGGGACGCATCAATCAAGGAGAGACTGATGAAGATCGAAACTATCAACGTCGTAAACCTTCCCGGCTTCGAGCAAGTCCGGTTCAACTTCACCGTGCCGAAGGCCGTCGAGCTTCGCGCGGCGTTCGAGGAAGACTCCTCGCCCGCTGCGTGCCCGCCGCCTGAACCGTGACAACCAAGGCCTGCCCAGTATATTGCCGGGCGGGTCCTATTTCATAAGGTGTCTGCACCGCGGGCCTTGCTCATCTGCCGCGGGTGGGCGGAAATACCGGCGTTTGTGTTCTAAGCATATTCCGATCTGAGGGTCGCGGCGGCGGGGGAAGCCGAGCCTGCCGCGCTACGAAACGAAAACCGAGCCCGAACGCATCCGTCCGCCCTCGGTCAACTTTCTTCGGCAGCTCTGTCCCTCGTTGGAGACGGGAGAAATCTACCCCCCCCCTCTGCTCCGCGCACGCCTTAGGCGTACTGGATCAGCTTCCAGGTTACCGCCTTGCCCGCATAGGGCGGCATGCGGTTGCCCCGGACGATGGGCGCAGTCGTCGTGGGCATACCCACCACCTTCCAGACGCCCGACTCCGGGCAGGTTTCACCGGTCTTCGAGTGAAGCATGATGCTTCTCCTTCTATTGCACGGCCGTCCACCGTGGACGTCCGATATTGTATAGATATATCTACACAATTCTACTTGTCAAGACCTGTGCTATAAATTCATATCGGGTTATCTTACGGGCCACGCCTTAAAGCGTTGGCCTCTCACGTTCTGGGAGGGTGTGTATGTCACTCGCAACGCGGCTCAATCAGCTTCGCCTCAAGAAAGGCAAATCCTTACAGGAGGTTGCGGACGCCGTCGGTGTGTCCAAGACCCACATCTGGGAATTGGAGAAGGGTCGCAGCGAGAACCCGTCCTTCGAGATGCTGACCAAGCTGGCTAATTACTTTGGCGTCACGATTCGCTTTTTGGTTGGCGAGGAGATTGGTTCGTCCAACGACGAGCAGTTGGAGCGAATGTTCCGACAGGTCGGCGAACTTGATGAACGCGACCGCGCGCTCCTGGACGACATGATCGCCAACATGGTCAAGAGGCGCCGTGACAATGACGATTGATCGGATGGAGATAGACGACGCCGGCGCCAACCCGCAGCGGCTGGCAGAGGCGATCACCAAGCAACTAGGTGACACACCCTGCGCGGTCCCCGTTCGGCAGATCGCGATGGACATCGACATCTACGAAATCCGGGAAGAACCGCT
The DNA here is from genome assembly GCA_965204565.1 of Hyphomicrobiales bacterium. Classification (GTDB taxonomy): domain Bacteria; phylum Pseudomonadota; class Alphaproteobacteria; order Rhizobiales; family TMED25; genus CBDBEU01. The sequence goes on from CBDBEU010000005.1 coordinate 1,123,712, forward strand.
GACCGGATTGGCTGGTTGCCTGATCGTATCCGAGAACAAAGCCGAGGGCGCGATCGCCGTCGACGGCAGGATGGGCGAGGAACGGAAGCGATACACCATCGGCCACTACGTGAACCCAATGCACCGGGCCAGCAGCCCGGAGGGCTTCAAGTGCACACGCAAAGACATGCGGACCGACAGTGCCAAGTCCGGCGACAGGCACGCCAAGATGGAAGTCGAGGCCAACCAATTCGCCGCAGAACTGCTAATGCCCGCCGCATGGGTCCGCTGCTTCCTCAGGCCGAAGGTCGGACTGGACTTGCAACACATCTTCGACCTGGCCGAGTTGTTCGAGGTGAGCAAGGAGGCCGCTGCAAGGCGCTACCTAACCTTCGCGGCTGAATCGGTCACAGTCGTATTCTCGCACAAAGGGATGATACGCTAAGTGAAAAAGACGGACGACTTCCCGCGCCTTTCAGTTTGGAATGGCCAACCAATGCCGGCGGACTGCTACTCGCTGAAAAACAGCAAGGTCCATGGGAAGATTACCGACGTCGTGGAGGTGATTGGACATCACTGGCTGGATGCATCTTGCGGCGTTTCGCTGGGTGAACAGACAGTTGCCCAAGCGAAGGGTTATCGCATGACGCTGCTTACCGTTGAATCTGAAGAGGAGAAGGACGAGTGGGAAGCCCCGCGCTTCAAGAGATAGGCCTCGCGAACGGCTAGCCGCGGCTGATCAAGCATGATTGCCTTGGCATGCTTGGCACTGGAAGCAGAACGTTACTCCGCAGGGCGTAGAACCGGGCTCGGGGGCTCGCCGCTTCCCGACAGGATGGTCTCATCAACGCTGAGAAGGAGACCAGCCATGACCAAGACCACCTACGTAACCACAGCGCCAGACGGCCCGCAGCACACTCGCAAGACCGGCCGGACCTACACTCACTCCGTGCTCCTTGAGGGCGAGGATGGCTGGGGGGCGGTCGGCTTATGCGGTTCGTCCCGACCTCGCCGAGAAGAGGCCCAGCTCTATATCTCAGCCTGCGCTTCGTCTATTGCCCTAGAGCTAGTGTATCTCGCATGGTGAGTCTTGTCAGCAACTTCTTTATGTTCTAAAGGAAGCGTGAACGTTCGTAAATGTGTAAGCTCCCAATCCAGAGCCCAAGTGGCTTCAAAAGCATTTTTGGCGGATGGTGCGGACGGCGGGACTCGAACCCGCACGAGGGTTACCCCTCTAGAGATTTTAAGTCTCTTGTGTCTACCGATTCCACCACGTCCACTTACACATTTCGAGCGTGCACCTGCTCGCCACCTCACGCGCCTTCCGGATTGATTGGCGGTACGAATTGCAGGTCGGTATCCCAGGGAAAGAAGATCCAGGTATCCTGGCTCACCTCGGCGATGAAAGTATCGACCAGTTCGCGGCCAGCAGGCTTGGTATAGACAGTGGCATAGTGGGCGCGCGGCAGCATTGCGCGCACCACCCTGGCCGTTGCGCCGGTATCAACCAGATCATCGACGCACAACACCGCCTCCCCCTCGCCGCCATCAAGATCAATCAGATCGCCTGACACATTCTTGATCACATCGAGCCGGCCCTGGCGCCGATTGGCATAGGAGGTGATGCACACGGTCTCGATCAGGCGGATATCGAGCTCGCGCGCGACAATCGCCGCCGGCACCAACCCGCCGCGCGTCACGCACACTATCGCCGACCATTCACTCCGGTCGGCAAGCCGCCAGGCAAGCGTGCGCGCATCGCGGTGAAATCGATCCCAGGAAACCGGAAAGTGCTTCTGCTGCGCCATCGATGCTTGCATGTCTTCGCCCTTCATGCCGCGTCCGACGACGCACGGCGAACCTCGCCGAGCCCCGACAACGCTTTGATCACCGCCTCACCTGCGGCCTCGACCCGTGCCGGCTCCTTGCCCCGGCACACCACATTGGCGCCAAAACCCTTGTCCGAATAATAGGGATAGCTGCCGATCGCGACGTCGGGAAAGTCCTCATGCACCACCCGCAGGGGCGCGGCGACATCGCCTTCGCGGATCCTGGTCTCGATATTGACCACATGCAGCTTGACGCCGGTGCGCATGCGCTTGGCGACATTGTCGAGCATCGCCTGCATGATTGACGGCACACCGGCCATTACAAACACATTGCCAATTTCAAACCCCGGCGCCTTGGAGACCGGGTTTTCGACCAGCAACGCGCCATGAGGAATACGTGCCATGCGCCGGCGCGCTTCGGTGAGATCCCGGTCTGGAAAGCGTGAGGCCAGCATTTTCAGCGCCTCGTCATTTTCCGAAATCCCGACCCCGAACGCCTTGGCCACGCAATCGGCGGTGATGTCGTCATGGGTCGGCCCGATGCCACCGGTGGTCAGCACATAGTCATAAGCGTCGCGCATCTCATCGAGTACGCCGACAATGCGCGCTTCATCGTCCGGCACCACACGGACCTCGGCAACGTCAATGCCGAGATTGGTCAGATATTCGGCGATATAGCCGATGTTCTTGTCCTTGGTCCGCCCTGACAGAATCTCATCGCCGATGACGAGAATTCCGGCACTTACCGTATCGCCTGAACTCACAAGCAGGCCCCTTTGCTGCGTTGCCGGTTTTGTTTCCACCGATATAGCAAGAAACACCGCACTGCCATAGCTACGTTGCAGGCAATGCCCTTTCGGCCTATCTGCGGGGTCATGAAACTTGACCCCGATCTCAGACGAGCGCGGCTCATTCGCCGCTACAAGCGGTTCCTCGCAGACGTTGAACTCGATGGCAACGAGGTCACTGTCCATTGCCCCAATCCGGGTGCGATGACCGGATTGGCCGAGCCCGGCATGAATATATGGCTGGCGCCGGCGCGTATCCCCGGCCGCAAACTGCCCTTTGGCTGGGAGCTGACCGAGATCAAAGCGGACGGCGAGACCACCTATGTCGGCATTCATGCAGCGCGTGCCAACACGATTGCGCGCGAAGCCATCGAGGCTGGCGCAGTTGCCGAGCTTGCCGGATATGCTTCACTCAGAAGCGAGGTACGCTATGGCAAAAAGAGCCGGGTCGATTTTCTTCTCGAAGATTCCGCCCGGCCTCCGGCGTATGTCGAGGTCAAGAATGTGCATCTGGCTCGTGAATCCGGGCTTGCTGAATTTCCCGATTCGGTGACCGCGCGCGGCGCCCGGCACCTTTGTGAACTTGCCGCCCAGGTCCGTGCCGGAGCCCGTGCAGTGATGTTGTATGTGGTCCAGCGCTCTGACACCGAGCGCTTCGCGTTGGCCTCGGACATCGATCCCGCTTATAACGCTGCGTTCAAGGCCGCAAGGCAGGCAGACGTCGAGGCAATCTGTTATTCTTGCACCGTGATGCCAAAACAGATCATGCTTGAACGGCAATTGCCGATTGTCGAGGACTGAGCGAGGAAACGATGGGCTATGTCGAGGCGGGGCTGGCACCCAACCGCAACACTGGCGAGGTCAAGCTGTTCGGCGAGCAGGCGTTCGCCGGCATGCGCCGCGCCGGCCAGGCGACCGCCCAGGTGCTTGATCTGGTTGTCCGCCATATACGCCCGGGGATCACGACCAGGGAGCTCGATTTCATCATTCTTGATTTCGCTCTGGAGATCGGCGCCACTCCGGCCACTGTGTTTTATCGCGGCTATCCATGCGCGAGCTGCATTTCGCTCAATCACGTGGTCTGTCACGGAATTCCTGGTGATCGGGTGCTGAAGGAAGGCGACATTCTCAATATCGACATCACCCTGATCGTCGATGGCTGGCATGGCGATTCCAGCCGCATGTATACAGTCGGCGCCGTGCCACGGCGCGCCGAACGCCTTGTCCGGATCACCCATGAATGCCTGATGCTGGGCGTTGGCGCGGTCAGGGAAGGTGCGACCACCGGCGATATCGGCGCCGCCATCCAGGCACATGCCGAAGCCGATCGCATGAGTGTGGTACGCGATTTCTGCGGCCACGGTCTTGGCCAGTTGTTCCACGATATGCCTAACATCCTGCATTATGGCCGGCCTGGAGAGGGCATCCCGTTAAAGCCCGGTATGCTTTTCACCATCGAGCCGATGATCAATCTCGGCCGACCGCAAGTCAAAATCCTGGGAGATGGTTGGACCGCGGTCACCCGCGACCGTTCGCTTTCTGCCCAATTCGAGCACACTATCGGCGTCACGGTTGACGGTTGCGAGATATTCACCGCCTCGCCGGCCGGCTTCGACCAGCCGCCCTACGCCGTGTGAGGCGCTAATGGCGAAGCAGGGCGGCTTCGCTGAAAGCCCGCCGGCACCGCACTATGTGGGCCACCGCGACCGACTGCGCGAGCGTTTCCGCCGGGGCGGTGGCGAGGCACTGGCCGACTATGAACTTCTCGAAATGCTGTTGTTTCGCGCCATCGCCCGCGCCGACACCAAACCGATCGCAAAGGCGTTGCTTAACCGGTTTGGTTCGTTCGCCGAAGTCTTAAGCGCACCGGTCGAACGATTGACCGAGGTTTCCGGAATCGGCCAACGCGCCGCCGAAGAGCTCAAGCTGGTACGTGCCGCCGCCTTGCGCCTGACCCAATCCGAAGTCATCGACCGCCCGGCGGTCACGTCCTGGGAGGCGGTGATTGAATATTGTCGCGCCAGTATGGCGTTCGAAGAACGCGAACAGTTTCGCGTCCTGTTTCTCGACAGGCGCAACCACATCGTGCTCGACGAGGTTTTGCAGCGCGGCACCATTGACCACACGCCGGTCTATCCGCGCGAAGTTGTACGCCGTTCTTTGGAAGTCGGCGCCACTGCGCTGGTGATGCTGCACAACCACCCCTCAGGTGATCCCACCCCATCGGCAGCCGACATCGACATGACAAAAAAGGTGATCGAAGCGGCACGGCCGCTCGGCATCGTTGTTCACGACCATCTGGTGATCGGCCGCGCCGGCCATGTAAGCTTCAAGAGTGAAGGATATATCTAGAAGATGCTTGGATAATGGATGCATTCGGTCTTGATGTCACCGACATCAGGATCTGAACGCACCTTCGCGCAAAAGCTAAGCGCGGCCCTTTCTGCCGGATCGAACCTGTCGCTGAAATACTGGCACTTCTCACCCCCTAGGCACCGGTTTGTTGAAACTGTCCTGCATTTGCGCCAATACCGCTTGAAGGGCGTCTTCCAGCGCGACCCGGCGCGGAGCAGACAAGGAGGCTATTGCAGTTGGAAGCTGGCGGTCTTGTGCTGAGGCGCAAAGTTTTTTTTGCCTTGTCTGTGAGGTCGAACCTGAAGCTGCGACCGTCTCTCTCATCGGGCAGCCGAGTCAGAAAACCGGAACTCACAAGACCGTTGATGGTCTGCGACGCGCTGGCTCTGGTGGTCGTGTGCGGGATCTTTTTGGTGATCTGCCCTTTAAGTCGGAATCCGGCCACGGCCCTTTTTCGGCGGCAGGCCGGGTTGCGTTCGGTCCGGCGCCTGAATTTGCGACTTTATCATCCACCGAAAGCACCGCTGTGTGCGCAGGAGGGCTGACGTAAAGCCCCGCGATATCGTGCGGTTTCTCGACAAAAGCCGGATCCCGCGAGAGCCTGAACACCCACCGGCGGTGCGGCGCCGGACCATGCGCCTGCCGAATCCGTACACCGTCGAGGCCGCCGACCCCGCAGCGTCCCCATTGCGCACAATGTCTGGTGCGTCGCTTCGTGCGGCCGCGGTGACGGCGTCGGACGGATCACCCCGGCCGTCCTTTCATCCGGCGTCACCGGCGTGCCGGGCGGGCGGCTTTCTTCGACTTTCCGGTGGCGCGCACGATCCCCATCGTGCCGACGCCATCGCTGCTCGACAGCACGATCCGGCATCGCCGGATGCGATATGATTGCTTCAAGCCGAATTCCGTCCTCGACCGTGATCGTCGGATGTGTTCCAGTGCCCATCCCCCGGTGCCCATCCCAAAGAAGCGCACATCCGGAGCCGTTTGTCTCGACCAATCCACTAGTATGGTGACTACGGGTTCATGCGAAGCGTGTGATTGTGACGTGCCCCGCAGCGGTCATGATGTCATGATGTCATGATTTTAGTGCCCAAATCCTAGGATCCATGGTTTCAAAAGGCGCTAATATAAGCCGTGCGGGCTGAGCGGAAAGGAAACTCCATGCCGAAATCACGATTCATTGTCGTGCCGGTGCCTCGCCGGTTGACGGCTGTATTGGCCGTGATCTCGGTTTTGGAAGCTTTTTGCCTTTCGCTTCCGGCGCAGGCGCAGCAAAAGAGTTTTGCCGATCTTGCAGAGGGCTTGCTTGATGCGGTGGTCAATATCTCCACATCGCAGACCGTTTCCGGTCAGCGTAGCGTTCCGATACCTGATCTTCCCGAGGGCAGTCCGTTTCAGGAGTTCTTCAAGGAATTTCTTGATCGCAATCAGTCGCAGCCGCGTGTGCGGCGTGTGAGTTCTCTCGGCTCGGGCTTTGTTATCGATCCATCTGGTGTGATCGTTACCAATGCGCATGTGATCGAGGATGCCGACGAAATCGAAGTCAAGTTCAATGATGGCACAACGCTCGAAGCTACGGTGCGAGGGCGTGATGCCAAGACCGACCTTGCGATTCTGGAAGTGAAGCCGCAGCCCAGGCAAACACTGGTTTCGGTGCCGGTCGGTTCTTCAGAAAAACTCAGGGTTGGTGATTGGGTGATGGCGATCGGTAATCCGTTCGGGCTTGGCGGCACGGTAACTGTCGGCATTGTTTCGGCGCGCAATCGCGATATCAATGCAGGCCCTTATGATGATTTCATCCAAACCGATGCGGCAATCAATCGCGGCAATAGCGGCGGGCCGCTGTTCGACATTAACGGCAAGGTGATCGGCATCAACACGGCGATCATATCGCCGAGCGGCGGCTCTATCGGCATTGGGTTTGCAGTGCCGACCGAGACGGCATTGCCGGTGATTGCGCAATTGCGTGAATTTGGCGAGACCCGCCGCGGATGGCTTGGTGTGCGGATTCAACCGGTCACGCAAGAGATCGCAGAAAGTCTCGAGTTAGCCAAAGCGGCAGGTGCATTGGTTTCAGGTGTCAATCCGGACGGCCCGGCTGCGGAGGCCGGTATCGCGTCGGGGGATGTAATCCTGGAGTTTGATGGACAGTCCATCTCCGAAATGAGCAAGCTGCCGCGTGTGGTTGCCGATGCGGAAATTGGCAAGACGGTGGTGGTGTCGGTCTGGCGCAAGGGTGAGCGTGTTAACGTCGATGTTACGGTGGCGCGGCTCGATGAAGGCGAAAAAAAGTTAGAGGCTGAACCAGAAAGCAGCAGTGAAGAGGCCCCCGAACTGAGTGAGGTCCTGGGGCTCGTGCTGTCCACGATCACCGATGATCTGCGGTCCAAGTATGAACTTCCTGATAACGCTGACGGTATTGTCGTCGTCGCCATCGAGGAAACCAGCGCTGCGCATGAAAAGGGGCTGCGTGAGGGTGATGTAATCGTCGAAGCGCAGCAAAAAACGGTTGATACACCTGAACAATTTCAAAAGGTGGTGGCCCAGCGGATGGAAGACGAAGAGCCCTCAGTTCTGCTGCTAGTGCGCCGCAAGGATGACGGCAATTTTCACTATCTAGGCGTGCCGTTGTTGCAGTGAATGCGTTGAAGGCAGCGGATCGGATCAGATTATTGCGAAGTCGCTACGCCGGTAGCCCTGAAAGTAGAGCGCTGCAGTGAGATCGGTGTGGTCAATACGTCCATCGGATTTTTCGGCGAGGATCGGTTTTGTCCGGTAGGCGATGCCGAGACCCGCATTCTCGATCAGCGCGAGGTCGTTGGCACCGTCTCCCAAACCCATAGCGTCGTCCGGATCAAGCCCAAGGCGGCTACACGCCGCCAGAAGGTGACCAAGTTTGGCTTCGCGGCCCAGAATCGGTTTGGCAACACGGCCGGCGACTTTTCCTTCTTCAATGATCAAGCGATTGGCTTCGAAGGCATCAAAGCCCGCTCTGTCGGAAATTTCGCCGGCGCAGAATGTGAAGCCGCCGGAGACCAGAAGCGCATAGGCACCATGTTTGCGCATGGTTGCGACCAAAGTCGCAACTCCCGGATTGAGCGTAATTCTTTCCGCCATGATTTGTCCAAGCGCTGCTTCATCAAGACCCTGGAGAAGGGCGACACGCTCGGTGAGTGCTTGTTCGAAATCAAGCTCACCCGCCATGGCGCGCTTGGTGATTCGGGAAACCTCGTCGCGAACGCCGGCAAATTCGGCAACCTCATCGACGCACTCCTGACCGATGATGGTGGAGTCCATATCGCACACCAAAAGCTGTTTGCGGCGGCGTGAGTCCGGTTGCACCGCCCAGTCGATGGTAAAGCCGGTGAGTGCCAAGGTAAGGTCACGCCTCAAGCGCACCATCGTTTCATGCGCCGGATTGTCAATATAGAAATCACAGGCAAGATCCGGCTCGATCCATGTGGGATCTGATTTCTGGCCGACGGCGGTCATTGCGGCGCCCAGCACCTCAGTTGAGATTGCATGGCCTTGGGGTGCAACGAGGGTGAGTGCAATGCGCATGGCAAGATTGAGTGGAGTGTGATGGTGAGTGGCACGTTTGGCGCGCGTCCATTGTCGGTGCTTATCGCAGGACCAACGGGCAGCGGCAAGTCTGCGCTGGCGCTTGATCTCGCACGCGCATGCAATGGTGTGATCATCAATGCCGATGCCATGCAGGTCTATGGTGAATTGCGTATTCTCACTGCCAGGCCTGGCGAAAGTGACGAGGCGTGCGCGACTCATCGGCTGTACGGAACGATCAGCGGGCAGGAGACATATTCGACCGGCCGTTGGCAGACAGATGCAATGGCCGAAATCGTGCGCGCCCATGCAAATAGGCAAACAGCGATTGTTGTTGGCGGCACCGGGCTCTATTTCGAGGCGCTGGTGAATGGATTGGCTGAAATTCCACAGATCCCAGCTGAGGTTCGCGCAAAATGGCGGAGGAAACTTTCAGAACAGGGGCTCGAATCCATACGCCCAACTCTTGAATCCACTGATGAGGTAATGGCGGCACGGATTGTGCCCAGTGATCGGCAGCGCACATTGCGGGCACTTGAGGTGCTTGATGCCACCGGCAGGTCGCTTGCGTGGTGGCAAGCGAACACAAGCGGCGACGCACAACTTGCAGGCGAAACCAAGCGTGTCGTTGTCGCTCCGCCACGTAAGCTTTTGCATCAGCGTATCGAAAAACGCGCGCAGGCCATGATTGATCAAGGTGCGTTGGACGAAGTCGGGGCTCTGATCAAACTCGGCCTTGATCCCGATCTACCGGTGATGAAGGCCATCGGGGTGCGTGAACTTGCCCGGGCAATTGACGGTACAAGCGATCTTGAGACCGCACTTGCCGCCATGTGCACCTCCACACGGCGCTATGCCAAGCGCCAGCTCACCTGGGCGCGACGGCGCATGGCCGATTGGCAATGGGTCGGGGAGGGGGGCGAGGCGCTTGGCGACGCCAGGGCTTATCTTGACCGCGCGATGAAGGGCTGAGCCTCAACCGCTGGCACTGGCGGCACTGGCGTGGGCGGTCCAAAAGAACAGCACCAAAAGCGCGGTCACAAGTGCTGCGGCGCTCAGCGCCAATGACCAGTGAATGCCGGCAAAGCCCGCGCCAAATCCGATGGTAAAGCCGCTGAAAGTGCGGCACCCCAGGGTGCCGACATTGAAAAGGCCGATCGCCCGGCCGCGCAGCTCGGGCGGTGCGTGAATCTGGGCCAGGGCACGGGCCATGGAATTAAAGGCCAGATCGAGAAAGCCCGCGGCCAGAAGCAGGGCCAGCGCGAGCGTGTAGCTGGTCGCGACCGCAAATCCGAACATCGCACTTGCCCACAACATAGCAAGGACGAAGGCGGTGCGCGGATTTGACGGCAACAGCGCGCGAGCTTCCAGAATGATACCGGCACTCAGCGCGCCAGTGGCATAGGCACCGAGCAGCAGCGTGTAACGCAGGCCATCGACGCCAAATCCGAAATCGCGTGCAAATTGCGGCAAATGCGGCTGAAAGCCATTGCCAACTAGGGTAGCGGCAAGGCCACCGAGCAGAGTCATGGCAAACACAACCGGGATCGCCGAAATCTGGCGCATGGCGGTGAACATGTCGACAAAGGAGGTCATGCGGCTTGCTGGAGGCTCACGGCCGGCCGGCAGTTTTTGCGGATTATTGATCAGCCAAATCAGCAGCGGCAGATAGATCGCGGCATTGATCATGACGGCGCGCGAGGGGCCGAAATATAACAGTAGCGCGCCACCAACCGCCGGGCCCAAAGCCATGCCAAGAGTCAGTGAAGTCGCCATCAGGCGGATGCCACTCTGAAGCTGAGGGGTGCCGACAATGGCATGGATCAGGATCTGCGCTGCAGGTGCCCATAGCGCGCCGGCGCAACCATGTACGATAAGAAGCACCACGGCATGCCATTTTTCGAGCGAATTAGTCAGAAACAGCCCACCCCAAGCGAGAGACACGGCCATGAATAGCAGCATCGAAATCTGGATGATGCGGCGTGGATCATATCTGTCGGCGAGCGCGCCGGCCCAGATGGAGCCGAGTAGAAACGGCAGCCAATGGGAGATGACGGCAAATCCGGCAAGAGAAGGTGAACGGAACTCGGCATAGATCATCCAATAGGTGATGACGTGTTCGATATGGTCGGCCATCATCGCCATCGCTGCCAACATCAAATACATGCGCGAGGCGGGATATCTGAGCGCGGCGTAGGAGCGCCGGTCGGGCTGGTCTGCTGAAGCGCCGCCTTGAGCGGTCATTGACGCTTCGTGCCCAACAAGTGTTTCGTGATGTGCCCGCTCATCAATTGCGGTCCTCAAGTGCACATATACGCTCACGTGCATCGCGCAGGATGGTGCGAACCTTATCCGCGCGTTCCGGGTCGCGCGAGCGGGCAATTGATTTCATGGACGTGCGCATCAGGCGAAACACTGGGCGCATGATTTGCGAAGCTTCCTGGTCCATGGCATCCGACCAGCCGGTCCATTCATCGTCCTCTGCCCGCGCCCAAATGCGGCTGACGGCGTGAGCCTGATCTTCAAGTGCCTGGCGGCCGTTTTCCGTCAACTCATAAATTCGTTTGCCGGTGTCGAGTGATTTGCCGGCAGCAAGATCCTGGTCGTGAAGCTGCTGGAGCGTGGGATAGACGCTGCCGGCGCTGGCCTCATAAAGCCCGCCGGTGCGGGATTCCAGTTTCTTCATCAGTTCATAACCGTGGCGGGGACCGTCTGCCAACAGCGAGAGCAGGGCAAGCGGCAATTCTCCCCGCTCGAAAAAGCTTCCTCGCCAACTCCACGGGCCGAACCCATGCCGGCCGTTGTATCGTCCTTGGCGGGAGCCTCTACGATTGGAATGTCTCATATAGTTTTCCTTTATTATTTCGATAAACGCAATGATATGTATATCGACATATATATTGTCAACCACAAATTTGCACCCATTGCGCTATTGGGTGGGGGCAGGGATGATGCGTGCGCCGGGTGTCGCATCGGTCTGGTTGACGGGGTGGGAAGCACAGATTTTGTTTGAAGGACGCGCGTTATCGTGGATTTGACACTTGCAGATTTTGGCTGGCGGACGTTCTTTCAGGCTCAACTTGATTGTGCTGCCGGGATCGGTTGCAGGCCGGTGCGCGTGACGGCGGTGCATCGCGACAAGATCGAAGTTGCCGCGCCCGGAATCGAGGCCCGGATAGAGCCGTTTCGGGGTGATCTTTCACACGAAGAGGATGTGGCGACCGTAGGCGATTGGTTGATCCTGGATGCAGGGGGGGAGCGTGCGTCGCGGCGGCTTGAACGTTACAGCTTGTTCAAGCGCCGGGCCGTCGGAAAAGGGCGCCGTGTGCAGTTGATTGCAGCCAATGTCGATACGCTGTTCATCGTTACCTCCTGCAACCAGGAGTTCAATCCGGCCCGTCTGGAGAGGTTTTTGTCTCTTGGCCGTGCCGCAGAGGTAACGCCGGTGATCGTTTTGACCAAGGCCGATCTGACCGATGATGCAGCCGACTATGCAGCCCGTGTGCGTGAGGCGATGCCGGATGTGCTGGTCGAGATCATCGACGCGCGAAAGCCTGAGGACGCCGCGCATCTGGCCGGCTGGTGCGGCCATGGGCAGACGATCGCGATGGCTGGTTCATCTGGTGTCGGCAAATCGACGTTGGTCAACACGTTGATGGGGGCAAGCGCGCAAGAGACCGGCGCAGTGCGCGAAGACGATGATCGCGGACGGCACACCACCTCTTCGCGTTCTTTGCACCGCATGCGGTCTGGCAGCTGGCTGCTTGACATGCCCGGAATGCGTGAAGTGCAACTCACCGATGTTGCCGAAGCTATAGATCAGGTGTTTGCCGAGATTATCGAACTTGCGGCCGGTTGCCGGTTTGCCAATTGCACGCACGAAAATGAGCCCGATTGTGCAACCCGTACTGCGATCGAGGAGGGGCATCTAAAGCCAGAACAGCTCGAGCGGTTCCGTAAACTTGCCGCTGAAGAGGCTCGTAACAGCGAATTGATTGCAGAGCGACGGGCGAAGGCAAAGAGTTTCGGCAAGATGATCAAGAAAGTGACCCGCGAGAAACGTCAGCGCTTCAAGAAGTGAGAAACTTGTTGAGAGGCACCTTCTTGACCGATATGGTGCAGTGCACTAGGTTGCTGGTCTGTTTGGTGGAGGGGCGCGAAATGCGCGTTTCGGGACTTGTAGTAGGATGGCGCATCGCCTGATGGCTTAACAGCCGTCACGAATGGTGGTGCGCGTAAATGGGGCTTCGGCCCCTTTTTTATTGCGCAGGATTACCATGAGGATAGAAATCAGCGGCTCTATGAGCCATTCGGGAAAGCAATGGGGGGCGATATGCCACGGCAAATGACCGGCGCTGAGATGATCATCACTGCTCTCGCCGATCACGGTGTGGAGTCGGTGTTCGGCTATCCGGGCGGCGCCGTGCTGCCAATCTATGACGAGCTGTTCCAGCAGGAAAAGGTTCGCCATGTTCTGGTGCGCCATGAACAAGGTGCAGCGCACGCGGCGGAAGGTTATGCCCGCTCGTCGGGCAGGCCGGGCGTCTTGATCGTCACGTCGGGGCCGGGCGCAACCAATGCTGTGACCGGGCTTACCGATGCGCTGTGCGACTCCATCCCGGTGATTTGCATTTCCGGCCAGGTACCGACGCATTTGATCGGCAATGACGCGTTTCAGGAATGCGACACGGTCGGTATTACGCGACCGTGCACCAAGCACAACTGGCTGGTGCGCGATGTAAATGATCTCGCGCGGGTGATGCACGAAGCGTTCTATGTAGCAACGACGGGACGCCCGGGGCCGGTTGTGGTCGATGTCCCAAAAGATGTGCAATTCGCGACCGGCACCTATGTCGAGCCCGGCAACATCCGCCACAAGACATACAACCCGCGCACAAAAGGCGACCCGGCGGCAATCAAGCGCGTGGTCGATCTGATTGCCAACGCAAAAAAACCGATATTCTACACCGGTGGCGGTGTGATCAATTCAGGCACGGCAGCGTGCGAGAACCTGCGCAAGCTGGTGCGCGCCACCGGTTACCCGATCACCTCGACGTTGATGGGGCTCGGCGCTTATCCGGGTTCTGACAAACAGTGGCTGGGAATGCTCGGTATGCATGGCACCTATGAAGCCAATCTGGCGATGCATGGCTGCGATGTGATGATCTGTATCGGCGCGCGCTTCGATGACAGGATTACCGGCAAGACTGATGAATTTTCACCGGGTTCGGTGAAGATTCATGTCGATATCGATGCGTCCTCGATCAACAAGAATGTTGAAGTCGATGTGCCGATTCTGGGCGATTGCGGTTCAGTATTGGCCGACATGCTGAAAGTCTGGCGCGCCAAGAAAGCAAAGCCGGACGCGAACGCTCTGAAAAAATGGTGGGGCGAGATCGACATCTGGCGGGAGCGTAAATGCTTGTCCTACAAGGCAAGCAAGGATGTCATCATGCCGCAATTTGCGCTGGAGCGGCTCTATGAGTTCACCAAGGATCGTGATGTGTTCATCGCCACCGAGGTCGGTCAGCACCAGATGTGGGCGGCGCAGTTCTACAAGTTCGAAGAACCTAATCGATGGATGACGTCGGGTGGGCTTGGCACCATGGGATACGGGTTGCCGGCGGCCAATGGCGTTCAGGTGGCGCATCCAGACTCGCTGGTGATCGATATCGCAGGTGATGCCTCGATCCTGATGAACATTCAGGAGGTGTCGACTGCTGTTCAGTACCGGCTCAATACCAAGGTGTTCATTCTCAACAATGGCTATATGGGGATGGTGCGACAGTGGCAGCAGCTGCTTCATGGCAATCGTCTGTCGGAGAGTTACACGGAATCGCTGCCCGATTTCGTCAAGCTCGCCGAAGCCTATGGCGCCATCGGACTTCAAGTCACCAAGCCGGCCGATCTTGATGATGCGATCATCAAGATGATCGAGACACCAGGACCTGTGATTATGGACTGCGTTGTGGCGGGGCTTGCCAATTGCTTTCCGATGATCCCGTCAGGAAAGGCACATAACGACATGATTCTCGGCGAGGATGTTCCCGACGAAGAGGTCGAGAACGCGATCTGTGAGCAAGGTAAGGTACTGGTATGATGTGGCGCACAGAGGCGATGATATCATGAATGCCAATCAGCCGGGTTCGGCCTATTTTCTTGACAGCAGAGATGAGTGTGAGGAACGCCATACTCTTTCGGTGATTGTTGACAATGAGCCTGGCGTTCTGGCGCGGGTGATCGGTCTGTTTTCAGGCCGTGGCTACAATATCGACTCGCTCACCGTATCGGAGACCGAGCACGAAAAACACATTTCGCGCATCACCATTGTTACCACCGGCGCGCCGTTGGTGATCGAACAGATCAAGGCGCAGCTTGAAAGACTGGTGCCGGTGCACCGGGTTTCAGATCTCACGGCTGAGTTTGGCGAGCTTGGCGCGATCGAGCGTGAACTGGCGCTGATCAAGGTCGCAGGCAAAGGTGAGATGCGGCTCGAGGCGTTGAGATTGGCGGAAGCCTTCGAGGCAGTCACGGTTGATGCTACGCTTGAGAGTTTCATCTTCCAGCTCACCGGGCGCACCCGCGAGGTCGATCGATTCATTGGTTTGATGAGCGAAATCGGACTTGTCGAGGTGTCGCGCACGGGCAGTGCGGCGATGAGCCGCGGCGCCAGGGGAATGTGAGAGCGGCGGTATTTGATGCTCTCTTCAATCTGCATCTTCACCGGCTCTTCTCATGGCCGGCTCGAAGCCTATTCGGCAGCGGCAAGCGAGATTGGACGTTTTCTGGCCGAGCGTCAGATCAATCTGGTGTTCGGCGGTGGACATGTGGGACTGATGGGCAAGGCTGCGCGGATGGCTGCCTTGGAGCTGGGGGGACGGTCACTGGGGTTATTCCACGCTCGATGGTTGAGCGCGAGCTAGCGCATGAAGGTCTGACGCAGCTTCTCGTGGTTGGCTCGATGCATGAGCGCAAGGCCAAGATGGCCGAGCTTTCGGACGGTTTCATCGCTTTGCCGGGCGGTATCGGTACGCTTGAAGAGACCTTCGAAGTATGGACTTGGGCGCAGCTCGGCTATCACGGAAAGTCGGTCGGTTTGCTCAATGTTGCAGGCTACTACGATCCGCTGATCGCATTTTTCGAGCGCATGGTGGAGGAGGGGTTCATTTGCCCTGAGTACAAGAGCATGCTGCATGTGACCGACAATCCCGCAACTCTGATTGCGGCGATGGAACGCTATGAGCCAAATGCCACACCGAAATGGATTGATCGCGGGGAGACGTGAGGGCAGTGGTTTGGCCGCAACCCGGCGCTCGTTTGTTGCCTCTCACCCATGCGCCCGCTAGAACCACGGCGTAATTGGTGAAATTCGAGGCCCATGGCACAAGCTTGGCCCATAACACACAAGAATGAGGAATTGTCATGCGCGTCCACTACGATCGCGACGCTGATCTTGGTCTCATCAAGGGCCGCAAGGTCGGTATAGTTGGCTTCGGCAGCCAGGGCCATGCGCACGCCCTGAATTTGCGCGACTCGGGCTGTATAGACGTCGCGATCGGCCTCAGGCCGGGTTCAGCCTCCGAGGCCAAGGCCAAAGAACAGAAGCTTGAGGTGATGTCGGTGGCGGATCTCGCCAAATGGGCCGACATGATCATGATGTGCGCACCGGACGAGATTCAGTCCGATATCTACAATGACCATATCGCCGCCAATATTCATGATGGTGCAGCGATCGCATTTGCACATGGTCTCAATGTTCATTTCCGGCTGATCGAGCCCGCCGATACGATAGATGTTGTCATGGTGGCGCCCAAGGGTCCGGGTCACACGGTGCGCGGTGAATATGTGAAGGGCGGTGGTGTGCCGTGCCTGATGGCGGTCGACCATGACGCATCGGGAAATGCGCATGATCTGGCGCTTTCGTACGCAAGTGCCATTGGCGGCGGGCGCACAGGAATTATCGAGACCACATTCAAGGAAGAATGCGAAACCGATCTGTTCGGCGAACAAGCAGTTTTGTGTGGTGGTCTGGTAGAAATGATAAGGGCCGGTTTCGAGACCTTGGTGGAGGCCGGATATGCGCCGGAGATGGCCTATTTCGAGTGCCTTCATGAGGTCAAGCTGATCGTCGACCTCATCTACGAGGGTGGCATCGCCAATATGAACTACTCGATCTCAAATACGGCTGAATATGGCGAGTATGTTTCCGGCCCCAGGGTTGTGACCGATGAAACCAGAGCGGAGATGAAACGCATCTTGAAGGACATTCAGTCCGGCAGGTTCGTCACCCGTTGGATGAGTGAGTGCAAGGCAGGCCAGCCGACTTTCAAGGCAACCAGGCGGCTCAACGATGCCCATCCAGTCGAGGACGTGGGTGCGAGACTGCGCGGCATGATGCCGTGGATCACCGCCGGTGCTCTGGTCGACAAGAACAAGAACTGAAGTGCGATTTGACGATAGCCGGAAGTGAGCGATGGGGCGGGGCGATTTTGCGAGTTTTCTGTATTGGCTAGAGCACCATGAAGACGAGACCCGTGACGCCAAGAACTGTTTTCCGATCGGCGCGTTGCACAGCTCAGATGGTGCATTGATACTCGGGATCATGGGCGATCACACCGCCAATGCCGGTCTTATCTATCCGCCATGCGGTTCAATCGATGATGATGACATCGTCGAAGGGCAGGTCGATTCTGGTGCCAATATTGCCCGCGAGGTAGCTGAGGAAACCGGACTGAATATTGATCCATAACCCCCGGATTTCTGGATTGCGGTGGACCATGGGCCACGCCGTGCTCTGGTCTGCAGCATCGATCTTGCCGAGAGCGCAGAAGTGCTGGAACGCAAGATCGAGGCTCATCTAGCAAGTCAGCAAGACTCCGAACTCGCTGGAATTCATGTCTTGCGCAGTCGCGATGACATAATACCCGGGCGAACGCCAGTTCATACGCTGGCCTACATTGACCAGATTTTTGCAGCGTAAGCCGCTTGGGATGCAGAAATGCAGCTTGAATTTCATACTCTGGATGAGTTTGCGCCCAAGCAATTTTTTGGAAATCCGTTGGCGGTGGTTAGTGGTGCTGATGAGCTTGAAACGGACATCATGCAGACGATTGCGCGCGAATTCAATCTGTCTGAGACCGCGTTTCTGAAGACGCCGGAAAATCCGGTGCACTCGACGGCGGTAAGGATTTTTTACGCCCGACCGTGAATTGCCTTTTGCCAGGCATCCGACAATTGGTGCAGCCGCAGTGCTTGCATTGCACAAATTTGACGACGAAGTCGAGCACGAGGCAATTATCACGCTGGAAGAAGAAATCGGGCTGGTGCGTACGGGCGTCAGGATTTTACCGGGTGAACCGATCCATGCGGCGTTCGACGTGCCAAAGATCGCGGAGGAACTGGGTGTCCCCGGCCAGCGCGATGACATTGCCGCAGCTGTTGGACTGACGTCCGGGGAAATCGGCTTTGATAATCATCGTCCATGCATATTCTCGGCCGGCGTATCCTATGTGTTCGTGCCGGTACGCGATCTTGCTCCGCTTTCACGCGCCTGGCCGGTGGACATGCTTTGGCGCCGGGGGTACCTTGCCGACACTGGCGCAGCCTATCTTTATCGCCGCGAGACAAGGGATCCAGCAAGCAGTTTTGCGGCGCGCATGTTTTCGCCGGGATTGGGCATGGTGGAGGATCCGTCAACCGGAAGCGCTGCTGCGGCGTTCGCCGGTGTTGTTACCCGTTTTGAAGCTTTGGGCGGGAAGCGTCATGTCTTCACTCTTGGCAAGGTGCGGACATGGGGCGGCCCAGTTCCATCAATCTTGAAGTCGAGCTTTCAGCGGGCCGGCTGGAGAGTGTGCGTATCGGCGGAGATTGCGTGATTGTTGGTAGGGGGAGATTTCAGTCTGAGTGCCAAGATCTCCAGCCTGGTGGCTTTGGAATGCATTCAACCGGTTGCTGAAAACGCTTGTTAGTCCTACAAATAATAAATGTGCCATTGGTGCGCGCGATCGCCCGCAGCTGCAATCGACATGACCTATTAAAATACCTTGCGGGCGACATTGGATTGGGCAGAGTGATTATTCAGATGACAGATTCGTGGAATTTCACGCATTCTGCCGATGTCTATTCATGCCAGGCCCATTCCACGACGAGGAATGAACTGCGCGTGGTCCTTCTGCTTACCTGCCCCTGAGCGCCGGGCGGCCCGTGGGCGGGCAGGCGTTTAGGGGTAGAGCGAGTTTTGGAGAAGACAGCTCCGAGGCCCCGGCATGTCCGGTCAGCTTCGACGGAAGGACCGACTAATGAGCGCAAGTGAAAAACAACAGATCCGAATTTTTGACACCACACTGCGTGACGGTGAGCAATCACCGGGCGCGACCATGACACTGGAAGAAAAGCTTCAGGTCTCTGAACTGCTCGATGAAATGGGTGTCGACATTATAGAGGCCGGATTTCCGATCGCCTCAAATGGTGATTTCGAAGCCGTGGCCACCATTGCCGAGCGTACTAAGAATGCTGTTGTGGCAGGCCTTGCGCGAGCGATTGCGGCCGATATCGACCGCGCTGGAGAGGCTGTGCGAAATGCCCGCCGCGGCCGAATTCACACCTTCGTTTCGACCTCGCCGATTCATCTCCAACACCAGATGCGCAAGTCTGAAGAAGATGTGCTTGAGATTGTCACCGCGACCGTTACCCAAGCGCGTAATCTCATCGATGATGTCGAGTGGTCGGGTATGGATGCGACTCGCACACCGATCGATTTTTTATGCCGGTGCTGCGGTGCTGCGATCAAGGCGGGGGCGACAACCATCAACATCCCCGACACTGTTGGGTATGCGGTGCCAGACGAGTTTCGTGACCTGATCCGCACCCTGCATGAGCGGGTGCCAGGTGCGGATGAGGTCTATTTTTCAACCCATTGTCATAATGATCTGGGATTGGCGATGGCGAATTCGCTGGCCGGAATAGAGGCGGGCGCCCGTCAGATCGAATGCACCATCAATGGTCTGGGCGAACGGGCAGGCAATGCGGCGCTGGAGGAGATCGTTATGGCGATCAAGACTCGCAGCGATGTTCTGCCGTTTACCACCAATATCGATACAACCATGCTCGCGCGTGCATCCAAGTTGGTTTCGGCGGTGACCGCATTTCCGGTGCAGTACAACAAGGCGATTATCGGCAAGAACGCCTTCGCGCATGAATCGGGCATACATCAGGACGGCATGCTGAAAAACAGCGAGACCTACGAGATCATGACGCCCGAGAGCGTGGGGCTGAAGAAATCGACGCTGGTGATGGGCAAGCATTCCGGACGCCATGCATTTCGTGAGAAGCTGGCCGAACTTGGTTATGTGCTGGGTGACAATGCCTTTCAGGACACTTTTGAGCGTTTCAAAGCCCTCGCCGACAAGAAGAAGCACGTCTATGACGAGGACATCGTGGCTCTGGTCGATGATGAAATGGCCAGTGCGCATGATCGCTTGAAGCTAGCATCGCTTTCAATCGTCGCCGGCACCGAAGGGCCACAAAGTGCGACGCTGTCACTTGAAATTGACGGTGAAGCCCACACTCATACTGCCTCGGGAGACGGCCCTGTGGATGCCATTTTCAATGCCATTAAGGCGTTGTTTCCTCACGGTGCTACCCTGCTTCTCTATCAGGTTCATGCTGTCACCGGGGGGACGGATGCGCAGGCCGAGGTTTCGGTGCGGTTGCAGGAAAACGGCCGATCGGTGACTGGCCGTGGTGCAGATACCGACACACTCGTCGCTTCCGCGCGAGCCTATCTCAATGCCTTGAACAAGCTTCAGGTCATTCAGGAGAAATCCACAGGCGGCGGCGTAATGCATCCAGAGGCCAGTGCCGGGTAGAACCGCATTTTTTGAGGCTTTCGAGCTGCCGTTTTCCTCGCCCGCCAGAAGATCATTTATGCTGGGACAGTGCTGCGCCAAGAGATTGGCCGGTTTCCAGATTTTGAATTTGAAAACCGGTGCCGCTTATGTCGCAATGGTGACCGGATGTTACGGCGTCCATGGTCGTACAGGGGGAGATTGTCTAGCCCCCGTGGATTTGGGCCACTGATTTGCGATTTGTCCAAGATGGTTCCGGTTACCGGCGTTTGCATGCCGAGAGCATAATGGTGGCGGATCCGGTTGTACTGTTCAAGCCGGATATCGATGACGATCCGAGCCTGGCGTGTGGTCGTGAACCACTCGGTGTTGAGGCGTTCGCGGCGGAGTGTTCCGTTGAAGCGCTCGTTGTAGCCGTTCTCCCAGGGCGATCCCGGATAGATCCGGACGGGTTGAATGCCGACACGCTGAAGCCGGTCCCGGAATGGCGCGGCCGCAAACCCGGGTCCATTGTCGGAACGAAGGTACTCAGGCTTGCCGCGCTTGAGCAGCAGTGGATAAAGCGCCTGCGGCACATCGGCTGAACCCGTCCTGGCGGCAACGTCCACACACAGAGCTTCGCGCGTATACTCGCCGAGCATGGTCAACATCCTGCAAGGCCGGCCGTTGCTCAGCCTGTCGTGCACAAGATCGATCGCCCGGATGTGGTTCGGATAGTCCGGTCTCAGCCGGATCACCGGGGCACCATGACGATAGAGGCGCTTGCGCTTCTTGTGCCGGGCGGGCAGCTGCAAACCCTCTTCGCGCCACAGCCGCTCAACCTTCAGGCTGCAACAGCTCGTCGACTTTGCGGTATCCGTATCGCCCGTACTGCTCGGCCGGCCGCAGGTCATCATCGTGTTGAGGTCTGGATTTGTACTGTTGCGTTGAGCGTGCGACGCCGACCCCACGACATGTGCGCCGCTCCGGCGTTCCGGGCTTCCGGCGCACATGCACAACCGCCTGACGAAGGTCGTTCGCCGTCAGGCGTTCGGCTTTGAAAAATCCGGGCTCTCCCTGAGGATCAGCTTGTCGAGTTCGAGATCGGCGACGATCTTCCTGAGGCGCCGGTTCTCTTTCTCAAGCGCTTTCAACCCGGACAATTGAGACCGCCCCATGCCACCAAACGTCTTGCGCCGGTTGTCGTACGTTGCATCACCGATGCCGGCAGAACGGCACGCGATCCCGCGATGCGATGGATTGTCGGCGGGCGCGCTGTAGCCGGGCAGGCCGCATGCGCCGGCCGGATGGGGCGATTGGAGACGGAGTTCCCTGCCGGTGGCCGGTGACGATAACCTCCCCACACCGACCGATCTGTCGGGGCAATGGATTGACCGGGGGCACGCGCGGCATCCGCTCGTCAGCCGCTGTTCTGGTCTACAACCGCGCCAAGAGCCAGCGGCTTGGTCGCCTTGATGATGCCGAAATGGATAGCGAGAAAAGCGCCAATCTCCATGATCTGGGCTTCGCTGAAATGCTGCTTCATCTCGTCATAGAACGCAGCATCGACCCTAGAGGCGTCCAGAAACATCTGTTCGGCAAAACCGAGCGCGCATTTCTCGGCCTCACTGAACAGGGGCGAGTCGTCATAGTCGCCGCACCCGGCTTCGATCATCTCCTCGGTAAGCCCGGCGGCGATGGCCCTTTTTGAGCGCAGCGAGGCGAAATACGCGTCCTTGGCAAATCGCGCCAACTGGATGCGAATCGCTTCCTTCAGCCGATGATCGACATTGCCCTCATAATGCGAATGCAGCATTGCGCCCAAAGAGGTCTTGGCCTGTGCTGGCTTGTGCGCAAGGATCTGGCAAAAACGCGCATCGGGCACGCCCAGCTCCTCGCAGCGCGCGATCAGCTGGAGCAATTCGCCATCGGTGATCTGGTCCATCGGCAAGGGCGTAATGAACGACATTATTGCCCACCCGCGCCACCGCGAAGCGAGGCCGGAGCGTCGCCATAGAGCCGCGCCGACTCGTCCTGATCGACCAGGCGGCCATCGGGCGCGAACATCGGATAGAACTTGAGCGAGCCGAAAAAGGTGTGAAAACCGAGATTGAAGAACAGGAACATCGTCAACTCAGCAAGATCGGCATCGGAATAATATTGGCGCAACTCGTCGAATGTCGACTGATCAATCGCGTCAGGATCGTCGGCGACCCGATCGACATAGGCCAGCACCGCCTGTTCCGCAGCCGAAAAATTGGCGCTGCCCGCATAGGCGTCAATGCCTTCGTCCAGTAGCTCTTCGGTAAGTCCCTGCCCCTTCGCCGAAGCGGAACGAACATTACCTCAGTAGCTGCAATTGGCGGCCCGCGACAGATTGACGCGGATGACTTCCTTCAACCTGTGATCGAGATCGCCGGCGTTGAACACGCCGGTCCAGGCAAGGTAGGCCGCCTCGGCAAGATCGATATTGTGTCCCATCATTGCGTGGAAACCCGGATCGGGCGCCCGCAATTCAAGGCTTCTGTCGATATAGGGTTTGAGCTTGGTGTTTTTCAGCTCATCCAGATCGAGCATGGTGACATTGGCCATAAGTGCACTCCAGATACACGCCGCCTCAAGCCGTCCAGTGCCTCAGGCGTGCGTCTCAATGATTTTCTTTAAAACCTTGCCGGCGGTCAACACCGGTGCGCGTCTCCACCGCTTCGCCGTCCCGGACGAACAGCACCGTCGGCAGTGCCCGCACACCAAAACGCTCGATCATGGCTGAATTTTCATCTGCATTGACCTGACCGATGAGGACATTGTCCGGCAGCTCCGGCTGCAACTGACCCGGCATCCTGGTCAATTGCCGGCACGGCGCGCAGGTGGAGGACCAAAAATCGACAATCGTCAGTCCTTGGCGTTGGAGAACCACCCCATCGAAATTGGAATCATCCAGAGCGGTGAAATTTGCAGCTGTCATTTTGCTCCGCCAAATGGCTGTGCGTGGTGTTTCAAAACCGAATCAAGCTAACTGCAAACGCGGCAACCGTCCACAATAGATTCATCGCTCAAGCCGGGACATCCGATGTCTGGAAAACCTGGTGACAGGCAGACCTTAAAAACCTCCCCATGCTCGAATATCGCGCAGATGTCGAGGGCTTGCGTGCGCTTGCGATTGTGCCGGCGGTGCTGTTCCACGCCGAACCGGCGGGATTTTCCGGCGGCTTTGTCGGCGTCGATGTATTCTTTGTAATTTCCGGCTACCTCATCACATCGCTGATTTTGACCGAATCGGCGCAAGGCCGCTTTTTCTTTTGGAACTTCTGGAGCGCCGCGCGAGACAGTTGATCCCGGCGAGCGTTCCGGTGCTGGCGGCGGCATGGATCGGTGGGTTATTTATTCTTCTGCTGCCAGGCGATTTTGAAAACCCGTTGCAGAGCATTGCCTGTCAATGCGTGTTTCTGGCCAATCATTTTTTCTGGGCAACACCGGTTACTTTCAGGCGGGCGACCCTGCTTCCCTGCTCCACACCTGGTCGCTGGCGGTCGAGGAGCAGTTCTATTCGCTAACGATGATCGTGGTGCTGCGCTTTGTGCCGCGGCAGCTCAATCTCGTGCTGGCGGGTGGGCTCATAGCATCGCTGGCAACCTCACAATAGCTGATCGAGACCGTGCGTGCCGACGAGGCATTCTTTCTTGCAGCGCCGCGCTTCCGGGAGCTGCTGATCGGTGCGCTGCTGGCCTCGGTTCACCTGCTGCCGCCACCAGCGCCGGTGTCGGCTACATGCCGGATCGCCAGGTTCGGGCTGATTGTCTATGCGGCTCTGGCGTTCGATGAATCGACAGATTTTTCCGGTCTTAATGCGCTGATCCCGACGCTCGGCGCTACCTTCATCATCTATGCGGGCATCGGCCATGCAAGCAGTGGACGGGCAGGCACTTCAGGGGCGCGTGGCCCTGCCCACCGGTTCTTGCCGCCGCCGCTGCTGGTCTTATGCCGTCTTGTTCGCGCATGTGCTGCCACAGTGGTATCTGCTGGCGGTGGTGGCGATATCGGCAGGCCTTGCCGCGATGTCTTTCCATCTGATCGAGCCCCCTTTCCGGCAGTGCCAATGGCCTCCGGCACGCGGGCAGGTGTTCACCGCATCGGTCGCGACCGGCGCTGTATTCCTGACGATTGGCGGTCTGGTTGATCTTTACAACGGACTGCCGCAGCGCCTGTCTGAGGAAACGCGGGAGATGATCGATTTCGGTCAGAGTTTTCGCGACCCGCGGCCTGAAGTGGTGTGCCGCCCGTTTCCCGATGATGGGGTGGGAGAGCTGTGCACCATTGGCGCGCTTGAACGCGACCAGATCGACTTTGCCGTGTGGGGCGACAACAGTCACGGTCTGGTGCCGCGCATGGCCCATGAGGAGCTGGCGCGCGAGCGCGGCCTGCGCGGCGTTCTGTTCAGCTATCCGGGCTGCCCGCCGATTATTGGCGTACCCGATGCCAAAAAGCCGGCCCATGATTGCGCGGGGGTCAATCTGGCCGTGCTGGGATACATCGCCGAGCATGCGATTCCGGTGGTATTCGTGCAAAGCATCTGGATGGCCTGCACCAAGGAATATTCCGCTGAGGTTTGATGCCGAGGTTCTAGCAACCGCCGAATGTCCTGAGCCGATGTCCGATGCGTTCGACCGCCAGATTCAGATTCTGCTCGGCCCCGGCCTGACCAGAACGGTGGAAAAACTGACCGCGCAGCAACTGCGCGTGTGGCTGGTGAAGCCGGTTCCGGCCTGTGCAATGTCGGTCCCGGCGGCGGTGGCGCGGGCGCGGCGTTATGGCTTGAACACCGATGATATTGCGCTCGCCCGCGCCGATTACCTCAACACCAGTGCCATTGCGCTTGAGGCAATTGAAAAGCGCACGAAAGCTGCGCCCCTGGTGGGCAGAATTGCCTTGGTCGACGACCTTTGCCCGGTGGCAGAAATGCCTGCATCCTCGACGATGCAGGACATCTCCTCTACCGCGACAACAATCATTTGACCGACGATGGCACCACCTTGATCAAACCGGCGTTCACCCCGGCGTTCGATGAGGTCGCGTCGTAGCGCGCCGGTGTTCCCGGGCTAGCGGCCATCCGCACCGGTGACGGGGGCAGCCAGTTCGCCCTCAATTCCGAGATATCCATCCCAGGCAAACCAGTAGGCGATATGGCCTGGCCGGCGCGGCAATCGTGTTCCATCCGGCCCCACAAGCGCGGACTCGGTGATTGTCCATATGCCATGGGCGGCGGCAAGTTCTGCGTCCGAGGGTGAGACCTCAAACACATTTTCCCCACGGTCATAGGCGCGAACCGTGCGGGTTTTGGCATTGCCGATCAGCACAATATTGCGGCCGGCGATGTCGTCGTTGATCACCTTGCGCTCGTCAAACAGATCGAGCGGCCAGGCTTTCGATGTTCCGATATCGCGAACGCCGAAAACATAGTCCTTGCGTTTCAGCCGCGTTTCATCGCGCACCACAGCCGGAAACATCAGATCGGGACTTGCGAAATATTCTGCATAGACGACACCTGAGCGGTAGTCGCGGCGATGACCGGTTTGCAGCGACAGCACCTTGGTTTCAGGGTGATCGCGCGACCAGTTTCGCCATGAGGTGATCACTACCGGACGGATTTTCAGCTTGATACCGGCATCTCGCAGCGGACCGGACACCGGCTTGCCGGTGAACTGGTTCCACAGACTGTCGGTGGCGCGGTCGAACATCAGCTTGTTGGAGCGGTAGAGCAGACCCGACGAGCCGAAGATCAGCGGCTCTTCCCGGCCCGGCACTTTGGTCTCGAACAAAATGCCCGAGCCGCACAAGGTGCAATAGGCAAGCGCCACCGGCACACCGCCGATGGTCTCATTGAACATTTCGTGCCAGCCCATGATGCGCAGCGGATAGGCGCGCTGGTCACCATTGATATCGACACCGAACACCAGATCGTCACCATTCAGATAATCGGCCTCGCCCGCGGCAATCAGTGGCGGATCATCGAGCGAGGGAATGCCGTCAACCGGCACGCCGCCCCAGGTGATTTCCTCAAGGCGGATCTTGAGATTTTCACGGCGCGACAGATCGCCGCCTAAAAAGCGCAGAAAATTGTGGTCGATCCTGCTAAGTACCTCGAGCTTGAGTTCTCGGTAGCTTTCGTGGGGAATCACCTCCCTGTGTCGCTGCTGCCACAGCATGGCCGAACGCCAATCGGCGATGGTCTTGCCACTCAGCGCCGACAGCGCCTCAAAGATCGCCTGATTGCCCCTTTGGTATCGCGCCGCCAGCGCGAGAACAGCGATGGCATCCGTCTTGCCCCGTTCGGCCAGCGCCCGGGCAGCGGCGGCACTGACCTGCCCGCCGGCGAACACGGTCTTGAAGCTGAGAGCGCCGGTCCCGTCATCATCAGGGGTTGGAGACTGGGCCAGGGCCGCGGCGGAAATCATCACGGCGGTGAGCAAAGCTGCGACCAGTGCATGGCTGATTTGAAACATGGGGCCGGTCCCTCGCGGTTTGGCAGCATTCTATTGATGCGCGAGCTTGCGTTAGAAATGAATTCGGCGCGACCTGATGTTGATATTCGCCAATCCGCGCCATTGCCGATTATGGCGAGCGTGAATTGTTCGGGCTTGAATATTGGAGCCTGGAACAGGCCAGACTCGCCAAGGCGGTGGAGCGGCCGCTCACCCGTCAGGTGGCGGTTGTCAACGGCGGCGCCGGTGTGATCGGGCGTGCCATCGGCACGGCGCTCAGGGCCGAAGGCGCGGAGGTGGCGCTGTTGGCTCTCGACCAGGACGCGGTGTGCGAGACAGGTTCGGCGCTCGGCTGTATGGGGGTTGGATGCGATGTCACCGACCGCGCCTTGATCTCTCATGCGTTCGATCAGATCGCCCGGCGTTCGGCAGTATCGACATTGTGGCCTCAAATGCCGGGGCCGTGTGGCAGGGCAAAATCGGCGAGGTGTCCGACGATATTCTGCGCCAGAGATTCGAACTCGATTTCTTCGCCCATCAGCCGATTGCGCAGGCTGCGGCCCGGGTCACGACCACCCAGGGCACGGGCGGCGTGCTGTTGTTCAATGTTTCCAGACAGGTGGCCAATCCGGGGGCCGATTTCGGTTCCTATCGTCTGCCCAGGTCGGCAACCCTTGCATTGGTGCGCCAATATGCGCTCGACTATGGCACTGACGGCATCCGCTCCAACGAGGTCAATGCCGACCGCATTCGTTCAGGCCTTCTGACAGACGATTTCATCGCCGAGCGGGCCAGGGCGCGCGGCGTGTCTGAGGGCGATCATATGCAAGGAAATCTGCTGGGCCGCGAGGTCAGCGCCGAAGACGTCGCCCAAGCGTTCGTCGCCCTTGCCAGCGCGCGCAAGACCACCGGGCATGTCGAGACTGTCGATGGCGGCAATATCGCTGCCGCGCTCAGGTGAAGAATATGTCTTAAGAGGGGCGTTCAATTATGCTGCGGCAAACGGATTTATCCTGTTCATTACCGACCAGCAGCGCGCTGATTTTCCTGGTTGCTATGGCCACCCGGTGCTGAAAACGCCGAATATCGATGCCATCGCCGCTGATGGCGTGGCGTTCGACCGGTTCTATGTGGCCAGTCCGGTGTGTATGCCCAATCGCGCTGGCCTGATGACCGGGCGGATGCCATCGGGTCACGGTGTCAGATCGAACGGCATTCCGCTGTCGCGCCGCAATGTGACCTTTGTCGAATTGCTGCGCGATGCCGGTTACGACACCGCCCTCATCGGTAAGAGTCATCTTCAAAATTTCACTGATTTTGCGCCGGTTGTGGGCCGTCGCGCCGCAAGGTCGAGCTTTCATTGCTGGCAAGGCGAGCTTGCCCGATCGGTGCGCCACGATCTTGGCGATGGGTTCTATCCCAGGAAAAACCCGCTTACAGGGCCGAAAAAGGCGCGCGCATCACCACGCCGTTTTACGGCTTTGAGCATGTGGAGCTGGTGCGCGGCCATGGCGACACGGTGGGCGGCGATTATACCGCATGGCTGTTGGAGCGCCCGCCCGATGCCGCCGAACTGGTGGGGCCGGAAAACCAACTGCCGCATGATTGTGTCTGCCCGCAGGCGGTCAGAACCGCGGTTCCGGCGGAGCTCTACTCCACCTCCTATATCGCCGAGCGGGCGGCGGCATGGCTCGACCAAAGGTCCGATGCGCAAAAGCCGTTCTTCCTGATGGTGTCGTTTCCCGACCCGCATCATCCGTTCAACCCGCCGGGCCGGTTCTGGGATCTTTACAACCCCGATGACATGGCAACGCCCGGGGCATTCCGGCAAAACGACTGGGTGCCGCCGCCGCATGTGCTGGCAATTGAGGATGAACGCGAGGCCGGCAAGGCGGCGCTCGGCGGCATGGGCACAATCGGCTGCAGCGCACAAGAAGCGCGCGAGGCGCGGGCTTTGACCTGCGGGCATGATCTCGATGATCAGTGAGGCTGTCGGCCAGGTGTTGGACGCCATGCTGGAGAATGCCGGCCGCGATGAAACGGTGGTGACGTTCAACTCAGACCATGGCGACCACCCGGGCGGCCACCTGGGCGACCATCGGCTGCTGCTCAAGGACGGCGAGCATTATGAGCAGATCATCCGCGTGCCGTTAATCTGCTCGGACCCGGAAGCCAGAGGTGGAACAAGAAGCGATGCGATCGCGCAGACCGTCGACTGCCCGCAACCATCCTGGACCGCGCCCCGATCGAGCCCGGTGCCGGTATGCAGAGGGTGAGCCTGCTCACGGCAGTGGATGGTGGAGAGGCACGCGACTGCGCGCTGATCCAGTATGACCATCAGATTGAATCGGCAGGGCCTGGCCCTCACCCGCGCGTCCACACCGTGCGCAATCATCGCTGGCGCCTGAGCATTGCCCATGGCGTGGACTGGGGCGAGCTCTACGATCTGGAAGGCGACCCGCACGCGTTTCGCAATCTTATGGGATGATCCCCTTCGGTTGCCGGTGCCAGGGCGGACATGCGGAGGCGCTGGCGCGCGCCGCGATGGTTCCGGTCGAAAGCGTGCCGCTACCGACGGGCCGGGTCTGAAAACGGCAGAGCGGTCTTGTCAGTTCAGCTCAAGCTCACTCAACAGTGCTGCCCAGGAGGCGCCATGCATGTCGCGGTCGGCAGGGGAGCCTTGGATCGCCGGGCGCGGGATGGAGAATTTCACCACATTGAGCGCAGGGATTTCAAAGCGCTTGATCTCAGCTGGATCAGTGCCGAACACCGCTGCCACCCGCTCGCTTGAAACGCCATTGCAGATGCGCGTGAAAGCGCTCTCAGAGCCGCAGAACAGATCGATGGTGATCCAGAACGGTCCGGCATTCTTGCTGCGCACCTTGTCGACGATCTGATCCAGTTCAGCCACGCTCGACGACCTCCAGCGAAAACGCCTCCATCGGGTCGGAAAGCTCCAGAACGTGGTTCAGCCGGAACTCATAAATGGCACCGCGATTGAGCTCGGCCGGTGAGAACAGAAAGGCGAATGTCGGCTGTTCTTCCTCAACCGTCAGCGGATGGTGCAACAGATAGGGATTGAGCATCTTGCCGACCTCTTCGGCCGTCTCGGCGCTGTTTGCGGTGACGATGCCCAGAACGCCGATCTCGACCGGCGGGTTCGCCCGGGTCTCCAAATCGCCGAAGCTCGCATTCTGGCCAATCAGGCGCAGCTCAATTGAATAGTCATCGGGCGCAAGGCCAAGGCGGTCCTCCACCTTGGCGCAGCACTTGGCGTGTATATCGTCAGCCCATTGCTGGGCGTGGGCCACATAATGGGCATTGCGCAACAGTGCCATCAAAATGGTCTGGTAACCGGCGAGCCCCGCCCCTTCCAGCTTGACGGTATAGCGGTCCGACGGCACCCATTCAGACCCGGTAACGCGCACCCTTGTGTCGTCCAGCGCTGTGTACTCAGCCTGGCGCACATCCAGATGCCCGCCCGGCTCATGCAGAATGAACGGGTCGCTGTTTTCATAGAGCATATGGGCGAGCACGGTGCGTGGGCTGGCGCGGGCGCCATCGGCGAGCGGCGTCACGGTAAAGCCGTCGTCATCGAAATCGATCAGCAGAACGCCAGACTGCGGGTTGGTGGCGCACAGCGCGCCACATTCGCCGATCTTGGAGCCATGCCAGACGGGTCCCGGCGGGCAGCCGCGCTTCAGCGGCATGGCGGCAATGATCGCGGTATCAGTGGTACGCCCGGCAATGACGATGTCGGCGCCGGTATCAAGCGCTGCGGTGATCTGCTCAGCGCCCGCCAGCGCCACGATATTAGTGCATTCCTCGAAGGTTTCGGCGGATATTTCGGGCGCTTGCGGCAGCGCCGTGATGCGGCCGGCGGCGCATGCCGATTTCATCTTCTCGCTATCCTGCTGACAGTACAGGACGGCAATCTTCACGGTCTGGCCGAGGCTTTCGGCAATCTCGCCGGTAATTTCCACCAGCCAGTCGACGGCGCTGTCGCTGCCGCAGGTACCGGCGGTGCCGATCACCAGCGGAATGCCGGCGCGGGCGCGGGCCTCCATCAGGCCCTGCCATTCGATCTTGGTTGATGCGCGTGAATATTTGGAAACGCCGCGGCCGAGATACGCAGGGCCTGAATCGGTTGATCCGCCGTCAATGGCGATGATGTCGGGCCCGGCTTCAAGACCGCGCTCCAGCGCCGCCTTGTCGTAGTTGAGGCCAAGCGCGCCTGAGGGAACCAGAACCCGGACCATGTCAGTCGGTGATCCTCTGCGGTTTTTTCAACAGGCCGCGCAGGAACATCGGCGCCACGAACCCGAATATTGCGGCAACCCACAGGCCGATCGAAATTGACGAGGAGAACAGATAGGTGAACTCACCCTCGGAAATCACCATGGCGCGGCGCAGAGCGTCTTCCATGTGGTTGCCGAGTAGAATGCCCAGAATGACCGGCACTGTCGGCACATCGAGCTTGCGCAGGAAATAGCCGAGCGCGCCGAATGCGACCATCAGCACGAGGTCGAAATAGCTGCCCGAAAGCGAGTAGATGCCGACGAAAGAGATCATGGTGACGCCCGGCAGCAGCACCCAGGCGGGCACCTGAAGCACGCGCACGAAGATCTTGACCATCGGCACGTTCATCAACAGCAGAACGATATTGGCGATCAGCAGCGATGCAATCAGGCCCCAGACGACCTCCGGCCGGTCGGTGAAGAGAGTCGGGCCCGGCGTGATATTGAGGGTTATCAACAACGCCAGAAGCACCGCCGTGGTGCCGGAACCCGGAACTCCCAGCGTCAGCATCGGCACCAGCGCGCCGCCGGCGGCGGCATTGTTACCGGCCTCGGGCGCGGCGATCCCCTTGGGCACACCGGTGCCGAAGCCGGCCTTGTCACCGGCGATCGATTTCTCGCCCATATAGGCAAGAAAGCTTCCGAGCGAGGCGCCCGCACCAGGCAGAATGCCGGCGACAAAGCCGATGAGGCTCGATCGCAGCATGGTCCACTTGGTCGACAGGACATCCTTCCACGGAATTGTCACTTTTTCGAGCTTGACCCCGATCGAGGAGGCATTGCCGTGGCTTTCGATGAAGAAGAACACCTCGGCGATGGCGAACAGGCCGACAATGGCGACCAGAAAATCAATCCCGTCCATCAGATGCATATTGCCGCCGGTCAGGCGCGGCAGGCCGGAGCTGTTATCGACGCCGATCATGGCAATGCCGAGCCCGATGCACGAGGCGATCGCGGATTTGGCCTGATTGTTCGATGCCATGCCGCCCAGGGTACAGAACGCCAGCAGATAGAGTGCGAAATATTCAGCCGGACCGAACAGGTAGGCAACGCGCGACAAGAGCGGGGCAAGAAACATCAGCCCGATGGTGGCGAGAAACGCACCGACGAATGAGGCAACTCCCGACAGCACCAGCGCATCGCCGGCGCGGCCCTGCTTGGCCATGGGATAGCCGTCGAGCGTGGTCATCAAAGCCGGCTCGTCGCCTGGAATATTCAAGAGGATGGAACTGATGCGCCCGCCATACATGGCGCCGTAATAGACCGCTGTCATCAGCACCAGCGCCGAGGTCGCATCAAGCCCCATGGTGAAGGTCAGCGGAATGAGAATGGCCACGCCGTTCGACGGGCCAAGGCCCGGCAGCGCGCCGATAATCGTGCCGATAAAGCAGCCTATCACCGCCAGCATCAACGTGTAGGGTGACAGCGCAATGGAAAAGCCGAGGCCAAGGTTGGCGAGAATATCCATGGGGTGCCCGCTAGCCGATCAGGCCCTTGGGAAATGGCACCAGACCCAGTTTCAGGACGAATTTGAACAGGACGAACAGACCGACCGAAAGGGCGATGCCGACGATGGTCGCCAGGCCCGGCCGCGGCGAGATCTGATAGCTGAGGATTGAGGTCGCGATCGCGGTCGGCAGCAGGAACCCGAGCGGCTTCAGGGTATGGGCATAGCCAACCAGCACCACGACCGCGATAGCCAGCGCCGCAAAGGTGCGTGCGGGCGGCCAGTCGGGATTGGGATCGGGCCGGACAATCAGATAAAGTCCGCAAATCGCGGCCACCGCCCCCACAAGAATGGGGAAGGTTTTTGGCCCTACCGGGTCGGTCAGAAAACTCGTCTGAATTTGTGTGGCGCCCGCGATATACGCGAGCGCCACCATGAGAACGACCAGACCGAGGATCCGGTCACTGGTCATTATTGAATGACCCCGAGATCCTTGGAAAGCTGACGAACCTCGCCCACCACGCCATCGACATAGCTCTGGAAGTCGCCGCCCACCTTGGTGAAGGGGGCAAGACCGTTTGCCGTCATTGCTTCCTTCCACTCGTCACTGTCGGCTACCTTTTGCAGGCGATCGGCCCACTCGTTGAAGGTGACGTCGCTCACGCCCTTGGGCACGTAGAGCCCGCGCCAGTTCACAGCAACAACGTCATAGCCCTGTTCCTTAGCAGTGGGGATGTCATCAAATCCGGGCACACGCTCTTCGGTCAGCACTGCGATGGCGCGCACTTCACCGGACTTGAGAAAGCCGACAACTTCGGAAAGGTCGCCGGTCATTGCCTGGGTAAAGCCGCCAACGGTCTGGGTAATCGCATCGGCGCCACCGTCCACGCCAATATACTTGACCTTGGTGATGTCGGTGAACCCGGCACGCTGGAGCAGCATCAGGGGTTTCAGGTGGTCAAAACCGCCAACCGCCGAGCCGCCGGCAAAGGTGACCGAGCCGGGATCGGCCTTGATGGCGTCCAAAAGGTCGCCAAGATTGTTGAACTTGCTGTCGGCCGCAACGACGATCACGCCCGGGTCTGCACCGATGGCGCCGACGAAGCGCACCTGGTCGGCGGTCATGCCGGCATAGGCGTTCTGGGCAAGGCGTGTCGAGGTTGCCGATGATGCGGCAATAATGAGGTCGGCATCGTCATTGCGCTCATTGACGACGTGGGTATAGGCAAGACCGCCACCGCCGCCTGCCATATTGGTGACCTGTACCGGTTCGTCGACAACGCCGATATCGAACATGATTTTGCCGATCTGACGGCAGGTGAAGTCCCAGCCGCCGCCGGGATTGGCCGGCGCTATGCACTCGGCAGCCATAGCTGCGCTGGTGCACAAACTCAGCGCGGCACCTGCGGCCAACGCCTTCAAACTGTACATCTTCATGAATTTTCCTCCCAACGGGATTGTATCGGGCGGCCGCGATGCATGCCGTGGCCGTTCCTTTAGTTGCGACTTTGGATGATGCAATGGCAACCTAACACGAACCTGTCACGGACAAAAGAAGCGATCGGGACATGCGCTTTCTTCTGGTGGTTTCTGGTGGAGGACAACACAGAGAACCGGCATCCGCCGTTAGCGACAGGCTGGCGCTGGACGGTCATGCCGTGGACCTGGCGGCATGCCTGTCGGAGGCGGAGGATCATCTGGCTGTCGCCGGTTACGATCTGATCCTGCTCGACATCATGCTGCCGGATGGTGACGGGCATCAGTCCCCTGCCTCGCACCGCCGGGCGCGGCGCGACACACCGGTGATCATCATGACGGCACGCTCGGGTTGCGCTTCTGGATACCGGGGCTGATGACTATGGTCAGATGTGGACACGCGGGCATAGCCAAAAATCATGCTGCATGATGCCAAAAACCTGCCAAAACACCAACAGTTTTGTCATAGGTTTGTGGAAAGGTTAACCTCTTGAACTGTGGTGGGCGGATTAAACGTATCAACTCCAAGCAAAGCGGCATCTCGAAATGACCACATGAACACACCGGACCGAGAACCCCTCACAAAACAACTTGGCAATACCCGGCTGATTGCTGGACATTCACCACATTGACGGCTCCGGTCAGCCTTTGATATCTAGGGTTAAGGCCACGTGGCGGAGTGGTGACGCAGCGGACTGCAAATCCGTATACACCGGTTCGATTCCGGTCGTGGCCTCCACCTTTTTCTTGATACCGGCCAGCCGTTATCAAACTGACTGCCCGCAAGAACTGGAACTGACTGTGCGATTGGGCTGAAGGTGCGATCCAGGAGATCGTCCGTTGTACCCGCAGCTGTCCGATGCCGGGCCACCGGTGAAACGGGGATTCAATCTGGTCGCTGGCGTAAAACGCCCGCTGACGACCCCGCCACCGGCACCGCCAGACGAATAATTTACGCAATAGAACTGCCCTGAAATCGGGTGATTTGACGCGGACAGTGTCGCCGTCATCGAGAGTCAACCTCCGGCGTAAATCACATCCGAAACAACTTCGAGAATGTGTTGTGGCAGTTCGCCCGGCGATATCCCAGGCACGGAATTTCGTTCACCCGGATGAACCGGAACTGCCGCCTGTCCTCCCCAAGAACCCAGGCTTTTTGAGGATCAAGTTCCACGGGGAACTTGAAAACAAGGTTGAGGCTGCCCTCAAACGGCCGGGCCGCCGGCAGATCACCGATCTCCTTGGATAATTGATGGATATGACCTGAAGCCAATCCTTGACTGGACGCTACGCGGCCTTTGAAAATTATCTGCATCCTGGTCGCCACAATGTGCACTGAGTACATGTTGGAGATCCCCCGAATAAGGCGCAATCGCAGTATTCTGCGCCGCACCAGCAGGCCGGCGACATAGCTGGCCGTGGGCTTTCCCACACCGGCCTTTGCCCATCGACGAAGATTGTTTGAAAACCGAATTCCGGTTGCCGAAATCCCTGGGCAGGTCACGCCATTACCTGCGATGGTTTCAGCGCCTCGAACTGGAAAACGCCCCACCCCGTACTTGACTCTCCACCGCGATTTGAGCCCATCATGCGCTGTTTCTGACCGGCCGGATTTCGCGTAGCCCCGAACGCGAAATATGGAGAGGATAACAGACAATGGCACAACAAACCCGGACCGCGTTCGACGACGACAATGATGGCACCATTGACCGCATTGAGTTCGACCTGGACGGTGACGGCAATATCGACCTGAGCGAGCACTACACGTATGATGACGACGACAGTCTGATCCGGACCCGGTTCGATTTCGACCTGGACGATGACGGCAATATCGACCGGATCGAGCACGAAACGTATGATGACGACGGCGCCCTGACCGATTTCGACGATGACGCGGACGGCACCATCGACCGGAGCGAGCACTACACATTTGATGACGACGGCAACCTGATCCGGACCGATTTCGACAACGACAATGACGGCACCATCGACCTGAGCGTGCACGACACGTTTGATGACGACGGCAACCGGATCCGGACCCGGTTCGATTACGACGATGACGATGACGGCAATATCGACCGGATCGAGCACCAGGCGTTTGATGACGACGGCTACCTGATCCGGGCCCGGATCGCGTTCGACCTGGACGATGACGGCAATATCGACCGGATCGATCACCAGGCGTATGATGACGACGGCACCCCGAGCCTGGCCCGAAGGGACTTCGACTCAAACGACGACGGCACCATCGACCGGAGCGAGGCCTACACTTACAACGCGAGTGGCAGTCTGACCCGGACCGATTTCGACGATGACGCGGACGGCACGCGCGACCGCATCGCATTCGACCTGGACGGTGACGGCAATATCGACCGGATCGATCACCAGGCGTTTGCCGCGGACGGCACCCGGAGCCTGACCCGGAGGGACTTCGACTCAGACGACGACGGCACCATCGACCGGAGCGAGGCCTACACTTACAACGCGACCGGCAGTCTGATCCGAACCGATTTCGACGATGACGCGGACGGCACGCGCGACCGCATCGCGTTCGACCTGGACGGTGACGGCAATATCGACCGGACGGCCCACCTGAACGCGGACGGTCGCTGGGAGAGGGTGGAACACGACCTGGACGATGACGGCAATATCGACCGGATCGATCACAACGCATTTGCCGCGGACGGCACCCGGAGCCTGACCCGGAGGGACTTCGACTCAGACGACGACGGCACCATCGACCGGAGCGAGGCCTACACTTACAATGCGGACGGCAACCGGACCCGGACCGATTTCGACGATGACGCGGACGGCACCATCGACCGGATCGATCACCACGCGTTTGATGACGACGGCACCCGGAGCCTGACCCGGAGGGACTTCGACTCAGACGACGACGGCACCATCGACCGGAGCGAGGCCTACACTTACAACGCGAGTGGCAGTCTGATCCGAACCGATTTCGACGATGACGCGGACGGCACCATCGACCGGAGGGCGTTCGACCTGGACGGTGACGGCACTATCGACCAGACGGCCCACCTGAACGCGGACGGTCGCTGGGAGAGGGTGGAATACGATCTGGACGATGACGGCAATATCGACCGGATCGATCACCACGCGTTTGCCGCGGACGGCACCCGGAGCCTGACCCGGAGGGACTTCGACTCAGACGACGACGGCACCATCGACCGGAGCGAGGCCTACACTTACAACGCGAGTGGCAACCGGACCCGGACCGCCTTCGACGACGACAATGACGGCACCATCGACCGGATCGATCACCACGCGTTTGATGACGACGGCACCCGGAGCCTGACCCGGAGGGACTTCGACTCAAACGACGACGGCACCATCGACCGGAGCGAGGCCTACACTTACAATGCGAGTGGCAGTCTGATCCGAACCGATTTCGACGATGACGCGGACGGCACCATCGACCGGAGGGCGTTCGACCTGGACGGTGACGGCACTATCGACCGGAGCGAGGCCTACACTTACAACGCGACCGGCAGTCTGACCCGGACCGATTTCGACGATGACGCGGACGGCACCATCGACCGGAGGGCGTTCGACCTGGACGGTGACGGCAATATCGACCGAAGCGAGGCCTACACTTACGACGCGAGTGGCACCCGGACCCGAACCGATTTCGACGATGACGCGGACGGCACCATCGACCGGAAGGCGTTCGACCTGGACGGTGACGGCAATATCGACCGGACGGCCCACCTGAACGCGGACGGTCGCTGGGAGCGGGTGGAACTGGATCTGGACGATGACGGTAATATCGACCGGATCGTTCACCACGCGTTTACCGCGGACGGCACCCGGAGCCTGACCCGGAGGGACTTCGACTCAGACGACGACGGCACCATCGACCGGAGCGAGGCCTACACTTACAATGCGAGTGGCACCCGGACCCGGACCGATTTCGACGATGACGCGGACGGCACGACCGACCGCATCGCGTTCGACCTGGACGGTGACGGCAATATCGACCGGACGGCCCACCTGAACGCGGACGGTCGCCGGGAGCGGGTGGAACACGATCTGGACGATGACGGTAATATCGACCGGATCGTTCACTACGCGTTTGCCGCGGACGGCACCCGGAGCCTGACCCGGAGGGACTTCGACTCAGACGACGACGGCACCATCGACCGGAGCGAGGCCTACACTTACAATGCGAGTGGCACCCGGACCCGGACCGATTTCGACGATGACGCGGACGGCACGACCGACCGCATCGCGTTCGACCTGGACGGTGACGGCAATATCGACCGGACGGCCCACCTGAACGCGGACGGTCGCCGGGAGCGGGTGGAACACGATCTGGACGATGACGGCAATATCGACCTGATCGAGCACAACACATTTGCTGCGGACGGCACCCGGGAGCGGGTGGAACAGGATTTGGACGGTGACGGCACTATCGACCGGACGGCCCACCTGAACGCGGACGGTCGCTGGGAGCGGGTGGAACTGGATCTGGATGATGACGGTAATATCGACCTGATCGATCACAACGCATTTGCCGCGGACGGCACCCGGAGCCTGACCCGGAGGGACTTCGACTCAGACGACGACGGCACCATCGACCGGAGCGAGCACTACACTTACAACGCGAGTGGCAGTCTGACCCGGACCGATTTCGACGATGACGCGGACGGCACGCGCGACCGCATCGCGTTCGACCTGGACGGTGACGGCAATATCGACCGGACGGCCCACACGAACGCGGACGGTCGCTGGGAGCGGGTGGAACTGGATCTGGACGATGACGGTAATATCGACCGGATCGTTCACTACGCGTTTGCCGCGGACGGCACCCGGAGCCTGACCCGGAGGGACTTCGACTCAGACGACGACGGCACCATCGACCGGAGCGAGGCCTACACTTACAACGCGACCGGTAATCTGATCCGGACCGATTTCGACGATGACGCGGACGGCACGACCGACCGCATCGCGTTCGACCTGGACGGTGACGGCAATATCGACCGGACGGCCCACCTGAACGCGGACGGTCGCTGGGAGCGGGTGGAACTGGATCTGGACGATGACGGTAATATCGACCGGATCGTTCACAACGCGTTTACCGCGGACGGCACCCGGAGCCTGACCCGGAGGGACTTCGACTCAAACGACGACGGCACCATCGACCGGAGCGAGGCCTACACTTACAACGCGAGTGGCAGTCTGACCCGGACCGATTTCGACGATGACGCGGACGGCACGACCGACCGGAGGGCGTTCGACCTGGACGGTGACGGCACTATCGACCGGACGGCCCACCTGAACGCGGACGGTCGCCGGGAGCGGGTGGAACAGGATTTGGACGGTGACGGCACTATCGACCGGACGGCCCACCTGAACGCGGACGGTCGCTGGGAGAGGGTGGAACGGGATCTGGACGATGACGGCAATATCGACCGGATCGATCACCACGCATTTGCCGCGGACGGCACCCGGAGCCTGACCCGGAGTGACTTCGACTCAGACGACGACGGCACCATCGACCGGAGCGAGCACTACACTTACAATGCGAGTGGCACCCGGACCCGAACCGATTTCGACGATGACGCGGACGGCACGCGCGACCGCATCGCGTTCGACCTGGACGGTGACGGCACTATCGACCGGACGGCCCACACGAACGCGGACGGTCGCTGGGAGCGGGTGGAACACGATCTGGACGATGACGGCAATATCGACCGGATCGATCACCAGGCGTTTGCCGCGGACGGCACCCGGAGCCTGACCCGGAGGGACTTCGACTCAGACGACGACGGCACCATCGACCGGAGCGAGGCCTACACTTACAACGCGAGTGGCAGTCTGATCCGGACCGATTTCGACACCGACGGTGACGGCAGCCTGGATCAGGTCCGGTATAATGGCGGGATTGATTTCAGCGGCGGGTTTCCGGACCATGCCGGGCTTGAGGTGGTTCAGCTGGGCGGGGACGGCTCCGGGGACGGCGGTACGGATCTGACCATCCAGGACAACTTTGTCTTTGCGGGCGCTTCGGGGAATGAGGTCCGGATCGAGGGCGGAAATACGGACACGCTGCGCTTCGACATGGACGACTTTACCGAAGGGGACCGTGTCGATTTCGAAGGAGAGAACTATCGCAGTTTCACGGCCGACGATGGAACCTGGTCATTCACGGTCGACGCGGATGTCCAGCTGTTCGATATCTGACCCGGTGAGTCCCCGGGAGTCCATGAAGCGCGACAATGAGTGATCCAATAGCCGCTTCCGGCGCGGACAGGGATGGATGGCCGGCGCGGGGTGAGAATCCTCGGCGTCCGGGTTTGTTTGCCGAAGCCGCGGTCCGGACAATGGCCAAAAACCGCCGTGGCGGGCGCTGTGCCGGCCCCGTGGTGCAAGACAAAGCAGCCTGCGCCCCTGACTGCTGATCGACCCGGTCTCAAACGAGTTGCGGGAGGATTGGGCGTGGGTGGGATTCACTCCTCCAACCAGTCGCGCAATTACGTTAAGCTCAGCCCATGACCAAAGCGCCCCCGATCTTCCACACATTCCCTGAAGCGCCACAGGCCGTGGCGCCATATTCACACGCTGTCGAAGCCGATGGCTGGGTGATGATCACCGGCCAGCTCGCCTCCGACCCCGGCGATGACACAGTGCCGCTGCCGGACGACATCGAGGCCCAGACCCGACGCGTCATGGACAATCTTATCATCGTGCTGGCCGGCCTCGGCCTCGGCCTTGAACATGTCGTCTCCGCGCGCGCGTTTCTCACCCGGTTCGAGCGCGATTATCAGGCGATGAACGAGGTCTATCGCAGCTATTTCGCGCCCGATCGCCTGCCGGCGCGCACCTGCGTCGGCGTCACTGCCCTTGCGGTCGGCGGGCTTGTGGAGATCGACATGATCGCGCGAAGGCCGACCGGGACATGAAAAGCAATCTTTCGTTGACCATAAGCTTTAGGGCGAATGCAACATCCGGCCACTGGCCTCGCAAGCGTTGAAACCTGCTCTAGGGGTGCATTCGCGATGGATAAGCCGGAAGCGCCGAAAAACATTCATGCGATTGCCGAAACCGGGCAGATCGGCGCGGACGACGTCATGGAACTGCGCCGCCGTATCTATGCCAATGGCGTGGTCTCGAGCGCCGAGGCCGACAATCCGTTGTGGCTCAACGATGCATGTGCCAACGCCTGCCCGCAATGGAATGCGCTGTTTGTTGAGGCACTGACCGATTTTATGTCAACCGGCGCCGCCCGCGCGGGTTCATCGACGAGGAGGGGCTGAGGAGATCGCCCACCGCCTGCTCAAGGACGGGCGCATCAATTCGGCCAATGAGCTGGAGCTCTTGGTCTTGATCATCGATATGGCAACATCGGTGC
Source organism: Hyphomicrobiales bacterium (assembly GCA_965204565.1). GTDB lineage: Bacteria > Pseudomonadota > Alphaproteobacteria > Rhizobiales > TMED25 > CBDBEU01. The sequence continues at coordinate 1,165,127 of CBDBEU010000005.1, forward strand.
CCGAAAAGCTGGTGCTGTTCGTCATGGCCGAAATGCGCATCGGCGTTCTTGAAGGCGAGGGCCCGGTGCGCAACGGCCGCAGGCTCGAGCCCGGCACCATCGCCGAGGCGGAAATCGATCTGCTGCGCCGGCTGGTTTACAGCACCGCATCCGATGGCAATATCAAGATCACAAGGCTTGAGGCCGAATTGCTGTTCGATCTCAATGATGTGATCGTAGCGGCTGAAAATCACGCCGATTGGGCCGATCTGTTCGTCAATGCCATCACCAATTATGTCATGGCCGCCAGGCTCTGGGCGCCGCGCCCGCACGAGGAAGTGGTGCGCCAGGAGGTCTGGCTCGAACAGTGCGACGGCGCGCTGGACTTCATGCGCAAGCTTGCCGATAGCGGCATCCAGGGCGCGCTTGAAGCGCTCAGGCATGATGCAGACAGTGACGCCGCCATGCGCCGCGCCGCCCGCGCCGACGATCTGCATCCGGCATTCCGCGAGCTGATCGAAAAGGCCGCCTGATCTTTAATGCACGGTGTGCGGCAGCGCCGATTGCTTGACCCGGCTGTAACAACAGCGATTGCGATGCTGCCGCTTGGCAACTAACCTTGGGGGTCATTGATCGGCGGAGCAGCGATGTTCACCAGGATCCTGATCGCAAACCGAGGCGAGATTGCCTGCCGCGTAATCCGCACGGCCCGCGCCATGGGGATTGCGACGGTTGCGGTCTATTCCGATGCCGACCGCAACGCACTCCATGTCATCATGGCCGACGAGGCGGTGCGGCTCGGGCCTGCCGCCGCCGGCAAATCCTATCTCGATATCGAAAAGATCGTCGCCGCCTGTGTCGAAACCGGCGCCGAGGCGGTGCATCCGGGCTACGGTTTCGTTTCTGAAAATCCCGCCTTCGCCGCAGCCCTTGAGCGCGCCGGCATTGTCTTTATCGGCCCCGGCGCCAGGGCCATGGAAATCATGGGTGACAAGATCGCCTCCAAGCGCTTTGCCGCCGAGGCCGGTGTCAACACCGTGCCGGGCCACGCCGCCTGTGTCGAAACCGGCGATGAGGCAATGCGTATCGCCGGCGATATTGGCTATCCGGTGATGATCAAGGCCGCCGCCGGTGGTGGCGGCAAGGGCATGCGCATCAGCTGGAGCGAGGCGGAAACACGCGAGGGTTTTGGCGCCGCCACCGGTGAGGCGAAATTATCCTTTGGCGATGAGCGGGTGTTCATCGAAAAATTCATCTCCGGGCCTCGCCATATCGAAATTCAGGTGCTGGCCGATACCCATGGCAATGTCATTCATCTGGGTGAGCGCGAATGCTCAATCCAGCGCCGCAACCAGAAGGTGGTCGAGGAAGCGCCCTCAAGTGCGGTCGATGAAAAGTTGCGCGCTGGTATGGGCGCTCAGGCAGTGGCGCTTGCTAGGGCAGTTGGCTATGTCAGCGCCGGTACCGTTGAGTTCATCACCGATGGCGACGGGGGTTTTTATTTTCTGGAGATGAATACCCGCCTCCAGGTCGAACACACGGTGACCGAACTGATCACCGGTCTTGATCTTGTCGAGGAGATGATCCGCATCGCCGCCGGCGAGAAGATTTCTGTGGCGCAGAAAGATGTCAGGTTCAACGGCTGGGCAATTGAAACGCGGGTCTATGCCGAAGACCCGGCGCGCAATTTCCTGCCTTCCATCGGCCGGTTGATGCGCTACCGCCCGCCCAGGGAAGGAACCAGTGACGGTCTCACCATCCGCAATGACACCGGCGTTGAGGAGGGCGGAGCGATTACCGTCCATTACGATCCGCTGATCTCCAAGCTCTGCACCCATGCCCCGACGCGCGATGAAGCAAGCGCCCATATGGGCCGCGCGCTCGACCGCTTCACCATTGTCGGCATCGAGCACAATATCGCGTTTCTTACCGCCCTGATGGAGCACCCGCGCTGGCGCGAGGGCCGTTTGTCGACCCGTTTTATCGATGAGGAATATCCGGATGGATTTTCACAGAGTGAAGCGGATCCTGAAATCTCCAGGCAGTTGATTGCGCTGGCGGCGATTGCCGACCATCTGAGCCGGCGCCGGACGGTCAACGCGGCAGGGTCGGGCAGGCGCGCGAGTGAGGGCGCCTTCACCCGCCAGCGCATCATTCGGGCTGGTGGTGACATGCACTCGGTCACCGTTGAGGCAAGCGGCGATGAGATGACGGTGGGCATTGGCCCCGGCCGGATTGTCGCGGCAACTGACTGGCATCCGGGAGAACTCCTGATCGAAGCCACCCTCGACGGCAAAGCCTTCGCAGCCCAGATCAGACCGCGCTCGGGCGGGATGTTGATCTCTCGCGGCGGGGTCACGCTCGATATGCGCGTGATGTCGCCGCGTGAAGCCGATTTGATGGCGTGGATGCCGGAAAAAGCGCCAACCGACACCTCACACCGGTTGCTTTGCCCGATGCCCGGCACGGTCATTTCGCTCGTCGTCACCGAAGGCCAGACAGTCAAGCCCGGTGAGGCGCTATGTGTCGTTGAAGCGATGAAGATGGAAAACATCCTGCGCGCCGAGCGCGATGCCACGATTGCCAGAATTTTTGCCAATCCCGGCGACAGCCTTGCTGTCGACGCGATCATCATGGAGTTCGAATAGGGAGGATAAAATGAGATTGCTCGCGCATTTCTTCGACAGAATTGTGCAGAACGGGGAATTGCAGGTGGCGATGGCCGTTGAGCGGGCGCGCGATGCGGTTCCGATCAACCGTGACTCATGTTCGATGCCGAACGGTGCTTGACCGGCATGGACCGGCGCGTCGATGCCTGAGGAACATGAGCCGCCGCGCTCTGTACGTGTTCGCTTGCGCGGCCAGGTTCAGGGCGTCGGCTTTCGTGCCTGGACTGTAAGCGAGGCGGACAGGCTGGGGCTGGATGGCTGGGTGCGCAATCTGCGCGATGGTTCAGTGGAAGCGGTCTTTTCCGGTGAGCCCGCAACTGTTTGCCTTATGTTGGAGCGCGTGCGCCAGGGGCCGCGCGGTAGCCTGGTCACCGAATTGATGATTGATGAAGATTTGGAAGCGCCTGCAACGGGCTTCAACTACCGGCCAACCGCGTGAGCGGTTTGTCTTCCGCACTGAGCGGGGCAAACACGTGCTCGAAAGCGTCCTTCAAAGCGCGGTCGGCCTCTGACATCGTCACCTTGAGGCCGAGATCGGCCAGACTGGTGACCCCGTGGCCCTCAATACCGCACGGAACGATACCGCTGAAATGTTCAAGATCGGGAGCGACATTGAGCGCCACGCCGTGAAAACTGACCCATTTGCGCAAGCGCACGCCAAGTGCCGCGATCTTGTCCTCCGAACCGGCCCTGCGCTCTGGCCGCGCAACCCAGATGCCAATGCGGTCGGCCCGGCGCTCTCCCGAAACGCCAAGACCGGCCAGCGTTTCGATCAGCCATTCCTCGAGTGCGTGAACGAAGGCGCGCACATCGCCGAAGCGCTTGCCGACATCAAGCATCACATAGGCAACGCGCTGGCCTGGTCCATGATAGGTATATTGCCCGCCACGGCCCGAGCGATGAACCGGAAACCGTTCCGGTTGCAGCAAATCATGCGGTTTGGCGCTGGTGCCGGCGGTATAGATTGGCGGATGCTCAACCAGCCACACCAACTCGCCGGCTTTGCCCTCGGCAATGGCGCGCGCCCGCGCTTCCATCACCCGGCAGGCCTTGCCATAATCGGCCAGCCCCTCGCTGACCAGCCAGGAAATGGCATTGCCGCGTTCTGAGTGTCCCGAAATGGGTTCAATCTTAACCATGTGTTCACAATAGCCTGGGACGGTCTGCCCACGTCAACGCGTTCAGTGAATCAGGCGAGGAACATAAACCCGTATGGGACCAATCGACTCAGTCAGGATCCGGCTTTCGGCTGTGCTCGGCACCGTCAGGCTGCCGATGAACCGGTTCTTGAGAATGGGGCGCGGCGCGGTGATCGAACTCAATGCCGGCGAAGACGACAATGTACAAATTCTCGCCAACAACGTTCCCATCGCTCATGGCGAAGTGACCATCCAGAACAACAAGGTTGCGGTTACGGCCAGCGAGATTTTTAAATCCGCCGCGCGCCGGTCGGCAACACCGCCCACACTTGTGAGTGACTGGATCATTTGCTATCTCCACTGCCCGGGGGCATGCGGTCGTGGCGGAATTGGTAGACGCGCAGCGTTGAGGTCGCTGTGGGGGAAACCCCGTGGAAGTTCGAGTCTTCTCGACCGCACCATTTACTTTACTCCTTATTACCCCCATCCGCGGGGCGCCGTACCATCCGATGACCCAGGGCAGGATCGAGCGCCGGCATCAGACGCTGAAGAACCGCACCCTCTTGGAGAACTACTATCTGCCGGGAGATCCGGAGGCGCGGATCAATGCCTTCGTCGATCACTATGACAATCACCGCTATCACGAGAGCCTCAACAATCTCACGCCCGCCGATGTCTGCTACGGTCGAGGACAAACCAGCCTGAAAAAACGAGAAAGGATCAAACGAAAGACAATGGAACAGCGGCGCTTGCAGCACGCAAATCGTGCCGCGTAAAATGACCGGCCGGATGGGCCGGACACTTGCTCAGGTCACACGCTCAAAAATCCCGAAGGTCTTGATGACGGACACAACGCTCAATGTGAAAATGCTCCAGCAGCACACAGCTATCGCTTTTTGGTGTAAGGATCTTGGTACGCTGGCGACCTCGGGTGACGCTCACTCGGAAATTTTGGCGTGAGCCATTGTTGATTTCGGCGTGGTCATTGTTCCGAACGATACGATGAGGATTGGCGACAATCTGGCCTTTACCCTTTTGGGCCAGCCCTCAAAAACGATAACTTCGTCGAATTGTTTACCCTTCGCCTTATGCATGTTCATGACCATTACGCAGCTCTCTGGCTTAGAATTTGTGGCGAAATGCCCCTGCACAAACGCCTGCTGAACGATTGTTAATGCGTTTGCATAAGCGCCGTTTTCGCGCCAGTCTTGTGTAGGCTCTTGCCGAAATTGGGCACCTCGCTCCAACAACCGAATGTTTCGGACTTCTGTGCCGACCTCTTTCAGGCGCTTGCAGCCACCATTTTCCGGCGCTGCCCTGACTGCACGCCAATCCTTGTCGGGGTCGCCCGTCAGATCAATAGCACGAGCTGCACCGCAAACCTCGAAGGTAGCTCGCAAAACGCTTTTGCCCGGCGGATTTTTCCCTGCATCCAACGCGGAATGGTCTGCGCCCCTGGATTTTCTCCAATGATAATGAGCGTCCGGCCCTGACAAGGAGACGGACGATATGAAGCGGAGCAGGTTTGGCGAGGAACAGATGATCGCTGTGCTGTGGCGGTCGCCGGGCCGATTGCGCCGATATCCACGGGCCGAAGAAGACGCTCTGCAACCGCTTCGTCCGCCGGGCCGAGCGCGCGGTATACGGGAAGGTATCTTCAGCGCTCCGGCAGGAGCCGAGGTTTCGCCTGACCGGCTGTTCATCGACAGTTCCTGCATCAAGGTTCATCGCTGCGCCGGCGGCGGAAAAGGGGGCCTTGGCCCATGGTATCGGCCGCACCAAAGGCGGACGCAACACCGGGCTCCCACGCCGCCCGCGACCACAAGGGCCGCCCCGTGTTTTTGTCAATTGCGTCCTGCTCCCGACGCCCGGAAACGTGATGATTGCAAGGTCGCACAGCGCCGCATCGAGGCCATGCCGCCATCCGCCGAACCTGTCGCCGGCAAAGGCCATGACAGCCGGGAACTGCGCGAACGGCTTGAAGAGCGCGGGACCGGGCCCGTCATCCCGCCGCGAAAGAACCGCAGGATCCGACATCCCTACGATCAGGCCATCTACAGGGAGCGAAATATCATCGAACGCATGTTCTGCCGCCTCAAGGACCGGCGGCGCATCGCAACGCGCTTTGAGCGCAACATTAAAAACGTCACGGCAGCTATCGCGCTCGCCGCAGCCCTCATCTCGTGGCTATAATGAGTCCAGCCCCTAAGAATTGACGGTGAACCGTGCGTGTAGGCTTAAACGCGCTTACGGGGTTGGAAATCCCAGTGACTGGAGTGCTGCTGGAAGCTGATCAAAATGATTGATCATTCGATCTGGCCGAAGTTCAACCATTGGCGTTTCGGTGTAGCCGAAAGAAACGCCGATTACCGGCACACCGACAGCTCGGGCGGTATCGATATCAGCGATCGAGTCGCCGACCATCGCAGTCTTTTGCGGTATTCCACCCGCACGTGAGATGACTTCCAAAAGAGGGTCTGGGTGAGGCTTGCGGCGGGGCAGACTGTCGCCGCCGATAAGCGCTGAGAAATGCCCGCGAAGCCCCAATTCGGTGAGCAGAATTTCGCTTAAATGGGCAGGCTTGTTGGTGCACACCGCAAGCAACGTATCGCTGGCTTGGAGAGCCTCAAGAGCACTGATGACACCCGGATAAGGCAGGCTTTCAATAGCGACGCGATCCTCGTAAACAGTAAGGAAATCCGCCACTAGGCGCTCAAGTAAGGGGGGGGTTGGTTCCACACCGGCAACCTCAAGCCCACGCTCCATCAAAGCACGGGCGCCGCGTCCGATCATCAAACGAACCGAGGATGGATCGAGTTTTTCCAGTCCCTCGCGGGCAAGAATGATATTCATCGTCGCTGCGAGGTCTGGCGCGGTGTCAACCAGTGTGCCGTCCAGATCGAAAACAACCAGATTTTTTGACGGCATGGTGCTGACCGGATGTATTGCGCGAAAATCAAGGGTGGCCGCTGATAGAGCCCACCAGCCACAACGTCAATCCAAGCAGTTTATGGAGAAATATTAACTGTCGCGACACCTTGTTGCGCAACACAAGCGACTCAATGTCACGACAACATATTGTGTTGGCCAAGGTTTAATTTTTCACGGCAACCAGTTGCCTTACCAGCGATTGGATTGCATGTTGCAGGCTGAATTTTTGAAGGACTTGATTCCCTCTCAGAGGGGAGTACGGATTTGGCGGCGAGGATAGATCGGTCGATCTTATTTAACCGAATATTAATTGTCGAAGCAACTAAACGGGGTGTTGACCAAAACCCAAAAATTGTCATGACAGCAACACTTTCGACACAGTTCGATCGATCGTCAATTGTCGTGACAATTTATTTTGCATTCTGCAATCCGAGGCAGGATCCCGTTGAAACTGGGAAGTGCTATCCACGCACATTGTGACACTCTGGCGGTCGCGGATCATAGTGAAACGACCGGGATAGGACATGCCGGTAATGCACAATCTTCATATACTTAAAGCATATAAAACAACGCGTTAATCGAATAATCTAGAATTGGAATTCGATTAGCTTAAACCAATCTGTGAGCTATGGTTAACCAAGTCCTTATCAATCCGAAGGCGCCAAAATCCGCGCTTATGAGCGTTCATGTACCTTGATACTCTCCAACAACCCATTGAAAAAACAAAAGAATTCAATTTCTGCCACAACGACGTAAATCTGGTTCGGACTATCCGGTAAAATCCGCATGCTCTAGAGCATGTTTCACGTAATCGGAGTCGATTTAGGGGATTCCCAAATGGTTTGGCACATTATTCTGTGTCCCGAGGCTTATCGGGAGGCAGATATGGCGTATGCTTATGGTTTGGACCTTCGCCGACGAGTGATCGCCGCGATCGAGGACGGGCTTTCGCCGCGGGCCGGTTCTCGATCGGGATATCGACGGCCGGGAGCTGGTATCGGCAGTGGCGAGCGAGCGGTGATATCCGGCCGGCGCGCCAGGGCCAACCGTCGGGCTCGAAGCTGGATGCGCACGAGGACTTCATTCTTGGGCTGGTGGCGTCGCGCAAGGACATGGCGCGGAACGAGGTGCGGCTTCAGCTTCATGCATCGGCCTGCGGACCCGCCTCATCAGGATCGAAGCACGGGTCGTCCGCCACGCCCGAGCCATCACGTTCCAACCGGCCGAGGCGGCTGTCGGCGGCGTTCTTGTTCACCCGCATCCTTGCGGCCATCCAACGGCTCCGTGCGTCAGCGCTACCTGCATGACGGTGTCGGCGATCAAACCCGGGCGAAAGCGGCTCGACGGGTCTGACCCGACGGGTGCCGGTCAGACCGACTTCCGGTTCAAGCCCGTTGCAGCAGCCATAAATCGCGCCCGGTTCACGAACCGGATGCCCGAACCACGACACGGCCCGTCCAAGAGGCTTGATCCGTACGCAAAACAGCGGCAGCATGATCGAAATGGCATTCTAATCGGGGAATGTCGGTTGATGAAACTAAGCGATAGTGGTCTGCTGAAAGAACAGTGTTATGTCGGTGGTGCCTAGGTTGGAACACCGGAACGAGAGGTCACCAATCCCGCGTCCGGCGAGGTAATCGCCAAGGTTCCGGTAGTTTGGTGCCAATGAAACCCGTGACGCCATCGAAAGGGCCGATATTGCTTACCGCAGCTGGCGCGACAAAATCGCCAAGGAACGTTCAGAGCTGTTGCGTCGCTGGTTTGAGTTGATCATGGCCAATCAGGAAGATCTGGCCCAGTTGATGACCGCCGAGCAGGGCAAGCCGTTGACTGAATCGCGTGGTGAGATTGCTTATGCCGCGGGTTTTGTCGAATTTTTCTCCGAAGAGGCCAAACGAATCTATGGCGACACCATTCCCTCACCTTGGGATGGAAAGCGCATTGTCTTCTCCAAGGAACCGGTCGGCGTTGTTGGCGCCATCACCCCGTGGAACTTTCCCGCCGCCACGGTGAAAAAAGTCGGCATGGAGATCCGCGGCAAAGTGCCCTTCATCGTGTTTGACGATGCCGAACTCTATTCCGCCATTGAAGGCGCGATCGCCTCAAAATATCGCAACACCGGACAGACCGGTGTTTGCGCCAACCGGTTCCTCGTGCAGGACGGCATTTATGGCAATTTCGCTAACGGCCTTTCCAAGCGCGTTGGCGAATTCAAGGTCGGTGCCGGAACCGAGGAGGGGATCGTCCAGGGACCGCTGATCAACGAAGATGGCGTGCTCAAGGTCGAGGAACATAGCAAGGATGCCCTCGACAAGGGTGCCAAGGTCTTGACCGGCGGCAAGCGGCATGAGCGCGGCGGTACATTTTTCGAACCCACGGTGATTGGCGAAATGAGCATCCAGATGCGGATCACCCATGAGGAAACCTTCGGACCGGTGGCACCGCTTTATCGCTTCCATGAAGAAGATGAGGCGATTTCGCTGGCCAACGACACCGAGTTTGGTCTTGCTGCCTATTTCTATTCACGTGATATCGGCCGCTGCTGGCGCGTTTCCGAAGCGCTTGAATACGGCATTGTCGGCATCAATGAGGGCAACATTTCTACTGAAGTCGCGCCCTTTGGCAGCATGAAACAGTCTGGCGTTGGACGGGAAGGCGGTCATTTCGGCACCGAGGAATTCGTCGAGGTCAAATACATGCTGATGGGCGGCCTCGGTCAGTGAGTGGCAGCCCTGCGGCGGCAAAGCTGGCCGTGGCCAAGGCTGCGGTGGAGTTGGTCGAACCGGGCATGAAACTGGGCTTGGGTACCGGTTCGACGGCGGCTGAATTTGTCTCCCTGCTGGGCGAGCGCCGGCGGGACGGATTTGAAATGGTCGGAGTTCCGACATCCGAGGCAACCGCAGTTCAGGCTCACTCACTCGGTATTGAACTCGGCGATCTTGATCAGCTTTCCCCGCTAGACCTGACCATTGATGGTGCCGACGAAATTGGCCCCGGTCTTGTTCTTGCCAAGGGAGGCGGGGGTGCGCTTCTACGCGAAAAGATCGTCGCGCGTGCCTCACGCCGCATGGTGGTGATCGCCGATCAGACCAAATGTGTGGATGTTCTTGGCGCTTTTCCACTGCCGGTGGAAATTGTGAGTTTCGCGCCCGAGACCACTATGCGTGCGGTCTCTGAAGCCCTGAACAGCGTTGGCATCAGTGCCAGGCTGCAATTGCGAAAGGATGCTGCCGGCACCATCTTTTTGACCGATGAAGGAAATCTCATTGTCGACTGTCATTGCGGGCGCGTCGACGATCCCGCCGCAACGGCAAACGCACTTTCCACTGTCACTGGAGTTGTCGAGCACGGATTATTTGTCGGTATCGCCTCGCAAGCGATCATCGGTATGACCGATGGCAGCGCGCGCACCATCGCTGATCAATGAACCGAACAAGCGCGGAAATGCAGGTTACTCATGTCTGAATTTGACTACGATCTGTTCGTCATTGGCGCGGGCTCGGGCGGTGCGCGCGCCGCCCGCATTGCTGCCTCTTACGGTGCGCGTGTTGGCATCGCCGAGGAGTATCGGGTTGGCGGCACATGCGTGATCCGCGGTTGTGTCCCCAAAAAGCTCTTCGTCTATGCAAGCCAGTTCTCCGAAAGCTTCGAAGAGGCAAAAGGCTTTGGATGGATGCCGGGTGCAGCAAAATTCGACTGGCATACATTGATCGAGCGCAAGGAGCGCGAGATTGATCGGTTGAACGCGATCTATATCCGCAATCTCAAGAATTCAGGGGTCGAGATTTTCGAGACCCGGGCTGTTCTAACCGACGCGCATACCGTGCAATTGGGCGCCAGTGAACGCTCGGTATCTGCGGGCACCATTCTGATCGCCACCGGCGGCTGGCCTTTTGTGCCCGATATTGAAGGTGTCGAGCACGTTATCACCTCCAATGAGGCGTTCCACCTGCAGCGCCTGCCAGAGCACATCACAATTGTCGGCGGCGGTTATATCGCGGTCGAATTTGCCGGCATCTTCAATGGCCTTGGTGTCGACACCACGCTGCTCTACCGCGGCGAGGAGATCTTGCGCGGTTTTGACGACGATTTGCGCAACGTTCTGCATCGCGAAATGGACAAAAAGGGTGTCGACGTGCGGGTGATGAGCGATATCACCTCGGTAGACCCGCATGGCGATGGCTTTAGCGCCACTCTCAAGTCGGGCGATGTGATCGAGACCGGTCTGGTGATGTACGCAACCGGGCGCTATCCCAACAGCCGAGGACTCGGCCTTGAACAGGTCGGGGTCAAACTCGGTGCCAATGGTGAGATTTCCGTCGACGCCAATTCGTGCACGTCGGTTCCCCACATTTATGCGGTTGGCGATGTCACCGACCGCGCCGCCCTGACCCCGGTCGCGATCCGTGAAGGCCACGCTTTTGCCGATACCGTATTTGGCGGCAAGCCAACCACGCTCGATTATTCCAACATTCCAACAGCCGTGTTCTCCCAGCCCGAGATCGGCACTGTTGGACTGACCGAGGCGGAGGCGCGCGCCCAGTTCGGTGAAGTCGATATCTACAAATCGACCTTTACTCCGCTCAAACACACTTTGTCGGGTAGCGAGGAAAAAATGATGATGAAGATCATCGTCGATCCCGCCAGCGATCGTGTGCTGGGCTGTCACATTATGGGGCTCGACGCAGGTGAAATGGTCCAAGTCTTGGGAATTCCGATCAAGATGGGCGCGACCAAGGCGGATTTCGATGCAACCGTCGCGCTGCATCCTTCATCGGCCGAAGAGTTGGTGACGATGCGCGAGAAGCGGCAACCGCCGGCAGCTGAGGCAGCCGAATAAGCGCACCACACTGCGCACTGTCCCTATGGCTCAGCCCTTAGTGTAAGTAAAGGAGAAAAAGATGAGCGTGGCCGATACCAACCATCCGATCACGGTTGAGCCGTTTGGCGAGCGGTTGCGCGTGCGTTTTTCCGTTGAGGTGATTGCCGACACCGCGCGTGCCCTGGTGATGGGCGAGACCGTCTACCCGCCAATCTACTACATTCCGCGTTATGATGCGGTGATCGCAGCACTAGTGTCCGGCCCCGATAATTGTCTTCCCGATTTGATCCGAGGATGGTTCATTGCCTCCGATGAGGAGGTAACGAGATATATGATTCCTTCTGATCTGAGCTCGAAGTTTCTACCAGCTACAAGTAGAGCCTGTGCCCGTTTTGATGCACAACGCCGGGCGTGATGGCAACAACCGTGTCGGGGGCATGCCCACAACACGGTTTGCCGGTTGATCCAGTCCCGATCCCGGCCGGGGTTTTGTTCCCGAGGCTCGAGTGGGGCCGGAAGTGATTGTAGTCGTGCCGCCAGGCTTCGAGTTCCCGGCGGGCATGGGTCAGGCTGGTGAAGATCGTCTCGTTCAGACATTCGTCCCTGAGCCGCGCATTGAAGCTCTCGATGAACCCGTTCTGACAGGGCTTGCCCGGCGCGATAGAGTGCCCACTCGACATTGCGCTCCTTTGAACGGCGCCCGATCACCATGCCGGTCGGTTCGGTGCCGATGCCGCTGACGATCGTGCCGGGCCGCGCCATTCGCTCGAAGATCGCCGCATCAGGCTCGCGACCGACCCTTGCGCCGGAGATCGACGTATCGGCGATCAGGCGCACGCACTCCCGGCTGAAGTCGTCGACCACGGCGAAGATCCGGAACCTGCGTCCGCAGGCAAAGGCATCCGACATGAAGTCCAGGCTCCAGCGCTGGTTCGGTCCCTGCGGTAACACCATCGGCGCTCGTGTCCCCAATGCCCGCTTGCGCCCGCCACGGCGACAAACCTGCAAGCGCTCATCCCGATGATACAGCCTGCGGAACTTCTTGTGGTTCATGACCCATCCCTCCCGGCACGGCAGCCAGTGCAAGCGCCGACAGCCGAACCGGCGGCGCTCGCCGGCCAGTTCCCTGATACGTGTCCGCGCCTCGGTGTCGTCAGGGCGGCAGCTGATGTAGCGCACCGTCGTTCGGTCCACGCCCGGCACCGCGCAGGCGCGACGCCGGCTCACTTCGAAGACCTCCCGGAGATGAGCCACCGCCTGCCGCCCGGCACCGGGCGTCAGAACTTTTTGCACTGATCTCCCTGAGCATTGCGTTGTCCAGCATCGAGCCCGCCAGCAGCTTCTTCAGCTGCGCATTCTCCTGCTCCAACTGACGAAGCCGCCGGGCATCGGACACCTCAAGCCCGCCATAGTTCGACTTCCACTTGTAAAAGGTCGCCGGGCTGATCCCGTGACGGCGGCACACATCCGCCGTCGGCATCCCCGCTTCCTGCTCCTTCAACACAGCGATCATCTGTTCCTCGCCAAACCTGCTCCGCTTCATATCGTCCGCCTCCTTGTCAGGGCCGGACGCTCATTATCATTGGAGGAAATCTAGGAGCGCAGACCGCGAGATGTATGATTTCTTTTGGTTTTCCGATTCTCGGCGGGCCCGGATCACGCCGCTTCTGCCGACCGATGTGCGCGGCAGGAAGCGCCCGGAAACAGTTGATGATCGCCGTGTGCCGAGCGGGATCGTCCATGCGCTGCGCTGTGGCGATCGCCGGGCCGAAGAAGGCGCTCTACAACCGCTTCATCCGCCGGGCCGAGCGGCGGTATATGGGAAGGTGTCTTCAGCGCTCCGGCAGGCGCTGAGGATACGCCTGACCGGCTGTTCATCGACAGTTCCTGCATCAAGGTTCATCGCTGCGCCGGCGGCGGAAAAGGGGGGGGGGCTTGGCCCCCATGGTATCGGCCGCACCGAAGGCGGGCGCAACACCGGGCTCCACGCCGTCCGCGACCACAAGGGCCGCCCCGTGTTTTGTCAATTGCGTCCTGCTCCCGACGCCCGGAAACGTGCATGATTGCAAGGTCGCACAGCGCCGCATCGAGGCCATGCCGCCATCCGCCGAATTTGTCGCCGGCAAAGGCCATGACAGCCGGGAACTGCGCGAATGGCCTGAAGGGCGCGGGACCGAGCCCGTCATCCCGCCGCGAAAGACCCGCAAGATCCGATATCACGACGATCGGGCCGTCTACAGGGAGCGAGATATCATCGAACGCATGTTCTGCCGCCTCAAAGACCGGCGGCGCATCGCAACGCGCTTCGAGCGCAACATTAAAAACGTCATGGCAGCTATCGCGCGCGCCGCAGCCCTCATCTCGTGGCTATAATGAGTCCAGACCCTAATACTCACCATGTCCAGTCGGATTGGAACTCAAGCTTGTTTTTCGTCTCTTGCCAAACGCAAAGCACGAAGTTTGGCGGTGAGGGCTGCCTTCGCGCGACGCTCTTTTTCCACTTCGCTTTGCACCTGCTCGCCTTTTTTCGAACTGGCGGTAAAGAGTTGATTGGCTATTGCTTTCGTCAATCTGGGCATTGTCGGTCCTTCTTGCTGTATGCGAAGGCGAATTGGTGTGCTGTATGATCTGAGTGCAAACCGTACAGCCACCGATCCCAGTGCGTATGATAGGCGCTGCGTGCTTCACACGACTTCCAGAAACTCATTTAGGCGGCGCGCTGTGCAAAGCGCTTTGACCGCCGGCGCTTCCGGTTGGAGTTTGCCGGGCGCGGCGCTCCGCTATTGGTTTTCTTGCCCTTGGTAGCGGGAGACGAATTCGGGCCATCGCCGACTACATCCAGCGGCCGCTTGATCAGGCGCTCGATGGCTCGCAATTGTGAGCGCTCGCCTGGATCGCAGAAGGAGATCGCGATACCCGAAGCACCAGCGCGCGCGGTGCGGCCAATGCGGTGCACATAGCTTTCCGGTTCGTGCGGCAAGTCATAGTTGATAACATGAGAGATGTCGTCGACATCAAGGCCGCGTGCTGCGATGTCCGTCGCAACCAACACACGGAAGCGGGTGTCGCGAAATCCGGAAAGAGTGCGCTGACGTACATTCTGGGACTTGTTGCCATGCAGCGCCTCGGCGGCCACACCTGCTGTGGAAAGGCATTTGACTACTTGGTCGGCGCCGCGTTTTGTGCGCGTGAATACGATCACCTTGGATAGATCAGGCGAGCGCAAGAGATCTGCAAGACGTTCGCGTTTGGCTTGGGTCGGGAGATGGTGGACATATTGCTCGATGCGCTCAACTGCGACGGTTTTTGCAGCAATTTCAACCCGCTCAGGCTCAAACAGGATTTCGTTGGCGAGCCGGGTGATTTCACTTGGCATAGTAGCTGAAAACAGTAAGGTCTGACGTTCCTCTGGCAGCATGGCGACGATTTTGCGCACGTCGCGGATGAAACCCATGTCGAGCATGCGGTCGGCTTCGTCGATGATGAGATATTCACAATCGCTCAAATTGACGCACCGCTGGTTGGCAAGATCAAGCAGCCGTCCGGGCGTCGCGATGAGGATGTCGACGCCATAGCGCAAGGCCTCGATCTGGGCGCGTGCGTTGACGCCGCCCATGACCACTGCAAGGCGCATGCGCTCATAGCGGGCATAGGTCTTGATACTGTCGGCGATCTGAAGCGCGAGTTCCCGTGTGGGCGCAAGGATCAAGGCGCGTGCTGTTCTTGGCGCCGGCCGATCACCATCATCTCTGAGATTTTGCAGAAGTGGCAATGTGAAAGCGGCTGTTTTGCCAGTGCCTGTTTGCGCAATGCCTAACAGGTCTGCGCCATCGAGAAGCAGAGGAATTGCACGCTCCTGAATGGCGGTGGGGTGAGAATATTGCGCGTCATTGAGTGCGCGCAAGAGCCTCTGAGAGAGTCCCAGGGACGCGAAGGTAGAATTGTTCACTGATAAAGAATCCTTAATAGTGGCTGAAGTCGCGCGCGCATCGGCGCGCAGCCACTTCAATCACTGCGTTCCGATCCATGCGATCCTGAACCGGACTGATTTTCTGGAAGAAAAGATTGCGACGATACCGTCTGCAGGGGCGGGGCAATCGCGGCACCCACGAATGCCTTGTATCAGGTAAATGGTGAAAAAGCTTGTAAATTCAATCCATCGTAAATGCCGTGGCGGCGCGTGGTGCGATTTCGCAGGGTTTATCTGGTGATTCTGGCTTATTTGTTATTCGCCACGGGCTTGTTCGCGTGCGCCATTCTGGCAAACTTCATACATCCACCATCCGCCGGTCTGGCGAATAACAGCCAAGGATAGAGGTTGTCGCGGGATTTCGGACCGGGTTGTCAAGGTGGATCGCTTGACGAGAGACACGATCCAGGATGACGAAGAGAAAGAACCATTTGCCCGGGTTCAAGGCCAGGGTCGCGCTTGAGGCAATCCGCGAAGAGATGACGCTGGCGGAGTTGTCGAAGAAGTACGGCGTGCATGCGACCCGGATCAGCACTTGGAAGCGGGCAGCGATCCGGAACATGGCGTCTGCGTTTGCCCGGCGGGGGGCCAATCCGGCTCCGGTCGGTACGGTCGAGATCGAGAAGTTGCATTCTAGGATCGGGCGGCTTGTTGTCGGGTAATCCCGGCATTTTTGCGGGGTCCTGGTCGTAGAATTTACGCGGCCATTCTCAGTTTCCGGGCAGGGGTCATCCCGCGGTTGCCCATGTTGGGGCGTTCGTTGTTGTAGGTACCGGGTTGTAGGACCGGAGCCACCCGGTGGCAATCCGCCGCACCTCCTCGATGCTTTCGAAGATGTCGTGATCCAGCCACTCATGCCTGACCGTTCGGTTGTATCGCTCGACGCAAGCGTTCTGCCGCGGCTTTCCCGGCTGGATACAGGCCGGCACGATGCCCCTGTTTTCGGCCCGTTCGATTAACCTGCCACTGACGTATTCCGGGCCATTGTCGACCCTGATCGCCCTTGGCGCGCCCCGCCATTCGATGATCCGGTTCAAGGCCCGCACGACACGTTCGGCCGGCAGCGAAAAGTCCACCTCGATGCCCGGCCCCTCACGATTGAAGTCGTCCGGGACGTTCAGCAGCCGAAAGCCCCTTCCGTCACCCGGCCGGATCCGCCATGAAATCCATCGACCAGACCTCGCCTGGCGCGTCCGGCACGGCCGGTTCCCCGGGTTTCTCACGCTTCAGGCGCCTGCGGGGCTTGATGCGCAGGTCTGGTTCCAGATCGAGATAGATCCGGTAGACGCGTTTGGGGTTCCAGACATGGCCCTGAACGTGGCCCAGATACAGGAAACACAGCCCGAAGCCCCAGGTTTTCCTGGCATTGGTCAGTTCGACAAGCAGATCCGCGATCTGTTCGTTCCCTTCGTCCAGCTTCGGGCCGTATCTGTAGCACGTCTCGCCGATGGAGAACCCGCGGCTGAAGCGCATGTACGCCGACGTCGGCATGGTGCCTCGGTGATCCGGCTGAGACCGGACTATCCGAACCACATCCGGGCGATCGATCTTGTGCACGACAAGCTGAGCAACGGCCGGCCTTGCAGGATGTTGGCCGTGCTCGACGAGTATACGCGCGAAGCTCTGTGTGTGGGCGTTGCCGCCAGGATGGGTTCAGCCGATGTGCCGGAGGCGCTTTCTCCACTGCTGCTCAAGCGCGGCAAGCCTGAGTACCTTCGTTCCGACAATGGACCCGGGTTTGCGGCCGCGCCATTCCGGGACCGGCTTCAGCGTGTCGGCATTCAACCCATCCGGATCTATCCGGGATCGCCCTGGGAGAACGGCTACAACGGGCGCTTCAACGGAACACTCCGCCGCGAACGCCTCAACACCGAGTGGTTCACGACCACACGCCAGGCTCGGATCGTCATCGATATCCGGCTTGAACAGTACAACCGGATCCGCCACCATTATGCTCTCGGCATGCAAACGCCGGTAACCGAAACCATCTTGGACAAATCGCAAATCAGTGGCCCAAATCCACAGGGGCTAGACACGCTCGGGCGAGGGCGTAAAGTCTGTTGTTGATTTCATCGTCACAGCCGGTGGTTTGGCGACTTAGCCATCCGCCGCCACCCAATCATGCCCCGACGGCGCAGCAAGCCTTTCCGCTGGTTCGATGGTCGGTTTTTCTCCAACCGCATGAGTTCAATGCATTCCGGTTATCGGCAACAAACCGCCATGCCGATGATCCCCGTTATTCGGAAACCACGATTGTGAGCGGCGAGGTTGTCGTTCGCCGTTAGTTGAAGCGGCGGCAGGTTTTACCGCTCTTCGCAAAGCTTCCGCACTGCCTGGTCGGCCTTGATGCCTCCGGTCACTCCGATGAGGTCTGGATGAATAGTCAGCGTAGCGCGGCCACTTTGTCGTGAGAGTTATATACGAGATTTTGAGACATCGTTTTAGCCTGATTGACATTACTCTCGATAATCACTGGGTAAACCAATTCAAGGTAGATCCACAAAGCCTCAATCTTCCTCAAATCCATATTGTCGAAATAGCCGACATTTCCCAAGTAGAACGCTGTTTCGATCATGCTGCCGCTGTTTTGCGTACGGATCAAGCCTCTTGGGCGGGCCGTGTCGTGGTTCGGGCATCCGGTTCGTGAACCGGGCGCGATTTATGGCCGCAGGGATGCAGGTGAACAGAGCGCCGCCGACAGCCGCTTCGGCCGGTTGGAACGTGATGGCTCGGGCATGGCGGACGACCCGTGCTCCGATCCTGATGAGGCGGGGCCGCAGGCCGGTCGGCCATCTCCTCCGGCAGATCGGCGCCCTGCAGGAAGACACCGGGATTGCAGGCCGAGCATGAAGCTGAAGCCGCACCTCGTTCCGCGCCATGCCCTTGCAGGAAAGACGCGTCCGATTGATCGCCTGCCTGCCTTTCTCGACATGCCGTTCGGCGGTGACGCGCTGGTTGTAGAACCGAATGATCCGGTCCGGTTCCATCGGCAGCTTGGTGACCACGAAGCCGATCTTTGGGAAGCCGATCTTCGGGAACAAGTCACCCCAATGCCGTTCGACCCTGGCGACAACCCGCCATGATTTGTCCCATGAAGCGGCCTGATACGCGAAGTCGCCGCAGATGCGTCGCACATGGGTCGGCGGGCGACCCGCGGGGCGCTTGAGCACAGGCGCAATCCTGCTTTCCGGAACAGCGGTCTTCCCAGGCCGGATGGCGCAAAAGCCCGACCACGTAATGCAGACGGTTGTGGACGGTTCGCGTATCTCCGAGAGGACCGCCGGCAATATCGTGCAATCCCGGGGTCTCGTCCAACTCCCGGAACGGCAACGGGCTACTGTCGGAACCGATCTTCGAGCCATGGAATTCCAGCCGCACCCGCCAACCGTCCCGACTGTCGAAACCGCGCCTGATATCACCCGTTTCGCCTGCACCCTACAGCCCGCACAACATGCCGAAATATAACATATTACCGGCTGCCGGAGGCGCGAAAACGTCACGGTACCTGGGGAAAGTGGGTTTAAAGGATTTCGCGCTCGCTGACGGCGATTTCCAGATTGGCGGCGATCTTGTCGAGGAAGCCGGTGGTGGAAAGCCAGCTCTGCTCGTCTCCGACCAGCAACGCCAGATCCTTGGTCATGTCGCCGGCCTCGACGGTGCCGACAGCAGTCTTCTCCAGTACCCGGGCAAAATCCTCTAGCTTGGAATTGCCGTCCTGTTTGCCGCGGAAGCCCAGCGCCCGGCTCCAGGCGAAGATCGATGCCATGGAATTGGTGGAGGTTTCCTCACCGCGCTGGTGGGCCCGATAATGGCGCGTCACCGTGCCATGGGCGGCTTCTGCCTCGGCGGTCTTGCCATCGGGTGTCATCAGCACCGAAGTCATCAGGCCGAGTGAGCCATATCCCTGCGCCACCGTGTCGGACTGCACATCTCCGTCATAGTTCTTGCACGCCCAGACAAATCCGCCTGACCATTTGAGCGCGGCGGCTACCATGTCATCTATCAGCCGGTGTTCATAGGTTATGCCGGCGGCGGCGAACTTGTCGGCATATTCATTGTCGAACACTTCCTGGAACAGATCCTTGAAGCGGCCGTCATAGGCTTTAAGAATGGTGTTCTTGGTCGAGTGATAGACCGGCCATTTGCGATGCAGACCGAAATTTAAACTGGCTCTGGCGAAGTCGCGGATTGAATCGTCGAGATTGTACATTACCATGGCAACTCCGGAGGTCTCGAAATCCTGAACCTCGCGCTCGATGGTTTCGGAACCGTCAGCAGCTTCCCATTTGATCGACAACTTGCCCTTGCCGGGAATCAGTAAGTCTGTAGCGCGGTACTGGTCACCATAGGCGTGACGGCCGATGACGATGGGCTGGGTCCAGCCGGGCACCAGACGCGGAACATTTTGGCAGATGATCGGCTCACGAAATATGGTGCCTCCTAGGATGTTGCGGATGGTGCCATTGGGCGAGCGATACATGCGATTGAGGCCAAACTCCTCGACGCGCGCTTCGTCTGGCGTAATGGTGGCGCATTTGACGCCAACACCGTATTTCTTGATTGCTTTGGCGGCGTCGACGGTAATCTGATCGTCGGTCCGGTCGCGCTCCTCGATGCCAAGATCGTAATAGTGCAGATCGATGTCGATATAAGGAAGGATCAGCTTGTCTTTGATAAATGCCCAGATGATGCGCGTCATCTCGTCGCCGTCGAGCTCGACGACCGGATTCTCGACCTTGATCTTCGACATGGGTGCCGGATCCTCTGCAAATGTGTGTGTTTATGACGATTTCTGGCACCGCAACAATGGCGCGAGGTGCCGCTCCTATAGCATTGCTACCTGTTCGGTCAAACCCGGGAGCAATTCCGTGGTTCGGTCAGTGGAAAATCGGCGGAGCTTCCCCCCCAATGACATTTGAGGTTCCGCCGCCGCAAAGTATTGCTGGGTCGCTTGTTGGCGCGGGCACACCGGCGATTGTTCTGGTCGAGGCTCAACTGGGCGAAAATATTGGCACGGCTGCGCGCGCCATGGCTAATTTCGGCCTAGGCGAACTCATCCTTGTGGCGCCGCGTGATGACTGGCCAAATGCCGCCGCGGTCAATGCTGCCTCTGGTGCGCCATGCATTCTGGAACAGGCACAGGTGTTCGGCACCGTTGAAGAAGCGCTCGGCGATTTCCATTTTGTGGCAGCCACTACTGCGCGTCGGCGCGACATGATCAAGCCGGTCCTGTCTCCGGCAAGCGCTGCGCGTGAAATGCGCGCGTGCATCGAACACGGCGAGCGGGTTTGTTACATGTTTGGCGGCGAGCGCTGGGGCCTAAACAATGATGCGGTGGCGCTTGCCGATGCGATCGTCATGGCGCCGGTCAACCCGGCCTTTGCCTCGCTCAATTTGGCTCAGGCAGTGCTGCTGGTCGCCTATGAATGGCTGCTGCAATCGAGCGACGGCACGCTGGGGCGCGAAACCGAATTCGAGCAGGCGCGGCGTGAAGGGCTGGAGCTTGGTGACACCCGGCCAGCCAACAAGGCGGAGTATCTGGGTCTGTTCGAGCATCTTGAAAGCGAGCTTGATGCCGTTGGTTTCCTGAAACCGTCGGAAAAACGGCCCGGAATGGTACGCAACCTGCGCAATTTGTTTCAGCGCCAGTATCTCACCGAACAGGATGTGCGCACGCTGAGAGGCGTGATCGTAGCGCTGGCAGGCGTCTACAAGCGCGGCGAACGCGGCGGAGACGAAAAGACGTGAGGCATGCGCCATGAGCGGGCCGGTGCTGGTGTTCGATTCCGGTCTCGGCGGGCTGACGGTGCTGGCGGCGCTGCGCCGCCGAATACTGCAAGCTGACTATCTCTATGTGGCAGACGATGCGGGCTTTCCCTATGGCGTATATGAAGATGAGGCTCTCACCAGCCATGTGGTCGCCAACATCTCCAACCTGATTGCGGCGCACCAGCCGGCCATGGTGGTAATTGCCTGCAATTCGGCTTCGACGCTGGTATTACCGCAGTTGCGCGCCCGGTTCAATCTGCCGTTTGTCGGCACTGTGCCGGCGATCAAGCCGGCGGTGGCATCGACGCGCTCGGGCCTTGTCAGCGTGCTGGCAACGCCTGGAACGGTGGCGCGCGACTACACTCGCGCGCTGATCAAGCATCACGGCGGCAAGGCGCAGGTCACCTTGGTCGGGTGCTCTAGTCTTGCCGGCCTTGCCGAGGCGGCGGTGGCCGGCGGGCAAGCTGACAATTCTGCAATTGCGCTTGAGATCACACCGGCCTTTGTGCGCCGAGGCGCGGCAATGACCGACCAAGTGGTGCTTGCCTGCACGCACTATCCGCTTCTTCTTGATGTACTGCGTAATGCGGCGCCGTGGCCGGTCGCGTGGATCGATCCGGCACAGGCGATTGCCCGCCGGGCGCACGATGTCCTAGGCACGGCTTCAGGCTCGGGAGAATGCCGCTTCATGTCCACTTCAGGCGTTGAATTCAGTGACCGGGCGCGGAGCGTGCTGGAGCGATTGATTGACACCGGACGCGGCGCGCTATAGTCAACGCGCCTGACATGGCCGGGAAGACCCCGGCCGATGTTTTATAATGGACCCCGTGGGATTGTTGGCCGGTTCAACCCGGCAGGCGGGCGCCTCGTCCAGTCCCTGTCGGCCGCGAAGTTCAAATGTCACGGCAGAGGAGGGCGTGTCCTGATGATGAGAAGGGAACGCGAATGACAAAGCGCATTCAGGCCAAGCACAAGATCGACCGCAGGCTTGGCGAGAATATCTGGGGCCGCCCCAGAAGCCCGGTCAACCGGCGCGAATACGGTCCTGGCGAACATGGCCAGCGTCGGCGCGTCAAGATTTCCGATTATGGCATTCAGCTGCGCGCCAAGCAGAAGCTGAAGGGCTACTACGGTAACATCACCGAAAAGCAGTTCAAGGCGACCTATCAGGAAGCGGTGCGGCTGAAGGGCGATACCGGTGAAAATCTGGTGGGCCTGTTGGAGCGACGGCTTGATGCGGCGGTCTACCGCGCCAAGTTCGTGCCGACAGTTTTTGCCGCTCGTCAGTTCGTCAATCACGGACATGTCAGCGTCAATGGCCGCAGGGCGACAATCCCGAGCTACCGGCTGAAGGTTGGGGATGTGGTGGAAGTGCGTGAGAAATCGCGCCAGATCCCAATGGTGATTGACGCGGTGGACAGCGCCGAGCGTGATCTGCCTGACTATATGGAGATCGATCCGGCCAAGTTCCGCGCCTCGCTGACACGCGTGCCGCTCTTGTCAGATGTGCCTTATGCGGTGCAGATGGAACCCAATCTGGTGGTTGAGTACTACTCGCGCTGAGCTACGCCGACAGATACGGCAAATACAGGTTTAAGAACTCGTCCGGTGCGCCGGGCGGGCTATTTGCGTATCGGGGACCGTCGCTGTGACCGGTGTGAAGCGGTACGAAGCTATTGCGCCGGGGTATCGGCCTTGATGCCTTTATCGGCGAGCAGGGTTTGCAATTCTTCGGCCTGGAACATCTCGCGCACAATGTCGGCGCCGCCGACAAATTCGCCCTTCACATAAAGCTGCGGCACGGTTGGCCAACCGGTAAATTCCTTGATGCCCTCTCGCAGTTCATTGTCGGTAAGCACGTTAACGCCGGAATATTCAACGCCCAGATAGTCGAGAATCTGGACCACTTGACCGGAAAATCCGCATTGCGGAAATTGCGGCGTGCCCTTCATGAACAAAGTGACGTCGTTGGCCGCGATCTGGCTACGGATCCAGTTCTGCATTTCAACATTTTCACTCATTGCGATATCCTTTCGCGGCGTCAGTCTTTGGGCGGAGACGTCTGTAGTGCCAATGCGTGCAGTTTGCCGCCCATGGTGCCGGCCAAAGCCTCATAGACCAGTTGATGCTGTTGCACGCGGGTCTTTCCGGCGAAAGCGGATGAGACCACGGTGGCGGCATAATGGTCGCCGTCGCCTGCCAGATCGGTAATCGCCACATCGGCATCGGGCAGGTGCTCCTTGATCAGGGCTTCGATCTCATGTGCCTGCATTGCCATTCGTTAACTTCAAGATCCCACGATCACGCGTCTTCTCCCATCAGTCGAGGCAACCACGACTCATGCGCTTGGCGCAAACTGGCCAAGGATATGGGGGTATGGCCCTCTACCGTCAAATCCGATCCGCCAACTTGGCCGAGCAGCCTGGTCGGTGCGCCGGCTTCACGGGCTGCCACGACCAACTGAGCCGTGTTACCGGGAGAGGCCGATACGACATAGCGGGCCTGATCTTCGCCGAAAAGTTCTGCGTTGAGCGCCACGTCGCCCGTGCGAATAGAGGCGCCGATATTACCGGCCAGTGCCATTTCTGCCAGCGCCACAAGAAGACCGCCATCGGCAATATCATGGGCGGCATTGATGGTCGACGATCTGATCAGCGCGCGTACCAGATCGCCGGCGGTGCGCTCGGCATCCAGATCGACCGGAGGAGGTGCGCCTGCTTCGCCGCCATGGATGGTCTCGAGCCAGATCGAGCGACCGAGATGGCCGGCCTCGTGGCCGACCAGAACCAACATGTCGCCCTCCTGCTTGAGCGCCAGAGTAACGGTTTGATCGAGATCCTCAATTAGACCGACACCGCCGACAGTTGGTGTCGGCTTGATCGCCTGACCGGCGGTCTCGTTGTAGAGCGAGACATTGCCCGAAACCACAGGGAAATCGAGAGCAGCGCAAGCCGCGCTCATGCCTTCGACCGCGGCGGCAAACTCGCCCATGATTTCAGGCCGCTCGGGATTGCCGAAATTAAGGCAATCGGTGATCGCCAGCGGTGTTGCGCCAACCGCGGTGAGATTGCGCCAGCACTCGCACACCGCCTGAGCACCGCCTGTCGCCGGATCGGCCGCGACATAGCGCGGTGTCACATCGCAGGCGAGCGCCAGCGCCCGGCGTGTGCCATGAACGCGCACCACTGCGGCATCGCCGCCAGGGCGCGCCACGGTGTCGCCCATGATGGTGTGGTCGTATTGCTCCCAGATCCAGCGCCGTGAGGAGAGGGGAGCCGAGCCCATCATCTTGATGAGAGTATTACCGAGATCGCCGGTCTCGGCTCCGGGCGCGATATCGAGTGCCGTTGCCGGTGTGGGACGGACAAAGGGGCGTTCATAAAGCGGCGCATTGTCACCCAGCGGCTTTAAAGGAATATCTGCCTCGGTGCGGCCCTGATGATTAACCACGATGCGGCCGGTATCGGTGATGCGGCCAATGATCGCGAAATCGATGCCCCAGCGCTCAAAGATGGCGCGCGCGTCGCCTTCGCGGCCGGGCTTGAGCACCATCAGCATGCGCTCCTGGCTTTCCGAAAGCATTATCTCATAGGCGCTCATATGAGTTTCGCGCTGCGGCACCTGGTCAAGGTCAATTTCGATTCCAACGCCGCCCTTGTCGGCCATCTCGACCGATGAGGAGGTTAGCCCCGCGGCCCCCATGTCCTGAATGGCGATAATCGCATCGCCCGTCATCAGTTCGAGGCAGGCCTCAAGCAGCAATTTTTCGGTGAATGGGTCACCGACCTGAACGGTGGGGCGTTTTTCCTCGGACGCCTCGTCGAATTCAGCAGAGGCCATAATGGCGCCATGAATGCCATCGCGCCCGGTCTTTGAGCCGACATAGACCACCGGATTGCCGATGCCGGAGGCGGCAGAGAAGAACAGCTGATCGGCGTGGGCAATCCCGACACACATGGCGTTGACCAGAATGTTGTCATTGTAGGAGGCATCAAAGCCGACCTCGCCGCCAATCGTTGGAATACCGACGCAATTGCCATAGCCGCCGATACCGGCAACCGCACCGGACACAAGATATCGGGTGCGCTCGTGCAAGGGCTCACCGAAACGCAGAGAATTGAGCATCGCAACCGGCCGCGCGCCCATGGTGAAGACATCGCGCATGATGCCGCCGACGCCAGTCGCGGCACCCTGATAGGGCTCTATGAAGGAGGGATGGTTGTGGCTCTCCATCTTAAACACCGCAACCAGACCCTCGCCAATGTCGACCGCGCCGGCGTTTTCACCCGGTCCCTGCACCACCTGGGGGCCGTTGGTAGGAAATTTTTTCAGCCATACGCGCGAGGATTTGTACGAACAGTGCTCGGACCACATCACAGAGAATATGCCAAGTTCGGTGAGCGAAGGCTCACGGCCAAGACAGGCAAGCACGGTCTCATATTCTGCCTCGGTCAGCGCGTGGGCGGCAATCAACTCGGGCGTGATGGCGTCCGGGTCTGCGCCGGCGGTGGACTTCATCGCGAAAGCCTCTCAACCAGGGAGGCGAACAATGGGCCGCCGTCAGTATTACCGGTGACGCGCTCACAGGCGCGCTCGGGATGCGGCATCAGGCCGAGCACCGTGAAATCCTCATTGTAGATGCCGGCAATGTCACGGGCCGAGCCATTGGGGTTGGCCGGACCGCGCACGGAATTACCGCTTTGTCCGCCGTCATCGGCGGCGGCATAGCGAAAGGCAACGCGGCCCTCGCCCTCAAGCAGGTCTAGTGTTTGCTCATCGGCGAAGTAATTGCCGTCCATGTGAGCAACCGGCAGGCGGATGGTGGCTCCCTGACGGTAGCGGGTGGTAAATGCGGTGTCGTTGCGCTCGACACTCATATACACGTCGCGGGCGATAAATTTGAGCGAGGCATTGCGCATCAACGCGCCGGGCAGCAGCCTGCATTCTGTGAGGATTTGAAAACCGTTGCAGATGCCGAGGATGGGCGTGCCGCGCCGTGCATGAGCAATCAGCGCTTCGGTCACGGGCGCGCGCGCTGCCATGGCACCGGGGCGCAGATAATCGCCATGGGTAAAGCCGCCCGGTACGACGATGAAATTGGTGCCTTCGGGCATATCTGTGTCGGTGTGCCAGACAGTTTCGGGCGCTTTTCCGCAAGCGTGGGTCAGCGCGACATGGGTGTCGCGGTCGCAATTGGAGCCCGGAAAGACGATCAGCGCTACCTTCATTTCCCTGCGAGCTCGACCGAATAGGTCTCGATGACGGGATTGGCAAGCAACGCTTCAGCCATCCGTTCGGCCTCTTTTCGCGCCGCGCCAGGGTCCGTCTCTTCGAGTTCAATCTCAATCAGCTTGCCCTGGCGCACGCTGTCGACGCCGGCAAAGCCGAAGCTGGCCAGAGCGGCCTCTATGGCCTTGCCCTGGGGGTCGAGAACGCCTTGCTTGAGGCGCACCTGAACGATTGCCCGCACGACGTTACTTTTTGACCAGAACCGGTCTGGTCACCTCACTGGTGCCGGACTCGAAGATGATGCCGAGCCGCCGCGCGACTTCGCGGTAGGCTTCGATCAGCCCGCCCATGTCGCGGCGGAACAAGTCTTTGTCAAGCTTGTCCTGGGTCTCGACGTCCCACAGTCTGCACGAATCCGGGCTGATCTCGTCAGCCAGCACCGTGCGCACCATGTCGTTTTCATAAAGCCGGCCGAATTCGAGCTTGAAGTCGACCAGGCGAATGCCGATGCCCAGAAACAGGCCGGTCATGAAATCATTGATGCGGAGCGCCAGCGCCATGAGGTCGTCGATTTCCTGCGGGTTGGCCCAGCCAAAGGCGGTGATGTGCTCTTCCGACACCATCGGATCGCCGAGATCGTCATTCTTGAAATAGAACTCGACTATCGAGCGCGGCAGGGCGGTGCCTTCTTCAATCCCCAGACGCGTGGCGATCGAGCCTGCGGCAATATTGCGCACCACAACTTCCAGCGGAATGATCTCCACTTCGCGAATCAATTGTTCACGCATGTTGAGGCGGCGCACGAAATGGGTCGGAACGCCGATTTCGGCAAGCTTGATGAACAGGAATTCGGAAATCCTGTTGTTGAGAACGCCCTTGCCCTCGAAACGCTCATGCTTGGCATTGTTGCCGGCGGTCGCATCGTCCTTGAAGTGCTGAACCAGTGTGCCCGGTTCAGGCCCTTCATAGAGAACCTTTGCCTTGCCTTCATAAACGCGGCGGCGACGATTCATTACGCAATGTCCTTGAGATCATGGCAGCACGGCACAAGCCAGCCTCCAAGGCGCGGAAACTATCCGAAACGGTGTGGATGTACAACTCCAGCTCACAAGAGGCGCATGTTGGGGGGACAAGTGTGCCAGCGGCCCCAGAGAGGTCAAATTTGCGCTGCACGCACGGGTATTTGAAGCTAGGGTCTGAGGCGCATTGATTCGCCGAGCGTGAGCGATTATGCCTGTCCCATCAGATTGTAATACCGGCGGGATGCACCAAGCGCGCCGGACAGAGGCAGGAGAGTGAGATGAGCAGTTTTGACAGGCGTGAGGAAGGGTTTGAAAAAAAGTTCGCCCATGATGCAGAGCTTAAGTTCAAGGCCGAGGCGCGGCGCAACAAGCTGCTCGGACTGTGGGCGGCGGAACATCTGGGTCTGAGCGGGGCGGGGGCTGAGGATTACGCCAAGTCGGTGGTTAAGACCGATCTTGAACAACCCGGAAGCGAGGATGTGTTTCAAAAGATCAGGTCCGATTTCGACGCTAAGCGGGTCGACCAGTCAAACCATCAGATCCGGCGCACCATGGATGAGTTGATGGGGACAGCAGTCGAGCAGGTCGAAACTGAATCATGAGTGTTGATGCGCTAATCGGCAATCTTGCCAAGGAGCGCGCGCGGGCGGATCGGCGCTTTCGGCAACACCATCGATCTTGCCAAGCAATATGTTGCCGATGGCTTTTCTCTGGTGGCGGTGGGAGCGACACCGGCTATCTGCAGGCAGGCGCGCGCGCCGCTAGGGCGCGGAATCGGTAAAAACGCGATCGAAAACAGTATCAACCTGTTTGAGGTGAAAGTCTAGATCGAACAGTTCTTCGACCTCTTTTTCATTCATATAATCAGATATTTCAGTATCATTCTTCAGCAATTCTTTGAAATTTGATTTGCCCTCCCACGCAGTTATCGCGTTGGTCTGCACCAGACGGTAGGCATTCTCACGGGCCGCTCCCTTCTGGGTCAGCGCCAAAAGCACACGTTGGGAATGGATGAGACCTCCGAGATGGTCGAGATTTCTTTGCATGGCATCTGGATAAACCATCAACCGGTCGATCACGCCGGTCATGCGAACAAGCGCAAAATCAAGCGCTATGGTGGCATCCGGTGCGATTACCCGCTCGACCGAGGAGTGAGAAATATCGCGTTCATGCCATAACGCCACATTCTCCATTGCCGGGATCACGGTGGAGCGCACCAGCCGGGCCAACCCGGTGACATTCTCCGAAAGCACCGGATTGCGCTTGTGCGGCATTGAGGAGGAGCCCTTTTGACCTTTGGCGAAAAATTCCTCGGCCTCGCGTACTTCGGTGCGCTGCAAATGCCGGATTTCGACCGAAAGGCGCTCAAGCGAACTGGCGACCACGCCCAATGTGGCAAAAAACATGGCATGGCGGTCGCGCGGCACGATTTGGGTGGAGATCGGCTCGGGGGTCAGGCCGAGTTTTGCGGCAACATGGGCCTCAACACGCGGGTCGACATTTGCGAAGGTTCCGACAGGACCTGAAATCTGGACCGTGGCGATTTCGGTCCTGGCAGCGGTAAGG
Source organism: Hyphomicrobiales bacterium (assembly GCA_965204565.1). Lineage (GTDB taxonomy): Bacteria > Pseudomonadota > Alphaproteobacteria > Rhizobiales > TMED25 > CBDBEU01. The sequence continues at coordinate 1,194,223 of CBDBEU010000005.1, forward strand.
CGGGCACGGGCGCGCGTAAACTCGGCGTAGAACGTCGCCAGTTTGAGGCCGAATGTGGTGGGTTCGGCATGGATACCGTGGCTGCGCCCGATGCACGGAGTCAGGCGGTGCTCATAGGCGCGGCGTTTGAGCGCTGCGAGAAGCCCGTCAATACCGGCAATCAGAAGATCGGCGGCGCGGGTCAGTTGAATATTGAAACAGGTGTCGATGACATCGGACGAGGTCATGCCCTGATGCACAAAACGAGCCTCTGGGCCGACAATCTCAGCCAGATGGGTGAGAAAGGCGATCACGTCGTGATGGGTCTCGCGCTCGATCTCGTCAATGCGCGCAATATCGAAAGTTGCCTTGCCGCCGCGCTCGCGCACCGTCTTGGCTGCTTCATTTGGAATGACACCGAGTTTAGCCATGGCATCGGCGGCGTGGGCTTCAATATCGAACCAGATCCTGAAGCGGGTCTGGGGTGACCACAGCGCTTCCATTTCAGGCCGGGAATAACGTGAAATCATAGCTGCCTCATCATCAAGGCGTGGTCGTAGCAAATCACCGCAGCGCCCACAATCATGGGCGTGAGGCAAGGCGATTGCCGCACACAAATGCTGGTCGCGTGCCCCGCATCCGCCACGCGAAGATTGCAGAGATGGCGCTGAAGCTTCTGCTGTGCGCGATCTTGGCCTAAAATCAACCCCTTGGGTAAGCGTTGATGGCTGAGCAAAAAAACAGGGAAGCAAAGATCAGGGGCAGGTAGCTGTTAGCTGCCATCGTCCTTCTTGCCGGTGCGTTGCCAGCCGCCAGTTTTGCCAATGCAGGCGAGGCAGCGCTTCTTCAGACCAATGAGGCGGAAATCGCGCGCCTCAACCAGGTACACGATTTTGATATTGACGATCCCTTGTCGGTATTTGCCGCGGTTTTTGACGCGCTTGACGACGAAATAGAGGTGCTGCCGAGCGAGAATTATTACTTTTTCCGGTTCTTACACCATGGCGTTGAGCATGCCGGCAATTTGCGGCTTGATGCCGCCGACCGCGATGCGGGCATCATCCATTTTGCCTATTTTGCCCGCCTGTCTGTTGATGGTGAGCCGGGGCCGACACGCCATCTGGCCCTGTCAGGCGGTGATGGCGTTAAGGTAACACGCGCTGGCCCTCTCACCTATGTGGTGATCCATAACGGCAAGGCAGTAGTGTTCCGGCTTAACGATCTGTCGGATGTCAGACCCAGTGAAGGGCAACTGGCGGAGGACGAGATGTTCATCGGGCCGGTGTTCGACGAATCAGGAATCGGTTTTTATCTGATTTGGAACAATGAATTATCATTGTTTTCTTATATATTAAATGAGAATTAGGCAAGCGATGGATTCGCCGCTTCGGGCTTTTCGGAACAGATCAGTATCGGGCGGCGAAGCGGATTTGCCCTATATGCCGACCGTTATCTTGATCGGCGCGTTCTGGTGGGAGTCGCGGCCGGTGAGGTGGCGCGTAACACTGTGTTTGATGGGCCGTTCGACCAGATGCCGGACAATTTCATCACCGGCGATGTGTTGGCTGAGGCCCTGGTCCAGCGCCGCGCCGATCTTGCCGGGCGCATCGACCAGCTGGGAAATCTGGAAGGCCTTGCGGGAAGGGTGATCATCGTGCCCTATCTGAAGTATGAGCACAGGGGCGAGCTTGGGCGGCTTGGACCGGTGTGCCGCGCGCTCGGCAACGCGCGAGGCCTACTACCGGTGTTTTGATCGCGGTGCGATAAAGCCCGCGGCAGGTGCGGCAGGCGAGAGCGAGGCGGCCGCGCATGATTATAAGGAGAGGTTTGATGAAGTTCACCGGCGAGCACGAAATACCTGCAAGCCGTGAAGAGGTATGGGCAGCGCTCAATGATCCCGAAGCGCTGAAGGCTTCGCTTCCCGGCGCTGAGGAGGTCACAAAGATTTCCAATGACGAGTTCACCGCAACAATCAAGGCCAAGGTCGGCCCCGTGCGGGCGACCTTCAAGGGTCGGATCAAACTCTCCGATATGGATCCGCCCAATGGCTACATCATTACTGGCGAAGGTTCTGGCGGGGCTGCGGGGTTTGCCAAGGGTTCGGCGAAAATCAACCTTAGCGACGGCGAGGGTGTCGGCACCAGGCTCGCCTACGACGTCGATGCGGCGATCGGCGGCAAGCTCGCCCAGATCGGTCAACGTTTGATCCAGGGCACGGCGAAGAAGATGTCCGACGACTTTTTCAATAATTTTGCCAGCCGGTTCGAAGACGACAGCTCACCACAGGAAGCACTGGCGGAGGCTGCAACAGTTGACGCGGTGCAAACGGATCAACCAGTCGAGGACGATGGGAAGATATTCGGCCTACCGCGCCAACAGGCGATGATACTGGCCGCTGCTATTGTTGCGCTATTGGCAATTTATGCGTTCGCCGGCTGATCAGCCGCGCCAGCTCTTGCGCGCTCCGTTCCAGGGACGAGCGAGGCCCTCATCAGATATAAGGATGTTGCCCAGCGAGCGGCCGCCCAGTTCAACAATGCGCAGTTTGCGACCGCAGCGATCTTCGTCGCGCCAACCGCTGGAAACCAGCTCGATCGGCCCGGCATTCAAAAGTTCAAGAAGCCGTTCCTTGGCCTTTTTGCCACGCGCGGCTTCGGAGGCGCATTGTGGCTTCCATGTTTCGGGGGCATCGATATCAGCAAGACGGATCTTGAGGCCGCGATACCGGATGGTATCGCCGTCGATCACGCAGTCACGGCGCAAAGTCGAACGTTCACACAGCACGAATTTTCCGCTGGGTGCGACGCCGGGCGGGACCAGCCCGCTTCGTTCGGTACCAATCCTCGCCACGGCATCAACAGCGCCGGGGCTAGGTGCAAAAAATGCGGCGACGGAGGCAAGGATCAATACCATTGCTGGCCCACGGGCCATAAGCAGGCGAATTCGATGTCGCCTGGAAGGGATTGTCGGCAATGCAAGAAGCCTGCACCCATTGGTGTAGCGTTGGCGCGAGAGGCGCATATTGGTCGCATTGTTTTTGATGCCGTGGGGCTAATTCTGGGTGTAGGGGGTAGAAAATGCATGTGTGATTGGCACTTAAAGTTACTGATCGGTTAAGAGTGCCGGCTCGTAGAATTAGCCGTTTGGCTGAGCTGAGGGATGGTGAGTTGGAGAAAATTCCCGCCTTGGCCGAAAGCGGTGCTTGACGCTGATATGACGCGGGCTGAAACTGCGCCCAGACGATGGAGGCGATGACCATCGCGGTGATAGCAATGAAGTGCTAGAGAGGTGCGAATGCCCACGGTTTCCATGACGGTCAACGGCAAGGCCGTGTCCGGTGAAGTTGAGGGGCGAACCCTTCTGGTGGAGTTTCTGCGCGAGCATTTGCGGCTCACCGGAACCCACATCGGCTGCGACACCAGTCAGTGCGGCGCCTGTGTGGTGCATATCAATGGCCGCTCGGTGAAGAGTTGCACGACGCTGGCGCTTCAGGCCGAACGGGCCGATGTCACCACAATCGAGGGTCTTGCCAATAACGGCGATTTGCATCCGATGCAGGATGCGTTCCGCAACCACCATGCGCTGCAATGCGGCTTTTGCACGCCGGGCATGGTGATGAGCGCGGTCGATCTGGTGAACCAGAATCCCGATCCCAGCGAGATCGAGATCCGCGAGTGGCTGGAAGGTAATATCTGCCGCTGTACCGGCTATCACAACATCGTCAAGGCAATCAAAGCAGCGGCGGATGAGATGAGGAGCTAGGCCAATGGGTGAGCAGGGTATTGACGCCAGGGTATGCGCAAGGAAGATGACCGGTTCCTGCGCGGAAAAGGCCGCTATACCGACGATATTGTGCTCCCCGGACAGGGTCCATGCGGCATTTGCCCACTCGCCGCACGCCCATGCAAAAATCACTTCCGTCGATACCTCCAAGGCGAAAAAAGCGCCGAGAGTTGTCGCGGTGCTGACCGGCACGGACTGGGCTGCCAATGAAATTGGCGGGATGCCATGTGGTTTTGCGCCCGATGGTGGGCCGCAGAACGCACCGCCACGCCCGGCGCTGGTGGCCTGACAAGGGGCGCGATTTGTTGGCGATGGTGATCGCGGAAAGTGCCTCTGAGGCGCACAATGCCGCAGGGCTGGTGGAAGTTGCTTATGACGTGCTGGAGGCCAATATCGATCCGGCAAAGGCAGGGGGCAATTCAACACTGCTGATCCATGAAGAAGCGCCTGCCAATCTGTGCATGAACTGGCAGGTTGGTGATGCTGATGCCACCGAGGCAGCGTTGGCCACCCGTGTCGCCACTGTCGAGCTTATCAACAACCGCACGGCGCCAAATGCGATCGAGCCGCGCTCGTCAATGGGCTCATATGATGCGCTGAGCGAGAGCTATATGCTCTACACCACCTCGCAGAACCCGCATATCACCCGGCTTTTGCTGGCGGCTTTCGTACTCGGCATCCCGGAGAGCAAGCTGCGGGTCGTCTCGCCCGATGTCGTCGGTGGTTTTGGCTCGAAAATCCCATTCTATCCCGAAGAGGCACTGGTTACCTGGGCGTCGAAAAAGGTCGAGCGGCCGGTGCGCTGGACGGCCGAACGCAGCGAGTCGTTCCTCTCAGACACCCATGGCCGCGATCATGTGACCAAGGCCGAATTGGCACTCGATGATGATGGCATGTTCCTCACCATGCGGGTTGCGACCACCGCCAATCTGGGGGCGTATTTGTCGATCTTTGGAGCACTCTCGGCCACGTACCTTTATGCGACTTTGTTGTCGGGGAAATATGTGATTCCGCCGATCTACTGCACGGTCACGGGAGTGTTCACCAACACCTGCCCGATCGATGCAGAACGCGGCGCTGGCCGGCCGGAGGCTACTTTGGTGGTCGAGCGGCTGGTGGAAAGCGCGGCGCGCGAGACCGGCACCGACCGGCTTGAGATCAGGCGGCGCAATTTCGTGCAGCCCGATCAGTTTCCCTACCAGAGCGCCGTGGTGCTGCAGTATGATTCCGGCAATTACGATTCGGTACCCGATGAAGCGCTGAAGCGCGGCGATGTCTCTGGTTTTGCAGCCCGCAAGGCTGAATCGGCCAAGCGGGGCAAGCTGCGTGGATTAGGCTTTTCAACCTATATTGAAGCTTGCGGCATCGCGCCCTCCAATGCAGGGGGGCTTTATGAAAGTGCGGAAATCCGCTTCAACCCGACCGGAACAGTCACTGTATTTACCGGCACCCAGAAACAAGGCCAGGGTCATGAGACCACTTTTGCCCAGATCGTGCCCTCCAAGCTTGGCCTTGGGTTCGAAGATGTTGAGCTGATCCACGGTGATACCGCCACGGTGCAGTGGGGCCATGGTACCTATGGTTCGCGCTCGCTGGCAGTTGGTGGCTCTGCTCTCGTGGTGGCGTGTGATCGGGCGATCGAAAAGGGAAAGAAGGTCGCGGCCCATCTGCTCGAAGCCTCAGCCGAGGATATCGACTTCGCCGATGGCACCTTTACCGTCTCCGGCACCGACAAGTCGAAAACCATGGGTGAGATCATCATGGCGGCGATGGTGCCGCATGATTTCCCGCTCGATGAAATGGACCCGGGTCTTGATCAGCGGGCTTTTTACGACCCGAAGAACTTCACCTTCCCGGCCTGATGCCGCATTTGCGAAGTCGAGGTCGATGAGGAAACCGGCGTGGTCGAGGTGCCGCATTTTCCGCCGTCGATGATTTCGGCAATGTCGTCAATCCGATGATCGTGGAGGGCCAGATCCATGGCGGCGTAGTGCACGGCATCGGCCAGGCGCTTTATGAAACAGCGTATTATGACGACAGCGGGCAGATGGTCACCGGCTCTTACATGGACTACACAATGCCGCGCGCCGACAACATTCCCTCATTCGAGGTCGGCTACAAGAATACGCCGTGCCCGCACAATCCATTGGGCGTCAAGGGGTGCGGCGAGGCCGCTGCCATCGCAGCGCCCGTGGCGGTGATCAATGCCGTCTGCGACGCCATCGGCACGGCGCACATCAACATGCCGGCAACGACGGCGAAGGTCTGGAAGGCAATGCAGGCGGCAAAGGCCGCCCTAGAGGTTGGAGGAAGCTACCCATGTATCATTTCACCTATCAGCGTCCGGCTAGCCTGGATGAAGCGGCAAGCGTGCTCGCATCTGGCGATGACGCGACGCTGCTGGCGGGCGGGCACACGCTCATACCGACGCTCAAGCAGCGACTGGCGCAACCAAGCGATCTGGTTGATCTGGCCGATGTGCCGGGTCTGTCGGGCATCTCCAAGGATGGCAATCAGATCGTCATTGGCGCCATGACCACCCATGGCGAAGTCGCAGCTTCTGCCGAAGTCCAGTCCGCCATTCCGGCGCTTGCGGCTTTGGCCGAGATGATTGGCGATCCGCAGGTGCGCACCCGCGGCACCATTGGTGGCTCGGTCGCCAATAACGACCCGGCGGCGGATTATCCGGCAGCCCTGGTCGGACTTGGCGCCACGGTGACCACCAGCAAGGGCAGCCATGCGGTGGACGATTTTTTCACCGGCATGTTCGAGACCGCACTTGGTGATGGCGAGATCATTACTTCGGTCTCCTTCCCGATACCCAAAAGGGCGGCCTATCAGAAATTCCCCAACCCGGCATCGCGCTATGCTTTGGTTGGCGTGTTCGTGGCCGACACCGCAGACGGGGTTCGGGTTGCGGTCACCGGCGCGGGTTCTTGCGTGTTCCGGGTGACGGAGATGGAAGCAGCGCTTGGCGATAATTTCTCCGCAGACGTGGTCAAGGGGGTCGCCGTCGATAACAGCGATCTCAACAGCGACATTCATGCAAGCGCTGAATACCGCGCTCATTTGATCAGCGTCATGGCGGCACGAGCGGTGGCTGCTGCCTGACAGCGGACATTTACTCCGACATTCTCCTATTGGAACGCGATTTCGATCATGCTGCCGCTGTTTTGCGTACGGATCAAGCTTCTCGGGCGGGCTATGTCGTGGTTCGGGCATCCGGTTCGTGAACCGGGCGTGATTTATGGCTGCCCAACGGGCTTGAACCGGAATTCGGTCTGACCGGCACCCGTCGGGTCAGATCTGTCGAGCCGCTTTCGCCCGAGTTTAGGGTCCGGCCCCGATAACCGTCTTCCCGATTCGATCCGAGGATGGTTCATTGCCTCCGATGAGGGGGTAACGAGATGTGTGATTTCTTCTGGTTTTCCGATTCTCAGCGGGCCCGGATCGCGCCGCTTCTGCCGACCGATGTGCGCGGCAGGAAGCGCGTTGATGATCGTCCTGTGCCGAGCGGGATCGTCCATGCGCTGCGCCGTGGCGGTCGCCGGGCCGACTGCGCCGATATCCACGGGCCGAAGAAGACGCTCTGCAACCGCTTCGTCCGCCGGGCCGAGCGCGGTATACGGGAAGGTATCTTCAGCGCTCCTGCAGGCGTTGAGGATACGCCTGACCGGCTGTTCATCGACAGCTCCTGCATCAGGGTTCATCGCTGCGCCGGCGGCGGAAAAGGGGCCCCTGGCCCATGGTATCGGCCGCACCGACGGCGGACGCAACACCGGGCTCCACGCCGTCTGCACCACAAGGGCCGCCCCGTGTTTTTGTCAATTACGTCCTGCTCCCGACGCCCGGAAACGTGCATGATTGCAAGGTCGCACAGTGCCGCATCGAGGCCATGCCGCCATCCGCCGAACCTGTCGCCGGCAAAGGCCGTGACGGCCGGGAACTGCGCGAACGGCTTGAAGAGCGCGGGACCGGGCCCGTCATCCCGCCGCGAAAGACCCGCAAGAGCCGATATCCCTACGATCAGGCCGTCTAAGGGAGCGAAATATCATCGAACGCATGTTCCGCCGCCTCAAAGACGGGCGGCGCATCGCAACGCGCTTCGAACGCAACATTGAAAACGTCACGGCAGCTGTCGCGCCCGCCGCAGCCTCATCTCGTGGCTATAATGAGTCCAGACACTAAAGACGAACAGGCGCCAAGAACCATCGACAGAAGGAAGTGAAGAATGTCCAGAAAAAGAATTACCAAGCACGAATTTTTAGATGCGAAGGGCAGGGCGGTCGATCGTGCCTCTACCGAGGCCACCACTCTTCACTATACTGTGATAGGAGGCGGAACGCTCGATTTCGATCTGACCGCGCTGAACAAGAAAGACATGAGTGAGGTGCTTGCTGGTTTTTTGCACATGGGATTGACCACTGCTTTTAATAATGCGGCGGCGGTGAAGGGAGGCGATCCCAGCCCTGCTGGTCGCTTCGCCCATTTGCAAAAGCGCGTAAAGGCGTGGGAAGCGGGGGAGTGGTCTACCGGTGCCCGTGGCGGCGGCGGCGCGAGCTCGCTCCTGGTCGCGGCAATTGTGCGCTACCTCGCGGAGAATGGGAAGCCTCAGAGTGAAGAGAAGGTTGCCACCACGCTGGGTCGAAACCTGCGTGCCATGGGGTTCTGCAAGCTCTCGGCGCGGCCCCAGCACTACGTCCAGAACCCGGAAGCCATCGAAGCGTTCAAAAAAACTTCCCCGACATGGTCAAAGACATCCGCATCCGGAACGGCTGGCAGCCGATAGAGGTTTGGTTCCAGGATGAAGCGCGCATCAGCCAAAAGAACAAGATCACCCGGCCCCGGGAGCCGCACGATCAGCGCGCAAAGTGGGCGTATATCTTTGGCGCTATCTGTCCGGTTGAGGGCACGGGTGCCGGGTTAAATCATGCCTTGGGCCGACACCCACGCGATGGGCGAGCACCTGAAGCTGATCAGCGCCGAAGTGGCCCCCGGCGCGCACGCCATCCTGATCATCGACCAGGCCGGGTGGCACACTTCGCCGTAACTCAACGTGCCTGAAAACATCACGCTGGTGCCCCTGCCGCAAAGATGAGGAAGCCCCCCACAGCCTTCCAGATGCGCGTAGGCAGCGGGCCGGATTCGAGACGGGCAATCGGCAGCGCGTCATCTTGGTGAAGGCGGATGATTATCGCGCTCCCATAGCCCAAAAATATCAAGGCCAGCACTGTATCCAGCGTCAAAGGCGCAAAGAGCAAACAGAAAATTGTAAAGATCGGGGCCAGTAAATGCAATCCATCGCGCTTGATATTCATCGGGCGCAGAGCTGTGGATTGGAACGTGAGCCAAGCCATAGTGGGTATTAGACTTGCAGTAACCAAGATACCCCGTAATGTTGAGTCAGTTAAACGATCAGAGACTGGAACCCGCAAACCGCCAGCAGGATCAGGAAAAGGCCCGACCGATCCCTCGCCAACATATGGCGAAGATCCAGAAAGCCCAGGATGAAAGCAACCATCAGCGGAACAGGAATCGTCAACATAGCCGCCAAATAAACCAAGATCCGGTTCTACACGACCTCAAACCGGTTCTAGGACGCGAAACTAAACCGCATGGGTAAAGAAAGAGGTCATCAACTTAGCACTGGAGGCCCAAATGAGATCCTTAATCTTCGCCTCTACCATCGCCATCTGTTTTGCCTTCGTAGCCCATGCAGAACCCAATGTAGGTTTCGACCGGTTTATAGTTCATGCTGACCACCGCTCTACACCAATAGCCGCGGGAATCTGGTCGCCTGTCGGCAGGGCGACCTATGCTGGTCAGGTTGGGGGCAGTGCGATATTCGAACCCGTTGGCGCCTATATCGGCGCGGCCCTCCCGGATGAGGAAATGCCGTTGATTGTCGTGTCACACGGTTCCGGCAGCAGCATCGATGGCACAGCCTGGCTCGCCGCTGGCTTGGCGCACTGGTTCTTGTTCTGAACCATCCCGGCACGACTACGGGCGATAGCTCACCACGCCGAACAGTTCGTCTTTCCGAGCGCGCGGCGGGGTCGATTTCGACAACCTACCGCCAGAATTCTCTGCCGATATGGCGGATGCTCGATTTACCAGCATTGTCGCCGTTGATCCCGGCTTCACCTATGCTGCGACCCTAGAAAGTGCCGCGACGATTGCGGTGCCAGTCCAGCTAGTGTCACTTGGCGACAGCTTTCCGTGGTTTGCAACTGATGTGCGAGCTGAGGGAAGTGGGCTGGTAGAGATGCTGCCGAATACGGAGCACACCGTGGTTCCCAATGCCTACCACTACTCGTTTCTTCCAATCTGCACCGAGAACGCAGCGCAATTGCTGATGGAAGCAGGCGACGATCCGGAAGGTTGGGATCGATCAATAGCACATGACACTTCCATCGAAGTGATTGCTCAATTTTTGGACCTCTGATCTGCCGTGTGCTGCCGATCGCCCCAGCCACCTATTACGCTCATGTCGCCATTGCGCGGGACCCTGATTTGGCCTCGGGCCGGGCCAAACACAGGATGTGAAGGACTTCGAGGAGATCAAGCGTGTCCATGACAAGAGCAAGGGCCGATACGGGGCTCGCAAGGTCTGGCATCAGCTGCGCCGGGAAGGCAAGGATATCGCGCGCTGCACTGTAGAGCGGCTCATGAGAGAGCATGGGTTACAAGGGGTTACGCGCGGCAAGAAGAGAACCACGATCCCTGATCCGGCGCAGGGATAAGGTCAATCGCGACTTCACCGCCACCGCGCCCACCCGGATCTGCCAACCAGATCCGCGTGTCGGACTTCACCTGCGTGTCGACCTGGATGGGGATGGTCTATGTGGCCTTTGTCATTGATGTCTTCGCCTGCAAAATCGTGTGCTGGCGCGGATGCGTCTTTCGCCAAACCAAGATGTTCACGAATACGATCACGGCAGGCTTCTGGATCGAACCGCAGTCCCACAGATCTGGAGGTCAGGTCGACCCGGCCGCCCAACTTCAGAAGCGACTTGAACCCGATTCCAAATCTGCCGATCTGGTTACCTCGCTTGGGGGAGCTTCGTGCGTTCAGAAGCGCAATAATTCCCGGTTCATCCAGGGCGGCGCCGGTATTGGCTGTCTCCAGCCGATTGGGGGAAAGACGGACATGGATCCGGCCTTCGGATTCTCCAGCCTCGAGAATGGCGTCGGCAGCGTTCTGCACGAGTTCGTACAGCTGACGATAGGCGTATCCACCCGACAAAACTACGTTTTCAGTCTCGAAGTGCTCGGCCGCGTCCCGCGGCTGTGCTTCGTAGGCCTTCAGGCGCTTCTGGCACTCATCATGAACAAACTCAACCAGCTGATCGAACACTGGCTCGTGGCTGCGAACATCCATGCCTACTTCAAATTCTTGAATGGAAGTGTTATGCGTAGGTTCTTCCTGCACACCCGCAGTCTTCACCCGACATTCACGGGATGACGGCCATCGTCGAGTTGATGTTGCCTCCACGGGCGGACATCTGCAACCCCGGACCATCGTCGTGGGGATCGAGGGACATCGAGAACAGTGACGCCGGCGTATATCGCACCGGGAGTGCCGATTTCGTCGTCATCCGGGACACACCTCGCCCGTGGTTCTTGCCGGACGGCATGACAACCGGAAAGTGACGTACCGGCCGTGTGTGACGATCCCGGCGCCGATCCTGATCGGCTTCTCCTTCACGCCGGTCGGCGACCATCGCCTGACCGCCTCCGGCAGAGCCGGCGTCCGCATGAGGTTACCGGGATTGCAGGCGAGCGTATGAAGCCGGAGCCGCACGGCAGTGTTCCGGAACCTCCGGCATGACAGCCGGGTGCGCACAATCGCGTTCCTGCCTTCCTCGATGTGCTGCCCGGCCGTGCCGCGCCGGTTGCGGAAGGCGACCACGCGCCCGGCAGGGCGGCTCGGCCTGGTAACGATGAAGCCGACGCGCGGGACACGTTCGCCCGGATGCCGTTCGACCCTGGCGACGATCAGACGCTTCTTGTCCCATGAGCCTGCCCGATGGCTGAAGCCGGCATGGGTGCGGATCATATGATCGGGCGGGCGGCCGACGGGTCGGGTCGGAAGGCAGGCGATGCTTTGCCGAAGGATCGCGTCGGCTTTGAGACCGATCGTATACCGGTCGCCCTCGGTCTCCGGAAACTCATGGATGTCTGGTGCGGCGAAGGCGGCATCGCCTCGGCAACAGCGGCGCAAGTCCCGTTCCCGGTAACGCTCGAAGACGGTTGCAGAACGCCGAACTGCCGGATCGCCGAACCGGTTGAACACAAACAGCGGATGGCAGCAGGTGCAGGCGAAGTGCCCATTCCAGGCGGCACCTTCCTGATCGCCATGGGTCGGCCTGATCGCCATGGAATCCATGTCGAGCACGATGGCCCTGGGCGGATGCCGCGCGTGCCCCCGGTCAATCCATTGCCCCGACAGATCGGTCGGTGCGGGGAGGTCCTCGTCACCGGCAGGGAACTCTGTCTCCAATCGCCCCATCCGGCTGGCGCACGCGGCCTGCCCGGCTACGGCGCGCCCGCCGACAATCCATCGCATCGCGGGATCGCGTTCCGGGCGGTCGGCGTCGTTTACGTCATCATGGCCACCGAGGCGGCCGAAGACAAATCGGCGAAACAATCCCGTCATCGCGTGCCGGCCGTTCTTGCCGGTGCGCGGGTCGCGCAAGCTCATGGCCGGCCATGTCCGTCAAGCCGAGCGCGTGGGAGGAGCCATATGGAAAATGCGGGTTACTGATAGGTTTATGAGACGCGGCGAGAGATCGCCGCGCCTCATTGATTTCACAAGGACCAGAGCCCGCATGAGCAAAGCTGATAGTGCCGGTGGTGGTGTACCGCAATCGATTGATGACACGCTGGAACTGCTCCAGGCCGAGCGCTATGTCGCCGACCGGGCGTTGGCCACGGTGCTCTTTCTGGCGCTTAAAATGGGCCGGCCAGTGTTTCTGGAAGGCGAGGCAGGTGTCGGCAAGACTGAGATCGCCAAGGTGCTGCGGTGGGTCTTGGGCGGCGACTGGTGCGGTTGCATTGCTATGAGTGGAACCATGCAGGCCAGATGGTCGAGATCAGGATCGCTGAAGCTGAGGGCCAGCACGACCGCAGCGAGCTTGAATCCGATGTGTTCAATGAGCGGTTCTTGATCAAGCGGCCGTTGTTGCAGGCGCTTGAGCGCGACCTTGTCGGACCGCCGGTGCTGCTGATCGACGAGCTTGATCGCGCCGGTGAATCGCCAATTCTTGTTATGACATCAAACTCACACGCGAAATCCATGATGCGATTAAGCGGCGCTGTCTTTATCACCGGGTCGATTATCCCGATGCCGAGCGTGAGTTGTCGATCCTCAATCGCGGGTGCCGGGCGCGCCGGAGCGTTTGGCGCATGAAGTGGTGGCCTATGTGCAGGCGCTGCGAGACATGGATCTGTTCAAACTGCCGGGTGTGGCTGAGACCATTGACTGGGCCAATGCGCAGATTGCGCTTGATGCGGTGGCACTTGATCCGCAAATGGTGGGTGGACACGCTGGGGGTGCTGCTCAAATATCAGGACGATATTGCGCGCATTGAGGGCAGTGCGGCGCAAGGTCCATGTGTTTGTGTTTGGCACCCGGCTCACCATATCACCCGACAGTTGCGCTTCCGCGATGTCGATCAAGCGCTTGAAAAGGTCGCCGAGACGGTCGAGGACTGGTCGGGCGGCACCCGCATTGGCGCGTTCAATCGCGACTGGCCGCGCCGGGTCTTGGGCCAGGGAATTGCGGTGATCCTTGTCAGTGACGGGCTTGAGCGGGTCACCGACGTAGTGCTGATGGCAGAAGCTGCGCGGTTGCATCGCTCCTGCGCCAGGCTTGTCTGGCTCAACCCGCTTTTGCGCTATGATGGATTCGAGCCGCGCGCCAGTGGCATCAAGACGCTGATCGGCCATGTTGACGGAATTCAGGCCGGTGCACAATCTGGAATCAATCGCAGCACTTGTGACGGCGCTGTCGGAGCTGATGCGCGTTTTTCAGAAAACCGCCGCAATGGAAGGGTCTGGTGATGGAACAGGGTGGTGAAGATCTGCTGGCACTAGCCGATGGCTGGAAGAGCGAGGGCCGCGATGTAGCAATCGCCACGGTGGTGGAGACGTGGGGCTCAGCGCCGCGTCCTGCCGGCAGTCGGCTGGCAATCGATGCAGATGGTAATTTCGAGGGCTCGGTATCGGGCGGCTGCGTTGAGGGAGCGGTGGTCACCGAGGCTGCCGAGGTGATCGGTTCGGGCGTGCCAAAACTGCTTGAATTCGGCGTTGCCGACGAGACCGCCTGGGAGGTCGGGCTTGCCTGTGGCGGCAAGATCAAGGTGTTTGTCGAACGGCTCGACGAGGCATCATGAAGACCGCAACAATTGCGCAACTGATCGCCGACCGCGCCGCAAGACGGCCGGTGATCCTGGCGACCAATCTTTCAAGCGGCGATGAGCGGCTGATCTATGACGGCGCGCCGGGAGCGGAAGGCGCGCTTGGCGAAGCGGCTGCAGAGGCTTTTCGCTCTGATCGCAGCCGCGCGGTGGAGACGGGCGAAGGGCAGGTGTTTTTGAATGTGCACAACCCTTCACTCAGACTGGTGATTACCGGCGCGGTTCATATCGCTCAGGCGCTGGTGCCGATGGCCAAGATTGCAGGCTTTGCGGTGACGGTGATCGATCCGCGCGGCGGATTTGCCACCGAGGATCGTTTTCCCGATGTCGAGCTGCATGTGGATTGGCCTGATGATGTGATGGAAACCATTGCCATCGACCGGCGCACCGCTTTTGTAGCGCTGACTCATGATCCCAAGATAGACGATCCGGCGCTCAAGATCGCACTTGCCGGTGAGTGCTTCTATATCGGTGCGCTGGGCTCTAGGCGCACCCATGCCGGCAGGGTCGAGCGGCTGGGGGGCAAGGGTATTGCAGCCGATGTGCTGGCGCGCATTCATGCGCCGGTCGGGCTTGATATCGGCGCGCGCAGCCCGGCTGAAATCGCGCTTTCGATCATGGCTGAAATCGTCAATGAGCTGCGTCAGGGCCGCGCCGGCAAGTCATGATTTTTGGCGAAGTGGCGATCGGTGAGGCTGAAGGCACGGTGTTGGCCCATTCACTGATTGCTGGAAAGCTGAGGCTCAAAAAGGGAACGCTGCTGGGCCTCGAGCATATCAGCGCGCTCACCGGGGCGGGCATTTCTCACGTAACGGTACTGCGCCTTGAAGCGGGCGATATCGATGAAAACACCGCCGCTTCAAAACTTGCCGCAGCGTTGTGCGGGCCGGGGTTGGAGCTTTCACGGCCCTTTACCGGGCGCACCAATCTGGTGGCCGAGACGGCCGGCATCGTCACAATTGAGGCGGACAAGATCGATCGCCTCAACCGGATCGATGAAGGCCTGACGGTCGCAACCGTGAGACCGTATCAAGCGGTTCAGAGCGGCGATCTTGCAGCCACGGTGAAGGTGATCCCGTTTGCGGTTGCTGGCGCCGCGTTGGATGGGGCGCTCACGCAGGTCGGGCAGGGCAGGTCGATTGCGCTTCATCCCTTCCGCGTCGCCAAAGTCGGACTCTTGCAGACCAGCGTTCAGGGCATGAAGGCAAGCCTTGCCGGCAAGGCGCGCAAAGTCACCGAAGAGCGCCTTGCAGGGCTCGGATCGAAAGTGGCGGCGGAAGAGCGCTGCGGCCACGATGAAACGCAAGTGGCAGCAGCGTTGAACAAACTGGTCGCTGCAGGCTGTGATCCGATCATCGTCTATGCCGCTTCTGCGGTTGCCGACCGGCGCGATGTGGTGCCGAGCGGCATTGTCGCTGCCGGCGGTGAGATTGTGCATTTTGGTATGCCGGTCGATCCCGGCAATCTGTCGCTGATGGCGCGGATTGACGCGGTGGATGTGATTGCCGCGCCGGGGTCGGCTCGCAGTCCGCGGCTTCATGGGTTTGACTGGGTATTGCAACGGCTACTGGCCGGTCTGCCGGTAGGGGCTGAGGAAATCACCGCCATGGGGGTCGGGGGTTTGCTCAAGGAGATCACCATCAGGCCGCAGCCGCGCTTCGGCCCTGACGCCGAGGCGACACCTACGGCGCGCATCGCCGCCCTGGTTCTGGCGGCGGGTCGCTCGGCGCGCATGGGCGCTGTCAACAAGCTGCTGCTTGAGATTGACGGCAAGGCGATGGTGACGCGCGCAGTGGAAGCGGCCGCCGCTTCGGGTGCACATCAGGTGGCAGTTGTCACGGGTCATGAGGCGAGCCGCGTTGCCGGCGCGATTGATGGACTTGATGCGTTGATCGTCAGCAATCCGGATTATGCGGACGGGCTTTCAACCTCGCTCAAATCCGGCATTGAGGCGCTGGGTGAGGAGATTGATGCTGTAGTGGTGATGTTGGGCGATATGCCTGGCATTGGCGCTGGTGAAATTGACCGGCTGATCGAGGCGTTCGGGCAAAGCGAGGGGCGCGGCATTTGCGTGTCCACCAGTTCCGGCAAGCGCGGCAATCCGGTTTTGTGGCCACGGCGCTATTTCCCCGATCTTATGGCACTGCACGGTGACGTTGGCGCTCGTCACCTGATCGGTGAGCATGGTGAGGATGTGATCGATGTCGAACTGGGCGGGGCCGCTGCCCTTGATGTCGACACGCCTGAGGCCTACAGGGCAGTGAACAGACGGGAGGCAAAGCAAACATGAGCATCGTTTCACCCTGGTACGAGTTGGGTTACATCATTCCTCATCTCTATACCGACTATGACGCCTATCAGTTTTACGGCGTGGCGCCAGAAGGCATGATGCTGGTGACCTGCGGGCTCAATCTTACCGACTATACGATCGAGGCGGTGGAGAGCCAGATCGATGATCTGTGGGCGCGATTCGATCTTCTGACCAAGCGTAATGTCGACCGCATTTCGCTTTCCGGCGTGCCGGTGGCCTCGGCTCTGGGGCGCGAACGGGTGCTCAAGATCCTGGCCGAGGCCGAACAGCGTACCGGCAAGGCGTGCGATACTGATCTTGAGGCCCATATCGCAACGCTCAAACATTTTGGCGCGAGCCGCATCGCCATTGCCTCGCGCTGGCCGGACAAGGTGATCAATCTTTTGACCGCCTATCTGGCCGAGGCCGGTATCGAGGTCATCGCGGTGCGCTCAAGGGCGCGCTCGCTCGACGACAATAAACATGCCGATCCGGCGCAGGACCACCTTCTGGCGCTGGAGCTTGGCGGCGAGGTGCTGCGCGCAGCACCCGAGGCAGAAGCACTCCTGATGCCCGGCGGGCTTTGGTATGCAATGCATGCGGTACCGCTGCTGGAGGCGGAATACGGCAAGCCGGTGTTGCTCAACATATTGTCGATCACTTGGGCTGCGCTTCATACCGCACAGCGGATTGAGCGCAAACCGGATCCGAAATGGGGCAAAGTGCTGGCCGGTCTCATCTGACTGAATTCGGTTTAGGGTGACTGGCGGGCTTTGTTCGGGTAGGCTGGTAAGGTGCGGCCCGACGCCGATTTCGCGCAATAGATTTTCCAGAATCGATTTAGCGAAATCCTCGTAAGTTCTTACCGACATTACGAAACTGCCGGTGTCTGAGCGCACATTTGCGTCATACCAGCAGTCGAGATCGATGACCTTGGTGAGGATCGTCAAGCCATTGACCGTGATTCCTAACTTACGCGCGATCTCGCGAGCCTCGCCGACATTGCGTACATGATCGACTGATTTGGCAAAGGCCGGATGGATCGGGCCTGCCGAATTCCCAATGCCGTCACCGGAGACATCGACCGTCAGCCGGCGGCCGGAAACATCATTACCAGCGATCATGTGAATCGCAGTTGTCTAGCCCCCATGGTTTGGGTTATTGAAACACGGTTTGTCTAGGGTCCGGCCCCGATAACCGTCTTCCCGATTTGATCCGATGATGGTTCATTGCCTCCGATGAGGAGGTAACGAGATGTATGATTTCTTTTGGTTTTCCGATTCTCGGTGGGCCCGGATCGCGCCGCTTCTGCCGACCGCCGCTTTTGCTGATCGATATGCGCGGCAGGAAGCGCGTTGATGATCGTCCATGCGCTGCGCTGTGGCGGTCGCCGGGCTGAACGCGCGGTATACGGGAAGGTATCTTCGGCGCTCCGGCAGGAGCCGAGGTTCCGCCTGACCGGCTGTTCATCGACAACTCCCGCATCAGGGTTCATCGCTGCGCCGGCGGCGCAAAGGGGGGCTTGGCCCCCATGCCCCCATGCCCCCATGATATCGGCTGCACCGAAGGCGGACGCAACACCGGGCTCCACGCGTCTGCGACCACAAGGGCCGCCCCATGTGCGTCCTGCTCCCGACGCCCGGAAACGTGCATGATTGCAAGGTCGCACAGCGCTGCATCAAGGCCATGCCGCCACCCGCCGAACGTGTCGCCGACAAAGGCCGTGACGGCCGAAAACTGCGCGAACGGCTTGAAGAGCGCGGGACCGGGCCCGTCATCCCGCCGCGAAAGAACCGCAAGATTCGATATCACTACGATCAGGCCATCTACAGGGAGCGAGATATCATCGAACGCATGTTCTGCCGCCTCAAAGACGGGCGGCGCATCGCAATTCGATTCGAGCGCAACATATTAAAAACGTCACGTCAGCTATCGCGCGCGCCGCAGCCCTCATCTCGTGGTTATAATGAGTCCAGACCCTTAAAGCCGGCATTCACGGGATGACGGCCATCGTCGAGTTGATATTGCCTCCACGGGCGGACATCTGCAACCCCGGACCATCGTCGTGGGGATCGAGGGACATCGAGAACGGTGACGCCGGCGTATATCGCGCCGGGATTGCCGATTTCGTCGTCATCAGGGCACACCTCGCCCGTGGTTCTTGCCGGACTGCATGACAACCGGACGCGTCACGCCGGCACCGGCTGCGGCCGAAGTTCGGCGATCAGCCGCAGGATCTCGGCGAACAGGCCCCCCCTGGCACCGCGCCCTCGGCCAACCAACCGGGCCAACTGGACTGGAACGTGACGTACCGGCCGTGTGTGACGATCCCGGCGACGATCCTGATCGGCTTCTCCTTCAGACCGGTCGGCGACCATCGCCTGACCGCCTCCGGCAGACCCGGCGTCCGCATGAAGTTACCGGGATTGCAGGCGAGCGCATGAAGCCGGAGCCGCACGGCATTGTTCCGGAACCTCCGGCATGACAGCCGGGTCCGCACAATCGCGTTCCTGCCTTCCTCGATGTGCTGACCGGCCGCGCCGGTTGCGGAAGGCGACCACGCGCCCGGCAGGGCGGCTCAGCCTGGTGACGATGAAGCCGACGCGCGGGACAAATTCGCCCGGATGCCGTTCGAGCCTAGCGACGGATCGTATACCGGTCGCCCTCGACCTCCGGAAACTCATGGATGTCCGGTGCGGCGAAGGCGGCATCGCCTCGGAAACGGCCACGCAGGTCCCGTTCCCGGTAACGCGCGACGACGGGTTGCAGAACGCCGCGCCGGCCGTTGGCGCTGTGGACGTTGCCGGGACGAAGTCGGCCGCGTTCCGGATCGCCGAACCGGTTGAACACAAACAGCAGATGGCAGCGGGTGCAGGCGAAGTGCCCATTCCAGGCGATGCTTTCCTGATCGCCATGGGTCGGCCTGATCGCCATGGAATCCATGTCGAGCACGATGGCCCCGGGCGGATGCCGCGCGTGCACCCGGTCAATCCATTGCCCCGACAGATCGGTCGGTGCGGGGAGGTTCTCGTCACCGGCAAGGAACTCCGTCTCCAATCGCCCCATCCGGCCGGCGCACGCGGCCTGCCCGCCGACAATCCATCGCATCGCGGGATCGCGTCCCGGGCGGTCGGCGTCGTTTACGTCCTCATGGCTACCGAGGCGGCTGAAGACGGATCGGCGAAACAACCCCGTCATCTCGTGCCGACCGTTCTTGCCGGTGCACGGATCGACAGGCTCATGGCCGGCCATCCGGCGTCGGTGGTGATTCCGCAACCGTGGAACTCGAGCTTCAGGCGGCGGTCGAAATCGAGCCGAAGAGGCCCGTCAACCGGTTCACCCGCCGGTTTTGCCATATGCCGTGCTCCAAAATGCGCTCAAGACATTGGTTCTCATGACGGAACCAACGATCAATCACATCAATTAATGAAGCCATATGGGAGGAGCCATATGGGAAATGCGGGGTTAAGTGGGAACGATCTCTGCTTGTCCCGGGGCCGTATCTTCTTCATTCTGCCATCTTAGACATTCAGAAGGTGTCGTAATCCAATGCCCTCGGCTCGAATTTGTGCGGTTAGGGGCAATTCACAGGGAGTGATGCACATGAACAGACGAACACTTTTGCTGACCGTTGCCGCAGCCGCGCTTGCCGTTGGCACGAGCGGAACCCTGGCCCAGGCGGAAATCAAGATCGCAGTAGCAGGTCCGATTACGGGACAATATGCAAGCTTCGGTGCGCAAATGAAGGCCGGCGCCGAACAGGCGGTGGAAGACATCAACGCCGCTGGCGGGGTGCTTGGTGAGCAGCTTGTTTTGAGCATTGGTGATGATGCCTGTGACGCCAGGCAGGCGGTGGCAGTTGCCAACCAGATGGCCAATGAGGGTGTCGTTTTCATGGCCGGGCATTTCTGCTCCCATACCTCGATCCCAGCCTCGGAGGTCTATGAAAAAGAAGAAATTCTGCAGATTTCTCCTGCTTCGAGCAATCCCAAGCTGACCGAAGAGGGCGGCGACAATGTCTTCCGCGTTTCTGGGCGCGATGACCAGCAGGGCCAAGTGGCAGGTGATTTCCTTGCCGAGACCTACGGCGGCAAGAACATCGCCATCGTTCATGACAAGACCGTTTACGGAAAAGGTCTTGCCGACGAGACCAAGAAGGCGCTGAACGGCGCCGGTGCCAATGAAGTACTCTACGAAGCCTATACGGCGGGGGAGAAGGACTATTCGGCGCTGGTGTCCAAGCTAAAACAGAACAGTATCGATGTGCTTTATGTCGGCGGTTATCACACGGAAGCCGGCCTGATAGTCAGGCAAATGCGCGAGCAGGGCATGGACACGCTTCTGGTGTCGGGCGCTGCGCTGGTGACCGATGAATATTGGTCAATCACCGGTGATGCGGGCGAGGGCACGCTGATGACCTTCTACCCGGATCCACGCAAGAATCCGGCGGCTGCCGATATCGTTGGCAGGTTCCGTGCAAAGGACATCGAGCCTGAAGGCTTTGTACTTTACACCTATGGTGCGGTTCAGGCCTTCGCCAAGGCGGCCGAAGCTGCAGGATCGACGGATCTTGATCCATTGATCGACCAGTTGCGCACGGCCCAGTTCGATACCGTGCTCGGTGAGATCAGTTTTGATGGCAAGGGCGATGTAACGGCGCCTGGTTTCGTATTCTACGAGTGGAAAGACGGCTCGTACGACTACCTGAACTAAAGGCCATTGCAGTTGGCTGGGGGCGGCTCGGGCGCCGCTCCCCGCTTTTGCTGCCGGTCAGGCCGTCGCTTGTTTGCCGGCGAGGATTATCCCGGCGACAATGATCGCAAGGCCGATGATCGAGGTGGTGTGTATCGTCTCGCCCAGAACAGTCGCGATCAAACCCAGCGATACAAATGGTGAAAGAAAAATCAGCTGGCCGGTCGTGGCGGCCGATGATGTGAGCCTCATGGCTTTTTGCCACAAGAGGAACGTCACCCCCATCTCGAACAGACCAACCCAGCCGCCATACAGCGCCACTTGCCATGTCAATGAAGGCCAACCAGGCCCCAGAGCGCAGAACAGCGCAATCACCGGTGATGCGAATGCAAAACTCAAAGCCATCAGCGCCAGCGAGTTTGTATGTGAGCGCGCATTGGCAAGCCAATAGCCGGCCCAGACAAGGGTGCTGGCGAGCGCCAGCGCGACGCCTAACCAGTCGGTTTGCGGGATGGATACGATTTTGCCCTGGGTCAGAAGCACAAGCACGCCGGTATAGCTGAGTGCGATGCCCGCCATGGTTCTTCTCGTGAGCTCTTGTCCAAGAATCGGCACCGCGAGTAGCGCCAGGGCAATCGCCCAGGTGTAGTTGAGCGGCTGGGCGATCTGCGCCGGAAGCCGGTCATAGGCCTCAAACAGAATGAGGTAGTAGAAAAGCGGATTGACGAGGCCGAAAGCTGCGGCCTCGGCGATATGGCGGCGGCTGAGCTGCCAGGCGTGTGTGTATGTCGCCGCGGTGACAAAGAGTGAGGCCGAGACCAAGACCGCGACCAGCAGAAGCTGTATTGGTTGCATCACCGACAATCCGAGCTTGAAGGCGGTCGCCACGGTCGACCACAGACCGACTGCCGCCAGCGCGGCGATGGTGGCAGAGCCTTGCCGTGTCAAGCCACGATCCTCACAAAGGGCATCTAGCAGACAATCTCGGCGGCATGGGCGGCCACCAGTTCAGCCATGCTGTGAAAGGTGAAATCGGGCTGTGGCATTTGCGTGGGCGGCATGTTGGCACCAAAACCCGATTCATCTTGGCGGCGGTAAATCCAGCAACTGGTAAGTCCAACGTCCTTTGCCGGCACATGATCGTGAAACATGCTCTCGGCAACATGCAGAATCTGTTTTTTTTCAATACCGTGCCGCGACATCCGATCCAGCATATAGTCGAAATTGCGTGGTGAAGGCTTGTAGGAACCAATGTCCTCGGCGGTGAACACAGCGTCGAATTCGACGCCCAGCCGGGTGTTGCTGCAAGCAAAGCTCTCATTGTCGATATTCGACAACACCACCAACTTGAAGTGCCGCTTCAACTCCGCGAGTGCGGCGGTGGAATCTTCGAAAGCAGGCCAGTTTCGGACAGATTGTCCATATGTATGGCAGTCTATCAAGCTTGCGTTCAAGCCCCATTCCTCGGCGAGGCGTTTATAGACCACAGCGAGAAGGGCCGAATAGCGCATGTAAGGTGTCTGAGCTTGCTGGCTTGATTCATGAAAAGCGTGCGCCTCAAGGATTTCATCGCGGGAAAGTGATTGACTGAGCTGGCTGGTAAGCGGCTCTAGCGCTTTGGTGATGCCACTCTCCCAATTGATCAATGTGCCGTAGCAATCGAATGTCAGTGTGGTGAAGTCATTGAGACGCATCAATTCCCCCATTCGTTTGCGTCCAGGCCGCAGTCACATGCAGCGTGAAAAGGAGTCAAAGAACAATTCAACAAGATTGATTTTTTAACCAAAAACATTCGTTTTGTTTATTTTCATATCGCGACTGGCCTGGCGCAGGCTCAGAATGCGAAATTGCAACAGCGGATGTCATCATGACGAGCGGCAATCTCGGGATCGCGGATATTGGCGCTGATCTAAGATCGGCAGCGGATTTGCTTTGGCGAAAGGCCGGACGCACGGCTGCGATGATCTGCTGTTGGATGGAGGTTGCGCGGCAGTGGCGGCAATTGTCGATGCTGGATGGCCGTGCGCTAAAGGATTTTGGTATCAATCGTTCGCAGGCCAAACACGAAAAGGCACGCCCTTTTTGGAATCTTCCGCGCGGACTTGCTGCCCCGGTGCCACGCCAGCGCCGCTAATCATGTGCGGTGCGCTAGATTCTGCCATTTACTCATGACTTCTTGGGCTGACTCACTTCATTTTTAGCTGGCAAGTGTGCCACCATCTCTTTGCAATCATTGTGCAAGCAGAGATGTGAGGTGACCAAGTCATGAATGCTGATAATCAGCCTGACCGTTCGGTTGGGCTAGGCCCGGTCTCCAAGGTAGTCGTACCATCGCTGACATTTTCAATGCATCCGGGGCTGGTGGAGCGCTTGCTGGCGATACACCCCGATGCCAAATGCAATCTTGAAGGGCGATTGATTCACCTTGACGAGGACGAACTGATCGACTTCATGCGCGGTTATGAGGCGGCACTGGTCTCGCTTGAGTGGATCACCGACCATGTGTTGGCAGAACTTCCGGAGCTTAGAATTGTGGTCAAGCTTGGGGTTGGCCTCGACAAGATTGATCCGGCGGCGCTCAAAACCCATGGCGTGCGGCTTGGCTGGAAGGCAGGGGTCAATTCGCTATCGGTGGCCGAACTCACGGTTTGCACCGCGATTATGGCGCTGCGTGACGTATTGCCGCGCAATCTGCTGATGCGGGCCGGTGAGCGGCCGATGCAGGCCGTCGGGCGGCATCTTTCTGGCCGGGTATTCGGAATTCACGGTTGTGGCCATGTGGGGCGCGAGGTGGTGCGGCTGCTGCAACCCTTTGGCTGTGAGATTATTGCCAATGATGTCGAGGATCGCTCCGACTTCTATGCCAAATACGGGGTCAAGGCGGTCGATACCGATGAGCTCTATGAGCGTTCGGAAATTCTTTCGATCCACCTCACAGTCACCAAGGCGACATATGGACTTTACGGTCCGGATGTTCTTGACCGACTGAAGCCGGATTGCATTTTAATCAACACAGCGCGCGGGCAGATTGTCGATGAAGAATCGATAAAACAACGTCTTAAGGATGGGCGCCTTGGAGTTGCAGCAATTGATGCTTTCCAGCGGGAGCCGACCGAAGACGATGAATTTCTCAATCTGCCAAATTTGATTGCCACTCCGCATATTGGCGCCAGTTCTGAAGAAGCGCGCTGGTCCATGGGTGTCGCTGCGATTGAGGGAATAAAAGAGAATTTTCTGGTCGAACCGGGTGTTCATCCGTTCGACGGAAGGTGAGGGGATAACATGAGCACCACGCGAGGGGCGATGCATGCGGGCGAGGCTGTTGCCGAAGCCCTGCGCGAAGAGGGTGTCAGTACGGTCTATTCAGTGCCGGGCTCCCACATCCATCCGGTTTATGACGGGCTTAGCCGGGTTGAGCAGATCCGCTTCGTCACGGTCAAACAGGAACCGAATGCCTCGCTGATGGCTGATGCCCATGGCAGGCTCACCGGCAAGCCGGGCGTTTGCGTGGTGACAGCGGGCCCAGGTTGTATCAATTCCATGGCCGGCGTCGCCCAGTCCTATGGCGCGGCCTCGCCAATGGTGCATATCAGTGGTGCGGTGCCGCTCAATGCCCATCGAGAGGCGTTTCACGGTGTTGACGAGCCCGATTTTGTCGATCAGATGTTTCGCCCGATCACAAAATGGAGTGTGCGGGTGGAGCGGCTCCAGGATGTTCCGGAAACAATGGCCAGGGCCTTTCATATCGCCCGTAGCGGTCGACCCGGGCCTGTTCATGTCGAGTTGCCGCGAGTGTCGGACTACAGCGAATACATTCTGCAGCAGGAACCCGAAATGCTGCCCGTCTATCGCAGTCTTGGGACGGAGGTGTGTGAACCAAACGCGGACGATATCGAGCGCATTGCAAAGCGTGCTCTTGGCGCCAGATTTCCGGTGATTGCCGCTGGCAAGGGGGTTATCCGACAAGGTGCGATGGCGGAGCTTGCCGATCTTGCCGATAAACTGCTGGCGCCGGTCATTTTCCCCCAGGATTCAATCGGTGTGATCGCCGAGGACCATCCGTTCTCGGCCGGGCATTTTGGCGGCATCCAGCCGCACCCCATATGCGGCGGTGTGCTGAAAGAGTCCGATCTCGTGCTTTGCATCGGAACGCGCATGGGTACTGCCGAGATGGCGGCACTTGAGGGGTATGCGCCGGACATACCAATGATCGTTGCCGGATTTGATGATGGACCGGATGAGCGCTATCAGGGCGGTGATCGTGTGGTCGCCGATCCAAAACTCTTCCTTGCCGGGTTGTTGCATCAGTTGGGTAATGAAAATCGCTTACGTGATGAAGAGTTGGTCGCCCGCCTGGCGGAGGCCAGGGCGAGTATCCGCGACACGCTTGATGCGCAGACCGCACCGCATCGTACCGACAAGCCGCTGTACCCCGGCGTGGTCATGGAAGCGATGAATTCCGTTCTCGATGACAATGCGATTGTTGCCAGCGATGTCGGTAATTGCCAGATGTGGGCGCGGCTTCATCGGCGGATCACTTCGCCACATTCATTCATGCAATCAGGTGTATGGAATGCGATGAGCTTTGCGCTTCCGACAGCCTTGGTGGCGGGGCTGGAAATGCCCGACCATGATGTGGTGGCGCTGGCTGGCGATGGCGCGTTCCTGATGACCAGTGGTGATTTGCCAACGGCGGCCGAATATGGTGCCAACATCCTGATGGTGGTGATGAACAATTCCGCCTTTGGGCAAACCTATATGCAGCAGCAGAACATATATGGGCACATTTATGGGACGACCTTCGAAAGTCCCGATTTTGCCGCCATGGCGCGGGCCTGCGGCTGCGAGGGTATCCGTGTGAGCGACCCGAGCGAGGTCGAGGGTGCACTCAGGACCGGCCTTGCGGCGACGCGCGAGCGCCCGGCGCTGGTCGAGATGATGGTGACTGACCATCCCTATCCGTCGCTGAAGGGCGTGAGCGTCTAGCAAATGGAGGCGGTCGGATGACCTACGAAGGGCTCACATCCGGGGAGGTGGAGTTTTCCGGCTACAATGGTGATGCCGGCATCGCTTATCAGGCGCGGCCAACGGCGCAGGGCACAGTGCCCGGAGTGGTGGTGATCCATCATGCGCCGGGCTGGGATGAATGGTGCGCAGAGGTGACGCGCAAATTTGCCCATCATGGCTATGCCGCGATCGCGCCCAATCTCTATTTCCGCGACGGGCCCGGAGCTCCCGATGATGTGGCAGCAAGGGTGCGGGCAGAGGGCGGTGCCCCCGATGATCAGGTGCTAGGCGATATCACTGGCTCCATGTCCTGGTTGCGGGCTGAAACCAACGCTAGCGGCAAGGTTGGCGTAATCGGCTTTTGTTCAGGCGGTCGCCAGACTTTTCTGGTCGCGTGCCTTGCCGATGGCGTCGATGCAGCGGTGGATTGCTGGGGCGGCAATGTGGTGGTCGATGATCCGGCACTGCTTGCCGAGCGCCGGCCGGTGGCTCCGATCAAGTATACTGATCAGCTGTCCTGTCCGGTACTTGGTCTGTTCGGCAATGATGACGGCAATCCCAATCCAGACCATGTCAACAGGCTGGAAGAGGTGCTGCGCGAGCACGACAAGGAGTACGAATTTCATCGCTATGACGGCGCCGGCCACGCCTTCATGTCTTGGTACCGTCATCATTACCGGATCGAGCAGACGATCGATGCCTGGGAAAAGGTGTTCGATTTTTTTGGCCGTCATTTGAAACTGGAATGAGCTCCGCCGGGGCTGCGACTGCAATGCACCGGATATTCACAAGGATTTTTGGATATGTGAACTGACATAACTGAAAAAGCGGAGATTTATGGGAGCGCCAAAGGCGCGGATGGCTGGATGAAAGTCGATGCGGCCAATGTGTATTTCGACCACCCCTACCATGCCCAGCTTGACCATGCGCTTGGCATCGATTTCGTCAATGAAGCGGCCGGAAGCCCGGAGCGCGTCGTAGTTGAGTTGAGCGCGGAGTCAGCGCGACCGGCTAGTGGCGCGAATTCTGGCTGTTCTGGAAAGCGGGCAGGCGGCCCATGCGATTGAGCCTGACCCGGTTTCGCACGAGGCGCCTCCCGGCTAGCAACTTTGTTGCGGACATATTCGAGATCATCAGTCAGCAATGAACATGGATGCGAAAGCAACAACAGTCGCCATCGAGCAAGGAGATCCAGCGTGTGACAGTACAGCCTTTCGACGTTGCCTTGGTCAGTTTGGTACCGGCGTTACGGTGATAACCGCATGTGCTGACGATCGGCTGGTTGGCATGACGGCCAATTCTTTTGCTTCCGTGTCGCTCGGTCCGCCCCTAGTCTTGTGGTCGATGCACCGCACAGCAGCAAGTGCTTCAGCTTTCGCTGAGACCAGCCATTTCGCGGTCAATGTGCTGGCCCGCAACCAGATCGAACTCAGCAGAAATTTCGCACGGCCCTCTGAAGATAAATTTGCGGGTGTTGACTGGACGACGGGGCTTGGTGGCGCACCGTTGATCAGTGGCGTAGCAGCCTCGCTGGAGTGCAGGAAAGAGGCCGAATTCGACGGCGGAGATCATGTGATCATGATCGGCAGGGTCCTGCAATATGCACGCTATGAAGCCGAAGGGCTGTTGTTCGTTCAGGGCCGCTATGCGCTTGCGCGCGAGCATCCGGCCTCGCAGAGTTCGCTGGAATCTGGTGAGTCGCTGAGCGAACTGGTGCGTATGAACTCGGCATTAATGCCGTTGGTTACAAGGGTGCAGCGGCGGCTTCGCAGATCCTTCGACAATGCGCGGAATGAGCAGGGGGTGACGCGCGATGAGAGTGCAATTCTTGGCGGATTGGCTGCCTATCCGGGTTCGAGCGCAGAATCGCTGGTCAACACTTTGTTTCTAGGCTCCAACACCGTGACTGCCACAGTGTCGAAGCTGGCGCAGGATGGAAATGTTGCGATTGACGCTGGAGGCGGGATCACCCTGACCGACAAGGGACGCGGTCTGCGTGAAGCCCTGTTGCGGCGCTATATGGAATTCGAGGCCCAGGAGCTTACCGGCATCGCCAAGGACGACATCAAGGTGACCGAACGGGTCTTGGCCATGCTTTTAAAAGCACCCCAGGACCGCGATCTCTAAAGACTTCGCGCTTGGGTCGTCACATCAAGCGCCAGTTCGCCACGGGGCGGGCGGCTCATCCGGGTCCGGCATCAGACCAAAGGCCAGCATGAAGGTGGCGAGCATTGAATAGTAGCCGGCAAGACCGGTCAGATCCATCAGCAGCTCATCGCCAAGTGTTCGCCGAGCCTCGTCGAAAACGTCGTCGGGGATGCCCTTTTTGGCCAGTGTCGCCGTTACATAGTCATAGATCAGGCGGTCACCATCATCGGTGAAATCCGGCCTTTTGCCCAAGCCAACGGATTGCAGCGTTTCCTCTGGTATGCCGGCCTGGATGGCGAGAGGCTTGTGGGCGCGCCATTCATAATCTGCCTTGCTATAAGCTGAGGAGATGCAGATGGCGAGCTCTCGCATGCGGTCGGAAAGTTTCGAGCCATAGCGGATGTAGGCGCCGACTTCCTGGGTCTTGTCAGTCATGGTGGGACTGTTGAGCAGCATGTTGAAGATCGCGGCCGAGCGTCCGCGTGGGCCGGCCACGATCTTGTCGTGGACTTGCTTTTGGGCCGGGCTCATATCTGCCGGTTCGAGTATAGGCATTCGTGGCATTTGCTGTTCTCCAGAGGGCTGGCGTCAGGCCAGTGTAAACATTGGAATGGGGAGTCCGTCGTCGGTCGATTTGAACACCAATTTGACAGGCAGGTCGATTTTCAAGTCGTCGGAATCGCAGTCGACGATGTTGGTTAGAACCTTTGGCCCTTCATCAAGCTCGACATAGGCGATGGCGAATGGTTCGGGCGCACGCGGCATGTAGCTGAAAGTGTAAATGGTGCCGCGGCCGGACGCCTCTATCCACTCAACATTGTCGGAAAGTGTGAATGGAGAAACCTGGCGCGGATAGTAAAAGGTTTTGCCGGTATCCAGGCAGCGTCCGATCAAAAGTTTTCCCTCCCTTGCTGCAGCAATGAATGCCTCGGTTTCGGGATTGGGCTGTGGCGTTGCGAGTGGGCGGTCCTTGATCATCACCATCATACTCACTCCCGTTCCATAATCAGGGTGGCGCCACCATGTCTGGCGGCAAGTTGGAGGCCGGTACCGTGGGCCAGTGCAAGATCACAATTGGCGACCTGAACTTCAGGATGGGCCTCGCCGCGCAGTTGCCGCACCGCCTCGGTCACCTTGGTCATGCCTCCGCGATTTATCGGATGGTTGGAACATAACCCGCCCCCGTCGGTGTTAAAGGGCAGTTTGCCGACACCTGAGATCAGATTGCCGTCGGACACGAATGCTCCGCCCTTGCCCTTTTCGCAAAAGCCCAGATCTTCGAGCTGAACCAGCACGGTGATGGTAAAGCTGTCGTAGATCGAAGCGTATTTAATATCTGACGGGGTCAGGCCTGCCTCGGCAAAAGCATTTCTCCCGGCGACGGCGGCAGCCGAAAAAGTGAGGTCGAAATAACCCGCTGACTGGTGCTTGATCGCTTCGCCGCTGCCGCGAATTTTGACCCACGGGCGGCTGAGACTCTTGGCGATTTCCGGTTTGGCAACAATCAGTGCGCCACCACCATCACTGATCACGCAGCAATCCAGACGATGCAAGGGCGTTGCGACCATCGGTGAATTGACCACATCTTCGACTGTCACCACCTTGGGCAACATGGCGTTGGGGTTGTGCTGAGCGTGGTGGGAAGCTGCGACCTTGATCCAGGCGAGATGCTCGCTGGTGGTACCGAATTCGTGCATATGGCGCGCAGCGACCATGGCGTAGCCATTGGCGGTGGTTACCGTCATGGCGGATTCGAACTGGGCATCGGGCTGGGCCGGATCGCGCGGTCGCGGTGTAGTACCTGTCGCCATGCCGTCACTGCGGGGCCTGCCGGCCAGGGTGACAAGTGCGATATTGCATTTGTCCGCTGCGATCGCCTGGGCTGCATGGCTAACATGGATCAAAGGCGAGCAACCGCCAGCGTCGGTGGTGTCAAGGTGGCGCAGGTTGAGTCTCATATAGTCGGCGAAGGATGCACCCCCTCCAAGTGCGTCACCTCCGCAGAAATAACCGTCAATGTCATCCTTGGTAATTCCGGCATCGGCGATCGCTCCGGCTGCGCATTCAGCATGCAGTTGGGCCAGGGATTTGTCTGGTGCCTTGCGTGTGGGGTGCTCAAAAGCGCCCGCAATGTAGGCCTTGCCATTTATGCTCATTTTTTCCCTCAGAGATTTCCATGCCAGCGGGTGCAAACATGGGGGTGGCGTTCAAGCTCGCTCGCGGGCTCAACTGCGAGACAGTGTTTGGTATTCAGGCCGCGCTTTGCCGGCATCCGGCGGCCAGTTTCAACGTTGCTTCGGTAACGTTCTGGGGTGCTGCAAGGTCAAGCCTCGGCGTCATTTCCTCTACCTCAAGACCGTTTTCAGTCACCGCAATTACCGCCAGACCGGTTTAGATGCGTTTCACTACGCGTGGCGCAGGCAGCGGGTAGGTGCATTTTGAGACGATTTTTGGCTCGCCACCCTTGGTTGTGTGAATCATTGAGACCCAAAGATTCTTTGCGCCCATGCACAAGTTCATGGCACCGCCGACGGCTGGCGCGGTATCGTTTTCCGACGTCGCCCAGTTGGCAATATCACCGTTTTCGGCAACCTGAAACGCGCCGGGGACGCACAAATCGATATGACCTCCACGGATCATGGCAAAACTGTCTGCATGGTGGACGTAACAGCCGCCTGTGGTCGCAGTGTCACATAGGCCTTGCCGGCATCGACAAGCCAAGGCTGGTTTCCTGGCGGGTCCTGCGCCGACCCCATGCCGAGAACGCCATTCTCGGAAGGGATCACCACTTCACGCTCGGCGGGAATGTAATTGGCAACCTGTGTTGGCATCCCGACACCGAGATTGACATACCAGCCTTCAGGAATGTCGTCGGCTATGCGCGCTGCGATCTCATTGCGAGATAGCGGCGTAACGTCGGTTAACCCACCCATCTTCATCCTCCGATAGCTGGGTCACCATAAGGCACGTGGATCACGCGATTGACAAAAATTCCGGGCGTTACGACAGTCTCCGGGTCGAGTTCGCCCGCCATCCCATCACCGGATTGAAGTTGCGGCCTGACTGGCGATAGGTGAGGTTTCCCCAACGATCAGCCTGCCAGCATTCAACCAGCGCCAGATCACCGGGAAGTGCGTTTCCCAGGACATATGTTCGGCCGTTGATTTCTCGGTGTTCCTTGCCTTCCGCCAGCCGTGTTCCGACGGAAGTGGCGGTAAAAAAGGCAGGAATACCGGCGCCTGCGGCGTGCATGCGTTCGGCCATGGTGCCCTTCTGTACGATTTCCAGTTCGATTCGGAACTGCGCGGGAATGAGCAGATCACCTTGCGCACCCTGCCAAGGTCGCGCAGGCGGGCTAACCCAATGCGGCCGACGCCCGGATTGTTGGCAACAATGGTGAGGTCCTTGGCGCTCTGCTCAATCCATCCATCAATCAAATGCAGCGGCTGACCGACCGCGCCAAAGCCCGCCAGCAGAACTGTTGAACCATCTTGAACATCAGCCATGGCGTCGGCCATGGTTTGCACGAATTTATCGATCATCCCCGGTCCAAATGCATTTCTGGCGCGCACGCCATTGGTTCAGGCGCCGCATTTTCTTCGATGGTCGCGGCCATGCTGACAAGCGGCATCTTATGGTGCAAGGTAATTCGGCGGCCTGCACGTCATCTGCATCAGCGAATTGCGGCATGATTTCAATGGCAAAGCGATTGAGATTGTCGAGCGATCGCCCGGCACCAGCCATCAGGATATATTCCACGCCGAAGGCCGCAAACGATTGAGCTGTGCGGATATTTCATCCGGTGTGCCGTGGAGCGCAGTTTCTTCGCTGGCTTCTCGGCTATTCTCGAATGCCATGATACTGTCGGTGTTGGTTTTGCCCTCGGCTTGTGAATTGGAGACCGGGCGGGTCTGTGCCTCCAGGCGGCGCTCATGGGCGGTATCGGTATCTGCTTGGTCCTTGGCGACATAGACGGATCGGGCGACAGCAACTGATCGGGGGTCGAATGTTCGCCCGCGCTTTTCGACCTCGGCCTTGAATATTGCAATTCGCTCGCCAATCACCTCGGAGGTGGCAAATTGGTCGAGCAGTAAATTGTATCCGCGCTCGGTGACCGCTGTGATCGATTGCGGGCTTCCTGCGCCCACCCAGATCGGCGGATGGGGTTTTGCGCCACCGGTGATTCGACCACGATATTTTCAAATTTCCAATTCTTGCTTTGATGTGAAAAACGCTCGGTTGAGGTCCACGACTTGACGACAATATCGAGCGTTTCTTCAAACCGGTCGGCGGATTCCTCGATCGAGATGCCGAAGCCGGTAAATTCATTGTGCCGATAGCCCTTGCCGGCACCAAAATCGACACGGCCGCCGCTCAAGACGTGAAGGGTGGCGACCTGCTCGGCAAGAATGAAGGGATTGTGCCAGAACAGCACGATAACTGCGGTGTCGAGGCGGATTTTGGTGGTCAGCGCACCAAACCAGGTGAGGAGGTTGAGGCTGGCGGACAGATCGCCCGAGCCAGCGAAATGATGCTCGACCCCAAATGTGCTGCAGTATCCGAGTTCTTCAGCCCTGATGATCTAGTCAACATATTCCCGGAAGGCATGGCCGCTATCAACATCGGGCGCGCCGGGCGTCACACCAGCGCCACCAGAGGTGGCCCTGTTTTTTCGGCCGGTTTGCAGCCTTTCCAGGATGGATCAGGATTTCACATCAGGCTGCTATTCTCATGGGTTCGGTTTTGCCGGCATGGACCTCGACGGGGGGCAAGATGCCGTGGGTGGAGTGTGGGCGCTCGGCGTTGTAGCAGGTCGGCCATTTGCGGATACCGGCCTTCGCTTCCGGGCCCGTCTCAAAGGCATGCAGATAGACGCACTCGCACTTGAGGGACCGCCATGGGCGCTCGATCATCCTGTTGTCGATCCGGCGACCTTTGCCATCCATGCCGATCTCGATCTTCGCGTCGCCCAGGACCTCGATCCGGTCTGCACCGGTGGGCCGGCTGGCCTGATCGGTGTTGAAGATTTCCGGCTTGCCGTGCCCGGCCGGCGCTTGCTTCAAGGCATCCGCACGGAAGTCTGCCTAGAACGTGTGCGACAGTCGCCAAGCCGCACCTTTCGACTGTACCGGTCCATGATTGCCACCAGGTGCAGGAAGCCCCGACGCGCATCGGGATGCAGGTGATGTCGGCACACCGGACCTGGTTCGGCCGATCGATCACCATGTTCCTCAGCAGGTATGGCCGGATCTTGTGCTGCGGGTGTTTCTTGCTGTTGTCGGGCTCCCGGTAGATCGGGACCGGCCGCATGAGGCGCATCAGACGGCGGACACGGTGCCGTCCGCACATGCGGCTCTGCCGCTGCATATACCGCGCCATTTGCCGGGATCCGTACCACGGCGTTTCCGGGAACTGCCTGTCGATGATTGCCATGAAGCGCAGGTTCTCTGCGCTCTCGCCCTTCGGCTGATCGTAGGGCCTGGACCGCGTCGGCGTCAGCAATGCGCACTGACGCCGAACGCCCGGTTTATGATCCTTGCTCACCGTTTTTTGCCTCGCGCCCCGAGCCGCCGAGCCGCCGAGCCGCCGAACCGGGGCATCAGCCAAAAAATCCCGCTCGACAACTCCTTCTTCAGCAGGGGAGTGCCGGTAAAACCGAGGTGGCAGGCCTTGGGAAGCAGGCGGCGCATCTTGGCGGCGAACTGGCTGTGGCCGCCGGAGCGCCCCGTTTGCGTCCGATGGCTCTCGTCGACCAGCACGAAGATGTTCGGATCGTCATCCGCCAGCTGGCTGTTCTTCAGCGCCGTATCGAACTTGTTGATGATCGTCGTGACCAGCGGGGTCTTGTTCCCGACAAGTTCCAGAAGATGCGCGCCGCTGGTTGCCCGCACGGGCTCCAGGTCGTAGGACTTGAAGGTGTCCTTGATCTGCTTGTCGAGATCGTCGCGATCCGTGACGATAATGATCTGCGGGCTCTCGATTCTGCGCTCCAGAGCGAGCGCCCCAGCATCGCCATCATCAGCGACTTGCCCGAGCCCTGCGTATGCCAGATCACGCCGCCCTTTCGGGTGCCGCTGACATCGTGCTGCTTGACCGTCTCGACTGCGCGCCGGCTGCCGAAGAACTGCTGATGGCGGGCAACCTTCCTGACGCCGCCGTCGAACACGGTGAAGCGGCGAATGAGATCGAGCAGCCGCTCGGGGCGGCACAGCGCATACACCGTCCGGTCCTGCACGGTGACCGCACGATCGCCCTCGGCGGCCATCGCGTCGAAATAGGCACGCGCGCCTGAGAAGACGGCGGCCTTCTCCACCGCTGTGAGAACGCGGTTGGCGAAGGGCGCGATGGCCTCGTGCGTGTCTTCTTCATCGCGATCTCGCCAGGTCTGCCAGAACTTGCGCGGCGTCCCGACTGTCGCATAGCGCGCCTCGTTCCGGTTCATCACCATGAGAAGCTGCGCGAAGTGGAACAGCTGCGGGATGTTGTCTTCGTTCTGATAGCCGATCAGCTGTCTGTCGGCCTTCTTCAGGCTCTCGGTCGGCCGCTTGTTCTCGATCACGAGGAACGGGATGCCGTTCACATAGGCGATGATGTCGCAGCGCTTCGTCTGGGTGCTGGCCGTGCGCTCGACGGAAAGTTCGGCGGTGACGTGGAAGACGTTGTTTTCGGGCGTTTCCCAGTCGATGTAGCGGAACGAATAGGACTTGGAGTCCCTCTGGATCGTCTTGGTAATGGTCGTGCCGAGAACGAGCGTGTGCCGCGCAGGCCAGCTTCAGCCGCCGGATAGCCTCATGGGCGTCCTCGAGGTCGAAGGGATACCCCCCGCCCACGGTGCGTGAAGCGGTTGATGCGCATCAGCTGTCGGCCAGCACATCATCCGGCACGACGTTCCGAAGCCGGTGCCGCGCAGGCCCTGTTGAAGCGCCGGGACCTGGGACTGGTGTTCCTCGGCGGCGTCGAAGGTCATTGCGCACCCTCCGAAAAGAGATGTGCCGCCCGCGCGGCGACGGCATTGATGTTGGCTTTGATGGATCGAGGGCGCTGCCGTCCGTTGGCGGGCACGACGCAGTGGACCCTGCCATCCTTGATGTAGTTGTCGACCTTGCCGCGCGCACCCTTGGTGTGGGGCTTGAACACCGCCACCGAAAGTCCGCCCTGTTCCTTGACCAGGCGAAAGCAGGGGATATCGGTCGAGCCGTCGCCGATGAACACCATGCCGAATGGCACGGGGATAGCCTCATGGGCGTCCTCGAGGTCGAAGGGATACCCCCCCGCCCACGGTGCGTGAAGCGGTTGATGCGCATCAGCTGCTCGGCCAGCACATCATCGCTTCTGGCGCGTCAGGGCTTCAAGCTGTTTTCCGATCACCGAGCCCTCTGTTGTCAGAGTGTCCAGCAGGGCTGCCTGTTTTTCTTGGTCTTCGATGGGTGGAAGGAAGACCTTAATATTGGAGAAGGCCGGGAACTTGAGGTTCCAAGTGTCGCTCGTCAGACCTTGGTAATAGCGTTCGAAATCGAAGACCATTCGACGTGACTTGAAAAGGTGTGCGGCGTAGCGTCCCGAGATCCGGTTCGGAACTGGCGTAACGACCGTATAGGCGGGGCTGATGATGCCACGAAGGGCAGACAGACCCGAAACGCCTTGCCACATGCGCATGGTGTTGTAGCCGATGTCACCAGGCAGGATGAGCTTATATTTCGACCTGTCTTCGGTCGAAGTGTCCTTACGGCCCACCACGTCACGATCAATCACACCGCCTTTCATGGTGATGCTGAGGAGTCGGTCGTTTTCCTCACCAGGCTGGCTGCGTTCACGAAAAACGCCGCCAGGCTCGAACTCCCGCCACACATTGGGCCGGCCCCCATGGAAGGTCGGATGGCAGGGATCAAAAAATCGTCGAGCGAGCGCCTTATAGCGACCTTCGTTCGCCGCGCGGAGAGCGGTGAGCTTTTCGATCGCCTCCGCTCACTTCCGCGGACCGCTCAATGTCGTGGGTCGATGTGTTCTGAAGGCCTCTCGCTTCGATGCAAGAAAGAGCGGCTCGAAGAGGATGCGCTCCTGGGTTTCCGTAGAGCGTTCTTCCTGTGTGCGCCGCCGTGCAGATCCAATTGTAGTTGCCATGTGTTCGGTTCCCTACCTGTTGGCGGTTCCGGCTACAACTTCCGGCAGCCAAAGCGCGATGTTCGGAAAGGCGACAAGCAAGACCACCACGAGGCACATCAGAAGGAAAAAGGGTACGGCATAAATGGCGACCTTGCCGATAGATTTACCGCTGATCGACTGAATGACGAACAGGTTGAAGCCGACCGGAGGCGTCATGAGCCCGAGCTCAATCATGATAACCAGAAAAATCCCGAACCAGATGGGATCGAAGCCGGCTTGTACTACAACAGGTAATGTAACTGGCAGGCTCATAACGATGATCGAAATGCCGTCCAGAAAGAAACCGAGAACGATATAAAAAATCGCGAGGCAGAGGATCAACGCATAAGGAGACATGTTGAGCTCCTTGATGAAAAGAGCAATGTCGCGCGGGATATGCATGTATCCGATGGCGGAGGACAGGAAGGCCGCGCACATCAGGATCGCGCAAACCATGCAGGACGTCTTGAGAGCGCCCGCAAGCGAGTCGCGGAGTCTATCCCTGTTCAACTGCCGTGTCAGAACCGAGAACGCAATCGCAGCGAAGACTCCGATCCCCGCCGCTTCGGAGGGGGTCGCCCAACCGGTATAGATCGAGCCTAAGACAACAATGATAAGCGACAGAACCGGAGCCAGGTTGCGCAGAATGGCGAGCGGATGTGCGTCCTGCGGAGGAGTATCTGTTTTAGGAGCCAGACTCGGCTGAACGACGCAACTCGCGGCGATGTAGGAGCCGTAGAGCGCGGCCACCATGAGTCCGGGAACGATGCCGGCAATGAAGAGCTTGGCAATCGAAACCTCGGCAACAACGCCGTAGATGATGAGAACGATCGACGGCGGGATAAGGAGTCCGAGGCTTCCGGCTCCCGCGAGTGATCCCAGAGCCAGCCGCTCGGAATACCCCCGTTCGAGCAATTCGGTCGTAGTGATTTTGCCGACTGTCGCGGTGGTTGCAGCGCTGGAGCCGGACACCGCAGCAAATAGGGCCGAGCCCGCGACGTTGGTATGGAGAAGCCCGCCCGGCACCGAGCGGACAAGCGGCGCGAGGCCGCGGAAAAGGCGGTCGGAAATATCCGTGCGGAACATGATCTCGCCCATCCAGATGAACATGGGCACGGCGGCCAACTCCCAGGACGAGGCGCTGCGCACCACGATGCGGCTGGCGATGGCGCCAATTCGTTCGGGAGAGAAATCCATGACTCCGTAGAGGGAAACGGCCGCCGCGAGCGCGAGGGCAAGAAAAACCCACATTCCCGTTGTGAGGATAGCCACGAGGGTTAGGAAGACGAGTGCGGTCGCGGTAACCGTATCCATTTCAGAGTGCCTCACCGATGTCGACGCCACGCTCGAGGCTGCCAGCGAGAGCCTCGATGACCCGAAGGAGCAGTTGTGCGGCAAGCAGGCACGCACCGACAACTGCGATCAGGTCAGGTATCCAGAGCGGTACTTCGGCGATGCTCACACTGACGGCGCCGCGATCCCAGTCCTTTGCCATGTTTCGGAACAGGAAGACGCACAGCCCCGATACCAGCATGCAGCCCGTGGCCGATACGATGACCTCGAGAATCCGAAAGACGCGATCGGGAAGCACATCGGTGAGGAGCGTGACGCGGATCATCGCGTTGCTTTTCAGGGTCCAGGCGAGCGACAGGAACGTAATGGACATGACGGCGAAGCCGATGAATTCGTCCAGCACGTATGTCGACGTCGCAAAGACGGATCGCAGAACTGTCTCGAGGAGGATGTGGCAGATGGCATAGATCAGGATTGCCGCAGCAAGAACCATCGCGAGCTTCGACAGATAGTCGGTGAGCGCCTGTAAGATGCGCATTCTTGTCCTCCCCTGTTGTCTAGGGTCTGGACTCATTATAGCCACGAGATAAGGGCTGCGGCGAGCGCGATAGCTGCCGTGTCGTTTTTAATGTTGCGCTCGAAGCGCGTTGCAATGCGCCGCCGGTCTTTGAGGCGGCAGAACATGCGTTCGATGATATTTCGCTCCCTGTAGATGGCCTGATCGTCGTGATATCGGATCTTTCGGGTCTTTCGTGGCGGGATGACGGGCCCGGTCCCCCGCTCTTCAAGCCGTTCGCGCAGTTCCCGGCCGTCACGGCCTTTGCCGGCGACAATTTCGGCGGATGGCGGCATGGCCTCGATGCAGCACTATGCGACCTTGCAATCATGCATGTTTCCGGGCGTCGGGAGCAGGACGCAGGCGCGGCCCTTGTGGCCGCAGACGGCGTGGAGCTCGGTGTTGCGTCCGCCGTCGGTGCGGCCGATACCATGGGGGCATGGGGGCCAGGTCCCCCTTTTCCGCCGCCGGCGCCGCGATGAACCCTGATGCAGGAACTATGAACAGCCGGTCAGGCGTATCCTCGGCGCCTGCCGGAGCGCTGAAGATACCTTCCCGTATACAGCGCCCGGCCCGGCGGACGAAGCGGTTGCAGAGCGTCTTCTTCGGCCCGTGGATATCGGCGCAGTCGGCCCGGCGACCGCCACAGCGCAGCGCATGGACGATCCCGCTCGGCACAGGACGATCATCAACGCGCTTCCTGCCGCGCATATCGGTCGGCAGCAGCGGCGCGATCCGGGCCCGCTGAGAATCGGAAAACCAGCAGAAATCATACATCTCGTTACCTCCTCATCGGAGGCAATGAACCATCCTCAGGTCAAATCGGGAAGGCGGTTATCGGGGCCGGACCCTGGAACTGTCACGTCGCGGCGGACCCGGAGGCCCGCCGTTCATGGCCGAAACTACTGTGTCTTGGCGGCGTTGAATGCGTCGATGATGGCCTGCCCTCTTGCGCCGGTATCGGCAAGCCATTCATCGAGCGCCGCCTGGCCGGCAGTCTGGAGGGCGGTTCGGTAGTCCTCGCTGTCAGACACCACTACCGTCACGTTGTTGGCCGCCAGGTCAGCGTAGGTCGCCTCGAGTCTTGCCGGGATCGCGTTCCAGTTCTCGTCCTTAACACGGGCGGCCGCAGCGAGAACGGCCTGCTGTTGTTCTTCGGTAAGCCCGTCGAAGACGGTCCGGCTCATGTGGACGAAGTTGAGCGGGATGGCGAAGTTGTAAATCTCGGTAAAGCTGCTGTAATGCTCCCAGAAGCTGGAGTTAACGCCGCTCTCGGCCGAGGTCAGGACCGCATCGATGGCGCCGGTGGAGATCGCCGGAACCACGTCGGCCCAGGACAGGCGAACCGCGTTGGCACCGAGTTCATTGAGTGTGATCGCTCCGTTCTTGTCGTAGGTGCGGATCTTGACACTCTGAAGTGCGTCCCGGCTGTTCAGGCCGGTTTCCCCCCACAGCCCCGATGGCGGCCAAGGAGACGCATATAGGAGGATCTGGTCGTTGGCCTCGAAGACCTTCACGAAATCCGCCTCGGAGGCTTCGTAGAGAAGCTGCGCTTCCTCGACCGTGGTCACGAGGAAGGGCAGAGACGAGACCAGGAACAGCGGGTCGATTCCGCCAAGCGCACCGCCGTAGGTATCGGCGATCTCAAGGGCGCCTTCACCGACGGCATCGAAGTGGTCGGCGGATTTGTAACCAAGCGCGCCACCGTAATGAACGACGATTTCGACCTCGTCATTCGTCAGTTCCGCGACCGTCTCGGCGAAGCGGGCATCGCCCACACCATGGATCGAGGTGGCGGCGTATTCGTTCGAGAGGTTGAGCGTCACCTCCTGAGCGAAGGCTGCCGACGCCGCGAGGGACGCGGCAATTGCGATGATGCTGACGTAGGGTTTCTTCATGTGAGTTCCTCCTTGTTAAAAGTCTTTGGCTCTTCAGACCAAGGTCGTTGCGTTGAGATCACGAGGGAAATCGGTCGGTTTCCGATAACCGTCCGCCGTGATCAGCACGGTGTCGGAATGCCGGTCGCCGCCTTGACCGCGCAGGTAGATGCCCGGCTCGATACTGATCACCATGTTTTCCTTGAGGACGTCGTCTTTCCCTTCGGCAATCCGGGGCCCTTCGTGGCCCCCGTGCCGGTGCCGTGTCCGACGCGGTGAAGCGTGTTGCCGCCGAAGCCCTCGGCACGAAGGAACTCCATCACCTTGTGATGGACCTCGTTCGCCCGCCCGGGCGCAGCATTGCGTAGGTGACGTCGCACGCTTCAAGCATGGTGCCAAAAACATCGGCCTGCTCTGCGTTCGGTTCCTGCAGAAAGAAGGCGCGTTCGGTTTCCGCCGAATAGCCGTTCACCCTGAGGAAGGAGAGACCCACATTCGGGCCTGCCTGAAAGATATCGCTTGGCCCGGGAAAGCGGTGGGGCTGAGCACTGAAGGGGGGGGGGACAGCCCAGAC
The DNA here is from genome assembly GCA_965204565.1 of Hyphomicrobiales bacterium. Lineage (GTDB taxonomy): Bacteria > Pseudomonadota > Alphaproteobacteria > Rhizobiales > TMED25 > CBDBEU01. Next base: position 1,234,985 of record CBDBEU010000005.1, read on the forward strand.
CTCAAGCCAGATCCAACCCGTCTATTGGTCGAAGCCGTCTTCGCCCGCAATGATTTCGGTCCGAAGTTCCGGGACCCGGTCGCAACCACCGGCGATCGATGCCCCCATCCTGGCTGCTTCCATGACCATCTGCAGCCCGCGATCCGAATACTTCGCGGCACGTTCGATGTGATTGATTTCCCAGGGTGACTCACAAGACGCAGAAATTCAACCAGCGGCACAACACGCGGGTTGAATTCTTGCGTCGCCACAAGCGGTTCTGCGGACATCGAGGGTTCCACGCCTACGGCCTCGTCCTTGCGAATGACCGATTCCGAGGCATCCATGCAGGTTTCCCCGGTCGGCGCCGGGTAGGCCGGGTAGTCTGTGTACTCGACAATTCGATGGGGGAGCGCAATTGTCGCCATGTTCTCCGCTTCGATACGCGGAGTGACGATGACGAGCTCGGCATCGGGACGCACAACCGGGAAGAACGCGCGCTCGAACGTAACGTAACGGAAACCGGTTAGGTAGTGGATGCTGTCGGTCGAAGTGATCGGCGCAACGTCAGGTCCATGAGACGCGATGGCCTTCTGAAGCCTGTTAAACCGCGATTGGAACTCGTCTTTCATTTCGCCTCGGTTACGGAACGGTCCAGACTGTTCGTAACATGCCAGCCGATTGCATGCGACATTTTCTATCGATCTCGCTGCGTTGCTCAGCACAATGGTTTAGGTGGAGCTTCTTGTGCGGCACGCTGTGTCGCCGGCCCAAGCGGCCATGAGAATGTGCTCCATCGGGGGCAGGGCCTACGAGATTGCTCTGTGTATCGGATACTGACTCGCGGAGCGGGGTCGAGCGCTCGATGGCACGCCGCGCCAGCTCACATGACCGAATTATTGCTGTGGGCAGCGTAGGCTTCTTCGACGAAAACCGGTACGCCCTTCCAGGTGTCGAGTCAGAGAAGGTTGGATATCAGGCCCGTTCCCTCCGCCATCATCCCCATTGCGAACCAGTGACACCGCCCTGACGGGCACTGATTTTTCCGTGTTATCAAAGGGGTTTGCGCGAACCGACCGAACCTCATAGACGCACCGCTAGGCCGAATTTGGGCTCAGAACGGCTCTCGGTCTCAGTTTGGGCGAACCTCGCCCGTTCCGGTTCGGCCCTCTTTTCTTACGCTTTTTCAACAGCTTGACCGTGAATCTGAGAACGCCGGATCAATACACCCCCACTGGAGCGGCCTGATCGGTCGGATTGATATTCCACCATTGACAGCCTTCGTGCCTTTGGCAGAGGGCGGGGGATGAAGGGTGTGGCGCTTTGCGTTCAGGTGCGGCGTGCGGTTTTGTTGAAGGGATGAGACGGCGCGAAGCAGCGGGATTGATCGGCGCACGATCGACAGGATGCTGCGGTATTCGGTGCCTCCCGGCGATCGGCGCAAGAAGCCACCGGCGCGCGCCCGAAGCTCGATCCGTTTGTCGGCATCATCGACCGGATTCTCGAGGAAGACGGTCAGCGCCCGAACAAGCAGCGTCACACCTCGAAGCGGATATTCGAACGCCTGCGCGATGAGCACGGTTTTACCGGTGGCATCACGATTGTGAAGGATCGTGTCTTTGCGGCGCGTCAGCGTCGGCGCGAAATGTATGTGCCGCTGTGCCATGAGCCGGGTCATGCCCGGGTGGACTTCGGTGAGGCGCTTGCGGTGATCGTCGGTGTCGAACACAGGATCCACTTCTTGGTGATGGATGTGCCGCAGAGCGACGCCTGCTTCGTCAAGGCCTGTCCGGCCTCGACGACGGAAGCGTTCCGTGATGGCCATGTGTCGGCTTTTGCATGTGTCGGCTTTTGCATGTGTCGGCTTTTGCATGTGTCGGCTTTTGCCTTCTTCAGTGGCGTGCCGCTATCGATCCTCCATGACAACACCGGGATTGCCGTTGCCCGCATTATGGGCGAGGGCCTCCGGCAGCGGACCCGGGTCTTCAGCGAACCGATCTCCCATTATCTGTTCGAGGATCGTTTTGGCCGTCCGGGCAAAGGCAATGACAAGGGCAGGGTCGAGGGATCGGTTGGCGATGCCCGTCGCAACTACATGGTGCGGCTGCCTCGGTTTGAGAGCTTTGAGGCGTTCAATGCCCGGCGCGCTGCTCGACCGGCTCACTCATCATTGCCACATCCCGGAGACCGGAAACGACAGCTTCCGGTTCAAGGCTTCCGCTGCCGGCGGCAAAACGAAAAAGGAGACCGTCCAATACTTGACCAGGCCCCCAACCAGGGGACATGGTCACATCACAACCCGGGTCACTTCTCGATGAAAATCCCGGGGCAAACCTCAGCGGAAATCAACAGTCTTGCTGCTTCAGCCCGAAACACCGGCACGGCCTTGTCGTTGAGCGATTTTTGCCGGCCGCGGCAATGCCTCCTCACCTGCCCTGAGACGCCACGGACGCGCTCTGCGCGAAATCCGCACCATTCCTGCTTCAGGACCTGTTCGGACCTGCCGATTGTTCCGCAAAATGTCCGCTTCGGAGCCGATAGCGGGCATCATAGGCCGATCAAATGAAAAGTCCTGCACAGCCGGCCATGCAAAACGGGCGGGCAATGTCGAGGGCGCGAGGATGTTGGTTGGACTGGACGCCAACCAGCCCGACCATTCCGAAATTGCCGTGGCGCTGGAACCGGTCCAAAAGCGCCGGCACGTTGACGCGTGTATTTGTCTCATCGATGACTGTGATGTCGATCTTGACATCCGCACCCAGCACCCGACGATCGGCGCAGTCGCACACGATGCCATAGACTGTGGCAAGCGAATTTGACGGAATCATCGCACGCCACCAACGGATGACATACCCATCGTCGTCATAGTGAGAAGGCTTGATCAGAACGAGTTGGAAGCGTCGTTTCTCAACATCGGGAGAATGCGACAACATCTGATTCCAAGCTTGTACGGGACTCATGCGGCCTTGCGCGCGCAAACATACTTAGCAGAGCTTAGCAGACTTTACCCGACATTCCCCGATTGGAACGCCGTTTCGATCATGCTGCCGCTGTTTTGCGTACGGACCAATCCTCCTGGGCGCGCCGTGTCGTGGTTCGGGCATCCGGTTCGTGAACCGGGCGCGATTTATGTCTGCTGCAACTGGCTTGAACCGGAATTCGGTCTCTGACCGGCACCCGTCGGGTCAGACCCGTCGAGCCGCTTTCGCCCGGTTGAACGCCTTGCCCCGTCGATATCCGGGCCCTGTTGCTGTGGACTGGATCACAGCGTCGGGAGCGCGTATCCAATGGTCCGGCGCGGAGCGGGGACAATCATGTGCTTTTCGGCGACAGCAAGCTTCACGGCAGCGGCTGTGATGGGCGGTGTTGGCGTGGTCACGGTTTACAAGACCGCGGCGAGTAAGGCCGTTCGCGTACTGCCATTCGCGGCTGTCCCACTGCTGTTTGCGGCACAACAACTCATAGAAGGCTTTTTGTGGCTGGAAATTGCAGAGCCTGTCGCCGGTAGTTGCCGACCCGTTCTGATCCACGGCTTTGTCGGCTATGCGCAAGTCTTCTGGCCGGCATTCGCACCATTGGCTGCCTTGTTGATCGAACCGGATCAATTGCGACGGCGGCCGACCCTCGCCTGCCTTGTTTGCGGGATTGTTCTGGCCGGATGGCTGGCCCGGGTGATGATCGCACACCCCTACTCGGTCACCGTTCATGAAGATGGCCTGGTCTACCGCAATGGATTTGACTACCCGTGGTTCATGTGGCCGGTCTACGTCCTTGCCACGACGCTTTCCTTTTCATTCTCCTCGCACCGGGAGGTGCGCATGTTTTCGCTTGTGGTGCTCGCCGGTCTTGCTGTGGCGGCGATATTGTTCAACCGTGCCTATGTGTCGGTGTGGTGCTTCTTTGCCGCGGCGGCGAGCGTGCTGGTCTATATCCACATTTCCCGGATGAAGGCGCGTGCGGCCGTCGGCTCGCCGCACCAAGATTGAAGGCACGGTTCGAATTCCTGACACCAAGACCGGTGGTGCACTTGCAAGCAGCCGGATGCCGGTGCGGACGACCGTCTGAGCGTGGTGAATCTCTGCTATGTTTCGCATCTGATTTCAGCCGCCAGGGTTTGCCGGATGTCAGTCGCACGAGACGCCGGCTATAACTATTCGCGTTTCCGTATGTCGAATTACGAGTTCGGTTGTTTCCCGGTCCCAAGGCCGGTGACAAGGCCGATCTCGACTTTGTCGTATCGCGTTGCCATACCCCTGATTCCTCGATCCTTGCGACGTGGTTTTCGATCGGGTGGCGCCCTTTGTACATGTGAGTATCGCAGTCTCGTTGCACTTTCCGGTTCGCTCCGGGTGGAATGACCGCGGTTGCGCCGCGCTCATCGAGGTCTTGCAGGAGCCAATCGGCGTCGAAGGCCTTGTCGGCCGGCAACGCTCCGGAGGAGACATCATGGATCAGGGGAGCCCCCCTTCATGCCGTGCGCCTGCCCCGGCAGAAGCAGAAAGTGGAACAGGTTGCCGAGCGCATCGGCCAGGGGCCACGATCCTGATCGTCAGCCCGCCGCGAGAGCGTCCGATGGCTTGACGCTGTGTCCCCCTTTGCGCCCGAAGCCTTCTGATGAGCCTGGACAATCGTTCCGTCGACAAGAGCATATTCAAGATCCGGTTCGCCGCTTATGGCATTGAAAAGACTCTCAGACACACCGGCCTTTGCCCATCGACGAAATTGTTTGAAAACCGAATTCCGGTTGCCGAAATCCCCGGGCGGGTCACGCCATTACCTGCGATGGTTTCAGCGCCTCGAACTGGAAAACGCCCCACCCCGTACTTGACTCTCCACCGCGATTTGAGCCCATCATGCGCTGTTTCTGACCGGGCCGGATTTCGCGTAGCCCCGAACGCGAAATATGGAGAGGATAACAGACAATGGCACAACAAACCCGGACCGCGTTCGACGACGACAATGACGGCACTGTCGACCGCATCGCGTTCGACCTGGACGGTGACGGCAATATCGACCGGAGCGAGGCCTACCGCGGAGGGAACGGGATCTGGACGATGACGGCAATATCGACCGGATCGATCACTACGCGTTTGCCGCGGACGGCACCCGGAGCCTGACCCGGAGGGACTTCGACTCAAACGACGACGGCACCATCGACCGGAGCGAGGCCTACACTTACAACGCGAGTGGCAGTCTGACCCGGACCGAGTTTCGACGATGACGCGGACGGCACCATAGACCGGAGCGGCACCACACGTTTGATGACGACGCGGATCCGGACCGATTTCGCAACCCGGACCATCGACCGGAGCGAGCACTACACGTTTGATGACGACGGCAACCTGATCTTGACCCGGTACAGACTGACGATGACGGGCACTACGACGGCACCTTCAACGACCGGACCGCGCCTACACTTACGACGCGAACGGCACTGATCCGGGTCGACGACGATGACAATAACGGCACCATCGACCGCAACGCCTACACGCGCGATTCGACCGATTTGGACAGAGACAATGACGGCACCATCGACTGGAGGGCGCACTACACGTATGATGACGACGGCAACCTGATCCGGATCGATTTCGACCACGACAATGACGGTCGACCTGAGCGAGGCCTACACTTACGTGCGAGTGGCAGTCTGATCCGGACCCGGAGGGAACGGGGCAATATGGAACGGGATCTGGACGATGACGGCAATATCGACCGGATCGATCACCAGGCGTTTGCCGCGGACGGCACCCGGAGCCTGACCCGGAGTGACTTCGACTCAGACGACGACGGCACCATCGACCGGAGCGCGCACTACACTTACAACGCGAGTGGCAGTCTGATCCGATGACCGATTTCGACACCGACGGTGACGGCAGCACTTGGATCAGGTCCGGTATAATGGCGGGATTGATTTCAGCGGCGGGTTTCCGGACCATGCCGGGCTTGAGGTGGTTCAGCTGGGCGGGGACGGCTCCGGGGACGGCGGTACGGATCTGACCATCCAGGACAACTTTGTCTTTGCGGGCGCTTCGGGGAATGAGGTCCGGATCGAGGGCGGAAATACGGACACGCTGCGCTTCGACATGGACGACTTTACCGAAGGGGACCGTGTCGATTTCGAAGGAGAGAACTATCGCAGTTTCACGGCCGACGATGGAACCTGGTCATTCACGGTCGACGCGGATGTCCAGCTGTTCGATATCTGACCCGGTGAGTCCCCGGGAGTCCATGAAGCGCGACAATGAGTGATCCAATAGCCGCTTCCGGCGCGGACAGGGATGGATGGCCGGCGCGGGGTGAGAATCCTCGGCGTCCGGGTTTGTTTGCCGAAGCCGCGGTCCGGACAATGGCCAAAAACCGCCGTGGCGGGCGCTGTGCCGGGCCCCGTGTCTGACTGCCCCCCTGTCTGACTGCCCCGTGGTGCAAGGCAAAGCGCCTGCGCCCCTGACTGTTGATCGACCCGGGCTCAAACGAGTTGCGGGAGGATTGGGCGTGGATGGGATTCACTCCTCCAACCAATCGCGCAATCTTCTCCCAAAGCTCATCCGGAATAACCAGGCGATCTTCGTTCATTCAAACCTCCATTCTGGAAATTTGAATCAGAGTTCAGACACAATGGGAACCCCCGATGTCAACAGGCCCTGGAGCGCCGATCTGATCGAGGCGGATCGGATAGCGCCTAGAAAGGGCTGTCGGGTCCGGCCACCATCGGCGCGGCCGGATCACGCGCCCAGCCGAGCAGAGAGTTGTCATAAAGGCTCACATTCTCGTAGCCCAAAAGCTTAAGTGCGAAAAACACGGTGCTCGCCGCAATACCGCCGCCGCAATAAGGAACGATCACCCTGGCACCATCGAGCCCGGCACGCGCAAATATCCCGGTGAGTTCACCGACCGTCCGGAAGCAACCTGTCTTTGGGTCGATCAGCTCCTGGGCCGGAACATTGACACTGCCGGGAATGCGGCCCGCACGGCCATAGACCTGCCCGCCAGTGCCGAGAAACTGCTCGTGCGACAGCGAATGGATGAGGCAGGTGGCAGCATCGCCAACCATACCTGCAACATCATCACCGGTGACCAGCATGGTGTCCTGCACAACGCCATCGAACGAAGATGGACTGAATTCAGGGATGCCTGTTTCGACCGGCCGTCTCTCCTCGATCCAGCACTGCCAGCCGCCGTCAAGAATGTGCACATCGCGCGCACCCGACACCGCCAGTACCCACCACACGCGGTGGATCACCGAAAAGCTGCCGGCGCCGTAAAGCACGATCGTCGAATCCGCCGTGACGCCAAATCCGGAAAGAACCGAGGCCACATCCGCCGCACCGGCCAGGGTGAGCGGCACCGGGGCCGTGGCATCGCAAAAATCATCGACCATGTGCAGATAACCGGCACCTGGAATATCGGATTTCCCCCAGCCCTCCCGGCCGCTCTGCCACAAGGATGCACCCGAGGGCTGCGCGATGCGCGTCAGCGTGCAGTCGAATACGCGCAGGGTCGGATCGCGCAACCGCGCTTCCAGCCAATCAGGCCCGACCAAAAGATCGTCTCTGGGCTCAGGTATTGAAGTGTCCCCCGTCAGGCAGACAAATTACCGGTGCGGCTTCGGCTTCATCCAAGAGAGGCGCGCCGCTCCACCCAGCTCTGATGGGTGAGGCTCAATACCGTCTCACCGCGCTGGTTGACGCCCTCATTGAGCGAGGTGACGATCCCGAAACGCGCGAATGTTTCATTGTCGGTCTTGTCGGTGATACGTGTCGAATAGCTGATCGTGTCGCCCGCGCGCACCGGGTTCGGCCACTTCATGTCGAGCACCGCGATTGAAGGGCCGAAAACCGCGCGGCGGCCGTTGCCGGATGCAGCCATTCCTGCGCGATGCAGAACAAACAGCCGGTTCCAGATCGCCGCGGTATGCCAGCCGCTGGCAATCAGCCCGCCATAAAGGCTCGCCGCTGCCTTTTCTTCATCGGCATGGAAATATTGCGGGTTGAAGCGGGTTGCAAAACTCAGCATGCCGTCCTTGGAAAAGCGGTGACTGCCAAGCCGGGCCCGTTCTCCGATCTCGATATCCTCAAACGCGCCAATTTCGGCGGCATTGCCTGGATCAGCGTGCGTCGGCTGGCGAATTTCGGCCAGGTGATTGTTCTGCCCGCTTGCAATTTCCGGCGCTGGCGGTGTGGCATCCGGATCACGCCGGTCGAACAACTGTACCGGAAGCCAGCTCATTACCTTTTCATCGCGCCGGTTGAACACTTCCAGCAGCATGCGAACGATGCCGATGCGCGGCCGGCTTCGCGATGCTCTGATCTCAAGCGGAGTACGCCGGCCCCACAGGCGATCGCCCGGGCGTACAAAGCCGAACCATTTGACGTGCTCGACACCCGGAGCTCCAGCGCCTGCGGCGTTGCACAGATAATCGTCGCACATCATCCGCATCAGCATCGCACAGGAGTGCCAATCACTGGCCACAAGCCCGCCGGCAGGCAATGCCCGAGCCGCTTGTTCATTGAGATGCGCAGAGACCGGGTCGAACTCGCGCGCGTAGGAAATAATATCGGCTTGTGTGACCTCCACTGCGCCGAAATCGGCAGTAACGCCAGCGCTGAAGTCTTCCCAGTGGATGCGCTCACCGGACCGGGCTTGTGATGCCGACACGCCTGCGTGGGAAGCCGAACTCACAGATCAAGGCCGTCGAATTTTTCGGCTCGCACCAGCCGCTCGCGCGTCACTTCGGCGATGCTGTTCACTCCCATGAATGCCATGTCGCGATGGATTTCGCTGCGCAGGATTTCCACCGCATGTGCAACGCCGGCATCGCCCCCGATTGCCGCGGCATAGAGAAATGGCCGGCCGACGAAACAGAATTTGGCACCCAGCGCCAGGGCTTTGAGAACATCGGTTCCGCGCCTGATACCGCTGTCGATCATGATTGTCATCTCGCCGGCCTCAGCGACAATCCCGGGCAGCACACGCAAGGGCGCGATGGCGCCATCGAGCTGGCGGCCGCCATGGTTGGACACGATGATGCCATCAACACCGGCCGCGCGCGCGCGCGCCACGACATTCTTGTTGAGCACCCCCTTGAGCACCAGATTGCCTTTCCACAACCGGCGTATGAGTTCGATATGCGGCCAACTCAAACGGTCCAGACCGCCGCGCGGGCGTGCCAGCGTGCGCGAAATCATCGGCGAGCGCGGGCCCATATTCTCCACATGCGGCATGCCGTGGAGAACCAGCGTTCGCATCAGCATGCCGAACAGCCAGCACGGGCGAATGGCAAGGTCCCACATGAAGCGTGGCGAGGGACGGAATGGTTTTCGAAAGCCGCTGCGCCGGGCGAATTCGAGATTGGCGGCAACCGGCGTGTCGAGCGTCACTGCCATGGTCTCGTATCCGGCAGCCGTGACGCGCTCGACGATTTGCGTGATCAATTCCTCATCGCCTGGCAGATAGGCTTGAAACCATGCGGTTGCGCCTGCCTGCCTGACCTTTTCGAGCGTTGTCAGAGCGCCGCCGCTCAGGATCATCGGGATATTGGCGGCCGCGGCAGAGCGCGCCATCACCACATCGCCCTGATAGGCGCCAAGCGATATGCCGCCCATCGGCGACACACCGAATGGTGAATCATAGCTTTGGCCGAAGATCGTGGTCGCTTGCGTGCGCCTGGATGTATCTACCAGCGGGTTCGGCATAAAGGCGAACTCCGTATAGACTGAATAGTTTGCGTTGAATGATTCTTCCCGCTCCGAGGCACTTTTGACGTAACCGAAGATCGGGCGCGGGATATAGCGCCGCGCCGGTGCCTCGAAATCGTCGAGCGAGATAATGCCGCGCAACGCCCGCGGCGGCGGCGGCGCATCGGCCGCCCGGCTCGCGGATTCAGTCATCGGCAGTGAGTCGTTGAGGTCTTGCGAAGCGGTGGACATGGGCCGGCTCTTGTCAGGGATTGGCGCGCGGTCAGAGTGAAACGAGCGCTCCTGCTGTCAAAGCGTGGCGTGTTTCATCGCCCGAGGCAAGAGACCCGGCCGCTTCAGTGCGATACCAGCGTCTGGTCAAACGCGATGGGTTGGCCCGCGATCAACAGCAATTTCCTGTAGGATTATTTTTGTTGATTATCAATTTGTTGGGGAAGGTCTACGCGTTTTCTTTGGTGGGCTTTTTGCGCCGGCCCGTTTTTCGTCGTGCCATCCACCGCCCGCAATGCGATCCACGCACCTGCTCCATCGGCAGTTGATAGAGGCTCCCAGATGTCCGGAAACTCTTTCCGCAAACATCTGTCGATGCCAGGCATGCTTCGTGCGATGCGGGCATGCTTCGCCCGCATCCCCGACCCGATCAACACAGGTGACTTCAACCTGTCCGACTGCCTGATGTCCGCACTGGCGGTGTTCCCCCGGTGCTTCAGTTTGACCGGGCTTCAGTTTGACCGGGCTTCAGTTTGACCGGCAGGTGCGCGGCGGCGAGGATCCGGTCCGGGTGCGGAACCTCCGCTCGCTCTTTGGCGTGGAAAAGGTGCCCTCGGACACGCGGATGCGCACGCGCCTTGACGCAGTCGACCCGCGCCGCTGCTTCGAGCAGATCCATGCCGCGCTGCAGCGCGGCAAGGTGCTCGAAGGCTGGACGGTCTTCGACGGGCATCTGCTGATCTCGGTGGATGGCACCGGCCAGCATTCCTTGCACAAGGTCGGTTGCAGGCGCTGCTGCGTGAAGAGCCACCGCGACGACGGGTCGAAGACGTACGACCACCAGCCCCTCGGCGCGGCGGTGGTCCACCCCGACCCGAAGGAGGTGTTCCCACTGGCGCCGGAGCCGATCCGGAATGAGGACGGAACCACGAAGAACGACTGCGAGCGGAACGCCGCGAAGCGTCTCCTCAGCGACCTGCGCCGGGAGCACGCGCACATCAAGGCGGTCATCGTCGAGGACGGGCCGGCGTCCAACGGACCCCGCATCAGGCATCTGCGGGACAAGGGTTTTCGTTTCATCCTCGGCGCGAAGCCGGGCGACCACGAACTGCTGTTCAGTCGGGTCAAGGCCAGCGAGACGAAGCAGACACGGGAGACGCGTGACAAGACGACCGGCAGGATGCATCGCTTCGAGTGGGACGCACACCTGCCGCTCAACGACGCGAACTTCGAGGTGAGGGTCAACATGCTGAACGACGAGGAGACTGACACGAAAGGCACGAAAGGAAAGAGAAAGAGTTTCTCATGGATCACCGATCTCCCGCCGGAGCGGGACATGGTGATGTCCGTCATGCGGGCCGCCCGCCGCAGATGGGCGATTGAGAACGAAACGTTCCAGACACCCAAGGCGCGGGACGGATATAACTTCGAGCACAACTTCGGGCACGGCAACAACCATCCGGCGGACGTTTTCGCGACGCTCGCCATGCGCGCCTTCCTGATCGATCAGGTGCAACAGCGCTGCTGCCCGCTGTTCGGGAAGGCGCGAGAGCACCAGGGGCGTATCCTCTCCCTTTGGGACAAGGGATGCGCAGCCTGTTGCAGAACTTGCGCATCACGGACTGGCAGACTTTCCATCTCGCCCTGTCAGGGGAGATGAAGAAACCGGAACCCGCAGCCTTGCTTCCCGACGGGCGGTAGCTGCTCCGGCCACGCGCGACAGACATCGTCCCGCCCTTCGCCGAAACCTCGTTGTCCGGGCAACTGCCCGGCCATCAGCCATGCGCGCGCCGACCGACCGCTCATTGCAGCCCGACCGTAACAGACGTCAATGAGAGGGAATTATTCCTACAGGGAATCGCTGCGCGATCAATATCAAGCCTTCCCGTAGCTTTGTTTTGCAGGTACAATAAAATCACTTTTCGGCACCAGATACCAGATATTGGTACCGAACTGCAGTTTTTGCACCTGGTTTTGCACTTGGGAGTTCACTGTGCGGCACATGGTCAAAGGCTGGCTGATGGCTTTTGTTCTTGCAATCCCTCTGGCGGCGCCGGCTGATGCCGACCCGGCAAACAGAGGCGTGGCAGGCAAAAGCGCTGACGCCGTCAGCTCCGCCGCCGGACGAGTCTGGCAGAGGGTGACTGGTTCCCGGCCCGCCACAATCAATGGGCTGATCCTCTATTCCGGGCGTTTTGGCGGCAACACCCATGTCGTCGGGCCGGAAGGCCGGATCGCACAACCGCTCGGGATCGGCGCAGTCGGCCCTGTCTCGACCAATGATCGCTGGCGTTGCGGCACCACGGTCAATGGGGCGCGGATCTACGCCACGGGATTTACCGAAACAGCGGCAACGCAAAAACTCCTTCCCTATGCCAAATCGCGATTTCATTGCAGGCGCCTCAATCGCGGCTCATTGTTGAAACACTAGACCGGTTGCGGCCTCGCTCCGCGCTTTTGCCTTTTCGGTCCTGACCGAATCGCGGTGAAATTTCAGCATCGTTTTATGCGTGAGAGTGCCGTGAGCGGTCTTATCATGAGCATGCGCGTGCCGCACCATTCGGGGGGAAGAGCCGATGAAATATGTAAACGATGCTTTTGAAACCGGACTGACAAATGGTGCATCCCGCCGTTCAATTTCTGTGACGAGGTTCGCTCGATCGTCGGAGCCATACGCCGTTCCGAGGCGCTTGAGGTGAAATACCAGTCCTTGTCCAGCCCAGAGCCTCGCTGGCGTTGGATCGCGCCCCACGCCATCGCGTTCGACGGGTTCCGCTGGCACACGCGGGCGTTTTGCGAGACGGACGCGTGCTTCAAGGACTTCCTCTTCTCCCGTATACTCGGGATCCGCGGGGCGCGGGAAAGCGAAGCGTCGGCCGATGACGACGGCGACTGGCAATCCGAGGTCCGTTGGAAGTCGGCCAACACCCCGCCCTCTCAGAAACCCAGCCCAAGGTCATGGCGCTCGACTATGGGATGCGTGGGGGCAAGGCGAAGATCAAGGTCCGGCGCGCTGCTCCACTACGCGCTCAGGCATCTCGGGCTTGGTACCGATCCCGGCGCGAGGAAGCCGCAGAACCAGCAGATCATCCTTCTCAACAGGGAGGTTGTCCATGAAGATCATTGATAGGCTGCCCCGCATCCCCGGCAGTCGTGCCAAGCCGACAAGCGAGCCGGAAAGCCATGTTCTTGGCCCTGTCGAGATCCGGCTGATCGCCGAAGGTAAGCTCGAGAGGCTTGCCGATTTCGCGGCATCTTCTCGCCTCCACACACCCGACCCGAAGGGAGACACGCTGCTCCATCTTGCCGCGCGCATGGGGAATCTTGCCGTTTGCGATCTCTTCATTCGGTCGGGTGCCGACCCGCAGCCAGTGAACCACGACCGACAGACGCCCGCCGATGTGGCATTTGCCGAAGGTCACAGTCTCGCCGCGCAGCTGCTGTCTTCCCTTGTTGCGCGGTCGCCGAAGCCGGAGACGGTCGATGAGCACGAAAGATCTAGCGGAGATCGAGATATCCTATCGGCCGGAACCTATGAAGTTCCAGAGCATCGTTTCACTGTGGTCGAGGACACGGTGAAGGACGATGGAACTGACGACCTCGATGACTTCCTGAGTTTCGAGGCCGAGGCAGAACCAGAGGAATTCTTCAACCAGAACACGGGGGAAACGGCTTCAGGGACATTCGTCGCGCTCGTCAGTTCGGCAGCTACAGTTTCGGATGACGAGGACGGCGATTGGAAGCTCGACCTTTCACCTGCACAGATTGCCGGAGAGGGCTTCGGCTCCAGCGCCGCAGTAGCCGGCGATCACGGTGCAGAGAATGACTTCCTAAAGGTTCGCAACCGCGGCCGGCCATCAGTCAAACGAGCTGCCCTCCAGAACGGCACGCGGCTGTCGATCGATCCGGAGATCTGCATCACTTGGGCAGAGGAAATTCTGGAGAAGGGATGGTGCTCTTTCGATGATGTCGACCGCTTGGTCGCCGATTGCGAAGGAAATGGTGATCTCGAGGAACTACGGATCAATCTCCAGCGCGACCTGGAGGTTGCGGGCTTCGACCTCGATCAGGCAAACGGGCATGATGCTGAGCCGAGCGTCTGGGACGCCCGATCAGACGTATCGTCCGATGACCTGGCTGACGCGATCGAGGCAGCCCTCACGCGTGCGACGCGGCTGCCCGGGACACAGCGCTTCGTCATGGACAAGTCAGACGAGCTGAAGCTGCTGGAGCCCATGATGCGGGCAAAGCAGGAACTCCAGCTGGGAATTCTTGCCTCCCAAGCTGCCGTCGAAACAATCTTCGATGTCGTCGACAGCATCCGCGACGGTACGCGAGACCCCGGCTCTGTTTCACTGAGAACCATCATTCCCTCGCGCCGGGGCCATGCAGAAACGTCCGAAGTCATGGCCGCTGCGGAAGCCCTGAAGTCTTGGCACGCCAACGGTCGGGTGATGGACGGGAAACGGCGAAGAGAAGCGCTCGCGGCACTCGAATCACTCGATCTCTCTCTGGCGTTCTACAAGGAGTTGGTCCGCAGATTGGAACAGGTCCCAGCGTGCCAAGTCCAAGCCAGCCAGTTGGATGCGGAGATTCTGGTCTTCGAATCCGCCACCGAACACCTTATCCGCGAGCATCTGCCTTACGTGCGGCGCTTTGCTTCGCGGAACGTGGAGGAAGGCGATGAGCCAGAGGACGTCTTCCAGGTGGCGTTCATGGGTCTGCAGCGGTCCACACGGCGCTTTGATCCCGAGCGTGGTTATCGCTTCCTCATCTATGCCACCTACTGGATGCGGCAGGCCGTCACGCGATGGCGTGCTGACGAAGGTGCAGCAATCCGTATCCCGGTGCATCGGTACGAGAAAATCGCCAAGCTTGATCGTGCCTTGGACAGGCTCGACGTCCGGGTTGGCGGGGCTGTCTCCGACCATGAACTCGCCAATGAACTGGAATGTACATTGGATGAGGTGAGACAGTTCCGCGGGATTCCCCGTGAGGCCGAATATCCCGCCAGCATTGACGACTGGGACAATCTGCTGCCCGAGCCGGAGGAAGCGAAAGCTTTCGATCAGGCGGAGATCGAAAGGATTGTGACGGACGCCTTGGCAGAACTGCAGGAGCGTCAGGCTGATGTGATCCGGATGCGCTTCGGGATTGGGCGCGACGCAGACATGACCCTCGAGGAGGTCGGTCAGCTCTATGGAGTGACGCGCGAGCGCATTCGCCAGATCGAGGCGAAGGGCCTTGATCGTCTTTCCCATCCGGGTCGCAAGCGTCGCCTCCAGGCATTGCTGGGGATGTGATTGCATGGGTGTAAGAAATGCTCCTCCTCATGCCGGTTCGATGCTCGAGTCCCTTCGGGGGCTCGGCTACGTGCCTCCTACCGCACTTGCCGATCTGGTCGACAATTCCATCGCGGCGAATGCGAGCGCGGTCGCCGTTCATCTCGAATGGGCCGGTCCGGAGAGCTGGGTGAGGATCGTTGATGACGGCGACGGCATGGACGATGCCGCTCAAGTCTTGGTGAAGGTTCGATGTGTGCTCCTTCTGGCGAACGCCACTGACATCGAAGTGCTTGGCTGCACCAGGTCCGGAGAATATCGGCCTTGAGAGACCGCTTCCGGCCTTCTTGGTGCTGAGACCGGTGCTCAGCCCTTCCGCATAACCCTCGAAAACAAAGGAAAAATCCGGCGCGGCCGGGTCTGGAGAAACTTTCCTCAGGGGCAGGTGGCGGATGGGGTGGGATTCGAACCCACGAGACGGTCTCCCGCCTGCTGGTTTTCAAGACCAGTGCCTTCAACCACTCGGCCACCCATCCAACGCCAAGCCGGGGAACGCCTTGCACATTTGAGAACAATGCGCTCACGCTGCCGGTGCGGTCCACGCCAACCTTTGCGGCAATGAACCGAATTGACCAACGTTTTTGCCGCGATGGCGCAATATTTCAAGCTTTACATGACCGGGTGGTGTGTGTTTCCCGGCGCTGCCCCTCGCGAGGCTGATGTCAGCCATCCTCTTGAACGAACAGGGCGGTCAGTGCGATCACGATTGCCAGTGCAATGAACCACCAGGCGGCAACCGCGGCCGGCAGGGCGCCGGATTCGCCCAGGGATCGCGACACATGATTGGCGGTGAACAAACTCAATCCAATCAGCGGCGCGGCTGCCAATATGCGCACCACCTGTCCGAAACGTGGAGGGCGCAGGCAAAATACCGCGGCAAGCAGTGCGATGGCGAGGAACAGCGCGGGCCTTGCCAACAACATATGATAATGCACCCGGTATTGGTGTGCCGACAGGCCGGCGCGCTCGGCGATCTGGATAAACTGGGGCAGGTCCCAGAACGATATTGACGACGTCGAGCCGAGGCTTTCAGACACCTGGGTGCGTGAAAGGCTGGTTCCGACCCAGTGCTCGGGAACATAGGAAGGCTCGCCGCTGCGGCCGGTGATCCAGGCTTCCTCAAGCCTCCAGCGGCCGGCTTCGTAGAACGCCCTGTCGGCCTTGATATGCTCCAGGAATTTGTCGCCACGGTCGAATTGATAAACCACCACATTGTGCAATTCTGTTCCGCGATGAAGCCCGCGCGCGGCATTGATCACTGCAGCGCCGGTGGAATTGGATTGGCGAAGCCAAACACTGCCGCCGACATTGCTGATGCGGCCCTGCTCGCCGCCAAGCAGATACTGGGCTTCCATGGTTCGATAGGTCGAGGTCGCGGCGGCAGCGAGAGGATTGTAAACGGTGACGGTGAACATGCCGAACAGGAAGGCAGCCGCACAGGCTGG
This sequence comes from Hyphomicrobiales bacterium, assembly GCA_965204565.1. GTDB lineage: Bacteria > Pseudomonadota > Alphaproteobacteria > Rhizobiales > TMED25 > CBDBEU01. Next base: position 1,251,656 of record CBDBEU010000005.1, read on the forward strand.
TGCGGTGAACTGCCATGCCGATATGCCCGCAGCGCGCATCACCGCCAGCTCGTGACGCCGCGAAAGCCCGTAATACGCGCTCATGCAGGCAATCAGCACAGAAAAGGAAAGCAGCACTTCTGAGGTGCCGGCGAGCTTGTATAGCGCCATCAGCGCCACGGTGCCTAAATCAAGATCGGGCCGATAGGAGGCACGGCGCAGCAGTTCGCTGATATCGCCGAGGTAAACGACGGTCAGAAAACCGAAAAACACGGCCAGGATCATGACCAGGAATACCCGTGCGATATAAAGTGAAAGTGTCAGTGACAGCATCATGCCGAACCTGCCATTGCACCGGAACCGGCAGCATCCATGGGAGGCGGTGCCGAACGCGAAGCGATGAACGCCCGCCTGTGGTGGAGGTTCATGAATGCGAGTGTTCCGACCATGCAGATCAGCGGAACAGCATAGATAAACGGCGACAATCCTACGATCCTGCCCGAACTGGTTACCAGGACAAATCCCAATACACGTACAACTCCGCCCAGCATGGTTGCGATTACAATGGCCCAGATACGGTTTTTTCGCGCGGTGCGGGGCTCGCACAACGCTGCAAAGGCGATCAACATCGCAACCAGCGTATAGAGCGGATTTGACAACCGGCGGTTCAACTCTGCGCTGAGCCGCAAGGGATTTTGGGCAGCAAAGAGATTGTCGGGATCCATCAGAGCGCTAATGGTCATCTCCTCGGGACGCGGACCGGACGAGACTCGCTGCGAAAAGAAACTCGACAGGTTCAGCGAGTATTCGTTGAAATGCACGAGATCCACCGCGGAGCGATCCTTGTGAGCTCGAAGTGCCGATCCATCTGTCAAAAACATGAATGTTTGCCCGTCCCGTTCCACGAGCCTTGCGGTACGCGCCAAGTAGGTCGTCGGTGCATCTGGGGTGCGGCGATCCTCGAAAATCACTCCCAATAGTTCTCCGCTATCGGATTTGCTCCTGACATGGGCCATCAATCCGTGAGCGGGCGCGACGAATTGGCCTTCAGTGATCACATTTGACATTAAGTCGGAACGGACTTCGGCCTGCTTCAGGCGCATCTTATTCAGTGCAACCGGCTGGAGCACCACTGTGGCAATAAGCGCGACTGCGATTGCCGCAATGCTGGCAACCATGAACGGGCGCAGCAACCGCCAGCGTGAAATACCAGCGGCACTGATGACTGCCAGCTCACTATCGGCGTTCATCCGGTTGAGAACGAATACTGTGGCGATGAACAAGGCGGTCGGCATGATGATGGCGATAATCAACGGCATCAGCAGCAGGGTGATACCGAGAAATTCAACCACAGAGCGCCCGTTCACTACCACTATGTCGAGCAATCTGATGATCTGGGTGAACCACGCAACCATCACCAGCCCCAACAGCACAACCAGCATGGTGATGAGGAGGCGGAGCAGAATGTGACGGTTCAAAGTTCGCACCGCTTACCTTCACTCTGGATTGTGCGCTCTGGATTGTGATCGTGTGGGTTCATGCTACATGGGCCTTTCAAAGGCGAAAACTCGGCCATCTGCCGGCAAGCGCGCATTGCATGCACCCTCAAACTCCCCGGTTCCGACATGCAGGGTGAGTGGCCCTGCTTGCCTTCGCGCAGTGGGCATGGCCGCCATTGGGTGAAAAAGATCGCCCAATGAGGACATCTCGATCATGAGCGCCGTCAATAGACCCCTCCGCTCGGGATCGGGGCGACTGGCGACGCCGATTGAGGGGTGGTGTATACTCGATCGATGTGGAATGGCCACCGGTCGTTTCGCTTTGCACCGTCATCTTGCCATTGCATGCGTCAATCACGCCTTGTATTGGGCAAGGAACGCGCAAGCCCAAAGACTGACATGATCTATTCGATGAACACCGACATTCCCGATTTTTCGACCGCCAGGGTACTGGTGGTCGGTGATGCCATGCTTGACCGCTATTGGAGCGGTCCGGCAGAGCGGATTTCGCCGGAAGCGCCGGTACCGATTGTCCGTGTCGAGGGGGTGGACGAGCGCTGCGGGGGGGCTGCCAATGTGGCTGTCAATCTCGCACGACTTGGTGCTCAGGTATGCCTGATCTGCGCGGCGGGTGATGACGAGCCGGGCAGGGCGCTGGCGTCGCTGCTTGAAGGGGCGAGGGTACGCACTCGCCTTTTTGGCGATGACAGGGCCGGCACTACCGTCAAGCTGCGATTGGTAAGCCGGCAACATCAACTCATGCGGCTCGATTTTGAAAAGCCGGTTGGCCCGCATCAGGTTGGCGAGATCGGCAAGGCATATGATGAGGAAATCGAAAATCATGACGTTGCGGTATTTTCAGACTACGGCAAAGGGGTGCTGGCGGATGTCACGTCCCTGATTGAACGGGCCGGCAGACTCGGCCGTCCGGCGCTGGTCGACCCCTGGGGCGATGATTTTGCACCCTATCGCGGGGCCACGGCGGTCACCCCCAATACCCGCGAGTTCGAGATTGTCGCAGGTAAAGCGACAGATGATGACGATTTAGAGACGCGAGTGCGGGCAATGACGGCGCAATTGTCGTTGGGCGCGGTTCTGGTGACCCGGGGCGAGCACGGCATGAGCTTGTTTGAGCAAGACCGCGATACGGTTCACATTCCAAGCGAGGCGCGCGAGGTGTTTGACGTCACCGGCGCTGGCGACACCGTGGTTGCCGCGCTTGCCGCGGGGCTCGGCTGCGGCTGGTCGATGGAGCGGTCCGCGCGGCTTGCAAACCGGGCGGCCGGAATTGTGGTGACGCGGCTGGGCACAGCATCGGTGGCGGCAGGCGAGTTGGGCGAACAGCGGATTTTCGACACCGGCCAGCTGGTGCATGCGGTACGCGGCGCGCAGTCGGCCGGGCAAAAGGTGGTGATGACCAATGGCTGTTTCGACATCGTTCATGCCGGTCATGTCTCGTATCTGACTGAAGCTGCCAATCTCGGCGACCGGCTGGTGGTGGCGGTCAATTCCGATGCATCGGTGGCGCGGCTGAAAGGAGCAAACCGACCCATCAATCCGCTGGAACACCGGTTGGCAGTTCTGGCAGCGCTGCGCTGCGTCGACTGGGTGGTGGCTTTTGACGGTAGCCAGGGCGAAAACGGCTTTGAGGATACGCCAGCCGATCTCATCAAGTCGGTACTGCCGGACATTCTGGTCAAGGGCGCAGACTGGCGTGAAGAAGACATTGTCGGTGCGGATACGATGCGCGCAAATGGCGGATCAGTGCGCACCATCAAGCTGGTAGACGGCGTTTCAACCAGTGCGATCGTCGACCAGATCAGGGCACCGGCCAAATGATCGTGGTAACCGGCGGTGCCGGCATGATCGGCAGCAATCTGATACGTGCGCTCAATCAGGATGGCCGCAGCGATATTTTGCTGGTCGATGATCTGTCCGATGCGCGCAAGCTCAGCAATATCGCCGATCTCGACATTGCAGATTATGAAGACATGGATGAGTTCATCGCCGGGCTTGCGGGCGAGCAGTCGGTTGAGGCGGTATTTCATCTGGGCGCATGTTCACGCACGACCGAGACTGACGGGCGCTATATGATGCGGGTCAACTATCTTTATTCGCGTGATCTTTTCGGTGTCTGTCGGGACCGTTCGATTCCCCTGATCTACGCCTCTTCGGCCAGTGTGTATGGCGGCGGCTCGGTTTTTCGCGAAGAGCGGGAATGCGAGCGCTCTTTGAACGTCTATGCCTACTCCAAGCTGTTGTTCGACAATTATGTCCGCAGCAACGCCAATGAAAGCAGCGCACCGGTGTGCGGGCTACGCTATTTCAATATCTATGGACCACGCGAGGCGCACAAGGACGATATGGCCTCGGTGGTGTTTCATCTTCACAACCAAATCGAGCGTGGAGAAAATCCGCGCCTGTTTGGCGCCCATGATGGCTATGGCGCGGGAGAGCAATCACGTGACTTCGTTCATGTCGAGGATGCTGTTGCGGTGACGTTGTGGTGCTGGCGGGCGGGCTCGCGCGGCATATTCAATTGCGGCACGGGGCAGGCGGGAACCTTTCGCACCCTTGCTGAGACGGTAATCAGGGCCCATGGGCGCGGCACCATCGAATTCATCGAGTTTCCCGATCATCTAAAGGGCAAATACCAGAGTTTTACCCAAGCCGATCTCACACGTCTGCGCCAGGCGGGCTTTAACGGCGCGTTTCGCGATATCGCTGCAGGCGCGCGCGACTATGTTGCGTGGCTGAAGAACACGCCGTCCTGATCGTCGCGCCGAACTGGGTCGGCGACATGGTGATGGCGCAATGCCTGCTCAAGGCATTGAAGCTGCGCGATCCTGCCATTCCGATTGATGTCATCGCGCCGGCGACGACAGCACCGCTGGTGGCACGTATGGATGAGGCGCGCGCAGCCATCGAAGTCGGATTGCAGCATGGCCGCCTCAAACCTGCGATGATCTGGCGGCAGACCCGCAAGCTGCGCGGAAGGTATCACCAGGCCTACATTCTGCCCGGTTCGCTTAAATCGTCGCTGATCCCGTGGCTTGCACGTATCCCCCAAAGAACGGGTTATCCGGGCGAACATCGCTATGGCCTTGTCAACGACATCAGGCCGAGAGCCGAGGAAGACAAGCGCAATACCGCGTATATGTTTCGCGCGCTCGCCGATGGCGGGCCGCTGGATGAGCCCCGGCTTACGGTCGATCAGTCCAACCAGCGCCGACTTTGTGAACAATGGTCACTGCAGGCGGGCGACTATGTTGTACTGGCGCCGGGCGCTGAGTTTGGGCCCTCAAAGCGCTGGCCGGCTGAGAAATACGCTGCTCTTGCGGCCAGATTTATCAAGCAAGAAGAACCTGACGGGTCCAAACAGGTAATCATCGTTGGAGGACCCGGTGATCGCGAAATTGGTGCAGAAATAACAGCTCTCGCACCCGGTGCAATCGATCTTTGCGGCAGGACAAGCCTGCTCGATGCGGTCGACCTGATTGCCGGCGCGATGGTGGCGGTGACCAACGATTCAGGCCTTATGCACATAGCAGCTGCGGTCGGAGCCCCGATTGTTGCGATTTACGGTTCGACGCTGCCCGATCACACTCCGCCGCTGACATCGCGAGCGATCACGCTGACGCGCCGTCTCGAATGTACCCCGTGCTTCAAGCGCGCGTGTCCGCTCGGCCATATGGACTGTCTCAATTCGTTGGATGTGGACAGTGTTGAGAACGCAGTACGCGAGGTAATCAGGCGGGGATTTGCCGTGCCGTCGCCGGACAGTTGACATTCGGTGCGATAATGCGGAATGACACGCCATTGAAACATGAATGTATGGCGCGTGCGCGCACAAGCCTGCGCGCAATGGGTGGATAAATGTCTGACGTCTTTGAAGAGGTTGCCCTGATTATTTCAACGACGAGTGAGGTGCCCAAGGAATATATTCTGCCCGAGTCCCATATCGTTGACGACCTCGAGATCGACAGTCTTGACTTTCTCGATATCGTTTTTGCCATCGACAAGAAATTCGGCATCAAGATCCCGGTCGAGGAATGGACCGATGAGGTCAATAACTCCACTGTGCCCTCGGAGCGATATTTCGTGATGAAGAACCTGTGCACCGAGATCGAAGGTTTGCTCGCAGCCAAAGACTCCTGATCTGCGGCTATCACATGCGGATCGAATATTTTCAACTCATCGACCGCGTCGTGGAGATCACTGATGAGCCGCCCGGCCTGTACGCATCAGCGACTGTTCCGGCGGAAACCACGATCTTTGAAGGACATTTTCCCGGCTATCCGGTGATGCCTGGTGTGCTGTTAATCGAGTCAATGGCGCAGAGCGCCGGATTCCTGCTGCTTTGGCGCAACAAATTTGCGAAGATGCCGTTTCTGGTGGGTGTTCGCGAGGCCAAGCTGCGCAATTTCGTTCCGCCCTTGAGTGTGCTGGATGTGAGGGCAGAGATCGAACATGACGGTTCGGGTTACGCGTCCATGAAAACTTCCATCCACTGCAAATCCGATCTCATCTGCAATGCGCGTTTGACCCTTCGTTTTCTGCCGTTCCCGAATGATCAATTGCGTGAGCATCTGGAATTTGTGGCGGGCGAAATCGAGCTTCCGGATTGGACTGCATCGTGAATCAATCCCCCGTCAATGAGGCCCTGATCACCGGAATTGGGCTGGTGAGTTCGCTGGGGGACGGTGTCGATGCGCACTGGTCGCGACTGACTTCGGGAGGTGTTGCAAGACCGGTCATCGACGAAGTCACCGCGGCGCCTTACCCGATCCATCCGTTGGGCGAGCTTGCCTACGAGGAACAAATCCCCGGCCGTGGCGACCGGCGCCAGATGGGACCGTGGCAACTGCTGGGAACCTATGCCGCCGGATTGGCGCTTGCCGATGCAGGGCTGAGCGATGACGAACAAGCAAAATCGCGGATGGACTTGCTGGTGGCAGCGGGTGCGGGAGAACGCGACCAGGAATCCGATGACGCGATACTGGGGGAGGTGCACGACCTGCCGGACGATGGCGTGGCGCACAACCGGCTGATGATGGACACGCTGCGCCCTACACTGTTTCTGGCTCAACTGGCCAATCTCTTGGCCGGCAATATCTCCATCGTTCACAAGGTCACCGGATCGTCCTGCACCATAATGGGCGCGGAAATGGCCGGCGTCTCGGCGGTCGAAAACGCTGTCAGCAAGGTGCGCGCGGGAAGAGGGCAGATGTTCCTGGTGGGGGGATCTTTTGTTGCCTCGGCGAATGAACATTTGTCCCTGATGGCCGGCCTCAATCGATTATGGGACAAGCCCCATCGTTCGGTCTGGGAGCGGGGCGGTGATGGAAGCGGTACCATAGCTGGAAGTGTCGGCGTCTTTCTGGTGATCGAGGCATCGGGCCACGCAATCGAGCGTGGTGCACGTGCCTATGCGCGTATTGACGAGGTTCGTTCAGGCCGCCAGAGCGCGGATGCGTCGGACTATCCGATGCGGGCGTTGGGCACGGGCCTTGCGCCTGGGCCACTATGCGTCATTTCCGGAGCAAGCGGCATCGAACCGCAGACCAGTGACGAGCGTGCCTGTCTTGGAGAGTTTTCCACTGCCGGGCTGGAACTGGTGGTGCGTTCGCATGCCAATGTGCTTGGCTGGTCCAAGGACGTACATTTCCCTGCCGGCCTTGCCTTGGCGGCGATTGCCGCCCACCGGAGGGCGATCTATGATCCGTTTGAGGACAGTGGTTTTGAACAACCTGCCGGCGTAACGCCGGAGCGAATTCTGGTAACCGCATCTGGCCAGTGGCGCGGAGCCGGGGCAGCGCTTGTCAGCGGCCTTGCCGATCAGACCTGAATTTTGACGGATTGAGATCACAATGACCAAACAATCCCAGCGCGATTGCCAGGACAGGCCGGTCGTCGTTGTCACCGGAATGGGCGTGGTGACGGCGCTGGGCATTGGCAAGGACGACAATTGGCGGGCTTTGACAAACGGTCAGTCCGGCATCAAGCAGATTGGCCGCTTTGCCACCGAGGGGCTGAAAACAACTGTCGCCGGTGAGATCGATTTCATAGATAACGGCGCCTACAGCTCTGCGGGAATGTGCTGCGAGATTGCTTCCATGGCGATTGAGGAGGCTATTGGCGAGGCAGGCATCGGCGCACCTGGTACATTTCCGGGGCCTCTGGTCACGGCAGTGCCGCCATTCGAAATCGAATGGCCATTGCGACTGGAGCTCGCCCGCAGGGTGGGCGAGGGAACAATGCGCTCCAACGACAAGTTCTCCAGCCTGCTGGCGAAAGCGGGAAAAGGAGAATTGGCCGACAGATTTGAATTCGCGCAACCTGAATGTGTGGCTGAATGGTTGGCCGACAAATTTGGAACCCTCGGTCAACCGGTTTCTCTTTCCACCGCATGTGCGTCCGGGGCGAGTGCGATCCAGTTCGGTGTTGAAGCAATCCGCCGCGATGAGACGGATGCTGCGCTTTGCGTTGGAACAGACGCCACGGTCAATCCCGAGTCATTGGTGCGTTTTTCACTGCTTTCGGCATTGACGACACGCAATGATCCACCCAAGGCGGCAGCACGGCCTTTTTCCAAGGACCGTGACGGTTTCGTCATGGGCGAGGGTGCGGCGGCGCTGGTGATCGAATCACTCCAGTCGGCACAAGCGCGCGGCGCCAGAATTCTTGGCGTTGTGCGCGGCTGCGGCGAACGCGCCGACTCCTTTCACCGCACCCGCTCCAATCCTGACGGGTCAGCGATAATCGGCGCGCTTTCAAATGCGCTTGCAGATGCAGGTGTTGCGCCCGAACAGATCGACTACGTCAATCCGCACGGCACGGGCACACCCGAAAACGACAAGATGGAATACCTCTCGTTGGCGGCCGTACTGGGCGAGCATCTGCCCGATGTGCCAGTGAGTTCAAACAAGTCGATGATCGGCCACACGCTCTCGGCCGCAGGCACCATCGAAGCTGTGTTCTCACTGATGACCATCGCCAGTGGGACTCTGCCGCCGACCATCAATTACGACACCCCCGATCCGGAAATTCCTCTGGACGTGGTGCCCAACAAACAGCGCGATCAGGAATTGGCGACAGTGCTGTCAAATTCCTTCGGATTTGGCGGTCAGAATGTGAGCCTGGTCCTTGCCGCAGAGCCCCATTGAGACCTTGCGGGCCTTTTCAATCCTCCAGCCAGACGGTCCGACATGCGCGCACTTTGCCTGAAATCCGAGCGAGAGCTTGTCATTGAAGAAATTCGCGAGCCCGGGCCGCCGGGACCTGGAGAGGTTCAGGTCGCGATCCGTGCTGTGGCGCTTAACCACATCGACGTGTGGGGGTGGCGCGGTATGGCGTTCTCCAAGCGTGAATTGCCGATTGTCGCAGGCGCAGAAGCCGCCGGTGAAATTGTTGCGGTGGGAGCGGATGCAGGTTCACATCAGCTGGGCGACCTGGTGGCGCTGTATGGTGCGCTGACCTGCGGGACGTGCGAAGCGTGCGCCGAGGGGCGCGACAATTTGTGCGAGAATGTTGCAGGTGTTTACGGCTTTCATCTCGACGGTTTTGGCTGCGAATTGCGCAATCTACCCGCGCGCCTTGCGGTTACGGCACCGGCCGGTGTTAACGCAGTTGCGGCGGCTCTGACGCCGATCACTTTCGGCACGGCTGAACACATGCTGTTTGACAATGCCCATCTCAAGGCTGGTCAAACCGTGCTCGTGCAGGCAGGCGGAAGCGGCGTTGGCAGTACCGCGATCCAGCTTGCAAAGCATGCTGGCGCCACGGTGATCACCACCGTCGGCAGTCCGGAAAAGGCTGAAAAAGCCCTGCAACTGGGTGTTGATCACGCCATCAACTACAAGGAACAGCGATTTGAGACCCTGGTGCGCCGCTTGACCGACAAGCAGGGCGTCGATGTGGTGTTTGAGCATGTCGGAGCCGATACCTTTGCCGGCAGCGTCTTGTGTCTCAAACGGGGAGGACATCTGGTCAGTTGCGGTGCCACATCTGGGATGCGCGGCGATCTCAATCTTTTTACGTTATTCCAACAGCAATTGCGGCTAATCGGCAGCTTTGGCTGCCGCATTGCAAATATTCGCTCATGCCTTGATAAATTGGCACAAGGCGCTGTTCATCCGGTGATCGATACCGAACTTGTGCTGGATGGCTTTGCAGCTGGCATTAAGCGTCTTGAAGCACGCGATGTCTTTGGAAAGATTGTGGTACGGATTTGAGCGTCAGGGACAATTTGAACAAGGGGGCAGGGGGGGGCGCCTCCAGGCTGGGGGCGGGCGCTGCAAAGGCGATGCTCAGCGGCCTTCGCCTGCTGCCGCCCGAGCGGCTGGCCTCTGCGACCGAGAAGCTCGGCGGCGTTTTGGGTCCGCTGCTACTGCGCAACGGCGTGGCACTTGAGAATCTGCGCCATGCATTCCCCGAAAAATCTCTGGGCGAATGCCGTGAAATTCGCCGCAACATGTGGAAACACCTGTTTCGCATGGTGGCCGAGGGCTCCCAGATCGATCGCACATTCGATCTTGCCCCCGACAATATCGAAGGATCGAGGATAAAGGTTCGTGGCGGCGAGCACGGAATTGCCCTTCGCGATGACGGCAAACCGGGTCTGGTTTTCACCGCACATTTGGGGCACTGGGAGCTCTTACCTTTCGCAGCTTCCCGTTTCGACCTTGAAATTGCCTCGCTCTACCGCCCGCCGAATATCACAGCTTTTGCCAATCTCATCGAGCGTGCCCGAGCGCGTTCATCCAGCTCATTGATCGTGTCGCGCAGTGGTGCTGTTTATGAGTTGGCCTCGGTGCTTGAGCGTGGCGGACATGTCGGCCTGCTGGTGGATCAGAAATTCATCAGCCGCAGTAGAGTCAGGGTTACTTTTTTCGGTCGTCCTGTGTACGCAAATCCACTCTTGGCCAAGCTTGCCAGGCAATTTGATTGCCCGGTTCATGGGGCCCGTATGGTCAGGCTTGCCGACGGCGATCTGTGCCTCGATATCACCGGACCGCTGCATTTGCCGCGTGACGAAGGCGGCCAAATAGATGTCCAGGGTGCGACCGCCATGGTGACCGGCGTGATTGAAGACTGGATACGAGAGTATCCCGAGCAATGGCTTTGGTTGCACAAGCGCTGGGCGCTACCTTGAATCGCGCCTCCTGGTCGCCGGTCACGGTGTTTCAGTTCGCGATTGCGGTTTCATTAGAAATAATCATCACGGCGGCCGTCTTTACCGTCTTACCCAAGATCGACCTTTGGGTGAGCGGATATTTTTCGTCGCTGGCAGCGGTTTTCCGCTCGCGGCACATCCCATTCTCAATCTTTTGCGGTCCCCTTGTACACATTGCTGTCCATCGGCTTGTGCAGCACCACCGTGATCATGTTTGTGTTCAGTTTCAGACACGGGTATGGCGCAAGGGTTCCTGCGCAAATCTGGGGCTTTATCTGCGCCGTGTTTCTGGTCGGTCCGGGCCTTCTGGTGAATGTCATTCTGAAAGAAAACCGGGGCCGTGCAAGACCGGCGCAGATCCAGGAATTTGGCGGAACGGCGCAATTTACACCACCGCTCCTGCCGACAAGCCAGTGTGAGCAAAACTACTCATTCGTTTCTGGCGAGGGTAGTGCGATCGCATCGACGATGATCGTTCTGGTCGTGCTTTTTTGGAATGTCTTTCCCGGCAAACAACGATTTCTTGTTGTTGACGCCGCGCTCATCGCTCTTGTCGGCGCAGGACTGCGCATTGATCATTCTGTGCCTTTATGTATTGTTTGATATCCGCAAACACCGAACCGCCATCAGCCTATCAGCCTTGCGCAGTGATTTTTCCGGCTTGGCGGTTATGCATTTTCAGCTAGGACCACGCCGAATCTGTGGCTTGAGATGAAGGTGGTGGGGACGCAGCCGCGCGCTGTGATGATGCGCCGGCGGCGCCGGTTTTTGTGATCCGTCACACCGGCTGGCTCACGCTCCATGGCGCCAACACCCGGGCAAAACTTCAAAGGCATAGAATGTTGAGCGCCGGTATGCGCCAAGGCGCGGTGTCCATTGCTCCAGAAGGTGAAATTCCGTTTCCTTAACACAGGCCGGGCCTGAGGAACTGGTGGTAACGAGGAGAACCTTGCCCTGCCATTCGGTCGGCAGGGGGTGTTTGAGTTCGTAGTGGTTTGCAGCCCTTCCTGCACGCGGAACCGCATGAACCGAAATGTCCGAATTTTTTAACCGGTAGAACAGGTCGGCAATCATGTCCCTGTTGCTCCCGACAATCGTCTTCAGGCCCGATTGCCGGGCAATTCCGATAATCTTGTGTGAGTTGTCTGCCCGGCCCAGTACGCGAGCAAAGACACGAAAGTCCTCATGACCGATAGAATTGGGCATCGCCGATGCTGCCGGCAACATGATCGCTATGACAAAATGCAGACCAAACGACAATTTCAGCAGTCTGCGATTATGTTCCAATAACCAGGGCACTGTAAGGATTGCTGCTGCTATGTAGGTGGCCGCCGCCCAGTTGGAATAGGCATGCGACATGAGGGACTGCCCGATGACAATGAGAAGAATCGGCAGGCTCATGGCGACCAGAATACCGGACCAACGATCTGTGCGGCGCGATATGGTCAGGTAGCAGATCCACAAATAGGCGCCGAACAGTATCGGACCGAACACGCTGAATTGGGCGCCAAGGAACTCAGCGAACTTGTTGAACTTGAACTGAACTCCGTTCCAATTGGCATTGCTGGCCGTGTGCTGGAAGGTTGTCAGTTCGTTGCTGAGGTTCCAGTAGAGGTTAGGTGACATAATCAGCGCGGCAACCAGTGCCGCAACCACAGCCTGGCGCCGGCCAATGCGCATCGCCGGGAAAAGGGCGGCGGTCAAAATGGCGCATCCGACAAAATAGATCATTGCGTATTTCGCCATCAGGCCGAACCCGATGGCCACCCCCAAGACAACAGCCCAACCGAGGGAGCATATCTGAGCGAGGGCGACAAATGCCAGCAGTGCCAAGGCAAGAAACGGCAACATGATGGTATCGGTCGAGATAAACTGGGAGCCGAACGATATCGCCGGCAGCGTGACATAAGCAACGCCGACCAGACCCGCAGCCAGAGCTGAGCGCAAACGTGCCGTGACGCAGATCATCGCAATCCCAGTCACGGCATGAAACAGCGGTGCCGGCAGGCGCACCCAGAACGTCGAGTCACTGGCGCCAAGCTCCGTGGAGGCACGGATTACCCAGCCGATCAATGGGGGTTTGGAATAATATCCAAACGCCAGATCCTGCCCCCATAACCAGTACTGTGCTTCATCAACAAACAGATCCGTACCGTTGAAGGCCAGCAAAATCACGCGCCACGCCGTCACCACCAATATGCACAGTAACGCCCATGAGACCGGGTTGGGGATGGAAGAGGCAGTCAAGTTGAGGCCCCTTGCTCAATTGCGCGCGTCTTGGTCACCGCTCACGTTGTTGCAGCTTTCATGCGCTCTGCGCGGATGAAGTAGAGATTGCGCAAATAGATGACGATGCCGAAGGACTGGCCGAGAATGAACACCGGGTCTTCCCGCCAGATGGCGTAGGACAGCAGAATCACCCCGCCAGCAATCGAGAAATACCAAAATCCAATGGGGATGACACTGCGCTTCAGGCGTTCGCTCTGAATCCATTGCAGGATGAATCTGGCGCTGAACATGGCTTGGCCGAACAAGCCAAAAGCAATCCATATGGTGGTGGCTGTCAAGTCAGTACTCCGATATTTGAGTGTGGCGCCGGCGGCTGATCAGCCAGCGGGTTCCCAATAGATCTACAATGCCGACGCCGAAGCGGTTGAAGATGCCGTATTTCGACTGGCCGTCCCAGCGGTGGCGATGACCGACATCGACCAAGGCCACTTCATATCCTTCGCGTTTTATCAGCGAGGGATAAAATCGGTGGATGTTGTCGAAATAGGGAAGAGCCAGATAGACCGCGCGATCAAACGCCTTGAGGCCGCAACCGGTATCCCTGGTGCCGTCGGAAAGCAACGATTTACGAACGGTGTTGGCAATGCGTGAGGAAAGTATCTTGACCAGATTGTCCTGGCGGCGTGCGCGTTGACCGGCAACCATGGCAAGTCTGGAGTCGGGCGCGCGCGCTTCAAGCTGCTCAACCAGGCGAGGGATGTCGGCGGGATCGTTTTGTCCGTCTCCGTCGATGGTGACGATGATCGGCGCGCGCGCATGGACTATCGCGGTGCGCTGTGCCGCACTTTGACCGCAGGAGCGATCATGCTTAAATGCGCGGATCCAGCTATGGGCCGCCGCCACCTTGATGATTGCAGCGGCAGTTTCATCGTCACTGCCATCATCAACATAAATCAGTTCAAACGGATGCATGGCCTTGAGTAGACTGGCGACTTCAGCGACAAGCGGTTCGATATTGGGTGCTTCGTTCCGCACGGGAACGACGATAGAGAAACGTGAAGCCTCTAATCCATGCCCATGGTTGCTGGCAGACAAGATAACGACACCCAAAAAATGTTGGCAAACGGCGTGATTGGTGACTTCCGGCGACCATGCGCAAAAAATCACCGCGATATCAAGCCGGTTCTGCTGCTGACCCTGTTCTGCGCGCTGCTTTTTGGCAGCGGCCTTAACACCATTCCGGTTCTGGACCACGATGAAGCCCGCTTTGCACAGACAACATTTCAGATGCTGGACAGCAGCGATTACTGGAGAATTTCATTTCAGGATCAACCGCAGACCAGCAAACCGCATGGAATCTATTGGCTGCAGGCGGCCGCTGTGTGAGCATTCTCTTCAATCGACGCGAAAGCGATCTGGGGTACCGGCTGCCCTCTGCCCTTGGCGCATGGATTGCATTCATATTCTGCTATTTGCTGGGCAGGGATCTGTTTGACCGGCTTTATGGCGGCAATGCTCCTTGCGGCCGGGTATCGGCGTGGCGATTGTGTTCTGGTGCGCGGTATGCGGAGCAGCCCTCATCAAGGGACCGATCGGTCCAGGCGTGATTGTGCTGACCGCGCTGACATTGTGCATCATCGAAAGACGCACAAGCATACTCCTGTCTTTGTGGCCCATAACCGGCGCAACCCTGGCGGCAATTGTCTTCTTTGTTTGGGCGTGGTGGGCCGGGCTGTCGCATGACAGCGGATTCGTAACTTCCGCAATGGGCGTGGATTTCTTGTCGAAACTGTTTTCCGGCGAGGAACCACATGGCGCGCTACCTGGAACGCATGTGTTGATCGCACTCCTGGCTCTCGGTCCAGCAGTGCCATTCACGTTGCTTGCACTTTTTAGCGCCTACCGAAACTGGAAATCGCCATCGGTTCTGTGTTGCGTGGTTGGTGCCCGCCTGGATCATATTTGAATTGGTCGCCACCAAGCTGCCTCACTATACACTATCGCTCTATCCGGCACTCACCTTGCTGGCATGTTGGAAGCTTGGCCTTGCCGAGATTGCGGACTCTTCGCGCGCGCGACAACGGATTTCGTATTCATGCGTTATATCATGGGGTTTGCTCCAGCTCTTTGCCTGATAAGTGAAATTGGCATAGTGCCGTTCCACCCGGTTTGCCGCTTGGTTTAATGGTCGCCCCGATCTGCGCCGGAGTAGATGTGCAATGCGCCGCTCCGGAACCTTGTTGGCTCCCAGCCGGATGGCGTAGTCGAAGTCATTGGCTTCCAGTATAGTCGAACAACTCAGGCATGGCGAAAGCGGCATCAGCGCGCAGATATCTGCGCCACAAGCCAGACCAACGATAGCGCTTGATAATCGGATCAGGCACGGCTTACCAATCGTGGGCACTGTGAACAGTGCCGGGACGCAGTGAACAGCGTTCCGGATCACCATGTCGATTGAAGACGGACAGCGGATGATAGAAGCTGCGGCCGAAGTGACCATTGTAAGCCGAGGCTTCCTGCTTACCGTGAACAGGGCTTTCGGAGCTGTCGATGTTCAGGATCAGATCGGGGCGTTTGCGCAATTGTTGGACCCGATCAATCCACTTGCTGGACAGATCGGTCAGTGCCGTCAGGTTCTTGAAGGCGCTCAGAGTATTTGTCTCGAACCGCCCCATCTGGCTTTCTGATGCTGCGTAATGATCAAGGTTCCGCTGCCCGGCGATCAACCTCATCACCGGATCACGGGCAAGCCGGCTGGCGGAACAGGGCAGCCAGTTCATGACGGGGGGTTCCTGCCGCTGCGGTTATCGCGAAGTTCCCATGACGCCATCCGGGTCAGCCCCAGAGCATCGTCCAGTTTCCGAAACAGCAACAAGCCGCCATCCGAGCCAGGCTTTGCGCCGTGGAACCGGAGCTTCAATCGCCGGTCAAAACCGACGTTTAAAGGTGCTGAAATCGATCCACCCGGAGCTTTCCCCGCCAAACCACCCATGACCAGTCCCTGATGCTTTGAATTGCTTCAGCAAACCAGAATCCATCAGGCCGAATCTGTCAATCCATCCGGGATATGCGGTGGTCTGCACCCCTAGATTTTCTCCAATGATAATGAGCGTCCGGCGCTGACAAGGAGACGGACGATATGAAGCGGAGCAGGTTTGGCGAGGAACAGATGATCGCTGTGTTGAAGGAGCAGGAAGCGGGGATGCCGACGGCGGATGTGTGCCGCCGTCACGGGATCAGCTCGGCGACCTTTTACAAGTGGAAGTCGAACTATGGCGGGCTTGAGGTGTCCGATGATGCCCGGCGGCTTCGTCAGTTGGAGCAGGAGAATGCGCAGCTGAAGAAGCTGCTGGCGGGCTCGATGCTGGACAACGCGATGCTCAGGGAGATCAGTGCAAAAAGTTCTGACGCCCGGTGCCGGGCGTGGACCGAACGACGGTGCGCTACATCAGCTGCCGCCCTGACGACACTGCGGCGCGGACACGTATCAGGGAACTGGCCGGCGAGCGCCGCCGGTTCGGCTATCGGCGCTTGCACTGGCTGCCCTGCCCCTGCCGGGAGGGATGGGTCATGAACCACAAGAAGTTCCGCAGGCTGTACGGGATGAGCGCTTGCAGGTTCGTTGCCGTGGCGGGCGCAAGCGGGCATTGGGGACACGAGCGCCGATGGTGTTACCGCAGGGACCGAACCAGCGCTGGAGCCTGGACTTCATGTCGGATGCCTTTGCCTGCGGACGCAGGTTCCGGATCTTCGCCGTGGTCGACGACTTCAGCCGGGAGTGCGTGCGCCTGATCGCCCTCCGTTATTTTGGATATTTGATCGTCTTTTGCGGATAAAAGATTGATACAAAAAAAGTTTTTTTAAGGTCGTTGCGAATTGTATTGCAACGGTCGCTTCTCTGAACGAAATCACCATTGTGATCTGGGCCGGCATCGCTACGACCATTCCGTTGGCCGTGAGAGGCTATCTGACGATACCAGCCTAGCAGCCTGACCTTGTTTCAGCGGACATACTGGTCTTGGCGCTGATCGGTCTTTCAGCCTCCCTGAACGACCATCTGTTTTGCGGCTTCAGGCCAACCACGCGCGGTGGTGGGATGGCAATCTCCTCTCTGACAGCTATCGCCGTGTGCGCCGCCACTTATACATTGCCGCGCATTGAGCCGTTCTGGATGAGCAAGCGCATCGCAGAAGTTGTGGAACGCCACGAAGGTGATCAACCACGCAGGTTCGTCTCAGTCGGCTACCGCGAATCCAGCCTAGTGTTTGCGATGGGAACGGAAACCATCACTTATAAAGAAGCAGCCCGGCTTGCCGCAGGCGATGAGAAACTGGTATTTGCCATCAATGAACGTTGGCGTGCGGCATACGAAAATCAAACCGCGGGGAATGGTCACCGACTTCGGCCGGGAGCTTCTGTTTCGGTTTCAACTACTCCTTGGGCCGCTGGATCAACATGTGGCTCTATTTCCCATGAATCGGATTCTGTTCGGATACAGGAAAAGCACTGGTGGGAATCCGGATTTGTGATGATTGAATTAGCAGTTTGGCAGGCGTGGCCGGCAAAGGCACAGCCTGTGTCTTCACCGCCGCTTGGGCTCGGTTCGAGGTGTCGACGACACGGCGCAGCTGTCATAGCTTTGCCGCCGCTCAGTCCAAGAGCGTCATCATATGAGCAGTGACAGTCAAAATCGCTTTTTCGAGTGGCTCTCGGCACGGGTCGCTGCGTCGGGTTCGGTCGACGCCAACCTTCTTTTTACACTAATTCGGCGTTATTTTCGACGTTTTCGTGTGAAATTCCTCATTATCGCGGTCATGATAGTCATTATTTCCGTTACTAGCGGTGCCATTGCACTTATCGTTAAAGAATTCGTTAATAAAATTTTTATTGATAAGAATGAATACTTTTTCATAAAATTATTTTTATTTATCATATTAATATTTTTTGCCAAGGGATTTGCTACTTACTTTCAATCTGTATTGGGAGCGCGCATTTCCAATGAAATCGTCGCAGATGTACAAAAGCGCCTTTATGCACATGTCGTTCGTCAGAGAATGGAGTTTTTCAACTCATATTCTTCAGACGATCTACAGATGCGGTTCAGCCAGGGTGCCGGTGCATTCGGCTCGATATTGACCACTGTTCTGGTCAACGCCACGCGTGATCTGGCGATGGTGGTGGCACTGGTCGCGGTGATGATCTCGCAAGATCCGGTGCTGAGTCTGGGATGTCTGGTGGTCGCACCGGTCATCTTCTACGGCGTTCTGATTTTGCTGAAACGGATCAAGGGCTTGGCCGAGCAGGAGATGGAACGCGTGGCCGAACTTTACAAACGCGTGCGCGAGACCGCGCAGGGTATCACCATCATCAAGTCCTACAGTCTTGAACAGCCCGCAAGTGAGGCGACTTTCGCAGTGATCGACGTTGTCAGAGCCCGCGCCGACCGCATCGCCATGCTGCAGACAGCAGCGCTTCCTCTGCTTGATGTGATGGGCGGGATCGCTGTGGGCATCGCAGTGCTTTACGCCGGTTTGCGCACCATTTCGGGAGGTTATGACGCGGGCACATTCATGGCCTTTCTGACCGCACTGCTTCTGGCGGCGGACCCGGCCCGGCGTCTCAGCCAGATGCGGGTGGATCTCAGGAACTCATTTGCACTGGTCAATCTCGTATTCGACGTTCTGAATGACGATCAGTTGGAGCCGCAAGGCAATGCGGTTCCTGCAATCACCGACACGACATCCGGCATTGGCACCAGCCGGCGGCCTCCGGCGATTGAATTTCAGCATGTCGGTTTCAGCTATGGCGATCAAAGCCCGGTGCTTTCAGATTTTGACCTGCGGATCGAGTCTGGCAAGACAATGGCATTGGTTGGCCCTTCAGGGGCTGGCAAGTCGACGGTTTTCAAACTGCTGCTCAAACTTTACGAGCCGACATCGGGCCAGATCGTCTTCGATGGCATCAATCTGGCCGACATGAATTTGAACGCATTGCGTGGCGCGATCGGCTATGTTGGCCAGTCTAACTATATTTTCAACGGATCCATTCGGGAAAATATCAGCCTGATGGACGAGAATGTAAGCTTGGAACAAGTCAAACAAGCTTGTGTCGAGGTCGGGCTTGATCAACATATCTCTGCCCTGGCAGATGGATATGACACCAATGTCGGCGAACTTGGCGGCCTCATTTCAGGAGGTCAGGCGCAGCGCCTCAACATTGTCCGCGCATTGGTCAAGAACGCACCCGTGCTGCTGCTTGATGAGGTAACGTCGTCGCTGGACGCAGAAAGCGAGGATCGCATACGTGATGTGATCCGGCGCATGGCTCGACAGACAACCATATTGATGATCGCGCACCGTCTCTCAACCGTCAAGGATGCTGACCGGATTGCGCTGGTCAAGGATGGCCGGATTATCGATGTCGGATGTCACGATGAATTGGCGGTTAAGAACGACTACTACAAGAAAATCATTGCGCTGCAATTCGCCTGACACGGCGTGCCGGATTGCTTGCGACGCAGTCCGCCTATTCACGCCTCAGAATTCGATCGACCCATAAATTGGCCCAGCGATTTGGTGTGGAACTCACTATGTAACTGACCGGGGTTGTACTCGTTCGCCAGCCAGGTCGCGAAATCACCACCCGTGCGGATCTGATAGTCCCGGAAATTCTCGAAGAAGCGGTCCAGCACCCCTGTCTTGGAGTGGCGCCAGTGGCCATAGCGAAGGCTGAGCTGGCCGATCGCTTCTTCAACCGGGCGGCCCTCATGCACAAGCAGAAACAATGCCGACATGAACCCCGCCCGATCGGCTCCAGACTTGCAGTGAAAGAGTACAGGATACTCGATCAACTCGAACAACCGGATGGCGGTATTGATAACCTCGCGTGGCACCAGCTGGCGTGAATAGACGGGAAAATCGATCATGGCCAGACCGAGCGCCGCGCAAGCATCACGTTCAAGCAGATATTGGGGTAGGCGACCTCCCGGACCACGCAGATTGACCACGGTGCGCACTCCTAACCTCTGGACATGGGCCAGGTGACGAGGCGTTGGCTGGTTTGAACGATACACTCCCGGAGCAATCTCGTGCAGGTTCTGGTAGACCTGCCGAAAGATGCCGTGATCGAAAATGGCGGATGCCAAATGAGCGCGCACCCTGTCCCAGCGGCCAGGCAGGGCGGGCTTGGCGTTCAATCCACTAGTTGGAACATCATCCATCGGAGTGATGAGTGTAAACATGCCCCTTTCATGTCAAGGCAATTTCACCGATGGACACGCGAACCGGTTGCAGCATGGTCAATTGACCGGCATCATGACAGAGTGGCGCAAAACGGCCCCCGACAACGCCATGAACGAGGCTGAACCGTGACGGCGCAAAACGAGGCGTCAGGAAATGGACACCAAGCGGGCCCGCTCGCCTTAGAAGCTCGCGACATTCACAAGCATTTTGGTGAACTTGAGGTCCTGCGCGGCGTTTCTCTTGCCGCCAGCGGTGGAGATGTGATCGCAATCATTGGCGCTTCAGGCTCAGGCAAGAGCACGTTGCTTCGATGCATCAACCTGCTGGAGGTGCCGGATGGGGGTGAGATCATCGTCGCCGGCGAGACACTCAAGCTGGTAACAGGGCGCGATGGCGCGCGCCGGGCGGAGAGTGAAGCCCAAGTCAACCGCATCCGCACGCGATTGGCCATGGTTTTCCAGAGCTTCAATCTATGGTCGCATATGACGGTGCTGGAAAATGTCACCGAGGCGCCGGTGCACGTACTCGGGAGACCGCGGGGGGAAGTGCGCGAGCTTGCGCTTTCGCTGCTCGACAAGGTGGGAATTGCCGACAAGGCAGCTTCATTCCCGGCGCAACTTTCAGGCGGGCAGCAACAGCGGACGGCCATCGCGCGCGCGCTCGCTGTCGAACCTGATGTTATCCTGTTCGATGAGCCAACCTCAGCACTTGATCCGGAGTTGGTGAGCGAGGTCTTGCGGGTGATACGCGCTCTTGCCGAAGAGGGCCGCACCATGATCATCGTTACCCACGAAATGCGCTTTGCACGCGAAGTGTGTTCGCAGGCAATCTTTCTGCACGAGGGGTTGGTGGAAGAGGAGGGGGCGCCGGTAAAGGTTTTTGACGATCCGGCGTCAGAGCGTTGCTGTCAGTTTCTTGCTAAAAACTATTAACCCGCATTTCCCATATGGCTCCATTGATTGATGTGATTGATCGTTGGTTCTGTGATGAGAACCAATATCTTGAGCGCATTTTGGGGCGCGGCATATGGCAAAACCGGCGGGTGAACCGGTTGACGGGCCTCTTCGGCTCGATTTCGGCCGCCGCCTGAAGCTTGAGTTCCACGGTTGCGGAATCATCATCGACGCCGGATGGCCGGCCTGCCGCGAGCTTGATGACGCGCTCGGCTTGACGGACATGGCCGGCCATGAGCTTGTCGACCCGCGCACCGGCAAGAACGGTCGGCACGCGATGACGGGATTGTTTCGCCGATCCGTCTTCGGCCGCCTCGGTGGCCATGAGGACGTAAACGACGCCGTCCGCCCGGGATGCGATCCCGCGATGCGATGGATTGTCGGCGGGCGCGCCGTAGTCGGGCAGGCCGCGTGCGCCGGCGTCACCGTTCTCGCTGTCCCTCGATCCCCACGACGATGGTCCGGAGTTGCAGATGTCCGCCCGTGGAGGCAGTATTAACTCGACGATGGCCGTCATCCCGTGAATATCGGATTAACGTTCAACATCGGAGTACCATCCATGAAACGAATGATCCTCGCAGCTCTCGTCACGGTATTGGCCTTGAGCGGCTACGCCTCGGCGCAAGAAATGAGAAAGGTCCGCATGGGCACCGAAGGCGCCTATCCGCCCTTCAATCTGATCGACCCCAATACCGGCAAGCTCGCCGGGTTTGATGTCGAAATCGGTGATGCGCTGTGCGCAGCCGCCAAATTCGATTGCGAATGGGTGACACAAGATTGGGACGGCATCATTCCGGGTCTTCAAGCAGAAAAATACGACACTATCCTCGCCTCGATGTCGATTACCGCCGAACGCGCCGAAGTGGTCGATTTCAGCGATGCCTATTATCAAGAGCCCGGCGTTCTGGTCGGGGCCGATGGCACTGAATTCAAGGGAACGGTACTGGAAACCGTTGAAGGCAAGGTGGTCGGTGCGCAATCGGCGACCACACATGAAAATTTCGGCCGCGACAGGCTTGGCGCTGCCGCCGAAATTCGCACCTATGACACTGTCGAACAGGCGCATCTCGATCTTTCCGCAGGCCGCATCGACTTCTTTCTCGATGGCCTGATTGCGGTCACCGGCGGTTTTCTCGACACCGATCTTGGCAAGGGTTATGCGATAATCGGCCCGGAATTGAACGACGTTGAGATCTACGGCGTCGGTGCCGGCATTGCCGTGCGTAAGGGTGATGACGACCTGCGCGAAGCGTTAAATGCGGCGCTGAAGCAGATCCGCGCCGATGGCACTTACCAGGCGATCAGCGACAAGCATTTCGGCGTCGACATCTTCGGCAGCTAATGGCTTCTGACCGGGCGGAAGCGGCTTGTTGCAGGACTGCTTCCGCCAACCGGGAATTTGAATGATCAATTTTTTTGATCTGGGCGGGTTCGGCGACGAGCTTGCTTCCGGATTACTTCTGACCCTTGCCGTCGGTATTGGCGCGCTAATGGTTGCGCTGGCTTTTGGTCTTGGAGGAGCGGTGCTCAAACTTTCACCAAGGGCACCGCTGCGGACCATCGGGTTTGTCTACACCACGGTGGCGCGTGGCATTCCCGAGCTGGTGCTGATCATCGTTCTTTATTACGGCGTACCAACCGTTGTGCAGAACTTTGTGCGCCTGTTCATCGACGGCTACAGGCTCGATTTCAATCCGGTGGTCACCGCAATCCTGGTGATCGGCATCATCTACGGTGCATTCATGACCGAGGTGTTGCGCGGCGCTTTCCTCGCTGTGCCGAGCGGTCAACTTGAAGCGGCGCGCGCTTTCGGCATGAGCCGGATGCGGACCCTCTGGCGCATACACGTGCCGCAAATGTGGCGCTTTGCGCTTCCCGGCATCGGAAATGTGTGGATGGTGCTGATCAAGGCGACGGTGCTTGTCTCGGTGGTCGGGCTGCACGACATCCTGTTCTGGGCAGACCGGGCAGGTCAGTCGTTGCGTGAGCCGTTCAAGTTTCTGTTGGTCGCAGCCATCGCTTTTCTGGTCATCACCTTCATCTCCGAGCAGGTATTTGCCTATGCCGAACGCCGCGCTGCGCGCGGAGTACGGGATGTGAGGCGCTGATGGATTTTGCTCTCATTGCCAGGTCGCTACCTGCCCTGGGTGACGGGCTATTGATGACCCTGATGCTCACCGCCATCGTCGTGCCGATCGGTTTTTGCCTGGCCATTCCAATGGCATTGGCGTGTTTGTCACACAATCGCGTGCTGTCGGGCGCCGCACGTGTCTTCATCTATGTATTCAGAGGCACGCCACTGCTGATCCAGCTCTATCTGATCTATTACGGGCTTGGGCAGTTTAGCCCTACGTTTCAGGAATTCGGCCTGTGGTGGTTCTTACGCGATGCGCTTTATTGCGCACTCCTGGTGCTGGTGCTCAACAATAGCGCCTATGCAGGCGAGATTTTCCGCGGTGCCATTGCCGGCGTCGAGGCCGGCCAGATCGAGGCGGCGCGCGCGGCCGGCATGTCGTGGTTTACCCGTACCAAGCGCATCGTGTTGCCACAGGCGCTGAGAATCGCCTGGCCGGCTTACACCAATGAAGCCGTGTTCATCATGCAGGCGACGTCGCTGGTCTCGCTGGTAACAGTGACCGAACTGTTTCGCTCCGCCGACATCATCGCGGTCAGATCCTTCAAGATCTACACCATGTATCTGACCGTCGCTGTGATCTATCTGATGATCTCCTATGCCATCATCTTTGCTTTCGGGTTATGGGAGCGGTGGCTCATGCGCCATACGGTGCCGGCGCAAGGCAACCACGTTCACAGCCGGGCATTGGCGATTCTGACCCGATAAGAAACAGTTGCTGACGGCATCCGTCAACGCCTGCCGGCTCTGCCACTCCCCGCTCAATATATCCTTAACCGTGTACCTGTTACCATGGCAGATGATTGATTGGGGTACGGGAAAGATCCATGCGGGGCGGCCAAAACGGGCTCAATTTCGGAGCACGGAGTGCATTATTGGCAGTGATGGGGATCAGTCTTGCCGGCTGCAGTTGGCTGGGATCGACCAGCCATGACCCAAATCCGCGCGTCTACGGAATTCATGATCGAGTGCCGGAGGGGGGCGGACGCTACAAGGTCGGCGATCCCTATACTGTCGATGGTCAGCGCTTCTATCCGCACGAAGACAATTCCTACGACAAGACCGGGACGGCATCCTGGTATGGCGAGTATTTTCACGGCCGCAAGACAGCCAATGGCGAGTGGTACGACATGAACCGCATGTCCGCCGCACATCCAACGCTTCCGCTGCCGGTCTATGCGCGTGTCACCAACATGCAAAACGGCCAGTCAGTGGTGGTTAGGGTGAATGATCGCGGACCGTTCCGCCGCAACAGGATCATCGATTTGTCGAAAGCTGCAGCGACGAAGCTTGGCATGGTCAAGCAAGGCACGGCGCCGGTGCGGGTGAGCTACCTTGCACGCGCGCCGCTTGAGGGCGATGTGTCGAACATGCAGGCGATAGATCGCGGTTCGTCATGGTTGGCGCCAAGCTGGACCTCATCAATCGAGAACAGTTCGCCAGTGCATACCGGGAGTACAGGCAGAGCAAAGGTGGGAACGCGACCCGGACGTTGGCAAAATCCGCCGGCGGCAACGAGAAACAATGCGGTTCGGGTCAATCGGCCGGAAACAGCCCGCAATCCGATGCAGCCGATCATTCCGCAAGGTTATTACGTTCAGGCGGCCACGTTCACCGACCAAGCCTCCGCCCAGAACCGCGTCAGTGAACTAACGCATCTGGGGGGCATTCCAGGTGCTGCCGGCGCAAATTCGCGGCATTACATATTATCAGGTCCGTCTTGGACCTTTCCCGACCGCCGGTGAAGCTGAACAAAGTCTAGGCTCAGGACCCATTAATTTGCATTGAAGTTCGATTTTTGATTCAGGATGGCAAAGGAGTTTGCCATGTCGGATCTGTTTCTGCTCTCACGCGCTCAAATGTCAAAGATCGAGCCATTCTTTCCCAGGTCCAACGGAGTTGCCCGGGGGGATGATCGTCGTGTTGTGTCAGGCATCGTCTGCGTGCTGAAGCACGGGCTGCAATGGAAGGACGCACCTGCGGCCTGCGGCTCACACAAGACGCTCTGCAATCGCTTTCGACGCTGGACCGAACTCCGCGTGTTCGACAAGATTTTCAGTCACTTGACTGCTTCTGACGGGCCACCCGATACGCTGATGCCCGATACGCTGATGATTGATGCAACACACTTGAAGGCTCATCGCACCGCGTCGAGCCTTCTGAAAGGGGGGTCTTCCCCGCCACATCGGGCGCACAAAAGGCGGGCCGAACACCAGACTCCATGCCGTCTGCGATGGCGACGGACGACCGCCGGCCATGTGCCTGGCGGCTGGCCAGCTGTCGGATCATATCGGTGCGAAGCTCTTGTATCCGGGTCTCTGTGATAGCGTCAAAGCTATAATGATCGCAGATAAGGGATACGATTCAGACGATGATCGCGCGGCGCTGAAAGCCGGGGGGATCACCCCATGCATTCCGCCCCGAACAGGACGAAAGGCACCCGCTTCCTTCTGCAGCATTCAATACAAACAGCGCCATAAGGTTAAGAACATGTTCGCACGTCTCAAGGACGGGGCGCGCATCGCAACTCGCTTCGAGCGCAACATTAAAAACGTCATGGCAGCTATCGCGCGCGCCGCAGCCCTCATCTCGTGGCTTTAATGAGTCCAGACCCTAGGCTCAGGGCTCATTAAAGCCACCATATGAGGATGGCTGCCATTGTGATTGCGACCATGAAGACGTCTGCCCGCCGGTCTTTGAGGCAGCAGAACATGCGTTCGATGATATTTCGCTCCCTGTAGATGGCCTGATCGTAGTGATATCGGATCTTGCGGGTCTTTCGTGGCGGGATGACGGGCCCGGTCCCGCGCTCTTCAAGCCATTCGCGCAGTTCCCGGCTGTCACGGCCTTTGCCGGCGACAGGTTCGGCGGATGGCGGCATGGCCTCGATGCGGCGCTGTGCGACCTTGCAATCATACACGTTTCCGGGCGTCGGGAGCAGGACGCAATTGACAAAAACACGGGGCGGCCCTTGTGGTCGCAGGCGGCGTGGGAGCCCGGTGTTGCGTCCGTCTCTTTGATGCGGCCGATACCATGGGGCGTGGGGGCCAAGGCCCCCCTTTTCCGCCGCCGGCGCAGCGATGAACCTTGATGCGGGAGTTGTCGATGAACAGCCAGTCAGGCGTATCCTCAGCGCCTGCCGGAGCGCTGAAGACACCTTCCCATATACCGCCACAGCGCAGCGCACGGACGATCCCGCTCGGCACAGGACGATCATCAACGCGCTTCCTGCCGCGCATATCGGTCGGCAGAAGCGGCGCGATCCGAGCCCGCTGAGAATCGAAAAACCAGAAGGAATCATGCATCTCGTTAACTCCTCATCGGAGGCAATGAACCATCCTCAGATCAAATCGGGAAGACGGTTATCGGGGCCTGGCCCTAGATGCGCTAACCGCGGCCGGTCTTGGCGGGCCCACGTTATCTGGCCCTGAATTGCGGAAATGCCAGGTTGATTTCAACCGGCAGGCAGCGCCACTATACAGACGCTCAACCAATAGCCGGGGAGTGAAACAGCGAGCCATGCGCCAGCTAACTGCGCTATTTTTTGTGGGCCTTGCGATGATATCCGCCCCTGTCGCGGCAAGCGCGCAACTGGACGGTGTGCCCAAATTTGAGACCAAGGCGGAATTCGCCATTCTGCTCGATGCGGATTCGAACGCGGTTCTGTTCGAAAAGAACGCCGAGGAAATCATGCATCCGGCAAGCATGAGCAAGCTCATGACCATGGTCATGGTGTTCGAAGCAGTGAAGCGCGGCGACATGACGCTGGAGGAGAAATTTTTCATCTCCGAAAACGCTTGGCGCAATGGCGGCGAGCAATCCGGTTCATCGACGATGTTCGCCAAGGTCAATTCCGAAATTCCGCTGGAAGACCTGATCCGCGGCGTGATCATTCAATCGGGGAACGATGCCTGCATCGCTTTGGCGGAGGGCATGTACGGCACCGAGGATGCTTTTGCGCAAGCCATGACAAAGCGCGGGCGCGAGTTGGATCTGAAGAAATCGACGTTCACCAATGCCACTGGCTGGCCTGACGATAACCACAAAATGACGGCGCGGGAACTGGCCATGGTGGCGCGGCACATCATCTTTGAACTGCCCGAGTTCTATCACTATTACGCCGAGAAAGAATTCACTTGGAATGGCATCAAACAGAACAACCGCAATCCGCTGCTGGCCATGGATATCGGCGTTGACGGACTAAAGACCGGCTATGTCAAGGAATCGGGTTACGGGCTGGTTGCCTCGGCCAAACGCGACGGGCGGCGCATGATTTTAGTGGTCAACGGGCTTTCCTCGCTCAAGGAACGTTCCACCGAGGCGCGCAAACTGCTCGATTGGGGTTTTCGCGCCTACAAACAATTCGTTCTTTTTGAACCCGGTGAAGAGGTTGGCACCGCCAGCGTCTGGGGCGGTGAAAAGGGCAAGGTCAAACTGTTCACCAAGGACCGCGCCACAGTATCAATGCAGCGCATGGTGCGCAGCGATATCAAGGCTCGCATTGTCTATAAGGGCCCGATAAAGGCGCCCGTGGTTGAGGGCGCAGAGGTGGCGCAGCTGCGCGTCGAAGCGCCCAACCACATCCCGATCGATCTGCCGCTTTATGCGGCAGAAAGCGTGGAGGAGGGCGGTCTGACGCGCAAGGCGCTGGATGCTCTGGGTTCTTTGATACTTGGACGGGTCGAAGGTTTGTGACGGCGTGAAACGCCAAATATTCCGCGGCACGTGATTTCGTTCGGTCAGCAGATGCTCTACCTTGATGCGCGCAAATGGCGGGCATCATGGTGAGCGGATATTTCATCACATTTGAAGGCGGCGAGGGCGCCGGTAAGAGTACGCAGGTCCACCACCTCGGCAAGGCCTTGGCGGCTGCAGGCCATGAGGTGGTGCTGACGCGCGAGCCCGGCGGTGCACCTGGCGCTGAAGACATTCGCGCGCTCATGGTCACCGGCGAGCCAGGCCGCTGGACGCCTTTGACGGAAGCACTGCTGTTTGCGGCCGCGCGCGATGAACATTTGCGCACCACCATTCGCCCGGCACTGGCGCGCGGCGCTGTTGTTGTGTGTGACCGGTTTGCCGATTCAACACGCGCCTATCAAGGCGCTGCGGGTGGTGCAGATCAGACGATGATCAATGCGTTGAAACAATGGGTGGTCGGCGAAACACGTCCTGACCTCACGATCATTCTTGATCTCGATCCGTCGATCGGTCTGGCACGTGCACAAGAACGGGGAAGGAAGGCAGATCGCTTCGAGTGCCATGATCTCAGCTTTCATGAAAGACTGCGCGCTTCATTCATTGACATTGCCGGCCGAGAGCCAAAGCGCTGCCGCATCGTCAATGCGGACCGGGGGGCAGATATTGTCGCCAGCGAAATCAGCGAACTTGTCGTGACAGCCTTGTCGCACCGCGCGTCCGGGCAAACAAAATGAGCGAGGACGGATTCGAGGTCCCCGGAGCGCACGAGACGCGTGTTCTGTTTGGTCACGGTATGGCCGAATCACGGCTGCTCGACCTTTACCACTCCGGACGGCAGCACCATGCACTGCTGTTCGCTGGACCGCCGGGCATCGGCAAGGCGACGTTGGCATTTCGGTTCGCGGCCTTTCTGCTTGCCTATCCCAATGCCGCAAGCGATGAGGTGGCCCAAGCAAAAGACCTTTCGATCGATAGCGAGTCCAAGACCGCACGGCTGGTGGCAAGACTTACCCATGCTGATCTCACACTGATCCGGCATGACATGTTTCCCGAAGAAAATCGTAGCCGCGAAATAAAGGTCGATCATGTGCGCTGGGCATTATCGCGACTATCGACCATGGCCGATGCCGATGGATGGCGGGTGTGCATCATCGACTGCGCTGATGATCTCAATCGCAACGCTGCCAATGCGCTCCTTAAAGCACTTGAAGAGCCGCCGGCGCGTACCGTCATGCTGCTGGTCACCCATCACCCGCGCCGGCTGCTGGCGACCATCCGTTCGCGCTGCATTACGGTAGAGCTTTCACCACCGCCATTGGAAGACGCTGTGAAGGCAGTCGTCACCGCCCAACCTGCACTTGCAGACAATACCGATCTCCAGGCCATGGTGGCGCTGGCAGACGGCGCGCCGGGACAGGCGCTGCATCTTGCCCGCATTGGCGGGCTTGAACTGCACGGCAAGCTCAAATCAATCATCGACAATCTGCCGGAGCTTGATGCGGGCACTGCGCACGCACTGGCAGGAGAGCTTGCCAATCAGCGCGCCGAAGAGCGTTTTGGCCTGTTCATGGACATGCTGCAGGTCGAGCTGTCGCGCATTACCGGCGAGATGGTGCGCGCACAACGGCCGTCCCGCGCGCTTGAACCGTGGATTGAACTGTGGAACAAGGTGACCCGCGCCTATGACGACACAATGGCGTTCAACCTGGACCGGAAACAGTTGATTCTGACGACCTGTTTCGGACTCGAGGCGGCGGCGCAAAAGGCGGCGCCGCACTGACGCACCGGGACTTGCCAAAAGCGCCATCCATGACCTACCGTACGCCCTATTACATCACCACCGCGATCTCATATCCTAACGGCGCACCGCATATCGGTCATGCCTATGAAGCAATCGCAACCGACGCCATTGCGCGCTTCAAGCGGCTCGATGGCTATGACGTGGTTTTTCTCACGGGCACAGACGAGCACGGCATCAAGATGCTGCAGACTGCTCGAGATGCGGGGCTCACGGCACGTGAACTGGCAGACCGCAATACGCCTTTATTTCAGAACATGGTGGCGGCGCTCAACTGCTCCAATGATGATTTCATCCGCACCAGCGAGCATCGCCACACGCTGGCCAGTCAGGAAATCTGGCGGCGCATGGAAGCCGGCGGTGACATATATCTCGATAAATATGCCGGCTGGTATTCAGTGCGCGACGAGGCCTATTATGACGAGAGCGAGCTCACCAAAGGCGAGGGCGGCACGAAGCTCTCGCCTCAGGGCACACCGGTCGAATGGGTGGAGGAGGAGAGCTACTTCTTCCGCCTGTCGGCCTATCAGAACCGTCTGCTGGCACACTACGAAGCACATCCAGATTTCATCGGCCCCGATAGCCGGCGCAACGAGGTTGTGAGCTTTGTCAGCCGCGGTCTGCAGGATTTGTCGATCTCGCGTACCACATTCGACTGGGGCATTCAGGTGCCGGGCACCGATGCACATGTCATGTATGTGTGGGTCGATGCACTAACCAACTACATTACCGAGCTTGGTTTTCCCGATGACGAGGGCGCGCGCTTCCAGCGTCATTGGCCGGCCGATCTTCATGTCATCGGCAAGGACATTGTGCGCTTTCATGCGGTCTATTGGCCGGCATTCCTGATGTCGGCAGGTCTGGCGCCGCCAAAGCGCGTATTTGCCCATGGCTTCCTGTTCAACCGCGGCGAGAAGATGTCCAAATCGGTTGGCAATGTTGTCGACCCATTCGCCATGGCCGAACATTACGGCGTCGACCAGATGCGCTATTTCTTTCTGCGTGAGGTGCCGTTCGGTCAGGACGGCAGCTACAGCCACGAAGCGATTGTCGGGCGTATCAATGCTGATCTTGCCAACGATCTTGGCAATCTGGTGCAACGCTCACTGAGCATGATCGCGAAGAATTGCGATGGAAAGGTGCCGCAACCGCAGCCGCAATTGCCTGACACCGGTACCGCCATGCTGGAAGAAGCGGATGCGCTTTACAGCACTCTCAAGGACGCCATGGAGGGACAGTCGCTGCATCTGGCGCTTGCCGCCCTTTGGGGCCTTGTCGCCAATGCCAACCGCTATTTCGCTTCTGAAGAGCCTTGGGCATTGTGCAAGAACGATCCGGACAGGATGGCATCGGTCCTTTATGTGACCGCCGAGACGCTGCGCCAGGTCGCAATCCTCGCCCAACCCTTCATGCCGGATGCCATGGGGTGCCTGCTCGATCAGCTTGGTATAGGCGAAGATGCGCGCGATTTCTCGCAGCTTAACTCGGATCACCGCATCGCGGCCGGTACGTCGATCGAAAAGCCAAGTCCGATATTCCCACGCTATGTCGAAGCGGAAAACGATATGATGCCGCCAGCGCTGATTGACAGCCACTGCCATCTCGATTTTCCCGATTTCGCCAGCGAGCTTGATGATATTGTCGCGCGCGCGCGCGAGGCGGGCGTGGTCACCATGATCACCATATCGACGCGAGTGCGTCGGTTTGATGCCGTCACGGTAATTACCGAGCGCTACGACAACGTCTACTGCACCATTGGCACTCATCCGCATTATGCCGATGAAGAAGACGGCATCGATGCCCAGACGTTCATCGATCTGGCGCGCCATCCCAAGGTCGTCGGTATCGGCGAGTGCGGCCTTGATTTTCACTATGACAATGCATCGCGCGAGGCACAGGAGCGCGGCTTTCGCACACAAATTGCAGCCGCGCGCGAGACCGGTCTGCCATTGGTGATTCACAGCCGCGATGCCGATCGGGCGACCGAAGCGATCTTGCGCGAAGAAGCAGAGGAGGGGGCCTTCCGCGCCGTGCTGCACTGCTTTACCGGCGGAGCGGCCCTTGCCCGCGCTGGCGTTGAGCTTGGTCACTATGTGTCGTTTTCCGGGATCATGACCTTCAATCGCGCAGAGGAGCTGCGCACCATCGCCGCAGAACTGCCGGCAGATCGCATTCTGGTGGAAACCGATGCGCCATATCTAGCGCCGGTGCCCGAACGTGGGCGGCGCAATGAGCCATCCTTTGTGCGTCATACCGCGCAGCGACTGGCAGAGGTGCGCGGTGTCAGCGAAGCGGAAATCGCTGCCACGACAGCAAAGAATACATTGTCACTGTTCAACCGGCTACCGCCCAGCGCAGATCATCGGTACCGATGACTGATCGCGCCAACACCGACCGTCTCACAGCGACGATCATGGGGTGTGGTTCATCGACGGGGGTGCCGCGTATTGGTGGCGACTGGGGCGCATGTGACCCAACAGATCCGAAAAACCGGCGCCGGCGCTGCTCGCTGATGATCGAGCGCAAAGGCGAGGGCGGCGTGACGCGCCTTTTGATCGATAGCGGCGCTGATTTACGCGAACAATTGATAAATATTGCCGCGACAACAATCGATGGCGTTTTATATACACATGATCACGCCGATCATATTCATGGCATTGACGATTTGCGTGTCGCGGCAATTAAACGCCGGAAACGGGTTCCGGTGTATGCCGATGAGCGCACCGCGAGCGAACTTAAAAAGCGCTTCATCTATTGCTTTGAGACACCGCTTGGCAGTGGTTATCCGCCGATCCTCGATTTGCATGAAATGACGCCCGGTACGCGGGTGACAATCGACGGTGATGGCGGTGCGATCACGGCCCTAACTTTTGAGCAGGATCATGGCGACATCTCCTCGCTCGGCTTTCGTATTGGCGGTCTTGCCTATTCCAGCGACCTGCACGACCTGCCGGCCGCCTCGGTCTCAGCCCTTGCGGGTCTGGACACCTGGATTGTAGATGCGCTGCGCTGGCGCCCGCACCCGACACATTTTTCGGTTGATGATGCGATTTCCTGGATCGGCCGTATCAAGCCGGCCCGGGGGGTGCTCACCAATCTACACATGGATCTTGACTATCGAACGCTCGCCAATGTGTTACCTGAGGGGATTGTTCCAGCGTTTGACGGCATGCGTTTGGCAATTGAGGAGTGATTGCGCGAGGCTCAGAGACAGAAAACGGGACTCTGTCACATAAGTCGTTGATTAGATTGTATTATTCAATATTTTCCATAATATATATTATGCGAATTTATGTGTAAGGGCCCTAGACGCCCGGGGGTGAATAATCCCTGGAGAGAAAGCCAATGGGTTGCCCGGGCGGCAAGTCTGACGGAGGAATCGGGTGCCATGACCAAACCACCTAAAACGCGTGACATGGCTGGGCTGCTTCAGCCACATCGAACAGGTGCTGAGCGAGCGTGGTCAGCCGCTTAGAGACGGACGAAATCTGGAACGAGGCCAAACTGAAGGAGAAGGACTAGGCAGCACTTTCAGGCGTGCTGATGCGGCGCTCGAACTGCTCAAGCTGCGACGCCGGTATTCGTACTTTGAGTTTCACCGCCCCGTCCTCGCTTTGATGACGCTCTAGGACTTCGCAATTTTCATAGATCCAATTGATGTCGCGGCCGCGTTCTGAGGCAATTTCCACATCGCGCGTGGTTGATGTGGCGCTCAAGCTGGTCTCGATCACCTCAAGCAAATGATCGCAACCCTGACCGGTAAGCGCGGAGACGCATACCGGCCCACTAACCGGCTCATCGCTCGAAGTATCCAACTGGGCACGCGCGGCGGGGCCCAGATTGTCAATCTTGTTCATCACTTCAATCACTGGCGCGGTGCGTGCCTCACCCCACAGCAGATCCAGAACCGCTTCGACATCAGCGGCTTGGGCGCGGGTGTCGGGATGGGAAATATCGCGCACGTGGATGATCAGATCGGCATTGGTGACCTCTTCAAGCGTGGCGCGAAAGGCGGCCACCAGATGGGTCGGCAAATCAGACACAAACCCAACAGTGTCAGACAGGATAGCTGTTGCGCCATGGGGCAGTTTGAGCCGGCGCATGGCCGGATCAAGGGTCGCAAACAACATATCTTCGGAAACCGCTTTGGCATCGGTCAGGCGATTGAAAAGACTTGATTTCCCGGCATTAGTATATCCGACCAATGCAACAATCGGATACGACACCCGGGCGCGCGCCTCACGATGCAAAGCCCTGGTGCGTTTGACCGACTCCAGTTCCCGATGCAGTGCGGTAATGCTCTCCTGGGTCAGCCGCCGGTCGGCCTCGATCTGAGTCTCACCCGGACCGCCGACAAATCCCACACCGCCACGTTGACGCTCAAGATGAGTCCAGGAGCGAACCAGGCGGCTGCGCTGATAGGTCAGCTGGGCAAGTTCAACTTGCAGGCGCCCTTCCTTGGTCTTGGCCCTGTCCGCAAAAATTTCCAGGATCAATCCGGTGCGGTCCAGCACCTTGGTATACCAGGCGCGTTCCAGATTGCGCTGCTGAACCGGACTCAACGTTGCGTCGACGATCACGAGTTCGATGTCGTCAGCACGCACCTGACCGGCCAGTTCATCGACCTTGCCGGCGCCGATCAATGTCGCCGGGCGGGCCTTGGCGACGGTGACAATGCCTGAACCAATGATGTTGAGATCCAGAGCGCGCGCCAGACTTACCGCCTCCTTCAGCCGGGCTGCAGGTGAGCGCCTGACGTCGTCTGAATGGATTGCAGGGGCCTGTACCGGCAGGCGCGGGTAAATCACAAATGCGCGAGCATTATGTGATTTCATGTCAGACTTTGCTCGGACGGTTTTCCGGAACGCACCTAGTCTTCCGTGTCCTCAGTATCCGTATCCTCTTCGAACATCTGTATAGACTGGTTCTGCATTATTGTTGATATTTCATGCTTATAAACAAGCTGTGAATGCCCATCTCTTCGCAACAATACACAGAAATTATCGAACCACGTCACTATTCCTTAGAAGCTTAACACCATTTATTAGAAAAACCGTCAATGGAATTTTTTCTTTCGGACGTAACCGAGGAAAGTATATTGTAAAATTTGGATTTTTTCTACTGACATGATCACTGTAGTTCTATTTTTTTGGGCAAATCTGCTGATATATATATCTCAAATATGGGCCTTTTAATGTCATTATATCAAAATTAAGTCAAATTTAACATATCCGGGGGGACTCGCGACTTAATCCCGGTGTTTCGCCCTATGCACCAGACAGAGTACATACAAACGCAAACCTAACGCCAACACATACAATCTTATATTGCTATCGCGCCCAGAACAATGGTGTAAGTATAGCGAATACCGCAAGGATTTCGATGCGCCCGGCGATCATGGCAAATGCGAGCAAAGCGTGGATGGGCGAAGACAGGCTTGCATAAACGACTTCGGCGCTGCCAGTCGGCGCTAGGAAGTCCACGACCGGCCCGGCATTGGCTATGGAACCGGCGGCGGCGAGCAGCGCTGCTTCAAAGCCAATGCCTGAACCTGTCAGTGCCGAGGCAACCAGTACCACTGTCAAAAGATAGGCGATCAGGTAGGACCACAAAATGCGATGTGGTTCAGTACCGTGCCGCCCTCTCCTCGAGCCGATGACCACACTTGGATGGATGAGGATCTCAAGTTCGCGATTGGCATCAGCGATCATGCGTAAAACACGACCAATCTTGAGGCCGCCCGCTGTAGATCCATAGGCACCGCCAACGATGATAACGCTGACAATCAGAGCCAGCGGCGCGCCGGCAGCGACATTGGTATCGTTCACGAAGGCCGATGTTGTAATCAGGGAGACGGTGGTGAAAATCGCCTCAAAGACCACCTTGGCTCCGCTGATCTCGGCTGGGTCGGCATAGCCGGCTAATGCGATGGTCAGGATGGCAAAAACGGAAACTACCAGAGCGATGTGTGT
This sequence comes from Hyphomicrobiales bacterium, assembly GCA_965204565.1. Classification (GTDB taxonomy): domain Bacteria; phylum Pseudomonadota; class Alphaproteobacteria; order Rhizobiales; family TMED25; genus CBDBEU01. Next base: position 1,287,334 of record CBDBEU010000005.1, read on the forward strand.
TATTACCGTTGAACGATTGTGATACAGCCAGTTGGCCGTACCGCGCGGATCACTCAAGAGTGCGAAATTGGCCGCACCGAGGATCAAGAACACACACATCAACGGTGCCAGTGCCGGCACCTGATACGCGGAAATGTCCCCATCATGCGGCATAGCGCCACCGGTCGAAATGGTGGACAGACTGAGCGCCACGGCATCGAAGGCTGCGAGCCCCGACAATAGAAGCGCGGTGTAACACAATACGGTCAACATGGCATAGACCGGCAGGATGACCCGCGCGATCGCCTTCAGCCGCTCGACATTGGCAAGACCGGAAGACAGGAGATGAATCCCCCCCTCCCCGGTATCACCTCTGACCGACACTGCGGCTGCGGCCATCACGATGGTCAGCGCTCCTCCGAGCCACTCCAGTTGCGCGCGCCACAAGATGAGCGCGCGCGGGATCTGATCGATCGAGCCCAATGCCGTTGAACCGGTGGTGGTGAACACCGATACTGCTTCAAAATAGCCCGCGATCAGCCCTGTTTCGGCAAGGACGAAGAAAGGCAGTGCGGCAAAGGCGGGCAGAATGATCCACGATGCGAGCGCCAGCGCCAACCCGTGACGGCGGCGCGATGGCGCGCCGCGGCCGCGAAATCCAACTACCAGGGCGGTGGCGATGAAGGCCATCAGCACGGCAGAGGCAAAGAACACGCGCGCGCTTGCCGGCTCTTCAAGGGCAAGAGCGGCAAGAGCGGTGAGTGCCGCCGTGGCCGCTATGATCTGGAGAAACCAGCCAAATGTGGCAATCAGTCTGAGGCCACCCACTTTGCGCTCGTCTTCAGAAAAATTCGAGGCTGACGCGGAACATCTGCTCAACCGCATGGATCGCAGCGGCATTTGCGAAAACGACAATGCGATCATGCGGGGCGATACGCATGTCACCGCTTGGGATCAAAACCTCATCAGCGCGCAGCACGGCACCGATGCGGGTGCCGACCGGAAGGTCTGCATCGCGCAGTGGTTTGCCAATTAGAGGCGAGGTTTCCAGGGCCTCGGCTTCCATGACTTCGGCTGCGCCGTCTTTTAGCGAATGCACACCGCGTATGCGTCCGCGCCTGACATGGCGCAGAATGGTCGAAACAGTGGTCGTGCGCGGATTGATGAAAGCATCCACGCCGAGCGGACGCTGCAGGCGCGCATAGCTGGTATCGATCAGAAGAGAGAGCACCTGATTGCATCCGGCCCCCTTGGCCATGACGCTGGCCAGCATGTTGACCTTGTCGTCATTGGTCAGCGCCACGAACATTTCCGCCTCGGCGGTACCGGCCTCAGCGAGAACGGACTGGTCAAGCGCGCTGCCATGGAGCACCACGGTGCGGGTCAACTCATCAGCGGCGCGCGCGGCAATATCGTGATCGGCCTCGATCATCTTGACATGAGCGCGGGCCTTACGCTCCTCAAGGTTGCGGGCGACATAGCGGCCAATGTTTCCAGCACCGGCGATGATGATGCGCTGCGCCTCGGTTTCACTATGGCCGAAAATGCCCAGTGCACGTTCCACGTGTTCGCTGTCGGCAATGAAAAAGACTTCATCGCCGACAAGCAGCTGATCGGCACTGCGCGGGATGAACAGATCGGTATTGCGTCCGATCCCGACCACCACGGCCTTCAGATCAGGGAACAATTCGGAAAGTTGAGACAGCGGTGTGTCGACCACCGGACAATCCTCGGTCAGCGACACACCGACAAAAGAAATGGCACCATCGGCGAAGGTGACGGTTTCGAAGGCGCCCGGATAGGACAGTCGGCGCAACACCGATCCGCCGACTTCGACCTCCGGTGAAATGATCACGTCAATCGGCATATGGTCGCGAGAGAACAAATTCTTCCACATTGGCGCCAGATAGCTCTGCGCCCTCACCCGCGCGATTTTGGTGGGGATGTCGAACAGGCTGTGAGCTATCTGGCACGACATCATGTTGACTTCGTCGTAAAGCGTCACGGCGATAATCATGTCGGCGTCGCCGGCACCAGCACGGTTAAGCAAGTCGGGGTGCGAGCCATGGCCAACCAGTCCGCGTACATCAAGCGCGTCGGAGATCACATCGACCAAGTGCGGCGACGTATCGATGACGGTCACGTCATTGCGTTCTTGCGCCAGCCGTTCGGCGATGCCGAAACCGACCTGGCCAGCGCCGCAGATCAGGACTTTCATGGATTGTCTCTTGAGCCCCTCGCAATCACTGCTCGGACAAAGGTCGATCGCGCCAGTGGGTTATCCAACGCCGGTTCATTACCACACGCCGCACCATCTTCGCCGGGTTTTTCTTGCGTGATGGTCAGGGCGCACGCAACTGCGCAGAATTTTTGCCACAGCTAATTCTAGCACAATTGCGGCTGACTGAAATCCGCCAATCAACTTGCTTGGAATCAGGATTAGCCGAATTTGTTGAGCGCATTTTGCCTGCGCGCAGCCGGTTCAGGCAATCTTCAGACAGAGCCCGGCGCTGAGCCTTGCCCTATCAGGCTGGCTGGACCTTGATTTCCGGTTCAGGCTCTTGAACACCGCCGGTGCGCTCGCTCGGCCCAAGCCCCAGACTCTTCAGCTTACGATGAAGCGCTGAGCGCTCCATTCCGATAAACGAGGCGGTGCGAGAAATATTGCCGCCGAAGCGGGCAATCTGAGCTTCCAGATAATGACGCTCGAATAGTTGTCGCGCATCGCGCAGCGGCAATGCCATCAATTGCTCACCGCCGCTGCCATTGACATCGGGCGGAGAAGCGTCGCCAACCTCGCTCGGCAACATATCGGCGGTGATCACAGCTTCTGGTTCCCCACCGGCCAGGATCATCAGCCTTTCAACATTGTTGCGCAGCTGGCGCACATTGCCGGGCCAGTCATGGGCCTGCAGAACGGCAAGCGCATCTTCGCCAATCTCACGCGCCGGCAGCCCGCTGGCGCGGGCAATGCGGTGCATGAAATGACTGATCAATTCCTGTATGTCCTCACGCCGTTCGGCCATGCTGGGCATACGCACCGGCACCACCGCCAGGCGGTGGTAGAGATCCTCGCGAAACCGGCCCTCGTCGATATCGCGGCGCAGGTCGCGGCTGGTGGACGAAATCACCCGTACATCGACGTTGACCTTCTTGGCCCCATCAACCCGCTCGAAACTCTGATCGACCAGCACGCGAAGCACCTTGGTCTGGGTTTCGCCGGGCATTTCGCCAACTTCATCAAGATAGAGCGTGCCCCGGTGCGCCTGTTCCAGCGCACCTACCTTGCGCGGCGTGTCGCCGGTTTCATTCTCAGTACCAAACAGTTCGATTTCCACCCGTTCAGGTGCCATGGCGGCAGCGTTGATGGCAATGAACGGGCCGTCAAACCTCGTAGAGCCAGAATGGATCAACCGGGCTGCCAGTTCCTTGCCGGTTCCCGGCGCTCCGGAAATCAGGATGCGGCTGTTGGTCGGTGCGACCTTCTTGATCAACTGGCGCAACTGACTCATGGCCAGCGAACTGCCGACAAGCGAATCCTCAAAACCTGCCTGCTCTCGCAACTCTTTATTCTCGCGCTTCAGTTTGGTGGTCTCAAGCGCACGCGTGACAATCAGGATCAAGCGATCTGAATTGAACGGTTTTTCGATGTAGTCGTAGGCGCCTCGCTTGATCGCGGCGACCGCGGTCTCGATATTGCCGTGGCCGGAAATGATGACCACCGGAAGCTCCGGGTGCTTCTTCTTGACGACATCCAGAAGCTCCAGCCCGTCGAGCCGGCTTCCCTGTAGCCAGATATCAAGAACCAACAGCGAAGGCATGCGGCGGTCTATCGCCTGCAAAGCCGAGTCGCTGTCGCGGGCGACGCGGGTTTCAAAACCCTCGTCTTCCAGAATCCCGGAAATGAGATCCCGAATATCGGATTCATCGTCGACAATGAGGATATCAGACGCCATCTGCCGCGCTCTCAAGTTGATTGTCGGGGTGTGGACGCGGCGATATCGTGGCGGAGGGGCAATTCCATGCACGCTCGCGCACCAAATCCGCCTTCGGCAACCGCCGGCGCATCCACTAGCATCAATGTGCCGCCATGCTCGTCCACGATCTTGCGTACAATAGCCAGACCAAGGCCTGTGCCCTTTTCGCGTGTCGTCATATAGGGCTCGATCAACCGCTGGCGGCCTTCAGCGGGTAGGCCGCAGCCATTGTCGATCACGTCAATGGTGACCGTCTCGCCATCGCTCACAGCGGAGATATTGATACGTCCCCTCCAGCCGGCCTCACGGTCACTGACGCCCTCGATCGCCTCAGACGCGTTCTTGATCAGATTGGTCAGCGCCTGACCGATGAGGCGGCGATCGCACATGGCAATCAGGGATTCATCGGGCACCGTGCAGGGGAATTCGAGCTCGGGCCGGCCAACGCGCTGCAAAACCACCGCCTCGCGCACCACCTCGTAAATGTCACATGGTTCCATGGTTGCCTTGGGCATGCGCGCGAAGGAAGAGAACTCATCGACCATCTTGCCGATGTCACCAACCTGGCGAATGATCGTGTTGGTGCACTGCTCGAAGATCGCGCGATCCTGTTCGATGTGCTTGGCGTATTTCCGTTTCAGCCGTTCTGCGGAAAGTTGAATTGGCGTCAGGGGATTCTTGATCTCGTGGGCAATGCGCCGCGCAATGTCAGCCCAAGCCGAGGAACGCTGCGCTGTGACCAATTCGGTGACATCATCAATGGTGACCACGTATCCATGATCATCGCCGCGTGAATGCTCGGAAGTGATGCGCAAATGAAGGTTTTGTTCAGCACCGGCGCGCACCACATTGACCTCGGTATCGACGCGGCGCGGATTTCGGGCAAATGCTTCACTAAGCGGCGCTTCGAATTCGGGCACCACGCTTGCCAGGCGCTGTCCGACAAGCGCGCTTTCGCTCTGCCCGAGAAGCTCACTGGCAGCGCGATTTGCCAACTCGATGCCGCCGGACCGGTCAAGCCCAATGACCCCTGAGGTAACGCCGGAAAGGACTGCCTCGGTAAACATTCGGCGGCTGTCGAGCTGTGAATTGGCTGCCATCAATTCGTCATGCTGGCTGCGCAACTGCTCGGTCATGTCGTTGAATGTGCGCCCGAGTGCTGCCAGATCACCCTCATGGCGCGGAATATCGACCGAAACATTGAGATCGCCATCTGACACACAGCGAGCGGCACCAATCAGCCGCCCGATCGGCTGGACCATGCGGTTGGCAACCCAGATGCCGAACCAGATTGCCGCCAGCAGGAAGATCAGCGTCATTCCGACATAGAGCAGCGCAAAGGTTATCTGGACGTCGGCGCGGCGATTATCCAGCTCGTTGTATTCCGCCCTGGAGGCCTGGGTTTCACGCAAATGCTGCACAACGTTGGAATCGACGGCGCGATAGACATACAGATACGCATCGTCATAGTCTGGCAATCTGGTAAGCGCGCGCACCATGTTGTCGATGCCCGGCGTGAACACCACGATGCGGTCGTTCTGGGCTTGGATGAAGGCGTCGTCGGGGGGGTTGAGGTAGTGAACACCATCGCGCTTGGAGATGGCGCGCAATATCACCTTGCCGCTGCGCTTGATCATATAGGCGGCGGACAGGGCACGCAGGCCGGCCTGATTGGTGAACAATTTCGCGAAACGCTGCTTGTCCGTTTTGAAAACCGCGCTGGCGCGATTGACGTCATTGCGCATCGCCGCGGCATCGCCGCGGATGACCTGGCCATGTTCAAGCAAATAGGCCTCGGCCACGGTCTGTGCGTTGTCGATGATCGCGCGGGTGCGAGTTGAAAACCAGGAATCGAGGCCGCGATCCAGCGTAACGCTTGCAAATACAGCCACCAAAATCGCCGGAAGCGCCGCAACAAGGCCGAACATGGTGATCAACCGCACATGCAGCCGCGCGCCGGCTATGCCCTTCTCCCGCCCGCGCCAGATCGACAGCAGTTGCCAAGTGATCATGCCGACCATCGCCAGAACAAGTCCGGCATTGGCAGCAAGCAGACCGAAAACAAGCTCGTCGTTGGGAGCAAATCGCGTTTGTCCGGTGAGAATAAGAAAAGTGGTGAGCGCTAGGATGATCGCCAAAATCACCACAGTAATGCCGAGAGCAAATTGAGTGCGCGGTCCCGTCCTGGTGTTTGGAAAGGCCGGTTGGGCAGACCGCGTAGACGTGGCCGCCTCGACCGCTTTGGTTGCCATGGTGTCCGACGTTGCGTCCATCAGTACTCTCTTGGCGTCACGCAGGTCGCAGCAACAACGCTGGTCGCGCGACCGCACACCGAATCTTTGCGCAGCGCATTTTGCCCTTCCATAGTGATGCTGATCAACAACAATGTGGCGAATCTGCGACAGTGGCTGTTTCACTTATTGGTTATGGCTTGGGCGTGCGGATTACACGGATGTCGAGTTCACGGATTTTTTTGCGCAGCGTATTGCGGTTTAGGCTCAGTAATTCAGCCGCTTTGATCTGATTGCCACGGGTTGCTGCAAGGGTGTGAGCGATCAGAGGACGCTCAACTTCATGGACAATGCGGGCGTGCAGACCGGGTGGTGGAAGATCCTCGCCAAACTGTTCGAAATAGGCGCCGAGATGAGCCGCGACGATATCGGCCAGACTGGCAGGGGCGGTATCGTTCTGGGGCTCTGAGTGTGGCGCCAACTGCGCAAGCTCGTTGGCGACAATGTCTTTGGTGATGGTCTCCTGCGGGTACAGAGCGACAAGGCGCCGGATCAGATTTTCCAGTTCGCGAACATTGCCCGGCCACAGATGCGTACGCAGTCGGGCGAGTGCGCAGGTATCGATCTGCTTGCATGCCAGGCCCTCATCACCGGCCTGGCGCAGGAACAACCGCGCCAGATCGGGAATATCCTCCAGCCGCTCACGCAGGGGCGGCAGTCTGATCGGTACCACATTGAGGCGATAAAATAGGTCCTCACGAAACAGGCCCTGATTGATCTGATGTGCGAGTTGACGATGGGTGGCGGCAATGATCCGGACATTGCTCTTGATCGCCACCGAGCCGCCGACGGTGGTGAATTCACCTTCCTGGAGCACGCGCAACAGCCGTGTTTGAGCCTCCAGCGACATGTCTCCGATCTCGTCGAGAAACAAGGTCCCGCCCTCGGCCTGCTCGAACCGTCCGGCATTGCGTGTGGTGGCGCCGGTGAAGGCCCCTTTTTCATGGCCGAATAGTTCGGCCTCGATCAAATCACGTGGCACCGCAGCCATGTTGATGGCGACAAAAGGGCCGTTTTTGCGGCCACCAAAGTCGTGCAATGCGCGCGCCACCAACTCCTTACCGGTGCCGGACTCACCGGTGATCATCACGGTCAGGTCGGTTTGCACCAAGCGGGCGAGCACGCGGTAGATTTCCTGCATCGCCGGGGAGCGTCCGACCAGCGGCAGGTTTTCGCTGTCATCGGCAGAAACAGTCTCAGAACGTGGCGTCTGGCGCGGTTCGGCCAATGCACGCGCGACAATTGCTGTTAGTTCGTTGAGATCGAATGGCTTGGGCAGATATTCATAGGCGCCATGCTCGGCGGCAGAAATCGCGGTCAGGAGCGTGTTCTTGGCGCTCATCACGATCACCGGCAAGGACGGGCGCAGTTTGCGGATGCGCGGCAGTAGTTCGAAGGCGCTTTCATCCGGCATCACCACATCGGTGATCACGACATCGCCCTCGCTCTTGGAGATCCAGCTCCACAGAGTTGCTGCATTACTGGTGAGGCGAACCGAGTATCCGGCGCGCGCCAATGCCTGATTGAGCACCGTGCGGATTGCACTGTCGTCATCGGCGACCAGGATCTGACCGCTTGCCATGGCCGGACTACTCCTCAGGTGCTGGGCCCTGATGCATCGGCATCAGGATTCTGAATTTGGTGCCGCGCGGGCTGGAATCGCATTCGATCACGCCGCCATGTTCGCCGATGATCTTGGCAACCAATGCAAGCCCCAGACCGCTACCGCTTTCACGGCCTGAGACGAATGGGTCGAACATGTGCGGAATGAGCTCATCGGAAATACCGGGTCCATTGTCTGCGACGGTGAATTCAAGCGGCAGATTGGTGTTGTCGCGCAGGCCCGGTACCGAAAGCCTCATGCCGGGCAGATAGGCGGTCTTGAGGGTAATCTCAGCTTCACCGCGCTTGTTTTCAAGCGCCTCGGCGGCATTCTTGACGAGGTTGAGAAACACCTGAATCAGCTGATCGCGGTCGCCCAGCACCGGAGGCAACGAAGGGTCATAATCCTCGATGAATCTGAGCCCCCTGGCGACACCTGCGGCGGCACTGTCGCGCACCCGGTCGAGCACGGTGTGGATGTTGACCGGCTGGCGCTCCATCGGTCGATCATGGGAAAAGACCTCCATTCGGTCGACCAGAGTGCAGATGCGATCGGTCTCATCGCAGATCAGCTGGGTGAGAGCGAGATCATCGCTGCCAACGGTCGTCGATAAAAGCTGAGCAGCACCTCGAATGCCAAAAAGCGGATTCTTGACCTCGTGGGCAAGCAATGCGGTCAAACCGTTGACCGATCGCGCGGCGCCGCGATGGGAGAGCTGGCGATCGATTTTCATCGCCATGGACCGCTCCAGCAGCACGATCATCACCGCATCGGGGCGCTCTGCGACCAGGGCGATCTGAATGTCAACCAGACGCGGCGCGGCGTCTTCCGGTAAGCTGAGGTCGACCGCATATTCGTTGACCGTGCCACCGCGGCGGCGGACCTGCTCAATAAGGTTTGGCAGCGGGCTTGAAAACGGTACCAACTCGGCAACACTATGGCGCTGCAAATGAGCGATGCTGGCCTGAAAGAACTGCTGGGCCGCCTCATTGGCAAGAATGATCCTGTCATCACCGCCGACCATGATGATTGGCTGCCACAAGGACCGCAAAACGGCTTCGGCATCACCGACCTCGGCCCCGTTGCTGTCCAAATTGTCGGTGGCAGTGTCGCTCATGCCGCGGCCCGCTCGCCGAGTAGGCCATAGAACGATTTTAGATGGCCGATCACGCGCGCCGGTTGTTCCTCGGTGCAGATGCGCCTGCGCCAACACACCGCATCCCCGACGCGGCTGCTGTGGCGGGCGATCGCCCGCCACAGATGCTTGCGTGCACATCTGACGCCATGCGCGCTCCCGTGATGGCAGAGCATGGCCTCGTAATGCCTGGTTACAATATCGAGCTCGTCCATCGGTTCAGGATCGGCGGCGATACGCCCGGTCTTGAGAAAATGCGTAACCTGCCCAGGAAACCAAGGTCTTCCCTGCGCGCCACGGCCGATCATCACTGCATCGGCGCTGGTGATGCGCAGCATTTCGCGAGCATCGGTAACCGAGACCAAATCGCCATTTGCAATAACGGGAATACTGACTGCGCGCTTGACCTCACCGATTGCCGCCCAATCTGCGCGCCCGTCATAGAACTGACAGCGGGTGCGGCCATGAACGGTAATCATCGCCGCCCCTGCCCGCTCGACGCTCAGCGCCAGCTCACTTGCATTGCGGCTACTATCGTCCCAGCCAAGACGCATCTTGACCGTGACCGGCAGTTTGACGGCGCCCACCACTGCATCGATCAGCCTCAATGCGCGATCCGGTTCGCGCATCAGGCCGGCGCCGGAAAGCCCGCCTGTGACCTTCTTTGCCGGGCAGCCCATATTAATGTCTATCATGTCGGCGCCGAGATCAGCTGCGATTTCAGCACCTTGAGCCATCATTTCAGCTTCGCGCCCGGCAAGCTGGATGATCAGCGGGTCGCGGCCACCATCTCCCCCATGGCCGGTCCAGTGATCCATGGCGCGGCGCAGCGTGTCGGGCTTCATCAGCGCCAGGTCGCAGCTGGCGATCATCTCGCAAACCACTGCCGGAGCACCGAGCTCTCGCGCCATGCGGCGTGTGGGTGCATCGGTGATGCCCGACATCGGCGCCAGTAAGGCGCGCCCGTCGATCGAGACAGGCCCGATTTTCAGCGGCTGGGTGATTGGTTGCAAGAATTTGCCTACAAATTGACCGCTAACTGGATCTGCCTTACTTCACGGTAGTTGATGCGTCAATCCCGGCACCAAATCGCCCGCACCGCTTGACGCTCACGCGCAACGGTGCGAGCCAGTCGGGATCGGATCTTAAGGAGATTGGGCGTGGCTGGTGAGTGCACAGGGGCAACGATCGCGCTGATCATGGCCGCAGGCCGCGGCGTGCGCGCCGGCATGGTCACAAATGCGCCAAAGCAATATGCCGACCTCGGCGGAACCACCGTTCTTGGAAAGTCTGTGATGGCATTTGTTGGCCACGGGAGGGTCGATGGGGTGATGGCGGTGGTCGGTCCTGGTAACGAGGCCGATTATGCAAGGGCTGTGGCGACAAGTGCATTGTCGGACGAGGCGCGTCTTCTGCCTGCGGCGATTGGCGGCGTGACACGCCAGTCATCGGTCGCCAAGGGGCTTGAGGCTCTGGCGCCACATGCCCCTAAGCTGGTTCTGATCCATGACGCGGCGCGGCCCTTTGTCAGCGCATCGACCATCGATCAGGTGCTGGGTGCACTGGAATCAAGCGAGGGCGCATTGCCCATTCTGGAGATCACCGACACGGTCAAGCGCTTGGACGCAAACAGGGTGATTGCGACCGAGGACCGTTCAAGCTTCGGCGCTGCCCAGACGCCACAGGGATTTCGCTTCGATGCCATTCTTGCCGCCCATCGCCGCGCCAGGGTCGAGGGGCGGAACCATTTTACCGACGATGCGGCGGTGGGCGAATGGGCGGGGCTGACAATTACCGCAGTGCCGGGTGATCCCGGCAATGGCAAGATTACCAGCGCCGATGATCTGCAGCGCGCTGCGGCGCGCGGCGCACTGTCGCAACAGATTGCCAGGACAAGGACCAGCAGCGGATTTGACGTTCACGCCTTCGGCCCCGGTGACGCGGTGCGTCTGTGTGGTATCGATATCGCCCATGATCGCGCGCTCAAGGGGCATTCAGACGCAGATGTGGCACTTCACGCGCTCACCGATGCGCTCTATGGCGCGATTGGAGCGGGCGATATCGGCCATCACTTCCCGCCCAGTGAAGCCAAATGGAAAGCTGCCGATTCAAGCCGGTTCCTGGCTCATGCAAGACAGGAGGTCGAGCGCGCCGGCTGGCGGATCGAACATGTCGATGTCACCATTGTCTGCGAAGCGCCCAAAATCGGGCCGCACCGTCAGGCGATGGTCGCCCGGCTCGGTGAATTACTGGGCCTTGGTGCCGGCGCGGTTTCGGTCAAGGCAACCACCACCGAACGCCTTGGTTTTGCCGGACGGGGCGAAGGGATTGCGGCACAGGCGGTGGCGACGATCATGAGAACGGCAATTGAGATGGGCAGCCCTGCCCTCTTCCCCCCCGAGATCACGGACTTGGCAATCAGGCTCCTCGAAGCCTGCCGCAAGGCTGGGATCATGCTTTCAACCGCTGAGTCCTGTACTGGCGGACTGATAGCGGGCGCGCTTACCGAAATTGCAGGCTCGTCCAATGTGGTCGAGCGCGGCTTTGTTACCTACTCAAACGAGGCCAAGAACGAAATGCTGGGCGTGTCGGCCAAGATGATCGAGGACCACGGCGCGGCCAGCGAGCCGGTGGCACGGGCCATGGCCGAGGGCGCGGTGGCGCATTCGCGCAGTCAATTAGCGATTGCCGTCACCGGCGTTGCCGGGCCCGGCGGTGGCACGGCACAAAAACCGGTGGGCCTCGTTCATGTGGCGGTGGCGCGTGAGGGATCTGATACGCGCCATCTGGAATGCCGGTTTGGTGATGTCGGGCGTGAGGCGGTGCGACTGCAGACCGTCAAGGAATCTCTCAGGCTGGCTCTGGACGCCGCTTGAAAGTGCCGATTGCCAATTGGTCGGCGCGGGTTTCAAACGCATCGGCAAAACGCATAAACACCCGGTCGAACAGGGTTCCCACGATCAGGCCGAGATGACGGCTCTTGAGCGTGAAATCGATGGTGAATTCAACCTCGCTTGCACCCTCGCCCAATTGATGAAACCGCCAGGCATTGGTGAGTTCGGTAAAAGGCCCGTTGATGAAGTCGACATCGATGGCAAGCCGGGAACGGTCAAGCACAACCTGGCAGGTAAACCGTTCGGAGATCAGACGATGGCCGATCTTCATCTCGGCGGTCATCACTTGAGGGGGTTGTCCGCTCTCGCAGCCCAGAATTGCGATCTCGCGGCAGCCGGGCAGAAATTCCGGATAGCGCTCGATATCAGCCACAAGGTCGAACATGTGGCCGGCATCATGGGCAAGGCGTCGCCTGATCTGTTCGCTTGGCATCGCTTGACTGGCGGCTTCAGGCCGTCACCCTGCCCGCTTGTGCCAAACGCCGCGCCTTGAGCTCGGCGAAATCTTCATCGGCATGATAGGACGAGCGCGTCAACGGACTGGCCGAAACCAGCAAAAACCCTTTGGCCGTGGCCGTGGTGGCAAGACCTTCAAATTCTTTCGGCGGCACGAAACGCGAAACCGGGGCGTGGCGTCTGGTTGGCTGCAGATACTGGCCGATGGTGAGAAAATCGACATTGGCCGATCTCAGATCATCCATCACCTGCAGCACTTCGTTGCGCTCCTCGCCAAGGCCGACCATGATGCCAGACTTGGTGAAAATCGCCGGGTCAATCTCCTTGGCCTGCTGCAATAGCCGCAGCGAATGGAAATAGCGCGCGCCGGGGCGGATTTGGAGATAACCGGACGGTACGGTCTCCAGATTATGGTTGAAGACATCGGGGCGCGCTTCGATCACGATTTCCAGCGCGCCGTCCTTGCGCAGGAAATCCGGCGTCAGAACTTCAATCGTGGTCTCAGGTGCCGCCTTGCGAATGGCGGTGATCACGGCTGCAAAATGCCCTGCCCCGCCATCATCCAGATCGTCGCGATCGACCGAGGTGATGACCACATGGCGCAGACCAAGGCGGGCCACCGCATCGGCCACCCGCTTGGACTCTGACTGATCGAGCGCCTCAGGCAGTCCGGTGCGCACATTGCAGAACGCGCAAGCGCGGGTGCAGATATCGCCCATGATCATCATGGTGGCGTGGCACTTGGACCAGCACTCGCCAATATTTGGACAGCCCGCCTCCTCGCACACGGTTACGAGGCCGTTTTTACGCACAATGTCGCGGGTCTCCTGATAGATCCTGGAGCTTGGCGCCTTGACCCTGATCCAGTCGGGCTTGCGCAACAGCGGCGTTTGCGGCCGACCCGCCTTTTCGGGATGGCGGGGCCGTGCATCGCGCTTTTCGACCAGTGTCACCATGGATATTTCATCTCTATTTCGCCCTGCCCCGCCGGCAGACAGGATCTAACGGAACTTGCACCACAGAAAGATGCACAATATGACTCCTAGGGTGGCGATGATCACCTGTCCGACCAGTCCAAAGGCGACAATACCGACAAGGCGCGCCAGAAAGCCGCCGACCACGCCGATAATCAAGTTATCCTTGTCACCCATGATGCGGTTGGCGACAAAGCCCGCCACGCCGCCAACAATCAGAAAAATGATGAGACTCATGCCATCGTTCTTTTGATTCCATGGTTTTAGAAGTGGAGCGTTCGGTCGTAAGCGTCAAGCACCGCCTCATGCATGATCTCCGACAGTGTCGGGTGTGGGAACACGGTGTGTATCAAGTCCTGCTCGGTGCCTTCCATGGTCTTGGCGATGGCACAGCCCTGAATAAGTTCGGTGACTTCGGCGCCGATCATATGGGCGCCCAGCATCTCGCCGGTCTCGGCATCGAACACGGTCTTGAACAGACCCTCCGGCTCGCCAAGCGCGATCGCCTTGCCGTTGCCGAGGAAGGGAAAACGGCCAACCCTGATTTCCAGTCCTGCTTGTTTGGCAGCAGCCTCAGTGAGCCCAACCGAAGCGATCTGTGGTGAGCAATATGTGCAGCCGGGAATGTTCGATGTGTCCATCGGATGAAGTCCGGCCTGGCCGGCGATCTGCTCGATGCAGATCACGCCCTCATGCATCGCCTTGTGGGCAAGCCAAGGCGGGCCGGTCACATCGCCGATTGCATAGATGCCCGGCGCGTCGGTGCGGCTCCACTCGTCCACCTTGATATGACCGCGATCGACAATCACGCCAGCCTCCTCAAGCCCGATGTTCTCGACATTGCCGGTAATGCCGATGGCGAGGATCACCCGCTCGGTGGTGATCTCCTGGGACTTGCCGTCCTTTGTCTTGATGGTCGCCTTCACGCCGGTCTTGGAACTGGTGGTGTTTTCGACTGTCGCCCCGGTTATCAGCGTCATGCCCTGCTTGGTGAAAGCCTTGGCGGCGAGATCTGAAATCTCCTCGTCTTCAACGGGAAGAATGCGGTCCAGCATTTCAACCACGGTAACTTCTGCACCCAGCGTGCGATAGAAGCTCGCGAATTCGATGCCGATGGCGCCAGAACCAATCACCAGGATCGATTTGGGCAGGCTCTCGGGCACCATTGCCTGCTTGTAGGTCCAGATCGCCTCGCCGTCGGCTTTGAGATGCGGCAGCGCGCGCGCGCGCGCGCCGGTGGCGATGATGATGTTCTTGGCGTCGATGTCGCCAACCGCCTTCCCGTCCTTGGTGACGGTAAGCTTGCCCTTACCCGCAAGCTTAGCCTCACCGTCGATCACGGTGATCTTGTTCTTTTTCAGCAAATGCCCGACGCCATGCGAAAGCTGCCGCGCGACACGGCGCGAACGCTTGACCAGGGCGGCAAGATCAAAGCTCACATTGTCGGCCTTGAGGCCATAGTCCTTGGCGTTCTGTATCAGGTGAAAGACCTCGGAGCTGCGCAAAAGCGCCTTGGTCGGGATGCACCCCCAGTTGAGACAGATACCGCCCAGATGTTCGCGCTCTATCACTGCGGCGCTGAGACCCAGCTGCGCAGCGCGGATGGCGGTGACATAACCACCCGGGCCGGCGCCCACTATGACGACATCGAAGGATTGGTTGGCCATGTTGGATTCACTCTTTTGCTGCGAAAAGCGCGATGCACAAATGCACGCACTGTGATTGCTTGATCAAAACAGACGCTCCATAAACACCCAGCTCTCGATGGGTGTCGGGCCGGGAAACGGGTGAAAGGACTTGCGTGCAATCTGCCTGAACCCCAGACGCTGATAAAGTCTGCTTGCCGCCTCATTGGTATTTTCGACAATAAGAGACAGGCCTCTTGCATTGGTTACCTTGGCAATCTCCTCAGCCTTGCCCATCAGCGCCGATCCAGCACCCCTTCCGCAAAATTCGGCGAAGGACGCCAGCACATTGACATACCAGGTCCCGGCAGACAGCGGCTCGAGTTCCATCAGCGGCTGGATCACCGGCTCCAGTTCGTCTAGGTCCTCGGGCTCGTCGGGCTTGGCGGTAGCCGATCAGCATTGCGGCGATCCGGTCATCGATCTCGGTGATGGTAGCCGTTGCGCCAGGAAAACGAGCCCTCATCGCGCATCGCCCGCTGACGCCTGATTTCAAGCACAGAATAGGCTTCACTGCGGTGCACCGCAGCGCTCCAGAAATACGCAGCCAGACCGTGCGACCAAGATCGCCATGGACGGGGCATCGGCAGCGGTTGCGGGCTGGATGGTGATGTTTCCACTCATGCAACTTGTTCCGGGGCACCGTCTTGCGGGCGCATGAGCCAAGCGCGGCTCAAGCGATCATGCGCAAGCGCAGCCATCGCCACCAGGGGAATGACGAAATAAGCCAGGAAGGGATTGGGACCGGACGGCCGGAAACAATTGGCGCTGCAGAAAATGAAAACAAAGCCCGCGCTCAGCAGCGCAGCAATGGGGAGCGACAGCCAGCCGAGGCGGCGATGACGGCGCTGGCGCAGATAACTCCATGCCGGGAGCCACAGAACAATGGCAATGAGCATGATTACGACGGGAGGGATGACAACCATGGCGCCGCCTTCCAAGCCGATGGGCCGTTCCATAACAAATTTGAGAAAATGGCCATACGCCACACCCACAGGCAATGCAAATGGCAGCCAGACCGCAAAGATGAGTATTTCTCTCAATGCTGGGTTCATGGTGTTTCCGATAGCGGCAAGCAGGTGATGCCTAGAGCATCATGCGAACCGGAACTTCGATGAAGCCCTTGAACGCCTGCAGGAATTGCGCGCCAATGGCGCCATCAACGCAGCGGTGATCGCAGGTCAGCGTCACCGACATGATGGTGGCGATGGCCACCGCACCATCGCGCACGATCGGTTTTTGCACACCGGCACCAACCGACATGATCGCACCCTGGGGCTGATTAACCACCGAGGCAAAGCTTGTGATGCCGAACATACCCAGATTGGAGACCGAGAAGGTTCCACTCTGATACTCCTGAGGCTCAAGCTTGTGCTCCTTGGCGCGCGCCGCAAGGTCCTTGACCTCAGCCGATATGGTGGCGAGCCCCTTGGTCTCTGCCTGCCATACAATCGGCGTGATGAGGCCGCCATTGATCGCCACCGCGACACCGATATCGGCATGTTTATGGCGCAGAATGGCATCGCCCGCCCAGCTTGCATTGGCCTCAGGCACCTTGGTCAGCGCCAGGGCCGAAGCTTTCAAAATAAAATCGTTGATCGAGACCTTATAGGCGGCATCGCCCTCGGGGCTCTTGGCATTGAGCTCGCCGCGCAGCTTGAGCAAGGCGTCGATCTCGCACTCGATGGTGAGCGGGAAATGCGGCACCTCGGAAAAGGACTGGGTGAGCCGGCGGGCGATGGTCTTGCGCATGCCGTCGGCAGGCAGCTCGTCATAGGAGCCTTCAGGGTAGATCTTGCGCGGATCGATTGCCGAAGGCGCTCCGGCGGCAGCAGGCGCTTCTGCCGGGCGGACAGGCGCACCGCCGGCGAGTGCCTGCTCGATATCGCGCTTGACGATGCGGCCATGGGGGCCTGAGCCGGCAATAGCGCCAACAAGCTCCAGATTGTTCTGCTCGGCCAGACGCCGCGCCAGAGGCGAGGCAACAATGCGCGAGCTGTCGCCGCCATCTGCTACCGGTGCCGGAATTGGCGCGGGAGCTGCTGGCGCAGATGATGCGGCTGCTTCACTGCCATTGCCGGCGGGCGCCGCAGCAGGTGCTGGAGCGGCTGCAGGTGTAGGCGATGCGGCCTCGAAGCCATCAAGCGCGGACTTGTCCTCGCCGTCACCCAGAAGCAGGGCAATCGGCTGATTGACGACGACTTCCTCGGTGCCCTCGGCAATCAGGATCTTTCCCAAGGTGCCCTCTTCGACCGCCTCGACCTCCATGGTCGCCTTGTCGGTTTCAACCTCGGCGATGAGATCGCCGGAGGCAACCGCATCGCCTTCCTGCTTCAGCCATCTGGCGAGGGTTCCCGATTCCATGGTCGGCGACAGGGCGGGCATGAGGATTGGTGTCGGCATAACTTACATCCTCACCTATAGGTCACGGCTTTTGCCGCCTCGACCACCTCTTGGGTGGTCGGCAGCGCCAGCTTTTCAAGATTGGCGGCATAGGGCATCGGCACGTCCTTGCCGGAGACGCGGGCGATCGGCGCATCGAGCCAGTCAAACGCCTGGTCCATAAGCGTTGCGGCGATCTCCGAACCAACGCCCGATTGCGGCCAGCCCTGTTCGACGACGACGCAGCGATTGGTCCTTTTCACCGATGCGATGATGGTTTCGGTATCCATCGGCCTTAGCGTGCGTAAATCGATCACTTCAGCCTGGATGCCGTCGGCAGCCAAGGCCTCTGCTGCCTCGACAGCAAACCCCATGGCGTTGGAGAACGAGATGATGGTGACATCGCCACCAGGCCGCACGATCCTCGCCTTGCCAATCGGCAGGACGAAATCGTCGAACACCGGCACTTCGAAACTGGAGCCGTAGAGCACTTCGTTTTCGAGAAACACCACTGGATTGGGATCACGGATCGCAGCTTTGAGGAGCCCCTTGGCGTCTGCCGCGCTCCACGGCGCGATCACCTTGAGACCCGGAATATGCGAATACCAGGAGCTGAAATCATGGCTGTGCTGGGCGGCCACCCTTGAGGCTGCGCCATTGGGCCCGCGAAACACGATCTGGCAGTCGAGCTGCCCGCCCGCCATATAGCGGGTCTTGGCGGCGGAATTGATCAGATGATCCATCGCCTGCAGCGCGAAGTTGAAGGTCATGAATTCAACCACCGGCTTGAGGCCGGCAAAGGCCGCGCCAATACCGACACCGGTAAAGCCGTGCTCGGTAATCGGCGTGTCGATCATCCGCTCTGCGCCAAATTCATCGAGCAGCCCTTGCGTCACCTTGTAGGCGCCCTGATATTCGGCCACTTCCTCGCCCATGACGAAAACGTCGCCATCGCGGCGCATTTCTTCGGCCATGGCATCGCGCAGCGCCTCGCGCACCGTCAGCATTGCCATTTCGGTGCCGGCTGGAATGTCGGGATCGTTCGCCGGTGCAACAACTGCAGGCGCGGGCGCCGGTTCCGGTGCGGCTGCGTGCTCTGGCGCAGGGGTGGCAGGAGTTTCGACAGCGGTGCTTGCATCCTCGCCGTCGCTCAACACTACCGCGATCGGCGTGTTGACCTTGATGCCATCTGTGCCCTCAGCCACCAGAAGCTTGCCGATGCGGCCTTCATCGACCGCCTCGACTTCCATCGTCGCCTTGTCGGTTTCAACCTCGGCAATCACATCGCCGGAGGCGATCTCATCACCTTCCTTGACGTGCCATTTGGCGAGCGCGCCCTCCTCCATGGTCGGTGATAGCGCCGGCATCAGTATCTGCACCGGCATCTCAGCGCATCTCCTTGAGCTGCTCAGGCATGTTGTGTTGCTCAAGCATAGATATCGGTCCACAACTCGGCAGGATCGGGCTCGGGTGCGCTTTGCGCGAAGTCAGCCGCCTGATTGATGGTTTCGCGAATTTCGCCGTCAATTTTCTTGAGTTCGGCCTCACTGAGCCCGCTGGCCTTGATCAACCGCTCGCGAACCTGGGAAATTGGATCGTGATGCTCGCGCACCTCATCGACCTCGTCGCGGGTGCGGTATTTGGCCGGATCCGACATGGAATGACCGCGATAGCGATAGGTCAGCATTTCCAGAATATAGGGCCCACCGCCATCGCGGGTGCGGGCGACGATGCGCTCGCCAACCTCCTTGACCGCGCGCACATCCATGCCGTCGACCTGCTCTCCCTCAATACCGAAACTAACGCCGCGCTGGGAAAAGTCGCTTTGCGCGCTTGAGCGCGTAATGCTGGTGCCCATGGCATAGCGGTTGTTCTCGATCACATAGATCACCGGCAGGTTCCACAGCTTTGCCATGTTGAAGCTCTCATAGACCTGCCCCTGATTGGCAGCGCCATCACCAAAATAGGTGAGGCATAACCGGTCATTGCCGCGGTAGCGATTGGCGAAGGCAAGCCCGGTGCCGATCGGCACCGAGGCGCCGACAATGCCATGGCCGCCATAAAAGTCCTCCTCACGGGAGAACATGTGCATGGAGCCACCCTTGCCGTGGGAATAGCCTTCCTGTCTGCCGGTGAGTTCGGCCATGACGCGTCCGGGCTCCATGCCGCAGGCCAGCATATGACCATGATCACGATAGGTGGTGATCACCTGATCGCCCTTGCCGACAGACATCCGCAGACCGACAACCACGGCTTCCTGGCCGATATACAGATGGCAGAAACCGCCGATCAGGCCCATGCCGTATAGCTGACCGGCCTTTTCCTCAAACCGGCGAATCAACAGCATGTCACGATAGACTTGGACCTCTTCGTCCTTTGACAGCTCGGGGGGCTGGTTGGCGGGGGCGGCTTTTTTCTTGCGCGCCGCCGCAGACTGCGCTGATGGCATGAGGCATGCTCCCTGAATGCCGAATTTGTGCGGACTGTACCCGACACGAACCGTACGGGCCAGCAAAGCGATTATTGTCGATTACATTTCCAGAACGATCATTCGGGTGTAAATCAGATTTCTCACCCGAAACAGACCGGATTGGCAAGTTTGACGGCATTTTACGGTTTACGCCGTTTCATAATTGTAATTTCATTCGGATCGGCGAAATTGAGCACCGCACGGGCACGCTCATCGATCATATCGATATCCGGATTATCGTTATTTATCAAGGCAATACGCCGTTCCATCTTGATCCGCTCAACCTCCAACCGATTGAGCTCCGCACTCAGTTCCTCGGCTTGTTTTTCCAAGCGCAAATGGGTGTAAATACCGCGCTCGCCGATAAAGGTGTGATGGGCCAGATAGGCCACCACCGCCATGCATATCAGCAGGACGACGGCGCGGCGTGCGGCGCGTTTCAGATGCAGCAGATCAAACATCTGCCAAACCCTAATCAAATGGGCTTGCCAATTCGCTAACCCAATACTCAACCCGGGCGATTACCCAAGGAAATTGGAAAGTGCCTCACGGCCGGCATAGGTGCTGGCAGGTCCAAGTTCCTGTTCGATGCGGATGAGCTGGTTGTATTTGGCGAGCCGGTCGGAGCGCGAAACCGAGCCGGTCTTGATCTGCCCGCAATTGGTGGCCACCGCGATATCGGCGATGGTGTTGTCCTCGGTCTCGCCGGAGCGATGGGACATTACGGCACGGTAGCCGGCGCGATGGGACATGTCGACCGCGGCAAGCGCTTCTGACAGGGTTCCGATCTGGTTGACCTTGATCAGAACCGCATTGGCAATACCGTCTTTCAGACCCCGGGCGATACGCACCGGATTGGTGACAAACAAATCATCGCCCACCAACTGGCAGCTATCGCCGATTGCGTCGGTCAGAAGCTTCCAGCCGTCCCAGTCATCTTCAGCCATGGCATCTTCGATCGACACGATCGGATATTTGTCGACCAGCGCCTCGTAATAAGCGGCCATGCCGGCGGCATCGAGGGTGCTAGCCTCGCCTTCGAGCACGTAGGCACCGTCTTTGTAAAATTCGCTGGAGGCCGGATCGAGCGCGATCTGAATATCCTCCGCTGGCCGGTATCCGGCAGTTTCAATGGCGTGCATGATGTAGTCGAGGGCTTCGGTGCTTGAGGCGACATTGGGTGCAAATCCGCCCTCATCGCCAACATTCGTCGAGTGGCCGGCATCCTTCAAGGTGGCGGCCAGAGCGTGATAGATCTCGCTACCCACGCGCACAGCATCGGCCAATGTCGGTGCCGATACCGGCATGATCATGAATTCCTGAATGTCGACCGGATTGTCGGCATGGGCGCCGCCATTGAGGATATTCATCATCGGAACGGGAAGCTTGTGGGCGCTAACGCCGCCGAGATAGCGATAAAGCGGCAGATCATACGCCATTGCGGCGGCCTTTGCAGTCGCCAAAGACACGCCGAGAATGGCATTGGCACCGAGCCGGCCCTTGTTTTCGGTGCCATCAAGCTCGATCAGCAATTGATCGATGTGTTTCTGATCGGTGGCCTCGGTGCCGGAAAGCGCTTCCAGGATCTCGCCATTGACGGCAGCGACCGCCTGCAAAACGCCTTTGCCGCGATAGCGCTCTCCACCATCGCGCTTTTCAACCGCCTCATAAGTGCCGGTTGATGCACCTGCTGGAACCGCGGCGCGGCCAAACGAGCCATCATCGAGAAAAATGTCGACTTCGACGGTGGGATTGCCGCGGCTGTCGAGGATTTCGCGGCCAATAATGTCGATGATGGCGCTCATGCGGGGTGTCTCCAGTAGGGTGGCTGTCAGGATACAAGTGGCTCAAGTGCAGATTCAGCATGGTGTCTAGCCGACCGCAGGACATTCGAAAAGGGAGTTGACGCGCAGACCGCACCACTGAACATCAGCAGCCAAGCTGCGAAGGGTCAATGGCAGAGTTGATCACCACCAATGGCGATGTCGTCGCCGGCTCGCTTGGCACAGCACGGCCGGGTGCGACGGTCCTGCCGTGGCGTGATGTGCTGCATGAGAGGCCGGTGTGCGACGTCGATGCCGCAGAGTTGCGGGCAATGCGCGCGGCCTGGCTTGCGGATGGCAGTGTTCATACCGAGGACGCCGTGCTTGCCGATCACGCGCGCTTTGAGCGGATCGAACTCTGGTTTGAACATGATCTTTATGACCAGCCGCAACTGATCCAGGCACTCGACATGCTGGCGGAGCTGGGACGGGACGATGGTGTGTGGCTCATTCAGGCGCCGGTCCATCTGGGTCCGGTCAAGCCGGACAAGTTCGGCCGATTCGAGGATCTTGCACTGGCGGTCAATGATGCGATGTTCGCACCCTCGGGCCGTCCACTGAGACGTCTTCGCCATTGAGTTTTATCCCACGTTCCCCAGGTACCGCGACGTTTTCGCGCCTCCGACAGCCGGTAACATGTTATATTTCGGCATGTTGTGCAGGCTGTAGGGGGCGGATCACGGATCACCCGCAGGGTGCAGGCTAAACGGGTGATATCAGGCGCGGTTTCGACAGTCGGGGGCGGTTGGCGGGTGCGGCTGGAATGCCATGGCTCGAAGATCGGTTCCGACGGTGGCCCGTTGCCGTTCCGGGAGTTGGACGAGACCCCGGGATTGAACGATATTGCCGGCGGTCCTCTCGGAGATACGCGAACCGTCTGCATTCCGTGGTCGGGCTTTTGCGGCAGTCGGTCTTCGGGCGATCGGCCGGATATGATGATGTGAACGACGCGGACCGTCCGGCGCTCGATCCGTTGATGCGGCAGGTGGTCGGAGGGCGTGGCGTTGATGCCGAGGCTGCGTCTGCCGGCCGGATGGGTCGGTTCGAGACCGGGGTGTCGGCGGACGTATCAGGGCGATCGATTGATCGGGCTCACGCCGCGATGGCGCCCGAATGGATCACACCGGACATGGACGGTTCGGTCGGCCCGCCCCATGGCGCGCAGGAGAACACCGCCTGGAACGGGCATTTCGGCTGCATGCGCCGTCACCCTTTGTTCGTCCTTAACCGGCTTGGCCGCCTCGAACGCCGTTCATTGCGCCCCGTCAATGTTCACAGCGCCGATGGCCGGGAAAATGTGCTCAAGCCGGTGTTGGCGCGATATGCGGATCGTGAGCTGATGCGGTTCTTCCGGGTCGATGCCGCTTTTGCCGTCCCGGACCTCTACAAGACGCCGGAGGCAGAAGGCTGTTCCTGCGCCATCCGGCCCGGGAAGACCGTTGTTCCGGAAAGCAGGATTGCACCTGTGCTCAAGCGCCCCGCGGGTCGCCCGCCGACCCATGTGCGGCGCATCTGCGGCGACTTCGCGTATCAGGCCGCATCACGGGACAAACCATGGCGGGTCGTCGCCAGGGTCGAACGGCATCGGGGTGACTTGTTCCCGAAGATCGGCTTTGTCGTCACCAACCCGCTGATGGAGCCGGACCGGATCATTCGGTTCTACAATCAGCGCGGCACCGCCGAACGGCATGTCGAGAAAGGCAGGCAGGTGATCAATCGGACGCGTCTTTCCTGCAAGGGCATGGCGTGGAACGAGGTGCGGCTTCAGCTTCATGCATCGGCCTGCAATCCCGGTGTCTTCCTGCAGGGCGCCGATCTGCCGGAGGAGATGGCCGACCGGTCGCCGCCCGGCCTTAACGAGATCCGGCATTACGGATCATCCACGGCTGGCTGATCAATCCGGGAGGTGATGATGACGCTTGATCCACAGGCACGCCAGGAGCCTTGAGGTTGCGGCATTTCGCCGCCTTGTGTCGCATCTGCAAAGCCGTACCGAGGTGCAGAATATCGATTCAAACTCCAACATGCTCTAATGTCGGGGCATGAGCGAACCAGGTCACGACAGATTCCACCTCGCCGCCGTCATTGGCTGGCCGGCGTTGTATTCGCGCTCGCCCGCGCTCCATTCCTATTGGCTGGAGCAGTATGGGTTCAATGGTGCCTATTTACCGCTTGAAATCCGCCCCGAGCGCTTTGCCGCCGCGCTGCGAGCCCTGCCGGCGCTGGGCTTTGCCGGCTGCAATCTAACCATTCCCCACAAGGTGGCGGCGCGCGATCTGGTCGATGAGGCCGATGCGACGGCGCGCGCCATCGGCGCGGTCAATTGCATCACCGTCGGGCCCGATGACCGCCTGTCCGGCACCAACACCGATGGTTTCGGCTTTATCGCCAGCATCGAGGCTGAAGTGCCTGACTGGCGCGGCGATGAGGGCCCGGCGGTAGTGATTGGCGCTGGCGGCGCAGCGCGTGCCATCGTCCATGCCCTTGCAGGCCAAGTTGTCAGCAAAATCCGGCTGGTCAATCGCACCAGGGCGCGCGCCGAGGAACTGGCGTTCCAGATTGGCGGCCCGATCGAGATTGTTGACTGGGACGATCGCAACCGGGCGCTGGAGGGGGCGGCACTTGTGGTCAACACCACCAATCAGGGCATGGCCGGACTGCCGCCGCTCGATCTCGATCTTTCCGGCCTGCCAACTGCGGCTTTGGTCAGCGATATCGTCTATGTGCCGCGCCAGACACCGCTGCTCAAAGCCGCCGCCGTAAGAGGCAACCGCACTGTCGGCGGGCTTGGCATGCTACTGCATCAGGCAAGACCATGCTGGAAGCTGTGGTTCGGCATTGACCCTGAAGTCACGCCCGGCCTGCGCGCGGCGCTCGAGGTGACATTGTGAGTGGTTGATCAGTATTGGCGGCTTTGTTGTCAGGTTTCACTTGACAAATAGTTGTAAGCCGTTACCTTAAATATGTGATCAGGTCGTTCAGACACAAGGGCTTGGCGGAATTCGCCAGGGCCGATTCGGTTCGCCGCCTTTCGGTGCGGAACATTGGCCGTGTCCGGCGTATTCTTGCTTTGCTGGATGCGGCAGATTCCCCTGACGATAAACATCTCAGGATATGGCTTCCATGAATTGGGAGGCCACAGAAAGGGCACCTACTCAGTTCGCGTCACCAGCAATTGGCGCTTGACGTTTCAATGGGATGGCGCTGATGCCACCCATGTCGATCTGGAGGATTGCCACTGATGAGCAACCCGCTGCTTGCCGGCCTGAAGCCAACGCACCCCGGCGAAGTGCTGCGCGAGGACGTGTTGCCGGAGCTGACCATCACCAAGACCAAGTTCGCCGAAATGCTCGGCATCTCCCGCCAGACGCTTTACAGCATTCTCAATGAACGCGAGCCCGTCACGCCGCGCATTGCCGTGCGTCTTGGTCATGTGCTTGGCAACGAACCCGACGTCTGGGCCCAGATGCAGCTCAATTATGATCTCGCATTGGAGGCCGCGCGTGTTGATCTTACCGGTGTTCCAACCCTGACCAGCGCGTAGCCAAACCAGATAGCCCCCAACGCCTCCCGATTCACCGCCTGCCAAAAACGCGCTAGTCTGGCCCTGATTGTCCAACTCAGTAGCTGGAGGCGGTCCCATGTGGGATTTCGATCTTTCGCGCGCATTCGCCGCCATGGTGCGCACCGCGCCCTTCATCCTGTTTCGCATGGCGGTCTATTTCGGCATTGCCATCGGTTATTCTGGTTGTCACCGGCGTTGGCGGTGCGATCGGCTATGGCGTCACGTCCTTGAGCGAGGATGGCGGCGGCATCGCGTCCCGCCGGTTCGGCCAGCGTCTCGAGCATCGCATCGAACACGCCGGTCGTGACCCATCTTCGGTAGCGTCGGAAAATGCTGTTCCACTTGCCATAGTCATCCCGCAGAGGCCCGCCACTGCGCTCCGGTTCGCGCGATCCACATCATGCCTTCGAAATACAGGCTGTTGTCCTGTGCAGGACGTCACCCGCGACCGCACTCCAATGTGAATCTCATGTGGCGCCAACAGCGGCCCGATCAGCGCCCATTCCTCATCCGTTACACCAATCCGCTCGCCCAAGGCAGCCTCCAAAAGGCAGCCTTGAATCCAAATGTGAATCTCACGTCAAGCTTTGTCCACGAAACCTGGTCTCGCCTTGTGCGTCGCCCATCTGAGCAACCCGGCGCATCGATACTGAATAACCCTCACAGGCAGATCCGTTAAATTCGTGAACCATCCGGCTGCGTACATTGACGACCGGCGTACGTTCTTTACGCGACAGCACACTGAGATCGTAGATCGCCCGATGCGGCACCAATGTAATCGACGGTCCAGCCGCCACCGCGCTCGCGGTCATGGTAAGAATCATGCTGAGAAAAGCCGCGACCAGTGCTTGAATGGAATAGGCGCGCATGCAATTTCGTTCCAGGTTCGCTATCACTGGCGGATGCAACGCGGGCGCCCATGTGCTGTCAAGTGCGTTGCAACCGTCATGTCTGTCAAGTTCACATCTTGAAGAGCTTGGAATCACGCTGCCGCTGGCGGTAGCGCCGGTTGCCAATTATGTGCCGTTTCGGCAGGCGGGAAGCCTGCTGGTAATTGCCGGACAGGTACCGATCAGCGAAAGCAAGCCCGCCTATCAGGGTGTTCTCGGCACGGGCAACATCACAATGGAGGGCGCAACTGCGGCCGCACGGTTTTGTGCACTAAACGTCCTGGCCCAGACAGCCGCGACGCTTTACGGCATTCTCAACCGCATCAGGGCTTGCATTCGCCTTGGTGTATTCGTCGCCGCGAGCGCTGAATTCACCGAACATCCTTTGATTGCCAATGGGCCTTCGATCTGATTGTCGAGGTATTGGCGAGGCTGGACTTCACGCACGTGCCGCAGTCGGCTGTTCAAGCCTGCCGCGCTGGGCGTTCCGGTCGAGGTTTAAGCCATGTTCGAGGTCGGCTGAGTTGAGAAACCCGCGATGGCCGATACGGACTGGATAGTCGCTCGGCCGGTGGCGCATCGCGGTCTTCACGACCCGGCAAATGGTATTGCCGAGAATTCCCTTGCCGCAGCGCGCCGCGATCGAGAACAATTATGCGATCGAAGTCGATATCCGCCCATCCGCCGATGCGGCCGCGATGGTATTTCATGACGCAACGCTTGACTGCATGACCGGCCGCGGCGGCCGGGTTGAACAAATCTCTGCCGAGAGGCACTCAACCGTTTGCGACTTGGCGGCAGCGAGGAGACCATCGCGACACTTGACCAACTTATTGAACTTGTCGCCGGGCGGTCAGGGCTATTTTTGGAAATCAAGACCGATGATCTGTCCGATCCCAAGCTGGGCCAGGAATTCTTGCACACCTATCCTCGCGTTTTCATTCCTATGCCGGACCAGTGGCGGTGATGTCGTTCGATCCGCAAGCAGTAGGCGCCATGGCACTCATGGCGCCGCAGATCCCACGTGGGTGTGTTTCGCGCGGATATCGCGAACGCGCCGATCTTGCCAAACATGGCGCACTTGGATGCTGGTGCGCAGGAATTTGAACCCTGTGATCGAGACTCGGGCCCGGTTCGTTGCCTATGATGCGCAGGCATTGCCCGCACCGGCACTGGCGCGCCGGGCGGGTTTTCGTCTTCTTAGCTGGACGGTGCGCGATGAAGCTGAGAAGCGGCGTATCGCAGCTAGTGTCGACCAGATCATTTTCGAGGGTTTCAGGCCGTAGCGCCCTGCCCGCCGCGTTCAGTAGAGCATGACAGAGCCTTTGGAACTCACCGCAACCATCGAAACATCGCTCGCCGATATTGGCCGCGAGACGTGGGATGCCTGCGCCGTACCGGCAGGCACCGGTGGCGAGCACAGGTGCCCCTACCCTTTCCTGTCATTTGATTTTCTGGATGGACTTGAGTGCTCTGGCTGCGCTACCGCCGAGACCGGATGGCTCGGTCAACACATGGTGTTGTATGCCGATGGTGAGGCAGTTGCAGTGATGCCGTGCTACCTCAAGAACCATTCATTCGGCGAGTTTGTATTCGATCACGTCTGGGCCGATGCGTTTGAACGCGCGGGCGGGGACTATTATCCCAAACTCCAGGCTGCGGTGCCTTTCACGCCAGTGACCTCGCCGCGCATTCTGGTGCGCGAGGGATTTGAGCGTGCGATCGCCGAAAAGGCACTGGCGTCGGCAGCGGTGCAACTAACCGACCGGCTTGGCGCTTCAAGCCTGCATCTGACTTTCCTGCCGAAAGACGAATGGACACATCTGGGCGAATGCGGCCTGCTTCAGCGTACCGGCAAGCAGTTCCATTGGCCAAACCGGGACTATCAAAACTTTGATGACTTTCTCGCCGCACTGGCCTCGCGCAAGCGCAAGGCAATCCGCAAGGAACGTCAGCGCGCCCTGGAAAACGGTCTTGAGGTCGACTGGATTACCGGCAGCGATCTCACCGAAGCGCATTGGGACGCGTTCTACGACTTTTATACCGACACCGGCGCGCGCAAATGGGGACAGCCCTACCTCAACCGCGCGTTCTTCTCCCTGGTCTCAGAGCGCATGGCGGATGATCTTCTTCTGATCATGGCACGCAGAAATGACCGCTATGTCGCAGGCGCTCTCAATATCATTGGCGCAGAGGCCCTGTTTGGCCGTTATTGGGGCGAGATCGAGCATCACGAGTTCCTGCATTTCGAACTGTGCTTTTACCAGGCGATCGACTTCGCCATCGCGCATGGCCTCAAGTCGGTCGAGGCGGGAGCTGGCGGCCAACACAAGCTGTCGCGCGGCTATCTGCCGATGACCACCTATTCTGCGCATTATGTGGTGCATAAGGGTTTAAGGCGCGCGATTGCCGACTATCTCGATGATGAGCGGAATTGGGTGGCGCTGGAGCAACGCGGGCTTGGCAAACACGCGCCCTATCGCCATGAGGATAATGGCTGATCCACTTGCCGGCGCGAGACCGGCGCGCTACTCACGGAACCCACAGCACCCGGCACAGGAGGCAAGCCGATGACCGCTTATGACCAGCAGAATATCTTTGCCAAGATCCTGCGCGGCGAAATGCCCGCGACCTGCGTTTATGAGAACGAGATGACGCTGACAATGATGGACATCATGCCGCGGGCGGACGGCCATGTCCTGGTGTTGCCTAAGGTTGCATCACGCAACATTCTAGACATCGAAGCGAGCGACATGGCGGCGGTGATGGCAACGGTACAGAAAATCGCGCGCGCCCAAATGACCGCCTTTAACGCCAACGGCATTACTGTTCAGAATTTTTGCGAAAGTGCTGGCGGACAGTTGGTGTTCCACACCCATGTACACGTGCTGCCGCGCCACGAAGGTGTCGATCTTCGCCCGCCCGGAACGATGGCTGACAGTGAGATACTTGAAGCGCATGCGGAGAAAATCAGGGCATCACTCGCCGCGTGAAGCGGCGCGGAATGGCGGCGCTCAGTTCCGTTAAATTTGCGAACTCAAAGCGTTTTCAAATCCACCGACGCGCCATGGCGCGCCCGGAATCACTCCACCGCCAAAGGCACTTTAGGCACCGAGCCCTTACCGGTGCTGCCGCCTGATCCCTTGGAGCCGCCGCCGGAACCTTTCGGACCCTTTTTTGGCCCCTTCTTGGGCTTTGAGCCGCGCCTGGGACGTGGCTTGGGCGCTGGCAGGTCCGGCTCTTCGAACGTGAAGCCCAACTTCTTCTTGCCGTCCTCATCAACCTCGAGCGTTACTGAAACAGCGCCGCCCTTGACCAACTTGCCAAACAACACTTCATTAGCCAGCGGTTTCTTGATATGCTCCTGAATAACGCGGGCGAGCGGTCTGGCACCAAATTTCTCATCGTAGCCGGTGTCGACGATCCAGTCTGTTGCCTCGTCCGACAGAGCGATTGTGACATTACGGTCGGCGAGTTGGGCCTCGAGTTCAAGCACGAATTTCTCGACCACCCGGCGCACAATGTCGCGCGGCAGGTTGGAAAATGCGATAACCGCATCCAGCCTGTTACGGAACTCCGGCGAGAACATGCGGTTGATTGCCTCTTCGTCGTCGCCCTCGCGTTTGGTCTGGGCAAATCCGATTGGTGGCTTTGCCAGATCAGCGGCACCCGCATTGGTGGTCATGATCAAGATCATATTGCGGAAGTCGACGCTCTTGCCATTGTGGTCGGTGAGCTTGCCGTGATCCATCACCTGCAGGAGGATATTGAACAGATCGGGATGGGCCTTTTCGATTTCGTCAAGCAGCAGCACGCAATGGGGGTGTTGATCAATACCGTCGGTCAGAAGCCCGCCCTGATCGAAGCCGACATAGCCCGGAGGCGCGCCGATCAGGCGTGAAACCGTGTGGCGCTCCATATATTCGGACATATCGAAACGAATCAGCTCAACACCCATGAGTGAGGCAAGCTGACGTGCAACCTCGGTTTTGCCGACGCCTGTGGGACCTGAGAACAAATAACAGCCGATTGGTTTTTGCGGTTCGCGCAGTCCCGCCCGGGCAAGCTTGATCGCCGCACCAATGGTACCAATCGCGCGCTCCTGGCCGAACACCAACCGCTTGAGGTCGGTTTCAAGGTCGCGCAACACCGCCGCATCATCCTTGGAGACAGACTTGGGCGGAATACGCGCCATGGTGGCGACGGTCGCCTCGATTTCCTTCACCCCGATGGTCTTGCGGCGTTTGGTATCGGGCAGAAGCATCTGGCGCGCGCCCGTTTCATCGATCACGTCGATGGCTTTGTCCGGCAGCTTGCGATCGTGCATGTATTTCGACGACAACTCGACCGCCGACTTGATCGCCTGATCGGTGTAGCGGATCTTGTGGAACTCTTCGAAATAGGGCTTGAGCCCGCGCAGGATCTTGATCGCGTCGGGCACGCTGGGCTCATTGATATCGATCTTCTGGAAGCGGCGCACCAGCGCGCGATCCTTTTCGAAATGCTGGCGGTATTCCTTGTAGGTGGTCGAGCCGATGCAGCGCAGACTGCCGGACTGGAACGCCGGCTTGAGCAGATTGGATGCATCCATCGCGCCGCCCGACGTCGCACCGGCACCGATCACGGTGTGGATCTCATCTATGAACATAATGGCACCGGGATAGTTTTCGATCTCCTTGACCACCGACTTCAGGCGCTCTTCGAAATCACCACGATAACGGGTGCCGGCCAGCAGCGAGCCCATATCGAGTTGAAAGATTGTCGCATCCTTCAGCACTGCAGGAGCGTCGTTTTCGACGATTCTACGTGCCAGCCCTTCGGCAATCGCGGTTTTTCCAACGCCCGGATCGCCAACGAACAGCGGATTGTTCTTCTGGCGCCTGCACAGCACCTGAATGGTGCGTTCAAGTTCTGCAGCGCGTCCGATCAAGGGATCTATGCGGCCATCACTGGCCTTGCGATTGAGGTTGACGCAGTACTGGGAAAGCGCGTCATTGCCGTCTTTTTCCTCGTCCTCGCCGCCGTTGCCCTCACCCTCTTCGGGGGCACCGCGAACGGACCTAGCCTCGGAAAGCTCGGCCCGTTTGGCGATGCCGTGACTAATATAATTGACCGCGTCATAGCGGGTCATCTGCTGTTCCTGGAGGAAGTAGGCAGCGTGGCTCTCGCGCTCGGGGAATATCGCGACCAGAACGTTGGCGCCGGTGACCTCTTCGCGCCCGGACGACTGCACGTGGATCACGGCACGCTGGATCACCCGCTGGAAGCTGGCCGTCGGTTTTGCATCCTCACCGTCGGCGACGACCAGATTGGCAAGCTCGTGATCGACATAATCGACCAGATTCTGCTTCAGCACATCGAGATCTACATTGCACGCGCGCATCACCGCCGATGCATCGCCATCGTCGATCAGCGCCAAAAGCAAATGCTCCAGCGTGGCATATTCGTGGCGGCGGTCGTTCGCCAATGCAAGCGCACGATGCAGGCCCTGTTCCAGATTACGCGAGAACGTCGGCAATTCCGGCTCCTTCAGTCTTTCTCCATGGTGCACTGTAGCGGGTGCTGGTGCTGCCGGGCAAAGTCCATCACCTGCGTCACCTTGGTCTCGGCAACTTCATACGTATAGACGCCGCACACACCGACACCGTGCTGGTGAACATGCAGCATAATTCGTGTCGCCTCTTCCTGTTCCTTGAAAAAGATCCGCTCAAGCACATGAACCACGAACTCCATCGGCGTGTAGTCGTCATTCAGCAACAGCACTTTGTACATGCTGGGCTTTTTGGTCTTCGTGCGAGTGGCGGTGACGGTATCGCCACTGCTGTTCCCACGATCTCGTCCACCGTCACCGGCCGACATTTGCACCGGCGTGCGGGTCATTCCTGAATGGTCCCAAACTTCGTTCAGCATTGCGACAGCTGGGGTGCGCCACATTCTATAGGCTCTTCAATTGTAACACCGGAACCGACCACGCATGCAATAGATAGGCAGGCAAGAGGCAAGTGAAAACACCACAAGCTCGATCAAAGATACGACATTTGTCAAAAGCGGGGCATTGGTGCAACTGGGCACGCCATGGAGCGCGGCTGGCACCCGCACTTGCCAAACAAAAGGCCCGGCACAAAAACCGGGCCTAGACTAAGCTCAGGACCCATTAATTTGCATTGAAGTTCGATTTCTGATTCAGGATGGCAAAGGCGTTTGCCATGTCGGATCTGTTTCTGCTCTCACGCGCTCAAATGTCAAAGATCGAGCCATTCTTTCCCAGATCCCACGGAGGTGACCGGGGGGATGATCGTCGTGTTGTGTCAGGCATCGTCTGCGTGCTGAAGCACGGGCTGCAATGGAAGGACGCACCTGCGGCCTGCGGCCCGCACAAGACGCTCTGCAATAGCTTTCGACGCTGGACCGGACGCCGCGTGTTCGACAAGATTTTCAGTCACTTGACTGCTTCTGACGGGCCACCCGATACGCTGATGCCCGATACGCTGATGATTGATGCAACACACTTGAAGGCTCATCGCACCGCGTCGAGACTTCTGAAAGGGGGGCTTCCCCGCCACATCGGGCGCACAAAAGGCGGGCCGAACACCAGACTCCATGCCGTCTGCGATGGCGACGGACGACCGCCGGCCATGTGCCTGGCGGCTGGCCAGCTGTCGGATCATATCGGTGCGAAGCTCTTGTATCCGGGTCTCTAGTGATAGCGTCAAAGCTATAATGATCGCAGATAAGGGATACGATTCAGACGATGATCGCGCGGCGCTGAAAGCCAGGGGGCTCACCCCATGCATTCCGCCCCGAACAGGACGAAAGGCACCCGCTTCCTTCTGCAACATTCAATACAAACAGCGCCATAAGGTTGAGAACATGTTCGCACCGCTCAAGGACTGGCGCCGCATCGCAACGCCATATGACCGGCGGGCAGACGTCTTCATGGCCGCAATCACAATGGCAGCCATCCTCATATGGTGGCTATAATGAGCCCTGAGCCTAATCTGCGGTGGCACCATTCAGGTTGATTTGCGAATCTGCTTTTCAATTGGCGCAAGGGCTTCACGCGCGGTCTGCAGATACATCTCACCCAGTTTGCCGGTCTCGCCGACGAAACTGTCATAGGCCCTTTTCGCGAATTCGGCCTGAGTTTGATAAGCAGTATCGATGCCCTTTGACGCAAGCGTTTCCTCAACCGCCCTAGTGGTGAGGTCCAACGATGATTTGGAATAATCTGCGTATTCCGTGGCAATTGCCTGCCAACCGCTGGCCCAGGCGGAAAAGCTTTCCATTGTGGCGCCCATTCCTTCACGTCCCTTGGACTGAATTTCGTTCAACGCGTCCATATTCAACATTGGCTTCATACCGGTTTCTCCGCACTCAATTCGCCAGCATCATTTCATGCTGCGCTGCAGCATCAACATTTAGACAGCACATCTGTGCAGATCAAGATATTTTATTGTGCGGCGCAAAAAATATTGCGTGGCTGGCCCCCTTTACCGATCGCTAACCTAGGCTGGATAAATTGGTGACTCGTCAATGCCGCCAGCACCGGGAAACGGTCTGCCCCAATATTGTCGCAATAAGCTGTTGGTTTCCCACTCTAAAGAGTGGTTGGGCAGCGAGGAGTTTGCTAAGTGAATAAGGTGTTGCGGTGCGTTTATGAGAGGACAACCATAATGAGGAGCCGCTGGCCGTTTTCCGGTCTCGTGCCTATTCTAGTGATATTAACCGCCGTTTTCATCGGCGGTGTTTCTCCGGCGGTAGCAAACAGCAAGTATGCTTCTCTTGTGATCGATGCCAATACGGGCGCAACCATTCGCGCACGAAACGCCGATTCTCCACGCTACCCCGCATCGCTGACCAAAATCATGACGCTCTATGTCCTGTTTGGTGAGATAAAGGCAGGCCGGATCAAGAAATCCGACAGGATCAGGATCTCTCCCCATGCCGCAGCGCAGCCGCCTTCCAGGCTCGGCCTCAAGGCCGGCGATACGATCACCGTCGACAATGCGATCCGTGCACTGGTCACCAAGTCAGCCAATGACGTAGCAGCGGCTGTTGGCGAGCATGTCGAGGACACCGAGTGGAAATTCGCCAAGCGCATGACGGCGACGGCACAGAGTCTTGGCATGAACAAGACGACGTTTCGCAACGCCTCGGGTCTTCCACATAAAAATCAAAAGACCACGGCGCGCGACATGTCCAAGCTCGGGCTGGCGATGATGACCGATTTCCCTGAGCTTTATAAGATGTTCCGGCTCACCAACTTTACCTGGCGCGGCAACACCTATCGCAACCACAACCGGCTGCTCGGAAAATACAAGGGCACGGAAGGCATCAAGACCGGCTATATCCGCGCCTCTGGGTACAATCTGGTGGCATCGGTGCGCCGAGGAGAAAAACTCGCCGTCGGGGTCGTCATGGGCGGCAAATCAGGAAGCAGCCGCGATGCGCATATGCGCCAAATTCTATCCGAGTCGTTTCCGAAGTTGTCGGCCCGCCGGTCCTTGCCGCCGCGTCCCAAACCAGTATTGATCTCCAAGGCCACGACAAAAGCGGCAAGCACTCCGGCAACACCGGTCCGTGCCGCCACCGTACCGAAGAAAAAAGCTATCGAAGAGGGTGTGGTGCGTTTGACAATGGTCGCGACGCCGCCGCGTTCACGCGAACTGCCGCTGGCCGAACCTATTTCTCGCGAGACGGAATATGCAGCAGCGGTAGCGCCAGTCGTCCATCCGATCAGGCCAACAATCGCACGCGCTGCCGTGATGCATTCCGCGCCGCGGCCTCCCGTCGCGGTGTCGTCATACCGCGTCGCCGCGGCACCGCAAGCCGCGGCAGCTTTTGCAGCCAACAATCCGGGTGCAGAGCCGGTTGATCCGATCGAGCAGTTGATTGCCGCGGCCATGGCTGCACCACCGATCCCCGGCGAGCAGGTCAGGACTGGACGACTTATCGTGCCGGTAGCTGGGACTGTCGCCAGCGCTGGCGAAAACGTCAACCGCCCCGTAAGTGCCGTTGCTGCTTCGTCCACGCCCCACACACCGGCTCCCGAAACTATCGAGATCCCCGACGGTTATCAGATTCAGGTTGGAGCCTATGCCACACAGGGCGACGCGCAGCGGCGGCTTGAACGGGCGCAGCAGACCGCCAGGGAGCATCTGGCCAAAGCGATGGGATTCACACCATCGGTTGAAAAGACGTCAGGCACTATCTACCGCGCGCGCTTTGCCGGGCTCGACAAAACTTCAGCCAAACGCGCCTGCTCCGCACTTAAGAAAAAGCGCATCGACTGCATCGTGGTCGCACAGTAATTCCAGCAAAATCCATCGATTGCAGCGCTGCACGGTGCCGGTTTGATCGGCTCAGTTGCCTATGTGCCGAGCAGAAGATCCTTGGCCTCATTGACCTTTGAGGCCAGGTAGTTTGAACCGCCTTGGTCTGGATGCAGCTTCTTCATCAATTGGCGATGGGCTCTGCGGATGTCGTCTTTGCTCGCGTCCGGCGCCACATCCAGAATTTCACACGCCTCATTGCGGGTCATGGGACCGCCCGCCTCGCCGCCACTACCGTGCTCGGATTTGACATCATCCGCACCTGGATGCTCGCGCCAGCCCTCGTGCATACGGTCGAGAAAAGCATCGATCAGTTGCACCGCCTTGGGATCGTTCCTGGCGGAAACGCGGCGCAACTCAATCAGCGCGTCAAGATCGAGATCGCTCAGACGGGTTCCCGTGCTGGGCCCAACCAGTATTTCACCATCCATTTCGCCGGAATCATGATCAAGCGTCATCTCCAGCGTTGCGGTTCGCACACGCGAGGTCTGGCCAGTTGAAGGTTGGCCCGTGCCTGAAAATCCCCCAGGATAGAAATATCTGCGTCTGAGCAGCGCAAATCCGAGCCACGCCAGCGGCACAGCAAAGACAATCCGGCCGT
This sequence comes from Hyphomicrobiales bacterium, assembly GCA_965204565.1. Lineage (GTDB taxonomy): Bacteria > Pseudomonadota > Alphaproteobacteria > Rhizobiales > TMED25 > CBDBEU01. The sequence continues at coordinate 1,323,391 of CBDBEU010000005.1, forward strand.
TGAAGGCAAAAATCACTGCCAGAACAAGCGCAGAAATGCCCAGCCCCTGGCGCATGATTTGGGCGAGTACGGCTGGCTGGGCCTGCACAAAGGCAACCGCTGCCAGCATCAGCAAACCCAATCCAGCAATGCCGAGAAGGAAATAGGCCATAATCGACTATTTAAGCTGCTCGAGCAGCCGCCGCGCACCACCGGTGTCGCGGTGATCGCTCAGCGCTGCAAGTCCGCCTGCGGCATAGACGGCAACGGCAGCCAGGAGTTCGCGCAACTGATCGGCGGAGGCAGAATCGAACGGGCAGTATGCGCCTGAAGACAGCCGTGCGATCTCACTGAACGCCCTGCCGGCAATCGGCTCGTGTCCTTCATGGAACATGAAGATCGGCACCTTGTTCATACCGAGTTCGCCGGCCAGAACACAAAGATCGTCGACATTCTCTTCCATGCAGTCACCGACATAGACAAGGGCATTGACCGGCTTGTTGGCGGTCTCGCCAAGTGTATGGCGCAAAACCCGGCCGATTTGGGTATATCCGCCCTGGCAACAGACCGACGTAATCAGGCGCGCCAGCGCTTCAGGCTTGCCGACCCATTTGCTGGCGCGGCATTCAACCAAGCCTCGAAAATAGACAAGTTGAACATCAAGGCCGCCAATCGCGGCGGTGGCGCGGAACATATCGGCCTGAATCGCCAGCGCCCGATCCCAGCTCGGTTGCCGGGACATGGTGGCATCCATGGCAAAGACCAGCCGTCCCCGACCGCCGCCAGCCTTTGGCGTGCGCCCTCTGACGTCTATCAGAAACCGGTCAATCTCGCTTTCATCCGACTCCACGATCTCATGATGAGCCGTCGGCGCCAGTGTCTTCTTATTGTCGATCATCGGTCCCTTGCCAACCGCGCCAATGGCGCCGCGTCGTCCAAACCGTTCTGCGCTCCTCCTAGAATGGGAGCTAGCACTGTCATTGGCAATGCACTGCGCATGAGTTCGTTGACATCCCGTCAGGTTAGTTCGCTGCCGGCATGTCCGTACCGGTTGTAGCAAAAGGGAAGATAGAGTGCCGATATCAGTCGGGTGACTTCCTCACGCGCCTCCACACGGGCATTGACCATTGCAGGTTCCATGACCGAGGGCATGGCTGCATGGCGATCAAAGACACTACGGCCCGTGGCGAACAGCGCGCGCGAAATCAAACGCTCGCTCAAACCTGCCTGTGTTCGAAATCCCATTTCAGTGACCATCGCCTGGAACTGTGACTCGCCGTCGCCAGCTGACCGAGCTGACAATTCGCTTCGACGATCTTGAACGACAAGCCAGTCGAGCGCCACATCAGAAATGTCATGTCGCGGGCGGCGCCGGTTGACATAAAATCGGTCAGTGCCTCAACAAACAGCGCATTCCATTGCGGGCAGGCGTTGGCACATGCATCGTTGAGCCACAACGGATTGTCGGCCTCGGCGCTCGAGACCACGCCATTGGCATAGATACGGCGGCGCAGTTCCATGACGTCGTCCGCGCCGATCTGCCCGGTTTCGGCAATCGCATGAATGTTTTTCGGCGCTTCCGGCTTATCCATCGCGAATGCACCCCTAGAGCAGGTTTCAACGCTTGCGAGGCCAGTGGCCGGATGTTGCATTCGCCCTAAAGCTTATGGTCAACGAAAGATTGCTTTTCATGCCCCGGTCGGCCTTCGCGCGATCATGTCGATCTCCACAAGCCCGCCGACCGCAAGGGCAGTGACGCCGACGCAGGTGCGCGCCGGCAGGCGATCGGGCGCGAAATAGCTGCGATAGACCTCGTTCATCGCCTGATAATCGCGCTCGAACCGGGTGAGAAACGCGCGCGCGGAGACGACATGTTCAAGGCCGAGGCCGAGGCCGGCCAGCACGATGATAAGATTGTCCATGACGCGTCGGGTCTGGGCCTCGATGTCGTCCGGCAGCGGCACTGTGTCATCGCCGGGGTCGGAGGCGAGCTGGCCGGTGATCATCACCCAGCCATCGGCTTCGACAGCGTGTGAATATGGCGCCACGGCCTGTGGCGCTTCAGGGAATGTGTGGAAGATCGGGGGCGCTTTGGTCATGGGCTGAGCTTAACGTAATTGCGCGACTGGTTGGAGGAGTGAATCCCACCCACGCTCAATCCTCCCGCAACTCGTTTGAGACCGGGTCGATCAGCAGTCAGGGGCGCAGGCTGCTTTGTCTTGCACCACGGGGCCGGCACAGCGCCCGCCACGGCGGTTTTTGGCCATTGTCCGGACCGCGGCTTCGGCAAACAAACCCGGACGCCGAGGATTCTCACCCCGCGCCGGCCATCCATCCCTGTCCGCGCCGGAAGCGGCTATTGGATCACTCATTGTCGCGCTTCATGGACTCCCGGGGACTCACCGGGTCAGATATCGAACAGCTGGACATCCGCGTCGACCGTGAATGACCAGGTTCCATCGTCGGCCGTGAAACTGCGATAGTTCTCTCCTTCGAAATCGACACGGTCCCCTTCGGTAAAGTCGTCCATGTCGAAGCGCAGCGTGTCCGTATTTCCGCCCTCGATCCGGACCTCATTCCCCGAAGCGCCCGCAAAGACAAAGTTGTCCTGGATGGTCAGATCCGTACCGCCGTCCCCGGAGCCGTCCCCGCCCAGCTGAACCACCTCAAGCCCGGCATGGTCCGGAAACCCGCCGCTGAAATCAATCCCGCCATTATACCGGACCTGATCCAGGCTGCCGTCACCGTCGGTGTCGAAATCGGTCCGGATCAGACTGCCACTCGCGTTGTAAGTGTAGGCCTCGCTCCGGTCGATGGTGCCGTCGTCGTCGTCGTCGAAGTCCCTCCGGATCAGACTGCCGCTCGCGTTGTAAGTGTAGTGCTCGCTCAGGTTGATAGTGCCGTCACCGCCCAAGTCTAAATCGATCCGGGTCAGGGTGCCACTCGCGTTGTAAGTGTAGTGCTCGCTCCGGTCGATGGTGCCGTCCGCGTCATCGTCGAAATCGGTTCGGGTCCGGGTGCCACTCGCATTGTAAGTGTAGGCCTCGCTCCGGTCGATGGTGCCGTCGTCGTCGTCGTCGAAGTCCCTCCGGGTCAGGCTCCGGGTGCCGTCGTCATCAAACGACTGGTGAATGATCCGGTCGATGGTGCCGTCACCGTCCAGGTCGAACGCCCTCCGGTCACCGTCCAGGTCGAACGCCCTCCGGTCGATGGTGCCGTCCGCGTCATCGTCGAAATCGGTCCGGTAGCCGTCGTCATCAAACGTGTAGTGCTCGCTCCGGTCTATGGTGCCGTCATTGTCGTCGTCGAAGTCCCTCCGGGTCAGGCTCCGGGTGCCGTCCGCGGCAAACGCCTAGTGCTCGCTCCGGTCTATGGTGCCGTCATTGTCGTCGTCGAAATCGGTCCGGGTCAGACTGCCACTCGCGCTGTAAGTGTAGGCCTTGCTCCGGTCGATGGTGCCGTCCGCGTCATCGTCGAAATCGGTCCGGTCGATGGTGCCGTCGTCATACGTGTAGTGATAGATCCGGTCGATGGTGCCGTCGTCGTCATCGTCGAAATCGGTCCGGGTCCGCGTCCGGATCCGGGTGCCGTAGTCACCATGATCATACGTGTCGTGATCGATCCGGTCGATATTGCCGTCATCGTCGTGGTCGTAATCGGTCCGGGTCCGCGTCCGGATCCGGTTGCCGTAGTCATCATGATCATACGTGTAGTGCTCGATCCGGTCGATATTGCCGTCATCGTCCAGGTCGAAATCGAACCGGGTCCGCGTCCGGATCCGGTTGCCGTCGTCATCAAACGTGTAGTGCTCGATCCGGTCGATATTGCCGTCATCGTCCAGGTCGAACGCCCTCCGGGTCCGGATCCGGTTGCCGTAGACATCATACGTGTTGTGCTCGCTCTCCTCGATATTGCCGTCGCCGTCCCAGTCGAACGCCCTCCGGGTCGGGATCCGGGTGCCGTAGACATCATACGTGTAGTGCTCGCTCAGGTCGATATTGCCGTCACCGTCCCGGTCGAACGCCCTCCGGTCGATGGTGCCGTCCGCGTCATCGTCGAAATCGGTCCGGTATCCCAGGTGACCAAACGAATTGAACGCCCGATAGGCCTCGATCCGGTCGGTCGTGCCGTCCGCGTCATCGTCGAAATCGGTCCGGGTCAGACTGCCACTCGCGCTGTAAGTGTAGGCCTCGCTCCGGTCGATGGTGCCGTCATTGTCGTCGTCGAACCGGGTCCGGATCCGGTTGCCGTCGTCATCAAACGTGTAGTGCTCGCTCCGGTCGATGGTGCCGTCGCCGTCATCGTCGAAATCGGTCCGGGTCCGGGTGCCACTCGCGTTGTAAGTGTAGTGCTCGACCCGGTCGATATCGCCGTCCGCGTGATTGTCGAAATCGGTCCGAATCACCCTACCCTGCGCATCAAGCGTGTAGTGCTCGACCCGGTCGATGGTGCCGTTCGCGTGATTGTCGAAATCGGTCCGAATCACCCTGCCCTGCGCATCAAGCGTGTAGCGCTCGATCCGGTCGATATTGCCGTAGTCATCATACGTGTAGTGCTCGCTCTCGTCGATAGTGCCGTCCCCGTCATCGTCGAAATCGGTCCGGAACACCCTGGGCCTGCCATAATACGTATCGCGCGTGTAGTGCTCGATCCGGTCGATGGTGCCGTCGTCGTTTGAGTCGAAATCCCTCCGGGTCAGGCTCCGGGTGCCGTCCGCGGCAAACGCCTGGTGATCGATCCGGTCGACAGTGCCGTCATCGTCCAGATCCCGTTCCACCCGCTCCCAGCGACCGTCCGCATTCAGGTGGGCCGTCCGGTCGATATTGCCGTCACCGTCCAGGTCGAACTCAATGCGGTCAATGGTGCCATCATTGTCGTCGTCGAACGCGGTCCGGGTTTGTTGTGCCATTGTCTGTTATCCTCTCCATATTTCGCGTTCGGGGCTACGCGAAATCCGGCCCGGTCAGAAACAGCGCATGATGGGCTCAAATCGCGGTGGAGAGTCAAGTACGGGGTGGGGCGTTTTCCAGTTCGAGGCGCTGAAACCATCGCAGGTAATGGCGTGACCCGCCCAGGGATTTCGGCAACCGGAATTCGGTTGGACCCCCGGATCAAGTCCGGGTGTGACGAGTCGTACTGGTTAATGGCCGTAGGCCCAGACAAGCACCGTTTTGTGCCCCAACGGCCTACTCCCCCTCACAACGGAATATTATCGTGCTTCTTCCACGGGTTCTCAACCCGCTTGGTCCTCAGCATCACCAGCGCGCGGGCAACCCGCAGCCGCGTGTTGTGCGGCATGATGACATCGTCGATATAGCCGCGTTCGGCGGCGACGAACGGGTTGGCGAAGCGTTCTTCGTAGTCTTTCACCCGGGCGGCGATCTTGCCTGCATCATCGAGTTCGGAGCGGTAGAGGATTTCCGCCGCACCTTTGGGGCCCATCACCGCGATTTCAGCGCGCGGCCAGGCATAGTTGACATCGCCGCGCACATGTTTTGACGACATCACATCATAAGCGCCGCCATAGGCCTTGCGGGTGATCACCGTGACTTTCGGCACCGTGGCCTCGGAATAGGCGAACAGCAGCTTGGCGCCGTGCTTGATCAGCCCGCCATATTCCTGGTCGGTGCCCGGCAAGAACCCCGGCACATCGACGAAGGTGATCAGCGGAATTGAAAAACAGTCGCAAAAGCGCACAAAACGCGCTGCCTTGCGGCTGGCATCGGCATCGAGCACGCCGGCCAGCATCATCGGCTGATTGGCGACAAAGCCGACCGTGTGGCCGTCTATGCGGCCAAAACCGGTGACGATGTTCTTGGCGAACGCTTCCTGGATCTGGAAGAAATCACCCTCATCGGCGACCTTGCCGATCAGCTTGGTGATGTCATAGGGCTCGTTCGGATTGTCCGGCACCAAGGTGTCGAGCAAGGGTTCGGGCCGGTCGACCGGGTCGGCGGTCTGATAGACCGGCGGCTCGACAAGGTTCGAGGCGGGCAGGAACTCCATCAGACGGCGGATTTCGCGCAGCGCATCGACGTCATTGTCGAACGCGCCATCGGCGATCGATGAACGGGTGGTGTGCACGCTGGCACCGCCAAGTTCCTCGGCGCTGACCTCTTCGCCGGTCACGGTCTTGACCACATCGGGACCGGTGACGAACATGTAGGAGGTATCGCGCACCATGAAGATGAAATCGGTCATGGCGGGCGAGTAAACATCGCCGCCGGCGCACGGCCCCATGATCACCGAGATCTGCGGAATGACGCCTGAGGCCATGACATTGCGCCAGAACACCTCGCCATAGCCGCCAAGAGCGGCCACGCCCTCCTGAATGCGCGCGCCGCCGGCATCGAACAGGCCAATGATCGGCGCGCGGTTCTTCAGCGCCATGTCCTGGACCTTGATGATCTTCTCGGCGTGGGCTTCGGACAGCGAGCCGCCAAACACGGTGAAATCCTTGGCGAACACATAGGCCGGGCGGCCATCCATCAGCCCCCAGCCGGTGACCACGCCATCGCCGGGAATGCGGTTCTCGCCCATGCCGAACTCGTTGGAACGGTGTTCGACAAACATGTCGAATTCCTCAAACGAGCCCTCGTCGAGCAACAGCTCGATGCGCTCTCGCGCGGTGAGCTTGCCGCGGGTATGCTGCTGGGCGGTGCGTTTTTCGCCGCCGCCAGCGCGCGCGCCAGCGCGCCGGGCTTCGAGTTTTTCGACGATTTCCTTCATGCCTGCCCCCGGGGCCGGCTGGGGGCGGCCCTTGTTATGTGCTTGGGCCCAGAATGGCGCGTGAGATGGCGGGGTCAAGCCCGCAGAAGTCGAACACCCGCGCGGCGGCAAGAAAGTCGCGGTGAAGCCCGGCGCGGCGCTTGGCAGCCTCGGCATCCTCGCCCCATTGGGAGATCTGCCAGTCCTCGTCCACATGAGCGGCGGCCCAGGTGGCCTTGGCGTCGATGACGCGGCGGGACAGCGCTAGCGCCATCAACACCGAACCGGACATGGTTGTTGTCATGGCAAGGGCCGCCAGTGCCAGATCGTCATGTTCGCCGATGAGGCGGGCGATGGCAGGGATGAGATCGGGGCTTTGCTCAACCGCAACAAGCCCGGCGGTGAGCGTCAGGCGGGTGGTGGTTACCTTCTCGGCCCAGTGCACGATCGGGTCCCAGCATTCGGCCTGGCGCGCCTCAAGGCCCTCGGGCGCGGCAGCGCGGTAGCAGATGGGATCGGAGCCAGCATAGGCGGCCATTGCCTTAATCACGCTGTCGCGCTCGCGGGCAACGCCGTCAATCGCGGTATTGGCAAGCCGTGTGAGCGGCATGGTCGGAGTTTCGATGTCAGGGTCCTGCGCCTGCCATTCTCCCGCCAACTCTGCGCCCAACACCTCATGAGGGACAGTGAGCGGGGTCTTGAGCGGCGTGCGCGCTGGCCTGCCATCGAGCAGCACGCCAAAGCCGCCCTCAAGCGGTGCTGCCTCGGCGCGCTTGTAAAAGCGTTTGATCCTGGGTGCGGGTTCTGGCCGCGCCTTATCGCCGGACACTTAAATCCTCCGGCTCGCCGGCATCGGCAAGCGTTTCATCAAATCCCAGAAGCTCGAATGCATGCGTCATGTGCTCAGGCATTGCTGCTGTGACATCAAGAGTGCCGCCCGACGGGTGTGGCAGGATGATGCGCCGCGCATGCAGATAAAGCCCTTCTTCAAGCCCGTCCAGTGCCTCCCGGTTCTGCACATTGAGATAGCGCCGGTCACCGAGCATCTCATGGCCGATATGGGCCATATGAACGCGCAGTTGGTGCTTGCGGCCGGTCTCCGGCTCAAGCTTGACCCAGGACACACGGGTACCGGCACGGTCGATCAGCAAAAAGCGGCTGAGAGCATGAACCGCGCCCGGCTCGCCCTGATGGAGTACGCATTGCGTCTCTCCGAAGGTTGCCGCATCGGGGCCGATGAAATTGGAAATACGCCCGCCCTCGCCCGCCGGCACACCGCGCACCAGCGCCCAGTAGATCTTGCGTGCATGGCGTGATTTGAGCGATTTGGTGAGCGAGGCGGCGGCGGCGCGATCACGGGCGATCAGGAGTACGCCCGATGTATCGCGGTCGAGCCGGTGAACCAGCCGCGGGCGCTCGTCATACCTGCCCTGAAGCCCTATCAAAAGCCGGTCGACATGGGCCTTGACGCCGGTACCGCCTTGCGTTGCAAGCCCCGGCGGCTTGTTCAACGCAATCACCCGGTCATCCTGATGAATCACCAGCGAGCGGATGAATTTGTGATCTTCACTCGAGAGCGCCTCGGCGGGGCTTTTCTTGCGCACCGGGGGGTCGGCCAGTGGCGGTACGCGGATGCTCTGGCCGGCGATAACACGGGTCTCGGCCCTGGCCCTGCCGCCATCGATGCGGATCTGGCCCGAGCGGATCAGCTTTTGCGCATGGGCAAAGCCGACGCCGGGAAATTGCGATCTCAGCCAGCGGTCAAGGCGCATGCCGTCATCGCCACTTGCCACTTCGCGGTGCTGGACGCCGCTCATGCGAGCACCGCGCGGGTGATATGAAGCGCCAGAAACAGGGCGCCGATCGAAAGGCCGCCCGAGCCCATCACGTAAAGCGCCGCGGTGAGGCTTTCCTTGCGCTCGACCAGGAGGGCAACATCGAGCGAGAAGGCGGAAAAGGTGGTAAAGCCGCCGAGCACGCCGGTTGCCAGAAACAGGCGCAACTCCTGGCTTGCCTGGAACTTGAGCGCCAACGCCTCGACCAGCACGCCCATGAGGAAACAGCCGACAACATTGACCGTCAGCGTTCCCCAGGGAAACGAGCTGCCGAGATATTTGAGCGCTGCCATATTGACCAGATGACGGCTGCCAGCGCCCAGTGCGCCGCCGAGGGCGACCACAAACAGATGGTTCATGCGCCCTTCCCGCCCCTCAATTTGGCCCAATAGTCGAGCCGCTTGACGATCTCGCGCTCAAAACCGCGCTCCTCAGGCGTATAGAAACTCATCCGTTCCAGCTCGTCGGGAAAATAGTGCTGGCCGGAAAAACCTGTCTCCTCGTCATGGTCATAGGCATAGCCGCGCCCGTAGCCTTCTTGCTTCATCAGCCTGGTCGGCGCGTTCAGAATATGCTTTGGCGGCATCAGCGAGCCGGTCTCACGCGCTGAACGGCTGGCAGCGCCAAATGCCTTGTAGCTGGCATTTGACTTGGGGGCGGTGGCGACATAGATCACCGCTTGGGCGATCACCAGTTCACCTTCCGGCGAGCCGAGGAAATCATAGGCCTCCTTGGCGGCCAGCGCCTGGGTCAGCGCCTGCGGGTCGGCAAGGCCGATATCCTCCACCGCCATGCGCACCACGCGCCGCGCAATAAAGAGCGGGTCCTCGCCGCCGGACAGCATGCGCGCCAGCCAGTAAAGCGCGGCATCGGGATCGGAGCCGCGCACCGATTTGTGCAGCGCCGAGATCAGATTGTAATGGCCATCACGGCCCTTGTCGTAGAGCGGTGCGCGTTCGTGGACGAGGCGCGTGAGTGCGGCGGTATCGAGATCATCGCCGCCCTCCCCGGTCACATCAAACACCGTCTCCATGAGATTGATGAGATGGCGCCCGTCGCCATCGGCCATGGCGACCAATGCGGTGCGCGCTTCTGGTTCCAGCGGCAGGGGGCGGCCGATTTCAGTCTCGGCGCGGGCGACAAGCTCTTGCAGCGCCTCGCTGGAAAGCCGGTTCAGCACCAGCACCTGGGAGCGAGATAGCAGCGCGCCATTCAGCACAAAGGACGGATTTTCGGTGGTCGCACCAACAAGCGTGATGGTGCCGTCTTCCATCACTGGAAGGAATCCATCCTGCTGGGCGCGGTTGAAGCGGTGAATTTCATCGACAAACAACAGCGTGCCACGGCCGGCCTGACGGCGCGCGCGGGCGCGCTCAAAGGTCTTCTTCAAATCGGCGACACCGGTGAAAATCGCCGACATCTGTTCAAATTCAAGCCCGGCGGCACCGGCCAGCAGGCGCGCGATGGTAGTCTTGCCCGTGCCCGGTGGCCCCCAGAAGATCAGCGATGCCAGATGGCCGGCATCGACCATACGCCGCAGCGATCCTTCAGGTCCCAGCAGGTGATCCTGACCGACAACGAGACCCAGCTCATCAGGGCGCATGCGATCGGCCAGCGGGCGCGGCGCTTGTTCTTGCAATCCCGCCGCCTCGAACAGATTAGTCATGGGCTCAGCCCCTGATGATGGTGCGCATGTGGCGCCCGCCGCGGCGAATGACGATTTCAAGCGGTAAGCCGGATTGCTTCAGTGTCGGTTCAATGTCGGCAACCAGCTCGATTTCACGCCCGCCAATGGCGACGATCACATCGTCAGGCCTGAGGCGCAGCTGAGCGGCGGGCGAGCGAGGGTCGACTTTCAGAATGATAACACCGCGCGCATTGGTGGAGAGCGAACGCTCTTCTGCCAATGCCGGCGACAGATTGGCGACATGCACGCCGGCAAGCGGCGCTGTTCCTGCAATCCTGGTCTGGTTGCGCGCAGGCTCCTCAGGCGCCGGGATGAGGTCGATAAAGGTGTTGAAAGTCTCACTTTCGCGTCTGATATTGAGCTTGGCGGCGGTGCCGATCTGCGACGTTGCAAGGCGGTATTCGAGAGTTTGCCCGTTTTCGACCACAACACCGCCAATCGCGGTGATGATATCGCCAAGTTTGATGCCGGCCAGATCAAGCGGGCCGCCGGGATAGACTTCAGTGATGATGGCGCCGGTCGGGCGATCGAGCCCAAAGGATTCGGCGATATCCGAAGAGACGTCCTGCAGCGAGCCGCCCAGCCACGGCCGGCGCACCCGGCCGCTGCCCGACAGCGCCTGACTGGCAACGATGCGCGCCATATTGGAGGGAATCGAAAAGCCGATGCCGTGGCTGCCGCCGGAGCGCGAATAGATCGCGGTGTTGATGCCGACAATGGCGCCGGTGGAATCGACCAGCGGCCCGCCTGAATTGCCGGGATTGACGGCGGCATCGGTCTGGATGAAGAACTGGAAGTCGGAAATTCCGACATCGGTGCGCGCCAGTGCCGAGACGATACCGCTGGTCACGGTCTGTCCAATGCCGAAGGGATTGCCGACGGCGAGCACCACATCGCCCACTTCCATGGCATCTGAATCGGCGAATTGAAGCGAGGGGAACGGTTCGTGATCTCCGAGAATGCGCAACACGGCAAGATCGGTGCGCTCATCCTTCAAAAGGATCTCGGCCTCCAGTTCACGCCGGTCGGCAAGTGCTACCTTGATCTGGGTGCCGTCCTTGATGACGTGGTGATTGGTGATCACCATGCCGTCGGGGCTGATGATGACGCCCGAGCCCAGCGAAGAGCGCACGCGCCCCCGCTCACGTTCGGAAAACGGGCTGCGGCCACCGAAAAAGCGCTGAAAGAAGGGATCGGAAAAAAATGGCGAAGAGGCGCGCTCGCGCTCCACGCGGCGCGAATAGACATTGACCACTGCAGGCGCCACACGGCGTACAACCGGCGCATAGGACAGCTTGAGTTCGCTGGCGGTTCTGGGGCCGTGGGAAAGCGTGCCAAGAGGCGTGATACGGCTTTCCTCGCCAGCCAGGAGCAGTGCGTCCTCAGCTGCCGACGGCTTGCCAGAGGCGGTGAGCGCAATCAGCACCGCAAGCAGACCGCGCCAGAGGGTGTGGGTAAAACCTAATTTATTCACGCTGTGCCACTTCATTTTTTAGCCATCGCGCCGTTCAGGTTCTACCAATATCGGAGCTTGCCGGCCAAATACAAAGGGCGGCCTGCGGGGCCGCCCTTGAACCGGATAAATCACGGGATGGTCTTGAGTTCTATTTCAAATTCCTGCTCGCAATCAGATTTGTCCGCTCGGTGACGAGGCGCGCCACGCGCGCTTCGGCATCCGAACCGGAAGGACCTCCAACGGCTTCCTCGATCGCGGTACCCAGCTCCCGATCAATCTCGGTGCTGCGGTCGGTTCTGAGAGGAGACTGCGCTGCCATGATCAACTGATTCCCTTCATGACTCTATATATTCATTGTAACGTCTTGCCGACAGAAGGGCACCGCTGATTGCGTCGGCGAGTTCTCTAACGGGTTGAATTTTCATTGGTGAAACGGCCGACGACATCGCTGAAGGCAACGCAAACACCGACTGGCTTGGTCTTGCCGTTGCGTTGTATGCAAACGGAAAATAAGGAGCGGTACCGTTCCTGGTCATAAATACGAGAATAGCCGCCGACCGCCTCAAATATCGGCTGCTCGATGATGTCGCCATCGCGACTCGGACCTGTCGCTTGCGAATGTGTGGCCGACATGGTCCTTTCCGGGGCTCTAGGACCACGGTGTGTGATTCACATCTTTGTCCAGTCTGTCATAAGCAACGCATTGCAGCTCACCGTGATCGCACATGAATAAATAAACGGCAGAATTCCAGTTCTCTCGTTCCTCGATTGAAAACAATATCTGCTTTTGGGTGACGACCGATGACAACATCACGTCGCATGCCCGGCCAATTTCGCCGCGGGTAAATGTGACGTGTGTCGCAAATCCATCGATCACATTGCGGCAAGCTGTCGCGACAGTACTTGTGGCAACGAGCTTTGTTATGCGGTTTTCGAGGCTATCGATCTTGGCATCCGCCTTGTTCGTCGATTGCCCGGCGCGCGATTTCCACATAATCGATTGACTGCTTGTTCAGGACAGCAGGCAGCAAGCAACACTCCACACGGTGCGCCAAAATAAGCAGTACGATCTGGACAGTTGATGTGTTCTCGGCATCCAGCGACCAAGCGCTCTTGCCTACTTCGCAGATACCGACCATTGCCGGTACGGCAATGGTCGAAAAAAATAATGAGGACGTGCCAATAAAACCACGACCTGCTGCAATACACGATGCAGTGAGGATGATTGTCCGAAGAAAAGCTGAATGGTTTGCCTGGACATCGGGCAATTCCTTTCCCGAGGATTCAGGTCCGTTCAGCGGATTTGCGCGTCTTCACGCCGCGGCGTCGGCAGTTTCCTCACGCTCGGCGGCGAATCCCTGGGGCGGGCCAGAGTCCTGGCCGCGCGCTTCCTCGTCGCGGTCAACGAATTCGATCACCGCCATGGGCGCTGAATCGCCATAGCGGAAACCGGCTTTCATGATCCGGGTATAGCCGCCACTGCGCTCGGCATAGCGCGGCCCCAGTGTGTCGAACAGCTTGGCGACGATGGTGCGGTCATTGTGCAGCTTGGACAGAGCTTGGCGGCGCGCATGCAGATCACCGCGCTTGGCCAGCGTCACCAGACGCTCGACCACCGGGCGCAGTTCCTTGGCCTTGGGCAGAGTGGTGACAATCTGCTCATGCTTAATCAGCGCCACCGACATATTGGCGAACAACGCCTTGCGGTGTCTGGCAGTGCGGTTGAGTTTGCGTCCCGAATTGCGGTGGCGCATGGCGGTTCCCCCGGGCGGCGCTTGTGGCCTTAAAAGTGTTCCTCGTAGCGCTTGGCCATATCGTCAATATTGTCGGGCGGCCAATTCGGCACATCAATGCCGAGGTGGAGGCCCATCTGCGCCAGCACTTCCTTGATTTCATTGAGTGATTTGCGGCCAAAATTCGGTGTCCGGAGCATTTCGCCCTCGGATTTCTGAATGAGGTCGCCAATATAGACGATGTTGTCGTTCTTCAGGCAGTTGGCCGAACGCACGGAAAGTTCGAGCTCGTCGACCTTCTTGAGCAGCGTCGGGTTGAAGGCAAGCTCCGGTGCGCTCTCCTCGACCACTTTCTTGCGCGGTTCCATGAAATTGACGAACACCTGCAGCTGGTCCTGGAGAATGCGCGCCGCATAGGCAACCGCATCTTCGGGAGTGAGCGATCCGTCAGTCTCGACCGAAAGGGTGAGCTTGTCATAGTCGAGGATCTGACCCTCGCGGGTGTTCTCGACCTTGTAGGAGACCTTGCGCATGGGACTGTAGAGGCTGTCGACCGCGATCAGGCCGATCGGCGCATCCTCGGGCCGGTTGTGCTCGGCCGGCACATAGCCCTTGCCGATCTGGACCATGAACTCGATGCGGATCTCGGCATTCTCATCGAGCGTGCACAGCGGCAGATCGGGATTGAGGATCTCCACATCGGCGGTGTCTTCAATATCGCCGGCGGTCACCGTGCACGGGCCTTCCTTACGCAGGACCAGACGGCGCGGCGTGGCGGAATGCATCCTCAGCGCAATATCCTTGATATTGAGCACAATGTCGGTGACGTCCTCGCGAACGCCGGAGATGGAAGAGAATTCGTGAAGAACGCCGTCAATCTGCACCGAGGTGACGGCCGCGCCTTGGAGCGATGACAAAAGCACACGACGAAGCGAATTGCCGAGCGTCAGGCCGAAGCCGCGTTCAAGCGGCTCGGCGATGAGCTGCGCCGAGGTTGCCGGGTCATGTCCCGAATTAACATCGAGCTTGTTCGGCTTGATAAGTTCCTGCCAGTTCTTCTCGATCACGGTAGGTCCTCTTGGGGATGCGCCGCGAAGCTGGGTGCGGCGACGAAACGGGCGTTGGGTGGCGGGCGCAGCAATACGTCCCGGCCGGGACGCGTTACTAAACCCGGCGCCTCTTGGGCGGCCGGCAGCCATTATGCGGAATTGGCGTCACGTCACGAATTGCGGTGACAATGAAGCCCGTGGCCTGGAGCGCACGCAGCGCTGATTCACGGCCCGAGCCAGGTCCCTTGACCTGAACCTCGATGGTGGTCATGCCGTGCTCCATGGCCTTCTTGGTAGCTTCCTCGGCTGCCACCTGAGCGGCATAGGGCGTGGATTTACGTGATCCCTTAAAGCCCATTCCACCAGCTGACGCCCAAGAAATGGCATTGCCCTGAGCGTCGGTAATGGTGATCATGGTGTTGTTGAAAGTGGCGTTCACATGCGCCACTCCCGACGAAATGTTCTTGCGCTCGCGGCGCCGAACCCGCGTTGTATCCTTGGCCATCGTTTCCGTCTTCCTGTCTGGTCATGCTTTAAAAAGAAGCGTGCCTATTTTCTCCTGCCGGCGATTGCCTTGGCAGGGCCTTTGCGGGTGCGCGCATTGGTATGGGTCCGCTGACCGCGAACCGGCAGGCCACGACGGTGGCGCAGACCCTGGTAGCAGCCCAGATCCATCAGCCGCTTGATGTTCATCGCGACTTCTCGGCGGCAATCGCCTTCGACCTGGTAGTCGCGGTCGATCACCTCGCGAATCTGGATCACCTCGGCATCGGACAATTCGCTGACCCGGCGCGTCAGGTCGAGATTGACCTTCTGGCAAATCTTGCGCGCCGAAGACGGGCCGATGCCATGAATATAGCTCAACGCAACTTCAACTCGCTTGTTGGTCGGTATGTTGACACCAGCAATTCGGGCCACTTCCAGTCCTCCCATTGTAGCAAAAATCAGCCGATTTGCCACGCCCATCGGGTGTGCAAAACGGCTTCGCTCAGTTGGTGCTGAATTCCGCTGGGCTTTTAGCGGAGATTCTGCGCCCAAGTCAATCATCACCGCCCAATTGGCGGTCTAAAAGTCACATGCCGTGGTCGAGCGCCAATACATCCTCAATCTGGTCCGTCACTTCGTTGATGGTGGCCATGCCATCGACCGATTTCAGCATGTTGCGGGCACGATAATACTCGATCACCGACGCGGTCTTGGCGTGATAGACGTCGAGCCGACGCTTCAGCGCCTCGGCATTGTCGTCCTCGCGCGCACCGCCCGGCTGTTCGGCGGCACGGGTCATAATGCGATCGATCAAAATCGTATCATCAACCGCCATCTCAACCACCGCATCGAGCTTCATGCCGCGTTCGGACAAAACCCCGTCAAGCGCCTCGGCCTGGACGACGGTGCGGGGAAATCCATCGAAAACGATGCCGCCGGCGCAGTCGGGCTCGCCAATACGCTCGGAAATGATGCCGATCATGATCTGGTCGAGCACCAGTTCGCCGCGTGCCATGATGTCCTTGGCCTTCAGACCGATCTCGGTGCCGGCAGCGATCGCCGCACGCAGCATGTCGCCGGTCGACAACTGGACCAGGCCGTGACCGTCCTGCAGC
The DNA here is from genome assembly GCA_965204565.1 of Hyphomicrobiales bacterium. Classification (GTDB taxonomy): domain Bacteria; phylum Pseudomonadota; class Alphaproteobacteria; order Rhizobiales; family TMED25; genus CBDBEU01. The sequence goes on from CBDBEU010000005.1 coordinate 1,339,439, forward strand.
TTCTTGGCCTGGGTGCCCTTGCCCGCACCCGGAGGCCCCAACAAAATCAGATTCACCTCCTGCGCCCCCTCAGCCGTGATTTCTTGACCAGCCCCTCATATTGATGCGCCAGCAAATGGCTTTGAGCCTGGGAGACGGTATCCATGGTGACAGAGACCACGATCAGTAGCGATGTACCACCAAAATAGAATGGCACCGCGGCATAGGAAATTAACAGTTCCGGCAGCAGACAGACCGCAGCCAGATAAGCAGCGCCAGCCACGGTGATGCGGGTCAGCACATAATCGAGATATTCGGCGGTGCGCTCACCCGGCCTGATCCCGGGAATGAAACCGCCATATTTCTTCAGATTGTCGGCGGTGTCGGCGGGATTGAACACGATCGCGGTATAGAAGAAGGCGAAAAACACGATACCGCCAATGTAGAAGGCCAGATACAGCGGCTGGCCGCGGCCCAGAAGCGCTGTCACCGTGGTCAGCCATTCAGGCCCGGAGCCGGAAGAGAAATTGGCCACCGTCACCGGCATCAGCAGCAGTGATGAGGCGAAAATCGGCGGAATCACGCCAGCGGTATTGAGCTTCAGCGGCAGATGCGATGAATCGCCGCCGAACATGCGATTTCCGACCTGGCGTTTGGGATACTGGATCAACAGCCGGCGCTGGGCGCGCTCCATGAACACGATAAAGGCGATGACGACCACTGCCATGATGATGATGGCGAAGATCACCCAGGTTGCCAGCGCGCCCTGGCGCCCGAGCTCCAAGGTATTGGCCATGGCCGAGGGCATTTCGGCGATGATGCCGGAAAAGATGATCAGCGAGATGCCGTTGCCGATGCCGCGCGCGGTGATCTGCTCGCCGAGCCACATCAGGAACACGGTGCCGCCCACCAGGGTAATGACCGAGGAGATACGGAAATAGAACCCCGGATCGACCACCACATTGCCAGCACCCTCAAGGCCGACGGCGATGCCATAGCCCTGAAGGGCTGCGAGAAACACGGTGCCGTAGCGGGTGTACTGGTTGATCTGCTTGCGGCCCGCCTCGCCTTCCTTCTTGAGCTGCTCAAGATGGGGTGAGACCGCGCTCATCAGCTGCATGATGATGGACGCGGAAATGTAGGGCATGATGTTCAGGGCAAAGATCGCCATGCGGCCGACAGCGCCACCGGCGAACATGTCGAACATGCCGATAATGCCGGACTGGTTGCGCTGGAACACATCAGCCAGCGCCTCGCCATTGATGCCGGGCAGCGGAATGTAGGTGCCCAGCCGATAGATCAGCAGTGCGCCCAGCGTAAACAGGATACGGCGTTTGAGGTCCGTCGCCTTGGCAAACGCGGAGAAATTGATATTGGCAGCGAGTTGCTCGGCAGCAGATGCCATGTCGCCTCCTCCTGCGGACCGTTAAAGGCCGTACAGCCTAGCTTGCCGCCGCTTCGGCGGCGTGGGCTTCGCGTTTTGCCCGGGCAGTCTCGCGGCGCTCGGTGCGCTTGCCGGTTTTCAGCGGCGGCTTCTTGCCCGGCAGAACCGTGACGCTGCCACCGGCCTTCTCAACCGCCTCGATCGCGGTTTTCGATGCGCCGGCAACTTCAAAAGAGAGCTTGGCGGTGATGTCGCCGCGCCCCAGAAGGCGCACACCGTCGCGCAGCTTGGTGACAATGCCTGCATCGCGCAGCGTCTCGACCGTGACCGCAGCCTTGCCGTCAAGCTTGCCGTCGTCAATCGCCTGCTGCACGCGCCCGATATTTACTGCGTTGTATTTCTTGGCAAAAATGTTGTTGAAGCCGCGCTTCGGCAACCGCCGATGCAGCGGCATCTGGCCACCCTCGAAACCCTTGATGGCAACGCCAGAGCGTGATTTCTGACCCTTGACGCCACGACCGGCTGTCTTGCCGATGCCCGATCCAATACCGCGCCCGACGCGCTTGCGCTCTTTTCGTGCTCCGGCATTATCGGAAATTTCGTTCAATCGCATGCGTTCAATCCATTTAATGCGAACCGCGCCATTCAGACGGTGCAACTCAAGTAGTATCAGGCTTGACCGTCGTCAATGACACGGACCATGTGAGCGACCTTGGCAATCATGCCGCGCACGGCGGGGGTGTCCTCCAGCGTGCTGCGGCGGCGTATCTTGTTGAGCCCGAGGCCAACCAGGGTCGCGCGCTGATCGGCAGGCCGCCGGATCGGGCTTGAGGTCTGCTCGACCGTGACTGTCTTTTTATCCGCCATCTGCGCTCCCCTATTCGGCGTTGATGTCGCCGGCGGTGTCCTGGCGGCGCGAGACGATATCGCTCACCTTCAACCCGCGCCGTGCGGCAACCATGCGCGGGCTCTGCTCGCGCTTCAGCGCATCGAACGTGGCGCGCACCATGTTGTAGGGATTAGCGGTTCCTTGCGACTTGGCAACCACATCCTGAACGCCAAGGGTCTCGAACACGGCGCGCATCGGACCGCCGGCGATGATGCCGGTTCCGGGAGGCGCGGCGCGCAGCAGCACCTTGCCGGCGCCATGATGGCCGGCGATGTTGTGATGCAGGGTGCGGCCTTCGCGCAGCGGTACGCGGATCATGGTGCGCTTGGCCAATTCAGTGGCCTTGCGAATGGCTTCGGGCACTTCACGCGCCTTGCCGTGACCAAAGCCAACCCGGCCCTTCTGGTCACCAACCACGACAAGTGCTGCAAAACCGAACCGCCGGCCACCCTTTACCACCTTGGCGACACGGTTGATGTGCACCAGCTTGTCGACGAACTCGCCATCGCGGTCGTCGCGGTTTCTCATGGGCTCACGCGCCATCACATCATCCCTTAAAAACCAAGTCCGCCCTCGCGCGCGGCTTCAGCCAGAGCCTTGACCCGGCCATGATAGAGGTACGAGCCGCGATCAAACACAACCTGTTCAATCCCGGCACTCTTGGCACGCTCGGCAATTACCTTGCCGACAGCACTTGCCGCATCGATATCAGCACCGGTCTTGAGACCGGAGCGTACATCCTTTTCCAGTGTTGAGGCGGCTGCCAGCGTATGGCCGCTGGCGTCATCGATCAGCTGGGCATAGATATTTTTCGACGAGCGGAAAACACTGAGCCGCGGCCGGCCAGTGGCGCGCATGCGCAGCCGGCGACGTACCCGGTTGCGGCGTTGTGCGATCTTCTTGTTGCGAGCGGTCATCGGTCCCACATGCCTATTTCTTCTTGCCTTCCTTGCGGAAGATGTACTCGCCGGTATAGCGCACGCCCTTGCTCTTGTAGGGCTCGGGCGGACGGTAGCGGCGGATTTCGGATGCCACCTGGCCAACCTTCTGCTTGTCGATGCCCGAGACGGTGATCTCGGTCGGGCGCGGACAGGCAATGGTGATGTCGCTCGGGATGTCATAATTGACATCGTGGCTGAAACCGAGCGCCAGTTTGAGCTTGTTGCCTTCAACAGCAGCGCGGTAGCCGACGCCGGTAATCTCGAGCGTCTTGGTAAAGCCTTCCGACACGCCTTCGACCAGATTGGACACCACGGTGCGCGACAGGCCCCACATGGACCGCCCGCGCTTGGTGTCGGCGCGCGGATTGACGCTAATCTCGCCGTCTTCGAGCTTGGCAATCACATCATCAACCAGCACAGCGGACAGCTCGCCCTTGGGCCCCTTGACGGAAATCGCCTGGCCATCGACCGTGGCGGTGACGCCAGAGGGCACGGTGACTGCTTTTTTTCCAATTCGTGACACGGTTCTGTTTCTCCGCAGCGCCCGATCAGAACACTTTGCACAAGACTTCGCCGCCGACATTGTTCTCACGCGCGTCGGTGTCGGACATGACACCCTTCGGCGTGGACAGGATCGACAGGCCAAGCCCGTTATAGACTCGTGGAAGATCGGCGACAGAGGAATAGACCCGGCGTCCGGGTTTTGACACCCTCTGGATCTCCTTAATCACCGAAGTGCCATCGTGATATTTAAGCTCGATCTCGAATTCCGGAAACGAGCCTTCCATTTTTACGCGCGCAAAACCGCGAATAAATCCTTCAGTTTCAAGAACATTGAGCACCCGCTCGCGCAGCCGCGAGGCCGGTGTCGACACCTTGTTTTTGCCTCGCATCTGCGCATTGCGGATGCGGGTTAGCATGTCACCCAGTGGGTCGGTCATCACCATTGAGGCTTGTTCCTACCAGCTCGACTTAACCATGCCAGGGATCTGTCCCTGGGACGCGAAATCACGCAGCGCGATGCGCGACATTCCAAGCTTCCTGTAAAATCCGCGCGGGCGTCCGGTCACCTCGCAACGATTGCGAATGCGGGTGGGCGCCGAGTTTCGGGGAAGCTGCGCCAGGCGCAGATTGGCCTGGAAGCGCTCCTCCATACTGAGCGACATGTCGTCGGTAATCGCCTTCAGCCGCGTGCGCTTGGATGCGAACTTGGCCGTCATGCGACGCCGCTTCTTGTTGCGTTCAACCGCGCTTTTCTTCGCCATGTTGTCTCCTTGCCCCGGCGCTTCAGTTGCGAAACGGAAAATTGAGTTCGCGCAACAGCACGCTTGCTTCTTCATCGGTACGAGCGGTGGTGCAGACCACCACATCGAGCCCCCAGATCTCCTCGACCTTGTCGTAGTTGATCTCGGGAAAGACGATGTGTTCCTTGATGCCCAGCGAGTAATTGCCGCCGCCGTCGAAACTGCCCGGATTGAGGCCGCGGAAGTCGCGCACGCGCGGCAGGGCGATGGTTACCAGACGATCGATGAATTCGTACATGCGCTCGCGGCGCAGCGTCACCTTGGTACCGACCTGCATGCCTTCGCGCAGCTTGAAATTGGCGATCGACTTGCGCGCCTTGGTGATCACCGGGCGCTGGCCTGCAATCGCGGCAAGGTCTTTGGCGGCAGCGGTGATCTTCTTGAAATCAGCGACCGCTTCGCCAATGCCCATATTGAGCACCACCTTGTCGAGATGCGGCACCTGGAGCGGGTTGGTATAGCCGAACTCCTTGATCAGTTTGGGGCGCACTTCATTGTCATAATGGGCGCGCAGGCGCGGCGTGTAAGCTGGCTCAGCCATCGATCACTCCTCCTGAGCGCTTGGCAAAACGCACCTTGCGGCCGTCTTCCTGAAACTTGAATCCGATCCGCGTCGGCTTGTTGTCTTCCAAGTCGGCGATCGCAAGATTGGACAGGTGGATCGAGGCTTCCTTGGCGATGATGCCGCCCTGCTCACCGGCGCTCTGGCGGGTATGGCGGCGCACGATATTGACGCCCTGGACGATGGCGCGGCCACGTTCGGGGAGCATGCGCAAGACGTCACCGGCCTTGCCCTTGTCCTTGCCGGTGAGGACCACAACGCGGTCGCCTTTTCTGATCTTCGCAGCCATTTAAAGAACCTCCGGCGCGAGAGAGACGATTTTCATATGGTTCTTGGCTCTGAGTTCACGGGTGACGGGGCCAAAGATGCGCGTGCCGATGGGCTCGCCCTGCGGGTTGATCAGCACCGCGGCGTTGCGATCGAAGCGGATCACGGTGCCGTCGCGGCGGCGGATGTCCTTGGCGGTGCGAACGATCACCGCCTTCATCACCTCGCCCTTCTTCACCCGGCCGCGCGGAATAGCTTCCTTGACCGACACCACGATGATGTCGCCAATGCCGGCGTATTTGCGCTTTGAACCGCCGAGAACCTTGATGCACTGCACCTGGCGCGCGCCTGAGTTGTCGGCGACATCGAGGTTGGTTTGCATCTGTATCATGGGCTTCTTGCCTCAGTATTTCTATTGGCCGGGCTGACGTCAGCCGGCCTGTTCCTCAAGCACCATCCAGCGCTTGAGTTTGGAGAAGGGCTTGCATTCCTGAATGCGCACCTTTTCGCCGATCTTGTGAGCATTGGATTCGTCATGTGCGTGGTAGCGCTTGGAACGGCGCACCGTCTTTTTGAACAGGGGATCGGCGAAGCGGCGATCGACGCGCACGACAACGGTCTTGTCGGCCTTGTCGCTTTCGACTGTCCCTTGCAGAATTCGTTTCGGCATTTCGGTCTCAGGCCTCTGCTGGCGTTGCGCTGGTCGCGCGTTGCACGGTTTTGATGCGCGCGATGGCGCGGCGCACTTCGCGCACGCGGGCGGTGTTTTCAAGCTGGCCGGTGGCGGCCTGGAAGCGCAAATTGAACTGCTCGCGCTTGAGCTTGATCAGTTCATCCTCAAGCTGGTCGGCGCTGAGGTCGCGCACTTCTGAAATCTTCATCTGGGCCTCCGCCCTAGCCATTGTCGCCGAGACGGGCGACATAGCGGCACTTAACCGGCAGCTTGGCGGCAGCAAGGCGCAATGCCTCGCGCGCGGTCACCGGCGTGACGCCGTCAATCTCGAACATGATGCGCCCAGGCTTGACCTTGGCCGCCCAGAATTCGGGCGTGCCCTTGCCCTTGCCCATGCGTACCTCGGTTGGCTTTTTCGACACCGGCACATCGGGAAAGATGCGGATCCACACGCGGCCTGCGCGCTTCATGTGGCGCGTCATGGCGCGACGTGCGGCTTCGATCTGGCGCGCGGTGACGCGGGCCGGTTCCTGGGCCTTGAGGCCGTAGGAGCCGAAATTGATTTCGTATCCGCCCTTGGCCACACCCTTGATGCGGCCCTTGTGCTGTTTGCGGAACTTCGTGCGCTTTGGCTGCAGCATCCGTATCTATCCTAGCTGGCGCGCTCGCGCTCACGGCGCCCGCCGCCGCGAATGTTTTCCTGCATGTCGAGGACACGCCGCTCATGGGCCATCGGGTCATGCTCCATGATCTCACCGCGGAACACCCAGACCTTGACGCCACAGGTGCCGTAGGCGGTCTTGGCGGTGGCGGCGCCGTAATCGACATCGGCACGCAATGTATGAAGCGGCACCCTGCCCTCGCGGTACCATTCGGTGCGCGCGATTTCCGCGCCGCCCAGCCGGCCGCCGCAATTGATCCTGATGCCCTCCGCGCCCAGACGCATCGCTGATTGCACGGCGCGCTTCATAGCGCGGCGGAAGGCGACGCGGCGCTCAAGCTGCTGGGCGATATTCTCGGCCACCAGCTTGGCGTCGATTTCGGGTTTTCTGACCTCGACGATATTGATCGAAACCTCGCTTTCGGTCAGCTTTTGCACATTGCGGCGCATGACCTCGATATCGGCGCCCTTCTTGCCGATCAAAACGCCGGGCCGTGCGGTGTGGATGGTCACGCGGCACTTCTTGTGCGGACGCTCGATCACCACCTTGGAGATAGCGGCCTGTGAGCGCAGACCGGTGATCATGTCGCGGATTTTGCGGTCCTCATGCAAGAGCTTGGAATACTCGCCGCAATTGGCATACCAGCGCGAGTCCCAAGTGCGGTTGATGCCGAGGCGAAGCCCGACCGGAGATACTTTCTGTCCCATCAGGCCGCTTCCTCTTGTTGACGCAAAATGATGGTGATCTGGCTGAATGGCTTGACGATCCGCCCGACGCGTCCGCGCGCGCGCGGCTGGAAGCGCTTCATCACCAGGTTCTTGCCGACAAAGGCCTGGGCGACCACCAGATCATCGACATCAAGATCATGGTTGTTCTCGGCGTTAGCAATCGCCGATTGCAGCGTCTTCTTGACGTCGCCGGCAATGCGCTTGCGCGAAAATGTGAGATCGGAGAGCGCACGCTCGACCTTCTTGCCGCGGATCTGCTCGGCGAGCAGGTTCAGCTTTTGCGGGCTGATGCGCAGCAGTCGCGAGACCGCCTGGGCCTCGTTTTCGCTGAGAGCGCGCTCGCGCTTGGCCTTTCCCATCTCTATTTCCTTCTCGCCTTTTTGTCGGCCAGATGACCGAAATAGGTCCGTGTCGGTGCGAATTCACCGAATTTGTGACCGACCATGTCTTCGCTCACCAGCACCGGAATGTGCTTGTGGCCGTTGTGCACGCCGAATGTCAGCCCGACGAACTGCGGCAGAATGGTCGAGCGGCGGGACCAAATCTTGATAATGTTGTTGCGCCCCGAAACACGCGCCGCCTCGGTTTTCTTCAACATATAGCCGTCGACAAAGGGGCCCTTGGTGACCGAACGCGCCATCGTCTATCTCCGCTTCCTGCGCAGGTGCCTGCTGCGCAAAATGTATTTGTCGGTCGCCTTGTTGGAGCGTGTGCGCTTACCCTTGGTGGACACGCCCCACGGGGTGACCGGATGACGGCCGCCGGAGGATTTGCCCTCGCCGCCGCCATGGGGATGATCGACCGGGTTCATGGCCACACCGCGCACTGAGGGGCGCCGGCCCATCCAGCGCGAGCGCCCCGCCTTGGCGAGCTTGATGTTGGAATTGTCTGGATTTGATACCGCACCGACCGTTGCCATGCATTCGGCGCGCACCAGGCGCTGTTCGCCGGAATTAAGCCGCAGGATGGCATAGCCCTGATCGCGGCCGGCAAGCTGCACATAGGTGCCGGCGGCACGGGCAATCTGACCGCCCTTGCCGGGCTTGAGTTCGATATTGTGAATGATGGTGCCGATCGGGATCGACGCCATCGGCATGGCGTTTCCGGGCTTGACGTCAACCCGCTCGCCGGACACCACGGTGTCGCCCTCGGCCAGGCGCTGGGGCGCCAGAATGTAAGACTGCTCGCCATCCTCATAGCGGATCATCGCGATGAAGGCGGAGCGGTTGGGATCATATTCCAGCCGCTCGACGGTGGCCGGCACATCAAATTTGCGACGCTTGAAATCGACCACGCGGTAAAGCCGCTTGTTGCCACCGCCACGCCGGCGCGCAGTGATGCGGCCGTAATTGTTGCGGCCGCCGGACTTGGTCAGTCCCTCGGTCAGCTTCTTGACCGGCTTGCCCGACCAAAGTTGATCGCGCGCGACAAGAACCAGGCCGCGCTGGCCGGGGGTGTTGGGCTTGTAGCTCTTCAGCGCCATGACTTATTCCTCAACCTCATGAAAGACCGGTCGACACATCTATCGACTGGCCCTCTTCGAGAGTGACAAATGCCTTCTTGACGTCGCTCTGACGCCCGATTCTGCCCTTGAATCTCTTGACTTTGCCCTTGCGCACCAAAGTGTTGACCTCCTTCACACGGACCTTGAACAAGGCTTCCACCGCTTCTTTGATCTGCGGCTTGGTGGCGGTGCGCGAGACGTTGAAAACGATCTGGTCGTGCTCGGAGGCCAAGGTCGCTTTTTCGGTGATCACCGGGCTCAGGATGATGTCGTAGAGATCGGCTTCACGCATTGAACCGGTCCTCTATCTTGGCAAGCGCGGCCTTGGTCAGCACCAGGGTGTCGTGCTTGAGAATGTCGTAGACATTGATGCCGGCAGCCGGCAGCAGATCGATACCCGGCAGGTTGCGCGCGGCCTTGGCAATATTGTCCTCAACCGCCTCGCCGTCGATGATCAGAGCGGATTTGAGACCGAGCTTTTCCAGCGCCGATCCCAGTGCCGCGGTCTTGGGCTCTTTCAGCTTGGCCTCGTCGAGCACCATGATCTCTTCCGACTTGGCCTTGGCCGAGAGCGCGTGACGCAGCGCCAATGCGCGCACCTTCTTTGGCAGATCGATCGAATGGTCGCGCGGATGCGGCCCGAAGGCGCGCCCGCCGCCACGGAACTGCGGAACCTTGCTGTCGCCATGACGCGCCCGACCGGTGCCCTTCTGACGGTACATCTTGGCGCCGGTGGCGCGAATATCGGAGCGATTCTTGACCTTGTGGGTCCCGGCGCGGCGCTTGGCCAGCTGATAGGTGACCATGCGGTGAAGCAGATCGGAGCGCGGCTCAAGACCGAAAATATAATCGGCGAGTTCGACCGTGCCCGACTTCTTGGCTGCGAGTGTGGTGACGTCGGTTTTCATGCCTTGCCACCTTCTTCATGGCCGCCGGATGTATCGTCTGGCGCCGCCTCATCGGCAGGATTGTCCGCCCAGGCCTCGCTTGCGGCTTCATCCGAAGCCTGCGCTTCTTCAACCGGTGCCTCGGCAGCGGCACTCTCGCCGCCATCAAAGCTTCCGGGAAGCGGAAGACCGTCAGGCGCCGGCAGCTTGATCGCATCGCGCAATGTCACCCAGCCGCCCTTGGAGCCCGGTACCGCGCCGCGCACCAGAACCAGGCCGCGGTCAACATCGGTGACCACCACTTCAAGGTTCTGCACCGTGACCCGCGCAGCGCCCATATGGCCGGCCATCTTCTTGCCCTTGAACACCTTGCCGGGATCCTGGCACTGACCGGTCGAGCCGTGCGAGCGATGGCTGATGGACACGCCGTGAGAGGCGCGCAGGCCGGAAAAATTGTGCCGCTTCATGGCGCCGGTAAAACCCTTGCCGATCGACACGCCGGACACATCGACGCGCTGGCCAATGAGAAAATGGTCGGCCTTGAGGGTGGCACCGACATTGATCAGCTGCTCCTCATCGACGCGAAACTCGGCAAGCTTGCGCTTGGGTTCGACATTGGCCTTGGCGAAATGGCCGCGCTGGGCCTTGGTCAGCCTCGATGGCTTGGCGACACCAGCGCCGAGCTGGAGGGCGACATAGCCATCACGCTCCGCCGTTCGCTGGCTCACCACCTGACAGCCGGAAAGCGCCAGGACAGTCACCGGGATGTTCTCACCGGCATCGGTGAACACCCGCGTCATGCCAAGTTTTTCAGCGATGACTCCGCAACGCATCTCATTCATCCCTAAAGCTTGATCTCGACATCGACGCCGGCGGCAAGGTCGAGCTTCATAAGCGCGTCCACCGTCTGCGGTGTCGGATCAACGATATCGAGCAGGCGCTTATGGGTGCGCATCTCGAACTGTTCACGGCTCTTCTTGTCGACATGGGGCCCGCGCAACACCGTGTATTTCTCGATCCGGCAAGGCAGCGGAATGGGTCCGCGTACTTCCGCGCCGGTCCGCTTGGCGGTGTTGACGATCTCGCGCGTCGAGGTATCGAGCAGGCGGTGATCGAACGCCTTCAAGCGGATCCTGATATTCTGGCCTTGCATCTTCTTGCCCTTGAACGAGTAGCGCCCGCCAGCTTGGCGAGCGCGGTTTTCTTCTATTTGATGATTGATGAGACGACGCCGGCACCAACGGTGCGCCCGCCCTCACGGATGGCAAAGCGAAGGCTTTCTTCCATCGCGATCGGAACGATCAGCGTCACTTCCATCTGAACATTGTCGCCCGGCATCACCATCTCGGTGCCATCGGGCAGCGTCACAACACCGGTCACATCGGTGGTGCGGAAATAAAACTGAGGCCGGTAATTGGTGAAAAACGGCGTGTGACGGCCGCCCTCCTCCTTGGTCAGAATATAGGCCTCGGCCTTGAACTCGGTGTGCGGCGTCACAGAACCGGGCTTGGCCAGAACCTGGCCGCGCTCCACATCCTCGCGCTTGGTGCCGCGCAACAAAACGCCGACATTGTCGCCCGCCTCGCCCTGATCGAGCAGCTTGCGGAACATCTCAACACCGGTGCAGGTGGTCTTGGTGGTGTCCTTGATGCCGACGATCTCGATCTCCTCGCCGACCTTGACCACACCGCGCTCGATACGGCCGGTGACAACCGTGCCACGCCCGGAAATCGAGAACACATCCTCGATCGGCATCAGGAACGGCTGGTCGACGGGGCGCGAGGGCTGCGGGATGTAATTATCAACCGCGGCCATCAACTCCATGATCGAGTTCTTGCCGGTGGCCTCGTCCTTGCCTTCAAGAGCGGCAAGCGCCGAGCCCTTAACGATCGGGATGTCATCGCCGGGAAACTCGTAAGAACTGAGAAGCTCGCGCACCTCAAGCTCGACAAGCTCGAGAAGCTCTTCGTCGTCCACCTGGTCGACCTTGTTCATGTAAACCACAAGGGCTGGAACGCCGACCTGGCGGGCCAGAAGAATGTGCTCGCGGGTCTGCGGCATCGGGCCGTCAGCGGCCGAGACGACCAGAATGGCGCCGTCCATCTGCGCAGCACCAGTGATCATGTTCTTCACATAGTCAGCATGACCCGGGCAGTCGACATGGGCGTAATGGCGATTGTCGGTCTCATATTCGACATGGGCAGTCGAGATCGTGATGCCGCGCGCCTTTTCCTCAGGCGCCTTGTCAATGTCGTCATAGGCCGAAAACTCAGCTCCGCCAGACTCGGCCAAAACCTTGGTGATCGCAGCCGTCAACGTCGTCTTGCCATGGTCAACATGACCAATCGTGCCGATGTTGCAATGCGGCTTCGAACGCTCAAACTTCTCCTTAGCCATCTTGGCACTCCATTTCTTCTGTTTGCTCTCAGGCGTCAGGCGAGCTTTGCGATCACTTCTTCAGATACCGCCTGGGGTACCTGTTCGTAATGATCGAATTGCATGGTGAACTGGGCCCGACCCTGGCTCATCGAGCGCAACTGGGAGACATAACCGAACATGTTGGCAAGCGGCACCATGGCGGTGGCAACGACGGCATTGCCGCGCGGCTCCTGGCCCTGGACCTGGCCACGGCGCGAATTGATGTCGCCCATGACGTTGCCGATATACTCCTCTGGAGTCACAACCTCGACCCGCATGATCGGCTCGAGCAGTTTGGGCCCTGCCTTTTGAGCGCCCTCGCGGAAGGCGGCACGAGCTGCAATCTCAAACGCCATGACCGAGGAGTCGACATCATGATAGGCGCCATCGGTGAGCAGCACCGACAGATCGAGCAGCGGGAAGCCGGCAAGCACGCCGGTCTCCACCACCGACTTGATGCCCTTTTCGACACCGGGGATGTATTCCTTGGGAATTGAGCCGCCGACGATCTTGTTGTCGAACACGACCCCCGTACCCGGCTCGCCTGGCGCGATGGTGATCTTGAGGCGCGCGAACTGGCCCGAACCGCCGGTCTGCTTCTTGTGCGTGTAGTCGACATCGGCGCTGCGGGTGATGGTCTCGCGATAGGCAACCTGCGGGGCACCGATATTGGCATCGACCTTGAACTCGCGCTTCATCCTGTCGACGATGATGTCGAGATGAAGTTCGCCCATGCCCTTGATGATGGTCTGGCCGGATTCAGGATCGCTGGAGACGCGGAATGAGGGGTCTTCCTGCGCCAGGCGCTGCAATGCCGTCGACATCTTTTCCTGGTCGCCCTTGGTCTTGGGCTCGACCGCGATCTCGATCACCGGCTCGGGGAACTCCATGCGCTCCAGGATCACCTTGTTGTCAATATCGCACAGCGTGTCGCCGGTGGTGACTTCCTTGAGGCTGGCGATGGCGACGATATCGCCGGCATATGCCTCCTTTATGTCCTCGCGGGAATTGGAATGCATGAGCAGCATGCGGCCGATACGCTCGCGCTTTTCCTTGACCGAATTGTAAACCTGGCTGCCGGCCTCGCATTTGCCCGAATAGATGCGGCAGAAGGTGAGCGAGCCGACAAACGGGTCGTTCATCACCTTGAAGGCGAGCATGCCAAGCGGCTCGTCATCGGACGAGGTGCACACGATCTCCTCGCCAGTGCGCACATCGATGCCCTTGATCGGGGACACATCGAGCGGCGATGGCAGATAGTCGACAACACCGTCGAGCAGCGACTGCACCCCCTTGTTCTTGAATGCCGAGCCACAGAAGATCGGGTAGAACCGGTTTTCGCAGGTGCCCTTGCGGATCAGCGATTTGAGCGTTGCCTCATCGGGCTCGTTGCCCTCCAGATAGGCTTCAAGCGCTACCTCGTCGAGCTCGATTACCGCCTCGATCAGAGCCTCGCGCGCGGTGGCGGCAGCGTCGGCCATGTTGTCGGGGATGTCCTCGTCGTGGAAGCTCGCGCCCAGGGTTTCCTCGTCCCACACAATCGCCTTCATATGGATGAGGTCGACCACGCCTTTGAAGTTGTTTTCAGCGCCGATCGGCAGTTGCAGCACCACCGGAATGGCGCCGAGACGCTCCTTGACCATCTCGACGGAGCGGGTGAAATCGGCACCGATCTTGTCCATCTTGTTGACGAAGATCATGCGCGGGACTGCGTATTTGTCAGCCTGGCGCCACACCGTTTCAGTCTGCGGCTCAACGCCGGCATTGGCATCCAGCAGTGCGATGGCGCCATCCAGAACCCTCAAGGAGCGCTCGACCTCGATGGTAAAGTCCACATGGCCGGGCGTGTCGATGATGTTGACGCGCTTGTCTTGCCAGTAGGTGGTGGTGGCGGCGGAGGTGATGGTGATGCCGCGTTCCTGCTCCTGCTCCATCCAGTCCATGGTGGCCGCGCCTTCATGAACTTCACCGATCTTGTGGCTCTTGCCGGTGTAATAAAGGATACGCTCGGTGGTTGTGGTCTTGCCGGCATCAATGTGGGCCATGATGCCGATATTGCGGTAGTCCGCGATGGGGGTCTGACGGGTCATCGTTCGATCTCTTACCAGTTCAGCCGCATTACCAGCGGTAATGCGAGAAAGCGCGGTTGGCGTCTGCCATGCGGTGGGTGTCTTCACGCTTCTTGACCGCGGTGCCGCGATTTTGCGAAGCGTCGAGCAGTTCGCCGGAAAGGCGCTCGACCATGGTGCTCTCGCCGCGCGCGCGCGCGGCGGCGATCAGCCAGCGAATGGCCAGCGCCTGGCGGCGGTCGGTGCGCACTTCGATGGGAACCTGATAGGTGGCGCCACCAACACGGCGCGACTTCACCTCAATGGTCGGCATGACATTCTCAAGCGCGGTGTGGAACACCTGCACCGGATCCTGCCTGGCGCGTTCCTCAATGCGGTCGAAGGCGCCATACATGATGGTTTCGGCGGTTGATTTCTTGCCGTGCCGCATCAGGCTCGACATGAATTTCGACAGTACGGTGTCGCCGAATTTCGGATCCGGCAAGACTTCTCGTTTTTCGGCACTGTGGCGCCTGGACATGGGGTGCTCCTATTTCGGCCGTTTGGCGCCGTATTTCGAACGGCGCTGGCGGCGATTGGATACGCCTTGGGTATCGAGCACGCCGCGAATGATGTGATAGCGCACGCCAGGCAGATCCTTGACGCGGCCGCCGCGGATCAGCACCACGGAGTGCTCCTGCAGATTATGACCCTCGCCGGGAATGTAGCTGGTCACCTCAAATCCATTGGTCAGACGTACGCGCGCGACTTTTCTCAAAGCCGAGTTCGGCTTTTTAGGCGTCGTCGTGTAGACGCGCGTGCACACGCCACGCTTTTGCGGGCATGCCTCCATGGCCGGCACCTTGTTGCGCTTGACCAAGAGCTGGCGCGGTTTACGGACCAGCTGATTGATTGTCGGCATGACTGCGGCCCTTCCTCAAAAACTGCATGCGAGACGCGACAGCCCCGCCCATTCACGGCCAAATGGCCCGCTAGACTCCAGGAAAATCCAAGTATTCGTGTTCGCCTAAACAACAATGTCCCGTGCGCAAGAGCGCCCGAGACATGCTCAGATTTGATCGCTTAGTCGGCGGCAGCATCTAAAGCGCGAATGCGTCTACAGCCTGCCCGAAAAGCGTGCGGAACATACTGACGTACCAACAGGGCGTCAAGCCCCTAGCCCCACGGAATCGCGAGTTTTTCGCGCACTGCCGACAATTGCGGCAATGCCCGTTCACTCGCCCCGCAAGCACGATTTGCAGCTTGCGGGTATTGTATTAGGAATTATATACTTCAGTCACATTTTCCCCAACCATTCAAGATCGGGAATCCTTGGACACAACAGGTCGCATGTAAAGTCTCACGTACCCGATCAAGCGACCATCCTGGCATATCGTATTCCTCTTCCATCTCTGCCTTGCTCGGCTGGTAGGCATTGGACTTCATCGCCACTTCCACCGGGTCCGGCAGTTTCGCCTTGGGTTTTTACCATCCTCTGTCCAACTTGATTTGATCTTCTGACCCGAACAGTCGGACGGTCATCAGGGTTTCGTTGTGTCATGTCTCGTCTTCTTCTGTTAAACATCACTTATCGCAGTATTTAGCGTCATCATGATTGTGCGCATGATCCGATCCGTCTCGGACAGAATTTTCAGGATGCTTTGATAGTGCTTCACATCATCAAAGCTGAGGGCGCGGTCCTTGCGGTCCTTGAGCCATTTCTGGGCAGGCTGGTACCCGCCTATGTAGAAGCCCCATGCAACATCGGGTGCATTGTCAAAACACTGGGTCTTGTTGATCCAGACACGGCCATTCTCGAATCGAGGCTTGTCCACAACATTGTCGCCGTCTCCTGTGAAGGGAAATGGCGTGGCGCCGACGGCGGCGGGGTCCATCAGATGAAGACGGCGCAGTTCCGCGCCCTTCTTGGAAACGTCCCGGAACTCGTCGGGGCCTGACGGCCACGGGATGCGGGGGAAGTCGATTTTCAGAAACTCGGCATAGGTCTCTCGATAGGCGGGGCAGTGCAGCACGCCATAGATGTAATCGAACACCTGCACCTCGTCGGGTTTGCCGTGGGTGGGTGCGCGGCCAGTTTTTGCAGGCGGTTGTAGAGTTTTGGGTCGAAATTGACGCGGCGGGTTTGGTCGATGTCTTGGTCAGAGGGGCAGAGGTAGAGGGGGAAGTTCTTTGCATTGGACGCGGTGGTGCCAGATAAAAAAAATTACCTCCGTAATATTATTGGTCACAAATGCGTGGTGAAATTCCGGATCACGAATAGAGCCAGGAGCAAGAAGACCCAGGTTTTTATGATCTGCATAGTGGCGCATGACTTCAGCGCGGGGGCGGCAGTGGAAGCCCCGTGAAGTTCCAGTGTAGAAAGTCCATCTGGTATCAAAGGGGCGGTATACCAAGGGCACTACACGTTCTTCATCCAATTTTGCGTTTACGTCCGACTGTGCGGACTGAATAGTCCAGTCTTGTACATCTTTTCCAAGCTTATATTTTTCGCGCGCCGCCTCCGGTTCCAAGGCGGCGAAATCTTGGATACGTCGCCAAAGGCGTTCCCTGTTTTCATCGATGGTCAGGCTATCGCGCGCCGTCACGATGCCCACGGAATTGACGGGCATGAAGGCGTTCACGCCAAACCCTTTTTCATAGACCGCCAGCTTTGCAAAATCCCGTCGCACGAAAGGATGCCGCGGCGCGGGGCTTTCGAGCGGCGCAAACATTGCCGCCGTCAGACCGGCGGCCCGCAACGCCTCATACTTCGCCGCCCGCGTACCCCAAAGATCGCCGTGCATGATTTCGGCCGGGCCATCGCCGCCGTCCTTTTTCTTCACGCCGATAATGATCGCCACGCCCTGCTGAATGTCGAAGACGTTGTTGTCGGGCCTGCCCTCGGGCGTGACCTCTTTCTTTTTTGCGTTGCCGTGCAGGTCGAGCACCCAGATGCGGTCGAAGGTGTCGAGCAGGCGCCAGCGCATGCCGCGAAAGGTGGGGTTGTCGAGATAGCCGTGGTTGGTGATGAACCCCAGCACGCCCTCGCCGTTCTTCTCGATCAGGTGCGACGACAGGCGGATGAATTTTACGTAGAGATCGTTGAGCCATTTCGGGTTGCGCTCTTTGAGCTTCGCCTTGCCGCCCGGCTCTTTCTTGTAATCGTCCATCAGGTCGCCGAGCCAGCCTTCGGACACGCCGCCCTCGCCCAGATAAGGCGGATTGCCGATCACGCACATGATCGGCGTGTCGCGTTTGACGGTGTTGGCGCCCTTTGCCTCGCGGCTCAGCCATTTGGCGAACGGCAGCGTCTCGTTCGCCGGCTCGCCCTCTTCCAGCGAATTGGTCAGGTAGACCGACAGGCGCGGCGGGCTGCCGGTCGGCTTGTAGCCCATCTCCGTCAGGATCATGTCGAGCTTCATGTGGCACATGGCATAGGAGGCCATGAGAATCTCGAACCCGTGCAGGCGCGGGATGAGATCCTGCTCGATGTATTGCGACCACATGCCGGGGGCAATGTCTTTGACCTTCGACGCGATCCGTTTGATCGCCTCGGCCAGAAAAGTCCCCGTCCCAGTGGCCGGGTCGAGGATTTGAACGCGGTGGACCTCGCGCTTCTCGGTGGCGTTCTTGCCGTTCTTGCGCAGCTTTCCCGATTTGGTCATGGCCTTCTGGCCGGTGTCCCAGTCGATCATGACCTTCGATGTGTCGGCTAATCCGTCCGCCAGCCCAAACTCGGTTTGCAGCACTTCATCAACTGCACGCACGATGAAGTTGACGACCGGCTCGGGCGTGTACCAGACCCCACGCGCCTTGCGTTTCGTGGGGTTGTAGGCAGCGAGGAAGGTCTCGTAGAAATGAAGGAACGGATCGTTCCACCCCGTAAGCTTGCCGAAGCCCTCCATGAGCTTGGTCACATCACAGGCCTGGAACACGCGCGCCAGATCGTCGACGATCCATGCAATCCGGTCATCGAGATCGTACCCCGCAACGTAGGTGAACAGACTGCGCAGGAACGGATTGGACTTTGGAAGCAAATTCAATGCCTCCTGACGGCTGAACGTGTCCGGACTGGTGTCGTGCAGGCGGGCGGCGAACATCCCATAGGCGATTGTCTCGGCGTAAATGTCGGCGAAATCCTCCGCCGTGATGTCGTGGATCAGGTTCTCGCGGAAGGCGTGGAATTGCGCGGCGAGTTCGCTTTGCGGGTTTTCGTCGTCGACTAGTGTCCTGCCCAGCACGTCCTTGATCAGAATGGCTTTGCCCGCCATGCGTTCGGCCAGTTCCCTGGGGCTGGTGATGGTTTGGGGGCGCCGGGCGATGAAATCCCGCAGTAGATTTTCGAGTGTCGTGTACTGATCCGGCTTCGGCTGAATGCACGTAGTAAGGTCGGCAACGCTGACCGAGGCCACCAACTCACCGTCACGGTAGAAATCCCATTCGAGGCAGTTGGTATAGATCAGATTCGGTAGTGCCGCCCGATATCTCTCTTGCTGATCCTTATTGCTGGTTTTGAGATCATGAATTCCAACGGAAATGTCTTTGGCCTCAACATAGCCGATCACGATATCGTCTTTGGCGACGAGAAAATCAGGTGCGCCACATGCGATCTTTTTGGGTTCGTTCAGCGCCGTCACACCATCCGAAATCGAGGACAACAGATTTTGCAAGGCAGCGCGATATGAATGTTCCGTCGCCGCACCTGTGCCATAAGTACTGGCAACTCCTGCGAGATAACTTTGAATATTCAATGCCTGCAAAATTGTGCTCCACTGCTCAATCCGTTATCTGCAATGAGGTCCACATAGCGCAGACGTTTTCCAACCATACCGCCAACGATATCGGACATTTGGTCAATGGTGTCCTTATTCCAGGATGTTATGTCGAGTCGCAAATTCAGGCGCCGGACCGAACGCAACCCGGCCTGCCGCCGAAAAAGGGCCGTGGCCGGACCATGACCCATGATGACAAACGCAACGGCACGACCACGCTGTCCGCAGCGCCGAACGTGCTGACCGGAGAGGTGTTCGGCAGGAACATGGGCCGGCACAGGCATCAGGAGTTCATCCGCTTCCTGAATGCGCCGGAGCACGACATGCCCGCCGGAAAGGCCGTGCATATCGTGCCGGACAATGTCGCGACGCACAACACACCGGAGGTGATGCGCCGGCTCGAGCGTCACCCGCGCCGGACATTCCGCTTTACCCCGACATCGGCGTCATGGCCGAACGCCGTCGAAGGCTTCTTTGCCGGACTGACCGGGCGCTACCTGAAACACGGCGTCTTCTGCCCGGTCGTCGACCTCCAGGCCGCCATCAACCGCTTCATCAGGGAGCACAACGAAACCGAGGCAAAACCCTTCACCCGGCGCGCCGATCCCGACCAAATCATCGCCACCGGAAATCGAGGATTCCAAATGTTGGAAGCAATCCACTAGGTCCATTGGCGCTTCCTTCAAAAGATTTAAAGAGGCTGACCAAAACCGTTTCGTTATCTGGCTTTCCAGCTTCATAAAGATGGAGGCAAATGACTTGGCTGATGATGTTTGCCCAAGCAACATAGGCCTTGTAGGCGAACAGCCACAAAGCGCCGCTTTCAGCCCATTGGGCCGACCTTAATTGCGGATAATTCTTGACCCCTTCAAGAGCTTTGGCCTTCCAGGCTTCATCAGCATGAACCGTGGTCGACACCAAAAAAACAATGCTGCAATTATTCAGTCTTATATTATTGGTACCTATTTCAAATTTGAATATTGCAGATTTTCTTTGATGCCGCATTTCGGTTTCCGGTTAAAGGAAAAATGATGATTCCACTCCCAATCCCTTCAAAATCTCATAACCACTTGGACGATCCGTTTCAGGAACAAAGGGACTTGTTGTGTGAACAGATTTCCAAACTGCCGCGTTTTTCTCATCGCCGGTGGCAAGCCGCCCGTAACCATTCCCGAAAAAACGAAATCGCCTGCACCCACGCCAAAGCCCGCATCCAGCAAACCCAATGCCGGTGTGACCACGGTTGCCGTGGTTGCGGTTGACGGCCTGGTCGCGTCCTGGTGGGACAAGATCGCCACCTTTATCACCAATCTGTTTTAGGAACCTGATCCCATGAACTTTGCAATCCTTGCTCTCGTCACCGCAGTCGGCCTGATCATTGCGTGGAATATCTATCCGCCATTGCGCGCCAAATTGCGGGGTTGGTCGACTATCATTGAAGGCATCATCGGAACTGCCTTCGCTTACTTTCGGCATCTTTGCCGAAACCCTTGGAATAAGGGCAGCGAAGCGGTTACCTACCGGAAAACATCCTGACCTATGTGCCGATAGTTCTGTCCGCCTGGGTGGTGATGAAGCGTATCCAGACCAAGACGCCAATTGGTAATGGTAAGGCAGACGGCAAATGATTGGTCGCATTTTCTCATGGCTTGCAGGCGGCGGCATTGCAGCAATTGGCAAAGAACTGAACCGTGCCTATCAAGCCAATCTTGAAGCAAAGAACGATCGGGAACGGATTGAATCTGAAAAGCAGATCGCAACGCTTCACGCGCGGCTTCGCTTTCACTCGGCTTTCCTCTACCTTCTACCTTCGGCGTAACGAGAATAGCCGTTCCGATTCGGTCGTCGGCACGGCCCCGAACATGGGCAGGGCGTGGACAAGCGGAACCTCATCGGGCGGTACGGCTTCTGGGTGCTGGCGTTGCTGTGGCTCCCGGCCGGGGTCATGGCACAGGCGGCGGTGCGGTTCCTGCCGGAACCCGGCGCGGGGCTGCAAGCGCTGTCGGAGCTGGTACTAGTCGCGCCCTGCGGGCTGCCGCTGGCGCTCGGCTGCCGGCGACTCTGGCGGCTGCGCTACAGGCGCGCGGTGTGGCTTGCCGGGATCGGCTTGGGCGCCGTCACAATCGCGGCAACGTTGGTGGCCGGTCTGCTCGGACCCATCGCGACCGCGGTCTACGCGGCGGTGCTCGCCCTGCCGGTGTGGATCGCCGTGTGGTGGCTGGCGCGGCTGAGCGATCACACCACACGGAGTCCTCTAAATTGAGTTTGACTTTCTGACGTGATTCAATGGCACCAGAGCGCTGTTGGCTTTCAGGGGGGTGCATGGTGAAGACCTGAACCCTGGTTGATGCGACGATCATCAAGGCGCGAGCGAGGCCGCTGACAATCCATCGCATCCCGGGATCGCGTCCCGGGCGATCGGCGTCGTTTACGTCCTCATGGCCACCGAGGCGACCGAAGACGGATCGGCGTGGACGAGGGTTCGGAACTGATCCGGGCGCTGGAGACCTCATCGGTCGACCTGCACGACGGCGAGGCCTTCGGAGCACTGGTCAGCGGCGGCAAGGCCTATCCGACATTCACGGGATGATGGCCATCGTCGAGCCGATATTGCCTCCACGGGCGGACATCTGCAACCCCGGACCATCGTTGTGGGGATCGATGGACAGCGAGAACGGTGACGCCGGCGTATATCGCGCCGGGATTGCCGATTTCGTCGTCATCAGGACACACCTCGCCTGTGGTTCTTGCCGGACTGCATGACAACCGGACGCGTCACGCCGGCGCCGGCTGCGGCCGAAGTTCGGCGATCAGCCGCAGGATCTCGGCGAACAGGCCCCTTGGCACCGCGCCCTCGGCCAACCGGGCCAACTGAACTGGAACGTGACGTACCGGCCGTGTGTGACGATCCCGGCGCCGATCCTGATCGGCTTCTCCTTGAGGCCGGTCGGCGCCCTGCAGAAAGACACCGGGATTGCAGGCCGATGCATGAAGCTAAAGCCGCACGGCATTGTTCCGGAACCTTTGGCATGACAGCCGGGTCTGCACAATCGCGTTCCTGCCGTCCTTGATGTGCTGCCCGGCTGTGCAGCGCCGGTTGCAGAAGGCGACCACGCGCCTGGCAGGGCGGCTCAGCCTGGTGACGATGAAGCCGACGCGCGGGGCAAGTTCGCCCGGATGCCGTTCGACCTCGGCGACGACCCGCCATGATTTGTCCCGTGACGCGGCCTGATACGCGAAGTCGCCGCAGATGCGCCGCACATGGGTCGGCGGGCGACCCGCGGGGCGCTTGAGCACAGGCGCAATCCTGCTTTCCGGAACAGCGGTCTTCCCAGGCCGGATGGCGCAGGAACAGCCTTCCGCCTCCGGCGTCTTGTAGAGTTCCGGGACGGCAAAAGCGGCATCGGCCCGGAAGAACCGCATCAGCTCACGATCCGCATATCGCGCCAACACCGGCTTGAGCACATTTTCCCGACCGTCAGCGCTGTGAACATTGCCGGGGCGCAATGAACGGCGTTCGAGGCGGCCAAGCCGGTTAAGGACGAACAAAGGGTGATGGCACATGCAGCCGAAATGCCCGTTCCAGGCGGTGCCTTCCTGCGCGCCATGGGTCTGCGCGCCATGGGGCGGGCCGACCGAACCGTCCATGTCCGGTGTGGTCCGTTCGGGCGCCATCGCGGCGTGAGCCCGATCGATCCCCCGATCAATCGATCGCCCGAAGACCGGCTGCCGCAAAAGCCCGACCACGGAATGCAGACGGTTGTGGACGGTTCGCGGATCTCCGAGAGGACCGCCGGCAATATCGAGCAATCCCGGGGTCTCGTTCAACTCCCGGAACGGCAACGGGCCACCGTCGGAACCGATCCTCGAGCCATGGCATTCCAGCCGCACCCGCCAGCCCGCACAACATGCTGAAATATAACATATTACCGGCTGCCGGAGGCGCGAAAACGTCACGGTACCTGGGGAACGTGGGATCTAATGTGCAAGAATTCTGATACCTTGGCCGGTTTCTGTCTTAGATGCAGTTTCTATGGCGATTGGCCGCTCCAAGTTGAACCACCTAAGTCTGACCAAACTTGCTCGTTCGAAAGAAACACCTTGACGGATTCGTGTTCTCCCGCGAGAATCCCATGCGAACGTTTGCATTTAAACAAGAAAACTTGGTGTGAATGTTTCTCACGGGAGGGAATCTATGAAATCGGAAAACATTGGATTGGCCTTGGCTGCTGCCGCCATGTCCGCAATGATTGCTGGATCGGCATCAGCCCAAGAATCTGTCAAGATTGGATCTTCCTTGCCGCTGACCGGTGGATTTGCCGTCACCGGACAAAAGCACAAGGAAGGCTTCGAGATGTGCATCAACATGATCAACGACAATGGCGGCTTGCTGGGCCAGCAAGTTGAATTGATCGTCTCCGACAACCGCTCCGATACCGAAACCGCGATGAACCAGTATGAGCGGCTTATCAATGTCGACAGCGTTGATCTCCTGTTTGGGACATTCTCAAGCAAGCTGACATTTCCGGTCTCCTCGGTTATTGCAAAGAACAACATGATCCACCCGGTGCCTTCGGGCGGCGCATTGCGCATCTGGGAGCAGGGTCATGCCAACATGTTTTATTTCCAACAGGTGCCAGGCGAATATATCGGTCGCTCGGTTGTTCAGGCACTGACGGAACTGGTAGGCGACGACAAGCCCAAATCAGCCGCTCTGGTCCATGCCGACGACTTTTTTGCCAATGCCATTCGCGCTGGCCTTCTGGGCGAACAGGTCAAGAATCCCGGAACCGGCGAAGTCGTGGTCAACATGGCGCCAGGCTTCCTCGCCGATGGCGGTATTGAAGTGGTCTATACTGAAACCTGGCCGGAAGAAGGTTTTTCCGACTGGTTGAATCTTGCCAACTCGATAAAGAATTCAGGCGCCGAAATGGTGATCGCTCTATCGGCGTCAGCCGAGGAAGCCGTCCAGCTTCAGCGTGCCTTGAAGACCGTTCGCGCCGAACCCAAGGCGATCTTCATGAGCCAGGGCACTCAGGTCGAATTTGAGGAAGGCCTCGGTGCTGATGCAAATGGCGTGATGATCTATTCTTCATGGGATGCTGCTGTACCGTTTGAGGGCATGTTGAACGGCAAACCCTATTCAAACCAGGACTTCGTGCGTGATTTCCAAGCGGAGTTCGGCCGTGCGGCTGACGAAGATTCGGCCATTCCATTCGCCGTCTGTCAGGGCATCGAACAGGGTATTCGCGGCGCACAATCGACCGACAATGCCAAGGTAGCCGCTTGGCTTTCAACACGTACCGCCGATGATCCGGTCAAGACAGTCCTCGGCAACTTCTACTGGGACGAGCGCGGTCTGCCACACAACCGCTCGCCGCTTCTAGTCCAGTGGCAGGACCAGAAGCTTGAGTTCGTCTACCCGACCGCAGATCTGGGTGATCTCGTAAAGCCGCTGGTCTATCCACGACCTGACTGGAACTGAGCAACAAGCTCCCGTGCGGCCGCTCCGGCGGTCGCACAAATTCTCAAAAACTGCTGCCCACGGAATATTCGATGGATGCATATGCAATGCTCGACGTGCGCTCGCTTTCCAAGCATTTCGGTGGCCTGCGCGCCGTGGACAATTGCAGCTTCTCGGTTGCCAAAGGATCGATCACCGCGCTGATCGGTCCCAATGGCGCGGGAAAGACCACCGCATTCAATTGCATCAGCCGCACCATCTCCCCAACCTCCGGCGAAGTCTGGCTGGAGGGTGAGCGCATCGATCAGCTAAAACCGCACCAGATCACCCAACAGGGCTTGAGCCGAACATTCCAGATCAGCCGCAACCTGGAAGATCTGACGGTGCTTGAAAACATGGTCGTGCAATCGAAGTTCGTTGGCTGGAAAGCGCTCTTTGGACCCGCCATGACCTCGATTGAACGCGACAAGGCGATGGAGATTCTTGACTTCCTCAATATCACGCGCCTGGCGCACGAGGAGACCAGTTCGCTTTCCTATGGTCAGAAAAAACTGATGGACTTTGGCGCCCTGTTGATGTCGGAGCCCAAGATCATTCTTCTCGATGAGCCTGCAAGCGGCGTCAATCACCGCCTGCTCGACGATATCATGGAACATATCAGGGCACTGAACGCCGATGGCATGTCAGTGCTGATTGTCGAGCACAACATGGATGTGGTGATGTCTCTCTCCCACAAGGTCGTGGTCATGGCGTTCGGTCAGATCATTGCTGAGGGCAAACCGGAAGACATCCAGCGCGATCCGGTGGTGCTGGAAGCCTATCTGGGCAGCAGCACCGCGACTGAGGAGGCACCAGCCGATGCCTGAACTCCTTGAAGTACGCGATGTTATTACTGGTTATGGAAGCGGACCAGCAATTCTCAATGGCGCGTCGGTTACCGTCCGTCCAGGTCAGATCCAGTGCATTATCGGCCCCAACGGCGCCGGCAAATCGACACTCCTGAAAGCGATCTGCGGCGTGCTGCCTTTGCGTGAAGGCAGCGTCAGTTTTGAGGGGAAGCGGATAGACGGCCTGCGGCCTGATCAAATCCTGCGCAAAGGCATTTGCTTCGTGCCACAGGAGCGCGCCCTATTCGGCCGTATGAGCGTGCGCGAAAACCTGCGCATGGGCGGTTATGTGCTAAATGATCGCGCGGAACTTGAGTGCCGCATTGATGATGTGCTGGGCCGCTTTCCGATCCTGCGCGAACGTGAAAGCCAGCTCGCCACCACAATGTCCGGCGGCCAGCAACAAATGCTGACCATGGCGCGCACCATGATCGTGCGCCCGCAGATCGTCATGCTTGATGAACCCTCCCTCGGTCTTGCACCAAAAATCGTGGCGCAGGTCTACGAGATTATCCAAATGCTGCGTGATGAAGGCATCACCGTGCTGCTGGTCGAGCAGAATGCCTTGATGGGCCTCAAGAACGCCGATTGGGGCGTGGTGCTCGATCTCGGCAAGACGTTGTTCGAGGGCCCGGCTGAGGAAATCCGCGCCGACCCACGCATCCAGGAACTCTATCTCGGCCGCAAATCAAAGGCCGCCTGAGGAAACCCCATGACCAACGCACTCCAGGTCCTGATACTGGGCATCCTCCTTGGTGGCGTTTACGCACTGATGGCATCAGGCCTGACACTGATCTTCGGTGTCATGCGGATCGTCAATCTCGCCCACCCGATCATGGTGATCTGGGGAGCCTTTCTGGCTTATTGGCTGTTCAAGCTTTACGGCATCGATCCGATTGTCGTGATGCCGCTTTCCGCCATCTTCATGTTTTTTATCGGAATTTTCCTTTACAAGCTTGTTTACGCAAAGGAAGCAGCCAGCGCGAAATACTCGGAAATGACCGTGCTCCTGACCTTTGCAGTGGCGCTGGTATTCGACGGCGCGGCATCGACAGCCTTTTCCAATACCCAACGCGTGACCAACCCGTCCTATGCCACCGACGCCTTCATTCTCGGTGATCTGTTCATTCCCACCGCGCAGCTTTACGCCGGCATCGTCTCCATCGTCCTGATCGGCTCCCTGTTCGCCTTTCTCCAGTTCACCCGCATCGGCTACGCCATCCGCGCCACCACCCAGAACCGCACCGCTGCGGGTCTGCTGGGCGTCAATGTCGCCTTCATTTCGCTTCTCACCTTTGCCAT
This sequence comes from Hyphomicrobiales bacterium, assembly GCA_965204565.1. Classification (GTDB taxonomy): domain Bacteria; phylum Pseudomonadota; class Alphaproteobacteria; order Rhizobiales; family TMED25; genus CBDBEU01. The sequence goes on from CBDBEU010000005.1 coordinate 1,366,110, forward strand.
CGGCTCGGCGCTCGCCGGTGCCAGTGGAGCGCTGGTGAGTTTTGTATTTTCCTTCTTCCCGGCCAAGCACTGGGAATGGATCGCCATTCTCATGTCGCTGGTGGTTCTGGGCGGCATGGGCAAGCTCGTCGGCACCGTGGTCGGCGCCTTTGTGCTGTCCATCATTGCGGCTTTTGTCGGCACCTATGCGGGCGCCACCTGGTCAACGCTGACTTTCTTCCTGGCGCTTTTCTTCATTCTGCTGATCCGGCCGCAGGGGCTGTTCGGCGATCCAATCGAGAACGATTGACATGAGCACCGATTCAACCGGTTCCCAGGAAATTGACGAGGTCGTCGCGGCCAGGCGCGAGATGAATCAGCGCCTTGCACGCGCGCGCCGCGATGACAGGTCCTGGGGTTTTGCCATCGGATTTGTGATTCTCATGGCCGCCCTGCCGCTGCTCCAGTTCACCGGCAATGCCAATTACGTGCTGCACATGGCGCTCTACACCTTCATGTACATCGCCATGTCCTCGGCATGGAATATTGTCGGTGGCTATACCGGCTATATCTCACTGGGACACAATGTGTTTTTCGGCATTGGTGGCTATTTTTCCGGCATGCTGTTCGCTGGCGCCGGCATCTCGACGTTGATTACTGCACCACTTGCCGGCCTCGTGGCCGCTGTCGCAGGAGTATTTGTCGGGCTGATCACGCTGCGCGTACGCGGGCCGTCCTTCATCATCTCATCGATCGCGCTTTTGATGATCATGCGCATCGTTTTTGACAATTGGGACTATGTGGGCGGATCGAACGGACTCACCATGCCGGTGAACTCGCTTGACGTGCGCTGGACCAAACTGCCCTATTTCTACGCCATGCTGGTGATCGCGATTGTCACCGTGATTGCATCCTACAAGATCAAGCATTCGAAATTCGGACTTGGTTTGCGTGCGCTCAGTCAGGACGAAACCAAGTCCGAATGCGCCGGTATCAACACCCAAGCTTACAAGATCATGGCGTTTGCCATCTCGGCCTTTTTTGTCGGCATGTGCGGTGCGGTGTGGGGCGAATATCTGACCTATATCCGGCCCAACATCTTCCTCATCATTCTGGTCGCCGCCAACATGGTGTTGATGTGCATTATTGGCGGCAAGGGAACGGTCACCGGGCCGATCGTCGGTACCATCCTGATCGTCGTCTTCAATGAGTACATGGTCTATGAATTTGGCGCCAGTGCGATCAATATTCTGGGCACTGGCGTGGTCATGTTGATAACGCTGATGTTCTTTCCGCTGGGCATCATCGGCACGCTGGCCAAGAAGAACCGGCTGCCACGCTTCCTCGACTGGGATTAGGGTCTGGACTCATTATAGCCACGAGATGGGGACTGCGGCGCGCGCGACAGCTGCCATGACGTTTTTAATGTTGCGCTCGAAGCGAGTTGCGATGCGCCGCCCGTCTTTGAGGCGGCAGAACATGCGTTCGATGATATTTCGCTCCCTGTAGACGGCCTGATCGTCGTGATATCGGATCTTGCGGTTCTTTCGCGGCGGGATGACGGGCCCGGTCCCGCGCTCTTCAAGCCGTTCGCGCAGTTCCCGGCCGTCACGACCTTTGTCGGCGACAATTTTGGCGGATGGCGGCATGGCCTCGATGCAGCGCTGTGCGACCTTGCAATCATGCACGTTTCCGGGCGTCGGGAGCAGGACGCAGGGGCGGTCCTTGGTCGCAGACGGCGTGGAGCCCGGTGTTGCGTCCGCCTTTGGTAAGGCCGATACCATGGGCCAGGGGCCCCTTTCCCGCCGCCAGCGCAGCGATGAACCTTGATGCAGGAGTTGTCGATGAACAGCCGGTCAGGCGTATCCTCAGCGCAGCGCATGGACGATCATCAACGCGCTTCCTGCCGCGCACATCGGTCGGCAGAAGCGGTGCGATCCGGGCCTGCTGAAAATCGGAAAACCAGAAGAAATCATACATCTCGTTAACTCCTCATCGGAGGCAATGAACCATCCCCAGATCAAATCGGGAAGACGGTTATTGGGGCCGGACTCTAATCACCGTTGAGTGCCAAAGCCAAACCGGATCGCACCGTCCAGCCCCCGCGCTTGCGCCACATTAAACCCGCATTCCCCAAGTGATCCGCTGGTTTTGCTGTTCTGATCGCAGTATTTTCGTTATAACTCATTGAGTTGGCGGCTGCGAATGGCGGGTTTTATGGATCACCCGGAGGGTGCGGGAGCTGGATGATACGCTCGGTCTGTCCGATCCTGGGGCTGGTGCGTTGCGCGATAGCCTTTTGGGCAAGAACACCGTCGCCTGCCGCACATACTGGGAACAGCGCGCGCCACACTTAGAGGAAAGTGCCGAACCTGAAATTGGCACACACCAAATAATTGTTCTGTGAAAGGTCGTTAGTGGCGCGCCCTAGGGGAGTCGAACCCCTCTTTCCAGGTTGAAAACCTGGCGTCCTAACCGATAGACGAAGGGCGCTGACCGGGCCCGCTTATATCGGCTGGCCCAGCGGGCGGCAAGCATGGACTGGACCATGTTCCCTCCCCGCCAATCAACGCGGTAATGCCGCATCGTCAATCATCAATTGAATGGTCTCGCGACCCTGCCAATGGTTGCGCTTGAGCTTGCCGGCTATGTGCAGCGCGCCCTGACCGCCAGCAGACAATGCCTCGCCCATCGGTGTTCCTGCGGCGCGAAAAGCGATGGCCTCAAGGCGGCGGCCGTCCTCGGCCTTCAGGCTCACGCGGATATGGCCATTACCGACCGTCTTGGCATAGGAGACACGGTGCGAGGCAAAGGCAAATCGTGGCTCCGGATGGCCGCGACCGAAGGGCCCTGCCCGGTCGACCAGCGCCATCAGCTCAAAAGTTGCACTGCCGGCGGTGAGCGGGCCGTCAATCGACAAATGGTCCTCACCGCGCCCGGCGCTGACCGCCTCGGCCAGCGCGTTTTGCAGGAAGCCGGCAAGGGCATCAATGCGATCAGACGCGATGGTCAGTCCCGCTGCCATGGCATGGCCGCCGCCCTTTTGCGCATGGCCGGCATCGACGGCAGCCCTGATGGCAGTGCCGAGGTCGACGCCTGCAACCGAACGGCCCGATCCGCGCCCGCGCCCATCCTTGTCCAAAGCAATGGCGATGGCAGGCGTGCGATAGCGCTCGACTAGGCGCGCGGCGACAAGACCGACGACGCCCGGATGCCAGTTTTGAGAGGCAACGGTGATTGCGCTTGCCGCGCCATCGGCAAGGCCTGCCTGTTCCACCATCTCGCAGGCTTGCTCCAGCGCCGCAGCCTCAATCGCCTGGCGCTCGGCATTGAGGCGCTCAAGCTCATCGGCGATTGCTGCAACTTCACTTGCCTCGTTGCTAGCCAAAAGCCGGTAGCCGAGTTCGGAGCGGCCAATGCGCCCGCCGGCATTGATGCGCGGGCCCAGCATGAACCCCAGATGATAAACCGATGCCGGGCCCGACAACCTTGTGCGGTCGGCAAGCGCTACCAATCCGGCCAGATCGCGGCGCTGGATGAGGCGCAAGCCTTGCGTGACAAAGGCGCGATTGAGCCCGGCAAGGGGCACCACGTCGCATACCGTGGCCAGCGCCACCAGCGGCAGCAGGCTGACCAGATCGGGTTCTCCTGCATCTGAAAATGCGCCGCGCCGGCGCAACTCACGATTGACGGCGACCAGGGTCATGAACACCACCCCGGCAGCGGCCAGATATTCAAGCCCCGCCATATCATCGAGACGCTTGGGATTGACGACACCTGCCACATCGGGGAGCACCTCGCCCGCCTGATGATGGTCGAGCACGATGACATCCGCATGGCCGGCAATGGCGGCAAACGCGTCGGCGGCGGCAATACCGCAATCGACAGTGACGATCAGGCTGGCGCCGCCATCGGCAAGCCGCCCCAGCGCCTCGGCGTTGGGGCCGTAACCTTCGGTGATGCGGTCTGGAACGTGAACCACAAGATCGCGGCCAAGGCTGTGCAGATAGCGCGACATGAGGGCAGCGCTGGCGGCGCCATCGACATCATAGTCGGCAAGAACCGCGATCTGTTCGCCCCCGACAATCGCATCGGCAATACGGCTTGCCGCGCGATCCATGTCGCGCAGAACCGAGGGGTCAGGCATGGCGGCTTTGAGGGTCGGCTCAAGAAAATGCGGCAGATCGTCGAGCGCCACGCCCCTAGCCGACAGAATGCGCGCGATCAGCAGCGGCAGCTCGTGATGCTCGGCTATGGCATTGGCGATGCGCTCGTCGAAAGTGCGCGGCCGCCAGGACTTGCCGCGCAGCGACCGGGAGACGTTGAAGACGTTTCGCTCGGTTTGACGCGCGCGTTGTTGGTTCAAAGATCCGGCGGGCGCCGATATCAAGTGAACTTGTCCATGCGCGCATGTTCGGACTTGATCCAGCGCACTGTGCCGCTGATCGAACGCATCACCACGGTTTCGGTGATGACATCGTCTGCGCGAAACCGCACGCCGCTCAGCATCGAACCGTCGGTCACGCCGGTGGCGGCAAAAAGCACATCGCCGGCGGCGAGGTCATGCAGCGAGTGGATCTTGTCGAGATCCTTGATCCCCATGCGGGTGGCGCGCTCGCCCTCCTCCTTGGTTCGGATCACCAGCCGTCCTTGCATCTGACCGCTAATGCATCTGAGCGCAGCGGCGGCCAGCACGCCCTCGGGTGCGCCGCCAATACCCATATAGATGTCGATGTCGGTCTCGGCCGGATTGGTGGTGGCGATGACGCCGGCAATATCGCCATCGGTGATCAGATGAACGCGCCCTCCGGCAGAGCGCACCGCCTCGATGTGTTCGGCATGGCGCGGCCGGTCGAGAATGCAGGCGGTGATCTGGTTGGTGGGAACGCCCTTGGCCTTGGCGAGTTCGCGAATATTGTCCGCAGGCCCAGCGTCGATATCGACCAGACCCTCAGGATAGCCGCCGCCAATGGCGATCTTGTCCATATACGTGTCGGGCGCGTTCAGCATGCCGCCACCTTCTGACATCGCCAGAACCGCAAGCGAATTGGGCATCGATTTGGCGCACAGTGTGGTGCCTTCGAGCGGATCGAGCGCGATATCGACCTGCGGCCCGTTGCCGTTGCCGACCTTCTCGCCGATATACAGCATCGGCGCTTCGTCACGCTCGCCCTCGCCAATCACCACAGTGCCGGTAATATCGAGAGTGTTGAGTTCGGTGCGCATCGCATCTACAGCAGCCTGGTCAGCCGCAACCTCGTTGCCGCACCCGCGATGATGGGCTGCGGCAACGGCGGCGCGCTCGGTAACGCGCGCCAGTTCGAGCGCATATACGCGGTTAAGGCTGGCCTTTATTGCACTCATCCCTGCCCCCTCGTCTTTTTATCTCAGGTCGGTTCTATTCGGATCATCTGGGCGCGGCCGACAATGTGCCCGTCATGTTCGATCTGCTCAAGGGCGGCGCGCACCGCTGCCTCTGTGGTTTCATGGGTGATCAACGTGACGGGAACCGGCTCTGGTTCACCGGTGTCGGACGGCGATGCCGGGCGGCTGCACTGGCGGATCGAATCCAGTGAAATCCCCTGATGCGCCATGCGTCCGGCAATCGCGGCCATGGCGCCGGGGCGGTCGAGCACGTCCAGGCCGACATAGTAGCCGCCCTCATGCGCGCGCATTCTGGCACGCTCATAAGGTGCCAGGGTACCGGTCGGGCGGCCGAATGCCGGCGGCGTGTCGCCGCGCGCCACATCGATAATGTCGCCGACAACGGCCGAGGCGGTAGGCTCGGCGCCGGCGCCACGTCCAAACAGCATCACTTCGCCGACGAAATCGCCCTCGACGACCACGGCGTTGAAAGCATCACCAACCTCGGCAATGGCCGAGCCGCGTGGCACCAATGTCGGATGCACCCGCTGCTCGATCCCGGTGTCGGTCTTCTGTGATACACTCAAGAGTTTGATCCGGTAGCCAAAATCGGCCGCAGCCTCAATATCGGCGGCGGTTATATTCTCGATACCCTCCACATAGACAGCATCGAAATCGACCCTAGTGCCATATGCCAGGCTGGTCAGCAGCGCCAGTTTGTGGGCGGCATCGATACCGCCAACGTCAAAGCTCGGATCGGCCTCGGCATAGCCCAGCTTCTGAGCATCTTCCAGCACGTCGGCAAAATCACGGCCATCGCGTTCCATCACCGTCAGGATGTAATTGCAGGTGCCGTTCAGGATGCCATAGACACGCTCGACCTCATTGGCGGTGAAGCTCTCACGCATCGCCTTGACGATCGGAATACCGCCGGCAACGGCGGCCTCATACATTAAGGCTGCGCCATGCGCCTCACCCAGGCCGGCAAGTTCGGTCCCGTGATGGGCGAGCAGCGCCTTGTTGGCGGTGACCACATCAACACCGCGCGCCAGGGCCGCCTCGACGGCCGCCTTGGCGACCCTATCCTCGCCACCGATCAGTTCAACGAAAATGTCGATCTCGCCTTCGCGCGCCAGACCAACCGGATCATCGTGCCAGGTAAAAGCGGAAATATCGATGCCGCGGTCGCGTCCCTTTGAGCGCGCGCTGACGCCGGTGATCTCGATCGGACAGCCAATGCGGTTTGCAATATCGCCGCCATGCTTGTCGAGCAACTGCACAACGCCTGTGCCGACGGTGCCGAGCCCGGCAATGCCAATGCGCACCGGTTTACTCATCGCTGGCGCTGCCGTTTGAGCCCGGCGGCGGGATGGGGAACAATATTGTGCAGGCTTGCATCGGCGCTGGAAAAGAAACGGCGAATATTGCGCGCCGCCTGGCGGATGCGATGTTCATTCTCTACCAGCGCGATACGCACATACCCTTCTCCATGCTCGCCAAATCCAATGCCGGGCGAAACCGCGACTTCGGCGTGCTCAAGCAACAGCTTGGAGAACTCCAGCGAGCCCAGATGGCGGAACTGATCGGGCACCGGCGCCCAAGCGAACATGGTCGATGGCGGCGGCGGCACATCCCAGCCGGCACGCTTGAAGGACGAGACCAGAATGTCGCGCCGCGCCTTGTAGGCGGCGCGGATCTCGTCAACACAACCCTGCGGCCCGTTGAGTGCGGCGGCGGCTGCGACCTGGATCGGGGTGAAGGCGCCATAATCGAGATACGACTTGACCCGCGCCAGCGCTGAAATCAGCTCTTCATTGCCGACCGCAAAGCCCATGCGCCAGCCCGGCACCGAATAGGTCTTGGACAGCGAGGTGAACTCGACCGCCAGATCCATGGCGCCCGGCACCTGAAAGATCGACGGCGGCGGCTCGTCGTTGAAATAGAGCTCGGCATAGGCGAGATCGGAAATCAGGATCAGATCTTCGGCCTTGGCGTAATCCACTACCTCCCGGTAGAAATCGAGCGAGGCGTTGAGGCAGGTCGGATTTGACGGATAGTTGAGCACCACCGCGATCGGCTTGGAGATTGAATGGCGGATCGCGCGATCGAGCGCGCGCATGAACTCTTCATTGGGCGCGGCCGGCAGGTGGCGAATCACGCCGCCCGACATGATGAAGCCGAACTGATGAATCGGATAAGTCGGATTGGGCACCAGCACCACATCGCCCGGCGCGGTGATCGCCTGGGCGAGATTGGCAAAGCCTTCCTTAGAGCCCAGCGTGGCGACAATCTCACGGTCGGGATCAAGTCTGACGCCAAAGCGGCGCTCATAATAGGCGGCCTGGGCGCGACGCAGCCCGGGAATGCCGCGCGAGGCGGAATAGCGGTTCGTCTTGGGCTTGTTAACGGTCTCGATCAGCTTGTCGCGGATATGTTTCGCTGTCGGCAGATCGGGATTGCCCATACCGAGATCGATGATGTCAGCACCTTTGGCGCGCCAGTCGGCCTTCAGCCGATTGACCTCCTCGAACACATAAGGGGGCAAGCGCTTGATGCGGTGAAAATCGCGCTTCATCTTCCTAGTCTCGTGCTTGTCACTCGCCAGACTCGCTCCAGCGGTCTTTGAGCAGAGCTTGTGCCATGCATCGGCCCCGCGGCCAAGCCCGGTGGTGCGGACAAATGCCAGCGAACTGCGCGCTCAGATCGTGCATGGGCACGCACAGTTCACCCAATGCGGATGATCAAGCCATGAGACGGGCGCGTTTTGGGACAATTTCCCTAGTGAGATGCACTATTTGACGATTTCGGCCTCGGCGTTGAGCTCGGCGATCGCCGCGTCACGCTCGGCCGGCGTCAGGATGCTGGCGGGCGTTGCGACTGTCGGCGGGGTGCCGAGATCGGGATAGGCCAGATCCTCAGCACCCGGCGTGCAGGCGCCCACAAGCACAAGCGCTACAAATGCGGCCGTGACGGCGGCAATGCGATGCACATTCATCTTACTTCACCGCGGCATGCAATTTGGAGTTGATCGTTCAACGCAACACCTCTGGGGTCCGGCAAATGGACCCGCCTTTCCTAGATCACTGCCCAATGACCCCCATAATGTGGCTTAATTCGTGCGAATTTGTTAACTACCAATTTGACCGTCCTCACCGGCAGAGGAAGGGGTGGTGCGATGAGTAGTGAATCCAACGAAACAGCGGCCGGACAATACGAACTCGGAGATCCGGAGGAGTTCGCGCAAAATCTGGCCGAAGTGGCCAGACGCAGCACCTTTCTGGCATCACTGATTTCCAAACCGCGGTCGCTTGGCGCGGTCGAGGATGAGGTCACGCGCAGCTTCTCCTCGGGACTGACGACACTTGGCAAGGTGTTCGAGGCGTGGATGGCCCATCCCGAGGAAATGCTCGAGGTCCAGTTCGAAATCTGGTCCCGGCAGATGGAGCTCTGGAGTTCGGCGCTGCAGCGGGTAGCTGGCCAAGAGGTCGAGCCGGTGGTCGAACCGCAACGCGGAGACCGGCGATTTTCCGACAAGGACTGGAGCGAAAACCCGGCCTTCGACTTCATCAAGCAGATGTATCTGCTAGCGACCGAGTCGGCGGAAAAGATGGTGGAACGGGCCGAGGGGCTCGACCCTCACACCCGCCACAAGGCGACTTTTTACGTGCACCAGCTCGCCAATGCGCTGGCGCCAACCAATTTCATCCTCACCAACCCGAAAGTGCTGCGCGAAACACTGACCAGCAATGGTGGCAATCTGGTCAAGGGGCTGGAAAATCTGACGCGCGACATCGAACGCGGCGGCGGCGAATTACGCATTCGCCAGACCGATCCGGATGCATTCAAGGTGGGCGAAAATCTGGCGACCACTCCGGGCAAGGTGGTGTTCCAGAACGATCTGTTCCAGCTCATTCAATACCGGGCGGCGACAAAGGAGGTGTGGCGCACGCCGCTGTTGATCATCCCGCCATGGATCAACAAGTTCTACATTCTCGATCTGACACGAGAAAAATCATTCATCCGCTGGGCGGTGGAAGCCGGTCACACGATGTTTGTAGTCTCTTGGGTCAATCCCGATTCGACGCTGGCCCGCAAATCGTTCGAAAACTATATGAATGAAGGGATTTTGACCGCGCTCGATACGGTGCTCAAAATCACCGGCGAGGACCGCGCCAACATGATCGGCTATTGCGTTGGCGGCACGCTGCTGGCGGCTACCCTGTCCTATCTGGCAGCCCACAAGCGCGACCTTGTCTCCAGCGTCACCTTCCTCGCCGCGCAGGTCGATTTCTCCCGTGCCGGCGATCTCAATGTATTCATCGATGACGACCAGCTCGATGCGATGGAGCGCAAGCTAACGCGCGAGGGCTATCTGGAGGCTGCCTCGATGGCGCAGACCTTCAATCTGCTGCGCTCGAACGATCTGATCTGGTTCTATGTGATCAACAACTACCTTCTGGGCCGCGATCCCCTGCCCTTCGACCTGCTCTATTGGAATTCCGACGCAACGCGGCTGCCGGCAGCCAACCACCTGTTTTACCTGCGAGAATGCTATCAGAAGAATAATCTGGCGGAAGGCCGCATGGTGCTTGCCGATACGCCGCTCGACGTGACCAAACTCAAGACACCAGTCTACTCGCTGGCAACGCGCGAGGATCACATCGCGCCAGCGCTTTCGGTATTCACCGGTGTGAAGCTGTTTGCAGGGCCAGTGCGCTATGTGCTGGCGGCCTCGGGTCACATTGCCGGCGTGGTCAATCCGCCGGTAATGCACAAATACAGCTATTGGTGCGACGGCACGGGAGACGATTTCGACCAATGGCTGGCCAGCGCCAGGGAAATTCCGGGTTCTTGGTGGCCGGACTGGCAGGAATGGATCGCGCAATATTGCGGCGACAAGGTCAAAGTGCGCCGTGCCGGCGGCGGCAAGTTCAAGGCAATCGAGGACGCCCCAGGCTCCTATGTCAGGATCATTTCCAGCTAGAGCGTCTTCGCGATGAGCGGAATCGTTTGGGGGTTCCCAATTGCACACTGATGTGATTCACGGGATGCCGCAAGATGGAGGCGGCATCATGGGTTGGAGATCTGAACGGCGCTGTTCGCAGGACTTGCGGGATCGGGTTCTTTCGGCGGTAGACGGCGGGATGGCGGTGAGGCAGGCGGCAGCGACGTTTGGCGTGAGCCCGTCCTGCATCTACAAAGCGCTGATGCGGCGTCGGCCGACCGGCGACGGCGGTCCCAGCCCGAACCGGGGCCATGCGCCGCGCAAGCTCAAGGCGCTGCTCAGGCAAGATCCGGCCCGAACCGTCGACGCCCTCGTTGAACGCATCGGCTGCACTATCGACTGCTTCCCTCCCGGCCGAATGCGAAAACGTCTTCCACGCAGCAGGATATCAACGCTAAATGTGAAAATGCTCTAAGTGGCACGCAGTATCAGGGAAACAGCGCCAGTTGTTTCAGCCCTGAGGTTTCCTCCAGGCCAAAGCGCACATTCATGTTCTGCAGCGCCTGACCGCTCGAGCCCTTGACCAGATTGTCGATCACGGCAACGACGATGGCACGGCCCTTGATGCGGTCGGCATAGACCGCGATCAGACACTCATTGGAGCCGCGCACATCCTGGGTTCCGGGGATCACGCCCTCGCCGGTGACATGGACGAAGGGCTCCTCGCCATAGGCGCTCTGCAACGCTTCGCACAAAGTATCGGCGCTCGCACCCGGCGCCATCGCCACATGGATGGTGACCAATTCGCCCCGGCTCATCGGGATCAGATGGGGGGTGAAATTGACCACCACCCGGCGGCCAAAAACGCCTCCCACTTCCTGCTCGATTTCAGGGGCATGGCGATGCGAGGCGATGCCGTAGGGCCGCAGCCCCTCACCCGCTTCACAAAACAGCGTGTTCTGACGCAAGGAGCGCCCTGCGCCGGAAACACCGGATTTGGCATCGATGATGATCTGGTCGGCATCGATCAGATTACCCGCAGCCAGCGGCAACAAGGCCAGAAGCGCGGCGGTCGGATAACAGCCCGGACAGGCCGTGATGCGTGCCGAGGCGATCGCGGCGCGGTTGTGTTCGGTCAGACCATAGACCGCTTGTGGCTGAAGTCCTGGCGCATGGTGCTCATGGCCATACCACTCGGCATAGGTCTCAGGGCTCTTGAGACGGAAATCGGCCGACAGGTCGATCACCGTCTTGTCCGCCGGCAACTGGGCCACGATCTCTTGGGTGGTGCCATGAGGCAGACCGCAAAAGATCACATCGAGCGCCGACCAATCGGCATCCTCCCATTTGACGAGGCGCGGCAGATCAAGGCGCGCAAGATGAGGGAAAACCTCGCCCATCTGCTTGCCTGCATGGCTGTTGGCGGTGGCCAGCGCGATTTCGACATTCGGGTGGCACGCGGCCAGCCGCACCAGATCGGCGCCGGTATAGCCGGACGCGCCGAGAATTCCGATCTTCAGCCGATCGGCCACGTTCAACTCCCGGCAACGCCCAGCCGGCGCGGTGCGACGATCTGGGCAATGAAATCATAGACAATTGTCGCTCCGGCAAGGGCGGTTATGCCAGCATGATCGTACGGCGGAGAGACTTCGGCCATATCCATACCGACAAAATCAATTGCGCCTAATTGGCGCAAGATCGCCAGCGCCTGAGCACTTGAAAGCCCGCCTGCAACCGGCGTGCCGGTGCCCGGCGCGAAAGCCGGGTCGAGACAGTCAATGTCGAAGGTAAGATATGCGACCGCATCGCCGACAATATCGATAATGCGCTGGGCTGTTGCATAGTCGCCTGCGGCATGAACCTCCGGTGCATCGAGAATGGCAATACCATAGGTCTCCGGCGCGGTGGTGCGAATGCCGATCTGCACCGAACGATCGATATCGATCAGCCCTTCCTTGACCGCTCTTGTGATCATGGTGCCGTGGTCGAGGCGTTCGCCATCGTCGGCCCAGGTATCCTGATGGGCATCGAACTGCACCAGCGCCAGGGGGCCGTATTTCGCCGCATGTGCCTTCAAGAGCGGATAGGTGATGAAATGATCGCCGCCGATCGAGACCAGCATCGGACCCTTGTCGATGATGGAACTGGCATGGGCTGATATCGCTTCAGCGATCTCCGGGGCGCGACCATAATCGAACGGGCAGTCGCCATAATCAGCCACGGCAAGGATATCGAACGGGTCGGCGCCACTTGGAAATGCCGGATTCTCGGCAAGCAGAACGGAGGCAGCGCGCACCGCCGGGGGGCCAAATCTGGTGCCCGGCCGGTAGGAGGTTCCGGCATCGAGCGGAATGCCGGTGATCGCCACATCGGCCTCGGCGATATCCTTGGTGTAGCTGCGTCGCGCAAAACTCAGCACGCCAGCGAACGTCGCTTCAAAGGCGCCACCGGTCAGTTGCTCACGCATGATTGCCTGATCCGGTTCCGGCCAGGCCGGATTGTGTTTGTCTGCCATGATAAGCTTCCCAAGCTAGCGCGAGTGTGCCACGCGTGCCGGCGATGGCCAATAAAAACGACGTCCAACAAAAACGGCGGACCGCAAAGCCCGCCGTTTTGGATATCTGATCTGAATAAGCGGGATGGTGCCGCCAGAAGGTATGCCCCTATTGTGTACTTAGAAGCACGTGGATCATACTCATAATCACGTCGCTCATAAGATACGCATTGCGTCATTTCTATTGTATTTTCTTTAAATCCATAACTTTCGCAGCGTCCAATAAACACCTTAACCTTATCTTCTTCACTTGTCATCACTTCCCATAATGGGCTCCCAGCTTGACAGTCAATTTAAACATACAATCATAATTGCTCCAAAGCCCATTGTTCGCATATCAATCCCTTTCTGCATCCAGTATCACTATGCTAATCAACACCAGCAGCATTTTAGTCATTCAACCACTACAAATCTCCAAATTTCAAGCCAAAACCGCACACACGCTGTGCACCACTCTTACATCGGAAACCGATGTAAGCAGCACTACGAGGGGGCAATAGATGCTTGCGGCTGTATAGGTTGAAGGTTGCTTGATGATGGCTGCGCAGACTGTGCTTTAGGCTCAACTTCGTAAATCGTCAGCTTCGTGCTGCGTATCACATAGCCCTTGCGTCCGCCAATCTTCAAACGCATATACCAGTTTTATAGTCTTTCGCCCCTAGCGCTTGGAGAACTGGAAGCTGCGGCGCGCTTTGGCACGGCCATATTTCTTGCGCTCCACAACACGCGGGTCGCGCGTGAGAAAACCGCCACGCTTCAGCGTGGTTCTGAGGTCGGGCTCAAAATGGACCAGCGCCTTGGCAAGTCCATGACGCACCGCACCGGCCTGGCCGGACAGACCGCCGCCCGAAACCGTGCAGGTAATGTCGTACTGGCCCTTTCGCCCAGCCGCCACCAAGGGCTGTTCCAGCAACATGCGCAGGACCGGACGGGCAAAGAACTCCTCAAGGGTTTTGCCGTTGACGGTGATGCGGCCGGCACCAGGCTTGATCCACACCCGGGCAATCGCGTTCTTGCGCTTGCCGGTGGCATAGGCGCGGCCCTGGGCATCGAGCTTCTGGACGTAAACCGGCACCTCGGGCTCGGCCGAAAGCGGCGTTGCACCCATTGCTCCTCCCAGATCTTCCAAGCCGTGAACTTCCTGATCAGACATGGTCTGCTCTCCGGGAATTCTTGGGATTGAGCGCTGCGATATCAAGCGCCTCGGGCTGCTGTGCCTCATGGGGATGTTCGGTTCCGGCATAAACGCGCAAATTGCGGAACTGACGGCGTGACAACGGTCCGCCTGGCATCATGCGCTCCACCGCCTTTGACAGCACCCGCTCGGGATGCTTGCCGTCAAGCCAGTATTCGGTGCGGTTGGACTTGATGCCGCCGGGATAGCCGGTATGGTGGTAATAGATTTTCTGATGGCGCTTGTTGCCGGTCAAAAGCACCTTGTCGGCGTTGACGACAACGATGCTGTCGCCGCAATCGATATGGGGCGTGTATGCGGGCTTGTGCTTGCCGCGCAAACGCGTCGCAATAAGTGCAGCGAGCCTTCCGACAACGAGCCCGTCGGCGTCGATCAAGAGCCATTTCTTGTCGACTTCACCCGGTTTGGCTGAATAGGTACGCATTTGGTCTGTTCCGTTTTTTGCCCGAAGCGTTCGCCCTCGGGCAGGCTGGCGCCCTGTCTAGTCGCCCCGCGGTGCGCGGTCAAGCCACCTAATGCGGTGAGTGCAAAAAATCCTTTGAATCAGAAAGTTACAAGTGCGGTATAATGATACCTCTATACAACCTGTTGTGACTGAACTCGTAACGGCGTCACTGTCCCGGCTGGCCGCAGCACCAAGTTATCCGACATTCCCCAATTAGAACGCCATTCCGATCATGCTGCCGCTGTTTTGCGTACGGATCAATCCTCTTGGACGGGCCGTACGTGGTTCGGGCATCCGGTTCGTGAACCGGGCGCGATTTATCGCCGCTGCAACGGGCTTGAACCAGAATTCGGTCCGACCGGCACCCGTCGGGTCAGACCCGTCGAGCCGCTTTCGCCAAGGTTTGATCGCCGACACCGTCATGCCGATAGCGCTGGCCGGTACCGGGGGCGCACGGAGCCGTTGGATGGCCGCAAGGATGCGGGTGAACAGAGCGCCGCCGACAGCCGCCTCGGCTGGTTGGAACGTGACGGCTCGGGCGTGGCGGACGACCCGCGCTCCGATCCTGATGAGGCGGGTCCGCAGGCCGGTCGGCGCCCTGCAGGAAGACACCGGGATTGCAGGCCGATGCATGAAGCTGAAGCCGCACCTCGTTCCGCGCCATGCCTTTGCAGGAAAGACGTGTCCGATTGATCGCCTGCCTGCCTTCCTCGACATGCCGTTCGGCGGTGCCGCGTTGGTTGTAGAACCGAATGATCCGGTCCGGCTCCATCGGTAGCTTGGTGACCACGAAGCCGATCTTCGGGAACAAGTCACCCGGATGCCGTTCGACCCTGGCGACGACCCGCGGGGCGCTTGAGCACAGGCGCAATCCTGCTTTCCGGAACAGCGGTCTTCCCAGGCCGGACGGTGTAGGAACAGCCTTCCGCCTCCGGCGTCTTGTAGAGGTCCGGGACGGCAAAAGCGGCATCGGCCCGGAAGAACCGCATCAGCTCACGATCCGCATATCGCGCCAACACCGGCTTGAGCACATTTTCCCGGCCATCGGCGGCTGTGGACATTGCCGGGGCGCAATGAACGGCGTTCGAGCTGGCCAAACCGCTTAAGGACGAACAAAGGGTGATGGCACATACAGCCGAAATGCCCGTTCCAGACGGTGCCTTCCTGAGCGCCGTGGGTCTGCGCGCCATGGGGCGGGCCGACCGAACCGTCCATGTCCGGCGTGAGCCCGATCGATCCCCCGATCGATCCCCCGATCAATCGATCGCCGGCGCACCACGATTGTCGGCAGCCGCCAACACCTCGGTCTCGAACCGACCCATCCGGCCGTCAGACGCAGCCTCGGCATCAACGCCACGCCCTCCGACCACGGAATGCAGACGGTTGTGGACGGTTCGCGGATCTCCGAGATGACCGCCGGTAATATCAAGCAATCCCGGGGTCTGTCCAACTCCCGGAACGGCAACGGGCCACCGTCGGGACCAATCTTCGAGCCATGGAATTCCAGCCGCACCCGACTGTCGAAACCGCGCCTGATATCACCCGTTTCGCCTGCACCCTGCGGGTGATCCGTGATCCGCCCCCTGCAGCCCACACAACATGCTGAAATATAACATGTTACCGGTTGTCGGAGGCGCGAAAACGTCACGTTACTTGGGGAATGTGGGATAACGGTGTTCAATACTTCGTCAGCGAGGAGCCGGAACAGGCGGTCGTGATTGTCTCCGCACGCAGCAATCTGTCGGCTGAAGAACGGCGCGATCTGGTGGTCGAGGTCGAAGCCAAAGTGCTGGCGGTTGACGGCATCCGCAATGCCTTCATGACCGCAAGCTCGACGGGTGCTGGCGGCGGCCCGAGAATCGGCGAAGTGCAGGACAAACCGTTCGATGCCATTGGCCGGCTGATGATCGAACTTGAGAATTTCGGCGAACGACCGCTAGCCAGCGAAATATTCGCTTAAATCCGCACGCGCA
Source organism: Hyphomicrobiales bacterium (assembly GCA_965204565.1). Lineage (GTDB taxonomy): Bacteria > Pseudomonadota > Alphaproteobacteria > Rhizobiales > TMED25 > CBDBEU01. The sequence continues at coordinate 1,382,565 of CBDBEU010000005.1, forward strand.
CCGCCTCTCTTGCCGGTGCGCATGTCGAGATTCGCAAGATCGAGGACGGGACCGCAGACCGGCAAACATGTGTGCCTGGAAATCATCTCGCCCGACTATGATGAGGCTCTTGCTAGCGCGGCCAAGGTGCGGCGCCAGTTCAACAACGGCATTGACGGGCTGATCGACATTGAAGACACCCGTCCGCTGCCTGGTATTGAGTGGCAACTGAATGTCGACCGCGAAGAGGCCGGGCGTTTTGCCACCGACATTGTCTCGGCCGGCTCGATGATCCAGCTGATTACAATGGTGTTCTGATCGGTACCTACCGGCCCGATGATGCCGAAGACGAGATCGATATCCGGGTGCGGCTGCCAGAGTCGGAGCGCAACTTCGACAAGTTTGATCAGCTACGCATTTACACCGCGCAAGGCGCTGTTCCGATGGAAATCTGGTGACCCGCGAGGCCAAGATGCAGGTCTCATCGATCACCGGGTCGGCGGGGGCTATGCCTTCTTCGTCAAAGCCAATGCGGCACCGGGAATGCTCCCCGACGACAAGGTCAAGCAAATCGATACATGGCTCCAGAGCCAGAGCTGGCCGGATGGGGTGCGCTTTCGCTTTCGCGGCGCCGATGAAGAACAAAAGGAAGCCGGCGCGTTTCTGGGCAAGGCGGCGCTCGGCGCACTGTTCTTGATGTTCATCATCCTAGTGACCCAGTTCAACAGCTTCTATCAGACCGTACTGACGCTCTCGACAGTGGTGATGTCGATGATCGGCGTCCTCATCGGCATGATGGTCACCAGCCGGCCCTTCTCCATCATCATGACCGGCACTGGCATTGTCGTGAACAACGCAATCGAGCTGATGGACACGTTCAACCGGCTGCGCGCCCAGGGCATCGCTACAATCGACGCGGTATTGCAGGCCTGTGCCCAACGCGTGCGCCCGATCCTGCTGACCACGATCATGGGGCTGATCCCGATGGCGACCCAGGTGACCATCGATTTCATCGGCCGTGACATCCGCTTTGGCGGCGTCACCTCGATCTGGTGGGTGCAGCTTTCAACAGCGGTGATATTCGGGCTCGCCTTTTCAACCCTGCTGACGCTGATCATCGTGCCAACAATGCTGGCGCTACCCACGGTGTGCGCCGAGCGCTGGCAGGAAATACGACGGGACTGGGCTGCACGCCGGACGCGCCGCACCGCTACAAGGCCGGTCGCCGAGCCAGCGGAATAGACAAGCCACCGCCAAGCGCTTTTCAACCGGTGCGCTTCAACTTTCAATGCGCTCAAGCAAATCGGGCGGTTCGGGTGGGTGGACCTTCAGAGCTGAATCTGCCGGGCTCGGATTCGGCGTCCCGGATGGCGCGCAAGCGCTCTTCGGCTTCTGCGGCATCACGCTGGCGCGCCCACAGCGCGGCATAGGTGCCGTCCGCGTCCAGAAGCCGCTGGTGGGTGCCGCGTTCGGCGACTCTTCCCTGGTCCAGCACGATGATCTCATCGGCATTTGCAATGGTTGATAACCTATGGGCGATCACCAACGTCGAGCGGCCCTTGGTGACGGTTGCCAAGGCTGATTGAATTTCATTTTCGGTGAAGCTGTCGAGCGCCGAGGTCGCCTCGTCAAGGATGAGAATGGGCGGTGCCTTGAGGATCGTGCGCGCGATGGCAACGCGCTGCTTTTCGCCGCCTGAAAGCTTGAGACCGCGCTCGCCGACTGCGGTGTCATAGCCGGCGGGCAGAGATGTGATGAAGTCGTGAATCCGGGCGAGCTTTGCTGCCTCTTCGACTTCGGCATCGCCGGCCTGCGGCCTGCCATAGCGGATGTTGTAGCCAATGGTGTCGTTGAACAGGACAGTATCCTGCGGCACCATGCCGATCGCGGCGCGCAATGAATCCTGCGTCACATCGCGAATATCCTGGCCATCGATCAGGATTTTCCCGCCTGTGGCATCGTAAAATCGAAACAGCAGCCGAGCGATGGTCGACTTTCCCGCCCCGGAGGGACCGGCGATAGCGAGAATGCGTCCAGGTGGCACGGTGAAGCTGACATCGTCGAGGATGGTGCGATCGTCACCGTAGCCAAAACCGACATGATCGAATTTCACCTCACCGCCGGCAACGCTTAGCGGACGGGCATCGGCGCGATCGACTATTTCGGCCTTGACGCCAAGAAGCTCAAAGATCCGCTCTAGATCAACCAGGCCCTGATTGATCAGGCGATGCACCATTCCCAGAAAATTCAACGGCACATAGATCTGGATCAGATAGGCATTGACGAGAACGAAATCGCCAACCGTCATCCAGCCATCCACCACGCCATAGGCTGCAAGCACCATGGCCGCGACCATACCGGCGGTGAAGATCGCCGCCTGACCGGCATTGAGATAGGCGAGCGAGACGGTGGTGCGGACCGCCGCTCCTTCATAGGTACGCATGGCTCCGTCGAAGCGGTCAGCTTCGTGGATTTCATTGCCGAAATATTTGACTGTTTCGTAGTTCAACATGCTATCGACCGCCTTGGTGTAGGCGTCGGAGTCGGCTTCATTCATCTGACGCCTGATCTTCACCCGCCATTCGGTAAGCCGGAAGGTGAACCAAGTGTAGACAAAGACGGTCACCAGCAAAATGACCGCGAACCAGATATTGAGATAGATGGCGAGAATCGCCGTCACCAATGACAATTCGACCGCCGTCGGCAGCAGATTGAAAATCGCAACGCGAATTATTGTCTCGATGGCGTTGTTGCCGCGCTCAATCACGCGGCTAAGGCCACCAGTGCGCCGTTCGAGGTGGAATCTCAGCGATAGGACATGAAGATGGGTGAATAAGCGATTGGCAAGATCACGCACCGCATGTTGACCGACCGCAGCAAATAGGCCATCGCGAAGCTGGTTGAACGCAACCGCGCCAAAACGCGCCACGCCATAGGCAACGATGATCGCGGTGGGCACGGCTATCAGCGCAACCGTGGCCGCACCATCGCCGGTCAGAGTGTCGACCGCCGTGCGGTAGAAGAATGGAACCACCGCATTGACCACCTTGGCCAGGAGAAGTGCAGCGAATGCGAGCAGTATGCGGGTCTTCAGATCCGCACGGCCGGAATTCCAGATCAGCCGAACAAGGCGTGCAACAGTTAGAACACCGGACCATCGATCATCTGCCGGTGCGTTTGTCTGTGGACTACTCAAACGAGCCAATATGGGAGCAACTGTGGCAAATGCGCAGGTCGGCGCCCTGCCTCCCTAGCCAGATTGACCAGTTTCAGCACTCTCACGGTCGAGACCGGAGCTGCCTGGCGTCACTAAAAGCTGACCCGGGTAGATTAAATCGGGGTCGATGATCTGATTGGTGTTGGCGTTGTAGATCGCAGTGAAGAATGTGCCTTGGCCGTAGATATCGCGGGCAATGTTCCAGAGATTGTCACCAGGCTGGATGACGACTTCACCACGTTCACGCGCCCGCGCGACGATATCTGGAGCGACGGGGCGGAAAGGAGCACTGGCGCGTGCAATTACAAGACCGGCCCGATCGATCCGATCGACCCTGAGTTCATAGGCGCCCGGTTCAATGTGACGGGTGGCGTGCAGTGTCCAACGGCCTTGTCGGTCGGCACGCGCATCTCCCAAAATCTCGTTGTTGATATAGGCGCGTACGTCCGCGCCAGCCTCGACCTGGCCTGCGACGATAACGCGTCCGGCATCATCATAATCCACCGAATCAAAGGTGATCGGAGGAAGTTCGGCTTGTGGTTCCTCGGCACTTTGGAGGAGCCGGCTAGGCTCACCCGGTTGGCTGAGCACAACCATTGCGCCAGGTGGTGTGTTGGAGGTTGTTGCGCCTTCAGCTTGCGATGGCGCTGTTGCCGGTGAGCCATCGCTCATCGCCTGTTCAGGCGCAGCGCCAGCAGGCTGCGATTGCACTGCATCGGCAGATCCCGCTGATTGACCGGCCAAAGTGCGGACAGCGTTAGGGGTATCAGGCGCGTGCACCCTGCCCGAGCTATCAACGGCAGCCGGTTCAATTTGAACTGAGGCCGGGGCTGTTGGCAAACTTGCCAAATCCTGGAGGTCAACCGCCTGAGGCGACCGTAAAACCGGCTCGGCTGGCGCCGTTGCAGCCGGTGCCGTGGGAACCGCTTGCCCCACAACGGCCACCTGAAGCGCCATCGCTTCTGGCTCACGCGCAGCTTCGGCAACGACCAGCGGTGGAACTTGCTCGGCCGCGGCCGGAGCTGCTCCAGACACCTGTTCAGCCCCGCGTGGAGTCACTGGCGTTTCGATTGAAGCGGGCGCTGAATCTGCAACGATTGTGGTCGTTGGCGCAGCTGAAGGTGCAGGGATAGTGCCTGACAGAGCCACCGCATCAGGCACACTCGGCGGCGCTTCGGCTGGTGCCGTGGCAGGCGAGGGTTCCGCTGATGCTGGCGAGGAATTGGCTTGCGCCTCCGCATTCAGACCAATAGCCGGCACCTCCACCGATGCAGATTCACCATCGGAGGCCGCAACTGGCGCGTCCACCGGTGCGGGTTGTGCATTGGCGACAGAGAAACTGGCTTGCGCCTGCGCATCCGCAGCGATAGCCGGCACCTCCACCGATGCAAGCTCGCCATCGGAGGCCGCAACTGGCGCGTCCACCGGTGCGGGTTGTGCATTGGCGACAGAGAAACTGGCTTGCGCCTGCGCATCCGCAGCGATAGCCGGCACCTCCACCGATGCAAGCTCGCCATTGGAGGCCGCAACTGGCGCGTCCACCGGTGCGGGTTGTGCATTGGCGACAGAGAAACCGGTGCGGGTTGTGCATTTGCAACAATGGTTGATGGTTGGGTTTCTGCTTGCTCGGGGATGCTCACGGCGGAAGCTGCGCCGTCGGCACTCGCAATTTGCTCTGGCTGCTCCTTGGCAGACGACGTCCTTGGGGCCTCAACAGCAACCTCACCTGAAGCGGTGTCGCTCGCATTGTCCGGCAACACGATGGTTGCAACTTGATCTGATTGAACTGATTCGCCGCCACTTTCTGGCGTTGCTGCAAGCGACAATGATTGCGCGCCACCTAGAATGAGTTCATCAGGAATGATCACCCACTCACCGTGATCGGATGCGAGCGCGGTGCCGATTGCCTTGTCGCCAATCTGAAGCGTTACTGAAGCGCCGGGTGCAGCACGACCTGCAACAACCGCAGTACCGTCGGGATCAATGCTTACGACATCGAAGGTTGGCCGCACTTCTGCGGTTTCAGCGGGCAGCGGCACAGTGTCTCCAACAGCCGGGTCGGCTGCAGCGACGCGCTCTGGGCTCGCCTCTCCCGGCGCATTGTCAATTCCATCAGAGGCGTCAGGTTCAATTGCACCAGCGGTCTCATCCGCTTTACCGAGGATCGATTCCCGACTTTGAGCGGAGGTGTCCTTGTCGCTGGTGGCAAGTGGCAAGGCGGCGATGCGGCCAGACCCCATCGCCCTAAGCTCAATTTCGTATGCGGCATAGGAGATGCCAGATAGAATCGCTCCCAGTATGGCGACGAGCCAAATTCTCATTGGTGTAACCCCGATTTTAAGAAAGTCAGGGTCACCCGCACTGCGGGGACCTCAATGCATCATTGTGTGCTGTTATATCCCGCGCTACGGTGGAGAACAATTACAGACCGGACTCGCGCGCACTCCGTGATCAAGTTTCCGTGATTCCCCAGTGCTTGACGGTGCATGCCGGGCAGTGCCAATTCGGCTGATATGAGCTCAATTCGCAAAACATGTGTCTATTGCGGCACCCAGGAAGGACATAATCCCCAATATCTGGCAGGTGCGGCCACTCTTGGCCGGAGCTTCGCCAAGGCGGGGGTCTCGCTTGTCTATGGCGGCGCCAGCATCGGGGTAATGGGAGCGCTGGCACGGGCCGCGCTGGACGCAGGGGGGCACGTCACCGGTATCATTCCTGAGTTCCTGACCGAGCGGGAAAGCGCCTTTGCTGATGTGAGCGAGCTGGTCGTCACCGATTCAATGCATGAACGAAAACAGTTGATGTTCGATATGGCGGACAGCTTTGTCGCGCTTCCGGGCGGCATCGGTACGCTTGAGGAGTTGGTGGAAATGCTGACTTGGTTTCAGCTTGGGCAGCACGAAAAACCGATTGTGCTTGGCAATATTTCCAATTTCTGGGCGCCGTTCATCGAGCTTATCGAACACATGCACGAGGAAGGGTTCATTACAAACGAGGCTCAGGTCCACTACAAGATTGCCTCTCGCACCGAAGACATACTGCCTCTCCTGGAGGAGAGGGCAAGGGAGTTGGCGTCAGCCAAGTGAACAGGTCGCTGGCCGGGCAGCGGTCTCTGGCCAGATCAGGCGAAATGGTACCTATTCCGGACGAGGGATCACAAAGGCCGAGCCTTGGTCAAACCACCGAGCGGTTCGAGGCGGTCAAGAATGATAACTGTGAAATTGTCTGAACCGAGCTGCAATTGACCGGCGGTGCGCAGCCTGATTCGAGCGAATGAAACAAATCACACGTGAGATTTTCCACATACAGGCGACGAATTCACAGGCATATCGGACAGGGTATCTATACATTGCTCAATACTACGTAAGCTGTCTTGAATTATCTCTCAATAACAATCACATGCGCGATATTTCACATTATACATCTCTGGAATGGATATGTGCCCAACCAGCGGTGGCTGCATTCAGGGAAGTGCGTGATGCCGTGATCCGCGACATCTACTGCGGCCGCCATCCGAAAAATCTTCAAGACTTCCTGTCTGAGAGCAGTTCGCTTCGCGGCAGCCGCATTGCCATCATCATCGCCTACCAGGAGCCGTGGCTCATCCACCACCTGACCCAACGACTGAAGGAGTTCGTTCCCGACTTCCATCCGATCGTGCTTGACAACTCGGCCACCGCGAGTGTCCGCACGCTCTTTGCAGAGATCTGTGCCAAGAACGATGCCAGTTACTTCGGGCTACCTGACAGTCCAATTCGAAACATCAACCGCTCGCACGGAAACGCGTTGAACTGGGCCTATCGAAACATCGTGACCGCCCTGGAGCCAGAACTCTTTGCATTGCTGGATCACGATATCTTCCCGACCGAACCGTTTGATCTTGCCGATCGGCTGGGCAACCAACCGTTCTACGGGCATAAGATTGACTGCGGATTCGGATGGGCCCTATGGGCAGGCTATTCAGTGTTTCGGTATGCGGACATTCGCAATGCCAAGCCCGATTTCAATCCAGACATGGACCGTGGCTTGATAACGGGTGGGCGGAATCTCTCAAGGATCTACCGACACTACGATGAGGCGAATATTCGCTTTGCCCAGCAACAAAGATTGCCGGTGCCCGACAAGGTCAACGGCGTCATATATGCCAGTGAGTTAATTGATGGCTGGTTCCATATTGGAGGACCGGCGTTCCGTGAACACAAAACATTGTCGAGATCATTCTTTGAGCCGATGCTCAAAAAAACCGGACCAATTGACCCTTCATAGCTGGCGTCGAAATTGCGGACGCAAAAGCCTACTAAGCTTACCGGGATATTCACTGGGCCGGCTTGGCACCCGCACGCAGCAGCTTGCAGGTGATCGAGTCAATCAGTGCCTGGAAGGAAGCATCGACAATATTGGGTGAGACGCCGACGGTGAACCAGCGATCGCCGGTAGAGTCGCCCGATTCGATCAGGACGCGGGTCACGGCAGCGGTTCCGCCGGTCAGAATACGCACCTTGTAGTCGACGAGTTCGAGATCGGCGATCAAATCGTTGTAGCGTCCAAGATCCTTGCGCAGTGCCTGATCGAGCGCATTGACCGGGCCGTTGCCTTCGCCCACCGACATCATGACATCGCCACCGACATCAATCTTCACGGTTGCTTCCGACACGGTCACCAGCTCGCCCAGCGCATTGTGGCGGCGCTCGACCATGATGCGAAAACTCTCTACCTTGAAGTAGTCCGGCACCGAACCAAGCGCCCGGCGCGCCAGAAGCTCAAACGAGGCTTCGGCGCCTTCATAAGCATAGCCCAGCGCTTCGCGCGCCTTGACATCCTTGAGAAGACGGCCAATGCGCGGGTCGTCGGGTTTGACCTCAATGCCAAGCCTTTCCAGCACCGCCAGCACATTCGACTTGCCGCCCTGGTCGGAAATCAACAGCCGGCGCTGATTGCCCACCGTCTCAGGCGGTACATGCTCATAGGTGCGCGGGTCCTTGATGATGGCCGAAGCGTGAATGCCGGCCTTGGTGGCAAAGGCTGATTCACCGACATAAGGCGCCTGACGGAATGGTGCGCGGTTGAGGATTTCATCAAGCACACGGCTCGCAAGGGTGAGCTCACCCAGCGCCTGCGGGGTAACGCCTATTTCGTAGCGCTCGGCGTAATCCGACTTGAGCATCAAGGTTGGAATGATCGAGGTGAGATTGGCATTACCGCAGCGCTCGCCAACGCCGTTCAGCGTTCCTTGGATCTGGCGGGCGCCGGCGCGCACGGCGGCGAGCGAATTGGCAACCGCATTGTCGGTGTCGTTGTGGGTGTGGATGCCTACATGTTCGCCCGGCGCGAGCTTGACCACATCAGCGACAATCTCGGCAATCTCGTGCGGCAATGTTCCGCCATTGGTGTCGCACAAAACCACCCAGCGCGCACCTGTATCATGGGCGGCATGGACGCAGGCCAGCGCATAATCGCGATTGTGCTTGTAACCGTCGAAAAAGTGTTCGCAGTCAACCATCGCCTCGCGGCCGCGCTCAATCGCGGCTTCGACCGAGCCGGCAATGCCCTCAAGGTTTTCATCGAGCGTGCAGCCAAGCGCGGTGGTGACGTGAAAATCCCAGCTCTTGGCAACATAACAGATGGCCGATGCGTCAGCGTCGAGCAGGGCCGCGACACCGGGATCATTGGAGAGCGAGCGCCCTGCCCGCTTGGTCATGCCGAAGGCGGTGAGACGTGCTTTGTCAAGCTTTGGCGGATGGGTGAAAAATTCCGTATCAGTCGGGTTGGCTCCCGGATAACCACCCTCGACATAGTCGACGCCGAGACGGTCGAGGGTCTTGGCAATCAGCCTCTTGTCCTCGAGCGAAAAAACAATGCCCGGCGTTTGCGCACCGTCGCGCAAGGTAGTGTCGAACAGATAAAGGCGCTCGCGGCTCATCGGACGATCTCCCAGGTGGTGCCTTCGGGGCCGTCTTTCAGTTGAATGCCCATATTGGCCAACTCATCGCGGATGCGGTCGGCCTCGGCAAAGTCTTTTGCGGCGCGGGCGGCATTGCGGCCTTCGATCTTTCCATCGACTTCGGCTCTTACGGATTCCGATAGTGAAACATCAACCGGGATCTCGAGAGACAGGCCCAATAGTTCCAGTGTTCCTCTCAATCTGCCGGGTGAACCTTCCTTCCTCAGTCTGTGAAGTTCTGCAATGGCGCGCGGCGAATTTAGATCGTCGGAAAGCGCCTCGACCACCGGAGAGTGAATGCTTACTGCAGATTCCTGTTGCGTAAAATCCGACCAGTCATGGATCACAGTCCGTGCTTCATCCAGTGCGGAAACTGTCCAATCAATCGGTTGCCGATATTGCGTCATCAGCATTGCAAGCCGGAGAACCGAACCAGGCCATTTCCTGCCACCAAATTTTTCGGTCCCCAGCAAATCCCGGATGGTGACGAAATTGCCCTCCGACTTCGACATCTTGCGGCCTTCGACCTGCAGATAGCCATTGTGCATCCACATCTGCGCCATGTGCCCGGTGCCAAAGGCGCAGCGGCTTTGCGCCACTTCGTTTTCGTGATGGGGGAACACCAGATCGATGCCACCGCCGTGAATATCGAAGGTCTGACCCAGATGCTCGGCCGACATTGCCGAGCACTCGATATGCCAGCCAGGCCGTCCCCTACCCCACGGGCTGTCCCAGCCGGGCTCGTCCTCACCTGACGGCTTCCACAGCACGAAATCCATCGCGTCTTTCTTGTAGGGCGCAACTTCGACGCGGGCGCCGGCGATCATCTCATCGGTTGAGCGGCGCGCGAGTTGGCCATATTCGCTGAATGACTTGACCGCGAACAGCACATGGCCATCGGCTGCATAGGCGTGCGCGTGCGCGATCAAATCCTTGATCATCGCGATCATATAAGGGATGTGCTTGGTCGCATGCGGCTCTTCGCTGGGCGGCAAACAGCCGAGCGCTGCAAGATCGTCGTGGAACTGGTCTTCAGTGGTCGAGGTAACGTTCGCAATCGCCTCGTTCAACGGCAGATCGGGAAAATCTTCGCGCGCACGCACGATGATCTTGTCGTCGACATCGGTGATATTGCGGGCATAGGTGACATGATCGGCACCATATAAGTGGCGCAGCAAGCGGTAGAGCACGTCGAACACGATGACCGGGCGCGCATTGCCGATATGGGCGAAGTCATAGACCGTCGGCCCACACACATACATGCGCACATTGGCCGCATCGAGCGGCACAAAGGCCTGCTTTTCGCGTGTCAGCGTGTTGTAGAGACGCAAGCTCAAAGGTCTTCCTCCTGCCGACCGGCCGGGGCGTTCCTTATCACGATCTGGGGTAAAGTCGGGTTGCAAGGAGAACGGCCACGGGCCAGCCAACGGCTAGCCGGTGATAATGATCTCGCAAATGGGACCCGTGTTCTTCATCGCCGGCGACAATGATTAAATGTGGCGGCGGCGTCAAGCCGCGCGCATCATGGTGCCTTCGAGCAACTCGGGCACCACGCGGTCAAGAACACGGCGAAAGGGCTCTGAACGTTGGCTGGCGCGGCACAGAACAAGCGCGCCTTCGACAGCAACGATAGTGTTTCGGCCCGGCTTTTTGCCTCTGCACGGTCAAGTCCGGATTCCACCAGAACCCGGGCGATTGCATCTGCCCAATAGACCAGCGCCTCGGTGATCTCATCGCGAAACAGGTCGCGTGCGCCACCAAGGATGAACACGTCAATCAGGCAAGCGCCACAGCCGCCGCCGTAGAAGGCATCGAACGAGTCCATTGACCATGCGCTTAAGCCGGCAAGCGGCGCCAGAACCGCCTTGGTAAAATCGCGGCTCGCACGTTCATAGGCAGCACGGGCCATATCAGATTTCCCACCCGGAAAATGATGGTAGAAGCTGGCGCGGCCAAGCCCGGTACCTTTGGCCAGAATTGTCAGGCTCGCGCCATCGAAACCTTTGCGGCGGAAGATGTCGACCAGCCGGCCGGTGATAGTACGCGATGTCAACCCTGAGCCATGTGAGCACGCGAATCGCTTGCCGTTTTAAACAATCGTTCAGCAAGTTTAGTGGGTTTTCCTACCAAATTGAATCCGTACCTTTCTGTCCGGCCCAGTGCGCCCGAACAAATGATCTGAGGTCGCTAGCGCGTGGCCCCGGCACTCAGCCGCTGATGAGCACGCTCGCGGCCGATGAAGGGAAGAAGTGCCGCAAGCTCAGGTCCACGCGCTTGGCCGGTGAGGGCAAGGCGAAGGGGTGCGAAAAGCAGGCTCCCGGTTCGCTTGGAAGTTTCGGAAACGGCGCCGGTCCATTCGCGCCACGTCTGCTCGCCCCACGGCTCTTCAGGCAAGAGCTCGGCGGCGGTGGCGCAATACTCGGCTTCATCGCGCTCGATCACCGGCTCGATTTCTTCGGTGGCGATCTGCCACCACACAAGTGCGTCTGTTAGATGCTGGCAATTGCCGCGCACTGCGCTCCAGAAATCAGCCCCGCCCCCAACCTCGAGCCGATCCAGCTGCCCGCATACATCTTCATGGTCGCGTACGCCCAGAAGCTTGGCGTTGAGCGCCTGCAATTCCTCAACATCAAATCGGGCGGGCGCGCGCGACAACTTGGCAAGATCGAAGCTGCCGACCAGATCCTCAAGGCGCTGATGGGCCGCCACCGGTTCAGAAGTGCCAATGGTGGCGACAAAGCTCGCAACGGTCATTGCCTCAAGGCCCGCCTCGCGCAAATCACGCACCGACTGGGCACCTGATCGCTTCGACAGCCGGCCGCCATCGGCAGCGACCAGGAGACCGTGATGGGCAAATTCCGGCGGTGTCGCGCCCAGCGCGTTTGCAAGCTGGATCTGCACAGCGGTATTTGAAACATGATCCTCGCCACGGATGACGTGGCTGATGGAAAAATCGATGTCATCAACCACACTTGGCAAAGTGTAGAGAAAACTGCCATCGCCGCGGATGAGGACGGGATCGGACAGGCTTGCACAGTCAATCGACTGTTCGCCGCGCACCAGATCGTTCCAGCTCACGGTTTCGTGCTCAAGCGCGAAGCGCCAGTGCGGCGTGCGGCCTTCGCGCTCGAAAGCGGCGCATTGATCGTCCGTCAGGTTCATGCCCTCGCGGTCATAAACCGGCGGCATTCCCTTCAAAAGCTGACGTTTGCGCTTGCGTTCAAGTTCGGCGTCGGTCTCAAAACAGGCATAGAGCAGCCCTTTGTGCTTCAGCCGTTCAACCGCCGTCTCATAGGGCTCGATGCGCATCGACTGGCGCTCAATGCGCTCGTGGGTAAGGCCAAGCCACAGCATGTCCTCAATGATTGCTTCGGCGAACTCAGCGGTTGAGCGCGCCTCATCGGTATCATCAAAGCGCAGAACCATGTGGCCGGCCTCGGCGCGGGCAAACAGCCAGTTGAGCACTGCGGTACGGGCATTGCCGACATGGAGATGGCCGGTCGGGCTCGGGGCGAAACGGACGGTGACGGTCATGTCGTGAATATGGGGGCTCAACCGCGGTCGCGAAACCGGTTGGTGATCGGATAGCGGCGATCGCGTCCAAAATTGCGTGTGGAAATCTTGACGCCGGGCGCTGCCTGACGGCGCTTATATTCGGCGATATAGAGCATGTGCTGAATGCGCGCGACGGTCTCTGTCTGATGGCCGCGTGCGACAATCTCGGCGACCGAGGCCTCTTCCTCGACCAGACCACGCAATATGTCATCAAGCTCGTCATAGGGTGGAAGCGTGTCCTGATCGGTCTGATCGGCCCGCAGCTCCGCCGTCGGCGCCTTGGTGACGATGCGCTCGGGGATGACGCGGCCCTCAGGGCCAAGACAGCCCGCGGGGCGCGACTGGTTGCGCAGATTGGAGAGCGCATAGACCTCGGTTTTATAGAGATCCTTCAGCGGATTGAACCCGCCGGCCATATCGCCATAGAGCGTTGCGTAACCGACCGACATCTCCGACTTGTTGCCGGTGGTGACCACCATTGGCCCGAATTTGTTGGAAATCGCCATCAAGATGACACCGCGGGTGCGGGCCTGAATGTTCTCTTCGGCGGCGTCAGGGGCAAGGCCATCGAACAGGGGTTCAAGGGCTTGATCAAAACCGGCGACCATGGGATCTATCGCGACCTCATCAAGCCTGACACCAAGGGCATTGGCACATTCAGCCGCGTCGTCCAGGCTTTCGCGGCTGGTAAACTGCGAGGGCATCATCACGCAGCGAACCTTGTCGGGTCCCAATGCGTCGACCGCCATTGCCGCCGTCAACGCCGAATCGATGCCGCCGGAAAGACCGATCAGCATCGCAGGAAATCCGTTCTTGACCACATAGTCTCGCAGGCCGGTGACACAGGCGCGGTAGGTCGCCTCATGGCCGGCCTCAACGCTTTCCAGTGGCCCGTCGATACAGGCCCAAACACCGTCGCGGCGCTGCCATTCAGTCAGCGCCACCAACTCCTCGAAGGCCGGCAAATGCACCGGCATCGATCGATCCGCAGCAACCACGAAGGACGAGCCGTCAAACACGAGCTCGTCCTGTCCACCGACCTGGTTGAGATAAATCACCGGCAGGCCGGTCTCCACCACGCGCGCTACCGCATGACCAAGCCGGGCGTCATGTTTGGAATTATCGTAGGGCGAGCCATTGGGAACGATCAGCAACTCGGCGCCGGTCTCAACCAGGCACTCGGTCACGTCTTCAAACCAGATATCCGCGCAGATCGGTACGCCGATGCGCACGCCTCTGAAACTGACCGGACCCGGCATCGGTCCGGGGGTGAATACGCGGTGTTCGTCGAACACGCCATAGTTGGGCAGATGCACCTTGTGGCGGATTGCGGTGACCTCGCCGCCATCCAGAACAACGGCGGTGTTATAAGGTTTTTCGGCCTCGGACCAGGGAACGCCGAGAAGCATGCCGGGCCCGCCATCGGCGGTGTCGGCGGCGAGTTCTTCGGTGGCGGTTCTGAGCTCTGCCAAGAAGGACGGCTTTAGCACCAGATCTTCCGGTGGATAGCCGGACAGAAAAAGCTCGGGGAACACGATCAGATCAGCGCCGCCAGCAGCTGCTTCGGCGCGGGCCGTGCGCGCCATCCCGGTATTGCCGGCGATGTCGCCCATTATCGGGTTAAGCTGGGCCAGAGCAATTGTCAGCTGGTCGGTGATTTCAGTTCGGGATGGCATGTCGCTGGGCATTGGTTGTTGACGCGGAGTGATGTGTGACATTGGCGGGAGTGGCTAAAGTACAGCGATCCCTTCGTGTTTGGCCTTGTTTTCGAGCTCGGCGTGGATGGTGATGACCGGTTGTTAGACTTCCGTGCGAAGCGCTGCTTCAATTGGATCGCAAATCTCGTGCGCGTTGTCGACACTCATCGTGCCGGGCGCCACCAAATGAAACTCGATAAAGGTGGCAGGCCCCGCCGTTCGGGTCCGCGAATCGTGCGCCTCAATGGCACCATCGGCGTTGGCGGCGATGATTCCACGAATCTGGTCGACTTCTGCATCTGGCGGTGCGGCGTCCAACAGACCTGCGACCGATCCCTTTATCACCTGCCATCCAGACCACAGGATATTGAGCGCGACAATCAAGGCGAGCAGTGGATCGAGGATTGGCCAACCGGTGACAATCGCCAGAGAAACACCGACCAGAACACCCAAGGAAGACACAACGTCTGTCAGGAGATGGCGTCCGTCGGCGACCAGGGCCCGGCGAGCGATGGCGGCGGCCGACGTGCAGCAGTACGACGCACCACGCACCGTTGATCAGCGCCGCGAATGCATTGACGGCAACGCCCTCGAATGGCGCATCCAGCGGCTTGCCGGCAACGATACCGATCCACGCCTCGCGGAAAATAACAATCGCGGCCACAAGAATGAGGGCGCCTTCGACAACGGCTGAAAGATATTCAGCCTTGTGGTGCCCGAATGGATGATTGCGGTCAGCCGGCTTGGCGGCGAGCGCGATTGCAATCAGCGTCGCGATCGAGGCGGCGACATTGACGATGCTCTCCAGTGCATCGGACAGCAGCGCGATCGAATCGGTCATCACGTAAGCGACCGTCTTGATCGCAAGCACGACCAGGGCGACGAGCACATTTGCCAATGCGATGCGTCGGATGATCTTCATTCACAGACCGAAGATGCTTGGCGGATATTGATCGCGACTCACCATGGCGGGCAATCACAGTTGTGCTTTCGAGATCTCACTGGCCGGGCTCCATGGAACCTTGCGATCATCGAGACATCGGCCAGACGGCGCGGCCTGTCCGGCGCACGCTGCAAAATATGCCAACTGTTGTGCACCGGCCGTAGCTGACGCGGGACGGCTAATCAAGGCAAACATAAAGTGCGGAGCGCCGCCGGCGCCCAGCTAAAGCGCGTGTTTGGTCCGGTTTGTCCCCAGAAACGTGCTCAAAGACCGGCAAACGCTGTGGCCGGCGTGGCCTCGAGTGACCTGCGGGGGTTGAGTTGCTGGGCAATGAGGAAAGCCAGTTCCAGCGCCTGGTCGGCATTGAGCCGCGGATCGCAATGTGTGTGATAACGGTCCGACAGATCAGTCTCACTGATCGAAGTTGCACCACCAGTACATTCCGTGACATTCTGCCCGGTCATTTCCACATGGACACCGCCAGGATGGGTGCCCTCGGCACGGTGGATTTCCATGAACTGTTCGACCTCGGAAATGATGCGATCGAAAGGGCGTGTCTTGTAGCCGGTGGCTGCCTTGATGGTATTGCCGTGCATCGGATCGCACACCCAAACAACGTTTCGTCCTTCGTGCACAATCGGACGGATCAGTTTTTCAAGACTGCCACTAATCTTGTCCGAGCCGAAGCGCACCACCAAAGTCAGACGGCCAGGTTTATTGTCGGGATTAAGAATATCCGTAAGTCGCAAGAGCACATCGGGATCAAGCGTTGGTCCGCATTTGACACCGATTGGGTTCTTGATGCCGCGGCAGTATTCGACATGGGCTTCATCGGGGTCGCGGGTGCGATCGCCGATCCACACCATATGGCCGGAGGTGGCGTAGCTCTCGCCGGTGGTCGAATCGATGCGCGTCAAGGCTTCTTCGTAACCCAGAAGCAGAGCCTCATGGCTGGTGAAGAAATCGGTGGTGCGCAACTGCGGCACCGATTCCGGGGTGATGCCGCACGCCCGCATGAAGGCCAGCGTCTCGGTGATGCGGTCGGCAAGAGCCTCGTATTTCTCCCCCACCGGGCTGTTGGCCAAAAATCCGAGTGTCCATTGATGGACATGCTCAAGATCGGCATAGCCGCCTTGCGCGAATGCACGCAACAGATTGAGTGTCGCCGCTGACTGACGGTAAGCCTTGATCAACCGCTCCGGATCCGGCCGGCGCGCTTCGGGCGTGAACTCGATGCCGTTGATGATATCGCCGTGATAGCTCACAAGCTCGACATCGCCCTGTTTCTCGGTCGGTGTTGAGCGGGGCTTGGCAAACTGGCCGGCCATGCGCCCGACTTTGACCACCGGAACAGCTCCTGCATATGTCAGCACCACCGCCATCTGCAGAAAAACGCGGAACATGTCGCGGATGGTGTCCGGGCCATGTTCGGCGAACGATTCAGCACAGTCGCCGCCCCACAAGAGGAAGGCGCGGCCAGCAGACGTATCGGCAAGCAGTTCTTTCAGGTGACGCGCCTCACCGGCGAATACCAGCGGCGGATAGCTCCTGATCTCCTGTTCGGCCGCAGCAAGGGCTGCGGGATCGGGATAGTCAGGCACCTGCCGGATCGGTTTTGAGCGCCAACTTGATGGTGAAGACGCTTCCATGGAGCTCTCCAAAGCAAAATATTTCAATGACTTATGGCGAAATTTGCGTGCAAATTCAAACCCGCCTCACGGTCTTATACACGATGGCAGAGCCGCAGGGCCAGAACGTACATTGCCTCGTCTGCAAAGCGCCGGATCACCCAAACCTATTTGCCGGTCTGGAATTCCACATAGCGCGGATAAAGGGCGCGGTGGTCCTTGATCTCTTTCACCCCATCGAACGGGGCTTCGTAGGACCAGAACGCATTTTCCGCAGATTGGCCGGCATGTTCGATGCTGAAATAGTTTGCCGTGCCCTTATAGGGCCATTTGGTGGTGTGGTCGCTCGGCTTTAGGGTCCGGACTCATTATAGCCACGAGATGAGGGCTGCGGCGAGCGCGATAGCCGCCATGACGTTTTTAATGTTGCGCTCGAAGCGCGTTGCGATGCGCCGCCGGTCCTTGAGGCGGCAGAACATGCGTTCGATGATATCTCTCTCCCTGTAGATGGCCCGATCGTGGTGATATCGGATGTTGCGGTTCTTTCGCGACGGTATGACGGGCCCGGTCACGCGTTCTTCAGGCCGTCACGACCTTTGCCGGCGACAGGTTCGGCGGATGGCGGCATGGTCTCGATGCAGCGCTGTGCGACCTTGCAATCATGCACGTTGCCGGGCGTCGGGAGCAGGACGCAATTGACAAAAACACGGGGCGGCCCTTGTGGTCGCGGACGGCGTGGAGCCCGGTGTTGCGTCCGCCTTTGGTGCGGCCGATACCATGGGGGGGCATGGGGGCCAGTGGCCCCTTTTCCGCCGCCGGCGCAGCGATGAACCTTGATGCGGGATGTCGATGAACAGCCGGTCAGGCGTATCCTCGGCGCCTGCCGAAGCGCTGAAGATACCTTCCCATATACCGCGCTCGTTCCAGAGTTAGTAAATTGTATCAAAGTGAGATTTCATTAATCTTTTATTGTAACACTTCATCTAACTCAGCACAGGGTTGGCCACAGACTGATTTATAGTCATTACAGAACTTAGAAGAAACAACAAATGAATTATTAGAATTGTCTTTTGAGCTTTTGCTATAGGTGCGGTTATCTCCTTTAGTTTGCAAACCTACCAAATAGTCTTCACCATTAATTGTCGCAATGTTGGGACTACCAGAAACGCCACCTTCTACGGGACAGTAACTTCTAATAGAACTCCCAAAACTCCAATAAATGTCTAATAGCTCACACGGCTCATTAACTCTCAATGGGGATTGATAAAGGTCTGCAATGTCATTAGGAGTTTGCTGGCTTAATGTTTGTGGATTAAAATCAGGAGTTCCACTTGAATCAGTATTAAATCTAGTTTGTGGCCTATAAAGATGAACATCTATTTCACCGCTTCTTGAAGCATTCACTATTCTTTGATTTGAACTTCTTACTGGTATTACAAAATTATTTGGCCTAAGAGCTTTATCTACTTTTACAAAAACATAATCTGTAGGGGGCTCATTCCAGGCAGAAGGATTATTTATTCTAGGAGACACAAACTGAGAGTTACTTTGACTGGCGTCTGTCACATTCTTTGGATTTATAGGGTAAGCAGCAACTGTAACTGAGTTTCGAACAGGCTCTCTTAAGGAGCGATTTTCTTTTCTCGCTTTTAGTGGACTATCTAAAACTCCATGAGCTGTAGCTAAATAAACCCCAGGACAAACTTGAATTCCTTGAGTAAAGCCATTCAAAGTCCAAAAGGTAGCCATGGCAGCCCCAACTCCCTCTTTAGTAGAAACAGGGGACATTGAATTGTCCCGATCCTCATACCAAGCGGCGTTATGAAGACAGCTTTCAGGGTTTAACATGCAGTTGATTTCATTCAGCTCAGAGGCTGAACCATTTGAAGATTTCATCCCACAGTTTTCACCATTTTTTGTTCCATTAGATCTTATTCCTCCAGCTATAGAATACGCATCAATAGAGAAAAAACTCATTAACATTATTAACAATAGTGATAGTAAATCATGAGGTGATTTTAATAGTTTCATTTTTTAAGTCTCTCTTTATAGTTGACGAAGCGGTTGAAGAGCGTCTTCTTCGGCCCGTGGATAGCGGCGCAGTCGGCCCGGCGACCGCCACAGCGCAGAGCATGGACGGTCCCGCTCGGCACAGGACGATCATCAACGCGCTTCTTGCCGCGCACATCGGTCGGCAGAAGCGGCGCGATCCGGGCCCGCTGAGAATCGGAAAACCGGAAGAAATCACACATCTCGTTACCTCCTCATCGGAGGCAATGAACCATCCTCGGATCCAATCGGGAAGACAATTATCGGGGCCGGACCCTAGTTTTCCGCCCATTGAACCCTCCCACTATATCTTCAAACCAGAAAAATAAATTCCGAAAGCAATCGACTCAATTTCCGGAAACCGCCGGCGCGCACAGGACCGCCGCGTCTTCTTCCAGCATCTTACCCAGCGCCTCGATCCCGGCCAGCGGGCAAAACCGGTCCATGCTCTGCCGCACCGGCATCGGCGAAGATCGATCGAACGCTTTCTGGCCGCTCTTGCGTGAGATAGTCTTCGTCATGGCGTCCTCCTCCTTCTTGGACTGAACACCCAGAGCCTACCGGCTCCAGGAGTGCGACGCCTGCTTCACCTTTTCAACATTGGGCGGGAGATCGCCGCCACAGACACATTGGCGGTGCTGTCCGTGTCATCGCAGACCATTGCCGTCAGCGCGACGCCCGTGGGCGCCGCCACTGCGACTGAATAGCTACCCGTCGCGACCGGGAGTGCGCCTGTGGATCCGGTCCCGCCCTTGACGTCAAGGGAGATGGTCAAAACCGGTTCGGCAGATGAGAAGCTGAAAATGCCGTCGGTGTCCGATTCCACATTGAAGGTGACTGTCCCCGCATCGACCGTCAGCGTCGCCGTGGCAATGCTCGACGTCAGGGCGGCTTCCGGACCGGTCAGCGTTCCCGCCGCGACGGCGCGCACCGTCTCCCGGAGCTCGCAGGTGGTCGATGCATCGGAGGGATCGGCCAGCACCACATCGGCGGGCAGCGTGTCGGACAGGGCAACCGACCTCGCCGCGACCGCCGCGCCGTTGTCCAGGCCGTAGGTCAGCCTGGAGATCCCGCCCTAAGTGATCATCGAAGGCGTAAACGCCATTGAGACCGACAACGGCGGTTCGGTGTCGGTGACCCTCAGCGTCGCCGCGGTGTCCGCTGCGGTGACCGACCTAGTGCTGCTGAACGGCAGGCCCGAGGTCAGGTCGCTCGTGGTGTCGGCCACAAGCGGCGCCCGCACGAAAACCACAATATTACAGCCTTTGTTGGCCTCGACGCTGCCGCCGGTGAAGGTGATCGTGTTGCCGCCCACCGGGGCCGTCAGCGTGCCACCGCAGTTGCAGAAGCCGGCATCGAACACGACCATGCCGGCCGGCAAGGTGTCGCTAAAGGCAAGCGCGCTCACATCGAGGAAATTGGCCGTATTTTCGATAAAGAATCGCAGCTTCAAGTCCTCGCCCAGCCCGACCCTGGCCCGGCCGAATCGCTTGGAAAAGACCTGCGGCAACGCTCCTCTGGCCCTCACCCTGTCCCTCACCGTCGCCGAGGCGCCCGGCGTGGCAACGGGCAGATCCGATGTCAGTGCGCTCGCGGTGCTGGTATACATGCCGGGCACAAACCGCACGAGAATGCTGACAAAGCAGAGTCCTTCTCGTCGTCCGGCCCGGACGCTGCCGCCGGTGAAGCTGATCGTGGTGCTGCCATCCGGGGCCGTCAGCGTGCCACCGCAATTCCTCCTTGGTTGTTTTCGCTACCGAGGGGCCTTTGCACGACCATGCCGGCCGGGAATTTGTCGGTAAAGGCGAGCGAACTCACCTCGAGGAAATTGGCCGTATTGTCGATCCTGTAGGTCAACCTGGCAAGCTCGCCCTGCCCGACCGCGGCGTGGGAGAAGGTCTTGGAAAAGAACAGCGGCCCGGACGCGTAGACCGGCAAGGCATTGAATATGGCGAATCCCGCCAAGAGACAGGATAAAATGAGTAATCCCGCGGAAAACCGCATTGCTCAACTATGGGGCTTAACGGCCAGCCAGGTGGCAAGGCGGTTTTGCCTCTGCCGGAGCCTCCCGGATTAAGTGGGGAGACTCATTAGATCATACCCGATTCATTACACCTGCGCGGCCTGCCGCGCAAATGCGCTGCTGCTTGAAACATGCAGTCTCATGATGAAGATCGCGGACCGATTGATTATCCGACAAGCTCTTTTTCGTGTTGACCATGAAACACATCACCATAAACCGTTTGGGAAGGGGAACCCCGATTTTCCGAAACCTGTCATTTTCAAGCATCGAAGTTCCGTGCCCCGAACTCCGTGCCTCCGGCCTGGCGCATGCGAATTTCAGAAACACTCACCCATCGCGCCCGTTCACCTCTGATTCAGGTTGGTTGTGTCAAGTCGCGCTGCCTGTTTTTTCTTTCGCTCCGGCGGGTACACGATTCTCTTCGCGGTCGGCGCCTGCATCTTTCGCCACATCGGCACAACTCAAACCGTCATCCGACAGCAGGATCGCCTTCGCCCTGCACGCCACACCGCGGCTCTCGCCCGGGCACCGCATCACCGTCTGTAAGGTTGTGCGGTCCTCAGATCTGCGCTCTATTTATCTGTTTTAACCCCGCATCATCTGATCGATCCTCGCTTCGCTCCGGTCGGCTGATGCTCTAGCCGCCGCTCTTGATGGCGCCGATGATGAAAACCACCGAAAACACCACAAAGAAAAATCCGCCATAGACGATCGGTGCATCGGTGAACTTGCCGGTACGGCTCTGGAACGCGCGCCAGGGAAGCACAACCGCCGCCGCCGCACCGACCAGAAACGCCGTCGCGCCCAATGAGCGGCCGGCCGGACCAAGGGCAAGCGGTTCTGCCTTGACGATAAAGGTGATGACCGCCGGAATGATAAGCCCTGCCAGCAGCACCACGCCGAGGAAGCGCCCGGTCGTCACATAGCTGCCCTGCTCGGACTGAGATTGGGGGGTGTTGCCTGCCATCTTGCCCTTCGTTTGCTTGACTGATCACTATCATATGCCAGATCAGATGTGATGGCCTTGGCGCTGCGCGCAATACATGCGCCCGGGCGGCGACTTCGGATTTGCCTGACGCACCTAACTCATGACAAAACAAGGATGTCCGGGGTTTGGCGCAAGGGCAGGCAGGCCGTTCTCCTGGGCGACGATTGAGAACGCCAAAGGAGACGGAGCGGAGAACGACCCAATGAACGACAATCTCGTCAGGGGCCTAGTATATGGACTGATCATTGGCGGGCTGACCGCCACCTGGTTCACCATCGGCAACGGTTCGTGGGTCCCGCCGACCGCGCTTGAGCGGATGAAGACCGAGGCTTCAAACAATGCATTGAACCAGGCCTTTGCCGAAATCTGCTTTACCCGCTACATGGCTGAACCCGACAGGGCCTATCATCAGGGCAGAATGAAGTCGGTGATCGTTTACCAGCAGCGCGAATACATCAAAAAGCGCGGCTGGTCGGTGATGCCGGGTTTGGACCGCACCTACCGCGAAACCGCCGATATGTGCCAGGAAATGATCGAAGAGACCTTTTAGGCGCGATCGGATGCGGTGCGATCAGCCAGGCTTGCCGCGCCGCTTCATTTCAAACCTTGAACCGGCTTATTCGGCGGCTTCCTCACCGGATTCGATCTTGCCGTAGTGAGTATAGGTCCGGCTCATATACCACCGATAGAAATCCCAGTAGCTTTCCGGCTCGTATTTCGGCGGATTGCCGGGGCCGGTGCAGGTCGGCAGGCACGAGACCTCGGAGTCGAGGCTGGTGTTGACGAAACAGGCAAATGAGTAGCGGTCGGCATTGCGGGGCGGCAGCACGCGATGCGGCGTTGCCCGGAAACGTTCATTGGTCCAGCGGCCGAGGAACTGCCCGATATTCAGCACAATCCCGCCCTTGTGCACGTCCGGCCAGAACCATACGCCATCGGTATCGAGCACCTGCAGGCCCGGTTCCTTGGCCGGCGGCAGGAAGGTCATGAAGCCGGTATCGGCATGGGCGCCGATGCCGAATTCATGCTCGCCGACAAATTCGGCCCTGGGATATTTGGCAAGCCGGAAATAGGTGTAGTTCTTTTCAAAATAGGGCTCGAAAAAGCCGGGCTCGAGCTCAAGTGCCGTAGCCCAGACCGGCAGGGTGCGCTTGCAGATATCCTCCACCTGGGACATGTAGCGCTCAATCCCATCGCGGAAATCCGGCATGCCCTCAGGCCACTGGTTTTGCGAATAGAATTGCTTGCCGGCCTTCACATTGGGATCATCGGCATCATAGTCGGTGGCCAGAACCAGGCATTCGACCGAATCAAGCCTGGTGTGCTTTTCATAGGTCGAATGGGTGACGATTGTCGCCTTTGAAGGCACGTAACCGCGCTGGTGCTCGTTGACCTTGATTTTGAGTTTCTCTTCGTCCGGAAGGGCATGAAACCGCCTGACCTCGGTCTCCATGCGCTCGACTTCTTCGTCGGGCAGACCGTGATTGACCAGGCACATGAAGCCGACACCCTCACAAGCCGCGCGCCATTTCTCGGCCAGCGCCTCAAGCGCGCCGGGCTCGCCGGCGAAATAGGGACCAAGGTCCATTTCGGGTAACGGACGGGTTGGAATATCTGTGTCGCGAATATCGATTTCCAATTCCGACTGGGCTGACATGGGCAGGGCTCCCGGATCCATCTGGTCATTGCGCCGACTTTACTGAAACAGACGCAAGATGAAAAGCTGCGGATGTGCTGAGATCCTCGAAACCGCAGTCAATTCTGCATGATACCGAACAGCCGCTCATTTATGTAATCCTGCGGGGCATCCTCTCCATTGAGATACATCAAAATCAGAATGCGATTGGCCTCGTCAAGCCCCTGTTCGGCAGCAAGCGTATACCACTCCACTGCAGTCTTGTCATCCTGCGGGACACCCTCTCCAGTGCGATACATATAACCCAGATTGAACTGGGCCTCGGCATCCCCCTGTTCGGCAAGGGGCGTCAATTCCTTGAGTGCGGTCGTAAAGTCGCCGTTCTCAAAGGCAGCAACACCTTTATCACGCTCCGCGCTCCAACCGGGGAATGAGGTGAGTGACAGCAGCAGAGATATGATCAATAAAGTTTTCATGGTGGAATGATAGGTCGCCTTTTTTCAAATGTTAAAGGCCTGTGAACGCGACCACGATATTTTGAGTGAATTTGTGCAGGTTCATATCAAATAACACTCTATCCGCACCGGACCCCTCCTGCGGACATGTCTGCATATCTATTCCCATGGATGGAACATATCCGGCCGCCGTTTTATGTACCGGTTTGATATGGAGCCTCCGGGACGGGCGGCGCATGGCCCCGGTTCGGATCGGGACCGCTGTCGCCGGTCGGCCGACGCCGCATCAGCGCTTTGTAGATGCAGGACGGGCTCACCGCCATCCCGCCGTTTACCGCCGAAAGAACCCGATCCCGCAAGTCCTGCGAACAGCGCTGTCCGGATCTCCGAACCATGGTGCCGCCTCCATCTTGCGGCATCCCGTGAATCACATCAGTGCGCCATCGGGAGGCCCCAAACGATTCCACTCATCGGAAAGACGCTCTAGCCATCATAATTCAACTTCCCGTCTGAAGAGCGCCCCTGCGCCCCTTCTCAACTGCCAGCCATGTTTCCGGCACATCATATGGTGGCGATGAGTGTTGCGCGCCGGGATTGAATCGCAGGTAAAGCGACTGGCCAAACAAGAGCCGAATCAAAACCGACGATTTTATTGGGTCGGATTGAGATCAACCGGAAGAGGCGCGCAAATCTTCACGCCCGGGCGATTCCGTTAACCGATGCAAATGCAGCCCATTAAGCCGCGAACAACCAAAGCCGAATCTTGGTGGAGAAGAAATCGCACGAATACAGATGTTGCCGTTCGACTCCCGCTCGGCGAGTGGCGTCAGCCTCTCCCGCGTCGATGCTTGAAACGCACCCGCGCGGCGTTGGCAGGAATAATCCTGGTTTCCGTGCCGGCTCAACGCCTGGCGCGCTGGCCAAACAGGATTTTCCTGGCTTCGGCATCGGGCGGACCGGTGCGGCGCTTCTCCTCGCCGATCCCGAGACCGCGTTCAACCGCAGGGCGTTCCAGCAATTGCTCAAGCCAACGCTTGAGATTGGGGAATTCGTTGATGTCTTGGCCACGGCGCTCGGGATTGCGCACCCAACCAACACAAGCCATGTCGGCAATTGAATAGTCGCCTGCGATGAATGCATGGGATGCCAGCTGTTTGTCCATCACCCCGTACAGCCGGTTCACTTCATTGGTGTAGCGCTCCACCGGATAGTCGAGCTTTTCCTCAGTGTAATTGCGGAAATGGTGCGCTTGGCCGGCCATGGGCCCGAGATTTCCCATCTGCCAAAACAGCCATTCATCGACCGCGACACGAGCACGCTCGTCGGCGGGGTAGAACATTCCGGTCTTGCGGCCGAGATACTGCAGGATAGCGCCTGACTCGAATACCGGGATCGGTTTGCCGCCCGGTCCGTCGGGATCGATGATCGCCGGCATGCGGTTGTTTGGAGCAATTTTCAGGAATGATGGCTCGAACTGCTCGCCCTTGCCGATGTTCACATACTTGATCTTGTAGGGATAACCGGCCTCCTCGCAGAAGATGGAAATCTTCCAGCCATTGGGTGTCGGCCAGTAATAGAGCTCAATCGGTGGTTTGACGGAAAAGTCGGCCATGGGCGCGTACTCCTGTGTTTTCCGGTTATGCGGCGGCGGCACACGGCCATGGCGGGCAAAGCCAGAGCCCCTCCGACACCTCGGTCCGTCGACCAATCTAGCCGCACGGACGGGTGGCGGCAAATTGCCCGGATTTGCAAGCAATCAACGGGTGGACCTGGCGGCACGTCACCTATAGAGCGAACAGGGCCTTGCGGTTGGTTGCACGGCCCGGCATTGCGAGGAATCGGATGGCGCTGATCGACTGGATGCGACTGATTGCGCTTGCCGCGCTGTGGGGCTGTTCGTATCTGTTCATCGAAATCGCACTCGAGTCCGCCTCTCCTGTCACTATTGTGTTTTGCCGTATTGTGATCGCCGCCACCTGCCTTGTCGGCTATTGCGCGGTCATCGGTGTCCGTACCCCCCTTACCGGCGCTCTGGTTGTGTCGTTCTTTGTCATGGGCATTCTCAACAATGTGGTGCCATTCAACCTTATTGCCTGGGGACAGACCCACATCACCGGCGGCGTTGCCTCGATATTCAATGCAACGACACCGCTGTTTACCGTCATCGTCGCACATCTGTGGCCGGGCGGCGAGCGCGCGACACCGGCACGCATCTCCGGCGTGGTGATCGGCTTTATCGGTGTTCTGGTGCTGATCGGGCTTGGAAATTTTGCCGATATCAGCCGCGAACTGCCGGGCCAGGCCGCAATGCTGCTTGCAGCCTTTTCCTATGCGCTGTCGGCTCTTTATGGGCGAAGGCTGGCCAAAGTGCCGCCAATGGTGGCAGCCGCTGGAATGCTCACCGCATCGAGCCTGATGATGCTGCCTGTCGTGTTCATGTTCCACACACCGTTCGAACCGATGCCGACAATCGGCGGATTTGCTGCAATCGCCGGGCTCGCGGTACTTTCAAGTGCCGTCGCCTACATCATCTTCTTCCGCCTGATCGGGACGATCGGTTCGAATGTCATGCTGGTAACGTTCATCATGCCGGTGATCGCGCTTGCCACCGGCGCGGTCATTTTGGGTGAGGTGATAGAACCGAGGCATCTGGGTGGCCTTTTGCTCATCTTCTGCGGACTGGCGCTGGTCGATGGACGGGTTCTGAAGCTTCTACCTTTCGGTCGAGAGTCAAAGCCTGAAAGCACACACTTTGACGGCAAGGGTGGCAAACCGTGAACTTGTCTCGAATGTTGACGGAGCTTGCACGCATGCGCTCAATTTACGTGGTGCCGTTCATTCTCATGCTGCCGTTTCTGACTGGTTGCTGTCAGTCGGTGAAACCTGTGATTTCAGCTGAAGAGGCAGAATGTCCCTTCACCCGCCTCACATGCAAGACGGCTGACGATGACGGGCAATACACTTTGGTGCGCGAGGGCGATGAGTATATCGACCCGGATGATGAGGCTGCGCCCAGAGTCGAGTTCCGGGAGTTGCGAGAGAACATCTATCCGGCGCAGGGCCGTTTTGCCTTTGAAGACGCTGCATTCTACTCACTTGCCCTGGTCGAGGCGGATCTTTCCAGGCCCGAAGCCATGCTTCACGCTGGATTTGCGGAAAAAAGCGGTTCACCGGCGGACAGGCTTGCCGATCATGGTTTTGCCGACTGTGACCAACTGCAAGGCATGATCTGCCTCGACAAGCGCGATGACTACCTTACCTGCGCCCCGGCACGGATCGACAACGGCGAGGCACCCGACGAACAGTTCGCGATCCTTTCGCACGAATAACCGCGCAGGCCTGGCGGCTTCGCTATTCCGGCCCGAGTTTTGATTTCAACAGATCGTTGACCACTTGCGGATTGGCCTTGCCGCCAGTTGCCTTCATCACCTGGCCGACAAACCAGCCGGCAAGTTTCGGCTTTTCCTTAGCCTGCTCCGCTTTGTCGGGATTTGATGCAATCACCTCGTCGATCGCGGCTTCGATGGCGCCGGTATCGGTGACCTGCCTCAGCCCGCGTTCCTCGACGATCCTGGCCGGGAGCTCACCGGTTTCGAGCATGATCTCGAACACATCCTTGGCAATGCGGCCTGATATCGTCCGGTCGGCAACAAGATCGATCAGTTCGCCCAGATCTTCAGCTGAAATGGGTGTTGTTTCGATATCCTTGCCGGTGCGGTTGAGAGCACCGAACAACTCGCCGGTGACCCAGTTCGCAGCAAGCTTGGGATCACGCCCGGCCGCCACCTTCTCGAAATAATCGGCTGAGGCGCGGTCAGATACCAGAACACCGGCGTCATAGACGGTGAGGCCGAAATCGGCGACCAGCCGCGCCTTCTTTTCATCGGGCAACTCCGGAAGGCCGGCAGCGATCTCGTCGACCCATTCCTGCGAAAACTTCAATGGCAACAGGTCGGGATCGGGGAAATAGCGATAATCATGCGCCTCTTCCTTGGAGCGCATGGATCGGGTCTCGCCGCGGCCGGGGTCAAAAAGACGGGTTTCCTGATCGATCCGGCCACCGTCTTCGATGATGTCGATCTGGCGGCGGGCCTCCGACTCGATCGCCTGACCGATAAAGCGGATCGAATTCACGTTCTTGATCTCGCACCGTGTGTTGAGCGGAGCTCCCGGCTTTCTCACCGAGACATTGACATCGGCCCTAAGCGATCCTTGTTCCATATTGCCATCGCAAGTGCCGAGATAGCGAAGGATGTTGCGCAGTTTTGTGACAAAGGCGCGCGCCTGTTCGGCGCTGCGCATATCTGGCCGGGAGACGATTTCCATCAACGCCATGCCGGAGCGGTTCAAGTCGACATGTGTGGCGTTGGGATCAAGATCGTGGATCGACTTGCCGGCGTCCTGCTCAAGATGCAACCGCTCGATGCCGACTTCGATCGACGGCTTGTCCTTGAAATCAACCGTGACCACGCCTTCTCCGACAATCGGGTGCTTGAATTGCGAAATCTGGTAGCCTTGGGGCAGATCGGGATAGAAATAGTTCTTGCGGTCGAACACCGAGCGCCGATTGATCCGGGCTTTCAGGCCAAGACCGGTGCGCACTGCCTGTTCCACGCAATAGCGGTTGATAACGGGCAGCATGCCGGGCATGGCGGCATCGACCAGGCTCACTTGCGTGTTGGGCTCGGCGCCAAAGGCCGTCGAAGCACCCGAAAACAGTTTGGCGTTCGATGACACCTGGGCATGCACTTCAAGCCCGATGACGACCTCCCAGTCGCCGGTGGCGCCGGGGATCAGGCGATCTTTTTCAGCACTAGCGTCCATTTTGAGTCTGCACCGTACCGTCCATCACATCGCTTAGCTTTTCTTCCTCATAACGCACGAACCAGTCGATCATCTGCCGCCACACCACTTCAGCCAGTTCAGGCGGCATGCCGGCCCCGCACGCATGCGCTCGCACCTTTTCGATGACCTGTTCGATGCGCCAGGGAACCAGAGCTTCGGTCGCCGAACTTTTAAGCTGCGAAGCGCGATCAACATAACTCAGGCGCTCGGCCATGAGATCGACCAAGGCAGTGTCGATGCGATCAATCTCCGCTCTTACTTCATCCATGTTGCGGCAATCGGTCGATATACGCGGTGCCATCGCGTCACCACCACTGCTGCGGCGCAGGGAAAGTCCCGCGCGCGCCTTCCAGTACATGGGCAAGATTGAGCATGGTCGCCTCGTCGAATGGCTTGCCGATGACCTGAAGTCCGAGGGGCAGACCATCACGATCCTGGCTGCCCGGAACGGAGATGCCGGGAAGTCCCGCCATATTCACCGGCACCGTCAGGATGTCGTTCAGATACATGGCCAACGGATCATCAATCCTGTCGCCGATGGCGAAGGCCGGGTTGGGAGTGGTCGGTGTCAGCAGCACATCGACTTTTTCAAACGCCTTTGTGAAATCCTGCAGGATGAGTGTGCGGACCTTCTGCGCCTTCAGATAGTATGCGTCGTAATAGCCGGCTGAAAGCACATAAGTACCGATCAGAACCCGTCGGCGGACCTCGGCCCCAAAACCTTCTGCGCGGGTTGCCTCATACATGTCGATGAGATCGGGCTTGTTCACGCGCTGGCCGTAGCGCACACCGTCATAGCGCGCGAGGTTGGAAGACGCCTCCGCAGGCGCAACGATGTAATAGGCAGGAAGTGCGTATTTGGTATGAGGCAGGGAAACATCGACAATCTCCGCGCCCGCATCCTTGGCCCATTCAATACCCTGTTTCCACAAGGCCTCGATCTCGTCGGGCATGTCATCTACACGGTATTCGCGTGGAATGCCGATCTTTAGACCCTTCACGGAGCCGTTGAGAGCCTGCTCATAATCAGGCACCGGCAGATCGACGCTGGTCGTGTCCTTGGGGTCATGGCTTGCCATTTGGCTCAGCATGATGGCGCCATCGCGCACCGAGCGGGTTACGGGGCCCGCCTGATCGAGCGAGGAGGCAAAGGCTACAATGCCCCGGCGCGAACAGCGGCCATAGGTCGGCTTGAGGCCAACGGTACCGGTCAAAGAGGCCGGCTGGCGGATGGAGCCGCCGGTGTCGGTGGCGGTTGCTGCCGGGGCCAGCATCGCCGCAACAGCCGCGGCCGAGCCGCCGGACGAACCACCCGGCACCAGTTTGGCGTCATCACTGTTGCGCCGCCACGGATTGATCGCGGGTCCGAAATAGCTGTTTTCGTTCGACGAGCCCATGGCGAACTCGTCATTATTGATCTTACCCAGCATCACCGCGCCGGCAGCCCACAGATTTGCGGTGACGGTCGATTCATACCCCGGAACAAAGCCGCTGAGGATGCGGCTCGCGGCAGTAGTCTCAACACCCGTTGTGCAGAACAGGTCCTTGACCGCGATCGGCACGCCTTCCAGTGCACCGCCCTCGCCTTTGGACAGTTTTTCATCGCTGGCCGCCGCCATTTCAAGCGCGCGTTCGGGCGTCGGGCGAACGAACACATTGAGTGCACCGGCATCTTCAATGCGGGCAAGATGAGCTTTGGCCAATTCGCTTGCGGAAAACTTTTTTTGTCGCAGGCCGTCACGCGCTTCTGCGACGGTCAGTTGGGTGAGATCTGCCACCGGCTATTCCACCACTTTCGGAACTACGAAATAACCGTCCTCGGCGCGCGGCGCATTGGCGAGCACACGATCACGATCATCGCCGTCATTGACTAAATCGTCGCGCATCTTGATGGTCGCCTCGACAACGCTGGTCATTGGCTCGACACCGTCGGTTTCAACCTCGTCAAGCTGCTCAACCCAGGTGAGGATCGAACTCAATTCGGAGACCAGGCCCGAGGCCTCATCATCGGCGATATTGATGCACGCAAGACGGGCGATGCGCCGCACAGTGGCTTCATCGACCTGCATGACAAATCCTTTAATCCGGAAGACTCGACAATTCTCCCGCACACATAGCCCGCACTCTCAAGGTACGCAATATCACCAGCAGACGGCTTGAAGGAACCCCATGAAATGACACAGTTGAAGAAGGCCAATCGCCGGGTGGCCGATGCTGCTGAGGGAGCCGGGCTGGATATCGAAATTGTCACCATGAACAAGAGCACCCGCACCGCCGAAGAAGCGGCCGCGGCCTGTGGCTGCGAAGTCGGGCAAATCGTCAAATCGCTGATCTTTGCCGGGGGAACCGGCGAAAACGCGATCCTCATTCTCGTATCCGGCGCAAACCGGGTCGATGAGGCAAAAGTGGCGAGTGTTATAGGCGAGCCGCTTGAACGGCCTAACGCTGCCTATGTGCGCGAAGTCACCGGATTTGCCATAGGCGGTGTGCCGCCGCTGGGCCACGCCACAACGCTCAATGTCTTGATCGACCGAGATCTCCTGAGCCATCGGACGGTGTGGGCCGCGGCCGGCACGCCGGACAGCGTGTTTGCGGTAGATCCGCAAAAGCTTGCCGAAGCAACCGGAGCCCGCATCGTCGGTGTCGCCTGATAGCGAACTGTTCGCCGTTGCCGGAAAGAGCGATACTTCTAGAGTTCGAAGCCGACACCGATTTCAGGAACCGTCACCCTGGTCGGTGCCATTGCCTTGACGAAGATATCTGCCGACTGATCGATGATCGGGAAGGTGCCCCAGTGGATAGGCACAACGGTGGTAAAATCGAAATATTTCTTGCAGGCAAGCGCCGCAGTCTCACCCCCCATGGTGAAGCGGTCGCCGATCGGTACAAGGCCGATACGCGGTTTGTAGATCTCATCGACCAGCGCCATGTCGGAGAATATGTCGGTATCACCCATATGATAGATGGTGTGGCCGTCGCCGCGCACGATCAGTCCCAGAGGGTTGCCCAGATATGTGATCGATCCGTCGGCGAGCGAGGCCGATGAGTGCAACGCCTGAACGAAGGAAACCGAAAACGCACCCAGATCGATGGTGCCGCCGGTGTTGCCGGGTTCGAATTTTTCCAAACCCTTGCTTCCCAGATAGTTGCAGATCTCAAAGCAGGCGATGACCGTTGCGTCATTCGCCTTGGCGATGTCGACGGTGTCGCCGATATGGTCGTCATGGCCATGGCTGAGCGCGATATGGGTACAGCCCTTTGCCGCTGCCGCGACGTCGCCGGTAAAGCTCGGGCTTCCGGAAAGAAAAGGATCGATCATCAATACCGCATCGGCAAGATCAATGCGGAAGGCCGAATGGCCCAGCCAGGTAATCTTCATCGCTCATAACCTCCCAAATGCACGTGTCACCAGTACTTGAGACAAAGCTAACGCATTTTGCCGGCGACTGGAATCACTGGCAAGCGGGGGAGGCTGGCGCACCTTGCCGCCCGCCATGCTATGAGCATTTGCATGATTGTCGAGCAACTAACCGATATCGCTCCGCTTCTGGCGCGGGCCGCGCGCCTGATGGGCCTTGATCTCGGCACCAAGACCATCGGTCTGGCGCTGTCGGATATCTCGCGAAAGGTGGCAAGCCCGTTTGACACCATCCGCCGCACCAAGTTTCAGGCCGATGCCGACCAATTGCTGGCGCTGGCTCACGAGCATCAAGTCGGCGGCTTTATTCTGGGTCTTCCCCTCAACATGAATGCCAGCGAAGGCCCGCGCGCCCAGGCCACCCGCGCTTTTGCCGCCAATCTGGCAAAGCGTACCGGCATTCCGATCGCTTATTGGGATGAGCGGCTGTCGACGGTCGCTGCCGAGCGCGTATTGCTGGAGGCTGATCAAAGCCGGCACCGCCGCGCCCAGGTGATCGACAAGATGGCCGCGGCCTATTTTCTGCAAGGCGCGCTCGACCGGCTGCAGTGATGAACATCCTTGGCAGGCAATACTCCGATTCACCAATTATCCACCTCACACAAAGACGCGCTTGCCAGGTTGCAAGGCTGAACATATAAAGTGTCTTTCGATGGCAGAACCTGTCGAAATCCCCTCCCCCATCCTGCGCTTGCCGCATCTTCTGGGTATTGACGGCCTTGGCGTCGACGAGGTTTTGGCACTGCTCGACCTTGCCGACCAATGGGTCGAGCGCAATCGGGCCGCACCGCAAAAGCGCGATACCTTGCGCGGGCGCACCCAGATCAATCTGTTCTTTGAGTCATCAACACGCACCCAAAGCTCGTTCGAACTCGCCGGCAAAAGGCTGGGCGCCGATGTCGTCAATATGGCAGTTGCACGCTCGGCCGTTGCCAAGGGCGAAACACTGATCGATACCGCGATGACGCTGAACGCCATGAACCCGGACATTCTGGTGATCCGCCATGAGGCGGCAGGCGCGGTCGAGCTGCTTTCGCAAAAGGTTGATTGTTCGGTGGTTAATGCCGGCGATGGCGCGCGAGAGCATCCCACCCAGGCGCTGCTTGATGCACTTACCATTCGCCGCCGCAAGGAACGGCTTGAGGGGCTGACGGTGGCGATATGCGGTGATATCGCCCATAGCCGGGTGGCGCGCTCCAATCTGGTATTGTTGTCGATGCTGGGCGCGCGGCTGCGTCTGGCGGCACCGCGAACATTGCTGCCGCCGGCGGTCGAGCGATTTGGTGCCGAAGTTTTCACCAATCTCGAAGACGCGATCGTTGATGCCGATGTGGTGATGATGCTGCGGCTGCAGAAAGAGCGCATGACATCGTCCTATATTCCATCGGCGCGCGAGTATTTCCGATTTTTCGGTCTGGATCACGCCAAGCTGGCGCGCGCCAAGCCGGATGCCATCGTCATGCATCCGGGGCCGATGAACCGCGGCGTGGAGATCGACAGCGCGGTAGCGGACGATCCGCGCGCGGTAATACGCGAACAGGTGGAAATCGGCGTATCGGTGCGCATGGCGGTGCTTGAAGCGCTGGCCGCCCACGTCTTGCCGGCGCCATGAGGGCCATATGACAAAGCCAATCCGGCGGGACTGCCGATGAACGCACACACAGCACCACCCACGGTGTTCCGAAATGCACGACTGATCGACCCTGCAAGCGGGCTCGACGAGTTTGGTGCGCTGATGATCGCGGACGGTCTGATTGCCGACATCATCCCCGGCACCGCGCGCCTTTCCCCGCCCGACGACGCGCGCGTGATCGATTGCCGAGGTCATGTTCTGGCTCCGGGACTGGTCGATATGCGGGTGTTCGCCGGTGAGCCGGGTTTTGAGCACCGTGAAACGCTGGCGGGTGCCAGCCGTGCGGCATCAGCCGGGGGTGTGACCACGCTGATCTGCCGGCCGGATACCGAACCGGTGATCGACGATGCAGCATTGGTTGATTATATCCGCCGACGGGCGCGCGACGATGCACTGGTGCATGTCCATCCGATGGCGGCACTGACGCGGGGACTTCAGGGCCGCGAAATGACCGAGATCGGTCTGCTCGCCGAAGCCGGCGCGGTGGCGTTCGGCGATGGTGCCGGCAGTATCGCCGATGCGCGGGTGATGCGTCATGCGCTGACCTACTCTCAGTCCTTCGATGCGCTGATCCTCCCCCATGTCGAGGATGCAGCGCTCGCAGTCAACGGCGTGATGAACGAAGGCGAGATTTCAGCACGTCTGGGTCTACCCGGCTCGCCCGCCATGGCGGAGATTATCGCTGTTGAACGCGATATGCGCCTGGTTGAGCTTACCGGTGGACGCTATCACGCTGCTGCCATTTCCTGTGGCGCATCGATAAGCGCGATCGCGGCGGCCAAACAAGGTGGACAATCCGTGACCTGCGGTGTGTCGATCAATAATCTGTTGTTGAACGAAATCGATGTCGGCCCCTACCGAACCTTCTTCAAGCTGCGCCCGCCGCTGAGACCGGAGTCTGATCGTAGCGCCGTGATCGAGGGGCTGGCATCGGGGGCAATTGACGTCATTGTCTCCGATCACGATCCGCAGGATACCGACTCAAAGCGCCGACCCTTCGTTGAAGCCGGTTTTGGCGCGGTCGGTCTTGAAACTCTGCTCCCGGCCGCCTTGGGGCTTTATCATGAAGGACATATCGAACTGAAACGGCTGCTGGCTGCGATGACCTGCAATCCGGCACGTATTCTGGGGCTTGATACCGGACGGCTGGAGCGCGGGCTTGCCGCTGATCTGGTGGTGATCGATCTCGACACTCCATTCGTGGTGATTGCCGAAGAACTGGTCTCCAAATGCCAGAACACGACTTTCGAGCGGAGGCGCATGCAGGGACGCGCAATCACAACCATGGTTGCTGGCGAAATCGTGTTTGAACGCGCGCCGGAAAAGACCGATGCCTGATCCGATCAGCTGGCAGTACACTGCACCTTATTTCGCAGCAGCACTGGTATTTGGCTATCTTCTGGGCTCGATTCCCTTCGGCATGCCACTGACCAAGCTCGCTGGCACAGCGGATCTGCGCTCAATCGGCTCAGGCAATATCGGCACCACCAATGTGCTGCGCACCGGCCGCAAGGATCTGGCGGCGGCAACACTCCTTCTCGATGCAGTTAAAGGTACTTTTGCCGTGTTGGCTGCCGCTCAGTGGGGCAACGATACGGCAGTGATTGCTGGTCTTGGCGCGTTTCTCGGCCATTTGTTCCCGGTGTGGCTCAAATTTCGCGGCGGCAAGGGTGTCGCCACATTTCTCGGCATTCTTGCCGCGTTGCACTGGCCTTCGGCCCTGATCTTTGCCGGCATCTGGCTCACTGTCGCAGCCCTCACCCGCTACTCATCACTGGCCGCCCTGATCGCATCTCTTGGCGCACCGGTCGGTCTCTACGCGTTCGACGAGCTCCAGTTCATGGAACTGTTCATTCTGTTGACGGTTCTTTTGTATCTGACCCACCGCACAAATATTGTGCGTCTAGCGCGCAGGAGCGAGACCAGGATCGGCGGTGGGTGAACATCATGGACGAAAGCCGGACCGGAGCCCGTCTCGATGATCGCCAGCGCATTGCGTGGCTTCGATTGTTAAGATCGGAGAATATCGGTCCAAGATCGTTTCACGAACTGGTCAATAGGTTCGGCGGTGCGAGCGCAGCCTTGGAGGCACTGCCGGAGCTGGCGCGGCGTGGCGGCAGGCGCAATGGCGTGCGCGTATTTGCACAAGAAGCGGCAGAGGACGAGTTGGAGGCGGTATCCCGCGCCGGTGCCGTACTGGCCGTACCCGGAGAGGACGGATACCCGCCAGCACTTGCTCATATCCATGACGCCCCGCCACTGCTGTGCGTCAAAGGCCGCCCGGAACTCAGCATAGGCCGCATCGTCGCCGTGGTCGGCGCAAGACAAGCATCCGCACTTGGCCAGAGGATGGCAGCGCTGATCGCGCGTGAATTGGGCTCCCGGGGTTATGTCGTTACCTCCGGCCTTGCTCGCGGCGTTGATACATCAGCGCATGAAGCCTCCCTTTCAAGCGGAACCATCGCGGCACTGGCTGGTGGAATCGACATCGTCTATCCACCGCAGAACGAAGCGTTGATGGATCAGATCGGAAAAACCGGGCTACTGGTGAGCGAAATGCCGCCGGGCTTGAAGCCCGGTGCGCGGCATTTTCCGCGCCGCAATCGGCTGATCTCGGGCATGTCGCTCGGTGTGGTGATCATTGAGGCTGCACGGCGGTCGGGATCACTCATCACAGCCCGGATGGCACTCGAACAGGGGCGCGAGGTGTTCGCGGTTCCAGGCTCTCCTCTCGATCCTCGCGCGGAGGGCGCCAATCGATTGATCCGCGACGGCGCTACCCTGACCAGGTCAGCCGACGACGTCATTGAAGGACTTGAACCGATGCTCGGAACTATCGCTGCCGGCCCCGACGATGCCGCCAATGGACTTGCTGATTTTGCTGAAGGAGCGAACCGACCAGCGCCGGACCCGCCCGATGAAGATGCACGCGCCGGCATAACCGCGCTTCTCAGCGTCAGCCCAACATCGATTGACGATATTATCCGTCGGTCAGGCAGCGATGCCGCAATTGTTGCAGGTGTTTTGCTGGAGTTGGAACTCGCCGGACGGCTGGTGCGCCAATCAGGACAACTTGTGGCACTGGCACCGCAAGATGAGGCAACGCGTTCGTATTAACCGAAGGGACTGCATGGTCGGCGTTGGAACAAGCACCAGCCTATCCCTCGAATTCGAGGCTCGGGGGAACGCGGGCATTCTGATTGCACCTTTGCTTCCTCAGCCGCCATATCGAGGATGTGTGCGAGCAGATCATAGCCGGCGAAATTGGCCGGATCACGAAGCTCTATCGTCATGTCGGAAATGTAACGTGCGGCTTCCGCCCGCCTTCCCGGGCTTTCGTCGTTTCTGACGGCAGATGGATGACGTGACATGATTGGAATCGTTGGTCTCAAACGACATCTATCTATACAAGATTATTTATCCGCCACTCAACTATAAATAGAAGCATTTGATGAGCAAAACACACATCGTTTGACAGCGGGGCAACGAGCACCCATGTTGCGCTGCCGTGAACGGACAGGTGAGTCACTCTCTCGGACCGTTCGTGACCCCATCAATTTCAGCGCCCATCAATTTCAGCAATCGAATCGGACCATATGAACGTCGTCGTTGTTGAATCGCCTGCCAAGGCGAAGACGATCAACCGCTATCTCGGCAGTGACTATACCGTGCTCGCCTCCTATGGCCATGTGCGTGATCTGCCGTCAAAGGATGGCTCTGTCAAACCAGACCGGGATTTCGAAATGACCTGGCAGGTCGACCCGAAATCCGCCAAACGGGTCAACGATATCGTCGCTGCGCTGAAAGGCGCAGAACGGCTCATATTGGCGACCGACCCCGACCGCGAGGGCGAGGCGATTTCGTGGCACGTACTGGAATTGCTGAAGCGCAAGGGTGCGCTCAAAGGCGTGGATGTCGAACGCGTGGTGTTCAATGCGGTGACCAAAAGCGCAATTGTCGAAGCGATGGCTCATCCGCGCAAGCTCGACGAGGATCTGGTTGAAGCCTATCTCGCTCGCCGCGCACTTGATTATCTGGTCGGGTTCACGCTCTCGCCGGTGTTGTGGCGCAAACTGCCGGGTTCGCGCTCGGCCGGACGCGTTCAATCGGTCGCGCTGCGCCTGATCTGCGAGCGCGAGCTCCAGATTGAAAGTTTTCGCGCGCGCGAATACTGGACCATCGATGCGAATCTGCGCACGCTCGAGGATGAACCGTTCACTGCCAAACTAGTGGCACGTGACGGCGAAAAACTCGATCGCTTCGCCATCGGCGATGAAGCACAAGCCAGCGCCATCAAGAGCAGTCTTGAAGGTCAGGAGTGTTCCGTCTCCGGTGTTGAGCGCAAGGATGCCAAACGCCACCCGCAACCGCCCTTCACCACCTCGACCCTGCAGCAGGAAGCCTCGCGAAAACTGGGTTTTGGTGCGAGCCGCACCATGCAGATTGCACAGCGTTTGTACGAAGGCATCAATATCGGTGGAGAAACGGTCGGTCTCATAACCTATATGCGTACCGACGGGGTGCAGATTGCTGACGAGGCAATTGTTTCCTGCCGGGATGTGATTTCAGGGCGATATGGGCGCAATTACATGCCTGATGCGCCCAGGGTCTACCGGGTCAAGGCGAAGAATGCACAAGAGGCACATGAAGCGATCCGCCCGACCGATCTCGACCGCCGTCCAAACGATGTTGCAGCAACGCTCGAACCCGATCAGGCAAAGCTCTATGAGCTGATCTGGAAGCGCACGCTGGCAAGCCAGATGGCGAGTGCAGAACTGGAGCGAACCGCCGCCGATATTGCTGTCACCGGCAGTAACGGCATCGCCAATGTGCTGCGCGCCACCGGTCAGGTGATCCGGTTTGATGGTTTTCTCACGCTCTATCAGGAAAGCAGCGACGACAGTGACGAGGGTGATGATGGCCGGCTACCCGCCCTTGCCGAGCGCGATGCGCTGGGACTGGATGAAATTCTGGCAGGCCGGCATTTCACTGAACCGCCGCCGCGCTTTACTGAAGCAAGCCTGATCAAGCGCATGGAAGAGCGCGGTATCGGGCGGCCTTCGACCTATGCCCAGACGCTCACGGTGCTGCGTGAGCGCGACTATGTGACACTGGAAAAGCGCCGCCTGTTTCCCCATGACAAAGGCCGGCTGGTGACCGCGTTTCTGGAATCGTTCTTCACCCGCTATGTGCAGTACGACTTCACTGCGGAATTGGAAGAAAAACTCGACCTGATCTCCAATGGCGAGTTCGAATGGAAGGCGCTGTTGCGCGATTTTTGGTCACAGCTTGAGAGCGACGTTGAGGGTATTTCGGACCTACGGATCACACAGGTGCTCAATGCACTGAATGAAGTTCTGGGTCCGCACATCTTCCCCGATCCCGGAGATGGTACCGACCCGCGCAAATGCCCATCCTGCGAGGATGGACAGGTCAGTCTCAAAGTCGGCCGCCTCGGCGCTTTTATCGGCTGCTCGAACTATCCGGATTGCCATCACACGCGCCAATTGGCGGTAGGCAATGGAAATGAGGCTGCAAAGCAGGCGCAAGAAGCGCGTGTGCTGGGACCTGATCCTGAAACCGGCGAGGATGTTTCCATCCAGAACGGCCGTTTTGGACCCTATGTCCAGCTTGGCGCGGCGAGTGATGGCGAAAAGCCCAAACGGGCATCAATCCCTGCAAGCGAAGACCCGGCATCGCTGACGCTGGAGCGTGCATTGGCGCTGTTATCACTGCCGCGCGAAGTCGGGATCCATCCCGAAACCGGCAAACCGATCAATGCCGGCATTGGCCGCTATGGCCCGTTTGTTCAGCATGAACGCACCTACGCAAACCTCGAATCGGTCGAAGAAGTATTCACCGTCGGGCTCAACCGGGCGGTCACGCTGATCGCGGAAAAGCAGAGAATTGGCGGGCGTGGATCGGCGAAGTCGCTCAAGGATCTTGGTGCGCATCCGAGTGATGGTGAGCCGGTATTCGTGATGGATGGGCGTTACGGGCCTTATGTCAAACACGGCAAGACCAATGCCACATTGCCGCGCGGTACCGACCCGCAAAACGTGACCATGGAGACGGCCGTTGAGCTGATTGCGGCCAAAGCAGCAGCCGGTCCG
The DNA here is from genome assembly GCA_965204565.1 of Hyphomicrobiales bacterium. Lineage (GTDB taxonomy): Bacteria > Pseudomonadota > Alphaproteobacteria > Rhizobiales > TMED25 > CBDBEU01. The sequence goes on from CBDBEU010000005.1 coordinate 1,422,685, forward strand.
CGCAAGCGCGGCACCCGCAAATCAAAGGCCGCCACTGGCTGATGCCCCGACCGCACCGGCCCCGCACCTCAACCGCCTCATCCAGGCCATCGGGATTGGCCGCGCGCGCGGGCAAAATACCGAGCAAGGCCGAAATTCGGAGTTTTGTCGATTCTGCACCTGGTCGTGTCGGGCGACGTGAAATTGCACGTGCATTCGGTCTGGGTATCGCAGAACGCAATGCGTTGAAGAAGCTTTGGCGTGAAATCAAAGCAGAGCGCATTAGCAAGCCCGGAGGCTGCACCACTGCCCGTTCCAATGGGCTTCCGCCTGTTGGTCTGGCAACAGTCAGCGACGTTGATGATGATGGAGCTATCAGCGTCACCCCGCATCATGATGACGGTGCGGCGGGTTCATTTGCGCTGCGCGGACTGAAGCAAGAATCGATTTCAATAGCTCTCGGGCTTGGAGATCGGGTGCTAGTGCGCTTCATCACGCCGGGTGGCGGTGAAGGGCACGCAGGTGAGCGCCATGCACGCCTGATTCGCCATCTTGGCCGGAACACGCGCCGGATAACCGGTATTGTTTCGGGACCCATGGGCGGGCCCTACTGGCTTGAATCGGTTTCTAAGCGCAAGCGGGATGATGTCGCACTCGATCCAGCCGGAACGCCTGTCTCGGTCGGCGATCTGGTATCGGCAGAGATAGATGGGGAGAAGAGGCGCGGCGCGGCGCGATTGATAACTATACACGGACCGGCAGCAGCGGTATCGCAAACAAGTCTCATAGCGGTGCACGAATACGAAATACGCCACGAATTTCCGCAGGCTGTCGTGGAAGAGGCAGCTGCCGCTCAAGCCCCCTCGCCCGCCGGCCGCACCGATCTTAGCCACGTACCCTTCATCACCATCGATCCGGAAGACGCGCGCGACCATGACGACGCGGTGCATGCCATGCCCGACCCGGATGCCGGCAACCCGGACGGCTGGATCATTCAGGTCGCGATTGCCGATGTCGCACATTTCGTGCGTCCCGGATCGGCACTCGATCGCGAAGCACGCAAGCGCGGCAATTCGGTCTATTTTCCTGACCGCGTGGTGCCGATGTTGCCTGAAGCATTGTCGACTGATCTGTGTTCACTCAAACTAGGCGTAGAGCGCGCCGCCTTTGTCGCTCGCATGGTGTTCGACGCATCCGGTGCGATGCGGCACCACAGCTTTGAACGCGCCATTATCGTATCACGCGCCAACCTCACCTATGTCGATGCGCAGCAGGCCATAGACGGTGCTGCGGACGCGAACTCGGGCGAGTTCCTTGACCAGGCGCTGCGACCACTATGGGCAGCCTACGCAGTTCTGTCCCACGGGCGCGAGCGTCGCGACCCGCTCGCGCTTGTACTGCCTGAAAGGCGCATCCTGTTCGATGAGAGCGGAGAGCCGTGCGATGTGATCACACCGCCACGACTTGATTCTCATTGTCTGATCGAAGAGTTCATGATCCAGGCCAATGTCGCCATCGCGGAGACGCTTGAAAACCGCAAAGTCGCATTTTTGCGCCGCGTCCACGATGCGCCGGCAACGGAAAAAGTGGACGCTTTGGGCGAATATCTTCGCAGCCTCGATCTCAAGCTGGCGCGCGTCCAGAGCCTAACGACCTCTCATTTCAACCATTTGATCGCACAGGCCGAATCAACACCGCATGGCGATGCCGTGGCCCAGGCGGTATTGCGCGCCCAGAGTCAGGCAGTCTACGGTGCACGCGACCGTGGACATTTCGGCCTCAATCTGCGGCGCTACGCTCATTTCACCTCGCCGATTAGACGCTATGCCGACATCATCGCTCACCGGGCTCTGATCTCCCAGATGGCTCTTGGACCGGACGGCAATGACCGTGAAACCATCGCCGCGCTTGATGAAATAGGAGCGCAGATTTCAGAAGCTGAGCGCCGCGCCATGGCGGCCGAACGCGACACCGCTGACAGGTTGATAACTCGCTTGCTTGCCAAACGGGTGGGTGCAATTTTCTCTGGCCGTATTGCTGGAATGGTGCGCTCAGGCCTGTTTGTCGAACTCGACGAGACCGGTGCCAGCGGTTTTGTCGCCGCGGCTGCTCTGGGACGCAAGCATGGTGACTATTTCACTGCTGACGAGGCGACATTCTCACTTCGTGGTCGGGAAAGCGGTAGCGGCTATCGCATCGGCGAGCGTGTTGAAGTGCGGCTGACTGATGCCGAACCGATGAGTGGTTCTCTTGATTTTGAGATGTTGACGCTGCCCCGCAAACTGGCTTCAAGCCGGCGCCGGTGTGCAGACCGCCCAATCAGGCGGGGACGCCGGGAACAGGCCCGGTGAACAAGCAGACGCCATTAAAAAGTGCCGAATTGGGGTCCGGCACATACCATGCCGGTGTGCGTCCACGCGATGCCGCAACGCTGATCATCGTGCGCTTCGATACCGATACACCACGGGTATTGATGGGTAAGCGCCACGACGCCCATCGTTTCATGCCGGGAAAGGTGGTGTTTCCGGGCGGAAAGATCGATCGTGCCGATTATGCCTTGTCCGGGATCGGCGATCTTGCACCCAAGACACGAGAGCTCCTGCTTGCCCGCGTGAGCGGGAAAGCAAGCGATCGCTGGGCGCGAGCCATTGCGCTTGCCGCCATTCGCGAAACATTTGAGGAGACCGGCATTCTTGTCGGCCGGCCGGCAGCTAAAGGCACAATACTTCCGCGATCCGCATACTGGCGTCCGTTTTTTGATCACGGTGTGGTGCCTGATGTTGAATCACTCGGTCTAGTTGCCAGAGCAATCACACCGCCGGGCATGGTGAGGCGCTTCGATACGCGTTTCTTTCTCGCTGAAGCACGCTCAATTGCCAAGCAGGTTGCACCGCCTAGCGATGAATTGGAGGCTCCCGGCTGGTTCACCTTCAATGAGGCGCGCCGAAGCGACATTCCAAGCATCACCGGGACGGTACTTGATCTGGCTGAAAAGCGCTTGCATGAATTCCGGACGGGGCGTCTCAGCCCTCAAGCGCCATTCCTCTATTTTCGCCACGGTCGGCGGGTGGTCGAACAGATTTCGCTCGCGCAAACCGCAAAGTGCTGACCTGCGGGACGGTTGGGTTGGCAGGTCATCCAATTCGATTAACTTGACACCAGCGCCTCGGGGTCATTATGTGCGGCCAAGTTTATCAGTCAACGCGCAGGATATTGCCATGGCCAAGGCACCATCGATCAAAATCAAGCTCGAGAGCACAGCGGGCACCGGGTACTATTACGTCACCAAGAAAAATTCCCGCACGCAGACGGACAAGCTTTCGGTCAATAAATATGATCCGGTTGTGCGCAAGCATGTTGAGTTCAAGGAAACGCGCATAAAATAGCAGCGATCGAGTTCCCGGCAAAAAAGGCGCCGTCGATGACGGCGCCTTTTGTATTTCCGGTGGCCAATCCGGATGATCTTCACAGGCTATAATTTCAGTGGCCGGCCGATAGCGGCATTCGTCGAGGACGACCACTCAAGCCACTAACCGACCGGCCCACCCCACGGACCCAAGAGATGCGGCGGACCTGAGCACTCCGTAAGGCATTCTATAGCAGTCATCGCCGCTGTTATTCTTAACCGGCGACGCTAATTCTCGGTGAACTTAAGATGCCGCCGTTCCGCGTTTCTATCAACGCGCTTTATATTTCGAATTGGATATTATTGATTGTGGAGCGAAACGCAATGAATATATCTGAACTTACCGATACGTTCTAGGCTCAGAACCCATTAATTTGCATTGAAGTTCGATTTTTGATTCAGGATGGCAAAGGAGTTTGCCATGTCGGATCTGTTGCTGCTCTCACGCGCTCAAATGTCAAAGATCGAGCCATTCTTTCCCAGGTCCAACGGAGTTGCCCGGGGGGATGATCGTCGTGTTGTGTCAGGCATCGTCTGCGTGCTGAAGCACGGGCTGCAATGGAAGGACGCAGCTGCGGCCTGCGGCCCGCACAAGACGCTCTGCAGTCGCTTTCGACGCTGGACCGAACTACCGCGTGTTCGACAAGATTTTCAGTCACTTGACCGCTTCTGACGGGCCACCCGATACGCTGATGCCCGATACGCTGATGATTGATGCAACACACTTGAAGGCTCATCGCACCGCGTCGAGCCTTCTGAAAGGGGGTCTTCCCCGCCACATCGGGCGCACAAAAGGCGGGCCGAACACCAGACTCCATGACGTCTGCGATGGCGACGGACGACCGCCGGCCATGTGCCTGGCGGCTGGCCAGCTGTCGGATCATATCGGTGCGAAGCTCTTGTATCCGGGTCTCTAGTGATAGCGTCAAAGCTATAATGATCGCAGATAAGGGATACGATTCAGACGATGATCGCGCGGCGCTGAAAGCCGGGGGGATCACCCCGTGCATTCCGCCCCGAACAGGACGAAAGGCACCCGCTTCCTTCTGCAACATTCAATACAAACAGCGCCATAAGGTTGAGAACATGTTCGCACCGCTCAAGGACCGGCGCCGCATCGCGATATGACCGGCGGGCAGACGTCTTCATGGCCGCAATCACAATGGCAGCCATCCTCATATGGTGGCTATAATGAGTTCTGAGCCTAGAGCATTTTCACATTGAGCGTTGATATCCTGCTGCGTGGAAGAAGTTTTCGCATTCGGCCGGGAGGAAGCAGTCGGACCCCCTGCAGACCCCTGTCTTCTGCCTGGAATCGGGTGACGAGAGCGCCTTTACGGCCGCGATGCGTGTCGGCCCTTTGCCTGGGTTGTGGTTCGGGATTTGGTTTCGCCGGGGCCGGGCTATGCCACGGCGCCTTTGCGCTCCCGGAACAGGAGCCGTTTCATGTTGAATGCGATGTTGGCCATGCCGATCCTGGCCCTCGCCCGGTCGATGCCGATGGTGCGGACGAAGAGCCCCATTCGTGCCTTCATCCCGGCGAAGGGATGTTCGATCGCGGATCGGACCTTCGACCGTGCGGCATTGGCCCTCTCGTGATGCATGGGCATCGGCTTGCCGGGCGGCGTCGGTGACGATCCATGTCCGGACGAAGCCGTGGCGCCGGTCGGCATTGATATGGGATTTGCAGCCGAACACCGGCGTGGCGATTGCGCCCATCGCCGTGCCGTCCGGGCGCGTCTTCTTGCGCCCTCGCTTGAGCGTCCAACGCGCGTCGCGATCCTTTTGCGCCAGTTTCCGGGGCCAGTTTCCGGGGATTGGCCTGCCAATCAGGCGGGATGCCCCCGCCCTTGACGATCTCCTTCCCGGCATCGGTCATGCGCTGGCGCGGGGCCGCCACGATGGTGGCATCGACGAGCTGCCCGCGCCCATGGCGAGATATCCGGGCGAGATGTCCGGCGTCCTCAAGATGCGCGTCGAACCGGGCGAAGAGTTTCTCCACCGTGCCGGTCCGCACCAGGGCTTCCCGGAACCGCCGGATGGTCGTCTCGTCCGGCGCCCGCGCGCCGTCATCGAGGCCGAGGAAACGGCCAAAGCTGCGCCGGTCCATGATTTGGAACGCCGCCTGCGCATCCGACAGGCCTTAGAGCGCCTGGATCACCGGCACCTTGAACATGAGGACCGGGTCCATCGGCGGGCGCCCGCCTTGCCTGCCCCCGCCTTGCCTGCCATCGGAACGATCAAGCGTCGCATCCAACCCTGGCCGGCAACTCTGGCCGGAAGAGCTCGAAGTCGATACCCCCTGCAAGCCGCTCCAGCGGATCTCCCGCCTTCGATAACGCCGCGTAGCGCTCATCCGGATCGAACAACCCGCGCTGTGCAGCCATCGTACCCTCCGTCGCTGATATCCCCACGGAATCACGCCAGCACGCTCAAAGCCAGGGGGGGTCAGGGCGTCCAGTCGAGATAGTGCAGCCGATGCGTTCAACGAGGGCGTCGAAGGTTCGGGCCGGATCTTGCCTGAGCAGCGCCTTGGGCCTGGCAAAGGCCTTCTCGATGGGGTTCATGTCGGGGCTGCAGGGCGGCAGATAGAAGATCCGGGCGCATCGGGAGGTGGTGATCTGACGGATGCCGGCGACCTTATGGGCAGGCAGGTTGTCGAGCACCACGACATCATCGCGTGTCGGGGTCGGTGCCGGCACCTCCTCAATATAGACGCGAAAAGCCTAGCTATCCATCGGACCATCGAGGACCCGGGGGGCCGTGATGCCTGAGAGGCGAGGGCCGGCAACTCTGTTACGCCCGGTCCGTTTGGCGCGATATAATGATTCATCAGCACGGCGCAGAATATTGGTGGGACTATCGATCGGATTTTCAATACCGGAAATACCAATGCTGACGGTGACATTCAATCCACCCTCAGCTCCTAGAGCATCGAACGATTCTGCGGCAATGCGTTCCCGTAATCTCTCGGCTACGATGCCGGCAATCATCATGCCGGTTTCAGGCATGATGACGACGAATTCCTCGCCGCCATACCGGCACACCAAATCAACACTGCGAACGTTGCTGCTGAGCCTCTGGGAGAACTCGCGAATTACCGCATCACCTGAATCGTGGCCGTGATTGTCGTTGATCGCCTTGAAGTGGTCGATATCGAGAAGCAGCATCTACAAGGGCTTGCCGCGATGGGCCGCCTGATCGATCAAGGTGGCCATGTGACCTTCCATGTATCGGCGATTATGCAGGCCGGTGGTCGGATCGGTCACCGCAAATTCAATGCTTTGTTCGAGATTGGCGCGCAATCGGTCTGCAAATCTTTTGCGCCGTAGTTGTTCGCGCACCCCCGCCAGAAGTTCGTTCTTGTCGATCGGGCGCAGAAGATAGTCGTTGACCCCGAGATCGAGCGCGCGAATGAACCGCCCATTGTCGTCGGGTTCGCAAAGAACCAGGATCGGGAGATTGCGGGTGCGGTCGACCGAGCGCAACTGCGAGCAAAGTCTCAGACAGTCGAAATTGGCCAGCGACAGAGACACGATCATCAAGTCGAAGCCACCGTCAACAGCGCGAAACAAGGCTTCTTGAGGATTTTCCTCAATCGTTACCTCATGGTGCTCGCTAATGATCGCCTTTGCACGGTTGCGTGAACTGCTACGATCATCGACCAGCAGGATCTTGCCACCTTCCTCGGCACTTGCATCGGCGAGTGTGAGCAGGTCCTGCAATCCCATGCGTTCACCGATTGCAGCACGCAGCATCAACTCGTCGGTGATCATCTTGAGGCGTACAAGGCTGCGCACGCGGGCCAGCAAAGCGATGTTGCTTACCGGCTTGGTCAGGAATCATCGGCGCCGGCTTCCAGACCCTGGACACGATCGGCCGGAGAATCGAGAGCTGTGACCATGATCACGGGAATGTGGTGAGTCAGCGGGTTTTGCTTGATGCGGCAACAGACCTCAAAGCCGTCCATGCCGGGCATCATGACGTCAATCAGTACGATGTCGGGATGCGCACGCTCGACAATACCTAGTGCTTCCTTGCCGTCGCGCGCAGTCAGTACACCGAAATACTCGGCCGTCAGTTTGGCCTCAAGCAGTGTGACGTTGGCCAGCACATCATCGACGACCAGAATGCGAGCCGTCATGAGGGCTCTTTCAGGAAGCCTTCAACGGTTTGCAGAAAGGTTGCAACCGAGATCGGCTTGGAAATATAGGCTTCACAACCGCCCTGACGGATTTTTTCCTCATCCCCCTTCATGGCAAACGCTGTGACCGCAATAACAGGGATGTGGCTCAAATTCTCATCTTCCTTGAGCCATTTGGTGACTTCCAGGCCGGAAACTTCCGGCAGCTGAATATCCATCAGGATCAGATCAGGCTCGTTCTCGCGCGCGATCTCAAGCGCCATAAGTCCATTGCGTGTCTGCAGCGTACGATAGCCGTGCGCCTCCAGCAAATCGTTGAAAAGCTTCATATTTAGCTCATTGTCCTCAACGATCAGGACCGTCTTGGCGGTGACGTTCTCAGCGGCGGGAGGTGGATTGACCGTGGCCTTTTCAACCATCCGTTCACTCTGTATCTCACTCATGGGATCCAACAAGTCTGTTGATGACGGTTCAGGGCTCCACGAAATCGGCTGCGGGCTGTAAAATGATTGAAGCAGGATTCTGTAACTAACGGTTTAATTGAATCATCGCGATATCGCGATTGTCTTGGAAAATGACAATGAGCAGCATGTCTCGCGACCGCGCGGACCAGATCGCAGCAGATGGGCTGCGCTTTCTGGCGAGTGACGAAGACCGCCTCGCCCGCTTTCTCGGCTTGACAGGGATTGATGGCGGCGCCATTCGCGATCATGTCAGCGAACCAACCTTCATGGCCGGTATTCTCGACTATCTTCTGGCTGATGAAAGCCTCCTGCTGGAATGGGTCGAGAGCTCGGGAATCGCACCCGAAGAACCGTTGCTGGCACGTACCGCGCTGGCGGAGTGCATTTCGTGAGAGTGCCCGCGGGCACCATGCTTAACCGGTCCGTTAGTCTAGCATGAGCGGGCCGGTGCGTATCGGGATTGATCTTGGCGGTACCAAGATCGCCGGGGTCGCTGTTGATGCGAACGGCAGGGTTGTTGCCCAGGAGCGGGTTGCAACGCCGTGCGGCGGCTATCATGGGTCAATCGAGGCGATTGCTGAAATGGTGTCACGCTTGCGCCAACAAGCCACAGGGAGCGTGAGGGCAGCAGAAGGACTAAATGGTGTTGGCATTGGCATTCCTGGCTCGATCTCTCCGGCGACGGGGGTGATTCAGAACGGAGATTCGGTTTGGCTCAATGGCCGCCCACTCCACCTCGATCTTGAACGGCGCATGGAGTGCCCGGTAAGGCTGGCCAATGATGCTGACCGCCTCCCCCTTTCTGAAGCCCATGACAGCGCGGGGGCAGACATGAGCACCGTATTTGCTGTCATTCTTGGCACCGGCTGCGGTGGTGGCATTGTGGTTGACCACCGGCTGGTGACTGGCCCACACCACACTGGCAGCGAGTGGGGCCACATACCGCTGCCCTGGGCACAGGCCGATGAACATGACGGCCCGCAATGCTGGTGTGGCAGACGCTCATGCATGGAGACATGGGTATCCGGTCCGGCCTGGCGCGCGATCATGAGCGTGTTACCGGTCAATCCCTGACCACGCACGAAATCGTGGCCGCCGCCGAGACTGGGGACGCAGCTGCCAGAGCGGCACTTGAGCACCACGCCGACCGGCTCGCCAGGGGGCTTGCAGTAATTGTCGATCTGATAGATCCCGACGTCATCGTGCTGGGGGCGGGCTTTCAAATCTCTCTTAATCTCTATTCCGTATTGCCGGAAAAGATGGTGCCGCACATTTTTGCCGATTCGGTTCAAGTCACAATCAGGCCCCCCATGCATGGAGATTCGAGTGGCGTGCGCGGCACCGCGCGGCTTTGGGACGATACCGCTGCCGGGGGAAATTTTGCCGGAATCGGGGGACCGTAATGCCGGCAAGCATGGCCCGATGAACGGTTTTTGCCGCGATTGCCTTGGTGAGGTTGAAAGCGGCGAGCGGTGTCCGGACTGTTCCAGCCCGCGTCTTGTCCGCCATTCAGAAATTGACCGGTTGGCGATCGCCCATATTGATTGCGATGCGTTTTACGCAGCCATCGAAAAACGTGACAATCCATCGCTTGCCGAACGCCCGGTGATTGTCGGCGGCGGCAGGCGCGGGGTCGTGGCCACAGCGTGTTATATCGCACGGATAAGTGGCGTTCACTCCGCCATGCCGATGTTCAAGGCGCTGCAGATTTGCCCTGGGGCAGTGGTGATCAGCCCCGACATGGCAAAATATGTCAACGTCGGACGCCAGATCCGAAACATGATGCTGGAGTTGACCCCACTGGTTGAACCCTTGTCGATTGACGAGGCATTTCTCGATTTATCGGGCACCGAACTCATCCATGGCCTGAACCCCGCACGCACGCTTGCATCTTTCGCCACCCGGATTGAGAACGAAGTCGGTATCACCATTTCGGTTGGCCTCAGCCACAACAAGTTCCTTGCCAAGATCACGTCCGATCTCGACAAACCGCGAGGCTTTCAGATCATTGGCCGGGCTGAGACCGAAGCATTCCTTGCCGATCAACCGATCGACATCATCTGGGGGGTGGGAAAGGCACTGCAGCGGCGGCTGGCTGGCGACGGGCTGAAGCACATATCCGATCTGCGAAATGCTGGCGAGCCTTTGTTGACCGCGCGATATGGCACGATTGGCCGCCGGCTGGCTGCGCTCGCATGGGGCAATGACACGCGTGCCGTGACGCCACAGCGAAACCCCAAGAGCATCAGCGCCGAAACAACCTTCGAGACCGATATTGCGGACTATGGTGAGCTTGAATCGCGTCTATGGAATTTGTGCGAAAAGGTATCGGCGCGGGCCAAGAAAGCCGATCTTGATGGCCGTACCGTTGTGCTCAAACTCAAAACCGCTCAATTCAAGGCCAGTACGCGAAATGCCAGGCTCGATGTACCGACGCAACTTGCCGGAATTCTATTTGGCGCGCTGGCGCCGGTGCTCCAGTGTGAAGCTGACGGGCGCCGATTTCGCCTGCTGGGACTTGGCCTTAGCGATCTTTCACCAGCCAGCGAGGAGCCGGCAAGCGATCTGTTTGCTGGTGAGCGGGTAAAAAACGCTCAGGTTGAAGCCGCGATGGATGAAGTCAGGGCCCGGTTCGGCCCCGGTTCGATCGACAAGGGACGCGCTTTCAGGCGGGGCCGGAAGCCTCGGCGCAGTCAGGCACGTCCAAAACCTGCATCTCAGTGAGCCGCCGAGCGTCAGGCCGGCTGCAATCCCGGTCTCATAGATATCGAAACTTTGAGTGAAAGCCGGCGTCTCGTCCTCGTTTCCGGTGCCCTTGAAATAACTGACCGTAACGCGCCACAAATGCTGATCACTCAGTTGCTCGCCCTGCCCCCCTGGCTTTGAGCGTGCTGGCGTGATTCCGTGGGGATATCAGCGACGGAGGGTACGATGGCTGCACAGCGCGGGTTGTTCGATCCGGATGAGCGCTACGCGGCGTTATCGAAGGCGGGAGATCCGCTGGAGCGGCTTGCAGGGGGTATCGACTTCGAGCTCTTCCGGCCAGAGTTGCCGGCCAGGGTTGGATGCGACGCTTGATCGTTCCGATGGCAGGCAAGGCGGGGGCAGGCAAGGCGGGCGCCCGCCGATGGACCCGGTCCTCATGTTCAAGGTGCCGGTGATCCAGGCGCTCTAAGGCCTGTCGGATGCGCAGGCGGCGTTCCAAATCATGGACCGGCGCAGCTTTGGCCGTTTCCTCGGCCTCGATGACGGCGCGCGGGCGCCGGACGAGACGACCATCCGGCGGTTCCGGGAAGCCCTGGTGCGGACCGGCACGGTGGAGAAACTCTTCGCCCGGTTCGACGCGCATCTTGAGGACGCCGGACATCTCGCCCGGATATCTCGCCATGGGCGCGGGCAGCTCGTCGATGCCACCATCGTGGCGGCCCCGCGCCAGCGCATGACCGATGCCGGGAAGGAGATCGTCAAGGGCGGGGGCATCCCGCCTGATTGGCAGGCCAATCCCCGGAAACTGGCCCCGGAAACTGGCGCAAAAGGATCGCGACGCGCGTTGGACGCTCAAGCGAGGGCGCAAGAAGACGCGCCCGGACGGCACGGCGATGGGCGCAATCGCCACGCCGGTGTTCGGCTGCAAATCCCATATCAATGCCGACCGGCGCCACGGCTTCGTCCGGACATGGATCGTCACCGACGCCGCCCGGCAAGCCGATGCCCATGCATCACGAGAGGGCCAATGCCGCACGGTCGAAGGTCCGATCCGCGATCGAACATCCCTTCGCCGGGATGAAGGCACGAATGGGGCTCTTCGTCCGCACCATCGGCATCGACCGGGCGAGGGCCAGGATCGGCATGGCCAACATCGCATTCAACATGAAACGGCTCCTGTTCCGGGAGCGCAAAGGCGCCGTGGCATAGCCCGGCCCCGGCGAAACCAAATCCCGAACCACAACCCAGGCAAAGGGCCGACACGCATCGCGGCCGTAAAGGCGCTCTCGTCACCCGATTCCAGGCAGAAGACAGGGGTCTGCAGGGGGTGTCCAAGTGTTTCCCACCAGGACCCGCATCCTCAACCCGCTGCACCGGCCGATCGACGCCGACCCGTATCACTGCCATTGATGCCCCACAGGCCCTGGAGCCGAGGCGCGAGCCCCGAAGGCCGACCCGGCCCGCTAAGATGCCCTTCGCGGCAAGGAGGGCTCTCCTGCGTCATGACCCTGCAAGCGCCGCCGTCATGGTCATGCTGCGCTCCGTCAGGATGTACGGCATGGCCCGGGCCGCCGGAGATCTCATCGAACGGCGCGCGCCCGCCTTCGATACGGCGCTCCCCATCCTCTCGCAGATGCTCAAGGCCGAGGTCGCCGAACGCGAGGTCCGGTCCGTCGCCTGCCGGATGAAGGCAGCCCGCTTCCCTGCCTGCAAGGTCCCGGCCGGGTTCGACCCTGCTTCCGGCGAAGTGAACGGGGCCATGGTGCGCCGGCTGCATCGCTGCGCGTTTATCGAAGGCGCGCATAACGTCGTGGCTGCAGGTGGCCCCGGCACCGGAACGACCCATATCGCTGCGGCCCTGGGCGTCCGGGCGGTTGAGCATCATCGCAGGAAAGTACGGTTCTTCTCCACCGTCGACACGGTCAACCTGCTCCAACAGCAAAAGGCCCTGAACAAGGCCGGGCGCCTGCCGCGCCTCGATCCCGTTATCCTCGATTAGCCGGGATACCTGCCGTTCGGTCCGTCGGGCGGGGCGCTGCTGTTCCACCTGCTCTCAAAGCTCTACGAACGCACCGGCGTCGTTATAACCACCAACCTCAACTTCTCAGTGAGCGGGCGGCGTGTTCGGCGATACCAGGATGACCACGGCCCTGCTCGACCGGCTCACTCATCATTGCCACATCCCGGAGACCGGAAACGACAGCTTCCGGTTCAAGACTTCCGCTGCCGGCGGCAAAGCGAAAAAGGAGACCGTCCAACACTTGACCAGGCCTCCAACCAGGGGGGACATGTCACACCACAACCCGGCTCACTTCTCGATGAAAATCCCGCGGCAAACCTCAGCAGAAATCAACAAATACCCTTCAGATAGTATCCTGCCGAATTAGCCAATTGCCCATTTTTGTCCAGGTCGGCGATCTCGCTCTAGATCGGTTTTTATTTAATCCCGTTCATATCCTGCGTCGGCGATAACGTCCCAAAGGTCCGTGACGGTTCTGACGGCTGCCTTTCGTAGCAAAGCCTTGAGCTTTGAGAATGCCATCTCGATCGGGTTGAAGTCGGGACTGTAGGGCGGAAGATAGAACAGCGTGGCTCCGGCGGCCTCGATGGCTTGGCGGATGCCGGTCACCTTGTGAGCGGGCAGGTTGTCCATGACCACGATGTCGCCTTGACTGCGTTCGGGCACGAGTACCTGTTCGACATAGGCCTTGAAGGCGACGCCATTCATCGGCCCATTGAGCAGCATCGGGGCTGCCATGCCGGACAGGCGCAAGCCGGCGGCAAACGTGGTCGTCTTCCAGTGTCCATGCGGGAGCGCGGCCCGACAGCGCTCGCCGCGTGGAGCCCGGCCGCGAAGCCGCGCCATCTTCGTGCTGGCACCCGTCTCGTCGATGAAGATCAGCCGTTCCGGGTCGAGGTTCGTCTGGCCGCTGAACCAGAGCTGGCGCCGAGCCAGGACATCCGGGCGTTGCTGCTCGGCCGCGTGCGCCGTCTTTTTTCGAACGTCAGCCCGCGCTTGGCAAGGAAGCGGCACACTGTCGGGTCAGATGCTCGAACCCCATGGCGGCGCTCCAGTTCCTCGGCGGTCTCATGTAAGGCGATGTCCTTGCGCGATGCCACCAGCCCAAGAATGAAGTCCTCGTGCGCGTCCAGCTTCGAGCCCGGCGGTTGGCCCTGGCGCGCCGGCCGGATATTACCGCTCGCTCGCCACTGCCGATACCAGCTCCCAGCCGTCGATATCCCGATCGAGAACCGGCCCGTCCTCGATCGCGGCGATCACTCGTCGGCGAAGGTCCAAACCATAAGCACACGCCATATCTGCCTCCCGATAAGCCTCGGGACACAGAATCATGTGCCAAACCATTTGGGAATCCCCTAAATCGACTCCGATTACGTGAAACATGCTCTAGGGTGCAGGTCAATACCCAGAAACACCGGATTGCCATCGACTTCACCAGCCCGCTCTTCAACGATGAAGTAGCCATCACCGCTAATCGACATATGTGTGGCAATCGAAGAGTCCTGAATATCTCCCTCGACCGTATTGGTCGCGCGCGATATCCCAAAAACTGATCCGCCCGGTTGAGTCCCAAGGCTGGATTCAGTCACCAGATCCTTGGACACCGTTTCGGTACGCTTGCATCCGATGGTCTGAGAGTTGGCGATATTGTCTGACACATGCTCCAGCGCGAAGGATTGAGCCTGAAGTCCGGTAATCGCCGTTGTCATTGCCCCGAATATTCCCATGACCTGTCTCCAAATGCACGATTGCCGGATCCCCGGCCCCACCTGCACCTAGCAAACACGGGGACAAGAGAGAAAACCGTTTAAAGATAATATGTTAAACTGTTTCTTGGGATCTTTATTGGCTTGCCGCATGGACAATTTTACCGTGCCGGGCGGCAAATGCTGCTGGGTAGACGACCTCGCACCAGCCGCTCAAAGCCTGTGCAACCGCGGATCTCGAGAATTTGCCACGGCGTATCCTGCTGCTGAATAGCTATTTCAGCTCGATCGCCATGCCGCTCAGATCAATAGAAAATTCCAGTCCGATTTTCTTGCCGCGTAATTGTAGCTCAACACCCCGCGAATTTTGCAGCAGTGCTGCACCTTCACCACCGGCAACCGCGTAGCCGGATTCCGTAGCGCTATAGATCCCCTGAATGTCATATGGCGAATGCAAATTGTAGACTTCACCAACAAGATCCGCGCTTGAGGCCCCAATTGTCGCCCCAAGGCTGACACTGCTAATGCGCAGCGGATAGCTGTTATCCTTGATAAAGAGCATGCCCGAACCACCGCTAACGCCAACGATAAAGCCGGCTTTGAAGAACTCGAGCTGAATGGTGCCGCTTGGCGCCTGTGCACGCGAGGGAACTAGCGTGACAAAGGCGGCCATCACGGCCAGCACCAGAAACAACACAGTTTTCCTTAGATTGTTTGACATTGACAAATCCCTTCTGGGCGTAAATGGCTATTGCGGCGACGCGTAGAATTTTGTCCGCCCAACATAACCGCCAATACTGATGACCTCTAGCGGGCTAGCAACCCTGCGATGATCGGGGGCGCTCATGATATATGCCTTTTTGTCGTCGGTCGCGAATTTGGCTTATCACCATGACATCCGCATTGAACGCATTTTGAATAAGCCCCTGCCTCGTGCCCGGAAGGAGAAAAATCCTGCAGCTTCTCATTCTCAGACACGCCAAAGCTGAGTCCAACCGCCCTGGATCGCGCGATTTCGACCGCGCATTGGACGCGCGCGGACTGCATGATGCGAGCGCCATCGGCCGGGAATTGAAAAATCGCGGTCAGGGGCCCGAGCTTGCCTTGTGCTCGCCGGCGCTGCGCACCCGCCAGACTCTGGCCCTGGCAAATGCCATGCTCGGCATTGACTGGAATCAAAGATTTGTCGACAAGCTCTACGAAGCTGATCTAAACGATGTGTTCGACTGTATCCACAAGTTTGGTGCCAACGCGTCACCGTTGCTTGTTGTGGGCCACAATCCAGTTCTCCAGCACTTCGCGCTTGCAATCGCCAGCCCAAAAACCGACCACGGGATTGAAATGATTGCCAGCAAATTTCCAACCGCAGCGTTGGCAGCATTCGAAGTGCCAATCTCTGACTGGAGTGAACTCGGCCCGAATACCGCTCGCCTGGATGCCTATCTGCCACCCCGCGAGCTTGCGTGAGTAATATGGACCAAGAGACACTTAAAGACGATGACGCTACGGTTGGAGAGAACTCGAGCGACCAGCAAAAGCGCCGCTCCATCATCCGCATCGGTTTCGGCCTTGAGGTCATCGGCCATTGGGCATTGGCCGCACCCCGGATCACGCTAGCGGTCATTGCACTGCTTATAATTGTCGCCGGTGCTTCCGCCAGCCGCATCGGCTTTGACGACAGCCTTTATAGCATTTACAGCAACGACACTGCCGATTTTGAGCATTTCAATCTTCTATCCGATCTGTTCCCGGTTCTGCGTGATCGCCAGGTAATCTTGTTCGAAGGGCCAGACACAACCACACGCGAAGGCCTGACTGCGATCAGATCGATCCATCTCGAACTTCAATTTGCCGAGGGAGTTCTGGGTGCAACTTCGATTTTCTCCACCAGAAAGCAAAGCGTTGGCGGCGCCACGCCGGCGCCAATTCTCCCAAGGGAAATTCCTGAAGGCGAGGAACTGGAGCGCGTACTCGACAAGATCGCGGCCAACCCGCTGGCCGGTGATCGGATGCTCGCACCCGACCGTTCCGCCACCTTGATGACGGTCGCCATTGATCCCGACTCCGATGCCATCGCCACCGCTCTTGGCATTCGTGAAGTGGCACTGGAGGTTTTCCAGCAAGAAGCTGACGGCCTCGACATGGAAATCGGTTTTACTGGTGCGCCACTCTTGCGTAGCGATATTCTGACATCCCTGCGCCGCGACCAACGCATGTTGAACGGCATTGGTGCTTTAGTCACACTAACCTTGTGTTTGGCCTTTTTTGGTCGTTTTCGGCTGGTCGCCGTTGCGCTGATACCGGGCATCACCGGCATCATCTGGATTCTCGGGGCCCTTGCCGCTTCAGGTCAAAACATCAACGCCATCAACAGTGTTCTACCAACATTGGTGCTGGTGATCGCTTTCGCCGATTCATTACACATGACGGCCTCAATGCGATCCGCCCTTGGGGAGGGCATGTCTGCCATGCAGGCCGCACGCCGCGCCATCACGCGCGTCGGCCCCGCTTGCGCCATGACTGCAATCACCACTGCGATAGCCTTCGGCTCGCTTGCCACATCAAGTTCCAATGCTATCGGACAGTTTGGGTTTGCCGGTGCGGTGGCGGCATTTTTTGCTTTTTTGGCTGTCATCACCATTATCCCCTGCCTTGGCTCGCTGATATTGCGCCCAAGTGACGGTCCAGCGCGCAGTGCAATCGACAGCATGCTCAGCCGCCTGACGTCACATATTGCCGCAGGCGCCAGCAATCTGGTCAGAGGCTATCCCCGCACGGTGGCTTTCCTCGGCGCGATAATGCTCGCCATCACCACGGTGTTCTATTTTTCGGTCGAGCCCCGCTATGGATATCGCGATTTTCTTCCCGACCGCAGCGCTGCCAACGAGGTGATCGACCGCATCGACACCCAATTTAAGGGTGCCGACAACGCGACCATTCTGATCCATAGGGGGGCCGCGGTCGGTGAGGCTTCGCCACCACCCGCAGAAGTGGTGCGAGCGGTTCACAATATCGTCGAGCGCTCCGAGGGTTTCAGCAACGTCATGTCGTTGAAGACAGCCGAACAGTGGATAGACAGAGACCTTTCTGTTTGGGCTGAAACCAGCGTGTCTCGCGACGATCCTGACCTCTTGCGCCTCAATCTTGGCATGCCTGAACACGTTGCCGCCCAATTCAAGTCAGATGATGCATCCGCTTGGCTGGTTTCAACCACTCTTCCCTCAATGGATGCAAGCCTTTCGGTACCAATGTTCAACGAGCTCGACAGCTCTCTTGATGAAGTACGCAATCGGGCGGCGGGCTATGACATTTCCGTGACTGGGATTGTGCCTATGACCACCCGTGCTGGCATTGATCTTGTCACATCCCTTAACATCAATCTGGCCGCCGCTGTGATCGTCACCATCGCATTGGTCGCACTTTCCTTGCGTTCCGCGCTGGTCGGCCTGCTGGCAGGCGTACCAAATCTGCTGCCGCTTGCGATTGCCGGAACCGCTCTTTATCTAACCGACACAGGTTTGCAGATCACGGGAATGGTTGCCTTAACGGTTGCATTTGGCATCGCCGTCGACGATACGATCCATCTGGTTCATCGCTGGCAACTAGAGTGTGAGGTATACTCGCCGCGCGAGGCGGTCGATCGGGCCCTTCGCCGTGTCGGACCGATCATGATTGCAACAACCATCGTCCTGTCCGCCGGTCTTGTGGCAACTTTGGCCAGTGGATTGCCGATGGTGCGGCTATTTGGCGGATTGTGCATATTGACTTTCATCGCCGCAGTTGGCGCCGCACTGATATTCATGCCAGCCGCTTTGACCGTATTTGCCCGACAGGTATCATCTAAAAATCAGGAGTAGCCATGCGTCTCGCCCTATTTTTCACATTTGTGATTTTAACAGCTTCGGCGGTTGCCGGAATACCCCCATTGGCGATGGCTGCCAGTGCGGACTCTGCACTCAAACAACTGCAGAGCCCGGTGGCATCCGATGTTACGCTAGGCAAACTGATCGGCAAATGGTCCGGCGAAGGCGTGGTTCGCCAATCCTCAGCTGGACGCGAGGAGCCGGTGAAATGCCGGCTCACCACAAACTGGACGGCAGAAAACAAGTTGATGAAGATGCTGCTTGCATGCCGCGGCATCGACTATGTGTTCACAGCCACCAGTTTCATAGGCCGATCGGGCAGCATTTATCGCGGTTCGCTAAATTCCTCCGTCAGCGGAGAGGCCAATGTCGCCGGCCGCAAATCTGGGAATGGGCTTTCGTTCAATATGGCCGGCCGTTCCAAGAACGGACCGGTTCAGTCCAGTCTCTCTCTCGCTATTGCCGGTAGCCAGGTGACCAACGTGGTCAAGCGAACCGATCCTGATACGGGCAAGAAATACACCGCGCTTAATGTGACGATGTCGCGATGAGCTTTTCCACGGACAATCAGGTGCTTGGCGCGGCACATTTAATCCCAGCCTGACAATCGGATGGGCCCGCACAGGTTCGAGAATGGCAACATTTGCCGATGAAGCCGCACCGCCGACTTTGCCGCTTCGGTAATCCAGCCCACCGTGAGGTTGGGCGTTACCGGTCTTGCACGTTGCGGCAAGACTGTGTTCATCACGGCACTGGTTCATAATTTGATCCATGGCGGGTGTATGCCACTATTTCGCCCTCTCACCGAAGGGCGCATCCGCCTTGCTTATCTTGCGCCACAGCCTGATGATGCTGTGCCGGGATTCGACTACGAGGGATCGCTGGCGCTTCTTACTGGTGCCGGCCGCAACGGGTCGGAGGGTGCCCGTTCAATAAGCGAGCTTCGACTGATCATCGAATATGAACCGCGCGGATTTCTTGCCCGGCTCGACCGGCGAGATCGTCTGGCAATCGATATTGTCGACTATCCGGGTGAATGGCTACTCGACCTTGCATTGATCGACCAGAACTTCGCCGACTGGTCGCGCGAGGCCATGACACTCTCGCGCCTGCAACCCCGAGCCGAACTTGCAACCGAATGGCATACCCTCCTCGCCGGCATCGAACCGATGGCGATGGCGGAAGCTGACGAATTGGGTGCGATCGACGCAGCGCGAATATTCACTACCTATTTGAGGGCATGCCGCCAGGATCAAGTCGCACTCTCACCATCCCCTCCCAGGGCGCTTTGTCGCACCCGGAGACCTTGAAGGCTCGCCTGCGTTTATCCTTTTTTCACCCCTCGACTTGCCCGAAGGTGCACGGCCACCTCGAAACTCCCTGTGGGCAATGATGGAGCGCCGCTTCGAGGCCTACAAGAACATCGTGGTGCGGCCCTTCTTCCGCGACCACTTCGCACGGCTCGACCGGCAGATCGTGTTGGTCGACGCTCTGTCGCCGCTCAATGCCGGACCTGCTGCCATTGCCGATCTCGAGCGCGCTCTTCAAGTGTGCCCAGTGCTTTTCGCACCGGCAGCGCGTCATTCCTCACCTCAATCATTCGTCCCCGGATCGACAAAATGTTGTTCGCCGCGACCAAGGCCGATCATTTGCACCACACCAGTCACGACCGGTTGCAGGCCATTCTCGAACGCATCGTCGCTCGCGCCTGCGATCGTGCCGAGGTCACCGGCGCAGAAGTGGCAACAATGGCGCTGGAGCATTTTCACATTGAGCGTTGATATCCTGCTGCGTGGAAGACGTTTTCGCATTCGGCCGGGAGGAAGCAGCCGATGCGTTCAACGAGGGCGTCGACGGTTCAGGCCGGATCTTGCCTGAGCAGCGCCTTGGGCCTGGCAAAGACCATCTCGATGGGGTTCATGTCGGGGCTTTTGCGGCAGCCGACAATCGCGGTGCGCCGGCGGACGTATCCGGGCGATCGATTGATCGGGGGATCGATCGGGCTCACGCCGCGATGGCGCCCGAATGGATCACACCGGACATGGACAATACACTCAACGGATGTTAAGAGCAGACGTTAATCGCCCAATGAGCGCGTATGGAATCTGTGGGTGGTTGCTGCCGGTACCGGCGGAAAATCACATATCCCAAATTTCGCCTCAGAGCTTGATCTAGATGTGCTTCGTTCTGACAAGGGCTCGCTTCAAGACATTTTGGCCCCCGATCCGAATTGTGATGTCGCCTCGCAACAGCAAGTCTCCCAGAATTTGCGAGGGGCGTGATCAATTACTCATCCCTGGCCGGTTTCCAGGAAGCAACTAATCATCTATCCAAAAAATGCGGTTTCCGCTATGATTTTAAAGGAAAAAGGAGTTGGCTTCATCCGTGCGAACAATTGCGGTCTCTCCGAAAATGACCCCTGCCGTTCAACCCAGAATTAACTTTGATGATTACAAAAATTTGGCGCAGATGAAATAATGTCGGCACCTAACGAATGGAATTACCTTTATCAAAATCATAGAAGTGCACAAATTCAACAAAAACTAAAAGAATTCAAACGAGAAGATTTTATCATAAATGCAATTTCTATATCATTAATTGGTGCAATTGTTGTCGGAACAGAATTCTGGGTCGGAACAATCAGGAATGGGCAGAATAATTCGATTCAGATGGAAGTCCACACAAACTTTCCCTCAGGCTGGCACGAAGAATCCTACCTCTTGGCAAATCCCGATGTTGCCAATGCAGTGAAAAATGGACAAATTCGATCAGGCTGGCATCACTACAATACCTACGGAAAGTTTGAAGGTCGCGGCGGTGTCTCAGCCCCCTAGAACTGTGCCGGTTTCTGGTCAGGAGTTGGGGAGGTTGTCATGGCGCGGAAACGGCATTCCGATGAGGATATCCTGAAGCTTTTGCGTGAGATCGAACTTCATCCGGCGGGTGGGGTTGATGTTGCGAAAGCGTGCCGTTCTGCCGGCATCGGTGATGCGACGTACGACAACCGGCACAAGACGTGCGGTGGCATGAGGCGGTCTCAATTGTCCGGGTTGAAAGCGCTTGAGAAAGAGAACCGGCGCCTCAGGAAGATCGTCGCCGATCTCGAACTCGACAGGCTGATCCTCAAGGAGGACCTAGTGTCTGGACTCATTATAGCCACGAGATGAGGGCTGCGGCGAGCGCGATAGCTGCCATGACGTTTTAATGTTGCGCTCGAAGCGAGTCGCGATGCGCCGCCGGTCTTTGAGGCGGCAGAACATGCGTTCGATGATATTTCGCTCCCTGTAGATGGCCCGATCGTCGTGATATCGGATCTTGCGGGTCTTTCGCGGCGGGATGACGGGCCCGGTCCCGCGCTCTTCAAGCCGTTCGCGCAGTTCCCGGCCGTCACGACCTTTGTCGGCGACAATTTCGGCGGATGGCGGCATGGCCTCGATGCAGCGCTGTGCGGCCTTGCAATCATGCACGTTTCCGGGCGTCGGGAGCAGGACGCAATTGACAAAACATGGGGCGGCCCTTGTGGTCGCAGACGGCGTGGAGCCCGGTGTTGCATCCACCTTCGGTGCGGCCGATACCCCATGGAGGCACGGGGGGCCAAGGCCCCCTTTTCCGCCGCCGGCGCAGCGCCTGGACGATCCCGCTCGGCAGGACGATCGTCAACTGTTTCCGGGCGATTCCTGCCGCGCATATCGGTCGTCAGAAGCGGCGCGATCCGGGCCCGCTGAGAATCGGAAAACCGGAAGAAATCATACATCTCGTTACCTCCTCATCGGAGGCAATGAACCATCCTCGGATCAAATCGGGAAGACGGCTATTGGGGCCGGACCCTAGTGACTACGACCTCGCCAGCCACACGATTACGACACCTGCAGCGAATGTGACCAGCCCGCCGATTCGCAAAGTGCCTTCCGGTTGGTGGCGCAGCGATTCCAACATGCGCATCATTGCACCCGGAAAGGCCGCATAGACAAAACCTTCAATGGCAAATGCAAGACCGAGTGCAACAATGAATTCGTTCATTGCCCCGTGCTGGTGATAGCATCGGTCTCAGCAGCAGGGTTTACCAGCGTTGCACTTGCTTCTGCATCGGGCTGCTGATCTGCTTCCAAACTATCCCCGCCTGCGTCCTCACCTGCTGCTGAATTCTCGGACATCGGCGACACCAATGCCTTTGCTCCCCCAAGCGGGTCCTTGAAATAACGGAAGAAATCGCTATCGGGTGAAATCACCATCCTTGTATCTCTTGAGGACAGACCTTCTTCGTAGGCGACCATCGAACGATAGAAGCCGAAGAATTCAGGGTCTCGGCCATAAGCATCAGCATAAAGCCGGTTCCTTTCGCCATCGCCCTCACCACGAACCACCTCAGATTCCCGTGTCGCCTCGGCTTCGATCACCCTGACTTCACGGTCGGCGCGAGCACGAATACGCTGCGCTTCTTCCTCACCGCGGGCGCGAATATCATTGGCTTCACGTTCGCGCTCGGTCTGCATCCGCCGATAAACCGCCTGGCTGTTTTCCTCCGGCAGGTCAGCACGGCGGATTCGCGCGTCAACCACCGTCATGCCGAACTTTTGCGCTTCGGTATTCACCTGGGCGGTAATCTGACGCATCAGACGTGGCCGTTCGTCTCTGACGATCTGCTCGAACGTGGCATCACCCAAAACACGGCGGACAGCCGAATTAAAGACGGTCGAAAGCTGCGCTTCAGCGCCGACCGAACTTCTCACCGATTGGTAGTATCTCAGGGCATCAGTGATTTTGTAGCGCGCATACGCGTCAACCACGAGGCGCTTCTGATCCGCGGCGATCACTTCCTGAGCCGGCGAATCAAGGTCGAGAATGCGCTTGTCGAGGAAGTCTGCCGTATCCATGAACGGTATCTTCCAATTGAGCCCCGGCTCAGTGATCACCCGCCTTGGTTCACCAAACCTGAGAATCAGTGCCTGTTGCGTCTGGTGCACTGTGAACAGCGTCATATAGGAGACGATGGAGATTGCGACGATCAAGATCGCCGCACCGACGAGAAGGATGCGCTGCATTACTGGCCCCCTTGGCTGGCGGCCGGCGCGCCCGAATTGCGCGTCAACTCGTTAAGTGGGAGATATGGGACAACACCCGACCCCCCGACACTCTGATCGATGATGATTTTATCGGTGCTCCCGAGAACACGCTCCATGGTCTCCAGGAACATGCGTTGGCGGGTCACCTCCGGTGCAACCCGGTATTCTTCATAAATCGCATTGAAGCGCGACGCCTGACCGCGTGCATCGGCGATCACCGCATTTCGATAGCCTTCTGCAGCCTCAGTAATCTGTGCAGCTTTACCTCGCGCCTCCGGAATGGCCCGGTTTGCATAAGCTTCAGCTTCATTCTGAAGCCGTTCCTGGTCCGCTTTCGCTGCCTGCACATCGCGGAACGAATCGATCACCGCCGCTGGCGGGTCGACCTTCTGGGACTGAACCTGGGTAATTTCAATTCCGGCGCCATAAGTATCAAGCGTCTGCTGGATCAAATTCTGAACATCCGCCTCGGTCCTCGCTCGTCCCTGCGACAGGATCGGCGAAAGCTCGGAATGGCCGACGATCTCACGCATCGAGCTTTCTGCCACTGCTTTGACGGTTGCTTCCTGGGCTTCGATATTGAACATGAAGTCGGCAGCGTTCTTGATGCGCCACAGCACGGTGAAATCAACATCGACGATGTTTTCATCGCCCGTCAGCATCAGGCTTTCCTCGGGCACATCGCGCACTGTCGCACCGCGTCCCACGCTCGATTCGCCCAGTGAGCCACGCATTCCGACATCGACCCGATTGATGCGCGTTACCTTCGGGGTTTCTGCCACCTCGATCGGGAACGGCCAATGATAATTGAGCCCGGGCTGCGTCAACTCGGCGAATTTGCCAAATCGCAGCACCACGCCCTGCTCATCGGGTTCCACACGATAGAGCCCCGAGGCAAGCCACAGCGCCAATAAAACGAGCCCACCTATCAGGAAACCACGCCCGCCCATTGATCCGCCAGGCAAAAAGTGACGCAGGCGGTCCTGACCACGCCTCAGGATATCTTCAAGATCCGGCCCGCCAGCAGGGCCACCACCGGCCGGTCCCTGACCCCAGGGACCGCGACCGCTGCCCTTCGAGCCCCCGTTCTGATCATTCCACGACATGTTCACTTCCATTTCTGGGCACCACTACGGTGCACTGTTTTTCTTAGCTCGCTTATACGCGAGGGGCACTCGTCTCGCAATCCGCCCCTCACATGGGGTCTTCTGCCATGTGATCAAGAATGGCGCGGCGTTTGACGCTCCAGTACCACGAAAGAAAAGTCAGCGCTGTCATCTCCTTCCGCCGCATAACGCTCGCGTGAGATCTCTCGCCATTGATCGGGCTCAAAGGCCCCAAGCACCACGTCACCCTCAGCCTGAAAATGAACCTCGGTCAGATAAATGCGTTTGGCGTAGGTGAGCGCCAAACGATAGATCGCAGCACCGCCAATGACACAAATTTCCTTGGCTCCCGATTGTTCCGCCAGGCGTTTGGCAGCCGCAATAGCGCTTTCAAAATCGTCCACCACATGACACCCCGGCGCAGTGAATTTACGGTTGCGCGTGATGATGATGTTGTCGCGCCCCGGAAGAGGCCGGCCAATCGCTTCATGCGTCTTGCGGCCCATGATGATCGGCTTGCCCATGGTCATCGCACGATAGTGTTTCAAATCGCGCGACAGTCTCCACGGCAGATTGCCATCGCATCCGATCACGCCATTGTCAGCGCGGGCGACGGCAAGAACCAGATCTGGATTCAAACCGCGACCTCGGCGCTAATGTGAGGATGCGGATCATAGCCGCTGACCGCCACATCCTCAAAACGGAAGGCGAAAATGTCCCGAATGTCCGGATTTAGATCAAGCCGCGGCAGTGCGCGCGGGGAACGCCCCAGTTGCTCATGCGCCTGATCCAGATGATTGCGGTAGAGATGAGCATCTCCGAATGTGTGGATGAATTCACTCGCTTGGAGCCCCGTCACCTGCGCCACCATGTGTGTCAGAAGGGCATAGGAAGCGATATTGAACGGCACCCCCAAAAACACATCTGCCGAGCGCTGATAGAGCTGGCAACTGAGCCGGCCATCAGCGACATATAACTGAAACAGGCAATGGCACGGTGCCAGCGCCATGGCGTCAAGTTCACCAACATTCCAGGCGCTGACGATATGGCGGCGGGAATTGGGATCGGATTTGATCTCTTCGATAAGACGCGCGATCTGATCGACGTGCCCACCCTGGGGCAACGGCCATGAGCGCCACTGCCGGCCATAGACCGGCCCGAGATCGCCATTCTCACCCGCCCATTCGTTCCAGATTCTAACGCCGTTTTCCTTCAGATAAGCAATATTGGTTTCGCCGGACAGAAACCAGATCAGCTCGTGAACGATCGATTTCAGATGTAGCTTCTTGGTGGTGATCAACGGAAAGCCGTCGCGGAGATCAAAGCGCAGTTGATGGCCAAATACCGACAACGTCCCGGTTCCGGTACGGTCGTCTTTTTGGGCCCCTTCATTAAGGATTCGGGCCATGAGATCTAGATATTGGCGCACTTTCTGGAGTCTCACACCGATTCCGCCGCCCCTGCGACATCTCTTTGTAAATTGGCGCATAAATTGGCGCACATCTTTTTTTAAAGCCCCGGAGTGCCTATATTAGGCCCGCCGGCTTGCCGGCTATGGTGATAAATGGGCGTCGTAATAAACCTGTCGGACCCGGGGGCAGTACCCGGCGCCTCCACCAAATGCCGTCAGGAGGCTGAATGACGGTATCTCTGTGGGGGCGAAACAGGATCGACGAGGGCGTAAAGGACGTACTTTTGCTCGGCATGGTACCGCCGTTATCGGGCCATTGTTATAGTTGCAAACGACAACTATGCTCCGGTGGCTCAGGCTGCGTAACGCAGTTTGATCATCGAAATTCAAGTCCTGGGCCGTAGCAGGCTCTAGGCGGGGTTTGGGGGGCACCTGGCAACAGAAGCCCTCCGCTTTTGCCTCCACTCCCATGCGCGGCGGCGCTTTTTACCCGTCAGAATCACATTTGACCGCAATTTCCGGTTGAATGTCGCGTCTGGGCCTATTCCGTTGAAAAAATTGCCTTAATATCGGCATTTTGGGCTGCTTCAGTTTCCCCATTGCTTTGGGAGATTTATTGCGATGATGGGACCAAGGCAGGAAGCGCGGGCCGCATTGTTTTATGAGTTCTGTCTTGAAGATCATGTTCCAGCGATCATTTGTTGCGGTCGATAGATCGGTTTGCTGATCTGTCTGATATCCGTCCACACCCTGCATCGTTCTACAGTTCAACCGGTCGACCTTCTATTGATCCGGAACTTCTGATCCGAATGTTGCTGGTTGGTTATTGCATGGGCATTCGTTCTGAACGGCGACGATGCGAAGAGGTTCATCTCAACCTGGCCTGCCGTTGGTTCTGCCGTCTTGATCCGGCTGATCCCGTTCCCGACCATTCGACCTTCTCCAGGAACCGCCACGGTCGGTTCCGCGATAGTGGCCTTCTGCGTCATGTGTTTGAGACGGTAGGTGCCCGTTGTATTGCTGAGGGCTTTGTCAGTCAGCGGCCAGCGTCCTGCTGTTGATGCCAGTCTGATCGAAGCGGATACCAATCGGCAAAACTCCACATCGAAAGAAGAATGGCAGCCGGACAAGATTAATCACGAAGACGCACCCCGTGCGGTGCGCGAGTATTTGGACACGTTGGATGATGCAGCTTTTGGTGCAGCCACTCCGGTGCAGCCAGGGGTCACTTCCCGTTCCGACCCCGCATCGCAATGGACTGCAGCACGCAAAGACCCGGCGTATTTTGCATATTCTGCCAACGACATGATTGATACGGGCAATGCTGCGATCCTGGATGTGGAAGCCACGCGATCAGTTCGACAAGCCGAACCTGGTGCCATGCAAACCATGATCGACAGAACTAAACACACCTTCGGCAGTCAACCCGAACGTATGATTGCAGATACCGCTTATGGAACCGGACCATTGCTGGAATGGCCGGTTCAGGAACGGGGTATGGCTCCGCATGGTCCGGTAGTCGATAAATCTGGCCGAACCGACGGAACTTTCGAACGTGTCGACTTTACCCATGATGATGAGCACGATCTTTATATCTGTCCTGGTGGGAAAGAACTCAAACAAAGCCGTCGTGCCTTCACCAATCCCAGAACACCCGGGCCAGACAAGTATGGTGTGTTGCGTTACCGCGCCAAAAAGGCTGATTGCGAAGGCTGCCAACTCAAATCCCGGTGTTGCCCCAAAGAGCCTCAGCGCAAGGTAACTCGTTCCATCCATGAACCTTCACGCGATGCCGCCCGCAAGATCCACCAGACCATCGACTATGCGATCTCATGCAAGTTGCGCAAAAAGATCGAGATGCTGCTTGCCCATCTCAAACGCATTCCGGGGCTGGGAAGGTTGCGATTACGAGGGCCCTGTGGGGCCAAAGACGAATTCCACCTTGCAGCAACCGCTCAAAACCTCAGAAAACTCGCAAAACTGATCAAAGCACCAGGCCCAATCAGTAAAACAGCAAAGAACGGCGCGTAGAAACAGTGTGATCATCAACCGGAAAGCGTCAGACAAGCGACTTTTTCAACGGAATAGGCTTGATGCCGCCCCAATCCCGAATACCTTAGGTGCTGGCTTGTCTATTGGTTGGCGAATCCATGTCTGAAGACTTGATGCGGTACGATCTTCTCACCCAGCAGGCGTTGCGCGGCGTGGTGCGCTCAGCACTCGAACGCGCTGCACGCGGCGGATTGCCGGGTGATCACCATTTCTACATTGCCTTTTCCACCCTGGCTCCCGGCGTGCAGGTGTCCCATCGCCTGCGTGAACGTTATGCCGAGGAAATGACGATCGTCTTGCAACATCAGTTCTATGGGCTGGAAGTGACGCCCGATCGTTTCACCGTGCAGCTGCATTTCAACAATGTGCCTGAGACGCTGGTGGTGCCCTTCAGTGCCGTCAAAGGATTCTACGACCCCTCGGTTCAATTCGGTCTGCAGTTCGATGCCACTATACAGGCCGCAGAAGCAAGCCGGCGGCGGGGCAAATCAGGCGCCCGGCACCAGAAGGCGGCAAACAGCCAGCCCGACCGCCCCTCCTCCAAGACAACCAAGTCCGAAGCCAGGGCCGCGAAAAGCGATCAAGCGGAAAACGTCGAAGAGAGCGAGAGTAAAGACGCGCCTGCCGGCGGAGTCGCTGCCGGTGGGGCGCAGGTCGTATCGATCCATCAATTCCGCAACAAGAAATAGGCAGGCACCCCCGCACACCTGCTATTGTGGGGCGTTCGTGCTAGAGAGCACGTCACTTTGCTGACACGGCTTGAGGGGTTCGACTGCCATGCCCACCCGCACAGAAACTGATACATTTGGTCCAATTGAAGTCACCGCGCAGAGCTATTGGGGCGCGCAGGCCCAGCGCTCACTCGGCAATTTCAAGATCGGCTGGGAGAAACAGCCCCTGCCAATCGTGCGTGCACTCGGCATCGTCAAGCGGGCAGCGGCAGAAGCCAATATTGAACTTGGCCGGCTTGATGCCGGTATCGGCAAAGCGCTTATCGAAGCCGCTCAGGAAGTGATCGAAGGCAAGCTCGATGAGCACTTCCCGCTTGTTGTCTGGCAAACCGGCTCCGGCACCCAGTCAAACATGAACGCCAATGAAGTGATTTCCAATCGGGCAATCGAAATTCTCGGCGGCGAGATGGGCTCCAAGAGCCCGGTGCACCCGAACGATCACTGCAATATGTCGCAGTCGTCAAACGACACTTATCCGACCGCCATGCATATTGCCTGCGCCGGGGAGATCAGCCACCGCCTGCTGCCGGCGCTGCAAAAACTCCGCAACGCCCTGAACGACAAGGCGCAAGGTTGGGCCAGGATCATCAAGATCGGGCGCACCCACACCCAGGACGCAACTCCCCTCACCCTTGGCCAGGAGTTTTCCGGCTACACCCGGCAAATAGAGAACGGCGCTGCCCGCATCGAGCAAACCCTGCCCAAACTCATGGAGTTGGCGCAGGGCGGTACGGCTGTGGGTACAGGGCTCAACGCGCCGGTTGGTTTTGCCGAGCTGGTGGCTGAAAAAATAGCTGCGATCACCAAGCTTGACTTTACCACCGCGCCCAACAAATTCGAGGCGCTTGCCGCCCATGACGCGATGGTCTTTTCCCATGGCGCGATCAACACTGTCGCTGCATCTCTGTTCAAGATCGCCAACGACATCCGCTTTCTGGGATCGGGACCGCGTTCAGGCCTCGGCGAGCTGGCTTTGCCTGAAAACGAGCCCGGTTCCTCGATCATGCCTGGCAAGGTGAACCCAACTCAGTGCGAAGCCCTGACCCAGGTTTGTGTGCAGATCTTCGGCAACCACGCCGCCCTGACTTTCGCTGGCAGCCAGGGCCATTTCGAGCTCAATGTGTTCAACCCTGTGATGGCTTACAATTTCCTGCAATCGGTGAGGTTGATGTCGGATGCCGCCGTGTCATTCACCGACAATTGCATCGCCGGTATCGAGCCGCGTGAAAACAACATCCAGGCCGGCCTGGAGCAATCGCTGATGCTGGTCACGGCGATGGCACCCAGGATCGGATACGACAAGGCCGCCGAGGTCGCCAAGACCGCACACAAGAACGGCACCACACTGAAAGATGAAGCGCTGCGGCTGGGTTATGTCACTGCCGAAGAATTCGATGCCCTGGTGCGCCCGGAAGACATGATCTCACCGCGATAGGCCTGAACCCCACACACCGAACGCATCGCTGATGCATAAAGAAATTATTAAACATCAGGTTACGCGAAATTGTTCCTCCAAATGGAGGAGCAGATCAATGAGTTCAAATGGCTATGTGTCACCAGAAAAATCAAACCCGGATCACGCGCAATTCGCATTGAAGATTAAGCGTGAGGGGAAAGGGGAAGGGACGGATCTCCGGGTAAAGCTCGACGGGAATTTCGTCCGCCGCCGCCCGGGCAAAACCATGCGCGAGTTCGACGATGCATGCCTTGCGCCCGCGCCCGTTTTGGCACCCGAGGGAATCAAGGCGATCCGCGAGTCTGAGCATGTCTCGCAGCCTGTTTTTGCGCGTTATCTCAATGTGTCGAAGAACCTCGTTTCCGACTGGGAGCGCGGCGCGAAGAAACCGGGCGGGCCTGCATTGCGGCTGCTTTCAATCATTCAACGTAATGGGCTCGACGCGGTGGCATAGAAAATATGCATCAAACAGATTGATGCAGATTTTTAGTTGACATTGCCGCCGTAATGGGATCGTTTTCGCTGCATGAAGCGTGAAGATGCACTCGATTCGACAATCCTGGTTGAGATGGCCTCCATCTCGGCTGGCTATCCGTTTCGGGGTAAGATTGATCAACTTCCCAAGGGCGATGTTGCTGTCATTCAGATGCGCAACGCTGATCCGGAAACCGGAATCGATTGGCAGGGTCTAACCCGCGCTGAATTGCCGCAAAGTTCCGAAAAGGCGTTCCTGCATTCGGGCGACATTATTCTGTCTACGCGAGGCGGCAGGAATTTTGCCTATTGCATTGAGAAGGGAAAGGGGCCGGTGGTTTGCTCACCGCACTTTTTCCTGATCCGGCTCATGCGAGATTCGATCCTGCCTGAATTTCTCGCATGGCAGATCAATCAAACGCACGCCCAAAACTATTTCACTGCGGGTGCCACAGGCTCTTACATTCTTAACCTGAAGCGCGCAGTCGTCGAACGACTTCCGATAGTGCTGCCATCCTTTGAACGGCAAAACTCCATAGTCCAAGCCGACAAAGCAGCGCGGGCCGAGCGCCTTGTTCTCAATCGGCTTATCCAGAACAGAACGAAAGAGATGAATGCCTTGGCCAAAGAGTTTTTGGGCAACGTCTCGGCATATCCAGAGCGAGAATCGACATGAGCGACAGGATCGGACAGGACGAAGTGAACAAGGCCGTCTGGGCCGCCTGCGATACCTTTCGCGGAACGGTCTCGGCAGACGTCTACAAGGACTACGTCCTTAGCATGCTGTTTCTGAAATATATCTCGGATGTGTGGCGGGACCATCATGACGAATACAAGAATCAATATGGCGACGAGCCCGAGCTGATCGCGGAACTGATGACGAACGAGCGCTTCGTCCTTCCCGAAAGCGCGAATTTCACCGCGCTCTTCAACGCTCGTTACGAGCCGGGGAATGGCGAACGGATCGACAAGGCGCTGCACGCCATCGAAGAAGCCAATATCGTCAGGTTGCGCGATGTTTTCCAGGATATCAGCTTCAATTCGAACAAGCTGGGCGAGGAGAAGCAGAAGAACGACATCCTGCGCCATCTGCTGGAGGATTTCGAGCGGCCCGAACTGAACATGCGTCCCTCGCGCATCGGCAATCTCGACGTGATCGGCAACGCCTATGAATTCCTCATCAAGAATTTCGCCGCCGACGCCGGTCGCAAGGCCGGCGAGTTCTACACGCCTCCCGAAGTCTCGGAACTGATGGCCGAGATCATGGACATGGCCGAGGGCGAGGAAGCCTGCGATCCCGCCTGCGGTTCCGGCTCGCTGTTGATGAAGTGCGCTCGCCGCGTTCAGGCCAGGTTTGGCGGGTCTAAAAAATACGCACTGTTTGGGCAGGAATCGATCGGCAGCACCCAGGCGCTCGCCAGGATGAACATGTTCCTCCACGGCGAGGACAATCACCGCATCGAATGGGGCGACACAATTCGCAACCCCAAGCTGCTCGATGGCGAGGACCGTCTGAAGCACTTCGATGTGGTCGTCGCCAATCCCCCTTTCAGCCTCGACAAATGGGGCCACGACACGGCAGAGAACGACAGGTTCGGACGCTTCCGGCGCGGCGTGCCGCCCAGGACCAAGGGCGACTACGCCTTCATCCTCCATATGATCGAGACAATGAAGCCGAAGACCGGGCGGATGGCGGTGGTCGCGCCGCATGGCGTGCTGTTTCGCGGATCGAGCGAGGGCGGGATCAGGCGGAAACTGATCGAGGAGAACCTGCTCGAAGCGGTGATCGGCCTGCCGGAGAAGCTGTTCTACGGCACCGGCATTCCGGCCTGCATCCTGATCTTCCGCAAGACAAGGGCGGACGACAAGGTGCTGTTCGTCGATGCGAGCCGCGAGTTCAAATCGGGCAAGAACCAGAACCGGCTCGAAGAAGGGCATCTAGCGAAGATCGTCGAGACGTATCGCGAGCGGAAAACCGTCGACAGATACGCCTGTCTCGCCACGCCCGGGGAACTGGCCGAAAACGACTACAACCTCAACATTCCGCGCTATGTCGACACGTTCGAGGAAGAAGAGGAGATCGACCTCCTTGCCGTCCGCGCCGAACGGCTGAAACTGAAGGCGGAACTGGCCGAGTTGGAGAAGAAGATGGACGGCTATCTTCAGGAGCTTGGCTACTGATGGCGGGCGAACTCGTCCTTTACACCACCGAGGACGGCGATCTCGTTGTCCGCTTGCAGGAGCGGGACGGGAGCGTCCGGCTGACCCAATTGCAGCTTGCCGAACTCTTTCAAACCACGGTTTCCAATATCAACAAGCATATCAGGGGGGTATTGGACGATTGCGAGCAGGATGAGGCAACTATTGAGGAATACTCAATAGTTCAAACAGAGGGCAAGCGCAGCGTCGAGCGTCTGGTTGCGCATTACAGCCTCCCGATGATCCTTTCGGTCGGCTTTCGCGTGCGCTCCCCGCGCGGTGCACAGTTCCGCCGCTGGGCGGCAGAGACCCTGTCCGAATATATGGTCAAGGGCTTCGTCATGGATGACGACCGGCTGAAGGAGCCGGACAACGACTATTTCGAAGAACTGCTCGCCCGCATCCGCGACATTCGCGCATCGGAAAAGCTGTTCTACAAGAAGGTGCTCGATATCTACGCGACTGCGGTGGATTATGATCCGAAGGCGGAGGCGAGCCAGCGGTTCTTCCAGACGGTGCAGAACAGGATGCACCACGCCGCCCATGGCCGGACGGCGGCGGAAACGAAGATTGCGCGGGCCGACAGTTCCAGGCCGATGATGGGGCTGACCGGCTGGACCGGCGAGAAAAAGGGGCGTCTGCCCACGAAGCAGGATGCGCAGGTGGCGAAGAACCATCTGCAGGATGGCGAGATGGAGACGCTGAACCGCATCACCGTCGCCTTCCTCGAATTTGCCGAGGCCATGGCGACAGACCGAAAGCCGATGCACATGGCCGACTGGATCGCCAGGCTCGACGATTTCCTCAAACTGGGCGATCACAGGCCGCCGAGCGGTGCAGGCAAGGTTTCGGCCAGGGCGGCGACGAAAAAAGTGAGCGCCGAATATGACCGCTGGCATAAACGAGCGATCAACGCGCCGAGCGCGATCGAGCGGCATTTTATCGAGGCCACCGCCAAGGTGAAGAAGCTCGCTGCGGAGAAGCCCGCCGGCAAGGGCGGTGCGGCATGATTCCGGAGGGGTGGAAGCAGACCGAACTCGGTGCCTTGGCTGACTTCGCTTCGGGTGGGACGCCTTCGAAGCAGAATGAGGCTTTCTGGGGTGGCTTCTTTCCTTGGGTTTCGGCCAAAGACCTGAAGAAGCATGTCATAAACAACGCTGAACTCTGCCTCACAGAAGAAGGCCGCAAAGTTGCCAAAACTGCTCCGATTGGCTCAGTTCTGGTTCTCGTTCGCGGTATGACACTCCTCAAGGATGTGCCCATCGGCTATGTGGCGGAACCAGTTGCATTCAATCAAGATATCAAAGCCTTGGTCGCGAAGAGCTACGTCGCCCCAAAATTCTTGGCTTATTTACTTGTTTCATTGAGACGCCCGCTCATGACATTAGTCAACACTGCCAATCATGGGACAGGTAGGCTCGATACCGATCTGCTCAAATCGTTTCCAGTCGTCCTGCCGTCATTTGTAGAGCAGTGCCGAATCGCAAAGACACTGGAAACGTGGGACCGCGCCATCGAGACGGTCGAGGCGCTGATCGCCAATGCCCGCGCGCAAAAACAGGCGCTGATGCAGCAACTCCTCCCGCAAGGCGCCACCCCGCCCAAAAAGCGTCTCCCCGGCTTTTCGGGGGAGTGGCGCGAAATGAAGCTAGGGGGAATGGCAAAAGTTGTGATGGGATCGTCACCGCCCTCATCTGCCTACAACGAGACCGAAATAGGGCTGCCGTTGATCCAAGGCAATGCCGACATTAAGAACCGTCAGTCCGCACCACGTGTTCATACCAGCGAGATTACCCAAGTTTGCGAACCCAAGGATATTTTGTTCAGCGTGCGAGCACCCGTCGGCGAAATATCCATTGCGATCCACCATGCGTGTATCGGACGAGGCATTGCAGCAATCCGTCCGCATAGCGGAAGCGACGCTGACTTCTTGTATTTTTGCTTGCTTGCCGCAGAATCTCGATGGGCCCGCTTATCTCAAGGAAGCACCTTTCAGGCAGTGAACAGCAAGGATCTTAGGGGGTCCATAGTTTTCGCGCCCTCGAAAGAGACTGAACGTGAAGCAATCGGAGCGGCGGTTCGTGAGTCGCAATCGGCCAAAGACAACCTGCAATCCCAACTCGCCGCCCTCCGCCGGGAAAAGGCCGCGCTGATGCAGCAACTGCTCACCGGCAAGCGGCGGGTGAAACTCCCGGAAAGCGAGGTAGCGTAATGGCTAAGACCAGATCATTTTCCATATTTCTTCTGAAAGACGATGCAACCCCTGATAATGCCTTGAAGGATGTGAAGGATGGCAATGCGCTGAAAGCGAATGCGGCGGCCAACAATCTGCCAGAAGGCGCGCGTTTATTTCTTTTGGACAAACCGCCTAATCCGCCTTGGTGGAAAGCCTACTTTGACGTCAAACAAGACCTGTTTCAGGGCTCAAAGGGCGCGCTTGTTTTCGTTCCAGCATCGGGCCGGTGGTTCGCGCTGTCGTTTGGCCATGTCTATCATAATTTGAAGGACACGAGTTACGAATATGATTTTGGTCTTCGCGTCACACTGAACTGCGTTAACCCGGAGGAGTTGAAAAGCACGGACGTACTGGAACCCAGCGGCGCAAAACGGCAAAGAACGCAGCTGCCGACAGTCGGCGATCTCACCTTTTTTGATGTCGATGCCGACAGCACAATTTTGAAAAGCCTCACTGGCAAGGTGAAAGCGGAGCATAAGGAAGTATTCAAGAGCGCAACCGGCTCCAGCAATATCCGCATTTCCTCCGAAGCAGCGCCGAATGAACTGATCGGACTTTGTGAGAATCTATATGCTCTGTATCAGGAAGAGACCTACAAGACGGCGTTTCCGGACATACAGAACATCGCGCCGGTACGCGATCCCGTAACCATTGAGAATCTGAATGGGCGATTGCTTGAAGCCTTCCGTGAAAAGGATGATGGCTTATCGTTATCGGTCCCTGAGATTGTCGATCATGGCGATGGTATCTGGGGAACATTTACTGGGGCACGCGCTGGCAAGGTGTATGATGATATTTTCATCGATCAGTATTACGAATATCTTGAAGATAAAAACGTCGGATTGAACACTATCGGCATTGACGTACTAAAGCGCCATCAGCTTGCATTGACGAACGAAGATGGTAGCCACATCAGAAACAGCTACAGCATTCTGAAATGTCTGATATTCGATACGACGTTGGAAAACGGGACACAAAGCTATCATCTTCGTGAAGGGCATTGGTATCTAATCGACGCCGATTATATTGCTCGCCTGAAGACGTATCTTGACCCTCTATGCGAAGACACGACGTTGCCGGATTTCGATCACGCAAATGAAGGCGAGTATAATATCGCCGCAGCGGCAGCAGAAAATGGCCGGGTGTGCATGGACAAGAAAAGTATCACACCAAAAGGTCAAAAACCGGTCGAGCCTTGCGATATTTATGAAGTGGCCGATGACAAGGCGGTCCTCCATCACGTGAAAATATCGACGCTATCTGCACAGCTTAGCCACTTATTCAACCAAGGCATTAACTCGGTCAATTTGATCCGGTCAGAAAGTGAGTCCTTGGAAAAAATGAAGGCGCTGGCTGGAGATGGTTTGGCTGATGCGGAGAAGGCAGAGTCAATCGCTCCTCTTGAGAATGACAAGTTTCGGATCGTTTATGATATCGTCACGCATAAGGATAAAGCTGACAAATCGCTAAATCTGCCGCTCTTCTCTCGCATCAGCTTAATGCGCTGCATGAAAGAATTCAGGCGCATGGGCATTGAAGCGGAATATTGCTTTATTCCTAACAAATTTCCGAAAAATGCGGGAAAAAAGCGCAAGAAGAAACCCAAAGCTAGTCCCGCCGACGGGGCACAAAATTGACCATCACCCCCAACACCGCCGAGCTCTACAGCTCCCACATCCCCGCACTTGCCACGCTGGTCTCGCTGGGCTGGGACTATCTCCCGCCCGAGGACTGCCTCGCGGCGCGCGGCGGCAATCAGGGGGTGGTGCTGCGCGATGTGCTGGTCGAGCAACTGCGGCGGCGAACTTTCGAGTACAAGGGGCGGAGCTGTCCGCTCTCGACCAATGCGATCGACCAGATCGTTCGCGAGCTGACCTCGCCCGCTCTCAACGAAGGGCTGATCGCCGCCAACGAGAAGCTCTACAACGCCATCACGCTGGGCATCACCGTCACCGAATTCGTCGACGGCAGGAAGCACAGCGTCACCGTGCCGATTATCGACTGGGCGCATCCGCCGGCGAACAGCTTTATCGTCAGCGAGGAGATGGAAGTGCTGGCCGTGCCGGGCACGCATACGCGGCGGCCCGATATTGTCGGCTTCGTCAACGGCATTCCGCTGCTGGTGATCGAGGCCAAGCGGCCCGACAGCGGCAACCCAGACAAGTCGACGGTGGATGAAGGCATCAGCCAGACGATCCGCAATCAGGGGCAGGAGGAAATCCCGCATTTGTTCGCCCATGCGCATCTGCTGTTGTCCATCGGCATGACCGACGGCCGTTACGGCACCACCAGGACCCCGCGCAAATTCTGGTCGCAATGGCGTGAGGAGGAATTTTCGGAAGACCATTTCCGCCGGATCAAGAACGCGGCGCGAGCGACCGATCCGCGCGCTGCCATCCTGAAGAACCACATCAGCGAGGTGCGCGATCACGTCCAGCACCTGTGGAGCGACGAGCAGGCGGTGACCGCGCAGGATCGCCTGCTGATCGGCCTCTGCTCGCCGAAGCGATTGCTGGAATTCGTTCGGTCTTATGTCCTGTTCGACCGCAAGGTGGACAAGATCGTCGCCCGCCATCAGCAGTTCTTCGGTATCCGTGCGCTGCTGGATCAGATCAGCCGGATCAGGCCGGACGGAGCGCGAGAGGGCGGGGTCATCTGGCACACCACCGGTTCTGGCAAGAGCTTCACAATGGTGATGCTGTGCAAGGCACTATTAATTCATGAGAAGTTGAAAGCGTGCCGTCTGGTGGCGGTCACGGACAGGCGCAATCTGGAAAAGCAGCTGGCCGGGAATTTCCAGACCGGCGGCGCATTAGGCTCTGATGTCGGCTCAAGAAACGCCTCGAAGGCCAAAGCGCAATCTGGACGCGACCTGGCCAAACTTATCGGCAAGGGCGTCGAGCGCATCATCTTCACCATCATCAACAAGTTTGGCAGTGCCGCTCGCTATCCGGAGTGCAGGAATGACACTGCAGACATGATTGTCTTGGTCGACGAGGGGCACAGGAGCCAGGGCGGCGAGAATCACGAGCGGATGCGCAAAGCGCTGCCCAATGCCGCCTATGTCGCCTTCACCGGCACGCCTTTGCTGAAGGACGACAAGACCGCAAACAGGTTTGGTCGCATCGTTCACGCATATACAATGAAGGACGCGGTTTCCGACGGAACCGTAACGCCGATTCTATATGAAGAGCGAAAGCCGATTCTCGCCGTCAATGAGCAAGCAACCGACAACTGGTTTGAGAAGGTCACTGGCGGTCTGTCCGACGAGCAGAAAAGCGATCTCAAAAAGAAGTTCGGCACCAAGGGAGCGGTTTATGGTTCAGACGACCGGATCGCCCTTATCGCGCTCGATATTGCCACCCACTTCAAGGAGAATTTCAAGGACCTCGACCCTGGTCTGAAGGGGCAGCTTGCGACCGACTCAAAGCGGTCTGCCATCCGTTATAAAAAGGCGCTCGATGCGACCGGGCTGGTAAGCAGCGCCATCGTGATTTCGCCGCCCGATACGCGCGAAGGCCATTCGGAGGTCGATGCGGCAGAACTTCCGGAAGTTCAGCAGTGGTGGAAGGAGAACGTCAAGGGAGATGCCGAAGACTACGAGCGCCGGGTTATTGAAGACTTCTCCACTGAAGGCCGTCCCGATATCTTAATCGTCGTCGATAAACTGCTCACCGGCTTTGATGAGCCACGCAACGCTGTCCTTTACATCGACAAGAAGCTTGAGCAGCATAATTTGATCCAGGCAATCGCCCGCGTGAACCGGTTGCATGAGCAGAAAAAATACGGCCTTCTCATTGACTATCGT
The DNA here is from genome assembly GCA_965204565.1 of Hyphomicrobiales bacterium. Taxonomy (GTDB): domain Bacteria; phylum Pseudomonadota; class Alphaproteobacteria; order Rhizobiales; family TMED25; genus CBDBEU01. Next base: position 1,461,509 of record CBDBEU010000005.1, read on the forward strand.
GGCATCCTGAAGGCTTTGGACACCGCGCTTACCGAATATCAAGACCTCGCGGATCGGACTCAAGGAGGTTTTGATCTCAAGGATATAGACGAGCTCTACGCCGATGTCAGCACCGAGTATAAGCGCCTGCCAAAACTTCATGCCGAACTCCGGGCGATCTTCAATCCTGTCAAAAACAGGGTCGACATTGAGCAGTACAGACAGTTAATGGTGCCAAATATCCGCGAAACGGATGACGGAACTCCAGTCGATCAAAATCAGAAGATTAGAGAAGACTTCTACGAAGCTCTTACTGCCTACGGCATGTGTCTCAAGATCGCCCTCGGATCGCGCTCATTCTTTGAGGACTTGTCGACAAGCGAGGCCCGGATCGCGGAATACAAGCGCGACCTGAAGTTCTTCACCAGCCTGCGAAAAATCGTAAGGCAGGACGCTCAGGAAACGGTCGACTATAGCGCATATGAGGATCAGATCAGTCGCCTGGTCGATCGCTATGTCGCAGGTGAAGACGTTGAGAACGTCGATGGCGTATTGATCGTCAACGACCTCGGGAAGCAGGAGCCTGCGGAGTCCTGGTCAGCGGAAAAGACGCGCAATGAAACAGATATCATCCGCTCCCGTATGCGCAAGACGATAGAACAGGAACTTGCTGATGATCCCTATGCGCAGCGATTCTTCTCTGATCTTCTGAAGCGCGCAATCGCGGAAGCGTCAGCGCTATTCGACCACCCCTATAAGCAGTATGTCTTGTTCAGGGATCTGGAACAAAAGCTCGCGTCAAAGCGCATCGACGACATACCGGACGAGTTGGAAGGGCGCTCCCATGCAAGTGCATATTTCGGTATCATTCGCCTCGAAATAGCGGACGATATTGCGATTAAAGAACAGCGCAAAGCGCTCGTTGAGGCCTCTCTCGATATGGAAAAGGCCGTCGAACAGGCGATTGCTGAGAATTCGCTCAATACTGCCAACATCGAGGCGGCAATTCGCAAGGCTTTACTGCCCCGCCTATTCAGCCTGGTCGGCTTGGACAAAGCGAAAATCATCACCGAGCGGATCGTTGAAATAACACGCACAGGACTCGCGCGCGGCAGTTCCAAACGACCATGATTGTGCACTACGGAAATGACGAAGTGACCTGTCGGATCAGCCGAAATTCAGCACTTGCCGGTCGCGTTCGCATCCACGTTCTCCCGGATGGTGAAGTTGAGATCGAAGCGCCGGAAACTGAGTCAATCTCTAGCATTGCGTTTGCGGCGCAAAAGAAGGCGGGATGGATTTTTCGGCACCGTGTGAAGGCGCTTGCTGCTCAAAAACATGCCAAGCCGAGAGAGTTCGTAAGCGGTGAAACCCATTTCTATCTTGGACGCCGCTACAAGCTTGTCGTGCACGAGAAAGCGGGAACGCCTTCCAGTGTAAAGCTCTTGCGGGGAAGGATTGAAGTTACACTTCCAGTCGCTGATCCAGCGGCTGTTAGACGACGTTTGGGTGCCTGGTATTCCGAGCGTGCTTCCGCGTATCTAGGGGCGAAATTGCAAGAGATCGCAGCAAGAATTTCGTGGATTAAGGGGGAGCCCCGATTCAAGTTGATACGAATGCAAACGCAATGGGGGAGCTGCTCGCCAGAGGGAGTCATTTATCTCAACCCTGCACTTGTGAGGGTGCCCAGGCACTGCATCGAATACGTGATTGTTCATGAACTTTGTCACCTATGCGAGCACAATCACAGCAAGCGCTTCTACGAGCTTCTCGATCGAAGCGTTCCTAGATGGAGATCAACAAAATGCGAGTTGGATGAGCTTGCCGAGCTTGTTTTGGCAGGCAATTTTTGACAGCTCATTCGAGGTGGAAAATGGAAGGATCGGACACCGCAGTCTGCCTTAACGAAATGGCCATTTGTTACCGGACCGGTCCCCATTGAGAACAAACTTCCGTTCTCGCCTCTTCACCTCAAGCCCGGTTCGGGCTAGGAAACCCGCGTGAAACCAAGGCCTTTGCCGTCATTGAACGGCCGGGGCAGTGGTGGATCAGACCATGCATATATGGGGAACAACTTCGTGCATACTGTATTGGGGAACATGCGCAAACGCTCGGTTCGGGTCGCAGGCCACCCCACCAGCGTCTCGCTGGAAGACGAATTCTGGGACGCGCTCAACGAGATTGCGCGCCAAAGGCAAACCAGCATGACAAGACTGATCGGCGAGATCGATGCCAAACGCGCTGGTACCGGCTTGTCCTCGGCAATCAGGATTTATGTGCTCAAATGCGTTCGCACAGCCGCAAACGGCTGAGGGCACCGGCTCACCCGGCGCCGTCATCGATCACCGAAGGTGCCGATTGTTCGAGGATCGGCAGATCAATGATCTGCTGATCAATCAGCCCGACAGGCGGCACCTCGCCTATCGCGGGCCGGTCGGGCAAACTGCCCTCCACCCCGGCATTGTCCCCAACTCCTTCGCCGGTGTCGGTCGCCGTCGGTTCGACCCTGACCCATTCATCGACCGGGTCTGGCGGCGGCAGTGCATAGTCGTCGAGCGGCTCACTCCAGCGCACTGTACCCAGATCTGGCACATTGGTGATTTCCACCTCGCGATCGACATCTCCGAACAACCCGGCATGTACAAGAAAGACTTCCGGTCCGGCCCCGCCCTTTTGTTGCAGAACCAGTTCCTGATCGATCCGCCGGCCGGGCAACTCGATAAAGCTCGTCACTTCACCGGTAAGGTGTTCGGCTTCGAGTTTGGCCGGTCCGAATTTAAGCCGCCCATTGGCAGCCTCGAACCTGCCCGATACCGGCTCAAGCTCCGTTGTAGCCGTGCGCCCTGCAAGAAGAGCTGCATCGAAGACTGATTGATCATCGGTGATCGTGGCAATATCAAACAGCGTTGCTGCATCAAACCGTGTCACCTTTGGCTCGGCGACGGCAAAGGTGCCGGTTCCTTCAAGCGAAGCAACCAGGCTGAGAAGACTGCGTCCACCTGCGGAGAAATCGCTTTCAAAATTGGCCCGCCCGCCAGCAAGTCCACGGCCCTTACCATCGACAATGACACGCTCCAGCGAAATGCCGCGCAGTTCAATTTCGCCTTCAACCTGCAGGCTCTGATCCACGACCCCGGCTTGCCCGCTGACCGCCAGGGTGCCGTCACCCAATCGGCCATCTAGGCGCGTGACATGCAAACTGCCACTGGAGACCGCAAGAGCGAATTCCGCATCGTGCAGTTTCATGGCGGGACCTAGATACAGCCGCTCCGTCTTGCCGGACACGGATAGCTCCGTGCCATCGAAAACCCGGGTATCGATCAATTCGGTCGGCCATGCCGCAACCAGTGATGCCTGCGCAGTTTTCTCATCGCTCGCGACAGAATCTTTTGCAAAAACTGCAGACGCAATCCATGGCAGCGAAAGCCGAGAGCTCTCAAACTCGAGATCGATCTTGCGTGGAGCACCATCCGCAATTGCCGCGGTGCCGGCGACCCGCGCGCCAGCAACAATGCCTTCCTCCAACTCGATTGTCAGCCGATCCGTGGTACCTTCGACAATCGCATCCACGCGGATCGGCGCCACCGCGGCAATGTCCGGAACACCGAGGCCAAGGGCCACGGCAACCGGTCCGAATTGGTCGGCACCAAGGGAGAGTTTCGCACGCGCCTGGTCGCCGCCGTCAATATGCCCGTCACCCTTCAGAATTCCGCCAAAAGCTTCCGCCAGCAACACAAACTCAAGCTTGTCCGATAGCCGGCCTTCGCCGGTGACGCTCACCCGGCCGGCACCGCTCTCCTGCACCTTGACGGTGAGTGGCAGCAGGCCACCGGGCCCAATGATGCGTGCTGCTTCACTTGCCTCAATATTCACCGCCAGCTTCAACGCACCATCGGTAAAATCCGCCAATGGAGCATCGGAACTGGCACTGATCTCCACAGATGTGCCTGCAATCTCACCGAATGCGGAAATCTCGACTGTGCTGCCTTGATCGCTGGGCACATTGTCAATCGACAGCACCAGATCGACTTCACGCAAGGAGGGTGAAACGCCCATGAACCTGGGAGCGTCGATATCGAATACGCGCAACAGCGAAGACAAATCGAGAGCTTCCAGCCCTATCTGCACTGCGCCCAAAGGCCCATCAGGTGATGGCCGCACATGACCTTCGGCTGAAATTGTTGCCCCGGCAAAGCGGCCGATATTAAATCCCACAATATCGATACCGCCATCGTCTGAAATCAGACCGACTTCCACGCCCTTGGCTTCACGTCCGCGCCATGTCACGCGCTTGGCACGCGCGTCAATAACAATTTCCCAATCCGTGGTTACTGAGAGTTGCGGATCGGCAAGCCGCGAGAACAAATCAGCGGGCTTTGCATCAGCGGGCAGATATCGATCAAGCGCGATGAGATCGAAAGCAAGATCGGTGCGTCCACGCGGTCGTTCCTCCTCGAACTCAACCAGGAACGATCCGGAAAAAGGGTTGCCATCCGCAAAACCATCGACCGCATCAAGTGTCAGCGACGTCTCGTCTGCGCTCAGCTTTCCGCTGATCGAATAATTTCCGCGTGAGCGTCCTAAAACATCGCCAAGCCCGTCCCCGTGCCCGGGCGCAACCCACCGCACCAGCCGGCCGGCTTCCAGCGTCTCGGCAACCAGATTGCCTTCAAATCGCGGCGCCCCGGCGAGATCGATCTTTCCGCTCAAGCTGACATTGGTTTCTCCGGGCAGCGAGCTTCGCAAATTGATTATGGCGACGGTGCCGGGTGAGATTTCGACGGCGGCTGAAATATCGCGCATCAATTCACCGCGCCAGGTTGCACCACCCACACCAAGCTGCAGCCGCCCGCCCACCTCATGCTCACTTGCAAAACGCGCCAGCAAAGCGCTCATGTCCCGGATTTCGCGCACCAGTGCATCGTTCTGCGAATTGCCGAGTATCGCATCGAGATCTATCTGGCGCGCATCGAGATCAGCGCTGAACCGCGGCGCACCCTCAAAGCTCGCCCGGCCTGTTCCGGCAAATGTCAGCGCCTGTGCACCATCCGCGGCCGTTAACTTCACATCAGCCAAATCAGCCAAACCGGATGAAAGCTCAGCATCGGTCTCAAGGGTGATGCGACCGGGCTCACCTTCTTCAGACGATGCAAATTCCCGCTCGAGCTTCAAACGGCCTCGATAGCGCGGCGTTGCGGCGAGGACATCAAGCGATCCGTCAAAAGAAACCTCGCCAATATCAAAACCGATGCGGCCGGCGATCTTGACCGTACCGCCATGATCAATCGTTCCGACCGAGCTTGTAAAAGCTGGACGCTCCACCCCTTCACCACGCGGGCCATAGCTTCCGTTGATCTTGTACGGCCCGGTCAGAGTCGAAGCGGTGATCTGCAGATCGACATCGGAGGCAGTCAGCGTGCCTTCGTCGAAAGGATGATCGAACACCAGCTTCGCATTCTGGGCTTCGATACGCCGCAGCACACCAGGCCTTGCCGGCGCCAGTTCGCGCTCACCGAAACTGACGATTCCTTCGAGCAATGGCCCGACCTGCAATTCAGGTGCGTCCAGGGCGAGTTCACTGATTTCGATATTCCCGAGAACCAGAGCGCCAAGATCAAGATGAAGGTCCACCGATTGCGCGCTGACGATGGCCGCACCGCTCTCACTGCGGTGAACACTCACTTCAGCAGCCCACAAGCGCGGCCTCGGCAGCACCCGCACTCTCAACTCGCCGCCCATCTTGACCGGGCGCCCGGCAAAACGGCTGGCCTCTGCCTCAATCAGCGTGCGGTATCCATTCCAGTCGACAAAATTCGGCCCGACCAGCGCCACCGTCAACGCTGTCACCAATACCAAGCCCAGCAATATCAGAAACGCCCTCAAGAACGCAGCTCCTGACTGTTGGGCGAAAGGAGGAAGGCTTCACGACCGATCATGCGATAATTTGCCGTGCAGTCGAGACCGCCATGCCCGCCGCCATTGGGGTGCCCCGGAACCACCGCGATCCGGCACCAGCACCCAATGTTTCTAGTTAGGCTCTATTGTCATAGAAGTCGACAGGCTCACGCAGAGCCCATCACTCCATTGATCCGATTTCTCACAACAATGATCAACAAATCCGCATTTTTAAACCAGAAGCACTTTGCCCGCCCCGCCTGCGCTTTGACGTGTGCACGAATCGCAGAGAAAGATGAGCTTGGTGCGCATCTTGAGATCGAAGCGACAACGGCACATTTGCATGGCCGACATTTTCAATTATCTCACACGTCATACCGCTCACACGGTGAAGCCCAATCTGCGCACTTTTCTGTCCTCTCGCCAGCCTGAACTATGGTTCATGGCGATCGGCATCGGTGTTGCCGGCATGGCGATTACATTTCGCGCCCTGATTGGCTGGATACAATTCAGTTGGCTTGGCACTTCCAGCGAAACCCTGATTGACTGGGTCCGCCTGCTTCCATTCTGGGCAGTCATTCTGGCTCCGACCGCCGGCGGTCTCGCGGTCGGTCTGCTGTTGACCTTATGCATTGCCCAATCGTCGTGCCGAAGCGGTCGCCGATGTGATCGAGGCAAAAGCAATAAAAGGCGGCAGAATGGTGCTCAAGACGGGCCTTTGGAGCGCGTTGGTAACCGCCATTTCACTGGGATCGTGTGCCAGCGCCGGACGCGAGGGGCCGGTGGTGCATTTGGGCGCTACGCTCGGATCATGGTTCGCCGGACGCATCAAATTGCCTGCGGGCGCTACTCGCACCATGCTCGGCTGTGGCGTAGCGGCCGCGATTGCTGCCTCATTCAACGCCCCGATTGCAGGCGTCCTATTCGCCTTGGAAGTCATTCTCGGGCACTACGCGCTGTCGGCTTTTGTGACGATTGTGATTTCCTCCGTTGCTGCAACGCTGATCACCCGCATTCAGTTTGGTGACTATCCCGCTTTTGCGATTCCCGACTATTCGATCATGTCGTTTTATGAGTTCCCGGCCTTCGCGCTATTGGGCTTCGTGTGCGCTGCAACCGCAATCGCCTTTCAGTTTGCCCTGATCACCACCGACCGCGTGGCGAGGGGAATACCACTGCCGCTTTGGGCCCGGCCGGTCGTAGGAGACCTCATGGTCGGCACCATCGGGGTCTTCCTCCCCGACATTCTGGGCGTCGGCTATGCCGCGACCGCGATAACTCTGGCCAGCCGTTTCGGCGGCGGCGTGTTTTCACCCTCACTTTATATATCGCCATATCGCCGCCATGCTGTTTCCCGAGCAGTCATCGAGCCCTGGCCTTTACGCACTAATCGGCATGGGCGGCGTTGCCGCTGCCGTGCTGGGCGCACCGATTTCGACGATTCTGATCGTGTTCGAACTGACCGGCGGATTTGACGTCGCGATTGCGCTCATGCTGACGATTTCGATTTCGACCGGTCTCATCCAGGCGGTCTATGGCCGCAGTTTCTTTCATCTCCAGCTTGAAGGACGCGGCCTGGTGCTGACCGAAGGTGCCCACCGCACCATCATGTTCACGCTTGCGGTGCGAGACTTCATGCACCATGTCAGTTCCGACAAGCCAACCGCGATCGCGTCCGATAGAGACCCGCGTCTGACGCAAAGCGATACGCTGGAAACGGCGCTGCGCCTGTTTGACACCACTGGTCAGGAACGTTTGCCAGTAGTGGCTGAGCATAATGCCGATGAGGTGATTGGCGGGGCAACCCATGTCGCTGCCCTCGATCGCTTCAACAAGGGATTGATCGACGCCAATGTTGAAGAACATCGTTAGGCGCCGGCCAACTCGGCCCTATCGCCACGCCCACGAATCCCTATAGTCGGGCATATGGCGAACACCGCTTCTGAATCCACAGAGGATCTGCCCCCTGCCGCCGTGCCAAAACCCGGTGGAATTGCCGCGCGTGCAATGGCAGCAAACGCGCCTGCTTACCTGGATCAACTCAATAACGCCCAGCGCGAAGCGGTTGAGGCGCTTGACGGCCCGGTCCTGGTCCTTGCCGGTGCCGGCACCGGCAAGACCAAGGTGCTGACCACGCGCCTCGCTCACATCATAAATACCGACCGTGCGCGTCCGTCCAATATTCTGGCAGTCACCTTCACCAACAAGGCCGCGCGCGAGATGAAGTCTCGCATCGGCGGGCTTGTCGGCCATGTGGTCGAAGGAATGACCTGGCTCGGCACTTTTCACTCCATTGGCGTCAAGATTTTGCGCCGGCATGCGGAACTGGTGAAATTACGCTCGAATTTCACGATCCTCGACACCGACGATCGGATTCGCCTGATGAAACAGGTGCTGAAAGCCGAGAATATCGATGAGAAGCGCTGGCCAGCCCGCCAATTGGCGGGTGTGATCGACAATTGGAAGAATCGTGGACTGCGGCCGGAAGACGTTCCCGAAGCTGACGGATTCCTGTTTGCCAACGGTCTCGCGGTCAAGCTCTACAGTGCCTATCAGGAGCGGTTAAAGACGCTCAATGCGGCTGATTTCGGCGACCTGCTGCTTGAATGCCTGACCCTGCTCCGCGACCATCCTGACATATTGGGCGAATATCAGGACCGCTTCGCCTACATGCTGGTCGATGAATATCAGGACACCAATGTCGCACAATATCTATGGCTGCGGCTCTTGGCTCAGGGCCACGGCAACATTGCCTGCGTCGGCGACGACGACCAGTCGATCTACGGTTGGCGCGGCGCTGAAGTCGATAACATCCTGCGCTTCGAGACCGATTTTCCCGGCGCGCGGGTGGTGCGGTTAGAGGAAAACTACCGCTCAACCCAGAATATCCTTGCCGCCGCATCAGCCCTGATCAGCCACAATGAGTGCCGTCTTGGCAAGACGCTGCACGCCGCATCGTCAGAAGATGGCGAACCTGTGCATGTGCGCAGTGTGTGGGACGCCGAAGACGAAGCGCGCCTCGTCACCGACGAAGTCGAATCCCTGCATGGCAGGGGTCACCGGCTTGATGAAATCGCGGTTCTGGTACGCGCCAGCTTCCAGATGCGGGAGTTTGAAGACCGATTCGTCATGCTCCGTCTCCCCTACCGGGTGATCGGCGGGCCGCGCTTTTACGAACGCCAGGAAATCAGAGACGCCATCGCCTATCTTCAGGTCATTGCCAATCCCGATCATGACGTCAAATTCCAGCGCATCGTCAATGTACCCAAGCGCTCGATCGGCGAGCGCTCGCTTGGCATTGTCATCGATGCGGCACGCACACGCGGGCTCTCGCTCTACCGCGCCGCCACCGAAATCGTTGAAACCGACGAAATCAGAGGCCAGGCCCGCGCCTCTCTAACCGAGTTGATCGCCTCATTCGAACGCTGGCGCGGTCTGGTCGATACCATGCGCCATACCGAGCTTGCCGAAATGATCCTGGATGAGTCCGGCTATACCGGCATGTGGCAGCAGGACCGCTCGCCAGCGGCAGCCGGTAGACTCGACAATCTGAAGGAAATGATCGGGCAGATGGACGAGTTTGAGTCACTTGCCGCCTTTCTCGAACATGTTTCGCTGGTAATGGATGTCGAAGCTGATGCGGGCGCTGACAAGATCAATCTGATGACCCTGCATGCAGCCAAGGGGCTTGAATTCGACACCGTTTTCCTTCCCGGCTGGGAAGAAGGCGTATTTCCCCATCGGCGCTCTCTCGATGAAGCCGGGCACGCCGGGCTTGAGGAGGAGCGCCGCCTCGCCCATGTCGGCCTCACCCGTGCCCGCCACCGCGCCTGGATCAGTTTTGCATCCAACCGCCGCATTCACGGCCCGTGGCAGGGATCGATACCCTCGCGCTTTGTCGATGAATTGCCGGGAGATCGGGTGGACGTTGATTCAGGCGATGGACATTACGCCGCGGGCACCACCAGCCGTTTCGCCACCGGCTTTGAGGCACCATTTGCTTCGACCTACGACACCCCTGGTTGGCATCGTGCCCAGGCTGGACGCCAATCGCGCAGTAGCGACGCTGAAACAACCCCTGGACCAGGTCATGCCCGGGCGGGAATGACGATTGAGGGCGAACTGGTTGCCCAGGACGCCCCCACAACCTCGAGATACGCAACCGGTGAGCGCGTCTTCCACCTCAAATTCGGCTATGGTGCGATCGTTGCCATTGAAGGCAACAAGCTCACCGTCGAGTTTGAAAAGGCGGGCCGCAAGCGCGTTTTCGACTCCTTCGTCGAACGACATTGACCGGACTCATACGCCTTGCCCTGTCAGGCGACCGCGAAACGGCGGACCGCGCTGAATATGCGCTTGAGGCTGGCAATCCGGCACCGATTTCAACCGCGCTTTTTGCCGGTGGCGGCACATGGACACTGGAAGCTCTCTATGGCCAGCCGCCTGAACGCCATGCAATTGCCGAACTGCTAAGCGCCGCTCTTGGCCGCGCTCCCGAATTCGATCTCGCACCTTTGCCCGAACGCGACTGGATTGCCGAATCCCTGAAAGGGCTAGCGCCGGTTCGCGCCGGCCGTTTCCTGATCCACGGTAGCCATGACCGCAAAGCTGCACGGCATTCGCCACTGGCGATAGAGATTGAAGCAGGTGCCGCCTTTGGCACCGGCCACCACGCAACCACATTCTGCTGCCTTGAGGCGCTCGGCCATATCGCCCGCGCCCATCATCACCCCCGAATCCTCGATATCGGGACAGGCACTGGAATCCTTGCGATCGCAGCCGCTAAACTTTGGAAAGCGCCGGTCATGGCCAGCGATATCGATCCGGTCGCCGTAGCCGTCGCCCGCATAAATGCACGAATCAACGCCGTTACTCCGCTGATTAACGCAATCAACGCAAACTCGGCGCTTGATCCGCGCATAGTCCGCCATGCGCCCTATGATCTGATTATTGTGAACATTCACGCCAAGCCCCTGATGGGACTTGCCGCTCCGGTCGCGCAAATTGCTTCGCACCGCAGCAAAATCATCCTTTCAGGCCTGCTGGAGAACCAAACGAGGATGGTTGCCGCCGCCTGGCGAACACATGGATTTGTGCGTTGCCGGCAGTTCCTGATCAATGGCTGGGCGACTTTGCTGCTCGCCCGGCCCGGCATCTTCCCGGTTAGGAACCGGAGGATGCCCTCCCCCTACCAGGCAAATCCGTCGCGTTGGCAGCCTTTGATATACGCCTGCGCACGGCGCTGCTGCGCGGACAAGATCAACATGATAAACACCGCGACCAAAAGCGCCCACGCGCCGCCAAACGGCGTCCAGCGACAGGCCGCTGGACACCTTGCTGATTGATACATAGCCATTATCTGCAACACCTGTGTTTGAGTTTAGTGGCTCTTGAAGCCTTCCCAAACACGCTCGTGAATGTTCAAGCGGTTGATGCCGATATCGCTCAACTCGTGGTCACTGAGAGCTCGCAGATGGGCTTCCGCCCGGGCCAACTCGTTGTAGCGCCTGATGCGTGCTGCAAGCTCGCTGAAGGATCGGAAAATTGGCTCAAGGAAACCAGAGTGTGTGTGGCTTTCCGAACCGGTTGTCGGCGTCATAAGGGTCATTCTAGTTCTCCATTCAGTTCTGCACCGCTGCTTTTGTGCAGTGCAATGTTTGAACTCTATATGAGCGCTGGTTTGGCCTTGTGGAAGTGGAATTATCGCATTCCACACATGCTCTAAATGCATGCCTATTGGTCACAGTCCATTCACAATTCGCAGGGTTTGGTCCTCTGCCCGCGCCCAAATGCGGCTGACGGCGTGAGCCTGATCTTCAAGTGCCTGGCGGCCGTTTTCCGTCAACTCATAAATTCGTTTGCCGGTGTCGAGTGATTTGCCGGCAGCAAGATCCTGGTCGTGAAGCTGCTGGAGCGTGGGATAGACGCTGCCGGCGCTGGCCTCATAAAGCCCGCCGGTGCGGGATTCCAGTTTCTTCATCAGTTCATAACCGTGGCGGGGACCGTCTGCCAACAGCGAGAGCAGGGCAAGCGGCAATTCTCCCCGCTCGAAAAAGCTTCCTCGCCAACTCCACGGGCCGAACCCATGCCGGCCGTCGTGTCGTCCTTGGCGGGAGCCTCTACGATTGGAATGTCTCATGTAGTTTTCCTTTATTATTTCGATAAACGCAATGATATGTATATCGACATATATATTGTCAACCACCAATTTGCACCCATTGCGCTATTGGGTGGGGGCAGGGATGATGCGTGCGCCGGGTGTCGCATCGGTCTGGTTGACGGGGTGGGAAGCACAGATTTTGTTTGAAGGACGCGCGTCATCGTGGATTTGACACTTGCAGATTTTGGCTGGCGGACGTTCTTTCAGGCTCAACTTGATTGTGCTGCCGGGATCGGTTGCAGGCCGGTGCGCGTGACGGCGGTGCATCGCGACAAGATCGAAGTTGCCGCGCCCGGAATCGAGGCCCGGATAGAGCCGTTTCGGGGTGATCTTTCACACGAAGAGGATGTGGCGACCGTAGGCGATTGGTTGATCCTGGATGCAGGGGGGGAGCGTGCGTCGCGGCGGCTTGAACGTTACAGCTTGTTCAAGCGCCGGGCCATCGGAAAAGGGCGCCGTGTGCAGTTGATTGCAGCCAATGTCGATACGCTGTTCATCGTTACCTCCTGCAACCAGGAGTTCAATCCGGCCCGTCTGGAGAGGTTTTTGTCTCTTGGCCGTGCCGCAGAGGTAACGCCGGTGATCGTTTTGACCAAGGCCGATCTGACCGATGATGCAGCCGACTATGCAGCCCGTGTGCGTGAGGCGATGCCGGATGTGCTGGTCGAGATCATCGACGCGCGAAAGCCTGAGGACGCCGCGCATCTGGCCGGCTGGTGCGGCCATGGGCAGACGATCGCGATGGCTGGTTCATCTGGTGTCGGCAAATCGACGTTGGTCAACACGTTGATGGGGGCAAGCGCGCAAGAGACCGGCGCAGTGCGCGAAGACGATGATCGCGGACGGCACACCACCTCTTCGCGTTCTTTGCACCGCATGCGGTCTGGCAGCTGGCTGCTTGACATGCCCGGAATGCGTGAAGTGCAACTCACCGGTGTTGCCGAAGCTATAGATCAGGTGTTTGCCGATCGCAATTGCGCTGACCTTCGGCGACCGTTAAAAACCCGTATGTTCCAAACCTTCGAGGAGCGTGGAGACCCGCAATGGGCTCGCGAGCGCCTTCCTGCCCTGCGCCGGCATCTGGCCAAGTCGGGTTGCGACGGTTTCATCCTGCCACGCACCGATGCACATCAAAGCGAATACCTGGCCGACCACGATCAGCGCCTCACCTGGTTGACCGGATTCACCGGTTCCGCCGGCACCGCCATCATCCTCGCCGAACGCGCCGTCATCTTCGTCGATGGCCGCTATACGGTTCAGGTCGCACGGCAGGTCGATGGCAAGCTGTTTAACATCGTTAATGTCACCGACAAGAACCCCAGCGACTGGATCGCTGATGAAGCCGGCGAAGGCACGCGTCTTGGCTATGATCCCTGGCTTCATACGCCCGATGGGCTGGAACGGCTTCGAAAGGCCGCTGAAAAAGCCGGTGCCGAACTTGTTGCATTGGCTACAAATCCGGTCGATGCCATCTGGACTGGCCAACCGGAGCCGCCATCGGCCCCGATTGTGCCTCACCCGCTAAAATTCGCCGGTGAACTGACCGGTGCCAAGCTCATGCATTTGCGCGAAGAACTTGCCAAAACAGGCAGTGACGCACTGGTATTGAGCCTTAGTGATTCAATTGCCTGGCTGTTCAATATTCGTGGCTCAGACGTGGCACACACGCCTGTTGCCCTCGCGTTCGCCATCATTACCCGGGACAAAGCCACACTTTTCTGCGACCCGCAAAAAGTCGGCCCCGATACCGCTGCCTGGCTCGCCCCCCATGTCACCACTGAACACGAATCCAAACTCGGACCGGCGCTCGATGCCCTGGGTGCACAAGCAGCCACGGTTCAGATCGACCCGGCCTCCTCTCCGGTATGGATTGTCGAGCGTCTCGATGCCGCCGGCGCCGATATTGGCCGTGAGCCCGATCCCTGCACCGCCGCCAAAGCGCTCAAGAACCAGACCGAAATTGCAGGTGCACGCACCGCCCATTTGCGCGATGCAATCGCGCTCGCTCGTTTCCTGAGCTGGCTCGATACTGAGGCCCCATCCGGCAATACCGACGAGATATCAGCTGTCAAACGTCTGGAGGAATTGAGAGCTCAGTCCAATGCCCTTCGTGACGCAAGTTTCGAGACAATTGCTGGATCAGGCCCCAATGGCGCGATTGTGCACTACCGGGTAAATGAATACACGAACCGACCGCTTGAACCCGGAAGCCTGTTTCTGGTTGATTCCGGCGCGCAATACCGCGATGGAACCACCGATGTCACACGAACCGTCGCCATCGGTACGCCAAGCGATGAGATGCAGCGGTTGTTCACACTCGTTCTCAAGGGCCACATCGCCATTGCCACCGCGCGCTTTCCGCAAGGCACCGCTGGTGTACAGCTCGACGCATTGGCCCGCATTGCACTGTGGCGGGCAGGTCACGATTATGACCATGGCACCGGCCATGGCGTGGGTTCCTATCTTGGCGTTCACGAAGGCCCACAGGGAATTTCCAAGCGCGCCAAGGTGTCTCTCGAACCCGGCATGATCCTGTCCGACGAACCCGGCGTCTATATTGAGGGCGCGTTCGGCATCCGCATCGAAAACCTACTTCTGGTGAGAGAACCCGAACCGATCGACCATGGCGCAAGGCCAATGCTGAGCTTTGAGACATTGACGCTTGCGCCAATCGACCTGCGGCTGGTCGAGCCTCGCATGCTCAGCCAAGCCGAACTCGAATGGCTCAATGCCTATCATGCAAGGGTGCGCGATGAGCTGGCCTCTCAGCTCCAATCACTCGAACGAGACTGGTTGATCGCGGCGACAGTTCCAATCAGTGCCGGTTGATCGGAACGGGCACCACCACTCCACCCACGGCATCTTGCCCCCCGACGAGGTCCATGCCGGCAAAACCGAACCCATGAGAATGGCAGCCTGATGTGAAACCCTGATCCATCTTAACAAGGCTGAAAACTGGCCGAAAAAGCAGGACCACCTCTATGAAGCTGCATAGCCCCGACCTGACCGAAGAAAACATCACCAAGATCCGTGATCTGTTTCCGGGCTGCGGTGACCGAGACCGCGGACGAGAGCGACAAAGTGCGGTTGATGGTCGATTTCGATCAATTACGACAGGAATTGGGTGACCATATTGTCGAAGATGGACAGGAGCGCTATCGGCTGGACTGGCCGGGGAAACGAGAGGCGCTGATTGTTGCAAACACTCCCATAGCGAAGACATTTCGGCCAGTTCGCGGAGAGAGTGTGGATTTTGATGCGACAAGCAACTTGGACACCCTGAAGAACCCTGCCTGCTGCCTGGAATCGTGTGACGAGAGCGCATTTACGGCCGCGATGCGCGTCATGACAGACGAAGAGCGGGATTTCGTGAACGCGGCGAAGGTCGCGGTGGAGGATAGATTGGAGTGGTGTTGACTTTAGGGCAACACGAAACAGAGAGATGTACGAATACTCAGGAGGAGGTCGGCGATCATGAATAGGCAATACGGAGGATTGAAAGTTTTCGGGCGCATTGTCGCACTACCTATATTTTCACTTTTTCTCACCGCCTGCAAACCAGAGGTGGTTGCAAATCTTTATGTCGCTGACATTTATGAGGCGATTGAAACCGGAGAGGCAATCCGCGCACCCATCTCGATACGAATACCAATACAGTCCGTAGATGAATGTGAAGAAAGTCAGAAGACAATATTGCCGATACTAAACTCGTTCTCGGAGAATGCAATTTCGTTTGTGCATTGCGAACATATTTCTCAGGAGATATTCGACGTGATGGTTGTCGAGACTGATATTGACATTCTTTTCATTGCACCGGGTTCTAGCATATCATTTTCAGGACTCGGCGCCATACTTGTTGGCGCGGTTTCAAATCATAATTTATACGAAGCGTACTTCACGATAAATGCAAACTATCAAGAAATGATCGACGCTTTGGACAATGCCTATCCGTTTCAACGAGTCGATGGTCAGAATATTGACTTCAGTATAACCATTAGCAACGATACTCGTGCAATGGCACAAATGCAAGTTGGCGGACTATTCATCAATGGTGAACCTGTGATGCGCAGTCGTCCTTTTTCTCTTGATCGCCGTGAAGAACTGCGCATCAAATCATCTGACCTTGCTGCAGCACATCTCGCTCAAAATAGATACGTTCATTTTGGTTATGTTGCTGGCGAAGGCGCGGAATTTCCAGAGTCATGGCAGTCAGTAAAGGGCCTGTTCTCCGAAACTCCCTAGTCTCCTACTGATTGAGAGACCAGTAATGTTCGGAGCATAAACTTGCGAGGATTCTTTTTATGTTGAAATTGGATTATTTAGCAGTTGGCCACCCTGAAGACCCCTGTCTGCTGCCTGGAATCGTGTGACGAGAGCGCCTTTACGGCCTCGATGCGCGTCGGCCCTTTGCCTGGGTTGTGGTTCGGGATTTGGTTTCGCTGGGGCTGGGCTATGCCACGGCGCCTTTGCGCTCCAGTGACGTTCAAATGAAGCCGGATTCTCTCAATCAGGGCGGAACACTTTCAAAGACCCACGTCACGGGCAATTGCGCGTTGGCACACGTGGAGATCCATGAGACCTACCGACAAACCGGTTCCTCCAATCCCGATCACCAGATTGGCGGCAAGAGTGGATTTTCCAACGCCGCCTTTTTCATTGCCCAGGACCACGAATATGTCGGGCGATGTGCCATCCATAATGATCACGTTTTTCCAGAACGACTTCATGTATAATATTGTTATCAAAATCGTTTAGTCAATTTTTCTCTTCACGTCTGGACGTGATGGTGAATCAGCTGGCGCCATCGACATCAAGGCCGCATTGCCGCCCGATGCGGTAATGTCGGTTGAAATCACGCGCTCGGTGGCAAAACGATGGAGATAGTGAGCTCCGCCCGCCTTGGGGCCGGTTCCTGAAAACCCCTCCCCGCCAAAGGGTTGAGAGCCGACGACGGCACCGATCTGATTGCGATTAACATAGATGTTGCCAACCCGCGCGCGCCGGGCGATTTCCCGCGCGCGGCTCTCAATCCTTGTATGGACAGCAAGGGTCAGCCCATACCCCCATTGGTTGATTGCATCGACCAACGCATCCAGCCGTCCGGGGTCGTAACGCAACACATGGAGAATGGGGCCGAACACTTCACGACTGATGTCGCTCGCATCACTGATTTCATAAGTCGCGGGCGCAACAAATGTGCCGTTTGCGGCGCCGGCAGGGAGCTCAAGCTCACGGATCACGCGCGCCGAGCCCCGCATTTTCTGCTTGTGGGCTTCAAGTGCATTGCGCGCCGCCTCATCGATCACCGGGCCGATATCGGTGGCATCAACCATTGGATCGCCGATGATCAGCGTGTCCATGGCACCGGCCAGAAGCCCGATCACGCGATCAGCCACATCCTCCTGGATGCACAGGACGCGCAGCGCAGAACAACGCTGACCGGAACTGTCAAAAGCGGATGTCAGCACATCGCGCACCGCTTGCTCCGGAAGTGCTGTGGAATCGACAATCATGGCATTAAGGCCACCGGTCTCGGCAATGAGGGGCACCATTGGCCCGTCGCGAGCGGCCAGGGCGGAGGCGATAGTGCGGGCTGTGCCGGTGCCGCCGGTAAAGGCAACGCCGGCCGTGCGTTGATCTGCAACCAGCCTGGCGCCGACAACACTGCCCTCGCCCGGCAACAGCGCCAGGATATCGCCAGGAACTCCGGCCTCATGTAACAACTCGACCGCAACAGCTGCGACGAGTGGCGTCTGTTCAGCCGGTTTGGCGATCACCGCATTGCCGGCGGCCAGTGCACCGGCAATCTGGCCGGTAAAGATCGCCAGCGGAAAATTCCACGGCGATATGCAGACAAATACGCCGCGCCCATGCAGCGAGACGGTATTCGTCTCTCCTGTCGGACCGGGCAACACTATGGGGCTCGCAAATTCAGCGCGCGAACGGGCTGCGTAGTAGTTGAGAAAATCAATCGCCTCGCGCGCATCGCCCAAAGCATTTTTAAGCGTCTTTCCGGCCTCTGCGACCAGAAGAGCCATCAGTCTCTCGCGCCGCGCCTCGAAAAGGCCTGCGGCGCGCTCAAGGATTTCCGCACGGGCATCACCACCGGAAAGGTCCCAGGCGCTCTGCGCGGCAACGCCTAGATCGAGCGCGTCATCGATATCCTGCGCTGTTGTCTCGCAAACCGTGCCAATGACCTTGCGGTGATCTAGGGGGGCGAGGATGTCGCGGGGTGGCGCGTGATCGCGCCGCTTGCCGCCAATGACAACGCCGGCACCGGCGGGGGCTGCAAGATGCTCACGCAACCGGAAGACCAACGGAGCACGGATCGCAGGCTCTGACAGCAGCATACCGCGGCTGTTCGCCCGCTCTGGCAGAAATAGTTCAGGTGGCGGCGGGATATCCGGGTGGGGAATGACGGGCAGTGCGGCGAAAGTATCGACCGGATCGGCAATGATATCCTCAACCGGTGCGCGGTCGTCGGCCAGACGGTTGACGAAGGAGGTATTGGCGCCGTTCTCCAGAAGTCGGCGCACCAGATAGGCCAGCAGATCCTCATGATTGCCGACCGGCGCATAGATGCGGCACGGCAGCCCTAGACCGCCCTCCTCGCTGGCTGCCTGATAGAGCGCCTGCCCCATACCGTGCAGACGCTGCAGTTCCAGCCCCTCGCCGCCGCCGCGCACCCTGATCGAAGCCAGAGTTTGTGCATTGTGGGTGGCAAATTGGGGGTGGAACAGGCGAGCATGGTCGATCAGATATTGCGCGCAGGCGAGATAGGAAACATCGGTCGAGACTTTGCGCGTCAGCACCGGGTAGCTCTCATGCCCTGCCTGTTGCGCGCGTTTGATCTCGCTGTCCCAATACGCGCCCTTGACCAGGCGCACCGGGATGCGCCGTCCGCTGTTGCGGGCGAGCGCACCGAGCCATTCCAGAACCGCGAAAGCGCGTCTGCCGTAGGCCTGAACCGCAAGACCAAGTCCATCCCAGCCATGTTCGGAGGTTTGTTCCAGGACGCGCTCGAAGATCGCCAGTGACAGATCAAGGCGCTCGGATTCCTCGGCATCGATGGTGATGGAGACATTGAGGTCAATGGCGGCGTTGACCAGCACGGCCAGGCGCCCCGCCAGCGCCGGCACCACATATTCGGCACGGGTCGCCTCATAGCGCGGATTGAGCGCCGACAGCTTGACGGAAATACCCGGTCTTTCGCTCACCGGCGCTGCTGCGGTTGTGCGCCACATTTCAGCGCCACCGACGGCACCAATCGCGCCCATATAGGCATCGAAATAGCGCTCGGCATCATCCTCGCTGACGGCTGCCTCACCCAGCATGTCGAACGAGAAACGGTATCCCTTTTCCACCCACGGTGCGGCCTCTTCAAGTGCTTCGCACATGTCGCGGCCAAGCACGAACTGGCGGCCCAAAATGCGCATGGCGCGGCGCATGGCGTTGCGGATAATCGGCTCACCGGACCGGGCGAGAAGGCGTGCGAGAAAATCGAATGCATCGCCCTCGCCGGCCGTTCCAAGCTCCACCACCTCACCAGTCAGCATCAGACCGAAAGTGGAGGCGTTGACGAACAGGGAAGAAGACCGGCCAAGATGCGCCCGCCAGTCGCGCCCGGCCATCTTGTCGGCAATCAGCCGGTCGGCGGTGTCGGCATCCGGCACCCTGAGAAGCGCTTCGGCAAGGCACATGAGCACCACGCCTTCTTCGCTCGACAGGTCGTATTCGTACATGAATTCATCAATACCGCCGGCCTGGCGGCGCCCGGCACGTACCTTGTCCACCAGATGGCGCGCAACACTGGCGACTTCCTGTTTGGCTTTGGCGCCGAGGGTCGCATCGCGTGCAAGCTCACGCATCAGCACCTCTTCGTCCGCCAGATAGGCCTCGGCAATCGCCGTGCGCGACAATCCACCGGTGGCCGGATCGTTCTTACCGTTCTGTGATCGCTGGTCGTGCGGGCCGGCCATGGCCGGGCTCACAACAAGCCAAGGGTCGCCAGTTCACGGCGCAGTTCGGCTGGCAGCGCGGATGCTTCCGCCGCGGCGATATCGCCCGGTGCATCACGGTGTTCGAGATAGCGCCACCCCTGGAACGGTCGCTTGGGTGTGGGGACTGTCGCCACATGCTGGGATCCGAGCACGATCCTGCAGCGCTCTACCCCGTCGCGACCTCGCACAGAGCGCAGATCGATGATTGGCTGGCGAAGCTGGACCGCGCCCTTGATCACCCAATAGAGCGAGCCTCCATCCAGAACCTCTTCGCGCCGGCGCGGCATGGCGCGGGTGGTGTGTCCAAGCTCCGGCGGCTTTCCCGCAGCGCGCAGCTCCTCCAGCCGGTTGTGGTGATGGACCACAAGCTCGTCCGGCTCGTCGACGCCAACGCACAGCTTGAGAAGATGAAGCGGCATGCCAGCCCTCCGCAATCGCCGCCCAGTCAGATACTCCAATACGTTCCTCTGTAGCATGAGAGCTGGCCGACGCGCGGGTCCCGTCACGGCCCTGTGAATAACTTGAGCTGAACAGACCGGCGGCCCCCCGCCCACAAGGACGAGAGGCCGCTTCGACCGCCAACTGAACCGCCCCGGTTTTACCGGAGACTTTATTTGTTCCAAACCTATGCGACTTTATCAAGGGCGTTCATGCTTGCATGGAAGGCGTCCTCCATTTCCTGCGGCGGTCGGTGGCCGATGGCGCCGTGTAGCCGCTCTGTGTTGTACCAACTGACCCATTGCAGGGTTTCCCAATCAACCCGGGCCACGGATTTCCACGGCCCGAAGAACTCGATGACCTCAGTCTTGAACAGGCCGATGACGCTTTCCGCCAGGGCGTTGTCATAGCTGTCGCCAATGCTGCCGACCGAGATGTCAATCCCGGCCTCCCCCAGACGTTCGGTATAGCGGATTGACAGATACCGGCTGCCGCGGTCCGAGTGATGGATCAACCCTTCAGCCGGATCACCTGGTTCAAGGCATCCAGCACGAAGCCCGTCGTCATGGACGTCGAGACGCGCCAGCCCACGATCTTGCGGGCGAAGACATCAATGACAAAGGCCACATAGACCATCCCCATCCAGGTCGACACGCAGGTGAAGTCCGACACCCGGATCTGGTTGGCAGATCCGGGTGGGCGCGGTGGCGGTGAAGTCGCGATTGACCTTGTCATCCGGGCAGGACTGCGCCGGATCAGGGATCGTGGTTCTCTTCCTGCCGCGCGTAACCCCTTGTAATCCATGCTCTCTCATGAGCCGCTCTACAGTGCACCGTGCGATATCCCTGTCTTCCCGGCGCAACTGGTGCCAGACTTTGCGGGCTGCGTATCTGCCTTTGCTCTCGTCATGGACACGCTTGATCTCCTTCAGGTCTGTCGCACACTGACCGGCTCGGTCTGACGCCAAATCAGGATCCCGGGCGATGGCCGCATGCCTGTAGCAGCTCGATGGGCGATCGGCAGCACACGGCAGGTCGGCTCGACCCCAAAGTCCCCTTGATGCTCTTCAATGAAGGCAATCATTTGCGGAACGGGCGGTCGAGCTCCGCCTGTGCAAAATACGCGGACGCCTTCTTCAGGATCTCGTTGGCCTGGCGTTGTTCTTTATTCTCGCGCTCCAACGCCTTGAGCCGGGCGCGCTGGTCACTGGTCAAACCGTCGCGCTCACCGGCGTCTCCGGCCGCTTGAACGCACCAGGCGCATAGCGTGTCGGGTGAGCAGCCAAGCTTCGACGCAATCGCCTTGTGGGCTGCGTTGTCACGGGCATACTCAGGCCGCTGTTCGCGAAAAGGACGGACCCCGCGTTCCCGGAACCCGGCCGTGTACTTCGGGGGGATTTCTTCTTGTCCACAGGGCTCATCCTTTGAGAGTTTTACTCTCCAGTAAACCCGGGGCGGTTCAGACCTACGTCCATTTCGATCATCTGCTCTGCGCAACGCTGCGCTTTCGCAAAGAGCGCTTCCGGGTCCCATGCAACGGGTGTCTTTCCGGGTTTGATTGTCTTTTTCAATGCAGTTGCTCCAAATAGGCACGCTCTAAAATGCGACCCTCGCAAGCGGGAGGTACTGGGGATCGAGCGTGCAGCATTCGCCAATTGTTGATGACAATGGTGTCGCCATGCTCGCCAGCGCGGGAGGCGGGTCTGAAAAATTTGTCGTCCCAACGTACGAGGCCGAAGCCTTCACTCGGCTGAAAAATGCGCAACAGTGGCAGCCTGCCCTTCACCGGTCGACGCGGTTGAACCAAAGCACGCGCAAGAACATTTTCATCGGCTTCGCGCACAATTTCTGCCCCATCAGCAAGGAGAGTGGGCACCTCTTCGAATCCGACGATACACCTCCACATTATGAAAGCGGGGAGGATGCCGCCATTGAGCCATGTCTGTGTGGAAAGGGAAGACATCTAGCCCATAAATCCCGCTGTAGCTATTCGGAGTGGTTTTGTCCTTTGGGGTCGGTCTCAACTGATGCACCGGCGAGCCTTCCCCAAGCGTGAGAACCTTCCCAAGTGCTGACGCGACTTCCTCGCCACTGGCATTGGCACAGTAGGTCTTGACAAGAACGTACCCGCGTTCTTCTACCTCCTGACGAACGGTAGCTGTCGCAAATGGGTTAAGCTCAGGCCCCGTCATAGCTGAGGTCCATCAATGGCTTGGCTTTGTCCAGCGTGGCGACATCAGTGATGATGATTTCGAGGTCGCCAGTGCCGAAGTGACCGATATTGTGCACGTCACGGGTAAAGCCGGGCTCAAGTTCGATGGTGTCTGGATCAACCTTGACGAAAACCTTGAGGTGCCTGATCTGCGGTTTGACCTCGACGCAGGCAAAATTCTTCAGGCGACGGAAGGCGACGTAATTGTCTCGCGTCTTCAGTTCGACATCATCGCCCAGCGCCAATAGGTACGCCTTTGTGGCCTCGTAGAGGTCAACAAGTTCCTGATCTGCGTCGGCGAGATATTGCGTTACGGTCTTCTGACGAAATCGCGTCCGGGTTGCCACAGGCTCGCCTTGAGCATCGACGCTGACGGGCATTTCGCGCGCTGGTCGCTCCGATGCCGAGGTCAACAGTTCGAACAGTAATAGTTCTTCGCCAAACCGGCGATAGCGAACCAGCGCAATGTTCCGGTTCATCTGGTTGACCGCATGAGCATCGTATTGCGTGAAATCCCCAGCGATGCAAATGAGCCGAGGCGTGTTCCAGTCGACAGCCTTCGCCTGCTCGGCGTCGAATCGCTCCAACACCAGCCACTCGAAATCGCGGCGATGGTCCATGAGCCAATCGAGATAGAACAAGCCTTGGTTGATCACGTTCTCGTTGCTGGCCCGCTTGTACTCGACGATGACCGGTGAGCCGTTCTCGTCGATTCCCAGCGAGTCCATACGCCCGCCATTGGTCGTGGGAAACTCGGAGGCGAGAAACCGCACGTCAAGGAATGATTCCATGTTTCGTTCAATGAGGTTTTGCAAGTACTTCTCCAGCGCAACCGCGCTGCCTCGCAGTTCGGTGACTGTGTTCGTCTCGGTCCTGAATAGTTTAATGTCGCTCATCAATCGTCTTTACCGGAAATAATACGAACCTACAACATTATTTTCTTAAGGAAATTATTACGTCTTTCCTAACCCGCATCCTTTTCTCCAGCAACTCAAAGAAGGCGGGACCGTGATGCGGTTCCTGAACGTGACAAAGCGCGTGAATTATAAAGTAATCGATGCAGTTGACAGGTGCTTCAATCAAACGGGTATTGAGCAAAATGTGAGTTCCGTCTTGAGACATAATGCCCCATTGCTTGGTCAGTTTGCGCACTGTCAGCTTTGGTTGCCCACCAATTTACGGGAAAACCCTGGATAGAAACGTCAGTCGTTCTGACAACATTCGCCCTGCCCTGTGTTGAAACCAAGTTCTTCAGGTGTCTTAGCCCCCTAGAACTGCGCCGGTTCTGGTCAGGAGTTGGGGAGGTTGTCATGGCGCGGAAACGGCATTCCGATGAGGATATCCTGAAGCTTTTGCGTGAGATCGAACTTCATCCGGCGGGTGGGGTTGATGTTGCGAAAGCGTGCCGTTCTGCCGGCATCGGTGATGCGACGTACGACAACCGGCGCAGGACGTTCGGTGGCATGGGGCGGTCTCAATTGTCCGGGTTGAAAGCGCTTGAGAAAGAGAACCGGCGCCTCAGGAAGATCGTCGCCGATCTCGAACTCGACAAGCTGATCCTCAGGGAGAGACCGGATTTTTCAAAACCGAACGCCTGACGACGAACGACCTCCGTCAGGCCGTTGTGCATGTGCGCCGGAAGCCCGGAACGCCGGAGCGGCGCACATGTCGTGAGGTCGGCGTCGCACGCTCAACGCAACAGTACAAATCCAGACCTCAACACGATGATGAGCTGCCGCCGGCATTGATCCGGCCGGCCAAGCAGTACGGGCGATACGGATACCGCAAAGTCGACGAGCTGTTGCAGCCTGAAGGTTGAGCGGCTGTGGCGCGAAGAGGGTTTGCAGCTGCCGGCCCGGCACAAGAAGCGCAAGCGCCTCTATCGTCATGGTGCCTCGGTGATCCGGCTGAGACCGGACTATCCGAACCACATCCGGGCGATCGATCTTGTGCACGACAGGCTGAGCAACGGCCGGCCTTGCAGGATGTTGACCGTGCTCGGCGAGTATACGCGCGAAGCTCTGTGTGTGGGCGTTGCCGCCAGGACGGGTTCAGCCGATGTGCCGCAGGCGCTTTTTCCACTGCTGCTCAAGCGCGGCAAGCCTGAGTACCTTCGTTCCGACAATGGACCCGGGTTTGCGGCCGCACCATTCCGGGACCGGCTTCAGCGTGTCGGCATTCAACCCGTCCGGATCTATCCGGGATCGCCCTGGGAGAACGGCTACAACGAGCGCTTCAACGGAACACTCCGCCGCGAACGCTTCAACACCGAGTGGTTCACGACCACACGCCAGGCTCGGATCGTCATCGATATCCGGCTTGAACAGTACAACCGGATCCGCCACCATTACGCTCTCGGCATGCAAACGCCGGTAACCGGAACCATCTTACCCCACACTCACGCAAGCCGCCAGCATAGGCTGGCCGCATACAGGTTCAAGGAGAGGGCAAATTCAAGTGAGGTAAGCCAGTTCGCGCCCGCATTTGGCCGCCGCTGCAACTGCGCGGCGCATTGCAACTCGCTTCGAACGTAACATTAAAAACTTCATGGCAGCTATCGCGCGCGCCGCAGCCCTCATCTCGTGGCTATAATGAGTCCGGACCCTAACTCCGATGCGCGGCAACCGCGAAGCTGTTGTGCCACAGGCGATACGCCTCCAGCGCCGCCAGCGGTGCGAAGTGGACCAGCGCCGGGCCGAGATCGTTTTTGATGAAGATCCAATGCAACAATGTCGCGACCGCAGCAACATAGACAAATCGCTGCAGCGTTTTCCAATCCCGCCCAAGCGCCCTGACCGAGACATCATTCGAGGTGAGCGCCAGCGGCACGAAGATCACAAAGGCAATCCAGCCGGTCCAGATGCCCAGTTTCACGACATCTGACATGATCGCTGAAAACGAGCCCAGATCGATCAGATAGTACAGCGTGTGCAGGGCCGCATAGCCAAAAGCTGCAACACCAATATACCGGCGCCTGCGCATCAGCCACCCGGTCCAGCGCGCGCCGGGAAACATCAGACGCAACGGCGATACCATCAACGCGATGATCATGAAACGGGCCGAAAATTCGCCCGTCGGGTGCAACAACCGCTCCAGATCATTGCCGGCAAGCGCCGGATAAATCATGCCGATCGACGGCAGCGCCAAAAGCGCCCAGAACGTGAAGGGGTGATTCCAGATTCTTGCGATCATGAGGGACGGCTTTCGGTGGGTAGCGGTTCGCTTGTGACATCTCACACGCGCCCGCAACGCCATTCCGTCGCCCGGACGGGAAACAACCAAGAGGCGAGGATGAGCAAAGCTGCGACCGGGAAAAACAAAGCAATACCAGACAGCCTGTAAGCCGGGTTCTGTCCAGGGATTTGCGCCCCATGGATGGTCATTCATCTGGGACGCGCGTTACCGCGCGCCTCAAGCAACCTACCCGGGCGGCAGCGTGGAGAACGCCTGGAACCTGCGCTCCGTACCGCCCCTATTTGGTCTTGCTCCCGGTGGGGTTTGCCCTGCCACTGCCGTTACCGGCAGCGCGGTGCGCTCTTACCGCACCCTTTCACCCTTACCTGGCATCCATCTCCAGATTACCGGGCGGTTTGCTTTCTGTGGCACTTTCCCTGGGGTCGCCCCCGCCGGGTGTTACCCGGCACCGTTTCTCCATGGAGCCCGGACTTTCCTCCACCGTTTCGGCAATTGACGCGAATACCCACAAGGCCGAAGCCGGCAGCGACCATCCAGCCGTCTGGTAGAAGTGAGATATAGGCGTTTGTGCACCGAACGTCGAGATATCTGCAGGTGGTGTCTGGATAAAGGCCGCTAATCGGCACTTGCCATTTCGATGATGCGCGCCAGCGCATCGCGGGTCGATGCATCGGCCCGCCCGTCAACCAGCACCGGGCGCCAGTGCCGCTGAAAGGCGCTGGCCACAGCTTGCGTCATCTCATCAAAAATGCCTTTTTTTTCAATGTTATAACCTATTTTCTTGAATCTATTTTGCAAGGTGTTGACCTCTTCGCCCTCAGCCCCCAATGCCAGCACAGCCGCCTCATCGGGCGCTGCCGGGTCGGCCCACAGGCCAATGCCGGCGCGCGCCAGGCGGGCCCACGGGAAATGCTCGCCCGG
The DNA here is from genome assembly GCA_965204565.1 of Hyphomicrobiales bacterium. Classification (GTDB taxonomy): domain Bacteria; phylum Pseudomonadota; class Alphaproteobacteria; order Rhizobiales; family TMED25; genus CBDBEU01. The sequence continues at coordinate 1,488,308 of CBDBEU010000005.1, forward strand.
ATCGATCTTGCGCCCCGGTGCCACATCGGAATGGGCAAGCACGCGGCGCCGCGCGATCTGATGGCGCTCGATGATCCCGGCGCAGAGTTCGATCACCGCCTTGATTTGCGCATCGGGATAGTCCGGCAGCCCTCCTTCATGACCAGGGTTGTGGATCTCGATACCAATCGAACATGAATTGATGTCGCTGATGCCCGCCCAGTGGGAGACGCCCGCATGCCAGGCGCGCTTGTCCTCACCCACCAGCGCGAAAACCTGCCCCCCCTCGTCCACCAGATAGTGCGAACTCACCTTTGAGGTCTCATCACACAGCCAAGCGCGGGCGGACTCGGCCGTTGCCATACCGGTATAGTGGAGCACGATCATGTCGATGCCCGGCCCGCGGCGCTCTGCGTAATTGGGTGATGGCGATGGGATCGGCTTCACCGCATCAACCTCCGGTGGACCTGCCAGACCGCGCTCTCACGTGAAACCGCGTGCTTTCTGGATACGGTCATGGGCGTCATTGATGCAGGCCAGCCGGTCATTGGCGATCACCACAAACTCTTCGGGCACGCCGCACGCTACCAGCCGGTCGGGATGGTTCTCGCGCACCAATGTGCGGTAGCGGCGTTTGATGTCATCGTCGCTCGCATCGCGCGAAATTCCCAGTAATACATATGGGTCCGATTCATCCGGCTCCATATAGCACGCACTGATGCGGGCAAAGGTCGCCTCGTCAAATCCGAAGCGCCGCGCCACCTGGCTGAGAAACCGCGTCTCGGCCGGACGCACCACGCCATCGGCCCGGGCAATGTGGAACAGCCCGTCCAGCACATCTTCGAGGATCTTTGAGTGCAGCCCAAAAAGCTGCACCAACCGGCCCGCATGGGCCCCTCATAGCCGATGGTGTCGCGCTTGGCGGGATTTGAACACCTGTGCCACATTTTCAAGCTCCGCCCTGGACACCTGAAACACCTGACGGAAGGCGGCGACTTCATCGCGGGTCACCACTCCGTCGGCTTTGGCCATCCTGGTGCCAGGCGCGATCACCCCGACGGTGAACGCCACCTGACGGTCGGGGGCGGTGACCTCGCCGCCATCGCGATCGATCGCATAATGGCCCGCAACCGCGCCGATAACGGCGCCGATCGGCCCGCCCATGGTAAGACCCGCAGCCGCGCCGGCAATTTCTCCCCAAATCGACATGGAGCTAAACCAGGTTTCGTGGACCGGGCTTGACATGAGATTCACATTTCGATTCAAGGCGGCCTTGGGCGAGCGGATTGGTGTAACGGATGAGGAATGGGCGCTGATCGGGCCGCTATTGGCGCCGGAGCGCGGTCGCGGGTGCCGTCCTGCACAGGACAACCGCCTGTATTTCGAAGGCATGATGTGGATCGCGCGAACCGGAGCGCAGCGGCGGCCTCTGCGGGATGACTATGGCAAGTGGAACAGTATTTTCCGACGCTACCGAAGATGGGTCACGACCGGCGTGTTCGATAGCACGGTGGTCCGGGCACATCATTGTGCCGTCGGCATAAAAAGGGGGCTCAGCAAACAGAGGGGCCTGGCCGGTCGCGCGGCGGCTTTACGACCTGACTCCACGCGAGGTGCGATGCCAGAGGCCTCCCGCCCGGCTTCGTGCTGACACCCGGCCAGGCGCACGATGTGCAGGGCTTTGCACCGCTGTTCTGCATGATGACCGACCGCATTGAGGCGTTCCTCGCAGATCGCGGTTATGATGCCGATGCTATCCGCTAGGAAATCGCCGCCGCAGGCGTCGAAGCGGTGATCCCTGCAAAGAGCAATCGTCTTGCCCCCATCTCACGCACGACCGGGCCAAAGACAAATGGCGCAATCTCGTCGAGCGGTTGTTCAACAAACTCAAGAACTGGCGCAGGGTCGCCACCCGCTACGACAAAACCAAAGAGTCCTACCCTGGCTTCGTCGCCATCGCATCGATCAAACTCTGGATACCATTTGTCCACGACAACCCAGCCTCTGCCGTATCTGGCGGTTTGTCTGACCCCGGTGGCCAAGGCGCGGATGACAAAGTGGTAATGTTGGCAAGGGACATGAGGAGCTGGAAAACCAGACGGCAGCATGCGAATTGTGAACAGGCTGAAAAACCTATAAGAAGTCCCAATGACTTCGCACACCTTCGACTTCTGGATCGACCGTGGCGGCACCTTCACCGACATTGTCGCGCGCGCGCCCGATGGCGCGCTGACATCGCTGAAGCTGTTGTCAGAAAATCCGCAAGTCTATGAAGATGCAGCCCTTCAGGGCATTCGCGAGGTTCTGGGCGCAGGCACTGATGAGCCAATCCCGGCAGGGTGCATCGGCACCGTCAAGATGGGCACCACCGTTGCCACCAATGCGCTGCTTGAGCGCAAGGGCGAGCAAACTTTATTGGTAACTACCGCAGGCTTTCGCGACGCGCTGGAGATCGGCTATCAGGCCCGCCCGCGCCTGTTCGATCTCAATATCGTCAAGCCCGAGCTGTTGTATGAACGCGTCATCGAGGTGCGCGAAAGGCTGCTGGTCGACGGCACGGTGGAAACGCCGCTCGATGTTGAAAATGCCCGCGAACAGCTGACCAACGCCTTTGATGCCGGCTTTCGCGCCGCCGCCATCGTGTTTATGCATGCCTGGAAATTTCACGAACATGAACGCCAGGTTGCGGTTTTGGCGCGCGAGATCGGCTTTACCCAGGTCTCGGTGAGCCATCAGGTCAGCCCGCTGATGAAGCTGGTCGGGCGCGGCGATACCACCGTGGTCGATGCCTATCTCTCGCCAATCCTTGCGCGCTATGTCGACCGCATCGCCGGGGAGATCGGGAACAAACAAGAGGCGGGGAGCGCCGAAGGCGCGACCGGAACACGCCTGCTCTTCATGCAATCCTCCGGCGGTCTTGCCGATGCCGCCACATTTCACGGCAAGGACGCGATCCTGTCAGGGCCCACCGGCGGCGTTGTCGGCGCGGTGGAGACCAGCCGCAAGGCCGGGTTTGGGCGCATTATCGGCTTTGACATGGGCGGCACCTCGACCGATGTCTCCCATTTCGATGGCGAATTCGAGCGTACCTTCGACACCGCGGTGGCCGGCGTGCGCATGCGCGCGCCGATGATGAAGATCCACACCGTGGCCGCCGGCGGCGGATCGATCCTCGCCTTTGACGGCGCGCGCTTTCGCGTCGGCCCGCAATCGGCCGGTGCCGATCCGGGGCCCAAATGCTACCGCCGTGCGGGACCACTGACGGTCACCGACGCCAATTTGATGGCCGGCAAGATCAACGCCGATTTCTTTCCGGCGATTTTCGGACCTGAGGCCGACCAGCCGCTCGATGCCGCATCGGTGCGGGCGGGCTTCAGCGCTCTTGCTGCCGAGATTGCCGATGGCCGCTCGGCCGAGGAGACCGCCGAGGGCTTTTTGCTGGTGGCGGTGGAAAACATGGCCCGCGCCATCAAGAAAATCTCCATCGAGCAAGGCCGCGACGTGACGAAATACGCGCTCGCCTCGTTTGGCGGCGCCGGCGGCCAGCATGCCTGCCTGGTCGCCGATGCGCTGGCCATGACTACAGTGGTGCTGCACCCGCTGGCCGGGGTGCTGTCGGCCTATGGCATGGGGCTTGCCGATATTCGCGCCAATCGCCAGCGCGCCGTGGCGCGCGCACTTGAACCCGGTATCGAACGGGATCTTGCGGCGCTGGCGGACGAGCTTGAAGCCGCCAATGGCGTTGAGCTCTCCCGCGATCTTGATGGCGCAAGCCCGCGCACCGAGGCACGTGCCCATATTCGCTACGAGGGAACCGACACCACGCTTGCCGTGCCGCTTGATGACGCGCCCGCCATGCGGCGTGCATTTGAAGATGCCCATCTGGCGCGCTTCGGTTTCAACTTCGATGACAAGCCCTTGATGGTCGAGGCGCTGGAGGTCGAGACCATCATCGCCGGCGCCGATATTGACGAGCCGGTGATTCAAACTGCCAAGAAACCGGCAGAACCTTTTGTGCAGACTCGTTTTTTCTCCGGCGGGACATGGCATCAGGCAGGCGTGTTTCGGCGTGACGCGCTCAAGGCCGGACATGTGGTGACAGGCCCGGCGCTGATCGAGGAGCAGCACGGCACCGTGGTGATCGAGCCTGAATGGCGCGGCGAGATGGCCGCCAACGGGCTTTTGCTGCTGACCCGCACAAAGCCGAAGCAGCGCGCCGCCGCCATCGGCACCCATGCCGATCCGGTGATGCTGGAAATCTTCAACAATCTGTTCATGTCGATTGCCGAACAGATGGGCGTGACGCTCGAAAACACCGCCTATTCGGTCAACATCAAGGAGCGGCTCGATTTTTCCTGTGCGGTGTTCGATGCCGATGGCAGCCTGATCGCCAATGCGCCTCACATGCCTGCGCATCTGGGCTCGATGGACCGCTCGGTCGAGGCGATCATCAAACAGAACCCGGACATAGTGCCGGGCGATGTTTACATGCTGAACGCGCCCTATAATGGCGGCACCCATTTGCCCGATATCACCGTGGTAACGCCGGTGTTCTCAGGCGATGGGTCGCAGCTGCTGTTCTTTACCGCCAGCCGCGGCCACCACGCCGATATTGGCGGCACGGCGCCGGGCTCCATGTCGCCGCTCGCAACTTCCATTGAGCAGGAAGGCGTGCTGATCGACAATTTCAAGCTGGTTGAAAACAGACAATTGCGCGAGCGCGAACTGGAGGCGCTTCTTATCGAGGCCCCCTACCCGGCCCGCAATCCGGCGCAGAACATGGCCGATCTGCGCGCCCAGATCGCCGCCAACGAAAAGGGCGTGATCGAACTGCGCAAGATGGTCGCCGATTTCGGCCTCGATGTGGTGCGCGCCTATATGGGCCATGTTCAGGACAATGCCGCTGAAAGCGTTGCCCGCCTGCTGGGACGCTTGCATGATTGCGCATTCGAGCTGGAGATGGATCAGGGAACAATTATCAAGGTGGCAATCAGCATCGACCGGCAGGCGCGCCGCGCGCGGGTCGATTTTAGCGGCACCAGCCCCCAGGTGGCCACCAACTTCAATGCGCCGGAGCCGGTTGCCCGCGCTGCCGTGCTTTATATGTTCCGCTGCATGGTCGCCGACGAAATCCCGATGAATGCCGGCTGTTTGCGGCCCATCGAGATCGTCATCCCCGATGGCTCGATGGTGGCACCCGCCTATCCAGCCGCCGTCGTTGCCGGCAATGTGGAGACCTCGCAAGCGGTGACCAATTGCCTGTTCGGCGCGCTGGGCGCGGTGGCGGCTGCGCAAGGCACGATGAACAATCTGACCTTCGGCAATGAGCGCCATCAATATTATGAGACGCTGTGCGGCGGCGCCGGCGCCGGGCCTGAATTCGACGGTGCCAGCGCCGTGCACACCCACATGACCAATTCACGGCTCACCGACCCGGAAGTGCTGGAATTCCGCTTCCCCGTGATGGTCGAGGATTTTCACGTCAATCGCGGCTCGGGCGGCGCCGGGCGTTGCCATGGCGGCGATGGCACGGTGCGCAGCCTGCGATTTCTGGAGCGTATGGACTGCGCCATTCTTTCCGGCCACCGCCTTGTGCCGCCATTCGGACTGGAGGGCGGTGCGCCCGGCATTTGCGGAAAAAACACCGTACGCCGCAAGGATGGCAACGTTGAAACCCTTGCCGGCTGCGACCAGACAGTGCTTGAGGCGGGCGAGGCAATCACCATCCAGACACCATCGGGCGGCGGCTATGGCAGAGGCTGATCCGAGGACTGTTTGCCAAGCGCCAGAAGCTGCATCTGCCCCCGCTCGACCGCGTCGCTTCATCATGGTTTGATAGCTTTCCATGAGCACTGTCCTGATCACCGGTGCCAATCGCGGCATTGGCCTGGCGCTGACCGAGACCTACGCCGCCAGAGGCGATGAGGTGCTCGCCACCTGCCGCAATCTGCAAAAGACTGAGGATTTGCAGCGTCTGGCGGCGGCAAATCCGGCGGTCCGGATCATCGCGCTTGACGTCACCGAGCCCGACACCATTACCGCAGCGGTATCGGCCCTTGGTGGCGCGACAATCGATATCCTGATCAACAATGCCGGCACGCTGTTTCCCAGAAACCAGACCAGCCTCGACATGGATTTCGACGGCTGGAGCAACACCTTCGCCGTCAACACCATGGGACCGTTGCGGGTGGCGCAGGCATTTCTTGCCAATCTGCGCGCCAGCGGCAATGGGCGGATCGTTACCATCACCAGCCGCATGGGGTCATCGGCAAGCGCCGCGGCCGACCATCTTGCCTATCGCAGCACCAAGGCGGCGGTGAATCGGGTGATGCAGGGTCTGGCAATCGAACTGCGCGGCGAGGGCATCATCGCCATCGTCATGCACCCCGGTTGGGTGCGCACCGCCATGGGCGGGCGCGGCGCGCCGCTCAGCGCCTGCGACAGCGCCGAGGGAATCGCTTCGGTGATCGATAAACTGAGTGCCAAGGACAGCGGCAAGTTTTTAGGCGTGGATGGACGGCAAATTCCCTGGTAGGCGAATACTTTGCCAGGTCAACATGCTACCGCACTGCATTTAAGAATTATTGCATCGCAATAATTTTCCGTCCTTTACGGGCCATATTTGCGTGCTTAGATTCGACACAAATGCGAAACGCAAAGGAGGTCGACATGATCACCACATCGCGTTTTAAGTATTTTGCGCTGGCGGCGGCGTTTGCATTCATCACGGCAATCGTTTTCGGCGTGGTTTGATCGCGCAAACCGTCATCGCGGCCCTCATCGGCCCCTGACGGTTGCGCGAACAGTCCAATACCGACTGTGCATCTAGATCGGCTTTTATTTAATCCCGTTCATATCCTGCGGCGGGGAAGCAGTTTTCACAAATGGGGGGATTACCGTTGAACCAGAGCTGGCGCCGAACCAGGACATCCGGGCGTTGCCGCCCGGCCGCGTGCGCCGTCTTTTTTTGAACGTCAGCCCGCGCTTGGCAAGGAAGCGGCACACTGTCGGGTCAGATGTCGAACCCCATGGCGGCGCTCCAGTTCCTCGGCGGTTTCATGTAAGGCGATGTCCTTGCGAGACGCCACCAGCCCAAGAATGAAGTCCTCGTGCGCGTCCGGCTTCGAGCCCGGCGGTTGGCCCTGGCGCGCCGGCCGGATATCACCGTTCGCTCGCCACTGCCGATACCAGCTCCCGGCCGTCGATATACCGATGGAGAACCGGCCCGCGGCGGCCCGCGGCGAAAGATCGTCCTCGATCGCGGCGATCACTCATCGGCGAAGGTCCAAACCATAAGCACACGCCATATCTGCCTCTCGATAAGCCTCGGGACACAGAACCATGTGCCAAACCATTTGGGAATCCCCTAAATCGACTCCGATTACGTGAAACATGCTCTAGCGGCCCGGCACCCCGGTGCCGTGACATTGATGGTGAATTGGCCTGGCCACACCGGGCTCAGCGCCGCCACCGGCACGTCATCTTCGCTGGCGTCGGTGCCGGCAGTGTTGCCGTTTTCATCCATGACGGAAATGTCGACATTGTCGCAGTCGAAATCGCACACCGAGACGATCGCGTAGTCGAGGCCTGTCTGAAGCGCCACCGCATGGCCGAGGCTGGCATTGCGCGCCAGCTTTTCGATCAATGGCGTCTGGCCCGGCGCATAACCGCCCTTGCCCAGCGCAATTTGCACCCGCTCAAGCTGCAGCAGCACTTCGGCGACATAGCGGTCGGGCCTACCCCTGGCGTCAAGCGTGGCATGAGGCATGGCGGCCAACAGCCATATTGCCGCTCCGTCCAGCAGCAAGGTTCTGCGCCGCCGGCAGCCGGTCAATTCACGCAGCCTCGATTTGCGATGCCGCCGGATCATAGCCAAGGATCGGTCGCAGCCATTTCTCCGCCTCCTCGCGTGACCAGCCTTTTCGCCTGGCATAGTCCTCAACCTGATCGAGCGCCACCTTGCCGACGCCGAAATAGCGCGATTCCGGGTGGCTGAAATAAATGCCGCACACCGAGGAGCCGGGCTGCATGGCGAAATTCTCGGTCAGGCTGATGCCGGCGTGGCGCTCGGCATCGAGCAGCGCGAACAGGGTCTGCTTTTCGGTATGATCGGGCTGGGCCGGATATCCGGGCGCCGGCCGGATGCCCTGAAAACGCTCCTTGATCAGATCATCGCTGCCAAGGCGCTCATCGGGCGCATAGCCCCACAGTTCGCGCCGCACTTTTTCATGCACCCATTCCGCCGCAGCTTCCGCCAGGCGATCGCACAGCGCCTTGACCATGATGGCGCTGTAATCGTCATTGGCGCGCTGGAAGCGCTTCGATACCGCGCCCTCGCCAATGCCGGCAGTCACCGCGAAAAAGCCGACATGATCGGCAAGCCCGGTGGTTTCAGGGGCGATGAAATCGGCCAGCGCCAGATTGACGCGCACGCCGGTGCGCCGCATCTGCTGGCGAATAGTATACAGGATGGCGATTTCGTCGTTACGGTCATCACCGGAAAAAATCGCGATGTCTTCACTGCGCGAGGCTGCCGGCCAAAAGCCCGCCACACCCCGCGCCGCGACCCAATCTTCGCCAATCATCTGCTCGAGCATCGCCTGGGCATCGTCAAATAGTTGACGCGCCGCATCGCCGCGTTCGGGATCCTCGAAAATCGCCGGATGCGCACCCTTCAGTTCCCAGGTGTTGAAGAACGGCGTCCAATCGATATACCGCGTAATCTCTGCAAGATTGATGTTGCCCAGCGTCTTGGGTCCGAAATAGGACGGGCGCGGCGGCCGATAGCCCGACCAGTCGATCTTCAGCCTGTTGGCCTGCGCCACCCTCAAGGGAACGCGCTCGGCATCGGACCTCTCGCGCCCGTGGCGCTCGGCCATCTCGCGATATTCAGCCCCCGTGCTCGCCATCACCTCATCGCGGCTCGCCGGCGCCATCAGGCTTGAGGCAACCCCCACCGCCCGGCTCGCATCGGTGACGTAGAATGCCTGGCCCCTGGCGTAATTCGGGTCGATCTTGACCGCGGTATGAATGCGGCTGGTGGTCGCCCCGCCGATCAGCAATGGCAGGTTGAAGTCCTGGCGCTCCATCTCGGCAGCGACATGGCACATCTCATCAAGGCTTGGCGTGATCAACCCCGAAAGCCCGATCATGTCGGCGCCGGCCTCTCGCGCGGTGTCGAGGATTTTCTGCGCCGGCACCATGACGCCCAGATCAATGACCTCGAAATTGTTGCACTGAAGAACCACCCCGACGATGTTCTTGCCGATGTCGTGAACATCGCCCTTGACCGTTGCCATGACGATCGTACCGGCGGTCGAGCGTTCCGATTTGCGGCCCGGACCGGCCGCCCGTTCCGCCTCCATGTATGGCATTAGACGGGCCACCGCCTGCTTCATCACCCGCGCGCTCTTGACCACCTGCGGCAGGAACATGCGGCCCGATCCGAATAGATCGCCAACCACATTCATGCCCGCCATCAACGGACCCTCGATCACATCCAGTGGCCTGTCAGCGGCAAGACGCGCCTCTTCCACATCCGCCTCAATGAACTCGCCAATGCCGTTGACCAGCGCATGTTCAAGCCGCTTGTCAACGCCAAGCTCGCGCCAAGAAAGATCGACCACGCGCTGATTGCCGCTGCCGCCGCGATAGCGCTCGGCAGCCTCCAGCAAACGCTCGGTTGCATCCTCCCGCCGGTTGAGCACCGCGTCTTCGCACAGCTCGCGCAGCTCCGGCTCGATATCTTCATAGATCGCCAACTGGCCGGCATTGACAATGCCCATATCCATGCCAGCGGCGATCGCGTGATACAGGAACACCGAATGCATCGCCTCGCGCACCCGGTCATTGCCGCGGAACGAAAACGACAGGTTCGACACCCCTCCCGACACGTGACAGAGCGGGTGGCGGGCGCGGATTTCACGCACCGCCTCGATAAACGCAACACCATAGGAGGAGTGTTCCTCAATGCCGGTGGCGACGGCGAATATATTGGGATCGAAGATGATGTCCTGTGGTGCGATGCCGGCTTTTTCGGTCAAGAGCTGGTAGGCGCGATCGCAGATCTCGATCTTGCGTTCCGCGCTGTCGGCCTGGCCTTCCTCGTCGAACGCCATCACCACAACCGCCGCGCCATAGCGTCTTGCCAGACGCGCCTGTTCGAGGAACGGCTCCTCACCTTCCTTGAGGCTGATGGAATTGACCACCGGCTTGCCCTGGACGCATTTGAGGCCTCCCTCGATCACGGACCATTTCGATGAATCGACCATCACCGGCACGCGCGCGATATCGGGCTCGGTAGCCACCAGATTGAGAAACCGCGCCATCGCTGCTTCGGAATCAAGCATCCCCTCGTCCATGTTGACGTCGATGATCTGGGCGCCGTTTTCCACCTGGCTGCGCGCCACGTCGATGGCGCTGGTGTAGTCATTGGCGCTGATCAGCTGGCGGAAGCGCGCCGAGCCGGTGACGTTGGTGCGCTCGCCGACATTGACGAAATTAACCTCGGGTGTGAGCGTGAACGGCTCCAGCCCGGCAAGACGCATCCGAGGCCCGATAGCGGGCACCGCGCGCGGCGCAAGGTCCCGCACCGCTTCGGCAATCTGGCGAATATGCTCCGGCGTGGTGCCGCAACAGCCGCCGACGATATTGACCAACCCGGCCTCGGCAAATTCGCGCAACAGAGAAGCGGTCACCTCGGGCCGCTCGTCATATTCACCAAATTCGTTGGGCAGGCCGGCATTGGGATAGGCCGAGACCAGCGTGTCGGAGACCTTGGCAAGATCGGCAATATGCTGGCGCATTTCGCGCGCGCCAAGCGCGCAATTGAGCCCGATGGCGAACAGATCTCCATGGGCCAGCGAATTCCAGAACGCCTCGGTCGTCTGTCCCGACAATGTGCGGCCTGACAGATCGGTAATGGTGCCGGAGATCATCACCGGCAGGCGCAGCCCGAGCTCGTCGAACAGCCCCTCAATGGCGAACAATGCCGCCTTGGCATTCAGCGTATCGAACACCGTCTCGATCAGTAAAAAATCGGCGCCGCCTTCAATCAGCCCGCGCACAGCCTGTTCACAAGCGCCCGCCAGATCATCGAATGTGACGGCGCGGTATCCGGGGTCCGACACATCCGGCGAGATTGAAGCGGTCTTGTTCGTCGGCCCCAATGCGCCGGCGACGAACACATCGCGCCCGCTTTCCTTGCTGAATGCATCGGCCGCCCGGCGCGCGATCCTCGCCGCCTGAAGATTAAGCTCGAAGGCGAGCTCTTCCATGCCGTAATCGGCCTGTGCAATCGAGGTCGAGGTGAAGGTGTTGGTCTCGACAATATCCGCGCCCGCTTCCAGATAAGCGCGATGGATCGCCTCCACAGAATCGGGCCGGGTCAGGCTCAAAAGGTCGGTATTGCCTTTCACATCGCGCGGCCAATCGGCAAAACGCTCGCCGCGAAAGCCCTGCTCGTCAAGACGCAGCTCCTGGATCTGGGTGCCCACAGCACCGTCGATCACCAAAATGCGCTCACCGGCAATCTGGTGAAGCCGCGCTACGCGCTTTGTTATTTGATCACTCATGGCCATTCACGCCGCCGCATCGCCGGAGACTTTGGCATCAACCCGGTCCCACACCTCGCGGACGATTTCCGGCCGGTTGAGGCAGTAGATATGGAACGACCGGTGCCCCTCGCGGGCCAGCTCGGCAATCTGATGTGCAGCGTAATCAGCCCCCAGCTCAATGCGCGCCGCCGGATTGTCTTCCAGCCCCTCATATTGCGCCGCCAACCAATCTGGCATGGTTGCCCCGCATTTTGAGGCAAAGGCGTGCACCTGCTTGAAGTTAACGATCGGAAGAATCCCCGGAACCACCGGAACCGAAATGCCATGGGCGCGCGCGCGCTCAAAGAACGTCACGAAGCGATCATTGTTGAAAAAGAACTGGGTCAGCACACCGGTGGCGCCGGCATCGACCTTGGCCTTTAGTGTGCCGAGATCGACCGCGACATCGCGCGACTGGGGATGCTTTTCAGGATAGGCGGCAACCGATATGTCGAAATTCCCGTGCGCGGCGATGCGCGCCACCAGATCGGCGGTGCGCTGATAGCCTTCAGGGTGCGACGCATAGGGAACATCAAGACCGCCGGGCGGGTCGCCGCGCAATGCAACGATGCGGCTGACGCCGGCCTTGGCATAATTGTCGACCATCAGATCAACGTCGCGGCAGCTTGCGCCGACGCAGGTCAGATGGGCGGCAACATCGATTGAGGTGTCATCGGCCACGCGCGACACCATCTCGATGGTGCGCTCGCGCGTGGTGCCGCCAGCGCCATATGTCACCGACACGTATTCCGGTGCCATCGGGCTCAGTGTCTCAAGCCGTTCGGCAAGACGCGCCCGCGCCTGCGGCTCGGTCGGCGGAAAAATCTCCACCGAAAATCTGATGGCGACTTTGTGTGCGCCCTTGGCCTTACCGGCACTCATGCCGCGATCCCCTTTGTGCCGTCGCCGTTCTGCCCTGCGTCCTTGGAAACAGCGCAGGCCTTTTGCGCCAGCCACACCGTGACCGTCAGGCCCGGCCCCTTGGACGCAGCCGCCCGGTTGAGATTGACCGTATCAACCGGCCCCAGGCCGACCTCCTCAAACCAGCCCTCAACCTGCTCGCGGTTGAACCCGAGACGCCGATGGGCATGCTCATCGCGCAGAAACTCCATGGAATGCGGCGCGAAATCGACGATCAGGAACCGCCCGCCCGGCGCCAGCACCCGGGCCGCTTCACGCAGCACCGGCAGCGGATCGTCGAAGTAGTGCATCACCGCGTGCAACACCGCGAGATCCACAGAACCGGAATCCTGGTCCAGTCTGGTGATATCGCCATGGCGCACCTGGCAATGCGCAAGCCCGGCCATGGAAAGTTTGGCCCGCGCATTGGCCAGCATTGTGTGGCTGATATCAACGCCGATACCCTGCCCGATGCGCTCGGCAAACAGCTCAAGCATGCGCCCGGTTCCGGTGCCAAGATCAAGCAAGGTATCGAACCGCTCCGCGCCCGCGAGCTTCAGGATCGCCTGCTCGACTTCTGCCTCGCCAATCTGCAGCGCGCGCACCCGATCCCACTCATGCGCCACTTCATTGAAAAACTGCTCCGCATTCGCCGCCTGCCAACGCTTGAGTTCATCGAGCCGGGCGATGTCGGTATCGAATGGCGGGCCGTCGCGCTCCAGCCGGTCGAGCACCGCCCGCGACAAAGCCGCCACCCCGCCCTGTTCGGCAAGCCGGCAATAGACCCAGTTTCCCTCGCGGTGCCGGCGAACCAGCCCCGCCTCGTCGAGCAGTTTCAGATGGCGTGAAATGCGCGGCTGACTCTGCGCAAGAATCACCGTCAGATCCTTCACATTGAGCTCGCCATGGGCCAGCAGATGCAAAAGCCGCAGCCGCGTTTCCTCTCCGGCTGCCCTGAGAACGGCTACCGCGCCGCCGAGCGACAAGTGTTTGTCTGCCATCACGTCACCGACACATTTCTTTCATTCACTGCGTGCCAAGATTCGGTTGACCATCACCAAGATGCTCGAAACGTCCCTGTCCAAAGAACAAGAACGCTCCGCTACAATACATATAACAATATTTTTATATCGTTATCAAACAACAAAACCGTGGCAGACACCGCCATGAGATTGAAAACTGGCGTGCGGTTCTTGCTGTAACAGTCTGCACCCGCTGGGTGTGGCATCCGGCCCGAACGCATTGAACGCCCGACCAGCGGACGGGTCATGCGCGTGCAGTTGCCCGCAGCAACCTGCTGGCGCGGCATTTGCGCAACAATGAGCAACAAATTGCGTATTGTGCACACGCTGTTAGTGGGGCAGGTCAGTTAATGGGTCAGGTCACAGCTATGGTAACGTATCGTGCGCGATATTGTCTTACCGTACCAGCCTTGCGCTCCGGAGACTTAAAGCTTGCTTGATTTGATCACTTCAACCGGCGTTCCAACTGAACGCCTGCAACGCTTCCCGGCCAGTGCCGGCAGAACGAAGGCACGGATTCGTGCCGGGGCGTTTGTGGCGCGGCGCCTGTTGCTGGTGATTGCCGGCTTTCAACTTGCTGCCTGTTCATCGCTTGGATCGGATTTCAGCGAACTGACCAGCAATTCCTTTGCGGTTCCCGAGCTTGTCTCCCTGGCGCCGGCTATCAATCCGGATGGCGATGCCACCGATATCATCTACACCGACGAGGCCTCACCGGAACTCACCCATCTATACGACCCTCCCCCGCCAGCCAGCACCGGCCCGCTGGGGCAGGAATCGGCGGCTATTCAGGGTGTTTCGCTGGTCGACGATGCGCTGGCCGCGCCCGAGTATGAAGTCGCCTATGTCGATCCGGGCGACCCGCTGGAGGATTTCAACCGCCGGATTTTCCGCTCCTCAAACGCCATTGACGAAGTGATTATCGAGCCGGTGGCCCGCACCTACCGCCATTTGTTTCCCTATCCGGTGCACGTTGCAGTGCGGAATTTTGCATCCAATCTGGAAAGCCCGGTGACGCTGGCAAATGACCTCATGCAGGGTGAGTTCAACCGCGCCCATGTGACGTTCACCCGCCTCCTGATCAATACCACCATCGGTGTTGCCGGATTCCATGATGCCGCCGCCGGCATGGGCTACGAAGGCCACAGGGAAGATTTCGATCAGACGCTGGCGCTTCATGGCTGGCCATCCGGCCCTTATCTGGTGGTGCCGCTGATCGGCCCCTCAACGCCAAGGCATCTGGTCGGCAGGGTGGTCGACTCACTATTCCATCCTCTGACCTGGGCTCTGGCCGGCGGGCCCTATGCCATTACCCTGGCTGAACGCGCCGCCAATGGCATTGTGGCGCGCGAGGAGGTGCTCGATACCATCGAGGCCACACGCAGCACCTCGACCGACTACTACGCTTCGCTTCAGTATTTTTATCGGCAGAACCGGGCGAGTGAGATCAACAATGGCGCGCTGGTCAGCACCGGTGCCGACGATAGCGCTGGCGGCGGTGTCAATTTGAATGACGACCTCGACTTCGAATTCTGATGCATAACCGCAAAGTATCGCCCACCGAAAGGAACGTGTGATGTCGCGTCTTGTTACCGCATTTGCATTGATATTGCTGGCGCTGGCCCAGTCTTCCCCAGCCGCTGCGTCCTGCCCGCAAGCCTTGGAGTTCGTAGGCAGCGTCGGCGGAAAGGTAACCTCCACCGTGGCTGACACGTCACTGTCATCACAGCAGCGGCTGGAACGGTTCCGTTCGATTTTCCGCAACAACGCTGACATCCCGACCATGGGCCGCTTCGCCCTCGGGCGGTATTGGAAGAAGCTGTCGCCCAACCGTCATTCCGAATATTTCAGCCTGCTTGAGCAAATCATCGGTAAGGTCATGTTCGGCCGGCTCAATGACTATGCCGGCGAGCAATATTCCATCAAAACTGAAAAGTGCACCCCAAAGGGCACCAAGGGGTTTGAGTTCATCGTCGAGGGCCCGGTGCTGAAGGCTGGCGGTGAAAAAGTCACCGATGTACGCTGGTGGCTGATCAGCCCCAACGGCCAGATGCGGGTGTTCGATGTGTCGATTGCTGGAATCTGGCTGACCCAGCAAAAGCGCCACGAATTCGATCGCTACATCCAGACCCACGGCATGAGGCCTGAAGCCCTTCTCAACAGTATGAAGAACAAACTTGGCAGCTAGTCGCGCGCAAAAAACTGCATATTTGGCAGCCTGCGGCTACAGCCTATGCCGGCCCTCACCCCCACCAGGCCACTCATGAGATCATACTCCTGTGGGTGGCCTGGTGGGGGTGAGGGCCAAGTATGTGGATGGGCGGTTTGCGCTTCAGCGCCAAGAAAAAATGGCCAGCCCTAAAAACTGAAATTGGCAGTTCGGGGGCTTCTAATCCCGCGTAAAACGCCGGAACTTGATACGCTGGGGCTGATCGGCCTCTGTGCCGAGCCGTCGCTTGCGATCGGCTTCGTACTCGGCGTAATTGCCCTCAAACCATTCCGCGTGGCTGTCGCCCTCGAACGCCAGAATGTGCGTGGCGATGCGATCGAGAAACCAGCGGTCATGGCTAATGATCACCGCGCATCCGGCATAGTCCTCAAGAGCCGCTTCAAGCGCCGCCAGCGTTTCGGTGTCGAGATCGTTCGTCGGCTCGTCAAGCAACAGCACATTGGCGCCCGATTTGAGCATCTTGGCCAGATGCACTCGGTTGCGCTCGCCGCCCGAAAGCTGACCGACTTTCATCTGCTGGTCGGTGCCCTTGAAATTGAAGGCCCCGACATAGGCCCGGCTTTGCATCTCGCGCCCGCCAAGATTGACGACATCGCTGCCACCTGAAATCTCCTCCCACACCGTATGC
Source organism: Hyphomicrobiales bacterium (assembly GCA_965204565.1). Taxonomy (GTDB): domain Bacteria; phylum Pseudomonadota; class Alphaproteobacteria; order Rhizobiales; family TMED25; genus CBDBEU01. Next base: position 1,504,661 of record CBDBEU010000005.1, read on the forward strand.
GCAGGATCTAGCGCATCGCGTGACTGATCGACATGTCCGAGCACCACTGTCTCGCCCTTGGTGAGGCTGCCGCCACCGGGCTCCTCCGCCCCGGTGATCATGCGAAACAACGTCGTCTTGCCCGCGCCATTGGGGCCGATCAAGCCGACAATGCCGCCCGGCGGCAGGGCGAAGCTCAGATCTTCGATTAAAAGCACATCGCCAAAGCCCTTGGTCAGATGTTCGGCCCTGATCGCCACATCGCCCAGACGCGGCCCCGATGGAATGACGATCTGTGCGCGGCCGTTTTCCCGGCGCTCCGACTGGCTCAGCAATTCCTCATAGGCATTGAGGCGTGCCTTGGATTTTGCCTGCCGCGCGCGCGGTGAGGCGCGCACCCATTCAAGTTCGCGCGCCAGAGTGCGCTGGCGCGCCGCCTCCTGGCGCCCCTCAAGTTCCATGCGTTTTTGCTTGGCTTCCAGATAGGCCGAATAATTGCCCTCATAGGGAATGCCGCGGCCGCGATCGAGTTCCAATATCCAGCCGGTGACGTTGTCGAGGAAATAGCGGTCATGGGTGATCATCACCACGGTGCCGACAAACGCTTCCAGATAGGTCTCAAGCCAGGCAACGGTTTCGGCATCAAGATGGTTGGTCGGCTCATCCAGCAGCAGCATGTCGGGCTCTGACAACAGCAGCTTGCAAAGCGCCACCCGGCGCCGTTCGCCGCCCGACAGCTTTGACACATCCGCATCGTCCGGCGGGCACCGCAGGGCATCCATCGCCTGGGCGACCCTTGCATCCAGATCCCATAGATTCTTGGAATCGATTTCGTCCTGAAGACGGCCCATTTCCTCGGCCGTCTCGTCGGAGTAATTCATCGCCAGTTCGTTGTAACGCTTGACCAGCGCGATACTGCCGGCAACGCCCTCGCGCGCATTGCCGATCACGTCCTTGGCTTCATCCAGTTCCGGCTCTTGGGCGAGATAGCCGATGGAAATGCCATCCGCCACCCTGGCCTCGCCCTGAAACTCGGTCTCAAGCCCGGCCATGATCTTGAGCAGCGTCGATTTACCCGCGCCGTTGGGGCCCAGCACACCGATCTTGGCGCCCGGCAGGAATGAAAGCCTGATATCGCTCAACACCTGCTTGCCGCCCGGATAGGTCTTGGACAACTGGTGCATGTGATAGACGCATTGAGGTGTTGCCATGTTGCCTATCGGGACTCACTTGGTTGCGCATATCTGCCGCGCGGAGTAGCACCAGCCTTGGCCCGCGCGCAAGGTTTTCAGGTATTCTGATTGTCTGATCCGGGCTCCGGGCCCGGCAGTAGGGATTTACCGGCCGGCAGGGCCGGAAATAACAGGGGAAAGTCCATGAGCCTGATCAAGATCGGTGTACTGCTTGGCGATGATATCGGGCTTGAGGTGATCCCCGTCGCGGTCAAGGTCATGGACGCGGCGGCGAGCAAGGTCGGCCTTGACGTCCAACTGGATGGATTTCCCCATTGGCCGCGCCGGCCATGAGGCCCACTGCCACACCTTTCCTGAAGTAACGCGCAATGGGCTGGCCGAGACCCACGGCTTTTTCACCGGCCCCATCGGTCATAACACCTATCCGCGCGGCGATGACACCTGGACCATGCCGACCCTGCGCAAGCACTACGATCTGTTTGCCAGCGTTAAGCCGGTGCGCTCCTACCCCAATCTGCCCTCGCTTTACGAGGATATCGACATCATCTTCCTGCGCGAGGTGACCGAGGGCATGCTCTATTCCGAGACCGTTGTTGCCGGCGCCGCCGAATATCGGCCCAATGACGAGATCACCATCGCCTCGCGGGTGATCACGCGAAAGGGCTCGAACCGGGTGGCGCACGAGGCGTTTGAAGTTGCGCGCGCGCAACAAGGTCACGGCTTCGCACAAGGAGCCGGTCTACCGGCTGGCCTGCGGCATGTTCGCCGAGGAGTGCCGCAAGGTGGCGGCTGAATACCCGGACATCGAATTTGATGAAATGCTGATCGACACCACCGCCGCCAAGCTGGTCTCAGACCCGCGCCGCTTCGACGTCGTCGTCACCACCAACCAGTTCGGCGACATTCTGACCGACATTGACGGCGCGTTGGTCGGAAAAGTCTTGGCCTAGCGCCGGGCCTGTGCATCGGTCACAACCAGGCAATGGCGCAGGCAGCCCATGGCTCGGCCCCCGATATTGCCTGGCAGAATATCGCCAATCCTTACGCGCTGATCATGTCGGGCCAGATGCTGATCGACTGGATTGGCCGCCGTTCTGAAGAGCCAAAGGCGATCGAAGCCGCCAGTCTGATCACCGCCGCGGTTGACGGTGTGATCGCGGAAGGCAAACAGATCACCGGCGATCTTGGCGGCAGCGCCAAGACCACCGAAATGGGCGATGCGATTATCGCGCGAATTTAGGCCCTCTTTTGGCGGCCCGCTTGTTGGATAACCAAGGGGCCGCAAACTGCACCAGCCCTCCCTCCCCCGTATCGCTGATCGCGTCTTCTAGAAGCTTCAGCGCTTCCTCGGCAAAGCGCCACATATTCTCCTCACGGTCGGCAAGGCCAGTCTCGACCGTACCGGCGCGGTCTACCGGGCCCGACCACGGCAAGCGTCACATGGCCGGCATCATGCCCATAACGGTTGCCGGTGGGGCTTGCCGCCCCGGCCTCACCCACCGCCCAGGTGGCGCCGACTTTTTCGCAAATTGTCCGCGCCATGATGTCGGCGAACTCCTCGCTGGCGCCCTGCATCGTCACCTGATCGCCGGAAAGCCCCAACACCCCGCGCCGCGCATCGTGAGTGTAGACCACACCGCTCGCGAAGTAATAGGCAGACGCGCCCAGAACCGCCAGAAGCGCGGCAGAGATCAGCCCGCCAGCGGCGGATTCGCACACCCAACCGTTTCACCGCGCTCCTTGAGTAGCGCCGCAATGCGCTCGGCAAGTGCTGACAAACGTTCCATATCTTCCCCTCCCTTATTCCGCCGCCGCGCAGGCACCGGCCGGCGCGTTTACGTCCGCCGTGACATCAGCCTCGACGGCTTGTGTGAATTCAGACTCGTCCATTCCAAGCGTTGCCAGAACCTCGCGCGAATGCTCACCCAGAAGCGGTGCCGGGCGCACGATCTGCGGCCCGTCATGATCCATCAGCACCGGATTGCGCATTGTCTTCATCGCTCCCAGAACCTGATGGTCAGCTTCAACCACCAGACCGCGCGCCGTGCTGTGCGGATCATCGAGCGCTTCTGCGTAAGTCCTGACCGGACCGCACGGAACGCCTTGCTTGAGCATCTCTGACTCAAAATCAGCCGCCGTCCATTTGGCGATGCCCTCGGCCACCAGCGGTACCAGTGCCGCCTCGTTTTCCTTGCGGCCTGAATAGGTGTCAAAGCGCGGGTCGCTGATATGGGCTTCAAGGCCAAGCGCCGTCATGAGGTGTTTGAAGTGGATATTGTTGGGCGCGCCGACCGCCACATAGCGGCCATCGCTGGTGGCGAAAAGCTGATAGGGCGCGCTCGCGCGGTGCGAATGGCCCATCTGCTGAGGTACCGCGCCCGTGGCGAAATATTCCGCCGTCTCCCATACCGCTGTCGCGATCGAGGCTTCGACCAACGAGATATCGCTGATGCGGCCCTCGCCGTGTCGAGACGCACCAACCAATGCGGCAAGCGTAGAATAGGCGGCAAACATGGCGCCGAAAATGTCTGCGGTCTGAACGCCGGGCCGCATCGGCATCTCACCGGGCTCGCCCATCACCGACAAGGTGCCCGCCATCGCTTCGATAATCAGATTGACCCCGGCACGGTTCTTGTACGGCCCGGATTGTCCGAAACCAGAAACCGAGGTGTAGACGATTTTCGGATTGATGTTCTTGATCACCTCAGAACCAAGTCCAAGCCGCTCCATCGCGCCCGGCCGGTTGTTTTCCAGGAACACATCGGTCTTTGCCGCCAGCCGGCACACCAGATCGCGCCCTTGATCGGATTTGAGATCCAGCACCAGGCTCTTCTTGTTGCGGTTGATCGCGGCAAAAGACGCGCTCTCGCCGTTGATGATCGGCGGAATGGCGCGCGCCATGTCGCCCTTGGGCGCCTCGATCTTGATCACCTCGGCACCCATATCGGCAAGCAGCATGCCGCAGAACGGTCCGGCGATGAAATTCGCCAATTCGAGCACCTGCACGCCATCAAGCGGCTTGACCATCTTTATTCTCTACCCTGGATTTAACCCGTCATAACCGGCGGCATTTGAGCCCCCCTGCCCGGCCAAGGTCAATGCACGCGACGGGCTGGCCTCTGACGAATGTACAATCCATTCAGGCGGAGGTGCGCCCGGCATCGATTTTTAAGATGGTACCGGTCATGTGTAGCGCCTCATCGCTGATCGCGAACGCCACCAATCCAGCAAATTCTTCCGGCTCGACCAGCTCGCCCATCGGCGCCGCGGCTATCACGATTTCGATATATTCCCTAGAATTAGGTGTCGAGTGCGGGCGTGCGCGTCAGGCCCGGCATGATGGTGTTGCAGCGAATATTTTGTGGCGCCACTTCCACCGCCAGCGCGCGCATCACCAGCTGCCAGCCGCCCTCTCCCTGTTCGATGAGAATGCGTGCGCCCGCCTGCAAGGTCTCGAACGCGCCGGTCAGATTGACCACGATGACGCGGTGCCAATCGGCCATGTCGATATCGATGGAGGCGGTGAACGGGTTGAAGGTTGCCGCATTGGCAATCACCGCATCGACCCTGCCGAATGCGCTCAACATTTGTTGAAACAGCTGATCGATCCAGGAGCGCTCGCGCACGTCCGTCTCAATCGCGATCACCCGGCCCGGCGCGCTTGCCGCATTGGCCGCCGCGGCAAGATAGGCGAGTTGATCGGACTGAATACCGGCAGCCGCGACATGGGCGCCTTCGCCGGAATGTTGACCGTTGCCACCGCCATCAATTGCGAGGGCGTGGTCTTGTTGCACCCGGTGGTCAGAACAACACCGTCGATCGGATAACCGAACAAGGTCTCAACCAGGCCCAGATAGGCAAGATTATGGTCCAGCGCAGCCGTCGACCGCTTGCCGGTTTCCTGGATCGGATGCACCGGAAACTCGAACGCGATGCCGCCCACCTCGCGAATGCCCTCACGCACCCGGTTGGCCAGAATCAGATGGTGGCGATTGCACGGGCTGAGATCGGAGCCCGACTGCGCAATGCCGATCGGCGGCTTGCCGCTCTGCAATTCCTCGCGGTTGAGCCCCAGTTCATGTAGCGCTCGATATAGAGCGAGTTCATGCCCGGATCATCCGGCTGGCTGAACCACAGTTGCGAACGCAGCGTCGGTCTTTTCTCTATGGCCGTCATCTTTCTCGTCATCCCATCGAATTGGTGGTGAACATGCCGCCCGTGCTTTGCACTGTGGCGGTTTTCCAAGACAAACAATTACGCCGCATCGGCCGCGCCGGTAACATCGCGCGGCGGTGCTCTTGACCCCGGTGCCGGAAACCAATGTCTACATGTGACGAAAACCTGCCCGCTGCGCTGTGCACCAGCCAATCACAAAGACCCGCTAGGGAACCCGCCAGAAATCTATCAGGGGGATGCCCCCGGTCCTAGCCCGCCATCGCCGTCATGTCAGCAAGGCCGGGGTCAAGCGTCGTACACCCGCCGACCCCCGCGTAGATCAGTCCGGTCATGTGTTGATCTACCCGATTGCGAATGCTGCCGTTCTCTCTCCGCACGCGGCTTCGCTTTCATTCGGCTTTCCTCTATCTTCTACCTTCGGCGTAACGAGAATAGCCGTTCCGATTCGGTCGTCGGCACGGCCCCGAACATGGGCAGGGCGTGGACAAGCGGAACCTCATCGGGCGGTACGGCTTCTGGGTGCTGGCGTTGCTGTGGCTCCCGGCCGGGGTCATGGCGCATGCGGCGGTGCGGTTCCTGCCGGAACCCGGCGCGGGGCTGCAAGCGCTGTCGGAGCTGGTACTAGTCGCGCCCTGCGGGCTGCCGCTGGCGCTCGGCTGCCGGCGACTCTGGCGGCTGCGCTACAGGCGCGCGGTGTGGCTTGCCGGGATCGGCTTGGGCGCCGTCACAATCGCGGCAACGTTGGTGGCCGATCTGCTCGGACCCATCGCGACCGCGGTCTACGCGGCGGTGCTCGCCCTGCCGGTGTGGATCGCCGTGTGGTGGCTGGCGCGGCTGAGCGATCACACCACACGGAGTCCTCTATATTGAGTTTGACTTTCTGACGTGATTCAATGGCACCAGAGCGCTGTTGGCTTTCAGGGGGGTGCATGGTGAAGACCTGAACCCTGGTTGATGCGACGATCATCAAGGCGCGAGCGAGGCCGCTGACAATCCATCGCATCCCGGGATCGCGTCCCGGGCGATCGGCGTCGTTTACGTCCTCATGGCCACCGAGGCGGCCGAAAACGGATCGGCGTGGACGAGGGTTCGGAACTGATCCGTGCGCTGGAGACCTCATCGGTCGACCTGCACGACGGCGAGGCCTTCGGAGCACTGGTCAGCGGCGGCAAGGCCTATCCGACATTCACGGGATGATGGCCATCGTCGAGCCGAGCGCGTCATCAAGCTTGCGGCAGGCGGCCATCCGGCGTCGGTGGTGATTCCGCAACCGTGGAATTCGAGCTTCAGGCGGCGGTCGAAATCGAGCCGAAGAGGCCCATCAACCGGTTCACCCGCCGGGTTCACCATATACCGCGCCCCAAAATGCGCTCAAGACATTGATTCTCATTACAGAACCAACGATCAATCACATCAATCAATGGAGCCATATGGGAAATGCGGGATCAGAGACCCGAATGATGAAAATTGACCACGCTGAAAATCTTCAAGGCAGCGAACACCAGACCACTGTTGACGGCGATCGGCTGTTCATGTGGGAGAAATCGGCGCCCGGCGGCGCAAGAAACGGCACCATCCTGTTTGTCCATGGCTCGTCCATGTCCTCGCCGCCGACCTTCGATCTTCAAGTCGATGGCATGCCGCAAGCCTCGGCCATGAACTGGTTCGCAAGCCGCGGTTTTGATACCTGGACCTTTGATTGCCGCGGCTACGGACAATCCTACAAGCAGGGCGGATTCAAGGCGACCATCTCCGATGGTGCCGACGACATCGCCGCGGCCGCCGATTATGTGCGCGAACAATCGGGCGCCAGCGAACTTCTGGTATATGGCATTTCGTCCGGCGCCTTGCGCGCCGCACTCTACGCCGAGCGCCATCCGCAGCGCGTCTCGCGCCTTGCGCTCGATGCCATGGTGTGGACTGGCCAGGGCAGCCCGACGCTGATCGAGCGCGCCAAGAAGATCGACCAGTGGCGCAGCGCGCCCCGCCGCCCGCTCAACCGCGAATTCCTGATGAGCATCTTTACTCGCGATCATGCCGGCACCGCCGATGAGCGCATCATCGGTCCGTTCATCGACCAAGTGCTGGAGCATGATGATTCAATTCCCAACGGCACCTATATCGACATGTGCACCAACCTGCCGGTGTGCGATCCGGAAAAGATCAAGGCCGCAACCATCATCATGCGCGGCGAATTTGACGGCATTGCTACGCTCGACGATCTTCTGGCCTTCTTTGCCCGCCTGCCCAACACCGACAAGGAATTTGCCGTAATGCCTAGGGTTGCGCATGCATCCTTCACCCAGAAAAATCTAATGCGCGTGTTCCACATCCTGCACGCCTTCTTCACCCGCCCGGCACCGGTCTATACCGGTGACTGACATGCGGGAGACCTCCACCCCTAAGCACTCCGATTAGGGACCAAATGCCATGACCGACGCTTCAAACATGCAGCCAATCGACCTTTACTACTGGCCAACGCCCAATGGCTGGAAAATCACCATCTACTGCGAAGAGGCGAACTACCCCTACGAGATCAAGTTCGTCGATATCCGCAAGGGAGAGCAGTTCGAACCCCCGTTTTTGAAGATCGCACCAAACAACCGCATGCCGGCGATTGTCGATCCCGATGGTCCCGGCGGCAAGCCGATCTCGGTGTTCGAGTCAGGCGCCATTCTGCAGTATCTCGGCCGCAAGACCGGGCTGTTCTATCCCATTGACGAGCGCACCCGGGTGGCGGTTGATGAATAGCTGTTCTGGCAGATGTGAAATCTCGGGCCGATGGCGGGGCAAGCGCGCCATTTCCTTGCCTATTCGGAAGACAAGCACCAATATTCAATCGAGCGCTGAAGAATCGGGACTTCCTTGCCGGCGACTATTCAATCGCCGATATCGCCTGTGTGGGCTGGGTGGCTATCCCGAACGCCGGGGCCAGACCCATGACGATTTCCCCAACCTCAAGCGCTGGTTTGAACGGGTAATGGCCCGGTCCGATGTCGATCGCGGCATTGCCGTTGGTCTGGAAAACCGCAGCGACGCACAGCATTCTGACGAGGCACGCAGCTAGGCTGGTTTGGTTTGGGGCTGAAGGCTGCTTAGAACGTCGCGCGCCGAGACTACCACACCTTGACCTTGATCTCCTAGCCATTCCACGGAATCATGCCGGATTCGTCGCACCATTTCGCTTGCAATGGATGCGGCGCATCCCTGACCTTGAAGGTAAAACGCACGCACTGTCACGCCACCTGCAACGGCCCCCCCCCGGAACCTGAAAATGCACACGGCAATTGTTACTGAGCCTTATGACCGTCGATTTTTTGCTGTCCCTGAAATTACCGAAACGTAGTGCTCGCCAAGGATTGCCCATTGCTGACCGCAATCAATCGCCGCTGAGGCGGCAGACGGCGCTACCGCCAATAAAGGCAGCAAAGCATCAGCCCTGTCATGCACCTATATAATCTCACGCGCGCCCCTCGATTGAGCCAATGAAACGTTCCAGTCAGGCCGTTGATCAGCCTTGGTCTGTACCGCAATTTCACACTGGAATCTCTAACAAAGTCTCACGCTGCCTGAAGAATTCGCAACCGCAAACGGGGATAACCTAGGCTAATTCGACCCGTGCCGGCCGATCTGCCGGCGACTGCGACAAAAAGGTCTCATCTGCGATTGCGGTGCCATTCCTCAACGCGCAGCAACGCTGAATCGCGCATCTCTTCACTCATCAAGCAAGCTCGATGAGCACCATTTGGGCGTCGGGTTGCCCTGTTCAACCGCCAGCATCAGCCATTTCAGTGCCACGGCATAGTCAACTTCGACACCGTCGCCCTTTCCATAAAACAGGCCGAGATTGAACTGGGCCTGGGCAAATCCCTGTTCGACCGCCAAGTGATACCATTTGGCGGCCTCCCCTGTATCGAGCGCCACCACCTCGCCCACCACATAGACGTTGCCGAGATTGTCCTGGGCAAGCCCGTGCCCCTGCTCGACCGCGTGCTGGCAGTGCCGCGCCGCTTGCGCCTCATCCAGCGCCACGCCACGGCCCGTGGCATAGGCTAGGCCCAAATTGTAAAAACCCTCCGAACAGCCCTGATCGTCAGCCAGGCGATATCATTTCACCGCTTCAGCAAAATCGGCTTCAACACCGAGCCCGCGGGCAAACATGGCACCCAGATTGTTTTGCGCCGACGCATTGCCAAGTCCGGCCGAGCGCCGATACCAATCGAACGCCTCGGCGGTATCACGCTCAATTCCAATGCCGATTTCTAGCGACAGGCCAAGCTCGTATTACGCTTGAGGATCGCCGTTGTTGGCCAGCGACCTAAGGCGGGTGATGCGGCCGCCCTGCCCTACCGCAGGCTTATCCTCCAACGCCAAGTGTGAATCGAATTGCAAGCCGCGGGCTACCTGCCTGCCCGGCTCAGCCCACGCCGATTGGGGGTGTGCGATTGCCTCGCCGGCCGTCACCGCCACACCAAACTGGTCAACACCCAGCATCAGCGCCGTCATGACCCAAACGCCCGACAAGAGCGATGCCGCACGCCCTGTTCGCGGTTGCAGCACGCTAGGCTCAGCAGACAATGTGATGGGGATCATCAACACCAAAAACACCACCAACCGCACCGACAGCTGTTCTCAGAGAGCCCCTTGCCGATAAAAATCGACAGGGAACTGCGGACTGTTTACTTTGGAATAATTGCGATTCTAGGGGCAAAACCATCTATAGTAGAGATGCGAATGTACGCTCGCCACCCGACTGGACCGTTCATGAAAGACCTTGGGACCTGCCTGTTCGGTAAAACTACGCTCAATATCGGTGTGCCTTTGCGCATCTTTTTTGGGGGGTGACACGACAAGTTCCCTTCAAGCCCCGCGCGCGAACGCGGTGCCGGCGCGTTTTCACCGCCACCGGCACGAAGGTGCGACGATGAGCCGAACCCTCGCAGGCGATTGGCCTTTATTTGCAATTCCCGTTGTACTCACCTGTCTGCTCGGCTGGTGGGGAGCGGAAATGCAATATGTACCCAATCCCGACGGTGTGCTTTATCTGCGCGCAGCAGAGTTGTTTACCGCCGGCACCTGGGAGCAGGGTTACGCGATCCATCCGCGGCCGTTTTATTCGCTGGCCATCGCCGGCATCAGTTCATTGAGCGGTCTGAGTGCCTCTGCCAGCGCACAGATTTTCAATGTCACGTGCAGCGCATTGAGCGCGGTTATGTTCCTGCTGCTGGTCCGTGCGCTCACAGGAAACAACCGCAGGACGCTGATCTACGCGGCAATCTTGATCTCGCTGCATCACGGCCTGACCGACTGGCGGACAATCATTATCCGCGATCACGGCTTTGTCCTGTTTGCACTCGTCACCATGTATTTGAGCCTGCGCGCGGTCCGTCAGCCTTCCGCTGCCTGTTATGGAATGATGGTGCTGGCGGGAATTGTCTCCGTGCTTTTCAGGGTCGAGGGTATCGTCATATTGGGGCTTGCGCTTCTGTTCCCCCAATTTGCACAAAACGGACTTCGCCTGAAACTGGCTGGCACGTTGGCGCTAGTTAGCGCGATTTTGGTGACGCTTGTGCTCTGCGTGTGGCTAAGCAAACATAACCTTGCCAATCAATTTTCAGCCCAAGAATTGGTGGCAAACTTTCAGTGGATTGCTAATCGAATCCAATTGCATGTGCGTACTTTGGCCGGTGCTCTTTCAAGCTTCGAGCAGGACAATGCAGGTGCGTCTTACATCCTCCTGTGCCTCATGTTCGTGGTCAGTGCGGTATTTCGCGCCGCAAGGCTTCACGTGGTCGGCCTTGCCATCTACGGGCTTGCCGCTGGCACGGGACGCACCAACCTGGTGATGGCACGGTTCACCGTGTGGTATTCATCCGGCATCTTGTTGACGCTCGTGTTCTTCGTCCTGTTGAATTTTTTTCTCGCGCATCGCTACGCGCTGCTGCTCTCCATCGTGTTCAATGTGCCAGCCGCGATCGCCATGGCCGACCTTCACGCCAAATGGCGGCAATCCAGATCTGGCAGAAGCATCCACCGCTTTGTCCTTCCCGTAATATTGGTCGTGCTCATCGTCGATTGGGCAACCGAAATCCCGCAGCCAACCATACTCAACCACCTGCATGATGCAGCAATATGGATCAGACAACACGCACCGGCGGATGCCGTCATCGCCAGCAATGACCTCCGCATTCTTTACTATGCCGGTGCAGAATTGAGCACCGGAACTCAAAGTCCTGCAAATCAGGAGATCGGGACACCCCATCCATACTGGAGCTCTCATGATATCATTGCACTGGAGACCGCAGCCAACACCGACCGGCAACAAGAGATCCAGCGCAACTACAGAATCCAGCCGCTCAAGATCTTTGAAAATCGGAGAGGCCGGCAGGTTCTGATCTACGATTTGCGCAGCAGGTCACACCCGGATAATCCGCCGGCAAAGTGAACCACGTGAATTGTGTGCATGTTCACCCAAATCCCCGTTTTGGCCGAATTTCTAGGGTCCGGACCCTAGGCTCAGTGCTCATTAAAGCCACCATATGAGGATGGCTGCCATTGTGATTGCGGCCATGAAGACATCTGCCCGCCGGTCATATGGCGTTGCGATGCGGCGCCGGTCCTTGAGACATGCGAACATGTTCTCAACCTTATGGCGCTGTTTGTATTGAATGTTGCAAAAGGAAGCGGGTGCCTTTCGTCCTGTTCGGGGCGGAATGCATGGGGTGATCCCCCCGGCTTTCAGCGCCGCGCGATCATCGTCTGAATCGTATCCCTTATCTGCGATCATTATAGCTTTGACGCTATCACGGAGACCCGGATACAAGAGCTTCGCACCGATATGATCCGACAGCTGGCCAGCCGCCAGGCACACTTTTACCAAGCATCGACATCGGAAATGTTCGGCAAGGTCCAGACCACGCCGCAAAACAAGCAAACCCCGTTTTACCCCCGCAGCCCCTACGGCGTTTCCAAACTGTTCGACACTGGACAACGGTGAATTTCAGAGAGGCTTTCGGACTTCATGCCTCATCCGGCATCTTGTTCAATCATGAAAGCCCGCTGCGCGGCAAAGAATTTGTGACCCGTAAAATCTACCCTGGGCTTTGCCAGAATGCATGCTGGCAAGCAGGAAATCCTTACCCTCGGCAATCTCGATGCGCGGCGCGATTGGGGGATATGCCGAAGACTATGTTGAGGGCATCTGGAAGATGCTGCGGCAGGACGAGCCGGATGATTATGTTCTGGCCTCCGGTGAGAACAAGTCGATCCGCTCATTTGTCGAGGTCGCGAGCAGTTGTCTTGGATGGGATATCCACTGGTGCGGAACCCGGCGGAAGAGGTTGGATACGATCACAGGACCGTCAGAGAGCTGGTCAAAATCGATCCCAAATTCTTTCGTGCCGCTGAAGTCGACGGTCTTTTGGGCGATGCATCAAAAGCCAGGAAGATCCTGGGCTGGAAGCAGGCAGTCAGCTTCGAATCGATGGTCGAGATGATGGTGAAGGCAGATATCGAACGGGTCGCGCGGGGTCGTCGCTTTTTAGGCGCCCACCCCGCCACATGAAACCGTGAAACGCCGCCGCCACCCGGTCATGCGTTGTAGAATTTCCGGTACCACGACACGAAGGATCTTAATCCCTCATCAATCGTCACCGAGGGCCGAAAGCCAAATCTGCGTTCCAATTCACTTGTGTCGGTACGCGTGTCGACAACGTCGCCCGGCTGCCTCGGCTGATAGTCGATGATCGCCTTCTTGCCCACCGCCAGCTCAATTGCGCCGATAAAGTCGGCAAGGTGGGCCGGACGGTTTCCGCCGACATTCAGCAACCGAAACGGTGCCGTACTTGTTGCCGGATCAGGATCATTTCCGTCCCACGCCGCATCAGGCTGGGCGATGTCGTCACTGGCGAGGATCACGCAATCGGCGATGTCATCAATATAGGTGAAATCACGGCTGTGCTGTCCGTGGTTGAAAACAGGTATCGGCTGGCCGTCCAAAATGGCCTTGGTGAACAGGAAATAGGCCATGTCGGGCCGCCCCCACGGACCGTAGACGGTAAAAAATCTCAAACCTGTCATCGGCAGGCCGAACAGATGGGCGTAGCTGTGGGCCATGATCTCGTTGGCCCGCTTGGTGGCTGCGTAGAACTGAACCGGGTGGTCGGCGATGCGATGTTCGCTGAACGGCAGCCGGGTATTGGCGCCATAGACGCTGGAAGTGCTGGCGAAGGTGAGATGCGGCGTCTTCGCTCCCCGGCACGCCTCAAGGATATTGGCAAACCCGGAAAGATTACTTTCGACATAGGCACTCGGATTTTCAAGCGAATAGCGAACGCCCGCCTGCGCTGCCAGATGAATGACGCGGTCGAATTGATGATCGGCGAAACACCGCTCCAGCGCATCGCGATCGGCAATATTTTCGCACAGGAACACATAGGCGCCCTGACTACCGCCAGCTGCTTCCTCCAGATTCCGCAGCCGCGCGCGTTTGAGCGCCACGTCGTAGTAGTCATTGACATTGTCCATGCCCACAACACTGTCGCTACGCTCGAGCAGGCGACGCGCGATGTGGTACCCAATGAAGCCAGCGTTGCCGGTTACGAGGATTTTCATTTTGCCAAATTTTGCCTCCCGTACGGGAAGGCTAGCCAATAGACATCCCGGACAAGAATGTCGAGACGGCGACTTTCCATGCAACAGCGACACCCCGCCGATAAACAGCAGTGTATCTGAACGATATCCGTGAAACGGCTCGGGCAGCGACTGATCATAACACCAGATGCACGCAGTTGGATTTTCATGGCAAAATCAAATCGATTCAATCCCGATCATCGAACGCCAGACAGGAACGTCCAAATGGGGAGCGCTGCTGGCGCGGTAATTGTCACCGGGGCAAGCGGATTTGTTGGCAGGCACACCGTCAATGCATTACCGCATGGGCGTGCAGTTGCACTCTCCCTTCGGGCCGGTGACGACTGCGATGCGCTGCTAGCGCAATGCTGCTCCGGGCGAGAGGTCAGCACCGTGATCCACGCCGGCGGCAGAGCGCACGCACGCGATCGCGGACGCGGCAAGGCATCTGCGGGGGAGGAGGCTCATCGCCAGGACAATTTCGAATTGACCTGCTCGCTGGCGCAAGCCGCTGACTCCAGGGGCATCAGGCGGTTTGTCTTTGTCTCCACCATTTCTGTTCTGGCCACCCATTCAGAGCCAGGCAAGCCTTTGAGGGGCGATGAACAACCTTCGCCCGTCTCAGCCTATGGGCGCGCCAAGCTGGCGGCCGAAAATGAGCTCTTCAGCATATCGGCGAAAGGCCAAATCGAGGTTGTGATCGTGCGGCCAACGCTTGTTTATGGTGCCGGCGCACAGGGAAATCTCGCAAGGCTGGCCTCTGCGATCAAAGCCGGTATCCCGCTGCCGCTAGGTGCGGTTCAAAATCGGCGCTCAATGATGAATGTGCGAGATCTCGCTGAATTTCTTGCAATTCTGGCCGATCTTGAGCACCTGCCCGCCTCGCCCCTCATTGCCGCAGATGCCGAGCCCGTCTCCACCAGCACCCTCATTCGCCAACTCAGCCAAGCACTTGGAAGACCGCCAAGATTGCTTCCGTTTCCGGTTCAAATCCTACGCATGGCATTGCGCGCCGTCGGCCAGCGCAATATGGCCGGGCAGTTATTGGATGATTTCGAGGTCGATATAGCGCCAACCTGTGCAGCTACTGGCTGGCGGCCGAAATATGGCCTTTCCCAAGGGCTGGGGGCGTTTGCCAGTGCTATGGCAAAGCACCACTAAGCGCTGTCCTGTCCTCTCCCGGTAGCACCTCATCAGACAGGTGAGTGAGGACGGCCGCGCGAGAAACGCCACAGGCACCCCGCCACAAGCAGCGCGGCAAGCGCCAGCGCAGCAAGTTCAACCGATCTCATCGGCCACACAAGCGTGAGTGCGGCAAGCACGGCGAGCAGACAGTTCAGTGTAAAGACGTGACCAGCGACCTCCATCACGCCCATGCCATTCAAAGTCGCACGTTGATAAAAATGCGTGCGGTGCGCCTGCCAGAAACGCTCACGCCGCAAAATGCGCAGTCCGACAGTGATAGTCGCATCGGCCAGATGGTAGAGAGGCAGAATGATCGCGGCCACGGCCCCTCCCGCACTGGCGAGCACATAAAGCATCCAAGCAATAATCAGCCCAATCGGCAACGCGCCGACATCGCCGAGAAACAGCTTGGCCACGGGCCGGTTGAACGGAGCAAAGCCCAACAATGCTCCAAGCAGGCAAGCTGCCACCACCATTGTCAGTTCATCGACCCACCCGGCAGCGCCGAACAGCGCCAGTGCTGCTGAAAGTGGCACCATGGCAGCTACCGTCAGCCAATCAAGACCATCCATGAAATTGGTGAGGTTGACGAACCACAGACCAGCGACAATCAACACCAGCAATTGGGCATTGTGCGGCACCAGAGAACTGAAAACGGCACCATTGGCGCCGCCAGCCAATACCACCAGGGCGATACAGAATACCTGCACCGCAAGGCGCAGAACAATCGGCATTGGCTGCACATCGTCGCAGGCGCCCAAGGCTGCCAGTATTGCGGCAGCGGCAGCAAGACTGATAAACGGACCTGCGGGCAGATCACTTGCAAGAATGGCCGCCCCGCACACCACCAGGGTCGCAATGACGATAGCAGCCCCTCCCCCTTGCGGAGTCGGCTGGATGTGGCTTGAGCGTGCATTCGGCCGCGCCAGTGCATAGCGCGTCATTGCCGGAAGCAAGATGACAATGATAACAACACAAGTACCGAAAGCTGAGATTGCGGATAAGATCGCTATCATCAATCCAATTTTCTTCTAAATCAGGCTGCGCATGCGATTGCCGCAGGGAATGCAGCGCCTGCAACTAGCCACATAACTGATTTGTGGACAAGTCGTGCTTCAGATCGCAAATTTTTCGCACTCATTACTGAAAGCCGTTCGCTAATTGCATTGTAACTCCTAAATGCCCGTGTTAGTTGAACATGAATGCCATATTGCATAGCACCATGAATATGACTGGTTCATACTGACACCATTGGCAGCGGGAGAGTACGCGTGTTTTCCAGAAAAGTTTTATTTGCTCGTTTACATGACGCCGTCATGGCCGGCGTTGCAGCATTGCTGGCGCTGATTGCGCGCTTTGGCCTTGAAGCACTTCCCCCCCATGATCTGGTCATCTTGTGGGTCGGTGTGATGGTGGTTGTTTCTGCCGTTGTATTTCATTTTTTTGGCTTAAGCCGCGGCATGTGGCGCTTCGCCTCAACTATCGATCTGAAGAGGATCGTGCTTGCCTGTGTGGCAGCAATACTTGCCTTCATGATCGCCATGTTTCTGATTAACCGTTTGGAGGCACTGCCACGCTCGATGCCGATCATCACCTGGTTTGTGATGGTGGTTCTTCTTGGTGGTCCCCGGCTGGCGTTTCGCGTGCTGAAAGACGGTGGGCTGGCATCCATCCACCCTCACGAACTCGCCCACTCGAAATACCACAACATCATGATTATCGGAGGCGTTACCGACGCAGACGAGGTTATCAGAGCCTACCGCCTTGAGGGTTCGGCCCGTCACAAATTGCACGGCATCGTGGACCGGACCAGCGCCAGAAATGGCCGTCTTGTACGTGGAATACCGGTCCTTGGCGGTTTTTCAGAACTTGATGACGTCCTGGCAAGGCTGGCACGCACCGGCGTGACGATTGATGCTGCAATCCTCGCCGGTTCGGGTTTCAACAAATTGGACTTGCAGGATTTCTCAACTGTTGTCGGCAAATGGAAACTCCCCCTCAAGCGCGTTTCCCAGCTCTCACCGATCCGGGGAGAACCCGATCTGGAAAATGCCCAACTGGAGCATTTGCTGGGAAGAGCCCCTGTAAAACTGAATGTGGACGGTATTGAAGGTCTCATTCGAGACCAGATCCTATTGGTCACTGGTGCCGGCGGCAGCATCGGATCGGAGATTGTCCGGCAAATAGTGGAATTTTATCCCAAGAAGATCATATTGCTCGATAACAACGAATACCTACTCTACCAGATCGAACAGGAAATCAAGCAATCGTACCTTAATTTACCGCTTCGCGCCGCAATTGCCGATGTGCGGGACAAGCGGCGGATAAGAACGCTGTTCAGCGAAGAACGTCCCTCAATCGTGTTTCATGCAGCGGCCCTGAAACACGTGCCGATGATTGAGGCAAATGTCAGCGAAGGCACTTTGACCAACGTGATCGGCACCTGCAACGTTGCCGATGCAGCGGTAGAGGCGAAAGCCAACGCCATGGTGCTTATCTCAAGCGACAAGACCGTGCGTCCGTCAAGTGTCATGGGCGCAAGCAAGCGCGTAGCGGAATCATATTGTCAGGCGCTTGATGTAAACAGTGATCATACCAAGTTTATTACGGTCCGATTTGGAAACGTACTGGGATCATACGGATCTGTCGTCCCGTTATTTGCAGGCCAGATCAGTGCCGGTGGCCCTGTTACCGTGACCCACCTCGATATGGCCCGCTATTTCATGACCATCACCGAAGCGACGGAACTGGTACTCCAGGCCGCAGCTTCAAGGATGGACACGGGCGTTCCAAGGGGAAATATCTCCGTTCTGGACATGGGCGAACCAATCAAGATCGTCGATCTTGCGCGCACCATGATTGCTCTTGCCGGGTTGCGCCCGGACGAAGACATCAAGATTGAAATCACTGGAATTCGGCCTGGTGAAAAAATCAGCGAGGAGATATTTGACGAGAGAGAGCAGATTGAACTATCCGGCGTTGAGGGAGTGCACATGGTCTCCGTGCACATAGAACCGCTCCCGGATATCTGCCATTTGATTTCCGAACTCGAAAGCGCGGCGCTAGCTGGCGAGGATGCAGCCGTGCGGATGCTGCTCAGGCGCACTGGGTCCCGTGACGCCCCAGCTTCTAGTGAAGCTGTAGCGGCCGACCGGGCACCAGCGAACGGGCCAGCCGTGGATACCGATAAGCCCGCCATACATGCCCAGGCTGGGTTCGGATGATGTTGTGACGGCCGACACAACATTCAATAATTTGAGCCAGCCCTTGACCGCATCCAGAACTTGGCGTGAGGCCACGATTGATAACCGCACCGCGGCAATATGCCTAGCAAATTGAGTGAAGAACACTCCATGGCTAAAGTGCCGAATTCAGCGTCGCGACTATTTTGTGCGGGCACCACAATGCCGCCGTCATCAACCGCATATGCCCTTGGAACGAGCTGAGCCAAGTGTCAAATCAACATATCGCCATTCTGCTGTGCACCTACAATGGAGACCGGTTCCTTGATGAGCAGTTGCACTCCCTTGCCGCGCAAGAAGTTGACCGGATCGATGTCTGGGCGAGTGATGACGGATCCAGCGACACAACTCACGATATACTGAAAACCTGGGCGCACCGCTGGACCAAGGGCGAGTTCAAAATTCTCCGCGGTCCAGGGCAAGGAGCACCAGAAAATTTCCGTTCCCTGATGTGCCTGGACGAGATATCGGCCGACTTCGTGGCGTTGTGCGATCAAGATGACATCTGGGATCAGGATAAACTCTTCGCGGCAATCCAATTGCTCCAACACATCCCTGCTGACCTGCCGTCGGCCTACTTCTCGCGCACCCGCCTGATCAACGAAACCGGTCGCCCGCTCGGCTACTCTCCTCTGATTCAACGCCAACCCGGTTTTCGTAACGCACTCGTTCAAAGCATCGGTGGCGCCAATACGATGATGCTCAATCGTGTCGGTTTCGATCTCGCGCGCGAAAGCGCCAGGCGCACCGGCTTTGTAAGCGCTGACTGGTGGTGCTACATGCTGGTTTCAGGTGCAAGCGGCAAGGTTATCTATGACCCGATTCCACATATCAGCTACCGCCAGCACGACGCCAATCTGATCGGTGCGAATTCGGGCTTCAAGGCTCAGGCAGTACGCTTGAAAGAAATGATGCGCGGGCGTTTTTCTGAGTGGAACGGGATCAATCTGGAAGCACTTGAGCGCTGCGATGATCTGCTTTCGCAAGAGGCACGCGGCTTCATTGCTCAATTCAAAGCCGTGCGCTCGGCCTCACTGAAAGAGCGTCTTATCTTATTCAAGCGTATGGGGCTTTATAGGCAAACAGTTTTTGGATTCATCTCACTGTACTTAGCTGTAATATCTGGCAGAGTGTAATTTGTATACATCCCACGTTCCCTAGGTACCGTGACGTTTTCGCGCCTCCGACAGCCGGTAACATGTTATATTTCAGCATGTTGTGCGGGCTGCAGGGTGCGGATCACCCGCAGGGCGCAGGCGAAACGGATGATATCAGGCTCGGTTTCGACAGTCGGGGGCGGTTGGCGGGTGCGGCTGGAATGCCATGGCTCGAAGATCGGTTCCGACGGTGGCCCGTTGACGTTCCGGGAGTTGGACGAGACCCCGGGATTGCACGATATTGCCGGCGGTCCTATCGGAGATACGCGAACCGTCCACAACCGTCTGCATTCCGTGGTCAGGCTTTTGCGCCAGCCGGTCTTCGGGCGATCGGCCGGATATGATGATGTGAATGACGCGGACCGTCCGGCGCTCGATCCGTTGATGCGGCAGGTGGTCGGAAGGCGTGGCGTTGATGCCGAGGCTGCGTCTGCCGGCCGGATGGGTCGGTTCGAGACCGAGGTGTCGGCGGCAGCCGACAATCGCGGTGCGCCGGCGGACGTATCCGGTCAATGAAGCGATCGGGGGATCGATCGGGCTCACGCCGCGATGGCGCCCGAATGGATCACACCGGACATGGACGGTTCGGTCGGCCCGCCCCATGGCGCGCAGGAAGGCGCCGCCTGGAACGGGCATTTCGGCTGCATGTGCCATCATCCTTTGTTCGTCCTTAACCGGTTTGGCCACCTCGAACGCCGTTCATTGCGCCCCGGCAATGTTCACAGCGCCTGATCTGAGCTCGAAGTTTCTACCAGCTAGAAGTAGAGCCTGTGCCCGTTTTGATGCCCAACGCCGGGCGTGATGGCAACAACCGTGTCGGGGGCATGCCCCCGACACGGTTTGCCGGTTGATCCAGCCCCGATCCCGGCCGGGGTTTTGTTCCCGAGGCTTGAGTGGGCAGGAAGTGATTGTAGTCGTGCCGCCAGGCTTCGAGTTCCCGGCGGGCATGGGTCAGGCTGGTGAAGATCGTCTCGTTCAGACATTCGTCCCTGAGCCGCGCATTGAAGCTCTCTATGAACCCGTTCTGACAGGGCTTGCCCGGCGCGATAGAGTGCCACTCGACATTGCGCTCCTTTGACCGGCGCCCGATCGCCATGCTGGTCGGTTCGGTGCCGATGCCGCTTTTGCCGTCCCGGAGCTCTACAAGACGCCGGAGGCGGAAGGTTGTTCCTACACCGTCCGGCTTGGGAAGACCGCTGTTCCGGAAAGCAGGATTGCACCCGTGCTCAAACGCCCCGCGGGTCGTCGCCAGGGTCGAACGGCATATCGAGGAAGAGAAGGAAGGCGATCAATCGGACGCGTCTTTCCTGCAAGGGCATGGCGCGGAACGAGGTGCGGCTTCAGCTTCATGCATCGGCCTGCAATCCCGGTGTCTTGCTGCAGGGCGCCGATCTGCCGGAGGAGATGGCCGACCGGTCGCTGACCGGCCTGCGGACCCGCCTCATCAGGACCGGAGCGCGGATCGTCCGCCACGCCCGAGCCATCACATTCCAGCCGGCCGGGGCGGCTGTCGGCGGTGCTCTGTTCACCCGCATCCTTGCGGCCATCCAACGGCTCCGTGCGTCAGCGATACCGGCCAACAATACCGGCATGACGGTGTCGGCGATCAAACCCGGGCGAAAGCGGCTCGACGGGTCTGACCCGACGGGCGCCGGTCGGACCGAATTCCGGTTCAAGCCCGTTGCAGCAGCCATAAATCGCGCCCGGTTCACGAATCGGATGCCCGAACCAATACACGTCCCGCCCAAGAGGCTTGATCTGTACGCAAAACAGCGGCAGCATGATCGAAATGGCATTCTAATCGGGGAATGTCGGGTTAATCACTCCAGCGCTCGGTTTGATCGCCCTGTTGGCGGCTGCCGGCGCCCGAGAGCGCGCGCGCCTGATCCTTGCGCCGCTTCAGATTTTCGCGCAACGCAGCGCCCAACCGCTCTGATTCGGCGGGCGGGCGCGGAGCGGATTTGCGGTTTTCGTTAGCCTCGCTCATGCTTGCTTTCACACCTTTTTTGTCCCAATTCCGCGCGATGGAAAAACCCTCCAACCATTGGTTGCGCGTGGGGCGGTCGTATGGCAGTTTTGCGCCGCAGTAGAGCGCGCCCTTGATAAGGGCGAGGTCGGGTGTTCAATCCTCTCCCACAGCACCATCCTCCCCTAATAAATCAAGCACTTACGGCTCACCCGGCGAGCCGTTACCCCAGCCGATCACCATTCCTCGCCCCAGTCCGGGTCGATGTGACAGCCATTGCCCATCGGGTTGAACGGCTGCAGGCGAAGGTGAGTGAGACGCCCTAGTATTGCCCAGTTGTTGTGTGGTGGGTGAGGGGTTCCAGATCTGGTGTGTTCATGTGGTCATTTCGAGTGTGTTTCTAAGGTTACCCTCAATAGGTTGCATGGGGTGCCACCTATTGCAAGCCTCTATTCCATCCTGCAACATACTGACAACGAAAAGAAAGACGATCCTGCCGTAAAATGGCAGGCCACTTGGGGAATTTTGGGTCAAAGCGATAGCCGTTTACAGAAAGGAACCAACTCTATGAATTCCGCCCTTTAAATTTGGAATAATTTTAGCAATTACGCTCATCGCAACCGCCTGCGCCAAGCGATCCGAAAAATTGCAGCGGTTCCAACAGGAACTGACCTATGAGCGGATGTCATGCAAAACACTTGCCGTCGAGGAAGTCAAAATAACCTCTGATCTCAACGCGCTATCCGCATCACAAAACAGCGCCGCCGACTCCTACGCAATCGGAGTCTTTCTGCTAGGCATCCCATGGGCGTCCTTGTCAGGGAACGACAAAGAAGCGGTGGCGAAAGGGCGGATCGACGGCATCAACGACGTTCAAGCCAGTAAAGGCTGCAGTTAACTGTCACATCCCGGCAGATAGTAGGCCGTTTTCTGAATAGCTCTGGAGAGTACCGATTGCGGGGTCAGTGTAGGACGCGGCGTGGCACGCTCTGACTCGCGGATGGCGTTCGTCCAAACGTTGCGCTGGGTTCCCAAGTGCCGGTGGCACAGGAGCCCAACGAGGCCGCCAAGTTGGGCGCGGGAGACACCGTACATCCGTGCGAAGCGGTGAACGTCATCCGGCGTCGGCCAGCCGGTCCGCGTCCATCGTCATGCGCCGTGCGCCGTGCCCGGGAACGAGGAACGGGGAACGAGGAACGAGGAACGAGGAACGAGGAACGAGGAACAGGGGCATCAGTTGGCATCCTTCTTGTCGAGTGCGAGCTTGACCCGCCCGGCGGTGAATTCGCGGTTGACGTTGAGGGCGGACTGGGCCGCCAGCTTGATCCGCGTGATGGCGTCTTGCACCTTGCGCGTCTCCTCGCCCACGAGGCGCTCCGCCAGCTCTGCGGTGGACAGGGGGCGGTCGCGCCGGGCATCCGGTCCACCACGGACATGACGGCGGCCCCGAGGACCTTGTTGTCGGTCGCCACGGCCAGTGCGGCCATGTTCTTGACCTCCACGTTGCCGGAGCCGTCAAGCTGCGTCTGATAGTGGGTGCGCTCGGGCGTCCCGAGCCCGGCACGGGCGAGGACGGCCTGCGGA
Organism: Hyphomicrobiales bacterium; assembly: GCA_965204565.1. Classification (GTDB taxonomy): domain Bacteria; phylum Pseudomonadota; class Alphaproteobacteria; order Rhizobiales; family TMED25; genus CBDBEU01. Next base: position 1,527,774 of record CBDBEU010000005.1, read on the forward strand.
GACGCCAAACAGAGAGGCGATCAATGCGACGGCCTCAGAGGCGGCGCTCACCTCCTTGATGTAGCCCCAGCGGGCATCTTCAGAGTTGTTGACCACCTTGGCACGGGCCTTGGCCGTGAGCTTGGCGGCCGTGCCGCGCTGGTCCTCGGGCGGGAAGCCTGCGGCGGCGGCGGCCTCATTGCCGCACCGGCCGTCGGCGCTGTGGACGTTGCCGGGACGAAGTCGGCTGCGTTCCGGATCGCCATGGGTCAGCCTGATCACCATGGAATCCATGTCGAGCACGACGGCCTTGGGCGGATGCCGCGCGTGCACCCGGTCAATCCATTTTAATGGAAAGCTGAGGGATGAATGTCTGAACCGGGAAATCTTCACCACACTCACCCAGGCGCAGATCCTAATCGAGCAGTGGCCGCGCTTCTACAACACCAAGAGGCCACACTCGTCGCCGGGCTATCGCCCCCCTGCACCTGAAACCGTATTGCCGAGGAGGTCGACAATCCCATACGCTGCATCCCTGATCGGCCAAACCGCCTTTTGGACCGTGGTCAGATTCCAACTCAAAGGCTGGATCATCAAACAGACCCCGCACAACCGAAAACAACAAGTGGAGGACATGATGTCGACGGAAGCAGTGAACCGTAGAAAATTTCTAAAGGGAGGCGCACTTGCCGCCACTGCGGCAGCCGGAGTGATTGCTGCACCGGCAATCGCACGAGCCGAACCTAAAGTGTTGAAAATGCAGGCAGCCTGGGGCAGTGGTATTTTCCTTGAAAATGCCAAGTCCTACGTGGATCGCGTGCATGCCATGGCCGGCAAGGATCTGAAGATCGACCTTCTGGCGGTGAACTCGGTCGTCAAGACAAGCCAAATGCAGGATGCTGTGCACCGGGGGGTGCTTGATGCTGCTCACTATGTGCCAGCCTACTGGTATTCCAAATCCAAGACCGCGTCGTTGTTCGGTACCGGCCCGTGCTTTGGCTGGTCGAGCCAGGAAGTTCTTGGCTGGATCTACTATGGCGGTGGCCAGGAACTGTTTGACGAATTGATGGCAAGCCTCGACCTCAATGTGGTGAGCTTCTTTAACAGTCCGATGCCCGCACAGCCGCTTGGCTGGTTCAAAGAACAGATCAACGACGCTTCACAGATGAACGGCATCAAGTACCGTACGGTGGGCCTTGCCGCCGACGTACTTCTTGAAATGGGCATGTCTGTTGTGCAGCTGCCGGGCGGTGAAATCCAACCAGCCATGAAGTCCGGCCTGATCGACGCAGCCGAATTCAACAACCCGACTTCCGACCGCGACTTCGGCATGCAGGACGTGTCCAAGCATTATCATCTGGCGAGCTTCCATCAATCGCAGGAATTCTTTGAAGTGACCTTCAACAAGGGAACATTCGAGGGCCTTCCAAGCGAACTTCAGGCCGTGCTGAAACATGCTTCTGAAGCAGAAAACTCCAATTTCTACTGGCACAACACCAAGCGTTATGCGGAAGATCTGGAGAAGCTGAAGAGCCAGGGCGTGAACGTCTACCGGACACCGGATTCGGTGATGGAAGAGCAGTTGAAGGCGTGGGACATCGTTGTCGACCGGCTTTCGGGGGAAGACGCGTTCTTTGCCAAGGTCATCGACTCCCAGAAAGCCTACGCGAAAGAGGTGATGAATTATCTGAACCTCAACCAGCCTGACTACAAACTGGCTTATAATCACCACTTCGGCTGAGCCCGCCGTCGCGATAGATCAAACCAATATCCAAGGGCCGGTTCACCGGCCGCTGGATGTATTGGCGAGGGGACTTTCGGGGGATGAAACTGGCTTCATTCATACATGCCATCGAGAACCTGAGCATCTGGGTCGGCCGCTCCTTTGGCTGGTGCATCCTCATCCTTATCTTCTCTGTCTCTTATGAGGTATTTGTTCGTTATGCACTAAATGCGCCGACTGTCTGGGCCTTCGACATGATGGTTCAGATGTATGGCGCCTTGTTCTTGATGGCGGGGCCCTATGCACTTGCCCAGGACACACACGTGCGCGGCGACGTTTTTTACAGACTCCTGCCCGTCAGGTGGCAATCCCGGATCGATTTCGTTTTGTACATCCTGTTCTTCTTTCCTGGAATGCTGGCGCTGTTCTGGTATGGCGCCGAGATCGCGTCGGATTCCTGGCGCTACCAAGAAGTGAGCTGGAACAGCCCTGCGCGAATCCAGATCTATTTCTTCAAGACCCTGATACCGATCGCAGGGGCCCTCCTTATCATTCAGGGTATCGCAGAGTCGTTGCGCTGCTGGATGGCAATGCGCAACGGATATTGGCTGGAGCGGCTCGAAGACGTGCGCGAAACCGACCAAGTTCTGATGCAAACCGACGCGCCTCCGACCAAGCCCTTAGACTAAAACCCCTTCTTAGGGTCCGGCCCCGATAACCGTCTTCCCGACTTGATCCGAGGATGGTTCATTGCCTCCGATGAGGAGATAACGAGATGTATGATTTCTTCTGGTTTTCCGATTCTCAGTAGGCTCGGATCGCGCCGCTGCTGCCGACCGCCGCTTCTGCCGACCGATGTGCGCGGCAAGAAGCGCGTTGATGATCGTCATGTGCCGAGCGGGATCGTCCACGTGCTGCGCTGTGGCGGTCGCCGGGCCGACTGCGCCGATATCCACGGGCCGAAGAAGACGCTCTGCAACCGCTTCGTCCGCCGGGCCGAGCGAGCTATATGGGAAGGTATCTTCAGCGCTCCGGCAGGCGCCGAGGATACGCCTGACCGGCTGTTCATCGACAACTCCCGCATCAAGGTTCATCGCTGCGCCGGCGGCGGAAAAGGGGGGCCTTGGCCCCCACGCCCCATGGTATCGGCCGCATCAAAGAGACGGACGCAACACCGGGCTCCACGCCCGTCCGCGACCACAAGGGCCGCCCCATGTTTTTGTCAATTGTGTCCTGCTCCCAACGCCCGGAAACGTGCATGATTGCAAGGTCGCACAGCGCTGCATCGAGGCCATGCCGCCATCCGCCGAACCTGTCGCCGACAAAGGTCGTGACGGCCGGGAACTGCGCGAACGGCTTGAAGAGCGCGGGACCGGGCCCGTCATCCCGCCGCGAAAGAACCGCAGGATCCGATATCACTACGATCAGGCCATCTACAGGGAGCGAAATATCATCGAACGCATGTTCTGCCGCCTCAAAGACCGGCGGCGCATCGCAACTCGCTTCGAGCGCAACATTAAAAACGTCATGGCAGCTATCGCGCGCGCTGCAGCCCTCATCTCGTGGCTATAATGAGTCCAGACCCTAGAAATCCAAAACCGCAGCGTTAAGAAACATGACCAATCCAGAATTCGCAATCCTGATGCTGTGCCTGTTTATCTTGCTGGTACTCTTGGGATTTCCCATCGCCTTTACCTTGCTGGCTATGGGCGTCGGTTTTGGCTATTTCGCATACTACCAAGCCGGCTCCATCAAGGTTTTTTCCGATGTCTTCGATAACCAAATCTTCTATCTGCTGAACCAGAACACCTACTCGGTGATGGAAAACGACACACTCGTGGCCATCCCGTTGTTTTTATTCATGGGCTACGTCGTTGAACGGGCCAACATCGTCAACCGGCTTTTCTTTTCCCTGCAGCTGGCTGCCCGCAATCTGCCGGGATCCATGGCCATCGCCGCACTTATCACCTGTACTGTGTTCTCGACCGCCAGCGGCATCGTTGGCGCTGTGGTGACCCTCATGGGTCTGCTCGCATTCCCGGCCATGATAAAAGCGAACTACAATAAGGAATTCGCCTCCGGTGTCATATGCGCGGGCGGTACGCTCGGCATCCTTATCCCGCCGTCGATCATGTTAATTGTTTATGCGGCTATCGCCGAGCTGTCGCCATTGCGGCTCTATGCCGCAGCGGTTTTTCCAGGCCTGATGCTGGCCGGCATGTACATCGCCTATGTCCTGTTCCGGGCCATAAAAAATCCTGAAATTGCACCGCCGCCCGTCATGGACGATGCCCCAAGCCGTGGCCAGATTTATTGGCAGCTGCTGACATCGTTCGTCCCGCTCACAGTACTGATCATGCTGGTGCTGGGATCAATCCTCGGCGGGTTGGCGACGCCGGCAGAAGCTGCCGCGATGGGCGCGCTCGGCGGGCTGGTTCTTGCCTTGCTGTATCGCTCGCTGACTTGGGAAAAAGTGAAGGACTCAGTTTTCCTCACCGCCAAAGCGACAGCCATGGTGTGCTGGATGTTCGTCGGCTCCTGGACATTTGCTTCGGTATTTTCCTACCTCGGTGGGCACGATGTCATCGAACATTGGATCGTCGCGCTTGACATGGCACCATGGCAATTCCTGATTTTGTGCCAGCTGATTATTTTCCTGCTCGGCTGGCCACTGGAATGGTCGGAAATTCTCATCATCTTTGTTCCGATATTTCTTCCGCTGCTCGATACTTTCGGCGTCAATCCCTACTTTTTTGCGATGCTGGTAGCGCTCAACCTGCAGACGTCATTCCTCACTCCACCCATGGCCATGTCGGCCTATTACCTCAAAGGGGTTCTGCGAAACCAGATCGAGCTCATGCAGATTTTCAGAGGAATTATGCCATTCCTCGGCATCGTCATATTTTGCATGTTCCTGATGTATCAGTTTCCGGGCATTGCTCTGTGGCTTCCCGACTATCTGTTCGGCACGTATGTCCCCTGACCAGATGCAACGGGTTTCGTTGTGAATCTCTGGGAACACTCCGCGCTCCAGGTCGCCGAGAAGATTCGGGCCGGTCAGATCACCTCGCTCGATCTGGTTGAGGCGTGCCTTGCGCGTATCGCCGACAGCGAAGCCAATATTGCGGCATGGGCGTTGCTGGACCAAGACCTTGCGCGTGAACAGGCTCGCGCCATGGACGAATTGCGCCGCACTGGACGCCCCATGGGTGCATTGCACGGTGTGCCGGTCGGGGTCAGCGATGCCTATGATATGGCCGGTATGCCGGCGGCATCGGGCGCCGGGGGCGACCAGAACCGGCAACCCGCATCAAATGCCACTGTGATCGACAAGGCGCGTGAAGCCGGCGCGGTCATTCTCGGCAAAACGGCAACCACCAGGTTGGGCGTATCTGATGGCTCGCAGACCCGCAATCCGCACAACCTGGAGCGCTCGGCGGGAGGGGCATCGGTCGGCTCGGCTGCCGGCGTTGCCGCCGGACATATGCCCTTGGCAATCGACATTCAGAGCAATGGATCCTTGATCGTTTCAGCGTCCATGTGCGGCGTTTATGGTTTCAAACCGACGCGCGCCGTCATTTCGCGCGCGTGTTGCAGGCTTGCCTCGAGCACGCTCGATCAAGCTGGCGTTCTGGGGCGCACGCTGGAGGACATTGCCGTGCTGGCCGATGCGCTTGCAGGTCATGACCGCGCCGATAATGCCACCCACACAAGGCCAAAACCGCAAATGCTCCAAGGCTACCGATCGGCTGTGCCGATCGAGCCGTTGATCGCTTGGTTTGATTTTCCGTTTTACGATCGTCTGTCTGAGGCCATGCGCGCCGGATTGGATGAACTGATGATATCGCTCGGGGCGCAAGTCGAGCAGGTACCAGCGCCGCAATCCATGGCGGATCTGCCGGACCACTACCAAACGATCCGCGACTACGAAGTCTGCAGAATGATTGGCACTGACGGCGATACCGAAGCGCACCGGCCCAGCCAAGAACTCGCACTGACGATGGAACGCGGCCAGCAGGTTACCGATGATGCGTATCAACGCGCATGTGCCTATCTGATAGGATCGGAGGGTTTTTTCGCATCATTCTTCAATGACTTTGACGCGGTTCTGGCGCCCGCGGCTCTGGGCGAAGCACACGAGTCAAACCATGATGGCAGTGATCCGGTATCTAGCGCCATTTGGACTTTCGCCGGCTTGCCATGCCTTTCCCTACCGTGGCTGACGGGTGAAACCGGGTTGCCCGCTGGTGTGCAATTGATAGGATCAGCTGAACGAGATGATCGCTTGTTTAGAACTGCGGCCTGGCTAGAGCAGCAATTGTTTGACGATACAAAGAACAACGCTCAGCATGATTCGGATTAAAGATGTATCGGATGACAAGAGACCAGATTAAACCAGTTACGGGTGTTATCGGCTTTGCCGTGTTGGCCGTCTTCATCATCGGCCTGGCACACAGTATCTCCACGGGGTTTGCAGGGTTTTGGGGTGGATTGCCCTTTTGGGTTATTTCGATCTTCGTCCTAAGCGTGGCTGCCTACGATTTGTGGGATGAATGCTTACGCAAAATTCGCTGAAGGATAACTGCTGATCGAAGAACGCCGCGTTCGCCCATGCGAATGCCCGTCTCTCTTATGACCACCTGTTGGCAATGCTCACTGGATATTCTAGGGCTTTGGCCATATGGACGCCCTGAACCCCCTTGGCTTTAAGCGTGTTGGCGTGATTCCGTGGGGATATCAGCGACGAAGGGTACTATGGCTGCACAGCGCGGGTTCTTCGATCCGGATGAGCGGTACGCGGCGTTATCGAAGGCGGGAGATCCGCTGGAGCGGCTTGCAGGGGGTATCGACTTCGAGCTCTTCCGGCCAGAGTTGGATGCGACGCATGATCGTTCCGATGGCAGGCAGGGCGGGCGCCCGCCGATGGACCCGGTCCTCATCTTCAAGGTGCTGGTGATCCAGGCGCTCTACGGTCTGTCGGATGCGCAGGCGGAGTTCCAAATCATGGACCGGCGCAGCTTTGGCCGTTTCCTCAGCCTCGATGACGGCGCGCGGGCGCCGGACGAGACGACCATCTGGCGGTTCCGGGAAGCCCTGCTGCGGACCGGCGCGGTGGAGAAACTCTTCGCCCGGTTCGACGCGCATCTTGAGGACGCCGGATATCTCGCCATGGGCTGGCAGATTGTCGATGCCACCATCGTGGCGGCCCCGCGCCGGCGCATGACCGATGCCGGGAAGGAGATCGTCAAGGGCGGGGGCATCCCGCCTGATTGGCAGGCCAATCCCCAGAAACCGGCGCAAAAGGATCGCGACGCGCGTTGGACGCTCAAGCCAGGGCGCAAGAAGACGCGCCCGGACGGCACGGCGATGGGCGCAATCGCCACGCCGGTGTTCGGCTGCAAATCCCATATCAATGCCGACCGGCGCCACGGCTTCGTCCGGTCCACATGGATCGTCACCGCCGCCGCCCGGCACCGGGCGTCAGAACTTTTTGCACTGATCTCCCTGAGCATTGCGTTGTCCAGCATCGAGCTCGCCAGCAGCTTCTTCAGCTGCGCATTCTCCTGCTCCAACTGACGAAGCCGCCGGGCATCGGACACCTCAAGCCCGCCATAGTTCGACTTCCACTTGTAAAAGGTCGCCGAGCTGATCCCGTGACGGCGGCACACATCCGCCGTCGGCATCCCCGCTTCCTGCTCCTTCAACACAGCGATCATCTGTTCCTCGCCAAACCTGCTCCGCTTCATATCGTCCGCCTCCTTGTCAGGGCCGGACGCTCATTATCATTGGAGAAAATCCAGGGGCGCAGACCAACGGCCAACGCCGATCTGCGAGAAGTGTTTTTTACCAAGAAGCCCGAAGGGTGGCTGGGGAAGGATATCGAAAAAGCTGAATACCGGGTGAAATGGTGCGCACAGCACGGCAAGCTCGATTGCCCGTATGCGCCTGATCCGCTGCAGGGAAAGTCCGGCAGCCAGAAAGACAGTAAAGAGTTCGAATGTGCCCGGACAAAGCACTGGAAGGAACGTCTTGATGTGTTTGAAAAAAAATTGATCTACGAACTGCAGATTTAAGAGGCGCGGACCTCAGAGGTAAAAAGATCACAGGTGTAAAACCCGGATCTGCGGGCCTCCAAAACATAGAAATCCGCGAAGGCACAAACCTCAGTGGCGCGGACCTCTCCTCCGCACAATTAGAAGGTGCGTATCTCAGCGGCGTGGATCTCAGAGAGGCGGATCTCGGAAACATCACCAACGTCCTCGATTCCTTCGCGGCAAAATGTGACGATATGCGCGGTTGAGGCTCGCCGTGAGGCAGCGAATGCCGTCTCAATCGTTACTGGAGGTGCTTTAAGAAACTGCTGGGCGGATGGCTTTAGTCCCACCGGGCGTCATTCAGACGCCAGTAGGCCTGTGTTCCGATGAGCGAAGCTCCGTCGGAGATCAGCTTGATCAGATCGAAAAGGGTTTCGTCTAACGTGTTCCGCTCGTCGGGATCGGCCTCGCCTGCCAGCAGCGCCTTGGCACCGCTCCGAAATGTCGATGGGTTCAGGTCAATCGCGGCGCGCGCGGCGAGATTGGCCCCTGCGGCGAGGCATTTGTTCACCAAATCGCCATCCGTTTCCTCGAACAAGCCCGGAGTATTCCAGTCATTGCACCCCGGTTCGGCGAGACCTGCCTGCCCAAGCGATATGGCACTAGCAATCACAGCCCACCAGATTCATTTCATATACCTTACCTTCTTAGCTTTCTTGCAACTTTCTGCCACAGGGCGGCATGTTTTGGAAGGCATGGCGAGGGCATACACCTGCGCCGCTTTTGGGCGAGCATGGCGCGCTCGGTGCGCCGTTCCAGTTTTCCGCGACACGGAGGCGGACCTCTTCCCAGAGCTGCGGGCGGACATGCGCTTTCGAGGCGCGTCAGACTGTAGCGCAACAATCAGGATGAGAATCTTCGGTCGCGATGACAGGATCGCGCGGCGTCAAACAAGATCAGCCCGCTCGCTTCCGGGCTTCGGGCATCCGTTATCTACCCACAGAGCGTGAGCGCCGCGCGGCCAGTCACCGTTGCCGCCTCGATCATCTCGTGCAGCTGTTCGGCCTCATCCATCGGGCGGATTTCGCTGACAATCGGCGCCACATCGCCACGCGCCACCAGATCCAGCGTCTCGATGATTTCGGCGCGGCTGACATAGCGGCTTGAAAGCACTTCCCGTTCGGCCTGGCGCAGAATGCTGAGCGCGATGGCCGACTTTTGCCCGGTGCCGCCGAGAGTGACCAGCCGGCCATCGGGCCCGAGCGAGTTGGCGGCGGCTTCAAGCGTTGCATTGGTGCATACATAGTCGATGGCCACATCGAGCCCGCGCCCGCCGGTAATCTCGGTAATTGCCTCGGCAACATTGCCCGCAGATGCGTCGACCACATGTTCGGCGCCAGCGCTACGGCAGGCATCGAATTTGTCGCGCGCGATATCGACGGCGATGACGCGCGCACCTGCCCATTTTGCCATCACCACCTGATGCAGACCGACGCCGCCGCCGGCGCCAAATACGCCAACGTAGTGGCCGGCACCAACGCGCCCACGCCGCAAAACCTTGTAGGGTGTTGCCAACGCATCGGCGATGACGGCTGTTGCGGCCGGATGGGCCTTGTAGTCCAGCCCTTCGGGAAGCTTGACGAAATTGCGTTCGGGCAATTTCAGATATTCGGCATAACCGCCATCGCATTGCTTGCCGACCTGACCGGCAAGGTTTTCACACAGCGACTCACGCCCTGCCAAGCAATAGCGGCAATGACCGCAAAACAGATAAAAGTGGATGGTCACCGGATCGCCGGGCCTGAGGGTCTTGACACCCTCGCCGGCCTCGACGATCTCGCCGGCGATCTCATGGCCGATAATGCGCGGGAAGGGTATCGCCTGACGGCCCGCCTTGACGTGTTGGATAGTGAGCCCCGACCCACAGGCTAGGACCTTCGCCACCGCTTCACCTGGACCGGCAACCGGATCGGGCACATTTGAAAGTTCAAACGGCGTGTTTGCTTGATTGAGGACCAATGCCCGCATTGTTTAGCCTCCCCTCACCTCGCCGCCGGCCCGCGCATTGCAGGCTGGCGGCGCTGCATGACCATGATGACTGACCAAATCACAAAAATACTCTATAGACTTGGCCTCATGCGATATTTCTCCAAACTTAGCGCGTTCGGTCTGGCGTGCGCGATCACAATTCTGGGGCTTGGCGTCTGCCCACTCAGCGCCCAGCAGCGCGCCGATCAGAATTTCCAGCCTGAAGTTACAGCGCCTGCCTTTGGCGCCGGCGAAGGCCCATTGATACTGATCAATGAGGCGCACAACAATTTCCACACCTCCAGCGAGCGCTATGCACCCTTTGCCAAGCTGCTGACCGCCGATGGCTACCGGGTTCAGGGATTAAACGGCTCACTTTCCTCCGAGGCGCTGGCGCAGGCAGGGGTACTGGTGATTGCCAATCCAACGTCGGCAAAAAATCGCGGCCGCACCATCCTTTCCACCTATTCGGCTTTCACGGAAGACGAAATCGCCACGGTCGAAGGCTGGATACGCTAGGGCGGCTCACTGCTTCTGATCATCGATCACATGCCTTGGGGCGGGGCGACAGTACAACTGGCCGAGGCGTTCGGATTTCTGTTTGCCGACGGCTTTGCACTGGTAAGGGGCAGCGGCGGCGCAAGCCATTTCAGCGCTGATAGCGGCCTTGCCGCCGCACATACGGTAGTGCAGGCACGCGGCGGCGAGGAGGCTGTCGAAGCTGTGATGACATTCACCGTTCAGGCATTCCGGGTGCAGCCCGGTGTCGATGCGCAGCCGATATCATCCTTGGCAATGACATGGTGCTGTTGCTGCCGATCGAGGCATGGAGGTTTTCCCAGTCCACACCACGGTTATCGGCGGAGGGCATGCTGCAAGGTGCGACGCTCCAGCATGGGAAGGGTCGTGTTGCGGTGTTTGGCGAAGCCGGCATGTTTTCCGCCCAGATCAGCTCAAATGGCGGGCGCATGGGGATGAACCACCCGGATGCCACCGACAACGCGCAATTTGCGCTGAATGTGGTGCACTGGCTGACCGGGCTTTACTGAGCGCTGCCCTCGTTCAAAACCAGTAGACGCGCTCGCCGCTACCGCTGGCGATGGCGCGGGTGGCTCACAACAGGCAGATCTGGTTGGTGCCGTCGGGGTGCAGGAAGCTTGCCGCGTCGCTCAGATATTTCTCCACCGGATACTCATGCATGATCGAGGCACCGCCCATGATCTCACCGGCGAGGCGGCAGACCTCGAATGCGATTTCAGAGGTATTGACCTTGGCCAGAAGTCCGGCGACGCGGGCGTCGGGGTCATTATTGTCGGCCATCCAGGCAGCCTTCCAGATCTGCAGGCGCGCGGCATCGAGTTTCATTGCCATCTGCCCCAGCATCAGCGCTATGGCCTGATATTCGACAATCGGCTTTCCGCCCTGAATGCGGTTCTGGGCGTGGGTCAGTGCGTATTCATAAGCCGCGCGGCCAACGCCCAGAACCGTGGCAGCGGCCTCGGCCTTGCTGCCCGGCAGATATTTGGACCGCAGATCGGCCAGCATGCCCTAATGCCGGCACGCGGCAGCCTTCAAAGAAGAAGGTACCGTTGGTGGCAAGCCTCTGACTCATTTTTCGTGAAAGAAGCCGGCACGGTAGCCCAGTGTATCGGACGGCACGACGAAAACCGAGTCGCCTTCAGACAGAGGCTTTGAGGGATCGGTGCGCGCAACGACGAAATAGAGTTTTGCCATGCAGCCATTGGAGATGTAGCGCTTGGAGCCATTCAGAATGTAATGATCGCCCGCCGCCAGTTCCTCGCCGGCAATGCACATGGTGACGATATCTGCACCGGCGCCGCCAAACGCCTTGGGAACACCGAGCGTGCGCAGGCCGAAGCCATCGGCCTCCACCCGACCCAGTCCCAAGGAATGCGCTCCTCAGCGGTTGCCAGCCGGTCGCGGCGCAGTACATCAGGTTTGATGACGCGGGTGGCAAAGTCTCGGGCAATGTCGCGCCAGCGCATTTGCTCTTCAGTTAGCGAGAAATCCATGGGGCCCCTCCGCGCCGATGGCTGAGATCTGGCCGAGCCTAGCATGGACAGATGAGCGCGAAACACCGGCACAAGCAGGCGTTGATGCAGATTTTGACCACACAGGGCATCTGCTAGGGTCGCGCCATGCCAAGAGCGAGGATGGGCGATGGGAAACGACTCCTAGGGTCATGAGCTGACTACCGACACACCCCAAGCTGCTATCGACTTTGAGCAGGCGGTCGAGGGCTATGTCGCTTGGTGTACCGATGTGATGGATCACATCAAGGCCGCCAATGAGGCCGATCCGGATTTCGCGTTCCCTATGCCGTCAAGGGCATCTTGATGTGGGGCCTGCGCAAGCCGGAACTGCGCGCACCGGCGCAAAAGATGCTGGATGCTGCGCGCGCTGCCAGAACGCCTGAGAGCGAGCGCGAGCTTTTCTATATTTCAGCGCTTGAAGCGGCAATCCATGGCCGCGTCACCGAATGTGTCTCGCATGTCGAGGTGATTGCGCGCGCCCATCCGCACGATTTGCTGGCGCTGAGGCTGGCGCAATTCGAGCTATTCTGGATCGGCGAAGCGGCGTGGATGCGCGACATTTCAGAACGCGCCGCGCCAGCCTGGAGCAAGAGCGACAAGAGGCTTGGCATTTATGACGAGCGGCTGCGCGACATGACCTCTCCCCTGATGGAGGCGGTGCCGGATTTCTTCGTCGATATCCAGAACGATGTGGCGCTGTTGCAGCGGCTGGAATTCCGCGGCGTTGATGTCGGGGGCAGGTGGAGTGATATCGGCGAGCTTTGCGCAGAGCGTATCGGCAATCACACAAGTCCCTTCACTTCGGCCCATTCAGTGCTTGGCCTTGCCGCCGCCGGCCGTTTTGGCGAGGCGAATGAGCTGATAAGCGCCATGAACGACTTCGTTGCCACCGATCGCGGCTCGCTGGGTCCGCGCGTTACGCGCTGGCCGCACTTCCGGCAGCGCAAGCTGCCCTCGCGCACCGCAGGGGCGAACACCAAAAGGTTCTCGATATTCTGGTGCCGGCGCGGCGCAAGCTGTGGCAGATGGGCGGCAGCCACGCGCAGCGCGATCTGTTCTTCCAGCTTTTGGCGGATTCAGCGCACCGCCTAGGGCGCTCCGACATCCTCTCAGTGCTGTTTGAGGAGATGGGTGCGATCAGCCTTGAGCATCTAGAGGAGCGATCGAGCTATGCCGACGCACTGGCATCGCTGCAATGATCTGAAGCGCCAGTCGCGCGCGCCGGAACGCTGAACCGCCCCGGGTTTACCGGAGAGTAAAACTCTCAAAGGATGAGCCCTATGGACAAGAAGAAATCCCCCCGAAGTACACGGCCGGGTTCCGGGAACGCGGGGTCCGTCTTTTTCGCGAACAGCGGCCTGAGTATGCCCGTGACAACGCAGCCCACAAGGCGATTGCGTCGAAGCTTGGCTGCTCACCCGACACACGCTACGCGCCTGGTGCGTTCAAGCGGCCGGAGACGCCGGTGAGCGCGACGGTTTGACCAGTGACCAGCGCGCCCGGCTCAAGGCGTTGGAGCGCGAGAATAAAGAACAACGCCAGGCCAACGAGATCCTGAAGAAGGCGTCCGCGTATTTTGCACAGGCGGAGCTCGACCGCCCGTTCCGCAAATGATTGCCTTCATTGAAGAGCATCAGGGGGACTTTGGGGTCGAGCCGACCTGCCGTGTGCTGCCGATCGCCCATCGAGCTGCTACAGGCATGCGGCCATCGCCCGGGATCCTGATTTGGCGTCAGACCGAGCCCGGCAGGATGCGACAGACCTGAAGGAGATCAAGCGTGTCCATGACGAGAGCAAAGGCAGATACGCAGCCCGCAAAGTCTGGCACCAGTTGCGCCGGGAAGGCAGGGATATCGCACGGTGCACTGTAGAGCGGCTCATGAGAGAGCATGGATTACAAGGGGTTACGCGCGGCAGGAAGAGAACCACGATCCCTGATCCGGCGCAGTCCTGCCCGGATGATAAGGTCAATCGCGACTTCACCGCCACCGCGCCCACCCGGATCTGCCAACCAGATCCGGGTGTCGGACTTCACCTGCGTGTCGACCTGGATGGGGATGGTCTATGTGGCCTTTGTCATTGATGTCTTCGCCCGCAAGATCGTGGGCTGGCGCATCTCGACGTCCATGACGACGGGCTTCGTGCTGGATGCCTTGAACCAGGTGATCCGGCTGAAGGGTTGATCCATCACTCGGACCGCGGCAGCCGGTATCTGTCAATCCGCTATACCGAACGTCTGGGGGAGGCCGGGATTGACACCTCGGTCGGCAGCATTGGCGACAGCTATGACAACGCCCTGGCGGAAAGCGTCATCGGCCTGTTCAAGACCGAGGTCATCGAGTTCTTCGGGCCGTGGAAATCCGTGGCCCGGGTTGATTGGGAAACCCTGCAATGGGTCAGTTGGTACAACACAGAGCGGCTACACGGCGCCATCGGCCACCGACCGCCGCAGGAAATGGAGGACGCCTTCCATGCAAGCATGAACGCCCTTGATAAAGTCGCATAGGTTTGGAACAAAAAAGTCTCCGCTAAATCCGGGGCGGTTCACGTTTCACTCCCCTTTCCATATCTGCTAGGGGGCCAATGGCGGTTCGGATAGCACCACCGTCAGTTCGTCATCAGGGTGCCCGGGATAGAGTTTTGAGACCAGCGGATCATGGCCCGGAACAACGAACCCGGTCGCGGCGCCAAGCTCAAAGATGCGGTCCCAACCGGCACGCATTCCCGGCAGGCTGACGATCAGTGTGAAGGAATTTTGTTCCGTCACAATGTCGTAGAAATGCGCGACGTCGGAGGCGATCACCATGGGCCCGTTCTCGGTCTGGACCCGCACCGCCTGCAGGCCACCGGAATGACCGCCGACCAGATGCACCGAAATGCCCGGTAGCACTTCCACATCGCCATCGACGAATTTGACTTGGGAGCGGTAATTGGCGCGGATCATGTCGGTGACATGCTCGACATCGAATGAGCGGCGCAGCGGCGCATAACCCATGGCCTTGCCGGTGCAATAGGCGATCGCGTGCTCCTGCAGGATGAAGGTGGCATTGGGGAAGGCCGGACCATGACCCACATGGCCGTGGTGCATATGGGTGATGATCACGGTCTCGATGTCTTCAGCTGCAACGCCAACCGCAGCCAGCGCCTCCATCGGCTCGCGCAGCAAGGTGCGCCCGAGCGCCGGTCAAAAGCCCAGATCAACCACCATGGTGCGGTTTTCATTGCGCACCACCCACATGTAGTAGGCGATGGTTCTGGGGCCTTTCTGGGGGTCGGGCGAAAACAGATTAAAGTCGCGCGATGGCCGGTCGAGACGGGCATATTCAACCGCCAGAACCTCGTAGGTTTCGCTCTTGCCGTTCATCAATCCCATTCCTGCACCTGCCGGCTTGCAGCATAAGCCTAGACCACGGCGCGCATTGCATCACCTGCCGATTGTCCAATCCGGGTGACGCGCAAGGCAGTTTGGGTATAGAACCCAGATCGCGCTGTCATTTTACTACCTGTCAGGCCAGAACCGGCCAACATCACGCTCAGGAACAAATTCCTTGAATCTGACTTCCCAAGCCTCCCCCCGCCTGCCGCCGGTCTGGATGATGTTCGTCGGCCAGTTCGCCACCAATGTCTGCCGGGCATGGCCGATATCGCCAGTGACCTTGAGACATCGCTGTCGGCGGTGCAGACGCTGGTGCCGACCTATCTTGCCTCATTCGCCTTCGCGCAGCTGGTGATGGGCCCTTTGTCGGACCGGTTCGGGCGCCGTCCAGCGATCATCTTCGGCCTTGGCATTTTCACACTTGCGAGCGTTGCTTGCGTGTTTGCGCCGGATATTCCGACACTGATCGCAGCACGGATGTTTCAGGCCACCGGTGTCGGTGCGATCGTTTTTGCCTGCGTGTCATTGCGATGCTTGAGGAAACGCTACCGCCGGCCAAGCGCAATCCGCCAGCGCCGGGCCAGCTTGTGGTTGAGTATTTCCGGCTGGCGCGCATGCGCATGTTCGTCACCTACTCGGTGCTGGTGTCGTTCTCGACCGCGGCGGCGCAGGTCTATCTCACATCGATACCCATCGTTTTCACCGTGCTGATGGGTGTCGAACCGGAGCTTGTCGGGTTCTTCATCATGATGATGCCGCCGTTCTTCATGACCGCAACCTATATCTCGCGGCGGTTGACCAACTACCTGCCGGTCGACCGGATCATCCTGATCGGCGTTGCCATCAGCGCCAGCGGCGGGCTTTTGCAGCTCATTTTCGGGCTTTACGGCGTCAACTCGCCCTATCCGGTGATGACCGCTTTCGCGATTTCCAATTTCAGCACCGGAATGGTGTTTGCCAATTGCTATGCCCAGGCGCTGTCCTCGGTGCCGCCGGCAATCGCCGGGTCGGCCTCGGCGCTTGGCGGCTTATCCATAGCCTGACGACGGCAATCATTCTGATCTTCGTGTTCAAGCGCGTGGTGCGGCCGGACTGACCGCCGTCTGCCCTGTCGCACCGGCATTCGTTCATACCGGCGTTTTGTGATCCTCATCACAAATTGCACCGCCCTGTTGAGCGATAGTGCTCTCAACGAAGCGGCGCTGGCCGCAGACGCTGAACCACAAGATTCTCTGGGATTACTGGCAGACACCGAGCCAGCACAGGGCCACCCCGCACCATGCGGTACAGCCACTCTCTCCGGCCGATCGCGCCGCATTCGAACGCAAAGTGATGCGCCACCGATCCCGTGCCGCGGCCTAGAGGCCGGCGCGCGACACTCCTCCCAAAACTCCCTTGGCCAGGGCGATCATCATCTCCTTGGCCTTTCTTTTGCGCATTTCCGGGCCCGGTGTTGCACACACCAGGCGCCTTGCGGATGGGTTTGAGATCCTCGATGCGGCGCAAGAAACGCTTTGTTGCATCATGGTCGAAACGCGAGGGCAGAACCGGCATTGTCGAAGGCGGAGGTGGTCTTGCCTTACCCGCCCTTGGGATTGGCCACCAGTACTGAAATCATCGCCCCCCCCCCTCACCTGTCCTCTTTGACGCCTGCCCTTTGCTGCGCCAGCCCGTTATTCGCTCCAGAATGGCCGGGCCTTGGCAAAGCGCGACCAGTCCTTGACCAACCGCGCGCCGTCAGCTGCTTCAGGCACACCGGCACAGAGTTGGCCGGCAACCCGGTCAGCCACTGAAGCATCATTGAAGATCCCCATGTCGTTCTGCAGGACAGACAGATGCTTCAGATAAACGCGTGCCGGACCGGCCGGGTACAGGCCAGACAGATAGTCGCAGGCATACCGCAGTTTCTTGGGCGCGATGCGCACCCGATGGCGCTCGGCGGCTGGCTGGCTGGCAAAACCGTGCCCGCGTCTGATGGGCATGGCGGTGACGTTTTTCAAGGCGCGCGCCGTTCGGGCAAGGGGCCTGTCATGCTTTGCAAGAGCGCGCTCAGGTACTTCGGCAAGGATCAAAAGCTCGAACATCAACCCGATGACGCCGGATCGGCGATCAGCGCGCGCGCATCCTCATAGGCTGCGATCCGGCGCTCGCGTGCGGTGCAAACCAGGGCATCAAGCGAGCTATCTCCACGATGGTCCTGCGCAACCCGGGGCAATGTCTCGGCGAGAAAGACATCAAGATCGCGCGCCGCACCCAGCACCGTCCAGAGCCATTGCCTGATCGGTCAGATCGCGCTTGAACAGCGCCATGCCCGAGCGCAGGCGGCGTAGCACCACGCGAAACTGGTGCACAACTTCAATGTCGGTGCCGGCGGCGGCGGCCGGTATATTGGAGGTCGCCTGCATCGTGGCTCCGGACACGATGGTGGCGAGTGCGCCGGCAACGCTGTGCTTGCGCGTAAGCACCGGCACGGGCGAAGCACCTGCAACAAGATCCATGCCGCGTTCGGACTTGGCCCTGACCGAGATCACGGCACCGCCGCCGCGCACGGCATCGCATGCATGGACCAGCATTGCCGTCACCGATCCGCTCTTGAGCTCAAATTCAAGCTCGCTCAATGGTTGTTCGCGTTCCCCGCCGACAATCCGCGGCCCCGATCGAGTGCCACTTCGATGCATGCACCGTCGATCTCCAGCAGCTTGACGGTTCTGGATATCTCGGTGGTGAACCGCACCGCCAGTTCTTCGGGTAAGACCGTTCCGACATCGTTGCGCGGGAAGGCTACCGGCAGAAGCACAAGATCGGCGACAGGCTTGGGGATGATGGCGGTCCATTCGCCGCGCTCCAGCGCCTTGCCGTGGTCGCGCTTCAAGGTGAACTCGAAAGCCTTGCCCGCATCGGCATGCTGTTTGTGCGCGGCGAAGTTAGGTGGTGCATCCGTGGAGGCCCGGCTCGATCATCATGCCTGACTAAAACACAAACCTATCACCCGGGCCAAACGGGCCTGCCGATCGGGTATCCAAAAACACCCGTGTTGCTCGCAGATTAGGCCCATCGATGGTTTGGAAAAAGCAGATTTGGCAGAGATATACCAAAGTAGTAATTCGCGCTAACGGTCTTGCATTAATTCAATTGGCGCTTCATCCTGACAGGCAGTAGTATGCCGCGAGAAAATCCAAAGGACACACGCAGCAAGAGACTCATGCAGTGTAACACTGCAACTTCAACCCGAAATCAATGTCCAACATCGGAACTCCAAGAGGGAGGAAACACCGCAATGCGTATCGGATACATCGCTGCCATCTCGGCACGGGCGGCCAGACCGGCGCCTACTACGTTGTCGGCCAGTCAATCTGCAAGCTCGTCAACCGCACTAAGGCATCAAATGCACCGCGCCGTCGACCGGCGGCTCGATCGCCAATATCAATGCCATCAAAGCAGGCGACCAGGACATGGGCGTTGCCCAGTCGGACTGGCAGCATCACGGCCTGCACGGCACATCGAAATTCGAAGAACAGGGTACGTTTGAAGACCTGCGAGCGGTGTTCTCAGCCCATGGCGAGCCGTTCACCGTGGTGGCGCACGCCGATTCCACCATCAAGGTGTTCGATGATCTGAAGGGCAAACGCGTCAATATCGGCAATCCTGATTCGGGCCAGCGCGGCACCATGGAAGTGCTGATGGAAGCCAAGGGCTGGAGCAATTCCGATTTCACCCTGGCATCGGAGCTCAAATCGGCCGCACTTGGCGACAACAAGGTCGATGCCATCATCTTCACACTGTCGGCCATCCGAATGGCTCGATCCAGGAGGCTTCCACGGCCACCGATGACGTGATGGTTGCGATTGAGGGTGCGGAAGTGGACGCGCTGGTTTCGGAGAATGCCTACTATACCAAGTCTTCGATCCCGGGCGGCATGTACAAGGGCAACGATGCCGACACCCCGACATTCGGCGTCAAAGCGACGTTCGTGACCTCCGCATCGGTCGACGACGACGTGGTCTATCAGGTGGTCAAGGCGGTGTTCGACAATTTCGACCACTTCAAGAAGCTGCATCCGGCGTTTGCCCATCTCAAGGAAGAAGACATGATCAAAGATAGCCTGTCAGCGCTGCTCCATGATGGCGCCGTGCGCTATTACAAGGAACGCGGCTGGATGTAAAATGGCCGGTTTGCCGATTGCGGTCCCGCCCTCAACATGGCGGAGCCCGGGTCTGCCAGATCTGACCGGGGGCCGGTGATCACCCGACATGCGCGTAGAGGGGGAGACGACAATGGCCAATAGCGATCAAACGCAAGGCGAAGAAGCGTAGCCAAGTCAGGACGAGCTTGATCAGCTTGTCGCCTTCAGCGATACCGGAGGGCGCGACGCCAAGGGCCTGACCGGGAAGATCATCCTCTGATACGGCTCTGGTCTGATGTTTTCTATGCCGATATCGCCAACCGCGTCGGCGCGCCGATCACCCAGGATTTCGTGGTCGCGATTATCGGCATGGTGCTGCTTTTGGAAGCAACACGGCGTGTCCCTCGGCCCGGTGCTGGCGATCGTTGGCCACGGTATTCCTAGTCTACACATTCGCCGGGCCCTATATGCCCGGCATCATCGCGCATAAGGGCAATTCGCTGTCCGAGGTGGTCAACCACCAATGGATCACCACGGAGGGCGTGTTCGGCATCGCGCTCGGTGTCTCGACCGGCTTTGTGTTCCTGTTCGTGCTGTTTGGCGCGTTGCTCGACAAGGCGGGGACCGGCAACTACTTCATCCATGTCGCTTTCTTACTGATGGGCCACCTGCGCGGCGAACCGGCCCAGGCAGCCATGGTGTCGTCAGACATGACCGGGCTGATTTCCGGCTCCTCAATTGCCAATGTGGTGACGCACGCCCTTCTGCCGGCGGTGATTCCTATATCGCGCTGGTTTACATCGTCACATCTGGAGGCGATGAAGGCCGACATGGAAAGCCTGCCGCGCTCTTATGTGCCCAAGCCGTGGATGCAACGGCTTATTGGGTTCGCATTCGGCGTTGCCGTTGTGGCGGCAATCTCGTTTGCCACCTAATTACGGACTCGGCTGGATGCGCGCGGCATTTGGCGATGCGGCAAGCTGGATTGTCGCGGTGCTGCTGTTTACCGTCTATGCGGCACTTGTGGCATTCGCGGCGCGCTATCCCGATCTGGAACTCGACGATCCCAATGAGCCGGTGGTCAAGCTGCCGGTGCCGGGACCGACAATCAAATCGGGACTCCACTACATTTTGCCGGTGGTAGTGGTGATCTGGTGTCTGATGGTCGACCATCTGTCGCCGGGCCTGTCGGCGTTCTGGGCCTCGGCTTTCATAATCACCATTCTGATCACTCAAAGGCCGCTCTATGCCCTGTTCCGCGGCTGCGGAAGAAGCGCGGCTGGGGCAAGCCGATTGACGGGCTGATCGCCGGTGCCACGCAACATGATCGGCATCGGCATTGCCACCGCCACGGCCGGCATCATGGCCGATGTCACACCGCCGGTGGGACTGGCGTCTTTCGCCGCTGCTGTGGTCTCGGGCGGCGATCCGATCCGCACCGGCGTTGTCGCTTTTTCTATTCGCTGCGCACCGCGTCGCCGCCGTTCTTGTTCATCTTCAATGCCGATCTCCTGCTGATCAATGTCGATGTGGCGCATGGCATCTTCGTGTTCATCACCACAACCATTGAGATGTTGTTATTCGCATCTGCAACCTAGGGATTGTTCCTGACCAAGACTAGGATCTGGGAGAGCGTGGTTTTACTGAGGATTGCGTTTGCGATCTTCCGACCTGGCTCCTTCATGGACCAGATCGCAGAGCCGTTTATCGAAAGCGCACCGACTGAGATCGCCAGTAACATTCAGGAGGCCAATACCGGCGACAATCTGCGCCTGCGCATTCGCGGCGTCGACGATGTTGGCGATGAAAGGGAATGGGTGACGCTGCTGCCGGTGCCCGATGGCGCCACAGGCGAGGAGCGCGTCGAAGCAGCGAGCCTGACGCTGCGCACGGATGGCGACAAGGCGATCATCGACGATGTGGCGTTCGATTCAGCGGCGTAAAAGCAGGGTCTCGATTGGGATCAAGAAATCATCCAGGCTCTGCGGCCAGCTGAACAACCATCGAAATATCTGATCTTCATCCCGGCATTCGCGCTGCTTGGCCTGTTGATTGCCATCCAGCGGCGGCGGATCGGATCAGCCACGCCGTCGCCGGCAGCGGCCTGACCGACAGAAGGAGCAAAGCCCATGTACTCAAAAATCCTTCTGCCGATCGATCTGGCCCATGAGGCCTCGTGGAAGAAGGCAATTCCGGTGGCAAAAATGCTCGCCTAGCCATCGGGCGCGTCAATCCATTGACTCAGCATCGTGCCGGATCTTTCCTCATCTGTGGTCGGCCAGTTCTTCCCGCCGGGCTATGAGGAAAAGGCGCTGCCAAGTCACTGGAAGATTTCGTCGGTGAACACCTCGCCGATGTGTCCCACGACGTACATGTCTCAGCCGGTTCGATCTATGGCAAGATTCTCGAAGCCGCCGAGGAGTTGGAGTGTGAGTTCATCGTCATGGCATCGCACAGGCCGGAACTCACCGACTATCTGATCGGTCTGAACGCCGACTGCGTGGTGCGCCACGCCAAGGTCTCGGTGCATGTGGTGAGAGGTTGAGCGGCACCAGTCACGAAGTGCCGGCGCTGATCGCGCGGTCGATGGCACGCGTCAATCGTGCCACCGCCTCGACCACTTCATCTTCCGAAATGATGAACGACGGCGCCAGCAACACATGGTCGCCTCTCACCCCGTCAACCGACCTTGCCGAGGGGTGGCACACTAGCCCCTCTTCCATGCCGAGCCCCTTGATGCGCCCGGCAATGCGGGCCGATGGCTCAAACGGTTCATTGGCCTCACGGTCGGCCACCAGCTCAAGGCCGATGAACGGACCCCGCCCGCGGATGTCGGCGACATGGGGGTGGTTCTCGAAAGTCGCGGCCAGATGTGCGCGCACAAACTCGCCTATCTGGCGCACACGCTCAAGCAGCCCATCTTCCTCGACCTCCTTGCACGGTGAGCGCGGCAGCGGTGGCCACGGGATGGGCCATATAGGTGTGGCTGTGGGTAAAAGCGCCTGAGTCCTCCTCCAGAACGCACACCACTTTTTAGTGCGCCAGCATGGCGCCGATCGGCAGGTAGCCGCCGCCCAGCCCCTTGGCCATGGTGATCATGTCAGGCACCACACCCGTCCTGCTCGCAGGCAAACAGCGTGCCGCAGCGCCCGGAACCATCACCTCATCGAGGATCAAGACCGCGCCATATTCATCGCAGATGCGGCGCAAATGACCGAAATAGCCCGGCACTGACGGCACCGCGCCAAGAGAGGAGCCGACAACAGTTTCGACAATGACGGCGATCGGGCCCGGCGCGCTCGCCTTGCCCAAGCTTGAGCTGGTACTGGCGCGCCAGTTTAAGCGCTGCCTCATTGGCCTCGCTGCCACCGGAAACGTAATGAACGCTGGCAAAGCCTTCCGGTGCGCGGGCGATCAGATGCTCGGCCGGCTCTGAGATAAAAAACGAGGTATGGGCATAGGCGATACGGTCAAGCTGATCCCTGATCGCCTGGCTGATGCGGGGGTGTCCGTGACCAAGGCAGGAGACCACCGCGCCGCCGGAAAAATCGATATAGGTCTTGCTCTGGCGGCATCGGTGATGATAGCGCCCTTGCCTGCAACTGCGGCCGGATAGTCATGCGCCAGCACGCGATGCATGACCCGAGTGTTGTTGGCTTTCGCCGCCATGTGTTCTCCTTGGGCGTTCCCTGTCCCCCTGCCCCCGGACTTCAGCCACTGATGAGCGATGACGCAAAGCCGGGATGCGCAGCAAGAGCATGGCAGCAGGCGCCGGAATGGCAAGGGATGCTTTCGGCCAATGCACACCCGATGCGCGGATTGGCGAAGACGTTATTTGCTGTCAGTGGACTGCGGTGGCGGTAACGGGTGGGGATCTGTGCGGGCGGTGGCGGCAAATTGCAGTTTGCGGCGCATCCATTGATCGAGCCTGACGGCCTCGTCGGGTGAAAAACGAACGCCCAGCTTTGAGCGGCGCCACAATACGTCGTCGGCTGTTTGTGCCCATTCATGGGCAATCAGCCAGTCGACTTCGCGCTCGCTCAGCGTTGCGCCGAGGATTTGGCCAAGATCGGCAAGGCTTGCAGCAGAGCCCAGCATGCTTGCCGCATCGGTTCCATAGGCGCGCACCAGCCGGCAGGCCCAAACCTCGTCCAAAAACGTGTATCTGGTGCACAGTTCCGCAGCCAGCGCGGCAATGCCGTCGACCCCGCCATGTCGCCTCCCGGCAAGGACGCATCCCTGATCCATGAATCGCCGTGGATAGGCAAAAACGGATCGAGCTTGCCGAGTGCCGCCTCGGCAAGACGCCGGTAGGTGATGATCTTGCCGCCAAACACATTCAATAGCGAGGCTGCGCCTTCTTGTTCATTGAGATCAAGCACATAGTCTCTGGTTGCTTTGGCAGCAGAGCTGGCGCCGTCATCAAACAGCGGACGCACGCAGGAGTAAGTCCAGACAATGTCGGCTGGTGTCACCGGCTTTCTGAAATATTCCGAAACCGCCGCGCACAGATAACTTGCCTCATCATCGGTGCACACGGCCTCGGAGGGGTCACGTGATGGTGGCATCGGTGGTGCCGATCAATGTGAAGTCGTCTTCGTAAGGTATGGCGAACACGATGCGCCCGTCCCCATGCTGAAAAATATAGGCCCGGTCGTACTCGAACAATTTGCGCACGACAATGTGGCTACCGCGTACCAGACGAACGCGGCCGGGACTGTTGAGGTGTACCCGGCCGGTGAGGATCTCATCGACCCAGGGGCCGCCGGCATTGACCTGCACCTAGGCATTGACGGTCTCGGTGCGGCCATCAGCCAGATTTGTGGTCTTGACGGTCCAGCCAAAGGCGTCTCGTTCGGCATCCTCAAACCGGGTGCGCGAGCGAATGTCGGCGCCGCGCTCTGCCGCATCTCGGGCGTTCAGCACGACAAGGCGTGAATCATCGACCCAGCAACCGGGATATTCAAAGCCTTTGACATAGATGGGTTTTAACGGTGCGCTGGCGGGATCTGTGCGCAGGTCAAGCGAACGTGATGCCGGCAGGATCTTGCGCCCGCTCAGATGGCCGTAGAGAAACAGCCCGAGGCGCAACAGTCAGGCCGGGCGCAGGCCCTTATGATGGGGCAGAACGAAACGCAGCGGCCAGGAGATGTGGGGCATGGCGCTGAGCAGCACTTCGCGCACCAGCCGGCGTGACGCGTCCGGTTTTCATGCAGTCCGGCAAGAACCACGGGCGAGGTGTGGCCCGATGACGACGAAATCGGCAATCCCGGCACGATATACGCCGGCGTCACCGTTCTCGATGTCCCTCGATCCCCACGACGATGGTCCGGGGTTGCAGATGTCCGCCTGTGGAGGCAATACCGGCTCGACGATGGCGTCATCCCGTGAATATCGGATAAAGTATCAGGATTAATTTCTGTCGCGCAGGGCGAACGGTCCCGCACGCTCGTAAAGCCAGGGATACTGGCTCACCATGCGGTGCACGCGGGTGATGCAAAAAGCGGCAAGCGCGATCGCCAGAATGACACATGTGTCGATGACAAAACCCCACAGGGACAGAAGTTCTCCGCCAAACAATCCCCAGATGAAAAACCGGTCGGTTAGCCCCAACAGGAAGGCGTAGGGAAAGCTGCCAGACCGGCCGCCAGCGGCCCCCCAAGGGCTTGGCCCATGAGCCACCCGGCAACCTCCTTCGATCATCACCGTAACGCCGAAAAACACCGCCAAAGAATTACCCAGAAGTTCACTCATACCGATGTCTCTTCAGCCGTCTCGACACCACCCTTCCAGATAGGCGCTGCGCACCTCCGGATGGGACAGCAACTCCTCACCAGTGCCACTCAAGGTGATTTGGCCATTGACCATTACATAACCGCGATGGGCAAGCCGAAGCGCATGAAACGCATTCTGTTCAACCAGCAGGATAGTCATTTTGTCCTCGCGGTTGATCTCGTCAATGACCTCGAAAATCTGTTTCACCACCATCGGCGCCAGTCCCAGCGACGGTTCGTCGAGCAACAACAGTCGCGGCCGGCTCATCAGCGCCCGGGCGATAGCCATTAAACATTCGTAATCCAGTCATCTGGATGTGAGTGGGCCATGTCCACTCTTTTTGACGCCACCCTGTTAGACTTGAGAGCCGCACATTGCGGCTCCTTTTTTGCCAAAATACCATTGGGTCCGCTGCTGCAATGGTCTGGGGAATGCTCGAATGCACATGACCAGCGCCATGGGCGCACCTTGCTTGCTTACCTGCCAAACACCTTCAACGTCACAAAATCGACGCTGTGTTGCGACAATTTTGGCTGGATGAGACTAGCAATGAATAACGAAGGTACGCCACCTGGACAAATGGTCGATTTCAGCACCCGTTTCGCGGATTCCAAGCTGTTCCACCAAGGAATGGCACTGGTTGAGGAAACCGCGCATTATCTTGATGGTGATGGCCGCGCTCAGTCGCGTGGTTTGTCAAAACCGGTAGCGCTGACCTACGCAACCGAGAGCATGCGTTTGACCACGCGGCTGATGCAGGTCGCATCATGGTTTCTCATTCAGCACGCCATCGCCGATAATGAAATGCCGACTTCTGAAGCTTACAGTGAGTCAAGGCGCGTGCCCCTGAAGCCGCTGGCCGCGAGGCGCGAGCGTCCCATAGATGCCGGTCTTCCCGAACAACTGCATGATTTGATCGCCCGCACGAACCCCATATATGCCCGCCCCCATATATGCCCGCTTGTACCGGCTGGACGTGATGCTTAATCCAGCCGAAATGACCGATACTGACGTCTCCAACAAGGTGGTCGACCAGATTGATCAGTTGCGCGCCGCGTTCGGTTCTGATGGCGATGAGAGCCAATAGATCAGTTGCCGAGGATTCCCTCGAACTTTTTCTTGAATTTGCTGAGCCGGCCGCCACGGTCGATAAGATGCTGAGCACCCCCGGTCCATGCCGGATGGGTGGTTGGATCGATATCCAGCGTTAGCTTGTCGCCGTCCTCGCCATAGGTGGAACGCGTTTCGTAAGTCGTACCGTCGGTCATCACCACGGTGATCTTGTGGTAGTCGGGGTGGATTTCCAGCTTCATGGTTCTGGCTCGGTCGATGTTGTAATGCGTTTATGCCCCATTCGAGCGCGCGCGGATATAGCTGAACTTGCCATAAACCACAACACACATTGAACCATTTCTGGATCTTCGGTTCAGACAATCGCGAAAATGCGCTAGAGCAGGGGTAACAGGCTCGGCGATTGACAGTTTGCGAAGTGCCAACCGCCTGGGATTTTCGGACGAGTACCGGACCAGACAGATTCAAGGGTGGGTTTTTACCAGATGCGGGTCTACTTGCCCGCTTGATTTTGGGATATGTGCGCGTGGCAAACAGAGATCCATCAAATTCGAAATCACGCACTGGCATCGACCCAGGCAGGCCAACAAGCGCGAGCATGCGCCCGCTTGCGGCATTGCTGCCATTCGCTATGCGCTACAAGCGCGCCATCATTTTTGCCTCTATAGCGCTTCTTGCTGCTGCCGCCGCGACTCTGGCGGTTCCGATGGCGGTTCGCCGCGTTATCGATTTTGGCTTCACCGAGGTCGATGCCAACTTCGTCAACAATTATTTCATGATGATGATCGCTGTGGTCGCGGTTCTCTCAATCGCCAGCGCCACGCGATTTTATTTCGTCACCTGGCTCGGAGAGCGTATAGTTGCCGATCTGCGCAGCGCCGTATTCAGCCATCTGCTTGCGCTGTCACCGGCGTTTTATGACGAAATGCGCACCGGCGAAGTGGTGTCACGCTTGACCGCCGACACCACTCAGATCAAGACGGCGTTCGGCACCGGAGCATCAATTGCGCTACGAAACTTGGTGTTGTTCGTTGGCGCGGCTGTGATGATGATGGTGACCAGCCCCGAACTCACCGGCCTTGTTCTGTTGGCGGTGCCGCCGATCATCGTGCCATTGGTGATCATCGGCCGCTGGGTGCGCCGCCTGTCGCGTTATGCCCAGGATACGCTGGCCGAGTCCAGCGCTTTTGCAAGCGAGAACCTTTCCGGAATTCAAACGGTGCAGGCCTATACGCGCGAAGCGTTGGCGCGCTCGGTGTTCGATGCGCGGGTTGAAGAGGCGTTCCTCGGCGCACGAAGCCGTATGCGTGCCCGCGCGGTGCTCACCTCGCTGATCATCTTTCTGGTGTTCTCCAGCGTCGTTCTGGTCCTGTGGTGGGGTGCAAGCGACGTATTAGCCGGCGATCTCACCGGGGGTGAGCTTGGCCAGTTTGTCCTTTATGCGGTTTTTGCGGCCGGAGCACTGGGGGAGCTGAGCCAGGTCTGGGGCGAAATCCAGCTTGCCGCCGGCGCTGCCGAGCGGCTCTCTGAACTGCTTGAGATCAAGCCCGCGATCACCGCGCCGGACGATCCGGCCGGACTGCCCGAGCCGGCACGGGGAGCCGTCAGCTTTAATGGCGTGAGTTTCGCCTATCCGGCGCGCGCCGACACTTCGACCCTTAACGATGTGTCCTTTGCCGTTGAAGCTGGTGAACGGGTTGCCATCGTCGGACCCTCGGGTGCGGGAAAGAGCACCGTGTTTTCGCTGCTTCTGCGCTTTTACGATAGCCAGTCAGGGGTTGTCAGCATCGATGGCGTGCCGATTGCGCATGTCCGTCCACACGATGCGCGCCAACGCATCGCCATCGTACCGCAGGAGACTGTGATCTTCGCGGCCAGCGCGCTGGACAATATTCGTTTCACCCGACCCGATGCCAGTGAAAACGAGGTGCGCGAGGCCGCCCGCGCCGCACTTGCCGACGGGTTCATTGAGGAACTACCAGAAGGATACAATTCTCAGCTGGGCGAGCGCGGCGTCAAACTCTCCGGTGGTCAGCGCCAACGCATTGCCATTGCCCGCGCCATGCTTTCCAAGGCACCCATTCTTCTGCTCGATGAAGCTACCAGCGCACTTGATGCACAGAGCGAGCAGCAGGTGCAGCAGGCGCTGGAACGGCTGATGGCGGATCGCACGACATTGATCATCGCACACCGCCTTGCCACTGTTCAGAGCGCCGATCGTATATTGGTTCTGGATCACGGGCGGTTAGTGGCCGAAGGCACCCATGAGACATTGGCGGCGCAGGACGGTCTTTATGGTGAGCTCGCCAGACTACAATTTTCAACTGATAGACAAGGCGCTACCGATCTCGCCATTGAAAGCGCCTGACAAACCTCAGATCACAAATCCCCGATTGACCGGCACAGCAATCAAGCCAGTGTCCTAGCGCTCGGTCAGTTTCAGCTCAATCCGGCGGTTTTTAGCAAAGGCATCATCGTTTTCAGCCTCACCAAGCGGCTGGAACTCGCCAAATCCGGCGGCCACCAGCCGGCGTGGTGGCACCCCTTGTTTGATCAGATACTGCACCACGGAAATCGCGCGCGCCGAAGACAGCTCCCAATTGGAGCTAAACTGGAAGGAGTTGATAGCCCTCTTGTCGGTATGTCCATCGACCCGCAAGACCCAGTTCAACTCCTGCGGTATTTCCTTTTCGAGTTCGACGATCGCCCTTGCCAGTTTGTCAAGCTCGGCCCGGCCTGCTTGATTTACCGATGCCTGAGCGCTCTGAAACAGCACTTCGGACTGGAACACGAAGCGGTCGCCGACAACGCGGATATCGCTGCGATCGCTCAGGATCTGGCGCAGTTTGCCAAAGAACTCGGAGCGATAGCGCGACAACTCCTTCACCTTTTGTGCAAGCGCCACATTGAGCCGCCGGCCGAGATTGGCGATTTGAGTTTGCTGCTCAACGTCACGCAGTTCGGACGCATCAAGGACAGCCTGCAAGGCGCCGAGTTGGCGCCGCAGTGCTGATAGCTGAGACGAGAGCAGTTCAATATTCTGAAGGGCCTCATCGCGCGCAGATACTGCACTTTGTAGCGAACCGGAAAGCGAGGTAATCCGCCGCCGGCTGGTCTCCTGTTCGCGTCTCAGATCGATGATCAGCTGGCGTGACTCCGCTGTTTCTTCAAGCTGGGTTTCGGCATAATCGGCGCGCGACACCGCAGAAATCAGATCGCCGCGCAGAGCCTGGATCTGGTGGTCTTTTTGATCCTGAATGACAATCAGCTGTTCCTGCGCCGCTGCGAGCTTGGCCAACGCTTCGCGGCGTTGTTCCTCAGTTTGTTCAAGATTGCCGGTCAAGACCTCGATCCGTTGTCTGACGGCAAGTTCGCTCTGTTTGAGTGCCTTGTCGCGCTCCTCGGCTTCAGTGCGCAATTCCAGGATCGAAATGCGCTGCGTTGCGCTGAGTGCGCGTTCGCGTTCGGCATCGGAACGCAGATCAACAATCAACGCTTCCTGGCGTGATGCAAGTACGCGTGCCTCGCCGATCGCGGCCTCGGCCGCATCGCGCTCCTGGCGCAGTTCGGCAAGCTCAAGCTTGTCCCTTTCAGTTTGCGAGCGAAGATCGACGATCGTGCGTTGCTGGCCTTCCAGTTCGGCAAGGGCGGACTGCCGGCCGCTCGATTCACGCTCGAGCTCGTCCTGCAAAATAACGATGCGGCTTTCAGCCTCAGACAGGCCCCCCTCGACCTGGACCAGTAATCCGGCCAGCCGCGCGCGTTCAGATTCAGCGGCGGCCAGATCATCGCTGAGTCCTGCAAAGCTTGCCTGCATGCTGCGTGAATCCGCCCGCTCTAGCGACAGAAGATCATTGAGCTCGGCAACCTGGCCGCGCAATTCGTTGAGTGCTGTGTCGCGCCCTGAAATCTCGTTTGCCAGCAGAAACTGTGCCAGCATGAAAACAGTCAGCAGAAACATGATGACGAGCAACAGCGTCGCCATCGCATCGACAAATCCCGGCCAATAATCGTGCCCGCCGTCAAAGCGGCGTCGGCGCGCGATTGACGCCATTGGCCTAGGACTCACCCGTCTCGTCAGGCCGCCTTGGCCGAGTTTGACGCGTCAGATCACGCAGCACTGGCGTGAGCTCCGCCTGTTGATCGGCCTGGACTTGCGCCCATTCGCGCACAAGTTTTTGCTCCTGACGCATCTGGCGTACCAATTGCTGAACGCCATCGGCCAATTCCGCCAGGGCTTCGCCGTTTCCAGTCCCCGACAATTGGCCATCGCGGATTGATGTCGCCAGCGCATCGATGCTGACCTGCATATCCTGGAGCGTGAAGCGCAGATGCACGGGTGTGGAGCCTGTGCCTGCCTCGCCGGAGCCAAGTTCGGTCACCGTTGACAGCCAGTCCTCAAGATCATTGTAAAAACGGTTCTGTGCCTGACCGGCAACCAGATCGAGGAAGCCCAGAATGAGCGACCCGGTAAGGCCGAACAGCGAAGATGAAAACGCCGTTCCCATGCCTGTCAGCGGCCCTTCGAGCCCTGCCTTCAGTTCTTCAAATACGACGCCGGATTCAGAAACACCCACATCGAGCGAGCGGATTGTCTCACCTACAGATGTGATCGTCTGTAACAGGCCCCAGAATGTGCCGAGCAAGCCCAAAAAGATTAGAAGGCCGATGATATAGCGCGAATAGTCACGCACTTCGTCGAGCCGCGAACCGATCGAATCGAGCAATGAACGCATTGATGTTGTCGACAGCGACATGCGCTCTGTCTGGTCTGACATCATCGTCGCCATCGGAGCCAGTAATACCGGCGGTCGGCCAATATCGGCGGTCCGGTCGCCGATGTGAAAACTGTTGACCCACCTCACTTCAGGATAAAGGCGAACCACCTGGATGAAGGAAAATACGATGCCGATCGCCAGCACGAACAAGATGACGCCGTTCAGAATTGGATTTGCCATGAATGCCGGAAGCAGGCTTGCACCCAGAATGATGGCAATCAGCAGGACAAGCGTCAAGAACAATGCCATGCCCAGCAGATAAACTTGCGGGTTGGTAATCTTCGGTCGAGCCGGGTCGATTGCCATGTCGTAACAACTCGATTGCCAAGGGTGCATCACTTTAGCCAATTCTGGCACCGGGCGAAGAAGCTTCTGGGCACGGCGCGAAAATTCGCCCCAATCATGGCGAAACAATGCCTGCAGCGCCACTCAATCTCGCGACGGTGCAAGCCAACGCAGCAATTGCTGGTGCATCAGTTGATTCGAGGCAACGATTGATCCGCTCGTGGCCCACTGGTCACGACCAGCAAAATCGCTGATCCCGCCTCCAGCCTCGCGGACCAGCAGCACACCAGCGGCCATGTCCCAGATCTTGAGGTCATGATCCCAAAAACCTTCAAGCCGCCCAGATGCAACATAAGCTAGATCCAGCGATGTAGCACCGAATCGGCGGATGCCCGCGACATTGCCCTGAATGCGGGCTAGCTCGCCGGCAAAACGCTCACAATCGCCTTGCCCGGCAAACGGCATTCCACAGCCAAACAGGCAATCGATCCGTGCGCTTCTTGCCGATACCCTTATGCGCCGGTCATTCAGTGAAGCGCCTTTTCCGCGTTCGGCCAGATACAGATCGCCCGAAATAGGGTCGAACACCAATCCGGCGATCAGCACATCGTCACGTTCAAGCGCTACTGATATGGCAAAATGCGGCACGCCATGGAGAAAATTGGTCGTTCCATCAAGAGGATCGACGATCCAGCGATGAGAAGCATCGGTGCCCGGGCGCTCCCCCGATTCTTCCATCACGAATCCGAACCCGGGCCGTGCGCGTGAGAGTCCCTCAAACAGAACCTGCTCTGCGTGACGATCTGCGGCGCTGACAAAATCGGCGGGACCCTTGCGCGAGACCTGCAGATTTTCAACCTCGCCGAAATCGCGCACCAGTCCACGCGACGCCTTGCGCGCCGCCTGCACCATGACATTGAGAATGGCTGATCGCGGCATGCCGCCTTAGTCCGCGCGCCGGACGTAGGTCACCTCATTGGTGTCGACAACGATACGCTCACCGGTCGAGACAAAAGGTGGCACCATGACCCGGACACCGTTTTCCAGCATCGCAGGCTTGTAGGACGATGATGCTGTCTGGCCTTTGATTGTGGGCTCGGTCTCCGTCACCTCAAGTGTGACATGTTCCGGCAGTTGGATGCCAATCGGCGTTGATTCGTGCACTTGCACCGACACTGTCATTCCGTCCTGAAGGAATGCAGAGCGCTCGCCGACGAAATCAACCTCAAGCTCAATCTGCTCATAGGTATCGCTGCCCATGAACACCAGCCGTTCGCCCTCTGCGTACAGATACTGATAATCTTTGGTGTCGATGCGCGCGCGCTCGACGGTTTCATCAGCGCGAAAACGCTCATTGAGCTTTGTGCCGTCGATTACGTTCTTGAGCTCGACTTGATTGAAGGCGCCGCCTTTTCCAGGTTTCACCGCCTGTGTCTTGACCGCGACCCAGAGCCTGCTCTTGTGCTCGATCGCGTTGCCGGGCCTGATCTGGTTGCCATTGATCTTCATGAAGTATTCCGTATGACGGGTTGGGAGCGCCGATCGCGCCACATGCCTGTCCATCCAAATCAGACATGTACAATCGAAAAAAGCACGCACTAAGTGTCAGACTGGGGCCCGCCGATCAAGGGGGCCTTCACAGGCTGCCATCAAGGAGAAGGTGAGGGGCGGGGCAGCAATTGCTCGCGAATCGAACGCAGACCCGCAAGCTCCGGCTTGAATGCCTCCACGGCGGTTAGCGCGCGGCGGCGCTGCTCATCTGAGATTCTGGCCAGAGCCATGTCGATGATGGGATCGAAAATCTCACCCTTCTTGGCCAGCTCATGCCATTTTAGCGCCTGCACATCGTCTGGCTCGACACCGATGCCGAAAGTGTAGAGCCGAGCCAATTGGTTCTGCGCCACTGTATTGCCCTTTCTGGCGGCTTTCTCAAACCACAATGCTGCCACCGCTACGTCTTTTTGAACGCCACGGCCCTGGAGCACCATAATCGCGTAATCAAGTTCGGCATCGACCAGGCCCGCACGCGCAGCGACGCCAACAAGCCTTGCCGCCTCGACGGCGTTGGATGTAACGCCCAAGCCTTCATCATAGAGTGTTCCCAGATCATAAATCGCTTCGACATGATCCTGTGCAGCTGCTTTTTCAAACCAATGCACCGCCTTTTCCCAATCCTGGCGCCGTACCTTTCCTTGGGCAAAAATCACGCCGAGATTGTATTGCGCGGCGGCATCGCCCTGATTTGCAGAAGATTCGAATAGATCTGCGGCGTCGGCGAGGTTGGTATGAGGCGAATCCGAAGCGGCCAGAATAAGCCCCAATTCGAGCTGTGCGAGCGCCTCGCCGGCGTCTGCGCTTTTGCGATACCAAGTGATCGCTTCTTCCAAACTGCCATCTTCAACATGGCCGCCGGCATGCAGCCGGGCGATGAGAAGAGCCGCGATCGGATCGCCATTCGCCGCCGGTTCGCGGGCCAGTTCCAGCCCCTTTTCGAACTCACCGGCAGCAATCGCAGCACGCGTTTCATCAACTGCCGCGGCGATGGCATCACCTGCCGCAACCAACAGTGACAATGCTAGAATCGCTGAGAGCAGTCGTCTCACCTGGCGCCGCCCCGGCTCTCGTCTTGCATGTTGACCAATGCCTGAAGTCCCTTTGCCGCCCGCGTTGCATCAAAAGCGATGAAATCCACATTCGCCCCCGCCAGTTTTGCCAACTCATCGGCAGCGTCGCCAATCAAGGCCATGCACGGTGTTTCGAAGATCGGTGTCCACCATTCAACCAGTTCGATCATTGTCATAGGCTTGCCCGGTACCGGTTCGGATTCACAAAAACGGACATAGTCAGCACCTGCCTCGGCCGCCTCCATGGCGTGATGGCGCGACAGGCCCACCCGGCAACCAATGCTGCGGCCTGCTCCGATCTGCTCACGGATTGCGAGATAGGTGTCGCGATGCCACTCGATCTCGATCCCGTCCGCCATCAACTCGTCGAGGAGTTCCAGATCGTCGGCCACGAGAAAGGCAATATCGTGGCGGTCCGCGGCCTGGCGCAACTCTGCCATGCTAGCGCGGTCCGACTGATCGCGCGGCGACGAAATGACCAAAGCCGTGACCAACCGATGGCTTAGAACCGTGTCGTCAAGCCGCGCCAATCTGATCAGCTGAACGGCCGGGCCAACAAGAAGGCAGATTTGGCTCGCCATACGCGCATTGCCGCCAGTGGCGAGTGCGCTTCAGGCTGCTTGCTCGAGTTCAGGTTTCCATCCAGCGCCAGTGGCGAGTGCGTTCATGCGCGCGCGATGGGTGAAGGCTGCCTGAGCCGCCGGCACATTCTCTGCCCTGCCGAGCCATGCCTTGAGTGCCGCCTGCTGCAAAGCGCGCCCGTAGGAAAAGGTCAGAGACCAGGGTGTGCCGCCGATCTGATTGATCAGGGAGAGATTCTGGCTTGCCTGCTCATCGCTTTGCCCACCGGAAAGGAACGCGATGCCCGGTACTGCCACTGGCACCGTTGCCTTGAGGCACGCGACAGTCTGTTCTGCAACCTCTTCGGCACTCGCTTGTGTTGGGGCGTTCTGTCCGGCGATCACCATGTTCGGTTTCAGCACCATGCCCTCGAGCGCCACATTGGCCTCGAAAAGCTCGTCAAACACCGTGTTGAGCGTCCATTCTGTAACTCTTCGGCACTCGTCGATCGAATGGCGCGCCGTCGGCCCGTCCATGACCACTTCCGGTTCGACGATCGGCACGATACCGGCTTCCTGGCAAAGCGCTGCATAGCGCGCCAGCGCATGCGCATTCGATTTGATGCATGGCCAAGTGGGCTTGCCATCGTCAATTTCGATCACCGCGCGCCATTTAGCAAAGCGCGCGCCGATTGTGTAGTATTCGGTCAGCCTTTCGCGCAAACCGTCGAGCCCTTCGGTGACCTTCTCGCCATTCGAGCACGCAAGCGGTTTGGCGCCGGTATCGACCTTGATGCCGGGCACAGCGCCCGCATCGGCAATCAGCTTCACCAGCGGTGTGCCGTCAGCGGCTTTCTGACGCAGCGTTTCATCGAACAGAATGACGCCTGAAATGCACTGTTGCATGGCCTCATCGGCCCGAAACAGCAATTCGCGATAGTCGCGCCGATTGGATTCGGTCGACTCGACGTTGATCTGGTCAAGTCGCTTGGCGATCGTTCCCGTACTCTCGTCGGCGGCAAGAATTCCCTTGCCTAGTGTGACCATTTTGCCAGCGATTTCGCTCAGCTCAGATTTCATTGCGCTCACTCCAGTGCCTCCATTGCCGACTTTCCGGCAGATTATCGCATAAGGGCGGCGACGCCCGGGAGTTGTTTTCCCTCCAACCACTCCAGAAATGCGCCCCCGGCTGTGGATACATAGGAAAACTCGTCCGCCACACCAGCTGCGTTCAACGCCGCGACCGTGTCACCCCCGCCCACCACCGAGACAAGTCGTCCCTTGCTCGTGCGCTGGCCCGCATGGATCGCGACATCGATGGTTGCCCGGTCGAAGGGCGGCACCTCGAAGGCACCAAGCGGACCATTCCACAAAAGTGTCGCATTGCGGTCGATCAGATGGTTGACATACTCGACCGTTTTCGGACCGACATCGAGAAGCATGGCGTCATTGGCAATGGCGTCTAGATGCACGATCTGGGAATTAACGTTAGGCGCCAGCTTTTTGGCCGCAACAGCATCGAGAGGCAGGACCACATGGCAGCTTTTCTTGCGCGCAGTTTCCAGAATGTCGCGCGCAACGCGGTCCAGCTTGGGCTCATGCAGGGATGCCCCGATGGCCACTCCCTCGGCGAACAGGAAGGTGTTGGCCATCGCGCCGACGATCACCAGATGATCGACCTTGTCGAGTAGATTGTTCAGCACCGCAATCTTGGTGGAGACCTTGGAGCCGCCGACAATTGCAATCACCGGGCGCTCAGGGTTTTCAAGCGCCCGGGTTAGTGCCTCGATTTCGGCCGCCATTGCGATCCCGGCAAAGGCCGGCATGCGGCGGGCGATACCCTCGGTCGAGGCATGGGTGCGGTGGGCGGCGGAGAATGCGTCATTGACATAGATGTCGCCGAACTGCGCCAGTTCCTCGACGAAATCAGGGTCGTTGGCTTCTTCACCCGGATGGAAACGGACATTTTCCATTAGTGCGATGGCGCCCGGCATCATGCCGCTGGCCATTTCCACGGCATTGCCGTCACGCCAGTTGGTAGCAACAAAAGTGACTGGGCGCCCAATCAATGCCGCGACTTCTGCAGCTACCGGCTCAAGCGAGAACTCAGACTTTGCCTCGCCGTTGGGGCGTCCAAGGTGCGATAGTAGAATAACCGCAGCACCGCGATCGAGTAGATACACAATCGTCGGAATGACGCGCTCAATGCGTGTTGTATCGCGAATCTTTACGCCGTCGAACGGCACGTTGAGATCAACGCGCAACACCACGCGCTTTCCTGCCACATCTGCAGCGTCGATGCTAAGCAATGATACCATTGGACCGGGTTCGGTGCTTATGTGGCTTCAGATCAGCGGGCCCATCGCCACCGCAGTGTCGTTCATGCGATTGGAAAAGCCCCATTCATTATCGTACCACGCCATCACCCGCACCAAAGTTCCTTCCAGCACCTTGGTCTGATCGAGGGCAAAAGTCGCTGAATGACTGTCATGGTTGAAGTCCGAAGAGACAAGTTCTTCTTTGGTGATGGCGAGAATGCCGGCCAGCGGCCCGTCAGCCGCTGCGGCAATGACCGCCTCGTTGACCTCTTCGACCGCCGTTGCCCTTGCGGCGACGAACTTAAAGTCGATCATCGACACATTCGGCGTTGGGACGCGTACTGAAACGCCGTCGAGCTTGCCGTTAAGTTCCGGCAATACCAGACCGACGGC
The DNA here is from genome assembly GCA_965204565.1 of Hyphomicrobiales bacterium. Lineage (GTDB taxonomy): Bacteria > Pseudomonadota > Alphaproteobacteria > Rhizobiales > TMED25 > CBDBEU01. The sequence continues at coordinate 1,564,896 of CBDBEU010000005.1, forward strand.
ACGCGCCGCACCGGTTGACGTCGGTATCATCGACATTGCCGCCGCCCGGGCGCGATAAAGATCGGAATGCATAGTGTCGAGCGTTGGCTGATCGCCGGTATAGGAGTGGATCGTGGTCATGAATCCGGACTCGATGCCGATGGCCTGATTGAGCACATGGGCTACGGGCGCCAGGCAATTTGTCGTGCATGAGGCGTTGGATACTACCGTATGTGCGGCCTGCAACTTGTCGTGGTTGACACCATAGACGACTGTGAGATCGGCATCTTTGGCCGGTGCCGAGACCAATACCCGTTTGGCGCCTGCATCGAGATGGGCGCTTGCCTTTGCGCGGTCGGCAAAAATGCCGGTGCATTCGAGTGCAATATCAACACCCAGTTCCTTCCACGGCAATTCGGACGGGTCGCGCACCGCTATCACTTTCATCTTGCCGCGTCCGACATCGATGGTGTCGCCATCGACAGTGATCTCGCCGGGATAGCGCCCATGCACCGAATCGAACTTCAACAGATGCGCATTGGTCTTGACCAGTCCGAGATCGTTGATCGCAACCACCTCGACATCATTCCGTTTCGCTTCGCCCGCTGCACGCAAAATATTGCGACCGATGCGGCCAAACCCGTTGATCGCCACCCTGATTGCCATTGCCGTTCCCTCAAGTTCATGTTTGTCGTTCAGTTGTCATTGTCGCCCTTGAAAGCGGCGAGACGTGCGCGCGCTTCTTCGGCAACACACTCGGCCGTAATGCCGAAATGTTGATATAGTAGGTCATATGGCGCGCTGGCGCCAAAGCCGGTCATGCCTACAAAGCCGCCATCCGATCCGACGATCTGGTCCCAGCCCATCCGCAATCCTGCCTCGACCGCGATTTTCACAGGTGCAGAGCCAATAATCGCTGCGCGGTCCCCTACTTGGGCTTCCGCAAGGATGTCGAGGCACGGCACTGAAACAACCCTGGCTAGGATGCCCGATGCATTCAGCAGTTGCCGCGCCTTGGCTGCGATCGCAACCTCTGAACCGGATGCAAACAATGAGACTGCCGCTTCGCCGTCAGCTGGAAGGAGTTCATAGGCACCGCCCGCAGCGAGATTGCTGTCTCCTGCCTCTCGGCGGTGAGATTCAAGGTTTTGCCGCGACAGCGCAAGGATACTTGGTCCGCTATCGCATTCCAGCGCTGTCTGCCAGCATTCGGCGGTCTCGATTGCATCGGCCGGCCTGAAAACGTTGAGATTTGGTATCGCGCGAAGTGCCGCCAGATGTTCCACCGGCTGATGGGTGGGGCCGTCTTCGCCTAGGCCGATCGAGTCGTGGGTAAACACATAAATAACCCTGAGGCCCATCATCGCCGACAGCCGAATCGACGGCCTGCAATAGTCTGAAAACACTAGAAAAGTGCCGCCATAGGGGATCAATCCGCCGTGCAGAGCCATGCCATTCATGGCCGCTGCCATGCCATGCTCGCGCACGCCGTAATGAATATAGCGGCCTGAAAAATCTTCGGCTGTGATCGCTTGCAGCCCCTCACTGCGGGTGTTGTTCGATCCGGTCAGATCGGCTGAACCGCCCACCGTCGCCGTAACCAGCGGATTGATCGCATCGAGCACCTTTTGCGAGGCGCTGCGCGTCGCCACCGGCTTTGGTTCGCTCGCGAAGTCCTGTTTGGCCGCGGCGATTGTGTCATCCAACTCACGCGATAGCCCGCCGCGTACACGGCGCTCGAAATCCGAACGCAGTTCGGGATCCAGCCCATCAAGTTCTGCCTGCCAGGCTTTGTGTTCCTGGCGTCCGCGCAAACCCGCTATCCGCCAGGCGTCACGCACCTCCGTCGGCAGGTCGAAGGGGGCATAATTTATTCCCAGCGCCTGTCGCGCTCCTGCATATTCGCTCTCGCCCAACGGTGCGCCATGGACCCCGGCGGTGCCTTCCTTGGTAGGGGCGCCGTATCCGATCTTAGTCTGGCACGCGATCAGCGATGGTTTATCTTCTGACTGAGCCACTTCGATTGCAGTTTTGATTGCATCCGCATCATGCCCATCGATTCGCCGTACACCCCAGCCAGCGGCCTCGAAGCGCCGTAGCTGGTCACCTGTTTCACTGATTGAAAGCGGCCCATCGATACTGATCCCGTTGTCGTCGAACAAGACAATCAGCTTGTTAAGGCGCAAATGCCCGGCGAGTGAAATCGCCTCATGGCTGATACCCTCCATGAGGTCGCCATCGCCAGCCAGAACATAGGTGTAGTGGTTGACGAGCGCCTCACCATATTGAGCCGCCATCATGCGCTCGGCAATCGTCATGCCAACCGCATTGGCCAACCCCTGGCCTAGTGGTCCGGTCGTTACTTCGACGCCCGACGCATGACGATATTCCGGGTGCCCTGGCGTCAGCGAACCAAATTGTCGGAAGCGCTTGAGCTCATCGATGGTCATGCCTTCGTAGCCGAGCAAATGGAGAGCTGCGTATAGCAGCATCGATCCGTGGCCGGCTGAAAGGACAAAACGGTCGCGGTCGAACCAGTCGGGTGCGCCAGCATCGAATTTCATGAATCGGGTAAAAAGCAAAGTGGTAACATCGGCCGCCCCCATGGGCATGCCGGGGTGACCGCTTTTTGCTGCTTCGACCGCGTCCATCGCCAAGGCTCGGATGGCATTGGCGAGATCATTGTGGCTGACGCTGGCGCGCACCTGGACATCTGACGGTTGTGATGTCGGCTCCGCTTTTTGCATGTTCAGACCTTGATTGGGTCGCTGGCGGTGCGACTTCATAAGGGTTGGGTGCGACCGATGGTACGCTATTGGCAAGGCCCGGTACGGGAACACACGCAGGCTGCCGTTAGTCAACAAACGAGATCTGTCGCGAGCAGGTTCCGCAAGCCAAGCCGGCGTTCAAATACCACCTCGGAGCACCCTGTCAATGTGCGTGGCTTTTTAGCCATGATACCATGATCATCTGAGATGGCGAACTGGGGCACGGTACGTTGCAGCTCAGTTTGATTTGGTGTTTGCACTTCGTGTCGGTTGACGGCTAGTTGCGCTGCCGCCTAATCTCTAGCGTGTTGCGTATGCGTCGCTGGATATTCAATTGGTCGAATGTCGGCAAAAGGCCGTGTCGCACCCTGGGGATTGACGAGAGGTCACAATAATCGTCATGAGCGCACAACCTGCTACATCGCAACACGCCGACTTTCCTCAACCAGAAAACCGGTTTGATCTTGCACTTGAACGTTTGCGGCGGGCCGCTGACGCTTTGGAAGCGGCGCTGGCCCGCAAGGGGCGGGAGACAAAATCGATAGCGGTTCTGGAGCAGGAGATGGAAGTTCTGCTGAATGACCGCTCCAAACTTGCCCACGAGCTTGATCAGGTGAAGGCGCGTGCTTCGCGCCTTGATGCCGCCGGCGCAGAGGTATCGGGAAGGCTCGATACCGTGATGTCGAACCTACAATCCGTCCTCGCGCGGGGCTGATGGTTCGCTTTGATTTCTTGATCCACCTGCGATTGGGTGCGTGATGGCAAAAGTCGCGGTTAGCATCAACGGTCGGGTTTTTGAACTTGCGTGCGAGGAAGGCCAGGAGCGCCAGCTCCGGGAATTGGCCAGATTTTTTGACCGTCACGTCCGGGATCTCCACACAAAATTCGGCAATGTCGGGGAGGCAAGACTTTTCATCATGGCTGGACTGATGATTGCCGATCAGCTTTCCGAAGCACTCGCCCAGATCGAAGAAATCGAGCAGGACGTTACTTCGCTGCACAAGGAGAGTGACGAGGTGCATGGCGATGCCGAGCGCCTTGAGGAGACGGCAATCAGTGACATTGAGGGGCTGGCCGAGCGCATTGAGGGCCTGACCCGTTCACTACAAGGCTGATAATCGCATTCTTGGTGGTGGAATTGATGACAGTGGGCGACTACATTCGCCCATGGGGCTGCGCGATGCGTGCAACACAAGTATCTTGGTGCCTTATCGATTTCATCGGGAGCTGACCTTGGCTGGAGCCGTGGTTCCTTTCATTCGGCGCCCACCTGCGCAAGTAGGGACCCGGGATCGAATGCGTTCACGGTCACGCGGCTCCGCCCAATCCACTCCTGTATGCCGAGTTGGGTGATATGAACTACACCACCAAACCCGCCGGCAGTTCTGCCAGTTCCATGATTGTTGATGCCAAGAGGGCTGCAAGAGCAGCTGCGATTGCACAGCGAGATGCAATCCCCGCATCCGATCGGGCCTGCATGGCTACTGTGCTGGCCTCGGTGGACCTTCCATTTGTCGGGCGGGGAAACATTGTCTCTGCCTACTACCCGATCGGCAGCGAGATGGATGTTTTGCCGCTGCTGACCCATCTGGTGGCCGAAGGCGCACGCACTGCGCTGCCGATCGTTGAAGGGCGGGGCAAGCCGCTGCAATTTCGCATCTGGGCGCCGGGGGATTCACTTGAGCGTGGCGTTCTCAATATCCCCGTACCGTTTGCCAGCGCGCGACAACGGGTGCCTAGCATCCTTCTCGTGCCGCTGCTGGCTTTCGACCATGAAGGATTTCGCCTTGGTTACGGCGCCAGCCATTATGACTGTACGCTTGCAGACTTGCGCGCGGCAGGCACGGTGCTCGCCGTCGGCATCGGGTTTGCCGCTCAGGAAATGCCCGCCGTCCCACATGAATGCCATGACCAGCCGCTTGATTGGGTGGTCACTGAGAATGGTGCAATCAGGTGCCACCCGGAGAAGCGATTGTGAGACTTCTGTTCTTGGGAGATGTTGTTGGACGTGTCGGGCGCGATGTGGTGATGGCCGGATTGCCGGGCTTGCGAAGCACCTATACAATTGATTTCGTCATCATAAATGGTGAAAATTCGGCTGGCGGATTTGGCATTACCGAAAAGATCTGCGAGCAGCTTCTGGATGCTGGCGCCGACGTCATCACCACTGGCAACCATGTATGGGATCAGCGTGAGACCATGGTGTTCATCGAGCGCCAGGAACGCCTCCTGCGCCCGGCAAATCTGCCGGCCGGTGCCCCCGGACGCGGTGCCGGGGTGTTCGAAAGCGCGTCAGGTGCGCGCATCCTGGTAGCAAGCGTCATGGGCCGCGTGTTCATGGATGCGATCGATGATCCCTTTGCCGCACTTGATAAGGCGATTGCCGATTGCCGCATGGCCGAAACCGTTGATGCCATCATCGTCGACATTCATGCCGAAGCAACATCTGAAAAGCAGGCTGTCGGCCACTACCTCGATGGCCATGTTTCCATGGTTGTGGGAACCCATACCCATGTTCCCACTGCCGATGCGCGCATTCTGCCGGGCGGCACCGCCTTCGTCTCCGACATCGGCATGTGCGGCGACTATGATTCTATTCTGGGGTTTGAGAAATCAGGCCTCCTCAATCGTTTTTTAACCCATCTTCCAAATGGCCGATTCCAGCCAGCCATCGGGCCGGCGACGATTTGCGGACTTGCCGTTGACACCGATGATCGCACCGGTCTTGCCCGCGCAGTCTCGACAATCAGTATCGGTGGAGTTCTCGCCACCCGTATGCCGGCATTCTGGTCGGAGGCTGGGGACCCCATTTCAAGCAGCGCCAAAGATGCAGGCGATCACTAGGGTCTGGACTCATTATAGCCACGAGATGAGGGCTGCGGCGCGCGCGATAGCTGCCATGACGTTTTTAATAATGTTGCGTTCGAAGCGCGTTGCGATGCGCCGCCCGTCTTTGAGGCGGCAGAACATGCGTTCGATGATATTTCGCTCCCTGTAGACGGCCTGATCGTAGTGATATCGGATCTTGCGGTTCTTTCGCGGCGGGATGACGGGCCCGGTCCCGCGCTCTTCAAGCCGTTCGCGCAGTTCCCGGCCGTCACGGCCTTTGTCGGCGACAGGTTCGGCGGATGGCGGCATGGTCTCGATGCAGCGCTGTGCGACCTTGCAATCATGCACGTTTCCGGGCGTCGGGAGCAGGACGCAATTGACAAAAACACGGTGCGGCCCTTGTGGTCGCGGACGGCGTGGAGCCCGGTGTTGCGTCCGCCCCTTTGGTGCGGCCGATACCCTGGGGGGCATGGGGGCCAGGGCCCCCTTTTCCGCCGCCGGCGCAGCGATGAACCTTGATGCGGGATGTCGATGAACAGCCGGTCAGGCGTATCCTCGGCGCCTGCCGAAGCGCTGAAGATACCTTCCCATATACCGCGCTCGTCCCGGAGTTAGTAAATTGTATCAAAGTGAGATTTCATTAATCTTTTATTGTAACACTTCATCTAACTCAGCACAGGGTTGGCCACAGACTGATTTATAGTCATTGCAGAACTCAGAAGAAACAACAAAAGGATTACCGAGATCACTTTCCGCTTTTCGGCTATAGGCGCGGTTATCTCCTCTAGTCTGCAAACCTACCAAATAGTCTTCACCATTAATTGTCGCAATGTTGGGACTACCAGAAACACCCCCTTCTGCGGGACAGTAACTTGTAACAAAACTCCCAAAACTCCAATAAATGTCTAATAGATCACACGGTTCGTTAACTCTCAATGGGGATTGATAAAGGTCTGCAATGTCATTACCAGTTTGCTGGCTTAATGTTTGTGGATTAAAATCAGGAGTTCCACTTGAATCAGTATTAAATCTAGTTTGTGGCCTATAAAGATGAACATCTATTTCACCACTTCTTGAAGCATTCACTATTCTTTTATTTGAACCTCTTACTGGTCTTACAAAATTATTTGGCCTAAGAGCTTTATCTACTTTTACAAAAACATAATCTGTAGAGGGCTCATTCCAGGCAGAAGGATTATTTATTCTAGGAGACACAAACTGAGAGTTACTTTGACTGGCGTCTGTCACATTCTTTGGATTTATAGGGTAAGCAGCAACTGTAACTGAGTTTCGAACAGGCTCTCTTAAGGAGCGATTTTCTTTTCTCGCTTTTCGTGGATCATCTAAAACTCCATGAGCTGTAGCTAAATAAACCCCAGGACAAACTTGAATTCCTTGACTAAAGCCATTCAAAGTCCAAAAGGTAGCCATGGCAGCCCCAACTCCCTCTTTAGTAGAAACAGGGGACATTGAATTGTCCCGATCCTCATACCAAGCGGCGTTATGAAGACAGCTTTCAGGGTTTAACATGCAGTTGATTTCATTAAGCTCAGAGGCTGAACCATTTGAAGATTTCATCCCACAGTTTTCACCATTTTTTGTTCCATTAGATCTTATTCCTCCAGCTATAGAATGCGAATCAATAGAGAAAAAACTCATTAACATTATTAACAATAGTGATAGTAAACCATGAGGTGATTTTAATAGTTTCATTTTTTAAGTCTCTCTTTATAGTTGACGAAGCGGTTGCAGAGCGTCTTCTTCGGCCCGTGGATAGCGGCGCAGTCGGCCCGGCGACCGCCACAGCGCAGAGCATGGACGGTCCCGCTCGGCACAGGACGATCATCAACTGTTTCCGGGCGCTTCCTGCCGCGCATATCGGTCGGCAGAAGCGGCGGTCGGCAGAAGCGGCGCGATCCGGGCCTACTGAGAATCGGAAAACCGGAAGGAATCATACATCTCGTTACCTCCTCATCGGAGGCAATGAACCATCCTCGGATCAAATCGGGAAGACAATTATCGGGGCCGGATCCTAGGTTTCGTGGACCAAGCTTGACATGAGATTCACATTGGAGCGCGGTTGCGGGTGCTGTCCTGCACAGGACAACCGCCTGTATTTCGAAGGCATGATGTGGATCGCGCGAACCGGAGCGCAGTGGCGGCCTCTGCGGGATGACTATGGCAAGTGGAACAGCATTTTCCGACGCGCTACCGAAGATGGATCACGACCGGCGTGTTCGATGCGATGCTCGAGATGCTGGCTGAACTGGCGGGACGCGATGCCACCGCCGATATGATCGATAGCACGGTGGTCCGGGCACATCATTGTGCCGTCGGCATAAAAAGGGGGCTCAGCAAACAGAGTGGCCTGGCCGGTCGCGCGGCGGCTTTACGACCAGGCTCCACGCGAGGTGCGATGCCAGGGGCCTCCCGCCCGGCTTCGTGCTGACACCCGGCCAAGCGCACGATGTGCAGGGCTTTGCACCGCTGTTCCGCATGATGACCGACCGCATCGAGGCGTTCCTCGCAGATCGCGGCTATGATGCCGATGCTATCCGCCAGGAAATCGCCGCCGCAGGCGTCGAAGCGGTGATCCCTGCAAAGAGCAATCGTCTTGACCCCATCTCACGCACGACCGGGCCAAAGACAAATGGCGCAATCTCGTCGAGCGGTTGTTCAACAAACTCAAGAACTGGCGCAGGGTCGCCACCCGCTACGACAAAACCAAAGAGTCCTACCCTGGCTTCTTCGCCATCGCATCAATCAAACTCTGGATACCATTTGTCCACGACAACCTAGCGGGTGATGATTTCGACCATTGTCTCTTCACTAGGCTTGATCTCGAATGATGTGTAAAACTCCACACTTGATCTGCCGGACGGTTACTCAGCGGTGCTGAGAACGGGTTCGGCGTTGTCCGGCAAGTCCGGTGTTCGGATAGTCTTCTCCACGGCGATATGCAGCGTCTCGCGGAAAGTTTGCATGGGCGTCTTGCCTTAGCAATACCGTCACGAATGCGGGCGCTGTTCGTTGTACTTCGCCAGCCGGTGGTCCAGGTCGGTCTGCAGTTCTTCGATGGATCGGTACAGCTTCTTCCTGAACGCGACGTCGTAGAACCCGTCCTTGATGGTCCGGTGGAAGCGCTCGCAGGTTCCGTTCGTCCGCGGGCAGTTCGCCCTGGTCTTCGTGTGGTCGATATCCTCGACCGCCAGATAGAGCTGGCAGGCGTGGTTCCCGACCTTGCCGCAGTATTCCGTACCCCGGTCGGTCAGGACGCGCAGCAATGCGATTCCGTGTTCGCCATAGAACGGGATCACCCGGTCATTCAGCAGATCGGCCGCCGTGATCGCGGTCTTCTTGGTGTAGAGTTTGCAGACCGCTGTCCGGGCATAGGTATCGACCAAGGTCTGTTGGTGGATGCGACCTACCCCTTCATTGTGCCGACGTCATAAGTGTCCTGAGAACCGGGAAAGCCAGGGTGGTGGCTTTAGAGATCTCGCCGTGCGCTTCCCTGGCCTGCCTGGCTTTCTCCAGGGCCGGCCAACCGGTCCTCGGTCAGAAGGATGCCCTCCTGGGCGGATCGGGCTTCGAGCGCCTTCAGGCGTTTCTTGATCGTTTCCAGATGGTGGCGCAGCCAGATCGAACGCACGCCGGACGAAGACACCATCACGCCCTTCTGCTGCAATTCCCAGGACGCCCGTTTCCGGCTAGGCGCCGGGTTTTCGACCGCCGGATCGACCACCGCTTTCTCGACGTGCTCAGGAACGCAGTTTGAACCGCCCCGGGTTTACCGGAGAGTAAAACTCTCAAAGGATGAGCCCTGTGGACAAGAAGAAATCCCCCCGAAGTACACGGCCGGGTTCCGGGAACGCGGGGTCCGTCTTTTTCGCGAACAGCGGCCTGAGTATGCCCGTGACAACGCAGCCCACAAGGCGATTGCGTCGAAGCTTGGCTGCTCACCCGACACGCTACGCGCCTGGTGCGTTCAAGCGGCCGGAGACGCCGGTGAGAGCGCGACGGTTTGACCAGTGACCAGCGCGCTCGGCTCAAGGCGTTGGAGCGCGAGAATAAAGAACAACGCCAGGCCAACGAGATCCTGAAGAAGGCGTCCGCGTATTTTGCACAGGCGGAGCTCGACCGCCCGTTCCGCAAATGATTGCCTTCATTGAAGAGCATCAAGGGGACTTTGGGGTCGAGCCGACATGCCGTGTGCTGCCGATCGCCCCATCGAGCTGCTACAGGCATGCGGCCATCGCCCGGGATCCTGATTTGGCGTCAGACCGAGCCCGGCAGGATGCGACAGACCTGGAGGAGATCAAGCGTGTCCATGACGAGAGCAAAGGCAGATACGCAGCCCGCAAAGTCTGGCCACCAGTTGCGCCGGGAAGGCAGGGATATCGCACGGTGCACTGTAGAGCGGCTCATGAGAGAGCATGGATTACAAGGGGTTACGCGCGGCAGGAAGAGAACCACGATCCCTGATCCGGCGCAGTCCTGCCCGGATGACAAGGTCAATCGCGACTTCACCGCCACCGCGCCCACCCGGATCTGCCAACCAGATCCGGGTGTCGGACTTCACCTGCGTGTCGACCTGGATGGGGATGGTCTATGTGGCCTTTGTCATTGATGTCTTCGCCCGCAAGATCGTGGGCTGGCGCGTCTCGACGTCCATGACGACGGGATTCGTGCCGGATGCCTTGAGCCAGGCGATCTGCCAGCAGTGTCCGGCTGAAGGCAGCGGGTTGATCCATCACTCGGACCGCGGCAGCCGGTATCTGTCAATCCGCTATACCGAACGTCTGGCGGAGGCCGGGATTGACATCTCGGTCGGCAGCATTGGCGACAGTTATGACAACGCCCTGGCGGAAAGCGTCATCGGCCTGTTCAAGACTGAGGTCATCGAGTTCTTCGGGCCGTGGAAATCCGTGGCCCGGGTCGATTGGGAAACCCTGCAATGGGTCAGTTGGTACAACACAGAGCGGCTACACGGCGCCATCGGCCACCGACCGCCGCAGGAAATGGAGGACGCCTTCCATGCAAACATGAACGCCCTTGATAAAGTCGCATAGATTTGGAACAAAAAAGTCTCCGGTAAAACCGGGGCGGTTCAGCCAGATTAAAGAACTCGGCCTTGACATAAATGCGCACGCCATCCGGCGCCAGCGTGTTGACCCGGATGCACGGCGTGTTGCCCACTGTATTGAGAACGCTATCGAACAGGCGGCCGTGGCCCTCTGTAGTGCGGCGTCCGCTTGCGGATTTCTGATTGCTTATTTCATTCCCCTGTCACCATTGGACGTGCGCCAATTTGGATTGAGCCGCATGCGAATGCGCACAGCTGCGCACTCACAATAACGTATCTGCGCTATATCGGCAGTGACGCGAGTTTTTGAAAGTGTTCCGCCCTGGTTGAGAGAATCCGGCTTCATTTGAACGTCACGGGAGACGAAGATGAGCCGGAGAAAGAACTGTTTCCCGGAGCGAATTATCGGAATGCTGCGTGAAGCCGAGGTGCAGCTTGGCCGGGGCGCGAGGGTGGGCGAGGTTTGCCGCAGCCTTTGTGTGTCGGAGCAGAGTTGCTGTCGATGGCGTCGCATGTACGGCGGCATGGAGGTGAACCAGGCGCATCGGCTGAAGGAGCCGGAGCGTGAGAACGGGCGGGTGAAGAAAGCGGTTGCGGATCCGACGCCGGACAAGCCGATCTTGAATGAGGCCCTTACGGGAAAGTACCGAGCCCTTCGCGTCGCCGCGCTCAAGTCGATCATGTCATCACGGAGTTGAAGGTGTCCGAGCGTCGGGCTTGCAGGACGTCCGGCCGGCATCGATCGACACAACGCAAGAAGCCGTAAGGCCGGGCGGATGAGGATATTCCGACACAAGCCGTCATCTGCCTTGCCTGCCGGTATGGTGGTTACGGGTATCGCCGGCATCCACCGGCTGCCTGGGCAGGATGGCCGGTGTGTCGGCCTGAACAGGGTCAAGCGCATCCGGCGAGGGAAGGGCTGAAGGTTCCGATCAGGCAACCCGAGAGACGCCGACTGTGGCTGAACGATGGATCATGCATCCGTCTTTGCCCGACGGGGAAGAAAACCATGTCCGGAGTTATGACTTCGTGACGGATCGCACCCATGACGGCAAAGCATTCCGTGTGCTTGCGGTCATCGATGAGTACACCCGTGAGTGCCCGGCATCCATGTCCGGCGCAAGCTCGACAGCCGGGACGTGCTGCATTGTCCCGGGCAAGCTGTTTGTCCGGCACGGTGCACCCGAGCACATTCGCTCAGACAATGGCCCTGAGTTCGTTGCCGCCGCGGTGCGTGACTGGCTTGCCGGGCTCAACGTCAAGACGCTCTACATCGAGCCGGGCAGCCCATGGGAGAACGGCTATTGTGAGAGCTTTGATGGAAAGCCGAGGGATGAATGTCTGAACCGGGAAATCTTCACCACACTCACCCAGGCGCAGATCCTGATCGAGCAGAGGCCGCGCTTCTACAACACCGAGAGGCCACACTCGTCGCCGTGCTATCGGCCACCTGCACCTGAAACGGTATTGCCGAGGAGGCCGACAATCCCATACGCTGCAACCCTGATCAGCCAGACCGCCGATTGGACCGTGGTCGGATTCCAACTCAAAGGCCGGATCACCAGAAAGACCCCGCATAAGGCCTTGACGAAGCAGGCGTCGCCAAGAAGTGGATCCTGCGTTCGACACCGGCGATCACCGCAAGCGCCTCACCGAAGTCCACCCGGCCCATGGCACAGCGGCACATACATCTCGCGCCGACGCTGACGCGCCGCAAAGACATAATCCTTCACAATCGTGATGCCACCGGTAAAACCGTGCTCATCGCGCAGGCGTTCAAATATCCACTTCGGGGTGTGACGCTGCTTGTTCCGGGCGCTGACCGTCTTCCTCGAGAATCCGGTCGATGATGCCGACAAACGGATCGAGCTTCGGGCGCGCCGGAGGCTTCTTGCGCCGATCGCCTGGGGGCACCGAATACCGCAGCATCTTGTCGACCGTGCGCCGATCAATCTCGCTGTTTCGCGCCGGCTCATCCCTTCAATAAAAATCGCACGCCACACCTGAACGTAAAGCGCCACACCCTCCATCCCCCGCCCTCTGCCAAAGGCACGAAGGCTGTCAATGGTGGAATATCACTCCGGCCGATCAGGCCGCTTCACCGGGGGAGTATCGCTCCAGCGTTCTCAGTCATGGGGGTGTCCTCTGAAACCGCGCAAAAATACCATGCGATTCGTATCAGAACATTTGGATACAGTATTAGGACCCGGCCCCGATAACCGTCTTCCCGATTTGATCCGGGGATGGTTCATTGCCTCCGATGAGGAGGTAACGAGATGTATGATTTCTTCTGGTTTTCCGATTCTCAGCGGGCCCGGATCGCGCCGCTTCTGCCGACCGATGTGCGCGGCGAGAAGCGCGTTGATGATCGTCCTGTGCCGAGCGGGACCGTCCATGCTCTGCGCTGTGGCGGTCGCCGGGCCGACTGCGCCGCTATCCACGGGCCGAAGAAGACGCTCTTCAACCGCTTCGTCAACTATAAAGAGAGACTTAAAAAATGAAACTATTAAAATCACCTCATGGTTTACTATCACTATTGTTAATAATGTTAATGAGTTTTTTCTCTATTGATGCGTATTCTATAGCTGGAGGAATAAGATATAATGGAACAAAAAATGGTGAAAACTGTGGGATGAAGTCTTCAAATGGTTCAGCCTCTGAGCTGAATGAAATCAACTGCATGTTAAACCCTGAAAGCTGTCTTCATAACGCCGCTTGGCATGAGGATCGGGACAATTCAATGTCCCCTGTTTCTACTAAAGAGGGAGTTGGGGCTGCCATGGCTACCTTTTGGACTTTGAATGGCTTTACTCAAGGAATTCAAGTTTGTCCTGGGGTTTATTTAGCTACAGCTCATGGAGTTTTAGATGATCCACGAAAAGCGAGAAAAGAAAATCGCTCCTTAAGAGAGCCTGTTCGAAACTCAGTTACAGTTGCTGCTTACCCTATAAATCCAAAGAATGTGACAGACGCCAGTCAAAGTAACTCTCAGTTTGTGTCTCCTAGAATAAATAATCCTTCTGCCTGGGATGAGCCCTCTACAGATTATGTTTTTGTAAAAGTAGATAAAGCTCTTAGGCCAAATAATTTTGTAAGACCAGTAAGAAGTTCAACGCAAAGAATAGTGAATGCTTCAAGAAGTGGTGAAATAGATGTTCATCTTTATAGGCCACAAACTAGATTTAATACTGATTCAAGTGGAACTCCTGATTTTAATCCACAAACATTAAGCCAGCAAACTCCTAATGACATTGCAGACCTTTATCAATCCCCATTGAGAGTTAATGAGCCGTGTGGGCTATTAAAAATTAGTTGGAGTTTTGGGAGTTTTGTTACAAGTTACTGTCCCGTAGAACAGGCCGTTTCTGGTAGTCCCAACATTGCGACAATTAATGGTGAAGACTATTTGGTAGGTTTGCAAACTATGGGAAATAACCGCACCTATAGCCGAAAAGCGGAAAATGATCTCGGTAATCCTTTTGTTGTTTCTTCTGAGTTCTGCAATGACTATAAATCAGTCTGTGGCCAACCCTGTGCTGAGTTAGATGAAGTGTTACAATAAAAGATTAATGAAATCTCACTTTGATACAATTTACTAACTCCGGGACGAGCGCGGTATATGGGAAGGTATCTTCAGCGCTTCGGCAGGCGCCGAGGATACGCCTGACCGGCTGTTCATCGACATCCCGCATCAAGGTTCATCGCTGCGCCGGCGGCGGAAAAGGGGGCCCTGGCCCCCATGCCCCCCCATGGTATCGGCCGCACCAAAGGCGGACGCAACACCGGGCTCCACGCCGTCCGCGACCACAAGGGCCGCCCCGTGTTTTTGTCAATTGCGTCCTGCTCCCGACGCCCGGCAACGTGCATGATTGCAGGGTCGCACAGCGCTGCATCGAGACCATGCCGCCATCCGCCGAACCTGTCGCCGGCAAAGGTCATGACGGCCGGGAACTGCGCGAATGGCTTGAAGAGCGCGGTACCGGGCCCGTCATCCCGCCGCGAAAGAACCGCAGGATCCGATATCACCACGATCGGGCCGTCTACAGAGAGCGAAATATCATCGAACGCATGTTCTGCTGCCTCAAAGACCGGCGGCGCATCGCAACGCGCTTCGAGCGCAACATTTAAGAACGTCATGGCAGCTATCGCGCTCGCGCAGCCCTCATCTCGTGATTATAATGAGTCCAGACCCTAGACCGTGAACATATAGGCCCTGATCACGACTGCCCTTTCCGGCTTTCGGGAGGTGGAGCTAGCTCGCCAGCAATTGGTCGCGCACCGAGAGCAAATGGCGCCTCATGTGGTTTGCTGCCGCCTCGCCATCGCGCGCGGCGATTGCCGCCACCAGCGCGTCGTGCTGCTCAAAGCTCGCATGATCGGCTGGCGGAAGATTGGCTGTGCGAAGGCGGCCCCAGACCGTCGCGCGACGAACCGAGTTCAGCGTGTCGAACAAGCTGATCAGCAAGGCATTGCGGGTTGATACCGCAATGGCGCGGTGCAGCCGGTTATCCCAGGCCTCATAGACACGCCACTCGCGCGCGGCACGCCCCTTCTTGGCGCAACGCCGCATTTCGGCGAAATCGGAGTTGCTGGCGTTGAGGGAGGCAAGCCGGGCGATTTCAGGTTCGATGGCGAGCCGGGCCTGCATCACGTCGGCCGGGCTTGAGCGGCCGCTGAGATATTCGATGTCGGAGATGTTCTCCACCGGCCGCGCACCGATAAATGTCCCGCGCCCGACATGGCGCCACACCTGCCCCTCGGTCTCCAGCACCGCGAGTGCCTTTCGAAGCTGGGTGCGCGTCACATCAATCTCGCCACACAGCTCACGCTCAGCCGGCAGCCGGCTGTTGAGGGTCATGCCCTGGTCTTCGATATAGCGCCGCAGCCGCTCCAGCAGGTCGCCTGGCTTGTTGGCGATTGCAGCCATTTTGCCAACCAATTCTTATATTGGGTGAAGTTATCACCTTCCGTTTTCGCCTGTTTTGAAGTATATTTGCCTAGCAGCGGATCGGCAATTACAAGTTCAATCACGAATTGGTTGAACGCGTCGTGCGTGCGTCCGTTTGGCGATCAACGCAAGGGAAAAACAAAACCTGCGAGCCTTGTGTGATTTCGTGTGGCTGGCCGCTGATGACCGACTCTTGCCCAAGAAGAGGTCGTGCATTCAGTCGCCCAGCCATCTTAGGGAGGAAGTCCATGAAACTGTTCAACAAGATGAATTTTGTGAGCCTGGCAGTGGCCGGCGCAGTGGCGTTGAGTGCTTCGGCGGCAATGGCACAGGGCACCATGCGTGTTGCATTTGGTGACGTGCCGGGTGGCGAAATGACCAACTTCATGATCGCCGTGGCCCGCGCTGAAGAGCGTGGCGTGAAGGTGGAAGTTGCGTTCCTGCAGTCCGAAGAGCTTGCCGCTCAGGCGATCGTTGCCGGTGAGGCCGATATCGGCGTTGGCACGCCCTACCCGCTCATTCAGAAGGTCAATGCACCGATCCGGATGTTCTATCAGCTGTCGAATCTGCGCTTCAATCCGGTGGTCAATGCAAAGAAGTACAAGTCCTGGAAGGATCTCGACGGCGCTGATGTCGCGGTTCACGGGCGCGGTTCGGGCACCGAGGCGATCATGATGCTGATGGCCAAGGAAAATGGCGTCAAATACAATTCGGTGAGTTATGTCCCCGGATCGGGCGTGCGCGCCGGTGCGCTTCTTGAAGGCCGGATCGACGTCTCGATCGTTGACTATGAGCGCCGCCGTCTGCTCGAACGCGAGGCGCCGGACCGGTTCTTGTTCCTGCCGCTGCCGGAGATCAAGGCAACCGACGAAGCGCTCTATGCCAATGTCAACTGGCTGAAGAGCGAAGAGGATGCTGTCGACATTCTGGTCGAGGAGCTGATCACCACTTGGCGTGAGATCAACAAGGACCCGGCCTCGATCGCCACTTTGCGCGACACGTACAACGTGCTTCCCGATATCGAGAAGCTGGAAGTCGACGAGCTGGTTCCGGCATTCACCGAAGGCGTTGAAATTGGGCTGTTCCCCAACAATGGCGCGAGTGCTGATGCGGTGAAGGAAGACTTCACCTTCTTCACCACCTCGGGTTCGCTGGAGGGCAATCCCGATGAGCTCAAGGTCGAGGACTACTGGTACCTCGCCCCGGTCGAGAAAGCGCTCGGCAAGCTCGGCACGATGTAAGCGGTTGAGCGTGAGAGCGGCCACTTGATCTGTGGCCGCTCACCAAGCCTCGACGGGCGTCCGAATCATTTCCCATCGTGATCCGGCCGCTAGCCCAAAACCAACCGATTGAACCAACTGCGATGCAGACAACCACCACTTCTTCAACAGATGCGGTCTTGCCGCCCTCCTCGCGCGAGTCCTTTCTCGGGCTGTCGACTGGATTTTATTTGCGCTTGGCCTCGGTCATCGGCGTGTTCGCCATCTGGGAGATCTGCGGCCTAATTCCGATCTCGGTCGCATTTCCAACCTTCTCAGAGAGCATACGTGCGCTCTACGAGATGACGATCGACGGACGCATGATCTACGCCTATGGCGAGACTTTGAAACCGCTTGGCATTGGCGTTGGCATTTCCGCGTTTTTTGGTGTGGCGATCGGTGTCGGCATGGGTCTCAACTACCGCGTCCAATGGGCCGGCGAGCCGATTTTCGTGGTGCTGCAGGCCTCACCGGTCGCGGCCCTGATCCCGCTGATCACTTATGCTTACGGCATCGGCCTTACCGCCAAGACGGTGGCGGTGATGATCCTGGCAGCGCCGATCATCGTGCTGAACACCTACAAGGCGGTGCGCAATGCGAGCCCGACACTGGTGCAGATGTGCCGGTCGTTCCAGGGATCACGGCTTCAGGAAATCTGGAAAGTGATCATTCCCAATGCTGCACCGGTGATCTTTGCCGGTCTCAGGCTGGGCGTTGCGGCCGGATTCATTGGCGTCATTCTGGCCGAACTTCTGATCACGCCCACCGGCATCGGCGATTTGATTTCCTACCATCGCTCGATTGCCGAATATGCCGAAATGTACGCAGCCGTATTTTCCATCATCGTGTTTTCAGCGGTCATGGTGGGGCTGCTGGAAAAAGCCGAAGTGCGGTTCTTCAGGCCTGAAAAAAAGGGAGCTAGCTGATGGTCGGCGCGACCACCGAGGCGGTGGAGGCGCACAGCGTCACTTCAGCCAATGCGGATGACAATATTGTCGAGGTCCGCAACATCACCAAATTCTATGGAACCGACGTGCATGCGCTGGATTCGATCAATCTCGCCTTTCCCAAAGGCGAGATGACGACCCTGCTGGGACCGTCCGGTTGCGGCAAGACGACCTTGTTGAAGATCATTGCCGGGCTCATGGAGCCAACCGATGGCGAGGTCTATGTCAAGGGCCGGCAGGTCACCGGGCCCGGGCCCGAGCGCGCCTTTGTGTTCCAGGATTTCGCATTGCTGCCCTGGGCGACGGTGCTGCGCAATGTCGGCTTCGGACTTGAACTCAAGGGCGGCGCCAAGGCAGAGCGCGAGAGCAAGGCGCGCCATTATATCGAACAAGTCGGCCTGTCTGGTTTTGAGGACAAGTATCCGCACGAGCTATCGGGCGGTATGCGTCAGCGCGTGGGTCTTGCCCGCGCTTTGGCGGTGGATGCCGATGTCCTGTTGATGGACGAGCCGTTTTCGGCGGTCGATGAACAGACACGGCGCAAGTTCCAGGAAGACCTGCTGCATCTTCTCTCGGTTGAGAAAAAGACCGTCATCTTCGTCACTCATTCAATCGAGGAGGCGGTGTATCTGTCCGATCAGATTGTCCTGCTGTCGCCGAGACCTGGCAGAATCCACGAGATCATCCGCCCCGCTGTGAGCCGCGATTTGAGCCCTGACGATATTCGCCGCGACAAGCATTACCTCGACACGGTCGAGGAAATCTGGGGCAATTTACGCAAGTATCTGGATTAGGGGCCGGTAATGTCGTTGTTTGGTTATCGCATTCCGCCAGTCTTCTCATTATTGCTGTGGATCGCGCTGTGGGAGATTGTCGGCCAGAACGAATGGGCGTTCATTCTCCCGCCATTCACCGCTGTGATTGAGCAATTGGTGATCCTCATCCAGCGGCCGGACTTTCTGCGCGCCGCATGGCAGACGTTCGAGTCCTTCGTGGTCGGAATGACGATTGCGATTATCGGTGGCATTTTCATCGGATTCTTCATGGGACGGAACAAGGTCGCCAATTCGATCCTTGGCATGTGGGTGAACATATTCGCCAGTGCACCGCTGTCCTCGCTGGTGCCGGTGCTGATGCTGTTGTTCGGGATCGGTCAGACGACGATCATCGTCACGGTTGTGCTGTTCGCGATCTGGATTATCGCGCTCGATACCTATGCCGGTGTTCGGCATATCCCCGAATCGCTGCCTGAGATGGGCTACTCATTTGGCGCCAGCCGATGGCAACTCCATTCGAAGATCATTTTCTGGGCGGCGCTGCCGGAAATTCTGGCGGGCGTTCGCATGGGGCTGATCCGCGCAGTCAAGGGCATCGTCATTGGCCAGCTTCTGGTTGCGGTGGTGGCGCTTGGCAGGCTATTCAGAACCTTCTCCGACAATTTCCAGTTCGAGGAGTTCTGGGCCCTGACGCTGATCCTGTTTGTCTTTGCTCTGGGCTTTTCATCATTGATCGGCTGGGCTGAACGGCGTGTGGAGTACTACGCCGGAACGCGCATCTGAGAAGTTTTCCATTTCGCTAATCCGGTCGGCCACGTGACCGGTCATGCACGAGGTTTTGCATCCAATGTCGTATGTCTTTGAGCCACAAGCGACGGTAACCCTGCCGGTTTCAGGCACGGATGAGCTTTTTCCGGTCCATCGCGTTTATTGCGTTGGGCGCAATTTCGCAGCCCATGCGGTCGAGATGGGCCACGACCCGGACAAGGAGCCGCCATTCTTCTTTCAGAAGAATCCGGACAACCTCCTGGTTGATGCCGACTTTCCCTATCCGTCGCTCACCAGCGATGTCCATCATGAGATCGAGATGAGCGCGGTGCTGTCGTCGGGCGGCACGGACATCGCGGTCGAGGATGCGCTGTCGCATGTCTATGGCTATGCGGTATCGCTCGACATGACACGGCGTGATCTGCAGGGCGTTGCCAAATCGATGGGGCGGCCCTGGGAAGTGGGGAAGGCATTCGAGCATTCCGGTCCGTTCGGCCCGATCATGCGCGCTTCCAATATCGGCCACCCGAGTGAAGGGGCGATCTGGCTCAAGGTGAATGGTGAGGTGCGCCAGGAGGGCGATCTCAACCAGATGATCTGGAAGGTGCCCGAGGTTATTGCCTATCTCTCACAGCTGTTTGAGCTTGGGGCCGGCGATGTAATCATGGCCGGAACGCCATCAGGTGTGGGCCCGGTTGTACGCGGCGACAATCTGCATGGATTTGTCGCCGGTGTCGGTGAACTCAAATTCGCGGTCGTCTGAGACCGGGCCTGAGCGCTGCAAAAACCTTAATTTCTGTGCCTTACCGCTTCGCCGCTGTGCGCTGATCACCCTTGATTGCCAGCGTGATCTGCAAGGTCTGACGGGCTTGGCGGGCGGTGGCCACAAGGTCAGGGCCGTAGTGGCCTTGGCCAGATACGCGCTTGATCTGCGACCGCCCCCCAACAAACGCCAAGATGCCAATTACCCGGCACCGATGACGACCGAAATAGCGGTCAGGATGGCAAATGCCGTGCCATTGACGTCGAAGCCGACAAAGCGGTCCGGCGCCCGCTATTGTCCTGTTCATCCACAGGCCTGCGACCGCGGAGCGCCAGCCATGGGCAAGGACCTGAAGGCCGACAACATCTTTGACCTGCGCGAGTTGGCCCTGAAGCGCGTGCCCAAAGGCCTTTTCGAGTTTGTCGACCGTGGCACCGAGGACGAGGTCTCGCTCGCCAACAACCGTGCGATGTTCAACACCATCCGCTTCAAGCCACGCAACATGGTCGACGTTTCCAAACGCAGCCATGGCACCACGATTTTCGGGGTCGAGCACAAGATGCCGATGGTGATTGCCCCCACGGGCACTGCCGGGCTGATGTGGTTTGAGGGTGATCTTGTCCTGGCGCGAGCGGCTAGGCAGGCGGGCGCCAAGCTGGGCACCAACCATGGGCAGAATGAAAAACCATGCCGATCAGAATGAGCATGCCATGGCGCTCCTGGCGCGCCAAGAGCGCCACAATCGGGGGCAGCAGGCCCACAGCAACGCGGCCCCGTCCAGCGGCGGCAGGTGCAGCATGTTGAAGATGGCCAGAACCAGATTGATGGGCATCTGATTGTACAGCATCTCCCCCGACCACTCAACTGCCGCCGGCGGGAACAGCCAGAGCGTGCGGAACAGAAGGGCTGACAGCATTGCCAGAGCCAGGGCGGTCCGGCTACCGCGACCAGCGCCATGCCCACACGCGGCCGGTGCAGCCTTGCAAACACACCGGCACCGGTCTTGCCCAACCGAACAACACCGGCGCCGGCGTCACTGTTCTCGATGTCCCTCGATCCCCACGACGATGGTCCGGGGTTGCAGATGTCCGCCCGTGGAGGCAATATCGGCTCGACGATGGCCGCCACCCCGTGAATGTAGGTTAAAAATACTGAGCAACACTGCTCGCGCGGTCCCCGGCGCAATCTATCCGTGCCGAAAATCAATAATCAGGGAGGATGTGATGAAGACCAGTTTCGAGGATATCACCAGGCGAACGCTGCTGAAGCGCGCCGCAATGGCCGGTGTCGGCGCAGGCGCGCTAGCGGCGGGTATGCGTCCTGGCAGCGCGCTTGCGGCAGCTGAGGACGATGCCATTCTGGCCGCTGCCAAGGAACTTGGCGGCGGCGACGTCAACGGTATGATCTGGTCAAACTACATGGCGCCGATGCAGCCCTCTGCCGACCAGTTTGCCGATCTGACCGGCATCAAGATCGGCAATATCCAAGACATCTCGATCTTTGACATCCCGGCCCGCGCTATGGCCGAAGCCGTCTCGCAGTCGCCTGAATTCGACTTCTTCCATGTCGATTCCAATATGATCCCGTCACTGGCCTCGGCTGGTCTTCTCGAGCCTTTCGACGACTATATGGAAAAGACCGGCTTTGCGATTGATGCGGTCGGCGATTTCGCCAATTTCATGTCATACAAGGGTTCCACCTATGGCGTGCCGACGGACGGCAATGTCCACACCCAGTTCATCCGCTGGGATCTGGTCGAGGAAAATCGCGCCGCCCTGGAAGACAAGCTCGGACACGAAGCTGTGTGGCCTGGCACCTGGGAAGAAGATCTGGAATGGATGAAATTCTTCCACGATCCCGACAAGGAGATGTGGGGGTCGGCCAATCTGCGCAACCGCGCCAATGGCGTAACCTGGTGGTACATGTATTTCTATTCCGCCGGCGGTTTCCCGTTCGACGATGACATGAACCCGACGCTTGCGGGAGATGCCGGCGAGTACGCGGTCAAGACCTTCCTCGACATCAAACAGGTCTCCCACGCTGAAGCACCAGGCTGGGGCACACCGCAGATGATCCCGCGCATCGTCGGTAATAATGCGTTCTCCTGTCAGTATTGGGACGGCATCATTGCGCTGGCAGAAAATCCTGCGAAATCGAAGACGGCCGGCAAGTGGAAATACGGTCTGGTGCCGGGCTCCGATCTTTCCGGCAAGCGTGTCTACCGCTCGATTTCATCGCCACTCGCCGCAATCCTGGTCAACCGTCACAGCCCGCGCAAAGAACGCGCGGCAATGCTAGCTCTTTGGTGGGCGACGCTCGCAAATTCCGAACAGATTGTCGGCGACAACGTCAACACCTTCCACGATCCCTGGCACAAAGGTCACATGACCAGCGATGTTGTGGAGAAAACCTATACGCGCGGCGGTCTCGACTCGATTGAGCAGAACCTGCAGATCACCAGCCCGCCAATCTATCTGACCGGCTATCTGGAATTCCAGGACGTTCTGGCAAAGAACTTGTCGGAAGCCTATGTCGGCCAGATCTCGGCAAGCGATGTCATCCCGCGCACAGAAGAGGCCTGGAAGGGCATCATGCGCCGCATCGGCAAGAAGAAGCTTCTGGAAGAGCTGGCCAGCTACAAGGCGGTGTTCCCCACCAAGGACCAGCCTTCCTGATCAAGGAAAGCTCGGAACTAAATCTGACTGCCGCGGCGCAAATTATCGCGCCGCGGCCATTCCGCAGCGGATAGACACCAAGCATGGCCGAGGCAACCGCCGGGATTTCATCCGGCACAGAACGCGCACGCACCCAGGCGCGCCAGGTGAGGCGCTACAAGCTGGCCGTACTCGGCCCCCTGGTAGTGATCATGACCGGCGTATTGGCCCCGGTTCTGTTCCTGCAGCTGTATTTCTCTTTTCACGGCTACAGCCCCTATCTGGGAAGCTGGTGGGACGCCGAATTCATCGGCCTGGACCTGTTCTACGAAGTGCTGCTTGACCCCCGATTCTGGGCCTCGGTGGTTCGTTCTCTGTATTTTGCCGTCGGCTCTACAGTTGGTTGTTTTGTCCTCGGATTCCTTTTGGCATTCCTCGTCTACCGACCGTTTTTCGGCCGCGGTTTTTTCTACATCGTGTTTATCGTGCCGATGCTGACGGTGCCAATTGTCGTCGCCTATACCGCTGAAATGCTGCTCTATCAGAATGGACCGGTGAACGGCATATTCAGTTGGTTTTCCGCCACCGACGTCAATGTCGCCTGGCTTACCAATGCAGACTTGGCGCTGACCTCGGTGATGATCCTCGAAATCTGGAATTGGACGCCGTTCTCCTTCATCATCATGCTGGCTGGCCTTTCAGCGCTGCCACGCGAGCCGGTTGAGGCCGCCCAGATCCTCGGCGCCAACCGCTGGCGCATTTTTCTTGAGATCCAGCTTCCGCTTTTGCGACCGGTGATCGTGCTGGCTCTGGTGCTGCGCTTCCTTGAGGCAATGGCCGAGTTTCCAAAAATCTGGTCGCTGTTCCAGGGCGGACCGGGTTCGGTAACCGAGACCATCCCGGTGCTGATCTATCTCACCACCTGGAACTATTTCGACATCTCGCGCGGTGCGGCGATGTCCTACATCACCATGGTGCTGATGATCGTAATTGTGCTTGCTGCGATCTGGCTGCTGCGCCGCGAACGCCGGGCGCTTGACCAGATCCATGCCGGCGAGCCTTCGGCCGCTTGAGGGATGGCGATGAACCGCACACAAAAATCCTTCGCATTCGCCACAATGCGCTACACTATTCTATTTGCCTGGCTGGCGGTGGTGATTTTTCCTCTGTTCTGGATGTTCGCGACATCATTCAAACCCGATCACGAATGGTTCGCTTGGCCGCCGGTCTACTGGTCGGATACGCCGACCCTTGCGAACTATCTCAATGTCTGGGGCGGGGTCGAGGAATATGCCGAAACCCAGTACATCAAGTCGATGCAGCGGCCCTGGACGGCGTTGAAAAACACCACCATTATCGCGTTTTCGGCCACCTCGCTGTCGGTGCTGTTTGGCGCCTTCATCGCCTATGGTGTGTCGCGCTATCAGATGCTGTCGGAATTTCGCATGTTCCAGCTTCTGATGCTGCGCATGATCCCACCAATCGTCGTCGTCGCACCCTTGTCACTCTATTATTCAGCACTTGGCATGCTCGACTCGATCGGCGCGCTGGTGCTGATCTACTTCCTCACCACCCTTCCCTACGCGGTATGGATGGCGCGAAGTTTTATCGACGAAGTGCCACGCGAAGTCGAACAGGCAGCCGAAGTTCTGGGCGCCAGCCGCTTCACCGTGATCTGGGAGGTTGTGCTGCCACTAGTGCGTTCCGGCCTCGTCGCAACCTTCCTGTTCATCCTTATCCTCACATGGAGCGAATATCTTCTCGCCCTGATCATCTCCAAGACCGAGGTGGTAACGCTACCGGTGGAGCTATCCAAATATCAGGGCTCGTCCGAGGGCCGGGTTTATGGCCGCCAGGCGGCACTCTCGGTTGGCATTACACTGCCATTAATCGTCGTTGGCTTGATTATCCGAAAGCACTTAGCAAGAGGATTTAGTTTCGGAATGGTAAGGCGTTAAGCGAAATGGCTAAGATTGAGCTTCAAGGTATTTGCAAAATCTTCGGCGCCGTCGAAGCGATCAAACACCTCGACCTCACAATCGAGGATGGTGAGTTCATCGTTCTTGTTGGCCCATCCGGTTGCGGCAAGACCACGACGCTTAGAATGCTGGCTGGATTCGAAGACCCCAGTGAAGGCAAGATCCTGTTTGACGGCGAGTTGGTGAACGAGCTTGAACCCGGAGCACGCAAACTCGGCATGGTATTTCAGAGCCATGCGCTGTTCCCGCATAAAACCGTCTATCAAAATGTCGAATTTGGCCTGCGCATGAAGAAGGTCGCACCCGCCGAGCGGCGCAAGGCAATCGCCACCGTCGCAGAGATGGTGCGGGTGGGCCACTTGCTGGGCAAGATGCCAGGGCAGTGCTCGGGCGGCGAATCTCAACGTGTGGCACTCGCACGAACCCTTGTCACCGAACCCGACACCTTCCTGCTGGACGAGCCGCTATCTTCCCTCGATGCCAAACTCCGCCGCGAGTTGCGTGCTGAATGCGACCGCATTCATGCCGAACTTCAAAAAACCTTTGTTTATGTGACCCATGACCAAGAAGAGGCGATGACGCTTGCCGACCGGATCGTTGTTATGCGAGGTGGTGAAATCGAACAGATCGGCTCACCGACCGATATCTATTTCCAGCCCACCAACTTGTTTGTCGCCGATTTTTTTGGCTCGCCGTCCATGAACCTGGTCAAGGCTGAACCAAAGACAACGCGCTCCAGTACCGTCTTGTCGAGCGAGTTGTTCGATGTCTCGGTCAGCGCCGAAATGGCTCCCCGTCTTTCCGATGAGGTGATACTTGGCGTGCGGCCGGAAAAGGTGCAACTCGAACCCGCCAAAGCGGATGGCGTCGAAATTCAACTGGTCGAGCCGTTGGGCCGTGACACCTTGGTATACCTGAAGACCGAAGAGGAGCGGCCCTTTATCGCCATATTGCCCGGCATGCAGATCGACCGTTTCGTACTTGGCCAGAAAGCTTCCATCAAGGTCGACCCGGCCGACAGTTATTTGTTCGAACCTTCAGGCCCACGCATCAATTGAACACCGACCCGGCGGGCAACACCAGCCCCTGCATTTAAAAGAAAATCCACAGTCACGCGGAAACGTAGACGGGCCGGGTCTTCGCAGCCCAAGCCCGTCTGTGCCGGAATGTCCCCCCCGCGCGTTCAATCAAACAGGCGCGCGCAATCCGGCATATCGGCTCAGAGCACGACGACCTTGGTGCCGAGATCGACGTTCTCGTAAAGATGTTCGACATCGGCGTTGAGCATTCGGATGCAGCCGCTCGACAGGGCATGGCCGATACTGGTGGGCTGATCGGTACCGTGGATGCGATAGAGCGTGTCCGCGCCACCCTTGTAGAGATACATGGCGCGCGCGCCCAACGGGTTGTCAGGTCCACCGGGCATATGCGCAGGCAGCCATGGTTCGCGAGCGCGCATTGACGCCGGAGGCGTCCAGCCCGGCCATTCGCGCTTATTGCCGACATAGACTTGGCCCTTCCATTCAAATCCCTGGCGGCCGACACCAACGCCATAACGTGTCGCTGTGGCATCACCCTTCACGTGATAGAGAAACTTCTTGGAAGTATCGATGACGATGGTTCCGGCCTTGTGCCGGGATTCATAGCGTATGGTCTGGCGGCGAAATTCCCTGGGCACATCGCTGGATGTTCCAAACAGATCGTCAAGCAGAGATCCACCCGGTGAACGCGCCCGCACCGGTTCTGCACGAGGTTCGCTTGGCGTTGGGCTGGAAACCCACGCACCTCTGCGTTCGGCCTGGGCAACCTTGCCCGTTCCGGCCCACAACCAATCGAAGCCCTGCTCACTGGTATCCACTTCCGCCTGATCAGCGAACCCTTCTGCCTGGGCCCAATTCGGCACCGTTACTGCCACAATTGCCGCCATTAAAATGAGCGCACCAGCTCTCATAGCAAGTTTCCGATTTTCTGCTGTCACGTCAGTAAATTCCGTCCCACCGTCATATTTGGCCTCACGACGCAGGTTCAGCGAAATCTAGCATCCCTGACGCCAATGTCCATCGCCGTTCACCCGATCTCCACGAGGCTTGCATTTGAGCAATACAAACTCCCGGGAATGGGCCAAAACAAGGCAATTCCGTGTCTGGGATTGCACAGTCGATGCCCTGCGGACAAGCCAATACGAGAGTTCAAAACGGGATTTTAAAGTGCAGCACAGCCCATTTCATACATTGTCGATGCGCACGCGCGCCTTACGCCGGTTTGCGCTTCAGCAGAAAAGCCTGAACTGCTTCCTGCACAACATCACCCTTTTGGTTGATCACATGAAGATCGCGCTTCATCACTCCACGGTCGGGCCGTGAGGTCTCGCGTTTTTCCGTCACCTTGATTCGCACATGGATAGTGTCGCCGGCCATGACCGGTTTGGTGAATTTAAGACTGTCAAATCCAAGAAAGGCAATCAGCGTGTCATCATAAAGATGCATCTGAAACATAAGCCCGGCGGCGATCGAGTAGATCAGAGGACCATGCGCAATGCGGGTGCCGAACTGGGTTTGTTTGCAGAATTCCTCGTTGATATGCAGCGGATTATAGTCACCGGAAAGACCGGCAAACATGGTGATGTCACCCTCGGTCACGGTGCGCGCAGGACTTTCGAACTCGGCCCCGATTTCCCACTCTTCCCAATAAAGTCCTCTCATCGTCCCATCCCCCGAAGGTGCTCAGTTGAATGATTATTTGACTGCGCCCTGTTCGCGCAATTTGGCGATCTTCGCCGCATCAAGCCCCAGCAGCGTCTCCAGCACCAGATCGGTATGCTCGCCAAGATCCGGCGCCGGTTTTGAGATTGTGCCCTCCATCCCCGTCATCTTGAACGGGTTACCGGGCAGCCGCACCTTGCCGACTTTCGGGTGATCATATTCGACAATCATGTCGCGTTCCGCCACAGGGGGTGCGGCAAATGCACCATCGAGATTGTTAACCGGTGCGGCTGGAATATCGAACTCACGAAACCGCTTCATCCAGTCATCAACAGTTCGTTTGGCAAAGATGTCTTCGAGCAATGGCACCAACGCGTCGCGATTGGCCACCCGGTCCGGATTCGTTGCAAATCGTGAATCATCCACCAGTTCCGGTGCATCGATTGCTTCACACAGTCTGGTCCAGAACACTTCCTGGCGCGTCGCGATCACCACATAGCCATCGGCGCAGTGGAACGCCTGCCACGGCACCGAATACATGTGGCCCGAACCCGGAGGCTCTGGCAGCTCCCCCTTGGTCAGCCACATGGTTCCCATGTAGATGAGAAGGCTCAGCATGCCGTCGAACATTGAAAGCTCGATATAGCGCCCCTCGCCAGTACGTTCTCGGTCGAACAGTGCCGCCAGAACGGCTTGCGATGAAAAGATGCCGCCGCACAGATCGGCAATCGGAATGCCGGTGCGCACCGGTGGCCGGCCAGGCTCGCCAGTCACCGCCATATAGCCCGACATCGACTGAATAATGATGTCGAGCGCCGGCGAGTCCTTGTATTCACCACTCGTGCCATAACCGGTGATCGAACACTGTATGATGCGTGGATTAAGCTCTTTCAGCGTCGCATGGTCGATTTTGAGACGCTCGAGTACACCGGGGCGAAAATTGTCGACCACCACATCGGAAATCTTGACCAGATCGTAGAAGATCAGCAGCCCCTCATTGGTCTTCAGGTCGATGACGATGCTCTGCTTGTTACGATTCAGCGTCAGAAACAGCGCGCTTTCACCGTTGATCGGCGCTACTGATGGAATGCGGCCAAGATCACCCTGTGGCGTTTCGATCTTGATCACCTCCGCACCCATATCCGACAGCATCTGGCCGCCATAGGTGCCAGCGATGATCTGGCCTAACTCCAGAATGCGAACGCCTTGAAGCGGAAATCCCATTTATCCGCCCCTTAAAGGCCAAGCGATCGGGCAATGATATTGCGCTGGATTTCCGACGATCCGGCGCCGATCACCGATAGCCGCGCATCCCGGAAAAAACGTTGCATCGGAAATTCCATGCAATAGCCATATCCGCCAAAAATCTGCAGCCCCATATCTGAAACCGACTTGTAGGCTTCGCTGGTATAGAGCTTGAGGATTGCCGCGTCGTGACGCGTCGCCTTGCCCTCATCCACCGCCCAGGCAAAGCGGTAGAACAGCAGGCGCGAGATTTCGAGCATCATTTTCATGTCGGCAAGCTTGTGGGAGATCGCCTGAAACTTGCTGATCGGTCTGCCGAATTGCTCACGTGTCTTGGCGTATTCGAGCGCCAGTTCAAAGGCAGCCGTGGCAGCGCCGGTCCGTGCCGCCGAAAGACACAGTCGCTCATACCAAAGGCACGAATCTGCCGTCGCCCAGCCCTCGTCGACCTCACCAATGATCATGTCGGCCGGCACTTCGACATCATTGTAGAACACCTGGGTGGTGCCGATGGCGCGGTGGCCAAGCGTGTCGATCCTGTTGATTTCAATTCCCGGCAGCTTGGTGTCGACCAAGAACATGGTGATCCCGTCCTGTTTCTTCTCGCGCTTGGCGGTGCGGGTCACCAGCAGGCAATAGTCGGAAATGTCCATGCCCGAGGTGAACACCTTCTGACCATTGAGCACATAGGTATCGTTGCCACTTGCCTCGGCGCGGAGGGATAAAGAGGCAGCATCCGAGCCCGATGCCGGCTCGGTCAGCCCAAAGGCAAAGGAAAGCTCGCCCTTGGCGATTCGCGGCAGGAACCGTTCCTTCAGCGTATCGGAGCCATGCGCCATGATCGCATAGCCGCCATAGGTCATGGTGCGGAACAACCACATGGCAAGTTCCTCGGACTGACGGCCAACCTCCTCCAGGAGAATTGCGACATCGACCGCCGAACCGCCCGATCCGCCATAGGCCCCCGGCACAATCAGTCCGATCCAGCCCTGTTCCCCAAGTTTTTCGAAAGCCTCGCGCGGCGGTGTACCCTCACGATCGCAACGCTCGACATAGTCCGGCGGACAGATGCTCGCCAACAATTCGCGCGCATGGGTCCGAAGCTCTTCCTGATCGGCTGTGAAAGAGAAATCCATCGGTCAATCAGTCTCCAATCATTGCCCACGCCACTTGGCGCGGCGACATCAATCCTTAGCGGTGCCGGCTTTTTCCTTCGCCTTTTCCGCTTCTAACGCCTGCCACTCGTCATATGTCAACCTCTTGAGCTCGAACAGGTCACCGAGCTTGGCGTAAAGATTGCCGAACAACCGAGCGACCGGTCTATAGGCGTTGATGTCCACGTGAAAACGCTCGGTGTCGACGATGCCGGGCCGGCTGCGGATACGTACCACCTCGCCCAGCACAACGTTTCTGACCGGGCTGACCGGTGTAATCGACATCAACTTGCACTCCAGCGCCACCGGCGCCTCGGCAATGGTCGGAGGTGCTACCACGCGCGAGGGCGTGAGCGAAAAATGCGCAATATCGATCTCACTCACATCAGACGGGAACTCGGTGGCGCAGACATTAGCCTTGTCGACAATGTCTTCGGTCACAACATGGATCACATATTCGCCGGTTTCACGTAAATTGCGGGTGGTATCCTTGGTTGAACCATCGGGTTTGGAATTGAGGCCCAGCACTACCACCGCCGGTTCTTCGGAGAAGATATTGAAGAACGAGAAAGGCGAGGCATTGACCACGCCCTTGACCGATTTTGTCGTCACCAGCGCGATCGGACGCGGCACCACAAGGCCGCATACCAGTTTGTATTTGTCACGGCGGGCAATGTCATAAGGGTCGATATCAAGACCGCCTGCATCGTCGATCGACGTCATGGTTTTTGTCCCTGGATCATCCGCACTCCGGCATGCGAGATTGGACTTATAGCTTGACCGGCAGTCCCTCGCGCGCCGAACGGTCCGCCGCCATGGTCAGCGCCAGCACTTGACGGCCATGGGCTCCACCAGCAAGGCCGACCCCGCCCATGCCCAGCACGTGACGCACAAAGGCATCGGTTTCTTCTTTCATCGGCCCGAAGAATTCGCCGAGCACGAAATCGCCCGGCATGGCCGAGCCAAGAAACGCAACGCCAACTTCATATTGCGGCGTGTAGGGGCACGGGATCGACTCACCCGGCACCAGAACGACATTGCGATGCGCATCATCGATACTAAGCGATCCGGTGGTGCCCTGAAGGTCGATCTCCATGGTCGCGGTATAGGCTGGCCAGTGGCGCGGCTGCAGCCAGCTGGTGCCCACGGTCGCCACCGAACCGTCATCGAAAGTGACGATCATCCACTGAAAATCGTCGCGATTATAGGGCTTGAACACCTTGCTCGCCGACTTGGCATAGACCTCAACCGGCGTCTTGCCTTCCATGTACCACAAGATCAGATCGACCATGTAGGTCAGCGTATTGATCGAGGGCGTGGTGTTGGGCGAGCGCGAGGCCACGGCTTCGCCGACAGCTCGTGTCACATAGATCTTGCCGAGCGCCATGACGATATCGCCGAGCTGCCCGCGCGATGCTGATTCCTTTGCCAGCAGATATTCTTTGCGGAAGCGCTGGGTATAGCCGATGAAGACATTCGCGCCCGAGACGTCAGCTTTGGCCAGAATGTCGTCGGCCTCGCCAAGATCAAGCACAAACGGCTTTTCGATCAGAACAGACTTGCCAAGCTCTGCTGCCAGCGCCGCGGCGCCATGATGGTTTTCCTCATCCGTCGCCACGATTACCGCGCCGACACGAGCATCCTCGATCGCCTCGCGATAGTCGGTGGTGGTGACATCGGCCTTGGTTGACTGGGCAAGTTTTTCGGCACGCTCGGAAATCACGTCGCACACGGTCAGGTGATTGACCTGCGGAATCTGGTGGCACGAATGAGCGCGTAGCGTTCCAATGCCGCCAGCCCCGATGACGGCAATGCCGGTTTCTTTCATCTTTCAGTTCACCCCCGGTTTGAAGTTTCTCCGCGGCCCTTATCCGACAATTGGCGATGCAGTGCCGAATGTGCCGGCAAACACCATCTCGGTTGGTTCCTTGCGCACGCGTTCTTCTGCCTCGCGGCCTTCCAGTTCATCGGGAAGCGCTGAGGCTTCTCCCTGATAACCGAGCGCAAATCCCGCTACCACATCGCTGTTGTCGGGCACCGAGTAGGTTTCGACAATCTTGTCCTTGAGGATACCCGCCATCTGATGGGCGCGCAGTCCATGGTCGGTTGCCTGCATCAGCAACATCGCCATGCCCATGCCCGCATCATAGATGTGGGTCGGACTGGGGTTGCCGTTGGGCATGAGTTTGTGGGCACACACAAATCCAACCACCGGCGCGGTGCGCGACCAGCGCTGGTTGCGCTCATTGATGCAGTTTTGCGCCCGCTCCCACTCCGAATTGCTGTCACTTGTCGCGACAATAAACCGCCATGGCTGCGAATTGTTGCACGATGGTGCCCAGCGCGCCGCTTCGAACAAGCTGACAAGGATCTTGTTGTCGACAGGCTTGTCCTGGAAAGATCTCGGGCTCCAGCGGTCCCTGATCAACTTGTGAATGGGTACGCTGGTTTGTGCGGGCTTGTCTTGTGCCATGGTGCTCCCCGTTTTCGCAGCCGCATGATCGCGGCATTCGGGGTGCGGAATATCACCTCGGGGTTCGATGTGGCAATGGTGCACGCATCAGCCGCGCTTATGACCCGTTTTTCTCTCCCCCCAGATAGTTCGTAATGATAACGGCCATCCGCTCGGGTCCGAGCACCGGCGGCATGACGCTGAGAAGCTCGCCATCGCCGTCGAACAGATAGATGAACGAGCCATGGGCGTAGATCGGTGCCCCTTCCGCATCTTCCGAAACGATGCCTGATGCGACCTGAAATGTTGCCCGCGTGGCGGCAAGTTCTTCCTCGCTTCCGGTAAGACCAACGAGCCGTGGATGAATGTCGGGCACCACGCGCGCCAAGGCATCGGGCGTGTCGCGCTGCGGGTCAACCGTGATCAGTACCGGCTGCACCACAACTCCGGCTGCATCCGCAAGATCGACCGCAGCGGCAAGGCGTGGCAGCGCCACCGAACAGATCGACCGGCAATTTGCATAACCGAAAAAGATTGCAAGCGGACGTCCGGCAAAGTCGGTTTGCGTGCGGCGCCGGCCATGCTGGTCGACAAGATCAAAACCGAGTTCAATCTCAACCGGGAATGGCCCGGCGGGTGATGACCGGTCTTTAGCAGCACCGGGCACGGCGCGTAAATGAGCTTGCGCCTCGGCTTGTGTGCCGTGAATTTTGCCGTCATGGGCACGCGCCGACAGGGCCACGCCCGCAATCACGACGCATGCCACCCATGCAGCGGCGATACGGATGCCTGTCATCATTCCGCGAACAGGTATTCGATGAATTCCTCGTCGGTTTTCAGACCCAGTCCCAGATGGCCCTCGGCCTTGATCTCGGACATGACGCGCGGATCCTTGCGATACCAGCGGCCCTTGACCTCGGCGAGCTCAGGATTTGCCGCATTCCAGGCCCTGGTCCAGCGATCGGCCTTTTGCCATTCACCGCCCGGCTCTCGCAGACGCTGCACCTGAAACACCTTGGCCGGCGTCATCTCCTCATCACCGACCAGCAACCCGTCCACTTCGATTGCCTTGCCGCAATGGGGCAGCAGATCCTCAATCGCGCCGGAAAACACCCCCTGCAGGTTCTTGTTGGCGATCAGCAGTGCATTGTCGGAAGAACGCTTGAGACCCAGATACCTGCCGCCATCGCCACAATTTGCCGCACAATCGCCGGTGAGTTCGCAAAGGAGATCGACCACCACCGCTTCAAAACGGGCATTTTCCTCGCCCAACAATCCCCAGCTCGCGGCTTCGGACCCTTCGGCGAATTCTCCCTCCGCTAGTGCCGGCACTGCCAACAGCCAGATCAGCGCAACAGAAAATATGGTTTTCATCCGACCGCCCTCACTTCTTCGGCTTTGGAATGGCGAAGTTCGGCACCACGTCGAAGTCCTCGTGGCTCAGATTGACGATGCCGTCATTGGCCACCACCTTTTCGACGATCAGATAGTTGATGCCATCGCGGGCATGGACAATTCCGTCGGCCGTGATCCGGTCGCTCTGCACGCTCATGATGGTGTCGTCCTTGGCAAGACGGTCGGTCTTTTCCCATTTCAGCACCATGTAGACGGTGCCGTCGTCGGCCAGAACGCCAACCGGAATGCCGCCGGCCGCGCACCACAGTGCGCAGGTGTGATGCGACGAGCCAGTCACAGCATCGCCTGAGCCCATGACACCCGAGAGATAACACCAGGTGTCGATCACCTCGCCCTTGATCCGTACCCGCTCGCCTTCAACGGCGGCGAGCGCCGGCAGCGTGGCGAGTGAGCCCACGGCCAAAAGTGAAACGCCCAGTCGCTTCAATGCGGTCTTCATCAGGCAACTCTCCGAAAAACCAACGCCTGCGAAAGACATCTAGCGTAAAAAGCCGATCACCGTGTCATCACATCACGGCGATGATTGAAGCGAGCTCACCCTGGTGGATTTCTTCCGACATCTGGAACCCTCGATTTCCGGCGGCGATGATTTGGTCATGATCGGCGCGCCGTGTGAAGGGTTTTGCCTCGGTTTCGGTGTGCTCCCTGATGAAGCGGTTATGGCGGCCCGGAGGTCGACGGCCGGGCAGAAGACGCCGTGTTTCAGGCGGCACCTGGTCAGCTCGGCAAAGAAGCCTTCGACGGCGTTCGGCCATGAAGCCGATGTCGGGGTAAAGCGGAATGTCCGGCGCGGGTGACGCTCG
Source organism: Hyphomicrobiales bacterium (assembly GCA_965204565.1). Classification (GTDB taxonomy): domain Bacteria; phylum Pseudomonadota; class Alphaproteobacteria; order Rhizobiales; family TMED25; genus CBDBEU01. The sequence continues at coordinate 1,599,421 of CBDBEU010000005.1, forward strand.
AGCCGGCGCATCAAGCTCGCGACCGACCCTTGCGCCGGAGATCGACGTATCGGCGATCAGGCGCACGCACTCCCGGCTGAAGTCGTCGACCACGGCGAAGATCCGGAACCTGCGCCCGCAGGCAAAGGCATCCGACAGCGACGGCCTCGGCGCGCCGCGTCATATTCGTGACCGACGCCGGGCGTCCCCGTTCCGCCCTTGGGCGAAGAACGCGATAATGAATGATCCGGCTGGTGGAAGAGCCGTTTCCTGAGCGGGCCATTTGCGGTGTCGCCCCGCCATTTGCGATTCAGACATTTCCTTGCAGCCATCGGGCGACCTGTTCCGGCGGGGCGTGAAAGTCAAGGTCGTTCGGTTCCTGTTCGTGCCGGGGAGATGGCGGACGACCGTCATCTTCGATTGACAGGTCGTAGTCGTCATTCAGCACGTTGGCCAGACAGGCGTAGGCATGCGTCCCTCCCTTTTCAAGCACCCGGCATCCTTCCGGCGCGAACAGAATATTGGCCAGTCCCGCGCCATGCGCGCCGACAACCGCCTCCGCCTCGCTGAATGCTTCGATTTGTTCCTCGAAGCCGTGCCGTCATCGGTCCCGTCACTCCGCCCAATGTCGCCTGTCACCGTATCGATCAGTGCTACCGCATTTTCGTCTTCCGTATATTTTATCCGCGTTTCCTCAAGGGTCGGCCCAAATTCCTTCAAGGCGTAGCGCGGCCTAGACTTGAAGGAAAACGTCCATCTCTTCCATGATTTCATCCGCGTTCTCGATCATGGCGCCAATATCGGAGGGAGAGCTTTTTTCAAGCTTTTCTTCAAAAACCAAGTTTGCGACACCCAGCCGTTCCAGCAGCCTAGGATACTGAGAAAATATCTCTTCATATGATATTTTCAGCGGATCATCAAGAAAATCAACGACATAATTCAGGTAATATTTCTGTTTTTCGATAAATTCTCTTAGGTCTTGTTTATTAATAATCAATTTCGGTGTTTCAAGCTTGGCCGCCGCCACATGCAGCGGGGTATTGCCAAAATCGTTCCGTGCGCCCGGATTCGCGCCCGCCTCCAGCAACGCATCGATGACCCTGAGGTGGCCCTTGCCCACCGCCCAATGCAGCGGGGTGCTTCCAAAGCCGTTTCCCGCGTTCGGATTCGCGCCCGCCTCCAGCAACGCATCGACGGCTTCGAACCGACCCGTGACCGTCGCCCAATGAGTCGCCCAATGAAGCGGAGTGTAGCCAAGGCCGTTCCGCGCGTTCGGATCCGCGCCCGCCTCCAGCAACGCATCGATGACCCTGAGGTGGCCCTTGCCCGCCGCCCAATGCAGAGGCATGTCGCCGAGGCCGTTCCGCGCGTTCGGGTCCGCACCCGCCTCGATCAACATATCGACGACCCCGGCGCGTCCCCTGCCCGCCGCCCAATGCAGAGGCATGTCGCCGGGGCCGTTCCGCGCATTCGGATCCGCGCCCGCCTCCAGCAATGCATCGACGGCATCGACGCGTCCCATGCCCGCCGCCCAATGCAGAGGCATTTCGCCGGGGCCGTTCCGCGCATTCGGATCCGCGCCCGCCTCCAGCAATGCATCGACGGCATCGACGTGACCCATGACCGCCGCCCAATGCAGCGGCGTGTAGCCGTCTTCGCCTCCCGCGACCGGATTCGTGATCGCCGTGAAAAACGCATCGACGGCCTCGACATAGCTCTTGTCCGCCGCCACATGAGGCGGGGCGTAGCCGTCTTCGCCTCCCGCGACCGGGGCCGCGCCCGCCTCGATCAACATATCGACGACCCTGACGCGTCCCCTGCCCGCCGCCCAATGCAGCGGCGTGTAGCCGGGGCTACTCCGCGCGTTCGGATCCGCGCCCGCCTTGAGCAACTTGTCGACGATATCGACATAGCCCATGCCCGCCGCCCAATGCAGCGGCGTGTAGCCGGGGCCACTCCGCGCGTTCGGATCCGCGCCCGCCTTGAGCAACTTGTCGACGATATCGACATAGTCCATGACCGCCGCCCAATGCAGCGGCGTGTAGCCGTCTTCGCCTTCCGCGTCCGAATCCTCGCGCGTCTCGAACAACGCATCGACGGCCTCGACATAGCTCTTGTCTATCTTGTGGCCCGCGCCGGGAATAGATTCCATATGTCGAATTTTGAAATGCTCCATTCGATGGGCGCTGACATAGATTGCAAATTGATCGTGTCGATAGAGAATAATCGGAACTATATCGCGGGATTTAAAATATTGAAGATAATCATCGCGATTGTTGCTAAGAAAAATGTCTTCGAGAATGATTTTGAATCCAATCGCGGGATAATCGAAATTCCAGACATGCTCTTCCAAAAACCTTTCGAAATTTTGCGATCGCAGAGGTAAAAGCGACTCCACCACGTCGGGGGGCGATCGTTTCAATGAAACGTTATCGACGGGAATCAACCCGTTGATCCAGTTACGCGACAACACCTCCCCGTGACAGATGATTTCAGGGTGCGAATTCAAGGATTGCTGAAGCAGGGTCGAGCCGCTGCGCGCCTGGCAGATTATTACGAACCGTTGTTGCGTTGAACGTGAAGCCATGATCGTGTCCCAATCCGTTGCGCCCGCCTGACCGCGGACAGCCCGGTAATACGCTGATGCAGATCGTTGAAACAAGCTTTCGTCATGCGGTTCTCCGGATCAAATCAGACATTTCGTTGCAGCCATTGGGCGACCTGTTCCAGCGGGGCGTGAAAGTCAAGATGGTTCGGTTCCCGTTCGTGCATGGGAGATGGCGGACGACCGTCATCTTTGATTGCCAGGTCGTAGTCGTGATTCAGCGCGTTGGCCAGACAGGCGAAGGCCGCCATCCCTCCCCTTGGGGGAAACAATTCAAGCACTCGGCATCCTTCCGGCGCGAACAGAATATTGGCCAATCCCGCGCCATGCGCGCCGACAACCGCCTCCGCCTCGCTGAACGCTTCGATTTGCTCTTCGAAGCTGTGCCGGCCGGGATCGAACACCTCAAAGCCGTCAAGCAGATTCACGAGTTCCGTCTCATTTTGAACGACACGCTTGTTCGTGCGCGGGATGTAGAATTTCCGGCGCGGTTTGCGCACGGGCAATCTTGAGCGCCACCATCCGATCAGATCCGGGTGGCAAAGTTGCATCGGATGACGGAACGTTCCGGTGATGGCGCTGTCCGGGACCAGAAGTTTCTCGAACCGCCAGACGGGCCACGCCGCCGCTTCGATTACGGTTCTGTCCGAATACCCGAGGAACGCCAGGCTTTCCGCCATGAAGTCATGCCGCACCCTGTTGTTGCAGACGATATTTTCGAACGGGCCCGCGTGTTCGCACAATGAAAGTCTGGGCAGCCAGTCCAGCAGCCAATGGCAGTAATTGCCAGTGTGGAAACGGTCGCCGATAAAGGCTGAAACTCCAGGTCTGCCCCCCCCCCCCCCCGGGAGGTAATCTTTGAGCAAGCCCTTTATTCTCTCGTTCAGGAACGCCGGAAGCGGACCGGAGCACTCACGGATAAAGCCGCCGTCCGCATCGAAAAAGAATTTGTGCGGCCCCAGAAATATTGCCGTGCAATTCGTCAGGGTGTGCAGTTTTACTTCAGGTGAGCGGCAAACCGGTTCGTAGCCCGACAGAGCCTTTATGATCGATGTCGGATAGCGCGCCTTTGGAGGGATCGAGTAAGACATTAGCCGTTCGGAAAGGACAGTTTGTGAGGAAGCGGCTTCGCCGATTGCAACAGGTTCGGCAGAGTCTGAGGTCAGGCCGTGGCGTTTTGCGATTTCGACGATCTGCCATTGCCGTGATGTATCATCCTTAAAATAAAGATATTGATCGGGCAGGAGCCTGGCCAGGCCATCCACATCGCCCGCATCCGACATTTTGGCGATGAGTTCCCCTCGCATTTCCGTCTTGGAAAAATCGGGAATGGAGCTGTCGAGCACCTCCATCGCCAGTTCGCGGGCTCCTTCAAGTCCCTCCGTTTTCAACAGCAGCAGGGCTTTTCGGTGCTTTATCCATCTTACTGCGTTTTCGTTTCCCGCATATTTTCTCCGCGCCTCCTCAAGGGTCGCGAGGGCCTTCGCATATTCGCCCGCATCTGAAAGTCGTTCGGCAAGACCCAAGGCGTTCTGCCATCCATAATAACGCAAAACGTCCCGCCATTTAGAAGGACGCAAAACGTTCCGCCATTTAGAAGGACGCAAAACGTTCCGACCAATGGCGCGTAGCACTGTACTGATCATATTGTCTTCTTTCGCGAAATCATGCGTCGGCAGGCATAATCCATTAAACCAGCATTTCCCATATGGCCAGTCTGTGGTGAGGCTACAGCCAACGGAGGCGGTCCTCCAAGCATTTTCAGCCTCCTTTCGTCGTCGACTGACGGCAGCCCGGCGAGAAGAGCGGCCGAGAGGACCGCGCCCACAGGTTTTGGCGCCGTTTCTCCGCTTCCTGGACGCACGTGTCCGACCGCCGGGGTGGCGCTTTGCGGTTCTTGAGTGACCGATCATGCCGACACCGCCACAACAGGCGGTCGTCGAAGCATGAAGCCATCCGCGCGCGCAGGGAGGTGAGCGGCCACGTCTCGATGTCCTTCGGCGTGGCCGGCGTCCGCAGGAAGTCGGCAAGGTTGCAGGCCAACGCGTGAAGCCGGAGCCGTACGGCATTTGCCGCGAACTTCATGCACGACAGCCGCGTCCACTTGAGCGCGTACCTGCCTTCCTTGATGTGCTGCGCGGCCGTGCCCCGGTCGTTGTAGAACGCCGGAACCTGCTCGTTCGGCAGGCTGCGGTTGGTGACGATGAACCCCATGCGGGGAAACAGCTCACCGGGATGGAACTCCACCTTGGCCACGATCCGGCGCGGCTTCGACCGGTAACGGAAGCTGGTGCAGTGGCGGACAACGTGATGCGGCGGCCGGCCGGGACCGCGCTTCGTGAGCCGGTCGATCCGTTCATGCAGCTTCGGATTGCCCTTGATGCGGATGGCATCGTCCCGGCCCTCGACCTCCGGCAGGTCGAACAGCGCCGGGATGGCGAAGGCAGGCATCGGGCCGGCACCGGCTGCAGCACGTCCTCCCAGCCGTCCGCGCTGTGGACAGTGCCGGGGCGCAGGCTGCACCGCTCCAGGTCGCCGAACCGGTTGAACACGAACAGAGGGTGCAAGCACTTCGACTGGAAATGACCATTACAGGCCGATCCCTCCCGATCTCCTCCGTGCACCGGGCTCTCCGAACTGTCCATGTCCGGGGTGATGAATTTCTGCGGGCGCCTATCATGCGCGGCGTCGATCCAGCGCCCCGACAGGTCCGTCAGAGCAGTGAAGTTGTCGGGCTGCGTCAGCATCCCGGTCTCGAACCGGCCCATGGCACTGGCCGGGGCCGCACCATGCTTCAACGCGCGACCACCAATAATCCGGTGCATCACCGGATCGCGACACAGTCGGTCGGCGTCGTCGACGTCCTCGTAGCCGGCGAGGCGGTGCCGTCCATTCCGCCCTGTGCGCGGGTCGCCGACAAAGGCCGGGAACTGCGCGAATGGCTTGAAGAGCGCGGGACCGGGCCCGTCATCCCGCCGCGAAAGAACCGCAAGATCCGATATCACGACGATCAGGCCATCACAGGGAGCGAAATATCATCGAACGCATGTTCTGCTGCCTCAAAGACGGGCGGCGCATCGCAACTCGCTTCGAGCGCAACACTAAAAACGTCATGGCAGCTATCGTGCTCGCCGCAGCCCTCATATGATGGCTATAATCGGTCCGGCCCCTAGTGATCGCCTGCGCGAGTCCACGCCAAGGCAGCCCACTGAAAACGGAACTTTCCATCGCTCCCACTTTCAAGGGCGTGATGCAATCGACCGTCACGCCGTTCAAAGATGACTTCAGCCTTGATCTCGAAACTTTCGAGAAGGTGCTGGATTTTCACGTTCGCACCGGTGCGACCGCGATTTCATGGCCGCATCACAAGGCCGAATCCCTCAGCCTGACAATCGAGGAGCGCAAGCTGTTAGCCGAGGTCGCGGTCAAGGTGGTCAATGGCCGTGTGCCGGTGACCGTCCATGTGAGTTCGCTCGCGGTCGAGGACACATTCGCCCTTGCCCGCCATGCCGAGGACATAGGTGCCGACGGTATTCTGGCGATCACGCCTTATGTGTGGGCGCCGACCACCCAGTCGATCCACGACTATTTCGTGAAGCTTTGCAGTTCGATCGGTATTTCGGTGATTTCCTACAATTCGCCGAGTTATCTCGCCGGCGTCAAGGAAGCAAGTTTCAATTCCGAGAAATTCGTTGAAATCTCCCGCATCGCCTTACCGATGCGGCCCGATTTCGCACTTGTCACGGGCGTTGAATTCCTGCTGCCGTCTATACCGCTGGGCGGAGTTGGGTCCTATTCCGCCGCCGGATCGATCTGTCCCAATCTGTGCACGGCGCTGTGGGAGAGCTGCATTGCCGAGGATTGGCCCGGGGCGCGCGAAATCCAGATCAAGATGACGCGGCTGTGGCACCTGTTCAAGGATTAGTATCCCTCCTCGCTGAAGGGCGGCATGGTGATCATGGGCCGGCCCACCGTGCCTACCCGCGCGCCGTTGCCGACCGCGACAAAGGAGCGCCAAGCGTTCATTGAATCCGAACTTGAGACATGGACATCCTCGAAACCGAGCCCCATGGCTGGTGAGGGGGAGACAATCCATGAGCTTTGAACCCGGACTGATCCACGCCCCGCTGACACCGTTCGATGCCGAGGGCAAAATCGATTTCGACACCTATGCGCGCACCATCACCTTTCACATTGCCAATGGCGCTGACGCACTGGCGCTGCCGATGCATGCCGGCGAAGGCGTCAGCCTGCCCGATGTGCAAAAGCGCGAACTTATTTCCTTTGCCGTCAAACAGGCCGGCAATACGCTGGTGGTTGCACATGCCAGCGACTCCGGCACGTCGATTGCCGCAGCTCTTGCGCGATATGCTGAAGAGACAGGAGCGGCGGCGATTGTCACCACGACGCCCTATTATTGGACACCGCCGCCGGCGATGCTGGTCGAGCATTTCGCCCAGGTAGCAAACGCGGTTTCACTGCCGTTTTATGTGCACAACGCGCCTGAAGACATGGCCGGCATCAAGGTCAATGTCGACCTGGCCCTGAAGCTGATCGACCGGGCTGACAATTTTGCCGGCGTCATCGATTCAGGTCTTGACTGGTAGTTCATGCTTGAGCTTGTCACCGAAGCGCCGAAAAAGCGCGCCGGGTTCCAGCTCATATCCGGCAACGAATATATGGTCTCGGCCGGCGCTATTGGCGCCACCGGCCTTGTCACCACGCTTGCCTCGGTCGCACCCAAACGTGTACGCGCGCTCTATGATGACTGCCGCGCCGACCGGCTGGCCGAAGCACGCCGGGCCCAGGAAGATGTCGCGGCCCTGCGCCAGGCCATCAAACCCTTTGGTGTTGCTGGTCTGAAGGCCACCACCACCCGCATGGGCCGTGAGGCCGGTGCGCCGCGCCCGCCGCTTGAGGTGCTCGATGCAGCACAAGCCTCTATGCTTGGCACAGAGCTTGATCAAATTGCCGCGCTTAGTGACGAGCCGCGCGGCTGGTAGACAAATATTGCGAGCACCACTGCGCAGAATGCAAAATGGTGCTGACAATTGAATAGAAAGAGACGTGCCGCGTGACCGATAGCGCCAAATCCAAACCCGCCCATGTCTGCGACGTGCTTGTGCTCGGCCGGGGCAATGCAGCCCTTTGCGCCGCCAATGCCGCCGCCGATCAGGGCGCCAGTGTTGCCATGCTGGAATCCGCACCAGAGGACGAAGCCGGTGGCAACAGCCGCTTTGCCGGCGGCGTCATGCGCTTTGCCTATGACGGCGGCGGGGACCTGGCCAAACTCTGCGACCTGCCCGAAGAAGAGGTGCGCGACACTGATTGGGATTCCAATACGGTCAATGAATTCTATGACGACCTGTACCGCGTCACCAGCTATCGCTCCGATCCTGATTTGAGCGAAATCCTGATTACACGCAGCCTCGATGCGATGATCTGGCTGCGCAGCCAGGGCGTGAGCTTTACCCCCAATTACCGACACCAATCTGCCGTGGTTGACGGCAAACGGCGCTTTTTTGGGCGCATGCCGTTCTGGGTGGTAGGTGGCGGCGTCGGCCTTGTTGATGATCTGACCAAGACAGCCGAAAGCAAGGGCATCGAGATTTTCTATGAAACGCGTGGTGTCTCACTCATCACCAACGATGGCGTGGTATGCGGTGTCGAGGCGCAAGGCACCAATGGCCGCCAGCGCTTTGAGGCCAAGGCGGTGATCCTCGCCTGCGGCGGCTTTGAGGCCAATCCGGAAATGCGCGCGCGTTACCTCGGCCCCGGCTGGGAACTCGCCAAGGTGCGCGGCAGCCGCTTCAATGTCGGTGAAGGCCTCAAGATGGCGCTCGATATTGGCGCTGCCCCGTTCGGCAACTGGTCGGGCCGCCATGCGGTGTCATGGGAGCGCTATGCACCCGAATATGGCGACCTTACCATGCTCGAGAGCTCCTATCGCCACTCCTTCCCTCTGTCGCTGATGATCAATGCAGACGGCAAGCGCTTCGTCGATGAGGGCATCGAGTTTTACAATTATACCTACGCCAAATATGGCGCCGAAGTGCTGGCTCAGCCCGGCCAGTTCGCCTATCAGGTGTTCGACGCTAAGACCAAACCGCTGCTGCGGCCTGAATATGGCGATAAGTCAGTGACTAAGATGGTGGCGGGTACGCTTGAGGAATTGGCTGACAAGATGGAAGGTGTGAATCCGCGAGGCTTCCTCAAGACGGTCGAGGAATTCAACCAAGCAGTTCGGTCCGATATTGCCTTCAACCACTCGGTCAAGGATGGACGCTGCACCAAGGGGCTGGAGATCGACAAGTCCAACTGGGCCAATCCGCTCGATACGCCTCCCTTTGAGGCCTATGCCACCACCTGCGGTATCACCTTCACCTTTGGCGGCGTGCGCATCGTGGCCGAAACCGGACAGGTGCTTGACGTCAATTTCAATCCGATCAACGGCCTTTATGCCGCCGGCGAAATGGTTGGCGGCATTTTCTACTTTAACTATCCAGCAGGCACCGGCCTTGTTTCCGGAACCGTCTTTGGCCGCATCGCGGGCACATCCGCTGGCGATGCCACCACCTAGGCAAGGGGTTGAGCCCATGTTCACGCAAAAGATTGCCGATTTCGCAATTGAAACTCCGACTTCCGCCATCCCCGAAGCTGCCGTCGAGGCGGCAGGCCGTGGACTGATCGACACTTTGGGCTGTGCGCTCGCCGGAACTGTCGAGCCGGTTGCCGAGATCGCCGCCAGATGGGCGCGCGAAAATGGCGGGCGCGGAGGCACCACGGTCTGGGGCCATGACATCCGAACCAGCGCCGCTGATGCCGCTTTTGCCAATGCCATTGCCGCCCATGCCCTCGATTTTGATGACAGCCATCCAAGTGCGCGTGGCCATGCCAGCGCCAGCGTGGTGCCGACTGTGATTGCCGCCGGGCAAGCAGCCGGTGCCGGTGGGCACGACGTGCTGGCAGCCTATGCCGTCGGCATCGAAATCGCATCCAAGATGGGGCGCGGCTTCGGCTTTGGGCTGCTTGGCGGCGGCTGGCATCCGACGGCCGCGGTCGGCGTTGTCGCATCAACCTGCGCCGCTGCCCGCCTATCGGGTCTCAATACCGAACAGCTTCAGCGTGCTTTGGGTGTTGCTGGCTCGGAGATCAGTGGACTGGTGCGCAATTTCGGCACCATGACCAAGCCCTATCACACCGGACATTGCGCCCGCATCGGCGTCACCGCCGCATGGCTTGGCAGTGCCGGCATCACTTCAGATCCCAATATCCTGGAAGACGATGGCGGAGTGTTCGATTCCTACCACGCCAACGGTGAGGCATTGGACGAACTGGCCGCCGATCTTGGAACAACATGGGAGATCATCGCGCCCGGTAATTTCGTCAAGAACTGGCCATGCTGCTATTCGAACCATCGTTCGATTGGTGCCATGTACAAACTACTTGAGGAACACTACATCAGCGCAGACGATGTCGAGGAAGTCACCGTCTCATTCCTGCCGGGCGGCGATACCGCCCTTGTCAGCCGCGAGCCAAAGACCGGTCTTGAGGGCAAGTTCTCGATTGAATATGTGGTAGCCGCGATGCTGCTGCGCGACCCGCTAACGCTGCCGACATTCACCGATCCCATGGTGATGCGGCCCGAAGCCCAGGCGCTGATCCCCAAGGTCAAACGCGTGATCATCCCGGCTGAAGGAAAATTCGCCGGCATGGTCGGCTACAATATCGTCGAAGTGAAGACCAGCCGTGGCACCTTCGAGCGCCGTGAAGACACGACTCCGGGCAATCCCGAGCTCTGGCCGATGACCGACGAAGGCCGCGAGACGAAGTTTCTTGATTGCGCCCTTCTGGCCTTGGGCGACGAGGGTGCGCGCAAGGCCTTCGACATTGCTAGCCGTGCCGCCCAACTGAGTGACATTGGCGAGTTGGCGCACGCCTGCGTGCCGGCTTCCGGTGTTCTGCAACGCGCAGCTGGTTAGCTCGAACCGGCCCTGGTGGATTGATTCCGACATTTGGAACCCTCGATTTCCGGCGGGGCGATGATTTGGTCGGGATCGGCGCGCCGGGTGAAGGGTTTTGCCTCGGTTTCGTTGTGCTCCCTGATGAAGCGGTTATGGCGGCCGGGCAGAAGACGCCGTGTTTCAGGCGGCGCCCGGTCAGTCCGACAAAGAAGCCATCGACGGCGTTCGGCCATAACGCCGATGTCGGGGTAAAGCAGAATGTCCGGCGCGGGTGACGCTCGAGCCGGCGCATCACCTCCGGTGTGTTGTGCGTCGCGACATTGTCCGGCACGACATGCACGGCCTTTACGGCGGGCATGTCGTGCTCCGGCGCATTCAGGAAGCGGATGAACTCCTGATGCCTGTGCCGGCCCATGTTCCTGCCGAACACCTCTCCGGTCAGCACGTTCGGCGCGGCGAACAGCGTGGTCGTGCCGTTGCGTTTGTCATCATGGGTCATGGTCCGGCCACGGCCCTTTTTCGGCGGCAGGCCGGGTTGCGTTCGGTCCGGCGCCCGAATTTGCGACTTTTCATCCACCGAGAGCACCACTGCGTGCGCAGGGGGGCTGACGTAAAGCCCCACGATATCGTGCAGTTTCTCGACAAAAGCCGGATCTCGTGAGAGCTTGAACACCCGCCGGCGGTGCGGCGCCGAATCCTGTACACCGTCGAGGCCGCCAACCCCGCAGCGTCCCCATTGCGCACAACGTCCGGTGCGTCGCTTCGTGCGGCCGCGGTGACGGCGTCGGACGGATCACCTCGGTCGTCCTTTCATCCGGCGTCACCGGCGTGCCGGGCGGGCGGCTTTTCTCGCGGAGCAGACCATCCACGCCTTCAGCCATGAATCGTTCCTGCTAGCTCCGGACGCATTTCTTCGACTTTCCGGTGGCGCGCACGATCCCAATCGTGCCGACGCCATCGCTGCTCGACAGCACGATCCGGCATCGCCGGATGCGATATGATTGCTTCAAGCCGAATTCCGTCCTCGACCGTGATCGTCAGATGTGTTCCGGTGCCCATCCCAAAGAAGCGCACATCCGGAGCCGTTCGTCTCGATCAATCCACTAGGCTCAGGACTGATTAAAGCCACCATGTGAGGATGGCTGCCATTGTGATTGCAGCCATGAAGACGTCTGCCCGCCGGTCATATGGCGTTGCGATGCGGCGCCGGTCCTTGAGCGGTGCGAACATGTTCTCAACCTTATGGCGCTGTTTGTATTGAATGTTGCAGAAGGAAGCGGGTGCCTTTCGTCCTGTTCGGGGCGGAATGCATGGGGTGATCCCCCCGGCTTTCAGCGCCGCGCGATCATCGTCTGAATCGTATCCCTTATCTGCGATCGTTATAGCTTTGACGCTATCACAGAGCCCCGGATACAAGAGCTTCGCACCGATATGATCCGACAGGCCAGCCGTCAGGCACATGGCCGGTGGTCGTTCGTCGCCATCGCAGACGGCATGGAGTCTGGTGTTCGGCCCGCCTTTTGTGCGCCCGATGTGGCGGGGAAGACCCCTTTCAGAAGGCTCGACGCGGTGCGATGAGCCTTCAAGTGTGTTGCATCAATCATCAGCGTATCGGGTGGCCCGTCAGAAGCAGTCAAGTGAGAACCTCTATCAATCCTGTTTGTTCGTCCGATTTTCTGTGATTTTGGTGCGGCGTGGTCATCTGAACCGGTCTTGTGTTTCGGATGCAACGACCTGCACCGCTTTCAGAGCGTTCCTGGTTGCTATTGAACGGACACGTCCTGTGATCCGGCGGTGACGCCGCCCCGGGTTGGACCAGGCGGCAGATGTTGCAGGCGATGTTTGTCATGCCGATCCCGGTTTTTGCGCGGGCCGGACCGATGGTGCGGACTGCCATACCCACCACGTGCTTCTGGCCCATCATGTGCTTCTGGACGGCAAAGACGTGCTCGACCGGCGCGCGGTGTTTTGACTTTGTCCTGTTCCCACGGCGGATATGCTTCGGCATGAGCCTGCCCCCGGATTTGCGATGGTGGGCATGGCTGACAAAACCGTGGCGTGCCGGGAACGCTTCGTTCTGCTTCGAACGGTACGCGCTATCGGCCCGGACGCCAGAGCCGGTGTTGGTTTTGTCCGGCAATCCCTGGCGCGGCATTCGCCCGTCATGGCGGGCGGCATCCGTGACATCCCAACGGCGGATGAAGCGGAACGCTTTGTCGATGCCTGCGTGGTTCTTGTCCCCGAAAGACGGAATTACGATGTCGGGCGGCGCGGTGGAGAAACTCTTCGCCCGGTTCGGCGCGCATCTTAAGGACGCGGGATATCCCGCCATGGGCGGGCAGATCGTCGATGCCACCATCGTGGCGGCCCCGCGCCAGCGCATGACCGATGCCGGGAAGGAGATCGTCAAGGGCGGGGGCATCCCGCCTGATTGGCAGGCCAATCCCCGGAAACCGGCGCAAAAGGATCGCGACGCGCGTTGGACGCTCAAGCCAGGGCGCAGGAAGACGCGCCCGGACGGCACGGCGACGGGCGCAATCGCCACACCGGTGTTCGGCTGCAAATCCCATATCGATGCCGACCGGCACCACGGCTTCGTCCGGACATGGATCGTCACCGACGCCGCCCGGCATGACGGACGTGTAGCGGGCGGGCTTGTGGAGAAGGCGAACACCGGCTCGACTGTCCGGGCGGACACGGCGTATCGGTCGCAGAGGAACGAGAAGAAAATCGCCCGGGCCGGGCTGACCTCGAAGGTCCATTTCCGCCGCCCGCCCGGCAAGCCGATGCCCGTGCATCACGAGAGGGCCAATGCCGCACGGTCGAAGGTCCGATCCGCGATCGAACATCCCTTCGCCGGTATGAAGGCACGAATGGGGCTCTTCGTCCGCACCATCGGCATCGACCGGGCGAGGGCCAGGATCGGCATGGCCAGGATCGCAGTCAACATGAAACGGCTCCTGTTCCGGGAGCGCAAAAGCGCCGTGGCATGGCCCGGCCCCGGCGAAACCAGATCCCGAACCACAACCCAGGCAAAGGGCCGACCCGCATCGCGGCCGTAAATGCGCTCTCGTCACCCGATTCCAGGCAGAAGACAGGGGGCTGCAGGGTGTCCGATTGTTTTGGATTACTTGTCGGATTGAGAGAGCAACAGGCTCAACAGGAAAACAAAATCCGGCATTTGAAAGACGATTTACGCGTCAAGGTGAGCCGGCGCAGCGGCTTCAAACGCGAAGTTGAGGACTGGTGCCGTACGCAAGACCGGGCTATCGCCGCGTAAGGGGCGAACCGCTGCATGGCTAGGCCGGAAATCCGCTTCAAGAACTTTCTGGCCCGTTCACCGTCACATTAAGGTCAGTCACTAGGCCGTTGCCGAGCGAATAGATCCACCCGTGCACGCTGAGCGCTTGGCCGCGCGCCCAGGCCTCCTGAACGAAGATGTCAGAGACAACATTGCGAACCTGCTGGGCGACATTGAGCTCGCACAGCCGGTTAAGACGCGCCCCGGAGTCGTCAATCGCCTCAAGTTCTGGCCGGTGACGTTCATAGACATCGCGGATCGGGTGCAGCCAATGATCGATCAGGCCGCGCCGCTGGTCATCGACCGCCGCACTCACGCCGCCGCAGCCATAATGCCCCACCACCAATATGTGCTTGACCTTGAGCTCATCAACCGCGAACTGCAGCACCGAGAGGTAATTGGCGTCTTGGGGCGGCGCCAGATTGGCGACGTTGCGATGAACGAACAACTCGCCCGGACCCAGGTCAACGATCTCATTTGCCGGCACCCGACTGTCAGCACAGCCAATCCATAAGTATTCCGGTGCCTGCTGACCCTCAAGCCGCTTGAAGAAGCCGACATCGGTGCCGACCATGTGCGCAGCCCAAGCGCGGTTATTGTCTTTTAGATGGTCCAAGTCGCCGCCGCCAAGTTCCTTGGCAGCGGCCAGAATGGCATCGTCCTCAGCTGCCGCAAGCGCGCTGCCAGGACGCATACCTGCCGCTAGCGCGCCTGCGCCGACACCGGCCATTGCGGCGCTCTTCAGCAGCATTCGCCTGGTGCTATCCTCGAAACCGGTCTTCATTACATCCTCCCTGATTATTGATTTTCGGCACGGATAGATTGCGCCGGGACCGCGCGAGCAGTGTTGCTCAGTATTTTTAACCGACATTCACGGGATGACGACCATCGTCGAGCCGATATTGCCTCCACGGGCGGACATCAGCAACCCGGACCATCGTCGTGGGGATCGAGGGACAGCGAGAACGGTGACGCTGGCGTATATCGCGCCGCGTGCCGATCTCGTCGTCATCAGGACACACCTAGCCTGTGGTTCTTGCCGGACTGCATGACACCCGGACGCGTCACGCCGGCGCCAGCCGCCGCATGCAGCAAGACGGCATCCCAATTCGATCCACAAACAACGATCGGACATCGCTTGCCATCAGGAATCATGATGGATTGCAGCAAAAAAGATTATTTACCGTTGGGGCCTGCGGCAGCTACAGTACGCGTTCTCGGTTTAAGGCGGCGCGAAACGTTTTCGCGCTCCACAAGCAAATCAGGGGTGGAGACATATGGGTGCGAATTTCGGCATGCTCGGCATGGACTGGCAGCAGCGCGTCAACTGGGACCGCATGCGCAAGTACCGCGTGGAGCGCGCGCGCGAAAAGATGAAAGAAGCCGGCCTCGGCGCCATGCTTTGCATGTATGACGAGAACGTCCGTTACATCACCTCAACGCTGACACCGGGCTGGAACCGTCTGAAGCCGGGTCTGAGATACGCCATGCTGTGTGGCGATGGCGATCCGATCCTGTTCGAGCAGGGCGACCTCGGCTTCCAGATTGAACGTCATTCCCCTTGGCTGCCCAAGGAGAACGTGCGCTACTCATATGCTTGGATCAAGGGTGCGGCCGGCCCCGCCTCGACACAGCAGGTGAAGAAATTCACCGATGCAGTCAAGGAAGAGATGAAGCGCCACGGCGTCGCCGGCCAGAAGCTTGGCGTCGACTTCGTTGACATCAACATGATCGATATTTTCAAAGAGGAAGGCATTCACTGGGAAGACGGTATGTCGCCGATGATGAAGGCACGTGCGGTCAAGAGCCAGGACGAGCAGGAGTGCTTCCGCATCGTTGGCGCAATCGGTGATGCCGCGCACTGGGAGACGATGAAGTTCCTGCGCCCCGGCGTGACCGAAAACCAGGTCACTGCGCACATCATGAAATTCCTCTACGACATTCCCGGAATGGAAGACGTCGAGGACGTCATCGTCTCATCCGGCCCCAACACCTGGCCGAACTGGCGCAACTTCTCCGACCGCATTATCCAGCCGGGCGACATCGTCTTCATGGATCTCGCAGCGCTCACCTGGAACGGTTACAAATCTTGTTATTACCGCACCTATTGTGTGGGCAAGGAGCCAACCCGGGAGCAGAAGGACACATACGCCACCGCGCTTGAATGGCTCTATGACTCGATCGGCGCTGTTAAGGCGGGCACCACCACCCGCGAAATCGCGCTCAAATGGCCATCGGCGAAAGAAGCCTATGGCTATGAGGAAGAAGATCAGGCAGCAGCCAATCTGTGGGGCCATGGCCTTGGGCTTGCACAGTACGACCCGCCTGTTATCTCGCGCATCTGGTCGCTTGACCATCCGATCGAGATTGAGGCCGGCATGACTTTCGCGCTGGAAACCCAACACGGCAAGATGTTCCGCTACGGCGTACGCATTGAGGAAATGCTGGTTGTCCATGACGATTCGATCGAAATCGTGTCCAACTTTCCGGTCAAGCAGATCACCGTTGTCGATCCAATCCCGGGCTACGGCGATCACGTAAAATAGCGGTATGGCCGGGCGGCGTGAACTCCCTGCCCGGCCTTTCCACCCTGTGGTGCTGCATCGGGCCAGGAATGCCCCATTAGGTTAATGAACGATTTTATCATACCGATTACCGAGAAAGCCGCGCTCGATCCTGAACGTGTCGGTCCGAAGGCTGCAAATCTGGCGGCATTGACCCAGGCTGGCTTTCCAACTCCCGGCGGCTTTTGTTTAACCGCGGATGCCTACAATCACCAATTGGCACACCTTGGGATGAGCGATGCCGTACGCGGCTTCAACCCGGGGAACATCAACGCCTCGCGGCGTTTGGCCATAGACGTCAGGCTCAAGCTCTACGAGCAGCCAATTGCGTCTGAAATTCTTGCCCCCCTACTCGCCTTCTGGCAACGCCAGCAGGAGACTTCCGACAGTCTTGGTGTGGTGCGCTCATCAGCTCTGATTGAAGACCGGGCAGGCGCCAATTTTGCCGGCCAGTTCGAAAGCTTTCTCGGCCTTGGCAGCAAGGCCGAAGTCATCACCGCGGTGCGCGCCTGCTGGGCTGCCTTGTGGACCACCAACGTGCGCCGGTACATGGAAAACAATGAGTTGAGCCCGGCAGAGACCGCGATGAGCGTTCTGATCCAGCCTCTGGTTTCGGCCAAGGCATCCGGCGGTAGCCTGAGCCAAACGCCGGAGGGCGACATGCTGATTGCCGCAACTTGGGGACTTGGCACTTCAATCGCGCAAGGCGAGATTGTACCTGATCGGGTCATACTCGACCGCAACGCCAACGTTAAATCGGTTCATCCCGGCCATAAGGACCACAGCGACACCTGCCAGCATGGCGGCGAGTCACAACCTGAGGCCGTACAAAAAGACCTGATCTCGGAACCCTGCCTCACCAATGAGCAAGCTTCAGAACTTGGGCGCCACCTATTGCGTACTGAAGAGTTGATGGGCATGCCGGTGGAAATCGAATGGGCCATTGACGATGCCGGCATCAAGATGTTGCAGTGCCGCTCCCTCACCGTTGAAGAACCCGCCGTACCTGATCAGATTTGGAGCGACAAACCGGGTCTTCGTGGCCATCCGGCCGGAATTGGGTGGGGTGTTGGCCGCGCTGTCGTCGTCGAATGCGAATGCCAGATGTCACGCGTCGCCCAGGGCGATATTCTGGTGACCAAGGTGGCCGGACCGGCTCTTAGCCATATCTTGCCCGATGTCGCTGGTGTCGTTTCTGAGCGCGGTGGCTCAACCTCGCATCTGGCATCTCTTGCCCGCGAGCGCGGTATACCAGCAGTGCTGGGCGTGATGGATGCGACTACGGCCATACCCGATGGCGCACAAGTCGCCGTCGACGGCGTTGCCGGCATTGTCCGGTGGATATGATGACTGGCCCTCGCGTCTTTGTCACCCAGCCGATTGCTGAAAGCGCGCTTGAGCGTATTCGGCCGATTGCCGATGTCGCGATGAACCCCGATGCAAGCCGCATCCTGCCGCAGGACCATCTCATCGAGGCCGTGCGCAACACTGATATTCTTTATTGCCTGTTGCACGACACCGTTGACCGCGAGGTGCTCACCGCCAATCCGGATCTGCGCGCCGTTACCTCCCAGGCGATCACGCCCGACAGAATTGACGTTGAGGCAGCGACCGAGCTTGGCATTCCGGTCACCGTGATTCCGGCGGTCGTCACCGACGCCACCGCCGACATCGCCTTTAGCTTGCTGCTGGCCGTCGCCCGCCGCGTTGTTGAAGGCGACGCACTGGTCCGTGCCGGCGGCTTTCCAGGCGCCCAGTCGGCCCATCTTCTGGGCGCTGACGTCTCAGGCAAGACCATCGGGCTTATCGGCGGTCGCGGACGTATTGCACGGGCGGTTGGGCACAGGGCCCACGGCTTCGGCATGCGGGTGCTCTATTGGGGACCACGCCGCCTGACCGAAGAAGAAGAACAGACCGAACGCCTTGAATATGTCGAGTTCGACTATCTTCTGCGCATGTCCGATTTCGTTTCCATGCATGCCGCCATGCTTCCTGAAACCCATCACATGCTCTCGACCCGCCAATTCGGGCTGATGAAGCCAACCGCCTATATCATCAATACCGCGCGCGGGCCGGTAATCGACGAAAAGGCGCTGGTTGCGGCACTGGAGGCCGGTGAGATCGCCGGTGCCGGGCTTGATGTCTTCGAGCACGAACCGGACGTTGAACCACCGCTGCTGAAGATGAACAATGTCGTTCTCGCACCACATCTGGGCTCTGCCGCTCACGATGTGCGCGAGGGCATGGCCCATCGCGTGGCCGATAACATCATCGCGCTGATTGAGGGGCGCACCCCCCCAAACTGCGCTAATCCGGAAGTGCTGACTGGCTGAGCCGGCCTCCTTCCCGGAACAAACAAGGGGAATGCCATGACTGGGCCGCTGATCGTCGTCACCGACAGCCCGTTTCCAAGCCTCGGTCCGGCGAAGGCCGCCCTCGCCCACCTGAATCCTCAGGTGGTGCAGGCAAAAAGCGCTTCACCTGACGATATTGTCGAAGCCGCGCGCGATGCCGACGCCGTCCTTGTCACTTATGCCAAACTGGAAGGCGACTTGCTGCGGCAGTTGAACAAATGCAAGGCCATCGGACGCTTCGGCATCGGTGTCGACAATATTGATCTCGCTGTCGCCGGTGAGCTCGGCATCGCTGTCAATTATGTGCCTGATTATTGTTTTGATGAGGTCTCCGACCAGGCGATGGCCATGCTGATCGCCATGGCGCGCAAGGTCGTGCAGGCCAACAACCTGGTTCAGGCGGGACGCTGGGAAATGCCGGCACTGGTGCCGATGCGCCGTCTGCGTGGCCAGGTAGTGGGGCTGGTCGGCTTCGGCAACATTCCACGCATCCTAACGCCAAAAGCTCAGGCCTTCGGCTTCGATGTCATCGCCTTTGACCCCTATGCGCCAGCTGAATTGCTTGAAAAGCACAATGTCGAAAGCGTATCCTTGGACGACCTTTTTGCGCGCTCGGACTTTGTGTCTGTCCATGCGCCGCATACCCCGGAAACCAGGGGCCTGGTGAACGCCGATGCGTTCAAGAAAATGAAAAACACCGCAGTCGTCGTAAACACCGCGCGCGGACCGCTGATTAATGAAGCCGACCTTATTGCTGCGCTGGATGCCGGTGACATCGGCGGCGCAGCACTGGACGTTGTCGAAACCGAACCGCTCCCCGCCGATTCACCTCTGATTGGCCGCGACAATGTGATTCTCGCTCCACATACCGCATTTTATTCGGTTGAAGCGCTTGAGGAACTGCAGTCCAAGGCAGCTAGCGACGTCGCGCGGGTGCTTTCGGGCGAGCAGGCGATTTACCCGATCACCGCCAGCTAACGGGACCAGATATTGGATTTGGTCTGATGCGTGAACTAAAGCGCGGCGGGCGTCGAGAAAGTCCCCCGCCAGACGATCAGTGGCGTAGCTTCGCTGGAACGCATAGCGACCACCTCACCGAGATAGATCTCATGGTCGCCGCCCGCATGGCGGGCGTGCGTGATGCACTCGAAATGCGCGACCGTCCCTTCAATCAGCGGAACCCCGCAAAATCCTTCGTGGCAGTCGATCCCTGAGAACTTGTCGGGTAGCGGCGTAGCAAACCGGGTGCAGGTGTCGACTTGATCGGCCGCCAGGATATTGACCGCAAAAGCCTTGTGGGCGCGAAAAGCCCCCAAGCTTGGAGCCGACAGAGCGATACTCCACAAGATTAGTGGCGGATCAAGCGACACCGAGTTGAAGGAATTGACAGTAAGACCAACTGGCGCACCACCCTCACCGCGGGTGGTGACCACTGCAACCCCCGTGGCAAAACAAGCCAGCGCCGATCGCAGCGCTTTTGGATCCAGATTTCCCTGATTGGGCTCACGGCTCATATTCACACGACTATAATGGGAACGTCGCCATCAGCAACAATTGTAATCTTTGATTTCCATCATCAGCTTCATTGATATATAGCGCACGATCATGAAGCTTCAGCAACTACGCTCCTTCGTCACTGCCTTCCAGGAACGCTCCTTCACGGCAGCGGCCAAGCGGCTTAACGCAACCCAGTCTGGCCTTTCCATGCAGGTCAAGGATCTCGAGACGTCGCTGGGTGTGCGCTTGTTCGAGCGCTCAACCAAAGGCGTCCGCCCCACGGTAGCCGGCGAAATGCTGTACGGTCATGCCAATACCATCCTGCGCGAGATTTCAGAGGCTGGAAACGAGCTGGCAGCCTTGGCGGGCGAGGTGACGGGCACCGTAAATGCCGGCTTGATGCCAACCATCACCCGCGGCGCACTGGCGCCAGCAGTGATTGAGTTCACAGCGCAATATTCCCATGTCCGCTTGCGGCTCATTGAAGTCTATAGCACCACATTGACCGAAATGGTCGCATCTGAACAACTCGACTTCGCAATTGTGCCCCCGGTATCTGGCATGAGCGCAGTCAATACCCGTCCCCTCGCCCATGATCGTGAATTTCTCGTCACCGGTTCCAGTACAGACCGCGCTCATATGACACCGGTCCGGCTCAATGAAGTGCGTCCTCTGAGGTTGATCCTGCCGACGCCGGCAAATGCAAGGCGTGCCGGACTTGACGCCTATATTTCCAGCATCGATACCGCACCTGACGCAATCCTCGAAATGGACGCGATGATGGGAACACTGGAGTTGATTGCCAATAGTGATTGGATTGCGATCCTGCCCGCAACACTCTGCCATCCTGACCTGTCTGGCAATTCGCTCAAAATACACCCCTTGATCGAACCCGAACTCGGGGTTGATTATGCGCTGATTGAGCCTGCGACCCGCACACTGTCACCGGCAGCACAGCTCTTTGCCGCCGCCGTTGAGCGTCAGATCGCACGTATAGCAGCGGCCTGGGACGTGCGACTTGAAGCGAGCAAAACAAGTAACGGCAATGACGCCGGCAAGCCACGGCGAAAAATGGAGGCGCAAGCATGAGCGAAATGGTGGATGTTGGCAGGCACCGGCTAGCGGCAGAAATATCCGGGCGCACTGATGGCCCCTGGATTACTCTGTCCAACAGTCTTGGCACCACATACCGCATGTGGGACCCGCAAATGGCGCTGCTCGAATCGCATTTCAGTGTTCTGCGTTATGACACCCGCGGCCATGGCGAAAGTGACGTTCCGCCGGGGCCTTATGATTTTGCCGGGCTTGTCAGCGACGTTATAGGCCTTCTCGACCATTTCGGCGTTGAACGCACCGACTTCATGGGGCTTTCGATTGGCGGCATGACTGCTCTTGGCCTCGCAATCGACCATTCCGATCGGTTGAACCGGGCGATTTGTGCCGATGCACGCGCGGATGCACCGGCTGCCTATATCAAGACCTGGGATAACCGCGCAGACATGATGGACAAGGGCGGCGTTGCTTCCATCTGGCCTTCGACCCGTGAGCGCTGGCTGATCACAGCACCCGACGCTGTGGTAGAAAAGATGAAGGCTGAATATCTGGATATGCCGGTGGATGGATTGAAGGCCTGCGGCAAGGCACTACAAGGCCTCAATTATATGCCTCATCTGGGCCGCATCAGCACGCCGACGCTTTATATTGGAGGCGATAGTGATTCAGGGGCGCCACCGGAAGTGATGCGGGCAATGGCCGATGTGACACCCGGCGCACGCTATCACGCCGTTGCCAACGCCGCCCATATTGCCAATGTCGACAACCCGGACGACTACAACGCCGCAATCTCCAGTTTCCTGGGAATTAGGGTCCGGCCCCGATAACCGTCTTCCCGATTTGATCTGAGGATGGTTCATTGCCTCCGATGAGAAGGTAACGAGATGTATGCCCGCATTCCCCAAGTGATCCGCTGTTTTTGCTGTTCTGATCGCAGTATTTTCGTTATAAATCATTGAGTTGTCGGTTGCGAATGGCGGGTTTCATGGATCACCCGGAGGGTGCGGGGCCAAGCGGGGTGATCGGGTGGATTTCGACCGTCGTGTGCGGCTGGAGTTCCAGGGCACACAGCTCAGTTCGGATGGCGGCCTACTGGTGGTGCGGGAACTGGATGATGCTCTCGGTCTGTCCGATCCTGGGGCCGGTGCCTTGCGCGATAGCTGTTTGGGCAAGAACACCGTCCACCGGCTCGACGGCTTGTTTCGGCAGTCGGTCCATGGGCGGCGCGCCGGCTACGAGGATGTCAACGATGCGGACCGGCTCGCCCGTGATCCGGTCATGCGGCAGGTTGTGGGTGGGCGCGCCGTCGATGCACAGACGGCCCCCGCGTCGCAAATGGGGCGGTTCGAGACCGATACGCCGGCTTTGCCAGAGAACCGGGCGGCTCTGGCCGACCTGAACGGCTATTGGATCGACCGGTTCCACGATCGCAACGGGCTGAAGCACATCGTGCTGGACATGGACAGTTCCGTCAGCCCGCCCCATGGTGATCGGGAAGGGGCCGCCTGGAACGGCCATTTCGACTGCATCTGCTACCACCCGCTTTTCCTGTTCAACCGGTTCGGCATGTTGGAACGCTGCGCCCTGCGCAACGGCAACGTCCACAGCGCCGATGGCCGGCAGGATGTTCCGGACCCGGTGATCGCCCGGTATGCCAAGCGCAATCTCATGCGGTTTTTCCGCGCCGCCGCCGCCCTTGCAATTCCCGGGATATACGAACGGCTCGAAGATGTGGGCTCCTTCCATGCCGTTCGGCTGCCCGCCGATGCTGTCCTGCACGAGAAGATCGCGCATCGGCCAACCCGGCCCGTAGGCCGCCCCTCGCAGACCAGGGTGAAGCGTTTCTACCAAGACTTCCAATATCAGGCCGCCTCCCGGGACACCCCCGCCGGGTGGTCGCCAGGATCGAACGGCACCCGGGTGAGTTGTTCCCCCGCATGGCTTCATCGTGACCAACCTGCCGATGGAGCCTGACCGGGTGGTACGGTTCTACAACCGGCGCGGTACCGCCGAGCAGCACATCAGGGAGGGCAAACATGCCTTCCGCCGGACGCGTCTGTCA
This sequence comes from Hyphomicrobiales bacterium, assembly GCA_965204565.1. GTDB lineage: Bacteria > Pseudomonadota > Alphaproteobacteria > Rhizobiales > TMED25 > CBDBEU01. The sequence continues at coordinate 1,622,800 of CBDBEU010000005.1, forward strand.
TGCAAACGGTTCCGGGACAACGAGGTCCGGCTGCAGCTGCATGCGCCGGCCTGCAACCTGGCCACGTTCCTGCGCTGCATCGAACGACCCAAGGCGATGGCAGACCGGCCTCCGGCTCAAGCTGATCAAGATCGGCGCACGCGCCATCACATTCCAGCCGGCCGAGATGGCGGTCAACCGGCGTGCGCGTAACATTGAAATCGGACGAAAGCGGCCCGATCCGCCCGGTTCCGGGCGCTTTTCCGACCACCGGCCAACTTTGAGGCAAAAAAAGCTTGATCAACTGGCCGTAAAGCGGCAGGCCACTTGGGAAATGTCGGCTGGAGAACTGGCTGAATGGCTTGATGACAGGGATATGGATCATGTTCGCGGGGCTCCCTACCATCCGCAAACACAGGGCAAGATTGAGCGATGGTATCAGACCTTGAAGAACCGCATCCTACCGGGTGACCTCAAGGGCTGGATCGGACGCTTCATCGATCAATACAATAACCATCGATATCACGAGAGTCTGCAAAACCTGACTCCCGCTGATGTATACTTCGGACAAGAACATTCAATCTTACAGCAACGAGAAAGGATCAAACACAACACAATCAACCAACGGTGCTTGCAGCACCGCAAATGTGCCGCATAAGATAAACAAGCAGCTGGACACCCTGCAGACCCCTGTCTGCTGCTTGGAATCGGGTGACGAGAGCGCATTTACGGCCGCGATGCGTGTTGGCCCTTTGCCTGGGTTGTGGTTCGGGATTCGGTTTCGCCGGGGCCGGGCTATGCCACGGCGCCTTTGCGCTCCCGGAACAGGAGCCGTTTCATGTTGACTGCGATGTTGGCCATGCCGATCCTGGCCCTCGCCCGGTCGAAGCCGATGGTGCGGAGGAAGAGCCCATTCGTGCCTTCATCCCGGCGAAGGGATGTTCGATCGCGGATCGGACCTTCGACCGTGCGCCGTCATCGAGGCTGAGGAAACGGCCAAAGCTGCGCCGGTCCATGATTTGGAACGCCGCCTGCGCATCCGACAGACCGTAGAGCGCCTGGATCACCAGCACCTTGAACATGAGGACCGGGTCCATCGGTGGGCACCCGCCCTGCCTGCCATCGGAATGATCAAGCGTCGCATCCAAATTTATCTGATGACGGACACCATTATCTGCAACAGATTCGAAAGACGCATTTTTAAGTTCTCGGCTTAATAATTGATTGGTATGATGACATTTTATAATACGTCCTTAGTATGATTTCAGAAATTAAGGTCCCATAGATGAATACACTTTTCAACAGATCTGGCACCCATGGTCGTTAAATTGATTACATCTAGGATGCAATTTCACGCGGTAATCTGTCGTGTAACGGTCATTATACATCAAAATACAATAATCTGATGAGAATGTATACAGGTTCTACGGAATACGTGATTACGCATAGATGTACGTCAGCATTGGAGATGGCTGCTATCCTGCTTGATATTGAAGCAGGTGATTCTTCCATTATTCACATTCCCTTCAACATCCAATGCTGTTGTCCTTCGTGGATCTACACCGGTGTTTTGCGACATCTGCAGGAAAACTTTGAATATAGACCCGGAAAAAAAATAGAAGAGGCCGTTACGCCTCATACCAAGGCTATCTTTGTTGTTCATTATGCCGGCATAATATGTGATATGGAGCGCAAGCATTACTCTCGAGGCGTGCCGGCAGATTTGGGGCGACGGCCGCTTTCTCATTATTCCGACTTTAGTGAGTTATTCATACAGAACATGAAGAAACTTAGAATCACGACGCCGTTCCATTATGTGCCATTACATTCATCTCCCGCATGGATTCGATATGGCAGAGTATCTGGAAACATGGATGTGACAAACGACATTTCAGTTCGCCTTGTCAGGCTGCCTATGTTTGCCGGAGTGGAAGCCGAACAGGACCAAGTTATTGCGTCGATTCTAGAAACGTTAGATGTGATATTTTTTGATAATCAAATATCTTTTGATTTTCGTGCCGAGGCGCCTGTATAAACATATCAAAGTCTAACCTGGATAATGAACAAAAATGAAGGTAAGCTATTATGCAAAAGAAACCTGTGACCAAACATCAAAACAAATCAGTAAAAAGCCTAGGCGATATATTTTACTCTGTTGTCATTCCTGTCTATAGATCGGAAAAGATCATAGGTAAAACCATCGATCGGACCATATCCTTTTTCGAAAATCAAGATGGAGGAAGCGGTTGGTCATTCGAAATTATTCTTGTAAACGACTGTTCTCCGGATAAATCATGGGAGATTATTGAGAAATATGCCCTGACAGATAATCGAATCATTGCTGTGAATCTGGGTAAAAAATATGGTCAACACACAGCTAATATTGTTGGATTTGAATATGCACGTGGCGACTGTGTTATAACTATGGATGATGACCTTCAGAATCCCCCGGAGGAAATCATAAAATTAGCAGAAAAATATTTAGAAGGGTATGACTTTGTCGTTGCGACTTTTGTAAAATCAAAACATTCACTTTACAGACGCGCTGCAAGTTTACTGATGCAAATTGTAAACAGGACTATCTTTCCGGCTCCACCAGGTTTTAAACATACGAATTTTCGGTTAATAGACAAGGAAGTTGTTGAGAGGATAATCCAATATCGCAATCACTATCCGTACACATCCGGGGCAGCGATGATGTTCTCGTCGAAGCAAAAAAATGTCGAGGTCAATCACGACAAAAGGTTTGCGGGGCAATCCACTTATAATATTAAAAGCCTTCTGGGACTCTATTGGGATATAGTTTTCAACTATTCTTTGATTCCTGTTAATATTTTTATTTATTTTGGATTTGCGATATCGTTTTTTTACGTTTGTATTTCCAGCGTTGTTTTAATAAATTCTTTTGTGCATGGGACGTCAGTTGCAGTGTGGACATCTCTTGTGTTGTTAATCAGTATACCAAATGTATTATTGTTTATATCACTTTCTATAATAAGTAAATATTTGGGGGTTATATTGCAACAAATTAGGATGGATAGGCATTTTTTTGTCCGTGACGTTGTCGGCGTAAATAAATGAGACGATTTAAACATTTTTTTGTATGCGGAGCCCAGCGATCCGCATCAACTTATTTGTCACGATGTCTGGATTCTCACATTTCGATAGAAATGGCAAAGCCGATAATACCTGAGCCAAAGGTTTTTCTCGAAAGAAAATCGGAGACACTTAATCCAGAATCATATAGAAATAAATGGTATAAGAATTTATCTCATGAAACTGAATGGTTGGGGGAAAAAAGCGTTTCATATATTGAGTATCCAAAAGTCCCGGAGCGCATATTAAAGGTTTTTACGAGGCCAAGGTTCATTTTTGTGCTCAGAGATCCCGTTGAACGGGCAATATCAAACTATCACTTCTCAAGAATGCATGGCTTCGAGGATGCCGAAATTAACTCAGCACTCATTCGTGAGATACAACAACCGGATAGTTTTAGGATTGCTGGGCATACGTCTATATCTGTTTTTCCAAGAGCTTATCTCGCCAGAGGGTGTTATATAGATCATTTGCAACACTATTTCAATCTTATTCCCGGAGAGGATATATTGTTGCTGGAGAGCAAAAAATTTACATCAAGTATTGACGAAAAGAAAAGACTCTTTGAATTTTTGGGTCTTAAATTGCCCAGCGATAATTTCCATAATATTCCTGTTAATGAAAGCGTTAAAGATCCAGATCAAAAAGTAAATTCTGATACAATTTTGTCTCTTGGAAAATTTTTCGAAATTCCGAATCTTTTACTTGAAGAGAATTATGGTTTCGATACGTCAGGCTGGATATAAGACGGTGAAGCCCTTTTTTAGCACGTTTGCTGTTTTAGGTGTGGTCCTGCTTAATCTTTGTGGTGCCGTTCTGATGGACTGGACAGCAGGTAACGTAAGCATTCTGTCACTTGGATTTGTTACAGTGTTAATTATAGTAATTTTTCTGAATATATTGCGTTTCATTCTCTGGAGGTTCGTCCATAAAATTGTCGATTTATCAAGGTCCTTTGTTCTTACATCTCTTTTTTTTCCGCTTGTGGCGCTAATCGCTTTCCTTCAGGGCGAAATGATTTCCCTTCTGCAATGGTTTGGTGTTCTTATTATATGTTTTGGGGTTTTCTGGATCTCAGCCTTTACGCACAATACCAACGGAATCATGAATGAAAGCTCTGTTCAGAAAGGTAGTGGTTAATGCCCTTTGATATTTCTCCCGAAATTTCAGTAACAGCTGCTGTTTTTACAATAATCTTTATAACAATAAGTCATATATTATTTAAGAAATATGTAATAGCACAAAATTTGATTTTTCTGGCCATTACGCTCTTTTTGTTCTTGTGGATTCCGTTTTTTAATTATTTGGCGTTACAAAATTTATCTATTGATCAGTTGTATATTTGTACTGCATTCGTTCCGGTCCTGACTGTCCTTTCAGGAAAAATATTCTTTAGGGAACATGTTAAACAGAACCATGCAATCGGAATTGCATTGACAATGATTGGAACGTTTCTTTACTTGGCGTGAATTACCAACCTCAGAATTCATTAAATGTGATGTATGATTTCTTTTGATTTTCCGATTTTCAGCGCTCCGTTCGCCCGGTTCGAGACCGCCCTGCAGACCCCTGTCTGCTGCCTGGAACGGCCATTTCGACTGCATTCTGCTACCACCTGCTTTTCCTGTTCAACCGGTTCGGCATGTTGGAACGCTGCGCCCTGCGCAACGGCAACGTCCACAGCGCCGATGGCCGGCAGGATGTTCCGGACCCGGTGATCGCCCGGTATGCCAAGCGCAATCTCATGCGGTTTTTCCGCGCCGCCGCCGCCCTTGCAATTCCCGGGATATACGAACGGCTCGAAGATGTGGGCTCCGCCGTCCTGCGCGAGAAGATCGCGCATCGGCCAACCCGGCCCGTAGGCCGCCCCTCGCAGATCAGGGTGAAGCGTTTCTACCAAGACTTCCAATATCAGGCCGCCTCCCGGGACACCCCCGCCGGGTGGTCGCCAGGATCGAACGGCACCCGGGTGAGTTGTTCCCCCGCATGGCTTCATCGTGACCAACCTGCCGATGGAGCCTGACCGGGTGGTACGGTTCTACAACCGGCGTGGTACCGCCGAGCAGCACATCAAGGAATGGCGGCATCGATCACCGAGATCAACAGCCAGACGACACAAGCAGGCCGTCGACGGCGTCGATACGACGAGCGAGAAGATTCAGACCCTGGCTGAATCGGCGACCAGGATCGGCGAAGTCGTCAAGATGATCTCCGAGATTGCAGAACAGACCAATCTTCTGGCGCTGAATGCAACGATTGAATCGGCGCGCCCCGGTGAGGCCGGCAAGGGCTTTGCCGTGGTGGCTGTCGAGATCAAGGGGCTTGCCACCCAAACCAGCAAGGCGACCGAGAACATCAATCAGCAGATCGGAGAGGTACAGGCCGCAACCGGATCCGCAGTGGACTCAATCGGAGATCAGCCAGATCATCAAGACCGTCGATGAGGTCTCCGCCAGCATCGCCGCAGCCATCGAGCAGCAGAATGCAACCACTAAGGAAATCTCGCGCAACGTTCAAGAAGCGGCCAGCGCAACACAGGAAACCGGAGCTGCATCGACGCAGGTGACAACGGCGGCCGATGAGCTGTCACGCCAAGCGGAGATGCTGAAGGGCGAGGTCTCCAAATTCATGAATGAGGTGCGCGCGGCCTCATTTCAGGCCCGGCGCACGCTGTCAGATCCACATCGGAATTTCCGGCGGAATTTCCGTCAACCGTCGGGCCGGGTCTGTTCGAACGCCGGCACCGCGGTGGCGAATGCATCCAGCCAGTCAATCAGGACGGGATTTCCTGCCCGCCAGTCGATCTGCTTGCGAAAATCGAGGTAGCCAAGGGCGCAGGCCACACCGATAGCGCCGACGGTGACCGGCTCGATCGATGGCGGCGCTGCGGCGAGAGCTGCCAGTCCACGTTCGATCTTGCCGCGTTGATAGTCGATCCACGGTGCATAGGGTTCCAGATCAGGCCGGTATCTGCCCTCATAGACGATGAGAATGCCGGCATCGAGGATACCGTCGGCGAGAGTTGCAAGAGTGAGCGCTTCAAACCGCGCATCGGTTTCGTTTGGGATCAGACGCCCGCCGCCTGCGATTTTATCAAGATACTCAATGATCACGCGGCTGTCGTATAGCACGCGGCCGTCATTGAGGATCAGCGCCGGGATTTTACCGAGCGGGTTCTGGCCGCGGATCGAATCGTCTGGGTTCATGGTGTCGGCGGCCTTGATGGTGATCTCATCGTTCAGCCCGAGCACTGCGGTGGCAATCCGGACCTTGCGCCCGAATGGCGACGGCCCGACAGAACGAAGAATCATAACCATTTTCCCTCCCATTGAATTGCGAGCAGCTGGCGCGATGGTTGCTCTGCGCACGATCTTGAGCAGGGTAGCGCTCTTGCAATTTTCGATCGAGCCCCGCGCGTCCGTGCCGGACAGGATGCTCATTGGGACAGGGATCGGGAAGCAGGCGGCCTTGTCGAGCGACAAAATCAGGCACGCGCATCCGAATGCCTGCATGCCGGAAAAGAACTCGGCCATCGGCTGTTGAAGCGATGCGGCTTCCCACATTACAACCTTGCGCTCAGATGGCTGGCACGATGCGGCGTTTGGCACGAACGTTTGATTTTCTTGCTGACCGCGGACCTTCGACAAACCTCAGGTCAATAGCTGCCACACCGCGATCTGTGGGCTGATGCTCACAGGTTTGAATCCGGGTGTTGTTATGGCGCGCAATGTCCTGCGCAAATGGACGATTTTATTTGTCAGTGCCGTCGCATGGTTGGCTCCGTCGGCGATCGCGCCAGGCTTGCCTGCCCTCTATGCCGATTACGCCCATCTACCCGATGCACAGATACTGTCGCGCATGGTGCTGACCATGCCGATGCTATTTATCGCGCTGTCAGGTCCGCTGGTTGGATATGCGGTCGACCGCTTCGGCCGCTGCCGGGTGTTAATTGCCAGCATGCTTTGCTACGGCATTGCTGGCATATCCCCCCTGATCCTCGAATCGCTGGGCGCGATCCTAGTCAGCCGCGCGTTTCTTGGTGTGTTTCTGGCGGGCATTCTCACCAGCGTGACAGCCCTGATCGGCGATTACTACAGTGGTAGCGAACGTCGCCGCATAGCCGGTCTGCAGGGCACATTCATGTCGTTCGGTACGGTGGTATTCGTTGTACTTGGCGGGTTGCTGGCGGAAATTCACTGGCGCATGGGCTTTTTGCTTTTCGCCTATGCCTTCCTACTCCTGCCCGCAATTCTGCTCAGCCTGAACGAGCCGCGCAGCAACCCCATCGTGAGTGCGCGCCGGACTGCCGCAAAGCCGCTTTCGCATTACAACCGCAACATTATCCTGTTGCTCTATCTGCTGGCATTTTTCTGCATGATCGCGTTGTTTATGATCCCCTCGCAAACGCAGTTCTTCCTGCGCGAGATCGACATTTCCGATCCAACACGCGCCGGCATTGCCGTGGGCGTTTTCAATTTCAGTTCCGGCCTGGCGTCACTAACCTTCCCGCGGCTGCATCGTCGGTTCGGTACTATCGCCTTGTTCGCCCTGATGTTTTTTGCTGTGGCGGTGGGATACGTTCTGATCGGCGGCTCGCGCGACTATTCCGATCTCTTGGTCGCCATGGCGGTTGGCGGGCTATCGATGGGTGTGTTTCTGCCAAACGTCAATTTGGCAATCATTTCGCGTGCGCCCGAAACTGCGCGCGGGAGGGCGCTCGGGGGGCTTACGACCGCATTCTTTCTGGGCCAGTTCCTATCGCCCTTCTACAGCGTGCCGATAGGCGTACAGTTCGGCCTTGGATTTGCGTTCATCGTCACCGGCTACTGGCTGTTTGCAATCGCGGCATTGTTCGCAGTACTGGCGATTGGGGTGCGCATGGGCAGGTCTTGATGCCAATCCATATCGCGCGCGTTTGATCATTGTGTTGGGAAGCGGAGCATAGCGGCTCGCTGAAAGCTGACTGGTCAGCGATCAAGGGACCTGCCACAGAACGTTTGTCCTGAGCCCAATGCATGACCGCCTTGGGTCAAAGTCGATTGAGCCGTCCACTTGATCGCTCTTGGCTGACCGCCGCGACAATGGCCGATGCAGTGATCGGGCCAATGCCCGGGATCGTCTGAAGCACACTGATGTATTTGTCCAAACGCGTAGCCACCACGATCTGCCGTGCGAACCGTCGGGCCTTATCGTTCAACAGCACAAGCTGAGGGCAAAGGCTAGCGATCACAGCTTGTGCGATCTCGGGCCAGGGCAGTTGCCCGCTCAATGTTCCTGGCTGTCACATACTCGAGCTCGGCCAGAAGCCCCCGCAATATGTTCACGGTTTGCGTGCGCTGGCGAACAATCAGAATCCAGACAACGCGCCCCCCAGGAATCCAAATTCACGCTCGGTTGATCTGCGGAAAAGAATACTCCAGGAACCGGAACAAATTTATTGCTGCCGACTTTATCAATAGACCCACATTTCCTAGGTTAACGTGACGTTTGCGCCTCCGACAGCCGGTAACATGTTATATTTCAGCATGTTGTGTGGGCTGTAGGGGTGGATCACCCGCAGGGTGCAGGCGAAACGGGTGATATCAGGCTCGGTTTCGACAGTCGGGTGCGGCTGGAATTCCATGGCTCGAAGATCGGTTCCGATGGTGGCCCGTTGCCGTTCCGGGAGTTGGACGAGACCCCGGGATTGCACGATATTGCCGGCGGTCCTCTCGGAGATACGCGAGCCGTCCACAACCGTCTGCATTCCGTGGCCGGTCTTCGGGCGATCGGCCGGATATGATGATGTGAATGACGCGGACCGTCCGGCGGTCGATCCGGTAATGCTGCAGGTGGTCGGAGGGCGTGGTGTTGATGCCGAGGCTGCGTCTGCCGGCCGGATGGGGCGGTTCGAGACCGGGGTGTCGGCGGCCACCGATAATCGCGGTGCGCCGGCGGACGTATCCGGTCAATGGATCGATCGGGCTCACGCCGCGACGGCGCCCGAATGGATCACACCGGACATGGACGGTTCGGTCGGCCCGCGCCATGGCGCGCAGGAAGGCACCGCCTGGAACGGGCATCGGCTGCATGTGCCATCACCCCTTGTTCGTCCTTAACCGGTTTGGCCACCTCGAACGTCGTTCATTGCGCCCCGGCAATGTTCACAGCGCCGATGGCCGGGAAAATGTGCTCAAGCCGGTGTTGGCGCGATATGCGGATCGTGAACTGATGCGGCTCTTCCGGGCCGATACCGCTTTTGCCGTCCCGGAGCTCTACAAGACGCCGGAGGCGGAAGGCTGTTCCTGCGCCGTCCGGCCCGGGAAGACCGCTGTTCCGGAAAGCAGGATTGCACCTGTGCTCAAGCGCCCCGCGGGTCGCCCGCCGACCCATGTGCGGCGCATTTGCGGCGACTTCGCGTATCAGGCCGCGTCACGGGACAAACCATGGCGGGTCGTCCGCCACGCCCGAGCCATCACGTTCCAACCGGCCGAGGCGGCTGTCGCGCGCTCTGTTCACCCGCATCCCTGCGGCCATCCAACGGCTCCGTGCGCCACCGGTACCGGCCAGCGCTACCGGCATGACGGTGTCGGCGATTAAACCCGGGCGCAAGCGGCTCGACGGGTGCCGTTCAGACCGACTTCCGGTTCAAGCCCGTTGCAGCGGCCATAAATCGCGCCCGGTTCACGAACCGGATGCCCGAACCACGACACGGCACTCCCAAGAGGATTGATCCGTACGCAAAACAGCGGCGGCATGATCGAAATGGCGTTCTAATCGGGGAATGTCGGTTGATATTGCAGACCCTCGAAAAGTGAGCGTTTGCCGACCACCAGCACTTGCCCCCACAACATTCAAGCAAGTATCGAAGCGTGATTGACGCATCGACTGGTGTCTGAAACCGTCAAACTCCAATTAATTCTCTGATTCGACGGGCGGGGCAACACGTTTTCCAGATTTGAAGGAATTTCGCGCCCGAGCGGCGCGGCCAGGCGGACCGACTGGTCCCGTCGAGGATAGGTCTGACTCTGCCCTTAATCCTGCCAGCGCATATTCCCTGCCCTTGATGTGGGTTGGCCTGGCATTAGTCGCTGTGCTCTCGCTGATCTGGCTTGGACTGGGCATCCTGCCGAAGAACGAGAAAATCACCGTGGTGGCCGATCGCGGCGCGCTCGACCAAGTAGTTGCTGAAGTCCGTTCCACCAATGAGCGCCTGTCCCGGCTTGAATCGGAAATCGCAGCCCTTCGCCGCACCGACGACACTGATCGTAACGCCAAAACCGATCTGCTGCGAAGGATCGAACTGCTAGAAGAAACCTTTGGTTCTGCCATCGGTTCCATCGGCCCTGACCCGGCAACCACCGGTTCGATTTTTTCATCTCCATCCCTCAATGCACCTTCTGGCTCGCCACCCTTGGCAGCCATTCGGCGAAATCAGCAAATACGCGCGCCAATAACGCCGCAAACGCGGCAGCACGCCGTATCGATCCTGCCGGAGGTAGCGCGTCTTCTAGGCCGCGCTGATCCGCTTACACCGTTCGGACAATCTCCAGCTTCACCGTCCACAAACGATTCAGTGCTTCCCGTCTACAGCTTTGCCGTTGATCTTGGCGGGTTCGGCGATTTGGCCGAACTGAAACGCTATTGGTCCAGCATCGTCACCGAAAACCCGCTGATATTGGGCGGTTTGTCCCCGCGTCAGATCATATCGACTGATCGCGGGGCCGGTGGAAAATGTCGGCACATCGCGGCGGCTGTGCGAGGCATTGCAGCTACGCGGCGCCAACTGCACCCAGACCATTCATTCTGGAGAACCTATATAGACCTCCTGCCCGCCTTAGCCGCCAAGGAACAGTCGCCCGACCTCGGGATCTGCGAGAAAGGCATCGCCGGTGCCTGCCTTGGCAAGTTCGAGACCCTTTTTGGCATTCTGCTCGACCATAATGACGGTCTTACCCTCGGCCTCCTTCAGGTCAGCAAGGATTTCGAACACCATGTCGATAAAACGCGGTTCGAGGCCGATCGAGGGCCCGTCGACCAACAGCACATTTGGATGCGCTTGCCGATACCTTCGGCAAGAATGTGGATGATTTTGCCCATGTGGTGGCCCGTGAGATGCGGGTTTTCGTGCAAGCCGAACTCAACAAGCTGGCCGCGCGACACTCGGGCACCACGACGACCGACACCACGCTTGCCAAGCGCACCGGGGCTCTGTCTCGGGCTCTCAAGACCGGCGGCACGGTCCACGACGCCGCCAAGATTGCCGACGTGGCGGGGGAATCAGTTTTCCCGGCAAGAACCGCATTCACGAATACGGGGGCACGATTCGCCCGAAGTCCGGGGAATACCTGTTTATCCCGCTCCCCGACGCCCTCAACGCTGACGGGACACCCAAGCGGCGCAAACCCCGGCAATGCATAACACTTTCATTGCCGAGAGCCGCAAGGGCAACCTGATCCTTTTTCAGCGTGTCGGGCGAAAACTCACGCCACTCTATGCGCTGAAACGACAAGTGCGGGCGCGCCTTAGCCGGGCAGGCCGCGTGCCCGGCCGGATGGGGCGATTGGAGACAGAGTTCCTTGCCGGTGACGATAACCTCCCCGCACCGGCCGATCTGTCGGGGCAATGGATTGACCGGGGGCACGCGCGGCATCCGCCCAGGGCCATCGTGCTCGACACGGATTCCATGGCGATCCGGCAGTTCGGCGATCCGTCTCAAAGCCGACGCGATCCTTCGGCAAAGCATTGCCTGCCTTCCGACCCGACCCGTCGGCCGCCCACCCGATCATATGATCCGCACCCATGCCGGCTTCAGCCATCAGGCAGGATCATGGGACAAGAAGCGCCGGGTCGTCGCCAGGGTCGAACGGCATCCGGGCGAACGTGTCCCGCGCGTTGGCTTCATCGTCACCAGGCTGAGCCGCCCTGCCGGGCGCGTGGTCGCCTTCTGCAACCGGCGCGGCGCGGCCGGGCAGCACATCGAGGAAGGCAGGAACGCGATTGTGCGCACCCGGCTGTCATGCCGGAGGTTCCGGAACAATGCCGTGCGGCTCCGGCTTCATGCGCTCGCCTGCAATCCCGGTAACTTCATGCGAACGCCGGCTCTGCCGGAGGCGGTCAGGCGATGGTCGCCGACCGGCGTGAAGGAGAAGCCGATCAGGATCGGCGCCGGGATCGTCACACACGGCCGGTACGTCACGTTCCGGTTGGCCGGCCGGTTGCCGAGGGCGCGGGTGCCAGGGGGCCTGTTCGCCGAGATCCTGCGGCTGATCGCCGGACTTCGGCCGCAGCCGGCGCCGGCGTGACGCGTCTGGTTGTCATGCAGTCCGGCAAAAACCACGGGCGAGGTGTGTCCTGATGACGACGAAATCGGCAATCCCGGCGCGATATACGCCGGCGTCACCGTTCTCGATGTCCCTCGATCCCCACGACGATGGTCCGGGGTTGCAGATGTCCGCCCGTGGAGGCAATATCGGCTCGACGATGGTCGTCATCCCGTGAATGTCGGTGATTACTATTCTTGCTTGGACTGGCGGCAGCGCAGTCACCCAACTTTCAGCCGGTTGAGCTCACTCAACAAGGTGCCGCTGGCATCATACAGGAGGTGTCTGCCATCTCCAGGTTGATCAATCCTATGAAGGCTCGAAGGGGCGTGGTTCGGGCGATGATCCGTTCGACGGATTTGCAACTCTTGCGACCTATGCCGCGGCCAGGGCCGAGTTCAACGCGTCCGTCGCACAACTATGGGTTTTACTCCTATCAGGACTGGGTGGCGATCATTCAGACGGTGATGCACACCTATGCCTACTCCCAGTCGGCCGGCGCGATACAGCACCGGCGCTTGACATGCCAATTCAGCAGATGATCAACAATCCGAATATCCCGCAAGCACAGAAGGACGCGCTGATGGCGTAATTCAGCGGCGGCGGGCCAATGGCGATGACGCAGGCAAACGCACCCTCGCCGGGCAATCTGGCGATCGTGGGCGCGCTAGGCCACCAGATCCAGCAAATGATCAACTTCATGCAGTCGCACCCCTGACGCAGCGCATACTCCCAATTGGGCACATCAAGTTAACAACGGAACGCCATGTCACAGACACCTGAAGAATCACCGATCATCGCCCAGCGCGATGATGCCGGTATCGTCACCCTGACGCTCAATCGCGGCTCTGCGCGCAATGTGCTGTCGCGTCAGATGCTAGCAGACTTTGCATCGGCGCTCGATGATATTGCCGGCGATGCAGAGGCGCGCGTGGTGCTGTTGCGCGCACAAGGCCCGGGCTTCTGCGCCGGCCATGATCTGCGTGAAATCAAGGCCCATCAGGACGATGGCGATAGCGGGGCGGCATTCAACGCCGAATTGTTTGCAAGTTGCGCTTCGGTCATGGGTCAGATCAGGGCGCTCGCCCAGCCGGTGATCGCGGTGGTGCACGCCACTGCCGTTGCCGCCGGCTGCGAGCTGGTTGCGACCTGCGACATGTCGATTGCCAGTGATCAGGCACGCTTTGGCGTCAACGGCATCAATATCGGGCTATTCTGCTCAACCCCGGCAGTAGCGCTGGCGCGCAATGTGACGCGCAAGCGCGCCTTTGAGCTGCTCTCAACCGGGCGGCTGATCGATGCGGCCGAAGCGCTGGAGATCGGGCTGATCAATCGGGTGACTACAGCCGATGCGCTCGATGAGGAGGCGCGCGCGCTGGCTACCAGCATCGCTGAAAAGCCGGCCGCGGCAGTGGCCATCGGCAAGCACACATTCTACCGCCAGGTGGCGCTGCCGGTGGATCAGGCTTATCCGGTGGCTGGTTCGGCGATGGTTGAAAACCTCGAACTCGATGTGGCGCGCGAGGGGATTGCCGCCTTTACCGAAAAGCGCACACCTGATTGGAAGCGCCATTGACCGTCTCCCCGCCAAGGCTTGAATATTCCGACCGGGAGATCCGCCGGATCCTCGACGAGGTCAATGTCATCGCCATGGTCGGCGCCAGCTCCAACGATGTGAAGGCCTCCTATTTTGTGCTCAAATATCTGCTGAACAAGGGTTACAGGGTGATCCCGGTCAATCCGCGATTGGCGGGCGAGGAAATAGTTGGCCAAAAGGTCTATGCGCGCCTTGCCGAGATTCCCGAAGCGATCGACATGGTCGATATTTTCCGCAATTCCGAAGCTGCCGGAGACATTACCGACGAGGCCATCGCCATTGGCGCCAAGGTGGTGTGGATGCAGCTTGGCGTGCGCAACAACGAAGCCGCCGCGCGGGCCCGCACCGCTGGCCTCAAGGTGGTGATGGATTGCTGTGTAAAAATGGAATATGGTCGCTTTTCCGGTGAGATCGGCTGGCTCGGTTACAATACGAACCGCGTCACCTCGCGCGCCGAAGTGCTGGGGCACAAGACCGGCCGGGAGGCAGCGAGCGGTGAATGACAACGCCGGCGCCATGATTTCCGCGCACGATTTGCATGGCGAATTCGTCGAGCGAACCGGAACATGCGGTTGACCGGCTGTGCATGCTCTATGACTAGGCAACGGAACATCTGCGCGATGCGTTCGGCGATTTGCTCGCCGGGCACGGACCGGGCACCCGAGTGCGTGCCACCTATCACGAGATCTGCTTTGAGACCAGCAGCTTTGCCCAGATCGACTCGCGCCTTTCCTTTGGCCATGTCGCGGCACCCGGCACATATGCAACGACCATCACCAGGCCCAATCTGTTCCGCAACTATCTGATCCAGCAAATCGATCTGCTGATCCGCAATCACGACCGGCCGGTGATGATCGGCCCTTCGGCAACCGAAATCCCGCTGCATTTCGCCTTTGTCGAGGGCATGCATGTCGAGGCCCAGATCGCCGATGCGATCACCACGCCGCTGAGCGACATCTTCGATGTTCCAGACCTTCAGGTGATGGACGATACGATCGTCAATGGCACCCATGCGCCGGCGGCGGACGAGGCATTGCCGCTTGCCGCGTTCAATGCACCGCGGATCGATTATTCGCTGCATCGCCTTTCGCACTACACCGCGACCGCGCCTGAGCATTTCCAGAATTTCGTGCTGTTCACCAACTACCAGTTCTATGTCGATGCGTTCTCGGCGCTGGCGCGCAAGATGATGAGCGACGGCAACAGCCCCTATTCGGCCTTTGTCGAGCCGGGAAACGTGGTCACTGAGAGCGGCCAGGATGAGCCGTCTGGCGAGAGGCCCGCCGGGCACCTGCCGCAAATGCCGGCTTATCATCTAAAGCGCCCGGATTCGTCCGGTCTGACGCTTGTCAGCATCGGTGTCGGGCACAGCAACGCCAAGACCATTACCGACCATGTCGCGGTCTTGCGCTCCCATGCCTGGGTGATGCTGGGCCATTGCGCGGGGCTCAGGAATACCCAGCAGCTTGGCAATTATGTGCTGGCCCACGGCTATGCGCGCGAGGACCATTTGCTCGATGCCGACCTGCCGGGGCGGGTGCCGATTCCGCCCCTGGCCGAGGTGCAGGTGGCGCTTGAGGAGGCTGTCGCCGAAATCACCGGCCTCACCGGCTTTGAGCTCAAGCGGGTGATGCGCACCGGTACGGTGGCGACCATCGACAACCGCAATTGGGAACTGCGCGACCATCGCGAGCCGATCCAGCGGTTTTCACAGTCGCGCGCCATTGCGCTCGATATGGAAAGCGCCACCATCGCGGCCAATGGCTTTCGTTTCAGGGTGCCTTACGGAACGCTGTTATGCGTGTCGGACAAACCGCTGCATGGCGAGCTCAAGCTGCCCGGCATGGCAAGCGTATTCTATCGCCGCCAGGTGGCGCAGCATCTCGATATCGGCATCAGGGCGATGGAGCGGAGCGCCCCCGAGCGGCTGCACTCACGCAAGCTCAGAAGTCTCGACGAGCTGGCGTTTCAATAGGATGGCACGGCACAATTTCCGCCGCCGCGCCAATTGACACCAGCGCTTGGCTTCCATTTCATGCAATCTGCAAAAATCTGAGAGGAAGACCAGATGGCCGACAAAGCACCGGGGTTCAACACGCTCGCAATCCATGCCGGCGCAAAACCGGATCCGGCGACCAACGCACGCGCTACACCGATCTATCAGACCACGTCCTATGTATTCAATTCGACCGAGCATGCGGCTGACCTGTTCGGGCTTCGCGATTTCGGCAATATCTACACGCGGATCATGAACCCGACCCAGTCGGTGCTCGAAGAGCGCGTGGCAGCGCTTGAAGGCGGCACCGCGGCACTTGCGGTTGCCTCCGGCCACGCAGCCCAGGCCATCACCTTCCACACGCTGATGGAGCCGGGTTGTGAGTTCGTTGCCGCACGCCAGCTCTATGGCGGCTCGATCAACCAGTTCAACCATTCGTTCAAGAAGTTCGACTGGCATGTGAAATGGGCCGATGGCGACGATCAGGACGCGATCAAGGCGCAGATCACCGACAAGACACGGGCGGTGTTCATCGAATCGGTGGCAAATCCCGGCGGTATCGTCATGGATATCGAGAACATCGCCAATATTGCCCATGACGCGGGCGTACCGCTGATTGTCGACAACACATTTGCCACGCCGTATCTGTGCCGGCCGGGCGAGCATGGCGCCGATATCGTTTTGCATTCGCTCACCAAGTTCATGGGCGGTCAGGGCAATTCGATTGGCGGTGTGATTGTCGATTGCGGTTCGTTCGACTGGTCGCAAAACGGCAATTATCCGGACCTGTCACAGCCAAATCCGAGCTATCACGGCATCAAGCTGCATGAGACCTTCGGCAATATATCATTTGCCATTGCCTGCCGGGTTCTGGGCCTTCGCGATCTGGGACCGGCGATCGCGCCGATGAACTCGTTCCTGATCGCCAATGGCATCGAGACCCTGCCGCTGAGGATGGATCGGCACTGCGCCAATGCGCTGGAAGTCGCCAAGTTCCTGGAAGGTCATGCCGGGGTTGAGTGGGTCAACTATGCTGGCCTTGCCGGCAACAAGCATACGGAGTTGGCCAAGAAATACTGCCCCAAGGGCGCCGGCGCGGTGTTCACCTTCGGGCTCAAGGGCGGCTATGACGCGGGCGTCAAACTGGTCGAAGGGGTGGAGATGTTAAGCCATCTTGCCAATGTCGGCGATGCCAAGAGCCTGATCATTCACCCCGCTTCAACCACCCACAGCCAGTTGACCGACGAGGAAAAGGTGCTTGCGGGCGCGGGGCCGGAAGTGGTGCGCGTATCAATCGGCATCGAGGATGTCGCCGACATCATCGCCGATCTCGATCAGGCGCTCGGCGCTTCCTGATCGCCGTCTGGAGGCCCTAATCGCCAAGCTGAATGGAGATGGTGGAGAACAAGGACAAACACCACCATCGCCATTGCCTGGTGGGCAAGGCCCAGTGAAATTGGCACCGAGGTCAGCAAGGTCGCGATACCGAGCCCGACCTGCGCAACCACAAGATAGGCAATCCATCTGGCGCGCCTGGCCGGCCCCTCGCCCTTCACGCGCAGCACATGCACCAATGCAGCGACAAGCAGCACATAGGCAATGATCCGGTGGTCAAACTGGACGGTGAGCGCATTTTCAAAAAAGTTGAGATACCACGGCGTGACGGCCAGCAGACCGTCGGGAACGATCGCGCCATCCATCAGCGGCCAGGTGTTGTAGGCAAGACCGGCGCGCAGCCCGGCCACAAGCGCGCCTGCAAGCGCCTGCACAAATACCAGCACCAGCAATAGGGCGGCGGCACGGCGGGCTTTTACCTCGCTCGCCAGGTCATCTGTTTGGCGCACGCCAGTGGCTGGCCGTAGGTCGAGTATGGTCCAGGCAATCGCGCCGAGGATGATGAAGGCAAGTCCCAGATGAATGGCAAGCCGGTACTGGCTGACATCGACACCGCTGTCGGGGCCCAGGCCGCTGGAGACCATGTACCAGCCGGTAAAGGCCTGAAGCCCGCCGAGCAGGAAAACAATCCCCAGACGCCAGGTAAGGCGCCCCCTCACCTGCCCTGCAACAATGAAATAAACAAACGGAATGAGGAACACCATGCCGATCAGCCGGCCAAAGTTGCGGTGCACCCACTCCCAGATATAGATGGTCTTGAATTCGTCGATCGACATGCCCTTGTTGACGAACTGATATTCGGGAATGCCCTGATAGAGCATGAATTCCTCAAACCAGGCTTCATCACTGAGCGGCAACAGCGCGCCGGTCACCGGCCGCCATTCGGTGATCGAAAGGCCGGAATCAGTGAGCCTCGTCGCACCGCCAATCAGCACCATGGCGGCGACAAGAAGTGCTACGATGAGGAGCCAATTGCGAATCCGGGCTGCGGCGCGCGGATGATCGGCTGTCACGGCAAAAACCTGACTGTCAGATAATTCAACCATCGGTGGACATGGCTTTGAACTCACATGCGCGCAAACTCATCGGATCATTCGTCCTTGTTGCTTTCGTCGCATTGTACGCACTGGTGATTATGGCGATAGGCGATCGGATGCTGGAACATGCCGCAAACTGGCAGCGTTTTGCCTTTTATATAATCGCTGGACTTGCCTGGGTCATCCCGCTGTTGCCGCTGATACGCTGGATGCAAAGGCCCGATCGGCCGGTCAATTGACGTTCAGACTGCGAAATCCATTGATCAGCGCAAAGGGCGCGCCGCTCAGGAACACATCGACGAAGCGCAGATCTGATACTCGCCATTGAGCGATATACGCGGCAGCGCGGTCAGATGGTCGGTATGAGCGGGCGCGATGACGCCCTGGTGGGTGGTCACGGCGGTCGCAAATCCGAGTTCGGCGGCGGCATCAAATTCACGCCTGCCGGCAGAATCTGAATCGCCATAGGGATAGGCCAGATGCCTAGGCTCGCAGCCCAGAATGTCTCCAAACCTTTTACGGCCCTGCGCAATCGCGCTTCATCCCGGTTTCATTGAGGCGGGCAAGCGCCGGATGATCGACCGTGTGGGCGCCGATGGTCACCAGCGGATCGCTTGCAAGATCGATGAGTTCACCGCAACTCATCGCCGATTCATCGGCAATGGCTGCGATATCGACATTGTGGGTCTTGGCAAGCGCGGCGACGGTGCCCAGTTTCTGCCTCTCGCCCATTGGCCCAAAGCTGCCAATAGATCGCATGGAAGGCGGCGCGTTTTTGATCGTCGGTCCGGCAGGTGAAGGTTTGCAGCCCAACTCTCAGATCAACCTCGTTATGCGCAGCGCCGGCGACCAACCTCTCCAGCACCACCCACCACAGGTTCACCGTGCGGTCGATCAATCCGGTCGCCACATAGATGATAAACGGGCAATCATGACGTTGAAAAACCGGCAAGGCGATGTCGCAGGAATCCTTTTAGCCGTCATCGATGGTGAACACCGCAAAGCGCCGGTCGTCGCCCTTGATGATCCGCTTTCGCACCTCGTCGAGCGAGACAATTTCAAGGCCGTGCTCGCAGGCTTGCTCACGGTAGACCCGGTGCAGGGTGAAAATCAGGCCAAGCCCGCAGCTTGCCGGCTCCAGCGCGAGATGCGTGCGGGTATGATAGAGCGCGCCTATGCGTCACATGGCAATAGCAGCGAAATTTGCGGAAGGCTTGCGGCCCGCTTCAGGCTGCGTTGGGAATGGCTCCGCGCACCGAAACTGCGTCATAAAGCGTCAGCGTGTCGGGACCTTCCGACACAATAGCCGCGTGATGGATACCGCTGGCGCGTAATTTGGAGGTCGCGGCGCTGATGCGCTGGCCGGAAAGCTCGCTGGAGGGTGCTGCCACCAGGGCCAGATCGCAGCAATCGGAAATTGTCGCTGCGGTATCGCCGCCATCCATGCCGCCAGCTGCGATAAACGCCACATCGAACCGCCGCAGCAGCGCATCAATGACAAGCGCAACGCGGCTCGATGCAACCAGATCATGGTAATTCTCAGGCATGGCACCGGCCGTGACCATATGAATTCCGCTTTGCTCGTCACGAACAATGACCTCACCCAGCGCCGCCATGCCGATCAGGACGTCGAACAGGCCGGGTGCGGGCTTGTCCCCATCGCCCGGCTGCGGCTGCAGTCCGACGACAATCGGATTGAGCGCATGGCGCACCGTTTCCTCAGCCAGGCGAAGCGATATATCGAGACTGCTCTGATCACCGGGCATGCGGAACATGGCGATGCGCCTGACCCGGCGCTCGACCACCAGTTGGGAAATACGCTTGCCGATTGGCTGGGGCGATGTGGCAAGGCTCGGCAAGGGTCCATCGGGCGCAGGCATTTGCGGCGAACCGGACAATTCCGGCGCATTGGGATAGGGACTGTTCCTCAGGGTCTGTTCAAGATCAGGCATCGGCATCGAACTGCGCCTTTGCTGGCGCGAGCCGGTCATTTCCGCAACGATAGCCGCCATCAGTCCCAACAACAGGCCCGATACGGAAGCCAGCGCCAGGATTGGTCCGCGCGGCGGATAGGACGGCGTCGCGGTGACGCTTGCACGCGAAATAATGCGCGCGTTCGGAGCCTGGACGTTCACATCCTGGCGCACGGTTGCTTCACGATAGCGGCGCAGGAAGGTTTCCAGGATTTCGCGCTGGGCGGCCGCTTCACGCTCAAGGGCGCGCATTTCCACCTCGGCCTTGGAGGTCACACCGGCGTCGATCTTGAATTGGGCCAATGTCTCCTTGATGGCATCGACCCGCGAGCCGGCAATCGCGGCGGCATTTTTCAGTCCGCGCGCAATCTTGCGGGCTTCGGAGGAAATGCGGCCATCGAGATCGGAAAGCTCGGCTTTCAACTCGCGCATGCGCGGATGGCCGGGCAGCAAGGTGGCCGACAATTCGGCAACTTCGCGGCTTACCGCCGCCTGCTGTTCGCGCAGGCGCTGAGTAAGTTGCGAATTGAGAACGTCGGCGGCCTCTTCAATGCTTACCGGACCTTCAAGCAGTTCATTGATCAGCCGGGCCTTGGCCTCTGCCTCCGATTGCGCGGCGGCAGAGCGCACCAGTTCGGCATTGAGCTGTCCAAGTTGTTGCTTTTCGAGCGAGGCGTCGCGCCCGGTCTGGAAGATGCCGGAATCGCTGCGATAGCCGGCGACCTTTTTCTCCGCCTCGGCCACCTTGTCGCGCAGTTGGCCGATTTCCCGGCCAAGCCAGGCGATCGCATCCTGGTTGCTGTCGAATTTGGAAACCCGCTGCTGGGCGATATATTCCTCGGCAATGGTATTGGCGATACGCGCGGCAAGCTCAGCGTCGGTCGAGGTGTATTCGACCGCAATCACCCTCGAAGTACCGCGCTGAAGCACCACCAAATTCTCGCCCAGGGCATCGACCACCTTGGCAGGCGTCGTGTTGGTACCGGGCCTGATCGAGATGCCCAGTGCAAGCAGCGCGCGCGTGAGAAGAGACTCGCGGCTCAGCGGTCTGATGAAATCAGCGGAATTTTCAAGATCGAGCTTCTCGACCACCGCATTTGCAAGATCGCGTGAGGACAGAACCTCGACCTGGCTGAGGACAGCCGCCTGATCGCTGAGGAACTGATCTTGACCATTGCGCGCCGGACGGGCGAAGGCCGACTGCGTGTTTTCGATGATGATGCTGGCCTGGGAGGAGTATTGCGGCGGGGTGATCAGCAGAAAAGCGACCGCAAGGCCAACAGTGGTGAGCATGCAGATGAAAACCAGCGCGCGCCGGCGCCAGATGATCGCTGCTATTGCCCAAACGTCGAGATCGCGCGTCTGGTTAGATGTATCATGCGGCGCCTGCCCGTCCCCCACCATCGCCATCACCCTAC
The DNA here is from genome assembly GCA_965204565.1 of Hyphomicrobiales bacterium. GTDB lineage: Bacteria > Pseudomonadota > Alphaproteobacteria > Rhizobiales > TMED25 > CBDBEU01. The sequence goes on from CBDBEU010000005.1 coordinate 1,644,593, forward strand.
TCAGTCTGCCAGTGATCAGTTCTTCTTTGCCATGCCACCCATTAGCATTCGACAGGGTAACTATTGTCTTAAAGCGGACAGCGATTTCCGGTAGGAATCATTCCCTCTCATTGACGGCTTTTACGGTCGGGCTGCAATGAGCGGTCGGTCGGCGCGCGCATGGCTGATGGCCGGTCAGTTGCCCGGACAACGAGGTTTCGGCGAAGGGCGGGACAGTGTCTGTCGCGCGTGGCCGGAGCAGCTACCGCCCGTCGGGAAGCAAGGCTGCGAGTTCCGGTTTCTTCATCTCCGCTGACATGGCGAGATGGAAAGTCTGCCAGTCCGTGATGCGCAAGTTCTGCAACAGGCTGCGCATCCTTGTCCCAAAGGGAGAGGATACGCTCCCGGTGCTCTCGCGCCTTCCCGAACAGCGGGCAGCAGTACCGCTGCACCTGATCGATCAGGAAGGCGCGCATGGCGAGCGTCGCGAAAACGTCCGCCGGATGGTTGTTGCCGTGCTCGAAGTTATATCCATCCCGCGCCTTGGGTGTCTGGAACGTTTCGTTCTCAATCGCCCATCTGCGTGCGGCGGGCGGCCCGCATGACGGGCGCTTAGCGGGCGGGCTTCTAGATCAGGCGAACACCGGCTCGACTGTCCGGGCGGACACGGCGTACCGGTCGCAGAAGAACGAGAAGAAAAGCGCCCGGGCCGGGCTGACCTCGAAGGTCTATTTCCGCCGCCCGCCCGGCAAGCCGATGCCCGTGCATCACGAGAGGCCAATGCCGCACGGTCGAAGGTCCGATCCGCGATCGAACATCCCTTCGCCGGGATGAAGGCACGAATGGGGCTCTTCGTCCGCACTATCGGCATCGACCAGGCGAGGGTCAGGATCGGCATGGCCAATATCGCAGTCAACATGAAACGGCTCCTGTTCCGGGAGCGCAAAGGCGCCGTGGCATAGCCCGGCCCCGGCGAAACCAGATCCCGAACCGCAACCCAGGCAAAGGGCCGACACGCATCGCGGCCGTAAATGCGCTCTCGTCACCCGATTCCAGGCAGCAGACAGGGGTCTGCAGGGTGTCCTCCTGCTTCAGATCGGTACTCTTGTGGTTGTGCTGGGCTATATGTTCTGGATCGAGCCGCTGGTCGCGGCCATAGCGCTGGCGCTCTATTCACCGCAATTCGTCATTGTTCCCTTAAGCCAGATGCGCCTGAAGGCGCTGGCGCGCGCCAAGGCGCTCAAGGTGCGCGAACTTGGCGGCTTCATCGTCGAAAACGCCGAGGACAGTCTTCTCGGCCGGGAACCACACCAAGGCTATACCACCCTCCCCGACCACATTCTCAATCTGCGCCAGCGTTTTATCCTGACCAAGAACTTGGTCAAATCAATCAACAACATGCTAATTGCTTTGGGCCCTTTCGGCGTCATCTTCTACGGCGGCTAGCTGGTCATCAATGGCGAGACGGAACCGGGCGTAATCTTTGCCTTTGTGTCGGGGCTTGAACGGTTGAAGGCTCCGATCCGGGAGTTGATCCGTTCATACCGCCAGATCGCCGACGCCAGAATGCGCTACCAAATGTTGTTGGATGCCACGCCGACACATGAGGCGCTGCAAGCTGCTTGAGCGGTCTGGTTGCAGACTGTGGGTGCGTCGTTCTACCACTCAATCGACCGCGTGCTTGAAAGCGTAGCCCCTTTGAAAGCAGATCAGCATTGCCAGAGCACACGATTGAAGGCCATGCCATCGTCCCACGCGACGGCGGCGCGATCGCCGATATGGCGGGTATCATGCCTCAAGCGCTGAAAATCGAGGCCGACTGGCAGTATTTTCAGCACCAACTGGACAGCAGCGATCTCACCGTGTTGGGGCGTCTGAGCCATGAGTCTGCCCCCAATCCAGGGCGCCGGCGATTGGTAATCACCGGTGCAGCGTGCGAACTGCGCGAGGTGGGGCCCCTTACCTGGGAATTCAACCCGGCCGCAATGGACCTGCGCACGGCGTTCGATAGTCTTCTTCCAGATGGTGGAAGAATCGCAGTGGTCGGAGGACGCAGGGTGTTCGACCTGTGTTTCGCTCTCGGCTACCAGGCCTTTCACCTCACCGTGGTTGAAACCTGCCATCTGGAAAGCGGCATATCGGTGTTTACCGGTGTTACCAGCGCAAGCAAGGCGATTGAACGGCTCACCAGTCACGGTCTCGATCTCATTGAAAAACGGGTGCTCGACCCAGCCGCCGAAGCAACCCTATGGCACTTCGCAAGAAAGGCCAGGAACCGCTTCAACAATTAGAGCGCCAGATCGACCTGCCGGTCTTCGGAATTGTGATGCACCTCCGCATGCACGCTTTTGGCTCTCAGCTTGTGCTCTCGCATCAGCCGTGCAACCTCCTGCGCATCGCCGCGCTTCAGAGCACCGAAAATCTCCAGATGTTCCTCATGCGCGGTAAACGCATGCAGCGGTACTAACGCAAACACCGCGGCCCCATGCGGAACCTGTCCCATTGCTGTTCAATCAGCTTGACTAGGGATTTTTCGGCAATGACGCCGTAAAGGGTGAAGTGGAACAGCCGGTTGAGCGCACCGAAGCGTTCGGTGTGATGCTCCGCCAGGCACTGCTCCATGCGCGCGATCAACTCTTCGAGCTCGCCCAGCGCTCCTTCTGTCATCTGCGGCACCGCCAATTCAGTGGCCAAAGATTCAAGGGCGCTGCGGATCAGGAGATTTTCCCTGATTTTCTCGAACGGCAGTTCGCGCACCGGAATGATGCTCATTCTGAGCTCGGCCGCGATCATTTTCGAGTTGATCTGTTCATCAAGCTCCAATGTGCCGGTGAGGATCGCTTGTCTGATCTGATGGTGCCATAGGCGCGGTCTGACTTGGTGACCCATTTAGCCAGATCGTGAATTTCCATTTCCGCAAACATATTGGTAAAACCTGTTCTTCCGCTGCCCCTTGTTCATGCCCGCGCCGCGCGCTGGCAACAAAAGCCTTTGGACCTATGCATCCAAATCAAGTGGCAGCGACTTTTCTCATGTCCGATTGAAGGCGTTGCACCCAAATCACTGCCGGGATCGGTGCCAAACCGGCCCCAGTTGCCTGTGGAGCGCATTTTCTGCTCCTCGTCACATGGGCAATGACCAGTTCCCGGCCCAGTGCCTGTCAACTACCGTCCCGATCACTACACTCGTTCCACGCATCAGTACCTGTCAGCGCAAATTATGTGCCACCAGATCGCTCGTACACTTGACAAGACGAATGGTTCTCAAGATACCCGGGGCTATAAAATATAATCCCAATCAATGGCAACAAAATCGCGTGAAACCAAAAAAATAGCCCCCACAAACAATGTTCACACATGGGTATAGTGCGCAGGTGCATACGCAGGGCGGCGGACACATAACCGGATTGGGTTTTGAATCAAGGCCGGGGAGGTGCCACGCTTGGTAACCCGGTTGGAAACGCTTATTCACATGTCCTGCGCACGCAGATGGAAGCCGGAGGGGAACACCTGAAATGCCACAAAACAGCTACAAGATTTGTGCCCTTCCCGGCGACGGCATTGGTCCGGAAGTGATCGCCTGCGCGCGTCAGGTTCTGGACGCTCTGGACAGCACGCAAGATGGTCCAGGTTTTCAGTTCGATGAGCATCTTGTCGGCGCCGATGCTTTCGAGGCCACCGGAGAGGCCATTACCGATCACGTGATTGATGAGTGCAAGGCAGCCGATGCAGTGCTGGTCGGCGCCATGGATGTTGCGCGTCTGCCGGCCCATGCCCGCCAGCCCCTGCGCACACTGCGCCGCACGCTCGAAGTCGGCGCCAGCATACGCCCGGCCAAGACTTATTCCGGCGTCGAGGCGCGCTGCGATCACATCGACACCCTAGTGGTGCGCGAGGTGACCGAAGGCATCTATTCCGGCATTGAATATGCCGCCGGCCCCGACGCTGCCTGTTCGGTGCGCCTGATCACCAGAGGCGCCTCAACCCGCACCGCCAAGATAGCCTTTGCCGAAGCCCTGAAGCGCCGGCGCAAGGTAACCGCCGTGCACAAGCTGGGCGCGCTCAAGCTCACCGACTCGCTGTTTCTCGAGGCCTGCCGCGACGTCGGCAAGGACTACCCGGATATCGAGTTCGAAACCCGCAATATTGATGCCTGCGCGCTCGAAATGGTGCGCCACCCCGAAGAGTTAGATGTCATTCTGGCGACCAACACCTTCGGCGACATTCTGTCCGATGTTGCTGCGGGCCTGGCCTGCGGTCTGGGCCTTGCACCTTCAGGCTGCGTTGGTGAGCGCTGGGCCTATTTCGAGCCGGTCCACGGCACCGCTCCCGATATTGCAGGACGCGGCATCGCCAATCCGCTGGCCGCCATCCTGAGTGCCGCATTGATGGTGCGCCATCTGGGTGAACTCACATCGGCTGACCGGATCGAAAACGCGGTGGAGGCAGTTCTTGCCGGCGGTGGACCGCGCACCAGCGACCTCGGCGGCAATGCAACTTCCGCCGAAGTCTGTGATGCCGTTCTCAGGCAACTGGCCAAGAACTGACCGGGTCCAACCCTTAGCCCGAATGGGCAAGCATCCGGCGCAGATCGCGCGCATTGGCGACCGTTTCAAGATTGCGCACCGTCTCGATCAGCTGCCCGGTCTGGGTGGTACCAAAACTCGGTGCGATCAGATCGCGGGCTTTCTTCTCAACCTCCTCGGTCGACATCGGGTTGTCGGATTTGCCGCGGAATGAGTTGGCCATCTGCGAGATCTCGCTGCCATCCTTGAGCGTTATCTGGACGATCGACTGATAATTGCCCTCTCCGAAGTCAGGATCGCCGACAACGGTCATGCATTTACGCAACGCCATGACGCTCGCCTCGGTCATGCGCTCCACATCATGGGCGGCATCGAAAGTGACTTCGCCATCAAGCAGCGCGCAGGCAAACAGATATTGCAGGTTGATGTCCGGCATTTCGCGGTCATTGACCGTATGGGCGCCACTGACCGGCAAGCGGGCCACGATCTTCTCCACGTCATCGGCCTTGAAGCCATGCTCGTCGACCGCGATCAGCAAGGCTTCCATTGCCGACTGGATCGGAAAGCCGGTGCAGAATTTCTTCATGTTGGTCAGCATGATCTCGAAACGTATGCCCAGATCCTCGACCAGAAGATCAGGATTGGCGGATCTTGTGGAATCGGTGAATGCTAGGAAGAAATTATTGTCGCCGCTCAAGACATCCCACACGCCGGAAAAACCGGCCTGCACCATGGTCGCCGCGGTCAGCCCGTTACGCGCTGGCATACCGCCGAAGATGAAGGCTTTTTCCACATGTTCGGCATCGCGCGCATAGGTCATCACACCCGATGCTTGCTGCGCCGCGTAAGAAAACAGGAACCGGTACTCGTCCTCTTTGGTCAGCCCCGCAAGGCAGCCGGCAGCCGCTGACGCACCGAATGTGCCGGCGATCGAGAACGGCAGGGTTGAGCGTGCGCGCAGTGCATCACGCCCCAGCGCCTTGTTCACGCGGCTGCCAATGTCATAGCCAAGCGCCACCGAGCGCACCAATTCAGCACCGCTCGCGCCCTCGCGCTCCGCCATGGCGAGCGAGGCCGGCAGGATTGCACACCCTGGATGAAATCCGGCCGAGCCATTGGAATCGTCGGTCTCGTCTGAATGTCCAAGCATACCGTTGGCGATCGCCGCCGGGATCACCGGCAGCACCATGTCGCTGGCCACCACCGTGGCCTCAGGCATGCCGCTGCCATGCAGCCTGGCGTATTTGAACGCCATGTCACCGGGCTTCAGCATCGCGCCGGAAACCATTGCCGCCAGCGTATCCAGAATATGGTGCTTGGTTTTGGTCAGAACCTCCGGCGGTAGCTCGGTTGTGCGCGCCTTTGCGACATAATCGATCAGTTTTTCCATCACGCCATTGCCCGAGCTCATATTTCATATCCTTTCACTGCATGCACCGGAGCGCCTATCAAGCCTCCAGTGACGGTATGGTAGCAGCGGCGATCAAGCCGCGATTTGGTATCAGGTGCGATCCGCAAAACAGGCCGCGCCATTCCAGGTGGCGGTGACGCCAGCCGACCGTCCTAGTCCTCTTCAATTATGACCTTGTCGCGGTCGATCGTCTTGCCGAACCGCAACAACCGAGCTAACCGCCGGCTTACGAACGGAATTTGCAGGATGATCGAAAGTACCGCAATCGCGACGAAGGAAGCCGACATTGGGCTCTTGACGAAAACCGACCAATCGCCGGCGGAAATCAGCAAGGATCGATGTAAAGCGGTCTCCAGCATGGCCGACAGGAGCAGCGTGAGGATGATCGGCGCCACGGGAAATCCGAGCTTGCGCATGAAATAGCCGAGGATGCCGAACACGAACATCACATAGACATTGCCCATCGAATTCTCGACCGAATAGATACCGGCCACGCACAGTGCCAGCACCGCCACCATGATGATGTGCGAGGGAATGCGCATCACCGTGATCCAGATGCTGATCAGCGGCATGTTGAGGATCAAGAGCATGGCATTGCCGAGATACATACTGGCGATCAGCCCCCAGGCGACATCAGGCCGTGTCTGGAACAGCAGCGGTCCGGGTTGCAATCCGTGAACGATCATCGCGCCCATCAACACCGCGGCAGCGCCGGTGCCGGGAATGCCGATTGACAGCATCGGCACCAGGCTTCCCACCGCGGATGCATTGTTGGCGCCTTCAATGGCGGTCACCGCCTCAATCGAGCCCTTGCCGTCAAACAACTCCGGTTTTCTTGATATCCGCTTCTGGATTGCCTGCACCACGAACTGGCCGACATTGCCGCTCAATCCCGGCAGCGCACCGAAAACGAACCCGACAATGAAGCCATTGGGAAACGCGGTCGCAGAATCCTTGTAGTCCCGAGCGCTCGGAAACACGTCCTTGAGTTTCACCGCGCCCTTTTGCAGGGCCGAGATCGTGGGTTTTTGTATTGTCTCGATCACTTCAGGCAGGCCGAACAGGCCAATGCCAGCGGCGATGAAACTGATCCCTGGCTGCAGCGTCATTATATCGAAGTGAAGCCTGGTCTGGGCGCTTAGCGGTTCAGCGCCGATCGTTGCCAGAACCAGCCCCAATGCGCCGATTGCCAGCCCCTTGAGCATGCTTGAGCCGCTTAGACCGGCAATGAGGGTGAGAATTGCGAATATCAGGGTTGCGGTTTCCGCCGACCCCAGCGCCAGCGCAAGTTTGGTGAGCGGGATTGCCAGAAACATCAGCCCGATCACCGATAGCGTTCCGGTGACGAATGAGGAGACCGCCGACATGCCGAGCGCTACCCCGCCGCGCCCCTGCTTGGCCAGAGGATGCCCCTCGATCGCGGTCATCACGGAAGAGGATTCACCTGGAACATTCAGCAGGATCGCCGAGGTCGATCCGCCAAACATGGCGCCGTAATAGACGCCAGCCAGCATGATGATCGCGGTCGCCGGCTCAAGCTGGAAGGTCAGCGGCAGCAGCAGCACCATTCCTGCCGATGGCCCGATGCCGGGCAGCACGCCAACCAGCGAGCCCAAAAACGCGCCGATGAACAGATAGAGCAGGTTGGTCCAGGTCAGGGCAACTTCAAATCCCTGGAGCAGAGCCAGGAAAGCTTCCATGGCGATGTACCCCCTCTTCTCTCGCGTGCCGGGCTAGACGAACTTGCTTCCAGGAAGCAGGAGTTGAAGACCCCAGACGAAAACTGCGAAGAAAAGTAAGCTGACGACGGCGGCCAGAATGAACAGGCGCGGCCTGATTGGCTCGCGTGCCAGAGCAAGCCCGCCCGCCATCAGCAAAAATGTGCTCACCAGATAATGAACATGGGAAAGGATCATTATGTAGATCAAAAGGACGGCAAAAACCGCGGCGCCGCGCAATTGCGCCTCGCGCTCGAACAAGGGCTCGCAGCCCATTTCTTCCGGTGGCAGTGATTTGCTGCGCCATGTGACAAAGAACAGAAGCGCTCCCAATCCGGTCAGCATGATAGCAGATATTGTTGGCAGGAAACCTTGTGTGAGATAGGCGGTCTGTTGCCTGGACGGCAGATCAGAGGCCGCAAAAATCCAAAACACCCCGAGCAAAGTGAGAACTGCGGCGAAAATCAGCGTGCCGATCCGCTCATCGCTGGGAATAATCTTCTCATCGTTCTGATCAGTTTGGGGGGCCGCATCCTGGTCTGGCCCACCGGCGTCATCGAGATCCATCCCTACTCCCGTCAGGTGTCGGCCCCGCAAGGTGTTGGGTCGAAGGACAAAACCCCTCTCTTCGACCTCGACCCAGACTTTGTTGCCTTAGACGGCTTGAAAGTCGGCTATTCGATAACGCCAGCTTCTTTCAGGATCTTGGAGTAGATCGCAACCCGGCTATCCAGATGCTCGGCAAATGCTTCACTATCCATATAGTCAAGGCGCATGCCGAAGCGGTCGACGTATTTTTCCTTGAAATCAGGATGATCCGTTACCGCCTTGAAGGCCTTTTGCAGGGTCTCCATGTCGGTATCGCTGATATCGCCTGATGCGAACCAACCGCGGAAGGTGCCGAACACCACGTCCGGATATCCAAGCTCGACTGTGGTCGGAATGTCCTTCATCGGTCCAACCGTACCGCGCGCCGTATCCATCAGCGCCAAACCGATCAGGTCGCCGGATTCAAGGCTCGCCATGAAATCAGACGGATTACCGGCCGCAGCGACGATTTCGCCGCCGAGAATGGCGCGATGGATGTTGCCGCCGCCCGAATACGGGATATATCGGACTTCAAAGCCGGCTGATTGCTCCAGCGTGATCAGGCCCATACGGTCCGGTCCGGACACACCGCCGCCACCCATGATGACCTCGCCGGGCTTGGCTTTTGCGGCATCGATCAGATCACCAAGCGTTTTCCAGCCAGTGTCAGGCCTAGCGACAATCATTGTCGGGTCCTGCGCCACATTGGCAATCGGCGTGAAATCCTCAAGCTTGTACTGAGCTTCACCCAGAAGCGTGTAGGTGATCAGGCTGGCTTGGAAAGTCAGCAGATAATGGGGGTCGCCTGCATGCGAGAGCATGAAGGTGAAGGCTTCCTGTGAGCCGCCGCCACCTCTGTTGATCACTGCCACCGGCTGCTCACCGAAGATGCCGGATTTGTTGACGATATTCTCAGCAAGGCGGGCTTGCGTATCAGAACCACCGCCGAGCGAGCCTGGTGCGACGAAGATGACCGGCTTGCACGGGAAGTCGCACTGAGCCACAGCCTGACCGGACAGTCCCGCCGCAGACACAGCGACTATGCCGGCAGATAGAAAAAACTTCGCTAGCTGCGAAAACTTCATGTTTTCACTCCCCATTTTTGGCCGCGCTGTCTGGGGCGCTTTTCGCCCAGTTCTACCGACCGGTTTTGAATTCTTATTGTAATTTATAGGTTATATTGCATCAGTGGCTTACGAGCTTGTCAAGCACCGCTGGCGTAAATCACAGGTCCAGTCTGCCCCCTACACCCTCTCTCACATCGTGCCAGTGCCCTGATCTCCGAGGCGTCTTTCTCGTTTCGGTTGATTCAGATTATAGAATATTCAATATGCCTTGACGTTCACGGAAACGGCTGCCAACTCCCCGCCGCTTCAACATCCAGCGGGTGGCTTGTGTTGACGCGTGTTTACCAAATACCGTCTGCGCCGCCGAAGCGCGCTCTCGAACATCCGACACCGAAGAAAGTCCTGATCCAGATGTACAATCTTAGATTGACCGAAGAACAATCAGCCATCCGTGACAGCGTGCGCGAATTTGTGGCTGGCGAAATCACTCCCATCGCCATTAAACCTGAACGCCTGGAGCCGTTTGATGTGCCTTTGGCGATGGATATGGTCGATGCCGCTGGCGAGCTGGGATTGCGCACACTCACGCTTTCCGAAGAGGCGGGCGGAGCCGGGGCAAATGCACTCACAAGTTGTGTGGTTGCAGAGGAACTTGCCGCGGGGGATGTCGATGTCGCTTCGGTTCTGGGTTGGACGGCAACTCTCGGCGGATTGCTGTTCAATGAGCTGATGAATGATGAGCAGCGGGCACGTTTTCTCTCCGATTTCGTCTCTGACAATCGCTACCATCTGGCGCTTGCCGACCGTGAAGCAGATATGGAAACCGCGCTTGGTATCAACTACCACCGCGAGGCTGGCGATGATGTGGCGATCGAAACAACAGCAAGCCGCAATGGCGATGGCAACTGGGTTCTCAACGGCACCAAGACCCGCATTGCCAACGCGCCGGTCGCCAAACTGTTCGCGGTTCTAGCCAACACAGATGACGGACCTGAAATCCTGCTGATACCAGCCGATAGCGGCGGCATTTCCATCACCAAGACACCGCGCGACGGCGGCTGGTATCACGGTTCTTGCGGCGATGTTTCGTTCACCGATTGTGTCATTCCAGCAGCCAATGCGCTGGGCCGCGAGGCCCTTACCACGCTTGCCGGACCGGGCGCCGATTTCATCGCGCCGATCCTGCAGGCGATCAATCTCGGCGTTGGCCGCGCCGCCTATGATGCCGCAGTCGACTATTCAGGCGTTCGCGTTCAGGGCGGCAGGCGCATCATCGAGCATCAGGCGATTGGTGCCAAGCTCGCCGAAGTGGCGATCAATCTGGAAACGGCGCGCAACGCCGTGTGGCGTGCTGCCTGGACCAGCGATAATCCCGATGCCGAAGCCGACGGCAATGCGCCTTCCCTGCCCCTTGCCAAGATCTCGCAAGTGGTGACCGCCGAGAGCATCTATCGCGCCACCAAGGACTCTGCCGAATGTTTCGGCGCCATGGGCGTGATGCGCGATATGCCGCTGCACAAATACATTCATGTGGCGCGCGTCTTCCTGCATACCGGCGATGGGGTAAGCGATGCCAAGCTGCGCATTGCCGAGGCCATTGCCGGACATGCCAGAGACTGATGCTCATGCAACCGCCCCGGACCGCCCCCGCCATGCAGGATTCGTGATTGATGGATTTTTCGCTGAACGAAACCCAAAGCGCCCGGAAGGAAAAAGCGCGCAAATTTGCCAATGAGCAAATTCGGCCGATCTCACTTGAGCGCGACGCCATCCTCGATCCGTTTGAGGCCTTCGATTGGCAGATCATCAAGAAGGGATTGAGACTCGGCTTCCGCACCGCCGTTGTCTCGCCTAAGGAAGGTGGCCACGGCATCAATTTCGTCACCCAAGCGATCGTCATGGCCGAACCGGCAAAAACCGACAGTGCCATTTCCAAGACCTTCAGCCAGTGCTGGAAGTGGAGTCATCTGATCGCGGCCGTGTGCAATGACGATCAGCAAGAGCGTGATCTAAAGCCGTTTCTCGAAGACGATACTTTTGTGTTCGGCTTCGGCGCTACCGAGCCCAATGGCGGCCCCGACAACCGGCTTCCGGTCCAGGGCGACATCCGCGCCGGACTGAGGCTGAGGGTCGAATTCGACGGCGACGATATCGTGCTCAATGGCTCAAAGCTCTATATCGCCAATGGCTCGATCCCCAAGCTGCTGTTCTTGTATGTGCGTACCGACCCGACGGTGCCGATCAATGACGGCACCTCGCTGGTCATGGCGCCGCGCGATGCACCGGGCTTTCGCCATGGCAAGGTGTTCAACAAATCCGGCTGGCATCTTTATCAGAATACCGAGTTGATTTTCGAGGATGCCCGCATTCCGCGCGCCAATCTTGTGGTCGAGGTCAACAGCGCCATGAAAAGCGGCCAGGGCGAAGTTGACGGTGACATATTTGGCGGCCTCGAACTTTCCGCCAATGGCCTCAGCATTAGTGACGATGCCTTTGAAAAGGAGGTCAACATCGTCAAGACACGCGAGCAGGCAGGTGCGCCGCTGAAGGACCAGCAGCTTGCGCAGCTCAAGATCGGACGCATGAAGATGCTCACCGAGGCGCTTCTCTCTTATGTGATGCGCGTTGCCTGGGAGCATGACAACGCCATCCATTCGCACAATGCTGGGGCCTTGCCATGAACCTGGCCACCGACATCCTCCAGGAGGTCACCGAACTGGCGATGGATATCTACGACCGCGCCGGCGCGCCGATGGACCGCGCCATCGACAAGCTGGTGCGCAATACATTCATCTGGAGCCACCTTGCCGACGGTAGCGTTCAGCGCACCAAGATTGCTCAGCGCGTTCTGCGCCATTGACCCTCAGGAAAGGAAACGCACATGGATTTCTCTTTGAATAATGAGCAACGTGCCTGGCAGATGAAGGCGCGCAAATTCGCTGACGAGGAAGTGCGCCCGATCACGCTTGAGCGCGACGCCATTGCCGATCCGGTCGAGACCTTCGACTGGGAGATTATCAAGAAGGGCTCCAAGCTCGGTTTCCGCACCGCCGTGGTCTCCAAAGATCAGGGCGGTCATGGCATCGATTTCGTCACCCAAGCCGTGGTCATGGCGGAAATCGCCAAGGCCGACAGCGCCGTTTCCAAAACCTTCAGCCAGTGCTGGAAATGGAGCCATCTGATCGCCGCGGTGTGTAATGACGATCAGAAGGAGCGCTTCCTCAAACCATTCATTGCCGATGACACCTATGTACTGGGATTTGGCGGCACTGAAGCCAGCGGCGGTTCTGACAACCGTTTGCCGCCGCCCGACGATCCGCGCGCCGGATTGCGACTGAAGGGCGAGGTCGATGGTGATGAAATGGTTCTGAACGGCACCAAGCTGTTCATCGCCAATGGCTCGGTCGCCAAGCTGTTTTTCGTCTATGTCAGAACCGATCCCAACGCTCCTCTCGGCGAAGGCGTGACCTTGATGATGGTGCCGCGCGATGCACCGGGCTTTCGCCATGGCAAGGTGTTCAACAAATCCGGCTGGCGCTACTACCAGAACGCCGAGCTGGTATTTGAAGATGTGCGTATTCCGATGGCCAACATGGTCGGTGAATTCAATGGCGCCATGGCGCGCGGCCGCCCCGGCGGCGGTGATCTGTTCGGCGATCTGGAGCTTGCCGCCAATGCACTCGGCATCTGCGATGATGCCTGCGAAAAGGCGATCAATTGCGCACTGACCACCGAACAATCAGGTCAACCTTTGAAGGACCAGCAGCTTGTGCAGCTCAAGATCGGCCGCATGAAAATGCTGACCGAGGCGCTCAGGTCCTATGTGATGCGTGCCGCTTGGGAACACGACACCGCCGTCAAGTCGCAGAATGCCGGCCTCGTCATGAACCTTTCCACCGATATCGGTCAGGAAGTAACCGAGACCGCACTCGACATCTATGACCGGGGAGGCGCCGCGATGCACCAGGCGGCCGAAAAAGCTGGCGCGCGATATGTATATCTGGAGCCACCTGGCCGGCGATACGGTGCAGCGCATGAAGATGAGCCGCCGTGTCATTGCAGTCGCCGCTTGAGGCAAATAATGGACGAGCTGCCCTTCTCCCCCCGCATTGAGCGCAATTACCCCGAGCCAAAGCTCAAACTGCCGCCCGGCGCCTGCGACTGTCATTTCCACTTCATCGGTCCGCAGGCGCAGTTTCCTTTAAGGCCCAACCACGTGTTCAGCCATCTGCAATTCGAGGACACGAGCTTTGATGACTGGCAGAAGATGCAGGCAGCCCTTGGTCTTTCGCGCGGGCTTCATGTGCAATCGATGATGTATGAGCGCAATTACGAGATCGTGCTCCACGCCCAATGCCGGTTTCCCGACCGCCTGCGCGCCATCGTCAATCTGCCGTGGCCGGATATTACAGACCGCGAGCTGCAGATCCTGACAGATGCCGGGGTGGTCGGCGCGCGCATTTCCTGGCGCACCGAAAAGAGCCTTGACCACACCATGATCGATCGGCTGAGCAATCTTGGCTGGGCTATGCACTATCTGGTGCGCACCGCCGAGTTGGATCCCGCCTGGGATGAGACGATCCTTGCCACCAAGGGCAATTTCGTTCTCGAGCACACTGGCTATCCGCCGCCGGACAAGGGGCCCGACAGCGAGGAATTTGCCTTTGTCATGAAGTGCCTAGATACCGGGCGCTGCTGGGTCAAGCTCTCGCCCCGATTCTCAGGCGAAGAGACCTTTCCCTTCGCCGACACCAACGCGTTTATCCAGAAACTGGTGGATCATTCTCCCAACCGGCTCCTATGGGGTTCTGACTGGCCGCACCCGCAATATTTCAAGCCGATGCCGAATGATGTCCTCCTCCTCGACATGATGCTCGATTGGGTGCCGGACGAAAAAACCCGCAACATGATTGTTGTCGACAATCCGGCAGAGCTGTTCGGCTTTCCGCCTCTGAGTTAGCGGGCTGGCGCCGAACTCATTCAATAAACGGGTCTGAATTTCTGCACCCGCCGGCCCGTATGGGTCTCGCCAATATAGATATTGTCTTTTGAATCGAGCGCGATGGTGTGGCCGTGGGTGAACCCGCCAGCCTGATGACCCGGTCGCCCATAGGTGTAGAGAAGCTCGCCGCTCTCATGTTCGATGATGTGGAATTGCTCGTTGCGCCCATCCATGATGTAGATCAGCGACTGCTCGGCATCGTTTGAAAATACCATGGTCCAGGCGGTGCCGCGCGGGTCCGGCAAGGTCGGCGTTCCGGTGGCAACCCAGATATTGCGCACGAATGTACCGTCCTTTTCATAGACATGGATGCGGTTGCCCCAGCGGTCGCAGATGTAAACAAGGCCGTTATTTCCAATCACGACATCATGCACCACATTGGCGAAGACGTGCGGTGCGCCCTCTACGGCCTCCGCGGCGCTCGCCTGGCGGCCCCATTGGCGCAGAAACTTGCCGGACTTGTCGAACACCGCGACACGGCGATTGCCATAGCCATCGGTGACATAGAAATCGAAATTGTCGGGATCGACCGCAACCGCCGTCGGCTGGAAAAATCCATTTGTCGCCGAATTGAGCGCCATGCCGCTGATCGTGCCATCTGAGGAGTCGAACTTGCCGCGCTCGCCGATTTGCAACAGGAGTTCGCCGTCACTGGTATATTTCTGGATCATACCGTCGCGCTGACCGCTCACCCAGTAATGGCCCTGGCAATCGACATTGAGCCGTTCCGGCTTGATCGGCATGGTGGCCTGTTCGCCCCATGATTTGACCACATTTCCCTGGGGATCGAACACGATCACCATCGGTGCGTTGTCGCCCGATTCAGCCTCCTCATCGGTAATGTCCTGACGATTGCACACCACTACATTGTCCTGTGCATCGATCGCAACACCCGGCGACTGACCGATGATCCAGCGATCAGGAAGCGGCCGCGGCCATGAGGCATCCACCTCATAGGCAGGAACTGTGAGGTTGGACTTTACCCCGGCACGACTGGCAAGAGCGTCTTGGTATGTCACGGCAACTTCCTCGATCCAGACAAAATTGATGCGCGTCTGTTTATGGCACGACGTTCGGCGTCAATCCCACATGCGTCAGGCCGCAAGACGGAGATGGTTTTCTTATATTCTATAAGATCGTGCCGTCACAATGCCGTGCGATAGTACAGAGGTTGCAGACAATTGGCAGCGGCTCAACAAGTCCAATGTGTGCAGTCTTGCCAGTTGACATTTGCCTCGCTTTCAAGTGCTTGCCACCATAGGAGACCTAGATGGCAATCGATCTCGACGAAACGCTCCAACATACGGCCGATGATGACTGCCCGGTATGCCGGGCCCAGGAGGTTGTGGGCGGATTTCTCATTCCGGCTCTGGCGGCCTGGGAATTGAGCCATGATCTGCCGCGGTTTTCTCTCGCCATTCATGGCGCTGCAGGTCTGCTGGGTGTCATGCTTGAGGAAGGCATAGAGCGTGAGGAGATCGAAACCGCGCTCACCCAGGCGCTTGACGACATCGAAGCCCAGCTCGCCGAGCACAAATTGATGGGCGGTCCCACACAGGGCAGTGCCTGAAATCGTTTCGATGTGTACAGGAGAGCTCTTTACATCACGCCATGGCCGAGATTGACGGTCTTGCGCATGCGCGGGCTGACCACCTGATCGGAGATATGGATATCGAGCACCATGGCGGTGTCACCTTCAACATAGTCATCAACCAGCGCTGCGAATTGGCCGAGATCGGTCACCGTTGCGCCCTTCAGGCCAAAGCTTTGTGCGATCGCGGCAAAATCCGGCCGACCGAAGATCGCCGGTGAATCATCAAGCCCCTCTTCGCGCAGTTTGTGTATCTCCGAACCGTAGGCGCCATCATTCATAAGGCAGATCAGCAGTTTGAGGCCCTCGCGCTTGATCGTCTCGAATTCCTGAATATGCATGATCAGGCTGCCATCACCCTCAAACAACAGCACCTTGCCATTGCCGCGCGCCACCGCCACGCCGAGCGCATAAGAAAGGCCGTTACCGATGGCGCCAAAATCACGCATCAGATGATATTTGCCGGGTTCCCAGCCGCGCATTGTCGAGTGGAAATATGATTGATGGCCCGAACCTGAGATCACGTCGAAATCCTTTGGCAAGACTTGATCGAGCGCGTCGATCACTCGCCTTGGATCGAGCAAACCGTCTGTGAGCTCATATTGGGTCGGGTCCGCCGGCTCTTGCCTGATGCGGCGCGCCAGATCATCGCTTCTGATCTGCGCCTTAGTTGTTCCGTGACTTTCCAGCCGATCAAGCAACACCTGCGCTGCAAGCTTTGCGTCAGCGCACGCATAAATGTCGCCAACCCGTGCGCCGTGGCGCAAGCCCAGTGGCTCGATATCGATCTGCGCGATTTCAGCATCTGGATACATGCGCCCGCCATCGACCGTGTAGTAGGTCATCGACGCGCCAATCGCGACCACCTGATCGGTCTTTTCGCCAATCTCGCGCGCAACCTGCCGCGCATAGCCCCCCGAAACACCAATGCTGAAGGGATTGTCGTCATAAAGCCCGCGCGCCATCAGCGTGGTTGTGATCATTGCACCACTGCGCTCGGCCAGCGCTTCAACTTCGCTTACAGCGCCTGCCGCGATTACCCCATTGCCAGCGAGAATGACCGGACAGGCGGCCCCGGCAAGTTTGTCGGCAATTGCGTCCATTTGCGCCGGGTCCGGCAGCGGCATTGTGAGTTCCGGCATCAGACTGGATGAGCCCACATAAGGTCCCAGATCGGGCGCCGGTTCCTTTTGCACATCATAGGGCATGCCGATAACCACTGGCTGGCGCTCATGGCGAGCGATATAGAACGCCTCGCGCGCATATTGGTGCAGCCGGCTTGGTGCCAGCATGCGGATGTAATGCGCACCGCAAGCCTTGGCGAACGCCGCCTGGTCGGCCTCCTGCACATACCATTTGACCTTGGCCGGTGCTTCACCGGCGAAAATCACCAAAGGCACCCGCCCGCGCACCGCTGTGGTCAGTGCCGTCATGATCTGGCTAAAGCCCGGACCGCTGGTGGTTGAGGCAACACCGACCCGGCCGGTGGCGCTCCAATAGCCCATGGCCATGGCGCAGGCGCAATGTTCATGGCGTACATGGAACATGCGCATGCCGTCTATCCCCAGCATCGCCGTTGACCAGTGCATATTGGCATCACCCATCAGGGTGAAGAACGTATCGACCCCCTCGCCTGCGAATGCATCGGCGAGTGCCTGATAGATTGGTGCGTTTGCCATTATCCGAGCCTCCTCAATCCGGCCTGACGCTGCTTGCGGCCTAGGTCGCCAGCGGTGAATAGATTGATGGCGCATGCTTCCCGACTTGTCGAGCACCACGACATCACCGCGTGTCGGGGTCGGTGCCGGCACCTCCTCAATATAGACGCGAAAAACCTGGCTGTAGCGTGACACCCGGTTTGAGCTTTTTTGACACCGGTTTTGATCACAGTGCAGGTCACCTGTAGCGGCCGTTTTTGTCATATCGGCGGTGGCCAGGTATTGGTTTTGTCGCTTCAGATCGTCTCTCTCTCGAACACCTTTCAACATCCATTTGAAGGCCCTCATTTCTTTGGCGTCTCCGGCGCTTCGACCTCGATTGTGGTTATGAATCCCGCCGAGCGTTCAAATGAGTGTGCGACGGCCCGTGCGCGCCACATGCCATTCTCCGGCTCCGGCACCACAGGCGCTGTCGCCAAGCGGCTAGGGCGCATATTCATCGGCATCGAGCGCGATGAGACCTACGCGGCTGCGGCTGAACGACGCATCGCCGGCATTGCTCCGGCCGAAGACAGCACCATTGCCACCACGACATCCAAGCGCCATGCCCCGCGCATTCCCTTTGGCATGGTGATCGAACGCGGCCTGTTGCGGCCGGGCGCTATGCTCTATGGGCCCAAGAAACGCCACTCGGCCAAAGTGCGCGCCGACGGCTCGATCATCACCCAAGACCGCGCCGGTTCGATCCACCAGATCGGCGCGCATGTGCAAGGCCTTGGGGCCTGCAACGGCTGGACCTTCTGGCACTATAATGAAGGCAAGAGCCTGACCCCGATTGACGCGTTGCGCGAGCAGATCCGGGCCGAAATCGGCGCTGTCAGCTAATACGCCAGCTCATCAGCCCCGCAGCCAGAGCCGGGCTGAAGCAGCTTGAAGACGGAGACCGGGGCAACCCACGCCGATGTCGGCTGGCGCGCCGAAGCAAGGCTGACTGGCAAGCCCGTGGGGTAACCAAGATCAAGGCAATCCACAACAATAGCGCTGTATCTTGATGATCGGGCGCGCTCACCGCAGCCGAGAAGATTGCGATAGTGCGTTCGGGCCGGTGACAAACACGGCCAATTTCAATCCGAACTCGGCCACCACATGCCGGGGAGGTATGATGATGGATACCCGCGTCAAAGACGTTATCGACACGCTCACGCAAGAATTCCCCGGTGTAGCGTGACACCCGGTTTGAGCTTTTTTGACACCGGGTTTGATCACAGTGCAGGTCACCTGTAGCGGCCGTTTTTGTCATATCGGCGGTGGCCAGGTATTGGTTTTATCGCTTCCGATCGTCTCTCTCTCTCTCTCTCTCGAACACCTTTCAACATCCATTTGAAGGCCCCTCATTTCTTTGGCGTCTCCGGCGCTTCGACCTCGATTGTGGTTATGAATCCCGCCGAGCGTTCAAATGAGTGTGCGACGGCTCGTGCGCGCCACATGCCATTCTCCGCGGGTCCGAAGCCGCTGGCGATCACATCGGCTTCCGCGGTTGCATCGACACGGCCATATTGGGTGAAGTGTCCTTCCGCGCGTGCCCGGTTCAGCCTGGTCGCCTCGGCCTTCGCGCCCTGCCTGGCGTCTTCCCTGTTCTTGAAATGAGACTTGATGGTGCGGATAGGCCCCTTGCCGCCGGTGTCGACCGTTTCGAACCTGGTCTTTCCCTCCTTCGGATCATGCCACTTGGCGACCACCTTGCCGTAGCGCGGACGCGGCTTGCCAGAGATGCTCCAGTCCCGGCATTCCGACCGCGTGATCAGAACCGGCGCAAGAGAGCCGCCGGAGCTCTTTTTCCGGCTACCGCGCGACACAAACAGGAACCTGCCGCCACCGGCTTTGAAAATGGCGTTGTGGCGGTCTGCAAGGCGGGTGGCGAAGTCCAGGGGCGATTGGTCGCGCCGGGCTTCGTATTCGATTTCGATGCCTGACAGTTCGCCGTCGACCTCGATCTGCGCACCATGCTCGCCGAATACCTTTTGCAGCATCGAGCCAAGCGTGGTGTCATCGAAATGTTCGGTCTTCTTCTGCTTGAGCTCTTCGCGGATATCCGCAGCGTGGGCGGTGACGGTCAGCAACAACCCGTCCGGTCCGCCGGCAGACGTGTAGCCGTCGACCACGAATTTGCCCATCGAGGTGAGCGCGCCGCCGGCATAGCCGAACAGGGGTTCCAGAATGGCGCCCTCGTTCGGCAGGGCGATGGCATAACCGCGCCAGTCGAACGTGCATTCGAGCGTATCGCTTTCCTGTCCGCTTTCGTCCCTGATTCCGCATGAAATGAGCCTGGAATAGAAAATGCCGTTGACCGGCGAACCGCCTGCCAGCACCCTGATGACCGGACGCATGGATCAGCCCCATAGCCGGTTCGGGCCGATCGGTGTTTCCGTCTCGGCATCCGGCATGACAATTTCGGTCCCGACCGGCACGTTGTGACTCACTTCCGCCAGGCCCGGATTGAGATCGAAGATTTGCTCGACATAGCCGGAGAGCCGGGCGGCGCGGTCCGGGTCGTCGGGATAGAGCTTGCTGGCGAAACTTCCAGGCGATTTCCTCGATGCCCATTTCGGTGCCGGTGACCTTGACCGTCGCCATCAGAACAGCCCTCCAAATGCACCGCCCCCATAGGGGGAGACGGTGACCGGGAATTCCAACTGCTTTCCCGCGCCGCTCCGGTCGATGTGAAATTGCGTGTCGGAAACCGTCTCAATGATGACCAGGCCGAAGACACGCCCCGGTGTCGCGCCCGAAAACCCGACCATCATCACAGGCGATCCGCGCGATTGTGTCGCGCGGATCGCCTCATATTCACCGCGCCCGCCGAATTCGTCGGGAAACAGCAGCCCGTTGACGGTCTGGCTGTCAGGTCCGAGGCCGGTGAACTGCCGCGCCGCATGGCCGCCGAACCGCTTGATCGCCGGCCATACGGCCTGGCTCTCGCGTTCGAGCTTCTGATAGTTAAGACCTGCGATCTCGAAGATATGCGGTCCGAGCGCCAGCAAAGCCATTATTCATCCACTCCGTCATGCAGAGCCGCAGCCTTGTTGCCGCCGCCCCGGCCGGCAGAAGCCGACACCCGCACATCGACCGATGCCTTCCTGATCTGCGCCGCCGCCGCCCGGCCGATTGCCGTTCCCACAGTCGTTGCGGAGGCGCGCAGTTTCTGTTCCGCCGTATTGCCAGGCTCATTTCCGGTGTCCGATGCCGACGATCTGAGCTTGTTTCCGGCCCGCTCCGCTCCAGCCTTGAGTGCATCGCCGACACGACCGGCATCGGATACGAAATCGGTGAACGCCTCGCCGATCTCGCGCTCCGCTTTTTCTTCACCGATCGGTCGCGGCGTCGGCAATGCCGCACGCTCCCGGAAGGCGGCAAGGGCCGTTCCGAGTTCGCGACCGGCTGCGCTGAGCGACACGGACTGAACAGCCTGCGTCACTCGATCAAACCATTGCGGGTTCGGTTCGGTCATTCCGGACCCGTCCGATTTCGGCGCATCGGGCTCTGGCGCGGTTGTCTCGGACGGTGCCGGTTGTTCCGGCTCATCGACAAAGCCGGCCTTTTCGGCGAGCCATTTCATCCAGCTCGGCTGCTCCGGCCAATCGATATCGAATGAGATCAGCTCGCCAAGGGCATCAAACCTTGTACTGAACCAGTCTGTCAGGTCAGACCAGGCTTCTTCCATGCCGTCAATAATGAGCTCGACGATCAAAGTGCCAAGAGTGAACCGATATGTGATTGCCGACCGGATCGCGTTCCCGAGCCACTTGCCGATGCGCCGGCCGGCCGCTTCGACCTCGCCCTTCTCGGCATCGCTGGGCTGCTCCTGCGTGAACAGGTCGGAAAAGAAATTGTCAACGGCGTCCCTGGCCCTGGCAAGCCGGGCATCAACGCCGGAGAAGTCGAACCAGCGGTCGAACGCGGCCATCGCCGCCTCGGCGTCTATTCCGATTATCCCGGCGATCTCGTCCACCCAGCCACGAACATCCGAGACAAGGCTTTCCCACTTGCCTGAAATCCATTCGATATCGGGTGCAAAAGCATCGTAAAAGCCGTCTCCAAAACCCTTCATGAACGCTTTGAAACGCTCCCGGTATTTCCAGAGCAGGAAGACAGCCGCTGCGATCAGGCCGACGGTGAGAACGACCGGCCATCCGGCAGCTGCGATCGCCGACAAGGCCACAACGGCAGCGGTGCGCAAACCGGTAAACAGCGTCGTCAGAGCCGTTCCCCTGCCGAAGGTCGCAAGCATGTGCAATCCCGCCAGTGCGCCCTTGATCCGCCCGGGTGCGATCGATGCCAGAAACCAGCCGGCAGAACGGGCCAGACGACCGAATATCCGGCCGGCGCCGGCAAGCATCCTGATTGGCCCGGCCAATAGCGCCACATTGCGACCGGCGCGGCCAAAGCGCATGAACAGGCCAAGAAACCTGAACAGTCGCAGGCCGAACGCTGCCCAGAGGAAACCGGCCACGCGCGATGCAATGCCGAAGGCCAGCATTGCGGCTGCGCTCTGCACGAGCACGCTTGCCGGTTCCGGGTTGGCCTGTGCCCAGGCGGCAAACTGATCGGTTACGCCCCCGACGGTTTCCGCGAGCTTCAGTAGTGGCGGCAGCAACACCGTTCCGATCAGGATTGCGGTGTGAGTAAGCCGGTTTTTCAGCAGATCGAACTGCCTTGTCGCGCCAGATGCCTGTTTGCGGGCTTCCTCCACAGCCGAGCCGGCGTATGCGGCCGCATCACCGGTAAGTTCAAAGGCCTGTTTCAGCAGTTCGGGATTGCCGAGGAACTTGGCGAAGTCGTCGGCGAAGTCCTGACCGACCAGGGCGATAAGGGCTTCCATACCCTTTTTGCTTTCGGCCATTGCCGCAAACAGGTTCCGGATCGCCGCCGCGCCGTCTGTATCCAGGTCCCCCAGGAACTGCTCACGCGAGGTGCCAAGCGCCTCGAATGCGTCCTCGACACCCTTGGCGTTGGCCTCGACCCGGGTGGCCATGGCGTTGAAGCCGCGCGCCGCTGTCTCGGGTATGATGCCGGCTGCGATCATCGCCGCGCCAACCGAGCCGGTCTCGATTGCCGTCAAATTGAATATCTTCGCCGCGCCCGCTGCCCGATTGGCAAAATTCGTGATCTCCGCTGCCTTTGCCGCCATGTTGTTCGACAGGTGATTTGTCGCGTCGCCAAGGGTTTCCAAACCCTCCCGATTGAGGCGATAGACATTGCGCAGCCTGGCGAAACGCTCGCCGATCTGCGCGCCGGCCATGTCGAAGGCGACGGCTGCGTTGGCCACATAGAGCGAGAAGGCTTCCAGTTCATTGACCGGCACGCCGCCCTGGGCGGCCTCGGCCATGAGTTCGATAATGTCCTTTGCCGCGACCGGGACAATGGCGCTGGTGTCGAGCGCGAATTTACGAAGCTCCTGAAGCCGCTTCAATGGGGCATCGACGACCTTTTCAAGGCCCTTGAATGACTGGTCGGAGTCAGCGGCGAGTTTCACCGGGGCGGCAAGCGACAGCGCCATGCCAAGCGCGCCGGTAAGGCGGGAACGTGCATGTGAGGCGCGGGCTTCAAGGCGGTTCAGATGATCGCCGAAGGCTCGCTCGTCAAAGCGGGTGGCAAGACCGGATGTGACGACCTCTTCCAGGCCGCGACCGAAATCGCGCACGCCCGTGCGCATCCCCTGAAGCGTCCTTTTTGAATTTGGACGCTTCCGCCGAATATCGGTCTATCAGGGAGACAATGACCGAGACGTTCATGGATTGCCGCCTCCGTCGGCTCCAGCTTTCAGAGCACCGGCAATTGCATTCAGAAGCCGGCCATTGTCCCGATCGGTGGCGGCAAGCGCCTGTTCGTGCCAGAAAGCAAGTTCGTCGAGCTCAAGGTCACCGATCTCCAGCGCGGACCAGCCGAAGCGGCCGGCTATGTCGCCTGGCCCGAAGAGCAAGGCGCTTGCGTCAATGTCTCGAGCGCGGGGAAAAAATCGGCTAGGGCCCTTCCGATTGCCGGATAATCGGCCGGATCGATCAAAAGGAATTGCTCCGGTGTCACGCCAAACAGTTTTGCCAAAGCCGCCGCCAGGGCGTCGAGCTTGTGGGCATCCAGAAGCGAAGCGATCCGACCGACCAGTTCGCTATCCCCCGATTTGAGCGCGGCGACCTTGTCCTGCATCCTGTCCCCATCGCCCGACAACAAAATGGTCACGATGTCCTTGCCGAACAGCTTGATCAGTTCCAGGACGTTGGCGGTCTTCGGGCGGCTGATCGTCAGCTTTGAGATCGCCGCATTGCCCTCCAGTTCGATCGGAAAGGTGAGCCTGACGTCTACCGAGCTTGCCGCCTTCGTCATCCGCCAACCCTCAGGATGCGGCGATGATCGTCACCGACGCCCGTGCCGTTGAGAATGGTCCAGCCGCCAGGCCGGAAATTGAACGCGCGTATGACCTTCTTGTCGTGCACCTCGGAATACCAGGTCACTGCCGAAAGCATGTGATCGTAGCCGGCCTTCTCGCCGCCCTTCATCTGTTCGGGATCGATCTTCATCAGACGGGCCTTGATATCGACCGTCACCTCGATTGCGCGGCCGCTGTCGTCGTGGTCATCGAACAGCGACTTGACCGCCGTGAACGAAGTGCGCTGCCCCGGCGGACTACCGAACAGCACGTCCATGCCAGGATTGTGCGAGACCAGCTTGAAGGGCAGTTCCAGCTTGTTGGTGATGCCGAGCGGGACCGCTGTTTCGCCGGTGCCGCCTCCCGGCGTGAAGTCGAAGCTTTTTTCCTCCAGGACCGGAAGCTTCATCTCCTCGATTTCGATGGTCAGCGCCATGGTGTCCCCGGCAATCAGGGTAAATCCGCGAAGCAGGCGAAGATTGTTCATGTCGGTTCTCCTTATGCTGCGCGATCGAGACCGGTCAGAATGTCCTCGGCCAGAACGTTGAAGTAGACCGAGTTGCGGCGGAAACCGAACTGCAGGTCATTGAGCGGCGGCGCTTCCTCGGCGTCGAATTCAACGCGCAGGATGCCGGACCGCAGCGACTGGGACGAGTTGCGCGCCTTGTCCCAATAGGCCCGCCCCCCGAGGATGGCGCCGTCTGCCTTTAATTCGTCCAGAAAGATTTGCAGCGACCGGATGATGGCGATGCCGAGCTGTGCCGACAGGTTTTCGTCCATTACCGAGCGGAACGCCGGTGCAATGGCCTTTTCGATCGCAGCCCGCGTCCGCGTCACGTTGATGAACCGCCACAGAGCATCGGACGACGTGGTCTCGCTGCCCCAAAGGATCGTTCCGTTGGCGGCTACCGCGCCGCCTGCGCCCTGAACGGTCACGGCCGGAATGATCGTATTGATACGGTTTTCGTTCAGATAGTTGGCCTCATGGCTGGCCTCGCCATCGAAATAGGACACCGGTCGCGATGTGCCGACAATGCCGCCGATCGCCTGATTGGACGGCGACCAGTACGGTCCACCCCTGTCCTGGTCACGCTTGACAAACAGGCCGGCGACACGCGCCGAGGCAGGCGCAACCACATTGCCCGCCAGCTTGACGGCCGGCTCGACCAGATAGGTGTACCGGTCGGAGAAATCGGCGCGATAGGCGAGCGCGCTTTCCTTGGTCGTCGCCGGGCAATCGCCGATCCTGACCGCCTTCAGCGCCGCTGAGATGCCTTCGAGTTCGGCCATGACCGGGTTCTTGGCGTCGCCCGGCCGCTGCGAAGTGTAACCGGGAACGATCAGAAGTCCCGGCTCGACACCCGTGTGCCCCTTGGCATAGCGGAAGGCATTGACGCCGGTCATCGCGGCGCTCGACCCGGCCAGATTGGCCAGGGTAGCGTCGGTATCGACGCCTTCGGCCACGCGGACCAGCACGATGGATGCGACGACACCCTGGTCGCTGATCGCGTCGATGGCCGCCCTGGCGGTTCCCGTTGCGCCGAGATCCGCGATCTTGTCGGTGTCGTTGGAGTAGAAGTGAACAGGTTCGTTTAGCGGAAATTTGCTTGCGTCGGCAGCCTCCGCGACTACCGCCATGCCGATCGGAGACAGATCGGCGGCAGAAATCGGAAGTTCGGTTTTACCGGCGTCAAAGACGCGGACGCCATGGTTGTAAGGGGCTGTCGCCATGGTCGATCCTTATCTTTCTTGCGCCCACCTGGCGCGGGTAGACCTCGCGGCGCATTCGGATTTCACGGTTGGCTTCGCCGATCTGCGTCTGGATCGAGACCGCCATCGGCTACTCCTCCGTCCTGCCGATCGTGTCGCCATTCAGCCCGCGCGTCCGCTCCACCAGATCGAGCGGCCCCTCGGCGGGATTCTCCGCCCGGTCCGGATGGAGGTCGTAGAAAACCTCTCCGCCGGCATGGCGGAGGATGATCGCGATCCGCGCGCAATCCGCGCGCTCGGTCACACACAGCGCCAGCCCATCCGCGCTCATGCCGACACCGCCTTTTCCGGGCGGAACCGATGCCGGTCGATCAGCCGGTAGCCAACCCCCACACGGCCTTGATTTGCACGCCGGACGGCCCCGGCCTCCGACGCAGATTATGGATCTGGGCATCGACGATCTTCGGATCGGGCCATGGCTCCGGTCGGTCGCTGACGATCACCTGATAGATATGCTCTTTCGCCGCCACCTCATGCGCGACCAGGCAGCGGAACACCATCTGCAATTGCGGCGGGAGATAGACGCCCATCGGAAACATCGTCACCCAGGACGGCGCCGCGCTTGATCTCGCCGTATTTCAGCTCCCATACCTCGCGATAGGTCGAGACGAATTGCGCCCGGTCCAGCACCGACAGATCGTTGCAAAACAGATTTTCGACAATCTCGATCAGCGTCGCCTCGCCGTCGGCGGAGGCGCCCAGACCATCGATAGGGCGACGGTGAACAGGCCGGATTTCGCACGGCCCTCCGACGCCAGAATGAAGGCCACGGATCCGCACAGCGTCGCGCCGAGGATCAGAAAAACCGCCAGCGCGATCCAGGCGCTCATCTCCGCGCCTCCGCTTCGGGCTTCTCCGACCGGTTCATCTGACGTAGAGCCCGCAAAAGGTCGACAAGCTGAAAGCCGAGCGTTGCCGCTGATCTGAGCGCGAAGTTTCTACCAGCTACAATTAGAGCCTGTGCCCGTTTTGAGGCCCAACGCCGGGCGTGATGGCAACAACCGTGTTTGCCGGTTGATCCAGCCCCGATCCCGGCCGGGGTTTTGTTCCCGAGGCTCGAGTGGGGCCGGAAGTGATTGTAGTCGTGCCGCCAGGCTTCGAGTTCCCGGCGGGCATGGGTCGGGCTGGTGAAGATCGTCTCGTTCAGACATTCGTCCCTGAGCCGCGCATTGAAGCTCTCGGTGAACCCGTTCTGACAGGGCTTGCCCGGCGCGATAGAGTGCCACTCGACATTGCGCTCCTTTGACCGGCGCCCGATCGCCATGCCGGTCGGTTCGGTGCCGTTGTCGCTGACGATCGTGCCGGGCCGAGCCATTCGCTCGAAGATCGCCGCATCAGGCTCGCAACCGACCCTTGCGCCGGAGATCGACGTATCGGCAATCAGGCGCACGCACTCCCGGCTGAAGTCGTCGACCACGGCGAAGGTCCGGAACCTGCGTCCGCAGGCAAAGGCATCCGACATGAAGTCCAGGCTCCAGCGCTGGTTCGGTCCCTGCGGTAACACCATCGGCGCTCGTGTCCCCAATGCCCGCTTGCGCCCGCCACGGCGACAAACCTGCAAGCGCTCATCCCGATGATACAGCCTGCGGAACTTCTTGTGGTTCATGACCCATCCCTCACGGCACGGCAGCCAGTGCAAGCGCCGACAGCCGAACCGGCGGCGCTCGCCGGCCAGTTCCCTGATACGTGTCCGCGCCTCGGTGTCGTCAGGGCGGCAGCTGATATAGCGCACCGTCGTTCGGTCCACGCCCGGCACCGCGCAGGCGCGACGCCGGCTCACTTCGAAGACCTCCCGGAGATGAGCCACCGCCTGCCGCCCGGCACCGGGCGTCAGAACTTTTTGCACTGATCTCCCTGAGCATTGCGTTGTCCAGCATCGAGCCCGCCAGCAGCTTCTTCAGCTGCGCATTCTCCTGCTCCAACTGACGAAGCCGCCGGGCATCGGACACCTCAAGCCCGCCATAGTTCGACTTCCACTTGTAAAAGGTCGCCGGGCTGATCCCGTGACGGCGGCACACATCCGCCGTCGGCATCCCCGCTTCCTGCTCCTTCAACACAGCGATCATCTGTTCCTCGCCAAACCTGCTCCGCTTCATATCGTCCGTCTCCTTGTCAGCGCCGGACGCTCATTATCATTGGAGAAAACCTAAGGGCGCAGACCACAGTCTTTGATGGAAAGATGGAGTGTTCACGATGGGCTGCCGTCGACGTATCCATTTTACCGATAGCCGGAAGGCAGAGATTTGGGATCGCCGGCAGCGTGGGGAGTCGATGCGTTCGATTGGCCACGGGCTCGATCGCAACTCATCGTCGATCTTTCCCTTGCTGCCCCGGACGTGTGCTATCCGGCAGCTGGCGCGCGCAAGGTCGCGTCCAGCATTGGCTCATTGTGATCGAGAGGAGATCTCCGGAGGACTTGGGGCGCAACGGTCCTTTCGTGCGATCGCGCGTCAGCTACGCCGAGCGCCGTGGACAATCAGCCGCGCGGTGGAGCGCAATGGCGGCCGCGCCGGGTATCCCGAGGCGAAGAAACCTGTGATCAATGCCGACTGTGGGGGCTCGAACGGGGTGCGTGTCAGGCTGTGGAAAGTCGAGTTGCAAAAGCTTGCCGACGAGACCGGGCGCACGCTCCAGATCCACCACTATCCGCCCGGCACATCGAAGTGGAACAAGATTGAGTACCGCCTGTTCTGTCACATCACCCAGAACTGGAGCGGTCGTCCGCTCACCGACCGCATGACTGTGGTCGAACTGATCGGTGCAACGACAACCAAGGCTGGCCTCAGGGTCAAATGCGCAATCGACGAGCGGACCTACCAAAAGAGCATCAAAGTCTCCAAACCCGAAATGGACGCACTCAACATTACCGAAGACGAGTTCCACCCTGAATGGAACTACACCATCAAGCCAAGAACTACCGCATCGTCAACGATGTCGATCAGAATCTTGTCCGCCGTCTTGTTCCCGACGCTTTGGGCGGGCTTCTCGACGAGCTTCCCATGATTCCTTCGCAGCAGGAAATCCCTCTCGGCCGGGCAGCCACCATACCCGTTCCCGTTCGCATCCGCGACCTGCAAAAGCCGCAGCGCCCGCGTTCGGATGATCCGAGTTTCTGGCACACATGGCTTGGCTGCAAAGGCGCTCCGCCAAACTGGACGCAAGTGGTCAAGACATGGGAAAAACCAGACGAAGAGGTCCACCAAGCGCAGACCACGGAAAGTATCGCAGGTGACGATATCGACCCAGAACCGAACGAGGCATAGTTATCGAGAACGCGCAATTTGACTCTGCTCTTCCGACAAATCCGGCGAAACGAAAAGAGGCAGGGTGATCGGTCAACTGAGAACATCAGACTTCATTTGCGTGGTCTACCTCAAAATCGGTATTTCATCCGCGGCTTTGCTTTATCTGTATGTGTTCGTTTGTTTTTTCCGGTTGTCTTCCGAGGTCAACCAAAATGGTCCACCTCAAATTGGATTTTCCCGCAATATCACAACGCCGGTTCCGACGTTTTCACGACCGCCTTCAAATCCTCAAAGTCCTGGATTTCCAGCATTTTCGGGCCGCAATCAAAGACCCTTCACAGCCGGTTTGAAGGGTCGTTGAAGGTCGTTGCCGATTTTGCCTTCGACACCGATTTTTCCGTCAAATTCTCAAACCAGATGTCAAAAGGTCCGGTCCCGCGGCACCCGTTTTCCGAATGTGCGTCCAACTGACTATCCCACACCAACGCGGCTGTTCACGGGGCCGTTCGTTGCTTCGTTGGCGATATTGATAGCGACCGGCGTTTACTTGCTGGCCACCCCGGTCAACGCTCGAATTATCCCCGATCGCAGCGAGTTGATTGGTCTTCCCTATGAAAATCCGCAGTGGCGCCCGCGCATACAAAAATTGGCGAGCGACACAGAAGAGGTGCTGGGCGCCGATGACTATGACATCGCGGATCTGTTTCCGGGGACACAGGGGCCGTGAACCTTTATGTCGCCTATCTCGATTATCAGTGGGACAATCGCTCCTGGCACTCACTGCAACAATGCATCCCGGGGGCGGATGGACGATCTCCAGCCTCACTAGGGTGCCGTTGGACAATGGCAAAGCCCCACCAACAATCGTCAACCGCGCTGTCATCGCCAAGGGCGAGCACAAGCAACTCGTCTATTACTGGTTCCGCCAGCGCGGTATGGAGATCGCAGACGAAATGAGGTTGAGGCTTCTCCTGTTCTGCGATGGCCTGTTTGAAAATCGGACAGATGTTGCCCTCGTACGATTGACGACGCCAGTGTTTCGCAACGAAGACACATCAGTGGCGTATGAGCGGCTCCCGGCCATACTTAACGTAGATCAATCCAGTTCTTCCGGAATATATGCCTGACTGAAGCCAGCGCGCTCACGCCTTGACGATGCGTTCGCGGTTCGCCTCAACGTTCCTGGTCGCGTTGCGGGTGTCGACAACAAGCCGGGACGACGCGACCAGCGCTTGCCAGTCGATGCCTGAGTGATCTGTGATGATCAGGATCGCGTCGAATGATCCGACTGTTTCAGCATCAAGGTTGATGGAACGCCGCCCGGCCAGCGAACTATGTTCTCTTGAAGGGCCGATCTCCTCGACAAACGGATCATGATAGGCAGTCTCGGCGCCGCGCTCTTCCAACAGCTCGGTGATCTTTAGCGCCGGGCTTTCTCGGATATCATCAACATCTTTCTTGTAGGCGATGCCGATGAGTAAAATGCGGGTGCCTTTTACTCCCTTGCCAAAAAAATCGTTTAAGGCTGCTGTGATCCGGTCGACGATGATCCGCGGCATAGCGGTGTTGATCTCGCCGGCAAGCTCGACAAAGCGCACCGGTGCATCGAACTCGCGCGCTTTCCAGGTAAGATAGAACGGGTCGATCGGGATGCAGTGACCACCAAGCCCGGGGCCAGGGTAGAACGGCATGAAGCCGAACGGCTTGGAGCTTGCAGCCTCGATCACATCCCACACATCGATTCCCATGGCGTCATAGACAAGCTTAAGCTCGTTTACGAGCGCAATATTGACCGAACGGAATATGTTCTCTGTGAGCTTGACCGCCTCGGTAGTTCGCGTGTCCTTGACCGGGATGACGTCGATCACCGCTCCGCGGTAGAGCTCGAGCGCAACTGCGGTCGCGCGTGGGCCTTCACCGCCGACAACTTTGGGAATGCGGGAGGTGTCATAGTCCACATTGCCTGGATCTTCGCGCTCGGGCGAATAGGCGATAAACAGGTCTTGTTCGGACTTGAGGCCCGACCGCTCCAGGATTGGTTTGAGCACCTCTGACGTGGTGCCCGGATAGGTCGTCGATTCGAGCGCAACCAGCACACCAGGTTTAAGAACCGGTACGAGTGATTCCGCCGTGGAGACAACATAACTGAGATCGGGTTCACGGTTGCGGCTGAGCGGGGTGGGCACGCAGATCAGGATGGCGTCGGCTTGTGAAAGGCTCGCGATTTCGCACGTCGCCTCGAATCTCCCGGCCCGCATCTCGGTCACGAGGTCACTGGAAAAATGTGTGAAGTAGGACTGGCCGGCGTTCAAAAGCTCGACCTTTTCCGGGTCGATGTCATAGCCGATCACGCGGTAGCCGACAGCTCCAAGCGCGCGTGCAAGTGGCAAACCCACATAGCCAAGCCCGATGACTGCGACGGTGGCTGTACGCTCACCAAGCCGCTTTGTGAGCGTTGTGTAGCAGGCCGGCTTTTCACCGGTTATTGGCAAGGGATTTTCCAAGACAGTCCCGTAGCATCGATATTTAAATTTAGATTTGGTGCTTGCTTTTCAGGTGCCAAGTTGCATTGGCGAAACGCTGAGAGCCGAGGGCCTAGACTCATTATAGCCACGAGATAAGGGCTGCGGCGCGCGCGATAGCTGCCGTGACGTTTTTAATGTTGCGCTCGAAGCGCGTTGCGATGCGCCGCCCGTCTTTGAGGCGGCAGAACATGCGTTCGATGATATCTCGCTCCCTGCAGATGGCCTGATCGTAGGGATATCGGATCTTGCGGGTCTTTCGCGGCGGGATGACGGGCCCGGTCCCCCGCTCTTCAAGCCATTCGTGCAGTTCCCGGCTGTCACGGCCTTTGTCGGCGACACGTTCGGCGGATGGCGGCATGGCCTCGATGCAGCGCTGTGCGACCTTGCAATCATGCACGTTTCCGGTCGTCGGGAGCAGGACGCAGGGGCGGCCCTTGTGGTCGCAGACGGCGTGGAGCCCGGTGTTGCGTCCGCCTTTGGTGTGGCCGATACCACGGGCCGAGGCCCCCCTTTTCCGCCGTCGGCACAGCGATGAACCTTGATGCAGGAGCTGTCGATAACAGCCGGTCAGGCGTATCCTCAGGGCCTGCCGGAGCGCTGAAGATACCTTCCCGTATACCGCGCTCGGCCCGGCGGACGAAGCGGTTACAGAGCGTCTTCTTCGGCCCGTGGATATCGGCGCAGTCGGCCCGGCGACCGCCACAGTGCAGTGCATGGACGGTCCAGCTCGGCACACGACGATCATCAACGCGCTTCCTGCTGCGCACATCGGTCGGCAGAAGCGGTGCGATCCGAGCCTACTGAGAATCGGCAAATCAAAAGAAATCATACATCTCGTTACCTCCTCATCGGAGGCAATGAACCATCCTCAGATCAAGTCGGGAAGGCGGTTATCGGGGCCGGACCCTGAACAACAAAAAGAGGTACAGGGAGACAAATACTCGCGCTGCCCAATCCTCCACCCCCAATATGACCTGTATGGCCCGCCGCGGCCGGGCAAGCTCAATGAACCGACTCAACTCGCGCTTGTCGCACCGTTCATGACACTATTTGCAACGCGAATCGCACGCGGCACCTTTGCCGGGGGTGAACTCTCCGAAAAGCCGATTGATGCCCGCGACCTATGCGGATTCTTGCGCGTCGGCGTTTATGACCGATGTTTATAGCAATCCAAGCCTCAATGCCCGGATCTTTCCATGAGCTGGTGGTTGTCTTATCCCGTTCAAAAATTTCTCGGTGGGCAGTTGAGCACCGACTCTCCCTACCCGGACAATCAGTCAGCTCTCAGACAAATCGACTGCATCTTGAGCAAAAAACCAGCCGCAAAATGTTATGCGGTGTCGGAGTAGCCGGGTTGCAGCACCGCGAACCCGGCCTCCTTGTGGCGAGGGACCCCGCCCTCAGCAACCGGCTTTGACATAGGCAATCGGGCACCACCTCTCGCCAGGCGATCTCTTCCGCCTCCCAGCGCGCCGGATACGGGCCATCGGCAACGCAATACCAGCCATTTTACGAAAATTGAGATAATCATTGGTGTGCACCACCTGTGCGCCGGCCCAGCCGCCCACACCTGGCCCGCCCAGACGATTGAGCGTGCGCCATGCGCCGTTCTGCGTGCGAGAACAGCCAAGAACGACATACCAGCCACAAATCCCGCCGCTCGCCGGTGCAATCCCCGGGAACGCTTTACTGTCCAGTTACTTTACTTCCTTGCGGAGCCTGCGAGGCGCCCGCCATCGCCGGCGGCATCAGACACAAATTGATGGCGGCAAGTGCGACTACCAGTTTCAATTTCATCGTCAATCTCCGCCTTGTTGGCTACGCGCTGATGTCCGGACTGTCGCACGGCCTTGATGAGCGGTGCGTGAACGGCGCCTACTTCTCACCCAATCTCACCGCCATATGAGCGCCGCTCCAACGCCCATAGCCCCACGGCCAGTACCAGCGCCCTGATACGGGAAGACTTTCCGGCACCGGATCATGACCGCTGGCGCCCCACGGATTACAGCGGCAAATGCGCGCTAACGCCATCCATCCGCCGGCCCACATGCCAAATTTCCCGATCGCTTCATCGGCATAGTCCGAACATGTTGGCAAATATCGACAGGTGCGCCCGAATATTGCTGAGAATGTGAACCGGTAGAGGCGGATTAGAGCCCGCGCCAGCGCCCGCCACACCCGGTTCACTATGCTGCTTCGGTCTGTTTGGCCTCGATTTGATCGAGTGCGTCCACTACCGCATCGAAGGTCAACAGAGTTGAGGCATGGCGCGACTTGAACTCGCGCACAGGCTCCAGAACTTCAAGATCGCTCCACCGGCCTGAGGGCACTGGTGCGCCATCTCTCAGCATCGCATGCATCTCGCCCCTCACTTGGCGCAATTCAACTGGCGTTGCACCGATCACATTGCGCGCCATGATCGAGGATGATGCCTGGCCAAGCGCGCAGGCTTTGACCACATGTGCAAAATCGCTCACCTGCTCATCCTTGAGCTTGAGATGAACAGTGACTTTCGATCCGCATAGCCGGCTGACAGCCGTGGCCGACGCATCGGCATCCTCAAGCGTACCGATTCGCGGGATATTCGCCGCAAGTTCAAGGATCTTCTTGTTGTAAACATCGTTTAACATGCCACCACTATACCGCACTGCACACGGGTCGCGAAAGCAGCAAGCGCACGCAGTCGGTCTTGCAGGCTTGGCGGGCCGAGAGTATATTCGGCTTGAAGATAGTCCGCGCCTGTCCAAGAGTTGCTTCACGTCGCGCATCACTCATGCAAGAGATCAAGAGAGCGGCTTTGGCGCAGATTGGTCACGGCCTGAACCAGGCGGAACTCGTAAATGGATGCGATCGCAAAAGCGGCGGCAGCGCTGCCCGAAACCGGACAACAGCGCCCCAGCCGCGAAGAGGCTGAACAGGCGGTTCGCACGCTCATTGCGTGGGCTGGCGACGATCCCGCCCGCGACGGCCTCATCGACACACCCGACCGTGTGGTCGATGCCTATGACGAGTTCTTCTCCGGCTATAGTAAGGATGCCGACGCCATTTTGTCGCGAACATTTGAAGAAGCGGCCGGTTATGACGACATGGTGATATTGCGCAGCATCGACATCCATTCGCATTGCGAACATCATATGATTCCATTCATCGGCACCGCGCACATCGCCTATTTGCCGTCTGAACGGGTTGTAGGGCTGTCAAAGCTGGCGCGCGTGGCTGAGGTCTTCGCCCGCCGCCTGCAGACCCAGGAAACCCTGACCGCTCAAATTGCACAGGCAATAAATGTTGCTCTGTTGCCGCGCGGCGTGGCGGTGATGATCGAAGCGGTACATCAATGCATGTCACTGAGGGGCGTGCACAAATCCAATGTGGCGACCATCACCTCGCAATATCTGGGCGAGTTCAAGGGTGATACAGCGCTCCAGTCCCGGTTTGTCTCGCTGGCGCGCAGCCCGCGCGATGCAGGCTAGGGGAGGGACCATGACGGACACAACGGGCTTTGCGCGGCGCATCAGCGTCGAGCAGGTCGAAGAAGGCACAGAGCTGGCGCCCAAATTCGATGGAAACGGGCTGGTGCCGGTGGTCACTACCGATGCCGAGAGTGGCGAGGTTCTGATGCTGGGCTACATGAACGCTGAAGCCCTAACGCGCACCATCACCACTGGCGAGGCTCATTACTGGAGCCGTTCGCGCGGCGCGTTGTGGCACAAGGGCGCGACCTCCGGACTCGTACAAAAGGTGGTCGATATGCGCGTCGATGACGATCAGGACGCAATCTGGCTTGCGGTCAGCGTCGCGGGCAATGGCGCAAGCTGCCATGTCGGCTATCGCTCGTGTTTTTATCGCTCGGTACCGACTGGCGCTAAACCTCGGCCCGATCTCGAACTCACATACTGCGAGGGTGGCAAGGTTTTCGATCCGGCCGAGGTCTACGGAGATGCGACCAACCCGACCCAACTCTAGGATACTTAGAACGCCTTGAGCGGCGGCAATTTTCGGTCGAACAATCCGAAGAAGAACAGACCGAAGGCAAAGCCGCCAATATGGGCCTCCCAGGCAATACCCGTGCCCTCACCCAAGGTTACCGCTCCCAGGCCCAGTCCCAGATTGACCAAAAGCCACACTGCCAGAAACGCCAGGCTGCGCTTTTCCTGCACGGTTTCGGCAATCGAGGCCAACGGCACCTGGCGCTGTGCCTCGCCAGGCCGGCCGAGCGCACCGAATGGGCCGGCAGCGCGGAACACGAACCTGATCGCGGCTGCCATATGACCTGATATCGCGGCAGATGCGCCAATCACCGGAAACGGCTCGCCCCAATGCACTCCCAGATGCAACAGAGCACCGGCCACCCCACAGCACAGCGTGAACGCTATAAAGCGCTCAGCACCAATCCGCCACGCAACCGCACTGCCAAAGGCAAGCATCCATAGACCATTGAACACCAGATGGGTCCAATCTCCATGGAGCAGCATATAGGTGACGAACGACCATACGCCCGCCGCCCAGCCGCCGCCGAAATCGAGATAGAGCCCCGGCGCGAACTCGCCATACCTAGCTGGGATGAAAGCGAACAAGCGCAGCACATCCACATCGGATTTCGAGCCTATCACCAAGCGCACAACATGGATCGCTAGGATCAACCCCAGCATGGCCAATACGATGCGCGGCGCGTTGACCGCTGGAGGTGCGCCGTTCATTGAGGAATTTCCTTTGACGCGAACATCTTAACCGAAGTTGCCCCGCCTGTCCACGTGCGCACCAGCGATCCCGGTGAAGGACCACAGCACCCTCACCCTAGCAGCCTCCGGTAGTAACTTGACCGCGAAATATGACGGTACTGCACGCACCATGGCAATCGACCGGTGTGCCCGGTCGAGGTGGACCTAGATCAACATCGATCAATGCCGGCTCAATACCACCTGCCATTCCGACACATTCTCCGATCAGAGCCTGTGAGCGTTCACCACCTTGATAGACAATCACCGATGGCACGCCTGACACCTCCTGTGCCCGGCCACCGCGAACAGCGCCTCTCCCGGCGCACAGCCAAATGAGGCGCACAGATACGCCTCCATCCGCGCTTGCCTCTCTTCCACTGTCAGATAAAGCGATCGCGCACGCCGGCAGCTGAACAATAGCGAGCGCCTCATGCCGATCATCTGCGCGCTTGACCGCCCCTTTGCAAGCGGCTCGCGTGCTGACCAGCTATCCACCAGTCCCAGCGCATCAATATTGAGGATTACAGACGGTACATGCCCGGATCCGCGCCCGTCGCCAAACGCGGCCGTAACCCATGACACCACGGCAAATTTAATTGCCGAGACAATTAGAATCCAAGACCAAGTCTGCGTGCCTGTTCGCGTATCCATGCCCCAACTTGTTGCCAAATCGTCGACAGCACGGGCCAGGCCAGGCCTTTGCTCCTCTTAACCATCCAGTGATCTCCGTTCCGGTTTTGCCAACAACGGCACGCAACCTGCTCTCCTGTTCATTGAACACCTCGGGTTTCGCCTCTGTTGCCCGTGGACCGCATCAAAAAGAGACAAATACGGCCACAGGGGGCTGAAAATGAATCACGAACGGACAAAAGCACTCTATCAATACTGGGATGAAGTGCGCGGTGTACGCCGCGCACCGCGTCGTCTCGAAATTGAGCCAAGTGCCATTGCCACGCATCTTCCCAATGTGTTCATTCTCGAGCGTATTGACCCTGCAACCTTACCGTTTTCGTCTTGCGGGCACGCATTTGTGCGGGTATTTCGCACGCGAACTGCGAGGCTGGCTGTTCACCTCGCTTTGGCCCGACGAACAGCGAGGCACGGTACAATCGATCCTCAACTCCGTGACCGAAGAAGGTTCCGGTGCGTTCGCAGGTCTGGAGGGCAAGGAACCACAGGGCCGTAGCGCCCAATTTGAGCTCTTGCTTTTGCTGCTATCGACAAACCAAGGGGCGTTCGACCGGATCATCGGCTCGATCAGTGCCATCGACTCACCCTATTGGCTGGGAAATTGGCCGATTGTGGCGTTGAATTTCATGTCGACACGTATTGTATGGCCCGACGGCGAACCCGCAAATCTAATTGAGTTGCTGCCTGTGTCCATATCAAATTCCCTGGATTCAATCCGCCAACGCCTGAGGGTGATCGAAGGCGGCCTGTCCAAGTCTTCCAAATAGAACTATTGCGCCTGCAACTACCTCAACATCTGCATCAATTTGGTAGTCATGGGCCCACAGCCAGCGCTTGGTTAATCGTTCGCTAACCAAGTTCCGCGATAATGAAACGGGGAATCATCTGGCACCAATTGGCTATGAAAACAGAAAGCTCTGAAGAGCGTCGACGGCATTACCGGGTGGCTCTCACCTTGCTCGGCCGCTACATGCTACCCGACCAGAATGAATATCCCTGTCAGGTACTCAATATATCGCCGGGCGGACTGGCACTTTCGACGCCAACCGGCGGAGAGCTTGGTGATCGCGTGGTCATGTATCTCGATCACATCGGGCGCATTGAAGGCGTGATATCTCGAAATTGGGAGGGCGGTTTCGCAATCCTCATCCGGGTACCGCAACTCAAGCGTGAACGTCTTGCCGAACAACTCACCTGGCTCGCCAACAAGGGAATCTTCACCTCCGCTGACGACCGTGAACACGATCGCGTGTCTCCCGATGATCCAGGCTCCATGTTGACTCTGCACGATGGCAGGCAAGTTGAATGCATCATGCTGGATGTATCGGTGGCGGTGCATCTGTGGGTACCAGAGAAAAACCCAAGATTGGCGGTTGATTCAAATGGTTGCCTCAACACTACAGTCTTTGATGGAAAGATGGAGTGTTCACGATGGGCTGCCGTCAGCGTATCTATTTTACCGATAGCCGGAAGGCAGAGATTTGGGATCGCCGGCAGCGTGGGGAGTCGATGCGTTCGATTGGCCGCAGGTTCGATCACAAATCATCATCGATCTTTCCCTTGCTGTCCCGGACGGGTGGTATCCGGCCGCTGGCGCACACAAGGTCGCGTCCAGCATTGACGCATTGTGATCGAGAGGAGATCTCCGGAGTGCTTGGGGCGCAACTGTACTTTCGTGCGATCGCACGTCGGCTACGCCGAGCGCCGTGGACGATCAGCCGCGAGGTGGAGCGCAATGGCGGCCGCGCGGGGTATCGCGCTGCGCGGTCGGATCAGGCTGCCCGGGACCGCGCCATCCCCGGCCACCGGGAGGGGGATTCGATTGCCGGCTCTCGCAACAGTTACATCGCAATGCTGGTCGAGCGCCAGTTCCGTTACGTGCTCCTCGCCAAGGTCCCCGACAAGAACACCGACGGCGTCGTAGCCGCGCTCGTCAGGCAGGTTCAGCACCTGCCGCGTGAACTTGCGCGGATCGCTCACCCGGGACCGGGGCAAGGAACTTGCCGACCCAAGCGTCTCACGCTCGCGACCGACCTCGAGGTCTGCTTCCGCGATCCCCACAGTCCCTGGCCCCACAGCCCCCGGCAGCGCGGCACCAACGAGAACACCAACCGGCTGCTGCGACAGTACTTCCCCAAGGGCACCGGCCTGTCTATGCACAGCCGGACCAAACCCGATGCCGTGGCGCGGGAACTCAATGAGCGGCGGAGAAAGACATTGAACGACCACTCACCTGACGAGAAGTTCGCCGAGTGTGTGGCGGCGATCAGTTGAATTGGCAATTGAAAGTGACGTTGGGGCGAACCAAAGGCCGCGTCGTGCGTCATCATGAAGATGGTATGGCCATTGAATTCGATGACCGCGTCGATCTTGGAAAGCACTCTGAACACTTCCAGCGCAAACGAGCGCACGGCTGATATTCTCTCCCAAGGTACGCCGCCATTCTTGCCCACCCACCGGCGCAATGACCACTAGCTTTCGCCGTGTGTAAATAGTCGGCCACTTCCGCAATTCCCCATTTTGCGCTCTCTGAAAGGTCCAGTCGCGGCTGAACCAGGCAATCGGACGCCCTGAAAAACCCTTGGCTTTGAGCATCTTGGCGTGATTCCGTGGGGATATCAGCGACGGAGGGTACGATGGCTGCACAGCGCGGGTTGTTCGATCCGGATGAGCGCTACGCGGCGTTATCGAAGGCGGGAGATCCGCTGGAGCGGCTTGCAGGGGGTATCGACTTCGAGCTCTTCCGGCCAGAGTTGGATGCGACGCTTGATCGTTCCGATGACGGCGCGCGGGCGCCGGACGAGACGACCATCCGGCGGTTCCGGGAAGCCCTGGTGCGGACCGGCGCGGTGGAGAAACTCTTCGCCCGGTTCGACGCGCATCTTAAGGACGCCGGATATCTCGCCCGGATATCCCGCCATGGGCGGGCAGATCGTCGATGCCACCATCGTGGCGGCCCCGCGCCGGCGCATGACCGATGCCTAGAAGGAGATCGTCAAGGGCATAGAGGTATGGAAACGGGGGGCATCCCGCCTGATTGGCAGGCCAATCCCCGGAAACCGGCGCAAAAGGATCGCGACGCGCGTTGGACGCTCAAGCGAGGGTGCAGGAAGACGCGCCCGGACGGGCACGGCGATGGGCGCAATCACCACGCCGGTGTTCGGCTACAAATCCCATATCAATGCCGACCGGCGCCACGGCTTCGTCCGGACATGGATCGTCACCGACGCCGCCCGGCATGACGGACGCGTAGCGGGCGGGCTTGTGGATCAGGCGAACACCGGCTCGACTGCCACCGGCTCGACTGTCCGGGCGGACACGGCGTATCGGTCGCAGAGGAACGAGAAGAAAATCGCCCGGGCCGGGCTGACCTCGAAGGTCCATTTCCGCCGCCCGCCCGGCAAGCCGATGCCTGTGCATCACGAGAGGGCCAATGCCGCACGGTCGAAGGTCCGATCCGCGATCGAACATCCCTTCGCCGGGATGAAGGCACGAACGGGGTTCTTCGTCCGCACCATCGGCATCGCCCGGGTGAGGGCCAACATCGCATTCAACATGAAACGGCTGCTGTTCCGGAAGCGCAAAGGCGCCGTGGCATGGCCCGGCCCCGGCGAAACCGAATCCCGAACCACAACCCAGGCAAAGGGCTGACCCGCATCGCGGCCGTAAATGCGCTCTCGTCACCCGATCCCAGGCAGCAGACAGGGGTCGGCAGGGTGTCCAATCGCGTGCCGGCCATCCTGCCGCGTCACCAGATGCTTTCCCGATTTAGTCAAATTTTCTCCATTATTGATCCAAAAACCATGTAATATTTCTTTTTATTTTCTGAAAATTGAACATCTATACTTATTTATACACAAATACTTATCCGTCATGTTTCTCAATATAGAATATTGAGGGGCATGGAATGAAACATTTACAGAAAGTGCTGGGGGCGGTTGCTGCCATATTTGTCGCTGGCTGTCAGGCGCAAGACATGGAGCCTGTTACTACCGCAAGTAGTGATAGTGAAATACGCTTCATGCGCGAGTATGGCGGATCACTTCCGCCGATCGGGTATGTCGACTTCTGCCGGCGTCAGTCTAGTGAATGCGCAAGCCGCAATTCGGGCCAAAGCAGGGTCACCATGACCCGCAAGCGGTGGGTCGAAGCCAATCAGATCAATACCGGAATCAATAGCACGATTGCACCGGCAACCGACGATGAAATCTATCGCCTGGCCGAATATTGGACGCTGCCCGGCAAGGCCGGTGACTGCGAGGACTATGTGCTCGCCAAGCGCAAGACACTGATCGCCAATGGCTGGCCGGAATCGGCGCTGCTGATCACCGTCGTGCGGGATGAACAGGGCCTCGGCCACGCTGTCCTCACCGCCGCCACCGACATGGGTGACATCGTCCTCGACAACCGGACTGATCTGATCAGGCCGTGGGCCGACACTAACTACGTCTATTACAAGCGCCAGTCGCGCAACAATCCGCAGCGCTGGGTAGCACTCATGCCCAATGCCCAGATCAACACTTCGATTGCCACCGTTTTTGCCGGTCAGACCAACTGAACGCGCACCACTTTTGTCAGCAACGATCCGGCCATTCCCCCCGCACTGATCCTCGGGCTGGATCGTAACTAGGCCGGCCCCTTCGGGAGCCGATCATTTTTTATCCGACATTCACGGGATGACGGCCATCGTCGAACTGATATTGCCTCCACGGGCGGACATCTGCAACCCCGGACCATCGCCATGGGTCGGGCTGATCGCCATGGAATCCATGTCGAGCACGATGGCCCTGGGCGGATGCCGCGCGTGCACCCGGCCAATTCATTGTCCCGACAGATCGGTCGGTGCGGGGAGGTTCTCGTCACCGTCA
This sequence comes from Hyphomicrobiales bacterium, assembly GCA_965204565.1. Taxonomy (GTDB): domain Bacteria; phylum Pseudomonadota; class Alphaproteobacteria; order Rhizobiales; family TMED25; genus CBDBEU01. The sequence goes on from CBDBEU010000005.1 coordinate 1,686,372, forward strand.
AGGAACTCTGTCTCCAATCGCCCCATACGGCCGATCGATTGATCGGGCTCACGCCGCGATGGCGCCCGAATGGATCACACCGGACATGGACGGTTCAGTCGGCCCGCCCCATGGCGCGCAGGAAGGCACCGCCTGGAACGGGCATTTTGGCTGCATGTGCCGTCACCCCTTGTTCGTCCTTAACCGGTTTGGCCGCCTCGAACGCCGTTCATTGCGCCCCGGCAATGTTCACAGCGCCGATGGCCGGGAAAATGTGCTCAAGCCGGTGTTGGCGCGCCGGCGAGCCGTGGCTTGAGGAGGTCGTGGTACCCCGTGACATGCCATGGGATCAGGCCGATCTCGCGATCCGCACATCCGCGCGCGCAATGGGCCGTCTGGGGGGTGAGACTGGACGCAATGGCGCGCTTCGAAAGGACCAATTCCCCGCAGCCCTGCTGCTGCCCATGGGGCGGCTTGGACCGGCCTTCCTCGCCTACCATAATTTCGATGTCTATCTGAACTGGAACAATTCGCTGGTTTACAGCCTAACGGCAGCTTATTTTGCAACCCGCTTGGCCGGCGCGCCGAAGGTAAATCCGGGTCATGGCTCTCCGAGGGTCATGAGCCTAGGGCAAGTCAAGGGTTTCAGCAAATTTGTAACGCGCAGGCTATGATGTCGGCAAGATTGACGGTATCATAGGCGCCAAAACCCAAGCTACGGCAAAAGCTGTATAGATTCACACCGGACTTGCAGAGGATTCCTATCCGACCCCGGAACTCCACCAGAAACTACGATAACCAAACCGTCTGGTGAGTAATCGGTCAGGCCTAATTTTAACGGGAGATTTACAATATGCTGAATGCCGCAATGGTGGGCCTTGGATGGTGGGGCAAGCACTCGATTGATTCAGTGCAAGGCTCCAGCGACAAGATCAGATTTGTTGCCGCCTCTTCGCGTCACACCGGCCAGCATGCAGACTATCTGGCTGCCGAGGGCATTGCCGCAAAGGCGAGCTATGCCGAGGTGCTGGCCGACGATGCGGTCGATGCCGTGGTGCTGACCACTCCGCACTCCCAGCATCACCAGCAGATTATCGATGCCGCCGCCGCCGGCAAGCACGTGTTCGTCGAAAAACCGGTGACGTTGACCCGTGCTCATGCGGTTGAGGCTTTAGATGCCATAAAAGCCAATGGCCTGACGCTGGGATCGGGTTTCAGCCGCCGTTTCCAGCCGTCATTCAATGCCCTGTTGGACACTGTCAGAAGCGGCGATATTGGCGAAGTACTGCATATTGTAGGTGATCACTCCGGGCCCAGCGCCTACAAGCTGCAAAAGGGTGCATGGCGCGCGGCGCGTGCAGAAAACCCCTGCGGCGCCATGGCCGCGCGCGGTATTCATGTGCTTGACAGCATGATCCATGTTGCCGGTCCCGTCTCATCGCTGACTGCGATCAGTGACCGCCGCGTTATCGATCTGGAGGTCGATGATACCTCGGTGATGATGATGCGCTTTGCCGGCGGTGCCAGCGGGTATCTCAGCTCGATCTACGTCACCGCGGATATCTGGCGCCTGCAGGTCTATGGCTCCAAGGGTTATGCGATGATGCGTGGCGAAACCTCTTTGGTGACCAAGAATCTGTCGTATGTCGAGCACATCACCAATTTTGCCCCCGCCAATATTGTTGGCATGGCGTTGGAATCCTTCGCCGATGCAGCCGCCGGCGGCGAACCTTTCCCTGTAACGCCTGATGAGGTGGTAGCCGGTGTTGCGGCCTGTGAGGCGATGGCCAAATCCGTCGAGCAGAGTTCCTCATGGATTGATGTCGTCTGACGGCTGAGAGCTTCATCAGGCCTTGCCCACTGCGGCATCTGTGGCAACATGTGAGCAAATGAACTGGATGGCTGGGAGGATTTGAAATGAGCACGCAATCAGCACCGGACTTCGACCACAGCTTCAAGGCCATGCACGACCATGAAGCCGAATGGGAAGAAGGCTCCGATCACGACATTCTGACGCTTCCCAAGGGCGTCAAGATCAAGATCCTAGCGCATGATCCGATAATGAAGCGCTTCGACATGAAGGTCAAATTTCCGCCCGGATACGTCGAGCCCGAACACAGCCACAAGAGCTGGCACTCGATCATCGTGCTCAAGGGCCGCATGTGCGTTGCTGGCAAGGATTTGCGCCCGGGCGATTATGTATTCGGCTGGGATGAACTCCACGGGCCTTACGAGTATCCGGACGGCTGCGAGGTGTTCTGCGTGTTCATGGGCGAAGGCACCCAGCACATCTGGGACCAGGCCAAGCACGATGCGCATGAAAAGACCTGGACGCCGGAAACCGACGCCGGAAAAGAGGCGGCGGAGTAAACTTCACCGTCAGCAATTCCGGGCGGTGGCTCGGACTGTGTGTCAGCGCCAACGAATGTCAGGCGGGCCTGTGCCCGCCTGTTTTTTGAAATGCCTTACTTTTTGGGAATGATCGGCAGCAGCACATGGGCTTTGTGATCGGGGCCCACATGCAGCGTTACATCAGCGCCGTACACATCCGCCGGCCGGTCGCGTGGCTCATCGTGCTTGAACGGGCCGACGCCGGTAAACACCTCACCCAGATTACCAAGCCCCTGTGACTTGCCGCCCGGCCATTCATAATCGCGCCCGCGCACGCTGAGCGCGATGCGATGCCCCTTGGGCACAACAATGCAGGTCGGCCAGATCTCGATATCAAGCTCGTAGATCTCGTTTGGCGTTAGTGGTTCGATCTCATCATGGGTGTGATAGGGCCGGTGAGGCAGCGAGAGTTTTTCATCGAGCTTGCGATGCGAGGCCCTGAGCCAGCCCTGAGCAATGGGCGTGTGCGGATCGAGCGCGCCCATGAAGGTCACTTCCTTGAAGTCGGGCGAGAATACCCTCAGCACCAAAAACAGATCGGCATCGGTGCTGGCCGAGGAGACAAACAGCTTGGCGGCAATCGGCCCGATGATTTCAGTGTCCTCACCGATCGGTGGGCTCATGAACGTCGCCCCGTCGGAAAACCCGCCATAGGTTACTTCGAACTTGTTGTTGGCGGGCCGATCGAACAGCAAATGGGTGCGGCCGTGAAGGTACCACTTGGTCCATTTGGTGCGTGCCAGCGGCCATTCGTCCTCCGAGCGCGGTTCAAATTTCTCGCCCGGAGAGCGCACTAACAGCGCCACTTTCGGTTGTTCCTTCCAGCCCGTGTCTTCGCCTTTAAGGAAATGTCCAAAAAAGCGCTTTTGAATTTCAACGCCATAGTCGGTGTAAAACTCGGTCCAGTGCTCGATACCGTGTACTTCGAGCCACTTCTCCTCCGAAGCTGAACGCACGAAGCCCTCGAAATTACCGCGCGGATGCAGGCCCTGACCGCCCCAATTGGCCGATGACAACATCGGCACCTCGACCTTTGACCAGTCCGGCATGCGGCTCGTCCAGTATTCATCAGTGGCCAGCGGATTGTCGATGCAGTCCTGATAAAAGTCGCGGCGTTTGGCACCGAGCTCCTCTTTCGACAAGGTCGGCGGACCTGACACCCAGTCGCCATTCATCCGGCTTCTGAAGCCTTCCTTGCCGATACCATGCTGAACCGTCACCACCTGCTTGGGAAACCAGGCATCGCCGAATGTGCACAAAATGCCGCCATGATGGCTGAGGTCGCGGTAATAGTCTGCCGCCCCCTCCCAGGTGCAGATCGCAGCCAAATGCTTTGGCTGCAGCGCTGCCACCTGCCACTGGTTCATGGCGTAGTAGGAAATGCCGTTGAGACCGACCTTGCCATTCGACCAGGGTTGAACGCCGGCCCATTCAATGCACTCGGCAAAGTCCTTGGCCTCCTGTGCCGACCAGATATCGAGAATCCCGGGGGAGCGCCCGGCGCCGCGTGAATCAACACGCACCACTGCATAGTCATCCGGCACCCAGCGTTCCGGATCGACCACCTCCCAATTCTGATACTTGTTGGTCGATTCAGACGGTACATCCGGGTGCTCTTCGCACATGCGCCGCCACTGTTCGACATACAAATCTTCAAAATGGAGCCATTTGCCATAGGGCCCGTAGGTCATGATCACGCCATAACGGTCTTCCTTGACCGGCCGGTAGACGTCGCAGCGCAGCACCACGCCGTCGCTCATCTTGATTGGCACGTCCCAGTCGATGCGCATGCCATCACGAATCTCCGATTTGAAATCGCTCATACTACCTCCCCTCACAAGCCGCTTGCGGCTCATTCATTATTGGAGTCCTAGAAATGGGCCAACCTTTTCAACGAGTTGGTCCGGATCTTGAATCTGCGGGCAATGGCCAACGCCCATAAGTTCAACATAAGTCGTACCTGCAATTCCGTCGGCAAGCTCGCGCGACATTGCAGGTGTCGTTGTCTGGTCTTCAAGACCGACTACCACCAGCACGCGATTTGTGATCTTGCCAAGATTAGCGCGATGATCGAGCGCGGCGAGCGCCAGGCACGTATCGGCAAAAGCATCGGGCTGGACACTCATCAACTGCCGCTTGCGTTCCTCGATCACTTGCGGCTGTGCCGCCACATAGTCGGGCGGGAACATGCGCGCCACCGCTATATCGAGCACTGTCTCAATGCCGCCCTCGCGCACTTTCTCGGCCATGCCCCTCAGCGGCACCTTGGCGGCATCGGGAAAGGCTGCGCCTGAATCCGCTACCACCAGCCGGTTGAAAAGCTCCCCATGGCGGATCGCAAGACCGACAGCGATAAAGCCGCCCGCGCCATTGGCAAATACATCTGTGGAGGTGGGAAGTTTCAGCGCCGTGATCGCCTCTGCCGTCCAGTCCGACAGCTCGTCGACGGTTTTGGGCCCTGGGTCAGAGGCGCCAAAGCCGGGAAAGGAAAGCCGCGTCACCCGGCGTTGCGTGGTAAGACGCGGCAGGATTGTTTCATAGACGCTGGCATCGGCGAGCAGCGTGTGGAGCAGCAACAGGTCCGGCCCCTCGCCATCCTGAAAATATTCAAACTTGAGACCGCCGATTTCGATCAATGCCATGCGTGTTCCTTCAAGCTGCCTCATCCGTGCCCGCATCGATCAGCGCACACAGCCGTTCGGGGCTTACCGGATAGCGCTCGATGACGACGGAGAATGGCTCCAGCGCGCTTTCAATCGCTGCCACGATTGCAGCGGTTGCGGGAATGGTGCCCCCCTCGCCCACCCCCTTGATGCCGAGCGGATTGACTGGCGATGGGGTTTCCTGATGCACGATATCAATATGCGGCATTTCGCTTGAAAGCGGCAGCAGATATTCGCCGTAATTGGTGGTCAGCGGCTGGCCCGAAGCGTCGTAGACCATCTCTTCATAAAGCGCATTGCCGATGCCGTGAATGACACCGCCCACAATCTGCCCGTCGACAATCATCGGGTTGATCATGTTGCCGCAATCATGCGCCACCGAATAACGCAAGACCTTGACCTCGCCGGTGCCGGTATCGACCTCGACCTCGGCGATATTGGTGCCATTGGCATAAGGCTGGCCGTTGGCGGTGGCGTAGGATGTGGCCTCCAGCGAGGCATTGTAACCGGCAGGTACAGCGCCGCCCGCCATTGGCGCAAGGCGGGTTGCGAGATCACCGAGGGTGATGAACACATTGTGGTCGCCCTTGCCGCGCACAGCACCATCAGCAAGTTCAAGATCGGCTTCCGGCGACTCCAGAATCTCGGCTGCAAGCGCCAGCGCCGTTCCCGCAACCTCGTTTGCCGCTTCATGCACCGATGAGCCGACGGTTACCGCAATGCGGCTGCCAATGGCGCCGACGCCTTGCGCAAACCGGCCGGTATCGCCGGCCTCAACCCGAACATCATCGAATTCCACGCCAAGTGCATCCGCGGCGATCTGGCGGATTACCGTCTTGTGGCCCTGGCCCTGGCCAGCAGCACCGGTCTCGACAATCACCTTGCCCGAGGCATCGACCCTGACGGTCGCGCCCTCATAGGGCCCGATGCCGGTATCTTCAACACAGGCCGAAATGCCAATGCCGATATAACGCCCCTCGGCCCGAGCCGTCGCTTGGCGAGCTGGAAAATCCCGATAGTCCGCCAGCTCGATCGCCTTGTCGAGACAGCCATGATAATCGCCGCTGTCATAGGCAACCGGCTTTCCAACCCGGTTGAGCGCTCCGGTCTCATAAGGAAATGCGTCTTTGGGCACAAAATTGATGGCGCGCACATCTGCAGGATCGAGCTTGAGCTCGCGCGCCACCGCCGCCATCACCCGCTCCATCGCATAAGCCGCATTGGGACGGCCTGCACCGCGCACCGGCGAATTGGGTGTGGTGTTGGTGAACACCGCCTCCAGCGTCACATCGAGATTCTTGATTGCATAAGGCCCCGGCAATGGCCCCAGCGTAGTAAACGGTAGCAGCAGCCCATAGGGCACAAAGGCGCCATTGTCGTGGATGATCCTGCCGCGCACGCCGAGCACCTTTCCATCAGCGGCAACGGCTGCTTCCAGATCCCAAAACTGATCGCGCTGGGTCTGGGTGGCGGTGAAATGCTCGCGCCGGTCCTCGATCCATTTGATCGGGCGGCCCAGCATGCGCGCCGCCACGACAACCATCACCTCTTCGGGATAGACACCGGCCTTGGGACCAAAGCCGCCCCCGACATCAGGTGCGGCCACACGCAAGGAGGACTCGGCAATATCCAGATGGAGCGCCACCAGACGGCGCACCAGATAGGGGCACTGTGTGGCGCTCCACAAGGTGACCTCACTGCGCGCCGGATCGTCTTCGCCGATCGCGCCACGCGTTTCCATGGCGTGACAGCCGCCGCGATGATGGTGGTCGGAGACTGTGACCACATGGGCAGCATCTGCAAACGCCTTGTCGGGATCGCCAAAGCCTGCTTTCAGTGTCGCCGCGATGTTGTCGGGCGCACCCTGATGGACAAACGGTGCGCCTTGTTCAAACGCCTTGCGGCAATCGACCACCGCCTCAAGCGGCTCATAGTCGACCACAATCAATGAGGCCGCGTCTTCGGCAATATGCCGGCTTTGCGCTACCACCATCGCCACCGTCTGGCCGACATAATTGACTTCGCCGGCAGCCAGAATATGAACGCACAGACCCTGCTTCAGCATCGGCGCCGGATAGGGCTGGGCCATGCGCTTGTCACGAAGATCGGCGGGCAGTGTGTCATTGGTGATGACCGCGACCACGCCTTCAACCGCCGCCGCCGCTGATGTGTCTATCGCACGCAACAGCGCATGGGCATATTCAGCGCGTACGAATGCGGCATGCAGCATGCCCGGTCGGGTAATGTCGTCGACATAAGCCCCACGCCCGGTGAGCAGGCTTTCATCCTCGGCCCTTAGAACCGAGGCGCCAAAATAACGCGCACCCATTATGCGCCTCCCCCGCGCAACTCGCGCGCGGCAGCAAGGCCCGACGCGATAATCGCCTGATAACCGGTGCACCGGCAGATATTACCAGACAGCGCTTCTCGCAACTCGGCCTCATCAGCCTCCGGATGCCGATCGAGATAGGCTGCCAGCGACATGATCATGCCCGGCGTGCAAAATCCGCACTGCAATCCGTGATGTTGGTGAAACGCTTTTTGCAGAGGATGCAGCCCGCCACCGACATTAGTCATGCCTTCAATGGTGGTCACTTCCGCACCATTTGCCTGCACCGCCAGCATTAGACACGAGCGCACAGCCTCGCCATTGACGAGAATTGTGCAGGCCCCGCACACCCCATGCTCGCAACCCAGATGTGTGCCGGTAAGACCAGCCTCAAGGCGCAGAAAATCGCCGAGATGCAGCCGAGGCTCGATTGTGGCCGTATGTTCGTGCCCGTTGATAGTAAGCTTAATCGTGCGCTTCTCACTCATTGCCCTCCCCCATTGCCTGCACGTTCAGCCGCTTTGGTGAGCGCACGCTCGCTGAGTACCCTGACCAGCCTCCGGCGGTAGGCGGCAGACACATGGGCATCGTCCATCGTCTCCATTTTGCCCGCCAGATTGGCGGCTTCTTTGAATGTCGTCTGATCGGGTCTTTGCCCGGCAAGCGCTGCCTCGACATCACCCAACCGCTGCACCACCTGATCGGCACCGGCGACCGCGATTGCCGAGCGGGCAATATTGCCCGAACCATCAAGCGCCAGAAGGCATGCCACGTCGACAATCGCAAAATCGCCATGCCGGCGGGCAAACTCGACAAAGGCATATCCGGGTTTTTCCGGCCATAGAGCAAAGGATATCTCCGTCGCCAGCTCTTCCGGCGCCAGCGACGGTGTCATGTAGGCGAGCGGCCAGTCGGAAAACGCCACCACACGCGAGGCATCGCCGCTGCGCACCGTAATCTCGGCATCATAGAGCGCGGCCACTGCCGCAAGCTCTGCTGCCGGATCGAGATGACACACAGATCCGCCAATGGTGCCGCGGCTACGGGTCTGGAAATGTCCGACATGGCTAAGCGCCTCTATCATTACCGGCAAGTTGCGCGCCACGGCATCGGAGCACATCAGTTCGGCCTGGCGCACCATGGCGCCGCAGCGAATGACGTCGTGCGAGACATCAATCGCCGATAGTTCGGCAACATTGTTGATATCGATCACATGGCTGGGCTGGACAAAGCGCATATTCATCATCGGCACCAGCGACTGGCCACCAGCCAGAACCTTGGCGTCCTCAAGCGAAGTGGCAAGCCCCGCCGCCTCATCAAGACTTGCAGGATCGTGATAGGAAAAACCGGCTGATTTCATCCCTGCCCTTTCGCTGAAAACATTCGTACGATCATCGCTTTAAACGCTGCGAACAAGACCCTGAAGCCGGAAATTTCATTTGCTTTGCCCGCCGGTTCGGCAACATCTCCAATCCCTCCCTCGCGCGCTTGCTCCCCGGTGCCAAGCCTGGCCTCAAGATTTTGCGCAAACTGCGAAATGATCCGGTTTGCCACTTCGTTGATCAGCCCGCTAGCACGGCCATATTGCGCAATCTGCCCCGAAAGTGTGACATCGGAGCGCACATCGACATTTGTGCCGCCATCCGCGGGCGTCAGTTTGAACGACACATCGGCCCGCGCCTGGCCACGGCCTTTCTGGTCCGCGCCTGAAGCCTCGACCTTGACAGTGCCCGCCTCTCGGTCGATTTCGACGATCCTCGCCTCACCGCCAAAGCTCAACGCCACCGGCCCGAGGCGTACCGCGGCAGTTCCCTCATAGGCGCCCTCGCCAAGCGTCTCGGTCAAGGAAACTCCCGGAATACAATCTGCGATCTCCGGCACATCGGTCAGTACATTGAGCGCGCGATCGGGCGCGATCTGCACCACAAAACTGTTTTCGATGACCATTAATCACGGTTGTGACCGAAATGATACGGCCGCACCGCCTCACCCCCGGTATATTGGTTGATCTCGCTCGGCTTATAATTAACGTTCGCTCCACAAACAATGCTCGTTAATCTCGCATTTTCCATAATGGCTCCATTAAAGGTATTTTTCCGTCGATCCATGAAGATACACGAGCGTTGACCTTGCCGCCGCACTTCACTCGATCGTCGGTCGCGCCAATGGGGGTTGACGCCGGAGATACGCCCGGCCGGGGAAGTACGGCCCGGACGCTGTTCGATGCGGTCGGATTCGTCATCATCGCGCTGCTGGCGGTCGCGTTCATCCACATGCAGCTTCGGAACGGCCACAATATGCCGTCGAGGCCCGACGACACCTATTTCTTTCTCGGCCGGTTCATGAGGTGGTTTCTGGACGTCGACTCCGTTCTCGAAAAGATCGCATACTTCTTCTCACCCTCCCATTTTCCACATGCGAAACTATCCGGGCGGCTGATTTCCTATGTTCATTATCTGTTGTTCGGGATGGTCGATTTCGCCTTTCTGATCGTTGCGGGTAGTTGCATACTCTGTGCCTTCGTATTCGCCGTGCGCTTTACGCTCATCGGGAATTTCCTGCTTGTAATCCCGTTCGGCGTCATCCTGCTCGCTCCCCATTGGACAAATTACTGGGTTACTCTGGCAGTCGGATATCCCTTCCTTTTACTCTATGCGGCGCTGATTTACCGGCTGTTTTCAAGGAAGCGCGATTTCATGGCGCTGCCGATCGCGGCGGTCGCGTCCTTCACCCACTCTCCCGGGCTTCTCGTATTCGTTCCCGTTCTCGCCATCCTGCTGCTGTCCCGTCCGATCGATTTTCGGCGCGTCGCGCTTTGGGGGCTGGTCTTCGCGTTGATGATCATTCTCTACTACTTTTTCGTATTGCAGTATGATCCATCGGTCTTTCGCAATCGCGAAAGCGCGGACGTTTCGGTCGGACTGAGCCTGCTATCGGGGGTCGTGTATGGCGCAAAATTCGTCATGCTGCCGTTCGTAACTTTCCTGGGCAGGAGTTTGCCGGTCTGGAACTATCTGGCGGTCGCCGCATTGTTCGCGCTGCCGGGGATTGTCTTTGCCTATGGCATCGTCAGGCGCGGGTTTCTCGCCTGTCCGGACAAGCGGGCCTCGTTCGCGTTTTATCTGTTTTGTCTGGTGCCCTTGGGCGTCGCCATTGTGGCGCGCGACAACACTGCGTCCCTGACCGATGGACCGGCCGCACGCTATCTTGTGTATTCACTGATGGCGTGGTCCGGAACATATGCGATTGCTTCAGTCACGGTGTCGAAATTCAGCGCCAAATCGTTTGTGGCGCTCGTATTCTCGGCGATGTTCATAATGACTTCGTATCACGCGTATCGCACCATAGATTCTTCCATCGAAGCAAGACTGTATTCGTGGTATGAACGCGGAACACGGGATGCGGACGATCGGAGTTTTTGGTGGCACGAGCCGCCCGTGCTGCGGGCGGCCGCCGGGCGCGGCATCTTCGCGCCGTCGTTTCCGGGCAGCGATCCATTGGAAGGGCCGGTTCCGCCGGTAAGCGAATGGAAAAGCATATCGCAATTGGAGACTCTGCACTGGCACCTGCTCAGAACGAATGACGATTTCATTCTTCTGACGCTTCTGGGATCCCGTGTCATGGGTGACGATGTTTCCGTCGTGCTCTCGACTTCCCGCGGCAATCAGCGGTTCTCGGTCTTTAGACCGGCGGTCGAACCTGTCCTTTACTGGCGCCCGGACGCGCAAGTGGTCGTGGACGGTTCCGGCGTGCGCAGGAACGAACTTGTCGCGGCGGCATTCGCCCGGTATGTGAGCGGGCTGACCGTCAACGCGGTCGGGCTCATGGTCGACGGGCAGGTGTTTGAACTGGCCGCTGCTTCGCCGGGTGTTGACATGCCATCCAGAGGTTCGTGATTCCGCCAAAACGCAGATTATGCTCTGGCGGGGTTTGCAAGGCGTTCTGCCGCCCTCATGGCGACATTGTTTCGGCGGTGCGCGCAAAGGTGAATGAAACTGCCTTCAAGCGGGTTGCATCCCGGTTGCGCGCCCGTTCATTACTTTTGCTTCGAGGATAAATGGGCGCCCGACCCTGAACGTCTAGCTGAAAAACTGACCGCCATTCGCCGAAATCGTCGAACCGGCGTTGTCGGACGCCAGGAACACGACGCAGCGGGCGATTGCGATTGATGTGATTGATCGTTGGTTCTGTGATGAGAACCAATGTCTTGAGCGCATTTTGGGGCGCGGCATATGGCGAACCCGGCGGGTGAACCGGTTGATGGGTCTCTTCGGCTCGATTTCGACCGCCGCCTGAAGCTCGCGTTCCACGGTTGCGGAATCACCACCGACGTCGGATTGTCGGCCTGCCGTGAGCTTGATGACGCGCTCGTCTTGACAGGCATGGCCGGCCATGAGCCTGTCGATCCGCGCACCGGTAAGAATGGCCATGAAGACAGACTTCTGTGCGCGCCAGACTCGTCCGCACCGCAATTTTCGTATGCTGGCTGTGGTATCACCGCACAGCCGCCAATGAGTGGAGCTACCTCACATGCAGTTGTCCGGCATCCGTGACAGACGCGCGCCTGCGCCCGGTCACGGCGTCACCGCGGTTCTGGGGCCGACCAATACCGGCAAGACCCATCTCGCGGTCGAGCGTATGCTGGGCCATAAAACCGGCATGATCGGGCTGCCGCTGCGGCTTTTGGCGCGCGAGGTCTATGACCGCATTACCGCGCGCATCGGCACGAACGCGGTGGCGCTGGTGACCGGCGAGGAAAAAATCGTTCCGGCCGCGCCGTACTATTATGTCTCCACGGTCGAGGCGATGCCGCTCGACATCGAGGTCGACTTTCTCGCGATTGACGAGATCCAGCTGGCCGCCGATGGCGAGCGCGGCCATGTGTTCACCGATCGGCTGTTGTCTGCGCGCGGCCGCGTCGAGACGATGATGCTGGGCGCTGCGACCATGCAGACGCTGATCGTGCAGCTGCTGCAGGGCGCCAATTTCATCTCCCGCCCGCGCCTGTCGCGGCTCACCTATTCCGGCGCCAAGAAGCTGACACGGCTTGCCCGGCGCAGTGCCGTGGTTGCGTTCTCCGCCGACCGCGTTTATGCCATCGCCGAGCTTATTCGCCGCCAGCGCGGCGGCGCCGCGGTGGTGATGGGCGCTCTCAGCCCACGCACCAGGAGTGCGCAGATCGAGCTTTTTCAGGGCGGCGATGTCGACTTTCTGGTGGCCACCGACGCCATTGGCATGGGGCTCAACATGGATGTCGACCATGTGTCCTTCGCCGAGCAGCGCAAATTTGATGGCGAACGCCACCGCAATCTGTCACCCGCCGAACTTGCACAGATCGCAGGACGCGCCGGACGGCACATGAATGACGGTACATTCGGTAGCTCCGGCGATGCCGCAGCCTTCGATGCGGAAATCGTCGAGCGCATCGAAAATCACCGCTTCGATCCGATCACGGTTCTGCAATGGCGCAGCCCAAAGATCAATTTACGCACCCTTGACGGTCTGATTTCGAGCCTTTCGGTGATCCCCGACCGCCCCGGGCTGATGCGCACCAGGCGTGGCGATGATTTCGCGGTGCTGGAATATCTGGCGCGCTCGGACGAGATCACCGGCGAGGCGGCAACGCCGGACAATGTCGAGCTTTTGTGGCGGGTGTGCCAGCTGCCCGACTACCGCAAGATCGGCATCGGAGATCATGCCAGCATTGTCTCGCGGGTGTTTCACTACCTCGCCGCGGACAAGGGCAAGATACCCGAGGACTGGCTGGCGACGCAGGTGGCCCACGCCGATCATACCGATGGCGATATCGACACGCTGGCCAACCGCATTACCCACATCCGCACCTGGACGTTTGCCGCCAATCAGTCGGGCTGGCTGGAGGATGCGCGCCACTGGCAGGAGCGCACAAGACAGGTCGAGGACAAGCTGTCAGATGCGCTTCACGAACAGCTGACCAAGAGATTCATCGACCGGCGCACCAGCGTTCTGATGCGCCGTATGAGAGAGAAGAACGCGCTTGCCGCAGGCGTTGGGGACAATGGCGATGTGGTGGTCGAGGGCGAGCATGTGGGCCGCTTGGCGGGCCTCACATTCGAGCTTGACGCAACCGCGCGCGCCGGCGCCGACACCAAGGCGGTTCAGGCCGCGGCGATGAAGGTGCTGGCGAGCGAGCTTTCAGCCCGCGCCCAGAAAATCGCCAGTGAAGAGGATTCTGTGTTTGCCGTCTCCGACGGCGGCTATGTCACTTGGCGCGGCGCCTCGATCGCGCGCCTTGAAGGCGGCGAGGCGATGCTCAAGCCACAGTTGCGGCTGATCTGGGACAAACAGCTTCCCGCGCCCGACCGCGAGCGCGTGAGCCAGCGTCTTGAGACCTGGCTTGGCGCCCATCTGCGCGATGTTCTGGCGCCGCTATTTACAATCGGGGACGATCAGGAAATTTCCGGCCTTGCGTGCGGCCTCGGCTTCCGGCTGGTCGAACATCTGGGATTGCTGGCGCGCACTGAGGTGGCTTCCGAAGTGCGCCAGCTCGACCAGGACGCGCGCCGCCAGTTGCGCCGTCACGGCGTGCGATTCGGTGCCTTTTCGATCTACGTCCCGGCCCTCATCAAGCCCCAGCCGACAGCCCTTAAAATGTTGCTGTTCAAGCTGTTTCAGGAGGCCAATGCCGGCAAGCTGCGCGATGACTGGCCCGATCCGCCAACCGCAGGGCTGACCTCCATGCCGGTGGGCGAGAATGCGCCGCCTGATTTCTACACCGCCGCTGGCTACCGGCTCTGCGGCCGGCGCATTGTGCGCGCCGACATGCTGGAGCGTCTTGGAGACGCGATCCGCCCGCTGGTTGGCTGGAAGCCGGCCACACCGGAGAGCGAAAGGCCCGAGGGCACGCATCTGTCGGGCGGCTTTATCGTGACGCCGCTGATGATGTCGCTGGTCGGATGTTCGGGCGAGGATATGGGCGCGATCCTGACGGCGCTCGGGTTTCAAAAACGCATGCTGCCGGCCCCCCAGCTGGTTGTGTCGGCAGGACCCGATCAGGGTGACGGCCAGCCACAAGCTGAACCGGAAAAGGCCGAAACGGCATCGGCGGAGACTGCATCGGCAGCTGTCCCGGCAGAGCCCGACCAGGCGCAGACGGGTGCCGGGCCGGACGGCAAGGCCGGTGACACGCCGGCCGATACTGCAAACGCTGCCGCACCGGCCGAGATCGAAGTCTGGCGCCCGCGGAAGACCTACCGCCCGCCGGCAAAACAGGCCGACGGCCAGGCAAGGCGCGGCGAGGATGGGCCCGGCAAGCAGGCGGATGGCGCCGATGCCGGCCCGCGCCGCCGGCGCCGCCGCAACCGTTCGGACGATCACAAGGACGGGCCGGCCAAGGCCCCGCGCCCGCACAACCAGCCGCGCCGCAAGAAGGAAATTTCCGAAGACTCTCCCTTCGCCGCCTTGCGCGGGCTCAAGGAACAGCTTGAATCGGAGCGCCGCCGCCCGTCCTCATGAGCGATACCCCTGCCCCATCCCAGCGCATCGACGAATGGCTGTGGCATGCCCGCATGTTCCGCACCCGCAGCCTGGCATCGCACTATGTGGCGACCGGCAAGCTGCGGGCCAATGGCGTGCGGATCTCCAAGGCCAGTCACTCGGTGACGCCGGGCGATGTCATGACCTTTGTTCTCAGTGAACGGGTTCGGGTGTTGAAGATACTGGCGTTGGCAGAACGTCGCGGGCCCTTTTCGGTGGCCTGTGAACTCTATGAGGATCTGAGCCCACCGGTGGTAAAATCACACCCCCGTGCAGGCCCCGCCGGCCACCGGCCGCCGGGCGCGGGACGGCCAACCAAGCTCGACCGGCGCCGCATTGGCGACTTCACCACGCCGAACAATTAACCAGGGCAGTCCTTACGCCACCAACCTCAATCAGCGCATTGTGCTGGTCCGCCCCATTGGGCTAGAAATCCGGTGCCCAATCTACCATATTGATTCATGCAGCGCGCCCCGAGTATTTGGAGAATTCGATGACTTATATCGTCAACGACGCCTGCATCCGGTGCAAGTTCATGGATTGCGTCGAGGTTTGCCCCGTGGATTGCTTCTATGAGGGCGACAACATGCTCGTGATTCATCCTGACGAATGCATTGACTGCGGGGTTTGCGAACCTGAATGCCCGGTCGAGGCGATCAAGCCCGATACCGAACCGGAGCTTGAAAAATGGCTGAAAGTGAATGCCGAATATGCCTCTGTCTGGCCCAATATCACGGTCAAGCGCGATCCGCCTGCCGACGCCAGCGAGTTTGAGGGCGTTGAGGGCAAGTTTGAAAATCACTTCTCGGCCGAACCGGGTCAAGGCGATTGAACCGCGGCTGAATGCACCGCTCATGAGACCTTTATCAGGGGCTCAGAACGCACGGAAATCTACCATTTAGGTCAACAGGGCTTCCAATTTACCTCATAAGCTGTTATGTTACTATAGCGCTTTATAATGTCGACCAGTCGTGCTTTGAAGGACGCACGGCGATTTTGCGCCAAGAGGAGGCGGCGCTTGATTCGCAATGTTGCATTGCGAATGCGTAACTGAGCGACTAGATAAACTGCAGGGATGGGCGTTTTGCGCCCGCCGAGGCAATCAGGGCGTATCCCGCCCGGCCCCGGAAGTTGAACGTATGCATAAATATGCGCACGCAAACATAATACGCCCGCTCGTCCATCGCGCAAGAATATAAAGAGGATCATTCCGCACAATGGCAACCCGCAAGACACGCATGGGCTTTAAGACCAACGAGTACATTGTTTATCCTGCGCATGGCGTCGGCAAGATTGTCGATATCGAGCAGCAGGAAATCGCCGGAACCAAACTTGAGCTGTTCGTGATCTCGTTCGAGCGCGACAAGATGACCCTGCGAGTGCCGATCTCCAAGATTGAGTCCGTTGGCATGCGCAAGCTGTCGGAGCCCGATCTGGTGACCAAGGCATTCAAGGTGCTGCGCGGGCGCCCGCGCAGCAAGCGCACCATGTGGAGCCGCCGGGCGCAGGAATATGAAGCCAAGATCAATTCCGGCGAGCTGATCGCGGTCGCCGAGGTGGTTCGCGACCTGTATCGCAACGAGCGCCAGACCGAACAATCCTACTCCGAGCGTCAGCTCTATGAAGCAGCGCTTGAGCGCATGGCGCGCGAGATCGCCATGGCGCGCAAGTTCGACGAGGCACAGGCGGTGCGTGAAATCGAAACCGATCTGTCAAAAGGCGCAGGCCGGCCCTCACGCACCGATGAGGAGGGTGAGGGCGAAGAGAGCGGCAAGACGGATTCCAAGGCCCAGGCAGCCGCCTGAAAGGCCCTTGGCCCTCGCCCTTACCCGGCCACCCATGAGATCATACTCCCGTGGATGGCAGGGTGGGGGCGAGGGTTTATGCAGACTGTGACCCCCAATATTTGTTGGCTAGGGGGCCGCCAGAAAAGCGGGCCGGTGCCGGATCAGCCGCCTGAAAACCCAGCGCCGCAAACACGCAGCTTGAGCTTGTTGTTTTGCCGCATCATCTGATCGATCCTCGCTTCGCTCCGGTCGGATGATGCTCTAACCGGCGATTAGCTTGACCATCTGACCTGGCACCAGCCGCGCCCGTTCATCCAGATTGTTGAGCACCCGGAAGCGCTCCAGCCGATCGGTTGAAAACGGCATTGAGCGGGCCAGCGATTCCATGGTGTCTCCGGCCCGCACCTTGTGGATCTTGATACTCAGCGGACGCACGGCGCGCGCTTCACTACCGCTCAGCTGGCGGAACGAATGCGCCAGCCTGGCAACTTCGCCGCCGAATTTGGCAAGCTCATCGGGCGGTGCCAAGGCAATGAAACGATAGACCTGCTCCTCGTCGAAGCGAATCGCCACCAGACGCACATCGCGGTGGCCGAGCGGCGCATAGGCGCTGACCGCCTCCATACCGTTCAGCCTCATGCGATCGAGCGACTGAATGGCCAGCGCCGAGGCCCAGTCGCGTTCCACAAAATCGCTGAGCGAGGTCGAAGGAGCGATACCAGTGCCATCGAACAGTATGAGGTTCTTGCCCTCGCCGATCGCCACCACCGCGCTGGGGCGGTTGTGAATCACGTAGCCGGGCGGCATCTCGAAGGCAAAACCGAGATTTGGCTGCAGAAACCTGCGCCCATTGACAACGCCATTGCCCGGCGCTTGGCCATACGTCAGACCATCAAGATGAGAAAGATAGGCCTCGCGCTGCCGCTCGCCGCCCTGGCCGATCCCCGCAACCACCTTGCGCGCTGCCTCGAGGCGCGCCGGCGTTGGCGGATGCGCGGTCATGTAGTCGCCGTCGCCTTTTCTGCCACGATCCTTGCGCAGCAGTCTGGATTGCAGTGACTGGTCGCGTTCCATCGCTTCGAGAAAGCTCAACGCCGCGCGCGGATCATATCCGGCCTTGGTGGCGGCATGAATGCCGAGGGCGTCGGCTTCCAGTTCCTGGATGCGTGAATAATGCGCGACATAGCCCTGCGAGCCGAATTCGTCGAGCTCGGCGGCCTGTCCGCCGCCAATGATGCGCCCGAAAATGCTGTCCAGCATTTCCGCGCTTACCAGCCGGGCAATGCGCTTGGCCGGATGGCGCGCCTCCAAATGACCAATCTCATGGGCAATCACGGCTGCCAGTTCGGCCTCGTCGCTGGCCAGCGCCAACAGACCGCGGGTGACATAGATATAGCCGCCGGGCAGGGCAAAGGCGTTGATGCTCGGCGAATCGAGCACCGTGACGCTGCGCACCGCATTGGGCGAGCCCGAACGCTCGATCAGCTGCACCGTCAGTTCGCCGACATATTGGTCAAGCGCGCGGTCGTGATAGGCGCCGCCGAAGGCGGCCAGCATGCGCGGATGCTGGAGGCGGCCGACCTCCTCTTCCTCGCGCAGCGACATCAGCGGTATCAGGGTGTCGTCGTCGAGCGAGCGTACGCACGCACCAAGCGTCATGCCGGCGGCCACCAAGATAATCAGCAGCATGGCGCGCCGGGCGTTGTTGCACTCAAAACTGCGGGCGAGCTGCCTCATCGCCGCGCCAGGGCTCCCTCCACCAGTTCGATCTGTTCGGGATGGGTCGCCTCGATCACCGGTCCGTTAAAGACGTCGAGCCAGCCGCGGACGCGAACCTTCTCACCTTCGATGTTGCGCAAGGCCTCCCCCCGCCCGGCAAACAGCCGCGTATCGCGCGGGTCGATGGTGATGGTGAAATCCTGCCGGAAGTCCTCGCCGAAATTGAGGTAGACACGGCCGCGTATAATCGCCACCTCCTCAATGCGCCCCTCGACCAGTTGAAACGTGCCCTCAAGTGCTTCAAGGCGCTGCTCGGCGCGGGCGTCGCGCAGCGCGTAGTAGGGCTCGTCCCAGATACCGCGCCGGTCATCGCGGGCATCGCGCTCGAGTTGCAGCATCTGTTCAACGCATGAGCGGTTGTCAGGAAAGGAATAGACCCGGGCAAGCCCTTGTTTCAGCATTTCGCCCTGTGCCCAGATTTCGCCTTCAGGCGTGTTGATGAACAAATGCGCAAGCCGCCGCCCGTGGCGGTCCTCGTTAGTGCCACCATAACGCAGTACCGCCTCACGCCCGTCGGCGAGCGCTGCCAGTGCCGCACGCGCCTCGTGCGCCAGCGGCCAGGTCTCAAAGCCGCGCCGCCTGAGCGGCAGTTTCGGCGCCTGAATGCCAATCAGGCGCACATCTCCGCCGCGTTCCAGCGTTACCGTGTCGCCGTCGATGGTCCGGGCGATGCGCACCCGCTCGCCGTCTTCGAATGCACATGGCACTGCCCATCCAGGCGTTGCCGCCAAGCCAACGATGAAAAACACCGCGCAGGCCGTTTTCGAATTCGCCGATGTCATGCCGCACCATCGGGGGTTGGCGTCCACCCCCGCCTAAACCTTGCTACACATCGCCACATGCCCGCCAAGACGGGCCGAACGCCGCCGCACTCAAAACTTGCATCCGTGTGATGCCGAATCAAGCTTCACACCAAGCAGGAAACCGCCGCCACAATGCCTTTCCGCCGCGGTGCCGTCGAGCCAAAATTGCCTCATTTGCGCCCGTCCTGCGCTGATTTTTTTGTTACCGTCGCGCATTGGCCACGCGGGCACGCACTGATATGGGAATTATCCGCCCGCTTTCGGGCGCACGCATCACTCCTAAGCCCGCATTCTCCAAGTGATCCGCTGTTTTTGCTGTTCTGATCGCAGTATTTTCGTTATAAATCATTGAGTTGTCGGTTGCGAATGGCGGGTTTCATGGATCACCCGGAGGGTGCGGGGCCAAGCGGGGTGATCGGGTGGATTTCGACCGTCGTGTGCGGCTGGAGTTCCAGGGCACACAGCTCAGTTCGGATGGCGGCCTACTGGTGGTGCGGGAACTGGATGATGCTCTCGGTCTGTCCGATCCTGGGGCCGGTGCCTTGCGCGATAGCTGTTTGGGCAAGAACACCGTCCACCGGCTCGACGGCTTGTTTCGGCAGTCGGTCCATGGGCGGCGCGCCGGCTACGAGGATGTCAACGATGCGGACCGGCTCGCCCGTGATCCGGTCATGCGGCAGGTTGTGGGTGGGCGCGCCGTCGATGCACAGACGGCCCCCGCGTCGCAAATGGGGCGGTTCGAGACCGATACGCCGGCTTTGCCAGAGAACCGGGCGGCTCTGGCCGACCTGAACGGCTATTGGATCGACCGGTTCCACGATCGCAACGGGCTGAAGCACATCGTGCTGGACATGGACAGTTCCGTCAGCCCGCCCCATGGTGATCGGGAAGGGGCCGCCTGGAACGGCCATTTCGACTGCATCTGCTACCACCCGCTTTTCCTGTTCAACCGGTTCGGCATGTTGGAACGCTGCGCCCTGCGCAACGGCAACGTCCACAGCGCCGATGGCCGGCAGGATGTTCCGGACCCGGTGATCGCCCGGTATGCCAAGCGCAATCTCATGCGGTTTTTCCGCGCCGCCGCCGCCCTTGCAATTCCCGGGATATACGAACGGCTCGAAGATGTGGGCTCCTTCCATGCCGTTCGGCTGCCCGCCGATGCTGTCCTGCACGAGAAGATCGCGCATCGGCCAACCCGGCCCGTAGGCCGCCCCTCGCAGACCAGGGTGAAGCGTTTCTACCAAGACTTCCAATATCAGGCCGCCTCCCGGGACACCCCCGCCGGGTGGTCGCCAGGATCGAACGGCACCCGGGTGAGTTGTTCCCCCGCATGGCTTCATCGTGACCAACCTGCCGATGAAGCCTGACCGGGTGGTACGGTTCTACAACCGGCGCGGTACCGCCGAGCAGCACATCAGGGAGGGCAAACATGCCTTCCGCCGGACGCGGCTGTCGTGCAAACGGTTCCGGGACAACGAGGTCCGGCTGCAGCTGCATGCGCCGACCTGCAACCTGGCCACGTTCCTGCGCTGCATCGAACGATCCGAGGCGATGGCAGACCGGTCACTGACCGGCCTCCGGCTCAAACTGATCAAGATCGGCGCACGCGGCCGAGCAGCAACGCCCGGATGTCATGGCTCGGCGCCAGCTCTGGTTCAGCGGCCAGACGGACCTCGACCCGGAACGGCTGATCTTCATCGACGAGACGGGTGCCAGCACGAAGATGGCGCGGCTTCGCGGCCGGGCTCCACGCGGCGAGCGCTGTCGGGCCGCGCTCCCGCATGGACACTGGAAGACGACCACGTTTGCCGCCGGCTTGCGCCTGTCCGGCATGGCAGCCCCGATGCTGCTCGATGGGCCGATGAATGGCGTCGCCTTCAAGGCCTATGTCGAACAGGTACTCGTGCCCGAACGCAGTCAAGGCGACATCGTGGTCATGGACAACCTGCCCGCTCACAAGGTGACCGGCATCCGCCAAGCCATCGAGGCCGCCGGAGCCACGCTGTTCTATCTTCCGCCCTACAGTCCCGACTTCAACCCGATCGAGATGGCATTCTCAAAGCTCCAGGCTTTGCTACGAAAGGCAGCCGTCAGAACCGTCACGGACCTTTGGGACGTTATCGCCGACGCAGGATATGAACGGGATTAAATAAAAACCGATCTAGAGCGAGATCGCCGACCTGTACAAAAATGGGCAATTGGCTAATTCGGCAGGATACTACCTGAAGGGTATTTGTTGATTTCTGCTGAGGTTTGCCGCGGGATTTTCATCGAGAAGTGAGCCGGGTTGTGGTGTGACATGTCCCCTGGTCGGGGGCGTGGTCAAGTGTTGGACGGTCTCCTTTTGCGTTTTGCCGCCGGCAGCGGAAGCCTTGAACCGGAAGCTGTCATTTCCGGTCTCCGGGATGTGGAAATGATGAGTGAGCCGGTCGAGCAGGGCCGTGGTCATCCTGGTATCGCCGAACATGCCGCCCGCTCACTGAGGTTGAGGTTGGTGGTTATAACGACGCCGGTGCGTTCGTAGAGCTTTGAGAGCAGGTGGAACAGCAGCGCCCCGCCCGACAGACCGAACGGCAGGTATCCCGGCTAATCGAGGATAACGGGATCGAGGCGCGGCAGGCGCCCGGCCTTGTTCAGGGCCTTTTGCTGTTCGAGCAGGTTGACCGTGTCGACGGTGGAGAAGAACCGTACTTTCCTGCGATGATGCTCAACCGCCCGGACGCCCAGGGCCGCAGCGATATGGGTCGTTCCGGTGCCGGGACCTTGCAGGCAGGGAAGCGGGCTGCCTTCATCCGGCAGGCGATGGACCGGACTTCGCGTTCGGCGACCTCGGCCTTGAGCATCTGCGAGAGGATGGGGAGCGCCGTATCGAAGGCGGGCGTGCCCTGTTCGATGAGATCGCCGACGGCCCGGGCCATGCCGTACATCCTGACGGAGCGCAGCATGACCATGACGGCGGCGCTTGCAGGGTCATGACGCAGGAGAGCCCTCCTTGCCGCGAAGGGCATCTTAGCGGGCCGGGTCGGCCTTCGGGGCTCGCGCCTCGGCTCCAGGGCCTGTGGGGCATCAATGGCAGTGATACGGGTCGGCGTCGATCGGCCGGTGCAGCGGGTTGAGGATGCGGGTCCTGGTGGGAACACCTTCTTCAAGCACCGGTTCGGCCGCGCAGAGCACGGCCTGCTCGCCATGCTGCAGGACCAGCGAGAGGATCTCCACCATCTCCCTGTCACCACCCGGGCGCTTGAGCAGACAGGCCTGCACCTGCCGGAACGCGTCGGGCATCCCGGTAAAGGGACAAGGCTCCCGGCCTGTGCCGGATAGACCCGCAGGCTCATCTGCCGGTTGGCGAAGGATGCCGGTACGCTGTAGCGGTTGCGCTCGAAGTGTACGAGGCAGGTCGGCGATACCCGCCTGGTGTGCTCCACCAGGCCGTCAAAGGGACGGCCCGGCGGCATCGGGCCGGCCACTTCGCCGGCAGGCACATCGGCGACGGTGCCGGGCAGTCCACCATGCCGGATCCGGCCCCATTGCTCAATGCAGCGCTCTTCGAGCCGGGCGTTCAGGGCATCCGGATCGGAGAAGCCGGGCAGCGGCTGCCACAGCCGGCGCCGCGCATCCTGCACGTTCTTCCCGACCCGACCCTTCTCCCATCCGGAAGCCGGGTTGCAGAACGCGGGCTCGAACAGATCATGACCGGCCATCGCGGCAAATCGGGCGTTTACCTGCCGCGCCTTGCCGGAGCCGATCCGGTCGACAGCGGTCTTCATATTGTCGAACACCCCGCGCCGGGGCACGCCGCCCGCCGCCCGGGATCGCCCGATCCTCGCTCCGGTCGAACCGGAACGCCTCGCCAGGCGCAAAGACCGGCGGCACGAAGGTGCCGCGCCCGCCGGTCCGCTGCTCGTGTTGCCGAAGTCGATGAGGCCGGACGTCTTTTTGGCCTTACTGTTAAAAGCACCTGACATCTGCTGGGTTACAGAGCCCTTACTGGCTACCATCTACGCCACCGTAAAACGGCCCAGGCGTCCGATACAATCGCGGCGGGGCTCAAGGTCGATCCTAGCAATCTCAATCTTCTGCTCTTCCAGGCGGGACTTGAGGAGCAATCGACAGAATTCGACAGCGCGACTGCGGCGTATGAAAAGATGTATGAGCGCCAGCCGAACTCGCTGGTGGTTGCAAACAATCTTGCGGGCCTATTGGCAGAACATCGTTCCGATGAAGAGAGCCTTGATCGGGCAGAGGAGCTTGCAAAACGCCTGCGGTCGATCGATGTCCCGCACTTCAAGGACACGCTGGCCTGGGTGCACTACAAGCGTGGCCGTTACACACCAGCGATCGCGCTTCTGCTGGATGTTCTGGCAGCGCCGGCACCACTGCCGATCTATCACTATCACCTTGGCGAGGCCTATTGCGCCGATGGTGACCTGGACAGGGCTCGCGAGCAGTTTGAGGCCGCGCTTGAGCTTGCTGGAGACACCGGCTTCCCGCAAGCTGAGCTTACGAAGTAGGCGCTGGCGGAAATCGACAGCACACAGATCAACCCGGCGCAATAATGCCAAGTGAAATCAAGTGGATTTGGTCCACTTAGTGTTGGACCTCATGTTCACCAATTGTTTGGGTTCGGCCCCGATAACCGTCTTCCCGATTTGATCCGAGGATGGTTCATTGCCTCCGATGAGGAGGTAACGAGATGTATGATTTCTTCCGGTTTTCCGATTCTCAGCAGGCCCGGATCGCGCCGCTTCCGCCGACCGATATGCGCGGCAGGAAGCGCGTTGATGATCGTCGTGTGCCGAGCGGGATCGTCCATGCACTGCGCTGTGGCGGTCGCCGGGCCGACTGAGCCGATATCCACGGGCCGAAGAAGACGCTCTTCAACCGCTTCGTCAACTATAAAGAGAGACTTAAAAAAAATGAAACTATTAAAATCACCTCATGGTTTACTATCACTATTGTTAATAATGTTAATGAGTTTTTTCTCTATTGATTCGCATTCTATAGCTGGAGGAATAAGATCTGATGGAACAAAAAATGGTGAAAACTGTGGGATGAAATCTTCAAATGGTTCAGCCTCTGAGCTGAATGAAATCAACTGCATGTTAAACCCTGAAAGCTGTCTTCATAACGCCGCTTGGTATGAGGATCGGGACAATTCAATGTCCCCTGTTTCTACTAAAGAGGGCGTTGGGGCTGCCATGGCTACCTTTTGGACTTTGAATGGCTTTACTCAAGGAATTCAAGTTTGTCCTGGGGTTTATTTAGCTACAGCTCATGGAGTTTTAGATGATCCACGAAAAGCGAGAAAAGAAAATCGCTCCTTAAGAGAGCCTGTTCGAAACTCAGTTAGAGTTGCTGCTTACCCTATAAATCCAAAGAATGTGACAAGAGCCAGTCAAAGTAACTCTCAGTTTGTGTCTCCTAGAATAAATAATCCTTCTGCCTGGAATGAGCCCTCTACAGATTATGTTTTTGTAAAAGTAGATAAAGCTCTTAGGCCAAATAATTTTGTAAGACCAGTAAGAAGTTCAAATAAAAGAATAGTGAATGCTTCAAGAAGTGGTGAAATAGATGTTCATTTTTATAGGCCACAAACTAGATTTAATACTGATTCAAGTGGAACTCCTGATTTTAATCCACAAACATTAAGCCAGCAAACTGGTAATGACATTGCAGACCTTTATCAATCCCCATTGAGAGTTAACGAGCCGTGTGAGCTATTAGAAATTAGTGGGAGTTTTGTTACAAATTACTGTCCCGCAGAATGGGGCGTTTCTGGTAGTCCCAACATTGCGACAATTAATGGTGAAAACTATTTGGTAGGTTTGCAGACTAAAGGAAATAACCGCACCTATAGCCGAAAAGAGAAAAGTATTCTTGGTAATCCTTTTGTTGTTTCTTCTGATTTCTGCAGTGACTATAAATCAGTCTGTGGCCAACCCTGTGCTGAGTTAGATGAAGTGTTACAATAAAAGATTAATGAAATCTCACTTTGATACAATTTACTAACTCCGGGACGAGCGCGGTATATGGGAAGGTATCTTCAGCGCTTCGGCAGGCGCCGAGGATACGCCTGACCGGCTGTTCATCGACATCCCGCATCAAGGTTCATCGCTGCGCCGGCGGCGGAAAAGGGGGCCCCTGGCCCCCATGCCCCCCATGGTATCGGCCGCACCAAAGGCGGACGCAACACCGGGCTCCACGCCGTCCGCGACCACAAGGGCCGCCCCGTGTTTTTGTCAATTGCGTCCTGCTCCCGACGCCCGGCAACGTGCATGATTGCAAGGTCGCACAGCGCTGCATCGAGACCATGCCGCCATCCGCCGAACCTGTCGCCGGCAAGGGCCGTGACGGCCTGAAGAGCGCGGGACCGGGCCCGTCATCCCGCCGCGAAAGAACCGCAGGATCCGATATCACCACGATCGGGCCATCTACAGGGAGAGAGATATCATCGAACGCATGTTCTGCCGCCTCAAGGACCGGCGGCGCATCGCAACGCGCTTCGAGCGCAACATTAAAAACGTCATGGCAGCTATCGCGCTCGCCGCAGCCATCATCTCGTGGCTATAATGAGTCCAGACCATAGGGTTCGCAACAGATTCCAGTTGCAGCGGAAATGCACTAGAACCTCACAATGTTATGGCTTAATGCGCCGCTCCATCTGTATCGCCTCGCGCGCGCGGGGCTCGCTCTTGCACGAGCGGGCCTACCGCAGGTTCTGGGGCTTGGCGGAGCCATGCCCGCTCCATTGCGCCGCCTGTCACAATGGCTAGCCGGCGACGGCGAGGCTGATATCGATGATTTATCGCGCACGCTGACCATTCTGGGCCCGAGCTATATCAAGCTCGGGCAGTTCTTGGCGACGCGGCCTGATATCATCGGCATGAAGGGGGCGGCGGGGCTCGCCTCGCTGCAGGACCGGCTTGATCCATTCGCGGCAAGTGAGGCCGAAGCTGAGATTGAACGAGAGCTGAAGGCCCCACTCGGTGAACTTTTCTCATCGCTTGGACCACCGGTCGCCGCAGCATCGATTGCGCAAGTACATCATGCAGATCTGAATGATGGGCCGATCACCGGCGGGGCAGCAGTGAAGGTTCTGCGGCCCGGCGTCGAGCGCCGCTTCACCCATGATCTTGAAGGGTTCTATCTTACAGCACGGATTGCTGAGTTCCTGCACGCGCCGACACGCCGGTTGCGGCCGGTTGAAGTGGTGGCGACGCTTGAACGTTCGGTCGAACTGGAAATGGATTTGCGGCTGGAAGCAGCGGCGATTTCGGAGATGGCCGAGAACATGGCCGATCATCCGGAATTCCGCGTCCCGCGTGTCGATTGGAGCCGTACTGCGCGGCGTGTGCTAACGACCGAGTGGATTGATGGCACGGGTCTTGGCGACGTGGATACCCTGAGGGCCTCCGGTCATGATCTGAAGCAACTCGGCCGGACCATCATTCAGACGTTTCTGGTGCAGGCTCTGGACCACGGCTTTTTTCACGCGGACATGCATCCGGGAAATCTGTTCGTTGACGATGATGGGCGTCTGGTAGCTGTCGATTTTGGCATTATGGGCCGTCTTGGCATGAAAGAGCGCAGGTTCCTTGCAGAAATTCTGTGGGGGTTCATTACTAGGGACTACAAGCGCACAGCAGAAGTACATTTCGAGGCGGGTTACGTACCGGCACGTCACACCAGTGCGGAATTTGCCCAGGCACTGCGCGCGATTGGCGAGCCGCTTGCCGGCTGCAGTGCGGAAGATATTTCGATGGCGCAGCTGCTAACCCAGCTGTTTGAAGTGACCGAGCAGTTCGATATGGCAACGCGGCCGGAATTGCTGCTGTTGCAGAAAACCATGGTGGTTACCGAAGGTGTTGCGCGCACGCTCGATCCGGAGCTCAATATGTGGACAACTGCCGCGCCGGTGGTCGGGCGCTGGCTGGAGCGCCGTTTGTCACCTGAAGGCCGCATCAAGGATGCGGCCGAAGGTGCTGCGAGCATTGGCCGGTTGGTCGAGGGGCTGCCGGAGTTTTTTGAGCAGGCCGAGCGTGCCGCATCCGCACTTGCCGCAGCAGCGTATGAACAACCGCCTCGGGCAGTTCGGCAGCGGCATGACAGCGTTCCACCGGCGGTCTGGTGGATTGGTGCGATTTCACTCGCACTCATTGCGATTGCACAAATCTGGTAAGCTTGTTCGGCAAATGACGTTGAATTGAGCGAATTGTCCGTGAGAGCGTGTGTATGACCGGAGTGCTGCAATGACCGTTCTTGAAGGCAAACGGATACTGTTGATCGTCGGTGGTGGCATTGCCGCCTACAAGACGCTTGAAATCGTGCGCCTGCTCTCGCGCCAAGGTGCGGTCTGCCGGGCGATACTGACGCGGGCAGGTACTCAATTTGTCACCGAACTCAGCCTCGTGTATCTGACACGCGATCGGGTTCACACCGATCTGTTCGATATCTATAAAGAAGTCGAGATGGGTCACATCGAACTGTCGCGCGATGCCGACCTGCTGATGGTGGCACCGGCGACGGCTGACCTGATGGCCAAGATGGCCAATGGTCACGCCAACGATCTGGCATCAACAGCACTACTGGCCACCAACAAACCAGTTCTCATCGCGCCGGCGATGAATGTGCGGATGTGGCACCACAAGGCGACGCAGCGCAATCTTGCGCGTCTGAAGGCCGACGGTGTTCATGTGGTAGGTCCCGGTGAAGGCGAGATGGCATGCGGCGAATATGGTCTTGGCCGCCTGGCAGAGCCAGTGGAGATCGTCGAAGCGATCGCGGCGTTATTTGGCGGTGCCCAAGGACCGCTTGCAGGCATGTCAGCGCTGGTTACTGCCGGGCCGACCCATGAGCCGATCGATCCAGTGCGCTATATCGCCAACCGGTCTTCGGGCAAGCAGGGATATGCAATCGCCAGCGCGCTCGCGGCGGCAGGCGCGCGCACGACCTTGATTGCCGGACCCACGGCGCTGGTGGATCCATCCGGCATCACAACCATTCATGTGGAGACGGCAAATCAGATGCTGGATGCTGCGAGCGAAGCTCTGCCGGCAGATATTGCGGTTTTTGCCGCCGCAGTTGCGGATTGGCGCGCGCAACAGGCTGCCGAACAGAAAATCAAGAAGGGCAAGGGCGGTCTGACGTCACTGAAGCTTTCTGAGAACCAGGATATTCTGGCAAATATCGGCGGACGCAAGCGCGGTCGTCCCAAGCTTGTCATTGGTTTTGCCGCTGAGACACAGAATGTCATCGCTAATGCCAAGGCAAAGCTGGTTGCCAAGAGCGCTGACTGGATTCTCGCCAATGACGTATCGCCGGCGAGCGGCGTCATGGGGGGTGAGCGCAATTTGGTCCATCTTGTCACGGCGGACGGTGTCGATAGCTGGCCGGAAATGACCAAGATCGAAGCCGCCTCCCGTCTGGTCGAAAGGCTTGCTGGTGCCCTAGCGCCGGTGGAAGCGAAATGAACGCTGCAATTGCTGCTGAGGTGGAGGTTTTCGTCTCCCGCCTTGCGCACGGTGATGGGCTGGCTCTTCCCCCTATCAAACCGCCGGGCTGCTGGCATGGACCTTGTCGCCGCAATTGGCGATGAAGAAATCATGGTACTGGAGCCGGGCGCGCGCGGAACTGTGCCGACAGGTATCGCGATTGCGTTGCCGAAAGGTTATGAAGCGCAAATCAGGCCACGTTCGGGTCTTGCCCAGCGCAGTGGGGTCACGGTGCTGAATGCGCCGGGCGCGGTTGATTGCGACTATCGCGGCGAGCTCAAGGTGCTACTGATCAATCTCGGCGACGTTGTCTTCGAAATCAGGCAGGGTGAGCGTATCGCTCAATTGGTGATCCAGCCGGTAACACGCGGCCTTTTGGTTGAGATCGACAGCCTCAAGCAAACCACGTGCGGAGCTGGTGGATTCGGCTCTACCGGTGGCTGATTCAATGAGGTTCTCAGATGCGGAACTTGAGCGCTATGCGCGCCACATCGTGTTGCACGAAGTGGGCGGACCCGGACAGCAGCGGCTCAAATCGGCGCGGGTCCTAGTGGTTGGGGCCGGCGGGCTGGGCGCGCCGGTGCTGGTCTATCTTGCTGCTGCCGGCGCCGGGATCATCGGTATTGTCGATGATGACCAGGTTGCGCTGTCAAATCTTCAACGTCAGGTGATCCATGAAACGGGCATGGTCGGCGTGCTGAAGACTGAGAGTAGTGCCACTGCTATTGGCCGTATCAATCCCAATGTTGCAGTCGAAACGCATGAATTTCGCTTTGACGAGAACAATGGTGAAGCGCTGGTTGCGGGACATGACGTGGTGATCGATGGTTCGGACAATTTTGCCACCCGATACGCAGTATCAGATGCGTGCTGCCGCGCCGGTGTGCCGCTGGTGATGGGCGCGGTGGGGCGCTTTGACGGCCAAGTGACGACACTCAAGCCCCATGAGAGGGCAGATGACGGAAGGCCAAATCCGACCTATCGCTGCCTTTATTCTGCGCCACCGCCCGACGGCACGGTGCCGGTTTGTGAAGACGCCGGAATTCTCGGTATCGTGCCTGGAATTGTCGGGACCATCATGGCTGCCGAAGCCCTGAAGCTGATCCTTGAGATTGGGGATCCGCTGGTCGGCAGGCTGTTACTCGTGGATGTCATGGCGATGCGGCTTGAGGAGATCGCCTATGGATGGAATCCGAAGAACCCATTGACTGGCAATGTCTAACTAGCGGTCAGATCAACTTCTCGTCGCTCAATAGGGCTTTCCATCGCGGTGCACAAAGCGGCGTTGGCCTGTGCCGTCGGGTTCGACCTGCATATCGATGTCGGGATAGTCGACGGCGTCGATATCCGGCCGTCGGGTGCCGACTTCCAGATAGAGAACTGTTTCGTCGGTGCGATTGATGAGGCGGTGACCGTTGGGCGTACCAGCCTTGAACCCGGCACAGTCGCCCGGCCCCCATGAGTTCCTCGCCATCATCGGATCACCAGTGTTGGTGCGTCCTCAATGACATAGATTGAACTCGTCCTCGGCAGAGTGCCAATGTCGCTGTGACGATGTGGTGCCGAGAGGAAGCTAGGTGATGTTGACGCCAAACTGATCGAGGCCGAACTGGTCACCCATGGGATATTTGACCTGGGCTTCAACTTTCTGGCGGAATTGCGCGGGATAGGTGGAAGAGCGGCGAGGTTCGCAATCTTCGGCGCGCTTGGAGATCTTGTTGCTCATAAAAGGCCCCCGTTCAGGTCATTGATGGCACCACCCGATCGGGTGGTGTGTGGCCATCGCTGAATGCTTTGATGTTGATGATGACCTTCTCGCCCATATCCACCCGGCTTTCTATCGTTGCAGAACTCATATGTGGCAGGAGTACGACCCGATCGGATTGGAGCAGCCGTGGATCAACGGCGGGCTCGTGTTCAAAAACGTCGAGACCGGCGCCGGCGAGGTTCCCGGCTTCCAGCATTGCGGCAAGTGCGCCTTCGTCGATGATTTCGCCGCGCGCGGTGTTGACGATGTATGCATCGCTGCGCAAAAGCGCCAGACGCCTTGCTGACAACAAATGGTAGGTGGCGGGCGTGTGGGGGCAATTCACCGAAATGATGTCCATTCTCGCCAGCATCTGATCGAGGCTGTCCCAATAGGTTGCCTCAAGCTCTTCTTCGATGCTCTGGGCGTGCCGGCGACGGTTGTGATAGTGGATCTGCAGGCCGAAGGCGCGCGCACGCCGTGCCACTGCCTGTCCAATTCTCCCCATACCGACAATGCCTAGACGTTTACCATAGATGCGCCGTCCAACCATCCAGGTTGGCGACCATCCGGTCCACTCTTCCGGATGGTCGCTCATGAGTCGCGCACCCTCGGTGAGGCGGCGTGGAATCGCAAGAATCAATGCCATGGTCATGTCGGCTGTGTCCTCGGTGAGGACACCTGGCGTGTTTGTGACCGTCATGCCGCGCGCCAATGCCGCTTCGACATCGATATTGTCGACGCCATTGCCGAAATTCGCGATCAGCTTGAGTCCGGATCCTGCCATCGAAATGATTTGCCGATCAATTCGATCGGTAACCGTCGGCACCAGTATGTCACAGCGGTTGGAAGCCTCGATCAGATCGGCCGGCTCCATCGGGCTGTCGGTCTCGTTGAGCTTGGTATCGAACAGTTCACACATTCTCGTTTCGACTATGTCCGGCAACTTGCGAGTAACGACGACGCGCGGCTTGGGTGCGGGCATCATGACGCTCCGTAGTCGTTATGGGATTCAATCCTCTTTAACCGTGAACAGATAGTTTTTTGGCAACGCTTGGATGCCACAACAATATGCGCTCCGGTTTCAGGCTTCTGTAGCAAATGGACCGGCGGGTGCAAAGTGCCACAATTGCATCAGATGCACAGGGGATGGGCGCAATGATGCGGAGGTCGAATGCAGAACATAAGTTCAATTAGGCGACGGATTGGCTGGCTTGGTTTGGTTTTGCTGATGGCTGCAGGGACGTCCATGATGCCGTGGCTTGTAGATTCCAAGAGTCAATCGGATACTCATGCAGCAACGCCGTCAATCCTTTCGACCGCATCACGAATAGGCACCTCGGGATTGCCGGTTCCCAGATTCGCCAGCCTCAAGAACAGGCGCGTCAATGTGCGCAAGGGTCCGAGCCAGACACATTCAATTGCATGGCAGTTTCAGCGCGCAGGCTTACCGATTGAGATCACACGCGAATCTGAGAACTGGCGGATGATCCGGGATTCTGAAGGCGAGGAGGGATGGGTATTCCACAGCCTCTTGTCAGGCAAGCGAACAGCGGTGGTGGCACCATGGGACCGCGACCCTGTGCTGCGGGTGCTGCGCGATAGCACAGATCATGGTGGTGAGGCGCTTGCGCGAATCGAACCCCAGGTTGTGGTCGCGGTGGAGCAGTGCGATGGATCTTGGTGCGAAATTGAGGCAAACGGTCATCAAGGCTGGATCGAGCAGACCGATCTGTGGGGTGTTTATGCCGGAGAGGTGATCCGCCGCTAGGATGTCAGCTCGCCGGTTTCGATTGTGCCTTTCGGTTTCCCCAACAGATACGCAAATTTGGTGTAACAGCACGGGAATCTGAGCCAGATTTCAGTCTGACACGCTCAACCTTGGGGATGTTGAAAAATAGCTGGATTGGATTGGCAACGCAGTGGCAAGTACGCATCAACAGGTGTGGCGCCCTCAATCCTCGTCTTCAGTGAGCCTGACGACGACATCGATGCATAACACACGGGTTCCTGACGGCGTGTCGGGCAGCCCCAGAATGCGGATCTCGCTGGTGGGAATATTTTCCACTCGGCCACTTGCCTCAAAGACATAGTGCTAGTGGTTCGACGTGTTGGTGTGGAAATAGGTCTTCGATCTGCTGACCCCCATGTGCTGGGTCTGTTTGGTGATCCAGCCTTTGAGTTAGGCTCAGGACCCATTAATTTGCATTGAAGTTCGATTTCTGATTCAGGATGGCAAAGGCGTTTGCCATGTCGGATCCGTTTCTGCTCTCACGCGCTCAAATGTCGAAGATCGAGCCATTCTTCCCCAGGTCCCACGGAGTTGCCCGGGGGATGATCGTCGTGTTGTGTCAGGCATCGTCTGCGTGCTGAAGCACGGGCTGCAATGGAAGGACGCAGCTGCGGCCTGCGGCCCGCACAAGACGCTCTGCAATCGCTTTCGACGCTGGACCGATCCGCGTGTTCGACAAGATTTTCAGTCACTTGACCGCTTCTGACGGGCCACCCGATACGCTGATGCCCGATACGCTGATGATTGATGCAACACACTTGAAGGCTCATCGCACCGCGTCGAGCCTTCTGAAAGGGGGGCTTCCCCGCCACATCGGGCGCACAAAAGGCGGGCCGAACACCAGACTCCATGCCGTCTGCGATGGCGACGGACGACCGCCGGCCATGTGCCTGGCGGCTGGCCTGTCGGATCATATCGGTGCGAAGCTCTTGTATCCGGGTCTCTGTGATAGCGTCAAAGCTATAATGATCGCAGATAAGGGATACGATTCAGACGATGATCGCGCGGCGCTGAAAGCCGGGGGGATCACCCCATGCATTCCGCCCCGAACAGGACGAAAGGCACCCGCTTCCTTCTGCAACATTCAATACAAACAGCGCCATAAGGTTGAGAACATGTTCGCACCGCTCAAGGACCGGCGCCGCATCAGCGCTTTGTAGATGTAGGACGGGCTCACGCCAAACGTCGCTGCCGCCTGCCTCACCGCCATCTACCGCCGAAAGAACCCGATCCCGCAAGAGCGCTGTCCAGATCTCCAACCCATGATGCGCCTCCATCTTGCGGCATCCCATGAATCACATCAGTGCGCGATTGGGAACCCCCAAACGATTCCGCTCATCGCGAAGACGCTCTAGAATCCGACCAGGGTCCAATCGGCGGTTCGGCCGATCAGTGTTGCAGCGTATGGGATTGTCGGCCTCCTCGGCAATACCGTTTCAGGTGCAGGTGGGCGAGAGCCCGGCAACGAGTGTGGCCTCTCGGTGTTGTAGAAGCGCCGCCACAGCTCGATCAGGATCTGCGCCTGGGTGAGTGTGGTGAAGATCTCCCGGTTCAGACATTCATCCCTCGGCTTTCCATCAAAGCTCTCACAATAGCCGTTCTCCCATGGGCTGCCCGGCTCGATGTAGAGCGTCTTGACGTTGAGCCCGGCAAGCCGATCACGCACCGCGGTGGCAACGAACTCAGGGCCATTGTCTGAGCGCCATTGTCTGAACGAATGTGCTCGGGTGCACCGTGCCGGACAAACAGCTTGTCCGGGACAATGCAGCACCTCCCGGCTGTCGAGCTTGCGCCGGACATGGATGGCCGGGCACTCACGGGTGTACTCATCGATGACCACAAGCATGCGGAATGCTTTGCCGTCATGGGTGCAATCCGTCACGAAGTCATAAGTCCGGACATGGTTCTTCCCCGTCGGGCAAAGACGGATGCATGATCCATCGTTCAACCGCAGCCGGCGTCTCTTGGGTTGCTTGATCGGAACCTTCAGCCCTTCACCTCGCCGGATGCGCTTACCCTGTTCAGGCCGACACACCGGCCATCCTGCCCAGGCAGCCGGTGGATGCCGGCGATACCCGTAACCACCATACCGGCAGGCAAGGCAGATGACGGCTTGTGTCGGAATGTCCTCATCCGCCCGGCCTTGCGGCTTCTTGCGTTGTGTCGATCGATGCCGGGCGGGCGTCCTGCAAGCCCGACGCTCGGACACCTTCAACTTCGTGACGACTTGAGCCGGCGACGCGAAGGGCTCGGTACTTTCCCGTAAGGGCCTCCTTCAAGATCGGCTTGTCCGGCGTCGGATCCGCAACCGCTTTCTTCACCCGCCCGTTCTCACGCTCCGGCTCCTTCAGCCGATGCGCCTGGTTCGCCTCCATGCCGCCGTACATGCGACGCCATCGACAGCAACTCTGCGCCGACACACAAAGGCTGCGGCAAACCCCGCCCACCCTCGCGCCCCGGCCAAGCTGCACCTCGGCTTCACGCAGCATTCCGATAATTCGCTCCGGGGAACAGTTGTTTCTCCGGCTGATCTTCGTCTCCCGTGACGTTCAAATGAAGCCGGATCCTCTCAATCAGGGCGGAACACTTTCAAAAATCCACGTCACCCAACTCTCTCAGCAATCCCGCCTCGGTGAGGCTGATGGAGCGTGTTGTAGATTGTGTCCAGGGAAACCGGCACGCGTGCCAACACAGCTTTTTCATGCAACTCTTCTGCCGTTACGTGGCGGTCCCCGCGCGCGAACAAGAGCCTTGCAAGTGCGATGCGCTGACGGGTGGGCCGAAGGCCCGCACGGCGCAGCCGTTCAATGTCTCGGCCTCCAAGCGAATCACTTTCGCTTTTCTGATACATTTCTTCACACTGTTCCACCGCGATGTTCTACCGCCAGGGTGCCGATATTTCAAACACTTCGCGGTTTGACGCCATCGTTCGTTCGGCTCTTTTAGCGCGGCGGTGCGTGTGTTAGGAACGGGGCTGACATTGTTAACCATGCCATCGCATTACCGCTCAGGAACAGATGCCAGATTGGCACTCAAGTTTTGATTATGAGGATCTGCTCGCCTGTGGGCGTGGAGAGATGTTTGGTGCAGGCAATGCGCAACTGCCACTGCCCCCGATGTTGATGTTTGATCGCATTGCAAATATCAATGAAGATGGCGGAGAGCACGGCAAGGGACTTGTCGTCGCCGAGCTTGATGTGAAGCCGGACCTGTGGTTCTTCCCGTGCCATTTCAAAGGCGATCCTGTAATGCCCGGTTGCCTGGGGCTGGATGCGTTGTGGCAGTTGCTCGGGTTTTTCCTTGGGTGGCTTGGTATGCTTGGACGCGGGCGAGCGCTCAGCGTCGGTGAGGTCAAATTCACCGGAATGGTGCTGCCAAGTGTCACTAAAGTCGAATATATTGTTGATGTGAGGCGTGTGGTTTCGCGTCGCCTCGCGCTCGGCGTTGCTGATGGTGTGTTGCGAGCTGACGGACAGACCATATATGTGGCCAAGGATTTGCGCGTTGGGCTGTTTCAGGCCGACATGCAAGCGGATGCAGTGTGAGGCCACCGCACTTAACGCGGCATTCGCCGGCTGAGAAGATCATATCCGGGGGGTGCCATGCGGCGCGTCGTTGTAACAGGGCTGGGAATTGTCTCAAGCATTGGCAACAACACCCAAGAAGCGCTGGCCTCATTGCGTGAGGCAAAATCCGGGGTTGCGACGGCTGAAACTTACACAGAATTGGGCTTTCGTTGCCGTGTTCACGGGGAGCCAAAGCTCGACCCGGCGACGTTGATCGACCGACGCAAGATGCGCTTTCTCGCTGATGGATCGGCGTGGGCCTATATCGCAGCGGAACAGGCAATCAGGGATTCAGGGCTTGAACCGCATGAGGTGAGCCATGAGCATACGGGGCTGGTAGTCGGAACGGGTGGACCTTCGACCCGTGCCACCGTCGCAGCGGCGGACGTAACGCGCCAAAAAAGTGCCAAGCAAGTCGGCCCATTTGCAGTGCCAAAGGCCATGTGCTCCATGGCATCGGCAACGCTTTCGACCTACCTAGGTATCAAGGGCATAAACTATTCGATTTCCTCGGCGTGTGCAACGTCCAACAACTGCATCGGACATGCTTATGAGCTGATCGGTTGGGGTCGTCAGGATGTGATGATCGCTGGCGGCGGGGAAGAGCTCGACTGGACGCTGTCGGTCCTGTTCGACGGCATGAACGCAATGTCATCGAAGTTCAATGACCAACCGTCGCGTGCCAGCCGGGCCTTCGACAAAAACCGTGATGGTTTTGTCATCGCAGGCGGTGCAGGCATCCTGATTTTGGAAGAATATGAGCGCGCGAAAGCGAGAGGCGCCAGAATCTACGCGGAAATCATCGGATATGGCTCCACATCTGATGGCGAGGATATGGTTCTGCTTTCAGGTGACGGCGCCAAGCGGTGCATGCGTCAAGCGCTTTCGACAGTCAAGGGCCCGATTGACTATATTAATCCGCATGCCACCTCAACGCCGATTGGCGATGTACGCGAGATAGAAGCGATCAGGGATGTGTTTGGGGACAAGGTGCCAACAATTTCGGCAACTAAGTCGCTCACCGGACATTCCCTTGGCGCTGCCGGTGCCCATGAGGCGGTCTATTCGATCTTGATGATGAATAATGGATTTGTTTGCGAGTCGGCACATATCGACGAAATCGATCCAGAAATTGACGGCATGCCAATTGCGCGAGAGCGTCAGGACAATGTCGAACTGAACCAGGTGATGTCGAACGCGTTCGGGTTTGGGGGAACCAACGCGTCCTTAGTTTTCAGTAAAGTCCATTGAAGGGATCGCGTGACGCGTGAGGGTGGCTCCATGAAGAATGGTCAGTTGGCTGGGGCGCTGATGGAGGGAAAGCGCGGTCTCGTCATGGGGGTGGCGAATGAGCGCTCGATCGCTTGGGGCATTGCCAGCTCCCTTGCGGCACAGGGCGCGCAACTTGCCTTTACCTATCAGACCGATGCCCTGAAGAGGCGGCTTGATCCGCTGGTGAAATCCGTTGGTGTCGATCTGGTGTTGCCGTGCGATGTGGAGGATATCGCCACTGTCGATGCGGTGTTCGATCGCCTCGGAGACGAATGGGGAAAGCTGGATTTTGTCGTTCATGCCATCGCTTTTTCCGACCGAACCCAGCTGAAGGGCGACTACGCGGATACGACACGCGAAAATTTCGTGCGCACGATGGTGATTTCCTGTTTTTCATTTACTGAAGTGGCACGGCGTGCGGCCAAGCTGATGGGGAATGGCGGGTCGCTGTTAACCATGACGTTCGGCGGGGGCTCCAACCGTGTCATGCCGAATTACAATGTCATGGGCGTTGCCAAGGCGGCGCTTGAATCTTCGGTGCGTTATCTGGCGGTCGACTATGGACCGAGCGGTATTCGGGTCAACGCGCTGTCGGCTGGCCCGATGCGAACGCTGGCAGGCGCCGGAATTGCGGGGGCGCGCGCGATGTTCAACTTTCAGAAAAATCATGCACCGCTGCGCCGCACGCCAACCCTTGAGGAAGTGGGCGGTGCTGCGCTCTACCTTCTCAGCGATCTTTCAAGCTGCGTCACTGGCGAAATTCACTATGTCGATGCAGGCTACAACATCATCTCAACGCCGCGGCCGGATATGCTTGAGGCCGGCGCTGAGGGAAATGATGACGAGGCGGCCGAAGGCGATGGCCAGCAGAGCGGCGTTCGCACGCCAGTGGTCTGACAATTGATCTGGTATATGTTCTGACGGATCGGCACAAAACAGCAGCCAGATTTTCCACGTCAGGGCCGGCCGCACCAGGCGATGCAAATCCATTGGACAGAAAGCTCTAGAGCGCTATCCGATCCGCCTCGATCAGATCTGTCGCACTAGAGCATTTTCACATTGAGCGTTGATATCCTGCTGCGTGGAAGACGTTTTCGCATTCGGCCGGGAGGAAGCAGTCGATAGTGCAGCCGATGCGTTCAACGAGGGCGTCGACGGTTCGGGCCGGAACTTGCCTGAGCAGCGCCTTGGGCCTGGCAAAGGCCATCTCGATGGGGTTCATGTCGGGGCTGTAGGGCGGCAGATAGAAGATCCGGGCGCGTGGGAAGGCGATGATCTGACGGATGCCGGCGACCTTATGGGCAGGCAGGTTGCCGAGCACCACGACATCACCGCGTGTCGGGGTCGGTGCCGGCACTCCCTCAATATAGACGCGAAAAGCCTGGCTGTAGCGTGACACCCGGTTTGAGCTTTTTTGACACCGGGTTTGATCACAGTGCAGGTCACCTGTAGCGGCCGTTTTTGTCATATTGGCGGTGGCCAGGTATTGGTTTTATCGCTTCCGATCGTCTCTCTCTCGAACACCTTTCAACATCCATTTGAAGGCCCTCATTTCTTTGGCGTCTCCGGCGCTTCGACCTCGATTGTGGTTATGAATCCCGCCGAGCGTTCAAATGAGTGTGCGACGGCCCGTGCGCGCCACATGCCATTCTCCGCGGGTCCGAAGCCGCTGGCGATCACATCGGCTTCCGCGGTTGCATCGACACGGCCATATTGGGTGAAGTGTCCTTCCGCGCGTGCCCGGTTCAGCCTGGTCGCCTCGGCCTTCGCGCCCTGCCTGGCGTCTTCCCTGTTCTTGAAATGAGACTTGATGGTGCGGATAGGCCCCTTGCCGCCGGTGTCGACCGTTTCGAACCTGGTCTTTCCCTCCTTCGGATCATGCCACTTGGCGACCACCTTGCCGTAGCGCGGACGCGGCTTGCCAGAGATGCTCCAGTCGCGGCATTCCGGCCGCATGATCAGAACCGGCGCAAGAGAGCCGCCGGAGCTCTTTTTCCGGCTACCGCGCGACACAAACAGGAACCTGCCGCCACCGGCTTTGAAAATGGCGTTGTGGCGGTCTGCAAGGCGGGTGGCGAAGTCCAGGGGCGATTGGTCGCGCCGGGCTTCGTATTGGATTTCGATGCCTGACAGTTCGCCGTCGACCTCGATCTGCGCACCATGCTCGCCGAATACCTTTTGCAGCATCGAGCCAAGCGTGGTGTCATCGAAATGTTCGGTCTTCTTCTGCTTGAGCTCTTCGCGGATATCCGCAGCGTGGGCGGTGACGGTCAGCAACAACCCGTCCGGTCCGCCGGCAGACGTGTAGCCGTCGACCACGAATTTGCCCATCGAGGTGAGCGCGCCGCCGGCATAGCCGAACAGGGGTTCCAGAATGGCGCCCTCGTTCGGCAGGGCGATGGCATAACCGCGCCAGTCGAACGTGCATTCGAGCGTATCGCTTTCCTGTCCGCTTTCGTCCCTGATTCCGCACGAAATGAGCCTGGAATAGAAAATGCCGTTGACCGGCGAACCGCCTGCCAGCACCCTGATGACCGAGACGTTCATGGATTTGCCGCCTCCGTTGGCTCCAGCTTTCAGAGCACCGGCAATTGCATTCAGAAGCCGGCCATTGTCCCGATCGGCGGCGGCAAGCGCCTGTTCGTGCCAGAAAGCAAGTTCGTCGAGCTCAAGGTCACCGATCTCCAACGCGGACCAGCCGAAGCGGCCGGCTATGTCTCCTGGTCCGAAGAGGAAGACGCTTGCATCAATGCCCCGAGCGCGGGGAAAAATCGGCTAGGGCCTTTCAGATTACCGGATAATCGGCCGGATCGATCAAAAGGAATTGCTCCGGTGTCACGCCGAACAGCTTCGCCAAAGCCGCCGCCAAGGCGTCGAGCTTGTGGGCATCCAGAAGCGAAGCGATCTGACCGACCAGTTCGGTATCCCCTGATTTGAGCGCGTGAGAGCAGAAACAGATCTGACATGGCAAACTCCTTTGCCATCCTGAATCAGAAATCGAACTTCAATACAAATTAATGGGTCTTGAGCCTAGCGCCCATTGTCGCGGGCGGGCTTAATCTGTCGTCCATTCCCGCTCCCGTGGCGCTGGTGTGGCTGATGCCGCTTACCGGTCAGCTGGCGGTGAATCCGATCCTCGCGATCTATCTGATCGCGCCGCTTCTGCCGGACGCAGCGCGCTCGGGATTTCGCCCAATGCCATCTCATTGTCGTGCTGGCCGCCGGGTGGGCTCTGTCAGGCGTCAGCTCTCCCTATACTGCCTCTTCTTTATTGCTGGCGGCACTTGCCAAGGTCCGCGCCATTGACGCCGGGCCTCAATGGAATGGCATCTATGCCGTCACCGGCGGGGTGTTGCTTTCAGCCTGGGTGGTTATTTATGCCTCGATGTGAGGTCATCGGAGAAAAGCAATGATCTGGTTTGTCATCGGCGCGGCGCTGGGCGCCCTCCAACTCGGTCTGCCGATTCTGCGCAAAAAGCGCGAGGTGGAGGTGCCTGTTATTTTCATCAGTGTCGGCGCCATTCTGGGTACGCTGGTCTATGGCACCATTTTGTGGCTGATCGCTACCAAGCTTCTGGGGCTGTGATCGCGCGCGCCGCGAGCGCCAACCTCTGAGCAGGACTTGACGCAAGGCTGCCCGGCACCCAAAA
The DNA here is from genome assembly GCA_965204565.1 of Hyphomicrobiales bacterium. Classification (GTDB taxonomy): domain Bacteria; phylum Pseudomonadota; class Alphaproteobacteria; order Rhizobiales; family TMED25; genus CBDBEU01. The sequence goes on from CBDBEU010000005.1 coordinate 1,727,136, forward strand.
CCATGCCGTTCAGTTGCAAAGACACATTGAGATGACCCTGCAATATCCCCTGATCGAGATTGCATCGGTAACGCCGAGCAATGCCGGCGCGCCCTCCGGCTGGTCCGAGGGCGAATTTCGTGTGGTGTGGAGCGAGCGCGAGGGATGTTCGTCGACCTTCTATCAGGCGGTTCTGGGGCAGGGCGGAAGCCGCGACCGGCACGTCAATCAGGCGTGCGATGAAATGTACTATGTGGTCTCCGGCCACGGGCTTGCCGGTGTCGATGGCGAACGGGTCAAGCTGTTCGCCGGCCATTATCATTTGATCCCCAAGGGCTGCGAGCACTGGCTTGCCAATCTGGGGCGCAACGATCCTCTGGTGGTGATTGGTCTTTATGACCGCGCGCCCGACATTGAAGCTGCCTCAAGCCGCCTGAACGGCCAGGTCCTGGGCGATGATCTTCTGGGCCCCCGAACTGCAAGTCCGCGCCATCCGCTGGTACATGACGACGAGGTGCCGCTGGTCAAGGTGTCACGCGAGCAGGGTTGGACACAGGACTATTTCTGCCAGCCGCTGAATCGCAGCCACGTTGCCGGGACCTGCTGGATGTATGGCTATTTCGGTTCCGGGACGATCCACAACAAGCACCGCCACACTAAGTGCGAGGAAATCTGCTATGCGCTGAGAGGGAATGGCGTTGCCGGCGTCGGCGATGACCGTGTCGATTTCCGCACCGGTTATGTCCACTACGTGCCAACCGGCGTCGAGCATTGGCTAGCCGATATAGGCGACAACGGAACCCTGATCGCGCCAGGATTTTACATTAGCGTTGGCGGGCTCGATGAAAGCGGGCTTGAGTATATCGGCCCGGTGACCCAAGGCGATCTCAGTCGGCGCACACCGCTTTGAACATGATAGACAAATCCGCCGTCCTGCGTCTCCAGGTCCGGCGAAAGAACGAAAGGGAGCCAAGATGCCACTCAAATATCCGCTGATTCACCTGGACGACGTGGCCCCGGAGAACATGCAGGCCAATGACGGCTGGTCGATTTCGGAATTCCGGCTGCCAATCACCGGCGAATGCGGGTCTTCGACCACGGTGTTTCACGCCACCTTCCGGCCCGGATCGACCCACAAGAAGCATCTGCACAGCCGCTGTGATGAAATCGCGGTCTATCTGTCTGGCAATGGCGTTGTCGGCCAGGGCAACGAGCGCGACGAGGTCTCCGCCGGTCATTGCCGGCTAATCCCCAAGGGCGCGCCGCATTTCTTTCACAATGAGACCAAGGACACGGTTGCCGAATGCATCGGCTTTTATATCGGCGCAACGGATGTTGCCGATTCAGGCTACGAGTTTTGCGGTGATGTCACCGAGGACGACCTGAAGATGCCGCGTAGCGGTTTTACCTCCGGTGTCCATGTCAACGTCAAGGATGTGCCCTCAGAACAGATGGACACCGCCGATGGCTGGTCGATAACCGATTTCCGCCTGCCGATTTCAGGCCGCAACGGCTCCACCACCCTGTTCCACGCCACCTTCATGCCAGGTGCGGTGCACAAGAAGCATCGCCACGACAATTGCGAGGAGATCTACTACATCGTCTCCGGCCATGCGCTGGCTGGCGTCGGGTCCGACCGGGCCGAAGTGCGCGGCGGTCATTTCCACTATATTCCGGCTGGCGTCGAGCACTGGCTGCACAATCTGAGCCCAACCGAGCCGATCGTGGCGGTGGGCATCTATATCGGCGCCGGCAGCGTCGAAGAAACCGGCTATGTCTATATGGGTGACGTGACCGAGGCCGACATCGCGGCCCGCACAGTTTGAAGACGAGGGGAATTTCAAGATGAAACTTCTGTATTTCAATGATTTCAGGCTTGGTGTGGTCTCCGGCGACAATGTTGTCGATGTCACCGATCTGTTGAGCGATATCCCACATCGCGACTGCAAGGACCTGATGCAGGGGCTGATCGTTCAGTTCGATGCCTACCGGGCCCGTCTCGAGGAAGCTGCCGGTTCCGGCGCTGGCGTGCCGCTTTCTACCGTCACCATTCGCCCGCCATTGACCCGGCCGTCGACCATTGACTGCATGGCGGTCAACTACATGGAAGATGGCACGCGCTCCGAGCCCGCGCCGATCAATGGCTTTCACAAGGCCCCCTCCGGCATTATCGGCGAGGGCGAGACCATGGTGCTCACCGATATTCCGGCAACCGTGTTCGAGGGCGAGGCCGAACTCGCGGCGATCATCTCCAAACGCGCCGAGAATGTGTCGGCCGCCGACGCCATGGGCTACATTTTTGGTTATAGCTGCTTCATCGACGGCTCGGCCCGCGGCCTGCCGTCGGCCGGTAATGTGTTTTTTCAGGTGAAATCGCGCGCCACCTTCTCGCCCCTCGGGCCGTGGATCGTCACCGCCGACGAAATCCCCGCTCCGCAAAACCTGCAGGTCACGCTCACCAATTCCGGCACCGTAATGCAGAATTTCAATACCGATGACATGGCGCACAAGATCCCGCGCATCGTCGAATGGCTGAGTTCGATTCATCCGCTCGAGCCCGGTGACATTATCGCCACCGGCACCAATCACCGCGGCTTGCATCCGTTCATGGATGGCGATGTGATCGAACTTGAAATCGAGAAGGTCGGCAAACTGACGGTCAATGTGCGCGACGATCTGAAGCGCAAATGGAACCGCATCACCCGGCTTGAACATGCTGAAAGCGGTGGCGAAGGGCCGCACACGGTTCAGGTGAGCGGCAAATACGCCTGTGAGCCGGGGGATTCTAGGTGGGCGTGGCGGTGAGGTTGGATGGTGCCGCAGGGGTGGATTGAACACCCGACCTCACCCTTACCAAGGGCGCGCTCTACCACTGAGCTACTGCGGCGCAAGGTGGCGGGAAACTGCCATACGGCCGCCCCACGCGCAACCAATGGTTGGAGGGGGTTTCCATCACGCGGGATTGGGACAAAAAAGGTGTGAAAGCAAGCATGAACGAGGCTAACGAAAACCGCAAATCCGCTCCGCGCCCGCCCGCCAAATCAGAGCGGTTGGGAGCTGCATTGCGCGAAAATCTGAAGCGGCGCAAGGAGCAGGCGCGCGCCTTCTCGGGCGCCGGCAGCCGCCAACAGGGCGATCAAACCGAGCGCTGTAGCGATTGACCCGACACATCCCCCAATTAGAACGCCATTTCAATCATGCTGCCGCTCTTTTGCGTACAGATCAATCCTCTTGGACGGGCCGTGTCGTGGTTCGGGCATCCGGTTCGTGAACCGGGCGCGATTTATCGCCGCTGCAACGCGCTTGAACCGGAATGCGGTCTGACGGCACCCGTCGGGTCAGACCCGTCGAGCCGCTTTCGCCCGGGTTTGATCGCCGACACCGTCATGCAGGTACCGCTGGCGCACGGAGCCGTTGGATGGCCGCAGGGATGCGGGTGAACAGAGCGCCGCCGACAGCCGCCCAGGCCGGTTGGAACGTGACGGCTCGGGCGTGGCGGACGACCCGCGCTCCGATCCTGATGAGGCGGGCCGCAGGCCGGTCAACGACCGGTCGGCCATCTCCTCCGGCAGATCGGCGCCCTGCAGGAAGACACCGGGATTGCAGGCCGATGCATGAAGCTGAAGCCGCACCTGAGTGCCTCGATTTACCTCGTCAACCCTGGCTGATCATGATTCACTCGCGCTATGAAGTGAGGGGTGATGGATGGTTCAGCAGGCCGGATTTTTCGACGTTGATGAACGGCTCAAGCGTTTGAGCCATTTGGGCGATCAGCTCGAAGCCCGGGTTGCGGCGGTGGATTTCGAGATTTTCCGTGCCGATCCGGACACGGCACCGGCGTAGGCGGATGGCAGGAAGGGCGCCCGCCCGCCCCATGACCCTGTGCTTATGTTCAGGATCCCGATCGTTCAGGCGCAGAACACTCTCTCGGACGACCGTGCGGAGTTCCTGATCAGCGACCGGCTGTCGTTCATGCGTTTCCCGGGGACGTGCCTGCAAGACTAAAGTGCCCGACGCGAAGACGATCCGGGCGGCGTCGGTGACGATCCATGTCCGGACGAAGCCGTGGCGCCGGTCGGCATTGATATGGGATTTGCCGCCGAACACCGGCGTGGCGATTGCGCCCATCGCCGAGCCGTCCGGGCGCGTCTTCCTGCGCCCTCGCTTGAGCGTCCAACGCGCGTCGCGATCCTTTTGCGCCGGTTTCCGGGGATTGGCCTGCCAATCAGGCGGGATGCCCCCGCCCTTGACGATCTCCTTCCCGGCATCGGTCATGCGCTGGCGCGGGGCCGCCACGATGGTGGCATCGACGATCTGCGCCCATGGCGCGGGCCGACCGAACCGCCCATGTCCGGTGTGATCCATTCGGGCGCCGTCGCGGCGTGAGCCCGATCGATCCATTGACCAGATATGTCCGCCGGCGCATCGCGATTGTCGGCGGCCGCCGACGCACCGATCTCGAACCGACCCATCCGGCCGGCAGACGCAGCCTCGGCATCAACGCCACGCCCTCCGACCACCTGCCGCATCACCGGATCGAGCGCCGGACGGTCCGCGTCATTCACATCATCATATCCGGCCAATCGCCCGAAGACCGACTGGCGCAAAAGCCCGACCACAGAATGCAGACGGTTGTGGACGGTTCGCGTATCTCCGAGAGGACCGCCGGCAATATCGTGCAATCCTGGGGTCTCGTCCAACTCCCGGAACAGCAACGGGCCACCGTCGGAACCGATCTTCGAGCCATGGCATTCCAGCCGCACCCGCCAACCGCACCCGACTGTCGAAACCGAGCCTGATATCACCCGTTTCGCCTGCACCCTGCGGGTGATCCGTGATCCGCCCCCTACAGCCCACACAACATGCTGAAATATGACATATTACCGGCTGTCGGAGGCGCGAAAACGTCACGTTACCCGGGGAATGTGGGTTGACGTTTGGCCGGTCAGCCCGGCCGCCATCGTCGGTGCCGCGCTTGTCGCTGATGCGCCCATCGCCTAGAAGGGTGGTGCCCGCTACCGCTTGGGGGAAGTGCTTGGGTCCTGGGCGTCGTGATAGGACACCAGCCCGGCTGGGAGGGACAATTGATGAACAGAATTAGAATCGGCGGCGGCCATCGGCTGAACGGTGAAATTCCGATTTCCGGCGCCAAGAACGCCACCCTGCCGCTGATGATCGCCAGCCTTTTGAGCGATGAACCGCTGACGCTTACCAATGCGCCCCATCTTGCCGATGTGACGCTGCTTGGGCGCATTCTGGGCGAGCTCGGCGTCGATATCATGATCGCCGGCCGCCGCCATGGCCAGACCACCAATGATGGCGCCACCATGCATTTGAATGCCGGCGGCATCGTCGACACCACGGCGCGCTACGAACTGGTCTCGCGCATGCGTGCCAGCTTCTGGGTGATCGGCCCGCTGGTCGCGCGCATGGGTGAGGCACGGGTGTCAATGCCGGGTGGTTGCGCCATCGGTACCCGTCCGGTCGATCTTCATCTGATGGGACTTGAAGCACTGGGCGCCAAGATCAATCTTGATGGCGGTTATGTCGTGGCCAAGGTGCCGGGCGGTCTTGCCGGCGGCTTGGTGCGCTTTCCCAAGGTCTCGGTCGGCGCGACCCACAACGTCATGATGGCGGCATCGCTGGCGCGCGGCGAAACCGTGATCGAGAATGCCGCGCGCGAGCCCGAAGTCGCCGATGTTGCGGCCTGCCTTGTCGCCATGGGCGCGGAAATCGAGGGGGCCGGCACCTCGACCATTCGCATTGAGGGGCAAAAGCGGCTGCATGGTGCGTGTCATGAAGTGCTGCCCGACCGCATCGAGACCGGCACCTATGCCATGGCCACTGCGATGGCCGGCGGCGAGGTGACCCTGACACGCGCCAGAGCCGATCTGATTGCCGAGCCGATCGAAGTGCTGCGCCAGGCGGGCGTTGAAGTGATGACCACCAATGAGGGCCTGCACATCGCGCGCAATGGTGCCGACTTGCATCCGGTGGACGTCGACACCAGCCCCTACCCGGGTTTCCCAACCGACCTGCAGGCACAGCTCATGGCGCTGATGTCGAAAGCCGATGGCGTTTCCACATTGCGCGAGACGATTTTTGAAAACCGCTTCATGCACGTGCAAGAACTCGCTCGCCTCGGTGCCGACATCGCCCTTGATGGCGAAGTTGCTACAGTCACCGGGGGGCGTGGGCTCAAGGGTGCGCCGGTCATGGCGACCGATCTCAGAGCGTCGGTTTCGCTTGTTATTGCCGGGCTTGCGGCAGAAGGCGACACCGAGATCTCCCGGGTCTATCACCTCGATCGCGGCTTTGAGCGGCTTGAGGAAAAACTCGAACGATGCGGCGCCGACATCGAGCGACTGCACGAATAGCCAGACCTATGATGACAGACGACCGGCTGAAACTTGCCGCCCTCGACGCCGACGATCTGGCGGTGATATCCGCGCATCTGCAGGACGCAGTCCTCAAGGTTGGCGACATGACCTGGCTGCCAGGCGAGCGCCGCTTTGCCGCTGTGCTCAACCGGTTTGACTGGGAACATGAGCTTAGCGCGGAAAAAGGGCCGTGGCGGCGCCGCCAGGCCGGCTTGAGCTTTGACAGGGTGATGGGCGCGCAGATCAAACAGTTGCGCACCGATCAGCCCGATATCGTGCTTGAGCTTCTGGCGATCGAATTCGAGGCAGATGACCCGCCGGGCGGCACCGTAATCTTTCAGTTCGCTGCTGGTGGCGCGGTGCGTTTGCAGGTCGAGTGCATCGAGGCGCGGCTATCGGATATCGGTCCGGAATGGGAAACCGTCTCGCGACCCGAGCATGAGGATGAACGCCCCGGCGAAGGTAGCACTTCGTAATGGCCAGATGGATCGCATCCAGCGAGCCGGGCTTTGAAGAGTGGTTTTCCGCGTTTCTCGCAACCAAGCGTGAAAGTGCAGCCGATGTCGGACGCGCGGTGGCCGATATTATCGCCGATGTGCAAGCACGCGGCGATCAGGCGCTGTGCGAGCTGACCGAGCGGTTCGACCGGGTAAAGCTCACACTCGCCACAATACGCATCAAGGCTGACCGGATCGCTAAAGCTGCGGCATCCTCGGATGCAGAGGCACTAGCCGCGCTTGAATTTGCTCATCAACGCATTCGCGACCATCACTTGCGCCATCGCCCTGAAGGCGAGCGCTACCGTGATGCGGTGGGCGTCGAACTAGGTCATCGCTGGATGCCGGTCCGCGCCGCCGGGCTTTATGTGCCGGGCGGAACCGCCGCCTATCCAAGTTCGGTTTTGATGAATGCGGTGCCCGCGCGGGTCGCCGGCGTTGAGCGTATTGCCATGGTGGTACCGGCGCCCGATGGTGTGCTCAATCCGCTGGTTTTGGCCGCCGCGCGGATCGCGGGAATTGATGAGGTCTACCAGATCGGCGGTGCCCAGGCAGTTGCCGCCTTGGCCTTTGGGACGCAAACCATCGCCCCGGTCGACGTCATTACCGGTCCCGGCAACGCTTATGTTGCGGCAGCAAAACGCCAAGTATTCGGTCAGGTCGGCATCGACATGATCGCCGGACCTTCCGAGGTGCTGGTTCTGGCCGATGGCGGCAATAATCCGGAATGGATCGCCGCCGATCTTCTGGCCCAGGCCGAACACGACACTTCCGCGCAATCGATTCTGATCACTGACGATGCGCAATTTGCCAGCGCTGTCGCAAGCGCCGTTACCCGCCAGCTCACGCAGCTTGAGCGCGCCAGCACCGCAAGCGATAGCTGGGAACAGTTCGGCGCGGTGATTGTCGTCGACAACTGGGACGAGGCGATCACTCTCAGCGACCGTATCGCGCCGGAACATCTTCAAATCGCAACCCGGGATCCCGATGACCTCGCCGAACGGGTGCGTCACACCGGCGCAATTTTCCTCGGAGCCCATACGCCCGAAGTGATCGGCGATTATGTCGCCGGCACCAATCATGTTCTGCCCACCGGGCGCAGCGCGCGCTATGCCTCCGGCCTTGGCGTGATCGATTTCATGAAGCGCACCTCGATCCTGAAATGCGATGCCGGATCGCTTGGCGCTCTGGCACCGGCGGCGATCACGCTGGCGCGCGCCGAGGGGCTTGGCGCTCATGCGCGTGCCGTTGCGATCAGACTCAATCTCGCGCCAGAGGAATGAGCCATGCCGGGCGAAGGCGCCGGCCCGAGCGGGATTGACGAGCGGACAGACCGGCTGGTCGAGATCACGCTGGACGACAGCCTGGCCCTGTCGGCCACCGCCGATATCGCTCATGAGCGCGATGTCGCAATCTATGACCTTCTGAGTGACAACCGGCTTTCTGTTGACGGCAATCCGGGTCCCTATCGGCTGCACTTGGTGGTGGTTGAAAACCGGCTGATGTTCGATTTGGCCGGCGCAGGCGAGGAATCACGTGCGACTTTTATGCTGTCGCTGACCCCGTTCCGGCGCATTCTGCGGGACTATTTCGTTATCTGCGAGAGCTATTACGAGGCGATCAAGACAGCGCCGCCAAGCCGCATCGAGGCCATCGACATGGGCCGGCGCGGGCTGCATGACGAAGGCAGCCGGGTGTTGCAGGAGCGACTGGCCGGCAAGGCTGCGATGGATTTCAAAACCGCCCGTCGCCTGTTCACATTGATTTTCGCCCTGCACCGGAGAAACTGATGGTGCCGGCAAGTCAAACCCACCGGCTACCGGGCGCAGTGCTTTTTGCCTGCGGCCAAAATGCTGTGCGCTCGCCAATGGCTGCCGCCCTGATGCACCAGCAAATGGGCCGCCGGGTCTATGTAGCTTCAGCCGGAGTGCGTCAAGGTGAACCTAACCATCTGGCCGTTGCGGTGATGGCCGAGATCGGCATCGATATCGCAGGCCATCAGCCGCAGACCTTCAAAGACCTGGACGACACCAGCTTTGATCTGGTGATCTCGCTAGCACCGGAAGCGCACCATCATGCGGTGGAGATGACGCGGACCATGGCGATTGAAGCCGAATACTGGCCGACGCCCGATCCGACAGCGGCGCTTGGCAATCGCGAACAGCAGCTTCAGGCGTTCCGCGCTGTACGGGATGATCTGCGCCAGCGTATTCGCGAGCACTTTGCAGAGTCGGCACCGCCCAATCCGTGAGGTATAGGCCTCAATCCGCACAGCGCGGCGGTGTGCCGAGCCGTTGACGCGCGCTGCCGAGTACCCGCTCGAAGGCACATGCCGCGGCGATCACGCGCTCATCCTCGCCGCCAGCACCGATGATCTGCAAGCCCACCGGCATGCCATGACTGTCGAGCCCGATGGGGATCGTCACGGCGCACAGGCCCAGGAGATTGCCCGGTGCGGTGTTGCGCAAGATTGTCAGATTGGCCTTGCGATAGGCATCCGCGTCGTCGAGCGCTGCAACCTCGGGCGGTGAGATCGGCACTGTCGGGCCGACCACCAGATCATGGTCTTCAAGGCGGGTGTGCACCGCACGGGTCAACGCCTCAAGTTCGCTTGCGCGGTGGAGATATTCAACCGCGGTGATCGCCTCCATGCGAGTAAATCGGCTTGCCACATTGGGATCAAGCGTGTCGCGCCAATCCGCCATCTCGCCGGTGATGAAGGCAGCAAATTCAGGCGCTGCCAGACCACCGGCAAGGAACATCTCATGCGCGCGCACCGCCTCGGGCAGCTCTATTGAGGTGAGCCCGGCGCCGGCACGCTCCAATGCGCCCAACGCTTCGCTCGTGCACGCTGCAATGTCGTCGTCGCAATCATCGAAAAACCAGTCGAGCACCGCGATCGAAAACTCATCCGCCGCGCACGCGCCAGCAAACCCGGCGAATGCAAGTGGTGCCATGGCGGTAAGGGAGTCGATCTCGGCAAAGGCGATCGCCGCGTCCTCGGCGGTGCGGGTCAGAATGCCGGCGGTGTCGAGGCTCGGGCTCAATGGCACGATGCCCGCAAGCGGCCATCGTCCATAACTGGTCTTGACGCCAACCGTGCCGGTGATCGAAGCCGGGCAGCGCACCGACCCGGCCGTATCGCTGCCCATGGCGACAAGTGCTGTCCCGGCCATCAGGCTGACCCCGGCGCCGGCGCTGGAGCCGCCGGGTACGTGATGCTGATCCGCGCCCCACGGATTGATCGGCGTGCCCCAATGAGGATTGGTGCCAACGCCGCCAAAGGCAAACTCGACAGTGTGGGTCTTGCCGGTGATGACCGCCAGATTGGCGCGCAGCCTTTTCACCACAGGCCCCTGCGCCTGCCATTTTTCCGGCAGTTCCTTCGGTGTGCCGGCAAACGTCGGATAGCCCAGCACGCCGTACAGATCCTTGAGCGAAACTGGCAAGCCTTGCAGTGCGCCAAGGTCAAACCCGGCGTCGAACGCCGCATCGGCAGCCTGTGCATTGGCCGTGATCTTGTCCGGCATCCAGCTTTTGAAGGCATTGAGGCTCTGATCAAAGCGCTGATAATTGGCCATCACCTGCTCAGCGATTGCGTGCGCTGTCACCGTCCCCTCGCGCAACGCCTGGCCCAGATCGCGAATCGATCTTCCCACCATCATGTTCTTGGTCATTCCTCGATCCGTGATTGGTTTGCCGCATCCGCCGGGCCGAGCAGGTCGAACACCCAGGAAGCATCTTCCAGCAATTTCCGCCCTCCGCGATGGCGGCCGACGAGTTGGATGCCCACCGGCAAGCCGGCTGGAGAGTGGTGAGTCGGCAGCGTGATCGCAAGCAAATGCATGAACGTCCAGATGCCTTGAAAGCGCGCATCACCGGTGGAGGCGAGCCCCTCTGGCGCCTCGCCATTGGCAGACGGGGCGAGAATGAGGTCAAGGTCGGAAAATATCTTGGGAATTTGAGTGCGGCAGTGCTCTCCCAGCGTGATGGCGGCGATATAATCATCATAGGCCATGGTGTGACCCTCGCCAATCACGCCGCGCAAATGCTCGCTCAACGCATCGCGGTGATGGGTCGATTCATAGGCCATCAGCCGTGCGCGTTCATAGGCATTGATCTTTTCGCGCGCTGCGTTGAGACCGGCAAAGGTCCGGGGCAGGTCAATTTCACGCAGCTCGGCTCCGCTTGCCGCAAGCCGCGATGCCGCATCTTCCATGGCGCTGACAGTTTCGGGCTGGGCGGCATCCCACAAGGGTGTGCGGCAAAAGCCGATCCTCAATGTCGATTTCGGTGGCTCGATAGCGCGTACCGGCCGCCCGATAAGGCAAGCGGTGAGAAGTTCTACATCCTCGACCGTGCGGGCATGGATACCCAGCGTATCGAGGCTCTGTGCCGCCGGTTTAATCCCGCCCAGATTGAAAGTGTCGAAGCCCGGTTTGTATCCGACAATGCCGCAATAGGCCGACGGACGCAGATCCGAACCGCCGGTCTGGGTGCCGAGCGCCACCGGCACCATGAAATCGGCAACCGCAGTGGCAGATCCGCTCGACGAGCCGCCGGGAGAATGACGCGGATTGGTGGGCGGCTCGACAAAGCTGCCGGCGAACTCGCAGGTGACCGTCTTGCCCAAGACGATTGCGCCAGCCATGCGCAACAGCCCAACGCAGGACGCATCACAAGCCGGTTGGTGGTTCCTATAGATTGGCAAGCCAAATTCGGTCCGCATGTCGGCGGTGTCGATAATATCCTTGAAGCCGACCGGAACACCCGCCAGCGGGCCGGTCTTGGGCGCGCGGTTACAGGCCTCGGCTGCCGCCATTGCCTGGTCCGGATCGATACTACAGGCCCAGGCGCGGCGTTCGCCCTCGCGCGCGCCAATGCGCTCAAGGCGGGCTTGCATCAACTCCGCGGCGCTGAGCACGCCCTCACGAATCTGTTGTGCTGCTGACTTGCTGAAAGCCGGTTTGGACCCGGGACCGATTTCAAGTCCTGCGCCATAATCCCTACTGGCCAAGGATCTGCTTGAACAGGTCCTCTGTAATCGGCGGCGGTGCCTGTGGCTCCGCGCCGTCCTGGCCCGGCTGGGCATTGCCGCCTCCACCGCCAACCAGAAGATCGAGGAATTCCTTGGGTTGGCGATCTCCGGTAAGCCCTTGTATCGCGCCCTTGATGCCATCGCCGCCGCGGCCGTCGCGCAACTCTTCAAGCGAGCGGCCGATCTGCTCGATCGTGTTGATCGTCTTTTGCGGATCGCGGAGCACCGCCGCCAGATCCGGAGTGATCGTCGGATTGTCGAACGAGCCGGTGACCATGAACGGGATTTCGATGCCACTGAGATCTTCCGCGCCGCCCTGTCCTTCAAGGCTCGCCACGATCTTGGGATTGATGCGGAAATCAACGGTCCGTCTCGGCAGATTGGCAACGCCGACGCTGTTCAGCCGCACCAACGGGCTCAGCATCAACAGATTATCAGTCTGGGCGATGCCCTTGGCGATGGTGAAATCCGCCGAAAGTTCGCTGAAATCAGTCTGCTGCGCTTCCTCGCGCGACCAGTCGAACACCGCTCCGGCGTTTAGATTGCGCATCAACTGGGAGATATTGAAGCCGCGAATCGCACCATCGGTGAAACGCACATTCATCTCGCCGTTGAGTGCTTCGACCAGACGCCGATGGGTCAGTCCGCGGCTGGCAAGCGATCCGGAAATCTGCCCCCGGCCATCAAGCCAGTCCAGACCCGCCGATGCATTCAGGATCTGACGTGCGGCAACATTGTCAACGGTGAAAGAGGCCGCGATTGCCGGCATCTCGCCGGCACCATTGACAGTGAGCTTGCCCACCGCGCGGCCTTCGTAAAGCTGTAATTCGCTCAAATCGACGGTCAGAATGCCCTCGCGCAGCGTCACCGCGAGTGCCGACTGGCCGGCGCGCAGCTCGTGAAACAGAAGCTCGGCCGTCGACAGGCGCACATCCGCGTCCAAAGTGCGAAGCCCATCGACGTTAATCGGTTCGGCGTCCCAGCCGCCGGCAGCAACGCCCTCGCCCTGCGGTGAAGAAGGTGCCTGCGGCGCGGAGGATGTTGAAGACCCGCCGGCCAGATAGCGATTGACGTCGATGCGGTCGACCGCGAGCGTTGCCTGGACCAAGGGCCGGGGGCCGGAAAGCGAGACCAGAAAGCCGCCCTCGGCATTGGCCTCATCCAGGGTCAGGCGTGCAGAGGAAAGGGCAATCTCCTCGGTGCCAGCCGACATCGACGCAGCAATCGAAAAGGTGCCGAGCCCGTCAACCTGCGGCGCCAGCGCGCCCAGCCAGCGCGCCAACTGCTTGAGGGAAGGTGAAGAAGCCTCGATATCGCCCTTGGCGACAAGTCCGGATTTAAGCTCGACCGATCCTGAAAAGGCTGCCTGGAGATGGGCTGACTCGATCCCGAGCGAAGCGGTGGACGGCGTTCCGGTGGCCAGGGCGCGCGGCTCCAGCAGATCCAGACTGAACCCGATTTCCTCGCCTTGCCACACGCCGGTGCCATCGAAATTGAGCGGGTTGTCGAGGCTCGACAGGCCGATCGTGGCGTTGATCTGTTCAAACTCATGGGCGCTGCCATTGCGCCGATCGGTGAATGTCACAGTACCGTCGATAAGGCGCATGTCGCCAATCTGGATTGACTCGATGGTGGGCAGGGTCTCGGCCGGCGAAAGCGGCGCCTGGGCTACTTCACCCTCACTTGGCTGCGCAGGTGTAGATGACTCGCCCACCGGCGCGAACAACCAGTTGGGCGCGCCATTGGCGTCAACTTCCAAGGTGATCACCGGCCGTGTCACGATCAGCCGGTCGACTTCAACGCGGCCGCTGAACAGCGGCACGAGTTTCAGCCCAAGATCGAGCTCTTCCATATCGGCAAAGTCGCCCTCGCGGCCTTGCGGATTTGACAGCGTGGCGTTCGACACCAGCAGAGAAATATTGGGAAACACGGAAAACGACGCGTCGCCGGCAATGATCAACTCACGGCCGGTGCTTTCGTACACCGCTTCGGTCGCCTGATCGCGAATCCACTGCGTCGACACGACAAAGGGCACCGCCGCGATGACGATGATGGCGACGGTCAGAGTGGCGAATACTAAACTGAAGAATGCCCGCAACGGCTCAGGCCTCAATGGCAATGCGTGAGAGTCGTTGAATTTAATGGACAATAGCGTGATTGAAGCCGACTGCAAGCGCAACCGGAAATATATTTGACCAAGACCGCCAAACCGGCGTGCGCGCAGGTGCGATCTGGAGCGCGTTCAGGCTTGCCCTGACGTGCATTGACAGCCTGACCCCCACGTTGTGATATCGCGCCCGAAAGGCCGCACGGTCATTCGCCATCAAACGCCCCTACATGAAAGCGGATCACAGGTAATGAGCGGTTCGAGCAAGGTCTACAGCAATGCCGGCACGGCCCTGGAGGGGCTCTTGTTTGATGGCATGACGATTCTGGCAGGCGGATTTGGACTTTGCGGTATCCCTGAGCACATGATCCTGGCGATCAGAGCTGCAGGGGTGAAGGACCTGACCATCGCGTCCAACAATTGCGGTGTCGACGATTTCGGTCTTGGCCTGCTGTTGCAGACCCGGCAGGTGAACAAGATGATCTCGTCCTATGTCGGCGAGAACAAGCTGTTCGAAGAGCAGTTTCTCAATGGCGAGCTTGAGCTTGAATTCAACCCGCAAGGCACGCTGGCCGAACGCTGCCGGGCGGGCGGCGCCGGAATTCCCGCCTTCTACACCCGTACCGGCGTCGGTACGGTGATCGCGGAAGGCAAGGAAACGCGCGAGTTTGACGGCCATACCTATCTGATGGAGCGCGCGCTGACCGGCGATTTGTCGATCATCAAAACATGGAAAGCGGATACGTCGGGCAATCTGGTGTTCCGCAAGACCGCGCGCAATTTCAACCCGCCAATGGCAACCGCCGGCAAGGTGTGTGTTGTTGAAGCCGAGCATGTGGTTGAGGTCGGCACGCTTGACCCGGAAAGCATTCACCTTCCGGGGATTTATGTGGACCGGTTGTTCGAGGGCGACAATTTCGAAAAGCGTATTGAGCGGCGAACCATTCGTGAGGAATAGGCACCCGCGCGGCCGGCGCGTCCATTGGCGCCATACCGCTGCGACCATCACTGGGAGATGAGCGATGACCTGGTCACGACAACAAATGTGCGAGCGCGCAGCGCTTGAACTTGCTGACGGGTTCTACTGCAACCTCGGCATTGGCATGCCGACGCTGGTCGCCAACTACATCCCAAGCGACGTTCATGTGCATTTTCAATCGGAGAACGGAATGCTCGGAATGGGGCCGTTTCCGCTCGACAACGAGGTCGATGCCGACCTCATAAATGCCGGCAAGCAGACCATCACCGAAACGCCGGAATCGGTCTATTTCGACAGTGCCACGTCATTTGCGATGATTCGCGGCGGGCATATCGATCTGTCGATCCTTGGCGCGCTGCAGGTGGCGCAGAATGGCGACCTGGCCAACTGGATGATCCCGGGAAAGATGGTCAAGGGCATGGGCGGCGCCATGGATCTGGTGGCCGGCGTCAAGCGCGTCGTCGTGCTGATGGAGCAAAGTGCCAAGGATGGATCGCCCAAGCTACTCAAGGAGTGTGACCTGCCGCTCACCGGCGCCGGCGTGGTCGACCTGGTGATCACCGATCTTGGCGTATTCGAAGTGATGCCCGACGGGCTTCATCTGCGCGAGACCGCCGCCGGCGTCAGTGTCGATGAGATCCGCTCGCGCACCGACGCCGAGTTCATTCACTAGAGCGATTGCCGCTCAGCGTGGAGCGTGGGTGTCGAGCACCGCATCCTTTTCCTGCCCGGACAGGACGATTTTGTGAATCTGTGCGACACCGGCAGTCGCCAGCGCCATTGTGTAATTGAGCGCCAGCACCGGAATGATCCCGACCGCGACAATTGCCAGAGCTGGAAGCGCTGCCTCTTCGACCAGTGCCAGTGAGGCATAGGTGTAGACTTGGGTTGCCAGCGTGTCGAAATTGAACGGCCTGAGCAGCAGGGTGGCCGGCAACTCCTTCATCGAATCGACAAACACCAGAAGGGCTGCGGCGACAATTGCAGGTTTCATCAGCGGCAATTGCACCTCTCGCAGCGCCTGAAACGGTGTGCGCCCGAGCGAGCGCGCCGCCATCGGCAAATGCGGTGAGAGCCTTGCATACCCCGCATCAATGGCGCCGTAGGAGACCGCCATGAACCGCACCACATACGCGAACACGATCGAAAACATGGTGCCGGTGAGAAGAAGGCCGGTCGAAAAGTCGAATGCCTGGCGGGCAAAGGCATCGAGCGCATTGTCAAAGCGTGCCAGCGGCACCAGAATACCGATCGCCAGCACCGTGCCGGGCACCGCATAGCCGATACTCGCCGCCACACTGGCAATGCGCACCGGTCTCACCCGTGATGCGCGCGACGCGTGTGCCAGAAACAGACCGACCAACACCGCCGCTGAAGCTGCCAGAACCGACAGGGTCAGGCTGTTCAGCGCCTCGCTGGCAAACCGCCCAATGTCCTGCTCGGCAATACGGCGAAGTGCGAAAGCGACCAGCACGCCGGCCGGAATGAAAAATCCCAGAATGATCGGAACCAGGCACAGCATAAGCGCGATCCAGCGCCAAGGCCCCTTCAGGCGTTCACGCTCTGGCGGCCGCTCGTGGCCGGTTGTCTGAATGAACCGGCGCCCGCGCCGCGCCCAGCGCTCGGTCAGCACCAGAACGAACACAAATACCAGCATCACCAGCGCGATTTGCGCGGCACCGCCCAGATTATTGCGATGCAGCCAGGTCGTGTAGACACCGGCAGTCAGCGTGTTGACGCCGAAATACTGCACCGCGCCCAGATCGTTCAGACACTCCATCAGCGCCAGAGTGATACCGGCGACGATCGCCGGACGCGCCAGCGGCAGCGCCACTTTGACGAAAGACGAGCCCAATGCATGGCCTAGCGTGCGGCTTGCCTCGATCAACTGCAGCGACTGTTGAACGAATGTGGCACGCACCGTCAGATAAATATAAGGGTAGAGCACGAACGCCATGACGAAGATGGCACCGCCAATCGACCTGATTTCCGGAAACCAGTAATCGCACGCGCTCTGCCAGCCAAACGCCTCGCGCAGGCCCGATTGCACCGGGCCCGAATAGGCCAGCACATCGACATACGTATAGGCGATCAGATAGGTCGGCATTGCCAGCGGCAGCATCAGCAGCCAGTCGACCACCCGCCGGCCCGGAAAGGCATACATGGTGACGAACCATGCAGCCCCGGTGCCGATCAGGAAGGTCACGATACCAACGCCCAGCATCAGTTGCAGCGTGGTTGCCGCATAGCCGGGAAGGACAGTCGAGACCAGATGGCTCCAGACGTCTCCGGTCGGTGATAGGGCAATCACCACGATCGCCAGAACCGGCGAGGCGACCAGCAGCGACACCGCGAGCGCACCGGCGATCAGGCGGCGTTCGCCGCGGCTGCGCCGGGGTGCCAGCTTTGTATCGGCAGCCGCCATCAGTTCAGGTCTGCCGGCAATAGCAGCACGCGCGAAAGTGCGCTTGCCACCCGGTTGCAACGCTCAGGAAGATGGTCCGTCGTCAAACCCAACCTCGTCGACGATCTCGCTTGCCCGCCTGCGATTGCGCGCAATTTCAGCCAGGCTCAGTGAATCCGCATGAAACGCGCCGAAGGAAGTTACCATGTCGGAAACGGGAACGCCGTCGCGAAGTGGATATTCGTGGTTCACTTCGGCGTAGATGCGCTGTGCTTCCACTCCCGTCAGCCATTCCATCAGCCGCACCGCGTTGTCGCGATTGGGCGCGTTCTTGGCGAGCACGATGCCGGACAGATTGACATGGGTGCCGCGGTCTTCAGCATTTGGCATGATGATCTTGGTTGAGGCCGCCCAGTCCTTCTGCTGAGGCTCTTTGTCATTGGTGCGCATCAGCGCCATGTAATAGGTGTTGCCCAGCGAAATGTCGCACTTGCCCGCATGGATCGATTTGACCTGGGCACGGTCGTTGCCCGTCGGCTTGCGCGCCAGGTTGGCTTTCACGCGGGACACCCATTGCCGTGCCTTGTCCTCGCCATGATAGACGATCATCGCGGCGATCAGCGCAATATTGTAGACGTGTTGGCCCGAGCGGGTGCAGATTCTGCCACGCCATTTCTCCCCGGCCAGTTCCTCATAAGTGATGGTGTTCTGCGCAACCCTGTCCTTAGAGGCGAATATCACCCGCGTACGGATGGTGAGTCCGAACCAATGCCCGTTCGGATCGCGGTACGTGGCCGGAATGTTGGCATTGATCACCTCTGAGGTGAGCGGCTGTGAAACCCCCTGTTCGACGGCACTGCTAAGCCGGCTGATATCGGTTGTTAGCAGAACGTCGGCCGGGCTGTTGGCGCCTTCCTGCACCATCCGCTCGATCAGGCCTTCGGCGTAGATCACATTGACTTCAATGCCGCTCTCATTGGTGAACGCATCGAACAGCGGCTCGACCAGGAACGGCTGGCGGTAGGAATAGACATTGACTTCCTCGCCTGCCCGGGCGGTGCCGGCGGTGGCCAAGGAGATTGTCAGGGCGGTCAATAGGCGAAGAACGGCGATGCAGTGACGGTTCATTGTTCATCCCACCTCATTGATTGAACACTATTCACGCAGAATGTGCTTGATAGTCTTGGTTTTTAGAATTTTTCTAATTAAAAACGAATGCTATCGAGCATATTTGCCAATAAGCTGAATATTAGTTGGCGTCAAGCCAAACAAATGGACGCCCTGACCACCCCTGGCTTTGAGCGTGTTGGCGTGATTCCGTCTGGATATCAGCGACGGAGGGTACGATGGCTGCACAGCGCGGGTTGTTCGATCCGGATGAGCGCTACGCGGCGTTATCGAAAGCGGGAGATCCGCTGGAGCGGCTTGCCGGGGGTATCGACTTCGAGCTCTTCCGGCCAGAGTTGCCGGCCGGAGTTGGATGCGACGCTCGATCGTTCCGATGGCAGGCAGGGCGGGCGCCCGCCGATGGACCCGGTCCTCATATGTTCAAGGTGCCGGTAATCCAAGTGCTCTACGGTCTGTCGGATGCGCAGGCGGCATTCCAAATCATGGACCGGCGCAGCTTTGCCCGTTTCCTCGGCCTCGATGACGGCGAGCGGGCGCCGGACGAGACGACCATCCGGCGGTTCCGGGAAGCCCTGGCGCGGACCGGCGCGGTGGAGAAACTCTTCGCCCGGTTAGACGCGCATCTTAAGGACGCCGGATATCTCGCCCGGATATCTCGCCATGGGCGGGCAGATCGTCGATGCCACCATCGTGGCGGCCCCGCGCCGGCGCATGACCGATACCGGGAAGGAGATCGTCAAGGGCGGGGGCATCCCGCCTGATTGGCAGGCCAATCCCCGGAAACCGGCGCAAAAGGATCGCGACGCGCGTTGGACACTCAAGCCAGGGCTCAGGAAGACGCGCCCGGACGGCACGGCGATGGGCGCAATCGCCACGCCGGTGTTCGGCTGCAAATCCCATATCAATGCCGACCGGCGCCACGGCTTCGTCCGGACATGGATCGTCACCGACGCCGCCCGGCAAGCCGATGCCCGTGCATCACGAGAGGGCCAATGCCGCACGGTCGAAGGTCCGATCCACGATCGAACATCCCTTCGTCGGGATGAAGGCACGAACGGGGCTCTTCGTCCGCACCATCGGCATCGACCGGGCGAGGGCCAGGATCGGCATGGCCAGGATCGCATTCAACATGAAACGGCTCCTGTTCCGGGAGCGCAAAGGCGCCGTGGCATACCCCGGCCCCGGCGAAACCAAATCCCGAACCACAACCCAGGCAAAGGCCAACCCGCATCGCGGCCGTAAATGCGCTCTCGTCACCCCATTCCAGGCAGCAGACAGGGGTCGGCAGGGTGTCCAAATACATGCAGAGATTGGAACTGTTATAGTTCGCGACCCACAGGTGACCCTGTCTCGCGGGAGAGCACAGCAACATCAGGGGCGAGGCCTGCGCCCGCCCGGGAGCGTTAACCGGCAAGCACGCGTTCAGGTGGAAAAATGATCTGCACCAGCGTGCCGGCGCCTAGCGCGCTTTCAATGCGCAATTCCGCCCGGTTGGCCTCAACCAGCGCCTTGGTCAATGGCAGCCCCAGGCCGGTTCCGGGAATATTGGTTTTGGCCCCGGCGATATTGACCTGGCGGAACGGCTCCAGCGCCTGGCGCAATTCGTCTGCTGACATGCCTTGGCCGGTATCGCGGATCCTGATCTGCAACGGGCCGGCTGCATCCAACATGGTTGACAAGATCACCTGCCCGCCCGGCGGTGTGAACTTGATCGCATTGGACAAGAGGTTGAGCAGGATCTGCCGCAAAGCCCGCTCATCAGCCGCCACCGGCGGCAGGTCTTCAGGTGAGCTGACGCGGATGATCACGCGCTCGCGCGCTGCCTGCGGCTGCATCAACTGCACGCCTTGCTGAATCAACGGGCTCAGATCGACGCTGCCGAAATTGAGTTCAAGCTTGCCGGCCTCGATCTTCGACAAATCGAGCAGATCATTGATCAGGCTCAACAGGTGCCCGCCACTGGTCCTGATGTCGGTGAGATATTCCTTGTAGCGGTCGTTGGCGATGGGTCCAAATTTCTCTTCGCTCATCACTTCGGAAAACCCAATAATGGCATTGAGCGGCGTGCGCAGCTCATGGCTCATGCGGGCGAGAAAATCTGACTTCTGGTTGCTCGCCTCCTCGGCTTCCGACTTGGCCCGCCTGAGCTCTCTTTCCGAGCGCTTCCATTGCGTGATATCGCGGATCACGGCACAGAATCCGGGGTCGGTCTCCACATTCATCGGGCCGATGGTGAGGAACAGCGGCACCGCTGTGCCGTCCGTGCGGTTGGCAACCACCTCGCGTCCCTCGCGGTAAAGACCGTTGACCCCGCCCTCGCCGACACTTTGCAGATAGGCATCTACCGTCTTGGCACTTTCCTCGTTCAGCAGGCTGGACAACTTGCTGCCGGCAACATCCATGGCGTTGCGTGCGAAAATAGCCTCTGCGCTGGGGTTCATCGTGCGGATGCTGCCATCGTGATCGAGAGTGACGATGCCATCTGCTGCGGAATTGAGAATCGCGCGAAGCTCGCTTTCGCGCTCACGCGCGGCCCCCAGTTCATCGATAGCATCGGGAAGTGCCGCAACTGCCGCGATTCCCTCCACCGCCATCGCGCGTGCCGGCTGGTGCGGAGATGGTGCCTCCTGGGCGGTCTCTGCATTGCTTTCAGGGCGCGTCGTTTTATCGTGTTCTTCAAACCACATCAGCATTGCCGGCTCGTTGTCGAACAGCACAAATTCGGCATGGGTGGTCAGGGGGGGGGCGGAGGGTGCGCCTCCCGCCACATGGAGCTCGATCGTTTGACTTTCGTCCGATGCCGACAATTCGCCGTCGTCGAACCGGCTTTGCAGGGCGAAAAGCTGCGAGCGTTCTTGCGGGAACAGATTAAGAAGATTGGTGCTTGCTGCGTCCTTTTCCGGGTCCGCACCGCCTGTCAACGTCAGAAATTGCCGGTTTGCGCCAATCACGGTGAGGGCGCGGTGGACCAGCGCCGGTTTGCCAAGCGCATCAAGCGCGCTGACATCGAGCGACAGCAACGCGCCCGAGTTTGCCGGTGCATCTCCGGCATGATCAACCCCGCCGACAATACGCAATGCAGCGGCCGTCTGTTCCTCCGCCGTCTGTTCTTCTAGCGCCCGGTCTTGTGCAGCTTGCTCTTCTGCCGCCCGATCTTCATCCCACCGGTCCGCATCATCCGTGGCGCCATCTTGGCCAGGCGCTGCAGCAGTCTCGCCAAGCTCAGTCGCCGCATGTGCCGCAATCGCCCGTGCAATCGCCGAGAAGGTGGCATCGTCGCCCTTACCTGCCGGCCGGGCGGCTTGCGCGTCATCGTCCGTTTCAACGCCGAGCGGCGCGGCTGCGTCCTGCGACCCGGCAATGCGCATCAGCGTGCAGCTCAGACCGGTCCTTTGCCCATCGGCGCCATTGACCGGAAGTGCGCTGAAAAGCGCCTGGCTGCCGTCGCCGCCAATCGCCACAACCGCACCCCTGACGCCGCGCATTGCGGCAAGCCCGGCCTCGACCTCGCCGGTGATCTCAAGGTTCAGTTTTTGCGACACAGCGCCCCAGGTCTCGCCAACCAGCTCAGCGCACTCAAATCCCGGCAGGTCGCTTGCGGTGTGCGAAATGCCGTTGACACACAGGTTCTTGTCGAGCGTCCAGGCAAGGTCGGCGGCGGCTGCAAGATAGGACTGGAGGCTCGCGCGGGTCCGGTCCTGGTGCTCGGCAACACGGCGGCGGTCTTCGATGTCGTCGAATGTAAACAGCAAAGCCAGGCGGCCATGAATCGGTGCGGCAATGCGAATCACGGTAATGCGGTGCGCGCGCGGCCCATACCGCGTGTTGATGGTTTCGACCTCGCTTACACTGGCAACATCCAACGCTTCGTCGATCAGCGCCCGCCCGCGCGCCTCGTCGGCAAACCATCCGCCGAGGACACCGGCTGTACCGGACGGCAAACCCGCGGTCAGCGCGCGGCATGCCTGATTGGCATAGACCAGACTTGCATGGCGATCGAGCACTGCCACCGGAATCGGCAGCGCATCGGCAACGGCATCCAGGAGGCGACCGCGGGTATTTTCCTCACTGCCCGCCTCCTCGCCGGCTGCGACCAGCAAGATACCGGCACGCCCGTCATCGAGCACCACCTTCCGGACGAGCGCGCTCAGCGCTCGCTTGCCACCGCGTGGGTGAAACACGAAACGCTCGCGGTGTTCATCCTGCTCGCCAAGTTCAGCACCCAGGTGGACGATCTGGCGCAAGGCTGCCAGTTCAAGATCAAAACGGCGGTCGATCAAATCGATCAGCGTGTTTTCACCCCAAAAGGCAAGGCCTTCACGGTTGGCCCAGACAATGCGGCAACGCTCGAAATCCCAGAGCCACGCCGGATGCGGCTGAGATTCGAGACGTTCCAACTCATCAAGCGGATTGCGGCTCACCTAATCGATCCGTTGTTTAAGCCGCAACTGGCCCCTGCCTGCGGCTCCTGGGTTCATGGCCCAGTCGTTACGTCGCAACACGCCGCACATCACATTGCGAACATCAACATTTGATTGAACCGACATTCACGGGGTGGCGGCCATCGTCGAGCCGATATTGCCTCCACGGGCGGACATCTGCAACCCCGGACCATCGTCGTGGGGATCGAGGGACATCGAGAACGGTGACGCCGGCGCCGGCTGCGGCCGAAGTTCGGCGATCAGCCGCAGGATCTCGGCGAACAGGCCCCCTGGCACCGCGCCCTCGGCCAACCGGGCCAACTGGACTGGAACGTGACGTACCGGCCGTGTGTGACGATCCCGGCGACGATCCTGATCGGCGTTTCCTTCACGCCGGTCGGCGACCATCGCCTGACTGCCTCCGGCAGAGCCGGCGTCCGCACAATCGCGTTCCTGCCTTCCTCGATGTGCTGCCCGGCCGCGCCGCGCCGGTTGCAGAAGGCGACCACGCGCGCTGGCAGGGCGGCTCAGCCTGGTGACGATGAAGCCGACGCGCAGGACACGTTCGCCCGGATGCCGTTCGACTCTGGCGACGACCCGACGCTTCCTGTCCCATGACCCTGCCCGATGGCTGAAGCCGACATGGGTGCGGATCATATGATCGGGTGGGCGGCCGATGGGTCGGGTCGGAAGGCAGGCGATGCTTTGCCGAAGGATCGCGTTGGCTTTGAGACCGATCGTATACCGGTCGCCCTCGGCTGCGTTCCGGATCGCCGACCGGTTGAACACAAACAGCCGATGGCAGCAGGTGCAGGCGAAGGGCCCATTCCAAGCGGTGCCTACCTGACCGCCATGGGTCGGCCTGATTGCCATGGAATCCGTGTCGAGCACGATGGCCCTGGGCGGATGCCGCGCGTGCACCCGGTCAATCCGTTGCCCCGACAGATCGGCCGGTGCGGGGGGAGGTTATCGTCACCGGTAGGGAACTCCGTCTCCAATTGCCCCATCCGGCCGGCGCACGCGGCCTGCCCGGCTACGGCGCGCCCGCCGACAATCCATCGCA
Source organism: Hyphomicrobiales bacterium (assembly GCA_965204565.1). Lineage (GTDB taxonomy): Bacteria > Pseudomonadota > Alphaproteobacteria > Rhizobiales > TMED25 > CBDBEU01. Next base: position 1,751,132 of record CBDBEU010000005.1, read on the forward strand.
TCGCGGGATCGACAGGCTCATGGCCGGCCATGTCCGTCAAGCCGAATGCGTCATTAAGCTCGCGGCAGGCCGGCCATCCGGCGTCGGTGGTGATTCCGCAACCGTGGAACCCGAGCTTCAGGCGGCGGTCGAAATCGAGCCGAAGAGGCCCGTCAACCGGTTCACCCGCCGGGTTCGCCATATGCCGCGCCCCAAAATGCGCTCAAGACATTGGTTCTCATCACAGAACCAACGATCAATCACATCAATCAATGGAGTCATATGGGAAATGCAAGTTAAAATACGCTGGAAGGTCAGTAAGTCTTGGATTTTTTCGGTCTTTTTGCGATAATATCACATCCTCCGCCGCGATCATCCAATCGATCGACAGCGCGGGATCGTCCCATGCAAGACCAAGATCATGCTCCGGCGAATAAGCCTCTGTGACTTTATAGAAAACTTCTGTCTTGGGCTCTAGAGTGCAAAAACCGTGGGCAAAACCCTTTGGAACCCACAGTTGTTTCCAGTTTTCTTCCGACAATATGACCGAGACATGATGGCCGAATCTGGGTGAGCCGACACGAATATCGACTGCAACATCCACAATAGCGCCGGAAATTACGCGAATCAGCTTATCCTGTGCCTTGGGCTGGATTTGAAAATGTAGCCCTCTGACAGTACCTTGGTCGATGGACAGTGAATGATTGTCCTGAATGAAGTCTGCCGCGATGCCGCATTTTGCAAGATCGGCCTTGTTATAGGTTTCCGAAAAGAATCCGCGCTCATCACGAAGGATATTGGGCTCCAACAGGATACAATCTGGGATCGATAATTTTTGGAACTTCATCCGTACGTCCTTGGAGCGATGAGCAAACTCTAGCCGGCTTTCAGCCTGTTATTCAAGATTTTGTGTCCACCCGGGAACACCCGATTCCGTTTAAGCAATCCACGGTACTGTCATACTGATATGATGAGGCATGAATTGCACGGTACTCATTTGAAACTTCAATCATGCCACCTTCACTGGCGCAGCAAATTCACACGCGATCCGGTGCCAATCAGACCAAACGAGGCGCGACCAAGATATCGCAGTTTCTTTGACCGTTTTCCATTGAGGAAAAGAGGCACCATAAAAGCAGGTGCATCCTGATCGCAACCCATCTTGCTGCCGGGACAGCAAGTGCCGATCAGATTGAGCACCCGCCCGCACAACCACGCAATGTGTTTGAGCTTGTGCCCTTTGTTGAGCTGCAGCAGCGCCTGACAATTGATGTTCTTCAGCTGTTTCGTCAGCAGCGTTACGCCCAGGCTGAAGTTGCACTGGCAACTCATAGCCGCGTTTCCCGACTGGCCGGTTCATCACTACAATCTGGCCGCGGCACTCGCCAGGCAGAACAAGACAGGCGAAGCACTCTAAAGTCTTGAACAGGCGCTCGATCTGGGGTTTGCCAATGTGCCCGCAATGGAGTTCGACCCTGATCTCGACAATCTGCGCGAACTCCCGCGGTTTTACACCCTCCTCGAACGCGCCAGACGAGCACCGCAATTGCCGCTCACCCGGTGGCAGATGGGCGTGCCGTTGTCGATGACACCAATACCGTCCTGGAGCCAAATAGCCGCACTCTGATTTCAACATTTGTCTTCCCCGAAAAGAGCTGGAGCGGCCGCGTTGCAGTGGCAACGATCGCATCTCACGCCGGCTCAATCTCTGGTATGGCAAAGGTGAGGCGGTTGGAAACCACGGCGATCTTTACGATAATCGTGACAAGGGTTATTCATCGCTCACGCGCGACCTTTATCCGCAAATGACACATGTTGTGTACAGTCCCGCCGTGATCGCGGCCGGCGCTCATTATGGCGTCAACGCGCGGCACCTGTTCAATGCTATCTCCTTAGGAAACTCCTCCACGGCACTCACCAACGCCACACTGTGGCGAAGTCAGGCACGCCACATCCAGGCCACTCCAGATCTCATGGCGCGGGCTTTTCAACTGGGGCAACTTATTTGGGGGTCTCCGGAGTCTGAAGAGAGAGCTGAACCCGTACCAGAAGGAAGTCGGCCAAGTCCGGTTGCAGATGATATCGAGAGTACTGCGCTGGGGGAGTATCTTGCGGACCCGCCGGTGCGGGTCTGGCCTCGCGCCCCAGAGGTTGACTATCGTTCAGATATGATGGAGGTGCCGTATCCGGTTGCAGATGATGTTAGCGGTACGCCACTTGGGCATCATCTTCTAGGATTACCGGAATTCATGGCGTCAGGTCCACAACCCCTCATTTCGATACCGGCGCAAGCCCTAGACTCAAGGCTCATTATAGCCACCATATGAGGATGGCTGCCATTGTGATTGCGGCCATGAAGACGTCTGCCCGCCGGTCATATCGCGTTGCAATGTGGCATCAGTCCTTGAGCGGCGCGAACATGTTCTCAACCTTATGGCGCTGTTTGTATTGAATGTTGCAGAAGGAAGCGGGTGCCTTTCGTCCTGTTCGGGGCGGAATGCATGGGGTGATCCCCCCGGCTTTCAGCGCCGCGCGATCATCGTCTGAATCGTATCCCTTATCTGCGATCATTATAGCTTTGACGCTATCACAGAGACCCGGATACAAGAGCTTCGCACCGATATGATCCGACAGCTGGCCAGCCGCCAGGCACATGGCCGGCGGTCGTCCGTCGCCATCGCAGACGGCATGGAGTCTGGTGTTCGGCCCGCCTTTTGTGCGCCCGATGTGGCGGGGAAGCCCCCCCCCTTTCAGAAGGCTCGACGCGGTGCGATGAGCCTTCAAGTGTGTTGCATCAATCATCAGCGTATCGGGCATCAGCGTATCGGGTGGCCCGTCATAAGCGGTCAAGTGACCGAAAATCTTGTCGAACACGCGGAGTTCGGTCCAGCGTCGAAAGCGATTGCAGAGCGTCTTGTGCGGGCCGCAGGCCGCAGCTGCGTCCTTCCATTGCAGCCCGTGCTTCAGCACGCAGACGATGCCTGACACAACACGACGATCATCCCCCGGGCAACTCCGTGGGACCTGGGGAAGAATGGCTCGATCTTCGACATTTGAGCGCATGAGAGCAGAAACGGATCCGACATGGCAAACGCCTTTGCCATCCTGAATCAGAAATCAAACTTCAATGCAAATTAATGGGTCCTGAAGTCTGGCTTCAACGCCAACGCCAGCGCCAACGGCGACGCAAGCTCCAGCGGAAGCGGGGACGGAAGGGCCTGCTCCGATAAGTTGCGCCAGCGGGGGAGGCGACTGGTGCGCCTGTAGAATTGCCGCCGGGGGCCGCCCCATTCCTTCCACAAGACGGTAAATAGATTAAGAGTCGATGGGAACAATTCTTGGATAATCCCAGAAATATTGCGACGCTTCGCGAAGCGGGACTTAAGTTACTTCAACCAATCGGACGCCCTGAACCCCCCTGGCTTTGAGCGTGTTGGTGTGATTCCGTGGGGATATCATTTGTTCTTCTGTGTAAGTCATAATTTCTTCCATCAACTCAAGCGACGGAGGGTACGATGGCTGCACAGCGCGGGTTGTTCGATCCGGATGAGCGGTATGCGGCGTTATCGAAGGCGGGAGATCCGCTGGAGCGGCTTGCAGGGGTTATCGACTTCGAGCTCTTCCGGCCGGAGTTGGATGCGACGTTCGATCGTTCCGATGGCAGGCAAGGCGGGCGCCCGCCGATGGACCCGGTCCTCATTGTTCAAGGTGCCGGTGATCCAGGTGCTCTACGGTCTGTCGGTTGCCGCGCCGTTGTGGCTCATGACCGCGCTCCGCCGGGCAATCCGTTAGGTACAATCAGATCAACATGGCGATGCCGCTTACCTTCCATGCTGGAGACAAGACCTTTCATCTGGTTGATCGTATCCTTTGGTCGGCTGTTGTGCCGTCCCGAGAACTCGCTGACTTACCGATCCAGATGCTTCGGAGACATCTTGTGATAAACGCCGTTGTAGCCGCGCTTGAGCGGTGCCCAGAAGCTTTCGAGACCGTTCGTGTGGGCTTGATCTCGTACATACTCCCCGACTGAGTGTCTGACCGCCTCATGTGGTCTGTCGATCCCCTTGTACGCACTGGCGTCATCGGTGAAGATCTGCGCATCTTCTACGGTGTGATCGGTCACGAACCCCTGCAAAGTTTCCGCGTCCGTCTTGTCGACGACTTTGGCCACGACCTGACCCGTGTTCCGGTCCCTGACGCCCGCAACAGCGGTCTTGCCCACCGATCCGCGTCCGGCCTTCAGCTTCTTCTTCGGATGCTTGTTCTTCTCCTTGCCGCCCATGTACGTCTCATCAGCTTCCACTGGGCCGTTGAAAGGCAAATCAACACCATCATTTTCCAACGCCTTGCGCAAGCGGTGTGCCAAATGCCATGCGGATTTCTGGGTGATCTCAAGATCGCGGTGCAGCTTCATTGAGGATACACCCTTTAGACTGGTGGTCATGAGGTAAATCGCGATTGCCCAAATCTGATAACCGAGATTGGAGCATTCCATCGGCGTTGCGGTGCGGACGCTGAACCTTTTCCGACATCCCTTTTCGCGGCACCGATAGGGCATGGTCTTGTGCCTGGCACCGGAGAGAACGTTTACGGAACCACAATGTGGGCAATGCACACCATCTGGCCAACGCTGTTCCGCAAACCACTTCTCAGAGATTGCGTCGTCGGGGAACATCTGAAACAGTTTCTTCAGACTTATGCCTTTGCGGTGCGATTTTCCGGGTGCTTTCTGCGCCATTTCAAACCTCCACCTTGGGCACTATTGAATCAATATAAAGTCAAGCGGTCAAGTTATTTCTCGGCACTATCGTATATAAATCCCAAATATTATCAACCGACATGATGATCGCATCAAAGCCTTCGCCAGCAGGCAGGCTGAACCAGTCTGCCTTGCTGCACTGGAGCTGTTTCTCGATCTTTTGCGCTCAAGTCAAGGTGAAAAGCTGCTGAGCATAAAAGGAATTGTCAGCACGAGCGAGGAACCGGAACGCCCGCTTGTTATTCACGGGGTCCAGCATGTATTTCATCCTCCGGTGTTCCTCGATGCTTGGCCCGACACTGACCACACGACGCGTATTGTATTTATCATTTGTGATGGCGACGAGGGTGCAACCAGCGCTCTGTTTTCGGCAATTGCCGCCCCATCTTCGGATGATGCCGCAAGCGCACTCGATCCGACCCATCCGCTTGCAACGCCGGGTACCGGGCCGTTTGAGCCTGGCTAAAACAGCCTAGCCGCGTCGAATTGAATAGCGGAAAATGCCCTCATTTGCCGATCGATCGATCAAATCGTGACCAGCTTCAGCGCAAAAATGTGGAATATCGATCTGTGTCGCCGGATCGCTTGCAATCACCGGCAATACTTCACCGGGCTTCATCGACATCAGCTTTTTGCGGATCTTGAGTACCGGCAACGGACAGATCAGACCTGTGAGGTCAAATTCCTCAACCCTAGTTGAATCCGCTTCGGTCATGAATACGCCTGTCTCAATTCCGCTGCTTTAAAAGTCTGGCGCAATCCTAGTTGGCGCTCTGTCAACGGTCCATGGCCTGTATGTGAGGTCAGGTGCCGGTTGGCGCCCGAACAAATTTCTGACAACAACACATAACATGAACGATTGTTCGGGTGATGTGATGCCACTAGGGTCCGGACTCATTATAGCCACGAGATGAGGGCTGCGGCGCGCGCGATAGCTGCCGTGACGTTTTTAATGTTGCGCTCGAAGCGAGTTGCGATGCGCCGCCGGTCCTTGATGCGGCGGAACATGCGTTCGATGATATTTCGCTCCCTGTGGATGGCCCGATCGTCGTGATATCGGCTCTTGCGGTTCTTTCGCGGCGGGATGACGGGCCCGGTCCCGCGCTCTTCAAGCCGTTCGCGCAGTTCCCGGCCGTCACGGCCTTTGCCGGCGACACGTTCGGCGGATGGCGGCATGGCCTCGATGCGGCGCTGTGCGACCTTGCAATCATGCACGTTCCGGGCGTCGGGAGCAGGACGCAATTGACAAAAACATGGGGCGGTCCTTGTGGTCGCGGACGGCGTGGATCCCGGTGTTGCGTCCGCCTTTGGTGCGGCCGATAACATGGGGGCATGGGGGCCAAGGCCCCCTTTTCCACCGCCGGCGCAGCGATGAGCCTTGATGCGGGAGCTGTCGATGAACAGCCGGTCGGGCGTATCCTCGGCGCCTGCCGGAGCGCTGAAGATACCTTCCCGTATACCGCGCCCGGCCCGGCGGACGAAGCGGTTGCAGAGCGTCTTCTTCGGCCCGTCGACCTCCAGGCCGCCATCAACCGCTTCATCGAGCAGCACAGCGAAACCGAGGCAAAACCCTTCACCCGCGTGCCGATCCCGACCAAATCATCGCCGCCGGAAATCGAGGGTTCCAGATGTTGGAAGCAGTCCGCTAGGACCGAGCGCTGGGCGGCAACCTGCACTAAACCCATGCCCCTCGCATCCAGGCGTAAGGCGCGCTACTCTGCCCCAAGAACGATGAAACAGCGCATTCTATGACACGCCGAGCACGGATGGATGAATTCACCCTTCGCCCCGATCCTGATGATCGACGCCTGACCAAACTTGTCAATGGCATCGACCATACCGGCGCTCAAGTCGAAACCGCGATCGTTCACGAACGCACGCTCACACTATTTTTGAATGCACAGGAGATCGTCACCATGATGACGATTTCCGATCACCCGGAGTTGCTGGCGCTGGGCTATCTGATCAATCAGGGCATGATTCAGCCTGATGACAAGATCACTGCGATCGAACACGACGATGATCTCGAGGTCGTGGTGGTGAGGACCGAACGCGAAACCAATTACGAGGAAAAGCTGAAGAAGCGCGTTCAGACTTCAGGTTGTGCCCAGGGAACCGCTTTTGGCGATCTCATGGAAAATTTCCACTCAGCCTGTCTCGATGCTGATGCGCAGCTCAAGACCAGCTGGCTTTATGAATTGACCCGAAAGATCAACACCTGCCCCAGCCTCTATCTCAAGGCAGGCGCCATACATGGCTGCGCGCTGGCACATCAGGATCGCCCACTTGTCTATCTGGAAGATGTTGGACGCCACAATGCAGTCGACAAGATTGCCGGATACATGGCAATCCACCACATCGAACCATACGACAAGATCTTTTACACCACCGGGCGTCTAACCTCCGAAATGGTCATAAAATGCGTCAATATGGGGATACCAATACTGATCTCACGGTCAGGCTTCACTGCTTTGGGAGTCGAACTTGCGCGCTCCGCCGGTCTGACTTTGATTGGACGCGCCCGTGGCCAGCGTTTCGTGGTCCTGTCTGGCAAGGAACGCGTCATCTTCGACATCGATGCATCCAAGGCCGAACAAGAGCCAGCCAAGCTGCACCGCAAGGCATCCACACCGGAGGTCATGTGAGCTCTTCCAGCACCATCGTTGGCATTCTTCTGGCTGGTGGTCAGGCCCGGCGCATAGGTGGTGGCGACAAATGCCTGCAACTGCTTGCCGGTCAGCCGTTGCTATCTCATGTGATCAAACGCGCCCAACCTCAACTGGCAACACTGGCGCTCAATGCCAATGGAGATCCCGATCGGTTTGCCAATTTCGCCTTACCCGTAATCGCCGATCCATTGGCTGGGAATCCTGGCCCGCTCGCGGGCGTGCTCGCTGGGCTCGAATGGGTGGTCAAATCCGTTCCGGGCGCTACTCACGTGGCGACGATTGCCACTGACACACCGTTCTTCCCCCACGATCTGGTATCTCAGTTTACCGCCGCACTGACGCACACACCCTCGCCGATCGCCTGCGCTGCCTCACGCGGCCGCCTCCACCCCGTATTCGGCCTCTGGCCGGTCACCCTCGCCCAAGACCTGCGTACAGCACTCGAAAGCGGTGTACGCAAGGTTGACCAATGGACGTCCCGCCATGGCGTTGCGGTCTCCCATTTTGACGCGCCCGACGGCGATCCCTTTTTCAACATCAACACGCAAGAAGAACTCGACCTGGCACAACGCCGGATGAGAGCATCGATAGCATGACGAACCAACCGGTCATCGGTATTGCCGGCGACAAGAATGCCGGCAAGACTACACTCACTGAACGTCTCATCGCTGGGCTAACAGCACGGGGCCTGTCTGTCTCGTCGGTAAAACACGCCCATCACAGCGTCGATATCGACGAACCCGGCCGCGATACTCATCGTCACCGCGATGCCGGCGCCTATGAGGTGGCGCTCGCAACCTCAAGCCGCTTCGCCATCATGCATGAATTGCGCAGCGCGCCAGAACCACAATTGAATGAGATCCTCTCCCGCCTGGCACCAGTCGATCTGATCATCGTCGAAGGCTTCAAGTCGGAGCCCATTCCCAAGATCGAAGTGAGGCGCGAGGGAGCGGCACGGGCACTTGCCGCCGACATCCCAGGCATCATCGCCATCGCCAGTGATGCTCCCCTTAAAGACGCACATCTGCCCATCTTCGCACTTGACGACATATCCGGCATCGCAGCGTTCATCATCGGCCAGTTTTCCCTGGAGGCGGGCAATGCGCACGCGCTCGGCTGAATCCCTCGACGACTGCTTCGCACACGATACTGACCGGTTATCCCATGCTACCGTCATCGACCTCATCACGGGCAATACGAATGCCATTGTAGGGACGATCTCCATACCGCTGGAAAGCACAACCGGACGCTATGCGGCTGCGGAAATCAGGGCCGGCCGGTCGGTACCCGGTCACCACAATGCAGCTGTCGATGGCTATGCGATCATCCACTGCGGTGCGGAATCCGGCGAGAAAACCGCCTACAACCTGGTCAACCGCATTGCTGCAGGAGATGTAACCGCGCATGAACTTAAGCTTGGCGAGGCTGCGCGGATTTTCACTGGCGCCCACCTGCCGAAAGGCGCCAATACCGTGGTGATGCAAGAAGACGCCGAAACCTTGCCGAATGGAACGGTCTCACTTCCTTCCGCTATCAAACCGGGTACAAATATACGATGCGCCGGTGAAGATGTGGGCGAAAACGACATTCTGATTCGCCCCGGCGACAGGTTACGGCCACAGGATATTGCGGCTCTGGCATCAACCGGAAAATCCGAAATTCCGGTTTTTGAAACTCTCACCATCGGTATCCTGTCCAGCGGCGACGAAGTGCGCCGTCCAGGCACCACGCTCGGCGAGGCTGACGTTTACGATGCCAATAGCTATCTTCTGCGTGCACTCGCCGCCACACTCCCGGTCGAGGTGATCGATCTTGGCATTGTTGTCGACCAGCGCGCCGCCGTGGAAGACCGTCTGGCAGATGCGGCGCGCAAATGCCACCTCATCATCACTTCGGGCGGTGCGAGTCGTGGCGAGGAAGATCACCTGGTACATGTGCTCGCAGAATCAGGCGCGCTCGACGCTTGGCAGATTGCAATCAAGCCGGGTCGGCCGCTAGGTCTGGGGTCGTATGCTGGCACCCGTGTTCTTATGCTACCTGGAAATCCGGTTGCGGTGATGGTCTGTTTCCTCCTCTACGCAATGCCATTGATCGTCGGGTTGGGCGGCGGCACCTACCATCAACCTCGACGCTTTCAGCTGCGTGCGGCATTCGAGATCCCATCGAAAAAGCCCGACCGGCGCGAATTTCTGCGCGGACAGCTCACCAACAATGATGGCCAATTTGCCGTGGCAAAATATCCACGCGACGGCTCTGGCCTTATATCCTCACTGCGTTCAGCAGATGGATTGATTGAGCTTGCCGAATCGATCCGGAAAATTGATCGCGGCGACAAAGTTGCCTTCATTCCGTTCACCGAATTTGGCTTGTTTGCCGGCTGAAGCGGATCAGGTGATGGAAAATGCGATCAGCCACAGACCATTGGGCCTATTAGAACGTCTGAGGTGCGAGTGGACATACTTCGTTTCCGTCACTCGTCTCCTTTTGCGTCTGAAGAAAATAACTGACCAACCGCGCCGCACCATAGGCGATCAAATCGCTGAAGTTGCAGCGCGCTTCACCGACCGCACCGCGCTTATTGGCGAAGAGACAACGCTCACCTATAGCGAACTCGACAACCTCGCCAATCGATATGCGCGCTGGGCCATGGCCAACGGCATCGCCAAAGGCGACGTAATTGCGCTGTTGATGCCAAATCGGCCCGAATTCGTCGCCGCATGGCTCGGTATTACCCGTGCAGGTGGTGTCGCCGCGTTGCTCAATTTCAATCAGCGCGGGCCTTCGCTTGCCCATTCAATCAACATTGCAAGACCTCGCCTCCTGATCCTCGATGCCGAACTTGAGACAACATTTGCCTCCGCGCACGCCCTTCTTGATCACGTGCCTGAGATCTGGTCAACCGGCTGGCAGATCGATGGCGCCCAGAACCTGGACCAAGCGGTCCAGGCGGCATCGAATGCAGCTTTGGGAACGGAAGAAAAACCGGTGCTCACAACCGATGATCCGGCTGTTTACATCTATACCAGCGGTACAACAGGGTTGCCCAAGGCCGCAACGATCACTCACTACCGGGTGCTCACTATGATGAACGGCTTCTCGGCCGCAACCCAGGCAACCGCCGATGATCGCATTTACATAACATTGCCGCTCTATCACTCTTCCGGCGGACTCATTGGCATTGGCACAACATTGACCGTTGGGGGCGCTGCAATCATCAGGCGTCAGTTCTCTGCAAGCAGCTTCTGGCGTGATTGCGTCGATCAACAGGTGACCCTGTTTCAATATATTGGAGAGCTGTGCCGCTACCTCGTCAATGCTCCGGCCTGCGAAGAGGAAAGCCGACACAAGATCCGCATCGCCTGTGGCAATGGCCTGCGCCCGGATATCTGGAGCACATTCAAGGAGCGGTTTCGCCTGCCGCGCATCATTGAATTTTACGGCGCCACTGAAGGAAATGTTGTGCTGGTCAATTTCGACGGACGCGAAGGTGCGATCGGTCGTCTGCCCGCCTGGCTGCGTTTCATTTTTAAGATCACCCTCGTCCGCCATGACGGGGAAGGCGAGGAGCCCGAGCGCGATGCACATGGCCATTGCGTTGCCTGCAAACCCGGTGAAATCGGAGAGGCACTTGGCTCAATCGAGCGCAATCCCAAGCGTCCCACCAATCGCTTCGACGGCTATGTTGATGCAAAAGCGACGGAACGTAAAATCCTGCGCAATGTGTTCCACGATGGCGACATGTGGTTCCGCACCGGCGATTTGATGCGAAAGGATCGTTACGGATATTTCTATTTTGTCGACCGGATTGGAGATACATTCCGCTGGAAAGGCGAAAACGTGTCCACCACCGAAGTCGCTTCCATCATTGCCGCAGTTGACGGCATCGCCGAAGTCAACGTCTACGGCGTCATCGTCCCCGGACATGACGGTCGCGCGGGCATGGCGATGATCGTGCCGCTCACAACCACGCCTGATCTGGCAGAGCTCTCAAACCATCTCTCTGACAACCTGCCAGACTATGCGCGGCCGGTTTTCTTGCGGATTGGCAGCGAGATAGAAAAAACCAGCACCTTCAAACAACGCAAACAAGGCTCCTCCGAAGACGGTTTCAATCCGGCTAAAACGACTGACAGACTCTATTTTGCAGATGCGCTGACGGGCAAATTTCACAGACTGGACTCACACGCATATGACCGGATTTGCATGGGCGAAATCAGATTATGACCGCCAATCAGGGCCAGGAACCAACGCCATCTGAAATTGTCGAATTCTGGTTTGACGCCGGACCTGAGCAATGGTTCGGCAAGGCTCCGGAATTCGACGACGAGATCACGCGCCGTTTCGGCCACACCGCCGAACAGGCAGCAAACGGCGCATTCGATGACTGGTGCAAGACGTCTGAGGGAACGCTCGCATTGATCCTGGTGCTCGACCAGTTCCGCCGCAACATTCATCGCGGCAGCTCACAGGCATTCAGTGCGGACAATCGAGCGCTCGCCATCTCTCGTGCCGCCATTGAACGCAGTGTCGACAAGAATCTGCCGGTGGAGAAACGAAAATGGCTCTATTTGCCATACGAACACGCAGAAGACCTTGAAACACAGGAACAATGCGTTGCTCTGTTTGAGGCGGCGGGCATTGAAGCTGATCTCAAATGGGCGGTGGATCACCGCGATATTATCGCCCGGTTTGGCCGCTTTCCCCATCGCAACGCCACACTCGGCCGCACATCAACGCCGGAAGAGGACCAATTCCTCGCTGATGGCGGCTTTGCCGGGTAGCAGCAAGCCACACACGCCCTGTGATGTCTTATCTGTGTGTGGAAAGGCTTTGGCAACGCTGATCTGCTAGGTCTGCAGTCATGCCTATGAATCCGAGCACACAATGAGTATCGGCGCGATTGCGCAGCCCCGGCGTGTTGTCGAGCTTGCCCGCGAATTCCTGTTGGAAAAAGGCGACCGGGCCCACGCCCGGCGCGGCGCTGTTTTTGCGATTGCCATCCGCGTATTGAGCGCCGCTATAGCCGCCTGAGAACGCTGGAGCGATGCTCCCCCGGTGAAGCGGCCTGATCGGCCGGAGTGATATTCCACCATTGACAGCCTTCATGCCTTTGGCAGAGGGCGGGGGATGAAGGGTGCGGCGCTTTGCGTTCAGGTGCGGCGTGCGGTTTTGTTGAAGGGATGAGCCGGCGCGAAGCAGCGGGATTGTTCGGGATCGATCGGCGCACGGTCGACAGGATGCTGCGGTATTCGGTGCCTCCCGGCGATCGGCGCAAGAAGCCGCCGGCGTGCCCGAAGCTCGATCCGTTTGTCGGCATCATCGACCGGATTCTCGAGGAAGACGGCCAGCGCCCGAACAAGCAGCGTCACACCTCGAAGCGGATATTCAAACGCCTGCGCGATGAGCACGGTTTTACCGGTGGCATCACGATTGTGAAGGATTATGTCTTTGCGGCGCGTCAGCGTCGGCGCGATATGTATGTGCCGCTGTGCCATGAGCCGGGTCATGCCCGGGTGGACTTCGGTGAGGCGCTTGCGGTGATCGCCGGTGTCGAACGCAGGATCCACTTCTTGGCGATGGATGTGCCGCAGAGCGACGCCTGCTTCGTCAAGGCCTGTCCGGCCTCGACGACGGAAGCGTTCCGCGATGGCAATGTGTCGGCTTTTGCCTTCTTCAGTGGCGTGCCGCTATCGATCCTCCATGACAGCACCGGGATTGCCGTTGCCCACATTATGGGAGAGGGCCGCCGGCAGCGGACCCGGGTCTTCAGCGAACCGATCTCCCATTATCTGTTCGAGGATCGTTTTGGCCGTCCGGGCAAAGGCAATAACAAGGGCAGGGTCGAGAGATCGGTTGGCGATGCCCGTCGCAACTACATGGTGCGGCTGCCTCGGTTTGAGAGCTTTGAGGCGTTCAATGCCCGGCTCGAAGCACAGTGCCGGCACCGGATGCAGGACAGACTGCGTGGTTACCTGGAAACGATCGGCAAGCGGCCGGAGCAGGATCCTGCCCGTTTCCGGGATCTGCCGGCTGGTCCTGCGATGCCTGCGACAAGCGCACCGCCCGGGTGAGTTCTCCGTCGCCGGTTCGCTACCGCGGCAATGACTACCCGGTTCCGACAGCCTGCGGGCACCGCGAGGTTCCGGTCCGCGGCTATGTCCATGAGGTGGCGATCTCCGGCGGTGCCGAGGTCATCGCCCGCCATCGCCGGTCTTGCGAGAGGGAAGACTTCGCCTTCGACCCGCTGCACTCCCCGGCGCTCATCGAGCATAAGATCAATGCTCCGGACCAGGCTGCCCCACTGACCGGCCGGGAACGACCCGATACCTTTGCCGCATTGCCGCGCCGGCCGGTGGACGCTCATGAGTGACACGCCGCAGCTCCTGCTTCTGCTTGCCCATCGTCTGAAGATCCTGAAGCTGCCGATGTTCCTGCGCGACGACGACAAGGTCGCCAGGCAATGCGCTGCCGAGGGGATCGATCATACCCGTTATCCCCTGCGCCTTGCAGAGCTGGAGCCGATCGACCGGGAACGGCGCATGGTCGAACGGCGGATCGAGGTGGCCCGCTTCCCGACAACCGAAAACCTCGGCGGCTTCGACTTCAAAGCCATCCCGTCGTTGAACGAGATGATGGTTCCGGAACCGGCACGGTGCGACGACATCACCCGCAATGAGAACATCATCGCTGTCGGCAACTCGGGAACCGGCAAGACCCACATCGCGCTCGGGCCGGCATCGGCGGCCTGCCGGAAGGGCCTCACCGTCGGCTTCATCACCGCATCAGCCCTGGTCCGTGAACTGCCGGAAGCCCGCGACGAGAAGCGGCTTCTGCGTCTGCTTGAAGCAGCTCACCGAATACCGGCTGCCGATCATCGATGAACCGGGATATGTGCCCCTGTCGCCGACCGGCGCGCCGCTCGACCGGCTCACCCGTCATGCCCACATTCCGGAGATGAATGGCGAGAGCTTCCGCCTCAAACAAGGCCGCTGCGGCACCACAAGACGCCAAGATCGAACTCCCGCAAGTCAGCCAAGGCTCCAAAGCCTGTTCCGCCTGGTGGTGGACGTTTGCTCCGGCCAACTGGTGGAGTTTTGGTCCGGCGTTAACAGATGCCGGTACGCTGTAGCGGTTGCGTTCGAAGTCCACGAGGCAGGTCGGCGATACCCGCCTGGTGTGCTCCACCATGCCGGAGCCGATCCGGTCGACAGCAGTCTTCATATTGTCGAACACCCCGGCGCCGGGGCACGCCGCCCGGCGCCCGGAACGCCCGGGTCGGGGCATCGAACAGCATCTCATGGGGCCGGAGCAGATAAGCACGTACGATGAATGCCCGGCTATGCGATAGCCTGGTATGGGCCACCTGCAGCTTGACCCGTTCGCCGCCCGGGATCGCCCGATCCTCGCTCCGGTCGAACCGGAACGCCTCGCCAGGCGCAAAGACCGGCGGCACGAAGGTGCCGCGCCCACCGGTCTGCTGCTCGTTTGCCGCTCGGCCTTCCACTTGCGCGCAAAGGCCGCAACCCGGCCATGGGACACGTCAAAGCCCAGGGCGACAAGGTCGGCATGCATCTGCCTGACTGTACACCGCCGCTTGCGCGACCTGCCCGCCTCGATCCGAAGCCGGGTGGTCGACTTGTCCGCATACGGGGCCGGCTTGCTCGCCCGATCGGGAACCTTGAACTTCGGTTCTACAGTGCCGGACCGCAGGGACTTGCGGATCGTGTTGCGCGACAGTCCGGTGCGCCGCACCATCTCCGGGATCGGCTTTCAATCGCGGAAATGCCGGCGCCGGATTACACTCTGTAAATCCATGTCGATCACTCCATAATCCCCCGACTCCAAAGCCGGGGAAGAGGTCGGAACACGGGTCGCTTCCCAGTGGAATTTATCACCCGCCCGCGTCAGCTCTAACTGAAAATCAAAAGCGAGATCATTTGGACTAGATTTTGATAGTTTTTTGCGATTTTCTTATGATACGCCATTTTTCGGGACGAGGGGGTCGCAGGTTCAAACCCTGCCACTCCGACCATCGATCCAAGGCTTTGGCCGCGATCATTCAAAGAGTCAGATCCGGCAATCATCAAGCCTGCTCATACCGCCCGTCGGGCGGACTTGGCCGGGGTGAGCGATGAGCCAGGACCTTCCCTTCAACTTGCATCACCGGCTGACGCCGGGCGTGGTCGAGCAGGTGGCCCCGAATGTGCGCCGCTTCACCGCCGACAATCCGGGCCCGCACACCTTCACCGGCACCAACAGCTACATTATCGGTGAGGGTCGTGTGGCGGTGATCGATCCGGGACCTGAAGACGACGCACATCTGGCAACACTCATCGAAGCGCTACAGGATGAGACGGTCACGCATATCGTGGTGACCCACACCCATCGCGACCACTCGCCACTGACGCGGCCATTGAGCGCCCATACCGGCGCCCCGGTGGTGGGCTTTGCAGGCGATGTCAGGCCGGCAGATCATCAGGGCCAGGGCATCGAGGCCGGCGGCGATCAGGATTTTGCACCCGATTTCACGCTTGCACATGGCCATGCACTTGAAGGGCCCGGCTGGCGGCTTGAAGCGCTACACACGCCGGGTCATGCGGCCAACCATCTGTGCTTTTGTCTTGCCGGAACCGGGGTCTTGTTTTCCGGCGATCATGTCATGGGCTGGTCGACCACCATGGTGGCGCCGCCGGACGGCGACATGGCGGCCTATTTAGCTTCGCTGGCGCTTTTGCGCGCACGCGACGATGCGGTCTATCTGCCGGGCCATGGCGGCAAAATCGAAACACCTTCGGACTATGTGCGGGCGCTGAGCCGACACCGCGAAGCGCGCGAGGCGTCGATCCACGCGGCACTTGGAAAAGTGCCTGTGAGCGCCAGCGACATCGCGCTCAGGATTTATGAGGGGCTGGAGCCGTGGCTGCACCGCTCGGCAGCACTGACGACGCAGGCGCACCTCATTCATCTGGCAGGCAAGGGCAAGGCGGAAATGTCCGCCCCGGCGGGCGTCGATACAAAGTTCTGGCTGGCGCGCAACTAGAAATTCACCCCAGATTGCCGGCGGCGACAAATTCCTCAAAGCCGCCCAAGCAGCTGGTCCAGCCCTCATTGTGCAGGTGTGTCATATCTTCGGTCTTGAAGGTCGCTTGGTGAAAGCGCGTCAAGGTGCCGCCGGGGGCTTGCTCGAATTCCACCGTTACCATGCTTTCATGGCCGCGCTCGTCGTCATTGTCCCAAGCCCAAGTGAACACCAGCCGGTGCGGCGGCACGATTTCGCGATAAAGGCCGCTCACCCGGTGCTCGCTGCCATCGGGCGGGCGCATCAGGGTCATCCACTGGCCGCCCTCGCGCAGATCGATCGAGACTTCGGGAATGGTGTGCTCCTTCGGCCCCCCACCAGCGGGCCAGCACCTGCGGGTCGGTCCAAGCATAGAACACGCGCTCGGGCGGGGTTGCGAACACGTGCTCATATTCAAGTTCACGGGCACCAGGTGCTGCCTCATCATGCTGCTCAATGTCACTCATCACTTGCCCCTTTGCTCTGATCGGCCTGCGCGGCGAATTCGGCATCAAGCCGGCCAAAACTCTCCTCCCAGAAGCGCTTCAGATTCTCCAGCCCGCCCGCAGCTTGCTGAAGCTGGCCTGGCTCAAGGCTGATCATGCGGTGCTGACCCATGACCAAGCCCGCGCGCTCGAGAACCTTGAGATGGTGCGATACCGCCGGCGCGGTAAGCTCCAGCGGTTGGGGACAGCTCGCCCACCGTGGCGGTGCCATGGGTCAATTGCGTCAGAATGGCGCGGCGCGACGGATCGGACATGGCCTGAAAGGTCGAAGACAATTGGTCGTGCATCATCCCCTCGTTATGGAAGTCTTTTAATTAAACGATAGGGGAAATAAAGGCAAGGCTCATCGGCCGCCGCGCTTCATTCGTCGGAGAACTGCTCGATCAGGTTCAGCACCTGGCGAATGCGCTCGGCGTTGCGTCCAAGATCGCTGCGTCCGAAACGCGAAACCGAGCGAACATCGAACCTTGTGCGGCCATTGTCCGGGCGCACGCGAATGATCACATCGTCGTCAAATCTGACGATGTCGGTATGGGCGATGGCTTCGATCTGGCCTTCAGCATCGGGCAGAGGCGGCTTGAGGCTGGCGGTGATCTGCCAGCCGAGCTCGACCGCCGCGCGCATGGCGAACTCAAACCCCTCCTCGGGCTGCATCTCCAGCACCAGTGACGCGATGTCGGGATAGAAGGTGCGCTGGGCTTGGGCGGCCGGTCCGTCCGGTTTGCCCGGTGTTATCACATTGGCCCAATCGGGGCGGCCCAGAAGTGCAACGCTGAATCGCGGCGGGTCGCCGAGATCAGTGGACAGATCATGGATCGCCGGCATGGCAAGACCCGGCACCAGCGTCACGCCGGTTGGCCCCAGAACCAACAGCGAAAGGACTGTCGCGAAAAATCCGTAGCGAAAGCCGCGCAGCACGTGCATCCAGGTCACCACCATGGCGTAGATGCCAAGGCACAGAGACAGGAAGGCAAGCGACAGACCACCGCAAAGCAGCGCAAATGCCGCCGGTGTTTCGATCACCGAATATCGGCGCAACACCACCCCATAAAGGGTGACCAGCGCGCCCAGAATCGCCACACGCAAAGACCAGCGTGCCAGTGGTGACCAACGTTCGCGCGCCCTTCTTTCCACCTTGTTTTCCCGCCGCAAGCCAAGCGGCCGGTCATTGGGCCGCGCTCTGCCTGTTGCCCATCTCCGGCAAGCTCCTGTGCGATGTCAAGAATGGGCGATCAATTCCGTGTGCGGAAGCCCTTACCCCACATTCCCCAGGTAACGTGACGTTTGCGCCTCCGACAGCCGGTAACATGTCATATTTCAGCATGTTGTGCGGGCTGTAGGGTGCAGGCGAAACGGGTGATATCAGGCTCGGTTTCGACAGTCGGGTGCGGTTGGCGGGTGCGGCTGGAATTCCATGGCTCGAAGATCGGTTCCGACGGTGACCCGTTGCCGTTCCGGGAGCTGGACGAGACCCCGGGATTGCACGATATTGCCGGCGGTCCTCTCGGAGATCCGCGAACCGTCCACAACCGTCTGCATTCCGCGGTCGGGCTTTTGCGCCAGTCGGGCTTCGGACGATCGGCCGGATATGATGATGTGAATGACGCGGACCGTCCGGCGCTCGATCCGGTGATGCGGCAGGTGGTCGGAGGGCGTGGCGTTGATGCCGAGGCTGCGTCTGCCGGCCGGATGGGTCGGTTCGAGACCGAGGTGTCGGCGGCCGCCGACAATCGCGGTGCGCCGGCGGACGTATCCGGTCAATGGATTGATCGGGCTCACGCCGCGATGGCGCCCGAATGGATCACACCGGACATGGGCGGTTCGGTCGGCCCGCCCCATGGCGCGCAGACCCATGGCGCGCAGGAGGACACCGCCCGGAACGGGCATTTTGGCTGCATGTGCCGTCCCCTTGTTCGTCATTAACCGGTTTGGCCGCCTCGAACGTCGTTCATTGCGCCCCGGCAATGTTCACAGCGCCGATGGCCGGGAAAATGTGCTCAAGCCGGTGTTGGCGCGATATGCGGATCGTGAGCCGATGCGGTTCTTCCGGGCCGATGCCGCTTTTGCCGTCCCGGAGCTCTACAAGACGCCGGAGGCGGAAGGCTGTTCCTGCGCCGTCCGGCCTGGGAAGACCGCTGTTCCGGAAAGCAGGATTGCGCCTGTGCTCAAGCGCCCCGCGGGTCGCCCGCCGACCCATATGCGGCGCATCTGCGGCGACTTCGCGTATCAGGCCGCGTCACGGGACAAACCGTCATGGGACAAACCATGGCGGGGCGTCGCCGAGGTCGAGCGGCATCGGGGTGACTTGTTCCCGAAGATCGGCTTCCCAAAGATAGGCTTCGTGGTCACCAAGCTGCCGATAGAGCCGGACCGGATCATTCGGTTCTACAACCAGCGCGGCACCGCCTAACAGCATGTCGAGAAAGGCAGGCAGGCGATCGATCGGACGCGTCTTTCCTGCAAGGGCATGGCATGGAACGAGGTGCGACTTCAACTTCATGCATTGGCCTGCAATCCCGGTGTCTTCCTGCAGGGCGCCGATCTGCCGGAGGAGATGGCCGACCGGTCGCCGACCGGCCTGCGGACCTGCCTCATCAGGATCGGAGCGCGGGTCGTCCGCCACGCCCGGGCCGTCACGTTCCAACCGGCCGAGGCGGTTGTCGGCGATCAAACCCGGGGGGAAGCGGCTCGACGGGTCTGACCCGACGGGTACCGGTCAGACCGAATTCCAATTCAAGCCCGTTGCAGCAGCCATAAATCGCGCCCGGTTCACGAACCACGGCACGGCCCGCCCAAGAGGATTGATCCGTACGCAAAACAGCGTCAGCATGATCGAAACGGCGTTCTAATTGGGGAATGTCGGTTTACAATACCCAGGCCCAAGGCTCGAGTAGGCCAAACCGCTCAAGGAGAAAGCTCCATGGCCCGCCTCAGCAACATGGCCGTCCGCGATGTCGAGACGGTGGTTCATCCCTACACAAATCTTGCGCAGATTCGCGACACAGGACCCTTGGTGATCGAGCGCGCCAAGGGCATTCATATCTGGGACAATGACGGCAACCGGCTGATCGAGGGGCTTGCCGGGCTGTGGTGCACTTCGCTTGGCTATGGTAATCCCGAACTGATCGAGGCGGCGTGGCTTCAGATGGAAACCCTGTCGTTTTCGCATGTGTTTGGCGGCAAGTCGCACGAACCGGCGGTGGCGTTGGCGGAAAAGATCAAGGAGATCTCGCCGGCGCCGACCTCCAAGGTGCTGTTTTCATCTTCCGGCTCGGAAGCCAATGACGCCCAGGTCAAACTTGCCTGGTATTACAACAATGCCATCGGGCGGCCGGAAAAGAAGAAGATCATCTCGCGCCATGGCGGCTATCACGGCGTCACAGTCGCGGCAGCGAGCCTGACCGGACTTCCCGCTGTACATACCGATTTCGATCTGCCGATTGCCAGCATCGTGCACACCGACAACCCGCACTACTACCGCTTTGCCGAAGACGGCGAGAGCGAGGAGGCCTTTGCCACCCGCATGGCCGCCTCACTGGAGAGCCTGATCGAGCGCGAGGGTCCGGAAACAGTGGCAGCCTTTATCGCCGAGCCGGTAATGGGGGCTGGCGGGGTGATCGTTCCGCCCAAGGACTATTATGCAAAAGTGCAGGCGGTTCTGTCGCGCCACGACATCGCCTTTATCGATGACGAGGTGATTTGCGGATTTGGCCGGCTTGGCACGCTGTTTGGCGCCGAAGCGATGGGCATCAAGCCCGACACGGTGTCGATGGCCAAGGCGCTGACCTCGGCCTATCTGCCGCTTTCGGCGGTCACCGTGCCCGAGTCAGTCTATCAGGCGATGGTCGATGAAAGCCGCAAGATCGGAACCTTTGGCCATGGCCACACCTATGCCGGCCATCCGGTGAGCTCAGCGGTGGCGCTGAAGGTGATCGAGATCTATGAGCGCGACAATATCGTCGACCATGTCGCGGCAGTGGCCCCCGGCTTTGCCGCCCGCATCGCGGCGTTTGATGACCATCCGCTGGTTGGCCACACGCGCTCAATGGGGCTGATAGCCGGTATCGAGCTGGTTGCCGACAAGACGACAAAGCGCAGCTTCGATGCCAAGACCGAAATAGCACCCAAGGTTGTGCAACTAGCGCAGGAGGAAGGCCTGATCATGCGTAATCTGCCGGGCGATGCGGTGGCGCTGTGCCCGCCACTGATCATCACCGAGGACGAGATCGGGCAAATGTGTGATTGCCTCGCCCGCGCGCTTGACCGGGCCGAGGAGTGGGTGCGCAAGGAGAACCTACGTGGCTGATCCGGGGCAGGTTCTCATTGCGCATTGCCCTTGGCCCTGATGGTGGCGGCAGAACGAAGGCAACGGTTTGCAGCCGCCTGCCGGCCTCGCCATTGGCCGGGGCGAGGTGCACGACATTGACGATCATCTGCGGCGTGCGCCCGCTCCAACCCGCCGCACTCAGCTCACCGGGCGTGAATGTATCATCGCGCGCGCCATCAGCCGTGTCAGCTCGGCGCGGATTTTAGCGGTAGGAACAGCGCTGGGAAGAAACAGCGTGCAGGCATGGCTGGTGGCTTGAGCGAATGCGGAAATCTTGGCGATGAACAGATCATCCGGCCTTGATGTTGTGGTGGTGAGAACGAATTCGTGGCTGAACTCGTTGAAACGCTAGGCTCTCAGCTGCTTGGGCGCCACGGCGGGGTCCGTCCTGAGCCGTGGCACCGTGCCAGCCAGACAGGCGATCGCCAGCGCGCAGGCGCAAAACAACTGCCCCCCATCAAGCCTGACCGGTCCCGCACAGTCCGGGCTCAGACATGCTGGCCACCATTGATGTGGATTTCGGTGCCGGTGACATAGGCCGACTGCTCGGTGCACAGGAAATAGATCGCCTTGGCCACCTCTTCAGGCGTTCCGAGCCGGCGCAGCGGAATGGATTCAATCAGACGCTCGGTGCCCGGTGACAGGATCGAGGTCTCGATCTCGCCGGGCGAGATGGCGTTGACGCGAATGCCGAGCGGGCCGAAATCAGCCGCCATTTCCCGGGTCAGGGATGCCAGAGCGGCCTTGGAAGTGGCATAGGCCGAGCCGGCAAAGGGGTGAACCCGGCCGCCGGCAATCGAGGTGACATTGACCACCGAGCCCTGTGCAGACTGAAGCTCATCAATCAATCCGCGCGCCAGCATGATCGGGGCGAAGAAATTGACCTGGAACACCGCCTGCCAATCGGTGATCGCGGTATCGATCGAGCTGATGCGGCTGCCATCGGGGCTCTTGGGCGAAATGCCGGCATTGTTGACCAACGCATTGAGGCGCCCGCCTTCAGATGCCAGGCGCTCGCGCATATCGGCGATCGCCGCCTCGGTGGTGCCGATATCGGACAGATCGACCTGAATATGGTCCGCAGGCCCCGCCTCCCAGGGACAGTCCTCGGGGAAGGCATGGCGCGAACAGGTGATGACCCGCCAGCCGGCGCTGGAAAATCTCTTGACCGTCGCATGGCCGATGCCGCGGCTGGCACCGGTCAGGATCAGCGTTCTGCGCTCTTCATTGCTTGGCGCCGGCATTGGCTCCACCAGATCTTAGGCAACTGGTTATGAAATTAGCACGCTGTCATCTCAGGCGCGAGCTTGGACACTCGCTTGATTTCAGCGCCGATGGCGGAGCCTTGCCACTCAAGGGGAAAGCCGCTGGCTGGTCCAGCCATCTCCGGCACGCTCGAAACGGATGCGCTCATGCAGGCGGAACATGCCCTGACGCCAGAATTCGATCTCGTTCGGGATGATACGAAAGCCCGACCAATAGGGCGGGCGCGGCACGGTACCAAGACCAAACCGCGCCACTGTTGCTGCCACCGCCTTTTCCAGCGCATGGCGGCTTTCGAGCGGCCGCGATTGCTGGCTTGCCCAGGAGCCGATGCGGCTGGTGCGCGCGCGGCCGGCGAAATACTCATCCGCCTCGGCCTGGCTCACCGGCTCGACCACCCCGCGCAGGCGCACCTGGCGGTCGAGCGATTTCCAGTGAAAACAGGCGGCGACCCGGGGGTTTTGCTCAAGTTCACCGCCCTTGACGCTTTCAAGATTGGTGTAGAACACAAAGCCGTTTGGCTCGGCGCCCTTGAGCAGCACCATGCGCACATTGGGCAGGCCTTGCTGGTCGGCGGTGGCCAGCGCCATGGCATTGGCATCGGCGGGCTCACTTGCCTCGGCATCGGCAAGCCATTGGGCAAACAGCTCATAAGGGTCCTCGCCGTTGATCGGTTCGGGCGCCTTGACCGCTTGTTGCGCGCCATTATCGGCAGAATCGGTCATTTTGTTTAAACAGACCCCATATATCTGCCGCCTCGAAAATGCGCCGCCGGGCGGTTACCAATTGCTTTGGCGGCCAAGAAAGACCAGATAGTTTAACTTAACGCCCATGCAGGCCCTGAGCCACACAATGCTGGATGGGCCAGATCATGCCACCGGAATGTCATGCGAGACCCATACGACGTGCTCGGCCTGAAACGCAATGCCAGCGAGGCTGACATCAAGAAAGCCTACCGCAGACTCGCCAAGAAATTCCATCCGGATGCCAATGCCGGAGATGCGAAGGCAGCGCAGCAGTTTTCAGACGCTTCGGCGGCCTATGATTTCCTTAAGGACGCCGACAAACGCAGGGCCTATGACAGCGGCGAAATCGACGCCGATGGAAACCCCAAGATGTTTGCCTATGGCCGCGGCCAGCATCCCGGCCACGGAGCTACCGGTGGCGGCCGGCCGTTTGGCGGGTTTGCCTCGGATGATATTTTCGCCGATCTGTTCTCCGGCCTGCGCGGTTCGCGGCAGGGTCCGTTCGCCCAGCCCGAACCGGAAATCCACTACACGATGAACCTGCCACTCGTCGACATGGCCAAGGGCGCAAAGCGGCGGGTGACGCTGGGCGACGGGCGCACCATCGAGGTGACGATCCCGCGCGGGGTTCAGGACGGACAGGTGATCCGGCTGCGCGGCCAAGGGCCTGCGGGCATGAACGGAGCGCCCAGCGATGTGATGATCACGGTGCGGATGGAGCCCGATCAGCTATTTGAGCGCGATGGCAACAATCTGCGCCTGACGCTGCCGATCACGCTTTATGAAGCGGTGCTCGGCGCCAAGGTGCGGGTACCGACCATGGACGGTTCGGTGGAACTCAATATTCCGGCATCATCGAGCGGCGGGCGGGTCTTGAGGCTCAAGGGCAAGGGGATTGCGCCGGAGTCCGGACCGGCGGGTGATCTTTATGTCACGCTCAAGATCGTGCTGCCGCCCTCTGACCTTGAGCTTGAGACATTCCTGCGCAAGCGCTCGATTACCAAACCCTATTCGGTTCGCGGGTCGGAGTTCGACTGAACCAATGCTATCCCAGATGCGCGAGACAGTTGGCCGGCTGGTGTCGGCGCCACGCTTTGAGCGCGTGATCACCGTGCTGATCATGGTCAATGCCGTTATTCTCGGGCTGGAGACCAGCGAACGAGCGATGGCGGCGGCGGGCGGGCTGTTGACCGCGATTGACCGCGTCATTCTGGGCGTGTTCGTGATCGAGGTGGCGGCGCGCATTTTTGTGCGCGGGGCCCGCGCCTGGCGCGATCCGTGGCTGGTGTTCGATTTTACCGTGGTGGCCATCGCGCTGGTGCCGGCAACCGGTGATCTGTCGGTGCTGCGCGCGCTGAGAGTGCTCAGGGTGTTGCGGCTGATTTCGACGGTGTCCTCGATGCGCCGCGTGGTTGCAGGCCTGCTCAACGCGCTGCCGGGCATGGGCTCGATCGTGGCGCTGCTGACGCTGCTGTTCTACGTGTTCGCGGTGATGGCGACCAAGCTTTACGGTGCCGATTTTCCCCAATGGTTCGGCACCGTCGGCAATTCGGCGTTTTCGCTGTTCCAGATCATGACGCTGGAGAGCTGGTCGCAGGGCATTGTCAGGCCGGTGATGGATATCCACCCGTTCGCCTGGCTGTTCTTCGTGCCGTTCATTCTCGCCACCAGCTTTACCGTACTCAATCTGTTCATCGGCATTATTGTCGATGCCATGCAGTCCGAGCACGAGCAGGACATGGAAGAAGCGCGCGCGGCACAGAAGGCGGAGGCCGAGCATCTGCTTGAGGAAATCAAGGCGCTGCGCCGCGATGTTGGGCAACTGAGCGCGGCGGTGAGCCGCAACCAGCCGCCGCGCGAGGAAACGTGATCAGAATTTCCGCGGCAGGAGATGTGGCGTTGCATTTTTGGGAGCTGCGCTGGACCGCATCTGCCAATCGTGTAGGATTGCAGTTCAGTTCGGGGGAACTATGAAACGGATGGTTCGATGAACGAGCCTGGTCCATTGCTGGCAGGCAAGCGCGGCTTGGTTATGGGGATTGCCAACAATCGGTCGATCGCCTGGGGGATTGCCAAGGCCGCCCATGCCCATGGCGCTGAGATCGCATTTTCCTATCAGGGCGATGCGATCAAGAAGCGCGTGGTGCCGCTTGCTGCAGAACTCGGGTCGAACGTGGTGGTGGAGTGCGATGTGTCGAACATGGAGTCGATCGACGCAGCCTTCGCGGCATTGGGTGAGCGCTGGGAGTCGATCGACTTTCTGGTGCACGCGATCGCATTTTCCGACAAGGACGAGCTGACCGGCCGTTATGTCGACACCACGGCCGACAATTTTACCAACAGTATGCTGATCTCCTGCTACTCGTTCACTGCTGTTGCCCAGCGTGCCGAGAAAATGATGCCCAATGGCGGCTCATTGCTGACGCTAACCTATTACGGCGCGGAAAAAGTGATGCCACACTACAATGTCATGGGCGTCGCCAAGGCGGGCCTTGAAGCATCGGTGCGCTATCTGGCCGCCGATCTCGGCCAGAACGGCATTCGCGTCAACGCGATTTCAGCCGGCCCGATCAAGACCCTTGCAGCATCCGGCATCGGCGATTTTCGCTACATTCTGAAGTGGAATGAACTGAATGCACCACTGCAACGCACGGTGACCGCAGAAGATATCGGCGGTTCGGCGCTCTATCTTCTGTCAGACCTGGGGCGTGCAGTGACCGGTGAGATCATGCATGTCGATGCCGGCTATCATGTGGTCGGCATGAAGCGGGAAGACGCGCCGGACATCGCGGTGGCAATCAAGGACTGACATGGCGATTGAACAGGCTGTGAGGGTCCACGAGCCTACAATCACGTTCGCGCACAGGCTCTATTTCCTGCGCCATGGCGAGACGAGTTGGAACCTCGAACACCATCTGCAGGGCGAAACCGATATCGAGCTCAATGAAACCGGCCGCACGCAGGCCAGACGCCATGCCGGCGTGATGAAGGAGCTGGACGAGGACTGGACGGCATTCACATTTTGGGTAAGCCCGATGGTCCGGGCGTGCCAGACCTTCGAGATCGTGCGCGAGGAGCTCGGCATCGAGGTCGAGCCGCATTTCGACCAGCGTCTACGCGAGGGATCTTTCGGGCGCTGGGAAGGGCTGACCTGGCAGGACGTGATCGAGCGCGAGCGGGAAAATCACGATATCTGGATCGCAGATTGCTGGGACCGCGCGCCCCATGGCGGCGACACCTATGGCGAACTTGCAGACCGCCTGATCGACTGGGCCAAGGACGTCACCGGCCCCAGCGTGGTGATCGCCCATGGCGGCATCAGCCGGTCGCTGAGGACGGCCTATCAG
Organism: Hyphomicrobiales bacterium; assembly: GCA_965204565.1. GTDB lineage: Bacteria > Pseudomonadota > Alphaproteobacteria > Rhizobiales > TMED25 > CBDBEU01. The sequence goes on from CBDBEU010000005.1 coordinate 1,777,786, forward strand.
GGGCTTGAGCGCAAGAATCTGGCCTCGCTCAAAGTCACACAGCGAAAGTTCATGCGGCTTGAGGGCGGCGAAGTCGAATTCCTCTGAACTCAGCGCATCCCAAATGGCAAAAGCCGGGCCGATAAACCGGGGCTGGCACGAAAAGCGCCACCCCCGGCCCGGGCTGCACCGCAAAGCTGCGGCCATCATCAATCACCAACACCTGCTGGCTGGCATCGAAACTCCTGACCGTGCTGGTCACGCTTTCGGCGTTGGCCGCGCTGGCTGCGGCGAGAAGGGCCATTGCAAATCCGTAAGTCGCAGATTTTACCATGATACGCTCCACTCTGTTTGCTTTACTCCGCATTTCCCATATGGCTCCATTAATTGATGTGATTGATCGTTGGTTCCGTCATAAGAAGAAATGTCTTGAGCGCATTTTGGGGTGCGGCATATGGCGAACCCGGCGGGTGAACCGGTTGACGGGCGGTAATTCCCCCCGAAAGTAAGGTGGCTTGGTCGTAGAATTTTCTCGGCAGAATGACTGAGGAGGTTCCGATAAACAAAACACGTTTCAACGCGGCCCGGATCATGGCATTCTGCGGCAGATGGAGAACGGCGTGCCCATATCCGGGTTGTGCCGCGAACAGGGCATGAGCAGCGCCACGGTCTACAAGTGGCGCGCCAGGTATGCCGGCATGGACACGCGCCTGATCAGCGAGATGACGGCCATCGACGAGGAGAACCGGCGGCTGAAGCGCATGTACGCCGACGTCGGCATGCAGAATGACCTGCTCAAGGAGGCCCTCGGAAAAAATGATACGGCCAGCTCAGCGCCGAGAGTTGGCCGTGAAAGCGGTGGCGATGAAGGGCGTCGGTATTGCGCCGGCCTGCCGCGGGTTCTCCATCGGCCAGACGTGCTACGGATACAGCCCGAAGCTGGACGAAGGGAACGAACAGATCGCGGATCTGTTTGTCGAACTGACCAATGCCAGGAAAACCTGGGGCTTCTGGCTGTGTTTCCTGTATCTGGGCAACGTTCAGGGCCATGTCTGGAACCCCAAACGCGTTTACCGGATCTATCGCGATCTGGAACCAGACCTGCGCATCAAGCCCCGCAGGCGCCTGAAGCGTGAGAAACCCGGGGAACTGGCCGTGCCGGACGACTTCAATCGTGAGGGGCCGGGCATCGAGGTGGACTTTTCGCTGCCGGCCGAACGTGTCGTGCGGGCCTTGAACCGGATCATCGAATGGCGGGGCGCGCCAAAGGCGATCAGGGTCGACAATGGCCCGGAATACGTCAGTGGCAGGTTGATCGAACGGGCCGAGGGGCATCGCGCCGGCCTGTATCCAGCCGGGAAAGCCGCGGCAGAACGCTTGCGTCGAGCGATACAACCGAACGGTCAGGCACGAGTGGCTGGATACGACATCTTCGAAAGCATTGAGGAGGTGCGACAGATTGCCACCGAGCGGCTCTGGTCCTACAACAACGAACGCCCCAACATGGGCAACCGCGGGATGACCCCTGCCCGGAAACTGAGAATGGCCGCGTAAATTCTACGACCAGGATCCCGCAAAAATGCGGGGATTACCGGGCCTCTTCGGCTCGATTTAGACCGCCGCCTGAAGCTTGAGTTCCACGGTTCCGGAATCACCACCGACGCCGGATTGCCGGCCTGCCGCGAGCTTGATGACACGCTCGGCTTGAAGGACATGGCCGGCCATGAGCTTGTCGATCCGCGCACCGGCAAGAACGCCCGGGACGCGATCCCGCGATGCGATGGATTATCGGCGGGAGCGCCGTAGCCGGGCAGGCCGCGTGCGCCGGCGGACGTATTCGGTCAATGGATTGATCGGGGGATTGATCGGGCTCACGCCGCGATGGCGCCCGAATGGATCACACAGGACATGGACGGTTCGGTCGGCCCGCCCCATGGCGCTCAGGAAGGCACCGCCTGGAACGGGCATTTCGGCTGCATGTGCCGTCACCCCTTGTTCGTCATTAACCGGTTTGGCCGCCTCGAACGTCGTTCATTGCGCCCCGGCAATGTTCACAGCGCCGACGGCCGAGAAAATGTGCTCAAGCCGGTGTTGGCGCGATATGCGGATCGTGAGCTGATGCGGTTCTTCCGGGCCGATGCCGCTTTTGCCGTCCCGGACATCTACAAGACGCCGGAGGCGGAAGGCTGTTCCTGCGCCGTCCGGCCTGGGAAGACCGCTGTTTCGGAAAGCAGGATTGCGTCTGTGCTCAAGCGCCCCACGGGGCGCCCGCCGACCCATGTGCGGCGCATCTGCGGCGACTTCGCGTATCAGGCCGCGTCACGGGACAAACCGTCATGGGACAAACCTGGCGGGTCGTCGCCAGGGTCGAACGGCATCCGGGTGACTTGTTCCCGAAGATCGGCTTCCCAAAGATCGGCTTCGTGGTCACCAAGCTGCCGATGGAGCCGGACCGGATCATTCGGTTCTACAACCAACGCGGCACCGCCGAACAGCATGTCAAGGAAGGAAGGCGGTCAATCGGACGCGTCTTTCCTGCAAGGGCATGGCGCGGAACGAGGTACGGCTTCAGCTTCATGCATCGGCCTGCAATCCCGGTGTCTTGCTGCAGGGCGCCGACCGGCCTGCGGACCCGTCTCATCAGGATCGGAGCGCGGGTCGTCCGCCACGCCCGAGCCATCACGTTCCAACCGGCCGGGGCGGCTGTCGGCGGCGCTCTGTTCACCCGCATCCTTGCGGCCATCCAACGGCTCCGTGCGCCCCGGTACCGGCATGACGGTGTCGGCGATCAAACCCGGGGGAAAGCGGCTCGACGGGTCTGACCCGACGGGTGCCGGTCAGATCGAATTCCGGTTCAGGTCCGTTGCAGCAGCCATAAATCGCGCCCGGTTCACGAACCGGATGCCCGAACCACGACACGGCCCGCCCAAGAGGCTTGATCCGTACGCAAAACAGCGGCAGCATAATCGAAAAGGCGTTCTAATCGGGGCATGTCGGGTAAATCCTGCGTAAATGTCGCGCATCTGTCACATTCGCGTTTGAACAGCTGCGACCGGGGGATTAGGTTCGCCTGAACAGGCTGGGCAGGTGGCATTGAATCAGAGCATACCAACTCCTGCGAACCCGCGCATGATGGATGGAAAACCCACATGACTTGCCAAAAGCCCAGTGGGCTCACTCCCATTGGTCGCGTCGCGGTCTTGGCTGCCGCCATCGTTGCAGCTTTTCTGTCATCCGTATGGCTCCCGGCGCATGCCTGCATGGCTGGGTGCCAAGGCTTTTCAGAACGCGGACTTCATGAAACAGCGATCCGGTATTGCTCCGCAGTTCTGAATGATCCATCAACAACCAATCACTCGAATGCACTCTTTTTCCGTGCCAATTCGTACTATTCAATTGGTGATCGAGAGGCGGCTCTTGACGACGTCAACGAAGCGCTTGCAAGCAGCAAAGACAACCTACGCGCCTTGGCATTGCGTGGTGCCATCAGGCTGGCAAACGGAAACCTGCGTACCGCCATAAAGGATTTCGATGACGCCATCGAAAACGGTTTCGACGACACCCAGGTCCTGCGCAACCGCGCAACCGCCTGGCTTGCATTGGGTGAACCGGCAAATGCGATGGGTGATCTGGAAAAAATCACCGCGTATAGTCCCGACGATTTCATATCCCTGACCCAACTCGCGCTCGCACACCACGCCAATGGCGAATTGGATGAAGCGAACTCTGTCGCCGAACGAGCTCTCGCCGCCAATTCCGGCTATGCAGCCGCTTATGGAGTGCGCGCGGCAATCGCCGCTGCCAAGGGCAATACCGCATCAGCACTGGCGGAATACTCAATGGCGCGCGGAGCAGCACCGGGCGATCCCGGTTATCGTGTTGGCCGCGCCAGCATGCTCCTCGCGGCCGGCAGCCCCCGTGTCGCGCTGAATGAAGTCAATAAAGCGTTAGAATTTGGACCTGATCTTCAGCCTGCCCTGGCGCTTCGCGCAGATATATTGCAGGAACTGGGGGACTTCGAAGGAGCACTTGCCGATCTCGACCAGCTTACAGCCAGTGGCGGAAAGGCGGCACTGAGGCGCGCGCGCCTGGCCGTTTTGCTCAATGGGTTTGACCGGGCCGAAGCTGATTACACAACAGCACTCGGCGAAATGCCTGGCAACGCCGACGCATATTTCGAGCGCGCCCAGATCCGTGCACAATTGAACCGTCCCGAAGACGCTGTCATCGATTACTCCAAGGCGCTTGAACTTGATACCGAGCTCGGTGCAAGCGGGATTTTACTGATGCGCGGAAGGGCCCGGTTTGACACCGGTGATCTAGAGGGCGCGGCGTCCGATTTCGCAGCCGAAATAGCGCGCACTCCCGATGCGGCAAGCCCACGCATCTGGCATATCCGCACGCTGTCTGATCTGTCCGACCAGGCTGGCGCTGAGGCCGGCGCGCGCGTATTGCTGGAGCTTGAGCCCATGGCGCCGCGCGCTCACGCCATTCTTGGCGACGTATTGTTGCGCAAAGGCGACCTCGCCGCAGGCCGCGCTGCCCATCAGCGTGCAATCGAATTGAACCCGGACTACCGGCCTTCACACGAACGGTTGGAACAGATTGCCCAGTAGGCAAATGAGCCGTAGTCGTTGCACCGTCGGTCAATCCCTTTTATGTCGAGCCCGCAGCAATAAATTTGCGGCCAGCGCGCTGGCCGCCTCCGGTCCGTGACACCGGAATGATGACAACACTCAATCCGGGGACCGCGGGGCGGTGCCCAACAGGAGGAAAGCAGAGATGAGTTTGACACCCTGGGATGCAGATGACTGGCTGACGAGTTTGTGGAACTTCGCGCCGGAGGTGGTGTCCGAAATCAACTTCCCGGACAAGATCGAAGTTCACGATGTGACACTGCGTGACGGTGAACAGCAAACCGGCGTTGCATTTGATTATGACGACAAGATCCGCATTGCCGAGGCGCTTGCAGAGGCCGGCGTCCACCGCATTGAAGCCGGTATGCCAGTGGTTTCGCATCAGGATGCCAAGGTTGTCTCCGATCTCGCCAAGCGAGATCTCGGCCCGGACATCTATTCCTTCTCGCGCTGCATGGTCGACGACGTACAGCGCGCTGTTGATGCCGGCGTCAAGGGCGTGGTCATGGAGGTGCCATCAAGCCAGCATCTGATCGAATATGGTTATCGCTGGGAATTCGAGCGTGCCGTTGAACTTTCGATTGAATCGACCAAGTTCGCCCATGATCAGGGCTTGCGTGTGGTGTTCTTTCCGATCGACTTCTCGCGCTCTGAGCTCAAATGGGTGCTCGATCTGATCGAACGGGTCGGCAATGAGGGCCATATGGATGCCCTTGCCCTGGTTGACACCATGGGCGCCACCTCGGTCCACGCCATGCCCTATTTCGTGCGTGCCGTGAAGACCCGTATCAACAAACCGCTAGAAGCCCATTTCCATCAGGACTATGGCGTCGGCGTCGCCAACACCATCATGGCGCTGGCCGAAGGTGTGGAGGTCATCCACTCCACGGTCCTGGGCCTTGGCGAGCGTGCCGGCAATGTGCCGATGGAAGAAACGGTGATGGCGCTGAAGACGCTGTATGACAAGGACATCGGCATCAAGACCGAACAGCTCAAACCCCTCGCAGATCTGGTGCGCGACCTTGCCAAGGTGCGGGTCCCGTCGAACAAGCCGGTGGTCGGCGATGATCTGTTCCGGGTCGAGTCCGGCATCATTGCCAATTGGCTGATCAATTGCGGTGAGGAACATCAGACCGAGCTGTTCCCGTTCCGCCCGCGCATGGTCGGCCAGGGAGAACCGGAAATCGTTCTTGGCAAGGGTTCCGGCATTGACTCGATCAAGGACCGCCTTTCCCGCTTCCAGATCCAGGCTGACGACAAACAGTCGATGGACGTTCTAATGGCGGTCAAGGACTGGGGTCTGAAGCACAAGCGTTTGATGACCGACGACGAGTTCCGTCAGGTGGCTGAGGCAACTCTCGGCTGAATCCGGAACGACGAAACAATGGGCCGGCCACTGCCGGCCGGTCCGCAACCACACCGGAAATTCAGGAGTTGACCATGGAGCGCTATGCGCGCGGCGGATTTAATGTCGGCTATGAACAACGCATCGACGTGCGCGACCTGCGCACCAAGCGTATCGCCAAAGCGCATGCCGAGCGCCAGAAAGCCGGTCTGGACGCGATCCTTGTGTGGAAGGACGAGAACCAGCGTTATCTGACCGATTTACGCCCGCAGATCATTCACGGCAAATCGACCGCGCTCAATGGCGCTTTGCTGGTCGAAGGCCGCGATCCGATCATGTTCTGCTCCGGCGGTGAGCGCGACCGGGTCGATCGCACCATGCCGTGGATCGCGGAAGTCCACACCATTCCGATCATCGAGGAGCGGGCGCTGGTCGATGGCCTCGTTAAGGACATTCTCGGCCCGGTGCTAGCCCAATATGGCCTCACCGAAGCCAAGCTTGGCCTCGATGAAAGCAATATGGTGTTCTATCACGCCCTGCAGCGTCACTTCCCCAAGCTTCAGATCGAAGATGGCGACACGCCGATGCAATTTGCCCGCAAGATCAAGTTGCCTGAGGAAATCGTGCTGCTTGAGGAAGCAACGGCGATCGCCGATGCGGTCTGCGCCACCGCCACAGAGGCAGTTGCCGATGGCGTGCGCGAATGCGATGTCGCGGCTGACGCCATGCACACGCTCTACACGCTTGGCGGCGAATACAGCCATGTCACCACCCCGTTCGTTGCCTCCGGCGAGCACATGGCGCCGCCCAACCGCATCTGCTCGGACAAGATCATCCGCAATGGCGATCTCGTCTTCATCGACATTGGCGCCGCCTGGAACGGCTATTTTGGCGATATGGCACGGACGGTTCTGTGCGGCGATCACGGATCTGAAGATCAGAAGAAGGTGTTCACCGCCGTTTATGAATCGCTGCAGGACGGCATTGCCGAAATGCGTCCCGGCCGCACAAACAAGGACTCCGCCGATGCCTTCATCAAGGCGGCCAACAAATATGGCCTTGGCGGGCGCTATCTGTCCCTGTTCATCGGCCATGGCGTCGGCATCGGCGCCAATGAACCGCCTTATGTCGGCGAAACCCTTCCAGGCGCCCCCACTTATGAATTCGAGCCCGGCATGGTGTTCGCCATCGAGCCTTTGATCTGGGTCGAGGGCATTCGCGGCGGCGGCGGCGTCAGGCTGGAAGAGATGGTCCTGGTCACCGAGGACGGACCGCACGTGATGTCGCGCGCGCCGTTCGATCAGCGGCTGATGCCGGGCTGATCTGCCGCCGCGCTCGGGGCCACATCTTCCGGTTTTTGGGGCGCATCATTCGATCAATGTCAATGTAGGCGTTCTCCGGCCGCGACCAGCGATCGATGGTGCGGCGGCGTTGCGGAGAAAGGCTGCTCCCGGCCCTGAAAGGCGGGCGCGACGGTGCGCGCACTCAGCGCCGAGGTGACAGGGGCGCGCCAGCAGGAAATATCAAGCTCGGCCTCCATGGCGATGAGATCGCCGCAGCGCACCAGTTCCGACAGCATCACCAGCGCCGGCGGATAATTGGCACCGGCCTTGCTTATGATGAGCCCTATACGCACATTGCGCCGCGCAAGGGCCGAATTGTCGTTCACTGGCCATTCGTTAAATGTGGTGTGACGATAGGGCGTCGGTGGATGGCCGTTTGCCTTCAACTCCCCCTTGGCAGTGATGAAATCGTGCTGAGTTGCGCACAGGCTCAAATCGTCAAACATACTTGGTGGATTGATTCCAACATTCGGAACCCTCGATTCCCGGCGGCGATGATTTGGTCGGGATCGGCGCGCCGGGTGAAGGGTTTTGCCTCGGTTTCGGTGTGCTCCCTGATGAAGTGGTTATGGCGGCTCGGAGGTCGACGGCCGGGCAGAAGACGCCGTGTTTCAGGTGGCGCCCGGTCAGTCCGGCAAAGAAGCCTTCGACGGCGTTCGGCCATGACGCCGATGTCGGGGTAAAGTGGAATGTCCGGCGCGGGTGACGCTCGAGCCGGCGCATCACCTCCGGTGTGTTGTGCGTCGCGACATTGTCCGGCACGACATGCACGGCCTTTACGGCGGGCATGTCGTGCTCCGGCGCATTCAGGAAGCGGATGAACTCCTGACGCCTGCGCCGGCCCATGTTCCTGCCGAACACCTCTCCGGTCAGCACGTTCGGCGCGGCGAACAGCGTGGTCGTGCCGTTGCGTTTGTCATCATGGGTCATGGTCCGGCCACGGCCCTTTTTCGGCGGCAGGCCGGGTTGCGTTCGGTCCGGCGCCTGAATTTGCGACTTTTCATCCACCGAGAGCACCACTGCGTGCGCAGGGGGGCTGACGTAAAGCCCCACAATATCGTGCAGTTTCTCGACAAAAGCCGGATCCCGCGAGAGCCTGAACACCCGCCGGCGGTGCGGCGCCGGACGGATCACCCCGGCCGGCCTTTCATCCGGCGTCACCGGCGTGCCGGGCGGGCGGCTTTTCTCGCGGAGCAGACCATCCACGCCTTCAGCCATGAACCGTCCCTGCCGGCGTTGGACGCATTTCTTCGACTTTCCGGTGGCGCGCACGATCCCCATCGTGCCGACGCCATCGCTGCTCGACAGCACGATCCGGCATCGCCGGATGCGATATGATTGCTTCAAGCCGAATTCCGTCCCCGGCCGTGATCGTCGGATGTGTCCCGGTGCCCATCCCAAAGAAGCGCACATCCAGAGCCGTTCGTCTCGATCAATCCGCTAGAGCGGGCCGAAACGAGGCGGTGGCACCCGCCGTCTCGATGCCTTCTCGTAAGTCGAGGCGACCTTCAAAACCACATCTTCCTTGCCGGGCTCGGCGCGAAACACCAGCGAGAACGGCAGGCCCGGCTCAGTGAGCTTTGTCGGCGTATCGGACTGGCGATAGAGATATTGCGTACCGTCTTCGCTGAGCGCGAACACCGGATCATAGGCCACCTGCACATAGCCAGCCGGGACCAGGATCTCGGTGAGACCGGCATTGGGTCCGCTCATCGTCTCCGGCCGCAGATTATTCGGCGTCGAATGCTGATTGGCACCGCCAATCAGTGCCGGCGGCCATGGCGTGTGCAGGCGCACCAGCCCGTCGAGCTTGTTTTCATAGATCACCATCATGTCGACGCGGCGCAGCAGCTCTCGCAGCATGATGCGCTCATCCACCCCCTGACGCCCACCAAGCTGATTGCGCGGATCGGTGATCTCCTCCCAGTTCTTGAACGCGGCGCGCTGATCATCGCCCCAGAATCTGGAACGCGCATTGAGCGCTGCCCAATCTGCCAGCGTCTCCGTGAATCCGGCCCTTTGCCAATCATCGGCGCGGCGCGCCAGATACTGGCTGATATGGAACCTGAAACTCATCGCCGGTTCCTGATGCTGCACCGTGCCAAGATCAAGGTTTGACGGTGGTACGATGCGCCCGTCCGCCATCGCCACCATATAGTCGATCGGCGCCATATCACCTGAACCGAAGACCTTGCCGGGCTGGAACTCGCTCGGCGTGACGGCGGCGGCGAAATCGGCAAAAACCGGCTCGCCTGAAGCTGTCAGGCGGAACAGAATATCAGGCATGAATACCGGCACCAGCGCCGCCAATGCGCGACGGAAATCAACGCGCATCTGTTCAACATCCATATCCGGCGTCCACAAAGGGTCTGATGATTCAACCAGCGTTGCGCCAAGTTTTTCGCCCAGAACCGATTTGATCTCGACTGCGGCAGCCCGGCAGATCGGCTGTTCGGCTTTCGAACCTTGAGGATAGATCATCGACTCGCGGATAACGCCAATGCGCATACCGGCAAGCGCGCCCGCATCACCGCCCTCGGCCACATGAGAGACGTAGGGCGTTGCCAGCACCGAGGGACGCGGCACCGTGGTAAACGGATCGCGCGGATCGTAATAGCCGGTTTCAGGATCCTTCAGCGCATCCAGAATGAGCGCACAATCATCAAGCGATCTCGCCAGAATGCCGGTGCGATCGCAATAAATGTCAGCGCCGATGGCGCCTCCATCAAAGCCAAGCATCGCCTTGTGCGGCAATATAAGCGACACTGAATTGTGGTTGGCCGGGCCCCGGCACGAGGCGCGGGTCTCCTCGCCAAGGCTTGCCATCACCAGATTGGCGCTGACCGAAACGCCCGAGCCCGAGCTGGAGCCAAGCGAGGCCGCACGCCGTGTGTCATAAGGGTTTGCCGGATTGCCCGCCCAGCTTGAGCGCTGATAGCCGAGAGTCGATGGCAGCACCCTGTCTGGTTCATGCCGGCCGCCCGGATCGCCGGCCCGCCCGTTATATTCGGTGCACACGGCTTTGGCGAAGATGATCGCGCCCTTGGCCCGCAACTGCTCAACCAACAAGTGATCGCGCGCCGGAAAATCCATGTCGTAGGCCGCATCCCCAGCACCGGTTGAGCGCATGTCCTTGGTGTCGAACGGGTCCTTGAAAGAAAACACGACGCCATACATCGGCATCTTCTCAAGATCGGGATTGCGCCCAAATTCTGCATCAAGCTCGGCCGCACGCTCCAGCACATCGGGCCGGCGGCGAAAGATCTCGCACACCGCCGGTGCACCTTCCGGCAAAGGTCCGTCATCAGGGTGCCGGTCAAAATCGCCACGGCAGGTGACCGAGCGCTCGCCCCTGATATTGAGCGTTGCCAGCGCATTGACCTGACTGCCATCAGCTATGCCGGTGATCATGCCATATTGTTGGGCGACGTCCGGATCGGAGGCGGTCGGCTCCATGCGGCCAAATTCATGCGGCTTGCCGCGATATGAGTCGAGATCGGGCAGGAAATCGCCTGCCGCCACCGTCTCCTCAGGGAATTCGAGCGCCGCCCCTGCCCTGATTGCACCGGGCGCTGCTGCCACAGGCGCGCCGTCCTCGGTCACCAGCCGGCTGGCGACCCCGTTAAACGCCTTGGCGCGGTCGATATAATATTGAACGATTTCAACGCAGGTGATCTCCCCTGCCCTGATCGCCGCCTGCATCCGGGCAATCGATACCTCATGCAGGTTGAACCGCGTCTTCATTAGCCGTGTCTTTCCCCGTCATGGCGCTTTGTATTCAGCAGATCGTCTCAATCGCCGGTTCACGATAGACTTCAACCTCCGGCGCAGGTCCTTTAAAACGCTCAATCTCGACCAATGCAGTATGCGCACTCGATCCCTGACCAAGCGATGACGTGCCCTTGTCCAGCGTCAGCGTGTTTGGATTTCCCGCCCGGTCAAGACCGCCGGGGCCTGCGGGGTCATACCAGGCACCGGTGGCGAGTTCGACACAACCCGGCCGCACATCCTCGCTGATCACCGCACCTGCCAAACACGCGCCCCTGCCATTGAACACCCGCACAAGATCGCCGGACTCGATATCGCGCGGGCGCGCATCGGCGGGATTTATGCGCATCGGCTCACGCCCTGCGACTTTTGAGTCCTGACTCACGGTGCCGCAATCGAGCTGGCTGTGCAGACGGGTCTTCGGCTGGTTGGAGACCAGATGCAGCGGATGATCGCCCGCCTTTGAAGAGCCGAGCCACTCTACCGGCTCAAACCAGGCGGCATGGCCCAAGCAATCATCAAGGCCGAAACCGTCAATCGTTTCAGAGAAAATCTCGATCTTGCCCGACGGCGTTCCAAGCGGATGCCTGTCTGGATCTGACCTAAACTCCTCAAACAGGACGGTCTCCTTGCCCCTCACCGGCAGCTCGGCAAGCCCCGCCTCCCAGAAGCCCTCGAATGAGGGAAGCTCAATACCGGCTTGTGAGACCTGCTGGCGAAACAGATCATACATGTGGTTCAGCCACTCCGTCTCGCCGCGGCCTTCGGTGAAGCGCTCGGCAAAGCCCAGCCTGGTCGAGAGATCAGACAGGATCAGATAATCGTTGCGCGCCTCGCCAATCGGCTCGATTGCCTGCTTCATCGCGATGATCTTGGGTTCCGCCGGTGCGTGGCCAATATCGTTGCGCTCAAGCGGGGTTGTCGCCGGCAGCACAATGTCGGCATGGCGTGCGGTCGCCGTCCAGAACGGCTCATGCACGACGATGGTTTCGGGTTTCTGAAACGCGCGTGCCAGACGCGACAGGTCCTGATGATGATGGAATGGATTGCCGCCGCCCCAATAGACCAGGCGGATATCGGGATAGACATGCTCACCGCCATCATAGCGGAAAGTTTCGCCCGGATTGAGTAGCAGGTCGGCTATACGCGCCACCGGAATGAAGGCGCTGACCGGATTGCTGCCTGTTGGCAGGGTCGGACTTGGCAGCCTGCGCATCGGATTTCCAAGCGCACCAACGGCACCATAGCCATAGCCGAGTCCACCGCCGGGCAGGCCGATCTGTCCCAGCATGGCAGCCAATGTCGCCACCATCCAGTAGGTCTGCTCGCCATGATCGCCGCGCTGGATCGACCAGCTTGCGGTAATCATGGTCCGCGTTGCCGCCATCTCGCGCGCAAGTGCCCGCAGACGCTCGGCATCGATTTCGCAGATCGCCGACGCCCAATCGGCGTCCTTCACCGCCCCGTCCGCTTTGCCCATGACATAGTCTGCAAAGCGATCAAATCCGACCGCATATTGCGCCAGGAACTCCTCGTCGTGCAGACCCTCGGCGATCAGCGTATACGCCAGCCCGAGCATGAAGGCGGTGTCGGTATTGGGACGCGGCGCCAACCATTCGGCATCGATATCGCTGGCCGCATCATCCCGCACCGGGCCGATATTGACGAAGCGCACACCGGAAGCCCGGCATTCGGTGAGCCAGCCCGCGGTATCGTGCGAGCTGATGCCGCCATTGGTGACTTGCGCATTCTTCAACGGAATGCCACCGAACATCACCAACAGCTTGGTGCTGCGCGCGATCACCGACCATGAGGTAAGGCCGGCGCAAAGCCGAAAGAATTCCTGTCCTAAAATATGCGGCACAATCACTTGTGCCGCGCCGGTCGAATAGGTGGTGACGCCATCGGTAAAACCACCGAATTCGCTCATGAAGCGGCGTACCTGGCTCTTTGCGTGGTGGAACCGCCCGGCGCTCGACCAGCCGTAATTACCGGCAAAAATCGACTCATGGCCGTGCGTTTCGGCAACGCGCTTGAGTTCGCCCGCGACCAATTCGAGCGCGCGCTCCCAATCAACCTGCACGAAAGTGTCATCGCCCCTCAGCCCGCCCGCCGGGCCCGGCCCATTCTCAAGCCAGCCCTTGCGCACCATTGGATGGCGCACTCGTGAGGGATGGTCGATCGCGCCGACAATGCCAAGCCCGATGATTGAAGGATCGGGGTCATCAGCTATCGGTTCAATGCCGACAATACCGCCCTCATTGGCGGTGACTTCATATGTGCCCCAATGGAACGAGCTCAGGCTTCGCATGAAATTGAGTTCCTCATGATCGGTCGCAGCAGCAATGCAGCCGCGCCTCAACCTAGCATACGGGTCCACGGATTGATGACCCCTTGGTGCGATTCGAAACGATCTAAAGCCGCACCGCACGCAAGCGCAAGGCATTGGCGATCACCGATACCGAGGAAAGGCTCATAGCGGCAGCGGCAATCATCGGCGAGAGCACCAGACCAATCACCGGATAAAGCACCCCGGCGGCAATGGGAATGCCGACGGCATTGTAGAAGAACGCAAAAAACAGATTCTGCTTGATATTGCCCATGGTCGCACGCGCCAGCTTGCGGGCCCGCGCAATACCTGAAATATCGCCCTTGATCAGCGTAATGCCGGCGCTTTCAATTGCCACATCGGTGCCGCTTGCCATGGCAATACCAACATCGGCGGCCGCTAGTGCGGGTGCGTCATTGACGCCGTCTCCGGCCATCGCCACCGAGCTGCCGCCCGCCCGCAACTCCTCTACCAGCTCGAGCTTGTCCTGCGGCAGGAGACCTGCGCGAATGTCGGTAATACCGAGCGCGCCGGCCACAGCCCGGGCGGTGCGTTGATTGTCGCCGGTGGCCATGACGATGGTGAGGCCCAGTTGCCGCAAATCGGTCACTGCATCTTTCGCCGGTGGCTTGATTGGATCGGATACCGCGATAAGCGCCGCCGGGACACCATCAACCGCCAGAAACATCACCGTTGCGCCACCGTCAGCAAAATCTTCGGCCTGATTGCCAAACTCGGCGAAATCCACGCCAAGATCAGACATCAGCGCCTGATTGCCCAGAAATGCTGAATTGGTTCCGACGCGCCCTTGAATGCCCTTGCCGGTGAGTGCGACGAAATCTTCGATGCTTTGCGGCGCAACGCCGCGCTCACGCGCACCGGCGAGAACAGCTTCTGCCAGTGGGTGCTCTGAGCCCTGTTCAAGTGAAGCGGCAATCATCAGCGCCCGCTCCTCATCAATCCCGCCGACCACCGCCAGACCGGTCAACACCGGCTTGCCTTCGGTCAACGTTCCGGTCTTGTCGACTATCAGCGTGTCGATGCCGGCCAGACGTTCAAGCGCTTCGGCATCGCGGATCAGCACGCCGGCTCCGGCACCGCGCCCCGCCGCGATCATGATCGACATTGGCGTTGCCAGCCCCAATGCGCACGGACAGGCAATAATCAACACCGAGACCGCGGCAATGATCGCATGTATCATTGCCGGCGGCGGGCCGAACAATGCCCATGCCACAAGCGCAATGAGCGACACCGCTACAACGGTTGGTATGAACAACCCCGCCACCCGATCAGCCAAGCTCTGAATCGGCGCGCGTGAGCGCTGGGCTGAAGCCACCATCTCGACAATGCGCGAAATCAGGGTCTCTGCGCCGACTTTTTCGGCGCGCATAATCAGCGTACCGCTACCATTGAGCGTGCCGCCGGTGACTTCATCGCCTTCTCGTTTTTCAACCGGGATCGGCTCGCCGCCGATCATGGATTCATCAATCGCCGAGCGGCCTTCCACCACAATGCCGTCAACCGGAACCGCCTCACCCGGCCTGATGCGCAACAAATCGCCAACTTGAACCCCGGCCTGAGGAATATCCTGCTCAACGCCCCCCTCGCCCAGCCGCCGCGCGGTCTTGGGACCGAGATCGATGAGTGCGCGGATCGCATCGCCTGTGCGCTCACGCGCCCTGAGCTCCAACACCTGGCCGACGAACACCAGCGCCACGATCACCGACGCGGCCTCGAAATACACAGGCACCGTACCGTTGGCTTCCCGGAAAGAGGGTGGAAACAATCCTGGTGCCAATGTTGCGAAAATGCTGTAGCCAAAAGCCGCACCAACACCGATTGCGATCAGCGTCCACATATTGGCGCTGCGGTTGATGATCGATGCCCAGCCACGTTCGAAGAACGGCTGCGCCGCCCAAAGCACCACGGGGGCCGCAAGCGCAAGCTCAACCAGTCGTCCCGTTCTGCCAGAGAACAAGCCGGTCAGCGTAAGACCCAGCATCGGCGCCATTGCAATCACCAGCAGCGGCAGTGCCAAGAAGGCACTGATCCACAACCTGCGCGTGAAATCGATCAGTTCCGGATTGGGTCCCCCTGTCGGCACCCCGGCCGGCTCCAACGCCATGCCGCATATCGGACATGCGTTCGGAGTGTCCGTCACGATTTCGGGATGCATCGGGCAGGTATAGGTGGTGCCTGGCGGCGCATTCGCCGCCTCTTCCAGGTGCTTGCCCGAAAGGAAATGCTCCGGGTCGGCAATGAAGCGGTCATGACAGCGCCCGGAACAGAAATGATAGGTCTCGCCCCGATGATCGGCATGCGGCCTGCCTGCGCCCATGTCGGCATTCATGCCGCAAACCGGATCGATCGCGGTCCCAGACCGGTGGTCAAGGGACGAGGCATCAGCCTCTTGGTTCATGCGGGAAACCTCGGTAGGTAGCGGCCGGTATTTTCGGCCAGGAATGCGCCATCCTTGCAGATCACATTACCGCGCAGCATGGTCAAGGTCGGCCAACAATCGATCTCCCACCCTTCCCACGGGGTCAGCGGCGAAGCGGTATTCAGCTCGTCCAGCGTCACCTTGTGGGACCTTGAGGTGTCGACGAAGACAAGGTCTGCGTCCGATCCGACTGCGATTGTGCCCTTTTGCGGGAATAACCGCATCGTGCGAGCCGGATTGGCAGCGCACACCTGTGCGATTTGCACCGGCGTAAAACCTCTCTCAAGCCCCTGATGGAGTACAATCGGAAACATGCAATTGTGACCTGGAAATCCAAGTCCCGGTCTTTCCCTGGTTGGCGGCGGGCGATAGATCGGATTGGGCTTTCCGTCCCGAAAGGTCTCGCGAGGTGAGATCACGCCATCGGTGCCGACGCATGTGATGTCGCCTTCCGCGATGCCCTCCCACAATGCGTCCGCATCTTCCTTGTAGCCCAGCTGGGGAATGATGCAGGTTGCCAGATGGCCCATCTTCTCCCCCACCCCGGGCCAGGTCAGCGACAGCCACGCCGCACAGGTCTCGCCATGCACATCAAGACCCAGTTCATTGCGGTAGCGGCGGATGAGTTTCACTGAATCGCGATAGGTCACATGCGCGATCATCAGCTCCGGCAGAGATAGCTCCTTGGCCATCGCCAGAACCTGAATAAGATCTATGGTCTCGACAATGCCGGGAAACGACTCCTTGGCGCCCACCGGTCCGGCGAGCCTTGGATCACTGTTTGCCTGTTCCCCGATATGCGCGCCGACCCGGTGCCAAAGGGCGGCATTGACCGCATTGGCATAGATCAGCACTTCTTCGTCGCGCGCCATGTTGAACAGCGCCCACATCTCCGCCGGAATGAGAGCCGCCGGGCCCTCAAGCCCGGTCCAGAACTTGAATGAGGAGATGCCGTATTCGCGGTGATACAAGGGGATTTCGGCGATCTGTTCCTCGTTCTCCATCAACAGGTGAAACGCGAAATCATTGCTTGAATGGCGCTCCGATTTCTCGATCACTTCGGGAAACAGCTTGGTGTAGGAGGCACGCCACATGTAGTGCAGCATGTCGGGTGTTTTCAGGAACAGCTCCGGGTCATGAATCCGCTCCTTCCAGCCCTCCATGTTCTTGACACAGCGGTCCAGCAGGATCACCGAAGTGGTGACACCGAGTGAAGACATGCATTTGGATTCGCTCGACATTTCATCGAAGAACTCGTTGAAATGGCCATAGTGCATGTGAATATCGACGCAGCCCGGGAACACCATCTGACCGCCGGCATCAATCCGCTTGGCTGCCTCGCCGAGATTGTGCCCGAGGGCCGCGATCCTGCCGTCCGAGATGCCGATATCGGCTTCCAGCATCCCGTATTCCGGGATCACCAGCCTGCCGTTCGCGACCACACAATCAAATGTCATCTTGTCTCCCGATCGCCGTTCGGGTTCGCTCTCGGGTATTGATACAACCCGAATTTTGGCCGGAACGTACAAATTCCGGCCAATTCAACGACCAACAGACCGGAGTTTCGATGTTCGCGCCACAAATTGGAAATCATTTTGGTATAGCCAGAGCCATATTGCGACGGCACAGCACCCAAACAATTGCCGAATGACAACCGGTGCCGCGCCTCGTTTTTTGCGTTGTTGAGCAATAGCGGGAATTCAAGCCATGTCGCGTATCGGGACTTTCATCCTCGTCGCCATTGCCGCACCGGCACCAGCAGTCATGCAACCCAAACCGGCCCAGGCGGGCAGCAGCGGCTTCATCGCCGGCCTTGCCATTGGTGTGGCCACCGCTGCGATCGTGCATCACCATCGTCGTGCCCATGCCGGCTACTATCATCGGCCCCGCTATACGCCCAGAGTCTATCATCGACTCCATCACCGCCATTATTGCGGCCGGGGCAGATGCGGACACCGCCACCCTCACTGGTGAGCCGATCAATCATCGGACCTGAGCAGTGCCGCCGTCGGGTCATCCGGCGGCGGCATTTTACTTTCCGACGGCACCCACAATCCGCACTTGTGGTTGGTGTGTGCCGGCTCTAGTTGTTAATGCGCGTGAAAATGATTATCAGCACTCACCGCCGAGGCAGGCAGACCATGTTCTCTGAAGCCGATTTGATGAATTACATTTGGGTGGTTATCGGCATATTCGCCGGTATCTTTATTTTTCGTCATCTGAACAACCGCAAACGCTGACACATATCGCAGACTGCAAGGGTTTTCAGATCACACTGGAATCCGGTCTAGAATTGTGACTCAACTTCGCTGAACTCCCCTTCGACAACACTTGCAAGATCGTTCTTGGCATTATTGCCGATCACCAGCGCTGTCGCCCGCCCGTCTTCGCCGGCGACCCGGCACCAGCCGGCAATTGCCAGAAGTTCCTTGGAAGTGACCGGCTCCTTTGCCCAGAGCGCATCATTCACCGTGAACACGTAGGTGCCGGAGTCACCGATCCCGCTTTCCACCACCATGCCGACTTCCGTGGACCGCTTGATCAAGGCCTTGTGCATGCTTTGCGCAGCGCCGCACAAAGCCGCTTTGGCAAGCGAGGGGTTATCCTCCTGGCCCGGTACATAGTGGAATAACCGGCCGAACAAGGACAGGACCAAGACCACGGCAAGGATCAAGTACACCCAGCGCATCAGGAAAACTCCGCTGCGCGCGTGAACTTGACAGACGAGGTTACTTCGGAGCTTTTTTCAACCATCCTTCAGGCCGCCGTCGAGACAGCAATTGCCTTGTTCACCCGCGGCATTACCTCCTCAGCCATCAATACCATGGAGCGGCGCGCGAGCTCAGGATCAACCCAGTCCATACCGCCGTAAACAAGCTCGCCGAATTCACCGATCTCTTCGCGGAAGGCAAGTATCCGATCGACCACCTTGTTGACCGATCCATGAAGTATCAACCGGTCACAGACATCATCCATATCGACCTGATCATCACTCATGTCGGGATCTGACTTGAATACATTGTAGCGGCCACCTCTCCGCAACTTCGCGCCGAGGTGCTTGTAAAAATAGACGTAAGGGCTGGTGGCATTTTCGCGTCCATAGGCCGTCGCGGTCCTGTCATCATCAGCCACAAAGATTGTGCGGGCCACACGCCATTGTGCCGGGTCTGCGCTTTCACCCGCCTTGGCCCTGCCTTCAGCATAGCCGGGCCAATGGGTCTTGACCCATTTCGGCAGCAGAAAATGCGCCGAAAGGGGGTGAAAATCGCGCTCACCCATGGCGATCACGCCTTTGGAATAAGGCGCAACCACGGTACCGACAATTTCCGGGCGCGGCTTTTGCAATGGCTTTTGCAGATAACCAACTCCCGCCTCTGGAAACTGCTTTTCAAGCGTCGAGACATGGAAACGATTGTCCGGCAAACGGATATCGTAGGGCGGATCACTGTTCCAGATTTCAAGGATCACATCGATCGACTCGGCAAACATCCTGTTGCGGTCTTCATTAAGAATGCCCAGCACCTCGGCATCGCAGGGCTGTGCGCCGGGGCTGATGCCGAAGATGAAACGTCCGTCAGCCAGATGATCGAACATCGCCGCATGCGAGGCCGTCAGCACCGGATGGCAATATGCAAGGTTCGAGGTTCCCGAGCCCAGCATGACGGTCTCGGTATCCGAGATCAGGGTCGCCAGAAACAGCATGCAGCTGGTGATATTCTCGGCCTTGTCGGTGATGTGCTCGCCGACAAATGCATCATAGAAGCCAAGCTTGTCGGCCAAAATGATCGCTTCGCGATCCTCGCGCAGCGTGGTGCCATAATCCCTGTGCTCATAGTGGCTGGGCATGGTGAAATAGCCAAGACGCATAGTCGGTATCTCCATTTTTTCACGCCTGCACAGTATCAGGCCAATCTCTCTCGAACAGCCCCGTCACAAATCATGTCGCTTCAAAGCGAGGTTACGGTGCACCGTGGCGAAAGCCGCCGGGCGGTGCAACAATGACCGGGAGCAACGACATGAACAGGGAGACACCGACGTGAGCCGAAATGTCATTATCAGCTGTGCTGTCACCGGAGCCGCCGACAGCACCGGCACGAATCCCGCGGTACCGGTCACACCCGCCGGAATCGCCAATGAGGCAATTTCAGCAGCCGGCGCCGGTGCCGCGATCGCGCATATTCATGTGCGCGATCCGGAGACCGGCAAAGCGAGTATGGACAAAAGATATTACACCGAAGTGGTCGACCGTATTCGCCAATCCGGCGTTGACCTGCTGATCAACCTGACGACCGGCCCCGGCGCACGCATCGCTGTCGGTGAGGATGAGCCGCTCGACCTCGGTCCCGCCACAACATTGACCCGCCCGGAAAACCGGGTTGCCCATGTGCAGGAGCTGAAACCCGATATTTGCAGCCTCGATATCGGCAGTTTCAATTTCGGACCCAACATTTTCGTCAACACCCCGCCCCACGTCACCAAAATGGCCGAGATGATCAGGGCCGCCGGCGTCAAACCCGAACTTGAGGTTTTCGATCTTGGCGGCGTTCGCCAGGCCCGCGCGATGGTCGAAGGCGGGCACGTCGATCCGCCCTATCTTTTTCAGATATGCCTGGGCATTCCATGGGCCGCCGACGCTTCTGCTGAAATTATGACCACCATGCGCAATCAGCTTCCTGAAGGCTCGATCTGGGCTTCGTTCGGCATATCGCGCCACAATTTCCCGATGATGGCCGAAGCGGTGATTCTCGGTGGCCATGTCAGGGTTGGGCTTGAGGACAATCTCTATCTCGCGCGCGGTGAGCTGGCGCCCGGGAATGCCGCACTGGTCGAACGTGCGGTCTCGATCGTCGAGAATCTGGGCGAGAAGGTCGCAACGCCCGATAAAACGCGTGAACTTCTGAATCTGCCCAAACGCTAACGCGCCCGGCGAGGCATGATCCCGATCAGTATAGCCGATTGCAATGAGTTCCCTTGCATACAAAAAGGCTGCCGAGCGAAAAATCTCTCGGCAGCCCTGATGGCGGTCGCTGTCTGCTTCAAGGTCCGCCGAAGCGGTTCCCTAAATGCGCGGCCTATCGCAGCCCCCGGCTTGTTATTCTTATCCGCCGTGATACGGGCCGGGTCCGTGAATGTAGCACCAGATTGAACTGAGGAAACGATAGTCCGCGCAAGTCGGTGCCGGTGGCGGAGTGTAGTCCGCCGCAACTGCAGGCGCTGCAATGCCAAGTTTCTTCATATTGCCGCTTCCTTGGAGTAACCCGCATATCCCGGATGGATTGACAGATTTGGCCTGATGGCTTCAGGTTTTCTGAAGCAATTCAAAGCATCAGGGACTGGTCATGGGTGGTTTGGCGGGTAAAGCTCCGGGGGGAGGGTCGATTTCAGCACCTTTAAACGTCGGTTTTGACCGGGATTGAAGCTCCGGTTCCACGGCGCAAAGCCTGGCTCGGATGGCGGCTTGTTGCTGTTTCGGGAACTGGACGATGCTCTGGGGCTGACCCGGATGGCGTCATGGGAACTTCGCGATAACCGCAGCGGCAGGAACCCCCGTCATGAACTGGCTGCCCTGTTCCGCCAGCCGGCTTGCCCGTGATCCGGTGATGAGGTTGATCGCCGGGCAGCGGAACCTTGATCATTACGCAGCATCAGAAAGCCAGATGGGGCGGTTCGAGACAAATACTCTGAGCGCCTTCAAGAACCTGACGGCGCTGACCGATCTGTCCGGCAAATGGATTGATCGGGTCCAACGATTGCGCAAACGCCCCGATCTGATCCTGGACATCGACAGCTCCGAAAGCCCTGTTCACGGTAAGCAGGAAGCCTCGGCTTACAATGGTCACTTCGGCCGCAGCTTCTATCATCCGCTGTCCGTCTTCAATCGACATGGTGATCCGGAACGCTGTTCACTGCGTCCCGGCACTGTTCACAGTGCCCACGATTGGTAAGCCGTGCCTGACCCGATTATCAAGCGCTATCGTTGGTCTGGCTTGTGGCGCAGATATCTGCGCGCTGATGCCGCTTTTGCCGTGCCTGGGTTGTTCGACTATCTGGAAGCCAATGACTTCGGCTATGCCATCCGGCCGAGAGCCCACAAGGTTCTGGAGCGGCGCATTGCACATCTACTCCGGCGCAGACCGGGTGGAACGGCACTATGCCAATTTCACTTACCAGACAAAGAGCTGGAGCAAACCCCGTCGGGTTGTGGCCAGGGTGGAATGGTATCCAGGCGGGTTGTTTCCCCGGGCTGGTTTTGTAGTCACGACGCTGCCCGTTCCCGATGAGCGGGTGTTTGAGTTCTACAACCGGCGCGGAACTGCGGAGCAATACATCAAGCAAGGCAAATACGCCCTCAAATGGACACGGCTATCTTGCCAGAGCTTCAAGGCCAACCAGGTCCGGCTTCAGCTTCATGCTCTTGCCTGCAATATGGCGAACTTTCTGCGCACATTGGTCTTGCCAGCATCCATTGCCGACCGGTCGCTGACGAGCCTGCGGGATCGGATGATCAAGGTTGGCGTAAAGGCAGTGCGTCCCGCCCGCTCCATTATCCTTCAGCTGGCCGAAGTCTCTGTTCCCAAGGACTTTTGGGCGCACCAGGGACCTTTGGGCGCAGATGCCGGCAACGATCACCGGCCTGAAGGCAAGGGCCCAGGCACCGTGATAGCCGATATCATCCGCCATCACTTTGATTGTACGCCTGTTACACGCGAAGGCATGACCATGCCCGAAGCCTCGGAAAAACAATGGCTGTTCACCCGAGAGGCGTCAAAACCATGGAAAACCGATCACACATCACACCACGCCTCAGAGGCCCTGGACAAAGGAGGCGTCTATGTCATCATTTCGATGGAAAGAGGCCCTATCTGGCAGATATCGGTTTAGTATGTGTGCCGCAATCGGAAGCGAGCATGCAACACGAAAGTCCATTCCAACGACCCGAGCCAACGTGTTTTCGACAATCGCCATGTTTATTTCAGAAAGCCAGTTAAAAGAAATCATTAAATCTCCTCAGGCGGTCGCCATTGTCGGGGCCGGGCCTGCCGGAATCACTATCGCCATGGAGCTTGAGGCGCTCGGCGTCGAGTCATTGTTGCTCGAGGCCGGCGGTTTCGAGTTTCCCGATGAAGAGGCCAACAATCCCTATCGGGGCGAGGTCACCGGACGCCCATATTCGCTGGACGCTTCACGATTGCGCTATTTCGGCGGCACTTCCAATCACTGGGGGGGGTGCCGGCCTCTGGATCCTGAAGATTTTGTTAAAATCGATGGCCGGCCATTGAGCGGCTGGCCGATCGATTACAACACCGCATACGAACATCTGGAGCGCGCTCACGAACTATGTGAAATCGGCGGCAGAGGCTATGACGTCGAACAAATACCGCAAATCAAGGCGGGCACCTATTTGCCGCTCGACCCCGATAGCGGCTTCAGGAGCGGTATGTTTCGGTTCAGTCCTCCAACCCGTTTCGGTGAACGGTATCGGGAAGCTATAGCCGGATCGAAAAAATACGCTGTGCGTTGAATGTCAATTTGCTTCGTGTGGCGCGCACCGACGGCAACAGATCAAGCCTGTTGGTGAAATTACCGTCGGAACGAGAGGTGACGATCAAGGCCAGGGCATTGGTGCTGTCGATGGGCGGTATTGAAAATGCGCGCTATTTGTTGGCGTCCAATCTGGTTGCGGCCCAACCGTTTGGCAGCGACTGGAACGGCCAATGCTTCATGGAACATTTCGGCTATCCAGCCAGTGCTATTTATACCAAAACAGGATATGATTATTACACCAGAGAAATAAACAATCGAGGTGTCGTCGAGCGCGTGAAAATGCTTATTACTACATCTGCCAAACATCTAGAAGAGGGCAGATCGAATATAATGATGACCTTCCATCCGCACACCAAAGAAGATGAATTGATAAAAAAGGATTATGCCACCAACAAAATTTTATCGAGATAATCGGACCAAGGATTTATGAATTATTTGTTATGCACTGGCGGAACAAGACCGAATCGGATGAGTCATGTCGCGTTGAGCGACAATAAAGATATCCACGGCGTTAACCGTATAAAACTCAACTGGCATGTGCCGGACGACGACTTCAGGCAAATAGACCGGTTTACTGAATTGTTTGGCTATTATATTGGCTATAAAGGCCTTGGACGGCTGAAAAGAAGGAAGCACCCTGAGATTCCTAAGCCCGGGAAAGCTTTATCGACCGGCATGCATCATATGGGTACGACGCGCATGGCCGAATCGGAAGCGACCGGAGTGGTCGATACCGATTGCAGGGTTTTTAATTCCGACGATGTTTTCATCGCGGGCAGTTCGGTGTTTCCGACTGCGGGTTATTCCAACCCGACCCTGACGATTGTGGCATTGGCTGTGAGATTGGCTAAACACCTGAGGAAAATCGTTTGATTGATGGCAATGATCGGTCGTAGAGAATTTCTGCTCGGAACGATTGCCTTCTCGGCCGGTTGGCTGGGGGCGACCGCCTTGCCTTATATATACGACTCTACCAGCCGTCCGCCATCTCAACGAATCGTTTTCCGGCCCGAGCAATTACAACACCTTGCTCTGAATCTTAAGGGGCTCGGGTCATTGGATAAAATTCCGCCCGGGAATTCAGATCGATTGGAGGATGAGCTATTAAGGCGCATTAATCAGGACGAATTGTCAGATGTTGCCAATCTGGACCGGCGTATTTTGCGTTTGATCGAGCAGGATTTTCTCAATCGACGCACCGCGCTCATGGAAGACTGGATGTTCGCCGATACCGAAGTCAAGCTGTTGTCCTATAAAAAAGAATTGCACGCTAAAACAGGGCGCGATTATGTTGCAAAAAATGAAAAAAGCTCTTTTGATACAGCAATAACGGCCACTTTCCTGAAAATAAAAAATGGGGTCCGAAAGAGACATGTATCGGAACGCCATTCAATAAACAATCCGGTGGTCATTCGAGCAATTATTTTATAAATGAAAATTATGTCGGGCTGATCGATATTTATTTCGGACACCACAAAATAAAAACTTATTTCAAAGGACGATTGGTGAATACGAAAATAGACGGCATGATGTTTGATGAATTAACGAAAGAGGTGGCCGAATACGACGTCTTTATGTATGATCCGCACCGAAACATAAAACAAAAATTAGGCGTGTTTGCCGTTAAGTCGACCGAAGGGCAAACGGCAACGACGACCGGCCAAACGTCCAAGGCTTTTGGTGAAATCGTCGGTTGGGGTCCGAAGCGGACAAGGCGGCTGACAGCGTTCAACGTTCAAAAGGACGGTGCGTCTTCTATCGGAATAGAAATTCCATGTTCACCGGCCGATACTCGTGTATTGTTCGGCGGGGTCGAGCTTTCTGCCAAGGTAAGAAATGGCGGTATCACTGCAAAACTGGATGATTTATCCCTTCTCCAGCAAATCGGGAGTAAAGAACTGGTGCTTGATAGCAAATCCGCCGGTGAAAGGATTCTGGTCGGCCAATTTGAAATAATGGAATAATCCGATATCTGCCAGATAGGGCCTCTTTCCATCGAAATGATGACATAGACGCCTCCTTTGTCCAAGGCCTCTGAGGCGTGGTGTGATGTGTGATCGGTTTTCCATGGTTTTGACGCCTCTCGGGTGAACAGCCATTGTTTTTCCGAGGCTTCGGGCATGGTCATGCCTTCGCGTGTAACAGGCGTACAATCAAAGTGATGGCGGATGATATCGGCTATCACGGTGCCTGGGCCCTTGCCTTCAGGCCGGTGATCGTTGCCGGCATCTGCGCCCAAAGGTCCCTGGTGCGCCCAAAAGTCCTTGGGAACAGAGACTTCGGCCAGCTGAAGGATCCAGCTGAAGGATAATGGAGCGGGCGGGACGCACTGCCTTTACGCCAACCCTGATCATCCGATCCCGCAGGCTCGTCAGCGACCGGTCGGCAATGGATGCTGGATAATTGATCAGGATCACCTGCAGAACCCTCTCTGAGCGTCTTCTGAGTGGTTTTTGATATGAAAACCCGCACAGAACACTAAAGCGTCTTGGTCGGGGATTGGTCGAGGGGTCTCACGGCATAGGGTGTTATTGGATTAAGAGTCAGCTGGACGCCCTGACCCCCTGGTTTTGAGCGTGTTGGCGTGATTCCGTGGGGATATCGGCGACAGAGGGTACGATGGCTGCACAGCACGGGTTGTTCGATCCGGATGAAGCGGTATGCGGCGTTATCGAAGGCGGGAGATCCGCTGGAGCGGCCTGCCGGGGTTATCGACTTCGAGCTCTTCCGGCCAGAGTTGGATGCGACGCTCGATCGTTCCGATGGCAGGCAATGCGGGCGCCCGCCGATGGACCAGGTCCTCATGTTCAAGGTGCCGGTGATCCAGGCGCTCTACGGTCTGTCGGATGCGCAGGCGGCGTTGCACATCATAGACCGGCGCGGTGGAGAAACTCTTCGCCCGGTTCGACGCGCATCTTGAGGACGCCGGATATCTCGCCCGGATATCTCGCCATGGGCGGGCAGATCGTCGATGCCACCATCGTGGCGGCCCCGCGCCGGCGCATGACCGATGCCGGGAAGGAGATCGTCAAGGGCGGGGGCATCCCGCCTGATTGGCAGGCCAATCCCCGGAAACCGGCGCAAAAGGATCGCGACGCGCGTTGGACACTCAAGCGAGGGCGCAGGAAGACGCGCCCGGACGGCACGGCGACGGGCGCAATCGCCACGCCGGTGTTCGGCTGCAAATCCCATATCGATGCCGACCGGCGCCACGGCTTCGTCCGGACATGGATCGTCACCGACGCCACCCGGCATGACGGACGCGTAGCGGGCGGGCTTCCGGATCAGGCGAACACCGGCTCGACTGTCCGGGCGGACGCGGCGTATCGGTCGCAGAAGAACGAGAAGAAAATCGCCCGGGCCGGGCTGACCCCGCAGGTCCATTTCCGCCGCCCGCCCGGCAAGCCGATGCCCGTGCATCACGAGAGGGCCAATGCCGCAGGGTCGAAGGTCCGATCCGCGATCGAACATCCCTTCGCCGGGATGAAGGCACGAACGGGGCTCTTCGTCCGCACCATCGGCATCGACCGGGCGAGGGCCAGGATCGGCATGGCCAACATCGCATTCAACATGAGACGGCTCCTGTTCCGGGAGCGCAAAGGCGCCGTGGCATAGCCCGGCCCCGGCGAAACCGAATCCCGAACCACAACCCAGGCAAAGGGCCGACCCGCATCGCGGCCGTAAATGCGCTCTCGTCACCCGATCCCAGGCAGCAGACAGGGGGCTGCAGGGTGTCCAGCTGCTCTACCAACTGATCTATGCGCCAGTAAATCTCAACGCA
This sequence comes from Hyphomicrobiales bacterium, assembly GCA_965204565.1. GTDB lineage: Bacteria > Pseudomonadota > Alphaproteobacteria > Rhizobiales > TMED25 > CBDBEU01. The sequence goes on from CBDBEU010000005.1 coordinate 1,804,953, forward strand.
GGTCACACATTACGAATGACGACGGATCAATCAAACTCCCAAATGGTTAATTTCGACCGGCAAAAATCGCCAAGCAAGCACAGCCACACACCGGCGAGCAAAAATGCCGGGCACCCCGCATCGGCATTGCAGAATAGGCTTTTCAGCGTCTCCAGCTTCTGCTTCACTGTTGAAAAGCTAGGCGAATCGACAGGACCCTTTTCCGTGCAACAGGCAGCGACAACTCTTTCCGTCAAAGGCTACCGGTTCCTCGATGTCAGGCGAATTGCCGGCTCACTGGGCGCGGAAGTTCACGGCATCGACCTCAACGATCTGAATCAGGAAAAATTTGACGAGATCTATCGCGCCTTTGTTGAAAATCAGGTGATTTTCCTGCGCGCTCAGCAGATCGATCCGGATACCTATCTCGCCTTCGCCAAGCGCTGGGGCAAGATTGCCATTTACCCCTATATGAAGGGGCTCGACAGCCATCCAGAGATCCTTCAGATCCTGAAAAGCGAGGCCGATACCTACGCGTTCGGCAATGCCTGGCACACCGATTCGAGTTTTCTGCCGATACCACCCAAGGCCACGATGCTGCATGCCGTCGAGCTACCGCCGGCCGGGGGAGACACCATGTTCTCCAGCCTCTACCATGCCTATGACACACTTTCCGACGGCATGAAGAATATGCTGGCGCCCTTGCGCGCGCTCTGCGTCGGCGATGCGCCAATCCGTCGGTTCACCGAAGTGGCGGGCATGACCCGGCGCGACCCCGGCAACGAGAAGGTCCAGGCACTGCACCCGATTGTGCGCACCCATCCCGACACCGGCCGCAAGGCACTCTATATCGGCCATCATGCGGTCGAAATCGACGGCATGACGCGCGAGGAATCAGCCCCCCTGTTCAACTATCTCCTGGCCCACGCAACACGGCCGGAATTCACCTGCCGCCTTGCCTGGCAGCCAAATTCGATCGCCGTCTGGGATAACCGCTGCACACTGCACTATGCCGTTGACGACTATTTTGGTCATCGCCGGCGCATGAACCGAATCATCATCGAAGGCGAGGAGGCACCTTACTGAGGCTTGCCATCAGCTATCCGTGCAGAGCCTCCCCTTCCCTGAATATCGAGCGCCGCCGCAAAACCCGCCCTTTGGACAGTGACGACGCGTTCCGATCCTTCCCCGCCCCCTCTTGGAGAGTCAGATGACCAACAAAGTGCGTGCGATGGTCTCACCTGAACAATGGGGCGATGTCGATCCCCTGTCGCGTACCATGCTGGAAGATGAAGGCATCGAGCTCATACGCAATACCGAGCGCCGTCTTTTGGTCGAACACGAAATGGTCGAACTGATCCAGGGCTGCGATGTCGCAATTTCCGGCGCCGAGCCCACAACCCGCGCGGTGATCGCCGCCGCACCGGATCTGCGCTTCATCTCCAAGGCGTCTGTCGGCCTTGATTCAACCGATCTCCTTTATGCGCGCGAGCGCGGAATTCCGGTCGCCTATGTTGGCGGCGCCAATGCCCAGGCCGTGACCGAATTGACCATCAGTCACATTCTGACCCTGATCCGAGGCGTGCAGAAGGGTGATGCCTATCTGCGCCGCGGTGAGTGGGTTCGTGTCATGGGCCGTTCCATGGAAGAACTCACCACCGGAATAATAGGCGTTGGCCGCATCGGCGGGCGGGTCGCGCGGTTGTTGGCTTTCATGGGCGCGAAAGTCATCGCCAATGATATCGAGCCCAATGAGGAACTGGGCGCCGAGATCGGTCTTGAGTGGGTTGAAAAGGACGAGCTGTTTGCCCGTTCGGATGTGATCTGCCTGCATGTGCCAAAAGCACCTTCGACACTCAACCTGATTTCGGCCGAGACCGTCGCACAGATGAAGGACGGCGCCCTGATCATCAATACCGCGCGCGGCGGGCTGATCGATGAACCGGTGCTGGCCGAGGCGTTACGCTCAGGCAAGCTGGCCGGCGCCGGTCTCGATTGTTTCTCCGCGGAGCCGTATCAGGGAGAACTGGCAGCACTCGAAAATGTCATCATGACCACGCATATGGGCGCCAATACCCGCTCTTCGCGTGCGCGCATGGAGCGCTGGGCGGCTGAAAACCTCATCTGCTTTCTGCGCGGTGATCCCGTTCCGGGTCTCGTACCCGATAGCGAGTATGAACTTCAGGCAGCCATGGCGGCCTTGACGTAAGCTATAAAAAGCGCCGGTGGCGCACACCAAAGACCAATGCGGGGATCAGCATCATGACGCGAATTGTCTTCATCGGCGCCGGCGCGGTCGGCAGTTATCTGGGCGGCTGGCTGGCACACACCGGCCATGACGTAACCCTGGTTGAGCACTGGGGTGAGCAGGTCGAGAAAATCAATGCCGACGGCGTCCGGATCACCGGGCCGCATGAGAGCTTCACTGCCCATCCGCGCATGATCCATCTTCACTCGGCAGAACATCTGGCGCGCGAAGAGCCGTTCGAGATCGGCTTTGTCGCGGTCAAGGCCTATGACACCGGATGGGCGACGACCTTTATAAACCCGCTGGTGGTGCCTGATGGTCCGATCGTGTCAGCGCAGAATTGCTGGCCGGACCCGATGATTGCTGAAGTTGTCGGCGAGGAGCGCGCCATCGGCCTCATCATGTCGGCCATCTCGGTGCAGATGTTCGAGGCCGGTAAGGTCAACCGTCCCGGAATCAAGCGCCAACGCGACCTGGGACACGTTGTGTTCCGCGCCGGCCATCACCATGGCAAGGAAAGCCCGCAACTGCAGCGCATCATCGATCTTCTCGATCCGATTGACGCCGGCAAGATGTCAACCAATCTTTGGGGAGAACGCTGGAGCAAGCTGTGCCTCAACTGCATGGGCAATCCGGTGCATGGCATCACCGCCATGGGCAGTGCCGAACTTGCCGAAACCCCGCGCTGCCGCCAGCTTAACATACATCTGGCCAAGGAAGCCGCCACGGTCGGCCTTGCCTTTGGCTTTGATGTGGTCGACTTCGCCGGGCACTCGGCCGCGTTCTGGTCTGAAGTCGAGGAGCCGGAGAAATACGCCGAGATCGACGGCATGATCGCACGCCGCACCCAGGAGCCCGATCGCATGCCATCCATGGGCCAGGATGTGACCAAGGGGCGGGTGAGTGAAATCCGCTTCATGAACGGCCACGTGCAAGCCCGCGCCCGGGAAAAACAGATCCCGGTCCCGGTCACCGATGCGGTGATCGAATGCATGATCAAAATTGATGACGGCAGCTTCAAGCCGGGCCTTGCCAATGTCGACCGGGTTCTGGAGCGCGCCGGCATTCCGGCCCCCGTAGCGCCTTGACCGGCGTTCCGCCCAAGGCAGCGGTTTGCAGATAAACAGGAAACAAATCCCATGACCAAGGCACATCACGTATCCGACAAGGTCTATACGCGCGTCATGGAGGGCCACTCACGCGCCCTCTTTCCGCATGCTGTTTCGGCCGATCATGGAAAGATCGTCTTTCTTTCCGGCCAGCTTGCCTGGGACAAAAACGGCAACACGGCGGGCAAGGGCGACATGCCGGCGCAACTGCGTCAGATCGGCGAGAATCTGAAAGACGCTCTGGAGGAGGCCGGTGGATCGCTTTCCGATATCGTCAAGATCACCACCTTCGTCACCGACATGGATCAGTTCTTCACTTGCATCGATGTGCGCGAAGAATATTTCGGCCCCGGCTGGCCGACTTCGACCACGGTCGAGGTAAGCCGGCTTGCCCATCCCGACATGCTGATCGAGGTCGAAGCGATCGCGGTGATCGGCGCTTAGCCGGCAGCGCCGAGCCCTGCATCGGCAAGCAGCCGGCGGCCGGATTCGGCAAGCCGGCCCTTGAGCGCATCGATATCGCCGTAAACAAGCCGCCCCGCCCGCTTCACCCACCGGCCGGCGATCATCACGCTGTCCACATTGCCCGAATGGGCGTGATAGAGCACGCCTTGCGCCGGATCGGCGGCCGCAAAGAGGTTGAGATCATCTGCCCTGATCATGATCAGATCGGCCTGCTTGCCCTGTTCGAGAGAACCGATGTCCTTTTCCATGCGCATCGCGCGCGCGCCCTCGATAGTGGCCCAACCAAGCGCCTCGGCACTCCTGACTGAAAGCATTTCGACCTCCCGGCCCTCCTCAAAAGCCTGGTCATTGTCGAGCCCGCGTTGCACCTGCATGGCAAATCGTGCCGCCCCCAGCATTTCAGACCCGATCCCGGTTTCGATATCGATGCCGATCGACGGCTGAATTCCATGAGCGCGCACCCTGCCGGTGACCGGAATGCCATGACCCATCTGCATTTCCACCTCGGGCGTCACGGTAAAGCTGACGCCGGCCCCGGCCATCACCGCAATTTGCTCATCCGACAATTTGTTGGAATGCACCGAATTGAAATCAGGGCCGAGAAGTCCTGCTTCGGCAAGGCGCAAGACGCCGTCCGGCGTCTTGCGGCCCGAGAGCGGCCGCGCACCCATATGAGTGCTGGCAACAAGGCCATATTTGCGCGCCAGCGACATGTCATGGGCAGACGTCTCATAGGTGGTGAGATCGGGCCCGCGAATGCACAAGGCCAGCGACACCAGATCGCTGCCGGCAAGGCGCTCGCCGAGAATACGCTTGACCTCGTCTTCGGGATGAAGCGGCTCGCCTTGCCCATCGGCCGGACCTGTCGGCGTGCCATGGCCATAGACCGCGCGAATACCGGACTCCAGCAATCCGTCGATTGCCCGGTCCGTGTGGTCGGCAGTCGGATTGTTGTGGTTCCAGTCAAACAGCGTGGTAACGCCGCAATCGATCTGATTGAGCGCGCCAACCAGATTGGCGAGATAGATGTCTTCCGGCGTGAACAGCGGGGCCAGTGTCAGATGCACCCATTTGAAATACTCGCCCAGCGCCCAGTCACCGGCAATCGCGCGGATGCCTGTCTGCCAGGTGTGCAGATGCGCATCAACAAGCCCCGGCATGACGATCATCGAACAGGCATCGAAACTATCTGCGCCCGGTGCGTCGATTCCGGTGCCGATGCGCGCAATGCGGCCATTCTCGACCAGAATGTCGCCGCTCTCCGCCCGGTCGCTGCCGCCGGCAAGCGGCAGAACACAGGCATTCTTGATCAATGTCGAAATGGATCTTACTCAGCTGCTGCTTGAGGGGGTGCCGGGATGATAGAACTCTTTGCGCAGAATTGAAATCACCCGCCGGTTCCGCGACTTGCACCCGGCTTCCGGGCAATCGCGGATCAGCCGGTCACGGCTGCAACCCTTCGACCACATGCGGTCGGGCGCACCCCCGCGCGAGACCAGATAGTTCATCACCGCATCGGCATGTTGTTGCGAGGCCTGCTTGTTGTTCCGCTTGTTGTTCCGCTTGTTGCCCGGATCGCCGGCAAAACCCCGAATCCCGATCAGCCGGCATTGATTCGGCCGGCCAACAAGCAGTACGGGCGATACGGATACCGCAAAGTCGACGAGCTGTTGCGGGCTGAAGGTTGGCCGGCAAATCACAAGAAGGTCGAGCGGCCGCGCCATTCCGGGACCGGCTTCAGCGTGTCGGCATTCAACCCATCCGGATCTATCCGGGACCGCCCTGGGAGAACGGCTACAACGAGCGCTTCAACGGAACACTCCGCCGCGAACGCCTCAACACCGAGTGGTTCACGACCACACGCCAGGCTCGGATCGTCATCGATATCCGGCTTGAACAGTACAACCGGATCCGCCACCATTATGCTCTCGGCATGCAAACGCCGGTAACCGAAACCATCTTGGACAAATCGCAAATCAGTGGCCCAAACAATGGGGGCTAGACAGGCTGCCGAAAGCCAGCGCCGGTGCCTAGTCCGGGTTTGGCCACGCCGCTTCTTCTGCTAGGATATTGAAGTTCATCGGCCCCGTGTTCAATCGGTCCGGGTTTGGCCGCGCCGCTTCTTCTGCTAGGATGAAAAGAGACCGGAGAACCAGCTCATTGGGGTCCGGGTTTGGCCGCGCCGCTTCTTCTGCTAGGATCGAGACCGCTTCAAATATCCAGCGATCATGGTCCGGGTTTGGCCGCGCCGCTTCTTCTGCTAGGATTTGAGGCAATGAGAGATGGAGAGATATCGCGTCCGGGTTTGGCCGCGCCGCTTCTTCTGCTAGGATTTCCCGGACATGAAGCCCGTGGAGATTGTTGTCCGGGTTTGGCCGCGCCGCTTCTTCTGCTAGGATGCCAGCCGCGGCGCCGACGAACTTCTGTTCGTCCGGGTTTGGCCGCGCCGCTTCTTCTGCTAGGATGCGCAGGCGGCAGCCGACGCTGCGACAGTTGTCCGGGTTTGGCCGCGCCGCTTCTTCTGCTAGGATCGGCCGCGATGGTTTAAAGTTGTTCGATGGGTCCGGGTTTGGCCGCGCCGCTTCTTCTGCTAGGATTTCCCTGACACCAAAAGAAAACTTGTATTTGTCCGGGTTTGGCCGCGCCGCTTCTTCTGCTAGGATTACTATCCCCCAAGGCCTTCCTAAGCGCCTGTCCGGGTTTGGCCGCGCCGCTTCTTCTGCTAGGATAAGGAGGACGACAGGGTTGGATACAACGGGGTCCGGGTTTGGCCGCGCCGCTTCTTCTGCTAGGATGACAGTCCTTGGATTGGATTGCTGAGTTCGGGTCCGGGTTTGGCCGCGCCGCTTCTTCTGCTAGGATTGCTGGCTTTACGGCTGCCGGCGCCGTTCTGTCCGGGTTTGGCCGCGCCGCTTCTTCTGCTAGGATAAGCTGCCCACGACACCCTCCGTAGCTTCAGTCCGGGTTTGGCCGCGCCGCTTCTTCTGCTAGGATAAAATATCTCATCAGGACGAACACCAAGCGGTCCGGGTTTGGCCGCGCCGCTTCTTCTGCTAGGATGAGTATCCATCGCTCCTTGAGCGTCGATCGGTCCGGGTTTGGCCGCGCCGCTTCTTCTGCTAGGATATTCAACAAACCAGTTTCCGCGCGCTCGTCGTCCGGGTTTGGCCGCGCCGCTTCTTCTGCTAGGATTCACCGGCCGAAGGTTCCCCCTTCTCCTGCGTCCGGGTTTGGCCGCGCCGCTTCTTCTGCTAGGATAATGGCGGCGACAGTGCCATGCACGAATTGGTCCGGGTTTGGCCGCGCCGCTTCTTCTGCTAGGATAGGGATAGCGAAGGCATCGACGTTGGCCTCGTCCGGGTTTGGCCGCGCCGCTTCTTCTGCTAGGATTCGTCAAAGGTCGTCGATCCATGGGGATTCGTCCGGGTTTGGCCGCGCCGCTTCTTCTGCTAGGATAGGCTGATCGTTGTTAATGAGATTTATTCAGTCCGGGTTTGGCCGCGCCGCTTCTTCTGCTAGGATAAAAAGACAACTGGGTTGTCGTCTACTTTGAGTCCGGGTTTGGCCGCGCCGCTTCTTCTGCTAGGATTAGCAACTGAGGTGATCCTCTCGCTTAGAAGTCCGGGTTTGGCCGCGCCGCTTCTTCTGCTAGGATATTAGCCTGCGTCAACAACGTGTTAGCTTCGTCCGGGTTTGGCCGCGCCGCTTCTTCTGCTAGGATATTGTCATTGCATTGCTTAAACCTGAATTCAGTCCGGGTTTGGCCGCGCCGCTTCTTCTGCTAGGATAGGCGGCCTTGCGCAAGGCCCGCGATGCAGGTCCGGGTTTGGCCGCGCCGCTTCTTCTGCTAGGATAGGATCTTCGGTTTAAGATCGAAGGCAACTGGTCCGGGTTTGGCCGCGCCGCTTCTTCTGCTAGGATTCATTCCACACATCGACTGACAGCGCCCAGGTCCGGGTTTGGCCGCGCCGCTTCTTCTGCTAGGATTCAACAGGACATAGCCAGTCTGACCCGGTGTCCGGGTTTGGCCGCGCCGCTTCTTCTGCTAGGATTCACGAGGCTCACTAAAGTCGACCACGTCAGTCCGGGTTTGGCCGCGCCGCTTCTTCTGCTAGGATACCTATCGACTTCTCGACGTCACGAAATTAGTCCGGGTTTGGCCGCGCCGCTTCTTCTGCTAGGATTCCCGAAGCGCCTGAGTATCAAGGTTACTGGTCCGGGTTTGGCCGCGCCGCTTCTTCTGCTAGGATTTGGATGGTCGTGCTGTGATTGGGCTCTTTGTCCGGGTTTGGCCGCGCCGCTTCTTCTGCTAGGATGGCTATAAATTAGATCTAGATCAGCTTGTTGTCCGGGTTTGGCCGCGCCGCTTCTTCTGCTAGGATGATCAAGGCTGCGACGGCCTTTATATAGAGGTCCGGGTTTGGCCGCGCCGCTTCTTCTGCTAGGATGCGCAGATGAACCTAGAGTTCATAGCCTCAGTCCGGGTTTGGCCGCGCCGCTTCTTCTGCTAGGATAAGCCCCGTGCAACTCTCTGATGTGCGGGGCTTTTTCCTTCCCGTCGGCTGGGAAAATCGGTGGCAGTCACCTCAAAACAGCACAAGCTGGCGAGGTTTTTGTTCCGGTTGCGGCGCGCGTGCACGTCCGCGAAAGACCTGACTCTGGGCATATTGCTTGTCGGTGAAGAACAGAATCTGGACATGCCCGGCCTCCGGAACACATTCACCCACCTGACGTGCATATGATTCCGCCTTCTCCCGGCTCCAGGCGTGGCGAAGATAAACGGAAAACTGCGCCATTTCGAAGCCGAGGTCCAACAGGTCGTTACGAAACCGTGTTGCCCGCCTGCGTTCGGCCCCGGTGCCGACAGGAAGATCGAACAGAACCCAGACCCACATGATTTGATATCCCGACAATTGCCGGTAGCGTTCAGGCATCTTCAGGCTCCCCGATCTCGTCGGGCAGCAGGCGGGACGGGAAATCGAGCCGGAGCTTGCGGTCGAGGAAGGAGCGGGCCAGGCTCTGCGCGAGACGCACCAGGACATGGGACAGCGGCGTCGCTCCGTTTCCGGTCGGAAAATCGGCGGACAGGCAGGCAACGAGGTCTTCGCGCGCAACCGTCACTTCAGTGGCGCCCGAGGCGAGAAGCCGGTGTACGACAAGGTCCACCGTCGGTCGGAAGGGTTCCATCAGATCGTCCGCAAGTGCCAGCGCTTCGCCGCCGGAGCGGTGGTGCAGCGACAGCGAAGGATGCAGACCGGACGCGACGATCGCCCGCGCGGTTGCGGCCCGCAGCACGGCATAGCCGTAGTTCAGCATCGCATTCGCGCCGGCTGCATCGCGATCGCGACGGAACGCCCTGCCCATGAGCAGGGGCCAATAGGCCTGCGCCGCCTGGGCTTCTCGGTTGTCGGGATCGCCGGATCGCACCGCGACCATCAGCCGGCGCAGACGTTCGGAAGGGGCGCCGATGCGGTCAAGCGCTTCGGCCTGGGCGGCGATCTTGTGGCGGACGATATTGGCCCAGGCCTGTTTGCGCAGGGGGAGTGTCGCTTCTGCCTGCGCCCGGAACCGTTCGGCCTGGGCGTGGTGGCCGACGAGCGGCAGGACGACCGCGACGGGCGTGAAGGAGGGGCCGAGAACCATGACCGGCACCTGGCGGGCCGCCAGTTCGGCCAGCGCGGTGTTCGACCACATCAGGCCGGGGCTTGCGACCAGCACCGCCTCGATATCCTCGAGCCCGATGCGGCCCGCCTCCGTGCCAGATTCGTCCACCGCCAAAAAACCGCGGCGCTTGTGCACGGCAAGCCCCGTGCGCGTCAGTTCCAGTATCCGTCCAACCATTGTATCCCTCCTTGAAATGCAAGGCTCGGAAGGTTGGCCCGGTGGTCAGATCACCCCGTGCGGCACGATCCTCACCCGCCCCAATTCGTCGATGCGCACCCGCCGGGCGCGGCGGTTCTTAAGCTTTCCGATGTTGGCGAGATCCCAGCGGAACGGATCGTCCGGGTTATTGTGCCGATTATCAAGGATCCCGGCGTCGTTTACGCCGGCAAGCAAAACGCGTTTTGCGCTTGGTTGAAGACGGACCACGCGTTTGATCCGGTTGCTTCCGGCAAGTGGATTCCCGTCCTCGTCCAGATCGAACAGCTGGATCGTGTCCCCCTTGAAGAGACGCATGAGGAACCGCGCCCCCGGATGTGCTTCCTTCCAGCTTTCCCGTTCTACGGATTGAGCCGCCCATATTTCGGTAGCATGATGGAACCAGTGACCGTCGGTGTCTTCCAACACGTCGAGATAGGCAATCTCGCCGGGCACCATCCACTTGTAGGGACGACCGTTCAGGTCGACGACTGGTCTCGCTGTTGCCGCCGGCTTGATGATCCGAAGGCGCCGATGGCTGTTGCAATCGGCCCAGGCTTTCAGGGTTTCGGCAAGCGCCTTCTTGTCCGATTTCTGGTCTCTGGTCGCAGCCAGCAGGGCGTTTCGAATCTTCTCGTCCCGCACCTGGCCGATCTCCTTGGCAGTCAGATCGGCGACGGGTTTCCTCACGACGACACGACCGATCGTCCGCGCAGCCTGATTTTCGGGAACGTCACGGATCAGCCCGTATGCGGTATCTTCATGCAGCCGTCCGCTGATCGCATGGTCGGGCCGGTGGCTGACATGAAGTGTCGCCACCCGCTCCCTGACCTGCTCGCTGAAGCCTTCGAACCGCCCAGGCGGGTCCGGAAGAACGCGACCAAGTTCCTCGGCCCCGTTCCGCCGTGCGTAGGTTTGCAGCGTCTGGATCGTCCGCCGGTCGATCATGCCGACCGTGGCGGCGTCGAGCGCGTGGTGGCGGTGGTCGTCCCTGGTCTTGGCATGGTGACCGGGCAGGTACAATTCCCAACGGCGACGCAGTATCGCCGTCATGCGCCCCGGCGGCATCCATATGTTCGAGGTGCCGTCCCTGGGGAACAGCGCCTCGGCATAGGCGCGCACCACCCGCGCGAGATACCCGGTGGCGTGCAACTGGCGATCCTCGAAGCCTTTCTGCTCCTGCCATTTCTCCAGTGCCCCCGGCATGAACCGCCACAGCTTGCGCGTCATGCCCGGCGCGCCCTTCACCCGCGCGATGATGGCCTCAAGCTCAGCCCCCGACCAGGCCCCGTCGCCCGGCGCGTGCTTCCCTTTGATTCGGTTGGCAGTGCGGAAACAAACCGTCTTGTTGGCCGGGCCGTCGTCGAAGGTATCCTGGAAGGGCAGAATGTGGTCGATTTCCACTTGGTCGGAATGCAACTGGTGTAGCGAGATCGGTCGGCCGGAATATGGGCAAATTCGATCGGCGTTGGATGTGCCAAGTTCCTCCCACAACCGCATTCGCAGAAAACGGTCGCCAACGCGCGCGCCGGATGCGATCAGTCCGGCTTCCTCCAGCTCAGCGCGCCAGCGATCGTTGCGTCTGGTATGCTTGCGGATGTCGCTTTCGATCTCGTTCAGTTCCCGTGTCGATTTGGCCATGTCGCGCGTCGTCTCGATCACCACCTGCGCCGGCTTGCCGTAGCGGGAAATGAGCGCGTTCATCACCCGCCGGAACTGGCCAAGCGCGACATGCACGGTCGGATTGGATATCCGGCCGAAGCGGGTATCGGGCGGATCGTCGGGATCGTCTGTCCCCGTACCGATCATGCGCCGGAGCGCCGGCAGTTCATTGTAGCGGGGCAGTTCGGTCATCCCCGGGTCGCCCTCCGGGCGCAGGTCGGAATGGTGGATCACCACGCCGTCGCCGAACAGTCCCTGTTCGCTGGCCAGCCTGACCGCATCGGAATAGACCACGACCTGTTTGCGCAGGACCTCCAGAATCGCGCGGACGGCGCGTTCGCCGAGCATCAGGTGGCCATGGGGAAGGGTGATTTTCTCGACCTGTCCCGCGCAATCCGCCTCAAGTCCGCATTCGTCGACGAGTTGTTCAACCGTGGCCTCCGGTGTTGCCGCCTCGTCCAATATCACAAGCAGTCGGAGACGCTGCTCATCCGACCAGACAGGCCAGACAGTGGCTAACGGCCCCGGTTTCGTTTTCGTCCCGGTCAGTCTGGCCGCCACGGCGTTGTGGGCCAGTTCTTTCAACCCGCCCGCTTCGAGATTGATCGTAACCTCGGAGGGCAATCGCAGAACTCCTCGCAACCCTTTCTTCGATGAGGACCAGGTGAGTTTCTCGCCCGACATCAGATGCCGAGCGATCAGGTCACGCGCGGTCAGGTCCAGCGTGCGCTCGCCGCCATCGTCGATGATGCGAAGCATGTTAAGCTGCGACAGGATCAGGTATTCCTGCGCTAGAGGATTCCATTTCGGCAGCCGGTAATCGTCAGGAAAGAAGGTGCAGCGGCCCGGCTGGACCGGTTTCAATGGTCGCTGGAAAAAGACACTGTCGCGGATGGCATCGCGTGCATCCTGCGTCAGGCCGGGATGATGCGATGCCTGCATACGCCAGATGTGATCGAACTCATCCTCCAGCATCTCGCGGGTTGGATAGAAGTCGTAGGCCGATTTGGCGCCCTCGCCGACAGGCCGCACCCGAACCGGCTCTTCCCTCTCGTGGCGTCCGAACAGCCAGGCACCGTATGTCGGAGCACCATGGTCGGCGAGCATTTTTCGCAGCCTGGCGGACGCCTCTGCGATCTTTCCCTTGTCATCCTCGTTCGTGCGATCCGCCTTTCGATTGCTCTTGAAGCCCCGGTGCCTGGACATGTGCCAGATCGCGCGGCCAAGGTCGTGCAATTCGGTTTTGCCGCGGGCGGCGCGGTCGCGCGCCGCATAGGGGTCGATCGCAAAGAATTCTGCTCTGCCGCCTGTCTCGCCAGCGGCAGGCATCAAACCGGCGGCAACCAATCGGGCTTCGAGCTCAACCCGGCGTTTCTTCCGTCGGTCAATTTGCCGTCGCTGTTGACGGGGCTGCCGTCTGCCCAGTGCGTTCGATTCCCTGGATTGAGGATCCCGACCGGTCGGGAAGACACGCACGCCCAGGTCGGCCAGTGCAACCGGAGTCATAACTTTTGGGTCCAATTCGTCTGGGTCCAATTCAATAACCGCCCACCCGAGAGAACCGGACCCAAGATCAAACGCAAAACGATACATTTCGACTCCAATCATGCTTGCAAAACAACAATAACCGGAATATAATGAGATTCCTAGCATAAGAAGCGGCGTGGTCTTTCCCGCGATAAGGTTCAGACCACATCATTGGGGCAGGCTGCGGCCTGCCCCTTTCCCATTCTAAATTCCGAAACCCTCATTTTGCCCGTCCCACTCCATCGGGAACGGCTCCAACAGCCGCGCCGGCTCGCCCTCCGCGACGTACAAGCACGTCCGCAAACGTGATTTTCCATTGACGAGGCGAATGTCCACGATGGTCGGACCGCATCCGATCGAATGTCGCGAAGGTGCGATTGCCCTCGTCGATGAGGACCATGGGCGCCGTGAAGCCGTTCGGCGCTTCCGGGTTTCGGCGAATCGAACTGCGCGAGCGCATAATCGATGCGGAGGCGGGCCGCGTGTGACGGAGTTCCGCATTGCCGATACGGGCCGCGAAAAACCGCGAAACGATTTTTGCGTCATCGCGCTTTCGGAGATTTCGGCGTTTGCGCGAGCCGTTCCGGCGCCGCCAATGGGATGAAAAAGCCTTTTGGCGTTCGGGGCGCGGGCGGCGTAGAGTGAGAAACCGCGGCGGCGGCAAAACGCGCCTGGTCCGGAGAATTGGGGAAACAACCGGTTATGAACGATCTCGACCCATCCATACTGATTTTGGCGGCGATCGCTCTTCTCGGACTTTTCGCGCTGGTCGCATTGTTCAGGAAACCCGGGCGTGACGATGCGACTCTGCGAAGCCAGATCGCGGACTTGAAATCGGCGGGCGCAAGGAAAGACGCCGAATTGAGGGATGCGTGGAAAAACGCCGACAAGTTTGAGGCTTTGGCCGGTGAGCGCAAGGAGGAAATCGACCGTTTGAACGGCGATTTGTCCAAATTGCGCGCCAAACTGGATGTCGAGGCCGAGGACCGGCAAAAGCTTTCCAACACGATCTCACGCCTGGAAGCGGAGATGAAAGCCGAGCGCGCGGCCTCTGAAGAAAAAATCGCGATGCTCTCGAAGATACGCGAGGATATGGAGTCGAAGTTCAAGGAACTCGCCAACGAAGCGCTCAAGCTTCAGGGCGAGCAGTTTTCAAAAGCCAATATCGAAAAACTGCAGCACACGCTCACGCCTTTGAAAGAGCATGTCGGGCATTTTGAAAAGGAGTTGAAGGCCGTTTACAAGGCCACGGTCGATGACCGGGCCGCGCTCAAGGCGGAGATCGCCCATCTCAGCCAGCGTTCGGAAGCCATTTCCCAGGAAGCCGTCGCCTTGACCCGCGCGCTCAAGGCGGACCGGCAAAAACAGGGCGCATGGGGTGAAATGATCCTCGAGAGCATTCTCGAACGATCGGGTTTGCGCGAGGGCGTGGAATACGAAAGGCAGGCGCACAGAACGGGCGATGACGGCGAGCGCTTGCGCCCCGATGTCGTTATCAACATACCGGGCGGCAAAACCCTGGTCGTGGACAGCAAGGTCTCATTGGTAGCTTACGCCGACGCCGTGAATGCGGAAACCGACGAGGCGACCGTACACGCGCGAAAAAGGCACGTCGCTTCCCTTCGCGGCCATATCGACGGGTTGGCCGGGAAAGACTATCAGAGCGCGGAAGACTCGACGGTCGATTACGTGATGATGTTCGTTCCGATCGAAGGCGCTCTTTCGGAGGCGCTTCGCGAGGATGGCCGGCTCATGGAATTCGCCCTCGAAAAGAACGTGGCGATCGTCACGCCCACGACATTGACGATGGCGCTGAAAACGGTCGCCCATGTCTGGGCCGCCGAACGACGAAACCGGAACGCCGAGGCGATCGCCAAACGCGCGGGTCTGCTGTACGACAAGGTGGCCGGTTTCGTCGACAATATGGAGAACGTCGGCAAGCGCCTCGGTCAGGCGCAGACCGCATACAACGGCGCGTTCGGACAATTGTCGCGCGGTCGCGGCAATGTTTTGTCGCAGGTCGAATCGTTGAAGGCTCTCGGGGCGAAAACCGGCAAGTCCATCGGCGTCGATTTCGAGGGCGCCGATGACGAACCGTCCCGACTTGAAGCCCCGGACGGCGATGCGTGATCGATGCGCCCTTGAAGCCCCGGTGCCTGGAAATGTGCCGGATCGCGAGGCCAAGGTCGTGCAATTCGGGGTCGTGCAATTCGGTTTTGCCGCGGGCGGCGCGGTCGCGCGCCGCATAGGGGTCGATTGAGACTTCCAGCAGAAGAAGCGGCGTGGTCTTTCCCGCGACAAGGTTCAGACCACACCATTGGGGCAGGCTGCGGCATGCCCCCTTTTCATGCTCCAGGATCCGGCCCCGATAATTGTCTTCCCGATTGGATCCGAGGATGGTTCATTGCCTCCGATGAGGAGGTAACGAGATGTATGATTTCTTCCGGTTTTCCGATTCCCGGCGGGCCCGGATCGCACCGCTTCCGCCGACCGCCACTTCTGCCGACCGATATGCCCGGCAGGAAGCGCCCGGCAGGAAGCGCCCGGAAACAGTTGACGATCGCGTCCTGTGCCGAGCGGGATCGTCCATGCGCTGCGCCGTGGCGGTCGCCGGGCCGGGCGCGCCGATATCCACGGGCCGAAGAAGACGCTCTGCAACCGCTTCGTCCGCCGCGCCGAGCGCGCTATATGGGAAGGTATCTTCAGCGCTCCGGCAGGCGCCGAGGATACGCCTGACAGGCTGTTCATCGACAGCTCCCGCATCAGGGTTCATCGCGGCGCCGGCGGCGGAAAGGGGGGCCTGCCCCCATTGCCCCCATGGTATCGGCCGCACCGAAGGCGGACGCAACACCGGACTCCACGCCGTCTGCGACCACAAGGGCCGCCCCGTGTTTTTGTCAATTGCGTCCTGCTCCCGACACCCGGAAACGTGCATGATTGCAGGGTCGCACAGCGCTGCATCGAGGCCATGCCGCCATCCGCCGGAACGTGTCGCCGGCAAAGGCCGTGACGGCCGGGAACTGCGCGAACGGCTTGAAGAGCGCGGGACCGGGCCCGTCATCCCGCCGCGAAAGACCCGCAGGATCCGATGTCACAACGATCGGGCCGTCTACAGGGAGCGAAATATCATCGGACGCATGTTCTGCCGCCTCAAGGACCGGCGGCGCATCGCAACGCGCTTCGAGCGCAACATTAAAAACGTCATGGCGGCCATCGCGCTCGCCGCAGCCCTCATCTCGTGGCTGTCGAGTCCGGACCCCAACTCATTCAGGCGACTTTGGCGAAGGCCTCCAATGCACGGGTCAATGAAGCCGGCGGAATATTGCGTGTAATACAGACCACGCGGGTGCGCTGATCATCATCGGGCCATTCGGCAAGTTCGACCGGCGGATGCACCACATGCTGCACCGCATGCACCACGATGGGACCATCGCGCCCGGCGACATTAACCAGCCCCTTCATGCGTAAAAGGTCGGGCCCGCGCAGCGACGTCACCGCGTCGATCCACGCGGTGAACGACGCCCATTCAATCGGCTCATCGAGCACAATCGAGGCTGTTGCGATGCCGCCGGTGTGCCTGGCTTCATGGTCATGGGCATGGGCATGCATGCGATCGGGGATCTGCATCGCTTCAAGACCGGCCACATCGCGGGTGATCCGGGTGATGAGATCGCCATCGGCCTCGCCCGCCAGAACGCGCGCCAATTCCGCCGATATTTCGCCATTTGTGACTTCGACCCGTGGCGCGCGCGGATTGATCTCGGCCGCCAATTTCTCCAGCGCCGCAAGCTCCGCCGCCTCCACCAGATCGGTTTTGGTGAGGAGCACCACATCGGCAAGCGCGATCTGTTTCCTGGCTTCGGAAAATTCGGCAATCGAGTTGCGCCCGTTGACCGCATCGACGGCGGCCGCGACACGGCCCAGATGATAGCGGCCCCGAAGCCGTGGCTCGATCATCAGCGTGTGCAGGATCGGCGCCGGATCGGCCAGCCCTGTGGTCTCGAGGATGACGCGGCCAAATGACGGAATGGTGCCAGCCTCGATGCGCCCTTCCATCAATTCGAGCGTGTCGACCAGATCGCCGCGCACCTCGCAGCACACACAGCCATTCTCAAGCAGCAGCATCTGGTCGATTGCCGATGAAATCAACTGGTGGTCGATTCCCACCTCGCCGAACTCATTGACGATGATTGCGGTGTCGGTGAGTCCGGGCATGCCGACCAGCGCATTCAGCAGCGTCGACTTGCCGCTGCCGAGAAAGCCGGTGATGACATTGACCGCGATGGTGCTGTGCGTCATGAATCAAAACGTATGGCGGGTTGACCGACCGCGCAAGCCGCCGGCTCCAATGCGTACTACCATTGCGTACTACCATTGCGTACTACAATTAAGACAAGAATAGGTTCAGGAGGTCTCGTCCATGGCTCAAGCCATTTCACACAATATGCGCCTGCTCGCGCAGGATAATCTTTTCGATCATGGCAATATGGGCGAAGGCATCTCCCTCCAGGTCGCCAGGGACGGCAGGCGCGTTCTGTGGCTCGCACATGAATGCGCGCCGAAGAATTTCACCGCTGTCGATGTCACCGATCCGCGCAATCCTAAGCCGATACTGCAGACCGAGTTGGTGAGCGACAAGATCCGCTCCAATTCTCTTGAAGTGACCGGCGACATTTTATGCGTTGCCTATCAGGCCTATCAGCCCGGCGACGGCCCGTGCGGTTTTGAGCTGTTCGACATTTCAAATCCCGACGAGCCCCAATCGATCTCCATGTGGGATGCCTCCGGTCCTTATTCGCGCGGCGCCCATCAGGTCTGGTTCGTCGACGGCGAATTCGTCTATTGCGCCAGTGGCGGCCCCGACTTCCAGCCCAAGAACCAGGGCGACGACCAGCCCTTCGTGGTGGTCGATGTGCGCAACCCGTCAAAGCCGGTCGAAGTCGCGCGCTGGTGGCTGCCCGGCACCCGGGCGGGCGATGCCGAGCCCGAGCCGCCGCGCCATCCCGTTTTCGACTCAGGCTGGCGCTGCCACAACACCAATGTCTATCCCGATCATCCCGACCGCGCCTATCTCGGCTATATCGATGGCGGCATCATCATTCTCGACATTGCCGATCTGTCGAACATCCAGATGGTCACGCATTTCAATCCCAACCCGCCAATGCCGGGCATGACCCATACGGTGCTACCGCTGTTCGACCGCGAGCTGCTGATTGTTGCCGATGAATCGACCAAGGATCTTTCCGCCGACTGGCCCAAGCGCACCTGGATCTATGACGCCCGCGTTGAGACCAACATCATTCCGATCTCGACACTGCCGCTACCGGCGGTCGAGGAATTCGGACCGCGCGGCGGGCGATATGGCTCGCATAATGTGCATGAAAACCGTCCGGGCCCGTCCTTCAAGTCGGAGGAAATCATCATCGGTGCCTATTTCGGTGGCGGCATCCGCGTGCATGACATCTCAAACCCGTTCGAGCCCAAGGAAATCGCTCACTATGTTGCCGAGCCGCCCAAGGGTTCGAAATGCGGCAACATCCAGAACAACGATATTCATGTCGATGAAAACGGCATCATCTATGCCGTCGACCGCTTCGCGGGAGGTCTCTACATCCTCGAGATGGATATCCGATAGCCAATCCGGCGTCCCGCGAGCCCCCTTAACACCGGGCCTTGCGGGCCACGCATTTCATCCGTACTCAAACGGCAAAGGACGCGCCGTGCTCGACAAGACATCGAATTCCGGCATCGCCACCCTCGCCGGGGGTAAACTCTACGCGCTGCAAAATGCACTGGAGCTCGACGGTCGCGTGAGCGCCTATCCAGCAAGTGCGCGCGGTGTGGCAATCTACAATTGTTACCTCCTGGTGGAGGATGATTCAGCCACCCTGCTCGATACCGGCTATGCCGTTCATGAGCCGGTAATCCGCCGGCAGATCGAATCCCTGATCGGCCCGAAACAGAAACTTTCGCTGTTTCCGCTCAGGCTCAATGAGTTCATGTCGATCAACAATATCGAGACACTGGCGGCCCATTTCGATGTTGAGCAGTGCTACACCGGCAATCCCGACGCTCATTGGTGGTTCGACTTCGGTGCCACCTCCGATACCGGCCAGAACGTGCTCGAGCACTTGAAGATTACCGTTATCAGCCGCGATCAGGTGCTGCCCATCGGCCATCTGGGCGGGCGCATGCTCGATGTCTTCCAGGCGCCGGTACGGCTGATCTCGACCCGCTGGATTTATGACCGGGCAACCAAGACGCTGTTTTCATCTGACATGTTCACCCATGTGTGGCGCGCCACTGCCGAGGGTCCGTGGTTTGTCGATGAGGACAACGACCCCTCGACTTTCGAATATGTGCGCTCGTTTTTGCTCAATACGCGCTATTGGTGGCTTGAAGGCGTCAACACCGGCCCCCTGCGCGAGGCCGTCGCCAAGGTGCATGAGACCTACGATATCGAGATCCTGGCGCCCGGCTACGGCGCCATCATCAGAGGCAAGGAACCGGTGGCCAGGCAGTTCCGGCTGTTCGACGAGGTATTGGCGAGCCTTGACCGCTCAGTGCAGCCATCACGCTATGTCGACCGCGACGAGGAAAGGTAATGTCAGACCCTTCGCATGAACACGCCCATGCCCCCGGCGACCGGGTGCGCACCCCGCTTGAGACCCATGTTCCGGGCTCGACGCTGAATCGCACCAATCCGCTTCCGCGCGAAATCGCACCGGATGTCTACTGGCTCGGCGAGTGCCTTGAACAGCGCTTTCGCGGCGTTGTGTATCACGGATACAATGCCGCCTTTCTGGTGATCGGCGAGGAAGCCTCGCTGTTGGTCGAGACCGGCCACCCCAAGGACTTTCCCCATATCGAGCGCCAATTGCAGGACCTGCTCAAAGGCCGCCCGCCGCTCACATATCTGTTTATTACACACCAGGAAACGCCCCATTCGGGCGGGCTTGCGCGCGTCATGAGCCGATACCCGGAGACGGTTCTGTGCGGCGATGTCAGCGATTATCACTATGTCATTCCGCAATATGCCGACCGGCTGCGTTCAATGGAGCGCGGCGAAATGATCGATCTGGGCGGGCGCGGCTTTCAGATTGTCGAACCGGTGATCCGCGATCTCAGGACCAGCTGGTGGGGTTTCGAAACCCGCGACAAGGTTCTGTTTCCGGGCGACGGCTTTGCTTACAGCCATTATCACGAAGACGGCCATTGCGGTCTGTTCGCTGAGGAAGCGATCTCGCTCGACCTGCCCGATGTATCCTCGACCTTTGCCAATCTGGCGCTGTTCTGGACCAAATTCGCTGATATGGAGCGCTATGTGGGGCGGCTTAACGAGGTCATGCAGGAGCTTGACGTCAAAGTCATCGCGCCCACTCATGGCCTGCCGATCACAGACATGGACGAAACTGTCAAGCGCGTGTCCGAAGGCATCATCGCTGCCAGCCGCACGCCGGAAATGGGCTTTCTCTAGTGTCTGGACTCATTATAGCCACGAGATGAGGGCTGCGGCGCGCGCGATGGCTGCCGTGACGTTTTCAATGTTGCGCTCGAAGCGCGTTGCGATGCGCCGCCGGTCCTTGAGGCGGCAGAAAATGCGTCCGATGATATTTCGCTCCCTTAGACGGCCTGATCGTAGTGATATCGGATCCTGCGGTTCTTTCGCGGCGGGATGACGGGCCCGGTCCCGCGCTCTTCAAGCCATTCGCACATTTCCCGGCCGTCACGGCCTTTGTCGGCGACAGGTTCGGCGGATGGCGGCGTGGCCTCGATGCGGCGCCGTGCGACCTTGCAATCATGCACGTTTCCGGGCGTCGGGAGCAGGGTGCAATTGACAAAAACACGGGGCGGCCCTTGTGATCGCGGACGGCGTGGAGCCCGGTGTTGCGTCCGCCTTCGGTGCGGCCGATACCATGGGGGCATGGGGGCCAAGCCCCCCCTTTTCCGCCGCCGGCGCAGCGATGAACAGCCGGTCGGGCGTATCCTCAGCACCTGCCGAAGCGCTGAAGATACCTTCCCGTATAGCGCGCTCGGCGCGGCGGACGAGCGGTTGCAGAGCGTCTTGTTCGGCCCGTGGATATCGGCGCAGTCGGCCCGGCGACCGCCAAAGTGCAGCGCCTTGGGCCTGGCAAAGGCATTCTCGATGGGGTTCATGTCGGGGCTGCAGGGCGGCAGATAGAAGATCCGGGCGCGTGGGGAGGTGATGATCTGACGGATGCCGGCGACCTTATGGGCAGGTAGATGGGCAGGCAGGTTGTCGAGCACCCCGACACACCGCGTGTCGGGGTCGGCGCCGGCACCTCCTCAATATAGACGCGAAAAGCCCGGCCATCCATCGGACCATCGAGGACCCGGGGGCCGTGAGGCCTGAGAGGCGAGGACCGGCGGGAATTATTTCGCGTTGATCTGGGTGCGGTGCATGATCCGCCGCGCCCCGGCATCAAACGCATCGCGGCGGTGCAGGACGCAGCGATTATCCCACATCAATACATCCCCAACCCGCCACTGATGACGATAGACAAGTTCAGGATCCGTGCAGTCGGCCCAGAGCCGATCGAGTAGCGCCTCGCTCTCAGCTACCGGCAGACCGCAAATATGGGCATTGGTCCGGCGCCCGAGGAATAATGCGTCGCGACCGGATTGAGGGTGACGCAGCACAATTGGATGACGCGCTCCGGGTGCCTGCGATACGTCGGTAACGGGCGAGGCACCGACCCGCAATTCGCCGGCACTCGTATAGCTCGAATCGTGATTGGCCTCGCGCCCCTCAATCGCCTCGCGCAACGTGGCGGGCAGCCTTTCCAGTGCCGCATACTGGCCGGCAAAGAACGTATCACCACCCGATGGCGGGATTTCGAGTGAATAGAGCACGCTGGCAATCGGCGGATCATCGACATAGGACATGTCGGTGTGCCATTCAGCTTCACCCGAGCCAAGGCTGCCGATTGGCTTGCCGTCCTCGACCACATTCGAAATCACCCAGATTTCAGGATAGGACGGTGCCGAACTGCCACCCTCTTCTGCCAATTCGCTGGCCGGACTTTTCTCAAGCTTGCCAAAATGCGCGCTGAATCGAACCAGATCATCGTCGCCGAGTGTCTGGCCACGAAAATAGATGACCGAGTATTTCAGCCAGGCCGCCCTGATCCGGGCCACCTCGTCGGGCGTCAGGGCGTCTGACAGCTCAACGCCCCCTATTTCCGCGCCGAGCGCCGAACCACTTTCAATGACGTCAACACTCATTGCGCCAAATTGCTCCAAGGCAAGACCTCCCGGCAGGCCGGAGCCTGCCGGTGGGCAAAATACAATGGCCGCGGCCCGGCCCAAGCTGCCGCCGGCCCGCAGCCGCCACGACATTGTCTCGCTCAGCGGCGAGGAATCGCCGCTGTCAGTTGATCAGGCCGGTTATTTGACCTTCGCTTTGAGTTCTTCGATTTCGGCTCTCAGCGCGGCCAGCTCGTTCTTCATGGTCTCATAGCCGAACGCCGGATGCGGATGCTCCGGAACCCTGCCGATCCTGCCATCAAGGCCTTCGTCGCCGGATTCCATGTCGGCCCGCAACTCGGAGAGCTCACGCCTGGTCAATTCATAGCCGAATGCCGGATGCGGATGCTCCGGAATTCTGCCGATCCTGCCATCAAGGCCTTCGTCGCCGGATTCCATGTCGGCCCGCAACTCGGAGAGCTCACGCCTGGTCAATTCATAGCCGAATGCCGGATGCGGATGCTCCGGAATTCTGCCGATCCTGCCATCAAGGCCTTCGTCGCCGGATTCCATGTCGGCCCGCAACTCGGAGAGCTCACGCCTGGTCAATTCATAGCCGAATGCCGGATGCGGATGCTCCGGAATTCTGCCGATCTTGACATCAAGGCCTTCGTCGCCGGATTCCATGTCGGCCCGCAACTCGGAAAGCTCACGCCTAGTCAATTCATAGCCGAATGCCGGATGCGGATGCTCTGGAATTCTGCCAACGAACCCTTCCAGATCCCCAAGACGTGAATTCGTGTCGTCGTAAAACGACAGGACCAGTTCACAGAACTCCTGATTGATCGGGCCGAATTTGTCGCAAACCGCCGCGATGTCTGAACGTGAATCGGCGGACGCACCGCCGGACCACACCACCGCACCGGTCAACGCAAGCAAAACGATAAAACTGCGCATGATTGACATGCCCCCTTTTGTTTATCCCCCATTGTGACCGACCAGGCCATTGGTTTCAAACACCAATATCCGCCATTGGCGGTCACGGTGTCTTGGGCCGTCGCCGGATTTGCGGCAAAAGCCGGCCCGGCTATCCTTCAATCCGCTCAATCATGGTGAACCGGGTCGCTCCCTTGAACGGCCCGCCCGGCAAGGGTTCGTCCTGCCAGAATTGCCGGAAACGGGTACCGAGCCGCGCCAACAAGGATAGTTCGCCTCCAAGTTCCGCTTTGCCGAGAATGATCAGATCAAGATCGGCGCGCGCCAATCGGTCGCGCAGGCGCCGCTGGCGCGGCAACAGTGTGGCTCCGGTATCGATCACCACACAGACAATCCGCGTACCGGTCCAGAAGGCAAAATCGACCCGCACCAGATCATCCTGCTCTGCTTCAAACCCGCCAACTCCGGAGGGCAAATGAATATGGGCACGCGGCAGCGGCATCAGCGCTGAAAACATCCAGTGGAGCGGCTCGAACAGGCCGGCAAATGGACGCGCGCGTTCCTCGAGCTCTGACCGGCCTGATTCGATCTCCGCTTCAACATCGGAAAAATAGCGTGTCAGGAAGCTACGAGCCGGCGCCTGCCAATCGCCGCAAATCCGCACCAGATTGGTTTTCAGAAGCTCAAACTGTGCCTCAACGCCGGAAAGATCTTCGAGCTGGCGCTCGAGAATGAATTGCACCGGACCATTATTGATCCTGATCGGACGGCCCGCGGCGCGGCTTACCAGCGCATGGGGAACCGGTGTCGAGATCGCCATCCCGGCGGGCGAAAAGCCGGCCAGCTCAAAATGCCGGCTGTGAAAATTCGCCGTACCGAATGGAATGAGCAAGATGTCCGGATCGACAATGATCATCGCCCGATACCCACAAGACCAACCAGTTGATTCGGTTTCATTCGTCTCGGTTCACCCGCGCCATCTCCTCCATGACCGAGCAGATCGCGGCGGTGTCCCGATCGGCCAGCCCGCGCGCCATCGCGGCTGAATAAAGCTGGGCGGCAGCGGCAAACAACGGCACCGGACAATCCACCTCGCGCGCAAAATCGCCGATGATCGATACATCCTTTTGCCAGATCGAGACCTTCATGGTCGCCGGCTCATAGCTCTCTTCGACCATCATCGGCCCGCGAACATCGAACATGCGTGAGCCGCCGGCGCCACCGGCTACCACATTTTGAATATCCTTCGGATCAAGCCCCGCCTTCATGCCCAGTACGAAAGCCTCCGCCGTCGAGGCGTTGTGAATCGATACCAGCAGATTGGCGATGAATTTCATCTTCGAGCCATTGCCAAATTCACCAGTGTAGTGGACTTCGCCGCAAAAGCCGTCGATCACCGTCTTCACCCGTTCAAAGGCTTCCCGATCACCGCTCGCATAGGCGCCCAGATCCTTGACCGCCGCCTGAGCGCCGGTACCTGACAGCGGGCAATCGAGCGCGATATTTCCGGAGGAGGAGAGTGCATCGCGCGCCTGAATCTTGGCAGCGATGGGCAGGGTCGAACATTCGATCAGAACCAGATTGGTGACTTGCGAGGCAACGATACCGAGCGGGCCGGAGACGATATCTTCCAGCGCCTTGATGCCCGGCAGCAGCGAAATCAGCGCATCGGTTTCCTTGGCAAGCGCCGCAACACCTGGAACCGCCCGGCCGCCTGCCCGTCTGAATACAGCGACACGTTCCGGGTCCGGGTCATATCCAATAACATCAAACCCGGCCGTCATCAGGTTCGGCGCAATCGCAGATCCCATAATGCCAAGCCCGGCAATTCCGACTCTCTTGTTCGCCAAAGTGCCTCTCCCCTCTTGTGCATCAGCGCGTGATTTGCGAACGCTGGGCAGACTACGACCGCCAGCCATAGCATGGTCTGGTCACACACTCACTCACGCGGCGCAACCCGCATTGAATGTCGCAAACCGCAGGAAACAAAATCAATGCCGCAAGGACGCGACCTTTACCCGCATTTATTCAAACCTGCGCGCATTGGCGCGCTTGAATTGGCAAACCGGTATGTTGTGGCACCGATGACCCGCATCAGCGCATCGCCTGGCGGGCTCGCCAGCGATGTCATGTGCGATCACTATCGCGACCTTGCGCGCGGTGGATTTCCGCTCATCGTTACCGAGGGTGCCTATACCGACGAGGCGCACGCGCAGGGCTACCGCGACCAGCCAGGCATCGCCAATGACGCGCAGAGGGAAGCATGGCGCAAGATCACCGATGCGGTTCACCGGGAAGGTGCAAAAATCGCATTGCAGCTCCTGCATGCCGGTGCGCTTTGTCAGGAAAACGCCTTCACCAGTGAGACCATCGCGCCGTCTCCCATCCAGCCGGTGGGCGAGATGGCTGTGCGTTATTATGGCGATGGTCCCTACCGCATGCCGCGCGAGATCACACCCGGTGAGATTGCCGCGGTGATTGAAAGTTTTGAGGCCGCGGCAGGCCGCGCCATTGAGGCCGGCTTCGACGGCATCGAGATCCATGGCGCCAACGGTTACCTGCCGGACCAGTTCCTTACCGAGCGATCCAACCAGCGCACCGACGAATATGGCGGCTCTCTGGCAAACCGGCTGCGCTTTCACCTTGAGCTGATCGCTGCCGCCAAACGCGGGCTTGCCGGGCGCGGCATTCTCGGCATGCGCATCTCGCAGACCAAGGTCAATGATTTTACCTATGAATGGCCGGGAGGTCTCGAGGAAGCCAACACCATCTTCCGCACCATCGCTGATGCCGGTCCGGACTATATTCACCTGTCCACCCATCGCGGGCTGATCGAGGTGTTCGGCTCCGGCCTCACTCTTCCCGGCGTCTGCCGCAAGGCGGCCGGGATCACCACCATCGCCTGCGGCGGCTTGCATGATCCGGCATTTGCCCAAGCGATCATCGAACGCGGCGAGACCGACTTCGCCGCAGTCGCCAAAGGCGCGATTGGCGATCCTCATCTGGTGAACAAGATCGCCGAAGGCGCGGCCCCGGTACCATTCGCGCCGGAGATGCTGAGCCCGGTAGCAACGCTTGAATCAACATTGCGCTATCGCAACGAAAACGGGCTCAGCTTCTGACAGGCGCATCGCACCCGGCTATCAGACTTCCGGTGCCTTTACCGAGTTGGGGTCGGCCCGCGGGTCACCGCGTTCTTCCAGCACCGAGAGATATTGCTTGGTGGCATGCGCGATGCACGGCCAGCCGCCATACATGCCGACATGCATCATCACCTCGCAGATTTCCTCATGTGTGATGCCGATATGATGGGCACTGCGATAATGGCTGTGAGTGCCATGGGGTCGCGCCAGCGCGATATTGGCGGCCATGGTGATGAGCTGACGCTCCCGCAGAGATAAATGTCCGCGTGTCCAGACGTCACCAAACAGCATGCCGACCGACATGCGATACATGTCCTCGGAAATCTGGAGCTGATCGAGCATCGTCTCCTCGCGCCCCATTTTTTTCATCTGTTCAAGGCCGGCCTTGAAGCTTTCGTCGGAAACTTTCATCTGGTCTCTCCTTTTGCCGTGTGGTCGATGAAATGCATGTGAATGAGCGCCACAGCCACGAACCGGCAACGGCGTCCAGACCTATGAAATAAAAGGATTGCGGTGGACGGCTCCGCTTGATCGCGAGCCGTCGGCACCGATCATGTCGATTGGGAGATACGGGCAACCAGGGCCCTGGTGCGCTGGACAGCATCAGCCGTCACCTCGCCCGGCGGCCGCGCCCAGGTTTCAGGATTTGGCGCCTCGAAACCGAGATAACCGCGATACCCCTTCTCGGCGAGCAGTCCCAATACTCCATCCCAATCGACGATCCCCTCTCCCGGCATCAGCCGGTCGGTTGGCCGTTTGACCCCGCCCACCGGCACCGGCGGCACATCGGAGTATTGAAACGAATGGATCTGATCGCCCGGCACGTCCTCAAAGCCGCGCCCCGGACTGCCAGAACGGGTCAGGTGATAGGCATCCATCAACATGCCCATTTCCGGTCGTCCGACCGCATCGATCAACCCCGTCAGTGAGGCAACCGAATTGATCAGCGGATGCTGCGAATTGAACTCGATCGCGCATTTAAGGCCGAATTCGCCAACAATGTCAGCGGCCTCACTTGTGCCGGCAATCGCCTGATCCATGGTGCCGGTGTTCTGACCCGGCGCACTCATGATCAGATCGCAATCAAGCGCGACGGCATTGGCGCAGGACTGGCGGAACACGTCGAACAACCGCACGCGCTCATCGCCGGTCGCGAACATCCAGCCATATTCGACGCCAAGACAGGAAACCGGCAGCCCCGCCTTGTGCACCAGCGCCAGCACATCGTCGTTTGACATGCCACGATCAAAGCAGGCCTTGAAATCGGTGCGCCTGAGTTCGACCGCATCAAACCCGCCCTCGCGAGCGGCATCGAGCGCTTGTTCAAGCGGCGTGGTCTCCAGGGTCCAGGTGTGGAGCGCGAGGCGTCCAAATGGCGGCTGCATGTATTCCCCCTTGTCTTTCGCTCGCAGCAAGGCCTCTTCCCCGGCCTCGCCCGGCTGTTGCCAAGAATATGCTCGCAGCCGCTTTGAAGCGTCAATCTCGCACGCAATCAGCATCCGGATTTACCACCGCCAAACGCATCCCAAGGCCATTGACACGCGGGCAATGCTTGGGCGACGTGAAGCCATCGCATTGAAAGCAAACGGAACAAGGCAGGCGAGGGCGTATGGCACACAAACAATTCGGTATCGCCGTTATCGGTTCGGGCCGCATGGGCTCGATTCGTGCAGGACTCGCCTCTCAGCATCCTGCGGTCAATTTTCTTGCGGTCTCCGACAAGCTAGAGGAGAAGGCGCGCAAGCTCGCCACCGACGTCAAGGCCAACCGGGTCTCCACCAACAACGATGAAATCATCGACATGGACGAGGTTGGCGCCGTCATCGTCTCGACCAGCGAGCATGAACATTGCGCCCCCGCAGTTCGGGCGCTGGAACAGGGCAAGTCAGTGCTGGTGGAAAAGCCGATGGCGCTTTCGACCGAGGATTGCGACAAGATGCTGAATGCCGCCGAACGTGGCGGCGCCTCGATTCATATCGGCTACAGCCTGCGCTTCAACCGCCACTATCTGGTGGGTCGCGACCGGGCGCGCGCCGGAAAACTCGGCCGTATCGTTACCTGTGTCGGCAGGCTCTACAACACGCGCGGCACCGCGCTGGCGATCCTCAAGCGTTCCGAAGAAGCAACCTTCATCCAGGATGCGCTGACATACATGGTCGATCTTTTCGGCTGGTATCTGAGCGATGCAACGCCGGTGGAGATTGTCGCGCGCAAGCACGGGATCGTCTATCGCGACATGGGCTATGACGCCGATGAAGCAGCCTCCGCCATCATCACCTACTCCAACGGAGCCATCGTCAATATTGCGCTCGGCTACGCACTGCCGATCAACTATCCGACCCATGGACGGTTGATCCGCGCGGAAATCCTCGGCGAGAAGGGCGTGCTTTTGTTCGATGACGACCACAAACAGGCAATCGGCTATTCGGAAGACGGCATGAACCATGCCTATGTCGGCCATTCGATGGAAATGTCGTTCCTCACCTCCAACGCATCGGGCAACTGGGCGCTCGGCAAATACTGGGGGCCGCTAGGAGATGAAACCCGCGCCTGGCTCGACTATCTGTCGACCGGCGTGCCCTGCCCCAACGCCACCGGCACGGACGGACGGCGCACGGTGCAGGTCACCCGCGCCATCGAACATGCCGCTGCCACCGGCGAGACCGTGAACCTTCCGGGCTCGAACGCATAAATCTCAAATACTCACATCACAGGAGTGCAGCTGCCGTGACTGTCATTGACGTCCATGCCCACATTCTTCCACGCTCGCTGGCTTCCACGCTCGCTGGTCAGCGCCTACGAACAGGGCGTCCGAATGGTTCGGCACCAAAGTCGATCGTACCGCCGAGGGCCGCGCCGCAATCAGATGAGCACACCGGAATACCGGTTCGACTATCCCGAGCGCATTCCGCTGATGGACAAGGCCGGCATTGATGTGCAGGTGCTCTCGCTCAACCCGCAGCTATTTCGTGACCGCGAGCCGCTGGAGACCGCCATAGCTGCGACCCGTGCCGTCAATGACGAGATTGCAGAGGCAGTAGCAAATGGCGCAGGCCGCTTTCTGGGACTTGTCACAGTTGCCGCTACAGGATTCCGGTGCAGGTGTTGCCGAGCTTGAGCGCGCCATTGGCGAGCTTGGTCTCACGGGCCTGATCGTCGGATCACATATTGCCGGGCGCAATTGGGATGATCCGGATCTGTTTCCGATCCTTGAAGCCGCCGAACGCCTTGGCGCCTTCATTCTGCCGCACCCGTTCTCGACCCGTGCCGGGGAGATCATGCCCGCCTTTCACATGACCAACCTCGTCGGCAATCCGATGGAGACCACGGTCGTCGCCGGCAATCTTATCTTTGCCGGCGTCACGGAGCGCCTTCCGGGCCTCAAGATCTGCCTCAGCCATGCCGGTGGTTATCTGCCCTTTGCCATCGGTCGCTTCGATCATGGTCATGAAGAACGCGCACAATTGCGCCAAAACTGCCCGAAGAAGCCGTCGGAATACCTGCGGGCATTCTACTACGACATGATCACCCACTCAGGCCCCGGCCTTGAACAGGTGATCAATATTGTCGGCGCGGCCCGCATTTTGCCGGGCACCGATTTTCCCGCCGACATGGCGGTCCATGAACCGGTGAAGTTCCTCAACGACCAGCCCCTGGCTGGGCGATACGGACCGCGCCGCGATTGCCGGCGGCACCGCGGCCAAACTGCCCGGCCAATAGGTTCAGCCGTTTTCGCCGCCTGGATAGAGCGCCTCGATTTCTTCGGCCTCGGGGCGGCGCTTATAGTCTTGATCGAGCCTGCCGTCGCAGGCCCGTTCACCGGCCGTGAGCGATGGGGCGGGTATTCCGCGGAATGTGCTCCAGCGTTCCCGGTCCCACCACGCGGTCCTCATCACCCAGAACGAAATGCCTTTCGCCCTCCATGATCACCGTGAACTGTTCCTCATTGGGATGCTCATGCAGTGGCGGGCCTTCGCCTTCTGGCTTGTGCACAATGCCAAACTTCAACAATTCGCCCACCACCGCGCCCGAGGTGACATTGGCATTGACGCCGCCGGCGCCGGTCTTGATTTTGTCGAGTTTGTAAAAACCGACATTCATGCTGCCGCTGTTTTGCGTACGGATCAATCCTCTTGGGCGGTCCTCTCGGGCGGGCCGTGTCGTGGTTCGGGCATCCGGTTGGTTAACCGGGCGCGATTTATGGCTGCTGCAACGGGCTTGAACCGGAAGTCGGTCTGACCAGCACCCATCGGGTCAGATCCGTCGAGCCGCTTTCGCCCGGGTCTGATCGCCGACATCGTCATGCCGGTATCGCTGGCCGGTACCGCTGACGCACGGAGCCGTTGGATGGCCGCAAGGATGCGGGTGAACAGAGCGCCGCCGACAGCCGCCCGGCCGGTTGGAACGTGACGGCTCGGGCGTGTGGCGGACGACCCGCGCTCCGATCCTGATGAGGCGGTCCGCAGGCCGGTCGGCGACCGGTCGGCCATCTCCTCCGGCAGATCGGCGCCCTGCAGGAAGACACCGGGATTGCAGGCCGATGCATGAAGCTGAAGCCGCACCTCGTTCCGCGCCATGCCCTTGCAGGAAAGACGCGTCCGGTTGTCATGCAGTCCGGCAAGAACCACGGGCGAGGTGTGTCCCGATGACGATAAAACCGGCAATCCCGGCGCGATATACGCCGGCGTCACCGTTCTCGCTGTCCCTCGGTCCCCACGACGATGGTCCGGGGTTGCAGATGTCCGCCCGTGGAGGCAATATCGGCTCGACGATGGCCGCCACCCCGTGAATGCCGGTTTACATGTTCGAGGGCGAAATCGACCATCGTGACAATCTGGGCAACTACCACAGGCGAGGTCAACCGGATGACCGCCGGTCGCGGCATTGCGCACTCCGGGCGCACCGGCGCTGAACAGCGCGACACCGGATCCAAGCTCTACGGCACCCAGACATGGATTGCGCCGCCAAAATCGGCTGAGCAAACCGAGCCCGATTTCTCCCGTCACGGATGCGAGGAACTCCCCCTGATCAAGGAGAACGGAGCACGCATCCGCCTGATTGCCGGCACGCTCTTTGGTCAAAAGGCGCCGTCACGGACATTCTCTGACATGTTCTATGCCGATGTCGCACTCGATGCCGGCGCGCAACTGCCGATCGATGCAGGCCAAGAAGGGCGCAGCCTCTATACTCTTTCCGGTGAAATCGAGAGTGCCGGTGACGTTTTCGGCCCCGGTCAGTTGCTTGTGTTCCGCCCCGGTGATGGGCTCGCAGTTACCGCACGGCCGATGCTTCAGGCCGCCGCCGCCATGGATGGCCCCCGCATCTTTGGTGGGAATTTCGCTTCGAGCTCGAAAGACCGCATTGATCAGACCAGGGCCGACTGGAGGACAAAGCGCTTTGCCAGCATTCCCGGCGACGAGGAGGAATACAGACCACTGCCGAAATCATAAGGTCGGTCAGCATCAAACCACGGTTACAATTGTGACACAGATCGTGGTGAATCTTGAGCAAGAAATCCCGGGGGACATGAACAGGAGGCAAGTCCATGCTCTGTCTGGCAACCGCTCGCGCGGTAGTATTTTCTCTTGGAATGGGTTTGGTGCTCACCCTGGCACCGCATGTTGCAGCCAATGCTCAGGCAACCGGTACGCCGGACCAGGAGTCTCTATCACACGAACAGGCTCTGAAGGGTCTCGGACAGGCTCTCACTGAAAGCGTTCACCGCTCCCAGTCCGATCCGACAATCCACCAGATTCTGTCCGAACTCGACCGCAACATCACCGCCACCAGGCGCATGCGCGAACTCTTCGAAAGCGGCAATGAAATTACCGGCGAGCACGTCAAGGAAATTGCCCGCGAGATTTCTGACATTGCCGGGTCATTTCGCAAGATTGCCGAATTGGCGCCCGGCGTATTCGAGCGCCGTCTGAACGAGATATCTTCGATCGAGCGCATTGGTGCAAAAGTTGATTTCCGCATTGCCGATGCGCGCTCCCAGATGAAGGAGCTCGCAGCTAACAACAACGCAATTGGTGGCATGTTGCGTAACGAAACGCTGCCGGCATCGGAGATCGAGAAGTTGCGCCTCACCCGCCAGGCAAACGAGGCCGAGCTGCATTCTCTCGAGGCTGCGGTCGCCGCCTGGTCATTCTTTGCCGAACGCCAGAATGAGGTCGTCCAGCGTATCGACGATCAGTCCGAGGATCTCGATGTGTTCTTTCACGCACTCAAGGAAAATGCTCGCGTCTACGAGGCTGCCGCCCAGACGCTGAAGCTCGCAAGTTCGGTCAGAGAGGCACTGGGCGATCTCGACAGCCTGAAAAACCTGGATGCTCTGCGCATCCAGTTGGTCAAGTCATGGGATGATCTGATGAAGATTGTCGATGAGGTCAATGATGGCCTGCTGCTACAGCCGGCGATGTAAACGATGCGGTTCGTGATCGCGTTTTTTCTGATGACCGGGCTTTGGCTCGTGGCCATGGACTATATGACCGGTGAGCGCAAAATGGGTCAGGTCACCGATTTCCTGTTTTCTGACAGGCCGGACAAGGACGCGCCCAATTGGGGCGATGTCGCGGCCAAGATCGGGGAACTGGCCGACGAGCGCACCGGCTTGGTGCAAAAGCTCGAACACCCACCTGAAACGGTGCAGCAGAAATAGGTCGGCTCCGCCTGCGCAATGCTACAAGACGAGAGCCGGCACGCCGAATAGCGGGCCATGGCCAACAAGGAAGATCAGCCACAGCGAGCGCTGCGCGCCACCACGTGATGTCGCCGGCATCAAGACGTGTACAGGCCTTCAAGGATTGCGCTGAACGGCATGAATGACGTCTGCGTGCGATAGCGGCGCCAAGCGACCCCGACCTCACGCTCCTTGCGCCAATCCTGAGTCCACGAGCCGCCAAGTGCGATGATGATCAGGCTACCTAAAAAACCAGCGATGGCAGTTCCGCATTGGCGATAAGGTGCAAGAACACCCACAGAGCGATCGCAATCATCAGCGGATGACGCGTGATGGTGAACACGCCATGCGGAACGGCACTTTTTCAAGCACCGCCTCGCCACCGACCGCTGCCGGATTGCGCTCGGTATCGGCCGCAACGAGAAGCCAGAACGCCGCCAGCATCAATAATGCCAGGATCACACTGAGTACCGCGCCTGCGATCCATGGCGGTTCCCCCGGCGCTGCATTGCCATAGGCGCGCACCATCAAGACCAACAACACGATCGAAACAAACGAGAAAACGGCCAGATAAGCCTTCTCGCCGATATTCTTGAACAGCCATGGCCGCAATCCGGTCATTCGCACCAAATGCACCGGCATGAACGCCAGTGAGGCAAGTACCAGTTCGATTATACGGAACGTTCACTATCCAGTTGCGGCTTTACGCTTTCACTTGCCTGGTCGAGATGCTGATGCGCCCAGGACAGCTCCTTATACTTGAAGCCACCATAAACTGTGGGTTTTACGACGGTGAAGTAGGGAGAGAGATCGAAATCACGCGGCGTATAGAGGCTATGGTGCCGGATTTGCAGGATTTCCCGGCGCGAATATCCACTTCCCATCGGATGATGGTCACCCGCTCTCTTGGTGATCGGCAAGATCGGGTAGCGCACCTTTTGAAACGCCTGCGCAATCAGTGTGGAGCAGATTGCGCGCGTGGGATCACCCGAGCCCAGCGATATCATCCGCCGCCTGAACCGCGTGGGTACGGGGGGTGTTGGCAGAAGAAAACGCACCAGATCGAATATGTTCTTCATGTCGTACTGGGTACCCAACGCACCGATCATGAATGAAACGATCTCATCACGATCCTCGGGCGTCAGCCCAACAGGCCGGCAAATGCGTGTGTTCTGGTCTTCATATTTTGAAAGCGGCACGGCTATGCAGCCTTCGCCGACAATAACCTCGATCAAGCGCGGCCGCTCCGAACCGTCAGCCGGCCGGGGCAATTCATCCCCGATGTAGACAGCGGAATGGCTCCAGGTCGACTGAGTGAGATACTTGATCGCGGTCGACAGCTTGGCGCGCCCCTCAACCAGCAGCACATCGCCCGGGCGCATCACCCGGTGCAGGGTTTCCTTGTCGCTCGGTGCAAAAAACGGGTGGTGCCTGGGTTCTCGTTCAAGAATACGCGCGAGATGCCGACCGAGACGATCAAGGAGGTTTTCTTTCGCATTGCGTGTGCGCATGGGAGCCATGTTTACCGAAAGCCCTGAACAGAGATTTCACACGGCAAGATATCCTTGTCGATGTAAAGATTGCGACACTCAGTAGGGTCCGGCCCCGATAATTGTCTTCCCGATTTGATCCGAGGACGGTTCATTGCCGCCGATGAGGGGGTAACGAGATGTGTGATTTCTTCCGGTTTTCCGATTCTCGGCGGGCCCGGATCGCGCCGCTTCCGCCGACCGCCGCTTCTGCCGACCGATATGCGCGGCCAAGAAGCGCCCGGAAACAGTTGATGATCGTCCTGTGCCGAGCGGGATCGTCCATGCGCTGTGCTGTGGCGGTCGCCGGGCCGACTGCGCCGCTATCCACGGGCCGAAGAAGACGCCCTGCAACCGCTTCGTCCGCCGGGCCGAGCGCGCTATATGGGAAGGTATCTTCAGCGTTCCGGCAGGCGCCGAGGATATGCCTGACCGGCTGTTCCTCGACAGCTCCCGCATCAGGGTTCATCGCTGCGCCGGCGGCGGAAAAGGGGGGCCTGGCCCATGGTATCGGCCGCACCGAAGGCGGACGCAACACCGGACTCCACGCCGTCCGCGACCACAAGGGCCGCCCCATGTTTTTGTCAATTGCGTCCTGCTCCCGACGCCCGGAAACGTGCATGATTGCAAGGTCGCACAGCGCTGCATCGAGGCCATGCCGCCATCCGCCGAACCTGTCGCCGACAAAGGCCGTGACGGCCGGGAAATGCGCGAACGGCTTGAAGAGCGCGGGACCGGGCCCGTCATCCCGCCGCGAAAGAACCGCAAGATCCGATATCCCTACGATCAGGCCATCTACAGGGAGCGAAATATCATCGAACGCATGTTCGCACCTCCTCAAGGACCGGCGGCGCATCGCAACTCGCTTCGAGCGCAACATTAAAAACGTCATGGCAGCTATCGCGCGCGCCGCAGCCCTCATCTCGTGGCTATAATGAGTCTAGGCCCTGGTAAATCACCAGTCTGCCGTTCGATCTGGCCGCCGAAATCCCACTTTTCCGGCTCACCTCACAGACGGTGTATTGCGCATGCAACCTGTCCCCGTTAAATGGGTTTTTAAAATCGTTCTAATCTAGAGGCACAAATGTTGGGCATCGGCAAACGACGGTTTTCGGGCCTTTCCGAGCAGGAAATCCTGGCTCTGGCAATTGCCTCGGAGGAAGAAGACGGGCGTATCTATGCCACCTACGCCGATGCTCTGCGCGCTGATTATGGCGCCTCGGCTGACATGTTCGACGACATGGCGGCAGAAGAAAATGAGCACCGCCGCATGCTGATTGACCTTCACCGTGAAAAATTCGGCGAAACGATCCCTCTGGTGCGCAGGCAGGATGTACGTGGATTTGTCCAACGCCGGCCATATTGGATGGCGCGCGGTCTCGGCCTCGAAAAAGTCCGCGAACAGGCCCAACTCATGGAGGTCGAAGCGCGGCGTTTTTATCTCAGCGCCGCAGAGCGGGCCACCGATGCATCAATCCGCAAACTTCTGGGCGATCTTGCTGAAGCCGAGCGCAGCCATGTGGTGCTCGCCGAAGAGTTGGGCAAGGCTCATCTGACAGAAGATGCACGCACCGAAGAACGGCGAATGGAGCGCAAGGAGTTCTTGCTGCAAATCGTTCAGCCGGGCCTCGCCGGCTTGATGGACGGGTCGGTTTCAACACTTGCGCCGCTTTTTGCCGCCGCATTCGCGACCCAGAACACCCATGACACATTTCTGGTCGGCATCGCAGCTTCGGTCGGCGCCGGCATTTCCATGGGCTTTGCCGAGGCGCTTTCCGACGATGGTTCGCTGACAGGGCGCGGTTCACCGTGGATTCGCGGATTTGCCTCCGGCATCATGACCACTGTAGGCGGCATTGGCCACACATTGCCTTATCTTCTGGGTGATTTCTGGCTCGCCACCTGGCTTGCCATTGCCGTGGTGGTGTTCGAGCTTTGGGCGATTTCCTACATTCGCTACAAATACATGGACACGCCGTTTCTCTCGGCAGCATTCCAGATCATCGTCGGCGGGCTTTTGGTGTTCGGTGCCGGAATATTGATCGGCAACGCCTGAACCATGCGGGTAGCTCCCTTAGAGCTGGCTGACTATCTGAAGAAACATGGTGCTTTCAGGCGGGGCTACCCTCAGCCTCTCGACCGTCAACGCCGCCGTGCCCACAAGCTGCGCAACTGGATTCAAACCTGGGCACTGATCGGAGCAAGCATTGGATTTCTGGCGCTCACGGCCTGGTCTTTTCCGGGACCTGACGGCATTTTCTGGGTCGCGATTGCAGGCGCGATCACGCTCGTGTCAGCCTCTCAACTGACGCCGGAGCTGATCCTACGGCTCTACAGGGCAAAACCTCTTCCGCCCAACATCTTTCCTGAAGGCAACGAGATCATCTCTATCCTGGCCGAGCGCGCCGGGTTGGAAAATCCGCCACGCCTGTTTCTGCTGGCCAGCCGCAACATGAACGCCTTCGCTGTCGGACGCTCCGGCCATTCCACCATCGCGCTGACCGACGGGTTCATCAGGGGGATCAGGGTCCGGCCCCGATAATTGTCTTCCCGATTTGATCCGAGGATGGTTTATTGCCTCCGATGAGGAGGTAACGGGATGTATGATTTCTTCCGGTTTTCCGATTCTCGGCGGGCCCGGATCGCGCCGCTTCTGCCGACCGATATCCACGGGCCGAAGAAGACGCTCTGCAACCGCTCCGTCCGCCGGGCCGGGCGGGGCGGTATACGGGAAGGTATCTTCAGCGCTCCGGCAGGCGCCGAGGATACGCCTGACCGGCTGTTCATCGACAAGCTCCCGCATCAAGGTTCATCGCTGCGCCGGCGGTGGAAAAGGGGGCCTTGGCCCCCGTGCCCCCCATGCCCCCATGGTATCGGCCGCACCAAAGGCGGACGCAACACCGGGCTCCACGCCGTCCGCGACCACAAGGGCCGCCCCGTGTTTTTGTCAATTGCGTCCTGCTCCCGACGCCCGGAAACGTGCATGATTGCAAGGTCGCACAGCGCCGCATCGAGGCCATGCCGCCATCCGCCGAACGTGTCGCCGGCAAAGGCCGTGACGGCCGGGAACTGCGCGAACGGCTTGAAGAGCGCGGGACCGGGCCCGTCATCCCGCCGCGAAAGAACCGCAAGAGCCGATATCACGACGCCTCGCGGCCAACCACAGCGCACGGCATTGTTCCTGTCGTGCGCCACCGCGCATCCACCGCACTGGCATGTGGTACTGAGAATTGAATTGAACGCCGTTTACCGCAGCTTGCCGCCAGTGGCTTTTTCCACCTGAGTCATGACTTTCGCCGCTACCGTGTCGATTTCTTCGTCGGTAAGCGTCTTGTCGCGTGGCGTCAGAGTGACTTCAATGGCGAGCGACTTCTTACCCTCGCCAACATGCTCGCCTTCATAGACATCGAACAGGCTAACGCCCGAGATCAGCGCTTTGTCGGCACCGCGGGCTGCCCGCATCAGATCGTCCGCCGCCACGTCTTGATCGACCACAAATGCAAAATCGCGGGTTACCGGCATCAGATCAGAGGCATCGAGCGCACCACGCGAGCGTGACGCCTTCTGGCGTGATTGCGGAACCGCATCAAGAAATACCTCAAAACCCGCGATTGGCCCGGTGGTATCGAGCACTCGCAGGGTTCGGGGATGAATTTCCCCAAAATGAGCCAGGATCACTTTCGGTCCCAGACGCAGGACACCTGATTTCCCCGGATGGAACCAGGACGGCGCATCGGCGGCGATTTGACATTTTGCGGTATCTAAACCGATAGCTGACAGAACCCCCAGAGCATCCGCCTTGGCATCGAAGACATCGGCGCCGTTTGCCGGGTTGCGCCAGTCACGGCCAGCACCATGCACTTGCGCCTGACCACGCCGCACACCGGAGGCTGCGAGATACTGACCGTCCGGGCCAATCCCTCGATAGGCCTGACCGACTTCAAACAGGGCGAGATCGGCAATACCGCGATCGGCATTCTGCTGTGCTGCGACAACCAGTCCGGGAAGCAAGCTGGGACGCATGGCATTCATCTCAGACGAAATCGGGTTTAAAAGCTCAAGCGCCTCATGTCCGCCGTCGAATGCCTCCGCATGACGCCCGGCGATGAACGACCATGTGACCGCCTCAACCATGCCTCGCCCGGCAAGCGCCCGGCGCGCCGTGCGGGCACGTATCTGCGGTGTTGTGAGCACCGCGCCCGTCACGGAAGAAAGGCACGGCAGTGGCGTCGACGGCAACCGGTCGGTTCCCGCAATCCGCACCACCTCTTCAACCAGGCATGCGGGTTCTGCAATATCCGGCCGCCATGAAGGAGCTGCAACCTTGAGCAGATCGCCGGTTCCGGTGATCCAGAATCCGAGCTTATTCAGAATGCGAGTGATTTCCGGAAGCTTGAGATCGATGCCCGCAAGCCGCCCGACCAGGCTCGGATCAAAGTCTATCGCATCGGTGACTTCCGGCACCTCTCCAGCGACGACGATTTCCGAGGCCTCACCGCCACACAGATCCCTCACCAGTGCTGTCGCCAGCTCAATCCCGGGCACCATGAAGACTGGATCAACGCCGCGTTCGAAACGATATCGCGCATCTGATTCAAGCCCCAGCGCGCGCCCGCTCTGGGCGATGTTGATCGGATCCCAAAGAGCGCTCTCGATCAAAACATCGGTGGTCGTCCCGGTGCAGCCCGTCGGGGCCCCACCCATAATTCCAGCAATCGATTCAATACCTGCATCATCGGCAATCACCGTCATGCCGGTATCAAGCTCATAGGTCTTGCCATCGAGCGCTTCGACCTCATCGCCAGCCCGCGCCATGCGCACCACAAGATTGCCCTTGACCTTTGCCGCATCGAAAACATGCAATGGCCGTCCGCGATCGAAGGTCACGTAGTTGGTGATATCGACCAGCGCATTGATCGGGCGCAGCCCAACCGCTCGCAGTCGTCTCTGCATCCAATCAGGCGACGGCCCGTTCTTCACCCCCCTGACAAGACGCAAGGCAAATGCCGGGCAACTTTTCGCATGCCCCCCGGCAAGATCGATCGTCACATTGACCGGACAGACAAAGGACCCGGCAACCGGCGCAACATGCCCGTTTTTCAATTCCCCCACGTCCGCGGCAGCAAGATCGCGAGCAATACCGTGAACACCAAGTGCATCGGGCCGGTTGGCAGTAACGCCAATATCGAGCACCGGATCGTCGAGCGCCATGACTCGCGCAATTGGCACACCCAGCGGTGCGTCCTCAGCCAGTTCGATGATCCCGTCATGTTCGTCCGACAATCCAAGCTCACGCTCGGACAACAGCATGCCGTTGGACTCAACACCCCTGATCTTGGTCGGCTTGAGATCGAGCCCGGTGCCGGGAATGTGCGATCCGGACGGTGCAAATACGCCTTTCATGCCTGCGCGCGCATTGGGCGCACCGCATACCACCTGAAAGCGGCCCTCACCGGTCTCGACCACGCAGACCCGGAGTTTGCCGGCATCAAGGTGCTGATCAGCCGAGATCACATGCGCTACCGTAAATGCGCCATAGGCGGCAGCCGGGTCATCGATACTTTCGACCTCAAGCCCGATCATGTTGAGCTTGGCAGCGATCTCATCAAGATCAGCATCGGTTTCCAGATGGTCCTTGAGCCAGGAGAGCGTGAGTTTCATCGCATCATGCCCCTGATAATCGTGCGCGGGCTCATGAACTGAGCCCCCCAGCAAGCGAAGGCACATCGAGACAGTGGAAGCCATAGTGCCTGAGCCATCTCAGATCGGCATCGAAAAAGGCGCGCAGATCCGGC
Organism: Hyphomicrobiales bacterium; assembly: GCA_965204565.1. Lineage (GTDB taxonomy): Bacteria > Pseudomonadota > Alphaproteobacteria > Rhizobiales > TMED25 > CBDBEU01. The sequence goes on from CBDBEU010000005.1 coordinate 1,845,094, forward strand.
ATGCCGTATTTCAGCATCGCGATGCGGTCGATTCCCATGCCGAAGGCAAAGCCCTGATAGACATCCGGATCGAGGCCGACATTGCGCAACACCTGCGGATGCACCATGCCCGAGCCCAGAATTTCGAGCCAGTCATCACCCTCGCCAATCCTGATCTCATGACCCACCCGCGCACAGCCAATATCGACTTCGGCGGAAGGCTCGGTGAACGGGAAATAGCTCGGCCGGAAGCGCATCTTGATCGCATCGACCTCGAAGAAGGCCTTGCAAAATTCCTCCAGGCACCACTTGAGGTGGCCCATATGGGTCTCGGTATCGATCACCAGCCCTTCGACCTGATGGAACATCGGCGTATGGGTCTGGTCGGAATCCGATCGATACGTCCGCCCCGGTGCGATCACTCTGATCGGTGGTTTCTGGTTCAGCATGGTGCGGATCTGCACCGGACTGGTATGTGTCCTGAGCACGATCGGAGTGCCGTCCTCACTCGGTGGCAGATAGAACGTGTCCATCATCTGCCGGGCGGGATGGCTTTCAGGGATATTGAGAGCGGTGAAATTATGAAAGTCGTCTTCGATATCGGGGCCCTCAGCGACTGAAAAGCCCATATCGGCGAAAATCGCAATGAGCTCATCCATCACCTGGCTCACCGGATGAATGCGCCCTTCATCGAGCACACCGGCACGAACCGGCAGAGTGACGTCAACCTTCTCTCCTGCCAATGATGCATCAAGCTCGGCGTCTTCCAAGGCCGCTCGCCGATCAGCCAGCGCTGCGCCGACACGGTCCTTGAGGCCGTTAAGCTTGGGCCCCATATCGCGCCGCTCATCGGCGCTCATCTGTCCCAGGCCCCGCATCAGGAGCGACACCGAGCCCTTCTTGCCAAGCGCCGACACGCGCACATCCTCAAGCGCGCTCAAGTTCGGCGCGGCTGCGGCTTTTTCAACGATCTCGGCCTCCAGAGTGCCGAGACCCATATCCTGGTTCATTGTCTAAGACCTTCGCCCGTTTGAGCGCATCCGACTTCTTAAGTCATGAATGCGCATGAGAAAACCGTCTCAAGCGATCCAAATCGCTCGAGTTGGTGCCCGCAGCGATGGGTAAGTCGATCAGCCTGTAGCGGCTTCAGCCTGTGCCACGAGCGCCTTGAAGGCCTCGGGTTCGCGCACGGCAAGGTCGGCCAGAATCTTGCGGTCGACCTCAATGCCCGCGACGCCGAGGCCGTGGATAAATCGGGCATAAGTGAGACCGTGCTCGCGCGCTGCCGCGTTGATCCGCTGGATCCACAACGCCCGGAAATTGCGCTTGCGCATCCTGCGGTCGCGATAGGCGTATTGCCCCGCCTTCTCCACCGCCTGGCGCGCCACCCGGATCGTGTTCTTGCGCCGGCCGTAATAGCCCTTGGCTTTCTTGATGACCTTGGCGTGCCGCGCATGGTTGGTCACACCGCGTTTTACTCGTGCCATTTTATCGCTCCCGTGCGATCAGCGGCTATAGGGAAGAAACTGGCGCACGATCTTCTGATCGGGTTCGGCCAGCACTGACATGCCACGGGCATTGCGAATAAATTTCTTGGTACGTTTAATCATGCCGTGCCGCTTTCCAGCCTGCCCGCACATGATCTTGCCGGTCGAGCTCACCTTGAATCGCTTCCTAGCGCCCGACTTGGTCTTGAGCTTGGGCATCTTGCATTTCCTTGTAGAACTGGGCACTGATACGTTGCCACGCATTGTGGACCGCCTCGGCATGGCTCGCCAGACGATCCCTAGATCGGCGGAGTTTAAAGCGCACATTTGCTGTAAACGCAAGCGAGCTTGATCCGGGGCGCGCATCATTCAACCAAGGATAGCCTCATGCCACGCATCTCTAGAAGCCATTCCCTCCCCATTGCCGCAGCCATTTCATGTGTGTTTGCCCTTGCATCTGCCGCCCCTGCAAGCGCTCAAAACATTGGTAAAGGCACCTTTATCGGCAAGAGCGGCCATGCCACCTCCGGCAGCGTGACAGTGAGCCGCAGCGGCGAGAGCTACTCGGTCCAGCTGGGGTCCGATTTCAGCTTTGACGGCGCGCCCGACCCTAAAGTGGGCTTTGGCAGCAGTGGATCTTATGACCGCTCATCGACGCTGGCACCGCTAATCAGCAATACCGGCGCCCAGTCCTACACTGTGCCCAGCTCTGTCGATGCCGAGTCCTATGACGAGGTTTATGTCTGGTGCGAGCAATATGCGGTGCCGCTGGGCGTCGCCAAGATCAAGTAGCACACGGCGAGGAAGTTTCACATTCCAGCCACATTTATCCCCTCTCCTAGACTCATCCGGGATGGCCCGGCAACTGTTCGCTCGCGTCCCAAGCATGGCCTCGACGTTGTACCTACCGAGGAGGCCTTGAGGCAGAGCGAGACCGCGCGTGCAGGTGATGACCAAAACCCCAGCACAAGAATTGGGGGCACGCTCGACTGCCGTAAGCAAGAGCCGGGCTCGTGGGTGTCCCGATGTGGGATCAAGCGATTTGGCAATCGGTCGCCATCATGGCGCTAAAACATGGGCGGCGGCAGGGGACTGACTGACGCACAAGCACCGCTTTCAAACCGGCGCATCTTTGCCCGTCCAGCCCTGATTTCGTTCTCTGCCAATTGGCACCAACGATCCAAGCGTCTTCCGGCATCCTCCCTACGCTTCTTGGCAGAATTAATGCGCTGCTTCAACTGCTGGTCATCGGGTTGGCTGGCCTGTTCAACCCGCGATCCGATCAATGAGTTTTCCGCCCCCTCAATACCAAACCGCGCCCGGCGCATCGCTTTTTTGTTTTCTCTCAATTTGTCGGCAATTTCTTGCCGATTCAACCGATCGCCACACACTCAGCGAACTTCTCATCAGGTGCGTGGTGGTTTAACGTCTTTCTCTGCCGCTCATTGAGTTCCCGCGCCACGGCATCGGGTTTGGTCCGGCTGTGCATAGACGGGTCGGTGCCTTTAGGGAAGTACTGTCGCAGCAGCCGGTTGGTGTTCTCGTTGGTGCCGCGCTGCCGGGGGCTGTGGGGATCGCAGAAGCAGACCTTGAGGTTGGTCGCGAGCATGAGACGCTTGTGGTCGGCAAGTTCCTTGCCCCGGTCCCGGGCAGCCTGATCCGACCGCGCAGTTCACGCGGCAGGTGCTGAACTTGCCTGACGAGCGCGGCTACGACGCCGTCGGTGTCCTTGTCGGGGAGCACGTAACGGGACTGACGCTTGACCGGCGTTGCGATGTAACTGTTGCGAGAGCCGGCAATCGAATCCCCCTCCAGGTGGCCGGGGATGGCGTGGTCCCGTGCGGCGGCCGGACGTTCGCGGATCGAGACCGCATCTTTGATCCGGCCGAGCCCGTCGCGCTTGAGACCGGCGTGCCGGGCCCGTCATCCCGCCGCGGAAGAACCGCAAGATCCGATATCACGACGATCAGGCCATCTACAGGGAGCGAAATATCATCGAGCGCATGTTCTGCCGCCTCAGGGACCGGCGGCGCATCGCAACGCGCTTCGAGCGCAACATTCCGATATCACGACGATCAGGCCATCTACAGGGAGCGAAATATCAAAAACGTCATGGCAGCTATCGCGCTCGCCGCAGCCCTCATCTCGTGGCTATAATGAGTCCAGACCCTAGACGCATGTAATCGCCGTTCAGAATTCACCGTTTTGGTTAGACGTCGTTAATCATCTCGCTGTTTAGGATGTAACTTCTGAAATGGAGATCATCGCAAATGGCAGCCCCATTACGCTTTATGCTCAACGAAGAGCCCTGCCCGGTTCCGGTACAGCTTTTCGGCCAGCTTCACAAATCCTCTCCTCCAGATGCGGCGGAGATTGCCAAAACCCTACCGGAAGCCCAAAGGGCACAGCTCGTGGTGTTCTGCTATCACAGGCAACATTTGCGCTCCCTTGCCTTCGCGATTGCCTCTACGTGTGAACGTCAAAGCCTGATCAAGGCCGCCGGCAGTGCTGGGGAAGTGATTTTCAAACAGTCCCGCGACCCACATCAGGCGCTTTCATCAGCAGCGCTGCCGCGAAGTTCTGGCCAAGCATCCAAGATTACGTTGGCCGGCAGCATTTCCGGCAGCGAAGACTAGCGCACGGCCCCAAAACCGATCCGGTACGTGCACACTGCGCGTGATGGCTGCCCACTTGCCTCACCCCAATTTAAAAGATCCGGCAGGTCGCAACACGCTGCCTTGTGCAGCGCCACCGTCGCGACCGATTGATCAATGCGTACCTGTTTGCAGGCGCATACAACTGCCAGCGCTCTCGCTGTTCAGCTTTTGAAGCGTTCGTATAAATTGATACAACTCGCGTATGAAAGGATTTTATAGTTATGGTCTGGACTCATTACAGCCACGAGATGAGGGCTGCGGTGCGCGCGATAGCTGCCATGCAGTTTTTAATGTTGCGCTCGAAGCGCGTTGCGATGCGCCGCCGGACCATTTGGACACCCTGCCGACCCCTGTCTGCTGCCTGGAATCGGGTGACGAGAGCGCATTTACGGCCGCGATGCGGGTCGGCCCTTTGCCTGGGTTGTGGTTCGGGATCTGGTTTCGCCGGGGCCGGGTTATGCCACGGCGCCTTTGCGCTCCCGGAACAGGAGCAGTTTCATGTTGAATGCGATGTTGGCCATGCCGATCCTGGCCCTCGCCCGGTCGATGCCGATGGTGCGGACGAAGAGCCCCGTTCGTGCCTTCATCCCGGCGAAGGGATGTTCGATCGCGGATCGGACCTTCGAAATGGTGCCGATCACCGAGTTCCTGTTCGGCCTCAACTGGGAGCCGCAGATTGCGTTAAGGCCCGATCAGGTGGTGGGGCAGGGCGCATTCGGCGCCTTTCCGGTGTTTGCCGGCTTAAACACTACCTCAATTCATCAGCAAAAACCTACTGTGCATGGGGTCGTTCCTCAAAATTCAGAATATACCCCCACCCCACCAATTCCACAGCGCCACCTGAATCGGTCCAGGCCTTGAAACCCCCGTGGATATGGGCGATGTTGTCGACACCTGAATGATCGAAGACTTGGCGGGATAGCTCGCTACCAACAGCACATGATCAAGGCTCTCCCGGGGATTTGCCCCTACCCGTTACCCACGCCAAGCGCCCAGTTGAAATGCTCGCCCAGGGCATTGAACATCCAGTCAGCACCCAGCTGGCTCACATGGTCGCGGTCTTTGTAAAGGATGCCAATATGGGCATACGGGCGGCACAGTTCGGCATCACAAAACAGATCGATCGGATCGATGAAACGCGCCTTGGGCATTGATCCAACAACCCTTTGCAGGAGCGCGATGGCAGAGGCACGCCTCAGATCCACTGCAGATCTCGGCAGAGCGCAGCGATCCCAATCAAGACCATATTTTTCAGCGCGCAGGACGCATTCAGCATTGCTGTAATTGAACACCGGGACAGGACCGATAACAAGCAATCGCCGGCGGCCATTGTCGTTGATCGTTGAGAGCTCCGTCCTCAGCCGCGCCTTTGCATTGTCCCCGGCCAGCCAGCCAACCCAACGCCGGATTGTGATGACATAGTCGAGGTCGCGTTTGGAGCTTTCGCCGTCGTGACTGATGCGCAGAAATTTTGCGCCCAGACGCGGTGCCTCGCGCGTTAGCGTTTCGCGAAGCTTGAATGTGTGGGAATCACCGGTCAGAAAACCGACTTGTGCATTTGAACCTGGCTGCACGGAACATGGCGGCGCGGCACAGTCAGGCCGGCCTTTCTCAATGACATCACTTGGGCCGGCGACCAGCGGATTGGCTTTGGCGCCTTGATAAGCAGATCCTGCAACCGCACCGATCACCGCGAACACGACGATACAGGCCGCCGCGCCAGCAAGAACGATTCTTGGCGACATGACAGCCAGATCGGTCCGCCGTCTCCAGCGAGCAACCGGTCTTTCAACCAACCAGTAGGTGGCAATGGCGAGAACCAATGACAGCACGATCATGAGCTGATCGCGCACCTCATCGACCGTGCCAAAATCAGCGGTTCTGGCAAAGGTGAGCAGCGGCCAGTGCCAAAGATACCAGCTATAGGAAATGAGCCCGATGCCAACCATCGCGGGGTTGGACAGCGCCTTTATCACCACCCCATCGGTATGCCTGTAGCCACACACTATCAACAGGGCAGCACCAATCACCGGCGGCACGGAGGCAATCCCCGGAAAAACACCGCCAAGATCACCGAAGCCAATGGATGCCGCGATCATCAGCACGGATGCGAATGAGGCAGCAACCCACAATGCAGCGTGAAAACTGAAAGAGCGCGATGCCGCCAGGAAACCGACCATCCCGCCAAGTACAAATTCCCAGGCCCTGAGTGGTGCAAGGTAGAAACTGAAATTCCGGCCCTCCGGCGCCGTCCAGTAAATGCAACCCGCCAGGCTCGCCGCAAATATGACGACAGACGCACCCATAAGAATGGTGCTGGATGCCAGCTTGAGCCGCGCTGCCACGAGGAACAACACCAGAAGGATCAACGGGGCGAGAATGTAGAACTGCTCTTCAACAGACAGCGACCATGTATGCAACAACACCTTGTCGAACATCGACAAATCGAAATAATCCTGCCGCGCCAGAAAATAGATATTGGAAAAGAACACCGCCGACAGAGAGGCGGAATAGCCATACCATTCCCACTCCCGGGGAGAGACGAGTATCAGCTTTGCCAATATGAGCGACACCAGCACCATCAGGAGGAAGGCGGGAAGAATCCTCAGGCTTCGCCGTGCATAGAACTCCCAGATGGAGAACGTGCCGGCCTCAAGGCGCTCAATGATCTGATTGATGATCAAAAAGCCCGAGATCACGAAAAACACATCGACCCCGACATAGCCATGTGCAAATCCCGGCCAGCCGGCATGAAAGCCAACCACGGCGAAGATTGCCACCGCCCTCAGCCCGTCAACATGTGCGGCCCGGGCCGACAGAATATCTTTTCGCTCCGAACGCGCAGGTGCCGCTGCTCGCGGCTCTGTCAAGACAGTCAAATTGCGCGCTCCGAATGATTGAAAACCGGCCCGCCTGGCCAGGCCGCCGCATGCCAACACTAGTGTGATCGGTGGTGCCGCGCCAAGCCGGCTTCAGGCAAAACCGGTGAGGCGAACTGGTGACCGCGAGAGGAAAAGTCCCCTACCCTACCTCTTCCACCACGCCGCCTGCATCGGTCCAGGCTTTAAATCCGCCGGGGATATGGGCGATGTTGTCGACGCCGAACTCATTGGCAATTTCCACCGCCAGGGTCGAGCGCTCGCCGACCGCGCAATAGAGCAATATGCGGCCATGTCTTGCCATGCCGGCAAGCGGCCCGGATTTGTCGCAGAACTGGTCGAACCGTGCGTAAGGCGCATGGATCGATTCGGGAATGGTGCCATTGCGCTGGCGCTCGCCCTCCTCGCGGATATCGACCAGCTGATGGTCGCATTCGGGCCATTTGCCCAGGAGTTCGGTCACATCGACCGCCGGCACCCGGCGCTGCGCATTGAGCGCGATGCCGGCTTTGAGGTTTTCCGGCACCGCCACATCCATCAACGTCGGATTGGCAAGATTTAGATTATCCATGATCTCGGCATATTCCTCCGCGTTCTTGACCTGCAGCCGCGGATTGAACTGCTTTTCCTCATAGATCGTGCTCACCGTATCGCCCTTGTAGTCATGTGCGGGATAAACCAGCGTCTGGTCCGGCAGGGTCAGCAGGCGCTCGAACAGTGAGTGATACTGGTCGTAGGAATTGCCATTCTGGAAATCGGTACGCCCGGTTCCGCGGATCAGCAACGTGTCGCCGGTAAACGCGCAATCGTCCATCAGGAAGCTGTAGCTGTCATTGGTGTGGCCGGGTGTGTGAAGGGAGGTGAGCTCAATCCCCTCGATCGTTACCTTCTCGCCGTCACTCACCCGCATCGAGACAATCTCGACCGGCGACTGCTCGCCCATCACCGTGATGCATCTGGTGGTATCGCGCAGCGTTCGCATGGCACTGACGTGATCGGCATGCACATGGGTATCGATCACCTTCATCAGCTTCACATCAAGCTCTTTCAAAAGCAGCAGATAACGATCGGTCTGCTCGAATACCGGATCGATCAAGAGCGCCTCAGCACCACGCCGGCTGGCGATCAGATAGGTGTAGGTAAAGGATGTCTTGTCGAAAAGTTGCCGAAACAGCATCGCACTCACCTGTTTACTGAACTGTGCCGAACGTCAAACGCCGCCCGGATGCGCGCATCCGGGACCGCACCGCTTGGCATATTAACGCAAGGACAAGATTGCGGAAGCCGGTCAAGCCAAGGCAAAGTGATCCCTGCGACAAATATCTGGTGCCCGGCACCGGCAACAACAATATGCGAGCGCGGCGCCTTGCCGTCCGCCGTCACCTGCAAGGGAGGCCGCAATGAGCCAGAAAATCGCGGTTGTCGGCACCGGCGCCAATGGCAGTTGCGTTTCCGCCGATCTCACCCATGCAGGTCACGACGTGACCATGATCGATCAATGGCCAGAGCATGTGAACGCCATGCGCGCCAGCGGGCTCACCATCGCCATGCCGCAAGAAGAGCTGCATGTCGCGGTCAATGCGCATCATCTATGCGAGCTGTGCACCCTCAATGACACTTATGACGTCGTCTTCATTTTCGTGAAGGCCTATGACACGCGCTGGGCGTGCGAGTTCATCAAGCCGTATCTGAAGCCGGATTCGCTGGTCATCGGCGTGCAAAACGCCATGACCGCACCCGATATTGCCGAGATTGTCGGGCCAGAGCGCACCCTTGGCTGCGTCGTCGAGCTGTCTTCGGAAATCACCGCGCCGGGCCGTGTTCAGCGCAACACCCCGCCATCCGGCACCTGGTTCGCGCTCGGCAGCTTCGATGCCGCGTCCAGAGGCCGCGAAAGCGATATCGAGCCTCTGCTCAGCCATTCAGGCCGGGTGTCGCTCTCAGATGCCATCCTGTCGGCCAAATGGATGAAACTGACCGTCAATGCCATGACCATGGGACCCCATTCCCTGCTCGGCCTGATGACCCGCGAGGCGATTGCCATTCCTGAAATGCGCGAAGTTGCCTTGCGCGCCGGCAGCGAAGCGCTTGCCGTTGGCCAGAAGCGCGGCCATTCGATCGAGCCGGTGTTCGGCCTCATCCGCGAAGATATTGAGGGCAGCAATCGGCTGCTCGAGGTGCTGCTCGACAAGATCATCGCCGATGTCGGCCCTAATGGCCGCGCCACCGTGCTGTATGATCATGACAATGGCAGGCGCAGCGAGGTCGAGGAAATCAACGGCCTGGTGGTTGAGGGCGGCGCTGAATTCGGCATTCCGACCCCGGCAAACGCCAGGGTGGTCGAAATCACGCGGCGCATTCACACAGGCGAGCTGAAGCCCGACCCTGCAAACCTCGCTGACCTGCTAGCCTGCCTCAACGACTGATCGCTCAATACCCGGGAACCGCACATGAAGATCGCCCTGCTCGATGACTATCTGAAAATCGCCCGCGACTATGCCGACTGGAGCCGCCTGCCGCAGGATTGCGAGCTGACGGTGTTCAACCAGTCGATTGGCGATGAGGACGCGGTGGCGGCGGCGCTAGAGCCGTTCGACATTGTCTGCCTGATGCGCGATGGCGGCTGGAGGTGCATCACGGGCGCGAGTTCAAGAATTTGGCACTGGGCCTGCTTGGCCTTGGCGGGCTTGGCAAGCAGGTCGCCCGCTTTGATCTTGCCTTCAACATGAAGGTCGCTGCCTAGAGCGAGAACCTCACACAAGAGCGCGCGCAAGAAGAAGGCGTTCAGTATGTCTCAAAGGAGGAGTTGTTCGGCGGGTCCGATTTTGTCGTCGTGCTGTTGAACCTCAGCCCGCGCACTGCCGGCCTTGACGTCTATGACCACGAACCGCTGGCCGCCGACAGCCCGCTGCGGCGCGCGCCCAACCTGCCCTTAACGCCCCATATCGGCTATGCGACGCGCGAGGCTTTCGAAGTATTCTGTCCCGAAACCTTGGAATCGGTTCTGGCGTTTCTCGACGGCAACCCGATCCGTGTACTCGAGCCTGATCCTTGATTTCAACTCAGGCCCCGCTCGCCTTGGCCCACGGCGACATCACATAAGCGCCGCCGAGGCCGCTATTGCTGGCCGCATCGAACGCCGCCAGATTGGGGCAGGCAAACAGCCCCGGATAGACCGCATTGGCGGCCACGATCACCGGGCTTTGCCGTGCAAGATGCTCATGCACCTCGCTGCCCAGCCGCATATCGCAGATCATGTCATCACCGCCGCTGACATCGATGCGCGGCAGATGGATCGCGGTCTCAAAATCGAGCCCGTAATCGACCATGAACGATATCAGCTGCGCCACCGCCGGCATGATGCGCCGCCCGCCCGACGCGCCAAGCCCGATGCGCATATCATCGCCGCGCTCGACGATGGTCGGGCACATATTGCTCAACGGGCGCTTGCCGGCGTCGATCGAATTGGCCCGGCCCGGGCGCGGGTCGAACCACATGATGCCGTTATTCATCAACATGCCGGTGCGCGGCATCATCACCCGCGAGCCGAACACCGACAGCAATGTCTGGGTCAGCGACACGATATTGCCCTGGCCATCGACGACGCTCATATGTGTGGTGCAGCTTTCAGGCCCACCAGCCTCGCGATCGTCTCCCATCGTCTGCAGGCGGTGCTCATAGGCACTTGCCAGCGCTGTGGCATAGACAGCATAGGCGTGCGCATCGGGCTCACCTGAGACCTCGCCAAGTGGCTGTTCGATCAGCGACAGCACATGCATCAGCGTCGGGCCGGCGGTCAGTCCCGGCGCGCCGTGGATACTGGCCCCCTGGTAACTTCCGGTCAGTGCCGGATGGATCGAAGCGGCATAGGAGGACAGGTCTTCACCGGAGAGCGGGCTTCCCGCCTCGCGCGCATCGGCGATCAGCTCAGAGGCGATATCGCCGGTATAGAAATCCTGCGGACCGGCCTCGGCAAGCCGCTCCAGCGTCTCTGACAGGCGGCCGAGATGGATCATCGGCAAGGGTCCGCCCCAAGTCCCCGACGGCGGCAGATCATCGGGAAGGAATACGCGCGCGCTTTCGCCATAGCGCGCCAGCGAGCGGGCTTCGGCGGCGATTTTCAACGTCGCGTACCAGTCGACCGTGATCCCGACTCTTGCCGATTCGATTGCCGGCGCCAGTGCCTCCCCCCAGGACCGGGTGCCAAAGCGTTCAAGCGCTGCGGCATGCCCGGCCACCATGCCCGGCACCGCGATCGACAGCGGGCCCTGCTGGTTGCGGTCTTCCAGAACCGCCGGCCAGGCAAACAGGTCCAGATCATCTCCCTCGATAAGCGGATAGGCCGACGGGTCGAGTTCTGCCGGTGCGCGCACGCCGAACTCAACGCACCAGGTCTGGCGCGTGGCGGCCACATGCACCAGCATGTAGCCACAGCCGCCAAGCCCGCTCATCCACGGCTCGACCGTGCCGATGGCAAGCCCGGCAGTGACCGCCGCATCGACCGCATTGCCGCCCTCGGCCAGCACTTTGGCGCCAATGTCGGAGGCCAGCCCATGCTGGCTTGCAACCACCCCGCCTGGCGAACGCGTGATTGGTTTTCTGACCGTCCAGCTTTCAAACGGCGGCGCGTGGGTGATCGAATGCATTGGCGCAAAGCTCCCTGACGGTGCGTGGCTGGGAAGCGGGCGCGAAAACGCCCTCTCCCTTCAGCAGCATAAACGCTGGCAAGGACGAAAGGCAGAGGGCGAACTGTGGATCAAACAGTCAGACGATTGGCAAACTGCAACACGATTGGGCAGCCATGGCCCACGCGCCCTGGGGGGATGTGAACCCCGCGGTACTTGCCAGTGGCGGTGAAAATGCCGGTAGGGCACGCGGCGCACGATCGGCGGCATGACAATCGCGCGCGCCATCGCTGCGTTCATTGGTACCTACCGGACGCAGACCGACCACCGATCCGCCATCGACATAAGGCTCATATGGTGCGGTATAGACGGTGGTCGCCACCCGGCCATGGCCACGATAGGCCGGCGCAGAATAGCCCTGGGCACCGAGCGGCACCGCGAACTGGCCGGCAATGACGTAGCTGTCATTTGAACGGTGGTTCCAGTACCGTGAAGGCCCTTGTGGCGGAGGCCATGATGAGTGCGATGATGGACGCCATGATGAAGGCCGGCCGGCTCAAGCGCGCTTTCAGCAAGAGGCAGACCACCGCGCCGTGCGTGGTGATGGCGGGTTGTATGCCCATTGCCCTGCTGCTCGGCCACGGCCTTACCGTTGCCGGCATCGGCAGGAATGTTTTCCGCCGATATCGCTGGCGAGCCCATCATCGCCGCTGCGGCCAGGGCGGAAACGAGCAATAGCGCATTGCGAAATGGATGTGTACCAAGGCGGGGCTTGAATTCGTGGACATATTCTGAATTGACGCGCACTCCAGTCGAAATGAAACACGGGGGTATCTTGGCGCCAGCAGGCCAGGCGCCGATCTGACTTACGCCTCGCAATGCTCACGCCACCGGCTGCGGTCTTCCCGCTTTGTGGTTAACTATAAGATTTACAAGGAAATGCACTCAGCGCACACCTGTATGTCAGATTAATATCGTAATATATTAACCTATTAAAATTGTTTGTGATTGAAATTATATTCTGTTGAGAATCTCTGTATTTGACGCCATTCGACAGTAATAACGCACACAGCGCTCTATTCGGCAGCTTCCAACCGGCGGCGGTATTTTTCCGGCACCTCCAGATTGAACAGATTAGCGGCGTTGTAACCTAGGATATTGCGCTTGGCGGTCTCGTCGAGGAACGGCAGATCCCACACCGTTGACGGAAGATCAAAGTCCCAATGCGGCCAGTCGGAGGCATAGACCAACTGGCTTGGCGCATTGATCGCGTCGAACGTCGCCTCAAGCAGCTTCATATTGGTGCGTTCCATCGGCTGCGTGGTGAAGAACATCTCGGCGATATATTCGCTCGGCAGCTTCTTCAGCAGCGGCGCTTCGGAGGTACGCATCATGTACTCGTTGTCAAGCCGCTGGGTGATGAATGCAAGCCATGCAAGGCCGCTTTCGATCCACAATGTCCTGAGCTTGGGAAACCGCTCGGGCAGACCGTTGATCACCCAGTTTGTGAGGTGCACCAGATTGCACAACACGAATGAGATCGCGTGCATCGAGATAAACCGGTTGAACTGCGAGGTGTATTCGTCCTGCCAGTTGAGATGGGCGTGAAAGCCAAGCGCTTGGTCAGCCTCCTCAAGCATCGCATAGATGCGCATATATTCGTTCGCATGCACCGGCTTGTGGCGCGATGAAGTAATGAGGAATCCGGCCACTCCCGGCGTGCCAAGAAACCGCTTGACCGTTTCCTCGGCAGCTTCCGGCGAGTTGAACGGCAGATAGAGCATCGCCTGGATACGCGGATCGACCGGCAGCACCCGCTCCACCAGCCAGCGATTATAGGCAGCCGCCAGATGCACCTCCATTTCCTTGACCGGGTGCATGCCGAGGAACAGGAGGCCATTGGGGAACATCACCTGATAGTCGAGCCCCAGCTCGTCCATGGCGCGGCGCGACAGCGTCACCTCGCGTGGTATCGAAGTGTCTTCGATGTCCTCTTTCAGGCCCTGGCCATGGGGAATCCGGCCCCACACATTCTGCCATTGCATGCCGGGCGTTGCATTGAGGAAGGCACCGCGGCGAGTACCATCGGCGAAGGAATTGGCCGCCTCACGCACCACCGGGTCCTCAATATACTCGGTGATTTCCGGCCAGGCGCGCACATCGCCGACATGGGAGTCGATATCGACGATGAACACATCATCGAAATTGCGCTGTTTGGCCTGGCGGCGCGCATGTGCCAGCAGCTCGCGACTGTCGGTCTTGGCTTCAACCTGGGCGTAGGTACGCTTGAAATCGTCTTTTCGGTCCATCGGTGGATCCTCGTTTAAGTGCTGGCCGTTTGATCCGCTCAGGCGCTGTCCTGCGGCGGCATTCGGCCCGACCACATCGCCAGGTCGAACATGTTGAGGTCAACCCGACGCATCAGCTCGGTGACGGTGACCGCAACTTCGGTCGCATTCACACTTGCCTCCTGCGGCACCGGCTTGAAGGTGCGGTTTTCGGTGTCGATCTTGTGGGCATAAAGCCGGATGCCGGCAAGCAGCAGACGCTGCACCGTCTCATCGCCAATCTCACCAGCTGCTCCCTTGGCGGTCAACTGCTCGACCGCGCTCAGCGCCGCATCGACATGGCTTGCAAGCTCGGACACACCGTCAGGGCTATTCGATGCGCACATAGACCTCACCATCGCTCACGGTCACATCGAAGCCGCGCAGTTTTGTCTCCGGATCGCCGGGATGCTGGCCGGTGCGGATATTGAATTCAAAACCGTGCCACGGACAGATGATGTGAACGTCTTCCTCGACGTACCGGTAGCCGTGGCTGCGCCCTCCCTCGTCGATCACCTCATCAACCCGGTTCATGATCCGGCCCTGGCAAATCGGCCCGCCCTGATGCGGACAATTGCTTTCCCAGGCGAAATATTCATCGCCCAGGCGAAACACACCGATCTCGAAGCCGCCGCCCTCGATGACCTTGCGCTCCCGGTCCGCGATCTCATTCACATCGGTTACAAAGATTTCCTGCGCCAATTGTCTGCCACTCCCCTCTCCCCTCCTAGGCCCTGTGTCATCTGATCCTGTCTTTTGGATCGAATGCCCATCAGGACAACCCAGCCTGAGCCGATCATATTCCGCCATGGTGGCCAAGGCCAACCACCGACTTGCAGGATGACCGGCAAAATAGTGATCGATGTCACAGTCGCCAGCACACGTTTTCTTCAAATTCCCCACAACCGAGACACTGTTGCGCTTCCACGCGGCCAAAGCGTGCGGCAAGCAAAAACTCAAGGGGATAGGCCTATGGCCAAGAGAACAGCCAATTTCCACGAACCCATGATCGACGCTCCGACCGCCGTGGCGGCCCTGGTGATTGCGCTCGACAAGTCCGGCGCCCTGTCGAAGTAGAACCATGTCGATGTGCTTACTCAGCTATGGATGGATCTGCCGGAAGAGGACGCATTTGACGAAGAAGCGTTCCGCTGTCAGCAGCTTGTCAATTACCTGTCGTAGTTGAGCACCCCCTCCGCGCGGGGCGGCAGCCCGTTCAGCGGCCTACGGAATAGGCGGAAACGTCGATGCGGCTGCTGATATAGGCCAGGATCGTTGCCACCAGCCCATAGGCGAGCAGCACCGCACAGATCGTCTCGATCGACATGCCGTGATCAAGACCAAGCCCCAGAACCGCCGGCCCGGCAGCGGACGATACCACCATCATCACCACCGCAAAGCTGCGGATCGTGCCAAGCCTTCGCGTGCCATAGACCTCAACCCACACCGCGCCGACCCTCGGTTTCACCAGGCCCAGCGACAAGCCGATCAGCGACATGAATATGAACGCCGACGGCACTGAGCTCGCGAGCCCCAATATGGCGATACCGGCGAACATCGGCATGTTCATCAGCACCATCATCACCCGCGACGTCCAGCGATCGACCACATGGCCCACCGCGATGCACCGAAGGCCGAGGCCACCAGTTCTTGGCCACCCCAACCGCTTCAATGTGAAAAATCAGCGTCATGGAGACAAACGACAGATACATGAGCACCGGCAGGGCGAGCCAGAAATAGCGCGTCGAGGCGACAATCTTGAGCCCGTCCAGTGCCCGTGGTGGACGCGCATTTCCCTGCAATGCGGACGGCGAGGTGAATTCAGGACGTCCAGCGACGAGTTTCAGGAGCACCGGCAGCGCCACCAGCGCTAGGAACAGTCCAACACCCAGATAACTTGCCCGTCAGCCGACGAGATCGATCATGAATACGGCAATGCTCGGAAGTACCGCGGTCGCCAATGCAAAGCCCATGGATGTGAGCAACAGCGCAAGGCCGCGGCTTGATCCGAAACAGCGCGCACGGAAGTGATCGAGACATGGGTCATCAGCCCTGGCCGAACAGGCGCAACAGCAAAAATGCGAAAAACAGACCGATCGGCCCGGTCACGCTCACCGCCCACAAGCGCCAAACCCGCGCGTCTCGGCCGCGCCGATCATCGCCCGCGCGGTCTCAATATCGATGGTCGAACAGTCGATCAGCAATGAGCCGGTCTCGGCCGCGTCCATCACCTTGTCGTCTTCCAAATAGACCGAGCGCGCATGTTCGCCCGCCCGTGCATTGGCCTTGGCAACCCGGTCAAAGGCGCGCACGGCATGGCCGCCCTTGATCAGATTGGCGACCATCGGCCCGCCCATATTGTCCAGCCCGATAAATCCGATATTGGCCATCGCCATCTCCCGCCTCAGTTGTTGTGCACCGACCGATCGAAACAGGGCTCGCCCGGTAGGGCACGAAAATAATCATCAATTGCCGCTTCGCTGACCTCTGTCAGACTTGCCGGGCGCCAGTCTGGCGCGCCGTCCTTGTCGATGATCAAGGCGCGGGTGCCTTCGAAGAAATCATGGCCGTCATAAAAATGCGCAGCAAGCCGGTATTCCATCGCCATCACATCTTCGATGCGTTCAAGGCCCCTGCCCGCGCGCAATTGGCGCAAGGCGACCTTGAGGCTGGTCGGCGACATCACCGCAATCACCTGCAACTGCTTTTGCGCCCATTCCGAGCCCTCGCCGTCGAGCGCCGTCAAGACCTCTTCAACCGAGGCGGCACCAAAACACCGGTCGATCTCGGCGCGATGTGCCTTCAGCGGCGGCGTGCCCGCATCTGCGCCATGGCCATGCAGGATCTCATCGATTGCAGCGCGGTCAAGCCGTCCGGCGCGTTCAAGATCGTCGATCAGTAGCTCCTGGGCATCGGAGGGAATGAATATGTCGCCAATCCCGGCATAAAGCGTATCGGCAGCGCCCATCCGGTAGCCGGTAAGCGCCAAATACATGCCGACCTCGCCCGGACAGCGATTGAGAAACCAGCTGGCGCCGACATCGGGAAAAAGGCCGATACCGGTCTCGGGCATGGCAAATGTCGTGCGCTCGGAAACAATGCGGTGCGAGCCATGAACCGAAATCCCGGCACCGCCGCCCATCGTCACCCCGTCCATCAGCGCCAGATAGGGCTTGGGATAGCGATGAATGACAATATCGAGCTTGTATTCGTATGCATAGTAGATTCGGCCGAAATCGCTGCCGCGGCGCTGATAAAGCTCGCGAATGTCGCCGCCGGCGCTGAAGGCGCACTCGCCAGCGCCGCGAATGGCCACCGCCGCGATGTCATCGGCTAAGGACCAATCGCTGAGCTTTGCCGAAAGCGCCTCGATCATCTTGAGGCTCACCGCGTTGAGCGCCTGTGGCTTGTTGAGCGTGATCAGCCCGAGCACGCCGCGCTGTTCGAATAAAATGTCATCCTCACCGCCGCTCATGCGCACCGCCTATTGCCCAAGCAGGTCGCGTGCAACAATCAGCCGCATGATTTCGTTGGTGCCTTCGAGGATCTGGTGCACCCGCAAATCACGCAAATAACGCTCAATACCGAATTCCTTCAGATAGCCATAACCGCCATGCAGCTGCAGCGCCTGATTGACCACATCAAAGCCAGCATCGGTGGCGATGCGCTTGGCCATCGCCGCCGCTGCCGTGGTGCCCGGCATGTCATTGTCCAGCATCCAGGCGGCGCGGTGGATCATCACCCGCGCCAATTCAAGATCGCTTGCCATGTCGGCGAGGCGAAACTGCAGTGCCTGAAAATCAGCGAGCTTCTTGCCGAATTGCCGGCGCTCGGTGAGATAGCCTGTCGTTACCTCAAGCGCTGCCCGCGCACCGCCGATTGAACACGCGCCGATATTGAGCCGCCCGCCATCAAGGCCCTGCATGGCGATGGCAAAACCGTCTCCCTCGCCGCCTATGAGATTTGCCGCCGGCACCCGGCAGTTCTCGAAGATCACCGCGGCAGTCGGCTGGCTGTTCCAGCCGAGCTTTTGTTCAAGCTTGCCGAAGGAAAGACCGGCCGTGTCCTTTTCAACGATCAGACAGCTGATGCCCTTGGGGCCGTCTTCGCCGGTGCGTACCATGCTGAGATAAAGGTCCGAAACCGAGCCGCCTGAAATGAACGCCTTCTCGCCATTGAGGATATAGTCGTCGCCATCACGCTTGGCGGTGCTGCGCAAGGATGCCGCATCCGATCCCGAACCCGGCTCGGTCAGGCAATAGCTCGCCAGATGCTCCATCGTCATCAGCTTCGGGACAAAGCGCTCCCGTTGGGCCTCATCGCCAAACCGGTCGATCATCCAGCCGACCATATTGTGGATCGAGGTATAGGCCGCCATTGACGGGCAGGCGCTGGCCAGTTCCTCGAAAATCAGTGTGGCATCAAGCCGGCCAAGGCCCGATCCACCATGCGCCTCAGCGCAATAGATGCCGGCAAGGCCGAGCACGGCGGCTTCGCGCAAGGTTTCAACCGGAAAGATCTTGTTCTCGTCCCACTCGGCCGCATGGGGCGCCATGCGCTCATTGGCAAAACCGCGCACCATATCCCTGATCGCGATCTGCTCGGATGAGAGTGAGAAATCCATCGGTCACGAACCTTTTGGTGAAGCAGGCAAGCAACAACGCCGGTGTTCGGCAGGCAGACCGCTCACGCCGCAGAAGCGTCAGCTTTCCGGTCGGCGAATTCCGGCATGATTTCGCCCGCGAAAACGCGCAGCGCCTCATGCGATAGCCCGACATCCATCATCAGGATGTGTATTCAACGCCGAGGTCTTCAAGCTCCTTGATGCGGCCGACAATCTCTTCCGGATCGCCGATCAGGGCGGCAATTTCCATGCCTTTGCAGATATCATCCATCGAGGTTGGAAGACCCAGGCTCGACTGCTTCTTGGTGTCGCGCTGAAGTTCTGCCGCCTTGAGCAGAAATGCCGCACGGTGCTCGTAAGCAAGCTCGCGCCCGTGCTTGTTGGCGGTCAGATGAAAGGCGCGCGTCACCCCCACCCGGTGGAGGTGATAGGTGTGGCCGACCTCTTCCAGCGCTTGCCGGTAGATGTCGATGCGCTCGCCAATCAGCTCGGGCGCCGCGATTTGGTCGAGCAGCAGATTGAAATCCTCCTCCTCCGCCGCCGCGCGCTGGCTTGGCGGGCCTCCCGCCCCCAACCAGAATGACGGATGTGACCGTTGCACCGGTGCCGGCTCGATCAGCACATTTTCAAAACCCCAATGCTTGGTAATGATGGGAAAACCGCCCCTTGCTGGTCCATGCCTTGCGGATGAAATCCACGCATTCGTCATAGCGCTCGCCCGCTTCATCAAACGGAATGCAGAAACCTTCAAATTCGCTCCGCCGGTAGCCGCGACCCAGCCCGAGGTCCAGCCGTCCTTCGGACAGCACGTCGAGCGTTGCTGCCTGTTCGACCAGCAGCGCCGGATTGTGCCAGGTCAACACGCTGACGGCAGTACCAAGGCGTATTGTCGTGGTGCGCGCCGCCAGAAAGCACAGATAATTGAGCACCGCGGAAATCTGCGAGATACCGCTGAATGATGCTCGACGATGAAGAAGCTCTTGAAGCCCAGCTCTTCGGCCTCACACACATAATCGGTAAAGGCGCCATAGACCTCCCGCTCGGTGGTGATGTTGACCAGGCGCGCCGCGGCGCCGCCAAAAAGACCGAACTGCAAGTCAATCTCCCATTATTGGCCAACCGGCCCGCCATCTACCCCAAGACAGCTAGCGCAAGATAGCCAGCGCGCAATGGTCTGCGCAAGACAGTCAGTGCAAGATGGCAATCTTGTATTGAGCCGGCCGGCAAATCCCACTCACAACTGGACTATTGGACCACTCCGGGTGGCGCGCCAACCGGGCAGTGAATGTCCCGGTCCGGCAAACCTTCCGCAGGCCAATGGTTGCATCGATCACGCAAACTGCGATCTATGGAACCCGGTCGCGTACCAAAGAGCCATGCGGCCGCGCTTACACTAACGAGGGAGCCATCTGCATGGCCGCCATCGCCACCATCGTCTTGACCAGCGCGGCGATCGCGCAAACATCACAAAGTACCGCGCCGGCGGCCTTGAAAGTATCATCGAGGGTGCGCGCTACAGCGGCGCCACCGTGATCGTCATCCAGCAGGGCGCGTCCGAGGCCGAGACCGCTCAGCCTGAAAAAACCCCGCAACAGGAACTGGGCGAGACCGCCCTTCTGGCGTGCCAGAACCTCGTTGCGATTTTTCGCGAACTGCCCGCATTTCCCGCCCGCGCGGTAGATGCGATCCGCCAGCACGATCCGGCAGGCTCGGCCAGCTGGCCGCTGGTGACAATGCTCTACACCCAATTGTTCCTCGCCATCGGCTGGGGCGCGGACCGGATGCTGCACCGCTGGGAGCGGCCTCATTTTGCCTATCTGTTCAATCCGGTACCGCAAAGCCGGGCGAAAAAGATATCCTATGTGCCGTTTCGCGCGTTGATGCAGTCGCTCGCCGTTTTCCTGCAATGTCTGGTCGCAGTGCTGCTGGTTTATGCAATCAATGACGGTGCCGATCATGCGCGCGCCACCACCCTTATCATCATTGCCGGTGTCGGTGCGGTGCGCCCTGCATCCGTATTTTTCCAGAACCTGTTCGTTCCCTATGAGCCCGGCCACCGCCTGCTCAATCTCACCGACGCCGATGCCAAAAACCTGCAACGCCAGATCGTCAGCGTGATTGCCGTTATCGCCGTGGCGTTCTGTGTCTGCATGTGGATGGACGCGCTTGGCCTGCACTTCAAGGCCCACACGCTGAGCCTGGTCGTGTCGGTCGGCCTCTGTCGGCGGTGCTGATCGCGGTCTATGCGCTGATCAACCGCCGGGTGATCGGCAACATGATTCTGGGAGCAGGCGCGCCTGAGGCCAAGCCGGCGGCGCTGCGCGCCTTTGCGCGCATCTGGCATTGCCGGTCATGGTCTATGTGGTTGCCGCCTTTGCCACCACCACCGTGCGCCTGGTCACCAGCCAGCCCAATGCACTGGGGCTGGTGGTGGCGCCAGTGCTGCTGATATTTGCCGCCCTTGCCGTGAACGGCGTGGCGCTGCTGGTGATCGAATGGGCGTTTACCCGGCGGCAGCGCCACGCCATTGCCTCGGACGCCGAAGGGCTTGAGGACAATCTTGACCTCGCCTCGGCGATGCATGGACTGCAGGGGCTGACCGAGCACACAGCCGGTCTCATTATCATCGCCGGAACATTCTGGCTGATCGCGGCGGGCTGGGGCATCGACATCGCCGGGCATGGCACAGTGCTGCACAATGTATGGGAAATCGTGCTGATCGCGTTCCTCGCCTATATTTCCTATAAGGCGGTCAAGGTCACCATCGACCGCAAGATCGCCGAGGAAGTCGGCGAGCCGGTCGAGTTGGAACTGAGCGCCGAGGGCTGCGGTCAGGGTGCCTCGCGCCTTGGAACGCTGTTGCCGCTGTTCCGCAATTTCCTGGTTGTTCTGATCTTTACCATCGCGGTGATGATCGCGCTGTCCGAACTCGGCGTCGATATCGGCCCGCTATTCGCCGGCGCCGGCGTTGTGGGCGTTACCGTTGGTTTTGGCTCGCAAACCCTGATCCGCGATATTTTCTCAGGCGCGTTTTTCCTCATCGATGACGCCTTCCGCAAGAACGAATACATCAAGATCGCCGGCACGCGCGGCACGATCGAGAAAATCTCGGTGCGCTCCATGCAGCTGCACCATCACATGGGCAGGCTGCACACCATTCCGTTTGGCGAAATCACCCAGTTCATCAATTTCTCGCGTGACTGGGTGATGATGAAACTGCCATTGCGCGTGCCATACGACACCGACATTGAAAAAGTGCGCAAGCTGATCAAGGGCCTCGGCCAGGAGCTTCTCAAACACCCGGAAATCGGGCACCTGTTCCTGGAGCCGCTGAAGAGCCAGGGCGTCTACCAGATGGAAGATTCGGCGATGATCATCCGGGTCAAACTCATGACCAAACCGGGCGATCAGTTTTCCATCCGCAAGGTTGTCTGTGCGCGCATCCGCGAACTGTTCGAGGAAAACGGCATCCGCCTTGCCAGCCGAGAGGTGACGGTGCGCGTGGCCGACACACCCGCATCGGAACATTTGAGCGACGAGGCGCAAGGTCATCGCCGGCGCAGTCAGACCGCCACTCGACGAAGAAAACGAGGCCGTTGCGGCCTCAGAACCAAAACGCTGATCCAACTATTTATTGTGACGCACCGTCTGATTTTTCGGCCGTCCTGCTATTCGATTGTGAAGCTTTGCTCGGCCAGCTTTTTGCCATCATGCCATATCTGGAATATCCGGATACCGGGTACGATTTCCCATTCGTTTTCAAAGCCGTACCCAAGATAAACCGTCTCGCCGATCATCTTTGTGCGCTGATACGCGCTCTGCAATAGCGGCTCTGGCCGGTCCGGCACCCCTTTAAAACGGCAGCACTCCTAGCGGGCTGCCGGGTTCGCGATTCATGTCTTGCGCCTAGGTTTCTTTGCCTTTTTCGCCTTTGGCTTGGCGGCAACGGCAATATTGTGGGCCTGCCGTGCCCAGACCACAAGTTCATCCGGCTCGTCGTAAAGATGCTCTGTCACTTGCCAATATGACATGGCGACGGGTTTGCGATCCTTGGCCTGATAGATGAAGAGCCACTTGCCCTCGGCCTCAAAGCGATCATTGCTTGTCTCGTCAGCTTTGAAATAGAGCGTGTCATCGGCGATCAGGCCGAACATCACGCCATCGAGATAGACACCGCCGCCGCCAAACATCTTGCGGATGGTGACCGGCCCGAGGCCCGACAGCACATCGCGGAGAAATTCCTCATAGCCCGGCGTGACGGACATTGAGTGGCCGGTCGGTCAGGTCGGTTCGAATTCGGTCGGCGGAACCGCCGGGGTGATTGACACGGACTCGCCGCAGCCGCAAGCCGAGGTTTCGTTCGGATTGCGGAACACAAAGCCCGAACGCAATTTTTCGATCTCGTAATCCATCTCGGTGCCGAGCAGAAACAGAACCGCCTTGGCATCGACCAGAACGGTGACGCCCTTGTCCTCGACCACCTCGTCCAGCTGATCGCATGTCGCGGCATATTCCATGGTATAGGACATCCCGGCGCAGCCGCCATTGGTAACGCCAACGCGAACGCCAGCGATCTCGTGATCGGCACGGGAGATAATGCCCTTTATGTGCTCTGCAGCACGGTCGGTGAGCGTGATCACCGAGGGGCGTGGACGGCTCGCCATATCAGCCTCCTACCACATATTGAGCGCGACACGTGCTTCATCCGACATGCGATCCATGTCCCACGGCGGATCGAACACCATATTGACGCGGGCACCGGCGACACCGGCCACCGAAGCCAAGGCATTTTCAACCCAGATCGGCATTTCACCAGCCACCGGACAGCCCGGTGCGGTCAGCGTCATGTCGACGCTGACTATCCGGTCGTCGTCGATCTCAACCCTATAGATAAGGCCTAATTCATATATGTCGACCGGGATTTCCGGGTCGTAAACGGACTTGAGCGCGGCGATGATGTCAGCGGTCAGCCGCTCGAGCTCCTCGGGCGGAAGCTCACTGGCCTCACCGTCCTCATCCGGCTTGCTTTGCGGCGCTGGCGCGGCATTGGGCTCGGAGGTCTCGGTATCGATCACGTCCCGTTCCATCTCGCTACTTCCCATCACTCAATACCCTGCCATCACTCGAAAAACCGGCGGCAGGCAACAAGGGCCTCAACCAGCGCATCGACCTCGGCTCTGGTGTTGTACATGCCAAAGGAGGCGCGGCAGGTCGAGTTCGCACCGAAGCGGGCAAGCAGCGGCTCGGCGCAATGAGTGCCGGCTCTGACGGCAATGCCCGAGCGGTCGATGATGGTCGAGACATCATGGGCGTGGGCGCCTTCCATCTCGAAGGAAAAGATCGCGCCCCTGCCCGGCGCATCGCCCAGCACACGGATAGAGTTGAGTTCGGCGAGACGCTCGCACGCATAAGACGCTAGATCGGCCTCATGCGCCATGATCTCGGGCCGGCCCACACTCTCGATATAGTCAAGCGCGGCAGCCAGCCCAACGGTCTGCACAATTGGCGGGGTTCCGGCCTCGAAGCGCTGAGGCGGGTCGCCATAGGTGATGCGGTCGGTGAACACCTCGGAAATCATCTCGCCACCACCCTGATAGGGTGGCATGCTGGCCAGCAGTTCCTTGCGGCCATAGAGCACGCCGATGCCCGACGGCCCGTAAAGCTTGTGGCCGGTCATGGCATAAAAATCGACACCCAGATCGCGAACATCGACATCAAGATGCACCGCACCCTGGCTGCCATCGATAACCACCGGAATACCACGCTGATGGGCGATCTCGACGATCTGCTTGATCGGCACGACGGTGCCCAGAACGTTCGACATATGGGTGATCGAAACCAGTTTAGTCTTGTCGCTCAGGAGTTCGGTAAAGCCATCCAGATCGAACTCGCCGGTATCGCTGACCAGCGCCCATTTGATCACTGCACCGCGCCGTTCGCGGTGGAAATGCCAAGGCACGATATTGGAATGGTGCTCCATGATCGACAGCACGATCTCGTCGCCCTCGCCCAGCACTTCGCCGCCAAATGACTGGGCCACCAGATTGAGCGCTTCGGTGGCGTTCTTGGTGAAGATGATCTCGTCAGCCGAGGCGGCATTGAGGAATTTTCTTACAGTCTCGCGAGCGGCCTCGTAGTTCTCGGTGGCGCGGTTGGACATGTAGTGCAGGCCGCGGTGAACATTGGAATACTCGGCCTCATAGGCGAGGCGCACCGCGTCGATCACGGCGCGCGGCTTCTGGGCCGAGGCGGCACTGTCGAGATAGACCAGCGGCTTGTCATAGACGATTGAGGACAGAATCGGGAAGTCGGCGCGAATGCGCTCAACGTCATAGGATGAAGAGCGGGACTGTCCGGCCACTTCAAGCATCACTTTCTCCCGGTCTGCGCACGCCAAGGCGCTGGTCGACGAGTTCGATCAGCGCCGCGCGCAAGCCCTGATGCTCGACCGCCTCGATACCGTCATGGATGAACGACTGGATCAACAGCCGCTCGGCATCTTTCTTGGCCAGCGCGCGCGCGCGCAGGTAAAACAGCGCGTTTTCGTCAAGTTCGCCGGTAGTGGCGCCGTGGCCGCACTGGACGTCATCGGCATAGATTTCAAGCTCCGGCTTGGCGTCATGGCGGGCATCGTCCGACAGCAAAAGCGCATCGACCGACTGGCGCGCATCGGTCTTCTGAGCATCGCACTCGACAATGACGCTGCCCTGAAACACACCGCGTGCGGCATCATCGACCAGACCCTTGAAGCGCTCGCGGCTCTCGCAACCGGGCGCTGCGTGGGTGACCACCAGGGTGGTGTCGCCATGCTGTTTGCCGCCCAACAGGTAGGTGCCGGAGACCGAAACCTGGCTGTCTTGCCCGGCTATCAGCACATGGCGCTGCTCACGCGACAGCGCCGCCCCGAGCGTCAGGGTAAAGCTTGAGAGCCGCGTATTGGCGCCGATGGTTGAAAGCTGCGGTGCAAGGTGGGTTGAAGCTTCAGACACGAGCTGCACCTTGACGTGATCAAGGACGGCGTCATCGCTAATGCGCCAATTGACCGCAGCCGTTGCCACCTCCTTGCACGCACCGATCGCGCCATAGGCCTCAATCAGGCTGAGCGTGGCGCCGTTTTCGACCGCCACCACATGGCGCAGATGGTGCATACCGGAGTTTTGACCGAGATGCAGGATCGCCAGTGGAACCTTGGCATCGACGTCTTTGGAAATGCGGATCAGCACGCCGTCGGCCATCAGCGCGGTGTTGAGGTCGAATACCGCATCAATGTCGCCGGCGGCGGTGGCGGCGATCTCGTCGACTGCCCAGCCGGGTAGCGGTCCGTCAGACAGGGCGCGCACCTCCACGCCCTCAGACAGCGCCGGCCCGTCCGACAGCGAGGGTGCATAGGCGCCATCGATGAATACCAGCCAATGGGGATTGAGACCGGCAAAAGCGCGGTAGAGCGGCATCTCGGTGATCTGCGGCAGATCTCCTTGCAGCTCACCAGCCTCGGGCAGCTTGGCCAAGTGACGGCGCAGATCGGTGTATTTCCACGCCTCCATGCGCCGGTGCGGCAGGCCGGTGGCCTCAAAGCGCGTCATCGCGCGCTGGCGCAGGCCTGCAAGCGCCTCATTGTCGGCGCCCGGCAGGGAGGCGGCGCGCGCGCGATAGGCCTCAGCAATCGCCTGTTCGGCGTCGTTGGGCGCGAATATGGGCTGAACCTTCACTTGTCTCACCTCACGCAGCGCCGGCGACGAGTTCGCCATAGCCGTGCTCTTCAAGCTCAAGGGCAAGGTCCTTGTCGCCGGAGCGGATGATACGACCATCGGCCATGACGTGAACGACGTCGGGCACGATATAGTCGAGCAGGCGCTGATAATGGGTGATGACGAGGAACGAGCGGTCCGGTGAGCGCAGCGCATTGACACCATCGGCGACGACTTTCAGCGCATCGATATCGAGCCCTGAATCGGTCTCATCAAGCACGCAGAGCTTTGGCTCCATCAGCGCCATTTGCAGGATTTCGTTGCGCTTTTTCTCACCGCCGGAAAAGCCGACATTGAGTGCGCGGCGCAGCATCTCATCGGTGATGCCGAGATCGCCCGCCTTGCCCCGCACCGCGCGCATGAAGGCAGGCGTTGAAAGCTCCTTTTGCCCGCGCGCGCGGGCATGGGATGCCAAGGCCTCCTTGAGGAAGGTCATGGTGGCAACGCCGGGAATTTCGATCGGATACTGGAAGGCAAGAAACAGCCCGGCGACGGCGCGCTCATCCGGTTCCAGTTCCAGCAAATCCTCGCCGTCGAATGACACCTGGCCGTCGGTGACGGTGTAGTCGTCACGCCCGGCCAGCACATGAGCGAGCGTCGATTTGCCCGATCCATTGGGGCCCATGATGGCGTGGACCTCGCCGGCGCCGATCTCAAGATTGAGACCCTTGAGGATCGGCCGGTCCGCGACCTCCGCGTGGAGATTGGTAATTTTCAGCATTCGCATTCAGCTCCATGCATTCCGAACGCCCCATCCTCAGGACGCTGCAATTGTGCCCCACAAATCGTTCCATTGCGGGTGCTGGCGAGCACATGCACCCAGAGTACATCTACAGTCCCTGCAATAACGGCCACGCGCGCTCGAAGCTCACTCATCACCCAACGCTTCCCTCAAGCGAGATGCCGACCAGTTTTTGCGCCTCGACGGCGAATTCCATCGGCAGTTCCTGCAGCACTTCCTTGCAAAAGCCGTTGACGATCAGCGCCACCGCCTCTTCCTCGCCAATGCCTCTGGCGCAGCAATAGAACATCTGGTCATCGGAGATTTTCGAGGTGGTCGCCTCATGCTCGAAATGCGATGAGCGGTTGCCGGCTTCGATATAGGGAATGGTGTGGGCCGAGCAGTCATTGCCGATCAGAAGCGAGTCGCACTGGGTGAAATTGCGCGCGCCGGTGGCTTTTCTGTGGGTCGAAACCAGCCCGCGATAGGCGTTGGACGAGCGCCCGGCGGAAATGCCTTTGGAGATGATGCGGCTTGAGGAATTCTTGCCGAGATGGGTCATCTTGGTGCCGGAATCGATCTGCTGGCGACCGTTGGAAATGGCGATCGAGTAGAACTCGCCGCGGCTTTCCTCACCCCTGAGAATGCAGGAGGGATATTTCCAAGTGATCGCCGAACCGGTCTCAACTTGCGTCCAGGAAATCTTGGAGCGGTCGCCGCGGCAATCGCCGCGCTTGGTGACGAAATTGTAGACCCCACCCTTGCCCTCGGCATCGCCCGGATACCAGTTCTGAACGGTGGAATATTTGATCTCCGCATCTTCATGGGCGATCAGTTCGACCACCGCCGCATGAAGCTGGTTTTCATCGCGCTGCGGCGCGGTGCAGCCTTCCAGATAACTCACATAGGAGCCCTTGTCGGCGATGATCAGGGTGCGCTCGAACTGGCCGGTATTGGGCTCGTTGATGCGAAAATACGTCGACAATTCCATCGGGCATCTGACACCCGGCGGCACATAGACGAACGAGCCGTCAGAGAACACGGCGGAGTTGAGGGCGGCGTAGAAATTGTCCGATTGCGGCACCACCGAGCCCAGATATTTGCGCACCAGTTCGGGGTGCTCGCGAATGGCTTCTGAAATCGGGCAGAAGATCACACCGGCCTCGGCCAGGGTCTCCTTGAAGGTCGTGACGACGGAGACGGAATCGAACACCGCATCGACAGCAATGCGCGCGCCTTCAACGCCCGCCAGCACCTCTTGTTCCGTTAAGGGAATGCCGAGCTTTTCATAGGTGCGCAAAAGTTCGGGATCGACCTCATCAAGGCTCTTGGGGCCCGGCGTGTTCTTGGGCGCGGAGTAATAGCAAAGATCCTCAAAATCGATCGGCGGATAGGACACCCGCGCCCATTCGGGCAGTTCCATGGTGCGCCAGCGCGAATACGCCTCAAGCCGCCAGTCGAGCATCCATTGCGGCTCGTCCTTTTTGTGCGAGATGAAGCGGACGATGTCCTCATCAAGCCCCTTGGGAGCCTTGTCACTTTCGATGTCGGTAACCCAGCCGAACTTGTAGCTGTCGACGTCGATTTCGGCGACCTGTTCGACGGTCTCCTTGACTGCGGGCATTAGTTATTCCTCACAACACAAAAAATTTGAAATTTCCGAGTGTCTTGTCATGCCGCGCACCCGGAAGAAACACGCACGATGCGCGGGGCGGTGCGCGCCCATGCATCAACAAACGCCTCGATATCCTTGTCCGTGGTATTCCAGCCTAGGCTCACACGGATGGTCGCAGCCTCAAGTTCGGGCCCGATTCCCATGGCGGCGATAACATGGGAGGGACCAACCTTGCCGGAAGAACACGCCGCCCCGGCGCTTACCGCACAGCCTTCAAGATCGAGCGCGATCACCAGAGTTTCGGCGAGCGCGCCGGGAAGCGCGATGGCCGAGGTATTGGCCAATCGCGGCGCGCTATTTGCCACGATCCGGGCCTCGGGCGTGATTTTGAGAATTTCGGCTTCGAGCCGGCCGCGCAGAGCGGTGATGCCGGCATGTTCATGTTCTTGTTTGTGCGCCTCAACCGCGGCGCTGACGGCAGCGGCGAAGCCGGCAATACCGGCGACATTCTCGGTGCCGCCGCGAACGCCCCTCTCCTGCCCGCCACCACGGATGATCGGCGCCAGCGAAAGCCCCGAACGCACAAACAGCGCGCCCACTCCCCTTGGGCCGCCGAGCTTGTGGGCGCCGAAGGCAGCAAGATCGATTCCCTGATCAGAAATATCGAAGGGCATCTTGCCGAGCGCCTGCACCGCATCGCAGAACAACAGCGCACCGTGGGTGCGCGCCAGCCCGGCGACCTTGTCCATGGGCTGGATGGCACCGGTCTCGTTATTGGCGACCATGACGCAAATGAGCGTGGCGGCGCTGTTTCCATCCGCCAGAAGCGCATCGAGTGCTGTCAGATCAACCACACCGTCCGTGGTCACCGGCGCGATCTCGAGCTTGGCACCGCTCGCCCTTGCCGCTTCCAGAACCGCCGCATGTTCAATGGCGCTGGCGACAATGCGGCTAATACCCAGTCCCCTGACCGCTCCTGCAATCGCAAGGCTGCAGGCTTCGGTGCCGCCGCTGGTAAACACGATCTCGGTTGGCGCGCGGCCGATGGCGCCGGCCAGCACTTCGCGCGCATCCTCCACCAATGCGCGCGCCTTCTGGCCGTCGAGATGCACCGAGGAGGGATTGGCCGAATGGGCAAGCGCCCTGGCCAACGCCTTATGTGCCTCAGGGCGCAGGGTCGAGGTTGCGTTATGGTCGAGATAGGTGCGCATCGCCTCAGGCCTCAGCCGCCTCCAGCTCGATCAGGTGGGAACGCGCGCTCAATACGTCGCGGCAGCCAAGCCCGGGCGCCACGAAGGCGTGGGGGTCGCCGTCGATCACATCGGCAAGGGTCACGGCGCTCAGGAACGCAGCAATATGCGCACCCAGCGCGTCCCAGAGGTCGTGGGTCATGCAGCGCTCACCGCACAGGCAGCCCTTGCCGGGCCGGCCATGGCAGCGCGTGGTGCGGAACGGTTCCTCGACCGCGAACATAATATCGGAGATACGAACCTCGCCGATGGGGGCAGCCAGCCGATAGCCGCCGCCGGGGCCGCGGGCGCTGACCACGAGGCCTGCTTTTCTCAGTTTGTTGAACAATTGAACCAGATAGTTGAGCGATATGGACTGGCGCTCGGCGATTTCCGCCAGCGACACCGCACCAGCATCAACATTGTGGGCAAGATCGGCCATCGCCATCACCGCATAACGGCCTTTGGTAGACAGTTTCATGGATCAACTCCGACCAGTGTTTACTAGCCTCATGCAAGGCGCTTGCAATTGCGGGCTTTGCTCGTGTTATGAAGCGAGTTGAAACACAATGCCGCTTGCTTGGCCTCCGGTACAAATTCTCCAGAGTACAAAGGTCATATATAATTCCTGACAAATTTAGTCAAGCATTGCAGTGCGCCTTCCAAAGCCATCTGCGGTGGCAGGTGGCGGCGAGAAAACGGGAGAGAGCACAGCGCATGCCAGAGGTCATATTCAATGGACCGGCGGGACGGATCGAGGGGCGGTATCACCACAATCCGGCGCCGGATTCGCCGATCGCCCTGATTTTGCATCCGCACCCGCAATTCGGCGGCACGATGAACAATCCGATCGTCTACCGCTACTATTACACTTTCGTGGAGCGTGGCTTTTCGGTCTTGCGGTTCAATTTCCGCGGTGTCGGGCGCAGCCAGGGCGTGTTCGACAGCGGTCTGGGCGAGTTGTCCGATGCGGCAACGGCACTCGACTGGGCGCAGAACTTCAATACCGATTCGAGCGGCTGCTGGATCGCCGGCGTCTCGTTCGGCGCCTGGATATCGATGCAGCTGTTGATGCGGCGGCCGGAAGTCGAGGGCTTCATTTCGGTGGCACCGCCGGCCAACCTTTATGATTTCACCTTCCTTGCGCCGTGCCCCTCTTCGGGTCTGATGGTCAATGGCAAGGACGATGCGGTAGTGCCCAAGCAGGACGTGGGCAAGCTGGTCGAGCGGCTGAAGACGCAAAAGGGCATTGACATCGACCATGAGGTGATACCCGGCGCCAATCACTTCTTTGAAAATCACATCAATGAATTGATGCAGATCACCGACGCCTATCTCGACAAGCGGCTGGGCTCGGTTGAAAAAGAAGACGAGTGAGGCGTGTCTGAGGCGCGCTTCTTGCCCGGACTTCACGCCCTATGCACGCCGCCGCCGATCTGGGCTGCCGGCACGCCGGTGGTGGTCGGCCAGCTCAATGGCAGGCGCTTGAGCGCGCGTATCGCCAGATAGGCAAACGCCTCCGCTTCCACATCGTCGCCGCGCCAGCCGGCCTGTTCAGCGGTGAGCACGGCGGCATCCAGCGCGGTTTTCAGCGCATCCATAATCGCGGCATTCCTGCGCCCGCCACCGGCAACGACAAAGCGCTCGGGCTTTGCCGGGAAATGCTGCGCTGCCAGGGCAATCGTCCGGGCGGTGAAGGCGGTGAGCGTTGCCGCGCCGTCCTCAACGCTCAGATCTTCCACCGGCGCCAGTGAAAAGGCATTGCGATCCAGCGATTTTGGCGGATCGCGGCGGAAATATTGATGGTCGAGCAAGCGCCGCAATGCCTCCCGATTGACACTGCCGGCGCGCGCCAGCGTGCCATTGTCATCGAACGGCTTGCCGGTGCGGGCAGCGACAAAATCATCGATCAGCGCATTACCAGGACCGGTATCGAAGGCCATTGGATCGCTTGCCGCATCCAGATATGTGACATTGGCGACACCGCCAATATTGACGATCACCTGCGGCGTCACCCCCGAAGCGTGCGCCAGAGCAAGGTGATAGGCCGGCGCGAACGGCGCGCCCTCCCCTCCGGCGGCGACATCGGCGGCGCGGAAGTCGTTGACCACGGTGATGCCGGTGGCTGCCGCCAGCGCCTCGCCGTCGCCAAGCTGAATGGTGATGCGGTGTTGCGGGCGGTGCAGCACTGTCTGGCCGTGATAACCGATGACATCGATATCGCTTGGGCCAATTGACGCACGGTCCAGCAATTCCGACACCATTTCAGCATTGAGCCGTGTCAGTCGGGCTTCCAGTGCGGCGCAGCCGCGGCGCACCGATGCCGGATCCTCAGCTTGTACCATCCGGTCCAGCAGGGCGCGCAACTGGCGGCGAAGCTCCGGCTCATAGCCGCGTGACAGCGAGGCCCCCGGTTCAATTGCGTTTTCGCCGTCGCTCACCAGAATGGCAGCATCGATGCCGTCCATCGAGGTGCCGCTCATCAGGCCGATGGCGGTCACAAGTCCTTCAACTGAAAGTTGATTCATTCGTTCAAGCTGTTACACAGACGATGATGACAATCAACAGAGGTCGGCCGGTGGCGACCACCTACAAATCAGATTTTCTCAATGTGCTCGATCAGCGCGGTTTCATCCACCAGATGTCCGACGCAGACGGACTCAATGAACTCGCGCAGCGCGAGACGCTGCTAGCCTATATCGGATTCGATCTGACGGCGACGAGCCTGCATGTCGGTTCGCTGGTACAGATCATGATGCTGCGCTGGCTGCAGAAATGCGGCCATCAGCCGATCGTGCTGATGGGCGCCGGCACCACGATGATCGGCGATCCGTCGGGCAAGGACGAGGCGCGCCAGCTTCTGAAGCCTGAACAGATCGATGCCAACAAGGCCGGTATCAGGGCGGTTTTCGACCGGTTCTTAAATTTCGGCGCCGGCGGCGCCATCATGGCCGATAATTCGGACTGGCTGCTCGATCTCGCCTATGTCGACTTTCTGCGCGATATCGGCCGGCATTTCTCGGTCAACCGCATGCTGACACTCGAGTCGGTCAAGCTCAGGCTGGAGCGCGAGCAGCCGCTGTCGTTCCTCGAATTCAACTACATGTTGCTGCAGGCCTATGATTTCGTCGAACTCAATCGGCGCTATGGCTGCAAGCTGCAAATGGGCGGCTCGGACCAATGGGGCAACATCATCTCGGGCATCGATCTCGGCCGCCGGGTGGAAGGCGTCGAGCTGCACGCATTGACCACGCCTTTGATCACCACATCGTCGGGCGCCAAGATGGGCAAGAGCGCCGATGGCGCAGTGTGGCTCAATGCCGACCGTGTCAGCCCCTATGAATACTGGCAGTTCTGGCGCAATACCGGCGATGGCGATGTCAGCCGCTTCTGCAGGCTGTTCACCGAAATGCCGCTGGAAGAGATTACGCGCCTTGAAGCCCTTGAAGGCGCGGAGCTGAACGAGGCGAAAAAGACGCTGGCGACCGAGGCAACGGCGCTCGCCCATGGGCGGCCGGCGGCGGAAGATGCGGCAGAGACCGCAAAACGCACTTTCGAGGAGGGCGCGATCGGCGATACGCTGCCAAGTTTCGATGTCGACCCGAGCACCATCGAGGCGGGGCTTGGCATCCTCACCGCCTTTGTCACCGCCGGTCTGGTCTCCTCAAACAGCGAGGCGCGGCGCGAGATCAGAGGCGGCGCGCTGCGTGTCAATGACAAGGCGGTCAGCGATGAAAGCGCGGTGCTGACGCCGGCCGACCTGACAAAGGACGGCGTGATCAAACTGTCGCGCGGCAAGAAGCGGCACACATTGCTGCGCTCTGGCTGATGGTGTTCGGCGCGGCAGTCAAACGCGATGCCCGCATCACTGCTGGCGAAACTCGAAGAAGCGGCGAAGAAGTCCCGGTGCAATGGACGACACCGGGTTGATGGTGATCGTCGGATTGGACATTTCACCTCCAGCTTCAAAGGTCATGCCGAACACGCCCTCGCCGGAGCGGCCTGACAGGATCGGACCGAATAGCGGTATCGATCCAAAGGCGGCATTCAGCCCATAGGCCGGTATATAGGTGCCGGACAGGCCCAGCTTCTCGCCGGCGACATCGACCTTGCCGCGTATGCTGGCGCCAACAGCCGGTCCGCCAATCAGCGCATCCTTGATGACGATCACACCGCCCTGACGTTCGAACTCCAGATTGAGGCGCGAGAATTTGACATTTCCGGCGGCGCGCGCCGCCAGGCCGGATCGCCCCCTGGCGATGTTTATCAGCACCGGCTCATCACGAATGACGAAATCGCGCGCCAGGACGGTGCCGGCAAGCGAGCGCGCATCGGCGCCTTGTGCACGCACCGACATGCCGCCGCCATGGGCCCGGGTATAAAGCCCGACATAGCGAATGAATGCACCGGCATCGCTGGTATCGATCTTGACCACAGCGGAATTGCCGTTGCCGCCAACGCGAAAGTTGAGCCCCAGCGTCTGCTCGCTGGCAAAGCGGCCGGCAAGATCGATGCTCGCGACCTTGCCCTCAAGCACCTGGATGCGCCCCTCAGCATTATTGAGCGGCGTGGCGTTCGATCCCAGAATGGTGCCGATGGCAAAATCGATTTCGGCCGGGCGGGCCTGTTTGTTGGGCTGGATCGGCAGTTCGCCGGAGATTTCGCGCCTCAGCAATTCACCGGCGTCGAATTGAGCGCCGCGCACCTTGACTTGCAACACTCCATTGGTGTTGCGCACGCCATTGACCTGCAGGTCATTGGCCGATCCCAGTTTGAACTGTGACAGATCGAGCTTGTAGATACTGCCGTCGGGATCGAAGCGGATCGCGCCGGTGACGGTGACGCGGTCGCCAAGCAGGCTGAGTTCGCGCAGCCGCACCTGCTCATTGTCCAATCGCTCGACGACGAAATAGAGCTTGGCCCGCTCGCCTTTAGGCTTGGACCAGCCGATGGCGGGGAACATGATCTCCAGAGCACCGACATCGGCCTGCACCTCAATGGTATCGAGCTTTGAACCGATGCCGCGCGCTTCCAGCGTCACCGGCACCGACCCGGTCATGAAATCGCGAATATCTATTCCCAGACGGTTGAGGACTTCGGCATCGGCATCGGTCTCGATCACCAGGCGATTGGTGCGCGAGCCCGGCTCGTCGA
This sequence comes from Hyphomicrobiales bacterium, assembly GCA_965204565.1. Taxonomy (GTDB): domain Bacteria; phylum Pseudomonadota; class Alphaproteobacteria; order Rhizobiales; family TMED25; genus CBDBEU01. Next base: position 1,880,139 of record CBDBEU010000005.1, read on the forward strand.
AACGCACCTCCCACACCGCCCGCGCGGGCACATCGTTCAGCCGCACATCGCCGCGCGCATCGATACCCTGCGGCGTGGCGATGATTTCAAGCTCGGTGGATTCCAGCGTAATGCCGCGAAAAGCTCCCTCGAGCGACAGGCCACGCAATGTCGCGCCGGCCTGAAACTGGACCTGACGAAACGGGACATCGTCGATCAGTGGCACGGCAAGATCGAAAATGACGGTCACTTCGCCGCGCGCATTGGCGACCTTGGCGCCGATATCGCGGGTGAATTCAAGCGGCTTGAGATCAAGCACCTCCAGAGCCGCGGCGGTCGAACTCGATATGCCGACATTGACATTGCCGATGATCGCGCCGTTTTCGTTCTCGATCAGCGTCGGGATATCGAACCGGCCATAGGTGACGGCCAGAGGGGTGCCACTGGGCGCCACGGCATTGGCGCGATCGACTGACAGAACAAACCGGTCGCCGGTCAGATAGGCAGCTCCGGAGCCGTTTTGCAGCGGCGGCAACGGGTCCAGATAGTGCGCCGTCACACCTTCCAGAGCCGCCTCGACCAGCACCGACTCTTCGGGCAGAGCGAGGCCGTTTTCGATCGCCGCCCATTCATCGGGGCCGAGATCGACCTCGATCTTCCCGCTGCGAATGTTGCCCTTGGGCACACGTTGGGAAATCCAGTTGCGCGCGCCGGGCGCCAGCCGGCCCGGCCACACCTGCGCCAGGGTGTCGACATCGATATTGTCCATGGTGCCCTGGAGCGACAGCCGTACATCGGGCGCCAGCTTCATCGAGGCGCCAAGGGTGATCTGGCCATGCGGGAAATCGGCGATCACGGTATCGATTTCGATACCGGAGCGATCGAGCATGATGCGGCCGGAAGCCAGCGCGCGCTTGATCACCGCCGGCTCACGGCCGATATCGGCCGAGGCGATGGTCAGGTTTTCCGAGCGCACATCAAACCGCGCGGCAACAAGAGTGCCGGTGTCGTCATGCTCGGGCGAGAGCATTCCGGTGAGCCCGATCCGGTTTGCGCCGAAATTCAGTGAGAACTGATGCAGATCGAGCTTGTTTTCATCACGGTCATAGGAGGCGGAGATCCGTCCCTCGTCGATCAGATGCGGCGATATTGCGACATCGACAAACGGGATGCGGCTCAAAAATCCGGCGCCAAGTGCAATGTCGCCGGCCACCGCGGAGATATTGCCGGCGGGAGACAGGGTGGTCTTGATCGTGCCCGAAACCGGCAGATCAAGGCTTGCCAGATCGGTCAGCGCCGGGATGCGCGCGGCGATTTCCGAGGGCACGATGCTGTCAAAATCGGCGTCGATTAATATCGGCGATTCGGGGCTGTTCTGCTCGACGATGGAGCGGAAGCGCCATTCGCCGGTATCGGTGGTAAAGGGCGCATCGACAAACACCGCAAGCCCGCCGCGCGGGCGGGTGACGCGCAAGGTGGCGTTGTAGGAATCCCAAACCGACTGGCTGGCCTCGTCAAACAGCGTCAGGCGCGCACTGCGCACGAGCAGCCGATTGACGGAGTTGAGAAAGCCGTCATCGTCCGGGCCGCGCTGAAACACGCTGAGCGGCGAAAACGCCTGTCCGGCATCGCTTGCTGCCGATGCCACCTGAACCGGCGGCGGTGCCCCCCCCTCGCCGCCGCCATTGCCGCTGCTGCTGCCGAGCTGGTCCTGAGGCGACGGCGGGTTAAAGCCCAGACTGACGGTGCCGTCGAGATGGCGGCGCACGGAAACATGCGGTCCGATCAGTTCGATGCGTGTGGCAACGATCGAGCCCAGAGCCGCGGTGATCAGATTGGTTTCGACCAAGGCCTGAGGCGCACGCGCCAAAAACTGCCCGGACAGATCCCGGATGGTCACATCCGCAAGGCGCACCACCGTGCTGCCATCGGCTTCGCGCGCCAGCTCAGCGCCCTGGATGTCAACTTTGACATCGCCCAATTCGTGCGCCACCGCCTGTTCGATGGTGGTGTCGATGGCCTCCAAACGAATCGGGCCTTCCGACAGGCGCCACATCAACAGCAGCACCGCGGCGGCAATGCCGAGGACACAGCCGAACGTCACCGCGCCGCAGACAATCACCACACGGCGGTGCAGACGCGTGCGCAATAGCCGCCCCACACCAGCGCGCACGGCCGAAACGACCGACATCAGACCAGTCGGCAGTGATGTCATTTTGCCGAATCCGAACTGGGCACGTTGTCCAAGGACCTTGAGAGTATCACAGCCATCTATCAATATCGGGCATGGGCGCCCCCGAAAACGCCCACAGCCGGGCGAATCGACACGCTCGCATATAACCTTAACCCGGAATTTGACCAAAGGACGGCAACATGGGCAATGAGTTACAAGAAAGCCAGAAAGCACCGGAGTTCGACCTGCCCGGCGATGGCGGTGAGCGGATCAGGCTTGCCGGCCTACGCGGGACTGCGGCTGTGGTTTATTTCTATCCCAAGGACGACACGTCAGGGTGCACCAAGGAAGCGATCGCATTCAGCCAGCTAAAGGGCGAATTCGAGGCGGCCGGTGCCAGAATTGTCGGTATCTCAGCCGACCCGCCGGCAAAACACGACGCCTTCAAAACCAAACACGACCTCACCATCGCGCTGGCATCCGATGAAGGAAAAGAGGTGCTCGAGGCCTATGGCGTGTGGGTGGAAAAGAGCATGTATGGCCGACGCTATATGGGCATCGAGCGCTCGACATTCCTGATCGACAAGACCGGGACCATTGCCCGCATCTGGCGCAAGGTCCGGGTTCCGGGACATGCAGAACAGGTGCTGGAGGCAGTCAAGGCCTTGTAATTGGTGAATGATTGAGCGTGTGACCAACAACCGCCGCCGAACCCAATAACGCAAGATGCACTCAGCGCGGCATCGTGCAATTGCGGGGACAGATCCGAGGATACGACGCCAGCGCCATCGAATTGTCTCATTTTGCTGGTTCTAGGGTCCGGACCCGATGATTGTCTTCCCGATTTGATCCGGGGATGGTTCATTGCCTCCGATGAGGAGGTAACGAGATGTATGATTTGCTTTGGTTTTCCGATTCCCGGCGGGCCCGGATCGCGCCGCTTCCGCTGACCGATATGCGCGGCAGGAAGCGCCCGGAAACAGTTGACGATCGTCCTGTGCCGAGCGCGCGGTATACGGGAAGGTATCTTCAGCGCTCCGGCAGGCGCCGAGGATACGCCTGACAGGCTGTTCATCGACAGCTCCCGCATCAGGGTTCATCGCTGCGCCGGCGGCGGAAAAGGGGGGCCTTCGCCCATGCCCCCATGGTATCGGCCGCACCAGAGGCGGACGCAACACCCGGCTCCACGCCGTCTGCACCACAAGGGCAGCCCCGTGTTTTTGTCAATTGCGTCCTGCTCCCGACGCCCGGAAACGTGCATGATTGCAAGGTCGCACAGCGCTGCATCGAGGCCATGCCGCCATCCGCCGAACTTGTCGCCGACAAAGGCCGGGAACTGCGCGAACGGCTTGAAGAGCGCGGGACCGGGCCCGTCATCCCGCCGCGAAAGAGCCGCAAGATCCGATATCCCTACGATCAGGCCGTCTACAGGGAGCGAAATATCATCGAGCGCATGTTCTGCCGTCTCAAAGACGGGCGGCGCATCGCAACGCGCTTCAGAGCGCAACATTAAACCTGCATTCCCCATATGAACTCCGGTTTTATGGCCCCATGAAGTGTGATAATCTATTTCCATCAATGACTTATGAATGATGGGGGCTGGGGTTTGGCCAGGGACGCGACGGGTGAAGCGGAAACCGGCCCTTTGCGGCTACATTTCGATCGGTCGATCAAGCTGACCTTTTGTGGTTCTTCGATCAGTTCGAACGGTGGATTGCTGCTTCACCGCGAACTCGAAGACGCCCTTGGTCTGACGGACATGGCCGCGGGTCTGATCGGCGACCCGCGCACAGGGCGGAATGGACGGCACCGCCTCGCCGGCTACGAGGACGTCGACGACGCCGACCGACTGTGTCGCGATCCGGTGATGCACCGGATTATTGGTGGTCGCGCGTTGAAGCATGGTGCGGCCCCGGCCAGTGCCATGGGCCGGTTCGAGACCGGGATGCTGACGCAGCCCGACAACTTCACTGCTCTGACGGACCTGTCGGGGCGCTGGATCGACGCCGCGCATGATAGGCGCCCGCAGAAATTCATCACCCCGGACATGGACAGTTCGGAGAGCCCGGTGCACGGAGGAGATCGGGAGGGATCGGCCTGTAATGGTCATTTCCAGTCGAAGTGCTTGCACCCTCTGTTCGTGTTCAACCGGTTCGGCGACCTGGAGCGGTGCAGCCTGCGCCCCGGCACTGTCCACAGCGCGGACGGCTGGGAGGACGTGCTGCAGCCGGTGCCGGCCCGATGCCTGCCTTCGCCATCCCGGCGCTGTTCGACCTGCCGGAGGTCGAGGGCCGGGACGATGCCATCCGCATCAAGGGCAATCCGAAGCTGCATGAACGGATCGACCGGCTCACGAAGCGCGGTCCCGGCCGGCCGCCGCATCACGTTGTCCGCCACTGCACCAGCTTCCGTTACCGGTCGAAGCCGCGCCGGATCGTGGCCAAGGTGGAGTTCCATCCCGGTGAGCTGTTTCCCCGCATGGGGTTCATCGTCACCAACCGCAGCCTGCCGAACGAGCAGGTTCCGGCGTTCTACAACGACCGGGGCACGGCCGCGCAGCACATCAAGGAAGGCAGGTACGCGCTCAAGTGGACGCGGCTGTCGCGCATGAAGTTCGCGGCAAATGCCGTACGGCTCCGGCTTCACGCGTTGGCCTGCAACCTCGCCGACTTCCTGCGGACGCCGTCCACGCCGAAGGACATCGAGACGTGGCCGCTCACCTCCCCGCGCGCGCGGATGGCTTCATGCTTCGACGACCGCCTGTTGTGGCGGTGTCGGCATGATCGGTCACTCAAGAACCGCAAAGCGCCACCCCGGCGGTCGGACACGTGCGTCCAGGAAGCGGAGAAACGGCGCCAAAACCTGTGGGCGCGGTCCTCTCGGCCGCTCTTCTCGCCGGGCTGCCGTCAGTCGACGACGAAAGGAGGCTGAAAATGCTTGGAGGACCGCCTCCGTTGGCTGTAGCCTCACCACAGACTGGCCATATGGGAAATGCTGGTTTAATGGATTATGTCTGCCGACGCATGATTTCGCGAAAGAAGATAATATGATCAGTACAGTGCTACGCGCCATTGGTCGGAACGTTTTGCGTCCTTCTAAATGGCGGAACGCTTTGCGTCCTTCTAAATGGCGGGACGTTTTGCGTTATTATGGATGGCAGAACGCCTTGGGTCTTGCCGAACGACTTTCAGATGCGGGCGAATATGCGAAGGCCCTCGCGACCCTTGAGGAGGCGCGGAGAAAATATGCGGGAAACGAAAACGCAGTAAGATGGATAAAGCACCGAAAAGCCCTGCTGCTGTTGAAAACGGAGGGACTTGAAGGAGCCCGCGAACTGGCGATGGAGGTGCTCGACAGCTCCATTCCCGATTTTTCCAAGACGGAAATGCGAGGGGAACTCATCGCCAAAATGTCGGATGCGGGCGATGTGGATGGCCTGGCCAGGCTCCTGCCCGATCAATATCTTTATTTTGAGGATGATACATCACGGCAATGGCAGATCGTCGAAATCGCAAAACGCCACGGCCTGACCTCAGACTCTGCCGAACCTGTTGCAATCGGCGAAGCCGCTTCCTCACAAACTGTCCTTTCCGAACGGCTAATGTCTTACTCGATCCCTCCAAAGGCGCGCTATCCGACATCGATCATAAAGGCTCTGTCGGGCTACGAACCGGTTTGCCGCTCACCTGAAGTAAAACTGCACACCCTGACGAATTGCACGGCAATATTTCTGGGGCCGCACAAATTCTTTTTCGATGCGGACGGCGGCTTTATCCGTGAGTGCTCCGGTCCGCTTCCGGCGTTCCTGAACGAGAGAATAAAGGGCTTGCTCAAAGATTACACCCCGGGGGGGGGGGGCAGACCTGGAGTTTCAGCCTTTATCGGCGACCGTTTCCACACTGGCAATTACTGCCATTGGCTGCTGGACTGGCTGCCCAGACTTTCATTGTGCGAACACGCGGGCCCGTTCGAAAATATCGTCTGCAACAACAGGGTGCGGCATGACTTCATGGCGGAAAGCCTGGCGTTCCTCGGGTATTCGGACAGAACCGTAATCGAAGCAGCGGCGTGGCCCGTCTGGCGGTTCGAGAAACTTCTGGTCCCGGACAGCGCCATCACCGGAACGTTCCGTCATCCGATGCAACTTTGCCACCCGGATCTGATCGGATGGTGGCGCTCAAGATTGCCCGTGCGCAAACCGCGCCGGAAATTCTACATCCCGCGCACGAACAAGCGTGTCGTTCAAAATGAGACGGAACTCGTGAATCTGCTTGACGGCTTTGAGGTGTTCGATCCCGGCCGGCACAGCTTCGAAGAGCAAATCGAAGCGTTCAGCGAGGCGGAGGCGGTTGTCGGCGCGCATGGCGCGGGATTGGCCAATATTCTGTTCGCGCCGGAAGGATGCCGAGTGCTTGAATTGTTTCCCCCAAGGGGAGGGACGGCGGCCTTCGCCTGTCTGGCCAACGCGCTGAATCACGACTACGACCTGGCAATCAAAGATGATGGTCGTCCGCCATCTCCCATGCACGAACGGGAACCGAACCATCTTGACTTTCACGCCCCGCTGGAACAGGTCGCCCAATGGCTGCAACGAAATGTCTGAATCGCAAATGGCCCGCTCGGGAAACGGCCGCTTCCACCAACCGGATCATTCATTGATCGCGTTCTTCGCTCAAGGGCGGAACGGGGACGCCCGGCGTCGGTCACGAATATGACGCGGCGCGCCGAGGCCGTCGCTGTCGGCGCGGATGGCTTCATGCTTCGACGACCGCCGCAATCGTCGGATAAAGATGTTTTGTCCATACACCAGCCTTGTTCGCATCGTATGGAGAATATAAACTTACAATTCAATGTTGCGGGGAAGATTCTCGACATCTCCATAGTTCGCGATAGTTTCAGCCAGATCGGCCGGGTCGGTTTTCTGCGTCAGTTCCTTCAGTTGACGGTCGCGAATTCCCAGATAACCGGTCAGGCCCGGGTATTCTTCCCGAATCCGCTCATACCGCATGATGTACGCGTATGGGAACCGGTCTTTCAGATTTTTGAGCTTGGCTAGCTGCCCATTTCGGAAGCGCTCGAATTGTTCAGGATCGATAGTGATCTGCCGGGTATCCGGCGCTGTCTTCTTACCGACAAGGGAGTATCTGACGCCATTTTGGGCCAGTCGGTTACAACTTGCGTAGACAGCCAGTTGGTCTTCGCGATATAGAATGACCGGTAGAATGTTCTCATTGTAGAAATAGTCTAGGTACGTTTCCTTGTGAGGCGAATAGAAGATGTCTTCGAGAACCATTTTGAAGCCGACATGTTTCGCCTCTTTCGCCTCAATCGGCCAGACGCGTTGTTCCAAAAATTTTATGGGTTCGGCGTCCCGTTCCCTTAATATCGAGGCGCCAAACAGTTTTCGTATTTTTTCCATAAGGTAATTTTTCAGGTTTTCTTCCTTAAAGGCCAGACGTTCAACCCCTATCCTGCTCAGAACCTCGCCATGGCAGACCACATGCCGATGGGAATCGAGACTGAGCGCCAACATGGTCGAGCCGGAGCGAGCCTGGCTGAATATCACAAAGCGGGAATACATAGTCCAACATCACTATCGGCAAACTCTGATTGGGGCAACAGTTACATTCGCGCCGGGTTCGGCCTTTCAGAGCGGGTTTTCCCGAAATTTTAAGAATTCAAAACCGGTCGGTAGAACTGGGCGAAAAGCGTTAAAAACGTCACGGCAGCTATCGCACGCGCCGCAGCCCTCATCTCGTGGCTATAATGATTCCAGACTCTACCTGTAATGAGTCCCGACCCTAATAGGAGCTTGCGTTGTAACACGCGTTAGTAATTTCCGTTGCAACGGTCGGTCAAATCCGGTCTTATGTCGCTCGCTGATCGGGGGAAGCAATATATGGCGCGTGAGCAGGCGATCGACCTAATGTCATTCGGGGAACGGTTGGCCTATGCGTTTCGCGAGCGCCAGATCTATGTGCGCAGCGAAGGCCAGGTGCGGTTTATCACGCTAAGGCCTTGGATTCAGATCAGTTTAGTGTTGCTCATGATCGGGGTGATCGGCTGGATCGCCTATGCGTCCCTGACGGTGGCGTTCAAGGACTATGTGATCGCCGCCAAGAAACGCCAATTCGCCAATGTCCAGACCGTCTATGAGGACCGCATCACCCAGATGCTGTCGTCGATGGACCATCTCAACGGCCGGTTGCTGCTCAATCAGGACAATGTCGAATCACAGCTTGAAAACGTGCGCGATGTGCAAAAGGCGCTGGAAATTCGCCAGAAGCAGATCGCGGCACTGATGTCCAAGCAGTATTCCGTATCGATGAACGATCTGGTTCCCAAGACCTCCGACGGCCCGCAAATGGTCGAGGACGAGGCCAGAACCAAGCTGATGATCAATTTCGAGCCGGCCCAGTCCGACATCCGTTTTTCCCGCATACCGGGCAAACAGTCGGTGCTCGGCATGAACGATGCCGAATCGGTTCAGGCGTTGCACCGTGTCGGCAAGCGGTTGCGTGACCTGTCGACGGCACAGCGCGCTACCCTCAATATTCTCGAATCGAAATCCGAGGCCCGCGTCACTGAGCTTGCCGAGGCGATTACATCGCTGGGCTTCAAGCCGGAGCGATTTGCGCCGAGCGGCGATGTGGCGCTTGGCGGTCCGCTGGTTAAACTGGCCCCAATGGGCCTGGCTGGCGACGCTCCGCGCTCGTCGGAAGAGCGCCAGGTGGTGCGGATTTCATCCACCACCGATACGATCCAGGCCTATCTCAATGCGCTTGAGCGCTTTCCGGTCCGCCACCCATTGGCTTCGGTTGAGAGAATTACCAGTGGATTTGGACCGCGCCGCGACCCGTTCACCGGTGGAAAGGCCATGCATCAGGGCATCGATTTCCCCAAACCGAATGGAACTCCGGTGTTGGCAACTGCGGCTGGCGAAGTAAAGCGTGCGGGCTGGGGAGGCGCCTATGGTAGGCTAATTGAAATTAATCATGACAATGGTGTTTCAACACGTTATGCTCACTTGAGTAAAATTCAGGTGAAGGTTGGTCAGCGTGTTGAAGCAGGCCAGGAGATAGGGCTTGTAGGGAGCACCGGGCGGAGTACAGGTGCGCATTTACACTATGAAGCCCGCTTGAACGGAAGTGCCGTGAACCCGGTCAAATTTTTTAGAGTAGCATCACATGTTTTCCAGTAAGCGCAGGGCCGCCGGCCCTCCGCCGCCGAATGTGGCGGCTGCACCAGCACCCATGCCGGTCGATTTACCGCCGCCCAACAGGCGCGGGGGCCGGATGGTGCCATCGATCATCAGTGGTGACCTGATCATCAGCGGAAACCTCCTGTCCGGAGGCGAACTGCAGGTCGACGGTACGATTGACGGGGATGTTCGTGCATCCTCGCTGGTGATTGGCGAACAGGCCACCGTGACGGGCGAAGTGATGGCCGAAGAGGTGATCATTCGCGGTCGGGTAATCGGCTCGGTACGGGGACTGCGCGTGGTGCTCGCGGCGAACTGCCATGTCGAAGGCGAAATCTTCCACGAATCGCTCGCTGTTGAACCCGGTGCCTTCTTCGAGGGCACTTGCCGGCGCTCTGAAGACCCGCTGGCGCGCAATGAAGTCGATTCCTTCGTGCCGGCCCCGCCGGTGGCAAGAGCGCAGTCAACCGAATTCAAGTCTGAACAGGACCATGCGGCAGATGAGCCGGCACCGGCACATTCTCTGCCGGAGCCCGCTGGCACCGGTCGGCAAATTGGCTACGGCCGCGACCTGTATGCCGATTATGAATCGCCCGAGGCAGCGCCGGTGATTGTCAAGGATGGTCGCGTCGTCGTGCGCCGCTCGGCTGCCGAATAACAACAAAAACATTCACTGAATTTGTGCCGTTTCCGCAGGTCAGCCACCTGGGTGGATTTCTGTGCGTGGATTCATCGGCTGGCACTGATCAACCAATCCGGTTGATGCGGCTAGAGCGCAATCCATTCTGATTGATTCAGATCTGCGCTCTATCTATCTTTTTTAGCCGCATAATCTGATCGATCCTCGCTTCACTCCGGTCGGATTACGCTCTAGTCGGCTTCGGCCTCACCCTTCTCGCCCGCACCGATGCGATCGGCCAGTGAGGCTTCCATGAACTGGTCAAGCTCGCCGTCAAGCACGGCGTCGGAATTGAAGCTTTCGATGCCGGTGCGCAGGTCCTTGACCATCTGATAGGGATGCAGCACATACGAGCGGATCTGGTGCCCCCAGCCGATATCGGTCTTTTCCGATTCTATCACCTGTGCTTCTTTCTCACGGCGCTTCAGTTCGGCATCATAGATGCGCGCGCGCAGCATGTTCCAGGCGGTGGCGCGGTTCTTGTGCTGTGAGCGCTCATTCTGGCACTGCACGACTATGCCGGTGGGAATATGGGTGATCCTGACGGCGCTGTCGGTGGTGTTGACGTGCTGGCCGCCGGCACCGCTGGCGCGGTAGGTGTCGATGCGAACGTCGCTTTCCGACACATCGATATCGATCGAATCATCGACCACCGGATAAACCCATACCGAGGCGAAGCTGGTATGCCGGCGCGAGCTTGAATCATATGGCGAGATGCGCACCAGACGGTGGACGCCGGATTCGCTCTTGAGCCAGCCATAGGCATTGGTGCCGGTTACCAGGAGGGTGGCGCTCTTGAGCCCTGCCTCTTCGCCGGGGCTGGCGCCGATCAGTTCGGTCTTGTAGCCCTTGGCCTCGGCCCAGCGCATATACATGCGCAAAAGCATCTCGGTCCAATCCTGGCTTTCGGTACCGCCGGCGCCGGCATGGACCTCCAGATAGGTGTCATTGGCGTCGGCCTCGCCCGACAGCAGCGCTTCGATCTGGAAGCGCGCGGCGGTGCGCTGCAAGGCCCCCAGCGCCGTCTCGGCCTCGTTGATGATGTCCTCGTCACCTTCGGCCTCGGCCATTTCGATAAGCTCGACATTGTCGGCCAAGGACTGCTCCAGCTCGCGAAAGCTGGTGATCGAATTTTCCAGATGCTGGCGCTCGCGCATCAGCGCCTGGGCGCGCGCGGGATCGTTCCACAGCGCGGGGTCTTCGGCGATCCGGTTCAGTTCATCCAGCCTTGCGGAAGAGGCATCCCAGTCAAAGATGCCTCCTCAGCAGCGCCAGCGACTGCTTGATGTTGTCGACATAGGAGAGTGTCTGCGCCCTCATTGGAGCCCCATATTGGCGTGTTGAACCTGATCGCGCGACAACAAGCGCCGGTGAGCCGTGCGCAAGTCACACGGGCCCACAGGCGTTTCAGTAGAGACCGCCCGTACCGGTCGTCAAGGTCTCGATACTCAACTCGGCGGGATTGACGCCACCGCCGAGCGCGGGCCCCGGCAAGCCTAATCCCGGACCGACCACGACTGCCGGGCCACCGCCGATCACATCCATCGGATTGTCGGGCGGCAGGGCTCCGGGCTTGAAAGCCTCGACGATCACATCTTCATTGCCGGGCAGCGCTAGAACGCCGGTCTTGGCGTTGATGCGCACCAGATTGACGCCGGAGGGAACGCGAAACGGGATTGCCGGCGTGTTGGCAAGCGCGGTCTTGAGGAATTCGGTGACAATCGGAGCTGCAACGCCGCCGCCGGTGGCCCCTCGCCCCATCGGGCGCGGCGTGTCATATCCGACATACACGCCGATCGCGAGATCAGGCGCATAGCCGATGAACCAGGCGTCACGCTCCTCATTGGTGGTGCCGGTCTTGCCGGCAACCGGCTTTCCGACATCTCTCAGCACGGTTGCGGTGCCGCGCTGCACCACCCCTTCCATCATCGAGGTGATCTGATAGGCGGTGATCGGATCGATCACGGTTTCGCGGTCGTCGGGCAGCACCGGTTCGGGTTGGCCAGCCCATCTTTCGGCGACACAGTCGAGGCATTGACGCTTGTCGTGGCGATAAACAGTCCCGCCAAAGCGGTCCTGCACCCGGTCGATCAGGGTCGGTACGATACGCTTGCCGCCATTGGCGAGCATGGCATAGGCGTTGGTCAGGCGCATCAGCGAGGTCTCACCGGCCCCCAGCGCCATGGAGAGCACCGGCGAGATCTGATCATAGATGGCAAAGCGGGTACCGTAGTCGCTGACCACCTCCATGCCCATGTCCTCGGCCAGCCGCACGGTCATGACATTGCGGGATTTCTCGATACCAAGACGCAAGGTGGACGGGCCGTAAAATTTGCGTCCGTAGTTCTGTGGCCGCCATATGCCCTGATCGTTGCCCTGATCAATCGCGAACGGCGCATCCATGACCACCGAGGCGGGTGTGTAGCCATTGTCGAGCGCTGCGGCATAGACGAACGGCTTGAAGGCCGAGCCGGGTTGGCGAAGCGCCTGGTTGGCGCGGTTGAATTCGCTGCGGTCATAGCTGAAGCCACCGACCATGGCATGGACGCGGCCGGTATGCGGATCAAGCGCCATCAGCGCGCCTTCCACTTCCGGCGGCTGCATCAATTGCCACACGGTGCCGTCGCGCGAGGGTGAGACATAAACCACATCGCCAATGGCAACGACCTGTTGGGCGCTGCTGATTTCCGGGCCCAAAGTGCCGTCCGCCTGGGCCGGGCGCGCCCATTTCATCTCATCGAACGGCACCTCGACGGTATAACGCTCCGCTTCGATTTCCCTGGCCGAGGTCTTACGCGGCCGCAGACCGGCAATGATGCGCCCCTTCTCGACCGTCAGCACGACCGCCAGCCGCCAGGGATCGACGTCCGACAGTGCCTCGATTTCGGCAAGCGCAATGCCCCAGTCGACCGATGGGTCGATGCGCGCAACCGGTCCACGCCAGCCACGATCGCGGTCGAATGCCACCAGGCCGTCCACCAGCGCCTGCTTGGCGGTGCGCTGCATCTGCGGATCAAGGGTGGTGCGGATCGACAGCCCGCCGCCATACAGCTTATCCTCGCCGAATATCGCCAGTGCTTCGCGGCGCACTTCCTCAGCGAAATATTCGGCGGCGAAGATCTGGGCACCGAATGGGCGGGGGGAGACCTCCAGCGGCTCAGCCTGGGCCTCAGCCGCTTCCTGGGGCCCGAGAAAGCCGTTTTCGACAATGCGGTCGATCACCCAGTTGCGCCGCTCCACGGCACGATCGTGATGGCGGAAGGGATGGTAATTGTTGGGCGCCTTGGGCAATGCCGCGAGATAGGCGATTTCAGCCAGCGACAAATCACGCAACGGCTTGCCGTAATAATTGAGCGCGGCGGCGGCAACGCCGTATGAGCCAAGCCCGAGATAGATCTCATTGAGATAGAGCTCGAGAATCTGGTCCTTCGAGAAGGCTTTCTCGATCTTGCGCGCCAGCAACAGCTCCTTGAGCTTGCGGGTCATGGTCTGTTCGCTCGACAGCAAAAAGTTCTTTGCCACCTGCTGAGTGATGGTCGAGGCGCCGACCAAGCGGCCGCTGCCGCCGAGCTGGTTCTGGATATTGACGACAATGGCTCTGGCAATACCTTGAAAATCGATGCCGCCGTGCTCGTAAAAGTTCTTGTCCTCAGCCGCCAGGAATGCGGTCACAACATTGTGGGGAATGGTGCTGATCGGAACGAACAGCCGCCGTTCTCTGGCAAATTCAGCCAGCAGCGTGCCGTCGCCCGCATGCATGCGGGTCATCACCGGCGGCTCGTAGCGCGCCAGCGCTTCATAATCGGGCAGATCCCGGGACGCAAACCAGATCACATAGGCCGCAACCGCACCTGCGGCGATAAAGGCGAACATTCCTGCCGTGAACAAAAAACTGAGCAGCCGCCAGAACATCAAGGCCCCCTGAGCTTAACTGACGCCACAAATGCCATTCACCAATCGCCTGTCAAGTTGGATGTAAGCCGGTTATGGGCCGGATGTAACCGGTCTGTCGATTTTTGAATGCGCGGCACGGCCCCATCGCCGATCACCGGCGGCGCGCCGCCACACCAGCCGTCACTGATTTTCGGCCACGCGCGGCGCGAAGAATTGCAACACCGCACCCAGCACCGAAGACGTTGCCTTGGTGCGCCATTTGCTCGATTTCAGCGCATTCTCGTCCTGCTGGTTCGACAGATAGCCAAGCTCGAGCAGCACCGAGGGCACATCCGCCGATTTGAGCACCACGAAACTGGCGGAACGATGAGGATTGCGGTTGAGTTTCACATTGGAGCGCATCTTGTTCACCAAAATCTTGGCAAAATCGATTGACCGTTTCTTGGTGTTGCGGCGCGCCAGATCGATCAGAATGTCACTGACCTCGTCGGAGATATCCTCAAGCTGGATACCGGCAATCAGGTCGGCCCGGTTTTCCTGCGCCGCCAGCGCCGCGGCTTCCTCGTCCGAGGCCTTTTCTGAGACCGTATAGACGGTGGCGCCTCTGATGCCGGACATGCGGATTGAATCCGCGTGCACCGACACGAACAGGTCTGCCCGGGACTCGCGCGCAATCTGGCGGCGGCGATCGAGGCGCACGAACACGTCGGTGGAGCGGGTCAGCACGACCTTGAACTGGCCGGTGGCGCGCAGTTTCTTGGCCAGATCCTTGGCAAACTCCAGAACCAGATGTTTCTCCTTGGCACCCGAACGGCTGCCCGCCCCAGGATCGACACCGCCATGGCCGGGATCGATGACAATCACCGGCTTGGGATTACGCTGCCGCTGGGCTTGCGGGACAATGGTTTCACGGACGGTCGGAGGCGGCGCGCCAATCTGCTGGGAGATACCGTTCATGGCAAAATTGCGCAGGAAAACCTCCCGCGAGATCGGCGTCAGCTCGACCACAAGCAGCGCCGGGCGGCCTACCGAGGGTTTGTGGATCACCGGCTCGGCAATGGAAATGGGACCGGTGGTATCGATCACGATGCGAGACTTGCCAGGGGAAAACAATCCGAAGCGGAAGGCCGAAATCAGCCCGCTGGCGCTGCCGGTCGCATCGGTGGCGATCTCAAACTCGGTCTCGGGCAGGTCGACAATCACGCGATAGGGGTCGGCCAGCGCAAAAACGCTGAACGCCAGATCGCGATCGAGGCTGAGTTCAAATCGTGTGACGCCGTCTTCGGTGATGATCGCCACGTCATCGGCCACGGCCTTTGGCTGCGCCCCGGCCGGCCAGGCCAATGAAGCGGCAAGTACCAGCCCCGTCACCGCGGCGGTGAAAAATCGCGCCACGTGGAATGGCCGCATCACTCCCCCTACACTCCCCTGATCGCAAGCATGTTTTATTAAGTTGAATGGCTTCAAGATAGACAGACCCCGTTAACCATTGTTTTCCGCAAATGCGGCATTTGGCGGGCAAGCCTTGCATAAGTGATGGAAAGGCTTGGAAAATGCACCCCAATCGCCTTATTGCTTGAGGTGGCTTTTTGCAAGCTGCACGCGAATATATGAACGTGACAGCAGATTGTTATCGCAGCAATGCCGTTCGGTTTGCTAAGATGGTATCGAACATAGTGAACGGCACGATGTGCCGATATCGTGCTAAAATGGCGATTCGCCGGATTGCCGTATGTGAGTGCAAGCGTAGTCACAATCGCTTCGTGCGGCACAAATGACGGACAATTGTCACTTTGAAAGTGGCCCAAATTCCTTGCGGCCGGGAAGGCTCGCAAGATCATGGTCGCAGTCTGGATGTCGATCTGGATGCGAATATCAAGAGGCCGAAATCATGAGTCGTGCCAGAGTTGACTTTTCAAAGTCCAATTCTGCCGTAACACGACCGGCCGCCGCGTTGGGCATTTCACGCCGGGCGGCCAAATGCATATCGGCCTATCAACCTAAGAAATCGCAATTGTCGGAACTCTGGCTGAACGGCACTGACTTTTCGGTTCCGACGCCGGGAATAGCCAATGCGATGAGGACGCTTAATGGCCAACAAAATGCTTATCGACGCGACACACGCGGAAGAAACGCGTGTCGTCGTGTGCAAGGGACAACGAGTCGAAGAATTTGATCTAGAATCACAGGAAAGACGCCAACTCCGCGGAAATATCTATCTTGCAAAGGTAACCCGGGTTGAACCGTCGCTGCAGGCGGCGTTTGTAGACTATGGAGGCAACCGGCATGGATTTCTCGCTTTCAGCGAAATCCATCCGGACTACCACCAAATTCCGGTCTCCGACCGGCAGGAACTCCTGAAGGAGGCTGCCAACTCTGAAGCTCTGGCAAACGAGTCGGAGGCAGGCGATGAGGCTGAAGATGCCTCTGAACCAGCCGATCAACAGGCAGGGTCCGATAGCGCCGCGCCGGATGATGGCGAGGCACTTTCGGCTACATCCGACAGCGCCGATGACGCCTTGGCCGGCGATGACACCTCAGACGAGGCCGGCACCGATGAGGCTGAAAGCGCTTCTGCCAGCGATGAGACCGACGAGAGCGAAGGTGAGGCCGTAGAGGCGGAGGCGTTGGCAGATTCGGCAGCCAAGACCGGCGAGGAAACAGGCGGTGAAGAGGCGGGCGACAAACCGGCCAAGAGCGCTTCGGGCCGCCGGCCGAGACGGCGCCGGCGCAGCGCCGCAGCCGATACCGCGGTATTGCGGGAAAACGCGCCTGAAAACGGTGACGAGGTCGAAAGCGTCGGCGCCGAGGACGCGCTCGAAGAATTGCCGGACCGGCAGGTCTCGCGGCGGCGGCAGTACAAGATCCAGGAAGTGATCCGGCGGCGGCAGATTCTGCTGGTGCAGGTGGTGAAGGAAGAGCGCGGCTCCAAGGGTGCGGCACTGACCACCTATCTGTCGCTTGCGGGCCGTTATTGCGTGCTGATGCCCAACACCGCGCGCGGCGGCGGCATCTCGCGCAAGATCACCAACCTGTCCGACCGGCAGCGTCTGAAGACGATCGCCGGCGATCTGAAAGTGGCCGAGGGCACCGGCGTGATCGTGCGCACAGCGGGCGCCAATCGCACCAAGGCCGAAATCAAGCGCGATTTCGAGTATCTGCAGCGCCTGTGGGTATCGATCCGCGATCTGACGCTGAAATCGACCGCACCCTCTCTGATCTATGAGGAAGGCAGCCTGATCAAGCGCTCGATCCGCGATCTCTACAACAAGGATATCGAAGAAGTTGTGGTCGAGGGTGACGAGGGCTACCGCGAGGCCAAGGCGTTCATGCGCATGCTGATGCCGAGCCATGCGCGCCACGTCAAACAATACAAGGAAGGTGAATCTCTGTTCGTGCGCCACCGCATTGAAAGCCAGTTCGACGAGATGTTCTCGCCGGCGGTGACGCTCAAATCAGGCGGCTATCTGGTCATCGACCAGACCGAGGCTCTGGTTGCGATCGATGTCAATTCCGGCAAGTCGACGCGCGAGCACAATGTGGAGGACACCGCTTTTCAGACCAATCTGGAGGCGGCGGCGGAAGTCGCGCGCCAGCTCAGATTGCGCGACCTTGCCGGACTGGTGGTGGTCGACTTCATCGACATGGAGGAGCGGCGCAACAACCTCGCGGTGGAACGCAAGATCAAGGAATGCCTGAAAACCGACCGGGCGCGAATCCAGGTTGGACGGATCAGTCATTTCGGCCTTCTGGAAATGTCGCGCCAGCGCATCAGGGCCAGCGTGATCGAAGGCACGATGGAAGTGTGCAGTGACTGCCAGGGCGCAGGCCGGGTGCGCTCAGTCGGCTCAACCGCGCTGCAGATCGTGCGCTCGCTGGAGGAAATGGCATCCAGCGGAAAACGCCACAATCTGAATGTTACATCGCGCTCCGACATTGCGCTCTACATGCTCAATCGCAAGCGCACCCATATTAACGAAATCGAAGCGCGCTACGGAATCGAAATCTCGATTGCGATCGATGAAACGCTGCATGGCTCCAAATACACCATAGAGCGCGGCACCTTGGTCGATGATTCGGTGCCGATGCTAGCCGATACCACGGTCCAGGTGGACACTGCATTCAGTGGCAAGGAAGACGGCGCGGACGAGGCAGCGGCGCAAGCCGAGGGCGATAGCGAGGCTGAAGCGCCTCCACGCAAGCGGCGCAGACGCCGCGGCCGCAAACGCTCGGAGGAGGCTGGCCAGAGCGAGGCAGCGCCACAGGATGACAAAGCCGCGGAAATCGCCTCATCGGAAGACGAAGACAGTGCTCAAGCCGCCGAGGGAGATGGCGAGGCACCGCGCCCCAAATCGCGGCGCCGGCGTGGCCGCCGCGGTGGCCGGCGCCAAAGGCGCGGTGGCGAAAGCACCGAAGATGGCGCAAGCCCGCAGAGCGAAGGGGCGGATGCAGCAATTACGGCCAGTGACAGCGCCGATGCCGCCGCTTCAGCCGACAGCGATGCTCCCGCCGAGGCTGAAACCGAACAGGCCGAGGCTCCAAAAAAACCCCGCGCACGCAGGGCCGACGCCAAATCACTGCGCCCGGCAATCGCCTGGCCGTGGCAACAGCGCGCCGCGCCGCAAGCCCAAGGTGATGACGCACCGGCAGGAGCTACCGCGTCCAGCAATGGAAACGGGCAAGGCAGCGTGGAGCCGGCCTTGGCCGGCACCGGGGTTGAAGATCTGGGAGCCTCACAAACAATTCACAGCGAAGCTCCGGCCGGTCCCGCAGAGGCAACAACTGCCGCGGAAGCAAGCGAGGACAGCTCAGCTGAATCCAAGCCGCAACGGCGTGGATGGTGGCAAAGACGCAGTTCGGCAGAGGGCTGACGGGATCTTTGGGCTGTCAGCCTGTCACGCTCCCAGACTATTTGCCAAGCCAGCTTTCAATCCGGCCTGCCGCCTTTTCGACCACCTTGGGCGCGCTTGCATAGGAAAATCGCAGATAGGCATTGCTGTTCTCGGGGTCGAAATCCACGCCTGGCGTGGCCGCGACCCCGGTCTCGTCCAGCAGCCGTTCGGCGAAATCGGCGCTGTCATTGGAAAACCGGCTGATATCGGCATAGAGATAAAAAGCGCCATCGGCAGGAGCGTGGCGGTCAAGTCCGGCGCGCGCCAGCGCCGCTGACAGGACCTGCCGGTTGCGCGCATAGGTCTCACGCAGGGCATCGAACGCCGCCTCGGCGGCGAGATGAACAAATTCTGCGCCAGGCGTTCGATGGTGCACACCAGATCGGGCGGCACCACCATCCAGCCGATGCGCCATCCGGTCATGCAGTAATATTTCGAGAATGAATTGATGACGACGGCATTCGGGCTCGTCTGGAGCGCACTGGCGGTCTCCATCTCATAGGTAAGACCGTGATAGATCTCATCTGAAATGAAGGCGATGCCGCGCTCATCGCACAGCTTCACCAGATCGCCGAGCGCTGAGGGCGACAGCATGGTGCCGGTGGGATTGGCCGGACTGGCCACCAAAAGCCCCTGACACCCCTCGCCCATGTGTCCCGCCGTGACTTGCTCAGGTGTGATCTGCCAGCGCGTGGCAGGTCCGGCAGACAGCGCCAGCGCTACCAGATCAAGGGATTTCAGAATATTGCGATAGGCGGGATACCCGGCTCGGCCACGCCGACACGGGCGCCGGCATCGAACAGCGCCAGAAAAGCCAGGTTGAAACCGGCCGAAGATCCGGTGGTGACAACGACACGGGCGGGATCAAGCTCCACGCCATAGCTCTGGCCATAGTGCCGCGCAATACGCTGGCGCAAGCTCATGCGCCCGAGCGCCTCGGTATAGCCAAGCTTGCCGCTATCAAGCGCGGCGCGCGCGGCAGCCAGCACGCATTGGGGCGCGGTCGAGCCGGGCTCGCCAACTTCAAGATGAAGAACAGACTTGCCGGCAGCCTCCAACGCGTTGGCCCTGGCCAGCACGTCCATGGCAATGAAAGGTTGAATGTCGCTTCGCCGTGAGGTGGTCATTCTGGTTCCCTGTTTGCCGGCTTGCTCTGCCCCCGGCACTGACCCGGCCCCTGTATGCGGCACCCATACGCGCGGCACGGCCTTGAAAGTGGACTGGAGGCGCGCCGGCTCTGCGTTCAAGGGTTGAACCACCGCTTCGGGCACACGATACTAGTATGCTGATATCATACTCTGGTCGCAATTCCGACGTTCGGTGCGCTGATCGCGCATGTTCACCCTTGCGAGAGTTGCGTGCGGAGCGGATTGACCGGCAGAGGGACGCACCTAATGTGTTCAAAAATCGGCTGAAATGCCAGCAAATGGTGGATTCAACGCCGGTTGTGCGCCAAGGTTCGATGACGACGACAAGCAATGAAAAGGGGCGGTCCGGCCGCGCCTTCATGATGGTTGCGGTACTGGCGATGTTCGCCGCAAGCGTATTGCCGACACAGGTGCTGGCACAGAAGCGCAGCGTCATACGCGACGCCGAAGTGGAAGCGCTGCTGCGCGACTATACCTTGCCGCTGTTCCGCGCTGCCGGCATTCCGGCAAATGCCGGCGAAGTGGTGATCGTCTCGAGCAGCAGGATCAACGCCTTCGTCTCCAGCGGCCAGCGCGTCTATGTCCATACCGGCCTGATCACTGAAGCCGATACACCCAATGAGGTGATCGGCGTTCTGGCCCATGAGATCGGCCATATTGCCGGCGGACATCACGCAAGGTCGCGCGACGAGATCGCGCGCGCCTCGATAGGTTCGGTGGTCTCGATGATCGCCGGCGCGGCGGCGATTGCCGGCGGCGTAGCTGCGGGCAACGCCGATGTCAGCAAGGCGGCGGTCGGCCTGATGCGCGGCAGCCAAGGCGCATTCCAGAGAAATTTTCTCAGATATGCCCGCGAGCAGGAATCGGCGGCCGACCAGGCGGCAATACGCTTTCTCGATGCCACGGGACAATCCGCCAAGGGGATGCTGCGCCTGTTTGAACGCCTGTCGGATCAGATGCTGGTGTCGGTGCGCAATATCGACCCGTACGTCCAGAGCCATCCGCTACCACGCGAGCGCATCAATTTTCTCGCCCGCACGGTGAGCGAAGGACGCTACTACAATACGCCCGATACGCCCGCGATGCTGCTGCGCCACCAATTGGCGCAAGCCAAGATCCTCGCCTATCTGGGACGTCCCAGCGTCGTGGCGCGCCGCTACGGTGAGGGAGATACCGGCCTGCCGGCGACCTATGCGCGCGCCATAACCTATTTCCGCAGCGGCGATATTGAACGGTCCATCGTCGAGCTCGACCGGCTGATCGCAACCATGCCGGGCTACCCCTATTTTCACGAAATCAAGGGGCAGGCCCTGCTCGAAACCGGACGCGCAAGACAGGCGATCCCGATCCTGCAGCATGCCATCAAGCTGGCGCCTAACTCACCGCTGATCCGTATTCTGCTTGCCCAGGCGATGATCTCGACCGGCGATGATGCCTATATCGAACCGGCGATCGCGCAATTGTTGCGTGCAATGCAACACGAACACCGTTCATCTGCGGGTTATCGTTTTCTTGCTATAGCCTATGGCAGGAAAGGCGACACCGGCCGGGCGGAACTGGCTTCGGCAAATGAATACACGGTGCGTGGCGATCTTTCCCAAGCGCGCGTCTTTGCCAAAAGGGCGAAGGAAAAATTGCCGCGCGGCAGCACTGAATGGCAGATTGCCGACGATATAGAAAACATCAAGCGCAAGTGAACTGCGGATTGCTGGAGGTATGAAGATGAAACGAATTCAACTGGCCAGCATGTTAGCCGCGGCCCTAGCGCTTGGAATTGTTCTGTCGTGGAACACACATACCGCTGCCCAGTCGAGCGGATTCGACGCCGGACAGGTCGGCGAAATCGAAACCATCGTACGCGATTATCTGCTCACCAACCCGGAAATCCTGCGTGAGGTGATGAGTGCGCTGAAAGAAAAGGAAACGGCCGAGCGCGCGGCCAAGACCGCCAGCGCGATCAAGAAATACAATGATGAGATCCTGAGCTCACCGGCCAATATGGTGCTCGGCAATCCCGATGGCGACATCACGCTGGTCGAGTTCTTCGACTACAATTGCGGCTATTGCAAACGTGCCATGCCGGACCTTACCGCGCTGCTCGAGACGGACAAGAATCTGCGGGTGGTGCTCAAGGAGTTCCCGATCCTGACCGAAGGTTCGGTGGAATCGGCAAAGGCCTCGATCGCCGCCGCCAATCAGGATCGCTATCTGGAATTTCATGCCGAGTTGCTCGGCTTCCACGGCACCAATGACAGCGCGAGCGCGATGCAGGTGGCCGAGGTTCTGGGGCTCGACCTTGAGCAGTTCGAAAGCGACATGGCCGCGCCGGAAACTCTAAAGATCCTCTCCGAGACCAAGACGCTGGCAACAAATATCGGCATTGAAGTCACACCCGCCTATATAATCGGCACCACACTGGTGCCCGGCGCCATCGGACTTGAAGGTTTGCGTCAGGTGATCGCGGAGACGCGCGCCACGAATTGACATGCAATGTTGGGGCAAAGTTATCCCCGGCGCTTGAGTGTCTTTCTCGCGCAAATGCAGCGTTGTAATGTGAGAATTCCATGTCTAGCCAGCTTATTGCCGTCCTCAACGGACCCAATCTCAACCTGCTCGGCGCGCGCGAGCGCGAGCACTATGGTGCGGTGACGCTTGAGGAGATCGAGCAGCGCTGCGCAGCCAGGGCCAAAAACCTCGGCTTTGAGACCGATTTCCGCCAGACCAACAGCGAATCGGAACTGGTGGGCTGGATTCAGGATTTTGGCGGGGCCGCCGGCATTGTGATCAATGCTGCTGCCTATACCCACACATCGATCGCCATCCATGATTCCATAAAGGCGATCAAGGCTCCTTGTATCGAGGTGCATCTGTCCAACATCGCCGCACGCGAACATTTCCGCCACAGGTCCTATGTGTCGCCAGTAGCGAGCGGCACCATTTTCGGTTTGGGCGCGGCAGGCTATGAGCTTGCCGTCGAAGCGATCGCCGGAATCGTCAATTCAGATAGCGAGCGCTAAATGGCCAAGGAAAAACAAATAGATCAGGCACTGATCCGCGAGCTCGCCGAACTTCTGACCGAAACCGGCCTCAGCGAGATTGAGGTCGAGCAGGAAGGCCTCAGGGTGCGGGTGCAGCACGCGCCGGTGCCCACCATCGCCGCCCCTGCGGCTGCAGCCCATAACGCGCTGGCGCGCCAGATCGAAACGGCACAACCGGAGACAGGCGAGAGTTCGCAGCCAGGTGCAGAGGCCCAGTCACCGCGCGATGCGGTCACCTCACCGATGGTCGGAACCTGCTACCGGTCGGCCGAGCCCGGTGCCGATCCATTTGTCGAGGTTGGCGACCGGGTTGGCGAAGGCGACACGCTTTTTGTTATCGAGGCGATGAAGACCTTCAATCCGATCATCGCGCCAAGGGCCGGCGTGGTCAGCGCAATCTTGGTGGAAAACGGACAGCCGGTCGAATTCGGCGAGCCGCTGATCGTGATCGAATGACCATCCGACGATGTTCGACAAGATCCTGATCGCCAACCGTGGCGAGATCGCACTGAGAATTCATCGGGCGTGCCGGGAGATAGGGATCGCCACAGTGGCGATTCATTCAACCGCCGATACCAATGCCATGCATGTGCGGCTGGCCGATGAGAGCGTGTGCATCGGTCCGCCCTCGGCGGCGCAAAGCTATCTCAATATTCCCGCCATACTGGCGGCATGCGAACTCAGCGGCGCGGATGCGGTACATCCCGGTTATGGCTTCTTGTCGGAGAATGCGAGCTTTGCCGACATATTGTCCGAGCACGGCATCAAGTTCATCGGACCGTCGGGCGATCACATCCGCCTGATGGGCGACAAGATCGCCGCCAAGGAAGCCGTCGCGCGGCTCGGCCTGCCGGTGGTGCCGGGATCCGATGGCCCGATCAACGATTATCAGACGGCGCGCAAGGTGGCGCGCGACATCGGCTTTCCGGTGCTGGTCAAGGCGGCAGCCGGCGGCGGCGGGCGCGGCATGAAGGTGGCGGCAAGCGAAGATGAACTGGAACAGGCACTGCAGACGGCGCGGGCCGAATCGAAGGCCGCCTGCGGTGACGATACGGTTTATCTGGAAAAATACCTCGCCCGCCCGCGCCACATCGAAGTGCAGGTGTTCGGCGATGGTCGGGACCAGAGCATTCATCTGGGCGAGCGCGACTGCTCGGTGCAGCGCCGCCATCAGAAATTGTGGGAGGAGGCCCTCTCGCCGATCATCAACGAGGAACAGCGCGCGCAGATTGGCGAGCGCGCCTCTAAAGCGGTGGCCGAACTTCGCTATGAAGGCGCCGGCACGATCGAGTTCCTTTATGAAGACGGCGAGTTCTATTTCATAGAAATGAACACCCGCCTACAGGTGGAACATCCGGTGACCGAGATGGTGACCGGGCTCGATCTGGTGCGCGAGCAGATCAGGGTTGCCGATGGCGCCGATCTGTCGTGCAAACAGTCTGAAATCAGTTTTCACGGCCACGCCATCGAGTGCCGGATCAATGCCGAGAACCCGTCAACCTTCTCCCCATCGCCCGGGCGCATCAACGCGTTTCATCCGCCGGGCGGGCTGGGAGTGCGCATGGATTCAGCAGTTTATAACGGCTATGTCATTCCGGCCTATTATGACAGCCTGATCGGCAAGCTGATCGCCTATGGCACGACGCGCGAGGAATGCCTGATGCGGCTGAGGCGGGCGCTCAGCGAGTTCGTGATCGACGGTATCGAGACCACCATCCCGCTGTTCGTCGAGCTGGTGTCCAATCGTGACATGATCGAGGGCGACTATGACATTCACTGGCTGGAGCGTTATCTGGCTGAACCCTGGTCGGGGGTGTGACGACAGCCCCGGCCCCGCGCAGTTGCCCGCCTTTTCTGCCCGCGCCTTAAAATCGGCCGACGACGATGCGATGGACAGAGCGCCTTTTCCATTCCCAGACCCAAACCGGACCGGCGACGGCAGCCGGACCGGGCAGCGCTGAAACATGACCGGCATTTCCGAACAGTTGATCGAGATCACGCCCCAGGTACTGCTCAAGGCCTATGCCTGCGGCATTTTCCCGATGGCTGAAAACGCGGAGGACAACGCGCTTTACTGGATCGATCCGGACCGGCGCGGGGTGCTGCCGCTGGATGAGTTCAAGCTCTCGCGCTCGCTCAGGCGCGTGGTCCGCTCCGGCCGGTTCGAGGTTTGTGTCGATACCGCATTTGCCGATGTGATGACCGGATGTGCGGCACCCGCGCCGGGCCGCGAGTCAACCTGGATCAATGACCGGATTTTCAATCTCTACGGCGAATTGTTCAAACTCGGACACTGCCACAGTGTCGAGTGCTGGGCCGACGGCGCGTTGGTTGGCGGTCTTTACGGGGTCAGCCTCGGGGCGGCATTTTTCGGTGAGAGCATGTTTTCCCTAGTGCCGGATGCCAGCAAGGTGGCGCTGGCACATCTGGTGGCGCGGCTCAAGACTGGCGGCTTCACGCTGCTCGATACCCAGTTCGTGACCGAGCATCTGAGCCGTTTCGGCACCATCGAGGTGACGCGCGAGGAGTATCAAAAACTGCTTGAGGCAGCGCTTGCCACTCAGGGAGAGTTCGGCGCGATGGCATCGAACTTGCCGCCGGCGGCGCTTTTGCAAGTCTTGAGCCAGACATCATAGACCGGATGCTCGAGCGCGTTGAGACCGGGACTTGAGGCGAACATCCAGCCGGTGAACAGGCGCCGCACATTGCCACTCAGCTCATGCTCGTCGATTTCGACAAAACTGGTGGTCTGGGGCGGTTCGGTCGGCGGGCGGGTGTAGCACGCGCGCGGGCGGATCTCGAGCGAGCCGAAGCGCACCGATCCATCGACATCGATCTCGATCGGCTCGATTTCAGCGGTGATCTTGTCTAGGCCGGAAAAAATCGCGGTTTGATTGGCGACCGGCTCGGCCAAGGCCGATGAAAGGCCCAGCGCCATGACAAGCGCAGTGATGATCAGTGCGATACTCGGCAAGGCTTTCACTTATGAGGTCCTTGTGCAGATACGCGCATGCGGCACATTGACCGGCAATCGTGGCTGAATGTGGACAGTCAGTCATAGCGGGCGACGGGCTTCAACTTTCAGGCGCACATAATCGGCGGTCCAGTTGCCCGCCTCATCGCGCAGCGCCGGCTCCAGCAGGGCCACGACATAGGCCATGACATCGGCCCGCTGCTCACCGGAAAACTGGTCGAAAAAGGGATGCAGGAAGGTTTCCAGCCAGTTCTCCATGCCGGTCGGCAGCGGTGTTGGGCGTGGCACCAGGCCAGAGCGGACCATGTGCAGACCGGCGCCGGACAGCACCGCTGCATATTCGGCTTCGGTGGGGAAATACCACGGAAAGGACAGCGCCGCGGCACCGCCAAATCGTTCATGCGCGGCCTGAAGGGCAGTGGCAATGGCGGCGCAATTGGTGTGGCCGCCGAACTCGGCGACAAACCGGCCGCCGGGCCTCAGGGCGCGGAAAACGCCGCTGCCGACCGCTTCGGCATGGTGCATCCAGTGCAGCGCGGCATTGGAGAACACAGCGTCGAATTGGGCATCGAATTGGAGGCGTTCGCCAGAGCCCTTGCGCGCATCCAGTCCGCGCGCACGCGCGCCGGCAACCATCGCGGCGCTGGTGTCAATTCCGACAACGCGCGCGCCGGCATCGGCTATGCGCCGGGTCAAAACCCCGTCGCCACACCCAATATCGAGAATGTCCTCGCCCGCCTGTGGCACCAGCCAGGTGAATATGTCAGAGCCCAGTTCGGCGACGAAACCGACGTGGCGCTGATACCCTTCGGGAGACCAGTTGTGGGCCCCGCCGCCGTCCACTCGCCAATCCGCCACTCTATTCCTTGCCGCCAAATACCGCCTGACCGATCAGGCTCATCAGATTGACCGCACCTTGGGTGTATTCGATAGTATCGCCCGCGGCCAGCGTCTCTTCGGCGCCTCCGGGCTGCAGTGAAACATAGCTGCCGCCAAGCAGGCCCTCGGTTGCAATCTGGGCGCTGGTGTCGTTCGGCAGCTTGACGTCCGGTGACACCGATAACGTGACGATGGCCTCGAATGTTTCGGTATCGAGGCGCTGGTTGACCACCGAGCCGACCTTGATGCCAGACAGGCGCACATCGGCGCCGGTGACAAGTCCGCTGGCGCTGGAAAATCTGGCGTCGACCTGATAGCCGCCCGATGCGGCGCCGACTTCGGCGATCTGATAGGCAAAGATGAAGAACACCACCGCAACCGCGATGACGATAGCGCCGGTTTCCGGGGATTGGCCTGCCAATCAGGCGGGATGCCCCCCGCTTCCATACCTCTATGCCCTTGACGATCTCCTTCCCGGCATCGGTCATGCGCTGGCGCGGGGCCGCCACGATGGTGGCATCGACGATCTGCCCGCCCATGGCGAGATATCCGGGCGGGATATCCGGCGTCCTTAAGATGCGCGTCGAACCGGGCGAAGAGTTTCTCCACCGCGCCGGTCCGCACCAGGGCTTCCCGGAACCGCCGGATGGTCGTCTCGTCCGGCGCCCGCGCGCCGTCATCGAGGCTGAGGAAATGGCCAAGGCTGCGCCGGTCCATGATTTGGAACGCCGCCTGCGCATCCGACAGACCGTAGAGTGCCTGGATCACCAGTACCTTGAACATGAGGACCGGGCCCATCGGCGGGCGCCCGTCTTGCCTGCCATCGGAACGATCAAGCGTCGCATCCAACTCTGGCCGGCAACTCTGGCCGGAAGAGCTCGAAGTCGATAACCCCTGCAAGCCGCTCCAGCGGATCTCCCGCCTTCGATAACGCCGCGTAGCGCTCATCCGGATCGAAGAACCCGCGCTGTGCAGCCATCGTACCCTCCGTCGCTGATATCCCCACGGAATCACGCCAACACGCTCTACATCGAGCCGGGCAGCCCATGGGAGAACGGCTATTGTGAGAGCTTTGATGGAAAGCTGAGGGATGAATGTCTGAACCGGGAAATCTTCACCACACTCACCCAGGCCCGCCGGGAACTCGAAGCCTGGCGGCACGACTACAATCACTTCCGGCCCCACTCGAGCCTCGGGAACAAAACCCCGGCCGGGATCGGGGATGGATCAACCGGCAAACCGTGTTGGGGGCATGGCCCCCGACACGGTTGTTGCCATCACGCCCAGCGTTGGGCATCAAAACGGGCACAGGCTCTACTTGTAGCTGGTAGAAACTTCGCGCTCAGATCACATGCATTCGATGATATTTCGCTCCCTGTAGACGGCCCGATCGTAGTGATATCGGATCCTGCGGTT
Organism: Hyphomicrobiales bacterium; assembly: GCA_965204565.1. Classification (GTDB taxonomy): domain Bacteria; phylum Pseudomonadota; class Alphaproteobacteria; order Rhizobiales; family TMED25; genus CBDBEU01. Next base: position 1,908,412 of record CBDBEU010000005.1, read on the forward strand.
CTTTCGCGGCGGTATGACGGGCCCGGTCCCGCGCTCTTCAGGCCGTCACGGCCCTTGCCGGCGACAGGTTCGGCGGATGGCGGCATGGTCTCGATGCAGCGCTGTGCGACCTTGCAATCATGCACGTTTCCGGGCGTCGGGAGCAGGACGCAATTGACAAAAACACGGGGCTGCCCTTGTGGTCGCGGACGGCGTGGAGCCCGGTGTTGCGTCCGCCTTCGGTGCGGCCGATACCATGGGGGGGCATGGGGGCCAGGGCCCCCTTTTCCGCCGCCGGCGCAGCGATGAACCTTGATGCGGGATGTCGATGAACAGCCGGTCAGGCGTATCCTCGGCGCCTGCCGAAGCGCTGAAGATACCTTCCCATATACCGCGCTCGTCCCGGAGTTAGTAAATTGTATCAAAGTGAGATTTCATTAATCTTTTATTGTAACACTTCATCTAACTCAGCACAGGGTTGGCCACAGACTGATTTATAATCATTGCAGAACTCAGAAGAAACAACAAAAGGATTACCGAGATCAATTTCCGCTTTTCGGCTATAGGTGCGGTTATTTCCCATAGTCTGCAAACCTACCAAATAATTTTCACCATTAATTGTCGCAATGTTGGGACTACCAGAAGCGCCACTTTCTGCGGGACAGTAACTTGTAACAAAACTCCCACTAATTTCTAATAGCTCACACGGCTCGTTAACTCTCAATGGGGATTGATTAAGGTCTGCAATGTCATTAGGAGTTTGCTGGCTTAATGTTTGTAAGTTAAAATCAGGAGTTCCACTTGAATCAGTATTAAATCTAGTTTGTGGCCTATAAAGATGAACATCTATTTCACCACTTCTTGAAGCATTCACTATTCTTTTATTTGAACCTCTTACTGGTCTTACAAAATTATTTGGCCTAAGAGCTTTATCTACTTTTACAAAAACATAATCTGTAGAGGGCTCATTCCAGGCAGAAGGATTATTTATTCTAGGAGACACAAACTGAGAGTTACTTTGACTGGCGTCTGTCACATTCTTTGGATTTATAGGGTAAGCAGCAACTGTAACTGAGTTTCGAACAGGCTCTCTTAAGGAGCGATTTTCTTTTCTCGCTTTTCGTGGATCATCTAAAACTCCATGAGCTGTAGCTAAATAAACCCCAGGACAAACTTGAATTCCTTGAGAAAAGCTATTCAAAGTCCAAAAGGTAGCCATGGCAGCCCCAACTCCCTCTTTAGTAGAAACAGGGGACATTGAATTGTCCCGATCCTCATACCAACCGGCGTTATGAAGACAGCTTTCAGGGTTTAACATGCAGTTGATTTCATTCAGCTCAGAGGCTGAACCATTTGAAGATTTCATCCCACATTTTTCACAATTTTTTGTTCCATTATATCTTATTCCTCCAGCTATAGAATGCGAATCAATAGAGAAAAAACTCATTAACATTATTAACAATAGTGATAGTAAACCATGAGGTGATTTTAATAGTTTCATTTTTTTTAATTCTCTCTTTATAGTTGACGAAGCGGTTGAAGAGCGTCTTCTTCGGCCCGGCGACCGCCACAGCGCAGCGCATGAACGGTCCCGCTCGGCACACGACGATCATCAACACGCTTCCTGCCGCGCGCATCGGTCGGCAGAAGCGGCGCGATCCGGGCCCGCTGAGAATCGGAAAACCAGAAGAAATCATACATCTCGTTACCTCCTCATCGGAGGCAATGAACCATCCTCGGATCAAATCGGGAAGACGATTATCGAGGCCGGACCCTAGTCATGACCGCCCTCAACACGCCTTGTAATTAAGAAAGCGCTTTTTCAGCGCGCCCGCGAATTCGGTGATCTCCGGCAGCGACAGGAAACGCGCCAGCATCACACGACGGCCGTGCGAAACCAGCTCCAACTCACATGCGCCATATTCGTAGCAGGTCAGTTCAACCCGCACCCAATAGGCGGGCAGCGACCAGAATTCGCGCTTGCCGCCCGGATGAACCCTGGTGACATCCAGTTGCCCATCGGCGGGATCGACCGTTTCATAGAGCTAGCCTGAGCGATAACTCATTCGAAAAGCAAGATAGACGAGGACGACATCAAGGCCGAAAAATCCAAATACCGGCCAAGCGTCCATTAACAAAAACATGGTGCCGACCAGAACACTGGCGCCCGCGAGTAACGCCATCACAAGCGCAAAGCCCGTTCTGCCCAGAGACCGATTTGGCCGCAAAACCGCATGAAACGGCGGCGGCTCAAAGCAAATCTCGCCAGTTGTCTCAGTCATTTTTGTCCACACTTAATACACGCCCACAAATCAATCATGCCAGACTGTGCGCCCCTGCCGCTACAATCACCGCACACAGCTGCGTGAGACATTTGACCTATGAACGCCAAAGCAATCGACGCTTTTTTTGCCCGGCTTGAATCCGCCGACCCCGAACCTGAAACCGAGCTTCAGTATAAAAGTCCATATACATTGCTGGTGGCGGTGGTTCTGTCGGCCCAAGCGACCGATATCGGCGTCAACAAAGCGACTGGACCGCTGTTCGAAGCTGCGGATTCGCCTGAAAAGATGGTTGAACTCGGTGAAGCGCGTGTGCGCGACTACATCAAGACCATCGGGCTTTACCGCAACAAGGCCAAGAACGTGATCGCGCTGTCAAAGGCGCTGATTGAGGAGCATTGCGGCATGGTGCCACGTGACCGCGAAGCGCTGGAAAAACTCGCAGGAGTTGGGCGCAAAACCGCAAATGTGGTGCTCAATGTTGCGTTTGGCGAACCGACCATCGCGGTCGACACCCATATCTTCCGGCTCGCAAATCGAACTGGACTGGCGCCAGGCGAAACCCCGCTCGCCGTCGAACTGAGTCTACTGAAGGCTGTCCCCGACCGCTTTCGCCGTCACGCCCATCACTGGCTGATTCTCCATGGCCGCTATATCTGCAAAGCCCGCCACCCGGAATGCTGGCGCTGCCCGGTCAGTAAGTATTGCGATTTCACCGAAAAAGTGGCGGCGCCGCGCTAACCCTTGTTCAGGCGATACGACCCTCATGCCTGATGGGTCCGCTGCACGATCCAATCCCTTGAAGATATGAACCATGAACGCCGTGGCAAACAGCGGCACCAGCAGATTGACAAACGGCACCAGTAGCAGTCCGGTGAACATCGCGCCTGAAATCCACACGGGGCCGCGATTTTGCCGGCGAAGAGCCTTTGCGTCCTCCAACCGCATGTGGCGAAGCGCGACCAACTCGAAATATTCCCGCCCCAACAGATAAGCGTTGCAGATGAAATAGGCGATGGTGCCAATTCCGATCAAAAGAGTCGGCAACAGCACCACATTGAGCGCCACCACCACAGCAGTGAATTGCAGCGCTACCGTTACCGCCCGCAACGGTGGTAAATCACGGCTTGGCGCATCGCCCGGATAATAGCGCGCCTCGACCGCAGCTGCCACTTCTTCGAGGAAGATGCCGGCAACAAGCATCGTCACCGGCACGATCAGGAACCACATGCTTCCGATGATGCTGAAGAACGCGATGATTGCCGCAAAGAACTCAAGCCCAGGCTGCGGATAGGTAAATGAGGTGATAAATCCCTCAAGGATGATGCCGAGCACCACAAACAGCCCCACTACCACCAGAAGCGAGCGGATCAGGACAGAAAGGAAAGCAGCAGTGAACAGCTGCTCGACGGCGCGGGTAAATGCGGTCGACATCATCACTCCTTGAATTGGTCCGTTTCTGAGATGGGCACCTTGGGCCATTGCCTCAAGAGCATGCGGGCACCTAAAAACCAGCCGGGCACTGCCCTGCCCGCATCCATTCCTATACTCGCGGCCACCTGCCTGAAGGAGCCCTATTCCCGATGAAGAATCCAGACGTCGATGCATTGTGTATCGGCAACGCCATCGTCGACATACTCGCCCATGCCGAAGACGACTTCCTGGCGCGCGAAAACCTGATCAAGGGTTCGATGCGGTTGATCAACGAAGCCGAAGCCGAGCGCCTCTATGACGCCATGGGTCCGGCGGTTGAAATTTCCGGCGGATGCGCCGGAAACACCTCGGTCGGAGTGGCAAGCCTTGGTGCCAGCGCCGCCTTTATCGGCAAAGTCGCGGCTGATCCGCTGGGCCACACGTTTCGTCACGACATCACCGCTGCCGGTGTCGGCTTTACTACAGACGATCTGGCGCAAGGCTCGACAACCGCGCGTTCGATGATACTGGTGACACCTGATGGCGAACGCACCATGAACACTTTCCTCGGTGCCTGCCAAGAACTGACGCCTGACGATATTGACGGGGATGCCGTCACGTCGGCGGCCATCACCTATCTGGAAGGTTATCTTTGGGACCCGCCCAAGGCCAAGGACGCCTTCCGCAAAGCCGCCGCGATTGCGCATGCGGCCAATCGTCAGGTTGCCCTGACCCTGTCCGATTCGTTCTGCGTCGACCGCTTTCGTGATGAGTTTCTAACGCTCATTCGCGAGCAGACGGTCGATCTCCTGTTTGCCAATGAGGCGGAGATCAAGGCGCTTTACCAGACCGCCGACTTTGACAGCGCAATCCAGGCCGCACGCGCGGAGTGCACGCTGGGAGCGGTGACCATGGGCGCCGAAGGCTCGCTCGTGATCACACGCAGCGAATCCCACCATGTTCCGGCAACTCCGGTAGATCGCATCGTCGATCTGACCGGCGCTGGCGATCTTTACGCATCCGGTTTCCTCACCGGTCTGGCGCGGGGGCTTGCCCTTGCCGAATGCGCGCGGCTTGGCGGTATCTGCGCGGCGGAAATCATCAGCCACATTGGCGCCAGGCCGCAGGCCCGGCTGGCTGACCTCACTGCACAATCGGGTCTTACCGCCTGATCGGGCCGGACCGCCGCCAATCGCAAGCCACATGCGGTCAGGTCCAATCGGCCTGATCGGAAGACTCAAACTGCCTTGAACGATTTCCCGCGGAAGAATTCCTTGGGCAACATCAGATGGATGCCCTTATTGCCGTTGACCACCTGGGTTACCCGCAGATCGCCGGCATAGCTTAAAAGCGTATAGGCTTCGGCCCGCGTCAAACCGCAATTGGCCTCGAGCAGGTCGATCATCTGGCGCACCACCAGGACAACACAATCGTCAAGGTCCGGATCGAATGCCATCGTGATGATGTGGGTTGGCGTTTCCGCCATCGGCCAGACCAACGATATGTCGGTGCGGGTTGTGAGGCGGAACTTACCGCGCATGCCCATTTCAACCGCCGCGGTGCAGATTTCTCCATCGCCCTGCACGCCATGGCCATCGCCGGCGGAAAACAAGGCGCCCTCGACAAAAACCGGCAGGTAAAGAGTGGTTCCGGCAATCAGCTCACGATTGTCGAGATTGCCGCCATTGCGGCGTGGCGGCACAGTCGAAAGCTCGCCCCAAGCAACCGGCGGAGCGGTGCACAGGACGCCGAAGAACGGCCGCAGCGGCAGTTCCATGTCCCATGGCAGTTTGGCAATGGCGTTTTTGCGATCGATTTCGACATAGGTCATGTGCCGTTCGTCAAAATCGTCGGGCAGCGCGCCCTTGAGTGGACGAATTCCGGTGTAGGCCCAGTCGCTGTCGAGCGTTACCTCTTCAATATCGACCTGAAGCACATCGCCTGCATGCGCACCCTTGACCGCTATCGGCCCCGTGCAGATATGGCCGGGGATCAGCCGTTTGGTGACACGATCGTGAACCGACAGCAGTGCCGGGGGGATCGGATAGGGTGATCCTGCAACCACATCAGGCAAGCCTGAAACGGTTACGACATCCACCAGATCTCCGCTCTCAACCGTCGCTACCGGCGATAGATCCGAACTCAGATATCCCCAATGAACCGTATCGGCTCCCGCTTCAACTGTCGTCGCGCTCATATCGCCTCCCCCAAATCCACCCTGCTGTTGGTACGTCAATTTCACCCGACAGACCTCATACGCACAAGCCGTCACGCTCCGTAAACTCCCACGCAAAGCGCGGAGCAAAATTGATGAAAACACGCTCTCACATAGTTGTCGCCACCGCCGTCGCACTGGCAACCGGCCTGTCTTTGAACCTCATCGGTAGTGACGCGCGCACGACTGAGGAACCGCTTTCAGCGGCGCCGGTCTCGGGGGCAATCTTCTCACGAACCTTTGGCTGGCACCATACCGATAATCCGCGCATTGCCGAGAGCGGGCTCGACCATGGCAAGATATCGCTGTTCAAAAATGTTGAGCGGCAATGAAACGCGCGGCAATAGTAAGGCTTGGCGCAGTGGAAATACCGGAATGACAGGAGGAAGATCGCCGATCGAGGCATACCGGCTGTCGGGCAGCGCACACATGAAACCGTCTACCGGACGACCCTTGGAGAATGCGAACACAGCCGGAATCGACTGCACGCCGAGTTGACCTGCAATCTGCGGACTCTCGCCGATATTGACCTTGACCAAGCGTACCCGCCCGGCAGATTCTTGTACGACCTTTTCAATGATCGGCGTAAGCTGCTTGCACGGCTCGCATCATGGCGCCCAGAAATCAACCACGACGGGAACATCACGTGACGCCTCGATCACATCTGTGGCAAAGCTTTCGGTTGTCGCGTCCTTGATCGGTGCCGGAGATGGCGAAGCCGCCTCGCCGGAAATTAATGCCATCTTGTTCAAACCCCTGTGCCTTGAGCGGTGTTTCCTGTGACAGGTGCGCTCCAGAGTCAGGGGGACCCCGAAGACGCGCCAGAAAGATGGGCATTAAAGCCGCTAGGCTGAAATCGCAACGATCCTCGGATCATGACCGCAATCGCGAATGAAAGTCACAAGGTCGGCGCTGGCGATGGTCGTCGTCGCGGTATTGACCAGCGGATGATAATTCAACAGATGATGTGCCATCATTGCCCGGTCAAGTATCACCTTTACTTGCTGTCCGGTGTCGTTGATTAGCGCGAACGGGGTCACCGATCCTGGTGTCACACCAAGTACCTCAATGAGAAGATCTGCACTGGCAAAAGAAAGACGTCCGGAACCAATTAGGTGCGGCAGGGTTTTGAGATCAATCTCGGCATCTTCCAATGCAACGATGAGCCAAAGCCGGCCCTTCCTGTCTTTGAGAAACAATGATTTGCAGTGACCGCCGGGAATTCCGCCGCGATGAGCCCGCGATTCCCCCACGGTAAAAAGCGGTTTGTGGCTGAGCGTGGTGGTCTCAATTCCAAGGAACTCCAAACGCTGGGCGAGATCTTCCGGGCTGGCGGGCATCACAGATTTGGCGTTGCTGAACCGGTTGCGGTGGAGGGAAAATAATTGCCGGGGCACCATCAGTCAGGGCCGTGCCCACATCATGCTTGCGTTGAGCTATTGCATGCAATACACGATCACGCGATATGACTGCCGAGATGGCCTTGAGCCGTACAGGAGCGCGGGCGTAGCTCAGGGGTAGAGCACAACCTTGCCAAGGTTGGGGTCGTGAGTTCGAATCTCATCGCCCGCTCCAATTTTCAACAATCTGAGAATGCCCTGTTGATTTTCAGTGAGAGCTGACGCGGGCGGGTGATAGATTTCCACTGGGAAGCGACCCGTGTTCCGACCTCTTCCCCGGCTTTGGAGTCGGGGGATTATGGAGTGATCGACATGGATTTACCGAGTGTAATCCGGCGCCGGCATTTCCGCGATTGAAAGCCGATCCCGGAGATGGCGCGGCACCTTCGTGCCGCCGGTCTTTGCGCCTGGCGAGGCGTTCCGATTCGACCGGAGCGAGGGATCGGGTGATCCCGGGCGGCGAACGGGTCAAGCTGCAGGTGGCCCATACCAGGCTGTCGCATAGCCGGGCATTCATCGTGCGCGCTTATCTGCTCCGGCCCCACGAGAAGCTGTTCGATGCCCCGACCCGGGCGTTGCGGGCGCCGGGCGGCGTGCCCCGGCGCGGGGTGTTCGACAATATGAAGACCGCTCTCGCCCCGCTCTTCCCCGGCAAGCCTCAATGCCGCACCGGTAAAGCCTGCCTGAGACCTCAAGCGTCTTCACACCCGGCGTGTGCTCCAGCGCCACCACGATCGGGCTGTTCAAGCCATTGACCTTGATGCGCATGCCGACATCGGAAAACGAAACCACATTGGGCGGAATGCCGTCATTGCTGAACAGACGCCACAGGCCAGGATCGGTCAGCAGCACCGAAAGCAGGCTCACCGATAACAGTGCCTGCAACGCCGCCCGCCCTTTATCCACGCGCTCAAGCGCGCCAGGCCGCTCACAGGAGCTCGTTCAGTTGCTTGCGAATCCAGCCGATGGGGATGAAATGGCCGCGCTTGTGCACATCGAGAATGACGGATTTTTGCGAACCGCAGCTCTCCCACACATAGCGCTTGAAATCGTATTTGCCCGGCACCGCCCAATCATCGATGCGGGAAGGCTCATCCAGACAATCGTTCTTCTGCCGCCACAGCATCACCGGATAGGTCTCCTCGCCATCCGGCCCGAACGGAAAGTCCAGAACCGTGTCGGCAAGCCCGTGCACATGGCGCACATTGACCGGTCCGGTCCCGCACGCCTCGCGCTGATCGTTCAATGTGCCGCCGATCGCCAGCAACGCCGCCACGCGGTCGCCCTGATGACAGGTAAACCGCCATGCCATGGAGCTGCCCCAGGAGTAACCGGAAACGAAAATACGGCTCTCGTCGATCGGCCAGCGCCTGGCCGCATCGGCCAGCACATCGAGCGCGAACTGCACATCGTCGGTCTCGGAGGTCCAGAAGTCCCAGCTCCGCCCAAGCCCGTTGGGCGCCAGCAGGAGCACGCCGGTCTTGCGCGTCGCACCGGCAATTCGCCCATGCCTGACGATCAATGTGCCCTGCCGCTTCCAGCCATGGAAATGCAGCAGCACCGGCAGTTTGGAAGTGCCGTCCCAATCGTCCGGCGGCAAAGCGTGGTAGCCGCGTGTTCCCACCGGACAGACGGTCTGCCCGGTGCATGGCGCAGGCGGCACCGCCTCAGGAGCGCACGCTTCGGCAAGCGCCAGGCCTCCGGCGAGCCCGCCGGCCACAGCAAGGCCGGCCGCGATGATTCGCCGGCCGGCCCGCATCGCATTCCACAATGTCACAGGGTCACCTCAGCCCGTGCGCGGGCCGACCGCAACGCCATGCCCGCCTATTGCGCCGAGATGCGCACATCTTCATCAGGATAGCCAAGCGCATCCCGACCCTCGAATGCCCCATGGCAATCGTGACAGAAGGACTGCTTGAACCTCATCGGCTTGCCGTTGGGCTGCACGCCCCAATAGACCCAGTCATCGGTGTCCGGCACTTCGCCATCGCCCGCTTTGGTCATGATGAACAAGGGACCGCGCCTGACCTTGTTTTCCTTGTTGAGCTTGAAGCTCTCCTTGGCGATCACCGTGCCTTGCGGCATCCTGACGTCTTCCTCGGCAAATTTGACATATTCGTCAAAGCCGACCGCATTGACAAAGGTCATCAGGAAACGGTCGCCATGGGGTCCGGGCGCGCGCGGCGCGGTGGCAGCAGCGCCCCAGTCGCGATACTCCTTAGCCACTTCATTATCGCCGGACCGGTAGCCATCGAGCAGCGCGCCCTTGATGCAGTCATAAAGCGCATCGATCTGTTCGGCTTCCAGATCGTCAGCCGCCGTATCCGAGGTGCAATCCTGCGCCTGCGCCACCGGCGAAAACCCCATGAACACCACCGCCCCGAGGGCGGCAAAAAGCAATTTCAAGGTCATTTGTTCTCTTCCTCCGTGAATTTCATACCACCCCTGCTGCTGGAATTATTGGACTGACTTCAGATAGGCGATGACGTCAGAGCGATCTTTTTCTTTCTTGAGCCTGAGCGGCATTTTGGCCTTGGCCTTGGGATTGCCGGAAACCTCGCGCAGATAGCTGCGCGGATCGGCGATATAGGCAAAGATCTTCGCCTCACTCCACACCAGCCCGTTTTCCGCAGCGCCGGTCATGCCGTTGGAATATTTGAAACTTTCAACCGCGCCGGCCGCACGACCGAAGATGCCATTCAGATTGGGAGCCGGCTTGTCCCTGGCCTTCTCGCCGACATCGTGACAGACATCGCATTTCTTGAACACCGCCTTGCCGGCCTCGACATCGCCCTCGGCGAGAAACGCAGCCACTTCCGGATCGACGTCCTCCGCTGCATCGGCTGTAGCGGCATCCGATGAGCCCGTATCCTGCGACAGTGCAGGTGCAATCATCAGCGCCATCACCAGTGCGCCAGCCAGTGCCAGCCAGGTCAGATCAAGCGGGCGGCGCGCCACCGCAATGCCGGATGTGTACTCGTTGTAGTTGTTCTCGTCGTCGCCGCGATTGGCAAATCTCATCAATGTCATAAACGGTTTCCTGTCATAATTGCCGGAGAGACGGGCCGTGGTCTGCAATCAGTACCGATCGCTCAGTCGACCACTCCCGTGACCGGTCAGTCAAAGCACATTCTCTCCCGGCCATGTCACGAAAAAGATATCAGGGTCCGGACTCATTATAGCCACAAGATGAGGGCTGCGCGAGCGTGATAGCTGCCATGACGTTCTTAATGTTGCGCTCGAAGCGCGTTGCGATGCGCCGCCGGTCCTTGAGGCGGCGGAACATGCGTTCGATGATATTTCGCTCCCTGTAGATGGCCCGATCGTAGTGATATCGGATCCTGCGGTTCTTTCGCGGCGGGATGACGGGCCCGGTCCCGCGCTCTTCAAGCCGTTCGCGCAGTTCCCGGCCGTCACGGCCCTTGCCGGCGACAGGTTCGGCGGATGGCGGCATGGCCTCGATGCAGCGCCGTGCGACCCTGCAATCATGCACGTTTCCGGGCGTCGGGGGCAGGACGCAATTGACAAAACACGGCGCGGCCCTTGTGGTCGCGGACGGCGTGGAGCCCGGTGTTGCGTCCGCCTTTGGTGCGGCCGATACCATGGGGGGCATGGGGGGCATGGGCCGCCCTTTTCCGCCGCCGGCGCAGCGATGAACCCTGATGCGGGAGCTGTCGATGAACAGCCGGTCAGGCGTATCCCCGGCGCCTGCCGGAGCGCTGAAGATACCTTCCCATATAGCGCGCCCGGCCCGGCGGACGAAGCGGTTGCAGGGCGTCTTCTTCGGCCCGTGGATATCGGCGCAGTCGGCCCGGCGACCGCCACAGCGCAGCGCATGGACGATCCCGCTCGGCACAGGACGATCGTCAACTGTTTCCGGGCGCTTCCTGCCGCGCATATCGGTCGGCGGAAGCGGCGCGATCCGGGCCCGCCGGGAATCGGAAAACCAGAAGAAATCATACATCTCGTTACCTCCTCATCGGAGGCAATGAACCATCCCCGGATCAAATCGGGAAGACAATCATCGGGTCCGGACCCTAACATTTTCTCATAAGGAGCCGACTCATAAGGAACCGAGCGCCAGATTTGGTTTCTTCCCTACAAACGTTTCACATATCGCAGATGATCGAAGAGTGTTTTCGCTGCAATCCGACTCCGTTTCATTGTTGAATCCCGATACTCGAACGTCCCCCGTATTCCGCTCAAGAGCAGATGCGGAATTGACCGGCAAGGTTTATCGCAGGGTGCCTGTTCTTCAAAATGAGACGGATGCCGGGACCGGCGATCCCTGGAGCGCATCTTTCCAGCTCATGTTCATGATGAACACCGGTGGTGACGTCTTTCGAACGGAAGCAGAGTCTGCCGCCGATAACTCTGTGCGTTCCGGCCGGGATTGGATGTCCGGCATCACAGTTCCCCTGCAGAAAACTTTGTTCCTCTATATGAGGGAAGGCTGATCCGGGTCTATGATCACAGATCATCCTCCTGTCACTCCAGAGGCGACGAAAGAGGTCACAGGGTCTTACCCGAGACAATGCTGGAGGAGCACCAAGATATATCCTTTGAGGTGGAGCCGTTCCCGGTCAGTTGGAACGAGCAACGGCACGGACCGCCTCAAGACCGGTTGTCCGTCCGAAAATCCGGTAGTGTCTCAGTTTGAAATTGATTTATGCGCTCCATACTATACACTACGCATCCAACATATATCAGTTATAAAAACACATGGTGACATTCATCAGGGGAGGCCCAGGCCAGAAAGAGGTGTGGGTGATGATTCCAGATGATTCCAAAAGGAACACAGGGCCGGCAACGCCCGGCGGATGTGATCGGCAACACTGTACATGTCGCCAAGATCGCGGCGGGCGAAATCGAGGAAACGGGCTATAAGCAGCCTGCCAGGGTCAACCCGGGCCGAGCGGGGGCTAAAGCTCGTGCGGAGTCGATGACATCAGATGAACGCAGCGCCGTCGCCAGGAAGGCCGCTGCGGAAAGGTGGGAGTGATGTCGGCGGGTATCCCAGAGGACAAGACCGGAAAGGTTGTCCACTACATTGTGGGCCACACCGAGCCGTCTCTGTTAGGCGCCACCAAGCTAAACAAGGTGATGTGGCACGCAGACGTTTTACACTACCGCCGTTATGGCAAAACGATCACTGGTCAGATGTCGTATGTCCGGTTACAGCACGGGCCGGTGCCAAATGGCATCTACCAGACCTTGGATGCACTCAAGGCTGATGGTGCAATTGTGGAGCGGTTTGCGCCAACAACGGCCGGCACACGGCGCGAATTCTTCGATGCCATCCGCCCCGATCCATCATGGTTTGAGCCCGAAGAGGTCGAGACCCTCCACGAGGCAATCAGATTCATCGTTCCGTTGAACGCCGCGCAAGCCAGCGACCGAACGCACGGACCGATCTGGGACGAGATTTCGAACAACCAGCAAATGTCTATTAGGGCGGCATCGGTTATCCCATCTGAGCTACGCCCTGATGAAATTGAATGGGCGCTTGAAAATTCAGACGCCTTCAAGGAACTGAGTGATTCTGTTTAATCAATGCAGATTGCGCGCCCGCCTGATGGGTTCAAGATCATATGGACACCCACCATTGATAAGATGCTTGAGGCCGAGCGTTCGGCTCGACCGGGCTTTGACCGGTTTTGGGGCGACTTAGTGGAGCGTCTGAAAGTTGTTGCTCACAGGGAGGGTGCACCCGAACCTCGTCTCGGGAAGGGCTGCCGTCTCTTCGCGACGGGGCCAGATCCGATTTCCGGGCAACCGCGCATAGTCGTGGGCTATCTTGTCCTCGGGGACACCGTGTCCATCCGCTTATTGCAAGTTTCGTAAATGGATTGTCGGACTGATTGACGCTCGCGCCACGGCACCCAAGAAACGTGGCCCTTACAAGAAACGGGCCAGGGAAATTTCAAACTGAGACACTTCCGCCGGTGGCGGCAGCGGCCGGCGGTCGAGGAATACGAACGGTTGAAAGTTATCGATACGGGCCAGGCCGAAAGCCGCCCCGGCAAGAGCGGGACGGAAGAATGATGGATCGGGCCATCTACAACAGGATCGTCTCCCACGTCCGCGGCATCGAAGCCGCCCTCGGCCCGCGTTCGCATTTCGCGCCGGGCGGTCGGACGCTTTCAGCCCATACGAAAAGCAGCGAGTCCGCGCGATGGCGATGAACACACCCGAAAGCAATCTTGAAAAGGACCTTGTCGCGAAACTGCGGGACCTCAAATACGACTATCGTGACGACATCCACGATCGGGCCGCGCTTGAAGCAAACTTCAGGGAAAAGTTCGAAGCCCTCAATCGGGTCACACTCACGGACGGCGAGTTCCGGCGCCTCCTCGACAGGATCGTCACATCGGACGTGTACGAAGCCGCGCGTTCCCTGCGGAACCGCGAAGCGTTCGTCCGCGACGACGGCACGCCGCTCAACTACACCCTCGTCAACATCAAGGACTGGTGCAAGAACGCCTTCGAGGTCGTCAATCAACTCCGCATCAATACCGACAACAGCCATCACCGCTATGACGTCATGCTGCTGATCAACGGCGTTCCCGTGGTTCAGATCGAACTGAAGACGCTCGGGATCAGCCCGCGGCGGGCGATGGAGCAGATCGCGGACTACAAGAACGACCCCGGCAACGGCTACACCAGAACGCTTCTCTGCTTCGTACAGCTCTTCATCGTCAGCAACCGCACCGACACGTTGTACTTCGCGAACAACAACTCGCGGCACTTCGCCTTCGACGCGGATGAGCGGTTCCTTCCGATCTACCGGTTTGCGGCGGAGGACAACACAAAGATCACTCACCTCGACGACTTCGCCGACCGCTTCCTCGCCAAGTGCACGCTTGGCCGGACGATCAGCAGATACATGGTGCTCATCGCGAGCGAGCGGAAGCTTCTGATGATGCGCCCCTACCAGATCTACGCGGTCAAGGCGATTGTCGACTGCATCGATCAGAACTGCGGCAACGGCTATATCTGGCACACGACCGGCTCGGGCAAGACGCTCACCTCCTTCAAGGCCGCGACGCTGCTCAAGACCGACGAGAACATTCACAAATGCCTCTTCGTCGTCGATCGCAAGGATCTCGACCGCCAGACCCGCGAGGAGTTCAACCGGTTCCAGGAGAACTGCGTCGAGGAAAACACCGACACCGCGGCGCTGGTCCGCCGCCTCCGGTCCGACGACTATGCGGACAAGGTCATCGTCACGACGATCCAGAAGCTCGGCCTGGCGCTCGACGAGAACGGCAAGCACAACAAGCGGAACATCGCCCGGGGGCGGTCGACATTCAAACAACGGCTGGAGCCGCTCCGCGACAAGCGGATGGTCTTCATCTTCGACGAATGCCACCGGTCGCAGTTCGGCGATAACCACAAGGCCATCAAGGAGTTCTTTCCGAACTCACAGCTCTTCGGCTTCACCGGCACCCCGATTTTTAAAGACAACGCGACCGTCAGGCAGATCGACGGAGACGCCGCCACCCTTCGAACCACCGCGGACCTGTTCCAGAAACAGCTCCACGCCTACACCATCACCCACGCGATCGAGGATCGGAACGTTCTGCGCTTCCACATCGATTACTACACGCCCAAAGATGCCGCCGCCCTCAAGCCCGGCGGGACGCCCGCCAAGCAGGCGGTCGCCGAGGCCATTCTCGACAAACACGCCGCCGCGACCGGAGACCGACGCTTCAACGCGCTGCTGGCCACCGCCTCGATCAACGACGCCATCGAATATTACGAAGTCTTCAAGAAGCTCCAGGACGAGCGCCGCGCCGCCGACCCGGAGTTCGTCCCGCTCAAGATCGCCGCCGTCTTCTCGCCGCCGGCTGAGGGCGACAAGGACGTGCGGCAGATCCAGGAGGACCTCCCGCAGGAGAAAGAGGACAACCAGCACGACCCCGAGGGTAAGAAGGCCGCGCTCAAGGCCATCATCGCCGACTACAACCGGCAATACGACACGAACCACGACATCGCCAATTTCGATCTCTATTATCAGGACGTTCAGCAGCGCATCAAGGATCAGCAGTTCCCCGACCGCGATCTGCCCAAAAAGGGCGAGGAAAAAATCGACATCGCCATTGTCGTAGACATGCTTCTCACCGGCTTCGACGCCAAGTTCCTCAACACGCTCTATGTCGACAAGAATCTCAGGCATCACGGCCTGATCCAGGCCTTTTCGCGCACCAACCGCGTTCTCAACGCAACCAAGCCCTACGGCAACATCCTCGACTTCCGTGATCAGCAGGCCAACGTCGACGCTGCCATCGCGCTGTTCTCCGGCGCGCAGACCGACCTGGCGCGGGAGATCTGGCTGGTCGACAAGGCCCCCGTCATCATCGACAACTACACGCAAGCCGTCGCCGACCTCGGCGAGTTGATGCAGACGCAGGGCCTCGAAGCCAGGCCCGAACAGGTCGCCAACCTCATGGGCGACGACGCGCGCATCCGGTTCATCAATCGTTTCAAGGAAGTCCAGCGCCTCAAGACGCAGCTCGACCAATATACCGACCTCACCGACAAGCAGCGGGAGCAAATCGAACAGACCCTCCCCAAGGATGACCTCCGCGCCTTCCGCGGCGCCTATCTCGAAACCGCCCGGCGCCTGAAAGAGCGGCAGGGCATGCCCGGAACGGACGGCGAGCCGCCCGACCCCGATGTCGACCAGCTCGACTTCGAGTTCGTGCTCTTCGCCTCCGCCGTCATCGACTACGACTACATCATGAAGCTGATGGCGAAATACTCGGGGCAGGACCCGAAAAAGCTCCAGATCGGCCGCGACCAGCTTATCGGATTGATCCGGTCCGACGCCAAGTTCCTCGACGAACGGGAGGAGATCACCGAATATGTCCGCTCGCTCAAGGAGGGCGAGGGCCTCGACGAGGCCGCCATCCGCGCCGGCTACGAACAATTCAAGGCCGACAGGCAGGCCGGGGAGATCGCCGGCCTCGCCCGGGACCACGGCCTGACGCCCGAATCGCTGGCGGCCTTCGTCGACACCATTCTGCAACGGATGATCTTCGACGGCGAACGGCTCACCGATCTGATGGAGCCGCTCGGCCTCGGCTGGCGTGAACGGCGCGAGCGCGAATTGGCGTTGATGGCCGATATCGCGCCGCTGCTGAACAGGCGCGCCGACGGCCGGGAGATTTCGGGCCTCAACGCCTATGAGCAGGCGCGATGATGGCCGACACGCCGTTGGCGCCGAAGCTGCGGTTTCCGGAGTTCAAGAAAGAACCTGACTGGAAGCTAACGCATCTCTCAAACGCCGCACAATTCGTGAACGACCGGATTTCTGTGAGTGCGATTGCCAAAGACGAGTATGTCAGCACAGAGAACATTCTGCCGGACTTTGCTGGCATTGCTCCGCCATCAAGTTTTCCGGCATCGGGATCGGTGACCCGCTTCCGCATCAACGATGTGTTGGTATCCAATATTCGACCATATCTCAAGAAAGTGTGGCGAGCGACGCGGAGAGGCGGTGCCTCAAATGATGTACTTGTAGTGCGTAGCAAGTCTGGCACCAGCGATGACTACCTCGCGGCGATTCTAAAGAGCGACGCCTTCATCGACTACGTTATGGGTGGGGCTAAAGGCGTCAAGATGCCGCGAGGCGATATTGGACTCATGAAAAAGTACCCGGTCGGGATGCCGCAACCGGCCGAGCAGCAGAAGGTCGCCGACTGCCTTGGCTCGCTGGACGGCCTGATCGCGGCGGAGGGCCGGAAGCTCAAAACCCTGCGGCAGCACAAACAAGGGCTGATGCAGCAGCTCTTCCCCCGGCCCGGCGAGACCGCGCCCCGGCTGCGGTTTCCAGAGTTTCGAGACGGTTCGACCTGGTTGGCCCCGCAACTCGATGATCTGTACGACTTCAAGCGCACCAACACACTGTCGAGAGACAAGCTGAACTACGAAACCGGAACGATCAGGAACATTCACTACGGCGACATCCACACCAAGTTCAAACCTCTGTTCCGAGTGGGCAACGAGCATGTGCCCTATATCAATCCGGATGCTTCAGCTAACGGCTTCGATGATGATGCATTCTGTGAGGAAGGCGACATCGTACTTGCCGACGCGTCCGAGGACCTTGATGACGTCGGAAAAGCGATCGAAATTGTTTCGCTAGACGGTGAACGCGTCGTCGCCGGGACGCACACCATTCTCGCGACCCGGCGCGGGAGTGTTCCGGTCGTTGGCTTCGGCGGACAATTATTCCAGTCCGCCGTTGTTCGCGCTGGGATCAAGAAAGAAGCTCAAGGCGCGAAGGTCTACGGTATATCGGCAAACCGCATTTCGGCTGTTCCGGTTCCAGTCCCTCCGACGGAGCCCGAGCAGCAACGCATCGCCGACTGCCTCGGCTGGCTGGACGGCCTGATCGCGGCGGAGGGCCGGAAGCTGGAAGCCCTGCGGCAACACAAACAAGGGCTGATGCAGCGGCTTTTTCCCTCGCCGGAAGGCCGGTGAGCCATGGGCGACGCAACGCCGTTCACGAACCTCAACGCCCTCGCCGCGCATCCGCGGCGGGAACCGGAAAACAAGCGGCGCTTCGGGAAGTTCCTCCACGGGTTCATCGACCGGCATCCCTTCAACCCCGTCCCGTTCCCGAGTGAGCCGGCGGCTGAAACGAGTGACTCGACATGACCGACCGGGACCGGAAACAACTCGGCAGGACGTTGTGGGCCATCGCCGACCAGCTCCGCGGGGCGATGAACGCCGACGATTTTCGCGATTACATGCTCGCGTTCCTGTTTCTCCGCTACCTCTCGGACAATTACGAACAGGCCGCGAAAAAGGAACTCGGGCGCGACTACCCCGACCCCGACGACATCGGCAATGGCGGGCGGTCCTCGCTGTCCGTCTGGTACGAACGGAACCCCGGCGACGCGGCGGACTTCGAGAAGCAGATGCGGCTCAAGGCGCATTACGTCATCCGCCCCGAACATTTGTGGACCGGCATCGCCCACATGGCCCGCACCCAGAACGTCGACCTGTTCGACACACTCCAGGCCGGTTTCAAATATATCGAGAACGAATCGTTCGAGAGCGCGTTCTCGGGTCTGTTCTCGGAGATCAATCTCGGCTCCGAAAAGCTCGGAAAGAATTATGAGGACCGAAACGCGAAGCTGTGCGCGATCGTCACCAGAATCGCCGAGGGCCTGGCGGAATTCTCCACCGACAGCGACGCGCTGGGCGACGCCTATGAATATCTCATCGGCCAGTTCGCCGCCGGTTCGGGCAAGAAGGCCGGCGAGTTTTACACGCCGCAGCTGATCTCGGACATCCTGTCCGAAATCGTCACGCTGGACGGCCAGGAGCCGAAGACCGGCAGGCGAAAACACCTCGCCGCCGTGATGGATTTCGCCTGCGGCTCGGGCTCACTGCTGCTGAACGTCCGAAAGCGCATGCAGAAGTCGGGCGGCAGCATCGGCAGGATCCACGGACAGGAGAAGAACGTCACCACCTACAACCTGGCGCGCATGAACATGCTGCTGCACGGGGTGAAGGACACGGAGTTCGAGATCCACCACGGCGACACGCTGACCAACGATTGGGACATGCTCCGCGAGACCAACCCGGCGAAGAAGCCCCGCTTCGACGCGGTGGTCGCCAATCCGCCGTTCAGCTACCGCTGGGACCCGAACGAGGCATCGGGCGAGGACGTGCGTTTCAGGAATTACGGGCTGGCCCCGAAGTCGGCGGCGGACTTCGCCTTCCTGCTGCACGGGTTTCACTACCTCAAGGACGACGGCGTGATGGCGATCATCCTGCCGCACGGCGTGCTGTTTCGCGGCGGCGCGGAGGCGAAGATCCGCCGCAAACTGCTCGACGACGGGCATATCGACACGGTCATCGGCCTGCCGGCGAACCTGTTCTATTCGACCGGCATCCCGGTCTGCATCCTCGTATTGAAGAAGTGCAAGAAGCCCGACGATGTCCTGTTCATCAACGCGTCCGGGCATTTCGAGAAGGGCAAGCGACAGAACCACCTGACCGACGAGCATATCGGGAAGGTCGTCGACGCCTATCGGCAGCGTCCGCAGCGGATAGAGCGCTACGCCAGATGCGTGGGAATGGACGAAATCGAGTCCAACGATTTCAATCTGAACATCTCGCGCTATGTCAGCACCGCCGGGCCGGAGGTCGAAATCGATCTGTCGGCCACACACGGGGAATTGGTCGAAATCGAGAAGCACATTCGGGAGTCGACGGCGAAGCACAACGCGTTTCTGGAGGAACTTGGACTGTCGCCATTGCCCGATTGACCCGGCCCGGCGGAAGGCCGATTTCCTTCCGGGCGGACGCTCCCGACATCGCGGTCAAGGGGTGTTCGGACCCGGCAGGGTCATCATGTCAACGGCTTGCCCGGCGCCGGGAGCGGCAACCGTCATCTTCCGGCTTTGAGTCCTGAGCTTGAAACGCCAAGTTTGAAGCAGGCGCCGTTTTTCTGAAACAAGATGGCCGGAACAAGAATAATCTATGAGCCGAACAAACCGTCTCTTTGCTC
The DNA here is from genome assembly GCA_965204565.1 of Hyphomicrobiales bacterium. Taxonomy (GTDB): domain Bacteria; phylum Pseudomonadota; class Alphaproteobacteria; order Rhizobiales; family TMED25; genus CBDBEU01. Next base: position 1,928,230 of record CBDBEU010000005.1, read on the forward strand.
TTCAGACTTGAGTCTTCTCGAAAATTCTTTGCCGTCCCACTCGATCGAGAATCTATTAAGTTTGTCAATAAGCCCTCGCTGCTTCGCTGTAATATGAAGGTCACCAAGTGCTTTATCAGAATCAGTCTTCACCCCGATTATATTTCTGCCAGTAAGAGAAAGGAGCGCGAGAAAGCCATTGAGTGCGACCGATATTGCGATACTCCATGCATTTCTGCCGAAAGCCGCAGGGGCGCAAAAAGCAAGGGCCAGGACACACGCCGCAAACCACCGCCTTCTTCGCTTTCGCCCAAGATTCTGCTCAACCTCCAAGCATAGCGCAGCGATTGCCCCCTCATCCTCCTTCTGTGCTCGATCGATTTCGTTTCGCGCAGCCAGAGATCGGGCCCGTTCGGTCTCTAGCTGTTCGGATAGCCTATTCTCGGTCTCGCGCGCCTCAGCCCGCTCCGCGCTAACGGCTTGACGTCCCTTTTCTCTTTCCTGCTCCAAATGAGGGTGAATCATTTCCTCGAAAAGGAATGACAGATTCTCTTCCGTAACAACACTCGGGGCACCTAGCGTCTTGTCCATCAGCATTTGCGCGCTGCGGCCTTGTTGGATAAGTATATCCAACTGGCGAGATTTTTCTTCGTCCCCCAGAGCATCCGTCATTTTCTTTACGGCGTCGACAACGCCTTTCCTTACCGCGAGAACCTGTTCGCAACCTGCCAAGAGCATCCGTTTCGGAACTTCCAGATCATCGGCGCCGAGACCGGTCCTGAGCCACATTGCAGTGGACAATACTCGACGGTGAACCACAGGGGGGATTTCGGAAGTACCAAGCAGCCCCATTTCGATGCAAGAATTGCGAACGACTTGGGCCAACGAGTTGTTTTTCGTCATCACTATGAACTTCGACTTAAAAATATCTCGTGAAGTTCGCCCCCTTCGTTGCCGCATGACTAATGTGGTGATGTAGGCATCATGGTAGCGAGCACTAGGACTCTGCTGAAATGTCTGCGCATCAATGATCGCATCACGGTTCTCCAAAGTGAAATATTTTTCCTCGGATGGCACTTGATCGAGCGTTCTATGGTAGACAGCAACACCTTCGTCTTCGAGAAATTGCGTCGGATCATTCGCGACTTGGTTGACATACTCTCTCAAGACCTCACCACGTGCCAGGGTTTGAGCTGTAGGCCCTGTTGGTTGCGGATTTTGGAGGACTGCGGACAAAGCTGCTCGCATTTCATCAAGGCTCTGCGCAAAAATTCGAACCTGAGCCCCGATACGTTGTAGCTCCCTCACCAATGGGACCGTATTCTCGCGTGCCGCACGTCCGGAAATGCCGAGAAACTCTAAAGCAATAGGGCTGTCCAAATACACGAACAAATCCGTATGCTTAACAGCGTCAGTCGGTCGGACAAAGTCCTGAACAACTTCCGTCAACAACCCAATCGAGGCAATGCGAGCAAGCGTTTCTGAAGTTGATCCGCCTTCCTGCAGTTCCCGCTGGACGAACCTAGCGCATAGAAATCTCTCTTCATCAGTAAGCGAGGTTATATTGGAGGCTTCGACAACGGTTCGCATCGCCCCGCCCTCGTCCGCCTGAAGTGACTGCTTGAAATCGATACTTTTCTCTGAAAAAGCTTCTACGTAAACAAGCCATTCAATTAGAACATCTTCGTATTTCTCTCTTTCAATCGGAATGGCGGTGAGTGGTGACAGCTCTTCCGCAAACGCCTGAAAACGCTCTGCGATTTGTTTTAGCTCTCTTGCCGCGCTGGCTTCTTGGCTCGAAACGTCCGGATGCTCCGGAACCGATACAGTAAAGATCTCGCTAGTTGGATCGACAGGGGTGAGCCAGCCTGCATCTGTCAGTCTTGGGACAAATGCCTCAACGACATCGGCGTTGAAGTTCCACTTGTAGGTTTCCCTGACACTTTCGGCCAATGCATTCGGGTCGAAGCGGCCACCGTTCTGCCGGCGCATTAAGGGTTCAAGGAATGGTAGCAGCTTTGTTAGCACATCTTGAGAACCATTCCCAAGCGCCGTGAGCGCCGCGTATATCCTTACAGCAGATCGCGTCAGGTTCCTGGTCAAATTCTGTTACCTCGAAATATTGGATGCCACTTCATCCAATATATCGTGTCAGAAACGGGTTTTCAAGTCATGTTCAGACAGTCGTCGCGCATTTACCGCCCATACGCAATCCAAAGCAAAATTAGGTTCCGTGATCCACAAAGAATAATGGTCCAAGAATTTGATATTGTTAGGCCGTGTGGGCGGATTTAAGCAAGATGAGTGCCTCGATTTACCTCGTCAACCCTGGCTGATCATGATTCACTCGCGCTATGAAGTGAGGGGTGATGGATGGTTCAGCAGGCTGGATTTTTCGACGTTGATGAACGGCTCAAGCGTTTGGGCGATCAGTTCGAAGCCTGGGTTGCGGCGGTGGACTTCGAGATTTTCCGTGCCGATCCGGACACGGCACCGGCGTACGCGGATGGCAGGAAGGGCACACGCCCGCCCTGCGGGACGCAGGCTATATCGCGCAGGCTATATCGCCATGTCAGGGCCATTGGTGGACAGCACGCCGGTCGCCGCCCCCAGGCAACGCAATACGGACGAGAAAAAGAAAGACATCGAGGCAGGCAGGACCGCCGCCGGGATCTGGCCCTCGGATCCCGCCAAGGCACGCCGGAAAGACATCGATGCGCGCCGGACCGTCCGGTTCGGCAGGGCGAAGACGCCCTTGGACGGCGGTCCCGCGCCGCCCGACATCGCAATTCCGTCTTTCGCGGACAAGAACCACGCAGGCATCGACAAAGCGTTCCGCTTTATCCGCCGTTGGGACGGATGCCGCCCGCCATGACGGGCGCATGCCGCGCCAGGGATTGCCGGACAAAACCAGCACCGGCTCTGGCGTCCGTGCCGATAGCGCGTACCGTTCGAAGCAGAACGAAGCGTTCCCACCATCGCAAACCCGGGGGCAGGCTCATGCCGAAGCATATCCGCCGTGGGAACAGGACAAAGTCAAAACACCGCGCGCCGGTCGAGCACGTCTTTGCCGTCCGGAAGCACATGGTGGGCCGGAAGCACATGGTGGGCCGGAAGCACATGATGGGCCGGAAGCACATGGTGGGCCGGAAGCACATGGTGGGCCGGAAGCACATGGTGGGCCGGAAGCACATGGTGGGTATGGCAGTCCGCACCATCGGTCCGGCCCGCGCAAAAACCGGGATCGGCATGACAGACATCGCCTGCAACATCCGCCGCCTGGTCCAACCCGGAGGCAGCGTCACCGCCTGATCACGGGACGTGTCCGTTCAATAGCAACCAGGAACGCTCTGAAAGCGGGGCAGGTCGCTGCATCCGAAACACAAGACCGGTTCAGATAACCACGCCGCACCAAAATCACAGAAAATCGAACGAACAAGCAGGATTGATAGAGGCTCTCAACTGTTTTTCAGACTCTCCGAGTCGATCACGGCGTGCCATCGCCCGCTCTAGGGCTGCTTCCGACAATATACGACAACACGCAACCAACGTCGCCCTTCCGCGACGCTAATATTTCAACAATTGCCGCCGGTCTCAGTCATCGTCCGGCGCGCAAGGCCAGCTTGCCGGGCGCATCAGCTTACCGGGCAACTTGGTCTGGTCATCGCCGCATGACCAGTGGATCTGCTGCTGCGTCATTCCTTCAGTAACCGACAGGTCCACCCCGTGGAACAGGGTGCGGAAGGTATAGGCCTGCTTGAAATTGACACCGGAAACCTCAGCGCCACGAAAATCAGCGCGCGAAATATTAGCGCCGCCAAGGTTTGTCATGTTCATGTCCGCATAATTGAATTCGGCACGGCTTAGCTCGGCCTTTTCAAAATTGGCGGCGGCGAGGTCGGCACCAACGAACCGGACGCGCAAAAGCTCGCTTTTGGTCAGGTTGGCGTTGCTCAAATCGGCGCCGGAAAAATTGCTGCGTGTCGCTTCAGCCTTGGTGAGATCGGCACCGATGAGATCGGCGTTGCGCAGGAATGCACGGTAGAGATTGGTTCCAATCAGGCTTGCTCCGGCAAGATCGGAATCCGACAGATCACTGCCGCTGAGGTCGGCGCGATCGAACGTGGCGCCGGCAAGATCGGAGCCGGACATCACCCGGCGCATCTTCAGGCACTTGCTCCAATTGACGCCGGGCCTGGCATCCTTGGCGCAATTGCCTTCTTCTGCGGCAACCGGAAGCGCTGCGAGCGGAGCAGCAACAGCCAACATCAATCCAAACGCGCCGAGTTTTTGCCTGAGCATACGATCCTCCCTAACCCGGGCAGGGTCTGGCGATTATACCGCAACGGCTGAAAGGCGCAATGACGCTGGTCAAATGTGCCGGCACGATGTTTAACGCCCACCCGCCTCATCCGGCGCGTCGGACTTGAGGGGCTGGCAGTCCAGGGGCTCAGGCGTGAACGTCCCCCCTCAGCCAAAACGCCCTTGTCTGCCCGGCCCGCCCACGGCGCGCTTGCGGCGGTCCTGAGCTGGCTGATAGGCCATGCGCGCATGTACGCGGCAATAGGGAGATTCCGACCCGGATTCATGGCCACAGAAATGAAAATCGTCGTGCTGCGGATCGCCAATCGGCCATTTGCAGCGCTTTTCGTTGAGCGTCAGGATGCTGACATGTTCGCCAGGCGCGATTTCCACCGCCACGATCGGCGCCGGTTCGGGCTCGGGCATCGGGCGCATCGTTTCCTCGCGCTTGAGCGCCAGATTGCCTGAATACTGGCAGTGCGGTGTGTTGCCGGGGAACGGATTGCGCGGCCTTGAGGGGCGTACCGGACGGGTGCGCCCGGAAAGTCCCAGCCGGTGCACCTTGCCGATCACCGCATTGCGCGTGATCCCGCCCATGCGTGCCGCGATCTGACTGGCACTCAGCCCGTCTGCCCAGAGCTTTTTTAGCTGCTCAACCCGTTCGTCAGTCCACGACATTGATACCCTCCACCGCTTGGGTTATGGCTGCCGGATCGCAGCGTCCACCACGCCTGAGGGCGCGATGTGCTTCCGGGTCACTCCGGTGTACCCAGATGTTGCGTTTCCCACCTCCCTAACTACTACATACACCGCGCTTTCCGCAACGTGACCTACCGGCTTTCCCCAAGCCATGAGGCGCCAAACCCACAACGAATTGGGATCTCAAAAGAACGGACCCGCAACATATGGGGCCCGCGCCGCCATTATAATGGGGCAAAACCGCGCGCTGGCCCAGACCCTGATATGGAATCTCCGGCATGCCGTTCAACCCGCCACCGTGGACTGTCAGGCCAGCTGCTAAATCGCGAGAAACTGGATCACCAGCAAATCCAAGCTCATTCCGGCCCCGCCGGAGCACTTGCCAGATCGCTGGCGCATCCCTCAACTCCCCCCCTCATTTGTGTAAGTTCATGCTTGACAAGCATGCTCGGTGTAGCGCATAGATCTACACGTGATCGGGACGTTCAAAAGCTGGGCACTGAAGCGCTACCGGGAGCGCAATGATGCACGCGCAATCAACCCCCGGCATCTGCGCCGGGTCCGCACCACCCTCAGTATTCTGCAGGCCGGGCACGCGCTCAGCGATATCAAAGTTCCGGGCTACTATCTTCACAAACTGGAGCCCCGAACCGGGTCCCGCTATTCGTTGCGCGTCACCTCGAACCGGCGCATCGAGTTTGACTGGATTGATGGCGTTGCCGATCAGATCGACTATGGCGACTATCACTGAGGAGCAGAAGCGATGACCAATTTGATGCCGGCATTCGAACCGGTTCATCCCGGCAACATGCTGCGGGAAGACGTGCTGCCCGCGCTCAAGCTCAACGTCACCGCCGCCGCAACGGCCCTTGGCGTCACCCGCCAGGCGCTGCACGCCATCATGCGCGACAACAACCCCGCTTCCGTCTCACCTGAAATGGCGGTCAGACTTGGAAAGCTTGCAGGCAATGGCCCGCGCCTGTGGATCAACATGCAGGCCGCTTATGATATTTGGCACGCCGCGCGGCGGATCGATACCTCAGCCATACCCACATTGGCGGCGGCGGAATAACGCTGACTTCAAACTGGCCCCCGGTAACCACAACCCCACTTCGCGTTGACTTGGAGCCGCCGTGGCATAAAATGCCAGGCCCGCCGCCGGTTGTTCCGGCGGCGCTTTTAATTTGGGACATGAACACCGTGATGACTCCGATTCTGCCGACTTATGCGCGCTATCCCGTGGCCTTCGTTTCTGGCAAGGGCGCCTATCTGCGCGACGACAAGGGCAACGATTATCTCGACTTTGCCGGCGGCATTGCCGTCAATTCGCTGGGTCATGCTCATCCCAAGCTGGTCGAGGCATTGACCGCACAGGCAGCAAAACTCTGGCACGTATCGAATCTTTACGAGATTCCGGGCCAGCAGCGTCTGGCAGAACGGCTCACCGCCGCAACGTTTGCCAACACCATTTTCTTCGGCAATTCCGGTGCCGAAGCGGTTGAATGCTCGATCAAGATGGCGCGGCGCTACCATCATGTCTCGGGCGCGCCCGAGCGCTATCGCCTGATTACCTTTGAGGGCGCCTTTCATGGCCGCACGCTGGCAACCATCGCTGCCAGCGGCAATGAAAAGCATCTCGACGGCTTCGGCCCCGCGGTCGATGGCTTCGATCAGGTGCCGCTCGGCGATCTTGATGCGGTCAAAGCCGCCATCGGCCCTCATACCGCCGGCATTCTGACCGAGCCGATCCAGGGCGAAGGCGGCATCCGCGCCGCCGGCAATGAATTCCTGCGCGCGCTCAGAAAACTCACCGAGGATGAGGGCCTGCTGCTTGTGCTCGACGAGGTACAGACCGGCATGGGCCGCACCGGACGCCTGTTCGCCCATGAATGGGCAGGCATCACGCCCGACATCATGGCGATTGCCAAGGCGCTGGGCGGCGGATTTCCGATCGGTGCCTGCCTTGCAACTGAAACCGCCGCGGCCGGCATGACCGCCGGCACCCACGGCTCGACCTTTGGCGGCAATCCGTTGGCCGTGGCGGTCGCCAATGCCGCACTCGATGTGGTGCTGGAAGAGGGATTTTTGAGCCATGTGCGCGACACCGCTCTGATCTTCCGCCAGAAGCTCGCCCGCATCACCGATGAATATCCTTCTGTGTTTGAGGAGCTGCGCGGCGAGGGGCCGATGTTCGGCCTCAAATGCAAGATGGCCAACACCGATATTGCCTCAGCCCTCCTGGACCAGCGCCTGCTGGCGGTCGGTGCCGGTGAAAATGTCGTGCGCTTCCTGCCGCCGCTGACCATCGGCGAGGCCGAAATCGACGACGCACTGGTGCGCATCGAGGCGGCATGCCAGGCGCTGGAAAAAAACGCCGGAGAATCAGACGATGGCTGATACCGGACTGCGTCACTTCCTCGATCTGTCGGAATTCGACGCATCAATCCTGCGCGGCATTCTGGACGATGCGGGAGCCCACAAACGCGCGCGCGGCAATGGCGGCCACAAGAATACCAGCCCCCTTGCCGGGCGCACGCTTGCCATGATTTTCGAGCAGCCCTCGACCCGCACCCGGATTTCATTCGATGTCGCCATGCGCCAGCTTGGCGGCGAGAGCATCTTTCTGTCGCATACCGACATGCAGATCGGCCGCGGCGAGGCGATCTCAGACACCGCCAGGGTGCTGTCGCGCTATGTCGATGCGATTGTTGTCCGCGGCCAGCACGAAATCATGATGGAGCTTGCCGAGCACGCCACCGTGCCGGTGATCAACGGGCTCACCGAGCGCTCCCATCCCTGCCAGTTGATGGCCGACGTGATGACCTTCGAAGAACATTGCGGGCCCATTAAAGACCGCCGCATTGCCTGGTCCGGCGATGGCAACAATGTCGCCAGGAGCTGGATTCATGCCGCTGCCCGGTTTGGCTTCGAGTTCCGCCTTGCCTGTCCCGAACCGCTCGACCCGCCAGCATCACTGATCAAATGGGCGCGCGGGCAAGGCGCCAATGTCTCGATCATACGTGATCCGGCTGAAGCGGTTGCCGGCGTTGACTGCGTGGTCACCGACACATGGGTGTCGATGAGCGACGATGATGATGAGCGCCGCCACAATCTGCTACGCCCCTATCAGGTCGATGACCAACTGATGAGCCACGCCGACCCCTCGGCGATTTTTATGCATTGCCTGCCCGCCCATCGCGGCGAGGAAGTCACCGACGAGGTGATGGACGGCACGCAATCGGTGGTGTTCGACGAAGCTGAAAACCGGCTGCACGCGCATAAGGGTATCCTTGCCTGGTGCATCCAGGCAGGACGCTGAGCACCGGTGCCCGAAAGCGCCAGCCTCCCTCCCGGCGCTATTGACGCAGGCGCAGCGGGGGACGACATCGTCATCCCGTTTTCGATTGTCGGCAATCAGGTACGCGGACGGCTGATGCGTCTGGGCGTGCTGATCACCGATATTATCGCACGCCACGACTATCCGCCTCCCGTAAGCCGGCTAACCGGGTGAGACCGTGGCGTTGACGGCATTCCCTGGCAACCGGCATCAAATTCGACGGCCGCTTCATTCTACAGGCCAATACCGACGGGCCGGTCGATTCTGGTGGCCGAATTTTCAACGCCCGGACTGATGCGCGCCTATGCCCATTTCGATGCCGGGCGCATGCCGGACGGCCCCGGCGGCGATGTACCGCTTCTAGGGCGCCGGAAATCTTGCCATGACCATCGATCAGGGCGCCAGGATGGAGCGTTATCATGGCGTCGTGCCGCTGGAGGGCGGCGATCTGGCGCAGGCCGCCCACATCTATTTCCGCCAATCCGAACAGATCCCGACCGAGCTTCATCTGGGTGCCGGGGAGATCTCCACCCCGCCGTTTGACGAAACCCGGCCCAGCTGGCGCGCCGGCGGCATCTTAATCCAGCATCTGCCGGTTGAGGGCGGGCACGCCGTCCATGACGACGCCGACAGCTGGAACCTCACCCGCCATCTCCTGGATACCATCAGGCATGATGAACTTCTCGACCCGATGCTGGTGCCCGAGCGCCTGCTCTACCGGCCGGACGCCATGGCGGTTTTCTCGAAGTCAAAGCGGAAGAGGAGGCCCCGCCCTTGTCCGAGGTTCTCGGAACCATCGGCGATAGCGCGAAGGTGGACCTGTTCCTGGATGGCACAAATCTTCTTTTCGAGAAGTTCCACCCCTATCTCACCCCCGAATTGCTTGCTCAGGATGCCTTGTCAGCAAGGCTTGACGTTGAAGCGCTGCCAACCCTTTGCGCCAAGCTTATCACACGAACATGAAGCAGCAACGAAACCGCGTACCAGTGCCCACCTCAACGAATGTTTGATTTCTGTTCCATCTCGCGAACGCCACTGATGTCGAAGTGCTGAGCTACACTGTTAGAAATCCTCATCATTACAGATGCTTACAAACAATTCACCGAAACGGCGCAGGCAACAGGTCCGGAGAATATCGCCCCTTAGAGAACGCTTCCGGCCCTCTTGGCACCGGGGCTGGTGAATAGCCCCTCTCGCATAACCCTTGAAAACAACAAGAAAATCCGGCCGCGGCCGGATCTGGAGAACGCCTTCGCGAGGGCAAGTGGCGGAGAGGAAGGAAGCGGGCGTTGATCCGTCGGAAGCGCTCAAGCTGGTGGATTGGGAACAGGGCTTCCAAAATGGCAGGCTTTATGGCAGGTGGATTCCTGATTCCAAATTTATCTGTTGATAAACAATGACTTATATAACATTGTGGCGGAGAGGATGGGATTCGAACCCACGAAGGGGGTTAACCCTTACTCCCTTAGCAGGGGAGCGCCTTCAGCCACTCGGCCACCTCTCCAGGACCAGAGTTAGCGCAATCGGCTGGCACACATCAAGGCTTGCACCAAAGTGTGTCAACCATCTTGCCGGCGTAGATTGCGTCTTTGCCCGTGATACTGATTGCAGTATCGGGTGGGCATAGTGTCCTGGATTGTCCGGCAGCCGGATGATTGTTGCGTTTGTGCCAAAGTGACGGGATTTTTTGCCAAACTGCGGCAGCGTGGCGTGAATAGGCGCAAATTTGGTGGTTGCCGGTTTGAAATCGGTATTGATGCACACCCGCCACACGCGCCATAAGGGCGCGCGGAGGTAACCCATGGTTGAATTGGCTGAGCTTCTCTGGCCCTATCTCGCGGCAGCGCTCGCGGTGGGTTTTGTATTTGGCTGTCTGTTCTGTCGCGCCTGAGTGATGGCGTTCATCACCGGCAATAATTCAAACCGTCAGGGACCGGGGTCCGGACTCATTATAGCCACGAGATGAGGGCTGCGGCGCGCGCAATAGCTGCCGTGACGTTTTTAATGTTGCGCTCGAAGCGAGTTGCGATATGCCGCTACCGCGCTCGGCCCGGCGGACGAAGCGGTTGCAGAGCGTCTTCTTCGGCCCATGGATATCGGCGCAGTCGACCCGGCGACCGCCACAGCGCAGCGCATGGACGATCCCGCTCGGCACAGGACGATCGTCAACTGTTTCCGGGCGTCAACTGTTTCCGGGCGCTTCCTGCCGCGCGCATCGGTCGGCAGAAGACGGATCGGCGAAACAATCCCGTCATTGCGTGCAGGCCGTTCTTGCCGGTGCGCGGATCGACAGGCTCATGGCCGGCCATGTCCGTCAAGCCGGAGCGCGTCATCAGGCTCGCGGCAGGCCGGCCATCCGGCGTCGGTGGTGATTCCGCAACCATGGAACCCGGGCTTCAGGCGGCGGTCGAAATCGAGCCGAAGAGGCCCGTCAACCGGTTCACCCGCCGGGTTCGCCATATGCCGCGCCCCAAAATACGCTCAAGACATTGATTCTCATCACAGAACCAACGATCAATCACATCAATCAATGGAGCCATATGGGAAATGCGAGGTAGTGGAAAGCTGAGGGATGAATGTCTGAACCGGGAAATCTTCACCACACTCACCCAGACGCAGATCCTGATCGAGCAGTGGCGGCGCTTCTACAACACCGAGATGCCACACTCGTCGCCGGGCTATCGCCACCTGCACCTGAAACCGTATTGCCGAGGAGGCCGACAATCCCATACGCTGCAACCCTGATCGGCCAGACCGCCGATTGGACCGTGGTCAGGTTCCAACTCAAAGGCCGGATCACCAAACAGACCCCGCACAGCGAACCGATAGGGAGTATTTGATGTCCGAGACAATTGTTCAAACTGCCATATTGGTTTTTGCGGCGGGGATCGTGGGATTTGCACTGGGCTGTCTTGTTGCCCGGCTGTTCGCCACGTCTGCCTCCGGGGAGCAGGCCCCTGCCGGCGCGCAAGCAAGTGCCCAGCCGCCACCGGCCCGCGCCAGCACTGCCGCACAACCGGCAGCGAGTGCGTCTGCCCCCGCTGAGCCGGTGGCGGCAGCAGCGGCCGCTCCCCAATCAGAACAGGCACAAGCTGCCACGTCGTCAAGCCAGCCCGTCAGCGCCAGTGCAGCACCGGCGGCCGGTCAAGAGGGGACCGACAAGCCGCTTGTGCTTGCTGCGCCGCGCGATGGCAGCGCCGATAATCTCCAACAAATCAAGGGGGTTGGCCCCGAGCTTGAGCAAATGCTCAACGGTTTCGGCATCTATCATCTCGACCAGATTGCGAATTGGACGCGGGACAATGTCGCCTGGATGCTTGGGAATCCGAACGTCCAACGATCCGGACGCGGCCGCACTGACCTGGAAGACTGGGTTGCACAGGCCAACGAACTGAGCGGTAAATAATCGCCGAAATCCTGGGCGTGATACTGCCCTACCGGCGCTTTTGCTGTACCTGAAAGCGGCCCGCGATCCGCCGCGTGTCAGCTGTTTGCGGCGTGGTGATCTATGCGGTTGATCAACTCGTCAATTGCCTCCATCGATGCGTGTTCGCTGAGGAACGGTGCATGACCTCGATGGGCAATGGTCACACTCACACAGTCAGGATGGCGGTTTACCATTTCTTCCAGCGTTGCCGGGAGCAGGATGTCTGAATTGGCGCCGCGAATGGCGAGCACCGGCACATGGGAAAGAGCCTCGAACAGGTGCCACAGCTCTGGCACGCCGGTCGTACTGATGGCGTCAACGCTCAAGGAGCGAATGATTTTTCGATCAAAGTCCGGCCGTGGGCGGCCTTTGACGTCTCTAAAAATTTCGCGCGCGAATTGATCCCAATCATCATCGTCCAGATCGGTGAAGTCGTCCTCGAACAATCGCTTCATCAGCGATGCAGCTTCCTCCCAGTTGCGCGGACGCGGCATGCGTGAGAGCTGGCCGATGATCCGCACCAGGCCCTGTGTCTCGATACGCGGCCCGATATCATTGAGGACCAAACCGGCCAGAGCTGCAGGCCGCGCTGTGGCGATCCCCATGGCAATCAATCCGCCGCGCGACGTTCCGACAAAAACGGCTTGCTCGATTCCAGCCGCCACCGTCACATCGAGCACGTCCAGCATTTCCTGCTTTGGTGAGTAGTTGCCCGCGTTACGGTCATAGTCCGAATGTCCACGTCCGCGCAGGTCGATCGCCAGTACTCTGCGGCGCTTGCGCGGCCGGTCTGCAAGATGCGAGGCGAGAGCGTGAAAATCACGCGTCGTGCGGGTCAGTCCCGGAATGCAGACAACCGGCGTCAATCGTCCATACCGCGGCCCATAGTCGCGTGCAAACAGATTGAGGCCGTCCTGTGAGCGGCACCAAAACTCGTTCCAGTTCTGTTCCGTTGTCTCGGTTGATTCGGCTTCGGTTTCAGCCATGATGCCTGTCTCATACGACTCGCTCGGCCCGAGATACCACGCTCACACTCCGCCAGGGAAGCCCGCGTGCAGTGCGGGCGGACCATACGATCGGGCAGGGGGCGGTAAAGTGTGGGTGCCCCCGCCTGCGTGCAATTCAGACTATGGTCAAGGGAAGATCAGTCGATCGCGTAAGCACGCCGACCGCCGGCCCGTCCGCGAGCGAGATCCTGGGCAAGGCGCAGCGGTACAGCGGTGCCGGAAAGCCGGGCGCGGTAAACTTGCAGGTTTTCCAGAACCCGCTGGACATAGTTGCGGGTTTCATCGAAGGGAATGGTCTCAATCCAATCGACAACATCGACGTCATCTGACCGCGGGTCGCCGAAGCGCTCGATCCATTCACCAACCCGGCCCGGCCCTGCGTTGTAAGATGCAATCGCCAGCACATAGGAGCCATCGAAACGCTGCACCAGATCAGCGAGAAACGAGGCGCCAAGGTTCGCATTGTAATACGGATCCTCGCCAAGCCGCTTCAGCGAGTAGGGCACGCCAGCCTGGCGCGCCAGCATCTTGCCGGTCGCCGGCATGATCTGCATCAGCCCGCGCGCGCCGGCACGGCTCAACGCCTGCCAGGCGAACTCACTTTCCTGTCGTGTCAGGGCCAGCAGAAGAGCCAATTCCACATCCGGTGCCGGCGAGAGTGCGGGATAGTCCGAAATCGGATAGGCCACGTCATGCACCGGCGCGTCGCCATAAACGCCGATCCTGCCAACCCAAACACCAACTTGTGGCAGAGCCAGCAGATTGGCGAAATTGCCGATCCGGTCGAGGGCGCCGGGCTCGCTGGTGTTGCGTGCCAGCCGCAAAAGGAATTTTGCCGCCAGCCACCGCTCACCTGCCGTGCTCAAAAGGCGCGCTGCGCGCATCAGTGGCTGATCCTCGATCCTGGCTGATGCAAAACGGACCTCTTCGCTGATGTCCGGCAGGTCAAGCACCGATTTTGCGCCATGGATCTCGTTACGCGCGAGTTGGCCGTAAAAGGTGATGCCATGACGCGATGCGGCAACGCGGTGTTTCTGTGCTGATTCAGTGTTTCCGAGTTTGTCTTCAGCGCGCGCAAGCCAGTACTCGGCTCTGGCAACACTGATTGGCCGGCCCACTGCTCTGCGAAGTTTTGCAAAATGCCGCTTTGCCAGCGCAGCATCGCCCATGCGCCTGAGAGCAATCCAACCAGCCAGGAATTCGGCATCGGCGTATGACCTGCCGCCACTCAGCGAGTGGCCGGCAGCAAGTTTGTAGCTGTCGCGCACCAGCGCTTCGTCCTCGAGCGCCCGCCGGGCAAGGAGCCGCCGCTCGGTCCACCACGCCTTTGGGTCGAGGATAGCCTCCTGGCCACGCGGTGCTGCCAGAACAAGCTTGCGCGCTTCGGCATCCTTGTCGGCACGGCGCAGCCACGTTGCCCGGCTGAGTTGAAGTGCGGTATCGGCCTTCAGCGACGCGGAAACCTTGCTGTACTGCTTGGACGCTGCGCGAGATCGTTTGGCCACTGCAATATGTGCCTGGGCCAGCTGGACATGCGCTTTGTCGAGACGTTTTGCCGCGCGCAGCATCGCCGAGGATGAGCGGCGATAGGCCATGCGGTCGAGCCGCTCTTTGTCCAGCGCCTTGGTCACGCAATCGCAACGCTTGAAAATCGCACGTTCAAGCTCGGCGTTGATTTTGTCCCCACGCCATGCCTTGGCGACAAGTTCCTTGGCCTTGGAATGATTGCCGAGTTCCAGATGAGCGCTGACAAGGGCTGCCAGGCCAGGGCCAGACAATGGTGCAAATGAATTGAAATAGGCGATTGTGTCGCGTGCGCTGCGCGGGCGGGAAAACATCAGCGTCTCGACCCTGGAGCGCAGCACCTCCGGTTCCGGCCAATCCGGATTGGCGCGCATGAAGGCAGCAATTTCATCTGGATTGGACGCCCCTTTCGGCGAGCGCATATAGATCCAGTCGATCAGCGTCTTTGCCGTCTTGTGAGAAACTTTTTCCATGCCGGCGCGGGCGCGCGTGAAATCATTGCCAAGCGCCGCCCTCAGGCTGGATTTGAAGGCGGCATGATCGGTGTGGGTCAGAAATGATACCGGTGATGCCTTGCGCGGCTTGGGCAGTGGCCCAGAGGCGCGCTTTGATGGCGTGATACCGCCGGTCGCCACCGGCGCGTCTTCCATGTTCTGGAGAATTTCGGCAATCGGATCGGTCTCACCCGCCGCGCTGGCTGACACAACTCCGGTTATGGTCGGCACCGGTTTTGATCTTGGCGCTTGCGGTGGCTCTGCTCGAGCGACCGAAATGAGCGCCATTGACGAGAGCGCGAACACGAAGGCGAACAGGGCACCAAACACATGCCCGCTGCGCCGCCCATACGCGTGCGAGAGGCAGAAATTTCGGTGTTGAATCATCACCGCTCTTTGTTGCATGATTCCCCGAGCCACAATCAACCATGCCAAGGTAGAGCAAATGAGGCGGATACGCGACCGCATTCCTTGCTCCTGAGTCGTCATCGGCATAGTGTCCGCCTATCGACGGTAAACGTGCTGTAAATGAGGCTTAGCAATGTTTCAGGGCTCGATCACAGCTCTGGTCACGCCATTCAAGAATGGCGGGATCGACGAACAGGGTTTTCAGGACTTCGTCAATTGGCAGATTGAGGAGGGTACCAACGGGCTGGTTCCTGTTGGTACCACCGGAGAATCGCCGACGCTTACCCATGACGAACACAAACGTGTTGTGGAGCTTTGTGTCGAGGTAACTGCCGGGCGGGTGCCTGTCATTGCAGGCGCCGGTTCGAATAACACCCTCGAGGCGATTGAGTTCATGCAATTCGCCCAGAAGGTTGGCGCCGATGGCGCTTTGGTGGTCACGCCCTATTACAACAAGCCCACCCAGTACGGTCTATATGCGCACTACGAGGCGCTGAACGACTGCGCAGATCTGCCGATCCTGATCTACAATATCCCAGGTCGCAGCGTCGTCGATATGTCGGTTGAGACCATGGCCCGGCTTGCCAGGCTGAAGAATATTGTCGGTGTCAAGGACGCGACGTCGGATATCGTGCGCACCAGCCGCCAGCGCCTGGCAATTGGCGAGGACTTCATCCAGCTTTCAGGAGAGGACGCAACTGCGCTGGCCCTCATGGCTCACGGTGGGCGCGGCTGCATTTCGGTAACCTCCAACGTTGCACCGGCCCTGTGCGCGGAGTTCCAGAGTGCCTGCCTTGCAGGCGATTACAGCAAGGCGCTGACGCTCCAGGATCGGCTGATGCCGCTTCATGACGCGCTGTTTGTCGAAACCAGCCCGGCACCGGTGAAATATGCAGCCAGCGTGCTTGGCCGCATGGCCGAGGATGTGCGCCTGCCGCTGGTCAAAGTAGGCGAAAAGACGCGCCAACTCGTCCGCGCGGCCATGGTCCGCGCCGGCCTGATCAACGGATAATGCCATGGCTTCGCCGCAGCGGCGCGCCGACGGCAAGCGCCGCATCATCGCCGACAACCGCAAGGCGCGGTTCAATTACGAGATCGCCTCGACCATCGAGGCCGGCATTCAGCTGACCGGCTCCGAGGTCAAGGCGCTGCGCACCGGCAAGGCGAGCCTTGGTGAGTCATACGCCTCAGAAGAGCGCGGCGAGCTTTATCTGATCAATGCACATTTTCCAGAGTACGACGCCGCCAACCGGCAGAACCATCATCCGCGCCGGCCAAGAAAGCTTCTGCTCCACCGGCGCGAGATCGACCGGCTTGCCCGCGCCATTCATGCCGACGGTATGACGCTGGTGCCGCTCAAGCTCTATTTCAACGATCGCGGCATGGCCAAGCTTGAACTGGCGCTGGGCAAGGGCAAGAAGCTTCATGACAAGCGCGAGACAGAAAAAAAGCGCGACTGGCAGCGCGACAAGGCAAGGCTGTTGCGTGAACGCGGGTAGATTGTTGTTTGTAGAGCGCTTCTGGCTTGCGTCTGCCTAGGTATTTGATCCCGCGGTTTGATGGTGTGATGCTTTCGTTGGAATGGAAAAAAGCATTATGCGACAGGTTCGTCACGTGAGCGCCACGACCACGCACGCTGTCAGAGCAGCAATACAGCGATCGCAAGCTTCGATCGCGGAACTTGAGCCGGGAACCGGGTGTCAACCCCAAGACGATTGCCAGGTGGCGGAAACGGCAGACGGTTGAGGATCGCAAGACAGGCCCGAAGGAACCGCGCTCAGCCGTTCTCAGTGAAGCCGAGGAGGCGATGATCGTTGCCTTCCGGCGACACGTTGCTTCCGCTGGATGACTGCCTCCATGCCCTTCAGCCGTCAATCCCGCGCCTGACACGGTCGGCCCTGCATCGGTGCCTGCAACGGCATGGCCTATCGCGCTTGCCTGACGTCGAAGGGGACACACCAAAGCGGCAGCGTTTCAAGAGCTATCCAATCGGGGGCTTTCATATGGACATCGCCGAGGTCCAGACCGCCGAGGGCAGGCTGTAGCTGTTCGCAGCCATTGATCGGACCAGCAAATTTGCGGTCACTCAGCTCCTTCATCTTGCCGATGCCGCTATTGAAGCGGTTGGTGCAGCCCATCATGAAGCTGACGCCGGCCTTGCGCACGGCCTCGCCCATGCGCTCACACCCGGCACGGGTCATCGCCATCGGCTTTTCGCACAGACAGACAGTATGTGCTTTCCCGCCTCGGCCGCCGCGATCACCTGGGCTTCATGCAGGCATCGGGACTTGCGATAATCACCGCATCGACGCTTTTGTCGTCCAGCAATTGAACAGGATCTGAATAGGCGCTGGCAATGCCGTGCTCGGCGGCGAACACCTCGCCGCGCGCCTGATCGCGGCTCGGCACCGCCACCATCTCCGCGCCATCGGTCCTGGCCACAGCCGGAACAAAGGCGTTGCCGGCGATCCTACCGGTGCCCAGAACTGCAATACCGAGTGTCATGCGTCTTTCCTCACGGCAACATCACGATCTGGCCGCTGGTGCGTCTGGCTTCGGCATCGCAGTGCACCTTGGCGGCCTGCTTGAGCTGATAGGTGGCATTGATGCGCGGCTTGAGCGCGCCTGACTTGACCATGGCGAACACCTTGCGCGCACTGGTGGCCGCGATATCGGGGCTGGTCATGTAATTGACCATGGTGGCGCGGTGAATGAAGGCGGATTTCTTGAGACCATCGGCGGCGACATCAAACAGCGCCGGATTGCCCGAGGCGCTGCCGAAGCTGACCACCAGGCCGAGGCGCTTCACACTGTCGAGCGATGCCGCCCAGGTGTCCTTGCCAACCGAATCATAGACCATATCAACACCCTCTTTTTTGGTAATGCGCATCGCTTCGGCGGCAATGTCCTGCTTCTTGGAAATGATCACCTGGGAGTAGCCATTGCGCTTGGCAATCTTGGCCTTGTCCGCGGTGCTGACCACGCCAATCGCCTTGACGCCGATCGCGCGTGCCCACTGGCCGGCAAACAGGCCAACGCCGCCAGCGGCGGCATGAAACAGTATGGTCTGGCCTTTTTTGAGCTTTGCCGTGCGGTTGAACAAATACTCAACCGTGCGCCCCTTGGTGAGGATCGCAGCCCCGGTCTTGTCGTCCATCCACTCCGGCATCTTGAGCACCCAGTCGGGCGACAATATGCGCGCTTCGGCGTAAGCACCGGGCGGCGTGCCGAAGGCATAGCAAACCCGGTCTCCTGCCTTGAGGCCCTTGACGCCCTTGCCCACCGCCTCGACCACGCCGGCTGCCTCGCCGCCAAGACCGCAGGGTTTTTCCGGCGAGGGATAAAGCCCGCTGCGTAAATAGGTGTCGATCATGTTGAAGCCGACCGCGGTGTGGCGCACCAGGATTTCGCCGCGCCCGGGATCGCCGAGCTCGACCGTCTCCCATTTCATCACCGACGGGCTGCCATTCTCATGAATGCGGATTGCTTTGACCCTCATCGAATTTCTCCCTGGTTTCGCGCCGCGCTTCACCGGAGGGCTTGATCCTGACCCTGTCGCCGTCCGCTGAAACATCAGTGCCCAGAGGTTCACTGAGGCGTTTCAGCGTTTCGGCAATCCCGGCCCCCTCGCCCTTGCTTGGGTGAAGTATTGCCACCGGAGCGTCAACCCCGGTGCGGCAGCAGATGAGGTGGCAATCCTCAAGGCCGTTGCGTGTCATCTGCGCGCCGAACGTGATGGTGCGCTTTGTCGCCTCGGTAAAGAACGGCGCCACGAAATCGAACACCAGATTGCCCATGCCATGGATGATCGGCGCGCCTTTATAAAACTCGATCGCGGAAATCACATGCTGATGACCGCCAAACACACCCGCGGCCCCGGCATCGATTGCCGCATGGCCGATCACGCGCTGGAAGTCGTGCACATTCTCGTTCATCGACTCGCCCCAGTGCTGATAGACCAGCACCAGATCCGTTTCGGCCTTGAGCAGGCCGATATCGGCTACCATGCGCGCCAGATCCTCAGCCACCGGGCGGGTTTCCAGCAGGGGTGCGGTGCCCGGATATTCGTCCGGATTCCTGAACTGGCGATAGGAGGTGAGCGCTCGCAGCGGATTGACGCCAGGCTGATCATCGCTGGCGGCAAACCCGGTCGGCAGCGTCGAGGTGTAGCCCAGAATGCCGATCCTCAGCCCGCAGCGCTCAAGGATTGCCGGTCTTGCCGCCTCTGTGAGATCGCGCCCGGCGCCAAAGCGTGCAATCCCCGCCTCGTCCAGTTGCGTCATGGTGTCGTAAAGGGCTTCGACGCGGTAGTCGAGCATATGGTTGTTGGCGAGATTGAGCGCATCGAACCCGGCCTCGATCAAACCGGAAACCGCACCGGGCGGCGCCTTGTGCGGATAGATCTTGCCACGGGTCGGTTCGCTTGCATCGGACAGCGCGAATTCAAGATTGGCGAGCGCCAGATCGGCACCAGCGATCGTCAGGGTAAGATCGCCGAACATGCCGTGACCGTCCGCCCGGAACGGTCCGATATCGCCGCCGAAGAAAAGCTGGCATCCGGTCACTGCATTCTCCCTGTCCGCGCGCTGGCAGGTTCCGCGCGTGCTTGCCCTTTTCCCGTCGCACCATATCAGCCGCGCGCGCCCATGTTGACACATGCGCCTCTTGCCGCAGACAGTTGGGCCACGCCCATGCCGCTCACATGCGGTGTGCCGGCCAATGCCGATAAATATATTCAGGGAGACATCGAATGGCGGACGAAAACGTCATCATCTACGCCACATTGACACCGCAAGCTGGCAAGGAAACAGAGCTTGAAACCCTGCTGCGCGGCATGTGCGCACCGTCACGTGCCGAATCGGGCTGCGTCATGTACGACCTTTATCGCAGCACCAAGAACGGTACATTCCACTTCTTCGAGATCTGGAAGACCCAGGCCGATATCGAGGCCCATCGCGAAGAGCCGCATTTCAAGAATTTCCGCGCCAGCCTCGGCGATCTGACCGAAGGCCCGCCGGTGCCCGATTTCCTCGAACGGATCGATTCACGAACCTGATTTTCCAGTAATCGTACGGCGGGCAAACCGCCAAACGCTACAGCGCGTCGTGGCTGCCGTCGCAGATCGGCGGCCGCGACGTGCGCTTGCATTGGCACAGCAACAGGCGGCGCGAGCGCGGTGCGACATATTCCACCGGCTCAAAGCCGGTGCCCTCATGGCTGCCGTCGCAGTATGGCTGGTTCTTTGACCGCCCGCAGGCACACCACCAATAACTCTCGCCCTCAACCACCTCGACCGCGACCGGCTCCTTGGCCGCCACAACAGGATCGTTCACGCACTTGCCTCCTCATTTTGTGTTGCCGGTGCCGCCGCGCCCTCGCCTCTGGCGATCCAGGCGCCCGCGCACAGGCGTGAAAGTGCTCGCACCCGGCCTATGAACGCCTGACGTTCGGTCACCGATATGACGCCGCGCGCATCCAGTAGATTGAACAGGTGTGATGCCTTGATGCACTGGTCATAAGCGGGAAGCGCAAGCCCTGCCTCGCCCAGACGGGTGCATTCAGCTTCCGCATCCTTGAAATGCTGGAACAGCGCGTCTGTGTCCGCTTCCTCGAAATTGTAACGCGAGAACTCGCGCTCGGCCTGCAGGAACACGTCGCCATAGGAGATGCGCTCCGCCCCATCGCGCCCGTTGAAATTGAGGTCGTATACATTGTCGACGCCCTGCACATACATCGCCAGCCGCTCAAGCCCATAGGTCAGCTCGCCAGAAACCGGGCTGCAGTCATAGCCGCCGACCTGCTGGAAATAGGTGAATTGCGACACTTCCATGCCGTCGCACCACACCTCCCAGCCAAGCCCCCAGGCGCCCAGCGTCGGGCTTTCCCAGTCGTCCTCGACAAAGCGGATATCGTGCAGCGAGGAGTCGATGCCGATCACGGTCAGCGACTTGAGATACAGTTCCTGCAAATCCGGCGGCGATGGTTTGAGGATCACCTGGAACTGATAATAGTGCTGCAGCCGGTTGGGGTTCTCGCCATAGCGGCCATCGGTCGGCCGCCGCGAGGGCTGAACATAGGCAGCGCGCCACGGGTCGGGCCCGAGCGAGCGCAGCGTGGTGGCGGGATGGAATGTGCCAGCGCCGACTTCCATGTCGTAGGGCTGAAGGATCACGCAACCCTGCCCTGCCCAATAGGACTGCAAGGTCAGGATCAGCCCCTGAAAGGAATGGCTGGGGTCGAGGTGAGATGCGGTTTCAGTCTGTGGCATGTCGGCTCGGACAACCTTGGAAGCAATCGGTGATGCAATCGGCACGGGACACTATCAAGTTTTCACTGCAACGGAAATCGGTGAACACGGCCCGCGCACCATCGGTGTCTATAGCCCGAAACGCTGCCACAGGGCGCGCTCTTCCAGCGCCGAAATCGCACCGTCGGCCAGACTTGCGCCCAGATGTTCGAGCCCCGCGCTCGCCGCTCCCGACCGCTGCCAGCGCCAGCCGTGCGACATCTGCACCACCGAAAGCCTGACCCGCTTGCCAAAACGCGCGCGCATCACCGCGCGAAGATCTCCAGTGCCGTCGATGAGACCCAGTTCAGCTGCCCGCGTGCCGGTCCAGAACTCGCCGGTAAAAAGGTCCGCCTCGCGGTCCTCGATTGCCGCACCGCGGCGCTCGCGCACCAGAGTCTTGAAGTTCTCGTGAATTTCAAGTTGCAGCGCCTTCAACTTGTCGACGTCCTCGGCCTTTTCGGGCTGAAACGGATCGAGGATCATCTTGCGCTCGCCGGAGGTGTGCACCCGCCGATCAATGCCGAGCCGGGCGATCGCCTGATCCAGCCCGAAACCCGCACTGACGACCCCGATCGAGCCGACGATCGAGCTTGCATCGGCGAATATTTCATCCCCCGCCAGAGCCAGCAGATAGCCGCCCGATGCCGCCACATCCTCGCAGAATGTCACCACCGGAACCTTCTTTTCCGCCGCCAGCGCCCTGATGCGGCCATGGATCAGCGTCGATTGCACCGGCGAGCCGCCGGGCGAGTTGATGATGATCGCCACCGCCTTGAGGTGCCTGAGCGAAAACGCCCGCTCAATTGCCGTGGCCGTGGAGGAAAACGACAGGCCCTGCCGCAGGGGCGTCACTGCCCCGATGACCCCGGAAAAGCGCAACACCCCGACCACCGGCGCCGGATTTCGCCATGGCGGCGGCAGCAATCGCCGCCAGCCGGCAGGCTTTGCGGAATTGTCGTTGGCCGCAATGTCGGTTTGATCGGTCATTTTTCCTGGCTCATGGCAGCAGTAATAGAAACCGGTGACGATCTGAAATCAAGCGCTGCCCCATGGCGCAGCACGTCTTCGGCCTCATCTGTATAGGAGCCATCGGCGCTATGCATCACCAGCGGCGCCATCAGTCGCGGCCCGGCGCGCGAGCCCTTACGCGCCTGAACAATTGCCCGTGTCGCATCCTCACCGTGATGGGCGGCAACGGGCAAAATGTCCGGGCCGCTAACATGGCGCACGAAGGCTGCAACAACCTCGCCCAGCGCCCCTGCCCGGTGGATCATCGTCACGGTGCCGCCGCCTTTTGTGGCATCAGCCAGACGCGCGACCCAGGTGCCAAGCTGCCCCGCCTCCCCCATATTGCCCGCCCGGCGCGAAGCATTATCGGACGCCCTCACCCGGCCCTTCTCAAAAAACGGCGGATTGGCCATGGCATGATCGAACCTAGCCTCAACACCGCGCGATCGCAAGCCCTCGGCGGTCGCCTCGGCGATGGTGCAATTGATCACTTCGCACCTGTCCGCAAATCCGTTCTCGCGCGCATTGCGAACCGCCAGTTCGGCGTGTTCGGCCTCGCTTTCAATGCCGCTCAGCCGCACCCCCTCAACTCTGGCAAGCAACGCCATTGCCGCGCCGCCGGGCCCGATACCGGCCTCAAGCACGCGCTCGCCGAACCGTGCCGGGACAGAGGCTGCCAGCAGCAGCGAATCAGAGCCCGCCCGAAACCCCCGCGCCGGCTGCACGATGGTGATCCGCTGGCCCAAAAGCCTGTCCATTGTCAGCTCCGGCATCTGGCCGCACGTTTCAGCTGTGTTCATGAGCCAGTCCAGCCTCGCGCAAAAGTTCGTGTGCATCTTTGAGATCGTCTTCGCCGATCATGATGCGTTGCGGCAGGATTCCAATCGAGCCTTCCATCACGCTCATATTCGTATCAAGCAGCACATGCCCGATGCCGGCATCGTTCAGCAATGACCTGACAAAACCGATCAGCACAATGTCATTGGATTTGATAAGCGTTTTCAAAACCCTGCCATCGTGACCTTGAGTGAGATACCAGCGGGACCGCGACCTTGACCGGCCAAACAGCCGCCACCTATCCTGACACGGCGCACAGTTGCGAGAAAGGAACCTCAATATGGGGCTTGTCGTTCCACTTGATCAGGCAACCAGCGCCAGTGCCGGCGTTGAGCAGATGGCCGAGCTGACCGCCGATGACATGGACAAGGTCAATGCGTTGATCATTGAGCGCACATGCTCGGACGTCGAAATGATTCCGGAACTCTCCCAGCACCTCATCAACTCCGGCGGCAAGCGCATAAGGCCAATGCTGACGGTCGCCACCGGGCGCATGTGCGGACATCGAGCGGCAAAGCATGTGACGCTGGCGGCAAGCGTTGAGTTCATGCACACGGCAACCCTGCTCCATGATGATGTGGTCGATGAAAGCGACTTGCGCCGCGGCAAGATCGCGGCACGCATGTTGTGGGGCAATGAAGCAAGCGTTCTGGTCGGCGATTTTCTGCTCGGACAGGCCTTCAAGATGATGGTCGAGGCCAGCTCGCTGGATGCCCTGAGGATCCTGTCAGATACCGCCGCGGTGATCGCCGAAGGCGAAGTGATGCAGCTTACCACCGCACGGCGCCTGACCACCACCGAGGACGAATATCTGTCGGTCATCGCGGCCAAGACAGCAGCGCTTTTTTCCGCCGCCGCCGAAGTCGGCGGCGTCATTGCCGATCGCCCGCGTGAAGAGCTTGCGGCCCTTCGCTCATTTGGCAAGAATCTCGGCCTCGCCTTCCAGCTCACCGACGATGCGCTTGATTATTCCGGCGATCAGGCAGAACTCGGCAAATCGGTGGGAGATGATTTCCGCGAAGGCAAGATCACCCTGCCAATTGTTCTGACCTACCGGCGCGGCAATGCCGAAGACCGCGCTTTTCTGGAACGCACGCTGGAGCGCAGTGAGCGCGGCGACAACGATCTCGATAATGCGATCGAAATGGTGGCCCGTCACCAGGCGATCGACGACACTTTCGAGCGCGCCCGCCATTATGGCGCCATCGCGGTCGATGCTTTGGGGATCTTTCCCGATTCGCCGATCAGATCCGCGCTCGCCGACGCGGTATCCTTTGCCATCAACCGCTCACACTAAATCTGCTGGTACCGCTCCGCCTGTGCGCGCCGGTCTGACCCACCAGCCGGGCTGTGCGGCGGCGATATCCCGTGCCGCCTGACCGGCTGCCGCGTCATCTGCAAACACGCCAAAGCACGTCGCGCCACTTCCCGACATGCGCGCCGCGATACAGCCCGGCGCACCAGCGATCCGGTCAATCACCGCATCAATCTCCGGCACTATGGCACATGCCGGCGCTTGCAGATCGTTGCTCGCCTCAATCAAGGCCTGCTCGAACTGGGCCGCTGCAAATGGCGCGGCGCCTGTTGCGGCGCGCGCCAGCAGCTCACCAGGCGCAAGTCCGAGCGCCCCGAACACCTCAGCGGTTGAGACCGCAATGCGTGGATTGACCAGCACCAGCGCAATGTCCGGCATCGCATCGACAATGCGCACCTCCTCGCCAATGCCCCCGACAAGGGCCGGCTGGGAGCAAAGGCACACCGGAACATCCGCACCGAGTTCCAGCGCCATGCACGCAATCTGAGGGTGATCGGTCGAAATACCGCTCAATCTTGCCAGCAATCGCAACGCCGCCGCCGCATCGGCCGAGCCGCCGCCAAGCCCGGCGGCAACCGGAATGTGCTTTTCAAGATGATAGGCGACAGGCGGTGCGTGCG
Organism: Hyphomicrobiales bacterium; assembly: GCA_965204565.1. GTDB lineage: Bacteria > Pseudomonadota > Alphaproteobacteria > Rhizobiales > TMED25 > CBDBEU01. Next base: position 1,953,476 of record CBDBEU010000005.1, read on the forward strand.
GGAAGGCTTTGCGAAAAGCGGCATCGGCCGCGAGTACCAGATTTTCGCCGTCCGCGATCTCGCCGTGCATCGGGCCGCTCAAATCCAGCTGAACCCGTTCGCCAATTCGCGCCGTCAGCCGTTCGCCCAGATCAGCAAAGCAAATCAGGCTCTCAATCAGGCGATAGCCATCGGTGCGGCGCGCGATCACATGCAAGCTCAGATTGACTTTCGCCAATGCCGGCTCGATCAGAACATCGCCTCGGGCAATTTGTGAGCCCACGCTCTAATATTCCGGCAAATCGCGCTTAGTTGGCGTCGGGAATGACCAGTTCGTCGCCTGGGTAAATAGTGTTGGCGTCGCCGACCTTGTCGCGATTTGCCTCAAACAGCATCTCATAGAGCGCGCCTGCCCCAAGATACCGCACTGCCAGCCCCCAAAGCGTATCGCCGGTCTCGACCTTGTGGGTCTTTGGCTCCTGCTGTTCCGGACCTGCCACCGCAGCGACGTCTGCTTCAGGCTCGGTCACCTCGGCAGGCTCTGGCGTTACCATCGGCGAGACTTCCACCTGCACCTCACCACTCGGTGTGGTTTCGGCCACCACCCGCTCATTTTTCTCCACCGCATCAAGGCCACGCGCCAGCTTGACTTCGATTTTTTCGATGTCGGCTTCCTCAGGCTCCATGGCCAGGGCGTGATCCCACTGGAACCGGGCCTCGACCAGCCGGCCAACCCGCCAGTACGCATCCCCCAGATGTTCATTGATGACCGAGTCGTCAGGGCGTAATTCGACTGCGCGCTCAAGCTCTTCGACCGCCCGCTTGAAGTCGCCAAGCCGGTAATAGGCCCAGCCCAGACTGTCGACGATGTAACCATCATCGGGGCGCTGCCCGACCGCCCGCTTGACCATGTCCAGCGCTTCATCAAGATTGATGCCGATATCGATCCAGGAATAACCGAGATAGTTGAGTACCAGCGGTTGTTCCGGCTCGAGCTCCAGCGCTTTCTTGAAATCGTTTTCAGCGAGCTGCCAGGCATCGGTGCGCTCGTAGCAAATGCCGCGGAAATAAAACAGCCGCCAGTCGTCCTGGCCGGGGTCGACAATCTGCTCTATCGCCTTGTCATAATAAGGAATTGCCTCGGCAAACTGTTCGCCGGCACGCATCAGATCGCCTGCCGAGATCAATGCAGCGCGGTCGCCCGGATCGATGTTGATCAGCCCGTCAAGGCGCACTTTCGCTTCATCCGCCCGTTCCAGTGAATCGAGGTTGAGTGCCGCCTGAATTTCCGCCTCACGCTTCAGCGGTGACGTTGACGGAATGGCCGAATAGGCGTCAATCGCCTCTTCATATCGATTTTGGCGATCATGAATATCGGCAATCAGGAAATTCGCCATATCGAAATCCGGACGGGCAAACAGTGCAAGATTGAGATAGATCAGCGCCAGATCGCCGCCGCCATCCTGGGTGAGCGCCGAGCCCATTGCATAGAGTGTTTCCGCCGCGCCCTCGAACGCATCGCCGACCAACGGGCCGGTGAATTCGCCTCTGCGCACACGTTTGACGCTTGCGGCAATGATCGGATGATTTGGCGCATCGGTCAGAAACTCATCGTAGATCGCCAGCGCTTTTTCCTGTTTGCCATGACGCTCCAGGAACCGGCCATAAGCATCGACCGTGCGCAAATCCGTGGCCGCTTCGAATGCCTTGGCATAGAACTTTTCAGCATCCTCGCCGCGGCCCTGCAAATCAGCGAGCAATGCCGCGTGATAGGTTCTGAAAGTGCCGAAACTGGAGCCTTCCTCGAGTTCTGCGATACCTGCCCTGGCAGCTTCCAGATCACCGGATGCCTGATGCACCCACATTTCCAGAAGCCCCGATGCGAGCCGGGCAATCGGCCCTGAATCATTCGATAGCAGTCGCACCCTGGCGACGGGAAAGTTGCCCTCCTGCATCGCCTGCAAGGCAAGCAGGATATTTGCACCTAGATTGTTGGATACCGCCTTGACCGCCTTTGGTGCGATCGCCAGCGCCTCATCGAAATTTCCCGATGAAAGCTCGTAGACGACGGCCCGTTCAAGCAGCATGCGGTTGTCGGGATCGCGTTTCAGTGCGTCGTGCAAAAACCGGGCTGCTTGCGATCGGTCTCGGTCATTGCTGGCCTGGCGCGCCGCAAGATAGGAGCCGAACAGCGAGATGTCCTGATCACCGGCAATCTCGCCATTGCGATCCTCGGCCGCCTGCGGGCTGCCGGCAAATGCAAACACGGCAGCGCTTACAAATCCTGCCAGCGTCATCGACCGAAACAGGTGAGACTTGAAACGGTGACCAGCTCCATGACGCTCGCATTCATGGCATGAAATGTCGGTCATTTCCTCGTTCCTCGATTATGCCCGCACCATGACTTCGTCTTACCGGCACCGCAAGAACCTATCGGCATTTCAATGACCAAGATTGGTCCCGTAGCCACGTCCCCGCAGCCACGCCAATGTGACATCATCTGCGCTGGCGCACCAACCCGCAATCAATCGCATCTGCCCCTAATATAATCCACGTTCCCCAAGTAACGTTACGTTTTCGCGCCTCCGATCAGGCCGGTAACATGTTATCCTGCATATCCTGGATGGATTGACAGATTCGGCCTGATGGATTCTGGTTTGCTGAAGCAATTCAAATCATCAGGGACTAGTCATGGGTGGTTTGGCGGGGAAAGCTCCGGGTGGGTCGATTTCACGGGCGATCATCTGAACGTTTTCTTTGAAACCGAAGATGGAACCGTGATTGCCAAACTGGCTCCTGATCTGGTCCTTTCCGTTGGCGGTGGTGCAACTTTGTTGATCAAGGCGGAAAACTGTGTCGTCCAGTGACGGTGCGCCTTGGAAGTGGCTGTCATAAATATGACCGAACCTTATTTTGAAAAGACCAGGCCAGAGACTGAATATCCCAGCAACCTCACTGGGCCGCGGCCAGAAGAGGCCAAGAATGTCCGTCTGGTCGGCCACTCCGATTTGGACGGTTGGGGAGATGCATTCCAGATACGCGTGAAGGGCGGCATTTGCTACGTGATGGGCCCGGGTCTTTATGGGTCGAACGGGCTCATGGTTCTTGATGTCTCCGATCCGTCCAAGCCAAAGCTCATTCACCGGATGGAAGACCGGCCTTCGGGCAGAGCCCACAAGGTTCTGGAGCGGCGCATTGCACATCTACTCCGGCTCAGACCGGGTGGAACGGCACTATGCCAATTTCACTTACCAGGCAAAGAGCTGGAGCAAACCCCGTCGGGTTGTTGTCGATCCCCGTATCCAGCCAGGCGCGAGAAGACCGACGGCCGCAGAAAGCACGCAAGGAGATGCCCTCCGTTCTTCCCTGTGCGCGGGTCACAGATCAGACCCGCAGCCATGTCCGTCAGGTCAAGGGCATCGTCCAGTTCCCGATGCAGCAGCAATCCACCGTTCGAACTGATCGAAGAACCACAAAATGCCAGCTTGATCGACCGATCGAAATGCAGCCGCAAAGGGCCGGTTTCCGCTTCACCCGTCGCGTTCCTGGCCAAACCCCGGCCCCACATCATGCCTAAGTCATTGATGGAGATAGATTATCACACTTCATCGAGCCATAAAACCAGAGTTCATATGGGGAATGCGGGAACATATTACCGGCTGTCGGAGGAGCGAAAACGTCACGTTACCTAGGGAACGTGGGTTTAGGTCATGCCGCTTTTCGGACAATTTCATTAACCCATCAATGCCTCCGGCTCGATCAAGTTCCCTTGAGGCGAAGTGATGTGGAAGCGGGATCAATCTCGATTATATGCGGGTGGCCTGCACGGGGAATCTGCCCGGCAATGGAGCTTACGCAATGGCGTATGTTGATGAATACGGACTGACTGTAACGCTGCACAACCCGGCAGCGGTTGCCACTTGGAATGCAACTGTGCATGGCGTTCTTGCCCACGCCGCGAGCACGCCATGCGCCTTGTCCGCAGTGCGCGAGGAGGCGCCGGAATTTGCACTCGGGCATGCGATGCGCGGCCTTTGCTGCATGATCCTGGCGCGCGGCGAGCTGGTCGATATCGCCCGCCACGACCTCGACAATGCCCGCAAGGCGCTTGACGCTAACCCGGCCACCGAGCGCGAAGTGCTCTATCTTGATGCGCTGGCCGCGTGGCTGGGTGGCAGCCCGAGCCAGGCTGTCCACATCATGGACCGGATTCTGGTTGATTGGCCAAGGGATGCACTGGCGCTCAAGATCGGCCATTCGATCCGCTTCATGATGGGTGATCCGGAAGGCATGCGCCGTTCGGTGGCCAGTATGCTCGACTATTATGGCGAAGATCACCCGGCACGCGGCTACGCCCTTGGCTGCCACGCCTTCGCGCTTGAGGAGACCGGCGACATGACAGCCGCCGAGGCGGCCGGCAAGCGCGCGCTCGAATTTGCGCCCGACGATGCCTGGGGACTCCACGCCGTCGATCACGTTTACGACATGACCGCGCGCGCCGCCGATGGCATCAAATGGATCACCAACAACCGGGCGGCCTGGGACGGAGCCAACAATTTCCGTTTCCATCTATGGTGGCATCTGGCGCTGCATCATTTGGAGCTTGGTGAAGTCGACCGTGTGCTTGAGCTTTACGACACCGAGATACGCTGCGAGCGCACCGACGATTTCCGTGACATTTCCAATGGCACTTCGCTTCTGGCGCGTCTTGAAATCGAGGGCGTTGATGTCGGCTCACGCTGGGAAGAACTGGCTGAGATCGCCGCCCGCCGGGTTGATGATGCAAGCCTGATTTTCGCCAATCTGCACTATCTGCTGGCGCTTCTGGCAACCGGTCGCAAGGCGGAAGCTGGCGCCATGATCAACCGTCTGGCTACCGATGCAGCACGCTCCAAGACCGAGATGGAGACTGTCGCGCGCACTGTTGGATTCCCCGCCGCCGAAGCGCTGCGCGAATTCTGGTCGGGCCATAACGACCAAGCACTTCAGGGGTTGATGAAGGTGCGCCCGCATTTGCAGGCCATCGGTGGCAGCCATGTCCAACGCGATGTGTTTGAGCGCATCACCATCGAAGCAGCGGTCCGTGCCGGCCGCTTTTCCACCGCCGAAGCGCTGATTGCCGATCGCGATCAGTTTCGCGGTACCTCAGACCGTTTTTCTGCAAGTCGCAGCACCGCTGCCGACGCATCCTCACCAGCCGCCGGCCCCGAACCGGGGCTGGCACGTCAAGCGTGATCCACACCGTTGTATGCGGCCATGCTCGCTTGCCAGACCGGGAACCATCGGTCTAGAATCCTTTTTGCGAAGTTTGCCTTGTGCCGCGATCACACCAACGCCGCAAAACAGTCTTGTTGAAACAGTCCAAAGAACCGATGCGGCCGCCAACCGCTTTCGATGACGTCATGCGCGCGCCGCGCGATTTGCGGCTCGACTTTTTTCGCGGCCTCGGCATGTTCATCATTTTCATCGCCCACACGCCGGGAAATTGGTGGACATTGTGGATTCCTGCCCGTTTCGGCTTTTCCGACGCCACCGAGATCTTTGTCTTCTGTTCCGGCATGGCGTCGGCAATCGCCTTTGGCCGCGTGTTCGAGCTTCATGGCTGGTGGATCGGCGCGGGCCGGGTGATCTATCGCATCTGGCAGGTCTACTGGGCCCATATCGGCCTGTTTCTGGCCATCACCGCGATGCTGGTGGTGTTCAACGATCTTGCGCTGACCGAACGCAACTATATTGCCCGCCTCAATCTGGTGGTGTTTTTCAAGAACCCGCAGGAAAATCTGTTCGGGCTTTTGACGCTCACCTATGTGCCCAACTACTTCGACATCCTGCCTATGTATCTGTGCATTCTGGCGCTGCTGCCGATTGTCGTCGCATTGGCACGGCTGAACCCCGCCTATGCCAGCGCCTTTATCGCAGTGATTTGGCTGCTTGCCAATTTCAAGATTCTGGCCTTGCCGGCCGAGCCGTGGTCGGAGCGCAAATGGTTCTTCAACCCCTTTGGCTGGCAGTTGGTGTTCTTTACCGGCTTTGCCTTCGTGCGAGGTTGGATAAAACCGCCGCCAATCGATCGCCGGTTGGTCATCGCGGCAATCGTCATCATTCTGGTAACGGTGCCGGTTGCCTATTTCCGCCTGTGGCGGGAGTTTTCCGAGTTGCGCGAATTGCGCACCGAGCTCAAGCCGCTGACCAGCAAGTCGAGCTTCGGCATCTTGCGCTACGTCCATTTCCTGGCGCTTGCCTATCTTGCCTGGGCGGCGGCCGGCGAGGCCGGGCGCCGGCTTCAGGGCACCGGCATCTGGGACCGGTTTGTCACCGTCGTGCGGCGGGTGGGTCAGCAATCGCTTGCCGTATTCATTGTCAGCCTGGTGATTGCCCAGTTCATGGCCTTCATGCTCGATATTACCGGCAAGTCCTACCTGACCATGGCGGCGGCCAATTGCACCGGCTTTGCGCTGTTGATCGCGGTTGCTTATTCGGTCCGCTGGTTCAAGTCCGAACCATGGCGAAAACCGCCGCCCGAGCGGCTTGCCGAAACGTGATGTTCAAGTCCCATTCACCACGGATTGAACATGATTTGCGGCGGCACCATGTTTCCGCTGGAATGATCACGCGCTATCCACCTGATTTGTAGGCCTTTTGGCGAAAGAGCATGTGAGTTGATGGATCGTCGGGCGTTTTTGGCGATGAGCGCGGTTTCAGCCGCGGTCTTGGCGCGGCCTGGACGTTCGCTTGCCGAACCGTTTGAAATTGCGTTTGGCTCGGATGAGCCGTTCTCGCCGGATTATGTCCGCGAGTTGGCGGCGAAGCTGGCGCGGCGCAGCTTCGTGCCGCTGGCAAGCGTCCCCGACGCCTGGACCAAGCTCGACTATGACCAGTATCGTCAGATCCAGTTCCGTCCCGAGGCGTCCCTGTGGCGCGGCACCGCAAACCCCTTCGAGGTGCAATTATTCGCGCCCGGCTTTTATTTTCGTGAAGGGGTTTCGATTTCTCTGGTCGAGGGCGGCCTTCAGCGCCGCCTCAAATTCGATCGCGGTGCATTCAAGTTTGCAAAGCGCGTGCCGCAGCTCCCCGATGGCGGCGGCCTCAATTATTCCGGGTTTCGCGTGCATACTGCCATTAACACCCCCGATCGCCGCGAGGAGTTCGCGGTGTTTCAGGGCGCTTCCTATTTTCGCGGAGTCGGCAAGGGGCAGGCCTACGGACTGTCGGCGCGTGGTCTGGCAATCGACACCGCCGAACCCGATGGTGAGGAGTTTCCGGTATTTCGTGCATTCTGGATCGAGACCCCGGACGGTGACGCGCGCTCTGTACGCATCCACGCGCTGCTCGATTCGCCGAGTGTCGCCGGCGCCTACCGCTTTGATGTGGTCCCGGGTAACGCGACCGTGATGGACATTGAGGCAACGCTCTATCCGCGCCGCAACCTGTCCCACATCGGCATCGCGCCGCTCACCAGCATGTTCCTTTACGATGAGACCAATCGCGACCATTTCGATGATTTCCGCCCAGCGGTTCATGATTCCGAGGGGCTGATGGTGATCAACGGCAATGGCGAGCAGATTTGGCGGCCGCTGGCCAATCCGAGCCGGCTTCAGATCAGCCAGTTTCTCGACAACAACCCGCGCGGTTTCGGCCTCGTGCAACGCAATCGTGCACTTGGCGCCTTTTCTGATCTGGAGGCACGATATGAAAAGCGCCCAAGCGCTTGGGTGATCCCGGCCGATGGCTGGGGCAGGGGATCGGTGGAACTGGTCGAAATACCGACGCGGCGCGAAATCAACGACAATATCGTTGCCTATTGGCGCCCTTCCGCATCGATGATGATGGGCGGGCGCTATGATCTCAAATACCGGCTGTTGTGGTGTTGGCAGCCTCCCGAGCCAACGCGCCGGCTGATCAAGGTGATCAACACATCGATGGGTGCCAAGGGCAAGACCAGACGCCGGGTTGTCATTGATTTTGAAACCGGTGAGGCGCCCCTGCCTGATCCCGATGACATCAGGGTCGATATGTGGGTGCGCCCGGGCACTGCCAGCAAGCCAGTACTGCAGAAGCACCCGTACACCGGCGGGCTGCGTCTGGCGTTCAGCTTCGATCCCGAAGGCGCCGATCTGTTGGAGCTGCGCGCGCAGTTGCGCCGCCCCGACCGCCGGGCGCTGAGTGAAGTCTGGCTCTACCGGTGGACAAGCTGATGGCGTCGCAAGCCTCCCCTTGCAAACTTCCTCTGCCCATGCCGGCTCAGGATTTGGCGCGCCCGTTCCGTGACCATACTGCACCTAGGCCTAGTGCCGACCGCGCGGCCGTTGCGCTTCGCCTCGCCGTCGCGCTGGTGGTTGTGGCGCTAACTGCTGGTTTCGGGCGCGAAATGGTCGATATTCTGGCCAAGGGCGGATTGTCGGTGCTTGAGATCGTCATGGCGGTATCGTTCATCGCTAGCTTTTTCTGGATCGCCCTGTCGGCGATCAATGCCCTGGCTGGTGCGGCGATGATCGCAACCGGTCTTGCGCCATGTCCGACAAGTCGGACGCGGCACGGCCGACCGCATCTTGGCGTGGCCCTGCTGGTGCCGACCTTCAACGAGGATCCCAATCTGGTCTTCGGCAATGCTGTCGCGGTGTTGAAGGCGCTTGAAGGCCATTCCACCGGTCACCGTTTTTCGCTGTTCACTCTGTCGGATTCCACCGACCCGGTGATTCTGGCGCGTGAAGCCGAAGCCTTGCGCGCCGCGCAGATGGAATTCGGCGCAGCCTGCCCGATCCACTATCGCCACCGCGCCAACAATATCGGCCGCAAGGCTGGAAATATCACCGATTGGTGCCGTGGCTGGGGCGGCGGATTTGACGCTTTTGTGGTTCTCGATGCCGACAGTCTGATGAGCGACAGCGCCATTGTGGCGCTTGCCGATGCACTGGCTGCCGACAGCTCCGCCGGACTGATCCAGTCGGTTCCGCGTCTGATCAAGGCAGAGACATTGTTCGGCCGCATGCAGCAATTCGCCACCGCCGCCTACGGTCTTCCCCTGGCCGCTGGCCAGGCCCTGTGGTCGCGCGGCGAAGGCAATTACTGGGGTCACAATGCGATCATCAGGACGCGCGCCTTTGCCGCGTCCGCCGGCCTGCCGCAACTGCCGGGCCGGCGGCCATTCGGCGGCTCGGTGATGAGCCATGATTTTGTCGAGGCAGCGCTTATGCGCCGTGCCGGCTGGCGGGTGCGGATGCTGCCGGCGCTGACCGGCTCTTTTGAGGAAACCCCGCCAACTTTGGTCGACAATGCGTTGCGCGACCGGCGCTGGTGCCAGGGCAATTTGCAGCATCTGGGCGTGGTCGGCGCCGCTGGTCTGCATGCCGTCAGCCGTTTCCATCTGCTTCAGGGTGTAATGGCTTATGTGTCGTCCTTCCTGTGGCTGTTGTTCCTTGCCGCGGGCACCGCGCTGGTGCTGCAGGCAGGTGCCATGCCGGTCGACTATTTCCCCGAGCCCCACATGTTTTTCCCGTCTTGGCCGATGATCGATTCCGAGCGCGCCATGACCTTGCTGTTGATGACCATCGCGGTCCTGCTGGTGCCCAAGCTCGCCGGCATCGCCATCGTCATTGCCCGCCGCCGGGCTTGGTCCTCCTGGGGTGGATGGGGCCCGATATTGGGCTCGGCGCTGGCTGAAATTGCGCTGTCCGCGGTGATCGCGCCAATTCTGATGGTGCAGAACACCATGTCGCTACTGCGCACCGTGACCGGCGTCGATGCCGGGTGGCGCCCGCAACGGCGGCAGGCTGGGGCGCTGCGCTTTGGCGTGCTTGTGCGTTTTCATATCGTCGAGACGTTGATTGGCCTGGTGTTATGCGCGGCGATGGCGGCGAGCATGATGCCTTTGTGGCTTGCGCCGATCGCCATCAGCCTTACCGCATCAGTGCCGATTTCAGCACTGACCTCGCGCGTCATTCGCCGGTCGCACTCACGCCTGTTTGCGGTACCCGAACGCCTTGATCCGCCGCATGTGCTTCAGGCGGCACTGGCCCACGGCGCCGCGATCAACCGCGCCACCGCCGCAGCCGAGACGCCGGCCCTGGCGGCAGCGCACCGGGCCTGACGGCAGCGCACCCGGCCTGACGGCAAACCCGATTGAACCTCTTCGCATGGCACCTCAGTTCGGGTCCGGCTTTGCCGGCAAGCTGCGCAGATAGGCGATGATTGCTTTCAGATCGTCCGGCTTGATATTGGCGTAGCAGGCATATCCCATCGTGTGGGTGGGGGGCATGATTCCGGAAACCAGTGAGGACACCCGAAGCGGATTTTTCTTAAATGATTACAAGATGATGGAAACAATCCGGAAAAAGCGCCTATTCCGGACAAATCCCCGCGTCTCAAAGCAGTCGCCGATCATGAAACGTCGAGGAAAGTGGCGGGACATGGTCGCGAATGTCCGCAACAATGCTCGGAAACATTGGGGTTTCGGCGCTATCGGCAAAAAAGACGGCTGGATTGGGTGCCAGGCGGCCAGCGGTGAAGTGGGACGCCGCGTCCCAGATAAACTGAACCCGGACAAAATGGCGTTTAGCGTTGATTTTGAAGAGGTTTTTGCCGCGAAGCAAATGTCGCAACGAGATCAGCAAGCCAGAGAAGTGGGGCGGTCAGATATTGATGCGGCAGGTCACATGCCGGACGGGCAGACAGTCGCTCAGGTGCCGATTGGCCATGACCGGCCAGACCGGGTTCAGGCTTTCAAGGTTCCATTCGCCAGGCACACCGCTGTCCGGTCTTCGCAGCCGCTTGATATAGGCATCGACGTTTTCCAGGGTCACCGCACAATAGTGGCCGATCGGGTTTTCGAGATTGGCGCGACCGGGATCATCCCGACACATGTAAAGCCGGTCACCGTCACCATAGACCGGCGTCATGGATTTGCCCTTCACCTCAAGACAAAAGAGATGGCCGCGCATCCGCATGAAGGTTCCGGGCGGCAATGCCGCTTCATCGGTCGAGCCGTTGTCCGGCACACAGGTGACTGACGTGTCATCGGGAAAATCGTCACCGCCAGCGGAGATGAAGTCCATCAATGGCACTTTCTGAGGTGTAGACGACAAGTCGTCATCAAATGAATAGGTGAGATTGATGCCAGGTCGCTGAAAAAGATTTTCCACGATGTAAAATGACGTCTCTCTTTCAGCCAGGATATTCTTGATGAGGTGTTCACTGTTCACGGCGTCGATACCTGTTTCCAGACAAAATTTCTGGATGGTTAACATGAATGCGAATGTTCTCATCGAATTGGCGGAAATCCTGGCGGCCCATCAGGGCGTCACACGTTGGGCCGTCTCCCGGCGCATTTTCGGTCGCGGCGATGTGTTTTCGCGGTTGATGGATGGGCGGGACTGCGTTCACTCCACCATTGAAAGTGCTGCCCGCTGGTGCGGTGAGAACCGGCCGGAAGACCTTGCATGGCCAGAAGAGATCATGCGCCCGGATCGTCATGTTGATCAGGAGCGGGTCGCATGAAGATGAAAACGATCAAGCCACCCAGGCGCATTGTCCGCGCCCGCATGAAAATTCTGGACGACACGCGCACCGTTGCCGGTGAGCCGAACTCCGAAAAGCTGTTGGCGGTTCTGTCTTACACGGGCTGCCAATGCCTGGCGTTGCAAGACCGGAGAAGCATGACGCCTGAACAGGGCATCGCCCCGATCCAGCACGACATCCAGCAAGGCAATCCGGATGCGATCCGGAACATCATGTCCGTGCCCGCTCAGGACACAGCATGATGCGTTGGCTTCAAGACCTTTGCGCGTTCATCGCGCCGGCCTTTCTTGTTGGCGTGATTCCGTGGGGATATCAGCGACGGAGGGTACGATGGATGCACAGCGCGGGTTGTTCGATCCGGATGAGCGGTATGCGGCGTTATCGAAGGCGGGAGATCCGCTGGAGCGGCCTGCCGGGGTTATCGACTTCGAGCTCTTCCGGCCAGAGTTGCCGGCCAGAGTTGGATGCGACGCTTGATCGTTCCGATGGCAGGCAAGGCGGGCGGGCGCCGGACGAGACGACCATCCGGCGATTCCGGGAAGCCCTGGTGCGGACCGGCGCGGTGGAGAAACTCTTCGCCCGGTTCGACGCGCATCTTAAGGACGCCGGATATCTCGCTCGGATATCCCGCCATGGGCGGGCTGATCATGCCACCATCGTGGCGGCCCCGCGCCAGCGCATGACCGATGCCGGGAAGGAGATCGTCAAGGGCGGGGGCATCCCGCCTGATTGGCAGGCCAATCCCCGGAAACCGGCGCAAAAGGATCGCGACGCGCGTTGGACGCTCAAGCCAGGGCGCAGGAAGACGCGCCCGGACGGCATGGCGATGGGCGCAATCGCCACGCCGGTGTTCGGCTGCAAATCCCATATCAATGCCAACCGGCGCCACGGCTTCGTCCGGACATGGATCGTCACCGACGCCGCCCGGCATGACGGACACGTAGCGGGCGGGCTTCCGGATCAGGCGAACACCGGCTCGACTGCCACCGACTCGACTGTCCGGGCGGACACGGCGTATCGGTCGCAGAAGAACGATAAGAAAATCGCCCGGGCCGGGCTGACCCCGAAGGTCCATTTCCGCCGTCCGCCCGGCAAGCCGATGCCCGTGCATCACGAGAGGGCCAATGCCGCATGGTCGAAGGTCCGATCCGCGATCGAACATCCCTTCGTCGGGATGAAGACACGAATGGGGCTCTTCGTCCGCACCATCGGCATCGACCGGGCGAGGGCCAGGATCGGCATGGCCAACATCGCATTCAACATGAAACGGCTGCTGTTCCGGGAGCGCAAAGGCGCCGTGGCATAGCCCGGCCCCAGGAAACCAGATCCCGAACCACAACCCAGGCAAAGGGCCGACCCGCATCGCGGCCGTAAAGGCGCTCTCGTCACCCGATTCCAGGCAGAAGACAAGGGGTCTTCACGGTGGCCATATGGCGAACCCGGCGGACGAAGCGGTTGCAGAGCGTCTTCTTCGGCCCGTAGATATCGGCTCAGTCGGCCCGGCGACCGCCACAGTACAGCACATGGATGATCCCGCTCAGCACACGACGATCATCAACGCGGTTCTTGCCGCGCACATCAGTCGGCAGAAGCGGCGCGATCCGAGCCTACTGATAATCGGAAAACCAGAAGAAATCATACATCTCGTTACCTCCTCATCGGAGGCAATGAACCATTCTCAGATCAAATAGGGAAGACGTTTATTATGTACAGACGCTATAAATACGGCAAAAACGGCGAATCTCATCGTTTTCTACAACTAAAAAGCGGTTTTTATCTCAATCTTGAAACAATTTCTACATGAATCTATTGAATCAAGCGTGAATAAATCTGCAAGCCTACATTTAGATTGTAATCTCTGTGATCGCTATCACATAAGCTGCGGAATTGGCCCGCTCTGTTTCAGTCAGACGGTGTTTTTACTCTATTTGCACCGCTGCTTCACGTCCCGCCGCGGTTTCAGCCACCAGCGACCTCACCACCTCACGTAAAGCTTCGTCAACGTCGTTTCCCCGAGTACGCGCGGCCTCGAATGCTTTTCTCTGGCGGTCAGATGAAGTCCCCCGGGCGGCAATCAGACGAACGCGATCAACCTCATCCACGCACCCAAAGAATTCGGCATCTTCAGCGGTCAGCTCGATAAGCTCTTCCATCAATTCAGGGTAATCGACAATTACACCACGCCCCAAATCAACCAGTCCCTCGTCGCCGCCATAGCGCTGGGCACGCCAGCGATTTTCATTGATCAAGAACCGTGAGTAACTGCGCCAGCGTTGATTGGCGGTGCGCAAACGATAGAGCATGCGCGCGATGCAACGAAACAGCGCTGCGATGGTCAGCGCGTCCTCGAAATCAGTGCACACATCGGTCACTCGCATTTCGATTGTCGGAAAGCGCGCCGAAAGTCGCAAATCCCACCAGATTTTTGTCGCATCATCCATGAGCCCCGCCCCGGTCAGCACATCGACGGTGCGCTGATACTCAGCGAAGCTCAAAAAGGGTTCCGGCAAACCGGTTCGCGGCAATCCGTTAAGTACCGACAAGCGGTAGCACTTCAGACCGGTATCAAGCCCCTGCCAATAGGGCGAAGAGGTCGACAACGCCAAAAGATGCGGCAGGAAATAGGAAATCTGATTGAACACATCGACCCGCAGATCCTCATCCTCTATCGCCACATGAACATGCATTCCACAGATCAGTAGGCGATCCGCGACGGCTTGCAGGTCGCGCTGCAGATCATCGTATCGCTGCTTGGCCGTGTGGCGCTGAGAATGCCATGAGGCGAAAGGATGGGTACTCGCTGCAATCGGTGCCAACCCATGCCGGCCGGCAACTTCACTCACTGTCCGCCTGAGCCCCGCCAGTTCGGATCGGGCTTCCGCGAGGGAGGTGCATACACTTGTGCCGACTTCGATCTGTGATTGCAGGTATTCGTTGGTGACATGCGGTCCGATGCGCTCCGTACACGCATCAAACAGCGATTGTGGCGGTTCAGCCACAAGATCGCCGCTGACCGGATCAACAATCAGGTATTCTTCCTCAATGCCGAGGGTGAAACTGGGTTCTCTTACTTTCATGACACCCATGACTATAGTCGCGACTCGCGCGCGCCTGAAGCGATATCGCCACAGCGGCCGCCATTGAGCCGCCGATTCAACGGATCGCCGCCACACACTCGGCAAACTTCTCATCAGGTGAGTGGTCGTTCAACGTCTTTCTCTGCCGCTCATTGAGTTCCCGCGCTACGGCATCGGGTTTGGCCCGGCTGTGCATAGACAGGTCAGTGCCTTTGGGGAGGTACTGTCGCAGCAGCCGGTTGGTGTTCTCGTTGATGCCGCGCTGCCGGGGGCTGTGGGGCCAGGGACTGTGGGGATCGCAGAAGCAGACCTCGAGGTCGGTCGCAAGCGTGAGATGCCTGGGTCGGCAAGTTCCCTGCCCCGGTCCCGGGTGAGCGACCCGCACAGTTCACGCGGCAGGTGCTGAACCTGCCTGACGAGCGCGGCTACGACGCCGTCGGTGTTCTTGTCGGGGACCCTGGCGAGGAGCACGTAACGGAACTGACGCTCGACCGGCGTTGCGATGTAACTGCCGCGAGAGCCGGCAATCGAATCCCCCTCCCGGTGGCCGGGGATGGCGCGGTCCCGTGCGGCGGCCGGACGTTCGCGGATCGAGACCGCATCTTTGATCCGGCCGAGCCCGTCGCGCTTGAGACCGGCGTGCCGGAAGCGGCGGATCGCGCGTGTTGCGCGCGGACGGGCCGGCAATTCCTTCTTCAGAACGCCCCGGGTCTGCCCGGGTCCGGATGAACAGGCCTCGATAGATGGTCTCATGGGACAGGCGTGCATCCTCATCGTCGGGATGCCTGCGCTTCAGCCAGCCCGCGATTTGCTGAGGCGACCATTTGCGCTCAAGCTTGCCCGATAGTGTCCGGCAGAGCGATCGCCGACAAGCAAGCTTGCGCAGCCTGGGGCGCAGGGCCCGGTCCCGGTAACGCTCGACGACGGGTTGCAGAACGCCGCGCCGGCCGTCGGCGCTGTGGACGTTGCCGGGACGAAGTCGGCTGCATTCCGGATCGCCGAACCGGTTGAACACAAACAGCAGATGGCAGCAGGTGCAGGCGAAGGGCCCATTCCAGGCGGCACCTGCCTGATCGCCATGGAATCCATGTCGAGCACAATGGACCTGGGCGGATGCCGCGCGTGCACCCGGTCAATCCGTTGCCCCGACAGATCGGCCGGTGCGGGGAGGTTCTCGTCACCGGCAGGGAACTCCGTCTCCAATCGCCACATCCGGTCGGCGCACGCGGCCTGCCCGGCTACGGCGCGCCCGCCGACAATCCATCGCATCGCGGGATCGCATCCCGGGCGGCCGGCGTCGTTTACGCCCTCATGGCCACCGAGGCGACCGAAGACGGATCGGTGAAACAATCCCGTCATCGCGTGCCGGCCGTTCTTGCCGGTGCGCGGATCGACAGGCTCATGGCCGGCCATGCCCGTCAACCGGTTCACCCGCCGGGTTCGCCATATGCCGCGCCCCAAAATGCGCTCAAGACATTGGTTCTCATCACAGAACCAACGATCAATGGAGCTATATGGGAAATGCAGGCTCATAGTCAACGCGGGCGAGATAAAGCCCATGGGCCGGCGCGACGGCGCCACAGGCGGCGCGGTCGCAGACTGCTAGCGCCTCGGCAATCGCACCGACCGGCCATTTACCCTCACCCACCAGCTTGAGGCTGCCGACGATCGAGCGCACCTGACGGTGCATGAAGGAACGCGCGCAGGTTGTGAGTTCGATGTCCTCACCCGTGCGGTGAACGGCAATCTCATCCAGCGTCTTGACCGGCGAGGTCGCCTGGCAATTGACCGATCTGAAGGTTGTGAAATCATTCCGGCCGAGCAGTGCCTGCGCCGCCTCGTGCATCAGTTCGGCATTCAGCGGCACGCCGACCCGCCAGGCGCGATTGTAGTCGAGCGCCAGAGGCGCACGGCGATTAACCATGCGGTATCGGTAATGGCGCCTGATTGCCGACAGCCGTGCATCGAAGCTGTCCGGCACCTCTTCGGCTTCGACGATCGCCACCGGGTCGGGTCGCAAATGATCGTTCATGGCATCACGCACGGTGCCCTCCGGCCACACGCGGGCTAGATCGATATGCGCCACCTGGCCGGTGGCATGCACTCCGGCATCGGTGCGCCCGGCGCCGAACACAGTGACGCTTTCACCGGAAAAACCCTGGATCGCGGCGGCAAGGCGTGACTGCACCGTGGGGCTGCCGTCCTGCTCCTGCCAGCCGGCAAAGGGCGTGCCGTCATATTCGATGGTGAGCTTGAAACGGGGCATGATGTTTTTTGCGCCCTCACCCGACCCTGGTGCCGGGCGACAGACGCTGCCCGCGGAGGAACTCGGCGCCCGAAACCGGCGCCTTGCCGGCGCGCTGGACCTGTACCAAGCGCACGGCGCGCTGGCCGCAAGCAATGGTCAGATCATCACCGAGAACGGCGCCGGGCTCGCCCTTGCCATCAACCAATTCCGCACGCAGTACCTTGAGCCGGATCGGCGCCCTGGCGCCTGGAACCTCAAACCAAGCGCCGGGAAAGGGGCTAAGACCCCTGATCAAATCGTGCACCACGCTGGCGGGGCTGGCAAAATCAATGCGCGCCTTGGCCTTGTCGATCTTGGCCGCATAGGTGACGCCTTCTTGTTCCTGCGCGCGGCAATCGAGTGTACCGCCCTCAAGATCGCCGAGCGCGCGCGCCATCAGCGCCGCGCCGAGGCGCGCCAACTGATCGTGAAGTTCGCCCGCCGTCGCATCCGGGCCAATGGCAACTTTTTCGCCAAGGCACACCGGGCCGGTATCGAGCTCGGCATCCATGCGCATCACCATAATTCCGCTCTCGGTATCGCCCGCCATGATGGCGCGCTGGATGGGTGCGGCGCCGCGCCAGCGCGGCAGCAGCGAGGGGTGGAGATTGAAACAGCCCTCGGCGGGCGCATCCAGCACCGTGCCGGGCAGGATCAGCCCATAGGCGACGACCACGGCGACATCGAGTTCCAGGGTTTTAAAGCGCGCCTGTTCGGCCGGGTCCTTGAGCGAGACCGGTGTGCGCACTTCAAGGCCAAGTCCAGTGGCAATTTGATGAACGGTGGAGGGCCGCTCGGCCATGCCGCGACCTGCCTTACGCGGCGGCTGGGTATAGACCGCGGCGATCTCATGGCCGGCGCGCGCCAGTTCGGCCAATGTGGGGCCGGCAAATTCCGGCGTGCCCATGAATGCAAGACGAAGGGTCATGGGCCGCCTCTCAGGCCGCGCCCATCTCGCGCTCGCGTTCTTTGGCCGCCTTGACGAATTTGCGGGTGATGCGCTCGCGCTTCAGGCGCGAGATGTGGTCGATGAACAAAATTCCGTTCAAATGGTCGACCTCATGCTGGATACAGGTAGCGAGCAGCCCCTCGCATTCCATCTCACGCTCGGCGCCGGTTTCGTCCAGATAGCGCACATGGCAGGCGGCGGGTCGCCCGACCATCTCGTAGAATTCGGGGATCGACAGGCAGCCTTCCTCGTGCTCGTTCAGGTCCTCCGAAACCCACACGATTTCCGGGTTGATGAAGCGGTGGGGCTCGGGCTCGGCCTCCTTGTCGGCGCAGTCGGCAACGACGATGCGCCGCGCCACACCGATCTGAACCGCCGCCAGCCCAATGCCCGGCGCGTCATACATGGTCTCCAGCATGTCATCCAACAGCGCGCGCACGCCGTCATCGACCCTGGTTACCGGCTCGGCAACGCGGCGCAGGATCGGTTCTGGAAGGGTCAAAATCTGTCGTACTGCCATATCGGTCAAATAAGCGAGGGTTGGTGGCCGGTCAACTGCGCGCTGTTCGCTTGATGCTTTATACTGGATTAAGCGAATCAGTCGGGGCGAGTCCATGAACGAGACTCTGTTCCTATTCGAAAGCAGGCCTTTTACGATTCTGGAAACTGCCGCGGGCGGCGCGGGTCTGATCGTTTTTCTGCTTGTGATCCTCACAATCATGGTGATTGCGGGCCAGCGGTGCAGGGCGTGTTCGTACCGCGATCTGGAAGACCAATTGCGCTTCATGGGCCTAGGCCCATGGCGAGTTGACGGGCCGCGTTCGGATGCTGGCGGAAGCTGCAACCAACGGCCAGTCTGCGCTCAAACGCTCGCTCGACGAGCGGCTCGACATTGTGAGCCAACGGCTGGGGCAGAATCTGACCGGGACCGCGATGCGCACCGGCGAGAATCTCAACCGGCTGAATGAGCGGCTGGCGGTGATCGACACCGCCCGGCGCAATCTGGCCGGGCTTTCAAGCAGGGTGGTGGGCTTGCAGGAAATCCTCGCCAACAAGCAGGCGCGCGGCGCCTTCGGCCAGGGCAGGATGGAAGCGATTGTCGCCGATGGCCTGCCGACCGGGTGGTGGTTTCGGTCGAAAAGATCAACAATCGCGGGCGCAGGATCGAAGCGCTCGACTTCAGCCGGCGCGGGTGCGCCAGCAAAGCCGGGCCCAGCAAAGCCGGGCCAAGTCGCGCGGCTCGCAATCGTCACAGTCACGCAAGCAAAAAGTCGCCTGAGGGGGCCTCGATCAGCGCCTTTGGCGCCTGCGCCGGGCGTGTTCAGGCCGGGCGTCTTCAGTCAGGCCGGGTGTCTGGCGCGCATTGCCTGGGCCAGCGTTCCCTCATCAAGATAGTCAAGCTCGCCGCCCACCGGCACACCATGGGCAAGCCGCGTCACGGTGATGCCGGCATCTTCCAGAAGATCGGCGATGACATGGGCGGTGGCCTGGCCGTCGACCGTGGCGTTGACCGCAAGCACCACCTCGCGCATCTCGCCGGCACGGGCGCGCTCGATCAAAGTCCCGATCGACAGATCATCCGGGCCCACCCCGTCAAGCGCGTTCAGAACTCCGCCCAGAACGTGATAACGCCCGGCCATGGCGCCGGCGCGCTCCAGCGCCCACAGATCGCCAACCTCCTCGACGACGCACAGAATTGATGGATCGCGGCGCGGATCGCGGCAGATGGTGCACGGATCGGTGACATCGACATTGCCGCATTGCGCACACAGGGTGATCCTTTCAACCGCTTCATTGATCGCCAGCGCCAGTGGCTCGAGCAGCTGTTCGCGGCGCTTGATCATGGCAAGCGCGGCGCGGCGCGCAGAGTGCGGTCCAAGCCCCGGCAGCCGGGCGAGGAGCTGAATCAGCCGCTTGATCTCCGGGCCGACCGCCTGGGCCGTCATTGCCACCTCAACCGCCGAGGTTGAAGCCCGGGGGCAGCGGCAGACCGCCGGTCAATTCGCTCATCTTTTCGGCCAGCATCGCTTCCAGCTTCGACTTGGCGTCATTGTGGGCTGCGACCAGCAGATCCTCGAGTATCTGCGCATCATCGGGCTTGACCATCGAGGGGTCGATATGAACGCTCACCATCTCACCCTTGCCGGACAGCGTAACGCTCAACAGACCACCCCCAGATGAGCCCTCGACCTCGATTTCGGCAAGGCCCTCCTGCATGGCCTGCATCTTCTCCTGAAGCTGCTTGGCCTGCTTCATCATGCCCAGAAAATCAGTCATCCGGTTCCTTCCCTCAGCCAGCAGCGCTCAGGCACTGCGGCGCCTGTCATCATTGCGCTCATCGCCGGCCAGACCAAGACCGGTCCTGCCCTGCCCGCCATCGCTGTCGCCTGCCTGCGGCAGATCGCGCACGCCGACCATTGTGGCATCGGGAAAGCGGTTCTTGACCTTGCGCACCAGTTCCGGCTCCGCACCCTCCTGATCGGTCTGTGGGGTGGAAGGAGCAGCCTGTTCGCGCATTTGTGTAACACCATCACCGGCGACCGAGACCACCCAGCGAGATCCGGTGGCGCGCGTCAAGGTCGCGGCGAACCGGTTGGCGATATCGGGCGGCGCATCGGCGCCAAGTTCGATCTCGATGTAGCCGGGCGTGAAGTCCACCGGGCGCACAAACTGCTCAAGCGGATCAACAAGGCGAATATCGAGATCGCCGACAAGGCGCAGCGCCTCGCCGAAATTTTCAGGCGCCGGTAGTTCTGCGGCCGGCGCTGTGGAATGGTCGCGCGGCACGGCGTCATCTGCCCCGGATGGCGGCGGCGTGTCTGACGATGGAGAGCCCGGGGAAGCACCGGAACGCGCATCACGGGGCTGATCAGGCGCATCGCTCAGCTGGCGGATGATCTCGCCCGGCGGCGGCAGGCTTGACGCATGGGCAAGCCGCACCAGCACCATTTCAGCGGCAGCCAGACCGTTACGCGCGCTTTCGACTTCGCGATGGCCCTTGAGCAGCATCTGCCAAGCGCGCGCCAATGCAGCGAGTGACAGTTTTTCGGCAAATTCACTGGCGCTGTTGTGCTCGGTCTCGCCGAGCGAGGGGTCGGCGAGCGCTGTGTCGGACACCTTGATCCGGGTCACCAGATGCACGAAATCGGCAAGATCGGTGATCACCACATGCGGGTCGGCGCCATCGGTATATTGCGCCTTGAACTCATCGAGCGCGGCTGCGACGCCGCCGCCCATGACATGGCCGAACAGATTGATCACCCTGGTGCGGTTGGCAAGCCCCAACATGGCGCGGACATCTTGCTCGGCGATCTTGCCGGCGCCGAGCGCAATTGCCTGATCGAGCAGCGACAAGCCATCGCGCACCGAACCTTCGGCCGCGCGCGCGATCAGCGCGAAGGCGGCGGGCTCGACGTCGCATCCCTCCTTTTCGGCGATCCCTGCGAAATGGTCGATCAGCAGATCAACGCCGACACGGCGCAGATCGAAGCGCTGGCAGCGCGACAGAACGGTGACAGGAACCTTGCGTATCTCTGTGGTGGCGAAGATGAAGCGGACATGCTCGGGCGGCTCTTCCAACGTCTTTAAAAGACCGTTGAAAGCCTGGCGCGAGAGCATGTGCACTTCGTCGATGATGAACACCTTGTAGCGCGCCATGCCGGGCCGTGTCTGGGCATAGCCGATGATCTCGCGCACATCGTCAATGCCGGTGTTGGAGGCGGCATCCATCTCGAACACATCGGGGTGGCGCGATTCCATGATCGCGGCGCAATGTGCGCCCTGCGCTGTGATATCGATGGTCGGGTCGGTCACGCCGTCGGCCTCGTAATTGAGCGCCCGCGCGAGGATGCGCGCGGTGGTGGTCTTGCCGACGCCGCGCACGCCGGTCAGCATATAGGCCTGCGCGATGCGGCCGGTGGCAAACGCATTGGTCAGCGTGCGCACCATCGCATCCTGACCGATCAGTCCGCTGAAATCCGCCGGACGGTACTTGCGCGCCAATACCCGATAGGCGGCGCCGGACGGCGATGCCGGCTCAAGGGCCTCGCCCGGTTCATCAAGTTTCAGCGAATCTTCGACGCCGGGCTCGCTCACTTTGGCACCAAGGTCTATGTAAAAGGGCGGGTGGGAGGCTGGAACGGCAACCCGTGTCAATCTCGTTAGGGCTGCTTCCTTCCGGACCTGACCCGGTTGGCGAGGGACCCGCCCGCCGCCAACCTCCCAGTTGCACTATATCAGACCGTGGGCCCGGATTCACAACCCTTCGATGCAGCCTTCCATGTGGATTGGCGGACGCGGCTTTGTGGTATGACATCGCCGGATCATTGCAGCAGGTCGCACCACATGTCCTACAAAACCGATCCTGCATTCATCCATGGTCAGATCGACCGCGCTCATCTGCGCCGCGAAGATGCGGCATGGATCGAACAACAGCGCGCGCGGAAGCTCATGTGGTGGTGATTGCCGGCGATCAGCCGCTTTATGGCGAGGTGCCCAATCCGGGGCCGAGCGCATTGTTCACACGCCCGGCCGCCGATCAACTGGCGCCGGGGGCGGAGGAGATGTTTCTCGGCCTTGATACAACAGACCGCCCGATATTCGCCCGCATGGCGCCCCCACTCGGTGATGATGGGCCGCCGGAGGGCACCAGCCAGGGCGACCTGCGCCGGATCGCGCTTGCCGGCGCTTTGCCGGAGGCGGAAGTCTCGCTGCTGGCGCTGGCGCGCTCCATGCTCTCCTGGCACCAGAGCCATCTCTTCTGTTCCAAATGCGGGGAGCCTTCGCAGATGGTGATGGGCGGCTTTCGCCGCGACTGCGGGTCGTGCGGGGCACAGCATTTTCCGCGCACCGATCCGGTGGTGATCACGCTGGTGATCGACGGCGAGGACGCGCTGATCGCGCGGTCGGAATGTCGTGCCGGGCATGTATTCAGCCCTTGCCGGCTTTGTTGAGCCGGGAGAGACGATCGAACAGGCGGTGCGGCGCGAGATCTACGAGGAATCGCAGATCGAGGTCGGTCGCATCGCCTATCACTCAAGCCAGCCCTGGCCTTATCCGTCCTCGCTGATGGTGGGCTGTATAGGCGAGGCGCTGAGCCGGGAGATCACCATCGATCCGGTTGAAATCGAGCATGCCATGTGGGTCAGCCGGGACGATGCGCGCGCAGCACTCGCCGGTGATGGCCCATTCAGAGCGCCGCAGCCGGTCGCCATCGCGCACCATTTGCTGCGCAGCTTTGCAGAATCGAACACACTACCATTTCCCGGGCCATTTCCCGGTTGACACCGATTGTTCAGCGCCGATGCGCCCCGTCCGTCAGGTGCGCGGGCTGGCGACATGGCGCTGATCGCCGATTTCTGCCTCGATCTGGGCTCTCAGCTCACTTGCCCGGTAGGCGCCAAGAATCTTGAGCTCGCTTGAGAAGAACCGGAGTTCCTCCAGCGCTAGGCGCACATTAGGATCACTCGGATGGGCTTCAATGTCGGCATAGAACTGGGCGGCGGCAAAGCTGCCGTCGACAATGTAGGATTCAAGCTTGGTCATGTTGACGCCATTGGTGGCAAAGCCGCCAAGGGCCTTGTAGAGCGCTGCCGGCACATTGCGCACGCGAAAGATGAAGCTGGTGATGATGTCGTCGCCATCGGGCTCGGCATCGTCGGGCTCGCTCGCCAGAACGATGAAGCGGGTGGTGTTGTGTTCCGCGTCCTCGACATCGCTCCTGATGGTCTCCAGCCCGTAGGTCTCGGCCGCGAGTTCAGAGGCAATGGCGGCGATGTGGTGGTCCTTGCCTTCGGAAATCATGCGCGCCGAGCCGGCGGTATCAGCGGCGATGATGGGTGTGATGCCGAGTTCGCGGATCATCGCCCGGCACTGGCCGAGCGCATGGCCATGGCTCGTCACATGGGTAATATCGCTTTCGGCCGTTCCAGGCAGCACCAGAAGCTGATGGCGAATGCGCAGGAAATGTTCGGCGACGATATAAAGCCCCGATGTCGGCAGCAGATGGTGTATGTCGGCAACGCGGCCTGCCAGCGAATTTTCGATCGGAATCATGGCATAGCGCGCATCCCCGCCGGCGACGGCGGAAAAGGCGTCTTCAAAGGTCTGCGCCGGCAGCGGCGCCATGTCGGGGAACAGCTCGCGGCAGGCAATGTGCGAATTGGCACCAAGCTCGCCCTGGAACACGATGGCATTGTGGTTGTCAGTCATTAACAGGCCTTTTTATCACTCGCACAGGTGGCAAAAAGCTGGCGAGCGCGCTCAAGATCATAAGGCGTATCCACGCCAAGGGGCATTGTGTCAACGAGGGCGACGTCAATCGTCATGCCAGCTTCAATGGCGCGCAGCTGCTCCAGACGCTCGCGCTGTTCCAGCGCCGAGGGCGGCAGGGACACAAAACGGGCAAGCGCTGTGCGGCGAAAGGCATAGATTCCGATATGGTGATAGAGCGCACCTTCACCCGATGGGATGCGGGCACGGGAGAAATAATGCGCGCGCGCCGATGAGCCGACCTCGCCCAGTGCCGCGGCAATCTTGACAACATTGGGATCATCGGCCTTACGTTCCTCGACGATGGTGCTGGCGAGCGTTGCGATATCGCCATCGCCATCGCGCAACAGCGCAATCAGGCAGCGCACCAGAGCAGGATCGAGGCTTGGCAGATCACCTTGCAGATTGATGATGATTTCCGCCTCGCCCGCAGGATCGGCGATTTCAAGCGCTTCGAAAATGCGGTCTGAACCACTGACGTGATCGCTGGCGGTGATCACCGCCTCTCCGCCAGCGCGGGCAATGGCATCGGCAATCTCGTGATCATCGGTGGCGACAATCACCCGGCCGCAATCGGCCTCACATGCGCGGTGCCAGACATGTACAATCATCGGCTCGCCGGCAATCAGCGCCAGTGGTTTGTCGGGTAGCCGCGTCGATGCGCGCCGGGCAGGAACCAGCACCATTGAGGGTCCAATTTCGCCTGCAATCATTCGTCCCCGCTTCCTCGCGTTTCTGTGGTTGCGCTTTGACGGTTGTTGGCTGTATTTTCCGCGACAATCGGGGAGGAGCCGGGCTGCGGTGTCGGTGTGTTCGGGGTTCTTCATACCGGCATTCGCAATTGTCGCAATCACAGCTTCACTGGAACGTGTCCGCCGATGGAAACCTTCGAGTTGAATAAGATCGCCGGAGCGATACTCGGATCCTTTCTGTTTATCATGGCTCTCGGATTTGTCGCAGAAACCCTCTATGCACCTGATGAGCTTGAGCAGCAGGCCTATGTCGTCGAAAACGCCGAAGAAGACGGCGTGCATGGCGAGAAGGCCGCGGAAGACGAAGGCGAACCGCTGGCGGTTGTGCTCGCCGTGGGCGATGCCGAAAAGGGTCAGAAAAGTGCCAGGAAATGCGCTGCCTGCCACACTTTCGACGATGGCGGGGCGAATAAGATCGGCCCCAATCTGCATGGCGTTATCGGACGTGCCAAGGGTGCGGTCGATGGTTTTGCCTATTCCGATGCCCTGCAAGCCAAAGCCGGCGAGAGCTGGACCTATGAGGACATGGCCGGATTTCTCGCCGCGCCTAGGCAATGGCTGCCGGGAACGACAATGGGATTTGGCGGCCTGAAGAAGCCCACAGATATTGCCAATGTGATCGTCTATCTGCGCTCGGTTTCACCTGATGCGCCGGCGCTACCTGAGGTGGAACAGCAGGCGGCGGTGGAAAGCGCTGAACCGGCAGCAGGCGCATCAGAGATTGGCGAATCGCATAGCGAGGATGCAACCGGGGGGCCATGAAGCAGCTGAAGCTGCCACTGCGGAAAAAATGGAAGTTCCGGAAACCGCACCAGAAGCTGCACCGGCACCGGTTACGCCGCCGGCAGCGGCTCCCGGGCCGGTCAGTCCTTACTGACCGGCTGATCACGGTTTCCAGCTACCGGGAAGGTCCGACTTCGGCTCGGAATCTGCAAATCTTGCCATGATGCAGGCCTTGCGGGCGCACCTGGCCGGTGACGGCGCTCGCATGAGCGTGATGGTACATTACCAGACCCACATGTTACACGCGCCGCCGCGGTGCTTATATCGGCTCCAGGCGTAAGGGTGCCATCGACGTTCCGCATGAACCCGGGCCGGCATATCTCCAGGCTGGTATAACTTCAGCCCGCATTCCCCAGGTAACGTGACGTTTTCGCGCCTCCGACAGCCGGTAACATGTTATATTTCAGCATGTTGTGCGGGCTGTAGGGGGAGATCGCCCGCAGGGTGCCGGTCAGATCGAATTCCGGTTCAAGCCCGTTGCAACAGCCATAAATCGCGCCCGGTTCACGAACCGGATGCCCGAACCACGACACAGCCCGTCCAAGAGGCTTGATCCGTACGCAAAACAGCGGCAGCATGATCGAAATGGCATTGCAATTGGGGAATGTCGTTTTGATCATGGGAGGAGACCACATGAAATTCGTCGCGCAACACCTCAAGGCGATTGCAGTTGCAGCCCTGATCGGACTGATGCCAGCAGGCGCCTTTGCGGAAGACTGGAAGTTCGCAATCGAGGAAATTCCAGGCTCGATCATGGATGCTTATGCTCAGGAATTTAAGTCGCGCATCGAAGCGGCAACCGATGGCGAAGTGACCGTGACCGTTTTCCCGATGGGCACTCTGGGCACGCCAACCGAAACCGTTGAACAAGCAGCGGATGGCATCATCCAGTTCACAAACGTGTCTATCGGCAACCTTGGCACCATCGTGCCAGAAAGCCAGGCTTTCTTGCTGCCATACCTACTGCCTTCCGACCCGGCCAAAATCTCCAACATTCTGAGCACCTCCGAAACGATCTACGGCCCGCTGAATGACGATTTCCGCCGGCGCGGTCTTGAAATGATCACCATGTACTCGGAAGGCCCTCAGGTTTGGACCACCAACCGCGAAATCCGCACTCCGGAAGATTTCTCGAACTTCAAGATGCGAGTCATGGTTTCACCGATCCTGCTGGAAACCTACAAGAACATGGGCGCAAGCCCGACCCCGCTGCCATTTGGCGAGGTATTCGGCGCGCTTCAGCTTGGTGCTGTAGACGGACAGGTCAACCCGATCCCGACCATCGAAGAAATGAAGTTCTATGAAGTAACCAGCCACCTCATCTGGGCCGGTGAGCAGGAGCTTGTCACCACCGTTATTGCCGGTTCCGACTGGTTCGAAACACTCACCCCGGATCGCCAGAAACTGGTGCGCGACACCATGGCCGGCATGACAGGATTCATCGACGGCGTAGTCACCGACTTCAACCAGAAGCGCCTTGACATCATCAAGGAAGCCAAACCCGATATCGAACTGGTTGTTCTAACGGAAGAAGAGCGCGACGCCTTCCGGGCCCGCTCCGGTGACACAGCTGCAGCATATGTCGAAACAACAGGTGCCCGTGGACAGGAACTGTTGGACGCGCTGCAATCTGAGTTCACCAGCAACTGATCACATGAAATATGGGCTTCCCGCATTCTTTTGCGGGAGGCCCATCCTTCTGAGCGTGGTTACATGCAAGACAATGGGCGGATTCCATTCGGAATCCTGGGGAAAATAGACTCAGCCATAGGACGGATTGAAGTCTTTATCCTGAGTTGGGGCATCCTCTTGATGGCCGTGAACACCATCGCCAACGTCTTTGGCCGCTACGTGTTCAGCCAATCGATCTACTTCTCAGAGGAATTGAACGAATTTCTGATCTTAGACAAATCGCAAATCAGTGTCCCAAACCATGGGGGCTAGACAAAAGCGAAAACCGTCATTCAAGCGCCGTCCGGGTTTTGAGTCACGCATTGGCCATGACAACCCTGGTGCTCGTATTCATCGGCCAGATGCTCCTGCCGGCTCCCGCTCAGCAATTCTCCAACGCCTATACAAGGCTCAATCTTGATCGCTGCCTCGATGTCGAGCGACCGGGAGATAACAGTCCGCTACCGGCCTATCGCTGCAAGGGATTCAAGAATGCACCCGCGCACGACATCTATGTGTTTGAAGAGGATGGAAGATTTTTCATCAGCTACGGGCGCGATGCCTTCAACCTGCGCGCCGCCAAACAGACACTTGGGCCCTATAATTCGATCGGCGACGACCTTGAATGGCGCCTTCAGCGCCGCGCTGGTCGATGGCAGCCCTTCGCACTGATTGTGCGTTATTTCACCGAAGTCGAGGACGAAAGCGGGCCTTATCGCGGCGAAGTTCTGGCGGTTATGAAGGTCGGCCGCAATGTTGGCTGCCACGCGGTCTATATCGACGCCGAAGCCAACACCAATGCCAATCGTCTTGCGCGTGAGGTAGCGGACACAGTGGCAAGGCGGTTCGATTGTTCGAAAGACGAGCCGGTGATTTATGGTGAGCGCGGAAGAAGTCTCGGGCCAACCTCATAGGCTGCTCACAGAAAGTCTCAGCGAACCGCGCCGCATGGCCGGTCAGACGTAAACTCTATCGACATCTGCGGGCACCGAATTTCAGCCGTGAGACTGCTCGCTCAGCTCCACATATAGGCGTGCTTGTCGAGCCACACATCGCCCAGGCGCTCAACCGCGCGGGCATTCACCTTGCCGCCCATGGCGCTGTAAAACCCGCAGGCGCGCTCGTTTTCAGTCAGCGACCAGACCACAAGCCCGGTCAATTTTTCGTGGGCAAGCCGGTTGCGTGTGGCTTCGAACAGTTTGCGCCCCAGACCGACGCCCTGAAATTCCGGGCGCATATAAAGTTCATAGACCTCGCCCTGCGCCAACCCCCTGACCCGGCCGGGGCCAAAACTGGCATAGCCAGCAAGTTCCCCGGCAAAATCAATCACCGCGATATGCCGCCCCCGGCGCAGCGTTCCGAGCCACCATATCGGCCCGCGCCGCGCAATGGTTCGCTCGATTTCCACAGCCGGAATGATGCCGAGATAGGCTTCGCGCCAAGCCAAAGCGTGGATGTCGGCGAGCGCGCCGGCATCACTGGGCAGGGCACTACGGATCTGGATCTCGGTCGTCGCCATGATGGAACTGTAGCGCGCCATCGGAGCAGTTGAAACCGGACAATTGAGACCTCGTGGCGAAAATCCGGCGTTGCGGGCACGCTGTGGCGGCTGCACGACAACGACTGAAATTCAGGGTTTATTTGCCGCGCGCCGTGCCAACAGCCTCAGCCTCAGCGCATTCAATTGAATGAACCCGGCCGCATCTTGCTGATCGTAGGCCTGGGAGCCCTCCTCGAAGGTCACCAGATCCATGTCATAAAGCGAGTGCGGGCTTGATCTGCCAACCACCGAAACGCTGCCCTTGTAGAGCGTCAGACGCACCTCGCCGGTTACATATTGCTGGCTGTGGTCGATTGCCGCCTGCAGCATTTCGCGCTCGGGCGAGAACCAGAAACCGTTGTAGATGATTTCCGCGTAGCGCGGCATCAGCTCATCCTTGAGATGGCCGGCGCCACGATCAAGCGTCACCTGCTCGATACCGCGATGGGCCGCCAGCAATATCGTACCGCCCGGCGTTTCATATATGCCGCGGCTCTTCATGCCGACATAGCGGTTCTCGACCAGATCCAGACGCCCAATGCCATTGGCCCGGCCCAGCTCGTTGAGTCTGGTGAGAAGTTCCGCCGGGGACAATTTCTCCCCGTCGATCGAAACCGCATCACCTTTTTCAAAGCCGATGGTGATCTCGCGCACCTGATCGGGCGCATCCTCGGGCGAGAGCGTGCGTTGATAGACGAGCTCCGGACTCGACTGACCGGGATCTTCCAGCAGCTTTCCTTCCGAAGAGGTGTGCAACAGATTGCCATCGACAGAGAACGGCGCCTCGCCGCGCTTGTCCCTGGCGATCGGAATTTGATGCTGCTCGGCAAATTCAATCAGTTTTGTGCGCGATGACAGATCCCATTCACGCCATGGCGCAATCACCTTGATATCGGGATCAAGCGCATAGTAGGCGAGCTCGAAGCGCACCTGATCGTTGCCCTTGCCCGTCGCGCCATGGCACACGGCATCCGCGCCCGTGGCATGAGCAATCTCGATCTGGCGCCTGGCAATCAGCGGCCGCGCGATCGAGGTTCCGAGCAGATAAAGCCCTTCATAAACCGCATTGGCGCGAAACATCGGGAACACATAGTCGCACACGAATTCCTCGCGCAGATCTTCGATGAAGATTTCCCGAATGCCGAGCATCTCGGCCTTTTTACGCGCCGGCTCCAACTCCTCGCCCTGGCCGAGATCGGCGGTAAAGGTGACCACCTCACAACCATAGGCAGTCTGTAGCCATTTCAGGATGATTGATGTATCGAGCCCGCCCGAATAGGCCAGCACCACCTTTTTGATATCCGCCATGTGTGCCTGCATTTCCTTGCGAAAATCCGCCCGCTTATAGGTGCGCCGCGACTTGCGTGCAACCGGGCGTGCTGTAGGTTATACAATCGGGTCTCCCAATAGGGGTGTGTCGTGGAATTCTTGCCGACCCTGCCGGTTTTTCTCACCTTCACGCTCGCCAGCGCGGTTCTGATCATCACGCCAGGACCCGACATGACGTTGTTTCTGAACAAAACCCTCACCCAGGGCCAGCGAGCCGGTATGGCCGCCATGCTGGGCGCGACCGCCGGCAATGTGGTGCATACGCTGCTCGCAGCTTTCGGCATCTCTGCGTTGCTGGCGGCCTCGCCATCAGCCTTTGCAGCCCTCAAACTCGTAGGTGCGTTCTATCTGCTGTGGCTCGCCTTTTCCGCCCTCAGGCATGGCTCGGCCCTGCGGCTCGATCGCAACCAGGGGGCGGCACGGCCAGTCCGTCACGTCTTTCTGACCGGTGTTGCGATCAATCTCCTCAATCCCAAGATCATTCTTTTCTTCGTGACCTTCCTGCCGCAATTCGTTGAAGCTGGCGACCAAAGCGCGCGCGGCAAGCTCTTGTTTCTCGGCCTTTACATGATCGCATTGGCACTCCCGAGCTGCGCGGTGATGATCCTGGCCGCCAACCGCATTGCGCGCCTCGTCCACCGCTCGCCACTCGTGACACGCGCCATTGACGGGATTTTTGCTGGTGTATTTGCCGGTTTCGCCGCCGTTCTCCTGAATGAGCGGGCAGCGATTTGATCCCGCGCAGCGATCTGCATCAGCCCGAAATACGAGCTATTGCTGCGCCACCACCTCATAGACCAGTTCGACCATGCCCAGGGGGTGGGTCTCGGCACGGCGGAAACGCAGATCAATCTGCCGGCCAATGACCTCTGTTTCCGGCGTACCGGAAAACAGCGGCAGGCCGCGCCCCAGCATGACCGGTACGACGAATAGCTGCAGCCGTTCAATCAGGCCCGCCCAAAGCATGGTGTTGAACAAAGCCGCGCCGCCTAAAATCCACATATCGCCACCTGAAAGCTGGCGTGTCAGAGCTGCCGGCGGGCCGGAAAACGCCCGGACCCCCGGAGGCGCGCCGCGCAGTTCGTTCGAGGTTACGACAATCACGTCCTTGCCCGAATATGGCCACTCACCGAAGGTGCACACCTGATCGTAGGTGTGCCGCCCCATGGCGATGGTGGTGATCGACGCCAGGAATTCATCGAACCCGACATCGACCTGCTCGAAGGGCGTCAACCAGCTGACCCCACCCTCCTCATCGGCAATCAGGCCGTCGACACTTATGGCAAAATAGGCGCAGATGCTGGGGCGCTTGTGTTCCATCTCACACCGACCTTCCGGCAACCAGCCAATAGACAAATCCGGCGACGAACCCCAACGCGATAAAGGCGATTATGACCTCGCGGCCAAAGCTGGCCTGCGCATCGGCATGCCATAGCCAGCGTGATGCGCCGGCAGCCGCCCCGCCGGCCGCGCCCCAGGCAAGAATATGGTAGGTCCAGTTTCTGACGTGGCCGATTTCGGCGATCACCACCGCAACAAGTCCGAGTGCTGCAACGGTTACCACCG
The DNA here is from genome assembly GCA_965204565.1 of Hyphomicrobiales bacterium. Taxonomy (GTDB): domain Bacteria; phylum Pseudomonadota; class Alphaproteobacteria; order Rhizobiales; family TMED25; genus CBDBEU01. Next base: position 1,985,193 of record CBDBEU010000005.1, read on the forward strand.
GGGCATCGAGGACCAGCCCGGCAATGGTGAATGCACGCTCCAGAAGTTCCAGGGTGGTGGCGAACGGCGGCAGCGTGAACAAGCTGGTCTGCGGTGCAGCAAAGGCCAGCGTTGTCACGCCGAATATGAGAGCAAGGCAGTGGCTGAACGTAATGACGATGATGCGAAACAGTGCCTCGATCATGGCGCTGACACCTTCGCCCGGCGCACGCGCTCAACCGCGCTCATCCTGGCGCTCTGCGATCTTAACTGACCACAGGCAGCCATGATATCGCGCCCGCGTGGCGAGCGCACCGGGCTTGCATAACCGGCCCGATGAACGATCTCCGCGAAACGCTCGATCTGATCCCAGTCGGAACACTCATAAGGCGCGCCCGGCCAATGATTAAACGGAATGAGGTTGATCTTGGCTGGAATTCCGGCGAGCAGCTGGACGAGGCGCTTGGCATCATTGGTGGAATCGTTGACGCCCTTGAGCATCACATACTCGAACGTGATGCGCTTTGCGTTGCTGAGCCCCGGAAAATTCCGGCACGCATCGACCAACCGGGCAAGGGGATATTTGCGATTGAGCGGCACCAGCTTTTCCCTGGTCTCGTCATCCACCGCATGCAGCGAGATCGCCAGCATCACCCCGATTTCAGAGCCGACCCGCTCGATCATCGGCACCACACCCGATGTTGAAAGCGTAATCCGGCGCTTGGAGATCGCAAGACCGTCACCATCGGAGGCGATCATCAGCGCCTGGCTGACCGCGTCAAAATTGTAGAGCGGTTCACCCATGCCCATCATCACGATATTGGTGACAACACGCGGTTCCGGCGTTCTTGCCTGCGCGCGCCAGTCCGACAACCGGTCACGCGCCACCAGAATCTGGCCAATGATCTCGGCCGGCGTCAGATTACGGACCAGGCGCTGGGTTCCTGTATGGCAAAAGGAGCAGGTCAGCGTGCAACCGACCTGGCTCGACAGGCAAAGTGTGCCGCGCGCCTGTTCGGGTATGAACACCGTCTCGATCTCCGGTGCATGCGTCTCTCCCGGGCTTGGCGCCAGACGCAGCAGCCATTTGCGTGTGCCATCGTTGGAAATCTGCTCCGAAACGATTTCCGGGCGCGCCAGTGTGTGACGCCAAGCAATTTCCTCGCGCAATTGTAGTGAAATGTCCGTCATTACGTCAAAGTCAGTGGCGCCGCGCACATAAAGCCAGTTCCACAGCTGGCGCCGCCGCATGGCGCGCTGTGAGTTGCGAACGCCTGCATGCGCCAAAGCGGTTTCGACCTCCGAGCACGTCAGACCATAGAGTGCAGGTAGTGCTGTTTCAGGCGCGCCGGCCGCCTGAGCCGGGTTGGGTGCGATGTCGAATAAGGTTGTCATGCAACAAGCTTTAGCCAAAGCAGGCTAAATCGCCAAGAACGATGACGCGTACGGCGCACTCAGCCGCAATCAGGGGCAGAGCTTCTTGAGACGATTGATGCCAGCTGTGACACCGCTCAGCGAATAGGTATCGGTGGTCACATTGCCGCGTTCGGACATGCCTTTGACGATCATCGTCGAGCCGGCCTTCATCGCGTCTACCAATTGTTTTTCCGGTCCCGCGTCAAGCACCCAGGCACCATCACCTGCGGTGAACAGCGTGAATGTATCCGAGCCGACGGAAATCGTTACCGTGCTGTCTTGCTGATAGACATAGCCTGCTTTCACGCTGGGCTCTTCGCGCCCCTCGGTCGCCTTGCTGCGCATGACGTATACGGTTGGCTGCCATTTCAAACTTGCCGGACTTTTCTGCACCGGCTTCGATTGCATGTAGCACTTCTTGCCGCCTTCTTCAACGACAAACACCGTCCATTTGCCATGTTCTGAATCCTGCCTGGATGCTGCCAAGGCACCAGCAGATGAAGTGATCGCCGCCACGGCCAGACCGACAACCGCTACCGTCCAAAACTTCGCGCTCAATTGACTCACCGTGGAAATTGAAACCAACGCACCCATTGTTACTGATTCCTTGCAGCTATTTCCAGCCCCGCGCCTGTGGACGAGTTCAAGCGGGATTGAACCTTGCGCTCAATCAACCCCTTAGCCATCGTCTGTGAGGTTTGCCGGCACATCATGAACGTGCAGCGCGATCGGTTCAACCGCGCCACCCGGCACCACCGGCGGCGGCGGGAAATGACCGAACATGCGCACCCGGTCATACATCACAATCGCGCCAGCGGTCGCGACATTGATGCAAAACGCGGTCGGAATTTTCACAATATGGTCGCAACGCTCGATCATTGCCGGTGTCAGTGAACCGCGCTCGGCGCCGATCACATAGGCGGCGCGCAGCGGATGGCGGAAACCTGGCAGATCACGTGCACCTTCTGTCAGCTCAATGCCCACCAGTTCACAGCCCCCGGGCAAGACCATTTCCGACAGATCGGACCATTGGTAATAGGGAACATGCACGGGTGTGTTTATAAGTGTCGGCTTTGGAAACTCCCGGGCGCAGTTCGGTGAACGTCCGGTGCGCGGCCACGGTAAACACGAAACCTGCGCCAAAAGCGTGTGCCGAGCGCATCAGGTTACCCAGATTGAGCGGCTTGGAAATGCGCTCCGCCCCACAGCAAAATAACCGCGAAGCCGGTTTCTATGCGTATCGGCCGCTTTGTTGCTCACCCCGCCGTCCTTGCTTTCAAAACCGTCATGTCAGTTGTCTGCTGCGTTTAGAGGGCCTTGGAGCCGCGCTAAAGCGGCAAATCTCTCATACCGGCCTTCCAGGTGGCGGATTTGTCCTCTCAAGCGCTCGCCTCGCCCGCTCCTGATGAGCGGGAAGAATGTGGTTGGCGACCAACGCCAGCGCCGCTGCAATTACCGAGGCGTCATCGCTGAAGCCAAGACCGGCGATAAAATCGGGCACCATGTCGGTGGGCACGACAAAATAGGCGATCGCGGCAAAAAGCATCGCGCGCGCGCGCAGCGGCGTCACCGGATCAAGGGCGCAGAAATACATCGCTACCACATCTTCGGCGAACGGTATCTGTCCCATCACCCGGCGCAATTTTCTCCAGAAACTGCGTCTGACACGGGTTTTGTTGCGTTCCAGCACCTCCGGATCGACTAATGCGCGCGATTCCAGATCGGGAGGCGCCTCGAACTGGGACTCACTGTGGGCATCGCTGATCACGACGATTTCTCCTCAGGCCTGAGTTCCTGTGCTGTCAGCTCTTAATCTTGGCGTAGGATGTGGTAATATCGGTACCTCTCGCCAAGAGCGGGCCGATTCTAGGGGAATGGCCGATGATTTTGAATGATGAACTCAGCGCTGTGATCACCGGCGGCGCATCCGGACTTGGCGAGGCAACCGCGCTCGCGCTCGCCGCCCGTGGCGTCAAAATTGCAATTCTGGACCGTGATGCAGATCGCGCAAGGATGGTGGCCGATGAAATCGGCGCTGTGTCCGTGCCGGTTGACGTTACCGACCCGGCCGCCGTCGCAGCAGCGCTGGGCGAAGCGCGGGCCGCGAATGGTCAGGAGCGCATCACCGTCAATTGCGCCGGCATTGCCTGGGGCGCTTTTACCATCCGCCATGACCGCGAGACCGGCAAAGTGCTGGCCCACGACCCGCAAGACTTCGCCCGGGTGATCTCCATCAATCTGATCGGCACCTTTACCGTTGCCTCGCAATCGGCCGCCGGAATGGTCACCGCCGATCCTATCACCGAGGATGGCGGGCGCGGCGTCGTCATCATGACCGCATCGGTTGCAGGCTCTGACGGACAAATCGGACAGGCCGCCTATGGCGCCTCAAAGGCCGGCGTTATGGGCCTCACACTGCCTGTGTCGCGCGATCTCGCGCGTGATGGCGTGCGCGTCAATACCATCATGCCGGGTCTGTTCGAGACGCCGATGTACGACAAATTGCCCGAAAAAGTGCAGGACCGGCTGAACGCCACTACCGTGTTTCCGGGCAGGCTCGGCCAGCCCGCCGACTATGCCAATCTGGCGCTGCATATCTGTGAAAACGAAATGCTGAACGCCGCCTCGATCCGGCTTGACGGCGCTGTGCGCCTGCCGCCTGCGTGAGGCAGGCGATCAAGGACAGAGCTACGCCGAGGCTGCGGCAATCCGGTCCATGGCCTCAGCCAGCATGATATCGCGCTCAGTCAGACCACCCGAATCATGGGTCGCCAGTGTCACTTCGACGGTCTTGTAAACATTGAACCATTCAGGGTGGTGGTCCACGGCCTCGGCGACCAGCGCCACCCGGCTCATGAACCCCCAAGCCTGATTGAAGTCGGCAAATATAAAGGTTCTGGTGATGGCATCGCGACCATCAACCTCACTCCAGCCCGAAAGCCCGGCAAGTGCTGCCGCGCGCTCCTTGCCCGTCAGTTTGCCCGTCATGACGTTCTCCAATCCAATTCGGTCAACCATGATGCAACGAGGTCATCTAACCCGCTCTCTCTTCTAGCCACTGATCCGCGGGCCAGGCCTGGAGCGGATAGGCGCGCTCGGTCGAATAGGGTCCACCACCCTTTGACGGGCGCGATGACATCAACACGAACCGGTCGACAGTGAACCAGTCGGTGTCGAACCTTGCATGGCGGGAAAGATAACTGGCGAGGATCGCACCATCGGCCTGCTTGAGCCGCGCCAGCGTCACATGCGGCCGGTAGCGGCGCTGTTCAAGGCGAATGCCGAGCCTTGAAAGTGCGCGGCTGGAATCCGATTGAAGCTCGATCAACGATCGCGCCTTCTCAACGCCTGCCCATAGCGCATGTGGCTTGGAGCGGCCGAAACTGCCGACACCGGAAAGCCGCAGCTCGAAACTTGGCCCGGCGACCTCGCCCAGCGCACCATCAATCTCGCGTGCAAGCGGCCCATCCACCTCTCCGATGAAATCAAGCGTGATGTGAAAGTTTTCCGGATCGACCCAACGAGCGCCCGGAACGCCGCCCTTCAGCCGCTCTAGCGCCCGTTCGGCAGCGTAGGGAACCTCAATGGCGGTAAAAAGTCGGGCCATTCATTCCTCCCCCTTGTCCCTCAGGCCTCGCTAAGGCCGTGCATACCGTGTGCGCGGCGCCGACAACGGCATGGCAGAACCCAGTCAATTTGCGCCGCAGCCAAAAAAAACCTTCAAGATCAGCCTTTTACCCTATTCATGTTGCCGGCATGACAGTTGCGTTCATTTGCCGGCATCGATTCTGGCGGCGATCCGGTCCAGAAGTTGCTCCACCGACGGCAGCATGCGCTCGACAATGACATCCACTCCTTGCCCATTGGGATGCATGCCATCGGCAAGATTGAGCCTCTCCTCGGTTGCCACGCCCTCAAGAAAGAACGGGTAGAAAATCACTTTATGCTTGCTTGCCAGATCGGGAAAGACGCTGTCGAACGCACGCGCATAGTCCTGCCCCAGATTGCGCGGCGCCAGCATGCCGGCAAGAAGCACGGCAGCTTTTTTCTCCGACAATCGCGCAATCAGCCGATCGAGATTGGCGCGGGTTTTCGCAGGGCTGATGCCGCGCAGCGCGTCATTGGCGCCAAGCTCGACGATCACGCCGTCAACCTCAGGCCCCACCGACCAGTCGACCCGCGCAAGGCCCCCGGCCGAGGTATCGCCCGAAACGCCGGCATTGATGATCTCAACCTCGTGTCCGCGCGCTCTTAGCGCCCGTTCAAGCCGCACCGGAAAGGCCTGTTCCGGCGCCAGCCCGAAACCGGCCGTAAGGCTGTCGCCCAGCGCCACCAGCACCATCGGCTGCGCGCGCGCATCGCTGATCGCGGCCAGTTGAATGGCCACCGCCAGCACAATAGCGCATAGATATCCCAAAACGGCCCGATTGACGTATGCAGTGAGGCGCACATATGCCAAATGGTTTTGACGATCGCCCGCGACGGAACGCCGGCCCTGCGCCGTGTATCGTCCGGATAGAGGGATAAATACGGCCATGAGCGAAGCGATGATTGAGCTTGCCGGCGTCCATGTCTCCTTACCGAGCGATGCCGGCATGGTCCACATTCTGAAGGGCGTCGATCTGGAAGTGGGCGCAGGTGAATTCATCACCGTGGCTGGTCCGAGTGGTTCGGGCAAGTCAACACTCCTCATGGTGATTGCCGGCCTTGAATCGGCCAGCAAAGGCAATGTCAGCGTTGCCGGACGCGATCTCGGCCATCTTGGCGAAGACGCGCTGGCTTTGTTTCGCAGAGACCATATTGGCATTGTCTTTCAGGCTTTCCACCTCATACCCACCATGACAGCGCTTGAGAATGTCTCCGTGCCTCTGGAACTGGCAGGGATCGGCAAGGCAGAAGAGCGCAGCCGCGCCGAGCTTGACGCTGTCGGGCTTGGACATCGTATCGCACATTATCCAGGACAACTTTCCGGTGGCGAGCAGCAGCGTGTGGCACTGGCACGCGCGCTGGCACCCGATCCGCGTGTTGTTCTGGCCGACGAGCCGACCGGTAATCTCGATGCCAAAACCGGCAGCGAAGTGGTTGATATCATGTTCGCACTGCAGCGCGAGCGCCAGACCACCCTGGTTCTGGTGACCCATGATGCAACCCTGGCAGCGCGCACCGGACGCATTGTGCGCGTCTCGGATGGCCACATTGCCGCCGATACTTCCGGAAGCACATCCAATGACTCCTCCAATCGGGCTGATGTCCTGGTCGCTTCGTGACCGCCGATATCGCCACCACCGTGCCCGCATCCGGCCAAAATTCCGGCAATGCAAGCCTCAGCCTTGCCTTGAGGCTGGCGCTGCGCGACCTGCGCGGTGGCGTACGCGGTTTTTCAGTGTTTCTCGCCTGCCTCGCAATTGGTGTTGGCGCCGTTACCGGTGTGCTTTCGCTATCGAAATCGCTGGAGGAAGGTGTCGCGGCTGAAGGCCAGGTGATACTGGGCGGCGATGTGTCCTTGTCGCAGATCCACCGCCCGGCCCCGGACGCAGATCGCGCCTTCATGGAAGAACATGGCCGCGTTTCCGAAACCGCGACGCTGCGCGCCATGGCGCGCGCCGGCGAGGCGAGGCCCGCTCTGGTCGAAATCAAGGCGGTTGATGATTTTTATCCGCTTTACGGCTCGGTGCGCTTTTCGCCTGAAGCCTCAATTGTCGAAGCTTTGGGCCGGGATCAGGGGGTACACACAGTCGCGGTCGCCGAGGAACTCACCACACGTCTGGATCTCGCCATCGGCGATAATGTCACCATCGGTGACGCCGACTATAAAATCGCCTCGATAGTCACCACCGAACCCGATCGCCTGGCCGACAGCCTCGCCTTCGGTCCACGGGTGATGATGTCCATCCCGGCACTTAACGCCAGTGGACTTTTAAGGCCCGGAAGCCTGGTGCGCTGGAACTATAGGGTGGCGCTGAAGGACGCTTCGGGCTCAAGCCCCGAGGCGGGCGGACTTGGCAGTTTCGTCAAACTGGCCGAACAGCGCCTTGAGCCTGAGGGCTGGCGGATTCGCACCCGTGAGCGCGCCAATCCCGGCATTGAGCGTTTTCTGGAACGCCTGACCCTGTTCATGACCCTGATCAGCCTCACCGCGCTGATTGTTGGCGGTGTCGGCGTTGCCAATGCCACTGCCGCCTATCTCGACGACAAGTCGCGCATCATCGCGACACTGAAATGCCTAGGATCACCCGCCGCTCTGGTGTTCCGGGTCTATTTCATCGAGGTGATGATCCTTGCCGCTCTTGGCATCGCGCTGGGACTGATCTTCGGCGCGGCGATCCCATTCCTGCTTGAAAGCGTGCTGGATGAAATCATCCCCCTGCCGCTGAAGGTTGCCCTCTATGCCACACCACTGGGCTTTGCCGCCGCCTGCGGCCTGCTGACCGCCATCACCTTTTCGCTGTGGCCGCTGGGACGGGCGCAGCAAATCGCACCTGCGGCGTTGTTCCGCGACATTGTCGCTCCGGCGCACGCGCGCCCGCGCAACAAGATTCTTGCCGCCATTAGTTTATCGGCTGTGCTGCTGGGCATTCTGGTGGTGATCTCCGCTCATGACCGCCAGTTCGCGGCCATCTATGTTGCCGGCGCGTTAGCAAGCTTTGCAGCATTGCTTGGACTTGGACGCGGTCTCATGTGGGCAATGCGCCGCGCGCCGCGGCCGCGCAATGCAACATTGAAGCTGGGGCTCGCCAATCTCTCCCGCCCGGGCGCTGCCACGCCAGGCGTGGTGTTGTCGTTGGGACTCGGGCTGACGCTTTTTGTCATGGTCGGGCAGATCGACGCCAATCTTCAGCACGAACTTGCAAGCGAGCTGCCCGAGCGCGCGCCCTCCTTCTTCTTCCTCGACGTGCAGAACGGCGACACGCAGACTTTTGACCGGCTGATTACTGATACGAGCGGTGTGCACGAACTCACCAAGGTGCCGATGCTGCGGGGCCACATCGTCAAGCTCAATGGCGTGCCTTCATCCCAGATCGAACCTGAATCCGACGGCTGGGTGCTGCGCGGCGACCGCGGCATCACCTTTGCAAATGCACCGCCAGAAGGAACCAGCATCATCGATGGCGAATGGTGGCCGGAAAACTATCGCGGCGAGCAACTGGTTTCATTTGCCGATGAGCCGGCAAAGGGACTTGGCCTCGAGATCGGCGACACCGTCACTGTCAATGTGCTGGGCCGCGACATCGAGGCACGCATCGCTTCGACCCGCGATGTCAACTGGCGAAGCCTCAACGTCAATTTCGTCATGGTATTCTCACCCGGCATCATCAAGACGGTGCCGCACGCCTTTCTCGCCAGCGTGACAATGGAGGCAGACCAGGAAAACGATCTCATTCGCCGAATCGCGGCCGCGCTTCCCAGCGTCACCACAATCAGGGTCAAGGACGCACTTCAGGCAGTCGGAGCGCTGTTGGAAAACCTGATGCTGGCTATTCGCGCAGCCGGTGTGGTCGCTATCGCCACCGGCGCACTGGTCCTCGGCGGTGCCATTGCCGCTGGCAGGCGGGCACGGATTTACGACGCCGTCGTGTTGAAGACTTTCGGCGCCACGCGCTTTGCGGTGATGGGCGCCTATCTCGCCGAATTTGCCGTTTTGGGGCTGTTTACCGGCATATTCGCGGTATTTTCAGGCTCGCTTGCCGCCTATTTTGTCACCGTTGAGGCAATGGACGTGGATTTCAGCTTTTTCGCCAGCGTCGCGCTTTCGATTATCGCATTGGGCGTTATCGCAACGGTCGTGCTGGGTTTTATCGGCACCTGGACCGCACTTGGCGCCAAGGCGGCGCCAATCCTTCGCTCACCATAGAGTATTCAACGACCATGCCCCTTTCACCATTGCCCGACGCCACACCTTGCCTTCGGTCTCCGCTTCGCAGACCACGAACCTGTCCTTCGGCGATCGCCCGGTGTGCTTGCCGGTCTCGACCGAAATCGAGCCGTCAACCGTGATGATGCCTTCGTTGCGTGCCGCCGCGTGCTGCATCAGACCGGAATCGATCTCGTTCCAGTAGATCTTTTCTGCACCGGCGATCCACGAAGCCTCGGCGCCGCATTGCGAGGTTGCATCGGTACCGGCGATTACCACCACGGCGAAAAACAGAAGGTCAATCCGTCTCCATTTCGTCCTTTACCGCCTGCGCCAATTGTTTCAGAGAGAACGGTTTTGGCAGGAAGCTGAAGCGCTCCTCATCGCCAAGGCTCTTGCGGAACGCTTCTTCCGCATAGCCTGAAATGAAGATGATCTTGAGATCCGGATTGACCTTTCTGAGCTCCTTCAGAAGTGTCGGTCCGTCCATTTCCGGCATCACCACGTCGGAGACCACCAGATCAATTGTGCCATCAGCCTCATCGACCAACTCCAGCGCCTGCTCGCCCGATGGCGCCGGCAGCACCGTATAGCCGCGTGCTTCCAGCGCCCTTGCGGCAAACGCACGAACCGCGTCCTCGTCTTCAACCAGCAGCACCGTGCCCTTGCCGGTGAGATCAGCCTTTGGCCGCGCATCGCGCAATTCGCGCGTGGGCTCCGCTTCACCCTCTTCGACAATGTGGCGCGGCAGGAAGATGCGGAACGTCGTTCCCTCGCCCTCGCCAGCGGAGTCGGCGAAGATATACCCCCCCGTTTGCTTGATGATACCGTAGACCGTCGACAGCCCAAGACCGGTGCCTTTGCCAACATCCTTGGTGGAAAAGAACGGCTCGAAGATCTTCTCCAGATTTTCCCTGGAGATGCCCATACCGCTATCGCCGACTTCGATCAGCACATAGTCTGCAGCAGGAAGGGCGCTCTCATTGATATCAGTCACCTTTTCAGCCGGCACATTGGCAGTGCGCACCGACACCGTGCCGCCCTCGCCCATGGCGTCGCGCGCATTGACCACCAGATTGATGACCACCTGCTCGAACTGGTTGAGATCGGCCTTGATCAGCCACAGATCGCGCCCATGTTGTACATCAAGCTCGATTGTCTCTCCCAACAGCCGTTTCAGCAGAATCGACAGGTCGGCCATCACGTCGGTCAGCGACAGCACTTCCGGCCGCAGTGTCTGGCGGCGTGAGAACGCAAGCAACTGTCGCACCAATCCGGCTGCCCGATTGGCGTTCTGCTTGATGTTCATGATGTCGGGGAAGGATGGATCTGTCGGGCGATGATTGGCGAGCAAAAGGTCTGAAAAGCCGATAATCGCCGTCAGCACATTGTTGAAGTCGTGCGCCACGCCGCCGGCAAGCTGGCCAATCGCCTGCATCTTCTGGGCTTGCGCGAACTGCACTTCGAGAGAGCGCTGTTCGGTGGTGTCGACCGCGTAGGCAAGAATGCCGATCGAATCTTCGCGCGCATCCTCGATACGTGAAAGATAGACTTGTCCCTTGCGCCCCTCGCCGAATGAGACGTCAAGTGGCGTCAGGTCCGCCTCGCCCGCGCTTGCACGCTTGATCAGTGAGGCAAGCCCAACGCCGCTTTCTTCATCAACCATCTCCGCAAAAGGACGGCCGCGCGCGCCACCTTCAGCGAACATGCGTGCAAAGGCCGGGTTGTCGCCAGTCACAATTCCGGCCTTGTCGAGTGTCGCTATCGCAATCGGTGCATTGTTGAAAAACCGCGCAAACCGAACTTCAGCGGCCCGCAAATCACCTTCGCCGTCGTCGCTGCGCGCACGGTTGAGCACCACCGAACGCGAGGCCCTTGGCAACCCCTCGGCATCGAAAGCCACACGATGAATGATCCTCACCGGGACGTTGGTGCCGTCAATGCGCGCAAGATCGATATCGAAACTCTCAACACGAGAACTGTTGGGTGCCGGCCGAATATCATGCAGCAACGCTGCCGAACCGCCCGACACAATCTCCTCGACCGCCACCGCTCCGCCGGTAGTCTTGTCGAGAGTAAGACCAAGCCAACCGGCAAGCGTCGCATTCAGATAAGCAATGCGTCCATCAGGCTGCAAAGAAAAGAAACCAACCGGAGCGTGATCGAGATAATTGATGATCTGCTGCAGCTCGCGAAAGGTATCTTCCTGGCGCACGCTGTCTCTGGAAATGTCGGCGACATTCCAAACCATCCGCACCGGTGTCTCCTCACCTGCCGGGTGCACCGAAAGCCGGAGCCATCTGGGCTCCTCGCTGCCTTTGGCAATCAACCTGATATCCTCGCTCCAGCTTTCCGTGCGCCGGCCTGCTTCAGTCAATCGGTAAAGCGCTTCAGACGCTTCACGATGGCCAACCAGCACGCGTTCCGGTGTTGCCAACGGCTCGTCATCGCCAATTGAAAGAATGCGGCGATAGGCTTCATTGGCGAAGGTGACCTCGCCATTTTCGTTTGCCACTGCAAAACCGCTATCAGTGGCATTGACGATCAACCCGCCGAAATCTTCTGCTCTGGCGCGCGCAGGAACCATCAGGCCGGCCAAAACTGCGACCAGCGCAATCAGACCGAACGCTGCCAACACCGCCAGAACCACCATCGCAAAAGGCTCACCGGCAGCACGATTTGCGACCAGCACGCCAGCGGATATCACCAAAAGAACCGTTGCGCCGAGGCCTACAATGCGCAGCATCGACCAACGGCCAAGCAGCCCTGGCATATCCCGGTCAGATGTCATGTTCGAATGTATCAGGTCAGCCGCCATGTCATTTTCAAAACCGAATCAGGAACCAACAGCCTGCCCGACCATAGACCGCTGGCGCATCACGAAACCAATGATCTCTGCCACGGCCCGGTAATGCTCAACCGAAATCTCATCTTCAATCTCGACAGTCGCGTGCAACGCCCGGGCAAGGGGCGGGTTCTCGACTACGGGAATATGGGATTCTTCGGCCACCTTGCGGCTCCTCAGCGCCACCAGATCGCTTCCCTTTGCAAGACAGACCGGGGCGGTCATGCCGGGCTCGTACTCAAGGGCGATCGCATAATGTGTCGGGTTGGTGATCAGCACTGTGGCGTTGGGAATTTGTGCCATCATTCGCTTACGGTCGCGCTGGATACGAATCTGGCTCAGTTTGGCGCGTACCGCCGGATCGCCTTCCACCTGCTTGTACTCGTCGCGGAGTTCCTTGACCGACATACGCTGCTTTTCAAACCACTTATGCTGCTGATACAGCGCTGCAACGATGGCGAGTGCAGCAATCGAGGCGCCAAATACCCTGAGTGACAACAGTCGGGCTACGGGCATGAGGCTTTCAGGGCCCGCCATTTGCAGATCGAACAATCGGCCGACTTCCGGCCGCAGCGCGATCAGAATGGCGACACCGACAATTGCGCGTTTGGCCAGCCCCTTGGCAAAATTGACCAGACTTGTTGCAGAAAACAGGCGTTTGAAGCCGGCAATGGGCGAAATTTTGGACAATTTCGGGGTCACCGGGTCAAGTGATAGAACCGGTTGGTGCTGCACCAGATTGCCCGCGATTGCAGCTACCATCATTACCAATGTCGGCAGTGCGATCACCGCGCCCAGGGCTGTGCCAAGTTGATCGGTCAAAGCGATCAGGCCTGCACCATCGACCGGCATTTGATGGGCATGCTTGAGCATAAGGCTCAGCATGCGTGCCATCTCGCCCATTGTCTGGCTGGCAAAAGTAAGCAGAACCAGCGTCGCTCCGGCCGGCAACTCTGGCCGGAAGAGCTCGAAGTCGATAACCCCTGCAAGCCGCTCCAGCGGATCTCCCGCTTTCGATAACGCCGCGTAGCGCTCATCCGGATCGAACAACCCGCGCTGTGCAGCCATCCTACCCTCCGTCGCCGATATCCCCACGGAATCACGCCAACACTCTCAAAGCCAGGGGGTTCAGGGCGTCCCTGTGGTTAACGAAGTGTTAAGAATGCAAGAATGTCGCAGCCACTCTCGGGCAAACTGGCTTCGTTAACAATTTGTTAGCCATAGTGGCGGCAATTAGTGCCTAGTTGTTTTAACTATCAGCGGCACGGGATTGGGTTATGGATCTCCCAGAAATTGCGACATTCGCTGCGGCCCTGCTAGCCGTGCTGGCCCTGATCATGGCAATTGCCTGGGTGCTTCGAAGATTCTTCGGCGGTACCCAGCGCCCAGGCCAATCCCCACTGCGCCGTCGGGACCGCCGTCTAGGCGTCGTCGAGGCAGCCCAAGTGGGCCCGCGGCACCGCTTGCTGCTTGTGCGCCGTGACGATCGCGAACATTTGTTGTTGATCGGCGGCACCACCGAGTTGCTTATTGAAACCGACATTCCGCACGATGGTGGCGAATCGGAAGTCAGCATCCGCTCGGTGGAACCGCGCCTGCGCGACGAGCCCAAGCGCGAAGAAATCTATCGACCATCTGACGATTTCGAGCCGCGCACATCACGCGCACCACCTGGCGGGACAGGTTTTGGATCCACATTTACCGATCGTTTCGATGAACCGGATGAGAGGGCCGATTCAGGTCCGCGATTCGACCTCGGCGACCGTGACCGCGACGGGCCTTTCACCGATAGGCAAGGCTTCAATCGAAATGATGATTATGAAGAAGAAGACCGGCCCTCCTACCCGCGCGCGGACGCGCCTTCCTATCAGTTCGATGACAGTTCACGGGATCGCGAAAGTGGCTCATCGGTGTTCGAGCGAGATCGGTCTTCCAGCGAAAACCGTCACGTGATTGACGATGAAGGCGATAACAACCGGGGAGATGACGACCGCTATGCGCCAACTCTTTCCGGTCTTGGCCGCGCGGAGGATGATGATCCGGCGCAATCGCGAATCTTAAGCCGGTTCCTCAAGAAAGACGATACCTGAAAATGGCGTTTGCACTGGCACTGCGCCCCCGCACATTCGGTGGCGCAGCCCTCGCGCTCGGCCCTCATCCTGGCTGCCCCGGCACCAGCCCAGTCGTTTACCATTGGCCTTGATGAAGGCGCCGGTATTACCGATCGCGCACTTCAGTTGATTGCACTGATCACTGTCTTGAGTTTGGCGCCATCAATCCTGGTAATTGTGACCTCATTCACCAGAATCATTGTTGTCCTTTCACTGTTGCGTACCGCAATCGGCGTTCAGCAATCGCCGCCCAATGTAGTGGTCATTTCCTTGGCGCTGTTTCTGACTGCTTTCGTCATGACACCGGTATTCACGCAAGCCTACCGTGATGGCATCCAGCCACTTGCCGCCAACGAAATTGAATTTGCCGAAGCCTTCGAGCGCGCCTCCGTGCCGTTCCACGGCTTCATGATGGCTCATATGCGTGAAAAGGACCTTGAACTGTTCGTCAATATGGCGCCGGCAGACGAACAAGAGATCGCCTCACCTGATGACGTACCGCTGCAAGTGCTGGTGCCGGCATTCGTGATTTCAGAATTGAAACGGGCGTTCGAAATCGGTTTCCTGTTGTTCGTGCCCTTTATTGTAATCGACATGGTGGTCGCGTCGGTACTGATGTCGATGGGCATCATGATGATGCCACCGATCATCATTTCCCTGCCATTCAAACCGATCTTTTTTGTCCTGGTTGATGGCTGGCATCTTGTAACCGGATCGCTGGTACAGAGTTTTACGACCTAGCGGACTGCTTCCAACATTTGGAATCCTCGATTTCCGGCGGCGATGATCTCGTCGTCGGTTCGGCACGCCGGGTGAAGGGTTCTGCCTCGGTTTCGGTGTGCTGCTCAATGAAGCGGTTGATGGCGGCCCGGAGGTCGACGACCGAACAGAAGACGCCGGGTTTGCAAACCGGATGCTGGACACGCTGGCGGAAGCCTGGGCCGCCGACCGCGGCGGGGCGGACATCTGGGCGGACAGGAATGTGAGGTTCCTCGATCCGTGCGCCAAATCGGGGGTGTTCCTGCGGGAGATAACTAATCGCCTCACCGAGGGGCTGGCCGGCGAAATTCCGGACCTGCAGGAGCGTGTCGATCACATCCTGACAAAACAGGTGTTCGGCATCGGCATCACCCATCTGACCGGTATGCTGGCGCGGCGCAGCGTGTATTGCTCGAAGCATGCCAATGGCGCGCACTCGATCACCGGACGGTTCAACAGTGACGACGGCAATATCCGGTTCGAGCGTACCGAGCACACGTGGGTGAAAGGGAGATGCAAATACTGCGGTGCAAGTCGAAAATCGCTCGACCGCGGCGAAGGGCTCGAAACCCACGCCTACGCGTTCATTCATACCGAAGACATCAAGACTCGGATCGCCGAGTTGTTTGGAGGCGACATGCAGTTCGATGTGATCATCGGCAACCCGCCATATCAGCTTAACGATGGCGGGCACGGCACAAGCGCTGCCCCGATCTACCAGAAATTCGTGGAACAGGCGAAGAATCTTGAACCGCGATATCTGACGATGGTTATCCCTTCCCGCTGGTTCTCGGGCGGCAAGGGCCTTGATGATTTTCGGGAGCGGATGCGCGCCATCGCGGACTACCCGAAGCTATACGAAGGGTTTCCAAGCGTAAAAATCCGTGGCGGCATATCTTACTTTCTATGAGATCGCGACCACAATGGCCCGTGCCATGTGCAGACAATTTGGGATGGAAAACCAACCGGTCCAGCCGTGGCGCGTTACCTTGATGCCTTCGACATCCTTGTGCGCCGCAACGAAGCAGTGCCGATTGTAGAGAAGGTTCGGGCAAAGAATGAGCCCACGCTCGATCAGCGAGTATCAAGCCGCAAGCCTTTCGGACTTGCCACGAACTTCAAAGGCAAACCGTCGGCGGCAGGATTGAATTTGCCAATAAAGCTCTTTGAGAACCAGCGCGTAGGCTGGATAGAGCGGAAAACGATTGTGGTGAATCCTGCATGGATTGATAAATGGAAGGTCTTAATGACGAGGGTTCAAGGCACAAGTGCTTCTGTAGAGACCAAATTTCTAAGCAAACCGATAATTGACGAGCCAGGCACTGCGTGTACGGAAACCTACCTTGTCGCTGCGCATTTTGACAATGAGGTCAAAGCAAAGAGTTACGCCAGATACTTGAGCACACGTTTCGTTCGGTTTTTGGTATCACTCCGCAAGCCAACACAAGACGCCGCCCGCGGTGTTTATGGTTTCGTTCCAGAATTGCCAAGCGATCAGAGTTGGACAGACGCCAAGCTCTACAAAAGATATGGGCTGACCGAAACTGAAATTGCTTTCATTGAGTCGCAAGTGGCACCGCATGACACCGAATTATTTGATGAGGTTTCTGCGGACGAAAATGACAATAAATAAGCCTACGATCAACGAAATCCTCGCGCCAAAACCGGAAGCGCGGCCGCGCATCTACGCCTATTCGATCGCCGACGAGGCGCATGCGGACCTCCCCAAGGTCGGGCAAACCACGCGCGACGTGAAACGGCGTGTGGCCGAGCAGCTCAAGACCGCCGCCATCAGGAACTACCGTATCGAGCTGGACGAACCCGCGGAGCGTTGCGACGGGACGGTCTTCACCGACCGCGAGGTGCGCGCCGCACTTTCCAAAAAGGGCTTCGAGAACGCCGAACTGGAGTGGATGCGCTGCACGGTCGGCGACGTGAAGACTGTGCTGACCGAACTGCGGACGGGAAAAAAGTTCAGCGGCAGCCATCACCGGACGTTCCCGATGCGCCGGGAGCAGGCGGAGGCGGTAAACATGACGCACGCCTACTTCCGGTCGCGCCGGGAGGAAGACCCGAATGCGGTTCCGCGTTTCCTGTGGAACGCGAAGATGCGGTTCGGCAAGACCTTCACCGCCTATCAACTGGCGCGAAAGCTCGAGGCCAAACGCGTTCTCGTGGTGACGTTCAAGCCCGCTGTCGAGGATGCGTGGCGGACCGACCTTGAAAGCCACGCGGACTTCGATGGCTGGCGGTACCTGTCGAAGAATTCAGGCGATAACCCGACCCGGACCGACGGCTCCAGGCCGGTCGTCTATTTCGGTTCGTTCCAGGACCTGCTGGGGCGCGATTCCGCCGGCAACGTCAAGCCGAAAAACGAGTGGCTGCATCGGGTGAAGTGGGACCTCGTCGTATTTGACGAATATCATTTCGGCGCGTGGCGGGAGACCGCAAAGGAACTTTTCGAGGGCGAGGAAAAGGCGGTTTCCGGAAAGGAAGCCAGGCTGGAATATACCGCCGGCCTGGAGGAGGTGAACGAGGACCTCAACGTCCTGTCGCAAAGGGAGGCCGATTTCCTGCCCATAACCACCGGGGCTTATCTCTATCTCTCCGGCACGCCCTTCAAGGCGCTTGCCACGGGCGAGTTCATCGAAGAGCAGATCTTCAACTGGACCTACACCGACGAGCAGCGCGCCAAAAAAGACTTCGCCGCCAGGCGCCCGGACAAGTGGAACCCATACGATGCGCTGCCTCGGATGCGGTTGCTTACCTACCAGATGCCGGATGAACTGTTGGCGGTGGCGAGCGCCGGTGAGTTCGATGAATTCGACCTGAACGAGTTCTTTGCCGCAACCGGCGCGGATATCGGCGCGCGGTTCAAGCACAAGAGCGACGTGCAGAAGTGGCTGGATATCATTCGTGGCCAGTATGCGTCAAAGGCGGTCGAAAGCCTCAGGGCGGGAACACGGCCGCCGTTCCCGTATTCCGACGTGCGTCTGCTGCCGTACCTTCAGCACGCGTTCTGGTTTCTGCCCGATGTGGCGGCGTGCCGCGCGATGGCGAATCTGCTCGCGGAGAAGCACAACATTTTCTGGCGCGAGTACGAGGTCGTCGTCGCGGCCGGCGCGCCGGCGGGTATCGGACTGGACGCGCTGCCGCCGGTGCGAAAGGCAATCGGGAGCGGTTTCGACACCAAGACCATCACGCTCTCATGTGGAAAACTTGCCACCGGCGTGACCGTGCCGCAGTGGTCGTCCATCCTGATGCTGCGCAACCTGAAATCGCCCGAGACCTATTTCCAGGCGGCGTTTCGCGTACAGTCGCCGTGATCCATCAAGAATCCGAACGGGGACAATCCCAACGAGGAGGAAATCCTCAAGCCCGCGTGCTTCGTGTTCGACTTCGCGCCGACGCGCGCTCTCCGTCAGCTTTCCGAATACGGCATCGGGCTTTCGCCCGACGAACCGAACCCGGAAAACGCGGTCAGGGACCTCGTATCGTTCCTGCCGGTGCTGGCCTATGACGGCGCGAACATGACGCAGATCGATGCCGGCGGCATACTCGATATCGCCATGGCGGGAACCTCGGCCACGCTGCTGGCGCGCAAATGGGAAAGCGCGATGCTGGTGAACGTGGACAACGAGACGCTGCGCCGCGTCCTTGACAACTCCGAAGCGATGGCCGCCGTGGAACGCATCGAGGGTTGGCGCTCCCTTGGCGGCGGCATCATCGAGACCATCATCAACAGGAGCGAGAAGGTCAAGGAACTCAAGAACAAGGCCAAGGAGGACGCGCTTACGGAGAAGGAGAAAAAGCAACTCACGGCCGAAGAAAAGGAATACAAATCCAAGCGCAGGCTCGTGCAGGAAAAGCTGATCAAATTCGCAACGCGGATCCCGGCGTTCATGTACCTGACCGACTTCCGCGAAAACACGTTGCAGGACGTGATCACCAGACTGGAGCCGGATTTATTTCTCGCCGTCACCGGCCTGACGGTTAAGGATTTCCATCTGCTCGTAAGCCTCAGGGTTTTCAACACCGAACAGATGAACCAGGCCGTTTTCGCGTTCCGGCGCTACGAGGATGCGTCGCTGCGGTACACGGGCATCGACAGCCACAAGGGACTGACCCACTATGGGTTGTACGACACGGTTGTCGCGAGGGAATGAACATACTGGTATTCATGCGTGAGCAGTTCTCCCAACGATAAGCCGAGATAGGTGTATCGCGGCCACCTGGCAATCCCGAACATTCCCAATAGCTTGACGATCCGTTTCGGGCGATTCTGTCGTCCATGCGGACCTTTCTCCATCGCCTTCTCGGCCGCGCGCGCGGCTTCGACGCTGCGGGTGGCGGTGGGGACAGCCTGGTCGGCAACGTCGCCGGCATCCGTCAGATCATCGCCTCCCGACGCGCCCGGATCTTCTATCTGCCGCCCTAAAGCCCCGACATGAATCCCATCGAGATGGGTTTTTCCAGGCCCAAGGCGCTGCTCAGGCAAGATCCGGCCCGAACCGTCGACGCCCTCGTTGAACGCATCGGCTGCACTATCGACTGCTTCCTCCCGGCCGAATGCGAAAACGTCTTCCACGCAGCAGGATATCAACGCTCAATGTGAAAATACTCTAATCGGCCGTAGACTATTGCACATCACCGATTTTCCATGAACACTATCATCGTGACCTGAGCCAAATCAGGTGCGCGGAGGTTTCGGTTTGCCAATTTGCGGTCGAGGCCCGGCGCAAACAGCCTCACGATCAAGTGGGGACGGGAGGAAAGAGTTGGCGCGGGTCGCAATCAGAATATCATTGCTGTTCCCGGAGGTGTCGCGCAGCGACCTTGCGATACACGTTGCAAAGCAAGGTTGAGGGATTTTGCGCGAGACAATCGGGGAGAACAGGCACAAACGTGCGGATTACACCGCCGTCAACCGGGAGGGACTGATGAACAGATATTTACAAGGCCTGGTACTACTGGGCGCAGCGTTCGCTCTGGCGGTGATGCCGCCGGCGCAGGCGCAGCAGAGAGGCGGGATACTGACATTCGGCGTCAAGGCTGAGCCGCCGAGCTATGATCTGGAAGGATCAACGTCATACGGCACTTTGCACTTTGTCGAGCAGCATTATTCCCTGCTGCTGGTGTTCGATCTGGATAATTGGCCGAACCTCAAGGGTGATATCGCCGAGAGCTTTGAGGCCTCTGACGATAACATGATGTACACTTTCAGGATTCGCCAGGGTGTAAAGTTCCATGACGGCACGCCATTGACGGCCCATGACGTCAAGGCAAGTTACGACCGCATGCGCAACCCGCCCGAGGGCATCATTTCACCGCGCCAGCCGCTGTTCACCAGCATCGGGTCAATTGAAGTACCGGATGATTTCACCGTCATCTTCAAAATGAATAAGCCCGACACCTTCTATCCGGCGAACTTCGCCATTCCCTACAACGCCATCTACTCGGCAAAGGATATTGCCAAGGAAGGCAACTGGCACGCCAAGAATATCAATGGCACCGGCCCGTTCAAATTCGTCAAGCATACGGCGGGTGAGAAATGGGAGGCTGTGCGCTTTGAGGATTACCATTTCGACGACGTCTATCTTGATGGCACCGTCGGCTACCGGATCAAGGACATCACCAATCCGATGGTCGGTGAGCAGATCATGATGGAGATGCGCAGCGTATCGCCACCTGAGATCAAGAACCTCAAGGAGCAGATGGGCGACAAGGTCAAGTTTGCCTCCAACCCGTGGCTGACCCAGTGGCGGGTGTCACTGAACACCAAGTTCGAACCGTTCCAGGACAAGCGGGTTCGTCAGGCGCTGACCATGTGCATCGACCGTTATGCCGGTCTTGATGCGCTGTCCAAGATCACCTTCACCGGTGGTGCATCGAGCTTCAATCTTGCCGGCTCGCAATGGGCAATGCCGGATGAGGAACTCAAGAAGCTGCCGGGTTTCCGCCCCGATATCGCTGCTGAGCGCAAGAAGGCGATGGAAATGCTGAAGGAAGCGGGAGCTGAAGGTCTGGAATTCCGCTACAGCAATCGTGGTGTGGCCCATCCTTATGACCATATGGCGATCTTCCTGATCTCACAGTGGAAGGCGTGCGGTCTCAATCCGGTGATGGAGACCAACCCGTCGGCCAAGTTCGTGCAGATCCGCAAGAATGGCGGCTTTGATGCGACAATCGACTGGAATGCCAGCCAGATTCCAGAGCCGACCCAGATGCTGCGCACCTATACCTCCGGCGACATCAATCCGGAGAACTACAGCGGCTACATCAACCGCGAAGTCGATGAGCTTTACGAAGCCCAGCGCCAGGAGTTCGACTTCGAAAAGCGCAAGGCGATGGTCAACAAGATCGAGAAGATTGTGCTCGAAGAAGCGTGGGCCATTCCCGTTGCCTTTGCCAACCGCACGGTTCCGATGAACGCGAAAGTCCAGAATTTCCGTCTGGCTTTCTCGCACACCATGTTCAACGACTTCCGTGGTGTTTGGCTCGAACAGTAAACACGTTGTGGAGGGCCGGTTGGCGGTCCTCCGCACACTCTCCAGATGGATAAGATGACCAAGCCCGAAACAACCGCGGCCGAAAGCGAGATCCTTCTCGACGTGGCAGACCTTGAGGTTGAATTCCACACCGGCAATGGCTTTGTGCGCGCCGTCGACGGGATCAGCCTTCAACTCCGCCGCGGCGAGTTCCTTGCGGTGGTCGGTGAGTCGGGTTGTGGAAAGTCGGTCACGGCGTTGTCGCTGATGCGCCTGCTGCCGCGCAAGACCGCGCATGTCAAGGCATCGCGCATCATGTTCGATGGCCGCGACCTTTCCAAACTGCCTGAATCGGAGATGCGGGCACTGCGCGGCCGGCACATGTCGATGATCTTCCAGGAGCCGATGACCAGCCTTAATCCGGTTCTGACCATCGGCGATCAGATCACCGAGCCGTTGATCGAACATCTCGGCTTGAGCCAGGCAGAAGCTGACCGGCGGGCTGTCGAATTGATGCAGATGGTTGGCATCCCCGAGCCAGAGCGGCGGTTGAAACAGCATCCGCATCAGTTCTCCGGCGGCATGCGACAGCGCGCGATGATCGCCATCGGACTTGCCTGCGAGCCCAAGCTGATTATCGCCGATGAGCCGACAACGGCGCTCGATGTAACGATCCAGGCGCAGATTCTCGAACTTCTCAAGGACATTTCCGACAAGCTTGGCATTGCCGTCATTCTGATTACCCACAATCTGGGTGTGGTTGCCGCCTATGCCGACCGGGTCAATGTGATGTATGCCGCCCGCATCATCGAGCGCGGGACGGCGGAAGATATTTTCGCGCGCCCGGCACACCCCTACACGGTGGGGCTGATGCGTTCGGTGCCGCGTCTGGACAAGCCGCGCGTTGGCCGCCTGGCAACGATCGAGGGCATGCCGCCAAACCTGCTGGCGCCGCCGGAAGGGTGCCGGTTCCGCCAGCGCTGCCCGATTGCCGAGCACCGTTGCGGCGGCACACCGCCGGTAACCGGGGTCGGTGGTGGCGATGCCGACCATACGGTATCATGCTGGCGCACCGATGAGGTGCAGACCAGCGCTGCGACGCTCTATGGCGAGGAGACCAACATCGCAACCGCCAAGGCACCCCATGGCGACAAAGTGCTGTTGAATGTCAATGGTTTGCGACAATACTTCAAGATTTCCCTGCGCCGCGGCCTGTTGACCCGGCATGTGGATATTCGTGCGGTCGACGACATTTCGTTCAATGTGCATGAAGGCGAGACCGTAGGACTGGTTGGGGAGTCAGGCTGCGGCAAGACGTCTGCTGGCCGTGCAATCCTGCATCTCTCAGATCCCACCGGCGGCAGCATCGAATTCGATGGACGCCAGCTCGACAAGGGCAACATCGCCACCGTCAGGCGCAATATGCAGGTGATTTTCCAGGACCCGTTTTCATCGCTCAATCCGCGCATGAAAATCGGTCAGATCCTCGAAGAACCGCTCAAGGTGCACAATCTGCGGCCGGACCGGGCATCGCGCGAGGCGCGCGCTGCTGAATTGCTGACCCAGGTCGGGCTCTATCACTATATGGCCGACCGCTATCCCCATGAGTTGTCTGGCGGCCAGCGCCAGAGAGTGGGCATTGCCAGGGCGCTGGCGCTTGAGCCGCGCATGATCATCTGTGACGAGCCGGTCTCGGCGCTTGATGTGTCGGTGCAGGCGCAGATCATCAACCTTTTGGAAGATTTGCAGCGTGAATTCGGCCTTGCCTATGTGTTCATCGCCCATGACCTGGCCGTCGTGCGCCATATCTCGCACCGCGTTCTGGTGATGTATCTGGGCAAGATCATGGAGGTCGGCGAGGGCGATATACTGTACGACAATCCGCAGCACCCCTACACCAAGGCGTTGCTTGACGCCGCTCCCGTGCCCGATCCGGTGGTCGAGCGTGACCGCCAGAGGATCATCCTTGAAGGCGATCTGCCATCGCCGCTCAATCCGCCGCCGGGATGCGTGTTTTCAACCAGATGTCCGATCGCCATAGACGATTGCCTGCGCAGTGTTCCTCCCTTGCGCCAGACATCCGAAGGCACCGGCGTTGCCTGTATCCGTGCGGGGGAGTGATCGGTCATGCTGAGATATACCGCCCACCGCCTTCTTCTCATGATCCCGACGCTGATCGGCGTCGCGGTGCTGGTGTTTCTGGTGTTGCGGGTTGTCCCCGGCGACATCGTCGAGCTCAAGCTGACGGCTGAAGGCAATATCTTCACCCAGGAGCAGATCGATGCGGAGCGGGAACGGCTTGGCTTGGCTGATCCGCTGCCGACCCAGTTCGTTCGCTACATGGTCGGCCTTGCACAGGGTGATCTCGGCATTTCGCTGTGGACCGAACGGCCGGTGCTTGAAGAAATCGGCGGCCGCATCGGCTTGACGCTGGAATTGGCAATCCTGTCGACCGTGCTTGCGGTATTGATCGCCTTTCCACTTGGCACGCTGTCGGCGCTGTATCGCGGCACATGGCTGGACTATGTGATCCGGGTCATCACAATCGGCGGGCTTGCGGTCCCGTCATTCTGGTTTGGAATGCTGATCGTCATGGCTCTCCTGCTCACCGTAGGCACGCTGCCACCGCTCGGCACGACAAGCATATTTGTCGACCCCCTGGTCAATCTGAACCAGATGATCTGGCCTGCGATTTCGGTCGGATATCGCTATTCCGCGGTGGTTGCGCGGATGCTCAGATCGTCAATCCTAGAGGTTCTTGCGGAGGACTACATCCGCACCGCGAGGGCCAAAGGCATGAAGGAAAAGGTGGTCATCGTAAAACATGGCATGCGCAATGCGTTGTTGCCGACGGTGACGGTGATCGGTCTGGAATTCGCCTTCCTTCTGGGCGGGCTGGTGGTGACCGAGCAGGTGTTCAACGTCAATGGCATCGGCAAGATGTTCGTGGAGGCGGTGGTGCTGAACGATCTGACCATGCTTCAGGGCCTGGTGCTGGTGGTGGCCACGGTCTTTGTCGTGGTCAATCTGCTGGTCGATCTGCTCTATGCGGCGCTCGACCCGCGTATCAGGTATCAGGCATGAGCGGCGGGCAGCGGGGGCGGGCACAATGACCGTTGAGGCAAAGGTAATTCCGGAAATCCCGGTGATCGCCGATCAGGTCGATGAGGACGCGGCGCAGGGCGTAAAACCGCACCGCCGCACGGTGCTCGATTTCGTGCGCCAGCAGCCGCTCGGCGCCATCGGATTTGTGATCATCGTGGTGATGTTCGGCGCTGCGATCTTTGCGCCTTTTGTCGCTCCCCACTCGCCCGAGGATGTGGACTTCATGGCTTCTCCGGCGCTTGGCGGCGGCTCACCATCGGCGGCGCATTTGCTGGGTGCCGACGCGTTCGGGCGCGACATTCTCTCACGTCTGATCTATGGCGCCCGCACGGCCCTGTCCGTGGGATTTATTTCCGCATTTCTCGGCTGTTCGCTTGGTGCCATCATCGGCACCATCTCGGCCTTTGCCGGCGGCAAGGTCGACATTATCGTGCAGCGCTTCATCGACATCATGCTGTCGTTCCCGATCATCGTGCTGGCGATCATCGTCATCGCCGTTGTGCCGAAGAACGTGGTGCTCGGCATCGACGTCAACATCATTGTGGCGATCTCGATCCCGTTCGTTCCCAAGGTAGCGCGGGTGATCCGTTCGGCAGCTCTCAGTATCGTCACGCTGCCCTATATCGATGCCGCGCGCGCTGCCGGCTATGCGTCCTCGCGCATCGTCTTCCGGCACATTCTGCCCAATGTCGTGGCGCCGTATCTGATCATGCTGACCGCCTATATCGGCCAGGCGATCCTGCTTGAAGCGAGCCTGTCATTCCTGGGCCTTGGTGTGGTCGAGCCAACGCCGTCCTGGGGTTTGATGCTGTCGGGCGTCAATGCCGACTATTATCTGACCGCACCCTGGGTGATCATTTTTCCAGGCCTCGCAGTCAGTCTGGCGGTTTTCGCCTTCAACCTGCTTGGCGACAGCCTGCGCGACTGGCTTGATCCCAAGCTGAAGATCTGACCGCTGCCCGATTTGTTAAAGTGGTGCCAGTGCGGCATCGACTGTCACGATTGGCACGCGCCCGTTTGATCCCCTCAATGCGGTGAATCCGATGCCGGACCTCAGCCAAATTCCATTGCCAAGGGCTGGCATTCGGCTTCGAACATCGAAAGGTCAAACGGTCCTGCGCAGCCGCTTTAGCAGACGGCTGATGCGCGTCAACGAGAATGCCAGTCTGATCTGGATCTCTGCGATGGTCAAAGGACCCCGGCGGAAATTTCGGCGCTTTTGGCCGGACTATATCCCGAGGCTACCGCCGAGATTGAACGGGACCTATCGGACGCGGTCTCCCAGATGGTGGGCACGGGCGTCTTCGCCCTGCCGAACCGGACGGTCCAGCGCGCATCGATGTCTTTCTTTTCCTCGTCCGTATTGCGTTGCCTGGGGGCGGCGACCGGCGTGCTGTCCACCAATTGCCCTGACATGGCGATATAGCCTGCGTCCCGCAGGGCGGTCTCGAACCGGGCGAACGGAGCGTCGATCGCCCGGGTCAGGCGCTCGGGAAACGCCCGGATCGTCTTCGCGTCGGGCACCTTGTCTTGCAGGCCCGGCCCCGGGAAACGCATGAACGACAGCCGGTCGCTGATCAGGAACTCCGCACGGTCGTCCGAGAGAGTGTTCTGCGCCTGAATGATCGGGATACTGAACATGAGCACAGGGTCATGGGGCGGGCGTCCGCCGACAATCCATCGCATCGCGGGATCGCGTCCCGGGCGGTCGGCGTCGCTTACGTACTCATGGCCACCGAGGCGGCCGAAGACGGATCGGCGAAACAATCCCGTCATCGCGTGCCGACCGTTCTTGCCGGTGCGCGGATCGACAAGCTCATGGCCGGCCATGTCCGTCAAGCCGAGCACGTCATCAGGCTCGCGGCAGGCCGGCAAGCCGGCGTCGGTGGTGATTCCGCAACCGTGGAACCCGAGTTTCAGGCGGCGGTCGAAATCGAGCGGAAGAGGCCCGTCAACCGGTTCACCCGCCGGGTTCGCCATATGCCGCGCCCCAAAATGCGCTCAAGACATTGTTTTCTTATGACGGAACCAACGATCACTCACATCAATCAATGGAGCCACATGGGAGATGCGGGGTTAAAATTCAATACTTTGATTTCGAATCTTAATGACCTTCAGCCAAGGTCGACACCGAAATTGAGCTTTCGGTCGAACTCCGGCTGACTGCGTCCGGAAGGCTTTGCGGCATTGCCGGCATTGCGGGCGAGAAACCCTCCCGATCCCGGTTTTGCGGTGATCTCACCATTTTGCGAAACGATCTCGCCACGGCGGATCACGGTCTCGGGCCAGCCGGTGATGGTGCGGCCGGCATAGGGGAGATAGCCGGCACCATCGAGCACCATGTCATCGCTGAGGGTGACTTGTCTTTGCGCATCCCAGAGCACCAGATCGGCGTCGGAGCCTTCGGCAATGCTGCCCTTGCGCGGTGCAAGGCCATAGATTTCTGCCGATGCTGTCGAGGTCAGGCGGACGAAGGCATGAATTTCCAAGCGGCCGCGTGAAACCATGGCATCGAACAGCATCGGCAGGCGCCATTGAACGCCCGGCATGCCATTGGGGATCTGCTTGAAATTCGGATTGGCACCGGCGGTGAGCTTGCCCTTTTCATTGAACGCATAGGGCGCGTGATCTGAGGTGACGGTCTGCAGCACGCCCTCGGCCAGAGCCTGCCATATCGCTTCCTGGTCGCTGGCGGTTCTGAGCGGCGGGCTACAAATCCATTTCGCCCCTTCTATGCCGGGCTTGTCCATTTCGTCTGCGGTGAGCAGCAGATACTGGGTGCAGGTCTCGGCGAAGACCTTGACGCCTCTGGCGCGCGCCGCCCGTATGACCTCGACACCTTCGGCAGACGAGACATGGAATATCATCACCGGCTGGTCGATCAGCTCGGACATCGCAATCAGCCTTGTGAAGGCCTCGGCCTCACCGGCGCGGGGGTGGCTGACGGCATGGAATTTGGGCGCTACCGCGCCGCGGTCCAGCAGCCGTTTGACCATCCAGGTGATCATGTTGTGGTTTTCGGCATGCACCATGACAAAGGAGCCAAGCTCGCGCGCCTTGGTCAGGACATCAAGCATCTGGCCGTCATCGAGGCGCAGCCGGTCATAGGTCATGAACATCTTGATCGAGGCATGTCCGGCCTCGACCAGCGGCGGCAATTCCTCATCCAGGACCTGAGGATTGGGACCGGCGATGATCATGTGGAAGGCGTAGTCGACGATTGCTCCCTTTTGGGCCAGCGCATGATAGTCCTCGACCACCTTTTTGAGGCTCATGCCCTCATACTGGGCGGCAAAGGGGATTACTGTGGTGGTGCCGCCGGCAGCGGCAGCGCGGGTTGCGGTCTGGAAAGTATCGGAGTTGATGAGGCCGGAAGCGGCCAGTTGTTCGATGTGGCAATGGCTGTCGACACCGCCGGGCAGTACCAGCTTGCCTGATGCATCGATCTGATTTGCTGCTTCACCCAAATCATCGCCAAGGGCGGCGATGCGCCCATTGTTGACGGCGATATCGCATTGGGTGGATGTATCGGCGGTGACAACAGTGCCGCCCCTGATCAGGAGATCGAATTCGCTCATACTGGCTGCCCGGAATTGAATGATTTGTCGGGCCACGATGGCAATTCGGCTGGATAACCGCAAGGCGGCATGAGAGCTTGAGTGCAGGTTATTGTCCACAATCAGCAATCTTGCGATTGGTACAGGGCAAAAAAGGGTGCGTGCATGCGTACTGATCGCCGGATGGCATGGCCAGATCGTGCATGCTCTGGTCGAGCTGGCAGCTAAGGATCCATCTATCACCGCACTTTCGGTTGGCCGGCCGGTGCTCGATCTGTGCACGCCTTCGAGCATCCGCTCGACATTTATCGCCGCCCAGCCCGATGTGATGATCAATACCGCAGCCTGCACCGCGGTCGATCAGGCGGAGAGTGACCCGGCGGCCGCCTTCGACCTCAATTGCAAAGGCGCTGCGGCGTTCGCCGAACTGGCGCGGCGCAATGACACGCCGATTATTCATCTGTCGAGAGATTATGTGTTCGATGGCACCAAGAAGGGCGCCTACACAGAAGCCGACAAGCTTTTGCCCCGGACCGTCTATGGACGCTCCAAGCTTGAAGGGGAGAGCGCTGTTGCCGCGGCCAACCCGATGCATCAGATCTTGCGCACAAGCCGGGTGTTCAGTCCGTTCGGGCGCAATTTTGTCACCAATCTGCTAACGCGGGCCCGCGAACGCATCGAGGTGGTTGGCGATCAGCGCGGCTGCCCGACCTATGCACTCGATTTTGCACACGTCATTCTCGAGCTGGCGTCACGCATCGCGAGTGAACGCCAAGCGGTGGCCTGGGGCACCTGCCATGCTGTCGGCACTGGTGCTGCAAGCTGGTATGAATTTGCGCAAAAAGCGCTGGAAATCTCGCGAGCACAGGGCGGTGCCGATGCCGAGTTGGCGGCGATAAGAGCCAAGGGCTATGCGACCGAAGCGCCGCGCCTTGCCAATGTTTGCCTTGACAGTTCGAAACTTTCGAACGCATGCGGGCTTGGCAGGAGGGCCTTGCCGATTGTGTCGAACGGTTGGTTGAAGCCGGTCCAGCGCCGGACGCCGGCTACCCCAACTGACCTTTATTTCATCACCAGCATCAGCTTGCCGCGAAAGTGGCGAGACTCGCTGACAATATGGGCAGCGGCAGCTTCGCTCAGCGGATAGGCGATGATCTCAGGTGCGCACACGGCACCGGCAGCAGCCAATTCGACAATGCGTTCCAGATGTTCGCGGTCGCGGCCGACCTTGGGCCTGAGGGATTGCACGTCGTCACGCGGTGAGGCGGGTGCGTTGCCGCCCGATGCGATGAAGGCGGCACGCCCGCCGCTTTTAATCACCTGAAACGAGCGCATCGCCACATCGCCGCCGACGGTGTCGAATACCGCATCGCACTCTGCCACGACTTCAGTGAAATCGACAGCGTTATAGTCGATCACCTCGTCGGCACCGAGGTTGCGCACATAATCGATATTGCCAGCACTGGTGGTTGAAATGACCGTGGCGCCAATGTGCTTGGCTGCCTGGATGGCGAAACTGGCAACCCCGCCAGCACCGCCCTGAATGAGAATCGTCTCGCCGGCTTGCAGATGCAGCGTGTCCTCCACCGCGGTCAGCGCCGTCAGGCCGGTGAGCGCGAGTGCTGCTGCTTCCCGATGCGAAAAACTGTCCGGTTTTTTGGCGATTATCGCCGCCTTCATGGCAATCTTTTCGGCGTATGTGCCCTCCTGGCCGACATCGCAGACACCAAACACCGCATCGCCAACGGCAAAATCGCTGACACCGGCACCGACTTGGCTGACAACGCCGGAAAAGTCGCGCCCCAGCACATAGGGAAAATCGCTCAATTGGCTATAGGAACCTGCGCGCACCTTCCAGTCGGCGCCATTGACGCTGGCGGCATGGATATCAATGACGACCTGGCCTTCGCCGGCGACAGGGTCGGGAAGCTCTCCATAGTGAAGAACTTCCGGCCCGCCGTGTTTTTCAATGTAGTTTGCTTTCATTTCGAACCTGCGCTTTTGGTCAATCCGCTCCCTGGCGGTGGCGTGAACTGGGATCGGCATGATCGTGGCGGCGATAATGTTCGAGCAGCAGACTGCGGCCATAATCATTGCCGTTGGGGGTACGCACGATGGTGTGCACATGCCGGCGCGAGGGTTCGCGATTGTCGAAAATGATGCCCGGCAGATGGTCGAATTCGATCAGGATCACCGGATTGGCGATACGGTAGTAAAAAGCGCTGTCATTTTCGCATCCGCCCATCCAGGAAAACAGGGTCTCGTTCAGATGCTGTTTGACGTCTTCAAGCCTGATTTCCGCATGGCCGGGACGCAAGCGGCCGGTATAGAGCGATATCAGCTCAACCAGCTGGTCCTGATGGGCGGGTGAGAGGCTTGAGAAGGCCAGCCCCACGGCATCGAGCGCCAGATTGTCGACCTGGGCGGTGGTGATGATCTCGCGCGGCGGCGCATCGGAAATCGTCGCGACCGCCCTTTGCGCCGCATCAAGGCCTTGCATCAGCTCAAGGCCTTTTGCCTCTTCGGTGGCGAACACCTTGGTGCCGGCGAATTTTCCGGTATCTGCCCGGCAGGGCTCGGAGCCGCGAAAATCGGGCGTCATCACGATCTGATCGCCCAGCACAAAGCAATTGACGATCAGATGATGGCCGTCGATCTGCCAGCCCCAGGGCTCGGAAGATGATGGTGTGCCGAACAGACTGATCCAGTAATAGTACTCATCGAACTCCTCGTACCGTCCGGTGAGTACAGCGGCATGACCGTTGAGGCGCATGATATCGCGGGCATTGTCATAACCGGCAGCGCTCATGGTGACGCGCAGAAGCTTTTGTGCCTTGTTGCGCTGATCTTCGGTCATTGCGTGCATCGGCAGACCGTGGCGCATCATGAAAAAGTGCATGTTGTGCCAGGCGCGCCAGTTGTAATCATCTCCAATGTCGAATGTCGCAGTCTCGCGCTCGGACTTTGACAGCGTGCCAAGAAAGTGCTCCGCCGCCTCGATCATTGGCTGGGTGGAGACGCCGGTGCCGGTGACTGGAAACAGACCCTCGCGGGCAGGGCCACCGATGGTGATGCCGTCGAATGTGCCGGCGAGGCTTTCCTCCGCGCGTTTGATCGCAGCGCCGACCACTTCTCGGGCGCGGCCCTGATACTGGGCAAAGGGGGTCGGATGCAACGCCGATGAGCCGGGATTGGTGACTGGATTTCCGTGTTCGTGATCGTGCATTGTGCTCCTCCCGCTGGCGAGCGGTGGATTGGTGTTGCCGCTCAGGAGACGACCGACCTAACAGGCGCGGTTTGCTGAACTAACTCCCGGTAATCCTTGCACGGGCGGGCTGTGATCGACAACTGCCATCGCGTGATTCATTCAGGCGTTGCCTCAATGCCCAGGCTTGCCGCGGTCTCAACCAGCGTTTTCCACTGATCGGCGGGCACCGGGATGCCGTTTGCTTCGCGTTCGGCCAATACCCGATCGCCGCGCTCGCCCGGCATCAACACCTCATCGAAACCTTCGGCCAGCGGCTGTTGCTTGACTGTTTGCGCCAGCAGGGAGGCGTTGGCGGCAAAGGCTTCAGCGTCGGTGAAGGCGGCAATATCAACGGCGATGGCAAGGCCGTGCTGCCACGAATCGCCCTCGGCTTTGCTGTTTGACAGCTCTGGCGCGATTAGCGGTGCACCGGCCAGCAGGCTGACAATGCATTCGATCATCAGCGACAGACCGGCGCCCTTGGGCCCGGCAAGCGGAAGCGGCAGGACAACCCTTGCCGGATCGGTGGTGATATGGCCGGCGGCGTCAAGCGCCACATTTTCCGGCAGTTTTGTGCCTGCCTGGCGCGCCTGGGACAGCTTGCCCCAGGCAATTGCCGCGGTTGCCATGTCGAGAACCAATGCATCGCCTTCAGTTTTGGGAATGGCGATAGCGATCGGATTGGTCGAGACGGCAGGTGAGCGCGTGCCGTGATAGGCCATGATCGGGCGCGAGGCACTGGTGACAATGCCGATCATGCCGGCGCTGGAGCCGCGACGGGCGTAATAGCCCATCGGCCCGGTATGGGTGGTATTGCGGGCAAGCGCCCAGCCGATGGTGTGATCGCGGGCGGCAGCAATTGCCTGATCCATGGCAAATGTCATGGCCACCGGCCCGGCGGCGCGGTCGGCCTCGATGATGCGTGCCGCGCCCGATGTGGAGACAATGCGCATATCGGGCTCAGGGTTGAGATCGCCCGCGCGAATGGCGGCGACATAGCGGGGAATGCGGAACATTCCGTGCGATTCGACACCGCGCAGATTGGCCCACACCAGGACTTCGGCTTCGGTTGTGGCATGCTCATCGCTAAAACCGGCAGCGCGAAAGATATTGGCGACCAGCGCACGCAAATGCCCGGCGCGCGCGATAACGGCGGTGTTCGTCATGGCTTTCCTCTCAACAAAACAAGGGCGCCGGTGGGGTTCCCGGCGCAAAGACGGTTCAGGCGGCGCGCTTGATGATGCCGCCGGCTTCGACATGGCGATAGCGCTCGGCCAGTTCCGGCGCCAGCGTGCGCCGATGCTCGGGGGGTAGTGCGATCCACATGCGCAGCAAGTGGCGTTTCAGTTCGGGCTCTTCGAAATCTTCATATTCCTCGCGCGCATGCAAGATGGTGTGATTGTTGACGAACTGCATGTCGCCTGGCCTGAAGTCGATGGCAAGGCGCATGTCGGGCCTGCCGGCGATTTCGTGGACCACATCAAGCGCTTCGTTCTGGCACTCGGTGAGCGCCAGATGCTCGCCAAAGCGCACAACCGATTCAAACACGAACCTTGTGGTCACCCGCGATGTCAGCCTGCCGTCCCAATAGCTGTAGAGCGGGTTGGTGTACCACGGTGTTTCATTGTCGGGCTGATCGCCGCGCCAATCGGCATGGAATGGCTCATACAGTGCATCCACAATGTCCGGGCGCTCGCGCAGGACCACATTGTGCACGGCGAGCGAACTGACCAGAAAGCTGGCGCCGCCGGCCTTGGCGGTGCGCAGGCAAAACAGCCCCAGAACGTCGACCGGCAGCAGGTCGCAATGATATTCGAGCTTGGCGGTGGTCTGATAGCCGCGCGCGGTCGGGTCTGCGAGCGATTTGCCGGCATCGCGCACATGGCAGATGCGCTCGCCACGGGCGTTTTGCGATACCGGGGTGCCCAGATGCGAAGCGATGCCCCAATAGATCAGCGCACACTCGTCATTGTCATAACGCTCACGCGGTAGACCGCGCACAACCACGAATCCGAGACCATCCTCAAGCCGATGGGGAATCTCGCCGAGCCTGGTGCACAAGGAGGGAAGTTCGAAGACGGATTTGTCGAATGGCACTGCCACATTGCGCGCCTTTACCGAGGCAAGTGCACGGTCTATCTCATCGATCTCTTGGTCGCCGAGCGTGATGACCCAGCTATCGTCGTTCTGGATATCAGATCCGTGCCAAGCGACCGGATCGGTGATGATCTCGCGATAGGGCTTGGTCATGCTTGGTCCTCCTGCGTCACCGGGTAGATGCTGCGCGTTTTCGGCTCTGCTTCGCATTTTTCATTTTGAACCGTCAATTGCCTTTCGGCCAGAGGCCCGATCGGCGTCACACGGCTTCGATTGGCAGGTGAAGGGCTTGTTGGCGCAAGGTCACTTTCATGATTTTAAAAAAGCGACGGTATTCCCTGTGGCAAGCTGCCATTCATTGCATGGCCGCAATTGCCTTCATCCTCGCACTTTCCATCAATGATACGTCACAGGCCTCGCCGGAGATCTGGCGCCAGTTCGGTTGGGACAAGACGAATTTTTCCAAGACATCGGTTGAGCTTGGCGACATCATGATGGCGGTTCAGGTGCCGCTGGGCCAAACCAGCAAGGACCGCATCCCGGCAATCGATAATCCGAAATTCGAAAGCGCCGATGCGATCAGCGACATATCGGGGCAGTCACCGGTGGTCAACGTTGAGCTGAATGGTGAAGCGCGGGCCTATCCGCTGAGCGTGCTGACATGGCATGAATTCGTCAATGACACGGTGGGCGGTGTGCCGGTGGCAATTACATATTGTCCCCTGTGCAATAGCGCGCTTGCCTTTCATCGCGAACTCAATGGAAGGGTTTTCGACTTTGGCGCCAGTGGCTTGCTGCGCAATTCCGATTTTGTGATGTACGACCGCCAGACCGATTCCTGATGGCAGCAATTTACCGGCGAAGCGATTGTCGGTGAGTTCACCGGTGCCGTGCTTGAAGGCATCCCGGCCCGGCTTGAATCGTTTGAGCGTTTTACCGCACGCCACCCGCAAGGCCAGGTTCTGGTGCCGAGATACTCAAATCGGCGCAGATACGGAAAAAATCCGTATGTCGGATATGATTCTGCCAGTGCGCCGTTTCTCTATAGCGGTGACTTGCCGGAAGATATCGAACCGATGGCCCGGGTCGTGATGGTTGCTACCTGTCAGGGCCGGCAGGCGGTGGCGCTCGACTTTTTGAGAAATGAGGGCGAGGTGAAGCTTGGCGATGTCGAGCTGACATGGGAGCCTGGCCAGAACTCCGCGCTTGATGCCGCGGTGATCAGCGAGGGGCGTGATGTCGGCAATGTGGCGGTGCAGGTGAAGACCGATTCCGGTGCCAGTGATGTTGTCTATCATTTGATCTTTGCCTTTCACGCCTTTCACCCAAATGGAACGATCAAGGTGGCGCGTTAACCTTCTGATAACCCCGGCTGCCTGAGATCACCCGGTTTGAACACGCCAATTCGCGGCGTGGTTGCGGCCATTTTGCCCACTAACTGGAGTGATTGATGTTTGCGTTGCGCTTTGCCGCCTATCTCTTGGCTTTTGCCAGTTTCATCATCCTGATGCCGACGGTGCGCAATCGATCGCCGCAGGCGAGTTTGTGATGACACCGCTGGCAACTTTCCGTGGCGTTTTCGAGCATGGAAATGCGGCGGTCATCACCATCTCTGCCGGCGGCGAGCTTCTGCCGGATCTGCTGGAAACGGTGCTGACCCTGGTCTTCGCACAGCCCGCCGCCTTTCTGGTCATGGCGCTGGCTATCGGGCTGATCATGGCTGATGCGGCAATGAATGTCTCGCTGGCGCGTTTCACGCGAACGCTAAAGAGGCTTTAGGGTCCGGCCCCGATAACCGTCTTCCCGATTTGATCCGAGGATGGTTCATTGCCTCCGATGAGGAGGTAACGAGATGTATGATTTCTTCTGGTTTTCCGATTCTCGGCGTGCCCGGATCGCGCCGCTTCTGCCGACCGATGTGCGCGGAAGGAAGAACGTCGATGATCGTCGTGTGCCGAGCGGGATCGTCCATGCGCTGCGCTGTGGCGGCCGCCGGGCCGACTGCGCCGATATCCACGGGCCGAAGAAGACGCTCTGCAACCGCTTCGCCCGCCGGGCCGCCCGCGTATATGGGAAGGTATCTTCAGCGCTTCGGCAGGCGCTGAGGATACGCCTGACCGGCTGTTCATCGACAGCTCCTGCATCAAGGTTCATCGCTGCGCCGGCGGCGGAAAAGGGGGCCCTGGCCCATGGTATCGGCCGCACCAAAGGCGGATGCAACACTGGGCTCCACGCCGTCCGCGACCACAAGGGCCGCCCCATGTTTTTGTCAACTGCGTCCTGCTCCCGACGCCCGGAAACGTGCATGATTGCAAGGTCGCACAGCGCTGCATCGAGGCCATGCCGCCATCCGCCGAACTTGTCGCCGGCAAGGGCCGTGACGGCCGGGAACTGCGCGAACGGCTTGAAGAACGCGGGACCGGGCCCGTCATCCCGCCGCGAAAGAACCGCAAGATCCGATATCCCTACGATCAGGCCATCTACAGTGAGTGAAATATCATCGAACGCATGTTCTGCCGCCTCAAGGACCGGCGGCGCGCACATCATCTCGCAACTCGCTTCGAGCGCAACATTAAAAACGTCATGGCGGCTATCGCGCGCGCCGCAGCCCTCATCTCGTGGCTATAATGAGTCCAGACCCTAGTTTTTATTCCAGCAAGCCGCGCCAGCAGCCCGTCTTGCGTCGCTTGGTCGACAAATGCCGCTTCGATCGCGGTTCTGGTGAAAGCCAGCAATTCGTCCGGCTCGAAACCCATGATGTTGACGCCAAAGTCATACTCATCCCCAATGGAAGTAGAGAAGAAGGGTGGGTCACGGCCATGGTCGGCGGTGATTACCGCAAGACCGTCCGGGCGCAGCAAGGCCTTGATCTGAGATGCGCGCGCATCGAACGCTTCGAGCGCTGCCGCATAGCCGGCAACATCGCGGCGGTGGCCGAAGGTGCTGTCGAAATCGACGAAATTTGTGAACAACAGACTTTGATCGAGCGCATCGACGATTGCTTCGAGCGTTGCATCGAACAGCGCCATGTTGCCATCTGCCTTGATTGTCCTGGTGATGCCGCGATGGGCGAAAATATCGGCAATCTTGCCGATGGCGATGACTCTGCCGCCCGCTTGGGCGAGGCGATCAAGCAGGGTTTCTCTCGGTGGCGGTACAGAAAAGTCGCGCCGGTTGGCGGTGCGTGAAAAATCGGCCGCAGCGGTGCCGGGCGATGACGCGGCCAATATTCAGCGGTGCGACCAGCTCAAAGGCGATCGCGTAAAGCCGTTCAAGGCCGAAGGTTTTTTCATGAGCTGCGATCTGGAACACGCTGTCGGCGGAGGTGTAGCAGATCGGCTTGCCGGTCCTCATATGTTCGGCGCCAAGCCGGGCAATGATCTTGGTTCCCGAGGCATGCTCGTTGCCGGGAATGCCCGTGAGTTCGCCCTGCGCAATCAGGTCCTGAACAAGGCTTTCGGGAAAACAGGGCATTGTCATGGGAAAATAGCCCCAATCGAAATCGACCGGGGCACCGGCAATCTCCCAATGACCGCTGGGTGTGTCCTTTCCCAGGCTTTGCTCGACGGCAAAGCCCCACTGACCTGCTGGCGCCGGGCTGGCAAGCCCTTGGGGAACATCGCGCTGCTTTGTTCAGCTGCCGCGGTAAGGCCCAGACGCGCCAGATTTGGAAGGACGAGGGGGCCGTCACGCGAGCCTTCGGCATCGGCCTTGCCGGCAGCGCAGCTTGCCGCGATATGGACCAGAGTGTTTGCGCCTTGATCGCCAAAGCGGGCGGCATCCGGCGCACCGCCAATGCCAAAGGAGTCGAATATCAGCAATATTGCGCGGGTCATGGGCGGGCCCTACCGATGCGGGCAAGCACCGGATCATGTGTGGCCGGCTTGGCCTATGCAAGCCGCTACGCGTCCGTCATGCCGGGCGGCGTCGGTGACGATCCATGTCCGGACGAAGCCGTGGCGCCGGTCGGCATCGATATTGGATTTGCAGCCGAACACCGGCGTGGCGATTGCGCCCATCGCCGTGCCGTCCGGGCGTGTCTTCCTGCGCCCTTGCTTGAGCGTCCAACGCGCGTCGCGATCCTTTTGCGCCGGTTTCCGGGGCCGGTTTCCGGGGATTGGCCTGCCAATCAGGCGGGATGCCCCCCGTTTCCATACCTCTATGCCCTTGACGATCTCCTTCCCGGCATCGGTCATGCGCCGGCGCGGGGCCGCCACGATGGCGGCATCGACGATCTGCCCGCCCATGGCGGGATATCCGGGCGAGATATCCGGGCGAGATATCCGGCGTCCTCAAGATGCGCGTCGAACCGGGCGAAGAGTTTCTCCACCGCGCCGGTCCGCGCCAGGGCTTCCCGGAACCGCCGGATGGTCGTCTCGTCCGGCGCCCGCTCGCCGTCATCGAGGCTGAGGAAACGGCCAAGGGTGCGCCGGTCCATGATTTGCAACGCCACCTGCGCATCCGACAGACCGTAGAGCGCCTGGATCACCGGCACCTTGAACATGAGGACCGGGTCCATCGGCGGGCGCCCGCCCTGCCTGCCCCGCCCTGCCTGCCCCCGCCCTGTCTGCCCCCGCCCTGTCTGCCCCCGCCCTGTCTGCCCCCGCCAGGGCTTCCCGGAACCGCCGGATGGTCGTCTCGTCCGGCGCCCGCCTTGTCTGCCCCCGCCTTGTCTGCCATCGGAACGATCGAGCGTCGCATCCAACTCCGGCCGGAAGAGCTCGAAGTCGATACCCCCTGCAAGCCGCTCCAGCGGATCTCCCGCCTTCGATAACGCCGCGTACCGCTCATCCGGATCGAACAACCCGCGCTGTGCAGCCATCGTACCCTCCGTCGCCGATATCCCAA
This sequence comes from Hyphomicrobiales bacterium, assembly GCA_965204565.1. Classification (GTDB taxonomy): domain Bacteria; phylum Pseudomonadota; class Alphaproteobacteria; order Rhizobiales; family TMED25; genus CBDBEU01. The sequence goes on from CBDBEU010000005.1 coordinate 2,023,497, forward strand.
CGGAATCACACCAAGACGCTCAAAGCCATGGGGTTTTCAGGGCGTCCTATTGCTTACGTCGCCGAATTATGGTATTAAATATATGTCTTGGGGCGAATATTATGGGGCGAATATTATGGGGCGAACTATATTGTTTGGAGTTTGTCTCTATTGCTTTTGTTGCGAATTTTCATTCGCGCAATCTATTGATGGGCCTGGCAAAATAAAGTCCGTTGCTGTTCCAACGCTGCAAAATCAACTCATCGACGATGCGTTGTCACAAAGGAATCTGCTGTTTCAACGCATGTTGGAAAGGCCGGACGATCTTGACGTCGCATTTGCTTATGCAGCCTTGTCCATCCAGTTGGGAGATGTTGAAGCGGCCATAAGTACGCTCGAGCGGATGTTGATTTACGCTCCTGGGTTGCCGCGGCTGCAGCTGGAATTAGGACTTCTGTATTATAGGGTCGGGGCATTTCATAATGCCCGCAGCTATCTTGAGCAGGCAATTGCCGGTCCGGATGTGCCGGAAGACGTTATTGCCAAGGTCGAGTCCCTGCTGAAACTCATCACTCAACTGGAGAAAAGGCAAACGGCGTCCGGTCAATTCAGGGCGGGATTCCGTTACCAAACCAACGCAAATCTGGCCCCCGATGTGTTGTCCATTGATCTGAACGGCGTGCCTTTCGTCCTGAGTGCGAATTCTCGGGAAGATGATGACGTAAATGCCTACGTGGCCGGAACCGCGCATTTTTCCAAGAAATTGGAGACGCAGGGAGATAGATTTGATGTCGATATTCTAGGCTATGCCGCCAAACAGGTTGATCGTGACGAGTTCGATATTGCCCAGATTGAGATTGCCGCGGGACCTGTTTTGGACATGGGGCGGTTCGACGTTGATAATGCTGCCCTGGGCATATACGGCATCGCGTCTGGCGTGTTCGTAGCCGGCGAGTTTTACGGAAACGCCATTGGGACCGGGGCTTCGCTTGCTGCCAGGGTCCGCCCATCGAGCGACGTCTTGATCAAGTCCGAATGGCGTCGTCGGACCTACACAACAGACAGCGATAGCGCGCCGCTCGCTGATCGCCGCGATGGGGATGAATATCGCGTGGCGATTGCCTGGACAGAGAATCTGGGTGCGTCTCACCTGTTTGGTGGCGGTGTTCAGGTAAAGAAAACAACAACAGACTTTGACTATTTGTCCTATCAGGAAGTCAACGCCTGGTTGGGGCCAACAATCCTTTTTGAATCGCCCCTGGCAGACCTGAAGGGGGTTTGGACGGCCAACATGACGCTGGGGAGCACCTTGCGCGAATATGACGGGCCGGACGCTGTCGTCGATGCGACGACGGAACAATCCGACCAGGAATATTATGTGCGCGGTGCACTAGATGTCCCAATCGACCTGAAGGACTGGTCATTCCTGACAGAGGCTGAATATCGAATGGTGGATTCAAACTATGACATGAAGGAACACGACAATTTGTCCATGTCCGTTTCGATTGTTAAAAAATGGTAGAGCAAGATGACTGAAACAACAAAAAGGAATCTCGTCGCACCGATCCACAATGGCCTGCTGGGCATTGGATTAGGACTGGCACTTTTGTCCACGGTCAGCGTGCCAGCGTCAAATGCAAAAGTCGGAATAACCGCCGCGGTCAACCAATCGGCGCTCGGCACCGCGCCTGGTGCCGCCCCGAGGGTGAAATCCATCGGTGAAGATGTCGTTTTCAACGAGCAGATTGAAACCAATGAAAATGGTCTGGTGCAAATTCTCCTCGTTGACGGGACGACCTTCACGGTGGGTCCAGACTCTTTACTCACTATCGACAAATTCGTTTACGACTCCGACAACGGTGAAGCGAAAGCCATAGCAAGTGTGGCCAGAGGTGCTTTTCGGTTGATTGGAGGCCTGGCAACCAAGCGGAGAGGTTCATTCAAAATCAACACACCTTTGGGCAGGATGGGCATACGCGGTGCGATGGTGGAACTGGTCGTCGACAAAAGCGGAGCTCAAACCCTCATTCGCCTGGTCTTTGGCGATGAAGTGACATTTACCGGCAATTCCGGCCAAACTTCACGGCTGTTTGAACCCGGCTACGTGCTTGAAGTCCGTCAGGAAGCTGGCGCGGTCTCCCAGAGAATCCGCCGCGGCACACTTGCCGATGCACAATTGTTCCAGTCGGAACTGTCGGGACGAAGCGGTACAAGTGGTGGTTCGTCCAATACGCCGTCCGACTCGGTCGTGGCGGTCAGTCCGGTGACCTCTGAAAATTCTGCCGCGCCGACGCAAGTGACCACGCCCACGCCGCGTCCTAAACCGGTCAAGGCTTCCGACATCGACACCGTTCAAGTTGAGACGGATGATGTTGATGTTGTAACAGAAGATGCCATTCGTTCTGAAACGATCGACCAAGTTGAGACGGATGATGTTGATGTTGTAACAGAAGATGACATTAGTTCTGAAACGATCGACCAGCCCACACAACCTGACCCCGTCTTGCCGACCCGACAGGCGCGCATCCTGGGAACCGGGGAAACCGATATTTACAGCCGTCGGGATCGGGAATCGATTCCCGATGCGGGCTCGCGAGGGCTGGTGGGGTCTTCAACCGGACTGGACCGGACCGTCGCGTTGACCCGGGATCAGGGCCGGTTCACCTATGCGGGAATGGGCCTGACACTGGACTTTCCTGATTTCAGTGGCACACAGGGCGACAGCGGCCTGACGGCGTTCGCCGTGACCGATGGCGTCTATTCGCCCGGTGTGTCATTGACAGGCACTGCTTATGCCGGTGCTGACGATTTCGTCTTCTACCAATTGCGGCGCAATGATGATGTGACACAGCCATTCTACGCCTTCTTCGGAACCGGAACTGATTTGGATGCTCTGAGGCTTGCTGATGGGGGGACAAGCATCAGGGAATACACACTGACAAGCGATCCGATCCTTCAGCTTCCGGTTCCCTATTTCAACAATATTCTCTATGGAGATCTTGGCACTTACAGTTCAACCAATCTTTTTGTGGCTGAATCGGAAGATCATGAGCAGTGGTATGATGATGCGGAGGTTTTCCAGTCCTGGATCGATATTACAGGAAGTGGAACGGCGCAAAAAAGTGCGGTTGGTTTGTTCTCCTCCAGTACGAGAAATGACGGAACAGGCATGGTCGGGGGCGTGCGAAGGGGCAGTTTTCGCACAGGCGCGGCTTTGCCGCCCATATTCATGGGCGGTTCATTAGGTACCATGGCAGGTCCGGATGGTCGTTATCTGTTCGGGCCGAACGCCGAGCACTTCGTCCTTGGGAACCCTCGGCATCCTGATGACGACAGAGGTCGCAGCCATAACGACGGGTCACCGGGCCGGCATCCAGGCCTGCGCCAGGGGGGAACGGGATATGTGTCGGATGGTCGTTTCACTACCGTTCATGTGGCAGATCTCGCCTCTGAAACCGGGAAGGCGACACTTGGCCGGACCGCGCGCACCCACAGGGGGTATATGGCAGGCGTCGCAGAAGCCCTCAGCCAGGGGACAGACAAGTATGCCGTTTTGTCCGGAACCGCGGGGTCGGGTTCAATTCTTGCCAGTTCCACCAATTTTGTTGTTGGAATCGACGCTTCAACCAGCAGGGTGGGAGCGCAGGCTGATGTGAACGATGTTTTTGACGAGGACGCCCATGTGGCAGGCCTTGATCTGACTTTCGGCCAAGGCCCAACCAACACCGGCTCTGGGGCAAGAAGCGCTTTTATCGATGACGACAGATTTGGTGCACGTGACAGCAGAAACCATGCGTTGACGCGGCTAAGAGGTGATTCGGGACAGGATGTTCAGCAGGAACCTGACAATAGTCCCCATTCCTATCTCGTCTCCGGACGCGCTGCTCCCATCGCAGGTTACCGGCATTGTACGACATGCGACTTCATGGACTGGGGTTGGTGGGGCACTGAAACCAATGTCGTAAGCGATGGGACACTTGGGCCGCCATCGGGGGAAACGCGAGAAGATGGTGTCCACCTTGGAACCTGGGTGGCGGGAGACATTACAAACCGGGCTGACCTTCCAGCTTTTGGCAGCGCCACCTATGCGGGGACGGCCATGGCGACTGTTGTCGACGTGTCGAACACGGCCAACAGTCAAACCTATATCAGCCGTGGCGGCTTTGGCATGGATTTCAATTTTGCCAGCCGAACCGGCACGGCCTCGATCACGGGGCTGGCCGGAATGAGCGCAACCGGTGCGGTGGCCGAGAACATCATATCTGGAACAGACGCGACGTTCTCGGGTAATATATCGGGAACCTCTGTTGTTGGCGCCTTGAGTGGCAATTTTGCCAATGACGGTGCGGCTATCGCCGAGGGCGTCCTGGGGCAGTTTGTTCTGGAGGATACGGCTAATGATCTTGGCGCCGTGGGAACGTTTATGGGGCGTCGGTGATCGGCAACGGCTCCGGGACTGATCTTCAATTCATGAGAAGATCAAGAGATTCCCGCGCGTCCACCTGAGGCCAACCCTGAAGACCCCTGTCTGCTGCCTGGAATCGGGTCTGGAATCGGGTGACGAGAGCGCCTTTACGGCCGCGATGCGTGTCGGCCCCTTGCCTGGGTTGCGGTTCGGGATTCGGTTTCGCCGGGGCCGGGCCATGCCACGGCGCCTTTGCGCTCCCGGAACAGGAGCCGTTTCATGTTGAATGCGATGTTGGCCATGCCGATCCTGGCCCTCGCCCGGTCGATGCCGATAGTGCGGAGGAAGAGCCCCGTTCGTGCCTTCATCCCGGCGAAGGGATGTTCGATCGCGGATCGGACCTTCGACCCTGCGGCATCGGCCCTGTCGTGATGCACGGGCATCGGCTTGCCGGGCGGGCGGCGGAAACGGACCTTCGGGGTCAGCCCGGCCCGGGCGATTTTCTTCTCGTTGTTCTGCGACCGATACGCTGTGTCCGCCCAGACAGTCGAGCCGGTGTGCAGTCGAGCCGGTGTTCGCCTGATCCACAAGCCCGCCCGCTACGCGTCCGTCATGCCGGGCGGCGTCGGTGACGATCCATGTCCGCACGAAGCCGTGGCGCCGGTCGGCATCGATATGGGATTTGCAGCCGAACACCGTCGTGGCGATTGCGCCCATCGCCGTGCCGTCCGGGCGTGTCTTCCTGCGCCCTTGCTTGAGCATCCAACGCGCGTCGCGATCCTTTTGCGCCGGTTTCCGGGGCCGGTTTCCGGGGATTGGCCTGCCAATCAGGCGGGATGCCCCCCCGTTTCCATACCTCTATGCCCTTGACGATCTCCTTCCCGGCATCGGTCATGCGCCGGCGCGGGGCCGCCACGATGGCGGCATCGACGATCTGCCCGCCCATGGCGGGATATCCGGGCGAGATATCCGGCGTCCTCAAGATGCGCGTCGAACCGGGCGAAGAGTTTCTTCACCGCACCGGTCCGCACCAGGGCTTCCCGGAACCGCCGGATGGTCGTCTCGTCCGGCGCCCGCTCGCCGTCATCGAGGCCGAGGAAACGGCCAAGGCTGCGCCGGTCCATGATTTGCAACGCCGGCTGCGCATCCGACAGACCGTAGAGCGCCTGGATACCGTCAGGCATGATGAACTTCTCGACCCGATGCTGGTGCCCGAGCGCCTGCTCTACCGGCCGGACGCCCTGACCCCCCTGGCTTTGAGTGTGTTGGCGTGATTCCGTGGGGATATCGGCGACGGAGGGCAGGATGGCTGCACAGCGCGGGTTGTTGCTGGTGGCCGAGCCTTCATTATTCATGCGGATCGGTCAATAGGGTGCTGCTGGGCACTGCGTGCCGCCTCAATCGCTTTCCAGCGTCGCTTCTTCTTTTCTCTTGCGGATTGAGGGGACGATCATGATCACAAGCAGCACGAGCCCTGCCAGCAAGAAACCGGCACTGATCGGGTGGGTGACGAAGATCGAGAAATCACCACGCGAAATCAGCATGGCGCGGCGGAAATTTTCCTCCAGCAACGGCCCCAGAATAAAGCCCAGAATGAAGGGTGCGGGCTCGCAGTCGAGCTTCATGAAGGCGTAGCCGAGAATTCCGAAACCGACCATCACCCAGATGTCGATGGCGCTGTGGTTCACCGTGTAGATGCCGATGCAGGAAAACACCAGAATGATCGGGTAAAGCCAGCGATATGGGATCTTCAGCATCGATACCCAAAGGCCGACCAGCGGCAGATTGAGGATCACCAGCAGGAGATTTCCGATCCACATGGATGCGATCAGACCCCAGAACAGCTGCGGATGGGCGGTGAGGATCTGGGGGCCGGGGGTAATGCCCTGAATCATCAGCGCGCCGAGCATCAGCGCCATGGTGCCGGAGCCTGGAATCCCTAGCGTCAGTGTGGGGATGAAAGCGCATTGGGCCGATGCATTATTGGCAGCTTCCGGAGCTGCCACCGCCTCGATCATGCCTGAACCGAATTCTTCCGGCGTGCGGCTGATCTTCTTTTCCACCGCATAGGCACCGAACGAGGCAATGGTCTGACCGGCGCCCGGCAGAATGCCGAAGAACGATCCGACCGCGGTTCCCCGCAAGATCGGTTTCCACGAACGCGCCAGGTCGTTGAGGGTTGGCATCAGTCCGGTGATCTTGGAGGTGTAGACGCTGCGGTGTTCAATGTGCTCGAGATTGCGGATGATCTCGGCAAAGGCGAACAGGCCCATCGCCACCACCACGAAGGGAACACCTTCGGCCAGTCCTGGAACACCGAATGTATAGCGGTCGGCGCCGGTGTTGATGTCGGTGCCGATAAGGCCGAACAGCACGCCAAGAAGCGCGACCGCGATGCCCTTGAGCATCGAGCCGTGAACCAGAATTGCGGTCGCCAGCAGCGCCAGCGCGATTAGCGAGCAGAATTCCGGCGCGCCGAATGCAAGCGCGAGATCGGTGAGCGGCGGGGCCAGCAGCGCCAAGAGCACGGTGCCGAAACAGCCGGCGACGAATGAGCCGATGGCGCTGATCGCCAGTGCCGGGCCGGCGCGGCCCTTGCGCGCCATCTGATAGCCGTCGATGCAGGTGACGGCGGCCGAGGATTCGCCCGGCAGGTTGACAAGGATCGCGGTGGTCGAGCCGCCATAGGCGGCACCGTAATAGATGCCGGCGAGCATGATCATCGCAGCTTCCGGCGGCAGGCCGAAGGTCAGCGGCAGCAGCACCGCGATGGTGACCAGCGGGCCGACGCCCGGTAGCACGCCGATGGCGGTGCCGACAAAAACGCCGAGCATGCAGTAGGCGAGGTTGTTCAGTGTGAAAGCGACCGCAAAGCCGAGGGCCAGATTGGAAAAAATATCCATCACCACGGCCCCAGATGAAGCCTGATATTCAGGCCGTAAACGAAGATGGCAATGACCACGCCGGTCAGCACCACCACCATCATGGCGACCTCGACGGCGCTGCCTTCGCGGCCGGCGAAGCGGCCGATAATGATCAGCGATGCGAGCGCCGGAACGATGCCGAACTGGTCAACCAGAAGGCCGAAGGTGATGATCGCGGCGGAGATGAACAGCATTGGCCTGAGCTCAATGGTCGCCACCGGTTCACCTGAGCCGGGATTGATGATTGCGCGCACCAGCACCGCAAATCCGAGAATTGCGATCAACCCGCCGATCATGGAGGGGAAGTAGCCAGACCCCATACGCGCCAGCGTGCCAAGCGAGTAGTTCTGGGCGATGACGATGGCGCCGATGCCGAAAAACAGAAACATCAGCCCGGCCAAATGGTCCCTGGTCAGCCGCATGGGAACGCAGTCCTTGATGCTGGGAATTTCATGGCATCCGCCGTGTTGCCGGATCGGCCCGGCCGGGCGCGAAGCAATGTGTTCGCGCCCGGCCGGGGATTGTTTGGTTGGTGTCGGGGCTACTCGATCACCACCGAGCCGTCTTCGACGAGCTTGGTGAAGGTATCAAGATTGGTCTTGATCTGAGTGGCATAGTCCTCCGGCGTGATTTCAACCGGGGAAATCCCCATATTGCCGAGCGCTTCGACCACTTCGTCCGATTTGCCAGCGGCGTTGCCGGCGGCGTTCAGCTTGGCGATGATCTCGGGCGGGGTGCCGGCAGGCGCGACCATGCCGTACCAGCCAATGTTGTTGTATTCCGGCAATCCGGCTTCGGCGAAAGTCGGGGTGTCGGGCATCGAGGAGACGCGCTTGTCACCGGCGACGGCAAGCGGAAAGATCTTGCCTGCCTGAATCTGACCCCAAACGGCGGTCGAGGAGAACGGGCCCACGAAATAATGCACTTCGCCGGCGGCCATGCCACCTGCCAGTTTACCGCCACCCTGATAGGGCACGTGCACGACCTTGTCGGCAATGCCGGCATAGGCGTTGAACATGGCGGTGCCGAAATGACTGGTGGAACCAACGCCGCCCGAGCCGTAATTGAGTTCATTGGGATGCTCATTCACATAGTCGACCAGCTCTTTCAGGGTCCTGGGGCCAAGATCGGTGTAAACCAGCAGCGCGTTCGGCACATCGCCGAAATTGTAGACCGGGTCAAAGCTTTCGATCGCGTCATATTTGAGGTCAAGCCCGCGCAGCGGCGCGATCGACAATGATGACTGGGAGGCGACGCCAAGCGTGTAACCATCAGGATCGGATTCGGCGACAATGCCCATGCCGATGGTGTTGCCGGCGCCCGGACGGTTCTCGACCACGATCTCCTTGCCGAGCTGTTTGCCGATGGCGGTCGCCAGAATGCGCGACAGCGTGTCGGTGGTGCCGCCTGGCGTTTGCGGAACGATCAGGGTGATCTCGCGTTCGGGATATTCATCCGCGGCCGCTGGTGCGACCATCGGGCTGATGATGAGGGCCGCGGCCGCGAATGCGATGCTGGCCAATCCTGTGTTCGTGAGCTTCATCAGATACTTCCTCCCTTTTGGATGCACGTCCGATCTCTGATCAACCGGTTCGCGCGGCTTCTCATTCAAGTTGTAAAACTTGCAATCAACTAAGCGGCGGTTTCCTTGCCTCCCGTTTCACTGACGTCTGAACTATTGCACGTATCTTTGCCTATTTTGCCACCACAGCACAAATTTTGACGTCGCGGAACACTTTCACGGTTCAAACGCGCCGTTCCCTGGCGGCTGCGCGGCGTGCGGCGAAAATACGCATGAGATGCGGTGTGGCGACACCGGCAACGATCACGACAATGCCGGCAATGTCGAATGGCCGGATGAGCGAGGAAAGCAGGATGACCGCTGTCAGGGTGCCGATGGCCGGACCGAGCGAGTTGTAGAGCGCCACCCAGGCGACCTGAATGCGCGACAGGGCAAGGTTGAGACTGACGAAGTTGATGATCGTCATGCCGATGACGAGATAGATCAGAGCCGCCATGGCCGAGGTATCGGTGAGGGGCGGCACCGTCCAGGCGCCGTCGAGGCCGGCAACGACGAACGCGGCCATGGTGCCGCCTGTGACCTGAAGGGTTGCGAGGCGGAACCACGGAGCTTTGCCGGTATTGAGGATCCGCCCGATGATCTGACCGGCGGCGGCCGACAGTACACCCACCAGCACCAGAAGATTACCAATCGGGTCTCCGGCGCCGATCGCCTGGCGGTCGAAGGTCAGGACAATGAGACCGGCAAAGGTGATGACGGCGCCGAAAGGCAGGCTCCAGTGAATGCGCTCACCGAGGATGAGGCGCGCCAGAATGGGGCCGAGAAGCGGCAAAAGGCCCCAGATGAGCGCGGTGGAGACCCCGTCGGTGCGCGCCGCCCCGGCGCTGGTGAACAGAAACACCGAGCCCGGCATCAAAAAGCCCCAGAGAATACCCGGCACAATCTGTGAAATCCGCCTTGGCAGCAGGCCCAGAAAAGCGCAGGTGATCCACATGATCACCGCCGAGACGGTAAACTGCACGAACACGATGTCGGCCGGCGGAAAGCGGGCCGCCAGGTCCTTTTGCACGATGATACCGATGCTGAGCACGGTAACCGCGGTGATCTGGGCAAGATGGCCGGTGCGCTCGTGCGTGATGATCATGGACCTTGGACCGGGCGGGTTGGGCGCGGGAATGTGCCGTCATACAAAAGGCTTGGCCTCTATGCATGTCCGGGCGCGCGCCGTCGAGCCATCAAGAGGGTTCAACAGCTTCAGCGTGGTGTTGGGAAGGAGCCGGAAAGGAGAGCCTGATCAGCGCGCGGGCAGGCGGTCTTCGATGAACCAGCGCTGGGTCTTGGCGATGAAGCGGGCGGGATCGGGATCAACCGCGGCGCGCTCTGGCGAGCCATAATATTCCTTCTGCCTCCTCTCCCAATCTTCCATCGAGCCGTCATAGGAGACGATCCAGACGAATTCGTTGGTCTCTTCCATCCTTTCGGCGAGCTCGATATTGAAGCCGAACTGAAGATGGAGCGGGTGGACGTATTGGGTCCAGCCGGCAATGAAGTCGTCGAGCTTGCCTTTGTTGATGGTGTAGATGCGAAGTTGTCTGACCATTTGGGTGTCTCCTTTGTGAGGCTTGCGGCGATGATGCCTCAGCCGATCCCCGCCTCGCCGGCCTTGCCGAGCAGGTAGTCGCGCCCGGCCAGCATATCGTCGAGGCTGCCGAAATTGTTCATGTAAAAGCCGTCAAAGCCGGCACCCTCCAGACGGGCGAACATGGCGGCGAAATCGATGGTGCCGTCACCTGGTTGCAGATGCTCCTCGACCGTGCCGCGGCAGTCGGCAAGGCGCACTTCGACCAGCCGGTCGATGCCCAGCGCGTTGATGAAGCCGGCAATGCCCTCCGGATAAAGATGGGCGTGGTTGACGGTGAACGACCAGGAAAGGTTGGATGAGGAGAGATTGCCGAAATAGTAGTGGCACTCCTCGATGCTGGCGCCCAGATAGTGGACTTCGGCGTCGTCGGGCTCGCGATTGGGATTTTCCAACAAAAGCCGCACGTCTTTTGCCTCGGCGTAGTCGCAGGCGCGTTTCAGCCGCTCAAGCCCTGCCTTGCGGCGCATGTCATAGTCGGCGGTGAAATGGTAGCCTGCATGGACCACCACCCATTCAGCCCCGGTGAGCGCGGCGATATCGATATAGGCCTTGAGATAGTCATCGGCGGCGGCGAGAAACGGCGAGACCTCGGCGATATTGACGCCAGAGAGCGTGTGAAGGCCGAAATGGACGCCAAGGCGCTCATGGGCAGCGCGGATCGCGCGCGCGCGCTCATTCATGCTGGCTAGAGCATTTGGCGCCAGATCGACCTGGGATTCGACGTAAGAGACGTCATTGGCGCCAGCCCAGGCGATTGCCTCCTCGGCCGATATCATGCGGCCGAGATCTACGCCGATGCGGTGTTTGAGCGTCATGGACAATCCGTTCAGTTGCGCGCCACCGAGGGCAGCCAGGTTGCCAGTTCCGGCACTGCGATCATGAATAACAGGAAGGCGATGATGATAAAAAAGAACGGCCAGTTGGCTCTCAATATCGTCATCTGATCTGTCTGGGCAATGCGGCTGGTGATGATCAGCGCAATTGCAAGGGGCGGCGTCAGTTGCCCGATCACCACCGCGATCACCATCAACACGCCGAAATGAACCAGATCGACCTGATAGATGATCAGGGTCGGCAGGATCACCGGAACCAGCACCGGGATCAGGGGGTCGAGAAACATGCCGGCGATGATGGCCAGCAACACCAGTGCCAGAAGCTTCACATAAAGAACGTCGACCACGGTGATGGTGTCGATGATGTCGGCCAGCGCCTGGGGCACATGTGCATTCGACAGGCTGGAGCCCAGAGCAAAGCTCAAGGACACGATGAGCAGCAATTCACCGGTGAGCTGTACCGCATTGACGAACACGCGATACAGATCGCGCAGTCGCAGCGCCCTGTAGACAACAACGGAAATAACCAGGGAATAGACAACACCGAAAGCGCCGGCCTCTGATGGCGTAAAGACGCCGAGCACCAGTCCGCCGACAATGATGCCCGGCATGCCGAAGGCCAGAAATGCGCGCCTGCCCGATATCCAGATATCGCACATCGACAATTTGCCATGGCTGGGCCAGCCCCTGCGTCCGGCAAGCCAGGCAACCAGCGACATGAAGATCAGGGCCAGTAGAATGCCCGGAATGAGACCTGCCAGAAACAGCGCCCCAAGCGAGGTGCCGGTGATCGCGGAATAAAGGATCATCGGTGAGGATGGCGGTATCAGCGGTCCGATGCCCGAAGAAGATGCGCTGACGGCGGCGGCGACCTCGGGCGGGTAGCCTTCCTTCTGCATCGCCGGAATGAGGATGGAGCTGGAACCGGCAAGATCGGCGGTGGAGGAGCCGATCATGCCGCCGAAGAACATGCTGGTCAGAACGTTGACATGGGCAAGCCCGCCTTTCATCCAACCGACCAGCGCGCGCGCGAATTCAAACAGCCGCGCGGAGATGCCGCCCGCATTCATGATCACACCGGCGAGCACGAACAGCGGCAGCGCGATCAGGGTGAAAGTGCTCATACCCGAAACCATGGTTTGCGGGATGATCAGGAGCCATTGTCCAGCCAGCAGAAAATTGAGCGAAACCGACAGGATCAGCGCGACGATCATCGGCACGCCGAATATTAAAAGGCCCAAAAGCACACCGATGGAAATGAGGGCACCGGTCACGTTTCCTCTCCCTGGCGGCGGGCTTTAAAATCACGGATCAGACCGGCGAGAAATGCCAAGGCTATCGCGACCGAGCCAATCAGCATGGATGAGGTGAACCAGCCGGTGGGCAGCTTGAGATAGATCGTCGCGTCTTTGCCGAACAGCGACACATATTGAAACGAGTAGAATGCCAGGTGCACGAAGGCGGCGGCGGAGAACAGAGCCCCAAGCGCGTCCACCAGGATGGCCACGGAAGGTTTGAGGCGGGAGGTAAAATACTCGAGCCTGATCACATTGCGCCGCCGCGCCGACAGGAACACACCGCTCATGGCAAGCCACGGGATCATGGCGATTACCAGCTCCTCGGCCCAGATCACCGGGGTGGCGATGGCGTAGCGGCCGACCGCATTGATGAACACCAGCATGACGATGGCGGCGAGCACGCTCACGCCGATCACCTCGAAGATGCGGTTGATCCAGCGGTCAATGGTTGAAGCGCCGGCATCGGGATCGGCGAATTCGAACGCGCGGGTTGCCTTCTCGACTTCGGCTGCGAGGTCGCTTCCGGCTGGATCATCTCCTGCGTCACGGCGCGGAAGGTCTGTCATTGTTGGGAATTCAACTCTTCAGGTGGGAACGGGCCGGAGCGCTGCTCCGGCCCGCAATCGTTGATTATTCAGACGCTGCGGCGATGACCTTGTCGGCAAGCTCCTTGCCGGCGATCTCACCGATCTTCTCCCAGATCGGCGGTACGGCGGCGGCGAAAGCTGCGTGGTCGATCTCGTTAACTTCGAGATGCTCCTTCAATTCGTCAACCAGGCTGGCATCGGCGTCGGTTCCAAGCTGACGTGTATATTTGGCCGCTTCCAGCGCCTTGGCCTTGACCGTGGCCTGAAGCTCAGGGCTGAGGCTGTCATATTTGGCGGCATTCATCACAAAGGTGATCGGCGTGTAAACATGGCCGGAAAGCGATAGGTACTTGTTGACCTCGTAGAACGAGCGCCCTTTGATGGTGATCAGCGGATTTTCCTGACCGTCAATGGTGCCCTGCTGGATCGCCAGATAGACCTCACCCAGATTCATGCTGATCGGGGCTGCGCCCAGCATTTCAAATGACAGTACGCGGGTTTCGCTGCCCGGTGTGCGCAGCTTGACGCCGGCCAGATCTTCCGGCTTGACGATCGGGCGCACATTGTTGGTGATCTGGCGAAATCCGAGTTCGCCAAAGGCCAGCACTTCAAGGCCAGCGCTGTCGCGCATCGATTGGCGCAGTTCTTCGCCGATGTCACCGTCGAGCAGGCGCGAAACGGCGGCACGGTCGGGGAACAGGAAGGGCATGTCGAATACCGCCCAGCCCTTGTCGAGCGTCACTGCGTCGGAACCCATCGGGTAGATGTCGATCTGCCCGGTGCGGATCATCTGCAAATGCACATTCTCATCACCCAGCGCCTGGGTGTGGAACAACTCAAAGGAAAAATCATCGCCAAGCTCTTCCTTGAGCAGTTCGGCGAATTTCTGAGCCATCTTGATATCGTTGCCGGTGGGCGGATTTTCGCCGGAAATACGTAAAGTGAGCGACTGCGCCGAAACATCGCTGATGCCCGACAATGTCAGTGCAATTGCGCCAACGGCACCAAAAATTACTGATCTCAGACCCATGAATTCCTCCCTCAATTTGACCCTTGCTTTGATGGGCCATGTTTGTTTCACGGCGGCAGTATTTCATCAAACTATGCCCCTGTCGCCTAACGATTGCGAGCAGGTCGCAAATAATTCAGCGACGGCCATGATTGCAGGTCATTTTTGTGAGCCCGTCCGGCACGACGCCGGCTTTGCTGGTTTGACGCTGGGCGGTGAGCGTTTCGAGATCGGGGCGGGGTCTTGCAAGGTCCGCCTCTCCGGCAAGCGCGTGCTCGATTGCGGCAGCGGCGGCGAGGGTTTGCACATCGCCGCGCGCCGGGCCTGCAAGCTGCAGCCCGAAGGGCATGCCGGTGGGGCCAAAACCGCATGGGATCACGCTCACCGGGTGGGTGGTGAGCGTCAGCGCATAGGTCATGGCAATCCAGGTGATATAGGTCGACATCGGCTCGCCGTCGACTTCGCCAACCGTCACCTCCTCCACCGGGAAGGGAACAACCGAGGCGGAGGGGCAGATCAGAAGATCGAAATCGTCAAACAAGTCCTGCATGCGCTGGTAGGCCGCAGTCTGCTCGGCCATGGCGCGGCCTACCTCGGCAACAGTGATGTTGCGCGCGTAATCGACATTGGAAATGACCGGCCAGCCGGCCTCGCTGCGATGCTGGTCGACATAGGCGCCATAGGCCTCAACGAAATCAACGCCGCGTAGGGTCTCGAAAGTCTTGTGCACGGGGCCAAGATCGGGATCGATCCACTCGGCTTCGGCAAATAGCGGCGCCAGGCGTTCGGCCTTGGCGCGAAAGGCCTGGCGGACATTCCTCGCCACCGGAACGCAGCCGAGATCTTCGGAAAACGCCACCCTGAGTTTTGCAGTGTCAACCGGTGCAAGATCCAGAAACTCCGCCGGATCGGCAGGACGGCTCAGCGGATCACCAAGATCAAGACCTGACATGGCAGCCAGTAGCAGGGCGGCATCTGGTACATTGCGCGCCATCGGCCCGTCGACCCCCAAGGTCGACCAACCTTGCTTGCGCGCCGGGCGCGCCACCAGGCCGGGCGAGGTACGGTGGCCGACAACACCGCAAAATGAGGCGGGGGTGCGCACCGAACCGCCCATATCGGTGCCGGTGGCGAGCGGTGCCATGTCACAGGCAAGCGCTGCGGCGGCACCGCCGGAGGAGCCCGCCGGGGTCAGCGCTGGGTCGAACGGATTGACGGTAGCGCCATAGACGCGGTTGACGGTGTTCGACCCGGCACCGAATTCGGGCGTGTTGGTCTTGCCCAGAATGATGCCGCCGGCGGCGCGGATGCGCGCGACCACCAGTTCGTCCTGGTCGGGAACATGATCGCGATAGACCAGCGAGCCGCGTGTGGTGACAAGCCCCCCGGTCTCGGTCAGGTCCTTGAGCAGCACCGGCAAACCGTGAAGGAGGCCGGGTTCAGCGCCTGACATGACGGCATGTTCAGCGCGCTTTGCCGCATCGCGGGCGCGTTCGCCATCAAGGGCGACGACGGCGTTGAGAATCGGATTGATTTGCTCAATACGGCTCAGACACGCATCGATCAGTTCGACCGGCGAGAGCTGCTTGTTTGCAATCCGGCGCTTCAGCTCACACGCCGAAAGCTCGACAATTTCCCCCATGGCGAACCCCTTTTTCTGATCGTCAGCCGAGCCGGGGCCACCATAGCGAGGCTGGTGCCGGCGGGTAAAGCGCAAGGTTGATCGCGGCAGGCGCCGAGATATTGTTCGGGCTGCAGCAGTTCGGTGATCTGATCGTCACTGAGACCATTTTTCACCTCGCCCTGTTCGGCAAGTGTTTCAGAAAATGGCCGCCCCTCCACAAAAGCTGCCTGGGCGGCGTCATAGACCGCATCATGGGCCTTCTGGCGGCCGGTCTTGTGCCCGGGTTCCACACGATCGCTTCGGACATGATCAGCCCGCTTGTGAGATCGAGGTTCTGGCGCATGCGGTCGGGAAACAGGCGCAGACCTTCGAACACATTGGTCAGCCTTTGCAATATGTCGCCGGTCAGGATGCAGGACTGGTCGAGCGCACGATTGATCATGATGTAGGTGGTGCGGTCGGCTTCATGCTCGGTCTGCATCGCTTCAAGCGCCAGCGGCATCTGGGCCGCAGTTCGGCGGCAGCGGCAACAATGTCCCGGGTGAGCTTCGGGTTGCGCTTTTGCGACAGGGTGGATGAGCCCACCGTGCCTTCCCGCACCTGCTCTTCGACCTCGCCGAATTCCTGCTTCATCAGCGTTTAGATCTCGCAGGCGATCTTGCTTGAGGTTGCCGCGAGCAGTCCCAGAAGCGTGACATATTCAGCCAGATGATCGGCGATGGTGCGCGCCGGATTGCGCCTGGAGGAAAGGCCAAGGCGCTCTGCCATGCGGCCTTGCACATCGAGGTTGATTTCGCCGAGCGAGACGAGTGTTCCACCCCGCCGCCCAGCATTGCGACGAACACCCGCGGCTCTGCGCCGCGCAGCCGTTCGACATGGCGGGCGAGCTCGTCAATCCACACCGAGACCTTGCAGCCAAAGGTTGCCGGAACCGCATGCTGGCCATGGGTGCGCGCCGGCATGGCCATGTCCTTGGTGGCATCGGCAAGGCCTGCCAGCAATGTCAGGAGATCGCCGAATTGGCCGAGAAAAATGCCGTGGGCCTGGCGGATCATCATCAGCTTGGCGGTCTGGATGATGTTCTGGGTGGTGGCGCCCCAATGCACAATAATCGCCGGCATCGACCTCGCACACCCGGTCCAACTCCCACACGATCGGATGACCGGTTCTGGCAAGGCCCTCATGGATATTGTCGAGGTTGAGATTTTCAAACCTCGCCTTGCGGATGATCTTATCAGTGGCGCTTTCAGGGATGATGTCAAGTTCGGCTTCAGCCAGTGCCAGTGCGGCTTTGACATCGAGCCAGGACTGGATGCGCGCGGATTCTGAAAATAGTGCGCGAACGCCGGGATCGGTAATCCGGTAGGCGGTTGGTTCGGCGTCCATGAGGTGCTCCGCATTTCCTGTTCAACATCACTGCCGCCCGGACTTGCCCTTTATGGGCCGCTGGTCCAACTTGACCCCACGCACATGCCACACAAGGGTGAGCAACATGCAGTTCATGGCAAAGATCGTCCTTTCGCTGCCGGGCGATTGGTCATCGGAAAAACTGGAGGAGATGAACCTCACCGAGCGCGCGCGCAGTATGAAGATGGTCGCAGACGGCAAGCTCAAGCGCATTTACCGCATTGCCGGACTGCGCGCCAATTTCAGCATCTGGGAGACTGAGACGGTGGAGGAACTGCACGAGATTTTGACCTCTATGCCGCTGCATCCCTACATGAACATCGAGGTTTATCCGATCATCAAGCACACCACGACGACCGCTTGGGAGGCCGAGCACGGCGAGATGCCGCCATTCTAGAGGTTTGTGCCCGCTCGCAAGACGCACCCACCCATACATCCAAAAAGCGGAGGCCCAGCCCCGTGAATTCGCCAAAATCACCATCCGGCAACGATGCCGAAGTCAATTGCGCCATCCTGCCCGACCGCATGCCGGCCATGTCGCAGGACGAAATGAACGATGCGCAAAAAAAGGTCGCGGCCGAGATCGCCGCCGGGCCGCGCGGCAAGGTCGAGGGGCCTTATTGGCCGATCCTCAGAAGCCCGGGCTTTGCCGGCTGCATCCAGAACGTCGGCGCCTATTTCCGCTATGACTGCCAGCTGACGCGCAAGATCAACGAAATGGCTGCGCTGATGGCAGCAAGGTCGTGGAGCCAGCAATTTGTCTGGGACGTTCACATTTTGCAGGCACTCGATGCGGGTCTTTCACGCGAAACCGCAACGGCGCTTGCCGAAGGCCGCAGGCCCGAGGGCATGCAGGCAGATGAAGAAGTCCTATGGGATTTCGTCACCGAGTTGCAGGACACCAAGGGTGTCAGTGAACGCACCTATGCGCGTGCGGTCGAGGCGTTCGAGGAAAGCGGGGTGATCGATATTCTGGCATTGTCGGCTATTACACGACACTATCCATGATCATGAATGTCAGCCGCACCGATTTGCTCGACGGCAGGGCTCTGCCGCTCGATCCACTGCCACAGCGGCTGCATCCCGACACGGCAAACCCGCTACGCAGTTGAGGCAAGGGAGTTTTCTTTCCTGGCGGCCCGGGGGCCGCAACCTGCACCAGCCCTCTCCTCTACTCGGCCACCCATGAGATCATACTGCCGTGGGTGACCCCGGGTAGGGGAGAGAGCCAAGGTCCGGGGTGAGCCGACTGCGCGTCAGCGCCCTAAAAAAATAGCCGGGCGCAGCTTCAATCCATGCCGCTCACCCCGTGGCAGGTCCGTTTGCCGGGTCGAAGAACGGTGCGGGGAAGAACAGCTTGTTCTTCTGGCTGACGATCTTGTCGCGGTTCATCGGCAGATAGGCCTGCCAGCCCTCCGACTTGACGAGCTCGGCGCGGCGGCGCGCGCGGTCGGCAAGATCCTCATAGCCCCACATATGGATCACCTGATTGAGCGCCCCGAACTCGGTGAAGTAATAGCCGATAAGGGTGCCGAGGATCGGCAGTTGGTGCGGCAGACCGTGCTCCTCGTAGGTTGCAAGATACGCAGCAGCCATACCTGGCCTCATGGTGTAAGTGCGTTGTTCGACGATCATGGGTGTTTCCTCCGCTGTTCAATTCTGCCAATGCGCCCTTCTGTCAAAGAGCCATGGGGCTTCACATTGTCACACAGGCACGCAACTGATCCAAAGCAGAGCGCGCCGGTCAAGGGAAGCCTGCCGGCCAAGAAGTTTCATTGCTGCATTGCTTGCCGCAATGTTCCGGCAGCGTGGAATCCATTGAGCGCTGTCGCTAAAGTGCCTGCCAAACAAAGGTGAAGGGCGCGCAAT
Organism: Hyphomicrobiales bacterium; assembly: GCA_965204565.1. Classification (GTDB taxonomy): domain Bacteria; phylum Pseudomonadota; class Alphaproteobacteria; order Rhizobiales; family TMED25; genus CBDBEU01. The sequence goes on from CBDBEU010000005.1 coordinate 2,042,596, forward strand.
GCCAACCGGGGAGACATTCGATTTCATCGTCGTTGGCGCCGGGAGTGCCGGCTGCGTGCTTGCCAACCGGCTGAGCGCCAGCGGCAGGCACCAGGTATTGCTGCTGGAGGCTGGCGGACGCGATACCAGCCCGTGGATCCATGTGCCGCTGGGCTACGGCAAGCATTTCACCAATCCCAAGGTCAACTGGCTCTATACCTCTGAGCCCGACCCGGCGACCGGCGGGCGCAGCATCGCCCAGCCGCGCGGCAAGGTGCTGGGCGGCTCGTCCTCGATCAACGGTCTTGTTTATATGCGCGGCCAGCGCGAGGACTATGACCATTGGCGCCAGCTCGGCAACGAGGGCTGGGCGTTTGACGATGTGCTGCCGTTGTTCCGCAAGCATGAGGACAATGCGCGCGGCGAGGACGCGTTTCACGGCGTTGGCGGTGAGCTGGGCGTTTGCGACACACCGATCCGCCATCCTTTGTGCGACGCCTTTATCAATGCCGCCGTTGCCTGCGGCCTCCAGCGCACGGACGACCATAATGGCGCACAGCATGAAGGATTTGGCTATGTGCAAACAACCCAGCGGCGCGGCTGGCGCTCGAGCGCGGCGACCGCCTTCCTCAAGCCCGCCATGGGGCGCTCCAATCTCAAGATCGTCACCGGCGCCCATGCAAGCCGGGTGCTGGTTTCAGACAAGCAGGTCACCGGTGTTGAATGGCTGAGTGAAGGGCAAACCCACAGCGCGTCAGCCAATTGCGAAGTCATTCTGTCGGGCGGTGCGATCAACTCACCGCAATTGCTCCAGCTTTCCGGTATCGGTCCGGCGGAATTTCTGCGCGGCCACGGCATCGAGGTGGTTGCCGATCTTGCCGGCGTCGGCGCCAATTTGCAGGACCACTACAATGGCCGGCTGGTCTACAAGACCAGGGAGCGCAACACGCTGAACGACATCATCGGCAATCCATGGAGATCGGCCATCGAGGGCCTGCGCTATATCACCCAGCGCAAGGGGTTCCTCACGCTCAGCACATCGGTTGCCGCCGGTTTCGTGCGCACCGACCCTTCGGTCGCAAGATCCGATATCCAGATCGGCATTGCGCTGTTCAGCGGCGACAAGGCGGGCGATCCGCTGCACGATTTTTCCGCGATTTCGATCATCGTGCGGCATCTGCGCCAGGAAAGCCGCGGCGAGATCATGATCACCAGCGCTGACCCAATGGCGCCGCCGGCGATCCGTCCGCGCTATCTGACGGTGCAAAGCGATGTCGATGGCCTAGTGAAAGCGATGATGGAGGGCCGGCGCATCATGGAGGCCGAACCGATGCGACAGCACATTGTCGCCGAACATCTGCCGGGGCCCGATTGCGCCAGCGAAGAGGATATGGCCGCGTTCGTGAAAAAGCGCGGCGGCATCAGCTTCCATCCGGCAGGCACCTGCAAGATGGGCAGCGATGAAGCCGCGGTGGTCGATGCGCGATTGCGGGTGCGCGGCCTCAGCGGTCTTCGCGTTGCCGACGCCTCGATCATGCCGACGTTGATCTCAGGCAATACCAATGCGCCGTCGATCATGATCGGGGAGAAGGCCGCAGATATGATAATCGCCGATGCGGCGGCGTGAGCGGCGCTTGGCGGGTGAGGCGAGCGGCGGTTAACATCAGCGCCCCACCGACTGCCCTCCGGAAATATTCGAAATAGTCCAAGAGCGAGGAGTAATGAGCAAGAAGATTGCGGTTGTGGGAACCGGCGCCAATGGCAGCTGCATTTCCGCCGATCTCATCAAGGCGGACCTTGATGTGACGATGATCGATCAGTGGCCGGAGCACAGAACTGCATGACCCATGCTGGTCAAACAACAGAGTTACAAACTCATTCATGAAGAAAGTCCGGGAAAATGAGCGGAACAGGTGAAATCTACGAAGTCTTTGCACTGAAATATGCCCATACGGTGCGCCCGTCGCGGGAGTTCTATCTGTTCTCTCCCGATCCGCATGAAGGGCCGCGGCCGATCTCCTACTATCTGTGGGTGATCCGCAACGAGGCGCGCACCATTGTCGTCGATCTTGGTTTTGACCGGCGCTCGGGTGAAGCGCGCGGGCGCGTTCCCGAGCGTGAGCCGATTGAGGCGCTGGCGGCAATCGGCGTGAAGCCCGAAGACGTCGACACGGTGATCATCACCCACATGCATTTCGACCATGCCGGTCACGGGCCGTATTTCCCCAATGCCACTTTCATCCTGCAGGAGCGCGAGATCGCCTATTGCACCGGCAAATATATGGCCTATGCGCCGCTCCGGCGTCCATTCGATATCGAGCATGTGACCGACATGATCCGCGCCAATTACAATTCGCAGGTGAAGTTCGTCGATGGCGACAGCCAAGTGCTGCCCGGCATTTCGGTGCATCTGATTGGCGGGCATTCGGGCGGGCTGCAGACGGTCAGGGTAGAGACCCAAGACGGGCCACTGGTGATTGCCTCCGACGCTGCGCATTTCTATGACCTTCTGACCGAGGATATTCCGTTCACGGTGATCGTCAGCCTGCCGGAAATGAGCGCCGGGTGGGAGCGCATCTTCGAGCTAGGCGCGGCGCCCGAGCGCGTGGTGCCGGGCCACGATCCGCTGGTCATAAAGCTCTATCCCCAGCACCCCGACGATGAAATGACGGTGGTTCTGTCCGATCCGCCACTTGCAAAAACGCCGTGGCAGGTCTGGAAGGAAAACGCGTAAGTGCCGCTTAAAGCCCGCACCACGAGCGGAAGGGGGAGGTTTGATGTCACTTGCCAAATATGAGGCTGATGGAGATGTGGCGGTCATCTCGCTCGCCAGCCCTCCGGTCAATGCGCTCAAACATGCGCTGCGCCGGAGGATTGCCGAGGGCATCGACAAGGCGATGGCCGACAAGGCGATCATTGCGGTGGTGCTGATTGGCTCTGAGCGCGCATTCTCCGCCGGTGCCGATATCACCGAGATGGGCACGCCGGCAGCACTCGCCGAGCCGGTATTGCCGAACCTGATTATCAAGATGGAGCAATACTCAAAGCCGATCATTGCCGCGATTGGCGGTCTTGCCATGGGCGGCGGTCTTGAGCTTGCCATGGGCGCGCATCATCGCATCGCGCTTGGCAATGCGCGTCTTGCCCTGCCCGAGGTCAAGCTCGGTATTCTGCCGGGGGCCGGCGGCACGCAGCGTTTCCCCAGAGCTGTGGGGTTGAAAGGAGCGGTCGACTTCATTTTGCGCGGCGATCCGGTGGCGGCCGAAACATTTGACGGAACGGCGCTGATTGCACGCACCGTCAAGGATGATCTGCGCGGTGAGGCGGTGGCTTTTGCCCGTGAAGTGGCGGCCAGCGATACGGCGCTGACGCGGCTGCGCGATCTTGACGTCGATGACACCGATGCTGGCGAGGCGCTGGCGGCGGCGCGCTCTCAGGCCGACGCCAAGGCTCATCACACACCGGCACTTGCCAGGATCCTCGACTGTCTTGAGGCAGCAAGAAGCCTGCCGATTGACGAGGGCCTGAAATTCGAGCGCGCGCGGTTCCTGGAACTGCGCGAAACGCCGGCGCATCGCGGCCTGCGCCATGCATTTCTGGCAGAGCGCGAATGCTGGAAAATTCCCGATGTGCCGGCCTCGACACCGGTGCGCAATGTTGACAGCGCAGCGGTGATTGGCGGCGGCACCATGGGCCGCGGCATTGCGATGAATTTCCTCAATGCCGGCATTCCGGTGACATTGCTGGAGACCGGGCGCGAGGCGCTCGATGCCGCTGTCGCCGGGATTGAAAGCCTCTATAAGGCGCGCGTCGACCGGGGACGGCTCACCAAGGCCGTGCTCGACAAATGCATGGGGCTTCTTACCACCACGCTTGATTATGACGATCTCAGGCATGCCGATTTCATCGTCGAGGCGGTGTTTGAGGAGATGAAGGTCAAGCAGGAAGTGTTCGCCAGGCTCGATGAGATTGCCAAGCAAGGCACGGTGCTGGCGTCCAATACCTCAACGCTCGATGTCAATCAGATCGCATCGGCGACTACGCGGCCGCAAGATGTTGTCGGTACGCATTTCTTCAGCCCTGCCAATGTGATGAAGCTGTGCGAGATTGTGCGTGGCGACAAGACCTCAAAAGAGGTGCTGGCGACCACGATGGCGGTGGCGAAAAGAATTGGCAAGACCGCAGTGGTTGCCGGGGTGTGCGATGGGTTTATCGGCAATCGCATGCTCGAGCATTATGTGCGCATGGCACAGATGATGCTTGAGGAGGGCGCCCTGCCGTGGCAGATCGACCATGCGATGGAGGAATGGGGCATGGTGATGGGGCCGTTCCGGGTCGGTGATCTGGCCGGCAACGACATTGGATGGGGTATCCGCAAGCGCCGCTATATCGAAAAGCCGCATGTCATCTATACTAGGATTGCTGACCGGCTGTGCGAGCTTGGCCGTTTCGGCCAGAAGACCGGCAAGGGCTGGTACCTTTATGAGAAGGGCAGCCGCACCCCGATCCCCGATCCTGATACCGAGGCGATGATTGCCGAATATCGGGCCGAACATGGCATCACCCCGCGTAAGGTCGATGACCAGGAAATCGTCGAGCGCTGCATCTATGCGATGATCAATGAGTGCGCACGCATTCTGCAAGAGGGTATTGCCATGCGCGCCTCGGACATCGATGCGATCTATCTCACAGGCTACGGCTTCCCACGCTTTCGCGGCGGGCCAATGCGCTATGCCGACGAGGTGGGGCTGGCTAATGTCGCCGCGCGGATGGAGGAATTCGAGCGCGCATCGGGCGATCCGTTCTGGAAGCCGGCGGCGATGATCACCGATCTGATTGACAGCGGCGGGACATTTACCCGCTAGCGCTTCTGCCTCCTACCCCGATGTTTCGCACGTGCCCTTTCATCTTATAATACCAGCCAATGTCCATCACGGAGCCCCGGCCAATGGCTGCTGAATCACCATCCTATTTCCCGCTGCTTGAAGGCATCAGGATCTTGGACCTGACGCGCAATATTGCGGGGCCGGTTTCGACCATGCTGGCGGCGGAAATGGGCGCCGATGTGATCAAGGTCGAGCCCCCGGGCGGCGATGAAATGCGCACATGGCCGCCCTTTGTCGGGGACGAGAGCGTCTATTTCATCAGTTGCAATCGCGGCAAGCGCAGCATCTCGCTTAATCTCAAAGCCGATGAAGACCGGGAAATCTTCTTCAAGCTCCTGGATAACGCCGATGTGGTGGTGGAAAATTATCGCCCCGGCACGCTGGAACGCATGGGGCTTGGCTGGGACAATGTGAAGGACGACCATCCAAAACTCGTTTGGGTCTCGGTCAGCGGCTATGGCCGCGATGGCCCGCGTGCCGCCGCGCCAGCCTATGATTCCATGATGCAGGCCTATACCGGCATTATGGGGATTACCGGCGAGCGTGATGGCGATCCGGTGCGCAGCGGCGGCTCGCCGATCGATATCGCAACTTCATATCTCACCTTCTCGACCATCGTTTCGGGCGTTCACACAGCCTCCAAGACCGGCAAAGGCGTGTTGCTCGAAGTGTCCTTGATGGAATCGGCGCTTGGCTTCATGCACGCCTATCTGCAGAGCGTGCTGGCGGGCCTGCCCGAGCAGAAACGCCAGGGCACCGAGACCATGGGCATGTATCCGATGGCTGCCTATCTCACCAGCAATGGCGAGCACTGTCTGGTGCAGGTGTCAAACGAGCTGCAATGGAAGCGGTTCTGCGATCTTCTGGGTGCCAGTGAGCTGGACGACGATCCGCGCTTTGCCACCAATCAGGTGCGGGTCAAGAATCGCGACGAACTGCGCCCGCTGATCCAAGGTTACCTTGAAAAGCGCACCGCGCAGGAATGGGAAAAGGTTTGCCTGGAGGCCAACGTTCCGGTCTCACATGTGCGCAAGACCTCTGACGTGATCAAGGACGAGCAGATCATCGCGCGCGAAATGATCAAGCAGACACGCTTGGCGGGCGGTGAGGAAATCGGCACCTGGGGAGTTCCGATCAAGGTCAATGGGGTGAGCTTTACCCGCCCGCTCGCCGTTCCGGGTATGGATCAGCACCGCGCGGAGATAGTGAAAGAGCTCGGACTCAAGGGCGGGAAGGACGGATAGGCAGATGGACTTTGAGATTTCGCCTGAACAGGCGGCATTGATGGAAACGGTCAAATCCTTCGTCGACGAGCGCATCGAGCCTCGGATGAGGGAGATTGAGCAAACCAACGAAATGCCCGAGGATATTCTTGTCGAGGCATCCGAGCTTGGCCTGTTCGGGGTTTCCATTCCCGAGGCCTATGGCGGCAGCGCGCTCAACTGGCTTACCCGTGTGCTCATCCATCAGATGATCGGGCGCAGCGGTTTCGGGTTTTCCGGCGTGATCGCCGCCCATACCGGTATCGGCTCGCACGGGCTGGTCGAGCTCGGCACCGAGGAGCAGAAACAGCGCTATTTGCCGCGCATGGCAACCGGCGAGCTTCGCGCCTCGTTTGCGATTACCGAACATAAAGCGGGCTCGGACGCCGGCGGGATCAAGACCTATGCCGAAAAAAAGGGCGACCGCTATGTGCTGAACGGGGTCAAGTGCTACATCAGCGGCGGCTCCAAGGCGGGCCTGATCACGGTGATTGCGCGCACCAATCAGGGCAAGGGAAACAAGAAATTCAGCGTTTTTCTGGTGGAACCAAGCTTTCCCGGTTTCCGCATTGGCGAGACCTTTGAGACCATGGGCACCAAGGGCCAGCCGATTTGCGAGCTGGTGTTCGAGGATTGCCAAGTGCCGGAAGGAAACCGGCTTGGCGAAGAGGGCAAGGGCTGGGTCGCTGCGATGAAGATCCTCAACAATGGGCGCACCCTGGTGGCATCCAGATGTGTCGGCGCCTGCGAGAGGTTACTGGAAATCTCTGCCGAACATGCCAGGGAACGGCGGCAATTCGACAAGCCGATCGGTGCGTTTCAGGGCATTCAGTTCATGCTCGCCGATATGGCGACCAGAACCGAAGCCGCGCGCTGGCTGACCTACAAGGCGGCCAACGACATTGACAACGGCAAGACGACGCCCACCAGCAATTCGATGGCCAAACTCTATGCATCTGAAACCCTGGCATTCGTCGCCGACAGCGCGCTGCAAATCCAGGGCGGCGCCGGTTACATGAGCGACAATCCGGTCAATCGGTTCTTCCGTGATGCGCGGATCACGCGCATCTATGAGGGAACATCAGAAATCCAGCGCATGATTATCGGACGCGCACTAACGCGGCAATGATTGAAGATGTGATCAAACGGCACCAGCCCTCACCCCCACCCATGCGATCATACTCCCGTGGGTGGCCGGGTGGGGGTGAGGGCCAAATACACGGTTGGGCCGACTGTGCGCGTCAGCGCCGAGATAAATGGCGCGAAGCGCTGGGGCATATCCAATTTGGACGTAGGTGGGAACCTGGGAGGAAAGCGAGGCCATGGCCTATAAGGATATCACGGTTGAAAGACGCGGCCGCATCATCTGTCTGACGCTCAACCAGCCAGAGCGGATGAATGCGATCAGTGTCGGGACCGGCAATGAGATGCTCGAAGTGTTCACCGAGTATCGCGACAATGATGATTTGTGGGCAATGATCATCGCGGCGGCCGGGCAAAAAGCCTTTTGCAGCGGCATGTATGTGACCGAGGCTGCGAAGAAGACGGCGGAAACCGGTGAGACCGGCGGCTATACGATCTTCAAGCCGTGGACTGACATGATGCAGTCGATCGAAAAGCCGTTCATCTGCGCAGTCAACGGCTATTGCATTGGCGGCGGCTGGCATCTGGTGGCCGACAGCGACATCGTGATCGCGTCTGAGAATGCCCAGTTCTTCGATACACACGTCAATATCGGTTTGATCAACGGCGTTGAATCAGCAGGGCTTGCCTACAAGATGCCGCTTGGCATCGTCATGCGCATGGTGCTTGAGGGCAGACACTACCGCGTCAGCGCCGAGCAGGCGCTTCAGTGGGGGCTGGTCTCGGAAGTGCTGGCGCCGGACGAGCTGATGAACAAGGCCTGGGAGATTGCCACCCACATTGCCGAGGATGCAGCGCCGCTGGCGGTTCGGGGCTCCAAAAGCGCAATTCTTGGCGCGATCGATCGCGGACCGACTAAAGGCATTCCCTATACCTGGGAGGTGCTGACCGACATCCAGAATACCGAGGACACCAAGGAGGGGTTCCTGTCTTTCGTCGAAAAGCGCAAACCCAATTTCGTCGGGCGCTAGAGCATAGTCCGACCGGAGCGAAGCGAGGATCAATCAGATTATGCTGCTAAAACAGAAAGATAGAGCGCGGATCTGATTCAATCAGAACGGACTGCGCTCCAGGCGAGACTGGCGCGCTACTGGCGTGAGCGCCGATGGCCCGGTGCCGGTCTGCCGACGCAATCGTTGATGGCCACCGGCAAATGCTCTGTTCAGGCAGCTTCCTGCTCAATACAGATTTGTTCGCTCTCGTCTTGTGACAGGGCGACATCCAATAAAGAGCAATGGTGAAGCCCGGCTTTGGCATCGACGCCAGCTTTGCGAAAATGGCGGCAGACCGCGCACACGCCGAACACCGGGCCGTCGGTGCGCCCGATCAACTGGAGCAACAACCGCTCAAGCTGATCTCGCAATTCAGCGCATTGCGGTCCAAGCGCGCGCGCGATTTCGCGGCTCTGGTCAAGTGCCGGATCAGATGCAAGTGCCCCTCGCCCGGCGGCAGTGAGTTCAACTTCCACGGACCTGCGATCGCGCTCGCTGGGGTTTCGTTCAACCAGCCCTTTTCGCTCCAGTGCGATCAGCGTTTGGGAGATGGTTCCACGCGTTGCGTTCATATACCGCGTCAGTGCGATGGGTGTTCGGGAATAGCGGTTGGCGCGCGCCAAATAGCGCAAAGCCATCCATTGCGCCGGATAAAGCCCCTCGCGCTGCTCATCCGATCGTGACAGCTGAGCGATACGCTCGAGCAAGTTCATCACGGCAACTGCGTCACCATCCATGGGCGACCTACATCTCGGCATTATTGTATCGAGTCAATGCATCTATTGACATACATGATGCGCTCCGATATTGCTGCCAATATGTAGCGACTCGCTTCATAATAGCAATAGGAGAACGATCATGGCGTTTTCGTCAAAACGTTTTACAGCTTTCTTGCTGGCGGTTCCGTTTCCCGCCGGCCCAGTTTCAGGCGCGGATGTTACATCTCATTCGTCCATACCCGACAAGCCTGAATTCGATATCCAGAAGGCCTCCGTCACGCGTGACGGCAACGAACTGATATTTGCCATGGAGGTCGCGGCCGATGCCGGAGGCGAACGCCCGGCTGCGATCGGGCAATTGAAGGGCTCGACGGTCTATTCCTATGTTTGGCCGACAAGTCTAGGCTCAGGACCCATTAATTTGCATTGAAGTTCGATTTCTGATTCAGGATGGCAAAGGCGTTTGCCATGTCGGATCCGTTTCTGCTGTCATGCGCTCAAATGTCAAAGATCGAGCCATTCTTTCCCAGGTCCCACGGAGTTGCCCGGGGGATGATCGTCGTGTTGTGTCAGGCATCGTCAGCGTGCTGAAGCACGGGCTGCAATGGAAGGACGCAGCTGCGGCCTGCGGCCCGCACAAGACGCTCTGCAATCGCTTTCGACGCTGGACCGAACTCCGCGTGTTCGACAAGATTTTCAGTCACCTGACTGCTTCTGACGGGCCACCCGATACGCTGATGATTAATGCAACACACTTGAAGGCTCATCGCACCGCGTCGAGCCTTCTGAAAGGGAGGTTCTTCCCCGCCACATCGGGCGCACAAAAGGCGGGCCGAACACCAGACTCCATGCCGTCTGCGATGGCGACGGACGACCGCCGGCCATGTGCCTGGCGGCTGGCCAGCTGTCGGATCATATCGGTGCGAAGCTCTTGTATCCGGGTCTCTGTGATAGCGTCAAAGCCATAATGATCGCAGATAAGGGATACGATTCAGACGATGATCGCGCGGCGCTGAAAGCCGGGGGGATCACCCCGTGCATTCCGCCCCGAACAGGACGAAAGGCACCCGCTTCCTTCTGCAACATTCAATACAAACAGCGCCATAAGGTTGAGAACATGTTCGCACTGCTCAAGGACCGGCGCCGCATCGCAACGCCATATGACCGGCGGGCAGACGTCTTCATGGTCATTCTTACCGGTGCGCGGATCGACAGGCTCATGGCCATGCCCGTCAAGCCGAGCGCGTCATCAAGCTCACGGCAGGCCGACAATCCGACGTCGGTGGTGATTCCGCAACCGTGGAACGCGAGCTTCAGGCGGCGGTCGAAATCGAGCCGAAGAGACCCATCAACCGGTTCACCCGCCGGGTTCGCCATATGCCGCGCCCCAAAATGCGCTCAAGACATTGGTTCTCATCACAGAACCAACGATCAATCACATCAATCGCAATCGCCCGCTGCGTCGTGTTCCTGGCGTCCGACAACGCCGGTTTCATCACCGGTTCGACGATTTCGGCGAATGGCGGTCAGTTTTTCAGCTAGACGTTCAGGGTCGGGCGCCCATTTATCCTCGAAGCAAAAGAATGAACGGGCGCGCAACCGGGATGCAACCCGCTTGAAGGCAGTTTCATTCACCTTTGCGCGCACCGCCGAAACAATGTCGCCATGAGGGCGGCAGAACGCCTTGCAAACCCCGCCAGAGCATAATCTGCGTTTTGGCGGAATCACGAACCTCTGGATGGCATGTCAACACCCGGCGAAGCAGCGGCCAGTTCAAACACCTGCCCGTCGACCATGAGCCCGACCGCGTTGACGGTCCGCCCGCTCACATACCGGGCGAATGCCGCCGCGACAAGTTCGTTCCTGTTTACGCCCGCGCCGTCCACGGCCGCTTGCGCGTCCGGGCGCCAGCGAAGGACAGGTTCGACCGCCGGTCTAAGGACCGAGAACCGCTCATTGCCGCGGGAAGTCGAGAGCACGACGGAAACATCGTCACCCGGAACGCCGGACCCCAGAAGCGTCAGAAGAATGAAATCGTCATTCGTTCTGAGCAGGTGCCAATGCAGATTTTCCAATTGCGATATGCTTTTCCATTCGCTTACCGGCGGAACCGGCCCTTCCAATGGATCGCTGCCCGGAAACGACGGCGCGAAGATGCCGCGCCCGGCGGCCGCCCGCAGCCGCGACTCGGCCACCAAAAGCTCCGATCGTCCGCATCCCGTGTTACGCGTTCATACCACGAATACAGTCTTGTTTCGGTAGAATCTATCCGCCCAGCGATATGCGTGATACGAAGTCATTATGAACATCGCCGAGAATACGAGCGCCACAAACGATTTGGCGGCGAATTTCGACACCGTGCCTGAAGCAATCGCATATGTTCCGGACCACGCCATCAGTGAATACACAAGATAGTGTGCGAGCCGGATCCATCGGTCAGGGACGCAGTGTTGTCGCGCGCCACAATGGCGACGCCCAGGGGCGCCAGACAAAACAGATAAAACGCAAACGAGGCCCGCTTGTCCGGGCAGGCGAGAAAACCGCGCCTGACGATGCCCTGGACGAAGACAACCACCGGTAGCGCGAACAATGCGGCGACCGCCAGATAGTTCCAGACCGGCAAACTACTGCCCAGGAAAGGTACGAACGGCAGCATGACGAATTTCGCGCCATACACGATCCCCGACAGCAGGCTCTGTCCGATTGAAGCGGTTTGGTCGGTGCGAAAGACCGATGGCCCATGCTGCAATACGAAAAAATAGTAGAGAACGATCATCAGCGCGAAGACCAGCCCCCAAAGCGCGACGCGCCGAAAATCGATCGGACGGGACAGCAACAGGACGACGAGAACGGGAACGAATACGAGAAGCCCGGGAGAATGGGTGAAGGACGCGACCGCCGCGATCGGCAGCGCCATGAAATCGCGCTTCCTTGAAAACAGCTGGTAAATCAGCGCCGCATAGAGTAAAAGGAAGGGATATCCGACTGCCAGAGTAACCCAGTAATTTGTCCAATGGGGAGCGAGCAGGATGACGCCGAACGGGATTACAAGCAGGAAATTCCCGATGAGCGTAAAGCGCACGGCGAATACGAAGGCACAGAGTATCAAGCCGCCCGCAACCTTCAGGAAGGTGTAATCGACCATCCCGAACAACAGATAATGAACATAGGAAATCAGCCGCCCGGATAGTTTCGCATGTGGAAAATGGGAGGGTGAGAAGAAGTATGCGATCTTTTCGAGAACGGAGTCGACGTCCAGAAACCACCTCATGAATCGGCCGAGAAAGAAATAGGTGTCATCGGGCGACCACGGAATATTGTAGCCGTTGCGGACCTGCGTGTGGACGAACGCGACCGCCAGCAGTGCGATGACGACGAATCCGACCGCATCGAGCGAGGTCTGCGACTTGTATTGTCCCGCAAAACGAGCAGTGAGGGTCACAATTTTGTCCATGTGTTGGATGCGATAATGGCAATGCGCATGTCGAAAGTCTCCGATTGAATACTCTCAACCCAATCTAGGGGGCGCCCTGACCCCCCTGGCTTTGAGCGTGTTGGCGTGATTCCGTGGGGATATCGGCGACGGAGGGTACGGTGGCTGCACAGCGCGGGTTGGTTCGATCCGGATGAGCGCTACGCGGCGTTATCGAAGGCGGGAGATCCGCTGGAGCGACTTGCAGGGGTTATCGGCTTCGAGCTCTTCCGGCCAGAGTTGCCGGCAAGAGTTGGATGCGACGCTCGATCGTTCCGATGGCAGGCAAGGCGGGGGCAGGCAGGGCGGGCGCCCGCCGATGGACCCGGTCCTCATGTTCAAGGTGCCGGTGATCCAGGCGCTCTACGGTCTGTCGGATGCGCAGGCGGCGTTGCACATCATGGACCGGCGCACCCTTGGCCGTTTCCTCAGCCTCGATGACGGCGCGCGGGCGCCGGATATCTCGCCCGGATATCTCGCCATGGGCGGGCAGTTCGATGATGAAGCAGGCAAACGGCACATGGGCGCCGGACCGCTCAATCAGCCGTACCGCGGCGCGCGCGGTACCGCCGGTGGCGATCAGATCATCGGCCAGCAAGCACCTTCTGCCCGGCGCTCAAGGCGTCGGCATGCATCTCGACCGCATCGACGCCATATTCAAGCTCATATTCCTCCGAGATGGTCTCCCAAGGCAGCTTGCCCTGCTTGCGCACCGGAACGAAGCCCTTGCCCAGCTGATGGGCAAGGGCGCCGCCGAGGATAAAGCCGCGCGCTTCGATGCCGGCAACAATGTCGACATTGCGCGCCTCGGGCTGCGCCACCAGACAGTCAACGGCGGTGCATATGCCTTCGGCGCCGCCCATCAAGGTGGTGACGCCGCGAAACATGATGCCGGGCTTGGGATAGTCGGGAATGGTGCGGATCAATGATTTGAGCCGGTCTGAATCAGTGCTGGCAATCATTGCGCCTCATCTTCCTCACCCGTGAGGATGCGGCCGGCGACCGCATCAAGCCGCGCCATCAGCGCCGGGTCGCGATGCTCGGGCGCAGTCAGAATGGCAAAATCAAGGGCGGTGTCGGAGCCTGCCGGGCAGACCGGATGCTCGCGCGGAAAATCACGGGCAAAGCGGGAGATCAGCCGCGCCGCCACGTCCTTGTTCTCGCCCAGCACCTTGATGGTCGAGGCGATATCCACCTCGCCATGTTCGTGGTGCCAGGAGTCGAAGTCGGTGACCATCGCCACCGTCGCATAGGAAAGCTCGGCCTCGCGTGCGAGCTTGGCCTCGGGCATGTTGGTCATGCCGATGACGTCGCAACTCCACGAACGGTAAAGATGCGATTCGGCGAGGGTGGAAAATTGCGGGCCCTCCATCGCGAGGTACGTGCCGCCGCGGTGATGGGCAATGTCTTCAGCCTTGGCTGCCGCCTCCAGCAGATCCAGCATTGCCGGACTGACCGGGGTCGCCATCGACACATGAGCAACACACCCCTCGCCGAAAAAGCTCTTTTCGCGGGCGAAGGTGCGATCGATGAACTGTTCGACCAGCACGAAAGTTCCCGGCGGCAACTCCTCGCGGAAGGAACCACAGGCTGAAAGCGATACCACGTCGGTCACGCCGGCACGCTTCAGTGCATCGATATTGGCGCGGTAGTTGATGTGGCTGGGCGACAGTCGATGGTCACGCCCGTGACGTGGCAGGAACACCAGCGGCAGGCCGGCGATCTCACCGACGCGCAAACGGTCGGATGGCACACCCCAAGGGCTGGCAATTCCGACCTCGCGAACATTTTCAAGACCCGGCAGCTCATAGATGCCGCTACCGCCAATAATCCCGAGAACCGATTTCATGGCTGGCCTTGTCTACGCGCCAGACGGGTGCGCCCCAAACTAGTGGTCGATCCGCGACCAGACCTTCTTCTTGGTCAGATACATCAGCGCCGCGAACACGGCGAGGAACAGCATCACCTGAAATCCGGTGCGCTTGCGCTGCTCAAGTGTGGGTTCGGCCGCCCACATCAGGAAGGTCGAAACGTCCTTGCCCATCTGCGAGGTGGTCGCTGGCGTGCCGTCGGCATATTCCACGGCATCGTCAAACAATGGCTCCATCATGGCGATCTGATTGCCGGCGAAATACTTATTGTAGCTCATGCTCTCCTGAAGATCGAAGTGCTCGGGCGCTTCCTCATAACCGGTGAGCAGTGCGTAAAGATAGTCAACGCCCTGTTCCTGATAGCCGGTGAACAGATCGATGAACCACCAGGGCGTGCCGCGTTCGATGCCGCGCGCCTTGGCGATCACCGAAAGATCCGGCGGCAGGGCGCCGCCATTGATTGAGCGGGCCTCCTGATCATTGGCAAATGGTGAGGCGAAATTATCGCGCGGCAGAGCCGTGCGGGTGAACATCTCGCCATCCTCGTTGGGGCCGTCGGGCACTTCGAATTCAGCCGCGATGGCCTTCACTTCAGCTTCGCTGAAACCAGGACCGCCGGGCTCGCCAAGATTGCGGTAATAGAGGTATTTCATCGTATGGCAGCTTGAGCAGACTTCCGCATAGACTTGGAAACCGCGCTGCAGTGCGGCACGATCATAGCGGCCGAATATGCCGGCAAACGACCAGCTCTGGGGCTCGACATGCGCACCCCCTTCAGCGGCATCGGCGCGCGGTCCCGCGATCGAGACTACGGTCGTCACAATCGCCGCCGCTACAATTCCCCTCAATGCGATCATTGTCGAATTCCCAAAAATCACCTCTTCCACCTCACGCCGCGCCATCGCCGGATGCCGTCCCTGCCGGCTGTGTGCCGCCGCCGGATTTGGCAAGCACCGATTTGGTGATGCTTTCGGGCAATGGCCTCGGCGTTTCCACCAATCCGAGCAGTGGAAGAATGATGAGGAAATGTATGAAGTAATAGGCAGTCGCAATCCTCGCCGAGATGAGGAACCCGCCCTCTGGCGGCTGCGCGCCGAGATAGCCGAGAATCAGGCAATTGAGCACGAAGATCCAGAAGAACTGCTTGTACAGCGGGCGGAAAGCGGCGGAGCGCACGCGGCTGGTGTCGAGCCAGGGCAGCAGGAACAGAACACCGAGCGAGGCGAACATCACCAGCACCCCGCCAAGTTTGGAGGGGATGGCGCGCAAGATCGCGTAGAACGGCAACAGATACCATTCGGGCACGATATGGGCCGGTGTCGAAAGCGGGTCGGCCGGAATGTAATTGTCCGGATGGCCCAGAATGTTCGGGTTGTAGAAGACGAACCAGGCGAACAGGATCAGGAACACCACCAGCGCGTAGCTGTCCTTGACCGCGTAAAACGGCGTGAACGGCAAGGTATCCTGCTTGTCCTTGACATTAAGGCCGGCCGGATTGTTGCTGCCGGTCACATGCAGCGCCCAGATATGCAACAGCACCACGCCGAAGATCATGAACGGCAGCAGATAGTGCAGCGAGAAGAAGCGGTTGAGCGTCGGATTGTCGACCGCAAAGCCGCCCCACAGCCATTCGGTGATTGATGGGCCGATCAGCGGTATGGCCGAGAACAGGTTGGTAATCACGGTCGCCGCCCAGAAGCTCATCTGACCCCATGGCAGCACATACCCCATAAAGGCGGTTGCCATCATCAGGATGTAGATGACCACGCCGAGGATCCACAACACCTCGCGCGGCGCCTTGTAGGAGCCGTAATACAGGCCGCGGAAGATGTGGATATAAACCGCGAGGAAGAACATCGAGCTGCCGACCGCGTGAGTATAGCGCAGCATCCAGCCGTAATTGACGTTGCGCATGATATGTTCGGTCGACCCGAAGGCGAGATCGGCATTGGCGGTGTAGTGCATCGCCAGAACGATGCCGGTGACGATCTGGATCACTAGGCAGAATGTGAGGATGCCGCCGAAAGTCCACCAGTAATTGAGATTTCTCGGCGTTGGAAAAACACCGAAACTGTCATTCATCAGCCGAATGATTGGCAGCCGCTCGTCGAGCCAGCGCTCAAAACCGGAATTCGGCACGTATGTTGATGGTCCGCTCATCTGCCGCCCTACCCGATCTTGACTGTCGTTTCGTCGATGAATTGATATTGCGGGATATCCAGATTGCGCGGTGCCGGTCCCTTGCGAATACGGCCCGACGTATCGTAGTGCGAGCCATGACAAGGACAGAACCAGCCGCCATATTCACCGCGCGAATCACCAATCGACTGCCCCTTGGGAATGCAGCCCAGATGGGTGCACACGCCAAGCATCACCAGCCATTCCTCCTTGCCGGGGGCGGCGCGATTGTCATCGCTCGCAGGAGCTGACCCGCTGAGGTTTTCATTGCGCGCATCGCCGTCAGGCAGATCGTCAAGCGCAACCGCCTTGGCGGCCTCGATCTCCTCAGGCGCCCGACGGCGAATGAAAACCGGCTTGCCGCGCCATTTCACGGTAATCGCCTGGCCGACCTCCATGGCGCCGACATCGACCTCAATCGCTGCCAGGGCCGCCACCGAGGCGTCAGGATTCATCTGGTCAATCAATGGCCATATCGCGGCGCCGGCGGCGACCACACCAAGTGCACTGGTCGCCACGAACAAAAAATCGCGCCGTGTCGGCTCACCGGTGATCGTATCTGCCACTGCCTACCTCTCGCTCACAAAATTTGCTGCTGATATCGTGATGCGGATCATGTGTCGTCGATAGTCCCAAGCCGATGGCAGGACCGGCGGCATCTCTCCCACGCGCCGGACCGTTTGTCGGCGCTGCCTTTTTGCATCCAAGCGGCCTGATGTCCAGCCTCTAATGGGCAAGCTGTAGGCGAAGTTCCCGGCCAGGACAGTTGACTGCGTATCCCAGCCGCATACCGATCTGGCAATATCTTGCCAAACGGTCCAAAAACCCCAGGAGTTGGCCGGGATCCGCCGGGCCGGGCAGGCCGGGCGCTCAGCTTTGATCCTTGCATGCGCAGCGGTGCTTGCGGCATGTCATCGTGGCTCAACCAATCGAGGCCGAAGTGGTGCCATCTGAACAATTCAAGACCGAAGCCGGCAATTGGTTCGCGCAACTGCGCGACGATATCTGCGCGCGCTTTGAGGCCCTGGAGGACGAAGACGGCACGCCGCTCGGCCACCACAAGACTGGACGATTCGAACGCACCCCATGGAGACGCAGCGACGGATCGGAGGATCTTGGCGGCGGCGTGATGAGCATCATGCATGGGCGGGTATTTGAAAAAGTCGGGGTACACGTGTCGACCGTCTACGGCACCTTCGCCCCGGAATTTGCCGCCTATGTTCCAGGCGCCAAGGACGATCCGCGCTTCTGGGCGGCGGGCATTTCGCTGATTGCCCATCCGCTGAGCCCGCATGTTCCCACCGCCCACATGAATACGCGCCTGGTGGTGACCACCAAGGGTTGGTTCGGCGGTGGCGGCGACCTGACGCCGGTGCTCGATACGCGCCGCAACCAGAGCGATGATGATTCGCTGGCCTTTCACACGGCAATGCGCCAGGCCTGCAAGGCACATGAAGTCGCCGATTACGACCGCTACAAGGCGTGGTGCGATGAGTACTTCTTCCTCAAGCACCGCAATGAACCGCGCGGCATCGGCGGCATCTTTTTCGATTATCTGGATAGCGGCGACCGGCAGGCCGATTTTGCCTTTGTGCGCGATGTCGGGCGCGCCTTTGCGGATATCTATCCTCGGATCGTGCGCCGTAACATGAAGCAGCCGTGGGGCGAGGCGGAGCGCGAGGAGCAATTGATCCGGCGCGGGCGCTATGTCGAGTTCAACCTGCTTTACGATCGCGGCACGCTGTTCGGCCTGAAGACCGGCGGCAATGTCGAGGCGATCCTGTCGTCGATGCCGCCGGAAGTGAAATGGCCGTGAGGCTGGCGGGCCTCAGCTTCTCGATCGCCGCAACAGGACGGACCGGGGTGCGCGCGCGCCGCTCATCAGCCTTGCTTGTGCTGCAGCGCCGCGGCATGGGACAGAAGCTGATTGCGGTCCGGCTGAAAATCACTGTCGATCCAGTATTGTTCCAGGTCCGCCAGCGCCACGCCGAGGCCCGGGCCGCGGCTCATGCCGAGCGCCATAAGATCGCGGCCCTTGAGCGGGAATTTGGACGCGCTCCAGTCAGCGGTGAAATCGGCAAGCGCGCGCCATGACCGATCATCGCCCGGCGCGCCGCTGGCTGCCCAGGCGATCAACACCCGGTCATGGGCCGCCTGATTTGCGGTGTGATAGACCAACGCCCGCCGCGCCTGCTGGTGCAATTGCGGCGAGACCTGCTGCCAGCCGCTCAAGCCGTCGAGCCGTTCGGTCTCGGCGCGGGCGAGGCGAAGGCGCTCGGCAAGTGCTTCAGCATCGCGCTCGCGCTGAGGCGCCAGAAACAGGGCGGCAAGACGCAGCAACGGGTCGGCGCGCCCAAGCGCTGCCTCAATCGCCACAAGGCTGGTGAACCGTGCAATGTCGGGGCCGCCAAGGTCGAGCGCGTCGAAAATCCCGCAGGCCTGCATGACCGGCACCACGTCGCCAGCGCCATGGGCGGCCAGAAGCCGCATCAGTTCCTGATTCACTCTTTCGCGCGACAGGCCGGAAAGGCCGCCACGCAACTCGGACGCCGCTGCAAGGCCGGCTGCGTCGGCTGCGCCACGGCCGATTTCGGCATGGAACCGGAACAGCCGCAGGATGCGCAGATAGTCCTCGCGAAAGCGGTCATGGGGATCGCCGATAAAGCGCACGCAATGGGCGGCGATGTCAGGGTAGCCGCCGATCGGATCGTACAGCCGGCCGTCAAGATCGGCGTATATCGCGTTGATGGTGAAGTCGCGGCGCTCGGCATCCTCGGTCCAGTCGGTGGTAAATGCCACCACGGCGCGGCGCCCATCGGTCTCGACGTCGCAGCGCAATGTCGTGACCTCGAACGGCATGCCATCGGCAATAACCGTGACGGTGCCGTGTTCGACACCGGTTTCCACAACTTTGAGCCCTGCCGCCTGACACAGCCTGACCGCCTCTGGCGGGGTAACATCGGTGGCAATATCAACTTCGTGCACCGGACGCCCCAGAAGCGCATTGCGCACCGCACCGCCGACAATGCGCGCACCGCCGCCCTCGGCTTTGAGCGCGGCGATGACCCGTGCAAGTTGCGGCTCGCACAGCCAGCGCGCACCAGCAAGACTTGGCAGAATGGAGTGGCGGCCTGCGTTCATCGACAATCCGCTGCTTGCCGGTTCAGCCCGGCGTCTCGTCCGGCTTTACGATTTTTCCCGGAACGATGACGCCGTCCTTCAACTGGGCCGGGGTGTAGATTCCTTCCGGACCCGCGCCGGTGATCTCACCGACGATCAGTAAGGCAGCGATTACGCAAGCCAAGCCTGCACCAGCCAGATAGGCGATCGGAACATTGTCGAAGGCGTCGCTGGCGATCATGCGCCGCCTGATCCAGATATAGGCGGCATAGAGCACGAAAGGCAGAGCGAATAGTGCAACGTTGAATGCGATTACCCTTAGCATCAGCCATATATCCGGTCATAGAGGTTTTTCAGCATTGCCGCTGTTGAGCCCCAGATGAAACGCTCGCCATAGGTCATGGCATAGAACCGCCGGTTCCGTCCCGAAATTTCACGATTGTGAATTGCGTGGTTGACCGGATCCATCAGGAATGACAACGGCACTTCAAACACATCGGCAACTTCGCGCTCTTCGAGCACTGGGGAAAATCCGTGATCGACCACTGCCACCACCGGTGCGATGAGATAACCGGTCCCGGTCAGATAGGCATCGAGAAATCCCAGTATCTGCACCTGCTCGCGCGCCAGGCCGATTTCTTCCTCCGATTCGCGCAATGCGGCCGCCAATGGTGTTTCCTCCGGCCCGGAAATGCGCCCGCCCGGGAACGATATCTGACCTGCATGGGCCGGCATGTCGTGTGAGCGCTGGGTGAGGATGACGTGAGCATGTCCGCCGACATTGCGCACCGGAACCAGAACCGCCGCGTGCCGGGGCGGGCCAGCCTCAAGCGGCGGGTCCATGGTCACCGGGTCAAGCCGTGCTGCGACCGCCGGTGAGACGTCGTTCAGATCCGGCGCCCGGTGCAGCAGATTGCCATGGGCGTGGGCGCGAAAATCCTCAGAGGTGATTTGGGGCTTTGATACTGTCACTGTTTCGTGATTTCTGCTGGGCCAACCGGTGGCCCGATGGGAAAGAATGTGCCTTCGCTCCAGATGCCAAGCAAGCATTCGCCGTCCTGTTCGCGCTGTTGCGCAATCTCGACCAGATCATGCACCAGGGCGCGCGAGGCCAGCGCCTCCAGCCGGGCGCGAATATGAACATAAGGCTTCAGCCCGCCCGTTTCGTCAGTCTCAAATCGCAATAAATGCTCTGGACCGGCGGTGGCACGGTCGCCGACATTGGTGTGAATCGTCACACGCTGATCCGGGCCCTGCCCCTCGACATCCATGGAAACCGCCAGAAACGGCGCGTCCTCGACCTCGATGCCGATTTTTTCGACCGGCGTCACCAGATAGTAGCGGTTGTCGTCATCGCGACGCAAAACCCGGGCAAACAGATTGACCAGACGCTGGCGATTGATGGGAGAGCCGAGATACGACCATGTGCCGTCGCGAGAGATGCGGATATCGAGATCGCCACTGAAAGCCGGGTTCCACAGATGAACGGGCGCTGCACCTTTCTGGCTGGCAGCGCGTTCGATTTCGTCCAGCCGCCCATTGCGGCCCAGGCTTTTGCTTCCCATTGTTGTCATAGGCCAGTCTCGACTTCGAATCGCGGAAGGTTCGGAATTTGTCTTGCATCCGCCCGCGCCTGATACCGCTCGCATGTTTGTGACGCGGCGCGCCGGCAAAGCGCCGCTATATTGGCTAGAGACGCTGGAATATAGGCACCGCAATGCAGACCATCAATGAGGGCGATAGCGCCATCGTCGGCGACATCGAACGCACTTCACAACGATTCGCGGCCGCACGCGAAGCCGTGGGGCTCACTATTTTCGGCCAGGACCGGGTGATCGAACAGACGCTGATCACCATCCTTTGCGGCGGTCACGCGCTGCTTGTGGGCATGCCGGGGCTGGCAAAGACACTGCTGGTATCGACGCTGGGCACGATTCTCGGTCTCGATGCCAATCGCATCCAGTTCACGCCCGACCTGATGCCGAGCGACATTATCGGCTCCGAAGTGCTGGAGGAAACCGAAAGCGGGCAGCGCAGCTTCCGCTTCGTACGCGGGCCGGTGTTCGCCCAGTTGCTGATGGCTGACGAGATCAACCGCGCAAGTCCCAGAACCCAGTCAGCGCTGTTGCAGGCAATGCAGGAGCGCCATGTGACGGTGGCCGGCGATCGCTACGACATGCCCGAGCCGTTTCATGTTCTGGCAACGCAAAATCCGATCGAGCAGGAGGGCACCTATCCGCTGCCCGAGGCCCAACTCGACCGCTTCCTGCTGCAGATCGATTTTCCCTATCCCGATCAGGACGCCGAACGCCAGATGCTGCTGGCGACCACCGGCGCGGTGACCGCCGAGGTTCCGCGCGTTCTGTCGGCGGATGAGCTGATGGAGGCGCAAAAACTGATCCGCAAGATGCCGGTCGGCGAATCGGTGCTCGAAGCGATCCTTTCCATGGTGCGCCAGGGACGCCCTGGCGAAGGCGCCGAGACGGCAATCACCGAACAGGTCGCCTGGGGGCCGGGACCGCGCGCCAGCCAGGCGCTGATGCTGGCGGCGCGCGCGCGGGCGCTGCTCGACGGCCGCCTTGCGCCTTCGAGCGACGATGTGGTGGCACTGGCCCGTCCGGTGCTGCAGCACCGCATGGCGCTGACTTTTGCCGCGCGGGTTGATGGCGTCACGATTGACGATGTCGTGGCCAGGTTGACCGATCCGATCACATGAGCGCCCCGATTAGATGAGCGCAACAACCCAGATCGGCATATACGAAGAGCGAGCCGAAGCCCTTGGACGGGCTTTACCGGCGCTGCTGCTCGATGCCGAGCGCATTGCCTCAACGCTGGCCCTTGGTGTCCATGGACGCCGGCGCAGCGGCATGGGCGAGACCTTCTGGCAGTTCAGGCGATTTCGCGACGGCGATGCGCCAGATGCGATCGACTGGCGCACATCGGCGCGCTCGCACCGTCTTTATGTGCGCGAAAACGAGTCAGAAGCCGCCGGTACGGTGTGGCTGTGGTTCAACCGCTCCAAGACCATGGCCTACCGCTCACATCTGGCGAGCGAAACCAAGGCGGAACGCGCACTGACACTGCTTCTGGCGCTGTCTATCCTTTTGGTGCGCGGCGGCGAGCGCATTGGCGCTCTGGGGCTTTCGAACCTGGCGCGCTCGGATCAATACGCGGTGCCGCGCATTGCCAGCGAGCTGATGGTCGACGGGCTCACTGATGATGAATCCATGGCATTGCCACCCGATGTCGAGGTCGGCCGGTTTTCCAGTGTTGTGCTGTTTTCCGATTTTCTCGAGCCAATCGATGTTCTGCACGAGCGCATCGCACGATACGCCTCGCGCGATGCGCGCGGACATCTGGTGCAGATTCTCGATCCGGCTGAGAATAGCTTCCCGTTTGCCGGACGCATGCAGTTCCGCGATGTGCTCAGCTCAAACAGACTGGTGGTGGGCCGGGCGGAAAGCATTGTCGATGCCTATCGCAACCGGCTGGCCGAGCATCGCGCTGGCTTGCAGCGCATGACGCAAAAACTGGGATGGACGTTCAGCGTTCATCATACCGATGCGGCGCCGACCACGGCACTACTGTCGCTGTTCGCCATTCTGTCGTGCGAAGTCGAGCGCGCCCATCATCAAGGACCGAAAACGGCCGCACCGGCCGAAGCCGAAACCGGATAATCGCATGCTCGCACTCGGATCATTGGCGTTTTTGTCGCCATGGGTGCTGACCGGGCTGATCACTCTGCCGGTGATCTGGTGGCTGTTGCGGTTCACCCCGCCACAGCCAAGGCGGCAGTTGTTCCCGCCGTTTCGTTTGCTGCTTGATCTGAAACGCACCGAGGAGACGCCCGACCGCAGCCCGTGGTGGCTGACGGCACTGAGAATTACCGCGGCGGCCATGGTGATCATCGCCTTTGCCCGCCCGGTGCTCAATCCAAGCGAGTTCAATGCCGAGGGCTCCGGCCCGCTTGCGATTTTCATCGATGATGGCTGGGCGGCGGCATCAAGCTGGGAGGCACGCCAGGAGCTGTTGGCCGACCTGATCGAGAGTGCGGCGCGGCGCGGCCAACAGGTGATCGTGGTGCCGACCGCGAGCGATGGTGCACCTGCTGTGGAATCGGCCGAACTTGCCCAGCGCCGCACCGGCGCATTGGCACCAGTGCCATTCGCACCCAGCCGCCTTGCCCGCATCGGCGCCGCTGGCGATGCATTACAGAGCGCCGAGACGCCTTCCAACGTGGTGTGGATCGCCGATGGTCTGGGCTATGGCAATGGAGCCGCGTTCGGCGAAGCACTCACCAAACTGGCGCCCGGCGCCAAGATCACCATGTTTTCTGACACGTCCGCCGAGGCGCCACTATGGTTGCCGCCGGCCAGCGCCGAAGGCGGCGTATTGAGTGTTGAGGTGACGCGCGCCGATGTAGCCACGCGCCGCATCGGAGAGGTTTCGGCCTATGCGCTCAACGGCCGGCTGATCGACCGCCAACCCTTTGTCCTTGGCACTGGTGAGGCCTCAACACCGGTGATTTTCGCGCTGCCCGCCGACTTGCGCAATCAGGTGGTGCGGATTGCGATCTCCGGAGAGCTTTCCGCCGGTGCGGTAACGCTGCTCGACGAGCGCTGGCAAACCCGCGTGGTGGCGCTGGTCTCAGGAGGGTCGTCGGAACTTGCCCAGCCCCTGCTGGCACCGCTCTACTATGTCGAGCACGCGCTTTCTGCCTATGCCGATCTCAGAAAGCCGGTATTTGGACAGGTGCGGCCCGAGATCAAGGAGATGATCGCTGACGGCCTGTCGATGATGATCCTGGCCAATGTCGGCACGCTGATCGATTCCGATCGCGATGCCCTGACCAAATGGGTCGAGAATGGCGGCTTGCTGTTGCGTTTTGCCGGACCGAGGCTGGCCAGCGGCGGCAGCGAACTGTTGCCGGTGGCGCTGCGCCAGGGGGGCCGCACGCTTGGCGGCGCGCTTTCCTGGGATCAGCCGCAGCGGCTGGCGCAATTCGACGATGACAGCCCGTTTGCCGGTCTTTCCACACCTGACGAGGTTCATGTCACCCGCCAGGTTCTGGCCGAGCCCGATGTAACGCTGGGCGAGAAGACCTGGGCGCGGCTCGATGACGGAACGCCGCTGGTCACAGCTGCCCGCATGGGCCGTGGCCGGGTGGTGCTGTTCCATGTCACGGCCAATGCCGACTGGTCCAATCTGCCACTGTCGGGCCTGTTCGTTGAAATGCTGGCGCGGCTGTTGAGCCTGTCGCAGAGCGTTTCGGGATCGGACGCAGCTGCTCCCGATGCCGCACTTCCCTTCCTCAGGCCAAATCTGATCCTTGACGGCGCAGGCCGGCTTGGCGCGCCGCCGCCGACGGCCGAACCGATCGCGCGCGCCGACATCGACGATATGCAGCCTGGCGCGATCCATCCGCCAGGCTTTTACGGGCCATCGACCGGGCGCTTTGCGGTCAACACCATCGCGGCAGATGACAGTTTTACCGCGCTTGATGCACCCGCCGGCGCCGAGACGCTGATCATTGGCGGCGGGTCCGAGCGCGTATTGATGGCGTGGCTGATCGTCGCCGCGCTCGGTCTGCTGCTGGTCGACCTGATCGCGGTTCTGGCGATGTCCGGCCAGATTGCGCTCGGCCGCGCCAGCGGCACCGCGGCAATGGCCCTGCTTGGCGCATCGCTTGCCATCGCAGCCGGATTACAGTCCTCCCATGCGCAGGATACGGCGCGCATCACAGCGGATGAATTTGCCCTTCAGGCAACGCTGATCACCAAGCTCGCCTATGTGGTGACCGGCAATGAGGAGGTCGACACGATCAGCGAGGCGGGGCTCAAGGGGCTTGGCACCGAGCTTCGCAACCGCACCGCGCTGGAACCCGGCGCGCCGGTCGGGGTCAATATCGAACGCGACGAGCTGGTGTTCTTCCCGGTCATCTACTGGCCAGTGCTGGCCGATGCACAAGCGCCATCGGAAACTGCGATTGCCCGAATCAACGCCTATATGCAAAACGGCGGCACGCTGTTCTTCGACACGCGCGATGAAATTAACGCCCTACCGGTGGTCGGCGGCGGGCGCGAGAGCCCGGGCCTTGCGGCGCTGCAGCGCATGCTCGCCGATCTCGACATCCCGGCTTTGTCGCCGGTGCCGGCAAACCACGTGATCACCAAGGCGTTCTACCTGCTGCAATCCTTCCCCGGCCGGTTCGAGGGCGGGCCGTTATGGGTCGAGGCCAGTTTGCAGGGCGATGATGCTGCCTCGCCGACCGATAAATCCAACGCAGATGGGGTGTCATCGATCCTGATTGGATCGAACGACTATGCCGGGGCCTGGGCGGTCAGTGACGAGGGAAAACCGCTGTTGCCGATGGGCGCCGGCATTGAGCGCCAGCGCGAATTCGCCTACCGCACCGGGGTCAATATCGTGATGTACGCGCTGACCGGCAATTACAAGGCCGATCAGGTGCACATCCCGGCGCTGCTTGAACGGCTCGGACAATAGGCCGATGATCTGGGAAATCGCATTCGCCCCCCTAATCGCGCCATGGCTGATCGGCCTCATCGGCGCGGTTGCGGCGCTACCGATCCTTTACGGCTTGGTGCGCCGGACGCGCGGGGCCGTGCTGCGGGTGCTGGTATTGGCGCTGATGGTTCTGGCGTTGGCCAATCCAAGCGCCATTCGCGAGGAGCGCGAACCGCTGGCCGATGTGGTGGCGGTGGTGGTCGACCGTTCTGCCAGCCAGAAGATCGCCGGGCGCGAGGAGTTGAGCGAGGATGCGCGCATCAAGCTGACGGCGGCGATCGCCGAGCGCTCGAATGTCGAACTCAGGGTCAGCGAAACCGATCCCGGCGCCGATGAAACGCGCCTGTTTGAGGTGCTCAACACGCTGATCGCCGATGTGCCGCCGGAGCGGATATCCGGCGCGCTGATGATCACCGACGGGCAGGTACATGACGTGCCGGGCGATGCCGGCGACATTCTGGGCGGCGCGCCGTTGCATGTGCTGCTGAGCGGACGGCCGGATGAGATCGACCGCCGCATCGCGCTCATTCGCGCGCCCAGATACGGCATTGTTGGCGAAAGCCAGACGGTCACCTTCAAGGTGATTGACGGCACCGGCGACAGGCGCGCGGCGCCCACCCGCAGGCCGGCACGCGTGGTGCTCAGCGTCGATGGCGAGACCATTGATGAGATCGAGGTCATTCCCGGCGATGAGGTCTCGCTCGATTTCACCATCGATCATGGCGGGGTCAACGTCATTGAGCTTGAGGCGGAGGCGCGCGACAACGAGCTGTCGCTTGGAAACAACCATGTGGTGTTTACCGCGCGCGGCATACGTGACCGCTTGTGGGTTCTGCTGATCTCGGGCGAGCCGCACCCGGGCGAGCGCACATGGCGCAATTTGCTGAAGGCCGACAGCTCGGTCGATCTGGTTCATTTCACCATTTTGCGGCCGCCGGAAAAGCAGGACGGCACGCCGATCGATGAGCTGTCGCTGATCGCCTTTCCGACGCGCGAGTTGTTCTCGCTCAAGCTCAATGAATTCGATCTCATTATCTTCGACCGCTATCAGCGCCGCGGCGTGCTGCCGCTGGTCTATCTCAACAATGTCGTGGAATATGTGCGCCGCGGCGGCGCAGTGCTGGCGGCTGCCGGCCCGGCCTTCGCCACCCAGCGCTCGATTTCACGCTCGCCCTTGTCGATGGTGCTGCCGGCGTTGCCGACCGGCGATGTAATCGCCGAGCCCTACCGGGCGCAGATCACCGAGCTTGGCAGGCGCCATCCGGTGACGCGCCAGCTTCCCGGCGGCGGCGGCGACAGCGCCGAGCCGAGCTGGGGGCGCTGGTTCCGGCTGATGGATGCGGAAATCAATGCCGGCGATGTGGTGATGAACGGCCCGGCCGAGAGGCCCCTGATGGTCCTCAATCGCGAGGGCGAGGGACGGGTGGCGCTGCTGCTTTCCGACCAGGTGTGGCTATGGGCGCGCCGGTTCGAGGGTGGCGGGCCGCAGGCCGAACTACTGCGCCGCCTCGCCCACTGGCTGATGAAGGAGCCGGAACTGGAAGAAGAATCGCTTTCAGCGGATCTGACCGGCAATCAGCTGTCGATCACCCGGCACAGTGTCGGCGAGGCCGTCGCGCCGGTGACGGTCACCGCGCCCGATGGGGTGGAGACCACCGTGACGCTGACCGAACAATCACCTGGCGTGTGGCAGGCGGCAACCGATGCGCCGGTGCCGGGTGTCTACAGGCTACGATCGGAGGAGCTGAACGCGGTGGCGGCGGCGGGCGCCCTGCGCTCGCGCGAGATTGACGATGTCATCGCCACGCAAAGCCTGTTGCAACCGCTGAGCGATGCCACCGGCGGCGGCATTTACTGGACCGGCGAGGAAAGCGCCACATCCGCATCTCTGCCGGCGGTGCGCTTGGTGCGCGCCGGGCGCCGCGCATCGGGTTCGGACTGGCTGGGCCTGCGCCGGCGAGAGGCCTATTTGGTGACCGGCAGTTCCACCTTCCCGCTGATGAGCGGGCTGATCGCCGTAATCATCATCCTCACCGCCATGGGGCTCGCCTGGTACCGCGAGGGGCGGTAGGGGGGCGTTCCGCCTTTGCGGCGCGTATCACTACGTTGAGATTGCGGATTTTCGCGCATATGACGAAGGCACGCTCAGCACGTTGATGGACCGCCCGGCGGTAAACCGATCACTGCGCAATCGGCCCTGCTGCCGGCGGCAGAGCGGACTGCTTCTGCTCGGGTTGAGTCTTTCCGTTTATCACCCTGAGTAGTTCTATGCGTGCGAGCCCACTAACAGCAGATTCGATCCCTGAACGGCTCTTGTCATCACAGAAATTCGGCGATTCTATGTCCTGACGATCAATAATGGATCATATCCGGATGCGAATTACAATATCCACTGCATGGGTTGTTTTTACAAAAATTTAACAGTCGCAATTAAGAACGTTTTTTTTAATGCCATTATATGTATATTTGAATGAAGATGCGATCTCATATACAATAGTGATTGGTGAAATAAATAATTATCAGTTCATCTTTGATCCCGGAACGCGGGATAGGCGTCGAAAATTCTTCGAAATATCTACAAAAATGCGGGATAAATTAGCGATTAAACACGGTTCAATATCGAAATTAGTACTGTTCTTCGCGGCGAGGTGTCAGGCGTCGTGGGTGTGACTTGGGACAACTCAACGTTTGGTGAACCACAGTCCATGCCGAGTGGTCAGTATATGATTGCGCTGCGACGTTTGACATCACCACTGCCACCACTAAGGGCCCAAATGCGACGATCCTCCAAGATCCGGAGCCGGACAATTGGAAAGTCCTGCAAGCCCCCTGTGCACCCCCGTTCATCTTTAAGAGCACGAGCAAAAAAGCGGCGACGATCGGTTCGTTCAAGCCAAGAGAACAGCCACTTTGTGCGGTTGATTCAAATAGTTTTCCTCAACACTACAGTCTTTGATGGAAAGATGGAGTGTTCACGATGGGCTGCCGGCAACGTCTCTATTTTACCGATAGCCGGAAGGCAGAGATTTGGGATCGCCGGCAGCCTGGGGAGTCGATGCGTTCGATTGGCCGCAGGTTCGATCGCAACTCATCGTCGATCTTTCCCTTGCAATTCCGGACGGGTGGTATCCGACCGCTGGCGCCCCAGGCTGTGCAAGCTTGCTTGTCGGCGATCGCTCTGCCGGACACTATCGGGCAAGCTTGAGCGCAAGTGGTCACCTCAGCAAATCGCGGGCTGGCTGAAGCGCAGGCATCCCGACGATGAGGATACACGCCTGTCCCATGAGACCATCTATCGAGGCCTGTTCATCCGGACCCGGGCAGACCCGAGGGCGTTCTGAAGAAGGAATTGCCGGGCCGTCTGCGCGCAACACGCGCGATCCGCGAACGTCCGGCCGCCGCACGGGACCTCGCCATCCCCGGCCACCGGGAGGGGGATTCGATTGCCTGCTCTCGCGATAGTTACATCGCAACGCCGGTCGAGCGTCAGTTCCGTTACGTGCTCCTCGCCAAGGTCCCCGACAAGAACACTGACGGCGTCGTAACCGCGCTCGTCAGACAGGTTCAGCACCTGCCGCGTGAACTGCGCGGGTCGTCCGCCACGCCCGAGCCGTCACGTTCCAAGCGGCCGAGGCGGCTGTCGGCGGCGGCGGTTCCTCGCGCGTCACATCGAGCGCGGCGGCGCTGAGGTGGCCGGTCTCCAGCGCCGCCACAAGGTCGTCCTCGACCAGATGTCCGCCGCGCGGCAGGCGTGCGAACAACGCAGCATCTAGGATATTTTCGGTTTCAGGCGTCAGCGGTAGCAGGCACACTACAATGTCGCTGTGCGCAATCAGCTCATCAAGCCCCGCCTCGCCGTGGCGGCAATCAATGCCATCGATCGCCTTTGCCGAACGGCTCCAGCCGGCGACGGTAAAGCCCAGATCGGCCAGTGCGCGGGCGGCATCGGCGCCAAGGGCACCAAGGCCCAGCACGCCCACCCGCCGGTCCCACGGCGCGACCTGCTGGCGCTTGGTCCAGACATGGCGCGCCTGTTGCGAGCGGTAGGCCAGGGCCTCGTTGTGCAGCATCAACACCTGCTGCACCACATGGGCGGTCATGGTGGCACCCATGCCGTGATAGACCATGCGGATCACCGGCACGCCCGGCGGCGCGGCACCGGTTTGCATGTGATCGATCCCGGCCCAGAGCGAAAACATCGCCTTGAGATCGGACAACGTCGCAAGAAGTCCGCGCGGCGGATCATAGACCAGCGCATATTCGATGCCGGCTGTGGGCCCGGTATCGAGATAGAGACGTATCTTCCGATCTGGCATACGCTCGCCAAGCGCCGCCAATAGCGGCGCTGGGTCGAGCTTGTCGGGTTTGAACAGCAGGGTCATGCAATCTCAGCCAGAAACCAGTGCGCTACAACCGGGGTACTGGCGCCACCATTGCCCGAAATCAGGCGGTATGCGCGCGCGCCTTGAGATCAATATCAAGTGTGGTGACGCGGCGCATGTCACGAATATGGGTCTTGTCGTCAAACGGTGTGGCGCGGTGCATGGTGGTGCGATTGTCCCAGATCACCAGATCCCCGACGCGCCAGCGGTGGCTGAAGACGAATTGCAGCTGGGTGGCATGCTCGATCAATTGGTTCAGCAGCATGCGGCCTTCGGGCACCGGCCAATCGACAATCCTGGAGGCGTGCGAAGCCAGATAGAGAGACTTGCGCTCAGATCCGGGCACTGTTCCCGGCCCCGATTTTGGCAGCGTGCGAACCAGCGGATGATAGGCACCGGCCAGAATTTCCTGCTCCTTTTGCGTCAACTCAAAGCCCAGCCGCTGGCGCGAATAGGTAATCGAGTGATGTACCAACAGGCCCTCAAGCCGGGCCTTCATGTTCTCGTCAAGTGCGTCATAGGCGGCGCGCATATCGGCAAAATCGGTATCCGCCGGCACCGGAGGGACAATGCGCGCCGACAGCATTGAATAGCGCCCGGCCGGATCCTGAAAGGAAGCATCGGTATGCCAAAGCCGGTTGGCAAGGCCGAACAGGCGGCGCCGGTCGGCCGCATCCAGGAGCTCACCCTCGGCATCGACATTGGAGATATCGGAAATCGCCTCATTGCCGAATCGGTTGGCCTGAAGTGCCACAGTGCCGGTCTTTGAGTGCAACTCGCCGTCGAGGCGCTCGGCGAACGCTGCCTGCTCGTCATTGTCGAATGTCTGGTCGTGGAACACCAGAACCGCATATTCATCCATCGCCGTGCGAATCTCGGCAAGCGCCTCGTCCTCGACGATGTTGCTGAGATCAATCGGGCCAACTTCGCCGCCAAAGGTTGGATGAAGCTTGTTGATTGAAAGGGCCATGTTCAACTCCCGGACCGCTGCGCGCACTCAAGGATAACGCCGCCGGGCCATGGTGCGAAATCCTCCTGTTGGAATTTGGCCGATGATGGTGCCGGGTGCGCCAGCAAATGCCCGCTCCGAAGAGTTTCATGGGCGGGCGCGTCAATTGCTGCCAGAGCATGACTTGTCAATCACGCTTGGCCGGGGCAACATTGCACGAGGGAGCTTCCACATGGTAAAATCAAACGGCAGGATCGTATGCAGACTGTGAGGGATGGTGAAATCGAGGCGCAATGAGATGGGCCAATTGTGACAAATTGGTCTATAATCCCACATTCCCTAGGTAACGTGACGTTTTCGCGCCTCCGACAGCAGGTAACATGTTATATTTCGGCATGTTGTGCGGGCTGTAGGGTGCAGGCGAAACGGGTGATATCAGGCGCGGTTTCGACAGTCGGGTGCAGTTGGCGGGTGCGGCTGGAATGCCATGGCTCGAAGATCGGTTCCGACGGTGGACCGTTGCTGTTCCGGGAGTTGGACGAGACCCCGGGATTGAACGATATTGCCGGCGGTCCTCTCGGAGAGATCCGCGAAGCGTCCACAACCGTCTGCATTCCGTGGTCGGGCTTTTGCGCCAGCCGGTCTTCGGGCGATCGGCCGGATATGATGATGTGAATGACGCGGACCGTCCGGCGCTCGATCCGGTGATGCGGCAGGTGGTCGGAGGGCGTGGCGTTGATGCCGAGGCTGAGTCTGCCGGCCGGATGGGTCGGTTCGAGACCGAGGCGTCGGCGGCCGCCGACAATCGCGGTGCGCCGGCGGACGTATCCGGTCAATGGATCGATCGGGGGATTGATCGGGCTCACGCCGCGATGGCGCCCGAATGGATCACACCGGACATGGACGGTTCGGTCGGCCCGCCCCACGGCGCGCAGGAAGGCACCGCCTGGAACGGGCATTTCGGCTGCATGTGCCGTCACCCCTTGTTCGTCCTTAACCGGTTTGGCCGCCTCGAACACCGTTCTTGCGCCCCGGCAATGTTCACAGCGCCGATGGCCGGGAAAATGTGCTCAAGCCGCGGTGTTGGCGCGATATGCGGGTCGTGAGCTGATGCGGTTCTTCCGGGCCGATGCCGCTTTTGCCGTCCCGGAGCTCTACAAGACGCCGGAGGCGGAAGGCTGTTCCTGCGCCGTCCGGCCCGGGAAGACCACTGTTCCACATGATTTGCTTCCAGCCAAGGCCGCGTGAGTACGGTTTTGAGAAGCTTGTCTTCGAGTTTCAAAAGGAAGGTCGCGTCGATTACGCCCAGTGGCTGCACCCGAGCGAACAACCAAAGACCTACTAAACTCAAGATGTGATCGGCTATCTGCGCTGTTCATTTCACCGGGAGATGTGGCTATCGATGTCGGTGCGCATACCGGCGATACGTGCCTACCGATGGCACTGGCCACGGGACCTGAAGGTTGTGTGCTGGCGCTCGAACCGAACCCTTATGTGTTCAAGGTTCTCGCCGAAAACGCCAAGCTCAACCCCGACAAGACCAACATTATCCCCCTGCCCTTTGCCGCTGTTGTCGAAGATGGGCCGATCAAGTTTGAATATTCCGATTTCGGCTATTGCAATGGCGGGCGGTACGAAGCCATCAGCCGGTGGCGTCACGGGCATCCGTTCAATCTGACTGTCCAAGGCCGCAATCTGGAGAATTATCTGCGGGCGCATCATGGCGATCTGATCGGCTGCGTGCGGTATGTGAAGACCGATGCCGAAGGCTATGACGTGCACATCCTCAAATCGATCCGCGGTCTGATCGAGCAGACACGTCCCTACATCATGGCGGAAGTCTACAAGCACACCAACAAATCGCAGCGGTTGGAGCTTTATCGGTTGCTCGCAGATCTCGGCTACAAGGTGCACAAGATCGAAGATGCAACCGACTATCTGGGGCCGGAGGTGAACGAAACCAATTTAATGAAGTGGAGAGACACTACGATGTTTTTTGCGCGCCCGAGGAGCGCATTGCCGGGCTGAGGCAGGCTGTATAAGCGGATCGCTTGACGTTTGGCGGCTGGGCCGGCGCCGGGCCCGGTCCCTTAGATGGATGCCAGCGAGAGCCCGTCCACCAATATCTTTTCAACACCGTAATATTGCAGCGTCGTATAGGCGCCGAAGGACATCAGGAAGATCACCCCGGCAAGCCGATTGAGCTCTTTTCGCAGCAGCAGCAGAGCGAGCAGTGAGGCGGTCACGGCCAGCATGAACCACAGATCGAACACCAGGATCTGCTGCGGCACGGCAACCGGAGTGACCGCTGATACCAATCCCATGATTGCCAAGAGATTGTATATGCACGCGCCGATGACATTGCCGACCGCCACTTCGGAATGCCCCCTGACCGCGGCGATGGTGGCGGTGGCCAGCTCAGGCAGCGACGTCCCGATTGCCACAATGGTCAGGCCGATCACTTCTTCGCCGACGCCAAGCGTTTGCGCGGTGACGACCGCAGCCATGACCAGAAGCTTCGCCCCGACCACCACGGCGGCAATACCGCCGATAACGGCAAGCAAGGCGAGCCATGCCGTGCGTGGCACGTCCTTGAATTCCTCGGCCAGTTCCTCCGGCAAATCGCCGGGGTCGTTGCCCTTGCCCTTCTGGCGCTCGGTATGAAACGCATAAAGCGAAAAGGCGACGAGCGCGGCAACCATCAAAAATCCCTGCCAGCGCTCAATGTTTCCCGACAGGGCCAACGCCGTGAACAGAATTGCCGAGCCGCCCATCATCGCACCGTCGCGATAAAGCGCGCGCGGGTTCACCACGATCGGAAAGATCATCGTCGAAAAGCCGAGGATCAAAAGAACATTGGCAATGTTGGAGCCGATCACATTGCCGACCGCGATGCCCGGCAAGCCGTCGAACGCGGCTTCCAGGCTCACCACCAATTCAGGCGCGGTGGTACCATAGGCGACAATGGTCATGCCGATAATCATCGGCGAAACATTGAGCTTACGCGCAAGCGAGACGGCACCTCGCACGAGATATTCGGCGCCGAACAGGAGAAGAATGAATCCGCCCAGAAATTGGAGAACCGTGACCACGAGACCGCTCCTTTGACTGTCCAGCCGACATCACAGCGTCGCCGCTGCCAGAGGGGCCCGGTCTGGGTATTCCAGTTTACCGTGTCACGAAGCCGGGAACAACTGAGTGATCTCAGCCGGTTGGCTGCGTATCACCGCGGCACATGCGCTCAGCATCAATGCGGCGGCTCATGGCTCAAACGCGTCAAAGGCGGCGTCGTATCCGCCATGCCAACGCGTGAGAGGCGGCCGGTCCTCGGTCATGTCCATCGCACCCCAAATGATCCGCTTGGCATCTTCGGCCTCGCTGACCTCATTGTCCGGACAGATGATGTAGAAGCTGCCGTGCTCCAGTTTGCCGAGCATGTAGTCGATCACCTGCTCGGGCAGCCAGGCGGCGGAATTGTGCTTTTGCTTCCGGTGGTGGTCCAGCCGGGCACCAGCAGATGGGCGCTGAGCTCGCAGCCCGCGCGGTTGCGCAACTCGTGCTGCAGCACCTCGGTATAGGTCATCACCGCTGATTTGGTCATGTTGTAGGCCGGGTTGCGCGGCGGATTGGTAATCCCCTGCTTTGACCCGACATTGATGATGCGCCGCGGACTGCCGGCCTCGATCATCATCGTGGCAAACACATCGGTACCATTGACCATGCCCCACAGATTGACCTCGAAGGTCGCCCACCAGTCCGCCTTGCCGGCAAAGCAATCACCACCAACCCGGCTCGCCGCATTGTTCATCACCACCGAGGGCACGCCAAAGCCTTGGGCGACATCTGTGGCCAGGTCCTTGAGACCTTCAGCGTCGGTGACACTCAATTTGGCTTTGAGAACATTCCCATTGCCAAAATCATTCTTGAGACCGCTTGCCGTCTCGTCGAAATCGTCGGAGGCGAGTTCGACCAGGATCACCCGCATGCCCATTGCGGCGAACCGGGTCGCGGCAGCGCGGCCAATGCCCAGTGCCGCGCCGGTGACAACTGCAACATTGCCGGATTGAAAGGCCTGATCCATGGAGGGTCTCTTGTCATTGGGTGCTCAAATCAAAAAGGTATGAAGGCCCGGATCAAGATCGAAAGACCACTTTGGGCAATATGCATTTCGCCACAGCCGCGCAATGCGAATTTTCTTGAGGCGGGATGACCGCATTCTGGCAGCCTATGTGATAGCCGCCAACGGAGCGGTTGCTGAATTCACGCTCAACGAAATAAGCCACATCAGCTGACAATCATCCGGAGAACACCAACATGGCCTATTACTCGGTTCTAGCCGTCACCCCCACCAATCAGGACTGGATCCCGAACTATATCGGACCTGCCACTGCGCTCGTCACCCAGCACGGAGGCAAATATCTCGCCCGCACTGCCAGCCATGAACGCCTTGAAGGTGAAGATGCCGCACTGCGCGTCATCATCGAGTGGCCCTCGAAGGAAGCTGCGGTGGCATTCATGAACGATCCGGCCTACATACCCCATCTCAAAGCTCGCACTGCCGGCTCGGACAGCCACCACTTCCTTATTAAAGGCACGGACGACCTCGCCTGACAGGCGCATTGAGGCAAGACCACATGCCAAAATCAGTTCTCATTACCGGCTCGACCGATGGTATCGGGCTGGAAGCGGCAAAGATGCTGGCTGCGCAAGGCCACACGGTTCTGTTGCACGGGCGCAATCGGTCAAAGCTGGAAGACGCGGAAAAGACACTCTCAGCGCTCCGCGATGTTGGGCGCGTTGAAAGCTACGTGGCTGATCTGTCGCGCATGGCCGACGTTGAGACACTCGCGCAAGGGGTGGCTGAACGGCACGGCAAGCTCGATGTGCTGATCAACAATGCCGGGATCTATTCTCCATGCTCAACGACGGATGATGGGCTTGACGTCAGGTTCGCGGTCAACACCCTGGCGCCGTATTCTGTTCGGCACCTGCCACAGCATCTGGCCTCTGACGGCACGGGCCGGCCTTGCCGCACGATTGCAAACCCGTTGCAAGGCGGATGCACGGCCCCCGCAGGGCGGTTGCACCGAGAGCACGAGCGCCCGGATTTACCGCCGATTCCGACCCCTGGAAGGCTCCGGAAATAATGCGCGGTTTCAATGCGGTTTCCCGGCCATTCACGCTCCGGAATTGGCCAAGTCGCCGTCGCAAGGCTTTGACGCACTTCATTCGCCCTGGTTCGCTTTGGCCATTGTTTCTGTCGTCCCACATGAACCGTGTGATCCGAAAATCGATCAAGACCCGTGGATCATTCCCGACCGGGGAGGCCGCAACCAGGCTGATCTATCTGGCGATCAGAAACTTCGGGAAAGGGGGCAGAAACGTCCGCGAATGTCGCGAATGGTTTGCAGCGCGCAACCGGTTCGCTATCATGTTCGAGGATCGATTTAATGCGTACCCAAATCTGAAACCCGCATGGGCTGAACCTCATACACAGAGTTTCGCATACTCCCGTTAAAGCCTTTATTTTTCGTCTGAAACGAACACGCCGTTCCAGTTGTCCGGCACTCCCTGTCGCGAAAGATCGGTCAACCGGTTTTGGTAGAACGCACAGAGCTTTTTCATTCCATGGAAGTTCATCGCTTTGAATGCCTCGAGATGTTCGAGCGCCCTTTCGAAGTCCGTCGCACGAAGCGTTTGCAGCATCTTTCCATGAACGTCGCAGAGTTCTGCGAATGTGTCAGATGTTTTCAACTCGTGATCTCCAAGCAGCGTGTAAACCGTAACCGGCTCGTTTCGACCAACAACACTGACCTTGTCGATTTCCAAAAGCGCAAACTCATCGATTCCCCGAACGGTCTCTTCGACCACAAGATTATCCAGCCCATATTGCTTGCTCAGTCCCTCCACCCGGGAAGCAACATTGACCGCATCTCCGATTGCCGAATAGTTGAACCGCTGGCTGGAACCCAGATTACCAACACAACAACGTCCGGTATTTAAGCCAATGCCGATTTCCAGTTTGCGGGGTGCATTCACATTCAGGGCACGCAGGGCCTTTCGCATGTCCAGGACCCCCTGGCATGCCAATCTGTGATGCTGTTCCTGCGAAACCGGCGCGTTCCAGAACGCCATTATGGCGTCCCCCATATATTTGTCGATCGTCGCTTCCCGCTCCAACAAGACGGTCGTCATGGGAGTGAGAAAATCATTTAAAAACTGCGTCAGTTCAATCGGCGACATGGCTTCAGAAATGGTCACGAAGTTGCGAATGTCACAGAATAAAATCGTGAGTTCCCGTTCCTCTCCACCCAGAGTCAGTTGTTCGGGATCAGAGGTAAGTCTTTCCACCAGCGCAGGAGCCAGATAATGGGCAAAGGCATTGCGAATGAACTGTTCATCCTTTTCCGCCACGAACAGATTGGCGCTAGAGGAGGTGACGTAGGCAACGAGCAAGGAAAATACCGGCAATACGGGACTGAACAATAATTGATAGTCGCTGAATGCACGCCAGAATACTCCGATGGCCAATGACAACAAAACGATCGCCAGCAGAGCTCCTCCAAGCGATCGCAACAGGGGGAGTGCCGTGATCAAGATGATGACCAATACCAGCGAACTTACCAGTTCGATGCCTGAAGCCGTGTCGGGCCGGGTGATGTAGGTTCGGGAAACAATCTGGTCGATCATATCCGCATGGATCGAAACCCCGGGCACCGCCGGATTGAGTGGCGTAGCCCTCAGATCCAGCAAACCTTGAGCAGATGTGCCGATCAACACGATGTGGCCGGCAATTTCCCGTCGCAGATCGGGCAGCGAATCCGGTGTTGGGCGAAGGACCGACACGGCCGACAGGGTTGGCTTTTCAGCCGCGCTCGAATGGTAGATATCGAGTGCGCCCTGCTCGTCGGTCTGCACAGTCAATGCCCCAACCTGCACCGAGACAATCGACACTTCGCTACCGGATATCTCACCCGATCCGTCACTGGTCTTGAGCTTGAAGGCGCTCGCGCCCTGGACAACACGCAGGGACTCCATGGCCAGATTGGGATAGTAGCGGTTATTGGCCGGTTTCAACAAAACCGACTTGCGCACCACACCGTCAACGGTTGAAAGAAAGCTGATCTCCCCGATTCCGGTTGCGGCCGCATCAAGAACCGGAATGTTGCGGATGGCTTTCACGTCCTGGACCATGTAGCCAGAGGGAAGGCTTCCGCTAAAACCGTAGCCTGCCCTGGGGGCGGGTAATTCCCTGGTACCGTCAGCGGAAAACGCCAAACCTGTGACGACAACATTGCGCGCAAAGGCTTCTGCCAGTGCAAGGTCATTGTCCAGAACCTCAATGTCCCGCGGTAACTTTATTTCGGCACCTGCTTTTCTCAACCGTTCGATGGCAAGGACAGGAGAGGTTCGGTCGATTTCCGGAAACAGCACATCAAAGACAATCGCCGCAGCGCCCAGGTATCCCAGCCGGTCAGTCAGTTCCGCAACCAATGTGCGGGGCCAGGGCCACTGCCCCATTTGTTTCAAAGAAGCTTCATCAATATCGACCACCACCACATCGGTACCGGCCCATTGCCGCGGCAGAATGCGTTGATAGGAATCGAAGACAAGCGCATGCAGTCTCTGGACTTCGTTATTGTTAAAATATGCGAGTGTCCAGACGGTACAGGCCGCGCCAAAGGCAATCAGCCAGATGACAACAAGCCTGTAGCTGAAGATCCGCATCTAATCCGCCATGATCGACAATCCCCACCTGGACGCCCTGAAAAACCTCTGGCTTTGAGCGTCTTGGCGTGATTCCGTGGGGATATCGGCGACGGAGGGTACGATGGCTGCACAGCGCGGGTTGTTCGATCCGGATGAGCGGTACGCGGCGTTATCGAAGGCGGGAGATCCGCTGGAGCGGCTTGCAGGGGGTATCGACTTCGAGCTCTTCCGGCCAGAGTTGGATGCGACGCTCGATCGTTCCGATGGCAGGCAGGGCGGGCGCCGGACGAGACGACCATCCGGCGGTTCCGGGAAGCCCTGGTGCGGACCGGCGCGGTGGAGAAACTCTTCGCCCGGTTCGACGCGCATCTTAAGGACGCCGGATATCTCGCCCGGATATCCCGCCATGGGCGGGCAGATCGTCGATGCCGCCATCGTGGCGGTCCCGCGCCGGCGCATGACCGATGCCGGGAAGGAGATCGTCAAGGGCATAGAGGTATGGAAACGGGGGGGCATCCCGCCTGATTGGCAGGCCAATCCCCGGAAAACGGCGCAAAAGGATCGCGACGCGCGTTGGACGCTCAAGCAAGGGCGCAGGAAGACACGCCCGGACGGCACGGCGATGGACGCAATCGCCACGCCGGTGTTCGGCTGCAAATCCCATATCGATGCCGACCGGCGCCACGGCTTCGTGCGGACATGGATCGTCACCGACGCCGCCCGGCATGACGGACGCGTAGCGGGCGGGCTTGTGGATCAGGCGAACACCGGCTCGACTGCACACCGGCTCGACTGTCTGGGCGGACACAGCGTATCGGTCGCAGAACAACGAGAAGAAAATCGCCCGGGCCGGGCTGACCCCGAAGGTCCGTTTCCGCCGCCCGCCCGGCAAGCCGATGCCCGTGCATCACGACAGGGCCGATGCCGCAGGGTCGAAGGTCCGATCCGCGATCGAACATCCCTTCGCCGGGATGAAGGCACGAACGGGGCTCTTCCTCCGCACTATCGGCATCGACCGGGCGAGGGCCAGGATCGGCATGGCCAACATCGCATTCAACATGAAACGGCTCCTGTTCCGGGAGCGCAAAGGCGCCGTGGCATGGCCCGGCCCCGGCGAAACCGAATCCCGAACCGCAACCCAGGCAAGGGGCCGACACGCATCGCGGCCGTAAAGGCGCTCTCGTCACCCGATTCCAGACCCGATTCCAGGCAGCAGACAGGGGTCTTCAGGGTTGGCCTCAGGTGGACGCGCGGGAATCTCTTGATCTTCTCATGAATTGAAGATCAGTCCCGGAGCCGTTGCCGATCACCGACGCCCCATAAACGTTCCCACGGCGCCAAGATCATTAGCCGTATCCTCCAGAACAAACTGCCCCAGGACGCCCTCGGCGATAGCCGCACCGTCATTGGCAAAATTGCCACTCAAGGCGCCAACAACAGAGGTTCCCGATATATTACCCGAGAACGTCGCGTCTGTTCCAGATATGATGTTCTCGGCCACCGCACCGGTTGCGCTCATTCCGGCCAGCCCCGTGATCGAGGCCGTGCCGGTTCGGCTGGCAAAATTGAAATCCATGCCAAAGCCGCCACGGCTGATATAGGTTTGACTGTTGGCCGTGTTCGACACGTCGACAACAGTCGCCATGGCCGTCCCCGCATAGGTGGCGCTGCCAAAAGCTGGAAGGTCAGCCCGGTTTGTAATGTCTCCCGCCACCCAGGTTCCAAGGTGGACACCATCTTCTCGCGTTTCCCCCGATGGCGGCCCAAGTGTCCCATCGCTTACGACATTGGTTTCAGTGCCCCACCAACCCCAGTCCATGAAGTCGCATGTCGTACAATGCCGGTAACCTGCGATGGGAGCAGCGCGTCCGGAGACGAGATAGGAATGGGGACTATTGTCAGGTTCCTGCTGAACATCCTGTCCCGAATCACCTCTTAGCCGCGTCAACGCATGGTTTCTGCTGTCACGTGCACCAAATCTGTCGTCATCGATAAAAGCGCTTCTTGCCCCAGAGCCGGTGTTGGTTGGGCC
Source organism: Hyphomicrobiales bacterium (assembly GCA_965204565.1). Lineage (GTDB taxonomy): Bacteria > Pseudomonadota > Alphaproteobacteria > Rhizobiales > TMED25 > CBDBEU01. The sequence goes on from CBDBEU010000005.1 coordinate 2,083,816, forward strand.
TTGGCCGAAAGTCAGATCAAGGCCTGCCACATGGGCGTCCTCGTCAAAAACATCGTTCACATCAGCCTGCGCTCCCACCCTGCTGGTTGAAGCGTCGATTCCAACAACAAAATTGGTGGAACTGGCAAGAATTGAACCCGACCCCGCGGTTCCGGACAAAACGGCATACTTGTCTGTCCCCTGGCTGAGGGCTTCTGCGACGCCTGCCATATACCCCCTGTGGGTGCGCGCGGTCCGGCCAAGTGTCGCCTTCCCGGTTTCAGAGGCGAGATCTGCCACATGAACGGTAGTGAAACGACCATCCGACACATATCCCGTTCCCCCCTGGCGCAGGCCTGGATGCCGGCCCGGTGACCCGTCGTTATGGCTGCGACCTCTGTCGTCATCAGGATGCCGAGGGTTCCCAAGGACGAAGTGCTCGGCGTTCGGCCCGAACAGATAACGACCATCCGGACCTGCCATGGTACCTAATGAACCGCCCATGAATATGGGCGGCAAAGCCGCGCCTGTGCGAAAACTGCCCCTTCGCACGCCCCCGACCATGCCTGTTCCGTCATTTCTCGTACTGGAGGAGAACAAACCAACCGCACTTTTTTGCGCCGTTCCACTTCCTGTAATATCGATCCAGGACTGGAAAACCTCCGCATCATCATACCACTGCTCATGATCTTCCGATTCAGCCACAAAAAGATTGGTTGAACTGTAAGTGCCAAGATCTCCATAGAGAATATTGTTGAAATAGGGAACCGGAAGCTGAAGGATCGGATCGCTTGTCAGTGTGTATTCCCTGATGCTTGTCCCCCCATCAGCAAGCCTCAGAGCATCCAAATCAGTTCCGGTTCCGAAGAAGGCGTAGAATGGCTGTGTCACATCATCATTGCGCCGCAATTGGTAGAAGACGAAATCGTCAGCACCGGCATAAGCAGTGCCTGTCAATGACACACCGGGCGAATAGACGCCATCGGTCACGGCGAACGCCGTCAGGCCGCTGTCGCCCTGTGTGCCACTGAAATCAGGAAAGTCCAGTGTCAGGCCCATTCCCGCATAGGTGAACCGGCCCTGATCCCGGGTCAACGCGACGGTCCGGTCCAGTCCGGTTGAAGACCCCACCAGCCCTCGCGAGCCCGCATCGGGAATCGATTCCCGATCCCGACGGCTGTAAATATCGGTTTCCCCGGTTCCCAGGATGCGCGCCTGTCGGGTCGGCAAGACGGGGTCAGGTTGTGTGGGCTGGTCGATCGTTTCAGAACTAATGTCATCTTCTGTTACAACATCAACATCATCCGTCTCAACTTGGTCGATCGTTTCAGAACGAATGGCATCTTCTGTTACAACATCAACATCATCCGTCTCAACTTGAACGGTGTCGATGTCGGAAGCCTTGACCGGTTTAGGACGCGGCGTGGGCGTGGTCACTTGCGTCGGCGCGGCAGAATTTTCAGAGGTCACCGGACTGACCGCCACGACCGAGTCGGACGGCGTATTGGACGAACCACCACTTGTACCGCTTCGTCCCGACAGTTCCGACTGGAACAATTGTGCATCGGCAAGTGTGCCGCGGCGGATTCTCTGGGAGACCGCGCCAGCTTCCTGACGGACTTCAAGCACGTAGCCGGGTTCAAACAGCCGTGAAGTTTGGCCGGAATTGCCGGTAAATGTCACTTCATCGCCAAAGACCAGGCGAATGAGGGTTTGAGCTCCGCTTTTGTCGACGACCAGTTCCACCATCGCACCGCGTATGCCCATCCTGCCCAAAGGTGTGTTGATTTTGAATGAACCTCTCCGCTTGGTTGCCAGGCCTCCAATCAACCGAAAAGCACCTCTGGCCACACTTGCTATGGCTTTCGCTTCACCGTTGTCGGAGTCGTAAACGAATTTGTCGATAGTGAGTAAAGAGTCTGGACCCACCGTGAAGGTCGTCCCGTCAACGAGGAGAATTTGCACCAGACCATTTTCATTGGTTTCAATCTGCTCGTTGAAAACGACATCTTCACCGATGGATTTCACCCTCGGGGCGGCACCAGGCGCGGTGCCGAGCGCCGATTGGTTGACCGCGGCGGTTATTCCGACTTTTGCATTTGACGCTGGCACGCTGACCGTGGACAAAAGTGCCAGTCCTAATCCAATGCCCAGCAGGCCATTGTGGATCGGTGCGACGAGATTCCTTTTTGTTGTTTCAGTCATCTTGCTCTACCATTTTTTAACAATCGAAACGGACATGGACAAATTGTCGTGTTCCTTCATGTCATAGTTTGAATCCACCATTCGATATTCAGCCTCTGTCAGGAATGACCAGTCCTTCAGGTCGATTGGGACATCTAGTGCACCGCGCACATAATATTCCTGGTCGGATTGTTCCGTCGTCGCATCGACGACAGCGTCCGGCCCGTCATATTCGCGCAAGGTGCTCCCCAGCGTCATGTTGGCCGTCCAAACCCCCTTCAGGTCTGCCAGGGGCGATTCAAAAAGGATTGTTGGCCCCAACCAGGCGTTGACTTCCTGATAGGACAAATAGTCAAAGTCTGTTGTTGTTTTCTTTACCTGAACACCGCCACCAAACAGGTGAGACGCACCCAGATTCTCTGTCCAGGCAATCGCCACGCGATATTCATCCCCATCGCGGCGATCAGCGAGCGGCGCGCTATCGCTGTCTGTTGTGTAGGTCCGACGACGCCATTCGGACTTGATCAAGACGTCGCTCGATGGGCGGACCCTGGCAGCAAGCGAAGCCCCGGTCCCAATGGCGTTTCCGTAAAACTCGCCGGCTACGAACACGCCAGACGCGATGCCGTATATGCCCAGGGCAGCATTATCAACGTCGAACCGCCCCATGTCCAAAACAGGTCCCGCGGCAATCTCAATCTGGGCAATATCGAACTCGTCACGATCAACCTGTTTGGCGGCATAGCCTAGAATATCGACATCAAATCTATCTCCCTGCGTCTCCAATTTCTTGGAAAAATGCGCGGTTCCGGCCACGTAGGCATTTACGTCATCATCTTCCCGAGAATTCGCACTCAGGACGAAAGGCACGCCGTTCAGATCAATGGACAACACATCGGGGGCCAGATTTGCGTTGGTTTGGTAACGGAATCCCGCCCTGAATTGACCGGACGCCGTTTGCCTTTTCTCCAGTTGAGTGATGAGTTTCAGCAGGGACTCGACCTTGGCAATAACGTCTTCCGGCACATCCGGACCGGCAATTGCCTGCTCAAGATAGCTGCGGGCATTATGAAATGCCCCGACCCTATAATACAGAAGTCCTAATTCCAGCTGCAGCCGCGGCAACCCAGGAGCGTAAATCAACATCCGCTCGAGCGTACTTATGGCCGCTTCAACATCTCCCAACTGGATGGACAAGGCTGCATAAGCAAATGCGACGTCAAGATCGTCCGGCCTTTCCAACATGCGTTGAAACAGCAGATTCCTTTGTGACAACGCATCGTCGATGAGTTGATTTTGCAGCGTTGGAACAGCAACGGACTTTATTTTGCCAGGCCCATCAATAGATTGCGCGAATGAAAATTCGCAACAAAAGCAATAGAGACAAACTCCAAACAATATAGTTCGCCCCATAATATTCGCCCCATAATATTCGCCCCAAGACATATATTTAATACCATAATTCGGCGACGTAAGCAATAGGACGCCCTGAAAACCCCATGGCTTTGAGCGTCTTGGTGTGATTCCGTTGGGATATCGGCGACGGAGGGTACGATGGCTGCACAGCGCGGGTTGTTCGATCCGGATGAGCGGTACGCGGCGTTATCGAAGGCGGGAGATCCGCTGGAGCGGCTTGCAGGGGGTATCGACTTCGAGCTCTTCCGGCCAGAGTTGGATGCGACGCTCGATCGTTCCGATGGCAGACAAGGCGGGGGCAGGCAGGGCGGGCGCCGGACGAGACGACCATCCGGCGGTTCCGGGAAGCCCTGGCGGGGGCCGGCGCGGTGGAGAAACTCTTCGCCCGGTTCGACGTGCATCTTGAGGACGCCGGATATCTCGCCCGGATATCCCGCCATGGGCGGGCAGATCGTCGATGCCGCCATCGTGGCGGCCCCGCGCCGGCGCATGACCGATGCCGGGAAGGAGATCGTCAAGGGCATAGAGGTATGGAAACGGGGGGCATCCCGCCTGATTGGCAGGCCAATCCCCGGAAACCGGCCCCGGAAACCGCCGCAAAAGGATCGCGACGCGCGTTGGACGCTCAAGCAAGGGCGCAGGAAGACACGCCCGGACGGCACGGCGATGGGCGCAATCGCCACGACGGTGTTCGGCTGCAAATCCAATATCGATGCCGACCGGCGCCACGGCTTCGTCCGGACATGGATCGTCACCGACGCCGCCCGGCATGACGGACGCGTAGCGGGCGGACTTCCGGATCAAGGCGAACACCGGCTCGACTGTCCGGGCGGACACGGCGTATCGGTCGCAGAACAACGAGAAGAAAATCGCCCGGGCGAGGGTCAGGATCGGCATGGTCAACATCGCAGTCAACATGAAACGGCTCCTGTTCCGGGAGCGCAAAGGCGCCGTGGCATAGCCCGGCCCCGGCGAAACCAGATCCCGAACCACAACCCAGGCAAAGGGCCGGCCCGCATCGCGGCCGCAAATGCGCTCTCGTCACCCGATTCCAGATAGCAGACAGGGGGCTGCAGGGTGTCCAGGTGCATGAAAAGCAAAGGAACCAAGGCATTATATATCGTGCTGCTCGAAGCAGAGCACAGGCAATCGGTGTTTAAGGTTAACAGGCGCAGCTTACCCGCTCTTGCAGGAAAACGGCACTATTGCGGGGCGCAGCACCAATGTGCTGCGGCGCTCGCCGCTGCCATCGATCTGGAGGCGTACGAAGCGGTCGCGGGCACTGATGATTTCAGCGTTGCGGGTGGAGCCGCTGCCATCGTCTATAGTCAGTTTGGAGTCGGCATCTATGGCCCAATTGCCGAGCTTGTAGGACTCCACGCAATCTGCGGTGACCAGTGCTCCGTCTTTTTGAAACACGAAAATCGTGCCCGGACGCACGCCAGTGGCTATATCGGCCTTCCAGACATTTGCGGTCAGGATGAAGCCCACCTCTCTGTCGTCAGGTGAGAGTTCAGGCGTGCCCGCGGGTTCGCCCCGAAAGCCGCCGAGAGTTTCATCATTGTCGGCCTCAGCGGAGCTGTCAGCTTCAATTCCCGCTCCGGAAGCCGCAGCGGCGGCAATTTCGGCTGCTTCGGATCGTCCGCCCGGTACGGTCTCATGTGAACCGGTCAAAGGCGGCAGTTCGCCGCTGGCGACCGGAACTTCACCGGCCTCTTCCGTTTCGGCAACTTCAATGGCGCTATCCAGTCTTGAAGCAAGATCAGAAATGCGTGCTTCATAGGCCTTGCTGAGGCACTCAATCGAGCCATCATTGGCAAGGCAATTCCGATTGCCGAGCGACCAATCACGCTGTTCGCGGATCAATGCGCGCCGGTTCGGGCGATCAGTTGTGCCCAGCAACGCGCGTATCGCGCTTGCGAGCTGATCTGAGAGTTGGGTCAAATTCAGGTCGGAACAAACCACATTGGCGGCAGGGCCAACCACTTCACAATTATTTACCTGGGCGTGGAGTGTCGAAGATGCGCCGAACAGGGTGAACACTGAAACCATGATTGGCAGACCAATCGGGAGCAGCAATTTGGGGCCCAAAACCATTCTGATGAGGTCACTCATGTCCCATTACAACCTTTGGCGAGCGATGTGTCTGAACTTGCACAGGCGTGCGAGTGTGAACCAAGCCTGAATAGCCGACACTGCGCCGGCCTGCCACCCCAATGGCCAGTGTTGCTGGCGTGAACGGCCAAGCCGCCATATCATGGACCGGCACCATCTGCCGATGGCGATCAACCATTCGCAAGGGCGGCGTTACAGCCATGAACATCACTGACATGCGTACACACGCAAATCTTTCGGCAAACGATCTGGAAGCCTTTTGGCTGCCATCCACGCCAAATCGTGATTTCAAGAAGAATCCGAGGCTCTTCGCGCGCGCCGAGGGCATGAATTATTTCACACCGGATGGCCGCACTATTCTTGATGGTACGGCCGGCCTTTGGTGCTGCAATGCCGGTCACGGGCGCAAACCGATCGTTGAGGCGATCCAGTCTGCGGCGGCCGAACTTGACTATGCGCCGCCCTTTCAGTTTGCCCATCCGCGTGCCTTTGAAGCCGCCAGCCGGCTTGCAATGCTGGCCCCCGGCGGTCTTGACCATGTGTTTTTCGCCAATTCCGGATCTGAAGCGGTCGACACGGCGCTGAAGATCGCGCTCGCTTATCATGCCACCCGTGGGGAGGGCCGGCGCACGCGGCTGATCGGTCGCGAACGCGGCTACCACGGTGTCGGTTTCGGCGGTATTTCGGTTGGCGGCATCGTCGCCAATCGCAAGATCTATGGTCCGCTCATTCCCGGCGTTGACCACCTGTCCCACACCTATGACCGGGAACAGCAGAGATTCACGAGGGGTGAGCCGGAATGGGGTGCGCATCTGGCCGATGAGCTCGAGCGGCTGGTGGCGCTGCATGATGCATCGACCATCGCCGCGCTGATTGTCGAGCCGATGGCCGGCTCAACCGGCGTTTTACCGCCGCCAAAGGGCTATCTGGAGAGGCTGCGGGAGATCACCGAAAAGTACGGCATCCTGCTGATATTTGATGAAGTGATCACCGCATTCGGGCGGCTCGGTCATGCCAGCGCGGCGGAGCGCTATGACGTGGTTCCCGACATGATGACATTTGCCAAGGGTGTGACCTCGGGCGCGGTGCCAATGGGCGGGGTTATGGTGGACAAGCACATCCACGATGCATTCATGGATGGGCCGGAGCGCATGATCGAGCTTTTTCATGGCTATACCTATTCAGCCCATCCGCTGGCCACGGCGGCCGCCTGTGCGACGCTGGAACTTTACGAAAATGAGCAGCTATTTGAGCGTGCGCGAGGGCTGGAGGACATTTGGGCCGATGGTGCCATGTCGCTTCAAGATTTGGGATTGGTCCAAGATATCCGCACGATCGGGCTGGTTGCGGGCATTGATCTTGAACCACATGACGATGGTCCGGGGGTGCGCGGTTATGACACCATGGTGCGCGCCTTTCACGACCACGATCTTATGGTCCGTGTCACCGGCGATACGATTGCACTATCGCCGCCGTTGATTATCTGCGAATCCGAGATTGACGATATTTTCGCCCGGCTGAGGAAATTGGTTTCCGCACTCGGTTAGATGAGCTCCGGTCAAGTGGATTGGATGCGGCTGCGTCAACTCACCAGGAATGCGATGGCGACCGAGATCTTGGCGTAAAGCGTCAAATTGACAAACAGTCGCAGCAATCCACGGCTGTCGGCGTCCTTGACGTTCAACCAATCACAGACCACGTCGCCGGGTTTGATCAGCCAGGCACACCCCCGTGGTGCAGCGCTCGCTACGGCGGCGTCAGTTACCGGCGCGCGCTCATAGATGGGGCTACCTGCGTGCCAGCCGATGATTGCGGCATCAGGCAGCGATTCCGCAGCCTGTGAATGGGGATGGGTCGACATGGCGGTCATGTTTGGAGAGTGAAGCCTTGCAGTCAAGCGCTCAGACAAATTCAAGGACGTAGCCCACGGAAATTGCGCCAATCCAGCCGGCAACAAGATAGAAGCCGAATATGGGCGGGCGCACCAGCGAAAAAACGGCCAAGGCAGCGGGTAGGCTGGTGATGCCACCGGCCAGCATGAAGGCGAGTGCAGCGCCAGATGGCATGCCGAGTTCCATGAGGCCGGCGACCAGAGGGATTGCCGTGTGTATCCGTTCAAATAGGCGGGGATGCCGATGGCGACAGCGGCCGGTATCGCCAGCAAGGTGTTTTCGGAGAGAAATCCGGTCATGGCGCTGAAGGAGACATAAGCCAGCATCAGGCTTTCCAGAAAGAAGGCGAGGACCAGCCACTTGGTGAGAAACAGCGTCATGGTGAGGCTGGTGGAAGCGAATGCTTCCCGGCACTCACGGTCGTGCCGGAACACCCATTTGACGGGTGCGGAATGCAAGGATTTGCCGGCGGCGCAGGTTTCGCTCGCAGCAATCGTATCGCGCAAGATTGTTTGAAAAAGGCCAGCGCGGTGCAAAAGCTGCACCGCAAGAGCGGCAACGGTTCCGATGGCGACCGCGCTTGCCACTTTGGCGGCAGTAAATGTCAGCCCATACATCGGCAGCATGAGGATGGGCATCTCGGGGTCCATGAGAGGGGATGCCGGCCAGAATGCCATCACTGACGCCAGAGGGACGCCAGCGGCAAGGAGCCCAGCGTTGATCGACACAACGCCGCAGGAGCAGAAGGGCGACAGTGCGCCTAAAAGTGCTGCCCAAACGATGGCTGCCACGGCGTTGCGATTTGAAAATGCGCGCGCGCTCTGACGATCGAATTCGCTTGCGTGCACAAAGGCAGCGAAGGCAACAGAAATGGCGATGAAGGAGGCGATCTCGATCAGTGCCCGGGCGGGTCGTTCACCGAGAGCCAGGATTGTCCGGCATCAATGGCTGTGAGAGGTCCGACAACGGCAAGAAGGGCGAGGAACACCCGGTCGATCGACGGGAGCCGATAGCGGAAAACGGTATGGCGGTCGAAGTAGCTCATCTTTTTATCTATTGTTCTAGAAATATCGAACTAAAGGTCAAAAAAATATGGCGGAAGTGTCCATGCCGGCACCGCATCGGCTGCGCAGGCCTCAAGGCCAGCGCAGCAATCACTCGGTGAGGTAGTTTAGAAGTGCGTCCACCCGCTCATAAATTACGCTGCAACGCAGATTGCGTCCGTCACGTGTTTGCTCCATCAATCTGTCAAGCACCAAATGCTGAAGATGGTGGGAAAGGGTGGATTTCGGAATGTGGAGCTTTGCCTGGATTTCACCAACAGTCAGGCTCCGGCCACCGGCGCGCACCATCAGGCGGGGAATTTCCAGCCTGATCGAGTTTCCGAGTTCGGCCAGACAACGTTCGGCGATGGCCAAATTCATACTCATATTGATACATGCTTCCAAGAACGGAAGGTGGGGGATCGGGGCGTGAGGAGTAGTCAAGCCCCTAGGGGGTTGGAAGTGTTCAGCCGCCGAGGCTCAATTCAGCAGAATTTGCCGCCGTGCTCCTGTTCCCGGTGCCACTGGGCAGTGCCGCTCACTCAACAAGATCGATGTCATAGCGTACCCATCCGGTGCGCTCGGCGATTTTGTTGTAGAGGATCTGCGCCTGTGCATTGTCGCGCGCGGTGTTCCAGTAAATGCGGTACCAGCCCGCTTCGCGGCCGCGTGCGGCCAGATCTTCCACCAGAGCGCGACCGATGCCCTGGCCGCGCGCCTCCTCGCTCACATAAAGGTCTTCCAAATAGCATACCGGTGCAGTGGACCAGGTGATGTCGTGGATCACGTAGTTGAGCATACCCACCAGATTGCCGCCGCCCTGCCTGGCGACCAGGGCAGCCATATGGGCGGCTTCGTCACTAACGATCCGTGCCCATGTTTCGGTGGTTACGGCCTCTGGAACGTCAGATTCGTAAAAGGCGAGATAGCCCTGCCACAGCTGTCTCCAGCCGGTTTCATCAGTTGGGTCGGCGGTTCTGATGGTTATGTCGATTTCATCATTCATTGCTGGTCCCAGCCCAATATTCCTGATTCAACGCGTCAGCATAGCAAAGAAACGGTGCGCATCGCTTGTCGTGTGTCCATCGTCCTTGAGAGCCGCTACGGTATTGCGGACATAGTCGAAGGCCGCTCCCTTGGTGCCGATGCCATGGCGGGCATGTTTGTGCGCCAAATTCGGTGCCAGTGCGTCGGCAAGCGTCGGATCGTCGGGATTGGCGACATACGTTATGACTTTCAGACGGGTGGTGGTGCCATCAATGCGGGCATCGACATGAACGTGGCGGCGAAGATAGGAAGATTCGCGCTGATCCAGATACTCCATGATCTGCCCGCTTTTCGCTCCGGGCACTTGCAGGATGCGTCCCCACGCAGTCCCGCCGACATGTAGGGCGGCGCACAATCCGGGCGTTTCGGGGCTTCCCCAGGAAGTGGTGGAAACGCGGCTGAACCGGCGATGCCAGCCCAGAACTCTGGCAGGATGGACCGCGTCGGGCTCAAAACCGGGGCTCCACATCAGCGACCCATAGCCAAATACGAATAGCGGGTGCACCGCCGCACCGGTGTGTCGAGACAACTTTTCACCCGTTCTATTGGTTCTGAATGCGGTTAAATCGCCTTGCGTTAACGATTTGTCAATCACGATTCTCCGAGGCTGAAGATTCAATGGTTTAGGAATCGTTTACCACGATGAAAGCCTTTCTCCCACGCCATGGCGGCGTCATTGTTGCAATCAGTGCTTCCCTTACAGGTGTCGCCCTATGGGCACTTCTGGTAGCCAGGCTTGAATTCGGTTACGCCGAAGCGGTGCTGGTGACCGGACTTGCTTTGTTGAGTCTTGCGCAGCTGCACCTTTATCGAGACAGGACACGCGCCAGCGAGACCATCAAGTCCGAGCTTGAAGGAATCATGGCCCTGAGCCATGACCTGCTCGGCGATATGGCCGCCTTGCGCGAAGATGTCAGCGATATGCGAAACCATATTGGCGAGCGGAATTTCCTGCATGCGGACAAGATCGCCAACCAGGTCGAGGCCATGGACCAGGTGGTGCAGAGGTTTGAGCAGGTGCAGGAAGATCGGCTGAAGACCGAAGAGCGCATTGCCGGTGAGGTCGGGCTACTTGCCGATACGGTGCGACGCAAGATGGATGCCGCACCGTCAGCACCAGCGGCTGAAGACAAAACCGCGCGAGATGAAGAGCAGGCTGCGGACAGTGAGCGTGCTTCTTCACAAGGGCGCCGTGCAAGAGCTGCCGCTGCAAAACCACAAGCTCCGGCGCTCCAGCAAGATCAGTGACAGCCGAATTGATCTTTATCTGCAACCCATCGTGACGCTTCCGCAGCGCAAAGTGCGCTTTTATGAAGCGCTGACGCGGTTGCGTGACGAGGAGGGACACATTATCACGCCGGAAGATTATCTGCCGGCGGTGCATGAAGCCGGGATAATGACCGAGATTGACAACGCGCTGCTCTATCGTTCGATTTCTCTGGTCCGCCGGCTGGTCGAACGCAAGCGCGAAGTGGGCGTGTTCTGCAATATCTCGGCAAGCACGCTGCTCGACTCCAGTTTTTCCCCCCCGGTTCATCGAATTCATGGAAGCCAATTCCGAACTGGCGCCGACCCTGTTTTTCGAGTTCGCTGAAGACACAATCGACTCGCTCGGTCCATTGGAGCAGGAAAGTCTGAATGCGCTATCGGAACTGGGCTTCAGGTTCTCGCTCGACCACGTGACCAGTCTCGATATCGATTTTGAGTTTCTTGCGGCGCTAGGTTTCCGCCTCGTCAAGGTCGATGCCCAAACCATGCTTGAAGCCGGGGCGGGTGACGGTGCGCGTGTCCATCCTGAAGATCTGTCCAAACTGGCGACACGTTTCGGCATCGAGTTGATTATTGAGAAAATCGAAGGCGAAAAGACTGTGGTGAATATCCTCGATTACGACATCAGCCTTGCCCAGGGCTTCCTGTTTGCCCGGCCACGGCTGATGCGTGAGGAGGCGGCAATGCCGCTCAGCGCAGTGGCCTGATCCACCCACCGCAGTGTGGAAGGTTCGATGGGCCTGACGCATAGCTGGTATTGTTTTCCAGGTGGCATTTGACAAGGATGCACTCGCGGCCGGTTGGCGACGGGTGCGCGGTTTTTGCTCCAAAACGAAAAGGTGCCGTGTGCGGTGGCGCTGCCTGTTACATTTTCGGCTGAATTGATTTAAACGCGCGCCATGTCCGCGCCCGCGATCCCGTTTTTGCCCCACATCCGTGCCCTGAGGGAGAGCTATCCCGTGTGGCTGTGCGATGTGTGGGGGGTGGTACACAATGGTGTCAGAGCATTCCCCCCTGCCATCGATGCGTTCAATCAGTTTCGTGCTTCCGGCGGGCATGTGGTTCTACTCACCAATGCGCCGCGGCCATCACCACCGATCCTGAAGCAACTTGCGGATTTCGGCGTTCCCAGCACCGCGTTCGATGCTTTGGTGACATCGGGAGATGCGACGAGGAGCGCCCTGAAAGACCTTGGAACGCGGCAGGTTCTTCACATCGGGCCAGAACGCGACCACACGCTTTTTTCAGATCTCGATCTCAATCTGGCAGACGCCGGCAAAGCCGAGATTGTGCTGTGTACCGGGCTTGATGATGATGAGTTGGAAGGCGTTGCCGACTACCAGCCGATGCTGGCTGAAATGGCGCGCCGCCAGGTGACATTCCTGTGCGCCAATCCCGATATTGTGGTCGATCGCGGCGGCACCTTGGCGCCCTGTGCTGGGGCATTGGCGCAGGCCTACCAGGAGATTGGCGGGCCGACAGTCTATTTCGGCAAGCCTCATGGTCCGATTTATGATCTGGCAATTGCCCGGCTTGGCGAGGTGACCGGCGGTAGGATTGAGCGCCGGGGCATTCTGGCAATCGGCGACGGTCTCAACACCGATATTGCAGGTGCCGCCGCGGCCGGTATCGATGCTTTGTTCATTGTGGGCGGCATTCACTTTGGTGAAGTCGTAGATGAACGCGGCACGGTCGATGCAGAGCGGCTTGCGTCGCTATTCAACAATTCCGAACGCAAGCCGGTGGCCGCGCAAGAAGCACTCAATTGGTAGAATTTCAATCGAAAAGAGCGTCGGCGTCTTCCTGTGCAACCCCTTCACCGGTATGGGCCGGGCCTTGTGGTCGCGGACGGCGTGGAGCCCGGTGTTGCGCCCGCCTTCGGTGCGGCCGATACCATGGGCCAGGGGCCCCCTTTTCCGCCGCCGGCGCAGCGATGAACCCTGATGCGGGAGCTGTCGAGCAACAGCCGGTCAGGCGTATCCTCGGCGCCTGCCGGAGCGCTGAAGATACTTTCCCGTATAACCGCGCCCGGCCCGGCGGACGAAGCGGTTGCAGAGCGTCTTGTTCGGCCCGTGGATAGCGGCGCGGTCGGTCCGGCGACCGCCACAGCGCAGCGCATGGACGATCCCGCTCGGCACAGGACGATCATCAACGTGCTTCTTGCCGCGCACATCGGTCGGCAGAAGCGGCGCGATCCGAGTCTACTGAGAATCGGAAAACCGGAAGAAATCATACATCTCGTTACCTCCTCATCGGAGGCGATGAACCATCCTCGGATCAAATCGGGAAGACGATTATCGGGGCCGGACCCTAGTAAGCAGGCACTTAAATCTCGCGCCACGACCAAGCTTGGTGCCGTTGCCGATCGATGTTCGGTCAATCGGAATACCTATTTTGACCGAAAAAGCATAAGTCCCACTGCTCCTGTCGATACTTGGTTCTACCCATGCGAAACTGCCTTTTTTCGTCGAGAGCCAATACGTGCTGATCAGACGGACATGCCTGCCACGAACCGCAGGGTTTGGGCTGGCAACGGTGCGAGCCCAAATCCAGGCAATAACGTTTGTCTCGCCGCCTCCATATTGTTTAGGCAAACGGATATTGGGATAAAGGTGCCCGATTTGCTTGATGGCGCGTTCCCCTGATAAGCTCCCCTTAATAGCGAACATCTGCGGCTAATCCATCGGTGCCCTGCCAAGATTCCGCGCCTCCAATGCGCTTACGGTCCACGGGATGACGGGGGTGACCTAGCCATCGTGGCGCAATCTCCAGATTGCACTTGTGTCGAGAAGCACGGCGACAGGGTTGAGATCTCCCGCATGAGCTTCGAACCCCATGCGATTGGCTTCGAGCGGTATGGATCTGCCCCCGGCGAATGGATCAAAAACTGTCGGTAACTGGCCATCGCAATGCTTCAGCATAAACCTCTGGCGCTTCATGCAGTTTCTTGCCCATCATTCGCCGGAGGATGTCGAAGAACCGCTCGCGCCCGGCGTTCTGTTCCTCTTCGGTCGGCTGCTTTTCGGGATGGGCTTCAGGGTCGTCGACCGCCGATGCAAGGAGGATCGCCCGCGCCGTTGGAAGCGGCAGGCGGACCCACGAGTGATGAATACCTTTGGGATGCGGGCCTATTGCCCGGCATCTTGTCATAGGCCGAGGCGTCGTTGATCTCAGGCGGCGGCAACGCCGCGTCGATGAGTTTTTGTTACGCGTGGCTGTTGCGGTCATAAACGAATCTGTGGGTTGCCGGATAAGGGGTGACTTCACCCTTGTCGATCATGGCGCAGAGGCGCGAGCCGGTCACTTCCACCGGATTGCCCTTGATATCGGCTAGAACAAGCACATAGGTTTCGGGGTGCTGTTCTATCAGCCTCCAGACATCGGCTTCGAGTTGCAGCGGGTCGTGCTCCAGGCAGTGATCCCTGGGCCAGTAATACCTCACGAGGTCGCCGCTGGCAGCGTGGTGCTCCCATGGAAATAATCGGGCTCCACCACTTGCCCGGGCGATCCAGCTTCCGTCCTCGTGGAAGAACCGAACGTCGCTGTCTTTTCGGAACCCTTGCGATTTGGCATAGCGCTCGATGATGGCGGGTTTGGAAGGGCGCGGGCGTGGTGGTTTTATCACGACGGTGTCAGTCTCCTGTTCGGCATCTGTCCCGGTCGTGCCCGTATCCTCGGTCTCGCCCCCTTCTGGCTCTACGACGTTCTCAACACTGGAACTTTCGGCTTCGCCGGGTTCCTGACCTGCCCCGGCGCCTACAGGTTCTCCTGGCTCTTCGTGGCCACTTGTCGGGTCCGGTTCGGTCTTGACGGATGTTTCCGCGGGTAGGGCATTTGCAGGGCGGCACAGCGTGAAATTCTCTTCGAGGTAGTCCCTAACGTCCTGCTCAGGCCGCTCGAAGCTATAGTCCAGCGCGGCCTTGATATCCGTGTGTCCAAGTCCAAACGCCTTGCCGATTTCCTCCGGCACGCGCCGGGCCAGCTTGGCCTTCGGCAGTCGGTCGACATAGAGCACGTCGTTGAGCCACAGGACTTCGGCCTGCCGAGGAGTTCCCGCAGGCGTGCCGTCGATATAGGGAATGATTAAGAGGCCCGGCGTTTCATGCCATCCGGTGCGAGCGAGATTGTCCGCCAGGCCGCGAACTCGCCGGGTATCATCCTCCGTGTCGAGTTTGATCCGGCACAGTTCCTGTCCCAGTACCGTCAACCACTCCTTTGTCACGGCAACGCCGGCAGGCGGCCGGTTGGAATCGAATCGCTCCTCCACATGCGTTGCCAGTGTCGGCAATTGCGAAAAAGGCGGGTTGCCGGTTATCTCTGGCGGCAAGCGGCACAGATCGGCCGTCTTCTGCTTGACCCATGGATGGAGATGTCCCCAGGGGAGCGGGGACTGCGTGGTAAGCGAGTAGGACAAACCATCAACGGAAGCCCACTCGCCGGCGAGATTGAGCCAGTATCTGCATTCCTCCCAGATACGGGCTGGGTATCGCTTCAGCAGTGAGCGCACGCGGGCCTCTTCCTGCTTGACCACTTTGTCGACTGGCAAGCTTTGGAGCCACTTGATCGCGAGTTCAGAGGTCGGCCGGTCGGCAACTCCGATTTTTCGCCATAACGTCAGGGCGTTCACCGATGCGCGGATGACTTCCGCATCAGGCACGTCCTCTTCATCGGATTCCAGAAAGACGGCGGGCGCGACCTCCCAGACGCCGTTCTGCGTCAGGATGAGCTTCTCCAACCGGAAGGCCTTCCTGATCTTCTCGGAATCCTCAGTGGAGCATGTATCCACCATTTGATCGAGACGGCTGTACCAATTCTCCACTTCATGCACGGGCGGGGATTCGGCTTTGGCGAGCGCTCGCAGGCGGTCGAGCAAACGATCCGGTCCCGTAGGTGTGCTTTGCACGCCAAACAGATCCAACAGGGGGCGTGTGGTTTCGTGCCCGGTACCGGCTGGCCGGAGCCAGGCGGATTTCTGCCGCGCGAAGCACTCAAGATCCCTGGCCTTGTCGCCGCCGAGGGCATTTGCGGTATCGAAGTGGTCGAGGTCAGTCCCCCATACGACACTTCTGACATCACCGCTTTGTTCGATACCCGCGTTGTTGTCGAAGCGCTTGGCTCACTGGTTGCGCACGGCAAGCTTGGCAGCCACAAGTCGCTGATCGACAATCCGGTTACATTTTGAGGAAACGGGCAATGGCAAATGGCAGCGCAGTTGACAATCACCACCTTGGTGTCGGGCATAATCATGCGTCAGAATTGACGGCACAGTGGCAAACCCCGCACTTGCCGCACGATCACAAAACCGATCCAGGCGCGCATCACCCCGAACCAGATCTCGATCTGGTTGAAAAGACTTTCGTCGGGGGATTTGCCGCGACCAACGATCCGACGAGCTTTTTGCGCCTTGCAGGTATTCCGTTCGTTGCCGAGGCCGATGGCCATCAACTGACGTTGCTGCGGGTGGAAATCAATGACGCAACGGATATTGGCTCGCTAACGCCGCAGCTGGGTGGTGATGGATTTCGCTATGCACCCCTACCTGCGCAGTTTGTGAACCGTCGCCGGTCTCTGGCATTCGCGTATCATTCCAACGATGGCCTTGCCCGGTTGTCGCTCGCGGATGTCCGCAAGCTGACCAATGGCGCAGATGCGACAATGTGAATTTCCCCGCTGCAATGCCGCTCGGGGACGTTTTTGAGAAAACTTGCCAATGCGGACTTCATCACGAAATATCGGCTTCAATGGCACGCAAAGGCGAAGGATCGCGAGAAAGACGGAGTATTGATGCGAGCCCTTTGTAGTCCATGCGGCCCGATGCGAGAAATCCGCTATCACACGGCTGGAAAAGTGAGACGGAGCCAACGGCGATAATGTTTAAGCCACTTACCTCTCTCAGGGCTCGCTGTTTCAACAAGAAGCACACGGCGTTCTTTCTTGACTTTGATGGGACGCTGGTTGAGGTTGCCAACCATCCCGATCTGGTGCAGATTGCTCCAGCTACAAAACATGCGCTCGCGCAGTTATTCTCCGCGCTGGGCGGTGCGGTCGCGGTCATCACCGGTCGTGATATCAGCGATGTTGACCGGTACTTGACGCCTCTGTTCCTGCCGATTGCAGGGGTGCATGGGCTCAACAGGCGGAGCATTGACGGAAGCGTTCATGGCACGATCGTCGACGATCATGCGTTCCTGGCTCTGAATGAGCAACTCGAGCAGTTCGTAAATGGCCATAAAGGCTTGCTGTTTGAACGCAAATCGGGCTCTGTTGCCCTCCACTATCGCGCACGGCCAGAGTTGGAACAACAATGCTTCTATGCAATGGGTCAAGCCGTTCACTCGATGGACGGCGTTCACGTGCTGCGAGGCAAGATGGTCATCGAGGCCAAGGCTGATTCAAGCAACAAGGGAGGCGCGGTCAACGACTTCCTCGCCGAGCCTCCGTTTGCTGGCCGGATCCCCTTTTTCGCCGGCGATGACGTCACAGATGAAGATGCGTTTGCAGTTGTGAATGCGCGCCAGGGGATCTCGGTCAAAATAGGCCCTGGGCCATCGCTAGCCCACTATTACACGGGCTCCACACTGGAGTTTGTCAATTGGCTTCAAGCCCTGGCCAGGGATTTGGAACAGGATACGTGCGTTGAGCAGTCTTGAACTCGGCATCATCGGAAACTGCAGTATCAGCGCCTTGGTTGATCGCTGTGGAAGTGTGGTCTGGTACTGCGTGCCCCGATTTGACGGCGATCCGGTATTTCATAGTTTGCTTTACACATCTGGGGACGCGCAGAACGGCGGTGCGTTTTCAATCGAACTTGAAGACTTCAAACATGCCGAGCAGGAGTACGTAAAAAACACGGCAGTTCTGAAGACCACGCTTCATGGTTCGCAAGGCTCGATCCAGATAACGGACTGCGCACCTCGATTTAACTGGCGTGGCCGTATCTTCAGACCCGAAACCATCGTTCGCAGAATTGTGCCACTTTCAGGCAGCCCGCGGATCCGGGTCCATCTGAGACCGCGGTTCGACTACGGATCGATCGCGCCCAAGGTGACCAGCGGATCCAACCATATAAGATTCATCGGACCCGATTTCACTATTCGACTCACAACCGACGCTCCGATCGATTTTTTGCGCAATGACACCACCTTTGGAATAGATGGACCGCTGTGCTTTGTGCTCGGCCCCGATGAGACGCTTTCCGAGGGGGTCAGAGACACCGCCCGGGATTTTGAAGAGCGGACAATAGACTATTGGCGCGGCTGGGCGAGGCGTCTTGCCACGCCTCTTGAATGGCAGGATGCCGTCATTCGCGCGGCGGTAACACTGAAGCTGTGCACCCATGAGCAAACCGGCGCTATTGTTGCGGCTGTAACGTCCAGCATTCCGGAGGCTCCTGATAGCGGGCGCAACTGGGACTACCGCTATTGCTGGATGCGCGATGCGTTTTTCGTGGTACGAGCGCTGAACAGCCTGGCGGCGGTTGGGACAATGGAGAACTATTTCAGTTGGCTGGTGAATGTGGTCGCAAATGCCAACGGCAATCATTTGCAGCCAGTTTATGGCGTCGGTTTGGAGCAGGACCTGGTCGAGCGCACAGTGAAGTCACTATCCGGTTATCGCGGCATGGGACCGGTGCGCGTCGGCAATCAGGCGTATGAGCACTTCCAACACGATGTTTATGGCAACGTGATTCTGGGAGCCAGCCAGGCCTTTTTTGACAAGCGGCTGCTCCGTCAGGCTGGCCGTGAAGAGTTTAAACGCATGGAAGCGCTGGGCGAACGGGCGTTTCAATTGCACGATCAACCCGATGCCGGAATGTGGGAATTCAGGTCGCGAGCGAGTGTTCATACCTCGTCGAGCATCATGTGCTGGGCCGCCTGCGACCGTCTTGCCCACATCGCCGGCCATCTCGAAATGCAGGACCGCATGCATTGGTGGCGTGGACGTTCCGATGTTATCAAGGAACGTATCCTGCGCGACGCATGGTCTGAAAAACGGAATGCATTCGTTGAGAGCTTTGGGGGCAGCGATTTGGATGCCGGTGTTCTGCTGATGTCTGAAATCGGCTTTCTTGATGCGAAAGATCCGCGCTACGTTTCAACGGTCAATCAGATCGAGAAGACCTTGGGTCGTGGGCCACATATGATGCGGTACGAAGCCCAAGATGATTTTGGGCTGCCGGAAACGGGTTTCAATGTTTGCGCATTCTGGCGAGTGGATGCTTTGGCCAAGATCGGACGGCTGGAAGAGGCACGCGAAATTTTCGAGGCGATGCTCGAATATCGCAATCACCTCGGCCTTCTGTCGGAGGATATCGATCCAGAGACCAGTGAATTATGGGGCAATTTCCCTCAGACATATTCGATGGTCGGCATAATCAATGGTGCCATGCGCCTTTCCCGCCCATGGGAATCGGTCATATGAGCCGGCTGGTCGTCGTCTCCAACCGGGTAGCTGATCCGGCAAATGCAAGCCAGAGCGGGGGCCTTGCGGTGGCTCTGGCTGATGCATTGGGACAACGCGGCGGTCTGTGGTTCGGGTGGGACGGAAATGTGGTGGAAAGAGGAACCCGGGTGCCCCCGACCGTCCACAAGGATGGTGCGGTCACGACCGTTACTTTGCCGCTGACTCGCAAGGACTACGACGAGTATTATTCTGGCTTTTCCAATAGCTTACTGTGGCCAATACTCCACTATAGGCTTGATTTGGCAGAGTATCAGGCGACGTATCTGAGGGGATATAAGCGTGTAAACTCCAAGTTCGCTGATGCTCTCGCACGGCTATTGAAACCGGACGACATCATCTGGGTGCACGACTACCATCTCATTCCGCTGGCGGCCGAATTTAGAAAGCGGGGCCACAGCCAGAAGATGGGCTTCTTTCTTCACATACCGTTTCCTCCTCCCGATATTTTAGCCGCTGCGCCCGAGCATGATTGGTTGATTAGGTGCCTGTTTTCCTATGACCTCGTCGGATTTCAAACTCGATCGGATGTGAGCAACTTCGAACAATACGTTGATGGCCATCACCCGACAGACACCGGCGCAGGGTTTCTAAAGGCGTATGGGCGAACCATAGCCGTCGGCCATTTTCCGATCGGGATTGATGCCGAAGCCTTTTACGATTTGGCCCACACATCTGAATCCGACAAACAGATTGAGTTGTTGCATAGGCGATCGACTGCCTGCTCTCATATCATTGGAGTCGACCGGCTTGATTATTCAAAGGGGTTGCCCGACCGTTTGCGTGCCTTTCGCAGGCTCCTGGAGATCTACCCGCAAAACAACAAAGCGGTCACGCTGATGCAGATCGCGCCTCCCACCCGGGAAAATGTTGAGGCGTACACCGATATTCGCGAAGAGCTCGAGTCGCTCACCGGTGCGATCAACGGAGAATTCGGTGATTTCGACTGGACACCCCTGCGCTACCTTCATCGCAATGTCAGTCGTGACACACTGGCCGCACTGTTTCGTGGCAGCGAGGTTGGATTGGTCACGCCATTGCGTGATGGCATGAATCTGGTCGCCAAGGAGTATGTCGCCGCGCAAGATATGGACGACCCAGGCGTTTTAATTCTGTCCAAATTTGCTGGCGCCGCGGAAGATCTGATCGAGGCCCTGATCGTCAATCCCTATGATATCGATGAAGTTGCGCAGGCGATGCAATTCGCGCTGTCCATGCCGCTTAAAGAACGCAGGAATCGGAACGCTGCGCTCCTGGAGCGGGTGAAGCACAACGATGCCAGGTACTGGCAGGAAACGTTCCTGGCCGCACTGGACGGAACTGAAACCGGAGTTGCCGCGTGAAAACATGTCGGCTATTGGCCGATATCGGGGGAACAAACGCCAGATTTGCGCGATCTTTGCCCGACGGAGAAATCCTTGCAAAACGCAATTATAGAGTCGCCGATTTCCCGGACTTCGATTCCGCGCTGCAAAGCTACAAAGCCGACACCGGCGATTTTGACACCTGTGACACAGCCGCTATTGCTGCCGCAGGACCGGTTATTGACGGTCAAATGCGTCTTACCAACGCCGATTGGCAGTTGAGCGAAGCTGCGATTTCACAATCTCTGGGTAACGTCCCAACGCGGCTGTTCAATGATCTCGAAGCCGTGGCACTGGCGTTGCCCCATCTTCACGATGCCGACCTTGAGCCGGTCGGAGACATGAGCAAACGGCCTGTGGAGCCATCAAGAATGCTGGCGCTGAACGTCGGCACAGGATTTGGGGCAGCGGTTATCATTCGTTGCCGCGCAGGGTGGGTTACTTGTCCCAGTGAGGCAGGCCATATGACGTTCACCGCACAAGACGAGGTAGATATAGAATTGCCTCCGACGGGTGGACCTGCCGCGATCACGGTGGAGGACGTCTTGTCCGGCGCAGGGCTGATGCGCCTTTATCAATCGCAGTGCCATAAACTTGGAGCACAAATTTCTGCGACCACACCTAATGAAGTCTTTGCCAGAGTCGCGCAGGACGCCGCGGCACAGAACGCGCTGAAGATATTTTCCGGGTGGCTGGGGCGTGTGGCGCGCAACCTGGTGTTGGCAAGCGCCGCATGGGGCGGGGTGTTTCTGACAGGCGGGGTCATTCAGGGCTGGCGCGGTGTTGCACCGCATTGCCAGTTCCGAAAGAACTTCGAACTGGATGGAAAAATGCACACACTGATACGTAAGACATTTGTCACGGTGATCACACGGGATGAATGTCCTCTTTTTGGCCTGGCCCGCGCTTCGATTGATTAACTGGCACCGTGACGGCCAGTCCATTCAGCCTCACCTCCCAATTTTGCGTTAAACCTGACAACCCAAAGCATGGGCACATAAGGTTGGGGCGTTGAATTGGTGTGAACCAGCCGTGACCTGCATATCCGCATTGGGTCAGAAGCGGAAATATTCGACCTGAGCAGATAGAGTCTGCTTAGCTGTTGATTTCCACTGAGAAGTGACTCATGTTCTGACTTCTTCCTTGGCTTTGGAGTCAGGGGATTATGGAGTGAGAACGCGGGAGCGATGCTCCCCCAGTGAAGTGGCCTGATTGGCCGGATTGTGAAGTAATCCCCGCATTTTTGCGGGGTCCTGGTCGTAGAATTTACGCGGCCATTCTCAGTTTCCGGGCAGGGGTCATTCCGCGGTTGCCCATGTTGGGGCGTTCGTTGTCGTAGGACCAGAGCCACCCGGTGGCAATCTGCCGCACCTCCTCGATGCTTTCGAAGATGTCGTGATCCAGCCATGGTTTGTCCGTGGCGTCTTGTACGCGAAGTCGCCGGGACGGCAACAAGCGGCCCCATCGGCCCGGAAGCACAGAACCGCATCAGCTTTCACGATCCGCGGCCTTCCCAGGCCGGACCGGCTTGAGCAGCCATTTTCCCTGCCATCGGCACTGTGAACATTGCCGGGGTGCAATGAACGGCGTTCGAGGCGGCCAACCGGTTAAGGACGAACCGCAGGGTGATGCGCACATGCACCGGCTTGAGCGAACATGCCCGTTCCAGGCGGTGAACATCCTGCGCGCCGTGGGGCGGGCCGACCGAACCGTCCATGTCCGGTGTGATCCATTCGAGGCGGCCAAACCGGTTAAGGACGAACAAGGGGTGATGGCACATGCAGCCGAAATGCACGTTCCAGGCGGTGCCTTCCTGAGCGCCATGGGTCTGAGCGCCATCGCGGCGTGAGCCCGATCGATCCCCCGATCAATCCATTGACCGGATACGTCCGCCGGCGCACCGCGATTGTCGGCGGCCGCCGACACCTCGGTCTCGAACCGACCCATCCGGCCGGCAGACGCAGCCTCGGCATCAACGCCACACCCTCCGACCACCTGCCGCATCACCGGATCGAGCGCCGGACGGTCCGCGTCGTTCACATCATCATATCCGGCCGATCGCCCGAAGACCGGCTGCGGCAAAAGCCCGACCACGGAATGCAGACGGTTGTGGACGGTTCGCATATCTCCGAGAGGACCGCCGGCAATATCGTGCAATCCCGGGGTCTCGTCCAACTCCCGGAACAGCAACGGGCCACCGTCGGAACCGATCTTCGAGCCATGGCATTCCAGCCGCACCCGCCAACCGCCCCCGACTGTCGAAACCGCGCCTGATATCACCCGTTTCGCCTGCACCCTGCGGGTGATCCGCACCCTACAGCCCACACAACATGCTGAAATATAACATGTTACCGGCTTCAGAGGCGCGAAAACGTCACGGTACCTGGGGAATGTGGGCTAATGTTTTGAAGAGTCTGACCACGGGGAGTCAGGGTCATGCTTCCCGGCTCCGGATCTGGTTCCAAGGTCAACCGCCTCACCTTCAATCTCCACGTCTTGGCGTTGGTTTTCGTTGATCGGCCCCCAACGTCTTGTTGTGAGATGACCACTTCTGTTCAGCCAGCGCCAGACTATGTGGGCGATGCTGTGGCGTACCGCTGGAATTAAGACGGCAAAGCCAACCGCATCGGTGATAAAACCCGGCGTCAGCAACAGGGCACCGGCGACAAGAAGGAATAGCCCATCCATGATCGGGCGCAATGTCGGTGCATTGGCTTCGATACCGGCCTTGATCTCGGCGACAGCGCCGAGGCCTTGGTGGCGAATCAATGCGGTTCCAACGACTGCGGTCAACACGATGAGAAGGACGGTGGCAATAGTACCGATCACGCTGCCAATCTCGATCAGCACCGCAATTTCGGCGATCGGTACCGCGATCAGTGCTGCCAGAAGTGCAAAACCAGCCATTGAAGCTCCCGAATCTCCCGGTAATTTCTTTATATCATCACAGCAAAGCTGCAAATTCGTTGCATCTTCCCCTATATTGAACTTATGTCCGCAGGCGCAATGTTGCGGGCAGGACGCGAATGGATCGTTTCCCAATCTCCAATAACAAGGGTCTCGGCGCTTTGTTCGATATGTTCAACATATTCTTTTTGATCCTCACGGTCGTGATTTTCCTCATGCTGCGCAACGCGTTGGGGAGACGAACCGGCCATGAGCGCCCGCCATTCGATCCCTATTCGCGCCCGGAACAAAATGGTGATGAGAATGTCGTACCTCTTCCCGGTGCTTGCCGTCCTGCGGCCGAGGACGAGAAAAGTGTCACCCAGCCGCCGATGGAAGAAATCGAGTGGGATAAATTCGTCAAACCCGGATCGGCGGCTGCCGATGGTCTTGCAAAAATCGCGCAGGCCGATCGGAGCTTCGAGCCGGGCGAATTCCTGAATGGTGCGAAAATAGCCTATGAGACGATCGTCACCGCATTTGCTGATGGTGATTGCAAGACTTTGCGCAATCTCCTCAGTAAGACGGTTTTTGAAGGTTTTGATGCCGCCATTCGAGATCGTGAGAATCGCGGCGAGAGAGTTGAATCAAGTTTTGTCGGTATAAACTTCTCCAAGATCATGGATGGTGCGCTCAATGGCACGGATGCCCAGATCACGGTCCAGTTTCGCAGCCAGTTGATTTCCGCGACCGTGGATCGTGAAGGCGAGATCATTGACGGTGATGCCAAGGCGGTTCGCGACGTGACTGAAATCTGGACCTTTGAACGCGACGTCACCTCCCGGGATCCCAACTGGATTCTCGCCGCAACCGGGGCGGCGCACTGAGTTCTTTTCCAGTCAGAGGGAGGTATTGGACCTATTCGCTGGCCGGAGTGCGCGCGGCGATTGTTCTGAGCTTTTCCATGATGGCCGAAGCATCAAATTCAATCGGCACTGCAGCAACCGAACTTCACCCGATCAGCTACTCCGAAATTGATGGCTGGTCGGACGATACCCATGGTGAAGCACTTTCAGCGTTCCGGCGCGGCTGTTCAGCTATTCTCGCGCGGGCGCAAGGCGTGCGCAGTCAGGCCATGCATGAAACCTGCCGTGCGGCGATTGAACTCTCACCCGTTACAAATGACACCGCCGCACGGGTCTTCTTCGAAACCCGTTTTGAGCCGCATCTGGTCGTATCGCACGGTCGGGACAGCGGGCTCTTCACCGGATATTTTGAGCCAGTAATAAATGCCGCCCGCACCCGCTCACAGGCCTTTTCGGTTCCTATTCTGGGCCCGCCGGCAGATCTTGTTGCGGTCAGTCAGCTTACGCAGACAGACGGCATTCCAGAAAATTTAACCCATGTGTTTCGCGCGCACGGTGGATTTGTTGCCGCACCCACCCGTACCGAAATCAACGCCGGTGCGCTCGCCGGTGCGGCTCCGGAAATTGCCTGGCTGGCAGATCCAATTGATGCATTCTTTCTTCATGTCCAGGGTTCGGGACGCCTGGTCTATTCGGACGGGACAGGTGAGCGCATCACTTATGCTGGCAAGAATGGGCATTCCTACACTTCCATCGGCAAGGTGTTGATTGAGCGCGGTGTCATGCGCAAGGAGCAAGTGTCAATGGCCTCGCTTCGTGCCTGGCTTGCTGCTGAGCTTGACCATGGCGAGGCCCTGATGAACGAAAACCGCTCCTATATTTTCTTCCGCCGCGCCAAAAATGATGATCCTCAACTTGGTCCCCTTGGCCAGCTTGAGGTTCCTCTGGCACCCGGCCGCAGCCTTGCAGTCGATCTGGCTTATCATACCTCCAACCTGCCGGTCTGGCTGGACACTAGACTTCCGGCATCAACTTTTGGCACCGGAGAGCGGTTTCAGCGTTTGATGGTCGCCCAGGACACCGGTTCGGCCATTCGTGGTCCAATTCGCGGCGACATATTCTTTGGCACGGGCACGGCAGCAGGTGCACTCGCCGGCAGTATGCGGGCTGAAGGCAGAATGATTGTTCTCATCCCGCGTTGCATGGAATGCTGAGGACCATGTCCGGTAGCAAACGCGATCTGAGCGCCGACGAACGCGAACTTTGGCATCGGGTCACGCAATGGGCGCGGCCTTTGCTTGAAAGTGAAAGATCGGGTAACCAGCCATCAGCGGTGAATGAGGTACAGCCGCAAATGCTTACATCTAGTTCGCCGGAATACAGTTCCGCAAATCCATCTACCAAGCCCCAAAACCGGGCAACCGGGGATTGGAAGATGTCTGGTCAGGCTGCTCGGCCCGGTGCCATCGATCGCCGTATCGAACAGCGTTTGCGCCGTGGTGCCTTAGCACTTGACGGTCGCCTTGATCTGCATGGACTGACCCAGCGCCGTGCTCATTCGGCATTGCACCACTTTCTGTTTCAGGCACAAGGAAAGGGTTGGCGCAATGTTCTCGTGATCACCGGCAAGGGAGGACCATCATCCGAGCGGGATCACGAAAATTGGAATCTTGGTCACGATGCCAATCAAGGGCGTGGCGTGCTCAACCGGCAAGTTCCGCACTGGCTGGCTGGCAGTAAATTTCAGCCTTTGGTATCGGGATTTCGAGAGGCCCATCCGCGCCATGGCGGGCATGGAGCGCTTTATGTGCGCGTCCGGCGGCTACGGTAGGCCGGTATCGGGCCAGTCCGAACAGATTTGCCTTTCTTAAGAACTACCTACCGGACCCGAAAATGGAACGGCCGCCCACCGCCTGCCGCCTATACGCTCATTTAAGCCCACATTTCCCATATGGCTCCATTGATTGATGTGATTGATCGTTGGTTCTGTGATGAGAACCAATGTCTTGAGCGCATTTTGGGGCGCGGCATATGGCGGACCCGGCGGGTGAACCGGTTGACAGGCCTCTTCGGCTCGATTTCGACCGCCGCCTGAAGCTCGAGTTCCACGGTTGCGGAATCACCACCGACGCCGACCACCCGGGACGCGATCCCGCGATGCGATGGATTGTCGGCGGGCGCGCCGTAGCCGGGCAGACCGCGTGCGCCGGCCGGATGGGGCGATTGGAGACGGAGTTCCTTGCCGGTGAAGAGAACCTCCCCGCACCGGCCGATCTGTCGGGGCAATGGATTGACCGGATGCACGCGCGGCATCCGCCCAGGGCCGTCGTGCTCGACATGGATTCCATGGCGATCAGAAAGGTGCCGCCTGGAATGGGCACTTCGCCTGCACCTGCTGCCATCCGCTGTTTGTGTTCAACCGGTTCGGCGATCCGGAACGCAGCCGATTTCGTCCCGGCAACGTCCACAGAGCCGACAGCCGGCGCGGCGTTCTGCAACACGTCGTCGAGCGTTACCGGGAACGGGACCTGCGCCGCTTTTTCCGAGGCGATGCCGCCTTCGCCGCACCGGACGTTTCCGGAGGCCGAGGGCGACCGGTATACGATCCGTCGGTCACCCACCCGATCATATGATCCGCACCCATGCCGGCTTCAGCCATCAGGCAGGGTCATGGGACAGGAAGCGTCGGGTCGTCGCCAGGGTCGAACGGCATCCGGGCGAACGTGTCCCGCGCGTCGGCTTCATCGTCACCAGGCTGAGCCGCCCTGCCGGGCGCGTGGTCGCCTTCTGCAACCGGCGCGGCACGGCCGGGCAGCACATCAAGGAAGGCAGGAACGCGATTGTGCGGACCCGGCTGTCATGCCGGAGGTTCCGGAACACTGCCGTGCGGCTCCGGCTTCATGCACTCGCCTGCAATCCCGGTAACTTCATGCGGACGAAATCCTTGCCACCGCGGGCAGGCGATGGTCGCCGACCAGCGTGAAGGAGAAGCCGATCAGGATCGGCGCCGGGATCGTCACACACGGCCGGTACGTCACGTTCCAGTCCAGTTGGCCCGGTTGGCCAAGGGGCCTGTTCGCTGAGATCCTGCGGCTGATCGCCGGACTTCGGCCGCAGCCGGCGCCGGCGTGACGCGTCCGGTTGTCATGCAGTCCGGCAAGAACCACGGGCGAGGTGTGTCCTGATGACGACGAAATCGGCAATCCCGGCGCGATATACGCCGGCGTCACCGTTCTCGATGTCCCTCGATCCCCACGACGATGGTCCGGGGTTGCAGATTTCCGCCCGTGGAGGCAATATCAGCTCGACGATGGCCATCATCTGGTGGCTATAGTGAGTCCGGGCCCTAAATTGGGCGCAAATTAATTTGGCGGATGAGTTCTCCTAAAATGCAGGATCGATCAGAAATTGAATCCGATTTAAGTCGGAAACGGAGACGCTCAGTCATCCTGCATTTCCACACCTTCAAAAATGCTGGTTCGACTGTCGATGCTATTCTCCAAGAATGTTTCCCGAATGCCTGGGCAAACTATGACGGGCCGGTGCCCGACTTTTTTATCAATCATAGTGAAATAGCATTGATTGCGCGTGACAGACCAACATTAAAGGCTATTTCGTCACATCATATCAAGCTCCCTAATCCCGATTCTCTGGTCACGGAGTTCCTTCCTCCGGACGTGGAGTGCCTTCCTGTTGTGTTTATTCGTCGCCCGGAGTTGCGTACCGCTTCGCTCTGGCGCTTTATGCGGCAAAGGTTGGATGATCATCCGGAAACTCTATTAGCAAAGAAGCTTGATTTTAAGGAATGGGTACTTTATAGATTTGAAAATGATACGATGTTTGGGATCTCCAACCTCCAAACAAAGCTGTTTTCCTATCGGGCAGACAAGAGAACAAGATCTAACGACCCGAAGAAGCTTGAATATGCGATGGCCAATTTCAAGGCGTTGCCTTTCATGGGTGTGGTAGAAAATTTTGAGGAGTCGATGCAGATTTATGAGCGTCTGTACGCGCCGAAGATTCCGGACTTTCGTTACAGGGTTGTCACCCCGAAGAATGTTACCGATGTGCGCGATCTTTCAGACGAGGAGAAGTTGGCACACATTGCCGATGAGTTGGGCAACGACCTGTTCGAAAGGTTGCAGAGGGCCAATTCGCAGGATTTGGCTTTGTACGAGCTTGCTCACACTGCATTGATGGCACAGCTCCAGTCGGCAGGTGATTCTGACGCAGATCAAGCAACGAGATGAGGATGTGGGTGCCTTTGGAACCGTCACCCGCGTTGCGCTCAGCGAGAAAGCTTTGAAAGTTCGCAAAGATCAGCAGCGCATGGAACCACGCAGTGTCCTTGCCATTGTCGGCACGCGCCCAGAGGCGATCAAAATGGCACCAGTCATTCTGGCGCTACGCGATGAACCCTGGGCCAAGGTGCGTGTGATCGCTACTGCCCAACACCGTGAGATGCTGGACCAGGTACTGCGCATTTTTGGCATCCCGTCCGATATCGACCTTAACATCATGCGGCCGCAGCAGACACTGACCGAGCTGACGTCGAGGCTCCTCTTAGGTCTGGATGAGGTGTTTGAGGCGGAGCCGCCGGATGCGGTGCTTGCTCAGGGAGATACGACAACAACGATGGCGGCAGCATTGTCTTGTTTCTATCGCCAGATCCCATTTGGGCATGTCGAGGCCGGACTTAGGACCGGCAATATCAACTATCCGTTTCCCGAGGAGGCCAACCGGGTGATCGCGGCCTCTCTGGCGCGCTGGCACTTCGCGCCCACGGAAAAGGCGCGGCAGAATCTACTGCGTTCAGGTATTGCTGAGACGGCAATCGTCGTGACGGGAAATACCGTGATCGATGCGCTCTTCATGACTGCTGCGCGGGAATTGAACATCAATCTTGAAGTACCCGAGCATAAGCATCTGGTTCTTGTGACCGCCCACAGGCGAGAGAATTTCGGGGCGCAGCTGCTCAATGTCTGCTTCGCAATTCGCTGCCTCGCAGAAGATAATCCCGATATTTTCTTTCTCTATCCGGTACACCCAAATCCGAATGTGCAGGGTGTGGCGTATGAGATGTTGGGTGGGTACCCCAACGTGCGCCTGTCTCCGCCGCTCGACTATGCAGCTTTCGTTGCTGCTATGAAACGTTCCTGTCTCATCATCAGCGATTCCGGAGGCATTCAGGAAGAAGCGCCGGCTCTCGGCAAACCGGTGTTGGTGCTCCGCAACGAAACAGAACGGCCCGAAGCTCTGGAGAGCGGACTGGTGAAGCTGGTCGGTACCGATCAGGAGCGGATCGTTTCCACCGTGCAGCAATTGCTTGATGATCCGGGTGCCCTCGCGGCAATGGCCGATATGGCGAGTTCACCTTATGGCGATGGAAACGCGGCCATGCGTATCGTTAGTTCCTTGGCAAGCCATTTTCACGAAGTAGATTCAGCCAATAGTCAGGATAGCGAGCATTAGTTGTTCAGTCCCGTCATCTTGTAGATCGGATTGCCATTGAATTTATCTGGCTCTGAAGTCCGGATTTTTCAGATGTATTCGTAAGGCGTCCGGCCGTTGAGAGTCTTTAGCCCTCGGGCGAAATTGTAGGCTGCCATGAAGTCTGCCGAATGTGTGCGCAGCTGATCATGATTGTCGTCGTGATAGCGTTTGACGGTGGCGTCTTTGATCGTCCGGTTGATCCGCTCGACCTGGCCGTTGGTCCATGGAGGGTTGGGCCTGGTCAGCCGGTGTTCAATCCCGTTGGCGTGGCAGATCATGTCAAAGCCATGGGCCGGGAATAGATCCTGTTTCGGTTCCGTGGCTGCGCGGCGAACCGGATGCCATTACCGGTCAGGATCGTGTGGATGTGATACAGGACGGCTTCGAGCAGATGTTCAAGGAACTCCCGGGCTGTCTTGCGGTTGGGCCTTGTCTACGAGCTGAGTGGACGCCCTGACCCCCCTTGGCTTTGAGCGTGTTGGCGTGATTCCGTGGGGATATCAGCGACGGAGGGTACGATGGCTGCACAGCGCGGGTGGTTCGATCCGGATGAGCGGTGCGCGGCGTTATCGAAGGCGGGAGATCCGCTGGAGCGGCTTGCAAGGGGTATCGACTTCGAGCTCTTCCGGCCAGAGTTGCCGGCCGGAGTTGGATGCGACGCTTGATCGTTCCGATGGCAGGCAGGGCGGGCGCCCGCCGATGGACCCGGTCCTCATGTTCAAGGTGCCGGTGATCCAGGCGCTCTACGGTCTGTCGGATGCGCAGGCGGCGTTCCAAATCATGGACCGGTGCAGCTTTGGCCGTTTACTCAGCCTCGATGACGGCGGGCGGGCGCCGGACGAGACGACCATCCGGCGGTTCCGGGAAGCCCCGGTGCGGACCGGCGCGGTGGAGAAACTCTTCGCCCGGTTCGACGCGCATCTTAAGGACGCCGGATATCTCGCCCGGATATCCCGCCATGGGCGGGCAGATCGTCGATGCCGCCATTGTGGCAGCCCCGCGCCGGCGCATGACCGATGCCGGGAAGGAGAGATCGTCAAGGGCGGGGGCATCCCGCCTGATTGGCAGGCCAATCCCCGGAAACCGGCGCAAAAGGATCGCGACGCGCGTTGGACACTCAAGCCAGGGCGCAAGAAGACGCGCCCGGACAGCACGGCGATGGGCGCAATCGCCACGCCGGTGTTCGGCGGCAAATCCCATATCGATGCCGCCCGGCGCCACGGCTTCGTCCGGACATGGATCGTCACCGACGCCGCCCGGCATGACGGACGCGTAGCGGGCGGGCTTCCGGATCAGGCGAACACCGGCTCGACTGTCCGGGCGGACACGGCGTATCGGTCGCAGAAGAACGAGAAGAAAATCGCCCGGGCCGGGCTGACCCCGAAGGTCCATTTCCGCCGCCCGCCCGGCAAGCCGATGCCCGTGCATCAGGAAAGGGCCAATGCGCCCTGTCCGGTCGAGGTCTAGCCACCGCGCAGGAACAACAGAACTCCAAAAACGATCGCAATTACGCCTAAGGCGACCTGGACCATGGATTTACTCCTCACGAATCGGGACTGGATCGTCGACCGAACAAAGCAATCTTACCAGCGTTTTGTTGCATGGTGAGCGCTGATGCGCAGCCCGCCCTTCGAAACTCGCGACTTGCCATTCCTGGTTAAGCAATTGTTGATGATTGCTTTTGTGCGAATGACCGACGATGCATCAGGCCGCGATATGCACGCGCCTCAAAGTAAGGTTAATCCGCCCTCCATCTGGAAAAAGGGCGGGGTAATTGCCTAAGAGATCCGATGTTCCGGCGACAATCCGGTCAACGCCATGAAAGCACAGGCGCGAATTTCCTCCCAAAATCACCACATCTCCTGATTTGAGAATCATCGATCGCGTCGGATCACGCCGCTGCATGCCACCAATGCGAAATCGGCAATCATCACCCAGTGAAATCGACACCACGGGAGCTGAGAATTCCTCTTCATCTTCATCGCGGTGCAGTCCCATGCGTGCATCTTGCCCATAATAGTTGATCAAACAGGCCTCAGGTGGAGCTGGAAAATCTGCAACTTCCTGCCACAAATCAATCAGTATCTGCGGAATTGCCGGCCAGCGCTGCCCGGTCTCGGGGTGTACTTCCTCATAGCGATAGCCGCGCTTGTCGGTGAACCAGCCAAGCACACCGCAATTGGCCATCAATACCGACATCGGCCGTCCCGACTGCGGCATGGTTGGTTGGTATAGCGGCGCCTCGCCAATAACATTGACGATCTCGTCGAGCAACAACACCTGACGATCGTGCTCAAGCCAGCCAGCCAGATTGCGAACCCCCGAATGATCCATGTCGCCAATCACTCTTTAACCCTATCTGTCAGCGGACAAATGCCGGTGGTAAGATCAAACCATGATGGCCGTCATTTATACCGCACCGCTGATGTTCCTGTTCGTTGCGGCAATCCTGCGTCTTGCGGTGGTTCCGCCTGCTCCCTATATAGCGGGCCAACACATGTTCGTGACATCCAACCAGAATATTTTGGGGCCGGCGCGAACCGCTATGTCGGGCGCTTGGATCAAGGCCCGGCCGGCCTACCGCAAGGGAAAGGACTTGTTTGATGTCGAAAGTGATTGGGATCGACCTCGGGACGACAAATTCCTGTGTCGCCGTTATGGACGGACAGGACCCCAAGGTGATCGAGAATGCCGAAGGCGCACGCACTACGCCTTCAATGGTCGCCTTTTCGGAGGACGGCGAACGCCTAGTAGGCCTGCCGGCCAAAAGACAGGCGGTGACAAATCCTGAAAATACCCTGTTTGCGGTGAAGCGCCTGATCGGGCGCCGCTATGACGACCCGCTGGTCGACAAGGACAAGGGTCTGGTCTCCTACAAGATTGTCAAGGGTGACAATGGCGATGCCTGGGTCGAAGCCCACGGCGCCAAACACTCACCCTCGCAGATTTCCGCTTTCGTCTTGCAGAAGATGAAGGAAACCGCCGAATCCTATCTCGGCCAGGATGTCACCCAGGCTGTGATCACCGTTCCGGCCTACTTCAACGATGCCCAGCGCCAGGCGACCAAGGACGCTGGCAAGATCGCAGGCCTTGAGGTTCTGCGCATCATCAACGAGCCGACGGCGGCTGCACTCGCCTATGGCCTTGACCGCAAGGACGGCGAGACTATCGCGGTCTATGACCTTGGCGGCGGCACGTTTGACATCTCGGTCCTTGAGATCGGCGATGGCGTGTTTGAAGTGAAATCGACCAATGGCGACACTTTCCTCGGCGGCGAGGATTTCGACATGCGCCTGGTCGACTATCTGGCCGATGAATTCAAGAAAGAGCAGGGTATTGATCTGCGAAGCGACCGTCTCGCTCTGCAGCGCCTGAAGGAAGCTGCGGAAAAAGCCAAGATCGAGCTGTCCTCCGCACCCCAGACCGAAATCAATCTGCCCTTCATCACTGCCGATCAGGCAGGCCCCAAGCATCTCAACATCAAGCTGACGCGCTCCAAGTTCGAAAGCCTGGTGGATGATCTGGTCGAGCGCACCATGGCGCCGTGCATGCAGGCACTGAAGGATGCAGGCCTCAAGCCTGGCGAAATCGACGAAGTGGTTCTCGTCGGCGGCATGACCCGCATGCCCAAGGTGCAGGAGATGGTGAAGACCTATTTCGGCAAGGAGCCACACCGCGGCGTCAATCCCGATGAAGTCGTGGCCATGGGGGCGGCGATCCAGGCCGGTGTGCTCCAAGGTGATGTGAAAGACGTTCTCCTTCTCGACGTCACCCCGCTGTCCCTTGGCATTGAGACACTCGGTGGCGTGTTCACCCGGTTGATCGAACGCAATACGACAATTCCCACCAAGAAGAGTCAGACGTTCTCCACCGCCGAGGACAATCAGTCGGCGGTCACCATTCGCGTCGCCCAAGGCGAGCGCGAAATGGCGTCAGACAACAAGATGCTGGGCCAGTTCGATCTCATCGGCATCCCGTCATCACCGCGCGGCGTGCCACAGATCGAAGTCACATTCGACATTGATGCAAATGGCATCGTCAACGTGTCCGCCCAAGACAAGGCGACCGGTAAGGAACAGTCGATTCGAATTCAAGCATCCGGCGGTCTTTCCGATTCTGATATTGATCAGATGGTCCAGGATGCCGAGGCCCATGCCGACGAGGACAAGAAACGTCGGACTTTGGTCGAGGCCAAGAACCAAGCCGAGGCGCTGGTCCATTCGAGCGAAAAGACGCTGTCCGAGCTTGGCGACAAGGTATCCGATGCCGACAAGAGCGTCGTTGAGTCAGCGATTGCGGAATTGAAGACTGCGCTCGAAGGCGAGGACACCGACGCTATCTCTCAGAAGGCCGAGGCTCTGGCGCGGGCTTCAATGAAACTCGGTGAGGCACTTTATCAGGCCAATGCCGATGCTGACGAAGCTGACACGGACAGAGACGGTGGAGAGGCATCGGATGACGATGTTGTCGACGCTGATTTTGAAGAAGTCAAAGACGACGAACAG
Source organism: Hyphomicrobiales bacterium (assembly GCA_965204565.1). Classification (GTDB taxonomy): domain Bacteria; phylum Pseudomonadota; class Alphaproteobacteria; order Rhizobiales; family TMED25; genus CBDBEU01. The sequence goes on from CBDBEU010000005.1 coordinate 2,118,335, forward strand.
CGCAAAGACGCCAGTTAATTCTGAAACCGGCGGCCAAGCACGCTCGCCAAAAGCACCGACATCGGTTATGCCCTCGGCTATCATCTTGCCTGATGATCGCCGCGGGCTGACCTGTGTGCGTTAGGGGGCCAACGCCACACATCATGGAAAAGCGCGACTACTACGAAGTTCTGGGCGTTGGCCGCGACAGCGACGAGAAGGGTTTGAAATCCGCCTTCCGTCGCCTCGCCATGCAATATCACCCCGATCGCAACAATGGCGACAAGGAAGCCGAGGCCAAATTCAAGGAAGCCTCCGAAGCCTATGAGCACTTGAAGGACCCCCAATCACGCGCCGTTTATGATCGTTTCGGTCATGCCGCTTTCGAAGGCGGAGGCGGTCCGGCAGGCGGATTTGACGGCAATTTCGGATCTGCCTTTTCAGATATTTTTGACGAGTTCTTCGGCGACTTTATGGGCGGCGGCGGTCGCCGGCGGCGGCCTAGCGCCGGGCGTGGCTCCGATCTGCGTTACAATATGGAAATCACTCTTGAGGAGGCCTATCGCGGCAAGACCGATGAAATCACGGTGCCGATGAGCGTTTCCTGCGAGGAATGTTCCGGAACCGGTGCAAAGGAAGGCAGCGAACCAACCCAATGCACGACCTGCGGCGGTGCTGGCAAGGTGCGCACAAGCCAGGGATTCTTCACTATCGAGCGCACCTGCGCCGCATGCCAGGGCCGCGGCCAGGTGATCAGCGATCTCTGCCAATCATGCCGCGGTCAAGGGCGTGTCAGCCGCGAACGCGTTCTCGCTGTCGAGATCCCTGCCGGCGTTGAGGACGGCACCAAGATTCGATTGACCGGTGAGGGTGAGGCCGGACTGCGCGGCGGCCCGCCCGGCGATCTCTACATATTCCTTTCAGTCGCTGCCCATGACGTGTTTCAGCGCGATGGCGCCGATATTTTTTGCCGCATCCCCATCTCCATCGCAAAGGCTGCACTGGGCGGCCACGTTGAAGTGCCAACCGTCGATGGCGGGCGCACACGCACTGCAATCCAGGAAGGAACCCAGAACGGGCGTCAGTTCCGCCTGCGGGGGAAAGGTATGCCCATACTTCGCCAAGGACGTTTCGGCGACATGTATCTGCAGGTCACGGTTGAAACACCAGTCAATTTGACCAAGCGCCAACGCGAACTCTTGACTGAATTCGAAGAAGCTTCGAATGAAAAGACTAACCCCGAAAGCCATGGATTTTTCTCCAAGGTCAAAGAATTCTGGGATGGGCTTGGCGAGTGATGAACGCAGGCGCTTGCCAGGTGGTCTTGCCTTGCTCTCGCGCCAGCGTCACCGGTAATGTAAGCTGGGTCGGATTGAACCGGACACATAGATCGGGATTGAAAAATGCCAAAGGGTTTATTGGGTCGTACGTCTTGATGTCACCGACGCGGAAGTATTCAAGCGCTCCCACGTTGATCGGCGATGCGGGCAGAAAACATGACGCCCGCTATTTTGTCTGAGGCGGATCGCATCAGGCTGTTGAGGGCTCATCACGCAGCCGCAATGTGGTTGTCGAATTTCCGCCCTATCCAGCAACCCTCGACTTCTACAACTCGGCCGAATACGCCGAACCACTCGCCATGCGCAAACAGGCGGCAGAGTCTGACTTTCTGATCATTGAGGGCTTGGATGATACCTGAACGCATTTTCCTGCAGCACGGCATTGTTCGGTCGTGCAAGCATGACCGAGCAACCGTGTCATGACTACGCAAGCCGACATGAAACTGGTCGTTGTTGGAGCCGGCGGGCGCATGGCACGCGAACTGGTGCGCGCCATTGCGCGCATCGATGGCGTCACGCTGGCTGGCGCCAGTGAGGCTGCGGGCTCTGCCCATCTGGGCGCTGACGCCTCCTTGCTCGCAGGGCTTGAACCATCGGGGATATTGATTACTGACGACCCTCTGCCGCTTTTTGCCGCAGCCGAAGGCGTGGTCGATTTCACCGCACCCACTGCAACTCTTTCCCATGCAGCACTGGCTGCGCAGGCACGCATAGTTCACGTTATCGGCACGACTGGCCTCAGCGACGAGGACGACGACGCCATCGCCGCCGCCGCGCACCACACAACTATCGTCAAGGCTGGCAATATGAGCCTGGGGGTCAATCTTCTCACCGCTCTGGTCAGCAAGGTGGCCCGCGCACTTGATGAGGATTTCGACATCGAAATTGTCGAAATGCATCATCGCCACAAGGTCGACGCACCGTCCGGAACCGCGCTGATGCTGGGCCGTGCCGCCGCCGAAGGCCGCAATGTCTCTTTTGAGGAAAAGGCCGTGCTCGCGCGCGAAGGCCTAACCGGCGCCCGCCAACGCGGCGACATCGGCTTTGCCACTCTGCGCGGGGGAATGGTTGTCGGCGAACACCAGACCATTTTCGCCGCTGATGGCGAGCGCGTAGTGCTGTCGCATATTGCCTCCGATCGCGGCATATTCGCCATCGGCGCGGTAAAGGCGGCGCTATGGGCTCACGAACGCGGACCGGGCCTGTTTTCGATGACTGACGTTCTTGGAATTGAATGATTTCAGCAAACAATGAGGAACCGAGATGACCAATCTGCTGGTGCTCGTCCGTCATGGCGAAAGCGAGTGGAACAAACTCAACCTGTTCACCGGCTGGCACGATATCGGGCTCACGGAAAACGGAATCGCAGAAGCGACGAAGGGCGCGCGCGCGCTGGCAGCTGAAGGGCTGAAATTTGACCTGGCTTTCACCAGCGCTCTTAAACGCGCGCAGGAGACCCTCGGCATCATGCTGGACGTACTGGGCCAGAGCGATATTCCGGTCACCAAGGATCAGGCACTCAACGAGCGCGACTATGGCGACCTCACGGGCCTCAACAAGGACGATGTCCGCACACGATGGGGCGACGAGCAGGTCCACATCTGGCGCCGGTCGTTTGATGTGCCACCGCCGGGAGGCGAAAGCCTGAGGGATACCGCAGCGCGCACCCTACCCTATTATCATGAGCATATTCACCCGCAGGTGCTGGCCGGCAAAACGGTCCTGGTTGCAGCACACGGCAATTCATTGCGCTCGATCGTGATGGAAATCGAAGGCCTCGGCGGTGATGAGATCGTCAAGCGTGAACTCGCCACCGGCGTTCCGATTATCTACGAACTGAATGCGCAAGGCCGCCCGATCTCCAAACGTGATCTCGCCGCCTGACCTGCAGGGGCGCAATCACACGAACGCCCAGTAATCTGTCCGATCACACTTCGGCGTCGAACAGCTGTGTCCCGTTTCCCGGTGAGGCTTCCCAGCCAATAATCGCCTGCTTGCGGGCAAGTCCCCAATGGTAGCCGCCGAGCGTCCCGGATTTACGCAGTACCCGGTGGCAGGGCACTACAAAAGATATCGGATTGCGCCCAACCGCCGAGCCGACGGCACGCGCCGCTTTTGGATTTCCGATATGGCGTGCAATGTCGGAATAGGTAGTGGCAAAGCCCTTGGGTATGCACATCAGCGTGCGCCACACTGAAACATCGAATTCGGTGCCGATGAGGACCACATCGAGCTTTCTCGGCGTCGCCACCCCATCCCCGCCAAAGATCGTACCGACATAAGAAGCGGTTACGCTCGCATCTTCGCTGAACCGGGCGCGAGGCCAACGGCTCTTCATGTCGGCAAGCGCAGCCGCACGACCTTCCGGGCAGGTGCACGGGGTTTGCGAACCAGCCGGTTCGTGATCATCTGCGAACGCGATCCCCGCAAGTCCGCGCTCGGTAACCACCAACAGACAGATGCCGAATGGTGAATCATGAAAACCGTATGTGAGCTCAAGCCCCGCACCGCCGGTCTTGTAGTCGCCCGGCGTCATTGCCTCATAGGAGACAAACAAATCGTGCAATCGGCCAGGACCCGACAGGCCAACCTCATAGGCGGTATCCAGAACGCTTTCACTTTGGCGCAGGAGATGGCGCGCATGGTCAACCGTCAGCGTTTGCAGGAATGCCTTGGGGCTGATCCCCGCCCATCGCGTGAACAGCCGCTGGAAATGGAAATAACTTAGCCCGACATGGCTCGCGATCTCATCAAGCGTCGGCTGCTGTGTTGAATATTCGGTGATGAAGGCGATCGCCTTGGCGACAACGCTATAGTCGCGCGCCCGCACCTCGGGCGCAGCGGTCGGAGACCCTGCAACCTCGCTATCGGTCGAAAGCGTAGCCATATGGTCTTGGTGCAACTCGCCTAACATGTCCCACCTCCATGAACCGGCCGATTGCATGCTTGGGTGTTACGGAATTGAGGCCGGCCTGCTAAGCCAGACTGAGGCCAGATCCCGCAATTCCAAGAAGGGCGACTGGCTTCAAAATCGGCTTGCGATCGCGTCAACCCGAGATCGGCCAGCCCGTCATCATCAAGCATACTGAGTTTCCTGCGTGATCGTGCAATTTCACGCGCATGCAAAATCCACTCGATCTGGCATCGTAACATCTCCAATACCTCCGCAAAGCAGACACCGGCTGTGTGATGGAGTCCTAAAGTTCATTAAAGCGATCCGACACCCGATACTTGCGCCACGGTTCCGGGCAACTGTTTAGGGTCTGGACTCATTATAGCCACGAGATGAGGGCTGCGGCGCGAGCCGGGCCATGACTGGATGATCGTCGAGCTCGGCCATGCCGGCCTGATCGAGCGCATTGAGGTCGATACCGCCCATTTCAAGGGAAACTATCCTGATATTTGTTCGGTGCACGGCGCAATGATCACCGCTGGCACCAGGCAATCGATCATTACCCAGTCGATGTTCTGGGAGGAGGTGCTGCTCGAGCACAAGCTCGGGCCTGATGCCGTTCACGTATTCGAAGCCGACCGTCTTTCCGCGTCCGCTCCGGTCAGCCATGTGCGCCTTGCGATCCACCCCGATGGCGGCATTTCGCGGTTTCGCGTGTTCGGCAGGCTTGTCTCCTGAGTGTGGCGCTTGAGGTCGAAGCGCTGGCCCCGCAGGCTTTCCGGCCATTTGGCGATGTGATCATGACCGAGGGCGCCGAGCAGCGTGTTATCAATCAAGGCACCACCACGCGCTTCCATGATCTTGCCAATATCGATGTCGGTAATGAGGACGGCGCGCCGCTGATATCGATATTCCGCGCGGTTGCACGACCGCGCCCATTGCAAATCGCCATGCTGGAGCGTCACCCGCTTGGCAGCCAGGCATTCTTTCTGCTGTCGAACGAGGACTGGATCGTGGTGGTGACCCAAGGCGCGGACCGGCCGAGGCTTTGAAACCATGAAGTGTTTCCGCGCCAGGGGCGATCAGGGGATCAACTATCGTGCTTGCGTCTGGCACCACCCGCTTGTGGTTCTGGCACCTTGTCAGGATTTCATCGTGGTCGATCGCGGCGGTAAAGGTGATAACCTTGAAGAGTGCCCGTTTTCACCGGCGGACGTCAGAACCATCGACGTTTGACAAACCTGCCCGTCCGGGAGTTTGCGTATGAATGTGGCTGAGCCGCATTGCCTTGCCGCACGTTTTCTTGACGTCATCGAACGGGATATCGTTCCGCTGACGCGGGCCAATATTGCGCGCGGCGACAAGATGTTCGGCACTGCCATCTTGTTGAAAAGCGATCTGTCACTGGCGACCGCAGGCACCAATGAGGAGACGGTCAATCCGCTGCATCATGGCGAAATCTCGGCGCTGAATGTTTACGCAAAGCTGCCTGAAACGTAGCGCCCGGCACCAGCGGAGTGTTATTTTCTGACCAGCCATGAGCCGTGCCCGCTCTGCCTTTCGGCCATCACCTGGGCGGGCTTTGACAATTTCACCCATCTGTTCAGCTATGCCGATATGCGCGATGCGTTTTCGATCCCGCACGATCTGCGCATTCTGGAAGAGGTGTTCGGCGTGCAAGCGGGCGCCTACCGGCGCTCCAACGCCTATTGGAAGGCGCAAAGCATTGCCGGCATCTACCGGGAGTTGTCGGAGGTCTACCAGTCGGCAGCCGGCAAGCACGCCATTCCACTCGCCTGAAGACCTCGGCGGGAAATGCCAGTATTCCGGCCGAATATCCGCATCAATAATGTTGATGATGACTCAGCAATTTCCTGTAGGATTATTTTTGCTCATTATCAATTTGTTGGGGAAGGTCTACGCGTTTTCTTTCGTGGGCTTTTTGCGCCGGCCCGTTTTTCGTCGTGCCATCCACCGCCCGCAATGCGATCCACGCACCTGCTCCATCGGCAGTTGAGAGAGGCTCTCAGATGTCCGGAAACTCTTTCCGCAAACATCTGTCGATGCCAGGCATGCTTCGCCCGCATCCCCGACCCGATCAATACAGGTGACTTCAGCCTGTCCGACTGCCTGATGTCCGCACTGACGTCACTCAAGTTTCCGTCGTTGCTTCAGTTTGACCGGGCTTCAGTTTGACCGGCAGGTGCGCGGCGGCGAGGATCCGGTCCAGGCGCGGAACCTCCGCTCGCTCTTTGGCGTGGAAAAGGTGCCCTCGGACATGCGGATGCGCGCGCGCCTTGACGCAGTCGACCCCTGCGACCCGCGCCGCTGCTTCGAGCAGATCCTATGCCGCACTGCAGCGCGGCAAGGTGCTCGAAGGCTGGACGGTCTTCGACGGGCATCTGCTGATCTCGGTGGATGGCACCGGCCAGCATTCCTCGCACAAGGTCGGTTGCAGGCGCTGCTGCGTGAAGAGCCACCACGACGGGTCGAAGACGTACGACCACCAGCCCCTCGGCGCGGCGGTGGTCCACCCCGACCTGAAGGAGGTGTTCCCACTGACGCCGGAGCCGATCCGGAATGAGGACGGAACCACGAAGAACGACTGCCGAGCGGAACGCCGCGAAGCGTCTCCTCAGCGACCTGCGCCGTGAGCACGCGCACATCAAGGCGGTCATCGTCGAGGACGGGCCGGCGTCCAACGGACCCCGCATCAGGCATCTGCGGGACAAGGGTTTTCGTTTCATCCTCGGCGCGAAGCCGGGCGATCACGAACTGCTGTCATGCGGGCCGCCCGCCGCAGATGGGCGATTGAGAACGAAACGTTCCAGACACCCAAGGCGCGGGACGGATATAACTTCGAGCACAACTTCGGGCACGGCAACAACCATCCGGCGGACGTTTTCGCGACGCTCGCCATGCTCGCCTTCCTGATCGATCAGGTGCAACAGCGCTGCTGCCCGCTGTTCGGGAAGGCGCGAGAGCACCAGGAGCGTATCCTCTCCCTTTGGGACAAGGGATGCGCAGCCTGTTGCAGAACTTGCGCATCACGGACTGGCAGACTTTCCATCTCGCCCTGTCAGGGGAGATGAAGAAACCGGAACTCGCAGCCTTGCTTCCCGACGGGCGGTAGCTGCTCCGGCCACGCACGACAGACACCGTCCCGCCCTTCGCCGAAATCTCGTTGTCCGGGCAACTGCCCGGCCATCAGCCATGCGTGCGCCGACCGACCGCTCATTGCAGCCCGACCGTAACAGACGTCAATGAGAGGGAATTATTCCTACAGGGAATCGCTTATGATGACTGGCCCTATGCCGCGATTGATATTCAGGGCAAGGTAGGATCGGAAACTGTCAACTTGAACCAAGTTGCCGGTTCAAACTTCGCCACTCTAAACCGCTTGGCAATTAATGCTTGAGCAAAGCCAAATAAGAAAAACCCGTAACCAAAACGGTGCTCAGCACATCTGATCGTTGATTGAATCTGGCGCTGAGCCCTCAAACGTGCCGGCCAATCCACAAGTCCTCGAGGGAGACGGGCGAACCGATGGAAACCGGCTTGCTCATTCTGTGCGTATTCACAGTCGGTTTTGCCATGCTGGCAAAGCGGGGCTGTCGACGAGCATCCTGACTGCGCCAATGGTGTTCCTGGGATTTGGCTTTGCGCTGCCGCAAACCGGCATGATGCCGCATTCGGGCGCGGGGGAAGGCCTTCATCTGGTCGCCGAAATCGCGCTGATCCTGCTTTTATTTCTCGACGCGGCCCAGATTGACCTGGCAGCCCCCAGAAAGCGCCATATCTGGCCGGCGCACATGCTTGGTCTGGGTCTTCCGCTGGCAATTGGTCTTGGACGCTGGCAGCAATGCCATTCCTGATGGGTTGCCGCTGGTGGCGGTGGCTTCGATCCTGGCGCCGACCAACGCCGCACTCGGCCAAGCGGTGGTGTCAGGACCCGGCGCGCGCTGACGGTGGAAAGCGGGCTCAATGACGGGTTAGCGCTGCCGGTGGTGCTGCTTTTTGCCAGCCTTGCTGGTGAGGTCAGCCAACCGTAGGTGACGGACTGGATTGTGTTCGCTGCGCAGCAGTTGGTGCTGGGGCCGATTGTCGGCATTGCCGCCGGCACGGTTGGCGGTGTGTTGTTGATGCGCGCCTAGGATCGCGGTCTGACATCGGCGACATTTGAAGGCATTGGTGCGATTTCACTTGCCGGCATGGCCTATCTCGGCGCTTCGGAGATTGGCGGTAACGGCTTTATCGCGGCATTTGTTGCCGGGCTTTGCTTTGGCAACACCGTCAAGGGCCGGTGCAAGTTCGTCTAAGAGTTTACCGAAAGCGAGGGCCAGATTCTGACTTGGGGGGCATTCTTTCTGCTCAGCCTAGCGCTGGTTCCCGAAGCACTCGAACATCTGACTGGTGAAATGCTGGCGATCATTCTGATCAGCCTGCTGGTCGTACGCCCGGTGGCGATCTGGCTGTCGCTGACCGGTACCGACGCCTCACCGTCAACGCGGCTATTTTTCGGCTGGTTCGGCCCGCGCGGGCTGGCGACGGCTTTGTTCGAGCTTTTGGTGGTGAAATCGATCAGCAGTGAATTTAGCGAGCAGGTTCTCAATCTTGCCGTCAACGCGGTGTGGATCAGCGCACTGCTGCATGGCCTCAGCGCACGTCAGGGATCAAAAATCTATGCCGCCCGGATCGCCAGGATGAGTGAGTGCCCGGAGACGCAACCAGCCGATGACTGATCTCGTGCGGGCGTAGTGCTGACCCGTCAACCTGATAAGGAAAGGCAGATCACACAGGCATGATTAGCGCACGCCTGCATCAGCTTGTATCTGGGCACGGTATGTGCTGGTTTTGAGGCAAACGCATGAGTGGATCTGACATCGCCGGGGAGGAAGGCATGCAAAACAAGGATCTGGACTGGATCAGTGTCGGACGTGTGGAGGACTTGCCGGAAGGCCGGGTGAAGACGGTTACGGTGAACACCACGTCGATCTGCCTATCGCATTTTGATGGAAAATGGGCGTCGATGGACAATCGCTGTCCGCATCAGGGCGGCCCGCTGGGCGAAGGCTCAATCGAAGCCGGTGTCGACGGGCAATGCTGGATCCGCTGCCCATGGCATGGCTGGGACTTCCATCCTCTGACCGGTGCGCCTCCCGGCGGTCATGAAGACAGCGGACAGGAACTCTATCCGCTCGAAATTCGTGACGGTGAAATCTTCATCGGACTGGCACCCGAGCCGGAACATGCGCGCACGGTGAGCAATGTGATGGCCGAGACCATGGTCAACTGGGGCGTCAAACGCGTGTTCGGCATGGTCGGGCATTCCAATCTGGGGTTGGCCGATGCGATCAGGCTGCGCACCATAAAGGGCGATATCGGCTATGTCGGGGTGCGCCATGAGGGCGCAGCAGCCTTCGCAGCGTCGGCCTATGGTAAGCTCACCGGGCGTCCGGCGGCGTGCCTGACGATCGCGGGGCCCGGCGCCACCAATCTGTTGACCGGCATGTGGGATGCAAATGTCGACCGCGCGCCGGTGCTGGCATTGACCGGACAGGTGCAAACCCAGGTGTTCGGACCGGGTGCCTTTCAGGATATCGATCTCAAATCGGCGTTTCACGCGGTGTCGAAGTTCTCGCAGCCGGTGCTGAACTCATCGAACCACGCCGAGCTGATGTCGCTGGCCTGCAAGTCGGCGCTGGTTGAGCGCAATGTCTCTCATCTCATCTTTCCAGACGATGTGCAGACCATTGAGAGCGAGGCCAAGGCGGCAGGCCCGTCGGGACGGACCGGCGGTTCGGTTGTGGTTCCCTCAAACGATGATCTCGATCAGGCAGCCAGCCTGATCAACGCCGCGCGCCGGCCGGTGATCGTCATGGGACACGGGGCGGTCGAAGCGCGCGCGGCGGTCATTGGCCTTGCCGAACGTCTCGGCGCGCCGGTGATGACCACCTTCAAGGGCAAGGGGCTGATTGCCGACTCGCATCCCAATGCGGCCGGTGTGTTGGGGCGGTCAGGAACACCGATCGCCAGCTGGTTCATGAACGAGGCCGATCTGATCATCGCGCTTGGCTCGTCCTTCGCCAATCACACCGGTATCGAATCCTCCAAACCGATCATTCAGGTCGATTTCGAGCGTATGCAGCTTGGCAAGTTTCACCCGGTGCGTCTGCCGGTGTGGGGCGAGATCGGCGCGTTTTGCGAGACGATTGCGCCTGGCCTGTCGGAGCGTCAGGAGAGTGATGATCAGATTGGCGAGCTGGCCGAGCGCTGGCGCATATGGCGTGCGGAAAAGCAGACGCGTCTGGCCGAGGAGCGCGGCGAGGGGGTTCATTCAGCGGCGATCTTCGATGTGCTTTCAAGACTCGCGCCCGAAGATGCGATTGTCGCTGTCGATGTCGGCAACAATACCTATTCGTTCGGCCGCTATTTCGAGACCAGCGGGCAGAGGGTGTTGATGTCGGGATATCTCGGCTCGATTGGTTTTGGTTTTCCCGCCGCCATGGGGGCATGGGCGGCAACCCAGGACTTTGAGGAATATGGCGGTCGCAAGGTGATCTCAATCTCTGGCGATGGCGGTTTTGGCCAGTACCCGATGGATTTCACCACCGCCGTCAAATACTCCATGGATGTCACCCACATTCTTCTCAATAACGGCCAGCTCGGGAAGATTTCCAAGGAACAGCGGGCCGGCGAATGGCCGGTGTGGGAGACCGGTTTGAATAACCCCTCCTTTTCCGCTTTTGCGCGGCTGTGCGGCGGTCACGGAACCAAGGTGACATCGGCCGATGCACTCGAACCGGCTATTGCCGAGGCGCTGGAACACAAAGGTCCGGCACTGGTGGAAATCATGTCGGACGCAGAACTCGTCTGAGACAGGAGCAACAATAATGACAACAAATCCAGCGGCGAGCGCGTTTGAGGCCAGTCTGCGGGCGTGCGCTCCGGCAGATCTTGGCGGCGCGCGCCAACCTTGAGGCCGCTCCCGATGACAGCCATTCAAATCTTGGTTGGGATCGGAGCGCTCGGCAATTCAGCTCGCATCCGCTTCGCGGCAATGGCCCAGCCCAGGTGGTTGGACTGTCGTTGTCACCGCTGCTTCTGTCGCTGACCAATGGCGAGGCAAGTGAGCTTGATCTTGGCGGACTTTCCTATGGCGATGCCGAAGACTGGCTCGATCAGAAGCTCAGCAAGGCGGGCCTCAAGCCGGCATCATCGGTTGAGTTGCCTGACGACGTCGCGAATGTCGGCTCATTCGATACAGGCGGGCAGGCCGACAGGCTTGCCGCGCTTGCTGCCTGGTTCGATCTTGCACAAGATCTGCTGTCCTCGTTCGCTGAGGATAATGCGGGCATAAAGCCAGGGCCGAGCTCGGTTCGGTGCTGGCCGCATCATTTCGACATTGCCACCTATGTAGGTCTTGAGACCGGTGATTTTGAAACCGCGCGCGGTGTCGGCGTTGGCATGTCGCCGGATGATGAGAGCTATGCCCAGCCCTATTTCTACATCAACCCTTGGGGCCGCATCTGGATGCCACCGACCTGCCGCAGCTTGCCGCTCCGGGCCACTGGCATACCAGCGGTATTTGTGGGGGCGATTGCCACTAGCAAGGAAGTTCTGAGCCTTGAGGATATCGACGCGGATATGGCGGCGTTCATCAGTGGTGCATTTGCAATTGGCCGCGACAAGCTCGGGGTGTGAAGCGCAATGGCCGCTGCTCTGACGATTGCGGTTCTGTTGGCAATTTCAGTCAAGGTGGTGCGTGTCGCTGCCGTTGCAATGCAATCACCAGCCTGCCGCATTTAGTTGCCCAGTTCCAGTCGATATCGGCGCTCACGGGCACCGGTTTTACCACGCACGAAGCAGAAATGATCGTGAACTATCCGATCCGGCGGAAGATCCTGGTTGCCCTGATGATCGTCGGTAATCTCGGTCTGGTATCTCTTGCCTCGTCCTTCATTGTCACATTCGTCGATACCGGCCGCACCAGCGTCGATGCCACACTGGTTCAACTTGTGACAATTGTCGCCGCGGCTGGTGTGGTCTTCATATTTACGACCAACAAGGCGCTCAACCGGTCTATGTGCAAGCTCGTCGGGGCGATGCTGACCAAAGAGCCACGTCACTGGGCAAAAGACGATATTTGCCGCTGTTGCAGCTTGATGATGGCCACAGCATAGCCGAGCATGTTTTCCACGGAGCCGGGGACTGCAATTGCTGAGCAAACTGGCGCTTGAAGAACACCGGCTGCACGCCCTTGCGTCGCGGGCGGGGAATGCCCGCGACATCACGCTCTCAACTACCGATCATCGCATCACACCGGGTGACGTGATCATCTGCTTTGGGCCCGACCGGGCGCATGATGACTTTGAGACTTCAATGCTGGGGGGAAATTCAGTACCGGGACGAACCTCCCTGCCGGGGAACGGCTAGACGATGGTCACGCACTCCCATCGGTCAATCAAGTTGGCGGCGCTCAAGGGATTGCACGCATGACACTTCTCTTTGCTTCACACTGCGTGCGGGTTTTGGTAGTGCTTGTGGTGCTGGCAACAATTTCTGGCAACATCACGGCAAGTGCCCAAATGTTTGGCGCGGGCAGTGCCCCGGCCGTTGAACAACCCATTGGGATTCCCAAAGAGCTAACGCCGGAACTGGTTGACGGCATGCTGTCCCGCCTCATCGACGGGCAGATCCGTGAGCTGTTGCACAGTGAAATCATTCGCCGGGCAGATGAACAGGACAAGGCGAGTGAGACCGAAGTGGATACCTTAGCCGGCATTGAGGCGTGGCTTGTGCAGATGGCCGAGCGGATTGAAACGCGGGTGGTGCGCTGGGCCGGCGCGCTTGCTGATCTTGGATCACGACGTGACAAGGTGGATGAGCGGATGGCGCTCGCCGAGCACGGTATTTTCGGCATGATTGCCTCCTGGCTGATCCTAGTGGCAGCTGGCGTCGTTGCCGCGCTGGCTCGAAACTGTCGAGGATTGCGGCTATTGGGACAAGGTGGTGCGCACCATCGCGCTGGGTGTGATCGAGCTTTTGCCGATCATCGCCTTTGTCGCAGCCACGCGCAGCGCCACGCTGTTTCTGCAATCAGCCCTCGGACCGCTTGTCGGTCTGGTGTGGATCTATCATGCAGGGGTTTCATATAGCTGGGCGTTCATCGTGCTGTCACGCCGCGCTTTTGCGCCGTGCGGTTTGGATCGGTGTCGCCGGCTGGCTGATTGGTGGCTTCTTCCCCAATATCGGCCTCGGATTTCCTCCCTGCCATGGTCAGCGTGGCGCTTGCCGGAACCGCGGTCACCGCATTGCTGATGGCCGCGGTCATCGGCAATCTGGGCCGCATTCGTGCCGCAGCAGCATCGGTGTCCGATGCGCGGCCGGAAGCGGGCTCATTTGCCCGCATCATGGTCACTTCAGCGCCGGTGGTGCTGGCGCTCTATCTGCTGGGGGCATGGTTCTACTGGCTCGCCCATTGGCTGGAGCGCGGTCAACACCGGCTGAAGGGCCGCTTGGCACGCTGATGGTTCTTCTCGTGCTGCCGATCTTCGACCGCATGGGGGGAGAATTCGTGAATACGGCGGTGCGCAGCGATACCGAAGCTGCCGAGCGCTTCCGTGGTGGGTTCCGCGGTGCATGGCGTGTTGTGATCGGCATTGCCGCCATATTGGTGATTTCGGGTTTGTGGAATCTCGATCTTGTGGGCCGGGCAAAGGGGGAGAATGCTCCTGCCTGGGCGGACACGGGCTTTGATATCGTCGTCACGCTGCTGATCGTCTATTTGATCTGGCGCCTGATCAGGGCGGTGCTTCATACCGAAAAGCACGTCGCCGGCGGGGCTGAGGATGCTGACCCGTCAAGCGTTTAGGTTGCCCCGCGACTGCACACCCTGACGCCTCTGTTCCGCAACATGCTGCCCGGCTTTCTGGCGATCATCGCACTGTCGTCATTCGGGGTGGATATCGGTCCGCTTTTGGCGGTTGACTCAAATGGTTGCTTCAACACTTCAGTCTTTGATGGAAAGATGGAGTGTTCACGATGGGCTGCCGGCGACGTCTCTATTTTACCGATAGCCGGAAGGCAGAGATTTGGGATCGCCGGCAGCGTGGGGAGTCGATGCGTTCGATTGGCCGCAGGTTCGATCGCAACTCATCGTCGATCTTTCCCTTGCTGTCCCGGATGGGTGGTATCCGGCCGCTGGCGCACACAAGGTCGCGTCCAGCATTGACGCATTGTGATCGAGAGGAGATCTCCGGAGGGCTTGGGGCGCAACTGTCCTTTCGTGCGATCACGCGTCAGCCGCGCGGTGGAGCGCAATGGCGGCCGTGCGGGGTATCGCGCTGCGCGGTCGGATCAGGCTGCCCGGGACCGGGCTCTGCGCCCCAGGCTGTGCAAGCTTGCTTGTCGGCGATCGCTTTGCCGGACACTATCGGGCAGGCTTTAGCGCAAGTGGTCACCTCAGCAAATCGTGGGCTGGCTGAAGCGCAGGCATCCCGACGATGAGGATGCCCGCGTGTCCCATGAGAGACCATCTATCGAGGCCTGTTCATCCGCACCCGGGCAGACCCGGGGCGTTCTGAAGAAGGAATTGCCGGCCCGTCTGCGCGCGATCCGCCGCTCCCGGCACGCCGGTCTCAAGCGCGACGGGCTCGGCCGGATCAAAGATGCGGTCTCGATCCACGAACGTCCGGCCGCCGCACGGGACCTCGCCATCCCCGGCCACCGGGAGGGGGATTCGATTGCCGGCTCTCGCGACAGTTACATCGCAACGCTGGTCGAGCGTCAGTTCCGTTACGTGCTCCTCGCCAAGATCCCCAACAGGAACACTGACGGCGTCGTAACCGCGCTCGTCAGGCAGGTTCAGCACCTGCCGCGTGAACTGCGCGGGGCTCACCCGGGACCGGGGCAAGGAACTTGCCGGCCACAAGCGTCTCATGCTCGCGACCAACCTCGAGGTCTGCTTCTGCGATCCCCACAGTCCCCGGCAGCGCGGCACCAACGAGAACACCAACCGGCTGCTGCGACAGTACTTCCCCAAAGGCACCGGCCTGTCTATGCACAGCCGGACCAAACCCGATGACGTGGCGCGGGAACTCAATGAGCGGCGGAGAAAGACGTTGAGCCAACACTCACCTGATGAGAAGTTCGCCGAGTGTGTGGCGGCGATCCGTTGAATCGGCAGCATCGGTCGGCATTGTCGGCATCGCGGTTGGCTTTGGCGCCCAGACATTGGTACGCGATATCTTCTCGGGGATTTTCTTCCTGGTCGATGACGCGTTCCGGGTGGGTGAATATATCGAGCTCGACAGCGATCTGCGCAGCGAGGTTGAATCGATCTAGATCCGCTCATTGCAATTGCGCCATCACCGCGGAGCGGTGATCACCATACCGTTCGGCGAACTGAAACAGATCACCAACCACAATCGCGACCGGGTGGCTACAAGATGTCGTTCCGGCTTGAGCCGGACACTGATCCGCAGAGAGTCAAGGATCAAGAAGGTGGCCAAGACGGTCGGTGCGGAGTTTCTCGAGCATCCCGAGCATGGCGCGAAATTCCTCGACCCGCTGAAGAGCCAGGGCGTCTACTATATCGATGACGATTCCGCGCTGGTGATCCGGGTCAAGTTCAGGTGCCAGCCGCGCGCAGTTCGTGTTGCGCCGGGAGATCTATCATCGCCAGCAGGCGATGTTTGCCGAGGAAGGCATTTATTTCGCCCGCCGCAAGGTCGAAGTGCTCAGCGCCGAAGGCGAGCCCCTTAGCGAGGAGGCCAAGGCCAGCGTTACCGATGAATTGACCGCGGCGCCATCGGCGGCTGCCCCTTCGGGCGCCAGCGCAATCTAGGTTGGGCCGCCCTCGCCAATCCGCTGTGCGATTGACCTGACACTGCCTCAGGGTTGGTTGTCATTCACCTCATCTTGCCGCTACACTGATCCACGCGCTGAAAAATTTCACTGATTGAGCGGGTCAGCAGCGTTCTTTTTGGTTCTTTGGGGTTTTATGACGATTACCGCCGAGCCTGCCGGCACGTCCGAGCCATCGCTGGTTGCCGCATTGAAGGCGGGCGATGAAAGTGCGGCCGAAACATTGGTGCGCAACCATGCACCGTGGATGCTCACGGTTGCCCGGCAAATAACGGACAGTTCAGCGACCGCGGAGGACCGTGTTCAGGACGCCCTGATCGACGCACTGCGTAATATCGGTGATTTTGAGGAACGCTCAAGCCTGAAGAGCTGACTGCATCGCATTGTCATCAATCAGGCATTGATGAAGCTCAGGGCCAGGCGGACCCGGAATGAATCGCCCATCGATGATTTGCTGCCGACCTTCGATGAGGCCTCGTGCCGGGTCGAAGGGACGTGGCAGTTTCTGGCAACCCCGGATCAGGTGTTCGAGAGTGCTGAGCGCCGTGAACTGGTGCATGAAAAGATCAGAGGATTGCCGGAAATTTACCGGTTGGTTCTTCAGTTGCGAGACATTGAAGAAATGACGCCGCGTGAGGTGGCCGATGCTCTGGGCTTGACCGAGACGAATGTGAAAGTCCGTCTGCACAGAGCGCGCTCGGCGCCGAAGAAGCTGCTTGAAGCTCTGCTCAGGGGAGAGTTGTGAGGTGACGGCACTTTTCCTCAGGCAACTGATGAGGTGGATGCGTGGCATGATGCTGAAGCACATACCGATGATGATCACCTGCGGGCAATTCGAGGATTTCATTTTCGCCTATCTGGAAGATGATCTGACGGCAAGACAGAAGTTCGTGTTTGGGCTTCACCTCAAGGTGTGCCGGGAGTGCCGCGAATATCTTGACGCCTATCGGCGCACGATTGAACTTTCCAAACAGGCGTTCGAAGACCCCGATCGACCGGTTCCGGCTGAAGTGCCGGAGGATTTGGTAAAAGCGGTACTCGACGCGCGCGATGACTGAGTGCAGCGCGCCGAACAGCGCGCTTGCCTGGGCGACCGGCTTCTAGCCCAAACGATGTGCGCGGGTTGCGCCGGGGAGCCGGTTGCCGGCAATCCGGTCACCTTGATGCCAGCCAGTCGGAGATGACGCGGGCCGCTTGTGCCGCACCATCGGCGGCATTGATTTCGCGCCTGATTTCCACGGCAGATTGACGCCATTGCGGTTCGTCGATAACCGCGCGTACACAGTTGCGGATATCTTTGGAGGTGACATTCTCCTCGGTAAAGCGCCATCCAACGCCACAGTCGGCAACACGGTCGAGGTTCCACTGCTGGTCAATATGAGTGGCAATGCCAAGAACCGGCACGCCGTAGGACAGGCACTGGTAGACCGTGCCGTTTCCACCGTGACAGACGGCGAGTGCCGCGTGCGGCAGAACATCATCAGGGGCTACGAGATCAAGACAGTGGAAGTTCCGGGGGGCCTGGCCGGGAAGTGACTGCCCGCCGGTGCTCATGACCACATCGATATCAAGTGAGCCCAGACCTTCAAACAGGCGTTGCAGGAACAGGTCGGTGCCGGTCGAGCCGATGCTGGCATAGATCAGCGGGCGGTCAGATCGTGCGGGTAGCTGCCCGGGATCGGACATCTCGCCACCTTTCCAGAAGATTGGTCCGACACGGTGGAAATTTGCCGGCAAATTGTCGCGTGTGGGGAACAGCCGGGCCAGATCGGGCAATAGGTTCAGGTCGCCGTAAATGTGTTCAATCAGGTTGGCGCGGGGCGGCAGGCCAAGGCGCTTGCGGTAGTGATTGAAGGGGCGTGCCCACATCCACGACAAAATGTCCTTTACCATGGGACCGATGGCGGCGACGGCGCGTTTTCCGATGATACGTCGCAACAAGAGCTCTTCAGGAACACTGCGGACACCATCGTAATAGTTGGTCCACAAGGTGTTCAGAATGCTGCAATAGGGCATGCGGCGAAATTCGGCAGAGATCGACATGGTCCAGCGGAAATCGCCGACAACGAGGTCCGGCTTGACGCGATCCAGGACTTCCAGATCTGCAGCCACGCACTTTTCAAGCAACTCGCCGGAGTAGTAGTCCATCCGGGAGCGGCGCGTATAGGCCATGATGTGTTCCGGGTCAGGGGTGTAGATCTCGTGGCGTGCAAAACCCTGTTCATCGATGAGACGCGCCCAGCCTCCGCTGGCGGCAAATTCAATCCGATGACCGGCATTTCGCAGGTGCAAAGCGATTTCGATGACCCGCGTGGTGTGTGACAGGTAATGTCCATCGCAGGCCACGAGGATCGTACAGGCGTCTGAATTACCCATTCCGGGGACCATAATCAGTCAAGCGCGACCTTCCATGCTGCGCATGTGCCGTGTTGTGGCTGTGTGAAGGGCAAGGGGACATTGTCTGTCAGCCGAAAAGGGCAGGTATCGTTTCACAAAAAGGTGGTCCGGGCAGGTGGCCCCGGGGGCTTCAGATTGATCAACTATCGTCACGGCATTGCCAAGCATGTCGATGCCTGCCTCCACCTTATACGATAGCTTGATTCATCTTCGCCATTTGCGGGTGTTGCGGTGGGTGTAAATCACCAAACTGATGATGTCGACTCCGGTCAAACCGATTGGTCCTGCGGTGGTTTTTAACCAACGGAATTGAAACGCTGCAATATCGCAGGCTTGGGTGGCGCTTGCGCGTTGACCTTCAGCGCCAACAGCCAGCTGTCGCGTTCACGAAGGGCACTTCCGGGGTTTGGCAATGATGTTGTGTCCCCTTCGGTTAAAGATGCTGCCGCAAGAACGCTGCCATCGGGTCGTAAGAGGTGCGTGTCGCGCGCTTGTCCTGATCGATATAGAGCACCTGAATATCGCCGCCTGCCTTGCGATAGTTCGCGGCAAAGCGCTCGGGTTCGTTGAAGTCGAGCGGGGAGGCGGGATCGCGATAATCATGGACCGGATCGGGCCTTCCCTGCACCCAAAGTGCCGGCAGAGTGGCGACCGCCTCGCCATTTTCCAGCGCCAGCACCGGGTTGCCCTCGGCCATCGCTTCCTCGGTGCGCCAGTAAAGATCATGGCGTTCGGGCAGATCGCCCACCCAGGCCGGCGGATTGGCCTTGCTGCGGGCGCGCGATGCGTTTTTGTATCGCGACAAGGGATTGATCACCGGCCACAACATGCCGACGCAGCGCACGCTTGCGTCAATGCAGGCGCCGCCGCCTTCAAGGGCAATCGATGCGTATCGCGGGTCGAGCGGGCGCATGGCCGCCAGCATCGCCAGATGCCCGCCGCTTGATTTGCCGGTGATGCCGATGCGCCCGGCATCGATGTTGAGGTCACTGACATGCGCCTTCAGCCAGCATATGGCGTAATTGATATCGATCAGCGAGGTTGGATAGCCGTCGCCAGCATGACGGAAATCGAGTGCGGCGGCGGCGATGCCGGCTTCTGCCAGTACTTCATCGCATGGCCCACATTCGTTCAGATCGCCTTTCGACCAGCACCCGCCATGCAGGTCGATCACTGCCGGAAAGGGCCCCGTACCCGCCGGACAGAACAGGCGCATGATCATCGCCCGGCCATCATGGTGGAAATATTCGATGTCCTCGCGCGCGTGGTTTAGCGTTTCGGTGGTCATGGTGCCAAACTCCCTCAAGCTGGCCGCGCGCACCATTGAGGCTTGCGGCGATGGGCTAGTTATTGTGCACTCCTAGCAGGCAGAATAGCCACGATCTGCGATACTAGGCTATTATCACCGACAATTCGCTCGAAGACTTGAAAAAACAACACATATGGCAGGGGTCGACAGATGACGCAGACAGCTTGTTTAGCAGCTCATCAGGACTATCGGTTTTTCGAAATTCGCCCGGTAGCCGGTTCGCTTGGCGCGGAGATCACTGGAATTGATCTGGGCGCGCTCAACGATGACATGTTCGATGAGGTCTACCGCGCCTTTGTCGAGTATCAGGCGATCATCTTCCGCGATCAGAAACTCACCTCCGACCAGTATCTGGCGTTCGGCAAGCGATGGGGCGAAATCCAGTTCTACCCCTATGCCAAGGGCCTGGAATCGCATCCCGAGATCCTCGAAATCCTGCGCACCGAGCAGGATGAGGTCGCCTTCGGCAATCTGTGGCATATCGACGGCAGCAACTACACCATCCCGCCCAAGGCAACGATGCTCTATGCGCTGGAAGTGCCGCCGGCGGGCGGCGATACCATGTTCGCCAATATGTATGCGGCCTATGAAACATTGTCGCCGGGAATGAAGGCGTTTGTCGATCCGCTCAAGGCGCTCAATGTCGGCCAGCGCGAGTTCGCGTTTTTCTCGGGCATCAAGAGCATGGAGCAGAAGGATCCCGGCGAGATGGTGGTCTCCACCCTTCACCCGGTGGCCCGCACCCATCCCGACACAGGGCGAAAATCGCTTTATGTCGGCCACCGCATCGAACAGTTTGAAGATTTCAGCGCCGAAGAAACCGCACCGCTGGTCGCCCAACTGCGCAGCCATGCGTTGCGCCCGGAATTTACCTGCCGGCTGCGCTGGCAGGTGGGCTCGCTGGCGATCTGGGACAATCGCTGCACCCAGCACTATGCGGTTGACGACTATGTCGGCCATCACAGGCGCATGCACCGCATCACCATCAAGGGCGAGGAAGCACCATTCTAGGGGCTCGTGCCTTCACCTATCGCGGAATCTCGACGCTAAAGCGCGCCGGGCCCGACAGGAAATAAATGCCGGCGCCGATGGCCACCGCGATGTCTATAATCAGCGCCAGTTCTACCCAATCGTTCATACGCAAACCCTCACGTCCGGCGGGCACTATGCGGCCAGGCACAGCCGGTCGCCCGCCCGGCGATCGTCAAATCCGATCATTTGTGAAAGCCGGATCAGCGTGCGCAGTTTCCCAATCTGCCCTGCCGAGGTATGGTTTGACTTCTCGGTCCGAAAGTTCGGAGCTTTTTGAAAGGACAGGGCGATGTCACAGGCGTTCATGAAATGCCCCAATACAGCCAAACCGTTCTATGTCGGTTTGAACATGGAATGGGGCGAGTTGGAGTGCTTGGACCTGGGTGGCGTTGACCAGAAGATCTCGCATTGCCCCCATTGCGGGCAGACGCATCGGTTTGAAAAGAACGATCTGTTTTTACGTGCCGATGGCGCCGGGTAGGACGGGTTCAGTCGTAGCGCACTTCAATGGCGGGCTCGAGGTTGCGGGGCTTTGCCGGTGTGTCGCTTTTGGCGATCCTTTGATGATGCACCATGCGCCATACATGGTAGGCGATGCGGTGGAGCCATCGCATGGCATCCATGCGCCGTGGCGCTTCGGCGGCATCGATCTCACCGGTCGAAGCGCGGGCAATCAATTGATCGCGGCAGCAATAACGCCGGTCGCTTAGGAATCTGCGCAACAGGTCGATTTGTTTGTCAGCTTCGGCGAGATCTTGCGCGCTTGCGATTGCGGCCAGCATGTTGTGTACCTGCATACTGAGTTCGGAAAATTCGGCATCCTGGAGAATGGTCCTCACCCGTTTGTGCTGACGGCAGCGATGATAGAGCCGCGCCGTGTGATCGAGGGTATGGATCACCGCCATATGCCGGCGATGGGTGACCGTCTGGCTGGGATCGGACCGATGTGTTCGGAAAAGCACTGCGTCTCCTCTTCGGCGGTACGCACGGCTTCGAGCCTCAGTTCGATATTCCCCTCACGCTCACTGGCCAGTTGGTCTGCCAAAACGCGGAATAGGAGATTGCCGACGTCGGAAGTGATGGCGGCCGCCGCGTCGCTTGCAGCTGCCGGGTCAGACAGCAGGCGGTCGTCAAGGCGCGCTACAATCTGAGACCTGTCTAGCCCCCATGGTTTGGGCCACTAATTTGCGATTTGTCCAAGATGGTTCCGGTTACCGGCGTTTGCATGCCGAGAGCGTAATGGTTGCGGATCCGGTTGTACTGTTCAAGCCGGATATCGATGACGATCCGAGACTGGCGTGTGGTCGTGAACCACTCGGTGTTGAGGCGTTCGCGGCGGAGTGTTCCGTTGAAGCGCTCGTTGTAGCCGTTCTCCCAGGGCGATCCCGAATAGATCCGGATGGGTTGAATGCCGACACGCTGAAGCCGGTCCCGGAATGGCGCGGCCGCAAACCCGGGTCCATTGTCGGAACGGAGGTACTCAGGCTTGCCGCGCTTAAGCAGCAGTGGAGAAAGCGCCTCCGGCACATCGGCTGAACCCATCCTGGCGGCAACGCCCACACACAGAGCTTCGCGCGTATACTCGCCGAGCACGGTCAACATCCTGCAAGGCCGGCCGTTGCTCAGCTTGTCGTGCACAAGATCGATCGCCCGGATGTGGTTCGGATAGCTCGGTCTCAGCCGGATCACCGGGGCACCATGACGATAGAGGCGCTTGCGCTTCTTGTGCCGGGCCGGCAGCTGCAAACCCTCTTCGCGCCACAACCGCTCAACCTTCTTGTGATTTGTCGGCCAACCTTCAGGCTGCAACAGCTCGTCGACTTTGCGGTATCCGTATCGCCCGTACTGCTTGGCCGGCCGGATCAATGCCGGCGGCAGCTAATCATCGTGTTGAGGTCTGGATTTGTACTGTTGCGTTGAGCGTGCGACGCCGACCTCGCGACATGTGCGCCGCTCCGACGTTCCGAGCTTCTGGCGCACATGCACAACGGCCTGACGAAGGTCGTTCGTCGTCAGGCGTTCGGCTTTCCCCGACATTCCCCAATTAGAACGCCATTTCGATCATGCTGCCGCTGTTTTGCGTACGGATCAAGCCTCTTGAGCAGGCTGTGTCGTGGTTCGGGCATCCGGTTCGTGAACCGGGTGCGATTTATGGCTGCTGCAACGGGCTTGAACTGGAATGCGGTCTGACCGGCACCCGTCGGGTCAGACCCGTCGAGCCGCTTTTCGCCCGGGTTTGATCGCCGACAGCCGCCTCGGCCGGTTGGAACGCGATGGCTCGGGCGTGGCGGACGCCCCGCGCTCCGATCCTGATGAGGCCGGTCGGCCATCTCCTCCGGCAGGCGCTGAGGATACGCCTGACCGGCTGTTCCTCGACAGCTCCTGCATCAAGGTTCATCGCTGCGCCGGCGGCGGAAAAGGGGGGCCTTCGCCCATGGTATCGGCCGCACCAAAGGCGGACGCAATACCGGGCTCCACGCCGTCCGCGACCACAAGGGCCGCCCCATGTTTTTGTCAATTGCGTCCTGCTCCCGACGCCCGGAAACGTGCATGATTGCAAGGTCGCACAGCGCTGCATCGAGGCCATGCCGCCATCCGCCGAACCTGTCACCGACAAAGGCCGTGACGGCCGGGAACTGCGCGAACGGCTTGAAGAGCGCGGGACCGGGCCCGTCATCCCGCCGCGAAAGAACCGCAGGATCCGATATCACGACGATCAGGCCATCTACAGGGAGCGAGATATCACCGAACGCATGTTCTGCCGTCTCAAAGACTGGCGGCGCATCGCAACTCGTTTCGAGCGCAACATTAAAAACGTCATGGCAGCTATCGCGCTCGCCGCAGCCCTCATCTCGTGGCTACAATGAGTCCCGACCCTAGACGTCTGGACCGACAGGGTGACATGGCATTTCAGTCAACGCAACAGCGTGATTTTTTTAACGCTCGCGAAATACCGGGCGGATCGGCTGTCAGGGTTTTGCCGCGCCATGGGTCGAATGATCCATGGTTGGAGCCGGAGCAGGTTCGCGCGGTTCGACGACATTGAACTCCAGGTCAATGCTGCCGGCTTGCTCGAAAACCACGGAGATTAGCAAAATCTCGCCGGGCTTTGGGGTTTCCCTCAGCCCCATGATCATCAGATGCAGACCGCCTGGCGCAAACTCAACCTCACCTTTGGCCGGGACTTCAATAGTGCCGACAGGTCTCATCTTCATCACACCGTCTATCATGGTGTGGGTGTGGAGTTCGACGCGATTGGCCAGCGGTGAGTTCGCCGACACGACGCGGTCGGGCCCGGCACCGTGGTTGATGATTTTCATATAGCCGGCGGCGGGGCGGTTGGCGATGGTGAGCCGTGCCCAGGGGTGCTCGATGCTGAGCGCGCCAAGTTTGTAGTCGCGGGCATCAGCCTGGACGATCACCAACAACATGGCTGTGATTGCCATCAGTGTGAGTCTGCTCATTGCGGCTTCCTTCTGGTTTTCATGGCTTTTGACCACATCCTTCAGACATTGCAACTATCGAGCTATTGCGGCTGGGATTGCACGCCGTGTGAGAATGAACAGATCCATCAGGTGAAACACTTTCGCATGGACGACAGTCAGATCTTTCGGGTCAATGCCACGGCGCACGATGCGCACCGGGCGATAGCTGATTGAAGCGAAACTGGAGCAAGCTTGTTCTGCCAGATACCGATCCATCGCCACTTGGTCGCCCAGATTCATAGCGTCGGTGAATGCGGTGGCTGCTTGTTCGCGTGCGCAGCCGATGACGTCATGTTCGACAATTTCCTGTGACGCATTCTGTGCAGCCGCAGCGTTCAGCCAAGCCACAGCAAGCAACGCGGCGAGCGCCATTGATGCAGTGGGGCGTGTCATCACCTCTATCCCACCGCCGACAGCTCGTCCTTGATGGCCTGTTCCCAACTGTCGGGGTCGAAGCCGAACGGTCCGCGATCGCCGAACCGGTTGGAACACAAACAGCGGATGGCAGCAGGTGCAGGCGAAGTGTCCATTCCAGGCGGCACCTTCCTGCTCGCCATGGAATCCATGGCGAGCAGGATGGCCCTGGGCGGATGCCGCGCGTGCACCCGGTCAATCCGTTGCCCCGACAGATCGGTCGGTGCGGGGATCGACAGGCTCATGGCCGACCATGTCCGTCAAGCCGAGCGCGTCATCAAGCTCGCGGCAGGCCGGTCATCCGGCGTCGGTGGTGATTCCGCAACCGTGGAACTCGAACTTCAGGCGGCGGTCGAAATCGAGCCGAATAGGCCCGTCAACCGGTTCACCCGCCGGGTTCGCCATATGCCGCGCCCCAAAATGCGCTCAAGACATTGATTCTCATCACAGAACCAACGATCAATCAATGGAGCCATATGGGAAATGCGGGTTAAAGCAGTTGCAAGCACTGATGGGAGACCACCCCAAATTATCTTCAGCCGATGGTCTCTGATTGAGCAAAAAGTGCCTCAAGATCCCAGACAAGCGTCATCAGATGATAAAGCGTGCTCGCGGGTGCGAATTCATGGATCGGCGTGCCACCCGCATCGACGCGGTCGTGCCACAGGCCGATCGGCTCGATGTTGAGGTGATAGCGAAAGACCGCACCGGTGAGTTCGTCAAACCTGGAGGCCTGATCAGCATGCCCGCGTTCGGCCAGCATCAGTTGCGTGCGCAGTGCTTCGGTTTGGCACCACAGGCGATGGTTGGCAGACAAGATGCCGCCCTGATCATCTACACTGTCGTGGATCAGCCGGTTCTGGTCACTTTTTCCGTGGCGATCAGCAAATGCGGTGAGAGCGGAAATTTCCTCAGTGCATGGGCTTCCAAGGCGGGCCTCATAGCGGTCGAGCAGCCAGGCCCATTCAAAATGATGGCCGGGCTCGCGGGTGCGACCTGTTTCACCGCTGGCCGGTGCCCAGTCGTCTTGGAAGAATTCGCGCAGTGTTCCGGATTGCCGGTCGAAAAAACGTTGGCGAAAAAGACCTACAATCCGGTCGGCCCGGTCGAGATAGCAGACGTCGCGAGTGGCGTCATAGAGCGCCAGCAAAGCCTCGAGCAGATGCATGTGCGAGTTTGTCCGGCGCGGCAGGACCTCGGGGATACTTTCGCGATAGCCGCCATGTTCTGTGTCAACAAGCACCGCATCCAGCCAGCTGAGCGTGCGGCCTGCCCAAATGAGCGCCTCGTCCGACCCGCTTGCGCGGTGCAGCCAGGCGAGCGCGAGCAACACGAAAGCATGATCGTAGGCGTCACGCGTCTCATCAATAACGTGACCTTGTGCGTCCAGCTTGTGCGCCCAGCCGCCGTCAGGAAGCCAGCCCTTGTCGGCCAAGTACTCGAAACCCTGATTGGCGATTTCGAGCGCCGATCCGTCCCATCCCATCAAATGCGCGGCGGCGAGTACGTAGATCTGACGCGCTTGCACTCTGATCCGACGAAACGGCTCGGCACAAGGTTTGCTGTCCTTGCCAAGGAACTCGCGAAAGCCGCCGCGCTCACGGTCCCAGCCCTGATCGGCCCAAAGCGGGAGCGCATGGTTGCGCATCCAGGCAGTGAAGCGGGCAGCACTGGGTGTGAAATCCTCCAGATCGGTCGATGCTGTCTGGCGCGGCTCAATCGTTTGGTCAAGGCGTTGTCCAACTGATCGCACACCTTGCGAATTTGCAAGTGTGGTCACCAGAACCGCATCACCTGACTTGACAATGGCAAGATCGCTAACGCCGATTGCGGCGATGATGCCGCTGTCAGCATGGATCAGCGAGTTCGATGTGTCCTGGGCGATCACGCGCCCGCGCGCGGTATTGCGATGATCGTCCTCAGCACGGATCTCATGGATTGCATGCCATGAACCGACATCGCTCCAGCCCATGGCCACCGGCACCACCGAGATGTGGCCGCCCTTTGCCATCACCGCATCATCAATGGAGATCGCAGGGCAGCGGGTGAATGCCGCACCGTCCAGCAATATGGCACTCGTCTTGCGCTCGGCGCCAGACAGTGCCTGGTGCGCGCAATTCAGGACATCGGGTGCAAGGGTTTCCAGAGATTCGATGATGGTACTGGCGCGGAACATGAAAATTCCCGCATTCCAGTGAAAATAACCGGAAGAGACATATTGGCGGGCGAGTTCGTGCGCGGGCTTTTCGACAAACTCCTCGACCGCGAATGCATCACCTTGCGCCTTGCCGCGCTTGATGTAGCCATAGCCGGTTTCGGGATGTGTCGGGGGGATGCCGAAGGTCACGAGGCGGCCCATCACTGCGGCATCAATGGCGGTCGCAATGGCGCGGTGGAAGGCCGGCACATCGCAGATGTGGTGATCGCTTGGCAGAACCAGCATCAGCTGATCGCCGCCTCCCATCTGTTCCAGCGAAAGTGCGGCGGCGGCGATGGCCGGTGCGGTGTTGCGCGCGCATGGCTCAAGGATTATGGAGGCGTGGTTCGCCCCCGCGACATTGAGTTCGCGATCCAGCCTTTGGCGGTGACGAGCTGATCCGACAACAATCGGATCACTGAATTGAAAGTTTTTGGCGTCAGCCGAATCGGGGTGCACGCGCACCAGGGTCTCGGCCATCAAGGTGCGCTCGCAGGTCAATGCGGCGAACTGCTTGGGTAAGGCGTGTGTGGACATGGGCCACAGGCGCGAACCGCCGCCTCCCGCCAACAGGACTGGCGTCACCGATTGCGATTGTTGCATGGGTGCGGGTTACAATGGATCTGCATTGTCAGCCGGGAAAACCGAATGTTTTTCGTCGAAAATCAGTAGCCGGCTCATTGGCAAGCATCCAAGCCATTGTTTTCCCGATGCGACGTCCCGGACATCAGGCAAAATAACCGGGTAACTTGGCGATAACCAGCCCATGCAATCCGGAACCCGATCTTGACTAACGGGCTCTGCTTCAAGTCCGCTCAGCTTGGGCTTTGGTTGGCGGCAATCTATTTGTCGAGCCTTGGGGTTTTCATAAACCACCAATGATTGGAAGATGGCCCGGCTTGGCTTGGCCGCAGCCAAGCAAAAGAGCCGGCAGGCAAAGGGGGGATGACTTTTGACGCCAACAGATGATGTAGCCTGGTTCATTGCCGAGGCCGATCTTGGAATGTCCCGCCTGACGTGTTGAACAAGGCGAAGATCGCCCTCACCGACTCTCTTGGCTGCGCCCTTGCCGGTGCGCAGTTTGAATCGAGCGATATCGTGCTCGATTATCTGCGCGATGTCGGAGGGGCGCCGCAGGCAACGATCATCGGCACCGATCTTAAGACATCTCTTGCCGATGCCGCATTGGCCAACGGGATGTTGTCCTCGGGCTGCTCTATGACGACACCTCTCTTGCCATTCATGGCCATTCGACCGCGACGCTGATGCCGGCGCGCAATAGTGTGGTTTCCGCCGAGTTGGCGCGGCGCGGCTTTCCCGCCGATGCCAATATGCTGGAAGCGCCAAGGGGATTTTTCGCGCCGTTCGGCCCGGGCACCCGCAAGATCGAGCCGAAAACGTCGGCGCTTGGCAAGAAATAGGCGCTTGAGCGCCTGGCGCTGAAGCTGTATCCGTGCGGCTTTCCGGCCGATGTTGAGGAGATCTGTTGCAGGACCCGCTATCTCATCCCCGAAACCGTGTTTCATGGAAACCCGCAAACCGGACTTGAGGGCAAGACCAGCATTTCCTATGCGGTCTCGCGCACACTGATCGACCGGCGCATGGGGCTTGCCCAGTTCACCGGTGAAAAGGTGCAAGACCCGGCGGTACCCAACTGATGAAAAAGTGCGGGTCGAGGTTTTGCCGGAATACAGCAAGGATGGCGGTGGCGCTGTGGTCAATGCCATTGCCGCACTGGCGGTTGTCGAGATCACGCTCAGCGATGGCCGAACCTTGAGCCGGCGGGTTGAGTATTACTGCGGCGATACCAACCGGCCACCCAGCGCAGATGATGTGGCGGGGAAATTCCGCGACTGCGCCGGCATGGTTCTGACCTCGGGGCGCGCCGAAAAAGTCCTCGATCTGATGATCAACCTGGAGAGTTTGAAGGACACTAATGAGCTGGTCACGCTCCTGACCCCATAAGCCAAGGAAAAACCTCGCAGGGGTGAGGGTGAGAGGGAATGCCAGTCATGGAAATCGATCAGAGTGAAGTCGACAAGGAGATGGATTTCGATCCGGAGGGGCTCTGTACACGGCACGCCTCAATATCTCCGAGGTGACGAGGGCACGACAACTCCGCCGGCACGTGTGATCGTCAATGACGAAACGCTGCGCGAAGGCGAGGAAACGCCCGGTGTCTATGTCACTGATGCAGACAAGGTGAGGGTGGCGCGGGCGTTGCAGGAGACGGGTGTGCCGGAAATTGTGGTTGGCTTTACCGGCACCGCTCAGGAGCATTTCGATCTTGTCCATATTCTGCGCGAGGAAGGGATCACCGCGCGTCTCACCTCTCGCGCCTTTGCCTTCGGACAGGGAGATTCATGGAAGCGGGAAGTCGACCGGGTCAAGGAAAGCGGCGTTGATCTGATCGCCTTTGGCGGTTTTTTGTCGGAGTGCCGGATTGCCGCAACGCCATGGCTCACCAAGGCCGGCTATGCCCAGTATGTGAGAGACTTCATTGGCTATGCCAAGGAAATCGGCATGACAACGGCATTCGGCTTTGGCGATCCGGCGCGCAACCAGATGCCGTTTCTGGTCGACGCCATGGCGGCGTGCAAGGATGTCGGGCTCGACCGCTATTATGTGTTCGACGCGCCGGGTCGCGCGACGCTGGAGTCGATCGAATATCTGGTGCGCCTGGCGCGCGACCTCGCCGGCGCTGAAATCGCCGTCCATTGTCATGATGATTTGGGGCTTGCCATCGACAACACCATTCGCGGGGTTATGGCCGGTGCGGAAGTGGTGATGGCGCTCTATCAGGTCGATACCGGGATCGACACGTCCAAGATCGGACCGCTGTCGAAGTTGGTGGTGGACACGTTCGGCGTGCCGGTGCCGCCGGGCAAGGCGGTGCTGGGCGAATACATGTACACCCATGCCTCTGACAGCCACATCGCCCATCGTCTCAAGACCAGTGCCTAGTTGTTCAGTCCCGTCATCTTGTAGATCGGATTGCCATTGAATGTATCTGGCTCTGAAGTCCGGATTTTGCAGATGTATTCGTAAGGCGTCCGGCCGTTGAGGGTCTTTAGCCTTCGGGCGAAATTGTAGGCTGCCATGAAGTCTGCCGGATGTGTGCGCAGCTGATCATGATTGTCGTCGTGATAGCGCTTGACGGTGGCGTCTTTGATCGTCCGGTTCATCCGCTCGACCTGGCCGTTGGTCCATGGATGGTTGGGCCTGGTCAGCCGGTGTTCAATCCCGTTGGCGTGGCAGATCATGTCAAAGCCATGGGCCGGGAATAGATCCTGTTTCGGTTCCGTGGCTGCGCGGCGAACCGGATGCCATTACCGGTCAGGATCGTGTGGATGTGATACGGGACGGCTTCGAGCAGATGTTCAAGGAACTCCCGGGCTGTCTTGCGGTTGGGCCTTGTCTACGAGCTGAGTGACCGCAAATTTGCCGGTCCGATCAATGGATACGAACAGCTACAGCCTGCCCTCGGCGGTCTGGACCTCGGCGATGTACATGTGGAAGACCCCGATTGGATAGCTCTTGAAACGCTGCCGCTTTGGTGTGTCCCCTTCGACGTCAGGCAAGCGCGATAGGCCATGCCGTTGCAGGCACCGATGCAGGGCCGACCGTGTCAGGCGCGGGATTGACGGCTGAAGGGCATGGAGGCAGTCATCCAGCGGAAGCAGGCTGTGTCGCCGGAAGGCAACGACCATCGCCTCCTCGGCTTCACTGAGAACGGCTGAGCGCGGTTCCTTCGGGCCTGTCTGCCGATCCTCAACCGTCTGCCGTTTCCGCCACCTGGCAATCGTCTTGGGGGTGACACCCGGTTCCCGGCTCAGTTCCGCGATCGAATCTTGCGATCGCTGTATTGCTGCTCTGACAGCGTGCGTGGTCGTGGCGCTCGCGTGACGAACCTGTCCCATAATGCTTCCTTCCATTCCAACGAAAGCATCACACCATCAAACCGCGGGAGCAAACAGCTAAGACCATCGCCTTCTCGGCCTCGCGCGCGCTTGCGGCTTCGACGCCGCGGGTGGCATGCGCGGAACAACCTGTGGGTCGCGGCGGCGGTGGACAGCCTGGTCGGCAACGTCGTCGGCGCCGGGATCAAGCCGCAATCCACTCATCCCGACCGGGCGGTGCGCGAACGGCTTCAGGCGCTCTGGCTGCGCTGGACAGATTACGCGGCCCCGGACGCGGGCTGGCTGACTTCTACGGGCTGCAGGCCATGGCCGTGCGCGCGATGGTCAAGAGCGGCGAGAGTTTCGCCCGGCTGCACGTCGCCAGCGGTCTTCCCCTCCACATTGAGCTTCTGGATCGCGAGCAGGTTCCCATGGACCTGCACCGTGAGATCGGTGGTGGGGCGCGGATCCGCGCGTGCATCGAGTTCGATGCCGCTGGTCGTAGGATCGCCTACCGGGTCTTGTCTTCCCGGCCGGGGGATATCTTCTCGGGTCTGTCCGCATGGCCTCGATCCGCGTTCCCGCCGCCGATTGTCTGCACCTGTTCAAGCCGCTTGCGGCAGGCCAGCTGCGCGGGATCACCTGGCTGGCGCCGGTGCGACCGCGATTTCATGGCTGCATCCCTCACCTGACAATCGAGGAGCGCAAGCTGCTCGCCGAGGTCGCGGTCAAGGTGGTCAATGCCTATCCCCCGGTGCCCATCCCAAAGAATCGAACATCCGGAGCCATTTGTCTCAATCAATCATAACGTTGACAGCGCTTTCCCATAATGCTGATATCAAATCGAATGTTTACAATGATGTTGTTCAGCACTTAATCTATCTTGGCGGTTCACGTGACAAAGTGTTCATCAGGTAGATGGATGCCGCAAGATCAATAATGAATAAGCATGCCTCCAATAAGGAGCGGTTTTGGATGTATAAGTTGAACGATATATTCAATAAAGCGGTAAACCCGGTTGTCGTCGAGAATGTTGATAAATATTCACGAGACTTCCAAAATGCTGATCCATTTCCAAATTTGTCAATTGACAACTTTTTTCAACAACAGTTTCTACGACAATTAATAGCCGAATTTCCGGATATGGGGGAAGAGGCAAACCTAGCTGAAGGGGCAAAAAAGCCGGCTACAAAAGTCCGTAACAGAAAAATTTCCAACGTGTCGAAATTCCCTCCGGCGTATGTTCAACTGCATCAATTAATGAGCGATCCAAATTTTTTGGATATGATTTCAAGCGTGACTGGCGTCCCCGGCCTTGTACACGATCCTAAATATTTGGGGGGGGGGATCAAGATATCATATAATGGCGCGCGACTTCCACGCCATATTGACTTCAATTACCACCAGGCTGATAGAACTTTATTACGTTGCTTAAATATTTTATTTTATTTCAACGATAATTGGAAAGAAGAGTGGGGCGGAAATATTCAAGTGCATAGAGTTCCCTCGTCCGCTGGAGATAATTCTCTTTTTAAATCTTACGCTCCAATATCCGGGCGTATGTTCATGTTTGAAACAAGTAAGATTTCTTATCACGCGTTCGATCCAATTTCCGCTCCCATGGATGTCGGTCGACGATCATTTGGGGTCTATTTTTATCGCAAAGTTAGTGAACTTGAAACGGATGCGCCAACCCAAAATACGACAATGTATATTGAAGAAGGATTGCCGGAAAATATTGTAGAGGGGCATACCTTAAATCGGGAAGATATCAATAAATTGAAAATTAGCATAAAACGTCGCGATGATCGAATCGAGGAGCTATATAGGCGGCTAAATAAACGAGAAACTGATATACAAATGCATATTAACCAAATTAAGAGATTACGACAAGAGAATAAAAAATGATATTATAATACAAAGTTTATCGGTTTATTTTATATACGGATTGTGTGAAATGATTATTTCACTAATTTTGATTTTAAAAATCAATGTAAGCAAATTTACGTATATTAGGTTCTAACCTCAATCACTGTCTTCCTGATTTGATCTGAGGATGATTCGTTGCCTCCGATGAGGAGGTAACGAGATGTATGATTTCTTCTGGTTTTCCGATTCTCAGCGGGCTCGGATCGCGCCGCTTCTGCCGACCGATATGCGCGGCAGGAAGCGCCCAGAAACAGTTGATGATCGTCCTGTGCCGAGCGGGATCGTCCATGCGCTGCGCTGTGGGGCGATCGCCGGGCCGACTGCGGCGATATCCACGGGCCGAGCGCGGTATATGGGAAGGTGTCTTCAGCGCTCCGGCAGGCGCCGAGGATACGCCTGGACACCCTGAAGAACGCTGTCTTCTGCCTGGAATCGGGTGAGGAGGAAGCATTTACGGCGGCGATGCGCGTCGTCCCTTTGCCTGGTTCGGGGTTTGGTTTCGCCGGGGCCGGGCTATGCCACGGCGCCTTTGCGCTCCCGGAACAGGAGCCGTTTCATGTTGAATGCGATCCTGGCCCTCGCC
Source organism: Hyphomicrobiales bacterium (assembly GCA_965204565.1). Taxonomy (GTDB): domain Bacteria; phylum Pseudomonadota; class Alphaproteobacteria; order Rhizobiales; family TMED25; genus CBDBEU01. Next base: position 2,151,660 of record CBDBEU010000005.1, read on the forward strand.
CGGTCGATGCCGATGGTGCGGACGAAGAGCCCCGTTCGTGCCTTCATCCCGGCGAAGGGATGTTCGATCGCGGATCGGACCTTCGATCGTGCGGCATTGGCCCTCTCGTGATGCACGGGCATCGACCTGCCGGGCGGGCGGCAGAAACGGACCTTCGAGGTCAGCCCGGCCCGGGCGATTTTCTTCTCGTTCTTCTGCGACCGATACGTCGTGTCCGCCCAGACAGTCGAGCCGGTGTTCGCCTGATCCGGAAGCCCGCCCGCTACGCGTCCGTCATGCCGGGCGGCGGCGGTGACGATCCATGTCCGGACGAAGCCGTGGCGCCGGTCGGCATCGATATGGGATTTGTAGTCGAACACCGGCGTGGCGATTGCGCCCATCGCCGCGCCGTCCGGGCGCGTCTTCCTGCGCCCTCGCTTGAGCGTCCAACGCGCGTCGCGATCCTTTTGCGCCGGTTTCCGGGGATTGGCCTGCCAATCAGGCGGGATGCTCCCGCCCTTGACGATCTCCTTCCCGGCATAGGTCATGCGCTGGCACCGGGCCGCCACCATGGTGGCACGTGACCCAAATTGCCTTCAAACCTCCCCTGATTGATCAGCTCGCAAAAGAGGCAGGCATAGACCCAGGCGCGCTAGATCTGTTGAGAAAATATGGCATCACAAGCGCCGCCGACCTGAAGTCTAGACTTAATATCCAGGATCTCGTGCCTGAGAATGACGATGATGAGAAAACAGAAGCAGAAACTGACGGCGCAGTAACCGAAGATCCTGGCGTCTACAAAGGCGCTGAGGATATTAATGGCGATGACATTCCCGACGGTACATACGATCCGGCTGGCGACGATGATGTCGGGCGAAGCGGCTCCGGTGCGACCGGAGGAGGGAGCGGGAACAGAGCAGGCTCATCTGGTAACGGTAGTGGCGGCAAACCGGGGGCTTCGAAAGCCGAAAGAACCGGAATGGGCGGCAACGCAACGAACAAGACCCGGGACCATCAAGATGAGCGCTCTCCCGGATCCAATGGTAGCCGCCAGTTTATCTCGTATCTGGGCTCACATCCCGATGATGAAGGTCCTGACCCAGATGGGCTCAACCGAGACAAACGCATGCATATAGAAGCCGAGGCGATTGAAAAGATTATAGGTTTGGAACCGAACCTCCGACGAACAAAGAAGGGCAATGAAGGTTTTGACCTCTATGAGAAGGACGGAGCCGGGAATGTCGTGCGTTGGGTTGAAGTGAAATCAATGACCGGATCATGGAAAGATCGTCCAGTCGGCATGTCCCGAGCGCAGTTTGATCTCGCATTGAAGAAGCGAGAGGCTTTTTGGCTCTATGTTGTTGAACACGCGTCTGAAATCGAAGCCGCACGTGTGGTGAGAATCCAAGATCCCGCTGGCCGTGCCCGCACGTTTACTTATGACAGCGGCTGGCTTTCGATCGCGGAGGCCGATCCCGGGGTTTAGAAGGACCACCAAACAATTGTAAAGCAAACGACTTGATCTGACATTTCTGCTCCAATTGAGTGCGCCGAAGGAGTGTCGATCGACGACCAGCATCCAAGAGAAGATCATCAAACCGAAACCGGGATTGCTGGAACTGGCCAAGCAACTGGGCAGCGTCAGCCCGGCCCTGCAAGGTGATGGGTATTCGCGGGACAGCTTCTACCGGTTGAAGGAGCTGTATGAACAGGGCGGCGAGGAAGCGCTGATAGATCTCAGCGGGAAGAAGCCGGTCCTGAAGAACCGCGTTCCTGAGCATGTCGAGAAAGCGGCGGTCGATCCGGCGGTCGAAAACCCGGCGCCTGGCCGGAAACGGGCGTCCTGGGAATTGCAGCAGAAGGGGATGATGGTGTCTTCGTCCGGCGCACGCTCGACAGCCGGGAGGTGCTGCATGTCCCGGGCAAGCTGTTTGTCCGGCACGGTGCACCCGAGCACATTCGTTCAGACAATGGCGCTCAGACAATGGCCCTGAATTCGTTGCCACCGCGGTGCGTGATCGGCTTGCCGGCTCAACTCAAGACGCTCTACATCGAGCCGGGCAGCCCATGGGAGAACGGCTATTGTGAGAGCTTTGATGGAAAGCCGAGGGATGAATGTCTGAACCGGGAAATCTTCACCACACTCACCCAGGCGCAGATCCTGATCGAGCTGTGGCGGCGCTTCTACAACACCGAGAGGCCACACTCGTCGCCGGGCCATCGCCCAAGGAAGAGTAAACCGAATGAACCAAGACCCGCGTCTCACGCACCAGACGCTGAAAGTGTTGCGTATGTTCATGAATGCTCCGACCAGGGCTTTTGCCGGGTCGGACATTGCAAAGGAAACGCGCCTCATGTCGGGCACGCTATATCCGATCCTTGCGCGGCTTGAAAAAGCCGAATGGCTGACAAGCGAGTGGGAAGTGCTCGACCCATCGGAGATCGGGCGCCCCCGCAAGCGCTATTATCGCATCACGGCGCTGGGACAAAATCGATCTAATCTGGCGTTCTCCGAACTCGGCTTCGGGAAAGGGGAACTGTCGTGGAGTACCTGATCGGATTCGGGTTCAGTCTGGTTGCGGAAGTGGTGATTGCCGAGTTTTACGGCTGGCTCCCGAAGATCAACAAGTGGCTTGTTCGAAGAGCGACCTCTCGTATGCCGCTTGAACAACGCGAGCGCCATACAGAGGAATGGCTTGCCCATTTGAATGAAATTCCTACCCGTTTCAGTGGGTTCATGTTGTCTTCGGGCCTGCACCTTGCGGTGACCCGAATAGAGATTTCAAGAAAGAATGAAATTGTAAATTTCATTATTCGAAATAAAAATAGTTATGGAAAAAATGTTTGTAAATATAAATGTTGTAAAATCAATATTTCCTGTTAATATAGATGATTAATAAATTATCATATATTACGAATATTATTGATATGGTCGATAGTAATCAGCTTCAAAAATACTTATTTATGTTTTTTGACAAAATACACCCGAATATTGATGGATTATGTTATATTTTACTTGAAGCAGCGCGGGAGATGAAATGTCATCCCCCCTAATGCGCGTCGTCCCAATTGTCGGCGGCTCTTGCATCGACCTGTAGCGGTACGGAGAGATGGCGGGCGGGCAGTGCGGCGCCGACCATGATCTCACTCGCGACTTCGATGGTCTTGTCGACCTCGTCCTCGGGGGCTTCGAAAATCAGTTCGTCATGCACCTGCAACAGCATGCGCGCCTTAAGGCCTGCGGCATCGAGCGCCGGGGGCATGCGGATCATGGCTCTGCGAATGATATCGGCGGCCGAGCCCTGGATCGGAGCGTTGATCGCGGCGCGTTCGGTAAAGGCGCGGAGGGCCTGGTTTTTTGAATTGATCTCCGGATAGTGGCATTTGCGCCCGAACACGGTCTCGACAAAGCCGTTGTCGCGGGCGAACTGCTTGGTCTCTTCCATATAGTCTTTGATGCCGGGAAAACGCTCGAAATAGCGGTCGATATAGTCCTTGGCCTCGCCCCTCGGGATTGACAGCTGATTGGCAAGGCCAAAGGCGGAAATGCCATAAATGATGCCGAAATTGATCGCCTTGGCGCGGCGGCGCACCGAGAGGTCCATGCCCTCAATGGGAACGCCAAACATTTCCGATGCGGTCATCGCATGGATGTCCTCGCCGCGAGCAAAGGCCTGGCGCAGCACATCGATGCCGGCAACGTGGGCGAGCACGCGCAGCTCGATCTGGCTGTAGTCGGCGGAGATCAGGCGGTGGCCCTTTTTGGCGACAAAGGCGGTTCTGATCTTGCGGCCCTCGGGCGTTCTGACCGGAATGTTCTGCAAATTGGGCTCGAACGATGACAGCCTGCCGGTGGTGGTCGAGGCCAGCGCGTAGGAGGTGTGAACGCGGCCGGTTCTGGGGTTCACATAAGTGGGCAGCGCATCGGTATAGGTCGATTTTAATTTGGCGAGCTGGCGCCAGTCGAGCACGCGGGCGGGCAAATCGTGGCCCTGGGCGGCAAGGCCCTCCAGCACATCGGCGCCGGTGCCCCAGGCACCGGTCTTGGTCTTCTTGCCACCCTCAAGGTCCATCGTGTCGAACAGGATTTCGCCAAGCTGCTTGGGGCTGGCGATGTTGAAATGCCCGCCGGCAAGTTCGTGGATCTCCTCTTCCAGCGCTCCCATACTTTGCGCGAAATCGCCGGATAGGCGCGAGAGCACCTGGCGGTTGACGGTAATGCCGGCGCGCTCCATTTCCGCCAGCACCGGCACCAGCGGCCGCTCCAGCGTCTCGTAAACCGTGGTCAGGCGTTCCGCCGGCAGGCGGGGGCCCAGTACGTTCCACAGCCTCAGTGTCACATCGGCGTCCTCGGCCGCGTATTCGCCGGCCTTGGCGATCGGCACCAGATCGAAGGTGATCTGCGACTTGCCAGAGCCGGCGACCTCCTTGAACGGAATTGGCTGGTGGCCGAGATGGCGCGAGGACAGATCGTCCATGCCGTGGCCGCCGCGGCCGGAATCCAGCGCGTAGGACATCAACATTGTGTCGTCGATGGGGGCGAGGCAAATGCCGCGCTCGGCCAGCACCACATAATCATATTTGAGGTTCTGGCCGATCTTGAGAACGCCCTTGTCCTCAAGCATCGGCTTTAAGATGGCGAGCGCTTGCGTGGGGTTGATCTGGTCAAGATCAGCGCCTTCAAGCGCCAGGCCGTCGGATTTGTGGATCAGCGGAATATAGGCGGCGCGGCCCGGCGCCAGCGCCAGCGAAATGCCGACAAGTTCAGCCGTGACCGGATCGAGCGAGGTGGTCTCGGTATCGACCGCAACAAAGCCTTGCACGGTTGCCGCATCGGTCCATTGCTGCAGCGTTGAGGTCTCGCGGATGATCTCATAGGCACTGGCGTCAATCGGGGTTTGCCGCATTTCAGCGAACGCATGTGCAGCATTGGCCGCCGGGCCGGTCTCGACCGCCTCCCCGGCACCGTTGGCATCGGATGGCGCGGACGCGGCAAGGTCTGCATCGGCCTCCACATCATCGAGTTCGACGCCAAGCGCCTCGGCGACACGCTTGGTGAAGGTGCGAAATTCCATCGCCTTGGAAAAGGCGATCAGGCCTTCGGCATCGATCTGCGGCACGCCGAGCTCGTCGACCGGCACCGGGGTTGGAGCATCGCGCTTGAGATAGGCGAGCTGAAAAGAAATGCGCGCCTGCTCGGCAAACTCGATCAGGTTCTCGCGGCGCTTGTTCTGCTTGATGGAAGAGGCATTGGCGAGCAGCGTTTCAAGATCGCCGAATTCAGCGATCAGCGCCGAGGCGGTCTTGATGCCGATGCCGGGAACGCCTGGAATATTGTCGGTGGAATCGCCGGCCAGTGCTTGCACATCGACCACCCGGTCGGGGCCCACACCAAAGCGCACCTCGACCTCCTCAGTGCCAATGCGCCGCTCATTGCCGGGCATCGGATCATACATGCGCACCTTGCCGCCCACCAGCTGCATCAGGTCCTTGTCGCCGGAGACAATGGTGACCTCCGCGCCGGCTTCGGCAGCTTTGGCCGCATAGGTGGCGATCAGATCGTCGGCCTCAAAGCCATCCTCTACCAGCGGCGCCAGACCAAAGGCGCGCACCGCGTCTCGGATCAGCGGAAATTGCGGCACCAGCTCTTCGGGCGGGGCGTCGCGGTTGGCCTTGTAGGGCTCATAGATGTCGTTGCGGAAATTGCCGCCCTTGGGATCGAAGACCACGCCGACATGGGTCGGCATGCCGTCATCAATGCCCTCGCGCAACAGCTTCCACAGCATGTTGCAGAAGGTCATCACCGCGCCGACCGGCGTGCCGTCGGAGCGGGTGAAACTGTGCCCGCGCGCCTGGGCCGCCTTGAACATAGCAAAATGGGCGCGGAAGATGTAGGTCGAACCGTCGATCAGATAGATCTTGGCGTCCTTGCCGATGGCCACTTTTTTTTGCTCAGGTGTCATACTCATGGCGCCAATATGCCATGGGCAGGTGCGAACAGGCGAGCCCGCGCGATTATCAGCTATCAGGGAATTGGGGAGAACAGGAATGAAAGTGTCAGCGGCAACCGCGATTGCGTATTGCCTGTTAACGGCCGGGGCTACGGCGGGCGAGGTCGAAATCGTCGATGCGAGCGCCGTGGGCGGGGGCGATGGGCGCTTCACCTTTCATGTGACGCTCGCGCACGGCGATACCGGCTGGGACCATTATGCCGACAAGTTGGAGGTGCTGGTGCCCGACGGCACGGTGCCGGGCACGCGTGCGCTGCTGCATCCGCATGAAAACGAGCAGCCGTTCACGCGCTCGCTGTCAGGGGTTGAAATTCCGCCGGGCATCTCAACCGTCACCATCCGCGCCCATGATCTGGTGCATGGCGACGGGCTGTTGATTTCCAGTGGGAGTTGACGCGGGCGGGTGATAAATTTCGCACTGGGAAGCGATCCTTGTTCCGACCTCTTCCCCGGCTTTGGAGTCGGGGGATTATGGAGTGATCGACATGGATTTACCGAGTGTAATCCGGCGCCGGCATTTCCGCGATTGAAAGCCGATCCCGGATGCCCTGAACGCCCGGCTCGAAGAGCGCTGCATCGAGCAATGGGGCCGGATCCGGCATGGTGGACTGCCCTGCACCGTCGCCGATGTGCATGCCGGCGAAGTGGCCGGCCCGTCCCTTTGACGGCCTGGTGGAGCACACCAGGCGGGTATCGCCGACCGGCCTCGTACACTTCGAGCGCAACCGCTACAGCGTACCGGCATCCTTCGCCAACCGGCAGATGAGCCTGCGGGTCTATACGGAACGGATCGTCATTGCCGCGGAAGGGCAGGTGTTGTGCAAGCATGAGCGGATTGTCTCGCCATCACATCGCCTGCCGGGACGAACCGTCTATGACCAGCGGCCCTACCCGGCGGTGATCCGGCGCAGGCCGGGAGCCTTGCGTAACGGGGCTCCCTTTACCGGGATGCCCGACGCGTTCCGACAGGTGCAGGCCTGTCTGCTCAAGCGCCCGGGTGGTGACAGGGAGATGGTGGAGATCCTCTCGCTGGTCCTGCAGCATGACGAGCAGGCCGTTCTCTGCGCGGCCGAACCGGCGCTTGAAGAAGGCGTTCCCACCAGGACCCGCATCCTCAACCCGCCGCACCGGCCGATCGACGGCAAGCCGACACGGCCCACTAAGATGCCCTCGTGGCAAGGAGGGCTCTCCTGCGTCATGACCCTGCAAGCGCCGCCGTCATGGTCATGCTGCGCTCCGTCAGGATGTACGGCATGGCCCGGGCCGCCGGAGATCTCATCGAACAGGGCGCGCCCGCCTTCGATACGGCGCCCCCCATCCTCTCGCAGATGCTCAAGGCCGAGGTCGCCGAACGCGAGGTCCGTCGGACGGGGCGCTGCTGTTCCACCTGCTCTCAAAGCTCTACGAACGCACCGGCGTCGTTATAACCACCAACCTCAACTTCAGTGAGTGGGCCGGCGTGTTCGGCGATGCCAGGATGACCACGGCCCTGCTCGACCGGCTCACTCATCATTGCCACATCCCGGAGACCGGAAACGACAGCTTCCGGTTTATTCCGTTGAGAAAGTCGCTTGTCTGACGCTTGCCGGTTGATGATCACACTGTTTCTACGCGCCGTTCTTTGCTGTTTTACTGATTGGCCTGGTGCTTTGATCAGTTTTGCGAGTTTTCTGAGGTTTTGAGCGGTTGCTGCAAGGTGGAATTCGTCTTTGGCCCCACAGGGCCCTCGTAATCGCAACCTTCCAAGCCCCGGAATGCGTTTGAGATGAGCAAACAGCATCTCGATCTTTTTGCGCAACTTGCATGAGATCGCATAGTCGATGGTCTGGTGGATCTTGCGGGCGACATCGCGTGAAGGTTCATGGATGGAACGAGTTACCTTGCGCTGAGGCTCTTTGGGCAACACCGGGATTTGAGTTGGCCGCCTTCGCAATCAGCCTTTTTGGCGCGGTAACGCAACACACCATACTTGTCTGGCCCGGGTGTTCTGGGATTGGTGAAGGCACGACGGCTTTGTTTGAGTTCTTTCCCACCAGGACAGATATAAAGATCGTGCTCATCATCATAGGTAAAGCCGACACGTTCGAAAGTTCCGTCGGTTCGGCCAGATTTATCGACTACCGGACTATGCGGAGCCATACCCGTCCCTGAACCGGCCATTCCAGCAATGGTCCGGTTCCATAAGCGGTATCTGCAATCATACGTTCGGGTTGACTGCCGAAGGTGTGTTTAGTTCTGTCGATCATGGTTTGCATGGCACCAGGTTCGGCTTGTCGAACTGATCGCGTGGCCTCCACATCCAGGATCACAGCATTGTCCGTATCAATCATGTCGTTGGCAGAATATGCAAAATACGCCGGGCCTTTGCGTGCTGCAGTCCATTGCGATGCGGGGTCGGAATGGGAAGTGACCCTTGGCTGCACCGGAGTGGCTGCACCAAAAGCTGCATCATCCAACGTGTCCAAATACTCGCGCACCGCACGGGGTGCGTCTTCGTGATTAATCTTGTCCGTCTGCCATTCTTCTTTCGATGTGGAGTTTTGCCGATTGGTATCCGCTTCGATCAGACTGGCATCAACAGCAGGACGCTGGCCGCTGACTGACAAAGCCCTCAGCAATACAACGGGCACCTACCGTCTCAAACACATGACGCAGAAGGCCACTATCGCGGAACCGACCGTGGCGGTTCCTGGAGAAGGTCGAATGGTCGGGAACGGGATCAGCCGGATCAAGACGGCAGAACCAACGGCAGGCCAGGTTGAGATGAACCTCTTCGCATCGTCGCCGTTCAGAACGAATGCCCATGCAATAACCAACCAGCAACATTCGGATCAGAAGTTCCGGATCAATAGAAGGTCGACCGGTTGAACTGTAGAACGATGCAAGGTGTGGACGGATATCAGACAGATCAGCAAACCGATCTATCGACCGCAACAAATGATCGCTGGAACATGATCTTCAAGACAAAACTCATAAAACAATGCGGCCCGCGCTTCCTGCTTTGGTCCCATCATCGCAATAAATCCCCCAAAGCAATGGGGAAACTGAAGCAGCCCAAAATGCCGATACTAAGGCAACCTTTTCAACCGAATAGGTTCAAGGCTTCCGCTGCCGGCGGCAAACCTCAGCAGAAATCAACAGCCATGTCCTTCAATGCCAGAAAGATTGGCAATACCGGCAAGATTGGGCGCGGCGATCATCAACGCTCCCGCTTCACCGCGCTCTCGTGCCATTTGCGCAGCACCAGATGAGAGACCAGCGTCAGCGCAAGAAAGATCACGATACCGGTGGCGGAAATCAAAATAAGAGCGGCAAAAAGACGTGGAATATTAAGCCGGTATCCCGATTCTAGAATTCGAAATGCGAGGCCCGACCCGGAGCCCGCCGTACCAGCGGTGAACTCGGCCACAATCGCGCCGATCAGTGCCAAACCGCCGGCAATGCGCAAGCCTCCGAGAAAATACGGGGCCGCCGTCGGAAGCCGCAGGTAGCGCAGCAACTGCCAGCGGCTAGCACCATACAGTTGAAACAGATCCTGCAGATTGTGATCAGCCGAATTGAGCCCCAGCGTCGTGTTGGAAAGGACCGGAAAGAATGCGACGATCCAAGCGCAGATCAAAAGCGCCGCGGCAGTTGAATCGACATAGATCAGGATCAGCGGCGCAATCGCGATCACCGGCGTCACCTGCAACACCACGGAAAAGGGAAACAGCGAAAGCTCAACCCATTTGGACTGGGTGAACAATATGGCAAGCCCCACACCGCCAACGGTCGCGATCAGAAGTGCGCCAAGCGTGATTTGCAGCGTGTTAAGAAGAGCGTCAAAAAGGATCGGCCAATCGCTGATCAGCGTTTCACCAACCAGCCCCGGGCGCGGCAGAATGTAGTGCGGGATCTCGTTCCACACCACGATCCGGTCCCAGCAAAAAAGTGCCATGCCGAGAATCACCACCGGCAGCACATAACGCGCGATGCGCTCACGCCGTGCTGCCCTGGCACGGCCAAGCTCCTGCGCATCGGCGATACCGCTCGCCGGACGTCCAGCCTCAAGCCTGCCGGTGTCAGTCATTGCGGCGCCTCGGCCTCAAGAGCCGCGCCAAGCGCGTGCGAGGTATCCCGGCACAGATCGGCATAGTGCCCGGAGGTGCGAAATTCCTCATCTCGCGGATAAGGCGCGTCGATTGCGATTTCCTCGGTCACCCTGCCGGGCCGCGCTGCCATCACCACGATCCGGTTCGACAGATAGACAGATTCAAATACCGAATGGGTCACGAACACCACCGTCCATCCAAGACGCCGCCACAGAGCCAGCAAGTCATTATTGAGCCGGAAACGGGTGATTTCATCAAGAGCCGCGAAAGGCTCGTCCATCAATAAAAGCTGGGGTTTGGTCACCAGCGCGCGCGCAATCGAAACCCGCATCTTCATGCCGCCCGAAAGCTCGCGCGGATAGGCATCGGCAAACCCTTCAAGCCCGACCATCTCAAGCGCTTCGAATACGTCCGCACGCGCATCGGACTTGCTCGCGCCCTTGAGTTTCAAGGGCAGATGGACATTGCCGAACACCGTGGCCCACGGCATCAGCGTCGGCTCCTGGAACACAAAACTGATCGTATGCTCGGCAGCATCTCTGGTACCCGGCCAGTTTATCTGTCCGCCGCTTGGGTGAACCAGACCGGCGATCACCCTCAGCGCCGTTGACTTTCCGCACCCGGATGGCCCGAGGAGACTGACGAACTCGCCCGCCCGCACCGACAAATTGAAATCTTCAAGCGCCGTCGTCCCGCTCGAAAACGTCTTGCCGATACCAGCCAGCGAGATCAGCGGCTCGCCATCCCTCATCGCCTGCTCATCGCGGCCAGTCGTCATATCTGCTCTAACAGTCTGCGTCCGGGGGCAGCATGGCTGTCACTTCTATTGACCGAGAAGCTTCTTCTTGACGTCCAGGCCAACACCCTTATTTACGAAATCAAGCGTGTAAGCGGCCTTGTAGTCGAGTCCCGCCTCGACCACGCCGGCATTGACCATCTTGTCATAGAAACTTTTCTGGCGCTCGTCGGTCATCGCGCCGATTCCCAAAGTTGCAGCCTCACCGGAGTCGACAATGCCGTGTTTCTTGAGCTGATCGATCGAAAAAGCGATCTGCGCATCACTCATTTCCGGGTTGGTCTTCTTGATCAATTCATTGCCGAGCGACGGATCGCCATGGAGGTAATTGACCCAGCCGATCGCCGAACCGTCGACGAAGCACTGCACCCAGTCCGGATGCTCCTTGATGGTGTCTTCCATCACTTCAACGGTGGTGGAGTAGGTATCGAAACCCTGATCGGCGATGAGAAATACATTGGGCTCAAATCCGCCCTGTTCGCGCACCGCAAACGGTTCGGAGGTGACATAGCCCTGCTGGGCTGACTTCTTGTCGGCGATGAACGGCGCGGGATTAAAAGTGTAGGGCCGGCGCTGCTCGGCGGTGAACCCGTATTCGGTAATCATCCACTGGTAGAAACTGGCAAAGCCCTGATCGCCGACCAGCATCTTGGCATCCTTGAGGCTTTCCCAAGTGTCAAAGCCCTCGCCAGGATGGGACATGAAAATCTGCGGCTCCTTCTGGAAATGGGCCGCGACCACCCTGATCGGAATGTTCTCCTTCAGGGCAAAGAATGGCTGCAACATATTGCCGCCCATGAGAAATTCAATCTTGCCGGCCGTGAGCTGAGCACGGTTGTTGACCTGTGGTCCGCCGGGCTTGATCTCGACGTCTAGGCCGCATTGCTCATAGGTGCCATCCGCAATCGCCTGGTAGTAGCCGCCATGCTCGGCCTCGGCCACCCAATTGGTGCCGACGGTGACCTTGTCAAGCGCCGCCGCAGGCGGTGCCAGCGTCAATGCGCCACCACTTGCCAAAATCAAGGCCGTCAGTCCCGACACCATCCGTTTCATCTCGTCACTCCTTGAAAGATCAACAAATCCATACCGCGCACCCGCATTCCAATCACGATTTGCGAGCACCAAGTGCTGTCGTCAGCTCTGCTGCATGGCAGGATTGATCCGCCTCGACGTTAGCGCGCCATTGGCGTTTACTGATCCTGCCAAACCGCACAAGCGCCAAATCATCCGTCCCACCCATGCTCATTGCACAAATTTCCGATTTCCACATCAAGCCACGCTGCACTCTGCTCTATGGCATGGTCGACGCCTACAGCCAAACCGAAGCGGTGATTGACCGTCTGTGTGCTCTGGCGCCAAAACCCGACGCAGTGATCATCAGTGGCGACATCGCCAATGACGGCATCGACGAAGACTACGCCGCCGCGTGCGAGCAGCTCTCCGTCTAGATATTCCGACCGCTGCAGCGCTCGGTAATCATGACCGGCGCGAACCTGCACGCCACGCTCTTGCCGGGCTGTACACTGTGCCGCAAAGTTGCCCTTTCTGCTATGAACGCCGGATTGGCGAACTGCGCATATTGGTGCTCGACAGTCTGGTGGAAGGTGAAGCCGGTGGCCGGCTCGAGGCCACTCAGCTCGACTGGCTGGATCAGAAGCTAGCAACTGATTCCAGCCAACCGGCCCTGCTGGTGATGCATCACCCGCCATTCGCCTGCGGCCATATTCATCGCACCGCGCATACATCCTTTGCCGGCACCATTGCCATGACCGCTCCAGGCATCGTGCATCAGGTGGTCCTTGATCTCACTGCCGATGGTCAACCCGCCTGGCTTACTGAGCCGGCCGGTTTCCTGCTGCATCAATGGGATGGTGCACATCTCGTGAGCCACGTCGTCCCGGTAGCCGATCATGGGGCCAGCCATGCCTTTTCCGACGACCACACAATTTCCCTCCCAACATCCGCAATGCGAGACAGCGCATGCTGAAACATCACACACCGGGCAGCATCATCGCGCCCTTTGCACGCTACTCCCATACCGTCGAAGTCGACGCCGGCGCCAAACTGCTACTCTGTTCAGGCCAGCTCGGCATCGACCCGCACGGCCATATTCCGGCCGATGCCGGTGAACAAGCCGCCCTGTGTTTTGAGAATATTCGTGCGATCCTCGAAGCTGCCGGGCTCGGGCCGCAGCACATCGTGCGCATCTGGCAGATTACATGACAGCCCGTGACGCATTCATCGCTGAGGTTGCCTCGCCCCTGATGATCGTCGCCGGATTTGCCTGGTCGGAATTGAAAGTCGAAGTCGAGGCAACCGCCGCGGCACCTCAGATGGGCCGCGACGGCATCTGAACCGCGCGCGGTTCTATTTCGATTTCAGAAGGTCTCTGATTTCCTCAAGCAGCACCTCGTTGCGCGGTGGCGCCGCCGGTGCCTCAGGCTCTGCCGGCTCCTCAAGCTCCGCGCGTGCACGGTTCATGCTGCGGATGATCAGGAACAGCGCGAATGCGACGATCACAAACGCGATCACCGAGTTGATGAAAAGACCGATATTCATCGTCACGCCACCATCCTCGATGGTCGCCATGCGCTCACCTGAGAGCACTACAAATATCTGAACGCCCTGAAAACCCCCTGGCTTTGAGCGTGTTGGCGTGATTCCGTGGGAATATCAGCGACGGAGGGTACGATGGCTGCACAGCGCGGGTTGTTCGATCCGGATGAGCGCTACGCGGCGTTATCGAAGGCGGGAGATCCGCTGGAGCGGCTTGCAGGGGGTATCGACTTCGAGCTCTTCCGGCCAGAGTTGCCGGCCGGAGTTGGATGCGACGCTTGATCGTTCCGATGGCAGGCAGGGCGGGCGCCCGCCGATGGACCCGGTCCTCATCCTCAAGGTGCTGGTGATCCAAGCGCTCTACGGTCTGTCGGATGCGCAAGCGGCGTTCCAAATCATGGACCGGCGCAGCTTTGGCCGTTTCCTCAGCCTCGATGACGGCGCGCGGGCGCCGGACGAGACGACCATCCGGCGGTTCCGGGAAGCCCTGGCGCGGACCGGCGCGGTGGAGAAACTCTTCGCCCGGTTCGACGCGCATCTTAAGGACGCCGGATATCCCGCCATGGGCGGGCAGATCGTCGATGCCACCATCGTGGCGGCCCCGCGCCGGCGCATGACCGATGCCGGGAAGGAGATCGTCAAGGGCGGGGGCATCCCGCCTGATTGGCAGGCCAATCCCTGGAAGCCGGTGCAAAAGGATCGCCACGCCGGTGTTCGGCTACAAATCCCATATCGATGCCGACCGGCGCCACGGCTTCGTCCGGACATGGATCGTCACCGACGCCGCCCGGCATGACGGACGCGTAGCGGGCGGGCTTCCGGATCAGGCGAACACCGGCTTGACTGCACACCGGCTCGACTGTCTGGGCGGACACGGCATATCGGTCGCAGAAGAACGAGAAGAAAATCGCCCGGGCCGGGCTGACCTCGAAGGTCCATTTCCGCCGCCCGCCCGGCAAGCCGATGCCCGTGCATCACGAGAGGGCCAATGCCGCACGGTCGAAGGTCCGATCCGCGATCGAACATCCCTTCGCCGGGATGAAGGCACGAATGGGGCTCTTCGTCCGCACCATCGGCTTCGACCGGGCGAGGGCCAGGATCGGCATGGCCAACATCGCATTCAACATGAAACGGCTCCTGTTCCGGGAGCACAAAGGCGCCGTGGCATAACCCGGCCCCGGCGAAACCAAATCCCGAACCGCAACCCAGGCAAAGGGCCGACACGCATCGCAGCCGTAAATGTGCTCTCGTCACCCGATTCCATGCAGCAGACAGGGATCTTCAGGGTGTCCAACTGCGAGAAGTCGACATCGCTTGGCACAATAATGTTACTGACCAATGATTGGACGATGATTCCAAAAGAACCACCGATAATGATACCGACCGCCATGTCGACAACATTGCCACGCATGGGTGCGGATCATGTGATCGGGTGGGCGGCCAACGGGTCGGGTCGGAAGGCAGGCGATGCTTTGCCGAAGGATCGCGTCGGCTTTGAGACCGATCATATACCGGTCGCCCTCGGCTGCGTTCCTGATCGCCGAACCGGTTGAACACAAACAGCCGATGGCAGCGGGTGCAGGCGAAGTGCCCATTCCAGGCGGTGCCTTCCTGATCTCCATGGAATCCATGTCGAGCACGACGGCCCTGGGCGGATGCCGCGCGTGCCCCCGGTCAATCCATTGCCCCGACAGATCGCGGCCGGTGCGGGGAGGTTATCGTCACCGGCAAGGAACTCTGTCTCCAATCGCTCCATCCGGCCGGCGCACGCGGCCTGCCCGGCTACGGCGCGCCCGCCGACAATCCATCGCATCGCGGGATCGCATCCCGGGCGGTCGGCGTCGTTTACGTCCTCATAGCCACCGAGGCGGCCGAAGATGGATTGGCGAAACAATCCCGTCATCGCGTGCCGGCCGTTCTTGCCGGTGCGCGGATCGACAGGCTCATGGCCGGCCATGTCCGTCAAGCCGAGCGTGTCATCAAGCTCGCGGCAGGCCGGCCATCCGGCGTCGGTGGTGATTCCGGAACCGTGGAACTCGAGATTCAGGCGGCGATCGAAATCGAGCCAAAGAGGCCCGTCAACCGGTTCACCCGCCGGGTTCGCCATATGCCGCGCCCCAAAATGCGCTCAAGACATTGTTTTCTTATAACGGAACCGACGATCAATCACATCAATCAATGGAGCCATATGGAAAATGCGGGTTTATCAATCGATCAGGCACGGCAACGAGTTTTCGCTCGATCAGATGCGCGACAACATTGCCGCATGGAGCGTGCCGTTCCGCCGCGAACTGCAGCGCATGTTGCGTAAGGAGGGCTACTATAGCAGTGCCACATTGACGATCAGGTGGGGCCAGGCACGACACGGGCGCTGGAAAGCCTGTTCAACACCGGCTAGAGCATCATCCGACCGGAGCGAAGCGAGGATCGATCAGATGATGCGGCAAGAACAACAAGCCAGAGCGCCGATCTGATCGAGGCGGATCGGATAGCGCTCTAGGTGCTGAAAACGCTCACAATCAAGCGCCGAGCAGTTTGGCCAGCGTATCGCGCCCCATCGGTGCGGGCGTCTTGAGACCGCTCATGCCTGTTTCACCATTGGCCTTGCGGGCATACAGGACGCCGAGTGCAGTGGGCTCATCTTTGCCCTCTCCGAGCACCGCCAATGCCGTGGCGCGCGTCAGATCGGTCTCGTCATGGCGCGCAATATAATCGGCACTGCAATCTGTACCGGGCCTGGCCACACGGAATCGTCCGGCATCAGTTTCGAACACCAGTCCGAGCTCTTTTTCCTTGCCGAACAGCATGGGCTCACCATCGGTCAGGCGCACGCTGGCCTCTGCCGCATGCGCCTTTTCCGATACCGGCCCGAATGCGCCATCATGATAGATGATGCAGTTCTGCAGGATTTCGAGCAGTGACGCGCCCTTATGTCCATGCGCGCGGGTCAGCATGCCTAGCAGATGATCCTGCTGCGCATCGACCGAGCGGGCAACAAACGAAGCGCCGGCGCCGAGCGCCAGTTTCAGCGCGTTGACCGGCGGCTCGACCGAACCCGACGGACTTGACGGCGAGCGCGTGCCGATCGGCGATGTTGGCGAGTACTGGCCCTTGGTCAGGCCGTAAATCGCATTGTTGAACAACAGCAGATTGAGATCGACGTTGCGCCGCAGCGCATGCATCAAATGGTTGCCGCCGATCGACAGGAAATCGCCATCGCCGCCGACCACCCAGACATCAAGCTCCGGATTGGCAAGTTTGACCCCGGTGGCCGCAGCCGGTGCGCGGCCATGGATGGTATGGAAGCCGTAGGTCGACAGATAATACGGAAACCGCGCAGCACAACCGATGCCGGAAACGAACACCACCTCATGCGGCGGCCGTCCGATCTCGGCCAGGGCTGCGCGCACCGCTTTCAAGATCGCATAGTCGCCACACCCCGGGCACCAGCGCACTTCCTCGGCCGATGCAAAATCCTTGGCACTCAGATTTTCGGCATTCATGTACGCTCTCCATTGAGGAGCCCGCCAAGCGCCTCTTGAACGCTATCAACACTGAACGGCCTTCCATTGGTCTGGGTTACAGCCTTAACCGGTACCAGGGTCTCGGCACGCAGAATGCGTGTGAGCTGGCCGGTATTGAGCTCCACGCAAGCAACACGGCAATAGCGTGTCAGAAGGTCTCCAAGTTCTGCCGGCAGCGGCCACAGATGACGGATATGCAGATGGGCGACCGCATGACCCTGTGACCTCAGATTGCGCACCGCCTGGCGATTGGGTCCGAAAGTTGAGCCCCAGCCGATCACCAGAAGATCGCCATCCTCAGGTCCGTCATGCAGCGTCGGTTGGTCGGCCAGTGCCGCAGCGCGAACAAGTTTTTCCGCCCGCAGCGCCACCATCGCCTCGTGATTATCGGGGTCGTAGGAAATGTTGCCGCTTTGCGCATCCTTTTCGATACCGCCAACGCGCCGTTCACCGCCCGGCGTTCCAGGCGGTATCCATCCCAGCGCCAGGCTGTCGGAGTTGCGGGCGGGCGATCCGTCAACGCCAACTGCGACGATTTTTTCAAGCCCGTCAGGGTCGGGCGGCACCCATTCGCTCACTGCATTGGCGAGAAAGGCGTCCGACAGCACGATCACCGGCGACATCGCATTTGTGGCAATGCGCGCTGCGTCGATCATGATCTGGAAGCAGTCCTCGCAACTTGCCGGCGCCATCACCGCGACCGGCGCTTCGCCATGCCGCCCGTGGATTGCCATGTCGAGATCCGATTGCTCCGGCTTGGTCGGCATGCCGGTCGAGGGCCCCGCGCGCTGCACGTCGATCACGATTAACGGCAGCTCGGCCGCAACGGCAAGCCCCAGCCCCTCGGTCTTGAGCGCAAGCCCGGGTCCGGAACTGGCGGTCACGCCGATGGTGCCGGCATAGGACGCACCGATCGCCGCCGTGACGGCTGCGATTTCGTCTTCAGCCTGGAATGTGGTGATGCCTTCGGGCATGCGCGCCAGCGCATGAAGAAGCACCGATGCCGGCGTGATCGGATAGGAGCAATAGGTCACCGGTCTGCCCGACAGGGCCCCCACGGCGGCGATGCCGAGCGCCATGGCCTCGGTACCTGAAATCATCCGCGCCGCGGCCGGGCGCGCTGAACCTTCAAATTCCGCTGCCGGATGTGCGAGGGCAAGCTCCATGGTCTCGCCATAGGCATGACCTGATTTCAACGCCGCGGTATTGGCGTCCGCGATCGCTTGTTCCTTGACGAAACGATCGGCAATCCACTCTTCACAGGTAGCGGTCGGCTGTTCGGCCAGCCATAGGGCCAGACCCAATGCCCAGAAATTGCGCGCCCGCATCGCGTCCTTGCGGCCGACGCCGAATACCTCGACCGATTCCAGTGTGCGCTTGGAGATATCGACCCGGATCACCCGATAGGGCGCACCCGTGCTCTCATCGACCGGGTCGGCTTTGATCTTGGCCTTGGTGAAGCCGCGCTTGTTGAACGCGCCCTCGTCGACCACCACGGTGCCGCCGCGCTTGAGAAAGTCGATATTTGTGATGAATGCTGCCGGGTTGAGTGCCACCAGTATGTCGGCCTCATCGCCCGGGGTCAGCACCTGATCTGCGCCAAACTGGATTTGGTAGGCCGACACGCCGAAGGTGGTGCCCGCCGGTGCGCGAATCTCGGCAGGATATTCCGGCAGCGTCATAAGCCAGGCACCGCCTCGTGCCGCCGCGCGCGCGAATTGCACACCGGCAAGCTGGATCCCGTCGCCGGAATCACCGGCAAACCGGACCACCGTCGCTAGCCGTGATGCGGCCGCCCTTTTTGATGGGCGGGCTGGTTTGTTGTCATGGTCGATGACGATGGTCATGAAACTGGGTCCTCAAGTCCTGCATGCGCGCCCGAAAACCCGGCGCGCTGGTTAGGCAGGGATCACACAAATGTCCATTGCGAAGGTTTTGTGCAACGCAACTTGCGCCATCAATCAGGTCAGCGGGTTTTGGTGCAAGAACAATTTTTGCGCTACGAAATCCGTTTCCAACATAGAACTGTTTTGTGTCCGATCAGCCTACCGAATTGGCAATGCGGAGAAATCACGATCGGTTGGCCGCATTCCGCTCTTGGCGTTTACCTGCGCACTTCGCCTGCGACGGTCAAGGTCTGAGAGCCTCATTGGTTGGTTTGGGCGATGAACCGGCAATTGGTCTTAACTGCCTTCGGCGCCGCTTTCGAACCACTCGCGCGCCCGTTCAGCCCAGCCCTTGGGGACCTTGTGGCCACCGCCGTGCAGGCAGAATTGGATCTCCTTGCCGCTGCCACAACGGCCCCGCCAGATGCGGCAACCATAGGTCTCCCCATTGAGGATCTTGCTCGGTTTGCTGACGCAAATATTGGTCTGTCTCAGGATCGACAGCGATTCGAACACATCGCCCTAGTGCCATTGGCGGATGCCGCGCCCTTCGAGCGGCACGGTTGTGTCGGTAAAGCCATGAATATGCAGCATTCTGACTGGCCCTCCCGGGCACGCACAGTCGGGTACCGGCCGGCGCAGCGCGCCGGCAATCGAAACGAAACCGGCAAAGTCCCGGCCCTGGTAGCGGGCCACCATCCAAGTCATCGACCCGCCCGATGAAAACCTGGCCACCAGCACCTGGTCGCGCTGCAGCGGCACTTTGGCAGCGACATCTTCCATCACCGTGCTAATGAAAGGCAGACCGTCGCGCCGCCCCCTTGCATTGGGTCTTGCCACCCAGCCACGCACATTATCGCCGGCACGCGGCGCACCATTGGGCGCGATGACCAGATAACCCTTGTCGCCAAAGGCGCGAACCTTGCAGGTGTGCCTTGGCGCGCTTGTGACTATCGATGATAGGGCGTGAGCGGGCTGTTTTTGCCCTTTTAGAGCTCGACAAATGCGCCGTCGGCGGCAGCTGATTGCTGGATTGCATCGAACGCGGCCACAACTTTCAGACCTTCCACGCCATTGGTCTCCGGTTCGGTGCCAGTGCGGATCGAGTGGGCAAAAGCGGCAAAGTTGGCGACCACGCCATCAACCGGTTTGATGGTTTGCTCGCTGCGTTCCTCCTCGCCGCATTTCTGGGTGAAGAATCGTGCCCCGTCTTCCTCGCTCCACGCTGAGGCCTTGTCGCCATGGGCTGCGGTGATGGCGATATAGGGCAATCTCAGCGAGGTCGCGATCGTGCCATGGGTGCCGCTTTCGAACTCGACCAGCACCGAGGTCATGTCGTCGAGCGGGGTTGAAGGATCGAGCACCGTGGAGAGGGCCGCCAGCCGCCGGATCGGCCCGCCGAGATAGATCAGATTGTCCAGCATGTGGATGCCGAGCGCCGTCATCGCGCCGGCCGGCGCTTCGCTGTCTTGGTCGCGCCATGGCCGCTTAGGATCGGGGCCGAACGGACGGTTGAAGGCGGACTCGATGTAATGCAGACGGCCGATTTTGCCGGCATCTAGCATCGCCTTGATGGCCCGCGTCGCGGTCAACCGCCGCCGGTAATGGGCAACCTGCAGGAACACGCCGCCGGCCTTGGCGGCATCAACGCACAGTTGCGCATCCGCCTGATTGAGCGCCAACGGCTTTTCCACCATGACATGCTTGCCCGCGCTTGCAATCTGCATGACTAGATCGACATGGGTGGTGTGAGGCGTGGCCACGATAATGCCGTCTATTGAGCCATCGTTGGTAAGCGCTTCAAGCGAGGCCGCCTCGCCACAGCCATGTTTGGCGGCGAACGCCGCGCGCCGTTCCGGCGTGCGAGCATAACAGGTAGCAAGCATCGCGCCTTCGACCTGGCCGAGCGCGCGGGCCAATCGCCCGCCCCAATTGCCAAGCCCGACAATGCCGAGCCTGACCGAATCGCCCCCGGCGCTCATCATGCGACCGTAAGCCCGCCGTCGATCACCAGCGTGTGGCCGGTAATGTAGGTGGCGCTTGGGCTTGCCAGATAGGCGATCGCGGCGGCGACTTCTTCGGGCTCGGCAAAACGGTCGAGCGGCACGCGCGCGCGCATTGCCGGGCCGATTTTCGGGTCCATCTGGTTTTGCATCCGTGTTTCGGTGAGGGTCGAGCCGGGCGCCACCGCATTGGCGCGGATACCGTTCTGCGCCCACTCGATCGCCATCATCTTAGTCATGTGGCTGACGGCGGCCTTGGAGATGCCATAGATCGAAGCCCCGGCGAGCCCGATAATGCCGAAAGTGGAGGCCAGCGAGATAATCAGGCCCGGCTTTCCGTCGGCCAGCAGTCGTTTGGCAAAGGCCTGGCTCATGAAGAATGCGCCGGTCAGATTGACCGCCATGATCCCATCCCACACTTCGCGTGAGACCTCGACGATTGGTGTACGCGGCGACGGCCTGCCAGCATTGTTGATCAGCACGTCAATCCCGCCAAATGCCGCGGAGGCCTCATCCAAGCAACGCTCGATGCTCGCGGCATCGCACACATCAAGTTCCAGCGCCAGCGCCTTGCCGCCCGCACCTTCGACCTGGCGCACGGTCTCCGCCGGGCTTGCCGCATCAAGATCGGTGACCACCAGATCGTAGCCCTGGGCTGCCAGCGCTTCGGCGCTTGCCCCGCCAATTCCATAGGACGCGCCAGTGATCAATGCCACCGGACGGTTGCCCGAATTTACTTCAGCCATGTCTGTATCCTGTCAATGCCGTGCAGTTTGCCCAAGCGATGATCCAGGCAGGACCGGTCATCGCCGGGGATTTTAGTGACTTCACACCGCGCGGCGATATTTGGCGAGTTTGTCCTCGTCGACCTTGATGCCAAGCCCCGGCCCGTCCGGCGTGATGATGTGTCCGTCAATCACCGCGATCGGGTTTTCCACCACATCGTCGGCCAGATACTGGTTGGTCACACTGGCATCCCAATCGAGCGTCGGCAGCGCCACGGCCAGATGTGAGATCGCAGCCGAGCCGATGGAAGAATCGGCGGTCTTGCCGGCGAGATTGACGCTCATCGACAGGCTCTGCATCAGCCGGCCTGCATTCATCACTTCATTGGCGCTGCCAAGCTTGATCAGCTTCAAGCTGCCGCCCATGGCCGCGCCCTCGTCGTAATGACGCTGGATATCCTCGATTGAATGAATGCCTTCATCGGCGCCGATCGGCACAGAGCACACATCGGCGCAGGCCTTCATCGAGGCGATGTCGTGCCCCATCACCGGCTGTTCGAAAAAATCAAGACCGGCATCTCCGGCGCCGCGCGCGAATTCGACCGCATCCTTGGGCGCAAACCCCTGATTGGCATCGGCTGAGACATGCACGCCATCGCCGACCACCGAGCGCGCCGTACGCGAGCGCTCCAGATCGTGCGACGGCTCGTGCATGCCGACCTTGACCTTGAATGCGACATAGCCTTCATCGCGGCGCTTGCGCGCAATCTGCATCTCGTCGGGCCCGCCGGCGACCATCCAGAACATCGGCGCGCGATCGCGCTGCTTGCCGCCGAGAAGTTCATACATCGGCTTGTTCAAATGCTGGCCGATAAGGTCGTGCAGCGCCCCGTCCAGCGCCGTTTTGGCACCGTGATTGCCATACATCATCGGCTCGATCAGATCGCGCAGCTGAGAGGCATCCTCGATTTCGGTGCCGACCAACCGCGGCGTCATGAACTTGACGGCGGCGACCTGACCCTCGGCGGTCTCGCCGGTCATGGTCGGCGCGGAGCAGGCCTCGCCCCATCCGACCTTGCCGTCGCTATCGGTGATCTTGACGATCAGATTGTCACAGGTTGCGATTGT
This sequence comes from Hyphomicrobiales bacterium, assembly GCA_965204565.1. GTDB lineage: Bacteria > Pseudomonadota > Alphaproteobacteria > Rhizobiales > TMED25 > CBDBEU01. The sequence continues at coordinate 2,174,359 of CBDBEU010000005.1, forward strand.
GATGCCGGACATCTTGATCGGCGCGGTCAGCGGCACCGCTATGGCAAATGCATCAACCTCAGCGATGCGGAACATAGGCTTTTCCTCTTCCTCGAGTGACTTGATAGTGCCGGGGCGCGCCCGGCCATTCGTTTGTTATTTGCGCAACGGGCCGACCAGATCATCGACGGATCTGTTCTCAAGGTCGTTGATCGCTGCAAACACCGCCTGACGCGCCGCGTCATCATGATTGGGGCTGAGTTCGGTGAACTTGTTCTGCACTTCCTCAATCGACATCGGCCGTTCGTTCTCGCCGCGCATATGCTTGCCATAGCGCTCAATGGTCTCGCCGCCAATCGTGATCGTCACCCTGCCGGGCCAGAATTCGGGATGGATGGCATCAAGATCGTCAGCCTGGTGAACTTCGGTGACATTCATCAGACGCTGGAATTCATCGCTGATGCCGCACTCAAGTACGCCATTGAAATCGCCCATGCCAGCCTTCCTCTCGGTCAGCGCCAGCGCCGCCGCGAACGGGCCTGAGAACTGGGCATCGACCGGAGACGTGATGCCCCGTTTGGCCTCGATCGGCGAGCCGCACAGCTGCACGCCGTATGTCGGCATGTCGATGACGATCGATGAGACGTCCTTGGTATCGATTTCGCGCTCATTGGTGAGCGCGATCAACAGATCCAGCGTCTGGTGGGTGTAGCGGCAAAGCGCAAACGGCTTGATGGCGTTGAGCAGCGTCTCGTAGCTCTTGCCCAGCGTCTTGATCGAGTCTTCAGGCTTGGGACGCAGCGCATAGCCCTGGAAGAAGCCCTGCTCGCCTTCGAACACATCCGCAGCGCCGACAAAACCGGCATCTGCCAGGGTTGCAGCGATGAAGCTTGAATGGGTGGCAAGGCCCGGATGACACCGCTTGTTCCAGGCGCCATTGAGCACATATTGCATCGAGCCGGCGGCCTGTGAGCCATTGAGCCCCATGGCATTGACGATCGCATCCGCGCTCGATCCGCGCAGGCGTCCGATGATCGCCGAACTGGCAAAGGTGGCGCAGGTGCCGGTCGGGTGAAAGCCCATCTCATGCGAGGAATGCGGCCCCAGCCCAAGCGCCAGCCGGCAGGCGATCTCATAGCCGATGACCACCGCGGTAATCAGCCCCTTGCCGCTTGAGTGATTTTCCTCGCCCGCCGCCAGCGCTGCATTGACCACTGACGATCCGGCGTGAATGACCCCGGCTGCATGATGATTGTCATAGTCGAGACTGTGCGACATCGAGCCATTGGCAAGCGTTGCCCATTCAGGCGCCATCGCCTCGCCGGTAGAAAGCACGGTCGCACCGGTCCCCCCCTTGTTGAGGGCGCGCACACCGGCGACGATTTTCGGCCCTGAATCCATCCACGCATGGCCGCCAAGATCGTTGGCCATGATGTCGAGGATCAGTTTTTTGGCGTGCGCCACGACCTCGTCGGGCAAGTCTTCGAATTTCAGATTGGTGGCGTAATCCGCATATTGTTCGGCGATGGACATGTTGATTGATCCCCAGACTCATGAAGCGCGAGATGAAGGTGTTGTCGGCCCCAAAAAAGGGCGTCAACCGGCTCTGAGTCAAGGGTAAGAACAGGGGAGGCGGATATCGCTGGTCTCAGCTGCCGTTTGCTGTCTGATCGGCGATGGTGGCGAACACCTCGTCGAGTTCCGATGCCAATGTCTTCAGCGCTTCGCCGCCCTCGTCGAAGTATGGCTCGAACACCGCACTCGGCGTGCGATGGGTAAGCGTCGACGTGCCGTCGGCATTCTCGGTCAGATAATAGCGGATCGGCGCTTCGATACCGGCAGCAAGGCTCGCTTCCAGCATGCGCCGGGCATTATCATTGCTATAAACCCCGATCACCTGATTGCCCGGAATCTTGATCTTCTGGCGCACGGCTCCGGTCGATGCGCTGGCCCAGTTTACCAGTCCCATCTTGTTCGCCTTGCTGAGGCTTTCCACTAGCCCTTTATCTAGGTGTGCTCGGGCTCGATCACGACCCAGCCCGGCCGCTCGCCGATACCTTCGGCATGGACCTGCGGTGCGACAAGCAAAAATGCGAAGGCGAGGAACACAATACGCTTGGATGGGAAAATGCCGGGCAGTGAAAACTAACCGGATGGGGTTGCAGGTGGCGGGTCCATGCCTACCCATTGCCTGAGCTTTGTGCCGATCAGCGAACCGATGAAGCCGAACACCAGCCATCCCCAGCCATGTAAGCTGCCGGAAATCACACCCCCCAGAAAGCCGCCAATATTGCAGCCAAAGGCAAGCCTTGCGCCGTAGCCCATCATCAGCCCGCCAACGATTGCGGTGGTAAGATCGCGCCGGCTGAGCCGCCTCTGCGGCCGGTAACGCCCGGCCAGCGCGGCAGCCGCCATGGCGCCCAGCATCAAGCCGAAATTCATCACCGATGTTGCATGCGCAAACACCGAGCGATCGATCGCCAGGGCCCGGTTTCGCCAATAGGGCCACTCGGTTACCGGCACGCCGGCGGCATGGATGATCTTTGCCCCCCAAAGCGCAAAACCGGCAGTGATCCCCCAGGGCCGGCCGACAATGGCAAGTGTGGCAATTCCAACCAATGCCAGCGCCAGCGCGCCAATCACCGGTGACCACGGACCCTGCAACCAGGAATCGGTCCGCTTGGGACTGTCCAGCGCGCCATGGCGTTGCTTTTCGATCAGCACCGAGGCCCAGACAATGACACTCAGGATCGCCAGCGTCAGCAACAGCCCGCCTCCGGCGCCCATGGTCTTGATCAGCGAAGTCGGCGCCAGGGACGGTAATCCGTGCCAATGGTGAAAATGCTTGGTGGCAATCACCGACCCGGCAATGAATGCCGCCAGCGTTACCATCATCCGCGAACTGCCGCCGCCAGCGGTATAGAGCGTGCCCGAGCCGCAACCGCTGCCAAGCTGCATGCCGGCGCCGAACAAAGCTGCCCCGAAAGCAGCGCTGACACCGAACGGCAGAATAAAGCCGCGCGCGGAAATGCCGATGTCGCTGCCAAAGGCGATCAGCGGGAAAGAGACAAGGGCGGTCGCCGCGATCAGGATCATTTGAGCGCGCAGGCCCGCACCGCGCCTTTCGGTCACGATGCGCCGCCAGGCGGAGGTGAACCCGAAACTTGCATGGTAGAGGGCGATGCCGGCGAAGGCGCCAATCACCCCGGCAATGGCAGTGCGGTTGGAGCCGGCCTGGGCAGACAGCACCACGAGCACCGCAAGGCCTGTTAGTGACGCGCCCAGTATGCCGCGCTGAATACCTTCACCGCCGCCTGCCGCCTGTACGCTCATTTTAAGTCATGTCTCACTTGATTTAGCCGGCATTCCCCGATTAGAACGCTGTTTCGACCATGCTGCCGCTGTTTTGCGTACGGATCAAGCCTCCTGGGCGGGCTGTGTCATGGTTCGGGCATCCGGTTGGTGAACCGGGCGCGATTTATGGACGCTGCAACGGGCTTGAACTGGAATTCGATCTGACCGGCACCCGTCGGGTCAGACCCGTCGAGCCGCTTTCGCCGGGTTTGATCGCCGACACCGTCATGCAGGTAGCGGTGGCGCACGGAGCCGTTGGATGGCCGCAAGGATGCGGGTGAACAGAGCGCCGCCGACAGCCGCCTCGGCCGGTTGGAACGTGACGGCTCGGGCGTGGCGAACGACCCGCGCTCCGATCCTGATGAGGCGGGTCCGCAGGCCGGTCAGCGACCGGTCGGCCGTCTCCTCCGGTAGGTCGGCGCCCTGCAGGAAGACACCGGGATTGCGGGCCGATGCATGAAGCTGAAGCCGCACCTCGTTCCGCGCCATGCCCTTGCAGGAAAGACGCGTCCGATTGACCGCCTTCCTTCCTTCCTCGACATGCTGTTCGCCGGTGCCGCGCTGGTTGTAGAACCGAATGATCCGGTCCGGCTCCATCGGCGGGTTGGTGACGACAAAGCCGATCTTCGGGAAGCAAGTCACCCGGATGCCGTTCGATCCTGGCGACGACCCGCCATGATTTGTCCCATGACGGTTTGCCCCGTGACGCGGCCTGATACGCGAAGTCGCCGCAGATGCGCCGCATATGGGTCGGCGGGCGACCCGCGGGGCGCTTGAGCACAGGCGCAATCCTGCTTTCCGGAACAGCGGTCTTCCCAGGCCGGATGGCGCAGGAACAGCCTTCCGCCCCCGGCGTCTTGTAGAGCTCCGGGACGGCAAAAGCGGCATCGGCCCGGAAGAGCCGCATCAGCTCACGATCCGCATATCGCGCCAACACCGGCTTGAGCACATCGGCGCTGTGAACATTGCCGGGGTGCAAAAACGGCGTTCGAGGCGGCCAAACCGGTTAAGGACGAACAAGGGGTGATGGCACATGCAGCCGATGCCCGTTCCAGGCGGTGCCTTCCTGTGCGCCATGGGGCGGGCCGACCGAACCGTCCATGTCCGGTGTGATCCATTCGGGCGCCGTCGCAGCGTGAGCCCGATCGATCCATTAACTGGATACGTCCACCGGCGCACCGCGATTGTCGGCGGCCGCCGGCACCTCGGTCTCGAACCGACTCATCCGGCCTGCAGACGCAGCCTCGGCATCAACGCCACGCCCTCCGACCACCTGCCGCACCACCGGATCGACGGCCGGCAATACCGTGCAATCCCGGGGTCTCATCCAACTCCCGGAACAGCAACGGGCCACCGTCGGAACCGATCTTCGAGCCATGGCATTCCAGCCGCACCCTACAGCCCACACAACATGCTGAAACATAACATGTTATCGGCTGTCGGAGGCGCGAAAACGTCACGTTACTTGGGAAATGTGGGCTTTAAGCCAATTTGGCGCCGTCCTTGACGCCGCGCTGCCGACGTAATACGGGCCAACGCCAATCTGCAACCTTTCAGCTTGCGCGTTTTGGAGAAAACCGGCGTGGCACGGCTTGTAATGAAATTCGGCGGGACCTCGCTTGGTGACATCGAGCGCATGCAACACGCCGCCCGTCACATCAAGTGGGAACACGATGCCGGCCATGAGGTCGCCGTCGTGGTTTCGGCCATGGGCGGCGAGACCGACCGCCTAGCAGAACTCGCCCGTTCCGCCGCGCCGATGCACGACGCGCGCGAATATGACGCGATTGTCGCCACCGGCGAGCAGGTCAGCGCCGCCATGATCGCCACCATCCTGCAGTCGCTGGGCATGCAGGCGCGCTCCTGGCAGGGCTGGCAGATCGCGCTCAACACCTCTGATGCTCATGGCGCGGCCCGCATTCTGGGAATAGATACCGCAGCGCTCGATGAGCGCTTTGCCCTCGGCCATGTTGCGGTGATCTGCGGCTTTCAGGGTATCAGCTCCGATGGCCGCGTCACCACGCTCGGCCGTGGCGGCTCCGACACCAGCGCCGTTGCCATTGCCTCCGCGCTCAATGCCGCCTGCTGCGACATCTACACCGATGTCGATGGCGTTTACACCACCGATCCGCGCATTGTGCCCGAAGCGCACAGGCTTGACAGGATCTCTTATGAGGAAATGCTGGAGATGGCCTCCCTTGGGGCCAAGGTTCTTCAGACCCGCTCGGTCGAACTGGCAATGACCCAAGGTGTGCGCTTGCGCGTGCGCTCCACGTTCGATCAACCCGATGCCCTGGCTTCGGACATTCCTGCCCTCGATGGCGGGATCGGAACCCTGGTATGCGATGAGGACGAGATTGTGGAACAACAGATTGTCAGTGGCATTGCCTATGCCCGCGACGAAGCCAAGGTGACGTTGCTGCGGGTTGCCGACAAACCCGGAGTTGCAGCGGCCGTTTTCGGCCCGTTGGCCGAAGCCGGCATCAATGTCGACATGATCGTCCAGAATGTGTCCGACGACGGCAAGTATACTGACCTCACATTCACCGTGCCCAAGGCCGATCTTGATCGCGCGCTGGCCACCATCGAAAAGGCGCGTGAAGTCATCGGCTATGAGCGGCTGGCGGGGTCGACCGACGTCGTCAAGGTCTCGATTATCGGCATTGGCATGCGCAGTCACGCTGGTGTCGCCGCCCAGATGTTTCACACATTGGCCGAACGTGGCATCAACATACAGGCGATCACCACGTCGGAGATCAAGGTATCGGTACTGATTGAGGCCGCCTATGCCGAACTTGCGGTCAGGGCGCTGCACACGGCCTATGGTCTCGACGCGCATTAAGAAAATGGCTTGGGATTGACGCGCTGGGGGAGCCAGGCGCGCGTCACTCGGCAAAGCCCGGTCTGGTAACGGAGAATGCGGCATGACGGTGGACACTGCGGGTCCGCGTTCCTTGTTGCGCCGATTGCGCGAGCTCATGGCGGGCCCGCAGAGCGCCGAGGTGCGGCTCGACAGGATCACCACGCTGATCGCTTCCAACATGGTGGCGGAAGTGTGTTCGATCTATGTCGCCCGAACTGGCGAGCGTCTTGAGCTGTTCGCCACTGAAGGCCTCAACAAGTCGGCCGTCCACGATACCATCCTGCAGGTGGGTGAAGGGCTGGTCGGCCCTGATTGCCGAGGAGGCCCAGTCACTCGCCATCTCCGATGCCCAGTCCCATCCCCGGTTCGCCTACCGGCCTGAAACCGGCGAGGAGACTTATCACAGCTTTCTCGGCGTGCCAGTTTTGCGCTCCGGTCACACACTCGGCGTACTCGTGGTCCAGAACGTCCGCCCCTCGCGACTATGAAGACGAGGAAGTGGAAGCTTTGGAGACCATCGCCATGGTCATTGCAGAGATGGTAGCAACCGGTGATCTAGGCGAGTTCGCCGCGGTGTGCGAGACCGATCCACGCCACGTCCATGCCTATTCCGCGCGCGGCGCGGTATTGTCGGACGGAATTGCGCTCGGCCGCGCGGTGCTGCACGAGCCACGCGTCGCGGTCGAACAGATCATTGCCGAGGACATTGAGAGCGAACGCCTAAGGCTGGAGCGCGCGCTTGAGGACTTGCGCCAGTCGATCGACCGCATGCTGGGCTCGCCCGAGATGGCGCGCGGCGGCGAGCACCGCGATGTGCTGGAGGCCTACCGCATGTTCGCCCAGGATCGCGGCTGGGCCCGCAGCCTCACCGAGGCGGTCGAAAAGGGGCTGACCGCCGAGGCAGCGGTGCAGCGGGTGCAGTCAGAAGCGCGTGCACGCATGTTGCGCCAGACCGACCCATATTTGCGCGAGCGCCTGCATGATCTTGACGATCTGGCACGCCGTTTGCTCCGCCACCTCACCGGGCGCGGCGAGACTGTCTCGACCGATGAACTGGTCGACAATGCCATCCTCATCGCCCGCAATATGGGACCGGCCGAAGTTCTCGATTATGAACACACCAAGGTTCGTGGCCTGATCATCGAGGAGACTTCTCCCACATCCCATGTGACTATTGTGGCGCGCGCATTGGGGCTGCCCGCGGTTGGCGGATTTGACGGCATCGCCGAGCTTGTCGATCAGGGCGATGCGGTGATCGTCGATGGCGAGGTCGGCGATGTGCATATCCGCCCGACCGCCGATATCGAGGCCGCCTATCAGGACAAGGTACGTTTCCGCGCCCGCCGTCAGGCGCAATATGCCAAGCTGCGAGATGTCCCCACCACGACCAACGACGGTGTGCCGATTGAGCTTGGCATCAATGCCGGCTTGCTTGTCGATCTGCCGCATCTTGACGATTCCGGCGCTTCCGGCATCGGCCTGTTCCGCACCGAGCTGCAATTCATGATCGCCTCGAAATTTCCGCGCCTGGCCGAGCAGGAACGCCATTACCGCGCTGTCCTCGATGCCGCTGGCGACCGGTCCGTGGTGTTTCGCTCGCTCGATATCGGGTCCGACAAGGTGGTGCCCTTTATGCAGCGCTCCAAGGAGGACAATCCGGCGCTGGGCTGGCGCGCGCTGCGCTTTGCGCTGACCCGCCCCGGCCTGTTGCGTCTGCAACTGCGCGCCTTGATCCACGCCGCCGCCGGACGTCATTTGCGCTTGATGTTTCCGCTGGTCGCCGAAATCAGCGAGTTCGTCGAAGCCCGAAGCCATGTCGAGCACGAACTGAAGGTGCTCAAGGATCGTGGGGGAGCAGTGCCTGAGCATATTTCGCTAGGCGTGATGATCGAGGTGCCGGCGCTTTTATGGCAGCTCGACCGGCTGCTGTCGCAAGTTGATTTCGCCGCCGTCGGCAGCAATGACCTGCTGCAATATCTGTTTGCCAGCGATCGCGGCCATCCGCTTCTGGCCGAGCGATACGACCCCTTGAGTGTGCCGGTGCTGCGCGCCTTACGGCATATTCTGGAAGCTGGCGAACGCGCCAGCGTGCCAATCTCGCTGTGCGGCGAAATGGCGGGCCGGCCGCTAGAGGCGCTGGCGCTTCTGGGGCTCGGCTTTCGCCAGATTTCGGTCGCACCGGCCAACATTGGCCCGGTCAAGGCGATGATCCTGGCAACTTCCCATGCCGGCGTCAGTGATGAAGTCGCCAGATTGATG